>JAFEAE010000001.1 GCA_018266575.1 Bacteroidota bacterium
AGAAATGTATCAACTGCAATCAATGCTTCCCGGAATTTTCCTGCACCGGCAAGATTGATAGAGTAGGGAAGATTGTAATCCTGGAAATAAATGCTGTCGATCGCTTTCGCTTTTTCGTAATTGGCGATCGAGTTTTGATAATCCTTTAATTCACCATACATGCCGGCAATAGAAAGATATGCATCTTCATATTTTTCATCAATAGAAATTGCTTGTTGTAGTAACCCGATTGCTTCTTTGAAATTATTATCCTGCGCACTAAGCAGAGCTTTGTTGTAGATATTAACCGCTTTCCTGTTGATCTTTTCAGGATCGTATTGTGCGAAAGACGAGAATGAACTTAGTAATAATAGGATGACGACCAGGTTTTTCATAACTCAAAATAAGAAATTAAATGATAGCACGGATTATTGCGGATAACACGAATTTTATTTAAAAAAATTGCCACCGATTCACAGATTATTTTGTTTTGAATATCTGTGAATCGGTGTCTTTTTCATATAATTTGGAAAAATTTGTGCTGTTAATTTTATTAAAATATATGGATTAAGGAACGTGAATATATTTATGCAATTGCAACGAAAACTCCCATTGCGGGTTTGCTTTAATGTAATCGATGATCAATGGTGTAACTGTTCCTGATTTGCTCCATTCAGGCTGCAGAAAAAGTTTGCATGATGATGAAACCAATGCTGCATATTTTTCTGCCCATTCAAAATCAGATTTATTAAACACAACTACTTTTAATTCGTTTGCTAAAGGAAGGATTTCCGGTAATGGCGCTTTGAATTTTTTGGGTGAAAGGCATATCCAATCCCATTCACCACTCAACGGATGTGCGCCGGATGTTTCAATATGCGTATCAAAACCTGCATGATGAAGTTGATTGGTTAATTCAGTGCAATCATGCATTAGTGGTTCGCCGCCGGTGATCACAGCAATCCGGTTACCGGAAACTGGAAACTGGTTACATGCTTCCTGAACAATTTCTTCAATCGCTTTCTTAGGATGTTTTTCTTCTTCCCAGCTTTCTTTTACATCGCACCAAACACAGCCCACATCACATCCGCCAAGACGAATAAAATAGGCGGCTTTTCCCTGGTGAAAACCTTCACCCTGTAATGTGTAAAAAGATTCCATTACAGGCAGTGCCAACGTAGTATGTACATCACTTACATTCATAATAACCTTGCAAATTTCGATGTATTAATGATATAAAACAGGAAATCAAAATCAGTTTAGCTATTCGAATTCCTGTCGAGACAGGCTTTAAAGGTATTTTTCATTAAAGCTGCTATGGTCATTGGCCCCACGCCTTTTGGCACAGGTGTTATATAAGAAGATTTTGGGGCAACTTCTGCAAAATGCACATCGCCTTTTAATGCAAAGCCACTTTTCCTGGAAGCATCAGCAACACGTGTGATGCCTACATCAATTATGATAGCGCCATCTTTTACCATATCTCCGGTTACAAATTCAGGCTTGCCCAAAGCTGCAACAATAATGTCACCTTGCCTGCAAAAATCATTCAGGTTTTTTGTTTGTGAATGGCAGATAGTAACCGTGCAATTCCCGGGATTGGTATTGCTGCTGAGCAATATGCTCATCGGCCTTCCCACAATATTGCTACGGCCAACAACCACAGCATGCATTCCCTTTGTATCAATCTTATAATGCTCCAGCAAAAGCATAATACCGTGCGGCGTTGCAGGTACAAATGCAGGTAATCCCTGTACGAGCCTTCCGGTATTTTCCGGGTGAAAACCATCAACATCTTTTGAAGGATGAATCGCATTGATCACTTTCTCGTCCGAAATGTGTTTAGGCAAAGGAAGTTGTACTAAAATCCCATCTACGTCAGCATCATTGTTCAATTGCTCAATAATAGTGAGCAATTTGTACTCACTGATGCTTTCCTCAAGGCGAATCAATGTTGATTTGAAACCGATCTCCGTGCAGGTTTTTACTTTCGCGCCAACATACGTTTCGCTGGCGCCGTTGTTGCCTACAAGCACTGCTGCAAGGTGCGGAACTTTTTTTCCTTCAACTACTAACTGGGCTGTCTCTAATTTCAATTCGTCTTTGATGAATTGCGATACGAATTGTCCGTCTAAAATTTGCATGGCGCAAAGGTACTATTCGCGATCATTAAAAATTCAATTTTTACTACTAAGCGGTTATAGCTGCAGAAAAATATTGGATTTAAATTGAATGATAAAAATTAACTGTGTGAGAAAATTCATCTCCCGGTTAATCTTACCCTGTTTTACTGCGATACATTGCACCGCGCAAACCATCCACCCGGCTGTAAAAGCTGATTATATTCAATTCGGTGGGTACAGTAAAAATTTTACCAATGCTTTCTCTTTTGTTTCAAACCAGGCAAGTTTGGCTTCACAAAAAAATATTTCAGCAGGTGCATTTTCAGAACAAAAATTTTCTTTAAAAGAATTAAGCCTGTCAACATTAGTTATTGCAGTCCCAACTTCAGCTGGAGGATTTGGATTGAAAGCGGATTATTTTGGATATAGCGATTACAATGAATCGCAATTAGGAATTGCTTATGCAAAAAAGTTAGGAAGTACTGTTGATATCGGCGTTCAATTTAATTATTATGAAATGCGGATGAATGGTTACGGCAATTACAGCACTATAAATTTTGAAATTGCTGCATTATTTCATCCCTCGGAAAAAATGAATTTGGGTTTTCATATTTATAATCCGGCAGGTGGAAAAATCGGCAAGAATATCAACGAAAAATTAGCTTCTGTATATGAAGCAGGCGTTGGTTATGAGGCGTCGGACCAGGTTTGTGTGCAGGCTATTATAAGCAAAGAAGAAAATCATGCCATTAATGTAAATGCAGGCATTGAATATATTTTCAACAAACAATTCTTTGCGAGGCTTGGAGTAAACACACAATCAACATCACCGAACGCAGGCGTTGGGTTGTCATGGAAGAATATTCGGTTAGATGTGGCTGTTAGTTATCATCCGCAATTGGGCTTCAGCCCGGGATTGATGTTGCTGTATGAATTTAAACACAAAGAATGATTTACCGGTAATATGAAAAAACTGCTCCTGTTTTTGGCATCCTTGGTATTTGTTTCGGGGTTAAGGGCACAGGAAAATGAGCCGGCATCACCTGTTCGTGAACAGGCGTTGGAAAACCTTACTGAAAAGCAAGATGCGGAAACCCGCGATGATTCTTATTGGCAACAAATAGATGAATTACATAAAAACAAATTGAATTTGAACACTGCCAATGCAGATGATTTACAGTTGCTGCAGCTATTAACCGATCTGCAGATTGAAGAATTTTTAAGTTACCGTAAATTGTTAGGCAGCCTGGTAAACATCTACGAATTGCAGGCTGTGCCCGGATGGGATATTGAAATTATAAAACAAGTGATTCCATTTGTGTTTGCAGGAGATACAGTTTCGCTAATTGAAAATTTTAAAAAAAGATTTCACCGGGGCGAAAACAATTTACTATTTCGGTTTGGGCAGCAATTGGAAAAAGCAAAAGGATTTAAAGAGCCTTCAGATTCTACATCTTCACATTATTTCGGAAGCATGCAACAAATATTCTTTCGTTATAAGTATAACTACAAAAACTTACTTCAGTATGGTTTGGTTGGCGACAAAGATGCCGGTGAACAATTTTTTCGTGGCAAACAGAAATATGGATTTGATTTTTATTCTTTTCATTTATATGCAAAAGATATAGGGGTAATTAAATCACTTGCCATTGGTGATTTCGCTGTGAATATGGGGCAAGGTTTGATTCAATGGCAAAGCCTCGCATTTACCAAAAGCGCAGATGTAGTATTGATAAAACGGCAATCAACGACTCTTCGTCCGTATAATTCTGCGGGAGAATTTAATTTTCATCGTGGCGCAGGTATTACTTTGGGTAAAGGAAGATTTGAAACAACTCTTTTTGGTTCATACAGAAATATCAGTGCAAACCTCGCTGCCGATACGATTGCTAAAACTGAGTTTGTTACTTCATTCGAAACATCCGGGTATCATCGTACGCAAAATGAAAATGCAGACCGGAACGAACTCAGGCAGATAACAATTGGCGGAAATTTCAAAATCACCGGTAATAACTACCGGTTAGGTATAAACGCAGTTCATTATAATTTTTCTTGCCCTATTGAAAAACAGGATCAGCCTTACAATTTTTTTGCGTTGCGGGGCAAAACATGGGTAAATGAAAGTATTGATTACAGCTATACTTTTCACAATATTCATTTCTTCGGAGAAGCAGCAATGGATAAGAAGTCCAACCCGGCATTTGTAAATGGAATATTAATGAGCCTGTCCGCCTCAGTTGATATTTCTGTTTTGTACCGAAAGATCAGCAAGGCATATCAGTCATTATATTCAGATGCATTTACTGAAAATGCAACAGTAAATAATGAAACCGGGATATATGCCGGCATATCCATTCATCCAACTCCGGCCTTAAAGATAGATGCGTATACAGATTTCTATAAATTTCCCTGGCTAAAATATAATGTTGATGCACCATCATCAGGAAGGGATTATTTTATACAACTCAATTATCAACCCGGCAAAACGTGGAGTATTTACACAAGGTTTAAGAACGAATCAAAACAAAAAAACGGAAGCAATGGGAGCCTGGTTACTCATTCGGTACAGTTCATTTCAACTAAGGATTGGAGAACTGAATATGTAATCCATTTAAATAAAGAGTTGCTTTTTAAAAACAGGTTGGAAATAATCTGGTATGATCAAAAGGAGGTAATTAATGAACAAGGGTTCCTGGATGCGTTTGATGTTTTCTATAAGCCTTCAAGAAAATTTTTTTCAGGAAACATGCGCCTCCAATATTTTGAAACATCCGGTTACAATTCGCGTATCTATGCGTATGAAGAAGGTGTTTTGTATAATTATTCCATTCCATCTTTTTATGGAAAAGGCTTTCGTTATTATATTAACCTGAATTTTGATTTCAGAAAATTTTTTTCCCAAAGCTCTTCCAATAAAAACCATATTGAATTTTGGTTAAAATGGTCTCAGACAATTTATCAGGATCAGACAACGGTTGGAACGGGGTTGGACCAGGTGGATGGGAATAAAAAAGCTGCCTTTCAATTACAGGCAAATTTTGAGTGGTAATTATTTTCAAATAACATCTGATCTTGAAAAAATTAATATTGTTGTTGATGCGTATTGCAACTATTTCTTTCTGTTACTTTTATTTGCCAACAATTTTTATAATGTGATTTTGACTATAAATTTTAAATTGTTTTGGTTTCATTCTGATAAAATTCTTTTGGCTTGTAATTTGATTTTCGATTTATTTGCAGCGATTTTTTAAATTAACATGTCTTTAAGAGTGGTTTTTCACTTATTTTTTGCATAATATTCAAAAAACTGTTATTGAGTACTTTTAAAAAATCACAGTTTAATTGTTGCTTTTGCTTTCCGCTCCTAACCTACTATTAAAAACACCTATAGAAACACCGGTTTCTTTTGCCTGTGAAGCTATTATTTAAAGTACATGCTCAGGCATTTGTATTAACGGATGTTTCCATAGTAATTACGGTTTTACTGTTGTATTTATAGTCATTATTTTAAATTAAAAACTAGAACTTACATGAGAAAATTTCTAACACTGCTAACAGTGTTGATATGTGCGTACATGTCAACACTAGCTCAGACCAGGACAATTACTGGAAAAGTGACGGATCAGCAAGGAGCGCCTGTTCCTTTTGCAACAATTCACATTAAAGGTTCAAAAGCCGGAGTTTCTGCAGACGAAAATGGGTTTTATACAATCAGGGCAAAAGCCGGTGATGTATTGGTAGTAACCAGTGCGGGTTTAAAAAGCCAGGAAGCTACCATTGATGCATCAAGCACCACTGTTAATATTTCTGTTTCCCGTAGTGCCGGAGCATTGCAGGAAGTTGTTGTTACAGCGCTTGGCGTTTCAAAAAGCCGTAATCGGGTAGCTTACGCTGCCCAAACGATTTCCGGGGCAGATGTTAGCAATAACAGGACTTTTGATGTTGCTCAATCCATGTCTGGTAAGATTGCCGGTGCACAGATATCTCAAAGCAATACTATGGGCGGCTCCACAAACGTAATTTTGCGGGGCTTTAAGTCAATTACAGGGGACAACCAGGCGCTTTTTGTTATAGACGGAGTACCTGTAAATAACAATAATACAAACACGGGAACTCAGCAAGCCGGTGGTGGTGGCTACGATTATGGTAGCCCAATATCTGATTTGAACCCGGATGACATTGCCTCTATTACGGTTTTGAAAAGTGCCGCAGCAACCGCACTGTATGGCTCAAGGGCAAGTAATGGCGTTATTTTGGTTACTACCAAAAAAGGTTCTAACGGACTTAACATCACAATTAATGCTGCTGTAAAAAAAGGGTTTATCGACAAAAGCACTTTCCCGGTATATCAACATGAATATGGCGCAGGTTATGGCCCATATTATGGAACAGATTTCGCCCCTTACTTTTATAGTCATACTGGTAACCAGGGACTTGGCCCTTTGGTTCCAACAACAGAAGATGCATCTTTTGGTGCACCTTTTGACCCCTCATTAATGGTATACCAGTGGGATGCTATAGATCCTACTTCACCTTATTATCAAACAGAAAGGCCTTGGGTAGCTGCGAAAAACGGGCCTATTACATTTTTCAATAAACCGGTATCTAATTCCCAAAGCATATTGTTAACCAATTCGTATGCACAAGGTACATACAAATTGAGCTATACAAGAGACAATGAAAACGGCATCCTGCCTAATAGTAATATGAGCAAGAATATTCTTGGTTTTGCTGCTACTTATAATATATTGAAAAACCTGACAGTAGGCGGTGAAGCGAATTATTATGATTTGCCAACCATAGGCAGATATGGAACAGGATATTCCGGTCAAGATCAACCTAACCCCTTGATGAATTTCAGGGAATGGTGGGAAATGAACGTAGATGTGCAGGAATTAAAACAGGCCTATTTCAGAACGGCAAATTTACCGATACAGGGAAATACAACCTGGAACTGGGGAAATCCCCAGCAGGTATCAAAGCCAGCATATTGGGATAACCCTTATTTCGGACGATACCAGAATTATGAAAGTGATAACCGTAAACGCCTTATTGGTAATGTAAATGCAAAGTGGGATGCTACCAATTGGCTTTCTTTTACCGGCCGTGTATCATTAGACCAGTATCATTGGTTGCAGGAAGAAAGGGCCAATACTGCTTCTGTAGCCGTGTCCAAGTACACTAAATTCCTGAATGATTTTTATGAAAGAAATGTAGACCTTATGGCAAACTTTCATAAAAACTTAGGGTCTTCTTTTAATTTGAGCGCTATGGTAGGAACGAATTTAAGACGTTCGGAAAACCAATGGACCTCTGCCTCTACAAATGGTGGGCTCGCTTTACCGGGGATATGGGCTTTAGCTAATTCTGCCGCTACGCCGGAGGCACCAATAGAATATGACGGCATCAGAGAGGTAAATGGGCTGTATGGCTCAGCTTCATTGTCTTACAACGAATTTCTTACTTTGGACGGAACACTTCGTAGAGATGTGTCTTCAACGTTACCTGCGGGAAACAATGCATACTATTATCCATCTGTTGCTTTGGGGTTTGTATTTTCTAAGCTATTGAAGAATGCAGATTGGTTAAGTTATGGTAAAATAAGCGCAAACTATGCAAAAGTTGGTGCTGATGCACCTGTTTATAGCGTTCATGATACATATACTATGTTAACGCCATATAGCGGAAATCCGGTTGGGTCTGTGGGAACTACATCGAGTGGTACAATAATTTTTGTAAAAAATAATCCGAATTTAAGACCAGAACAAACAAAGAGCAAAGAAATAAATTTAGAGTTGGCCTTCCTGCAAAACAGGTTGGGGTTGACTGCATCTGTTTACTCTTCAAAAACAGTTGATGATATTCTTCCGGTAACTGTTTCTTCTGCTACCGGGTATTCATCAGAATATGAAAATGCAGGTTCAATGACCAACAAGGGAGTTGAACTTACATTGAATGCAACACCTGTCCGGACAAAAAACATTGAATGGAATATCACGATAAACTGGGCACAGAATAGGAATAAGGTAGTAGAACTCTTTACAGATGGTTCCGGCCAGGAAGCCAAAGATCTGCAATTGGGATCATTTCCTTTTGGACAAACCCTGAATGCACCATTAGGACAAGCTTATGGCCAGATACGCGGTTCGGATTATATCTATACCAATGGTAAACCAACCGTTGACGCTGACGGACATTATATATTTACTTCTGATGTAAATGAAAATATCGGAACTATTCAACCTAAATGGATCGGTGGCATAAACAACAGTGTACGCGTTAAAGATTTTACGCTAAGTTTCCTTATCGATTTCAAACATGGTGGCAATGTATTTTCTCTTGACCAGGATTTTGGGCAATATGATGGTTTGTATCCGATTACTGCTGGCTTAAATGGAAAAGGCAACCCTAAAAGGTCCGATGTGTCAAGTGGTGGCGGTGTTCTTTTGCCTGGTGTTACAGCAGATGGAAAAGCAAATACTGTATATGTTGATGCTAACTATGCCGGTGCTGCATATGGCTTTGGATCTTCTGATGCTGGTGGAGCGCCTGATAAAGCATTTGTGTATGATGCCAGCTATGTAAAACTGAGAGAAGTTATTTTAGGCTACTCGATACCGCACAAGTTGTTGGCAGGTACAAAATCGATCAAAGGTATACAGTTGTCATTGATAGGGCACAATTTGTGGATCATTCACAAAAACTTACCAATGGCGGATCCTGAATCAGGAACAAGCTTTGGGAATATCAGCGGCTTCCAGTCTGGGGCATACCCTTCAGTACGAGAATTCTCAGTTAACTTAAAAGTGAGTTTGTAAGGGCTAAATTTTTGGCAAAAATTATCTTAGAAATTATTAAAATAAGTAATAATGAAAATATTAAAACAAAGTTTTTTAATCGCGTCAATTCTCATCCTCTTATTAAGCGGATGTACAAAAGATTTGACAAAATTGAATAACGATCCCAAAAATCCGACGACAATATCTTATAATGCGTTGTTTACCCGCGGGCAGCAGCAACTTGCAAACCTGCTTAATACAGATGATTATGATTTTAATCCAGTGAATTTTTTCGAGCAGTACTGGCAGGAAACAACATACTTGAACGAAAGCCAATACGATCTTAATTACAGGGGTATACCTGATGCAGACTGGAATATACTTTACTTAAATGTCCTGGAAAACTTAGTTCAGGCCGATTCACTGGCTAAACTGCAAATTACCGATGCGGGCCAATTGGCAAACGTTCATGCGCAGATCGATATAACAGAAGTAACAGCCTTTTACTATTTGCTTACTACTTATGGTAATGTTCCTTACACCGGTGCTTTTAATGTAGTAAACAATGCGTTTCCCAAATACGATGATGCAATGACGGTATACAAGGATTTGTTAACACGCCTATCTGCAGATATTAGTGCTTTAAACGACGCGTCACCTGGGATTGGATCAGCAGATCAGCTGTCATATAGTGGAGATATTGACCACTGGAAAAGATATGCAAATTCTATAGCATTAAGAATGGGCCTTGTCATTGCTGATGTAGATGATGCTTTAGCTAAATCAACCATAGAAGCAGCTGCGCCAAATGTTCTTGCATCAAACGATGATAATGCGAATTATATTTATCTATCTTCTCCACCTTATGTCAACCCGACCTACAACTTTTCTATTTTGGGTGCAAGATTTTTGGATTTTATAGCCTGCAGCACTTTTATCACTCAATTGCAATCAAATAATGATCCGAGGTTGCCATTATATTTTGTCACAGCAGCCTCAACCGGAACTTATGTTGGTGCAAATCCGGGTGATGCCGGATCGTTGTCGGATCACGCAACACCGGCTGCAATTACCTTTACTCCTGATTTCAGGGGAGTGTTTTTAGATTATGCCGAAACGCAGTTTTATTTGGCAGAAGCAGCAGAAAGGGGCTACAGCGTTGGCGGCACAGCAGCGGCTTTTTATAAAAATGGTGTAGAAGCCTCCATCATGGAATGGGGCGGTTCTCAGTCAGATGCAGATACCTATTACAACCAGCCTTCTGTAACGTACGCGACCGCTGCAGGAACCTGGCAACAAAAAATTGGCACGCAGGCATGGATTGCTCTTTATAACAGGGCATGGGATGGATGGGTTGAATCCAGAAGACTTGGTTTCCCTGTATTTCCTCTACCAGATGGAGCTGTTATTTCGAGTTTCCCTCAACGATTTAAGTACCCTGTTACGGAAACAAATGTAAACTCCACTAATTACCAGGCGGCAGCTGCGGCAATAGGTGGAGATGATATGACTACAAAACTGTTTTTTATAAAGCAGTAACTTTTAACAGTGGGAGTGACTATTTGCAAATTGGTGCAATAAAATTAAAAGAGCAGTAGAAAAACTACTGCTCTTTTTTTATCAGATTATTTTTGGATTAAAATGGATGCACATTTTTAATTGAAAAGACCAATGGAATGACCAATTTATAATTTATTTCTTCGTCAGCATAAAAATAGAACTTACAGTCTGAGCTGATTTGATAATACCTCAACTCAAAGGAGACTGTTTTTCTGATAATATTTTACCGCATCCAGCAAATCACAAATAAGGGCGTAGGTAAAATCATATTTATCTTCTTATATTTTTAATTTTTATAACTACTTCTTAAAGGTTCATAGTCATTTACACTTGGTAATTTTTAAATTTCGAATTCATCTACCTAATAACTTGATTTTTTGTTTACTTGCAGCGAATTAAAATAAGTATATGTCTATATAATATCTAATATAGAACACATATTTAGATTTTTTTTTATAATTATCTAACATACTGCGTAGATAATTATACACTTTTTAAAAATAACAAACTAACAGACATGAGAAAATTTCTACTGACAGTAGGCATTTTTATCCTATTATTTGGAGAAGTGCTCGCTCAAAATCGTACAATCACCGGTACTGTAAAAGATGCAAATGGGGCTCCTGTACCATCTGCATCAGTTATTGTTAAAGGGCTAACAAAAGGGACATCTAGCTCATCTGACGGAAGTTTTAAAATTATAGTCCCGGCTTCCGCAAAATCACTTGTTATTTCTGGAATAGGATTTGGTTCAGTAACAGTTAACATTGAGGGTAACTCCGATTTGGGTACAATCACTCTTCAGGCAAGTAATAAAAACCTGGATGAAGTTGTAGTTGTTGCGTATGGAGCTTCTAAGAAGACCAATATTACAGGTTCCGTAGCTACAGTAAGTGGTGTGCAACTTGCTGATAAACCGTTTTCATCCGTAGATAAGACATTGCAAGGTTCCGTTGCAGGCATGCAGGTGAGTTCAACATCCGGGGCACCGGGCTCTGCCACATCAATAGTTATTCGTGGCATCGGTTCTATTACAGCAAGTTCTTCCCCTTTATGGGTAATAGATGGAGTAATTGCTACCACTGGCGACCTTACAGTAAATACTACTTCAGCCAATGTTTTAAGTACAATAAATCCGGATGATATCGAGAGCATCTCTGTCTTAAAAGATGCTGCGTCTACTTCCGTATATGGCTCAAGGGCCGCAAACGGAGTAATACTCGTTACCACTAAAAAGGGTAAAGCCGGAAAAACTCATTTAAACTTTAGTACGGAAATCGGGCAAAACAGCAATGCATACTCACCAACGAATAAACCGCTGACCAGTGTCCAGTCGCAAACTGTTTTGAGAGAGTCTTTGATCAATGCGGGCTATGCAACTGATGATGCAAGTGCAGATGCCTTAATTACAGATCCCGTAAATGGACTTGGAATATTATCTAATTATACTTCAGTTAATACTAACTGGCTTGATGTTGTTACTCAAAAGGGAAATCAATCGCAATATAATTTAAGTTTAAACGGCGGAAATGATAAGACGCAGTTTTATGCTTCTGCCGGTTATTTTAACCAGATAGGAACAACTATTGCAACTGACTTTAAGAGATGGAATGGTAGCATTTCAGTTACACACAAAGCGAGTGACAGGGTTACGTTTTCTGCCAGCCTGAACGGTAGCTCCACCTATCAACACACTCCATCAAACGGAGGAACATTTGCCAACCCCGTGCTGGCGTCTTTTTTCCTTTTGCCATGGTATACTCCATACAACACTGATGGCTCTTTGCGCTATAACGACGACCTGGGAGAGTTTCCTGCAAATGGTGGATTATTTAATCCAGTGGTTCAAGCGGCTTATAATAAAAACAATACAAGGCAAACAAGTGTAAGGGGCAATGTTGCCGGTGAACTAAAAATACTTCAAAACCTGAAGTTCACAAGTAGATATGCTGCTGAATATTTCGACGTTTCCGAAGATCAATACCGCAACCCTTTTTACGGAGATGGATATGCAGCCGGTGGAGATGCGTATTCTGCATATACACGCGTTTTTGACTGGACTTGGACAAATTTCCTCGATCTAAAACAGAATATTAACCGCAACGGGGATTTTTATTTTGACTTTAAACTAGGTTACGAAGCGCAGCAATACAATTACTATACACTACAGGCTGGTGGGCAGGCATTTCCCAAGACACTTTCACTACAATACCTGGCATCTACAGCAACTCCGACGACAGCATATGCTTTACCGAGCGGAACCGCAACAACATCAGAGTTTGCAATTGGAGATATAAACTATAAAGACAAGTATGTACTTAGTGGTAGCTTCCGTAGGGATGGATCATCAGTTTTTGGTGCAAACCATCGCTATGGTAATTTTTATTCTGTTGGTGGTACATGGAATGTAAATGAAGAGAATTTTCTTAAAGATGTAAGCCTCGTAAGCTTGTTAAAACTCAGGGCATCTTACGGTGAAAATGGTAACTCGTTGGGATTTGGGTTTTATACCCCATTAGCAACATACGGTTATGGAAATAACTATACAGGATTACCGGGTAGTGGCCCGAATAATGTTGGTAACTCAAATCTAACCTGGGAAAAAAATAAAGTCGCTAATATAGGTTTGGATTTAGGATTGCTTAAAGATAGGATTACGGCAACTATCGAATATTATCATAGGACTACATCGGATCTATTATTGGCAGTACCATTATCATTAACATCAGGATTTTCAACTCAGAACCAAAATGTGGGTAGTATGGTCAACAAAGGATTTGAATTTACCTTAGGCCTGAAACCCATTGTTACAAAAGATTTTTCTTGGAGCATTTCATTTAATATCGCACACAATATAAACAGGGTTACAGCTCTTTACCTTAATAACCCGATCCCTAGTGCACAAGGAAACTTTGAATATGCAGTAGGTCATGATCTCTTAACTTATTATTTACGTCAGTGGGCTGGTGTAGATCCTGCAACCGGCGCCCCGCAATGGTATGCTGATAGCAGCCTTAAAACAATTACCGGAACATACGGCGGAGCTAAACAAGTTTTAAGGTATAGTGCAAGCCCGAAAGTGTATGGTGGTTTAACTAATACCTTTACTTATAAAGGCCTTACCCTTGATGTTCAGTTTAATTATAATTACGGAAATTATGTTTACGATACGTGGGGAAGTTATTTGAATAGTGAAGGCCTATACCTTGGATCATTCAATCAAATGAATAACGAGCTAAAAGCGTGGAAAAACCCGGGAGATAAGACAAATGTGCCTCAGATAATTTTCGGGGGAAATAATAATTCATACAGGGGGTCGACAAGATATCTTTATAAAGGGGATTATATTCGTTTGAGAAATATTCAATTAAGCTATTCTTTGCCTCAGGCTTTGTTAAAGAAGGTACATATCAATAACCTTAGTTTATATGTACGTGGTACAAATTTGTTGACGTTTGGTACAGCGAAAGACTTACCGTATGACCCTGAATCAGGTATATACAGCAGAACCAATCTTGAAGTCTTTATTCCAAAAACAATTACCGGGGGGATAAAAATTGGATTATAATCTAATTAAAATTTTCACTGAGTATAAAAAATAATTGATATGAAACTATTATTAAATAAATCTCTTTTAGCTTTTTTAACCGTAGCGGTACTGCTTCAAAGCTGTTCGAAAAGCTTTATTCAAAAAAACCCGAATGACTCAATTCCAACAGATCAGGCGCTTTCCGATGCCAGTGCCTTACAAACTGCATTGAATGGGGCCTATTCAGCACTACGGTCTGTTTCGATGTATGGTAGGGATTTTCCTGTTATCGGTGATTTGCAGGCCGATAATACCTATGTGGAAAAGAAAAACTCCGGCCGGTATCTTGCCCAATACAATTACAGCGTAGTAGTAAATGATGCTGTAGTTGGCGAAATGTGGCCTGCAGCTTATACTGCCATTTTACGTGTGAACCAAATTATAGATTCAAAATTAACCGGAACCCAGGTGGATCAGATAAAAGCGCAGGCTTATGCAATACGGGCACTTGTGTATTTTAAACTCGTAAATATTTATGCCAAGCCATATACGGTAGATTCTTCAGCTTTGGGTGTACCGCTTGTTCTGCACTACGACCCTTATAATTTACCAACCCGTAGTTCTGTTGGCACAATTTATAATCAAATTGTCAGTGACCTGAAAACTGCATTTCAGAACGCACCAGATTATGCAAATTCTGTTAACTTAAGCAAATATGCCATAGAAGGGCTTCTTGCAAAGGCTTATTTGTACATGGGGGATAATGCTGATGCAGAAACAGCGGCGGTTGATGTGATAAATAACAGTGGGTTTTCCCTGGTTTCCCCGGCAAATTATAATGCTTTTTGGCAGGATGCCGGAATAAAAACAGATCAGGTTGAAGTTATGTTTGAAGTGGATGCAGATGTCCTTAATAACAATGGGTTCGATGATTTAGGCGGGATTTACATCAATGGTTACCAGGATATTTATTGTTCAAGCCAGTTGTATAACCTTTATAGTGCTACAGATATACGTCAGACTTTGCTGATCCCGGGAACTACAAAAAGCGGGTCTTCGGCATACCTGGTTAATAAATTCCCAAATGCTCAAAATCCGGATAGGGACAACCTCAAAGTGATCCGCCTCGCAGAGGTATATCTCATAGCAGCTGAAGCAGCACTTCCATCAAATGAAACAACAGCAAAGTTATATTTGAATGAACTCATGGCGCAACGCGACCCTTCTTTTGCTGGCTACACTTCTACCGGAGCGCAATTGCTTAGCGACATTGTACAGGAGAGGAGAAAAGAACTTGCATTTGAAGGCGACAGGTTATACGACATGAACCGACTGCAACTTCCCATAAACAGGGCTGCTAATGCAGGAGCAATACCGGCGGGTAATGGAGATGTGAATTTGTCTGTACCCTTCCCTGATAACAGAAGGGTAGCTCCAATTCCCCAGACAGAACTACAAGCCAATCCTAATATAGCAGGACAACAGAATCCTGGGTATTAATTTAAAATTAGAGATTTTACTATATGCGCAAAAAGCTGCCGATGTTGGCAGCTTTTTGTATTTGTTATACCTTGCCAAAAAATTTATATGTCCGATCAGCAGCAACCCAATAACCAGATCAATATTGAAATCAGTGAACAGGTAGCAGAAGGCGAATATGCCAACCTTGCAATTATTACGCATAGCCACGCCGAATTTGTAATCGATTTTGTAAATGTGATGCCAGGAACCCCAAAGAGCAAAGTGAAATCACGCATAATACTTACACCGCAACATGCGAAACGTTTTATGAAAGCACTTACGGAAAATATCAGCCGTTTCGAAGCTGCAAATGGTAAAATAAAAGAACTGGAAGAAGTTCAGCTTCCGTTGAATTTTGGCGGGCCAACGGCACAAGCATAACCGAAATTATTTTTTAAAACTGATCCGTTCACGTTCTTCCCATTTTCGTTGCGCTGCTTTTTCATCAAGCAGGTTTCCCATTGCATCATAGATCTGGTTTATCTGAATATCGTGTTCACCGATCCGGTCCTTGATTTCTTTTAATTGTTGCTTGATGTCATTCGGCAAATGAATAATTTTTCTGATCTCAACAAATGCACGCATGATCGCAATGTTCATGTTTACAGCTTTGTCAGATTTTAATATACCACTCAACATAGCAACCCTTGTTCGGTAAATGCAAAAGGCAATTTCCTTGTTCCGCCCCAAGTTGATATCACAATTTGTGATGTCAAGTTCGGATCTAAAGAATTGATTTGATACCTGAGTTTCTCAAATTCCTCGCTTGCAATTGAAACATGAAATCTTCAGGAAAACGTTTCAGGTTTCTTTTTACAGCCTGGTTCAATACCCGCGTTTCAACTTCATACAGCACAGCGAGATCAAAATCAAGCATGACCCTTTCTCCCCTGATTTCATAGATACGGTTTTGGATACTTTTTATTATTTGCATAAGAAATGGTTTCCCTTTTTTATCGTTTACAATATCCCTTCATCAGCAAAACTGAAATAGCCTTCGTCGCTAACAATGATGTGATCGAGTACTTTTATATCAAAATATTTTGCTGCCTCTCTTATCTTAAAAGTCAGTTCTTCATCGGCTTTGCTTGGTTTCAGGTTTCCCGATGGATGATTATGGCAGAGAATGATATTTACTGCATCTTCTTCCAGTGCTTTTTTCAAAATGATTCGCGGATCGGCGACAGTGCCTGTTATTCCGCCCTGGCTGATAATTTCAAAATGATTGATCCTGTTGCCACGATTCAAAAAAACAACTGCAAATACTTCATGGTTATGGTCCCGCAGAATCGCTTGTAAATAATTTGCAACTTCGCGGCTATCTTTTACAATTGGTTTTTCCAATGAACCAACAGCTTGCCTTCTTCTGCCAAGTTCCATAGCTGCAGCAATAGTAATTGCTTTGGCTTCGCCAATGCCTTTGATTTTTGTCAGCTCTTTTACAGAGAGCTTGCCTAATTCACTCAGGTTATTCTTACCGAGATGGAGCACTTCTTTCGCTAAATCAACGGCACTTTTATCCCTTGTACCGTTGTTTATTAATATGGCTATCAGTTCAGAGTCACTAAGCGCCATAGGGGTTTTACTAAGTAACTTTTCCCGCGGACGGTCATCCTTTGCCCATTCTTTAATTGAGTGTTTCTGCTCTTGCATACTTTAGTACTGTCTCTTATTTTTAGTAATGAAAATTAAACGAATACTAAAGGGCATGAATGTTCGTTATTAAAATTACGTTTAATCCATTGACCAATACCTTTTTGAAAACTAAAATCTTAATATCCATGAAACCTAAAACCCTTTCTGCAATCGGTGGCTGGCAATCTTTCTTTTTTTGTGTAGGTATGTATTTTGTAGCGCTTATCTTTTCCATCTTTATTTGTTCTTCTATTTTTTATGCAGTTAATGCAAAGGCGGCAAGCGCAAAATCAAATGAAACAGAAAAGGCTTCTGTAACAAGTTCCGGCAAACAGGAGTTAGCTTCTGTTGCCCACTAAGCTCATTTTTTTTGATTGTTTTATTAACATAAGCAGTTAATAATTTTTATTCTGCTGCCCGTTCGCTATTCTTATTTCGGTTATATCTTCGCCGCTACATCTTCACATTTATGGAGCGGACAGCCAAACTTTTTTCAGGAACAGAATCCAAATACCTTGCTGAAAAAATAGCTCAGCAATTTGGTAATACAATCGGCCGAATAAATATCCAGCATTTTAGTGACGGGGAAATTCAACCTGTGTTCCAGGAAAGCATTCGTGGAGACATGGTTTTTCTTATCCAAAGTACCTGTGCACCGGCAGAAAACATACTTGAATTACTATTAATGATAGATGCTGCCCGCAGGGCTTCAGCGTATAAAGTTGTGGCTGTGATCCCTTATTATGGGTATGCCCGCCAGGACAGAAAGGATAAACCCCGTGTTGCCATAGGTTCAAAACTGGTTGCTAATATGTTAGTGGCAGCCGGCGCAGACCGTGTGATTACCATGGACCTCCATGCTCCTCAGATACAAGGCTATTTTGATATTCCTGTAGATCATTTGGATAGCTCGGCCATTTTTATTCCTTATATCGAGCAACTTAAGCTGGAAAACCTTACCTTTGCGGCCCCTGACGTGGGAAGTGCCAATCGTATACGGGAAATCGCTTCTTATTTCAATGCAGAAATGGTGATTTGCGATAAACACCGTAAACGAGCAAACGAAATTGCAAGTATGGTTGTAATTGGTGACGTAACAGACAGGGACATAGTTCTTATAGATGACATCTGTGATACCGGGGGCACACTTGCAAAAGCTGCCGGATTGTTGAAAGAAAAAGGAGCAAGAAGTGTGCGTGCGTTATGCACACATCCTGTTTTGAGTGGCAATGCGTATGCAAACATTGAAAACAGTGTGCTTGAGGAAATGGTTGTATGCGACACTATTCCGTTAAAAAAAGAAACGCCTAAAATAAAGGTGCTTACAGTAGCGGAATTATTTGCAGTAGCTATTCGCAATGCTTACGAAAATAAAAGTATCACCAGCTTATTCATCCATTCGCAGTTGCGGAATAAATAAAGCGTAATTTCTAAATTAAAATAAAAATGAAAACAATTACAATCGAAGGACAACTCAGGACCGGCTTCGGCAAACAAGCCACCCGCCAACTCCGCTCTGAGGACCGTGTACCTGGTGTAATTTATGGGGGTGCAAAAGAAGTGAGCTTTTCAGCTCCTGTCTCTGCTTTCAAGGCTCTCGTTTATACACCGGATTTTCAGTTGGCAGAAGTAAAATTAGATGGCAAATCCTACAGGTGCATTTTAAAAGACCTGCAGTTTGATAAGGTTTCTGATGATTTAATTCATATCGATCTTCTTGAACTGGTAGACGACAAAAAAGTGATTGCAACGATCCCCCTAAAATTCACAGGATCACCTGCAGGTGTAAAGGCCGGAGGTAAGCTGATCACTAAAATGAAATCTTTAAAAGTAAAAACGCTTCCGAAATATTTGCAGGAAAATATCAAAGTTGATTTAACAGAACTTGAGTTGAATGGAAACGTTCGTGTGGAAGATGTGAAAGTTGATAACTACGAAATACTGAACTCACCACGTATTCCTATCGCATCAATCGTGCTGACCCGCGAATTGAAACAGGAAGAGTCTGCAACAGCTGCACCAGCAGCCGCTGCTGCTCCGGCCGCTGCCGCCGCACCAGCCGCTGCGAAGAAATAAATTTTTATTTTTTGAAATAAGTAAACCCGGCCTTGATTTTTAAAGCCGGGTTTTTTATGAGAATAGATTAAGCAAAACTTTTCCCCCAACTATTTTGAAAAGATTATGTCAAAGTTTTTAATTGCTGGCCTTGGTAATATAGGTTCCGAATATGCCGGAACCCGCCACAATATTGGCTTTGATGTTGTTGATTATTTTGCTTATAAGCATCATACAACGTTTGTATTGAAAAGACTCGCAGCCTTAGCCGAAATAAGCTGGAAAGGAAAAACGATTATTTGCATCAAACCATCCACTTACATGAACCTTAGCGGAGAAGCTTTAAAATACTGGATGGATAAAGAAAAAATTGCGATCGAAAATACCCTGGTTGTTGTAGATGACCTTGCTCTACCGCTTAGTAAATTGCGGTTGCGACCTTCGGGAACCCATGCAGGGCATAACGGGCTCAGAAGTATCCAGGAAACATTGAACAGTGATGCGTATCCTAAATTGCGTTTTGGTATCGGTAATAATTTCCCAAAAGGGATGCAGGCAGATTTTGTGTTAAGTAAATGGTGGCCGGAAGAGTTACCTTTGGTTCGATTAAAAATTGAAAAATCTGTTGAAATTATCGAAAGCTTTGTCAGTATAGGTATCGAACGGACAATGAATCTGTACAATAAATTGGAATATGGGTTATGAATTGTAAATTGTAATCTTTATTTTCGCGAAATTAATACACTTAGTAAGTAGCGCAGAATGCTTATATTCAATAATCCTATTTAAAGCACCGGACCCTTTTCGAACGTAATCATTGTTAATCAAAGATCTTCTGTATAAAACCAGTTATTGAATATGAAAATATTCTGTGTTGGCCGTAACTATGTTGCGCACGCCAAAGAGTTAAATAATGAGATCCCGGATGAGCCTATTATTTTCATGAAGCCGAAGAGCGCTTTGTTGCAGTCTCATACGCCGTTCTACTATCCCGAATTCACCAACGAATTGCATTATGAATGTGAATTGGTTCTGCGTATTTCCAAAAACGGAAAATATATCCAGGAACGCTTTGCAAGCAAATATTACGATGCAGTGAGTGTTGGGATTGATTTCACTGCCCGTGATGTACAGAACGAACTCAAAGAAAAAGGCCTTCCGTGGGAAAAAGCAAAGGCATGGGATAATTCTGCAGCCGTAGGAAAATGGATCAATCTTGCAAATATTAAAAATAAAAAAGACCTGAACTTTTGTTTATATAAAAACAAAGAACTTGTTCAACAAGGGAATTCAGGTTTGATGATTAATAGCTTTGATAGGATACTTGCATACATTTCAAATTACTTTTCCGTAAATATTGGCGATTTGATATTTACCGGAACTCCTGCCGGTGTAGGAGAATGCGTTGTTGGAGATGAACTCGAAGCTTTCATTGAAGATGAAAGTATGCTGACTGTTGAGATCAAATAATTATACAATAATGATTTAATAACAAACCATCCGTTTATTGACGGATGGTTTTTCGTTTTATAAAATCCCATCGCTTACTTTTGTTGATAGATTGTTTGCAAATGGTAAACCCGGACATTTTATTAAAAGCGTATCGGCTGATGTGTACAGCAAAAACCATGGCTGATACGTATGAAAATAACCGTTCGGTTTGCAAATATGTTCATTCAACTTCCCGCGGACACGAAGCAATACAACTTGCTACAGCATTTCAGTTGCTACCTTGCGATTATATCAGCCCTTACTATCGCGACGAAAGCATTTTACTCGGCTTAGGGTTCTCGCCCTATCAACTCATGCTTCAATTACTTGCAAAAGCAGAAGATATGTTCACTGGCGGACGTGAATATTATGCACATCCTAATTACCGTGGCAGTGATAAACCCAACATCATTCATCAAAGCAGCGCAACAGGCATGCAGGCTATCCCTACAACGGGAATTGCTCAAGGAATACAATATTTGGAAAGAATAAATTCTTCTTTATTAAAAAAAGGGAACAATGAAGAATTGCCAGTTGTGGTTTGTTCATTCGGAGATGCAAGCATAACAGAAGGCGAAGTGAGTGAAGCTTTTCAATTTGCAGCATTAAAAAAATTACCGGTTATTTATTTGGTACAGGATAATCGTTGGGGCATCAGCGTTAGTTCAGAAGAATCACGTGTGATGGATGCCTGTGAATATGCGGCGGGCTTTCCAGGGATAAATCGGTTATGCATTGACGGTAGTAATTTTGAAGAATGTTATGAATCATTGAAAGAAGTGGTAGAACATGTTCGCCGAAACAGGGCCCCTTATTTAGTACAGGCAAAAGTGCCTTTGCTCAATCACCATACCAGCGGCGTGCGGAAAGAATTTTACCGGACCAAAGAAGACCTTGAAAAACATTTTGAAGAAGACCCTTTACCAAAACTTCGGAAAAGATTAATTGAAATTGGTATTGCAGAAGACCATTTAATATTGATTGAAAAAAAAGTAGCTGAAGAAGTTTCAGAACAATTTGATGCTGCAGCGAAAGCCGCAGAACCCGATCCTTCTTCCGTTGAAAATTTTGTTTTTGCTCCTACTCCTGTTATTGAAGAAAAAGGAGAACGCTCTCCGGCAGGCAAAGAAAAAATATTAATGGTGGATGCTGCATTGTTTGCCATCCGCGAAATCATGAACAAATTTCCTGAAGCTGTTTTATACGGGCAGGATGTTGGCAGGCGCCTCGGTGGTGTTTTCCGTGAAACAGCAACACTTGCAGAGCAATTCGGCGACCACCGTGTGTTTAACACAGCAATCCAGGAAGCATATATTATTGGCTCAACAGTTGGCATGAGTGCTGTAGGAGTGAAGCCAGTTGTTGAAGTACAGTTTGCAGATTATATTTACCCCGGCATTAATCAGCTTGTTACTGAAATTTCAAAATCCTGCTATTTAAGTTGCGGAAAATTTCCGGTGCAAACTTTAATTCGTGTACCGATCGGTGCTTACGGGGGCGGCGGGCCTTATCATAGCGGAAGTGTTGAAACAACATTGCTTTCCATAAAAGGGCTTAAAATTGTTTATCCTTCCAATGCGGCGGATATGAAAGGATTGATGAAAGCTGCATTCTTAGATCCCAACCCTGTTGTAATGCTAGAACACAAAGGGTTGTATTGGAGTAAGGTACCCGGAACAGAAGATGCAAAAAACATTGAACCATCAAGCGACTATATATTACCGTTAGGGAAAGCGAATATTGTGCTAACTGCAGATGAAGAAAAAATAAAAGCCGGTGAAAGCTGTTGCGTCATCACTTACGGAATGGGAGTATATTGGGCAAAAGCTGCTGCCAAAAATTTTAATGGAAGAATTGAAGTGATTGATTTGCGGACTTTATTTCCATTAGATGAAGAACTGATTTATTCAACAGTAAAAAAGCATGGAAGATGTTTGGTATTGACAGAAGAACAACAAAACAATTCTTTCGCAGAAGCGCTTGCAGGAAGAATTTCTAAGAATTGTTTTTCATATCTCGATGCTCCTGTGGAAGTACTTGGAGCTTTAAACCTGCCAGCTGTGCCGATGAATATCAACCTGGAAAACGCAATGCTTCCGAATGCAGAAAAAGTTACTGAAAGATTAAATCAAATACTTAACTATTGAAATATTGATTATAATCATACACAGTCATCGGCTGATTAAAATATATATTGTATCTTGTCCGCATTGTAAATTTCAACTACGAACATGGCTAAGAGAACTGATTTTGTTTATTCAACCCAATGCGAACCGCATCGTATCCGTACAAAAAAAATCCTGAAAGAACATCCTGATATGCGTAAACTGATCGGCAAAAACCCGAATACAATTTTTGCGATCATCGGGCTTGTTACATTCCAGGTAGTGCTGGCTTGGTTCGTTCGTGATAAATCCTGGTGGATAGTTGTAGGTGCAGCATATTTGCTCGGCGCATTTGCAGATCACGCATTATTTGTTATGATCCACGAGTGTGCACATCATTTGTTATTCAAAAACCGTTCTGCCAATCGTTGGGCAGGAATGATCGCTAACCTTCCGCAATTATTTCCAAGCTCCATTTCGTTTGAGCGTTATCATATCAAACATCATTCTTTCCAGGGGGTTCACGAATTGGATGCCGATCTTCCCAATCGTTGGGAAGCAAAACTCATCAATAATTATTTTATCGGAAAGGTGATCTGGTTATTGTTCTATCCATTGTTTCAAACATTTCGCATTTCACGTTTAAAAGAAATAAAACCGTTTGATAAATGGGTTGCTATGAATTTCTTTTTACAAGCTGCGTTTATCACTGCAATTTGTTTATTGTTCGGTACAAAGGCGATATTATTTTTATTGTTCAGTTTTTTCTTTTCGGTAGGATTGCATCCACTCGGCGCAAGATGGATACAGGAACATTATCTCACGCACAACGAACAGGAAACATACAGCTATTATGGTGTGCTGAATACTGTTGCGTTCAATGTAGGTTATCACAACGAACATCACGATTTTCCTTCTGTTCCATGGAACAAACTTCCGGAGATCCGCAAAACCGCTCCTGTATATTATGATACCTTATCGTATCACAGATCCTGGACAAAATTATTTTTCCGTTTTTTGTTTGATAGGGAAATTTCCTTATTTTCCCGCATCGTGCGGAAAGAACGTGGTAAAGTTGCTTTGACAGATCAATCAATTCCCGATGTGGAATTGCTACAAAAAGTATAAATCATTTTCTAATCGAATTCTAATGCGGCAGAAAGGGATTTCTGCCTTTCTTTTGTCATGCATGTCTATCTTTGCACCACTTCTCACATCGAATTTTCAAAAGATAGTGTTGTATGATAAAACTGGTTGGCAAAATCCGCAATCAATTAAAAACGATTTTTGATAATATCCGCAACGAACGGCTCAAAACAAACTTGTTGCAGGCAATTCCATTTTGGGTTGCTTCATTAATTACAGGGTTGTTCGCGGTAGTCTACGCAAAGCTTTTTGCTTATGCAGAACGGGGCACTGCTTATTTTGTCCATAATCATTTCTGGCTTCTTTTCATTATTACCCCTGTTTGTTTTTTGGTTGCATGGTGGCTCGTCAGCAAATATGCGCCCTATTCGCGGGGAAGTGGCATCCCTCAGGTAATGGCAGCTATAGAATTTGCAAATCCAAAAAACAATGAAAAGGTCAATAAGCTTTTAAGCATCCGGATAATTTTTATTAAAATATTATCAAGCCTGGTGCTGGTAACCGGCGGTGGCGTAATCGGAAGAGAAGGGCCAACTATTCAGATTGCCGGATCCGTATTCCGGAAAATAAACCAGTGGCTCCCTTCATGGTGGCCTAAGATTTCAAAACGCAACATGATCATGACCGGAGCTGCTGCCGGCCTCGCTGCTGCGTTTAATACACCGCTCGGCGGAATTGTTTTTGCAGTAGAAGAATTGACAAAAACGCACATTAGTTATTTTAAAACAGCTTTGTTCACAGCGGTAATTATTTCAGGGCTTACGGCACAAGGTTTATTAGGCCCATATCTCTATCTTGGTTATCCCGATGTAACACATATTTCATCCTGGATATTTTTAGGTGTAGTGCTCGTTGCATTGATTGCAGGTTTTGCGGGAAGCGCAATATCAAAACTGATGCTGGTAATCTTCAAATGGAAGTCTACATTCAGGTTTTCATATCAGCATGCATTGTATGTTGTATGCTGTGCACTCCTTGTTGTAACACTTGCTTTTTTTGTTGATGCACGCATGTTTGGTTCGGGAAAAGAGGTGATGACCACATCATTGTTCACTGCAGATAAATATCTTCCCTGGTATGTGCCTTTGCTCAGGATTACCGGCCCTGTTTTATCTTTTACTACCGGCGCTTCTGGTGGAGTATTTGCACCAGCCCTTAGTGCGGGTGCAACTATCGGCGCATTTTTTTCAGGATGGATGCATCTATCTGATGTGAACACAAACCTGTTGATATTATCTGGAATGGTGGGGTTTTTAACAGGTGTAACACGCACACCGTTTACATCTGCAATTTTAGTTTTGGAAATGACCGACAGGCACAACATTATTTTTTACCTCATGCTCGCCGGAATGGTTGCAGGGATTGCAGCGATGGCTATTGATAAACATTCTTTCTACGACCATCTCAAACATCAATACATTCACCAGTTGCAACATGAAGGCGATGAGCAAAAACAACTAAGCAATGAGCAGTGAGCTTTGAGCTGCGAGCGGAAGAATCGCTCGCAGCTCAAAGCTCACTGCTATTTTTGATACCGGCATTTGTAATTCTAGTCAACATTGTTGCGTCGCAATCCTTTCATCAGTTGTGCTGCTATAAAACGATGGTCTCAACTATAATCAACTCTATTTGACTGATCAACCAGATTCCTATTGTGCTTATGTTTCTATGTGGTTAATTTTCTATCTGCTCATAAAATAAACATCTTAATTATTACAGGGTAAAATTTGAAATAGTACACACCGCTCAGTAGAATTTCCACCGTACAAGTGAGTGACACAACGCTGATGAATAGAATTACAAATGCCCGCTCAAAAAAATTATTTCATTGCCTCGCCTGATGTGTTTTGCCATTACAAATCATTAACAAAATAAGGGCTATTGCCTTTAAACCTTCGCTCAAGAAGGGTTTCAGAGGAATGAATATTTTTAACCAAAGCGTTTTTCCTGAAATAAATGCGCTGTAAATACGTTTTATTGACAGAATACGGAAGTACCAATCCGCTTATAAAGGGAACTATTTAGAAAAATTAAAATCTACTCTCTATGAAAAAAATATTACCTATTTTTCTGTTTACCGTGGTTTTTGTAAAAACCTATGGGCAATCACAGGATTGCAATTTCACCAATGATAAAATTGTTTCCATCTCCGGTGGCTCACCGTTCAATCTTCGTTTTGAAGGTGGCATTATGTGGAGCCAGGTTGGTATAGAGGCCGGCGTTAAAACATATTCAGTTACAAAGACCATCAAAGGAAAATCTACTGAAGCCGACCTTGCAATTGCACCTTATGCAAAAGGTATTGTGAGACTTTTTGGTGCAGGTAATTTTCGCAGTTATATAACCGGTTATTACGGGTTGAATGTTTATGGCGCCTCTCTGAAATTAGGTTGGGCCGTAACGGATGGTTTGATGATAAATGTTGAGCCTGCGGTTACCAAAGAAACAGGAACAGAATTCAACGCCGGCATAACGATCCGGCTATAATTTCGGTTATACATAAATGTTACCTCAATTTTAATCAGCTATTTTTCTTCACTGCAGCATCTCATTTTCTTATTGTAATAGTTCTGTTAAACTATCCTGCTTTGGTTAAGCTGTGAAAGCATTGCATTTTATTCACCAGTGCCGTGTAAACAATTCCACAATTTTGTCTTAAACTAAGCGCAAACAAGTTGGCATTTAATTGGCGGTAATTTTAGTAAATACAGTTGTATGAAAGCCCATCTACATTCCCTTATTATTGCCGGCTTTTTAGTAGTTGCCTGCAAAACGTATGCACAACAATTTTCTATAGAACCGGTTATTGCGAGGCCATCGGTTGAAGGTTCTCCGAAAATTTTTATTTCACCCAATCCTGTTCATGGGGATGCATTCTTTTATATACAGATAGATTCATGCGAAACAAGGAACACGGACAATCTTATCATTTATAATTCTTCCGGATTCCCGATTGAAAGTAAGCCATTGTTGTTGCTGGAAGGCAATAACCGTTTTTTAGTAAGTGCATCAGCTTTCGATCCCGGAAATTATGTTGTACGAATAACCGGAAAAGACATTCCCGGTTATTCTTTTTCAACACAAATCCAGGTTGATTGAAATGAGCATTTCAATCAACTGAAATTATTTTTGAAAATTATCCTTTCTTTACTGTGATAGTTGTATACGCCGTATCTGCTTTTCCTAAGCGGCTGTCGATAATTACAAATCCAAACTGATAGGAACCTGGTATAAGCCCACGTACTTTTGTTTGCATGCTTGTGGGTGATACGATAGTAATATTACCAGCAGTTACCCCTGATTGCAGAAACCATTTGTAGGAGATATAATTCTGCGAATTGGGATCGAATACGGCTGTGCCGCGCAAATACGCCATGGCACTGTCTTTTGTTCTTGCAAGTTCTACACCCGATGGTTTTTGAGCTTTAACGAGTATGCATAGCAATAGCATACAAATGCTGAGGAACATTGTTTTCATAGTACGAATTGATTAAAATTAAAAACGCTTATAGGATAAGTACGGTAATGGGGTAGTAATAGGAAAGGTAAGTGCTATAGATATACAAATTTCAAGCCAACTGCGGGCGAATTATATTTTTTCCCGGGGGGCGATAATATTCATGTGAATAAAAAATGTCCTTTTGGGGTATTGATTTTCCTCGCTAATTTTTATGCAACTAACACTGACATATACACGAAAACGAAACTCTTCATTTGCGAAAGGCTAATAGTAATATAAAACTGTATGAGCAGCATATTTTTCAATTAAGCTATCTTTAAAGAATCATATAAAAATATTTAAACGAATTATACCCATGCGGTTCACGGCAAAAAAATTGTTCTTCCTTCTTACAGTTTTTCTTTCCAGTTATGTTCATGCACAAATGCTGATTGTAAAGAATGGTTTGCCTGCATCGCGAATTATTATCGTCAACGATCATCCCGAAGAGAAAACAGCCGCATTACTGCTGCAAAGTTTTATTGAAAAAATAAGTGGCGCAAAATTGCCTGTTGTAAATAAAATAAGTGTAAATAAAAATGGCGATATTCTTATTAATAATTCGGATGATAACAAATCCGGCCTGTTAAAAGAAGGCGGATTTTATCTGTCATGCAGCAATAACATGGTCGGTATTTCCTCTACTGCCGGGAAAGGCGTGATTTATGGCGTTGTTACTTTGCTGGAAAAATATTTAGGTGTGGATTATTTCAGCGAATTCGAATATAGTTTCCCCAAAGAAAAAAATATTATTCTTCCTGAAATTGACATGGTTGATAATCCTGCTTTCCGTTACCGTCAAACACAGAACTATGCAATCAAAACAGATTCTTTGTATAGCCTTTGGTTTCGTTTGAGCGAGCCTAATGAAGAATTTGCTGCCGGATATTGGGTGCATACTTTTGACCGTTTGCTCCCATCTGCAGTTTACGGAAAATCACATCCGGAATATTACGCTTACTTCAATGGCGAGCGACATCCCGGAAAAGCCAGCCAATGGTGCCTGAGCAACGATACTGTTTTCAATATCGTTTCAAACAAGGTAGATTCGATTTTCAAATCCTATCCTGGCAAACCAATAATTTCAGTCAGCCAGAATGATGGTAATTATACCAATTGCACCTGTGAAAGATGTAAAGCGATCGATGATCATGAAGGAGCTTTCTCAGGAAGCCTCATCACATTTATAAACAAATTGGCAAACCGTTTTCCAGGCAAACAAATTTCCACTTTGGCATATTTATATACGATGAACCCGCCAAAGTACGTAAAACCTTTGCCCAATGTAAATATTATGCTGTGCGATATTGATTGCAACCGTGAAGTATCACTAACCGAAAATGAATCGGGACGAAATTTTATGAAAGCATTGAAAGGATGGTCTTCTATCAGCAAGAATATTTTTGTGTGGGACTATGGAATTAATTTCGATAACTATCTTTCGCCATTTCCGAATTTTCATATCATGCAGGATAATATCCGGCTCTTTAAAAAGTATCACGCTACTATGCATTTTTCGCAGGTATCGGGAACACGTGGAGGAGATTTTTCAGAGTTGAGGACTTATCTTGTTGCGAAGCTAATGTGGAATCCTGAAGTTGACATGGATTCGCTCATGAAACATTTTCTCAATGGTTATTACGGCGTAGCAGGGCCATATTTATATCAGTACATCAAAGTAATGGAAGGTGCATTATTGGGCAGTGGCTTACGGTTATGGATATACGATTCCCCGGTGTCGCATAAAAAAGGAATGTTGAAACCGGAATTGATGTTGCGCTACAATCAATTATTTGACGAAGCAGAAAAAGCAGTTGCTGATGATCCTGTACTTTTAAAAAGGGTACAACGCAGCAGGCTTTCATTGCAATATTCCGAACTGGAAATTGCAAGAACAAAAACTGAAAAAGATTATAATGACATCAACAACAAATTAAATTTATTTGAAGAGCGTGTGAAAGAATTTAACGTAACTGCACTGAATGAAAGAAACAATTCTCCTGTTGAATATTGCAAATTATATAAGGAACGTTACATACCACACAATGAGCAAAGCATTGCGAAAGGTGCATCTGTAAATTATCTCGTTCCACCTGCAAAAAAATATTTGCAATTAGCAGATACTGCGCTGACCGACGGGTTATTCGGCGGATCAAGTTTTGTAGACAGTTGGGTAGGATGGGAGGGCTCTGATGCGTCAATGATCATCGACCTGGGAAAAACAAAAACCATACACCGTGTGGAAGCCGATTTTTTGCAGCAGTTAGGAGCATGGATATTATTTCCCGTGAAAGTTGATTACTCCTATTCCGAAGATGGAAGAAATTATACACACTGTGAAATGCATGATATCCCGGAAGACCGTTCACCGGAAGTAAAATTTGCCGGCATCAAATCAACCTTGCAACAACCGGTAAATGCGCGATATATCAAAATTGAAGTCACTGCTACAAAAGTTTGCCCGGAGTGGCATTATGGTGTCGGACACCCTTCATGGATGTTTATGGATGAAGTAACGGTTCAGTAAGAAATATCTATTCGCCCTAAAATACTAACGATGATGTATATCCTTTTTTATAATAACAGATGCAGAAAGAGATTTTGTACTTAGCATTTGTACTAATATTAAGCATTGTTGCGTCGCACCTGCCTACCGCAGGTAGGCTCTTCAGCTTCAACAATTCTATTCAACGTCGAAAAGGACAGCCGCAAAGAAGATAAGATAATACCTAAACTTGCTAAGTGAGTTGAAAGAAAATCAGGACGCTTAATGTAACTTCATTTTCACATCTTTAAAACAATCCATCATGAACTATTTCAGAAAAGGCATAATACTTTTTATCTGTGTTGTTGCGCTCACTGGTTTTGTAGGTGCACAACAAAAGCCATCTATTTTTAATGAACCGGCAACTGCGAAACAAGAGCGCATGAAATGGTGGACAGACGCCCGTTTCGGCATGTTCATTCATTGGGGTTTGTATTCACTTGGCGCAAGGCATGAGTGGCTCAAGCATAACGAGCACATGACCAATGAAGAATACCAGAAATATTTTGACATATTCAGCCCCGATCATTTCGATCCTAAAAAATGGGCGGCACAGGCAAAGGCGTCAGGAATGAAATACGCAGTGCTTACCACCAAACATCATGATGGGTTTTGTTTGTTCGACAGTAAGTTCACCGATTATAAAGCAACCAACACGCCCGCAAAAAGGGACCTTGTTAAAGAGTACGTAGAAGCGTTCCGTTCCCAGGGATTAAAAATTGGTTTTTATTATTCGCTTCTTGACTGGCACCATCCCGATTATACAATGGATGATGTACATCCGCTGGTGCAAGTGGATACGAGCAGGGCCAACTACGAGCGTTTGAATAAAGGAAGGGATATGAAGAAATATAGGGAATACCTGAAAAACCAGATTACCGAGCTTTTAACAAACTATGGTAAGATAGATATTTTATGGCTCGACTGGACATGGGGGAAAGAAGACAAGCGTGGTAAACACGCAGAAGACTGGGGAGCGCTTGAGTTGATAAAGCTGGCAAAAAAACTACAGCCAGGAATTATCATTAATAATCGTCTTGGGTTAGATGATTATGCCGATGGCGGCGACTTTGTTACACCAGAGCAGGTGTCGCCTAAGGAATTGGAAAGTTATAAAGGTAAAACATGGGAAACCTGCCAGACTTTTTCTGGTTCATGGGGCTACTACAGGGATGAGACAACCTGGAAAACACATCGGCAGTTACTAGATCTATTGATCACATCTGTTGCTAATGGTGGAAACCTGATATTAAATGTCGGGCCTACTGCCCGCGGCGAATTTGATTACCGCGCCATTAATGAGTTAGATAGCCTTTCTTATTGGATGCATGCCAACAACCGGGCAATTTATGATTGTACGTTTGCGCCAGGCTCATTTAGTCAGCCCGAGAATACGAGGCTTACCTATAATGCTGCTACAAAACGATTATACATTCACTTATACAATTTCATTGCAGGATCATCTTTAACATTGCCAGGCTATGCAGGGAAAATAAAATATGCGCAGTTATTAAATGATGAATCAGAGATATTGTATAAAACAGAAGGCAATGATATTGTTTTAAAAATGCCCGGGGTACGCCCGCCTTATGAAATACCTGTGATCGAGTTGATGCTACAATAAAGAAAAGGTTTTTCGGTTGTGCATCTGCGTTATATCATAAAAATTTGTTTTCTGCCTGGTTCGTTTTGATGGTTTAGTCAGGTATTCCGGTGATGCTCAAACCGAAAGGGGGGAATAGAAGTTCTCCTCAAGTAGAGAGCCCTTGTAATATTTCGCACTATAAGTGTAAAAGAATAAGTTTCAATTGTAGGCTTCGTTGCTTATCTTAATATAGTTTTTGAAAGAGAGACTAACATGGATATATAACCGAAGATTAATGTATAGTTCAATAATGCCAAAAGATATCACGACCCGCCATATAACATAGAAATTCCAGCCTCAATTCACAAACGGTCAATTTAGATTCGGGAATAAACGAGGGAAAGTATTTTTGGGTAATTCAATGGCAACAGCATATCATTCAAACCACTTCTTTCAGGTATAAAATTCAATAAATGCTGGTTGATAAAATCCACGTGTTCTTATCTTTTAACCGGGCTGTTTTCGACAAACTCATTTATATAAATTTTTAAAATAAGTATGATATAGTTTAATAATAGGGGCCCAAAAATAAATCCAATAAATCCAAATAAGCTCAGGCCGATAATAACCCCAAATACAGTTATAACGGGATGCACATGACCGATTTTTTTCAGAAAAGTTATCCCCGCAACATAGTCAATATTACCGGTAATAATTAAGCTATAGAAGAACAAACCGATCGCATTCAACGTATCGCCTCCGATATATACATATATTACCAGTGGCACCCAGATGATCATCGTACCTACCACCGGGAAAAAAGCAAAGACGCAGGTTAAAAAGCCCCACAAAAGATAATCGGGCACACCAAAAATAACATAGCCGATCGTTGCCGTTATGCCCTGGATTATTGAGATCAGCGGTATCCCGATGGCGCTGGCCTTTATCAAACGGCTGGTCTCACTCGCCAGCAAACTAATATTGGATTTCTTCAAGGGAATCTGCTTCACCAGGTAAGATTCAATTTCCCTGCCATGCACCAGCATATAATACAAAACAAAAAGGAGGATAGCCTGATTGGCTACGAGATTAACTGTGTTGTTCACAAACCGGCCAGCAAGGGCAGACAATGTTTTCTTAAATTCGTTTAACGTTTCCTCTGAAATCAGGATGATCCCTGCTTTTTGTTGCATCGATTCAATTGCCTCTTTCGCTTTTTCAAACATCAAGCCCGGGTTGCTGAAAAACGGATGCAGTTCTTTACCCAGGATTATTAATGTGAAATATACAAGGGAAGCGGGTATCAGAAAGGAAATCAAGAGATATAAGGCCGCGGTCCAGCCTTTTCTCCATTTACGGCGATATACAAGTTCAAAATAACTATTACGTCCAAGTATATAGAATGTTAGTGCACCGAGCAAGCCAGGAAGAAATACATACAGCTTCTTGGCTACAAGAAAGATCATCAGAAATAATAGCAATAGCATTATGAACTGCCTGATCTGTTGGTTGAATGGTGATAAGGGCATAATTAAATGATTATAGCCTCTATTAAATTTTTCATTTCTGATCAGTTTTTGAAAATTCTGTGGAAATCCCTGATTTTTACCAGGTGTAATTTGTCTTTACTGATTATTTTCTTCGTTGTATTTTTCTTTTGTAATTGAAGTTTGTATCAGGATATCTTTTTTGATAATATCATTCACAATCAAATTTCCATATCCGCGAGAAAGACTCTCTTTTGATGATGGATCAAATGATCGTGTCTGGGCAGAAAAAAGCAATTGACTGCTATTGATATCATAAAAATTACTTTCCCAGAAATATTTGGTTCTTTCTTCATAATATCCCGGGGAATAGATACGACCATACATAGTTGAATAGTAACCCCAAAAATGATTTCTATAGATGAAGTATGGAGTGTACATTATGCGGCCAGGCACATAATATCTTTCTCTCGTTTTATCCAGCAAAACAATGGTAAGCACGCCATCAATATCACTATTACGGAGTTTTTCGATGGCTTCATTCTCTGTCAGGTTCTCAAAGACCTTGGGATCAAATTCGTCGCAGGCACAAACAGCATTAAAGCCATGCTGTTTTAAATTGTCGGACACCTGGGCTTCCATCTTTTCGCGGAGTGAACGATCATTATCTTTTATTAATCCCAGAACAAGTACCTTTTTATATTTTTTGGGCTCTGCGTTTTCAGCCTTCCAGGAGGATGTTATTTTCGAAGAGTTACAACTCAACAATAATAAATATGATACTACTAAATATCCAAACTGTTTCATCGAGATTAATTTTAGTATCCGCAAAATGTAACATCTGGCGCAACGCATCAATGACATTCATCAATCATTATAGAAATTGTAATCAGATAAATAATGACCTGGGAAAAATCATTACATATCCATCATCCGTTCTTTGCTTAATTTCCTTTTGGGCAATAAATACGAAGGATATTCATCTGTGGAAAGTTATTCTCTACTGTTTGCTGACAAGAGATTGTCATCATCACCTTGGCTGATGATGATCAGTACCCATATAATTCAATTTCAGGTGCAATCAGGAATTATGATGATGGTGATCATTAGAAAGCAAAGATTGCGACTATAATTTTGAACAAATACAATAGGGGATGAAATGATTTACACCGGCTCCTGTTTTTGTGAATACGAACGGTTATAAAATTACACTCGCAAAAAAGTTTGCGTAATAACCTTTGTTGTAAACCCGGAGATCGAAAGAGAAAAGATATGATACTTGATTACGTAGCAAAGGCAAAAAATACTATATATCAAAACAGAACATTTTTTCAAAACTATTTGTCACCAACAGGTCAGCAGAAACGGTGCTCCGATATGGATCCATTACTTATTTTTAGTAAAGATATTTTCCTTCTATAAAAGAATATACCTGTCAAATCAAATAATGTGTGTCATGAAAAAAAAGCTTGTCACTAAGGATTTTTCAGCCATAGCAATGAGGACTGCACGTGCGGTTAATGTCAATTTCTTCGGGCAATCTTTTTTTGAGCGATTAAGGTTTCCTGATGCGAGACGCTTATTTCCTCAACAATATTTGTATGTGCAATGAACTGGCATAAATTAAGTTTAGAGGAAACCTTGGAATTTTTGGATTCAAATCTACAGGGACTTAGCTCGGCTGAAGCGGAAGAAAGGCTGTTGAAAACAGGCCCTAATGAATTGCCTGATGCCAAAAAGAAAAGCGTGGCAGGAATGTTTTTAGGCCAGTTTAAAGACGTAATGATCGTGATTTTATTGTTGGCAGCAATCGTCTCTGGTTTTATTGGTGACCTTACCGATACTGTAGTAATTCTGATTATCGTAATCCTAAATGCATCTATCGGTTTTTTTCAGGAATACCGTGCAGAAAAGGCAATGCAAGCCTTGAAGAAGATGGCTGTTGCACAGGCAAAGGTTTTACGGAATGGCAATGTATCCTTGCTTTCAGCCTCGGAACTTGTGCCGGGTGATATAATACTGTTAGAAGCAGGCAATGCGGTCCCGGCTGATTTGCGGGTTATCGAGTCCATCAATCTCAAAATTGAAGAAGCTGCTCTTACGGGAGAATCACAAGCCATAGAAAAGTTCGCCGACTTATTGGGCGAAGAAGAATTACCGATTGGAGATAAAAAGAACATGGCGTTTAAGGGTACTTTTGTAACATATGGTCGTGGAAGGGGTGTAGTTGTTGCCACAGGGGTGCAGACCGAATTTGGTAAAATAGCCAAAATGTTGCAGGAAGAAGAAGTACATACTCCCTTGCAACAGCGCATGGCTTCATTCGGGAAAAAGCTTTCTATCCTGGTTTTGTTAGTATGCATTATCTTCTTTATTACCGGGTGGCTCCGTGGCGAAGATTTTATCCGAATGTTAATGACCAGTATTTCACTGGGGGTAGCTGCCATTCCCGAAGCATTACCGGCTGTTATTACTATTTCTCTTGCATTGGCTGCAAAGAGAATGATACGGCATAATAGCCTCATACGAAAACTGCCGGCAGTAGAAACATTGGGTTCAGTTACTTATATCTGTACAGACAAAACAGGCACGCTTACTTTAAACAAAATGTTCGTTGAGGAACTTTTTGCAGATGGCCACACTTACAAAAGAAAGGATTTGCAGCCGGAAAAGCACAACCGTGAAATTTCCCTGCTCCTACAAGCCTTTGCACTAAACAACGATGCGGTAAACGATAAAGAAAAAATTATAGGAGACAGCACCGAAATTGCACTTCTAGAAGTAGCCAAAGAACACAATATTCAATCAGGTTCTTCTACCCGTCTTGCAGAAATGGCTTTTGATGCCAATCGAAAATTAATGACAACTTTTCATTACTGGCAAACTAAAGTTATCTCATTTACAAAAGGGGCTCCTGATATCTTATTGGGGAGATGTATCAATGCAGATCAGAAATTAATACAGGAGAAAGTGAATGAGATGGCATCAAAAGGAATGCGTGTGCTTGGTTTTGCCTATCGCATCTGGGATTCGCTGCCGGAAAATGAAACGAGCGAAAGCAATGAATTCGATTTGCAGTTTTTGGGCTTGGCAGGTATGATTGATCCTCCGAGGGAAGAAGTATTTGATGCCGTTAAACAATGTAAAAGTGCGGGTATTGTTCCTGTGATGATCACAGGAGATCATCTGCTCACTGCAGAAAAAATTGCCAAACGCATCGGCATAATTGAAAGTGAGAATGACATAAGTATAACCGGAAAACAACTGGCTAACCTAGATGAGAAAGCCTTTCTGTTAAAGGTTGAAAAAATAAAAGTATATGCAAGAGTATCTCCGGAACAAAAGCTGCAAATCGTAAAAGCATTGCAGAAGAAAGGCCATTATGTTGCTATGACCGGTGATGGGGTAAACGATGCACCTTCCTTAAGGATGGCTAATATTGGAATAGCGATGGGTAATACAGGTACTGATGTTGCTAAAGAAGCTGCACACATGATTTTGCTCGATGACAATTTCTCTTCAATAGTAAGGGCTGTTCGTGAAGGCCGTAGAATTTATGACAACATCTTAAAGTTTATAAAATACCTGATGACTACCAATTCCGGGGAATTGTGGACATTATTATTAGGACCTGTTATCGGTTTGCCTATTGCGCTGTTGCCAATTCATATACTATGGATCAATTTAATTTCAGATGGTTTGCCTGCGATTGCATTGTCATTTGAGAAAGCTGAAAGAGATATAATGCAAAGACCGCCGAGGCCACCGCGGGAAAGCGTTTTTGCGAATGGGAGGGGTTTACATATTATCTGGGTTGGAATTCTTATGGCAGGAATCGCGTTAGGGGCCCAGGCGTTTGCTATCAGAAACGGCCTTCATTGGCAAACGATAGTTTTTAACATAGTATGTTTAACTCAAATGGCTCACGTATCAGCAATTCGATCAGAAGATCAGTCATTATTTCAAATCGGGATCTTCTCAAACAGACCATTGATTGCATCGGTGTTACTTTCCCTGTTTTTGCAGGCAGTAGTTACTTATACTCCATTTCTTCAGCCTGTTTTTAAGACAGAATCATTGTCATTGGTAGAATTTCTCGGAGTAGGCCTTGCTTCCTCGATCATGTTTTTTGCCGTTGAAATTGAGAAACTAATTCGAAGGAAACTGAAATCAAGAGAAAAGCAAACCATTTAAAAATAAAGGGAAATATGCAACGATATATGAACAGCCTGGTTCAGCAGGTGATGCAACTCGTTAATCGTCTTAATCCTTTAGAGCTGTTGTTTCCCTTCTTCTTCATCAATCCAATCTTGAAAAAAGATTCGTCTTTGTCTGATTTGTTTGAAACAAATTGGTTAAGCTCTTTTAAAGCGTTCAACTGAAGTTGTGGAAGGTTTTCTAAAACAGGATTTTGAATTTTTCCATCAGCTAAAAATCTTGATAATAAGTTAATCAAACTTTCTTGTGATACAGAAGTTGTATTTGCATCATCTCCTTGGAGTGTCAGGATAGTTGCAACTAATTTTGTTTGCAATTCCGGGCTAAAACATTTAAGGCTATTTATCAAATGTTGCTTAGTCAGATTTGCCTGAATGAATTGCATCTTTTCATCTTCGCTAATCTTGATATTTTCAATCGAAATGTGTTGACCAAAAAAAGCTTTGATTCGGCTTTTGTCTTTTTTCTATAGCCTATATTGTCGTAAAATTGTATGAGGGAACAAATAAGAGTCAGGTGATAACACCCGGCACGGCGTAAAACCTTATAAAATTCCGGTCATCGAATTGTTGTTGAAATAAGGCCTCAATTTTCGGTTAGATATATACGTTATATAGTATTGTCGTGTTTTTATTTTGCGAGAGCAAATTTCATCGATCAAGCGAGGAACTATAAAAAAACAAAAGGCTTCGCAGGCAATGGAGTCTATTTCACAAAACAGATTCGCAATCCCAGCTACATCGCAAAGCCGGGATATACCCGGCTTATATTGATTTTTATATTGAAAAATGCTGCTTCCCTATTGCACTCCAAATAACTCCCGCACGGGTACTTTAAGTTCGCAAGGAACTTTTGTTGGCACATGCAACATCGCAAAAAGATTTGCAGGGGTATTATTGAGCAATACCACCCGCAGGGTACATTTGCCACCGACCGGAAGTGTTGTATTACTGCAGGTCTCTGGCCCCTGTTTGCCGCCAGGCAGAGTGCGGACCAGGGTACCACTATGTAATTCGAACTGGTCAGCATCAATGTCATCCAAATAGATTTTTCCAAGAGCAATTGGAACGTTTCCTGTATTGTAAATCGTAACCTGTTTGCTTTTGGGCGTGTTGGGAAAATACACAATTTCTTCATTCGGCAATTTTGTGGTCAATTCGGGTGGGTGGAGCACGCAAATATTCAGAATTCTTTTTTGTGCAAATGAAAATTGTGCAATGCATAGTAGTGACAGCAGTAGTGATGGCACAACGAATGTTTCCTTTTTCATGAGTTGATGTTTTTTTGGTAAATAACGATTGGTCGTTGATTATATCTGTGAAGGAAACAGGTAGTATGAGATATTTTAAGGAACAAACCGAAATATGAAGTTATAAGTCTGTAACGAATCAGAGGCAAGCGTCCGCTTGTGCCTAATTAATACTATTGCACCGGCACACTTCAGCGGAGGCATGATTTTTTAAGCATATTCGTTATAGCCTTGTTATTCCGTTTTCATTTTGTAAAATCAAATTCTGGAGGTCGAAAAGGAAATGATTTCAAAAAAATACAAGCGTTATTAATGGAATCAAAATAATGATACCGGCGATATGTATTGATTGTTGTAATTCCGGTACAAAATTTCAAATTAGTTTTTGTTCTTAGATCAACATCTTCCCAAATAATAGCGCACTATTTTTTAATAAGCTTTTGTTGGAAACTGCTACCATTATATAATAAACTAATGATGTAGGTTCCGGAAACGAGTTTTGAAATATTTGATAAATTGAAAGTATTCACTCCTGTTTTTAAATACCAATCGCATAGTTCCAGTATTTGCCCGTTGATATTCATCACCATGATTTGCGCTTTTGCATCTTGCCTTACTGAAACCCTTGCTGTTGCTATATTCTCTGATGGATTGGGGTAAACTATAAATGGTATTGAAAGATCGTTACAGCCACCTGAAAAAACAGGCGAATAGGAAATTGAATTATTGTTGCTAACAATTTTTAAGCGGTAAAAAATATGGCCCAATGTGTTCTTATCTTGCCAATGATAAGTGGCGCCTGAAACAGAATTTTGTGCAGCTACATTTCCTATTGCATCCCAATGTCCGGCATCGCTGCTTTTTTCAATAATAAATTCGCTGAGGTCTTCTTCATTTGCGGTTTCCCATTGCAGCATTGCATCATTGTTCTCACAGGTGGCGCTGAAAGAAATTAATGTAAGCGGTAAGGGGTTCAATGCGTCTGAAAGTGTCCAGTAACTGAAATCAGCAATGCTGTTTTTTTCAACATAATTATTTGTAGCGTCACGGTTGTCAGCGCCGGCAAAATCCCATGTGTTGCCATCAGTACTTTTCCAAAGGCCGAGCGTGTTTTCATCTTTCCCATTCAGTTCTGCATCCAAATAATAAAACCGGAAAGTGGCATTCAGTGAACTGTTATTGTTTGGTGAGATAAGAAACATTCTTTGTATGCCGCTACTTGTGCCAGTGGTTACAGGCACATGGCTTCTGACAACGGATAAGTTGCCGAGGTTTTGTGCACTGGTTATCGCTGCCCCCAAATTCCCGATATTATATTGAGTGGGTGCATTAACAGAGTTGTTACTGATGTGCACGCCCCCACCTGATAGACCGGTGATGTGGCTGCTTTCATTTTCGTTTGCTAAAATACCTGTTGGCTGTTGCAAAAAAATATTTTTGCCATTTAGGTCTATTAATCCCGTAGTGAACTGAATGCTGCTAATGATATTCAAATCTTGTTTCAGCAATAAGGAGTTGCTATTGCTTTTTTGAATATCCAATTCATCAAAAGTGCAGATACTTGTTCCATCAATATAATTATTTGTATTGCCTGTGAAAACAAATTTTCCATTACCTGCCTGGTGGTTGATCGTGCCATTATTGATGAGATCAGTATTTTGTAAGCAGATCACTGCATTGTTATTGCAACTAAGAATCGCTCCGTTCTGCAAATACAATTGGCCGAACGAATGAAGCGGTATTAAGAAAGAAAAGGAACAAATAGTAATTATGAAAAAATATTTCATGAGCTTGTTTTGAAATTTCATGATTAATTTTTGCCTTCGAGTTTGCTGATTTTTTTCTCCAGTTCACCAACCATATCGCTTAGTTTTTTTATTTCTTCCTGTTGTGCTTTTACTAATTTGCTCAGTTCCTGTGTGGCAGAAATGTTCAAGGTAGTAAGCCCTTCATAATCTACTGTGCGGAAATCATTCACTTGTTCTCCATAAACAAAAACCTGATCGCCTGTAATGCTTTTAGAATGTATCAGGACTTGATTAGCGGATGGTATGGCGACAATATCATGCGTTTGTTTTACACCGTTATTTGCTATCAGTTGCAGCTTCTTCGCATCGTTGTTTATATTATGGTTGCTTTTAAAAGTGAGCAAATAACCATTGGGTGTTTTTTCAATTTTACTGGTTAGCTGGTATACGTTAGGAATGAAATTCACTCTCTTGCTTACCACTAATGGATACACTTCTTCCACCTGCTGGGCAATTATTTTTTTGTAGGGCCGATTGCCGTATTCCATTTTGTCTTTCATGGTGTAATCAGTAATTTTCAGTTTATTCAAGGTGTTTAAATCGTTTTCTGAATTACTGATATCATCTGCATTCTTCATCCTTGCGTCAGAAAATGCCTGAAATGACTGCGCAACAACGTCTCCTGATGCATGGATCGATTCTATAGAAGCAAAAAAACCTCCATTCCCGTATGTGGTCCAACTATTATTAGGCGAATAATTTATATTGCTTTCTACATCAAGGGGCGCAATAGGCGAAGTAGTTCCTATGCCAACAGAGGCTTGAGAAGATTCTACGTAAATATTGCCGCTTGCCAGGTCAATTCCTCCATTGTCTGCATATAAAGCATATCTTGGAGTTCCTGACACATAAATACCGTAGCCTAAGCTCGGGGCTGCGATGGAAAGTTTAATAGTTCCGTTCGGTACTACACCAAGGCCCAATGAACCACCGACACCGTTAGTTGACATTAATTGAAAATTGGTATTAGTATACCAGAGAGATGCAGCGGAAGATTGGAAAAAAGACATTCCCTGTGTGCCATTGCCAATAGCTAAATCATTGCCACTAAAGCCAGGCGTTGTGCCAATTTGCAATTTATTATTGGGAGAATTATCTCCTATGCCAATATATCCATTGGATTTTATGATGAAACTCGGATTGGCAGTAGTTCCCATTGCCACCTGAAATATATCAGGCGTTTGAATTTCGATACGGTTTGCATAACGGGAAATGGTTGTTGAATTGCCGCTGCTCAAATCGGTCATGCGCATTTGTGCATTCGTGCCAAAGATATCCAGGTGAGTTTGCGGATTGGTTGTATTGATGCCAATATATTTTCCGGTTGCATCAATAGCAAGTGCCGGAGGCGCATCACTGTTATTTGTAAAAAAATACAAAGGATGATTGGAGCGTGTGCCGAACTCAGCAATGCCACTTTGATAAATAAATGAGCCGAGATATACGTTGCCGTCAGTATGCATAACACCCCAGCTGCCTAAGTTTCCGGAAGTTTGCAGAGTTAAAGGATAAGAAGGGTTAGTGGTGCCGATGCCTACATTTTGTGCATTAGCAAATTTCAATATCACAAGCGCCATCAAAAAAAACTGGAACAGAAATATTTTTTTCATGTTTTTTTATTTTGAAGATTTATTTCACAAAAATTCCATTCACGATGCTTGCCCCGGGCAAAGCGGTGAACGCTCCGTTTTTCCAGTAGCCAGTTCCTGCAGAAATTTCATTTCCGCTGATGTATATATCTGAACCAAGCCCTGTAATACCTGTTGCAGACTCATTAAAGATCGGGTTGTATGCAGTAGCTGTAAGATCAACCATTGTTCCGTTCTTCCAGTATTTAGCTACATCGCGATAGTAGCCGCTCACATATACATCAGTTCCTGAAACATAAATCCCGGTTGGGTAAGCAGAAAAACTATTTGGTGTATTTAGAGCAGTAGCAACTCCATTCTTCCAGTATTTAGAAGTGACCCCATCGTTTGCTGTAACATATAAATCACTGCCCGCAACAAAAAGGTCGTAAGCTTCGGATACATTAGTCCCATCAGTTAGTGGAGTTGGCGTTCCATTCTTCCAATAAGTAGCAACCTGATTTCCTGAGAAAGGAGATTGTGAGCCCGCCAGGTATACATCACCGTTAGATACAACTACTTTATAGATAATGCCAATTACAACCGGCAGACCGGCACTGATATTTCCGCTGCTTAAAGAGATATTCATTGCAACGCCATTCTTCCAGCACCTCGGTAAAGAATTAGCTCCATTCACAAAATCCCACCCCGCAACATATACATCTGTGCCATCAACAAAAACAGAACGAGCCCTGCCTCCGTTATGTCCCGCTGTCATGGGAAGATCAACCGTAGTTCCGTTTTTCCAATAAGCAGGACCTCCGGTGTTGCCATCTGCACCAGCGATATAAACATCTGCACCATTTACAAAAATGGACCATGCTTCCACACAGTTGGAAGGCATCGCAGTGAATGTACCATTTTTCCAATAGCCCCATCCGCTATTCGCTTGGCCTACAACATACACATCAACTGCGTAAGTGAATATTGGTCCTGTTGCAGTGCCGTTGCCGGTCGTAACGGTTACAGCGCCTGAACTTGCACCACTTGGAGCAAGCACGGTGAGCACTGTCGCAGTTGCTGTTTGCACAGTTGCGGCCACTCCATTAAATTTTACAGTGTCGCCTGTCACAGTAGTTTTGAAATTAGTTCCGCTGATTGTTACGAGCGTTCCTGCGCTTCCTGAATCAGGTGAGATGGATGTGATGGTCGGTGATGGTGCGGCCTGATAAGTAAATACAGGTCCTGTTGCAGTGCCATCTGATGTAGACACTGTCACATGTCCGGTCGTTCCGCCGGAAGGTGCAGTTACAATCAGTGTTGTTGCGCTTGCACTGGTAACTGCAGCAGCACTACCATTAAATTTCACGGTATTATCAGAGGCAAGTGTTTTAAAATTTGTACCGGTAATGGTGACTGATGTATTTGCAAAGCCTGAGTTTGGGCTAATAGAAGTTATTGATGGTGCAGTTGAAACAGGGGAAGGATCTTTTTTGCAACTTTCAACAGATAACAAAAAAGCAGGAACAAAAAGAAACAGAAGTATCAAATCTTTCATGAGTAGTACTTTTTCTTCATCAAACCTACTGTGACGAAGGCTTTAAAAAAATGGCGAAATGGTAAACAGCACTTTAAATTGGCGAACTGCATTTCTTTATAAAATCAATTATATTTGAAATGGCATCTGTATCAATATAACCGGCATTATGGCAAATAAGATTTCCTGCATTGTAGTGGATGATGATCAGGTGGATAAACTGCTTGTTCTTGCTTACCTCGAAACTTATTCTTCCATTGAGGTTACCGGCGCATACGAATCTCCGCTTGCTGCTTTGGAAGCAGCAAAAAAAAGCCTGCCTGATTGTTTGTTCTTAGATATTGATATGCCGGAAATAAACGGTCTTCAATTGCGTGAACAGTTGCTGCACATTCCGGCTTGTGTATTCATCACTTCTTATCCTGATTATGCAGTGGAAGGATTTGAAATGGCTGCACTTGATTTTTTAGTGAAACCTTTTTCAGCAGAAAGGTTTGGCAAAACCATAAACAGGCTGCAGGATTTCATGACGCTCAAAAGAAAATCTGATTTGTTAAGCCACACACTTGGCGCCGACACCATTTTTATTAAAGACGGCCACGACCAGGTGAAGCTGCAACTTCACGAAGTGATTTACCTCGAAGCATTGAACAATTATACAAGCATTGTAACCAACAATCGAAAATATACCGTGCTTTCTCCTATCAGCGGCTTGCTGAAGGAAAAACCTTTCAGAAGTTTCGTGCGGATACACAGAAGCTATGCCGTGCAAAAAAATTTTATAAAAAAAATAAATTCAGGCGAAGTGTGGGTGAATGATATTGCCTTGCCTGTAGGAAGAAGCTATAAAGATTCGCTGGATTTCTTCAAACAATAAGTTGCATGAGGATATTTTTTTTGACATTATTCGTGGCATTGACAGTATCGGCTTTCCCACAAAAAAAAGGCAATGAGCTTCTGGATTCGTTGCTGCATGAACTGAAGATTGCAAAAGAAGATACCAACAAAGTGAAATTGTTAACCAGCATTTCACAATCGTATGTTTCCATCAATCCAAAAGAAGGATTCCAATATGCAGGCAGCGGCCTTCAACTTGCACAAAAGCTGCAATGGAAAAGGGGCGTAGCTGATCTCAATAACAGCCTGGGCTTACTCACCGGCGATACCGGCAACAATGCAGAAGCCAGGCATTATTTTGAAAAAAGTTTTGACATTAACAAAGAGCTGGATGCAAAACCCTTTATGATTGCCAATATGAACAATATCGGCCGCAGTTATCAGCGTGAAACAAATTTCACAAAAGCATCAGAATACTATTTTAAAGCATTTGCCATTGCAGAAGAGTCAGGCAATAATGAGCGGGCTGCAATGCTGGGAACAAATATCACAGCGCTCTATATCACGCAGCAGGATTACCAGAAAGCATCGGAATATGCAACCATCACTATAAGAAAAGGTGAAGCGGCTAATGCCCTGATTCACGTTGCAAAAGCATACGAGCTCTTAGGCGTTATAAAGTTGGAGGAAAAAGACACTATTGCTGCAAAAGCAAATTTTGAAAAAGCACTGTCGATCGATGAAAAGCTTGATAATAAAATCGCAGCGGTATCAGTACTTACTAATTTGGGCACAGCAGATGCGGATCCTGCAAAACAAATTGCAGTATTTCTCAGGGTGCAGAAAATAGTGGATGAGATAGCCCCGGCTTCGCAAAACGCTATCCTGAATTTAGCGAACCTTGGCTTAAATTATTACACGCTTGGTATGTCAAAATCAGGTGTTGAACGAAAAAAATATTTTGATAGCGCTGAAATATATCTCAAGAGAGGTGAAGTATTATGCACAGCAACCAATAACCCCGAATATACTGCGGATATCAAACAAGTAATGGCCAACGTGCAGGAAGCAAGAGGGAATTATAAAGCTGCGCTTGAAAATTTCAAGTCTTTCACTGCAATCAACGACTCCATTTTTTCACAGGATAATAAAAATAAAATCGCAGCACTGGAAAGTAGAAATCAAATAGAGAAAAAGAATCTCGAAATCGAAAAACAAAAATTGCAGGTTCGGGGGGAGAAAAAAAATATTTTCATTTTATTTACAGGATTACTATTGATGTCAGCAATAGGATTCTTGTTTTATCGGTTAAGCGCTACCCGCAAACAAAAAAATAAGGAGCTCACCAAATTGAACAAGGAGCTTGACGATGCGAATAAACTAAAAGCAAAATTCTTTGGCATTCTTAGCCACGATTTGCGCAGCCCGATCGCCAACCTGGTAAATTTTTTAAACCTGCGTAAAATGAAACCCGATGCGTTGAGTAAAGAACAAGTGGAAGAAAGGGAAAACAAAATCGGCAATTCAGCGCAGTCTGTATTGGAAACAATGGAAAATATGCTGCTTTGGAGCAAAAGCCAGATGCAGCATTTTAAGGCGGAAAAAAAGCCGGTAAAAATCGATGACTTGTTTTTCTACATCCAAAAAATGTTTGTCAATAACGAAACTATTTCATTCAGATTTTTCCATAAAACTGAGATGTATTTTGAAACAGATGAAAACTACCTGAAAACAATAATGTATAACTTAACTAATAATTCGGTAAAGGCATTGACCGGGATCTCAAATGGAAAAATTGAATGGAGGGCCAGGATGGAAAACAATAAATTATTTTTATCAATCACTGATAATGGCCCAGGAGTAATTAACGATAATATAAAAGCGCTTTATGATGAAACCTATATCAGCAGCGCTAAACACGGATTGGGGATGCACATTATAAGAGATCTTGCAAAAGCTATTGACTGCAATATCATTGCTGAATCCAAGCCAAATGAAGGCACTACTTTTATGTTAATTTTTGCCTGATTTTTTAGCAATTAAATAAGAGTACCGAATTCAAAAGGAAGCAAACGAAGCTGTATGTTGTCGGGAAAAGAAAAGCGAAAACAGAAATAATATTTAAGATCGTGTCTTTTACATTTAGGCAAGGATCAATTTGTCGGACGCTTTGCTTCTTGTCTATTTTATTGGTGAGCAGGTAAATATTAACAGAGATAATATTGCTGATGGGAGACACACGAATAGCCCCTAACGTTTACATGGAATATCTACGATTATTTCCTGCTCCTTTTGAAAAAATAAAAATACCCTTTATAATTTAAGATTAGATCATGATTTGATATGACTATTTTAGCTTCTTCATAATCATCAGCCCTTTTGACTAATAAAATTTTTAAATTGTCTTTGAGAAAACTAAATTTTGAAGGATTAATGTTATAGTCTTCGATAAAATCTTGTTTAGACTCATTTTGAATTTCGTAAACCGGATCATTCAAAGTGTCTTTAAAAAGTATAAATAGGTTTGATTTTATTATTAATTTCTTATTTAAAAATGTGTTGGCTTTCTGATAGGTCATTTCTGTTACTTTTTCATCAATCCATTTATATGAATAAAAAGTTCCATTAAAATCAGTTGGCAGCGATTGACTTAAGACATTTTGTAGGCACCAAAAAAATGAAAAAAGTACTTTGTTCATGTTTTCTAAATTTAATTATATTTCGGATTGTCTCGGGATTGATCGGAATATCTTTTTTTAAATGGTCGTTGTATACATTCCAAGCAGCGGTCGTCATATTCAAGATGACATTATTGATTTCTTTTATTAGAGGTGAATTGCCCTTGGCTTTTTGTTTAGTTTGATCCCAAACATTAACCTCCAGATAAATACTTGTAAAAAATGTTGCTCTTTTTGAGTCGTGGGATATTCTCATCATTAGTGGAAATTGACCTTTATTATTTTTTCTGGATTTATACAGTAAGAATAAAATGTGCATCATGCAATGATTTTTAAAGTGATTTGTAATAAAAAGGTAGCAAGCATTCAAGGCGGAGTTGAACTTGAATTCAATATGAGTGAAACCCTATCTGGTTAGGCATTTCAGCAAATCAGGATTCATGTACTTGACATAGTAGTTGCTACCCCCTCTGTTACCGGGAAACAATTAATTGCATTGCTCTTTTTAAATCTGTTGAATAGATTTATCACAGAGGATGTGATGATTAGACAAACAAAAAAGCCCCGAAAAACGGGGCTTAAAATTGTTGTAGCGAGGAGCAGACTTGAACTGCCGACCTTCGGGTTATGAATCCGATGCTCTAACCAGCTGAGCTACCTCGCCAAATGGGCTGCAAAAATATAGAAAAGCAACTACACGCTAAAATGAATTGCTTTTTAATCTGCATAAAATAAATACTGAACTTAAAAATTATCTGAACAAAATCTAAAAGAAAGAAACCTGTGATGATAAAAAGAAAGGCCTCTTGTAGAAACAAAAGGCCATCTAACGATTGCTTGCCATATGAAAAAGTTCGAAATCCTGATTAATATGTCATCTCTGTAAATGATTCCATCATTTCTGATGACATAGCAAAATAAAGGTTTTTTTAACCCGAAAAAAAATATAAATTATTAATATGTTTATATTTATCAATAAAATTAAAAAAATATAGGCAATTGTTAATAAAATAATAATATAATAAAAAATAATATTTATAATTGATAAATTTATTTCGCACTAACAGCTCTCCCCGGATATTCTGCCAACGCTTTTTCCAGGCAGTCCATTGCTTTGTTCAAATCTTCTGTATTTAAAACATAGGCCAAACGGACTTCTTGTTTGCCCAGTCCGCTTGTTCCATAAAAACCGGTTGCAGGGGCCAGCATTACTGTTTGGTTTTTATAAGAAAATGAGTCCAGCAGCCATTGGCAAAACAAATCTGCATCATCAATTGGCAAACTCGCCATTGCATAAAAAGCGCCACCAGGCTCAGGGCAGAAAACCCCGGGCATTTCATTCAGCCGCTTTACAATAACATCTCTTCTTTTTTTATACTCTGCCTTTGTGTTATCAAAATAATCATCGGGCAAATCTACAGCCGCTTCTCCTAATATTTGGGCAAATGAAGGGGGGCTTAATCTTGCTTGCGCAAATTTCATTGCAGTATCCAATACTGTTTTATTTTTTGTGATGAAGGCACCGATGCGTCCGCCACAAGCACTGTATCTTTTAGAAATAGTATCCATCAATACAACATTATTTTCTGCTCCTTTAAGGTTCATTGCACTATAGTGTGTTCCTTCATAACAAAATTCACGATAAGCTTCGTCAGCAAACAGGTAGAGGTCATGTTTCACCACAATATCTTTCAACACTTCCATCTCTTCTTTGCTGTATAAATACCCGGTGGGGTTATTGGGGTTGCAGATCACTATCGCTTTTGTTTTTGGAGTGATTGCTTTTTCGAACTCCTCAATTGGCGGCAACGCAAATCCATTTTTTATGTATGATGTGATTGGTTTTACAGTAACATCTGCGGCAACTGCAAAGCCATTATAATTTGCATAGAAAGGTTCCGGTATAATCACTTCATCACCTGCATCGAGGCAACTCATAAAACCAAATAAAATAGCTTCGGAACCACCAGTGGTTACGATGATCTGGTTGTAATCGATATCTATCCCCACTTTTTTGTAATAACCCACTAACTTTCTGCGATAACTCTCATTGCCTGCGCTGTGGCTGTATTCGAGCACTTTAAAATCAAAATGCCTTACTGCATCAAGCGTTTGCTTTGGCGTTTCAATATCTGGTTGCCCGATATTCAGATGATATACTTTGGTACCTTTTTTCTTTGCTGCTTCTGCATAAGGGACCAGTTTGCGTATAGGTGATGCCGGCATTTGCTCACCGCGATGGCTTATTTTTAACATGCAGCAAAAATAAGAAGCATGCTTCAGAAAGGGGTAAATTTTGAAACTGAAAATGTTATAAAAGAAAAATCCCCCGCCAATAGCAGGGGATTTTGTATGAATAAATTCTTCAAAGATTAACGTCCTGATTTTGCAGGTTTAGCTTGTGTTTTTTCGCTTTCATATTTTGCGTAAGCATCTGCATTCAATACTTCACCGGTAATTTTTAATTGAACTGGTAAATCAACCCCGGCAATTTTAACAGTGATCGTTTTATTAAAAGTTCCTAATGCAGCGGCATTATAGCTTGCAGTAATTTTATCTGTTTTGCCCTGGGCAACTGGCCCTTCAGGTTTAAATGGAGTAGTACATCCGCAGGAAGGGGTTGCAGATTCAATCACAACTGGTGCACTGCTGACATTTGTAAATTCAAAACTGTGAGTTGCCGGAACGCTTTGTTTGATCTTTCCGAAATCGTAAGCCATTTCTTTAAACTTCACTACATCCTCAGCTTTTTTTTGCTGGGCAAATACACCAGCGGATAAGATTACAGAAGCTGCAATTAATAATACTCGTTTCATTGTTTATTGATTTGATTGTTTTAATAATTGTACAGAAGAATTTTCCGGGGCAGAAGTAACAGGTGATTTGTACACTTCCCCGCTTATTGTTAATGTTTTTATCTGGCTGTTATTGTATGTGATCGTGACTGTTTTATTGAACATGCCTTCTGCATACGCATTATATCCAACTTTAATAACAGAAGTTGCGCCGGGTGCGATGGGCTCTTTGCTCCACTCCGGTGTTGTACATCCGCAGGAAGCCCGCACATTTTCCAGTACCAAAGGTTCGGTTCCGGTATTGATAACTTCAAAATTATAAGTAACGGGGCGCCCCTGGGCAATCTTGCCAAAGTTATGGGTTGTTTCTTTGAGTTGCAGCATATCCGGTTTTGCAGCAGCCGCAGCCTGCGATGGCGCTTGTGCGTGGCAAAAAACTATGCCGAGCACGAGGACTAATATAACGCTGATTTTTTTCATATACTTCGATAAAGTGATGATAAAATTACATAGTAAACGCCGCTTTTGCCAATAAATTACCGGATATTTTATTTTTTTTACAGGCGGAAAGAATATGCTGCTGTTTAGCAGATAATCCTATTTTTGTTTAATGGAAAACCTTTCTCAAAATGAACTGCTTGACCCCGGAAAATTATCGTTTGATAATTTCAGGGAAGAAGTGTTGAAAGATTACAGGCTCGCCTGCGAAAGCCGGGAAGCAAGCCTTTTAGGAAGGAAAGAAGTGCTTACCGGGAAAGCCAAATTCGGGATTTTTGGCGATGGAAAGGAGGTGCCACAGGTTGCATTGGCCAAATTTTTTAACCCGGGTGATTTTTACGCAGGTTATTATCGTGACCAGACCTTTGCGTTTGCAACAGGAGCTGCAACTATTGAGGAATTCTTTTCACAGTTATATGCTGATCCGGATGTAAATAACGACCCCCACAGTGCAGGTCGTCAAATGAACTCGCATTTTGCCACGCCACTTGTAAATGAAGACGGCGAATTTTTGGATCTCGCCCATAAAAAAAATCTTACCGCGGGGCTTGCGCCTACTGCGGCTCAAATGCCCAGGGCCTTGGGTTTGGCGTATGCTTCCAAAGCATTTCGTGCGATAGATGTATTGAAACAATTCTCACAGCTTTCTACAAATGGAAATGAAGTTTGTTTTTGTACAATAGGTGATGCATCAACAAGTGAAGGTCATTTTTGGGAAACCATAAATGCAGCTGGTGTATTGCAGGTGCCGTTGGCAATTTTTGTATGGGATGATGGTTATGGTATTTCTGTTCCAAAAAAATACCAGACTACCAAAGGTTCTATTTCCGAAGTGATGAAAGGTTTCCAGAAAAAAGACGGTACAAATGGTATTGATATCTACAAAGCCAAAGCATGGGATTATGCGGGTATGTGCGAAACTTTTGAAGCAGGTATATTAAAGATCAGGATGACACACACTCCTGCTTTGTTTCATATAGAAGATGTTACTCAGCCGCAGGGGCACTCAACTTCGGGTAGCCATGAACGTTATAAATCGCCTGAACGGCTTGAATGGGAAAGGGAATGGGATGGAATTAAGAAGATGAAGGAGTGGATATACGATAACAGCCTGGCTACGGAAGAAGAACTGGAAGAGATAGAAACCAATGCAAAAGAATTGACACGTCAAAGCAAAATCACAGCGTGGGAAAAATACCAGGCGCCTTTGCTGAAACAGGTGCATGATGTTATCGGCCTTGTCGGAGATATTGCTATCCGTGAACCTGAGCACAAAGAAGTGCTTGACGAATTGATCAATGAATTATCATCAAACCGTGAGCCTGCGCGGAGGGATATTATGCATACCCTGCATCAGTCATTATTGATTGCATCAAATGCAGGTGCTGCAAAAAATTACTACAACAATCTTCTTGCTGAGAATAAATCCCTTTATAATTCACATTTATATCATGAAGGAAAGAGTTCTTCTTTACGTGTACAGGAAGTGGAGCCTGAATTTGATGAAGAATCGCCAACAATAAACGGCTATGAAATCCTTAACCATTATTTTGATGCATTGTTTGAACATAACCCAAAGGTGATTGCTTTCGGGGAAGATGTAGGCCAGATCGGTGATGTAAACCAGGGCTTCGCCGGGCTACAGGCAAAATACGGATCCGATAGAATTTTTGATACAGGTATTCGCGAATTAACCATAATGGGGCAGGGGATTGGGTTGGCATTGCGCGGCTTGCGCCCGATTGCAGAAATTCAATACCTGGATTACCTGTTGTATGCGTTGCAACCATTGAGCGACGACCTTGCTTCGCTGCAATACCGTACCGCAGGAAAACAAACTGCGCCTTTGATTGTGCGGACACGCGGCCATCGTCTTGAGGGCATCTGGCACAGCGGTTCCCCGCTTGGCGTAATTATAAATTCATTGCGCGGGTTGCATATCTGCGTGCCGCGCAATATGGTGCAGGCTGCAGGTATGTATAATACGTTGCTGAAAGGTGTCGATCCCGGTTTGGTCATTGAATGTCTGAACGGCTATCGTTTGAAGGAAAAATTGCCAAACAACCTTTTAGGGTATACAGTACCGTTAGGCGTACCGGAAATTATCAAAGAAGGAGATGATGTGACTATTGTTTCTTACGGGTCAACCCTGCGCATCATCCAGGAAGCAGTGGAAGTTTTGGAGAAATTAGAGATCAGTTGCGAGATCATTGATGTGCAAACGCTTTTGCCTTTCGATATTCATCATAAAATCCTCGGATCATTAAAAAAGACAAACCGGATCGTTTTTGTTGACGAAGATGTACCTGGTGGCGCAGCCGGTTATATGTTCAATAAAGTGATGGAAGAGCAAGGCGGGTACCGCTGGCTTGATGTTGCACCGCGAACTATTACAGGAAAAGCGCATCGCCCTGCTTATGCCAGCGACGGCGATTACTTCAGCAAACCGAATGCAGAAGAGATCATTGACGTGATACGTGAAATGATGAGAGAGTAATTTTCCACACGAATTATTTATTGCTATTAAATGTCAAAGCAAATTTTGTATTTGTTAATAGAACCTATAAATGATTGTTTACAGTTTTTTTAACGCATAAGATAGATTTGGTTAGAAAAGTAATTCGGAAGTTTATATACATAAACCTTGTATATGAAACGATTTTACTTTCTTTCTTTATTCTCCACTATTTTATTAAGCTGCAGCAAATCAAACAAGCAACAACTTTCAGTAACAGAACAAAACCTTACCAGCACTGAATGGAAATGGAGATATACTGATACAGTTACACTTCAGGCAAATGAAATTATCAATTCAGTTTACACACGAAACAACGGCTGTGTTGCTTCCATATCTTTTCACACGAATAAAACGTATGATGAGAAAAATCCTTGTTATAACCCCACATTATCAGATGATCATGAGAATTGGGAATTGTTGAATGATTCTACATTGTTATTAGGATATCCACCACTGATACCAATTCCCGCAGGGTATACTCTGTACATCAAGCCAACTAAAATAACCAAATTGACGAAAGATACTTTGCAAATCGTTACCCGAGCTTTATATTTTGAAAAAGGTGGTTCCGGAGTGGAATATATAGACAGCATTCAGACCCGTGAAACGTATAGTCATTGAATGGTGAATCCTCAGTCGTAAAAGTGAATGGTGAAAAGTGGATAATACATAAATAAAAAACCTGCAAGATACTCCGCAGGTTTTCAATTTTTTGCCATTCACGATTGACTATTCACTATTCACTATTTTAAATTATGAAACACTTTCTGTACATCATCATCCTGTTCTAATTTATCTACCAGTTTCAACACTTCTTCCGCCTGGTTTTCGGGAAGTTCAACAGTAACTGTCGGTATCCATTCAACTTCTGCACTGATCGGCGTGATCTTTTTTTCTTCCAACGCTTTTTGCATATTTCCAAAATCACTGAAGCCAGTCCTTAGTATCAATATCGGTTCATTATTTTCGCCGGTGCCTTCACCCATTTCTTCCAATCCAAAATCGATGAGTTCTAATTCAAGGTCATCCTGGTTCAAACCTTCAGGTTTTAATTTAAAAACACCCATTTTTTTGAATTGGAAACTCACGCTCCCGCTTGTGCCCATATTACCATTTCCTTTGGTGAAATAGCTGCGGATGTTGGCCACGGTTCTTGTCGTATTATCTGTAGCTGTTTCTACTAACACAGCAACTCCATGCGGCGCATATCCCTCATACAACACTTCTTCGTAGTTTTCCATTTCTTTGCCCATTGCCCTTTTGATCGCAGCTTCGACACGGTCTTTGGGCATGTTCACGCTTTTTGCATTCTGAAAACAGCGTCGTAATGCAGGGTTGCTGTTCGGGTCTGGCCCGCCGGATTTTACAGCAATTGCAATTTCTTTTCCAATACGTGTGAACTGTTTCGCCATTCTGTCCCAACGGGCGAACATCGTATGCTTTCTTACTTCAAAAATCCTTCCCATGTTGTATGGTTTGTAGTTTTTAGTTTGTAGTTCGGATAACTGTTTTCGGGCAGCAAAAATAACTCAAGTGCTGCAAATAAAAAACCGCCCGAAGGCGGCTTTCTTTATTCAAAATCTTTTGCGTGAGGAAGAATTTCTCCCGGTGTTTTTAATTTACTGTGATGACGGCTATATAAGAAATAAACGATCAGCCCTAAAATCATCCAACCGAATGCTGTTATTAATGTGTTTTTGTCAAGACTGATAATCATTACAAAACAAATAACTGCGCCTAAAACTGATACAACAGGTGCGATCGGTGCCCTAAATGGACGTTCAATATCAGGTGCTTTTACACGCAAAATCCAGACACCAATGCTAACAAGAACGAATGCGAACAATGTTCCGAAGGAGGTAAGGTCGCCTGCAACACTTCCGGGAACAAATGCTGCAAACGCTCCTACAAAAACGAAAAGGATCACGTTGCTTTTGTACGGCGTCCTGAATTTTGGGTGCAGGTCAGAAAATGTTTTTGGCAACAATCCATCTGTTGACATTGTATAAAACACACGGCTTTGCCCCATTAACATTACTAAAATCACAGAAGAGAAACCAGCAAGAATTGCTACTGTTACAGATGTTGCTAACCAACCATAACCATGCATATACGTTGCAATAGCATAAGCGACTGATGCTTCTCTTCCTTTAGCCGGGTCAACAAAATCTTTCCAGCTTGCAACTCCTGTCAACACATGCCCGAATAAAATATAGAGTATTGTACAAACTACCAACGAACCTAATATTCCAATAGGCATATCCCTCTTTGGATTTTTTGCTTCCTGTGCAGCAGTGCTCACTGCATCAAAACCGATAAATGCAAAGAAAACAATTGCAGCACCACCTAAAACGCCTCCCCATCCATGCTTATTCCACCCACTATAATCTGCAATAACTTTACCGGCCTGATCTATTACCGGCGGTGTATTTGCAGGAATTAAATATGGTGTATGATTTTCTGGTTTGATGAATTGCCATCCAACTGCAATAAAAATTAAAACAATAGCAACTTTTATAAATACAATGATCGAGTTTACCATTGCTGATTCCTGCGTTCCTTTGATAAGTAGAAGAGTTAGTACAAGTAAAATGAAAAGTGCAGGAAGATTTATTATACCTTGTTGATGAACGCCTGCTGCATCTGTAAAACTTTCTAATGGCGAGTGGCACCACGCATAAGGTATTGCTCCTCCTAAAAGCCGGTTTAAATATTCGCTCCACGCTATCGAAACTGTTGCTGCGCCCAATGCATATTCCATGATCAACGCCCAACCAATTATCCATGCAATTAATTCTCCCATTGTCACATAAGAGTAAGCATAAGCACTTCCTGCAATAGGGATCATTGCAGCAAACTCTGCATAGCACAATCCGGCAAATGCACAACCAACGGCAGCTACTATGAAAGATAATGTAACTCCGGGGCCTGCAGCTTGTCCTGCAGCAGCAGCAGTGCGCACAAACAAACCGGCGCCAATAATGGCTCCGATACCAAGAGCAACAAGGCTTGCAGCTCCAAGCGTCCTTTTCAGGCCTTTTTCTGATTCTGCGGCCTGAGCCAATATATCAGACAAAGATTTTTTTCTGAATAAACTCATACAGTTGAAAATTGGTTATAGTTGTGGAATGATATGGCTCGTAAAATAAGCAAATAATTAATACGCAAGGTGTTTCATTGCCACAGATTCACAGATTTTTTCAAAAAGATAAATGCCTCCCCCTTTACATGTCCTTCATCAATCTGTAGTGATTTTTATACACAATCAGATTTTATATTGGCTGACAATTTGTGAATCTGTGGCCAAAGTTTTGCCAATTCAATATTTTTCGATTTTTTGCAGTTTATTACCACACTGCTTATGAGAAAGATCAGTTTGACCGGGTGGATATTAATTGCTATGCTTGCCGGCATATTAACAGGACTTGTTATTCATTTCAATGCTTCGAAAGAATGGATTACTGGCTTTTCATCTGCTATTTCATTGGTCACTGAAATTTTTCTCCGCTTAATAAAAATGATCATTGCGCCGCTTGTTTTTTCTACATTGGTTGTAGGCATTGCAAAACTCGGCGATATAAAAGCTGTTGGAAGGATTGGTGGCAAAACGTTGCTATGGTTTTTAAGCATGTCGTTAATATCTCTCTTGTTTGGAATGGTGATGATGAATATTTTACAACTCGGAGAGAAACTTCATCTGCCATTGCCAGAAACAACAGTAAAAGCAACGCTGGAACAAACTTCTATATCATTTAAAAATTTTATTGAACACGTTTTCCCGGAAAGCATAGTTGAAGCAATGGCAACAAATCAAATATTACAGATCGTTGCATTCTCTGTATTTTTTGGAATCGCTACAGCAGCAATAGGGGAGCAGGGAAAAATAATTATCAAAGGGCTTGATGCAGTGGCGCATGTTGTTTTAAAAATGACAGGTTATGTGATGAAACTTGCGCCGCTTGCAGCATTCTCCGCGATCACTGCGGTACTTGCTATAAAAGGCCCCGAGATCCTATATACCTATGGAAAATTTATTATAAGCTTCTATGCAAGCATTTTGTGTTTATGGGCATTCCTGATTTTGATCGCCTCATTATTTATCGGAAAGCGTGCCCTGCAACTGGTCTACCGCGTGAAAGATGCAGTACTGCTGGCTTTCAGCACGGCAAGCTCCGAATCCGCATTCCCGCAACTTCTGTCTGAACTGGAAGAATTCGGTTGCCCTAATAAAATAGTAAGTTTCGTTTTGCCATTAGGATATTCTTTTAATTTGGATGGAAGCATGTTGTACATGACTTTTGCATCTCTATTCATTGCACAGGCTTATGGCATGCACATGCCGCTGATGCAACAAGTATCTATGTTATTGGTATTGATGCTCACGAGTAAAGGCATTGCAGGCGTTCCGAGGGCATCACTTGTTGTTATTGCAGGAACGTTGTCATTGTTCAATATTCCGCAACAAGGGTTATTATTGTTGTTGGGAATCGACCAGATCTTAGATATGGCAAGAAGCGCAACAAATGTTGTAGGAAACAGTTTGGCAACAGCAGTTGTAAGCAAAATGGAAAATTCGTTAGGCATCGGTTATACAGAAGAAAAATAAAAAACACGAATTATAACGAATCGTATGAATTGTTTTTATGGAAAATTAGGTTGAAAATTTATTCGTGTGATTCAATAAAATTCGTGCTACAAAATTACTGACATGGAAAAAGGGTTTATACAGCAATTCATAGAGTGGATCATTCATAACGGCGGTTTATATATGTTGCTGTTTGTGATTTTTGCTGAAACAGGGTTATTGATCGGTTTTTTTCTCCCCGGCGACAGCTTGCTTTTTGCAGCAGGTATTTATATAAATGACCTTGCTAAAGAATTTTTTGATATCCATTACAGTGTTATCATTATCCTGGTGATCATCGCATCTATTCTCGGTAATATGGTGGGTTTCTGGTTCGGAAATAAAACCGGGCCACTGTTATATGAACGAAAAGATTCTTTTTTATTCAAGAAGAAACACCTTTTGCGTGCGCATGATTTTTATGAGAAGTACGGAAAGGGAACGATCTTTCTTGCAAAATTCCTTCCTATCATCAGGACGTTTGCACCGATTGTTGCAGGCGTAGTTAAGATGGATAAAAAGAGTTTTCACTTCTATAATATTATTGGCAGTATTTGCTGGGTGAGCTCCATGATGCTTGGCGGCCACTTTTTGCAGGCGCTTGTACTGGAAAAATTGGGATATAGTTTGAAAGACCATATTGAAGGGATAACCCTCGTGATTATTATTATTACCACATTGCCCGTTTTGTACAAATTATTTTTTGGAAAGAAAAAAGAAAATACGGATCAACCTTCTTAATAAACTAAAAAACATGGAGCAGAAAAACCCACCTCTTTTCAATCTCGCCGTGATCGTTGGGGCCTTAGGTTATTTTGTTGATATCTATGATTTGTTGTTATACAGCATTATTCGTGTTCCATCATTAAAATCGCTTGGGCTTGATGATGCAGCAATTGCCAGGGAAGGATTGCACATTATTAACATACAGATGCTTGGCTTATTGATTGGCGGTATTATCTGGGGGGTATTGGGCGATAAGAAAGGAAGGTTGCGTGTATTATTTGCATCGATCATTTTATATTCCCTTGGAAATATTGCAAACGGTTTTGTTCATAACGTTGACCAATATGCGCTGGTGCGTTTTATTACAGGGCTTGGGCTTGCCGGCGAATTAGGCGCCGGAATAACTTTAGTAAGCGAACTGATGCCAAAAGAAAGAAGGGGGATTGCAACATCAATGGTTGCAGGCATTGGTTTGAGCGGAGCTGTGTTTGCATATTTTATACGGCAGCAATTTGTTGGGCCTGATGGTAGCGGCTGGCGTACATGTTACTTCATTGGTGGAGGATTGGGATTTTTGTTATTATTCCTACGTGTGGGCGTGCTTGAATCGGGGATGTTTAAAAGCATTGCAGATAGTGAGAATGTGCAGAAAGGAAATTTTTTAATGTTATTCACCAATGGGAAGCGCCTGAAAAAATATCTTACCGCAATATTAATTGCATTGCCGAATTGGTATGTGATCGGAATTCTTATAAGCTTCTCCGATAAATTCGCAGCTAAAATGAATGTTCAGGGAAAAGTTGATCCCGGAAAAGCAGTGATGGTTTCTTACGCAGCAATTTGTGTCGGTGATATTTTAATTGGTTTTATCAGCCAATGGATGAAAAGCAGGAAAAAATCATTGTATCTCTTTCATATTATCACTGCATTGTCTGTGATCTGGTATTTTAACCTGGATGGGCAATCGTCGAATATGGTTTATTTAGTGTGCGTGTTTCTCGGTTTTGGAACCGGGTTCTGGGCAATGTTTGTTACTATGGCTGCAGAACAATTCGGCACAAATATCCGAGCAACGGTAGCTACCACTGCGCCAAATATGGCGAGAGGTTCACTTAATCTTGTATCATTATTGTTCGTAACATTACAATCGTATATTGAACCTTCGCAGGCTTATGTGAAGAGCGGATGGATTACCGGCATTGTGGTATTTGCTATTGGTTTTATTTCCCTTGCGCTTACTGAAGAAACTTTCGGAAAAGACCTGAATTATATTGAACGCTGACCGGCATAATTTGTATCATGAAGTTTTTAATCATTCGTTTTTCTTCTATCGGGGATATTGTTCTTACAACACCGGTCATCCGGTGTTTAAAAAAGCAATTGCCAAACGCAGAGGTACATTATCTCTCCAAAAAAACATACAAACATATTCTTGAAGCAAATCCTTATATCGATAAGATTCATTTGCTGAAAAACAATCTTAAAGAAACCGTAAGCCATTTAAAAAAAGAAAATTTCGATTTCGTCATCGACCTGCACCACAACCTGCGCTCTTTAAAAGTAAAAAAGGCATTAAAGAAACAATCGTTTTCTTTTCAGAAACTGAATATTCAAAAATGGCTGTTAACGGCATTTAAAATCAACCGGCTTCCAAAAGCGCATATAGTTGACCGTTATATGGAAACCCTCTCATCTTTTGGTGTGCAAAATGATGGAATGGGGTTGGATTATTTTATTCCCGAAAAAGATCATGTTAAGGAAACAGATATTCCAGCATCGCATCTTGCAGGTTATATCGGTTGTGTGATCGGTGCGGCAGTAAATACAAAAAAATTACCTGTTCATAAATGGAAAGAACTTTGCAAACTCATTGACCACCCGATTATTTTGCTTGGAGGACCGGAAGACGGAAATGACGGAGATGAGATAGCAGAGTCTGATAAAATAAAAATTTATAACGCCTGCGGAAAATTCGGCCTGAATGAATCTGCAGACCTTGTTAAACGTGCCAAGCTTGTTATCACCAATGATACTGGGCTGATGCATATTGCGGCCGCCTTTAAGCGTCCTGTTATTTCGCTTTGGGGGAATACGGTTCCTGAATTTGGAATGTATCCTTATTATGGTGAAAATTATACAAGGGCAATATCTTCTATACAATCGCCAACAATATTGCCGTATGAAATTGTTGAAATAAAAAATCTTTCCTGCCGGCCTTGTTCAAAGATCGGGTATGAAAAATGTCCCAAAGGGCATTTTAAATGTATGGAGTTGATTGACGTGCACGAATTGCATGATACTATTCTAAAATTTCTTGGAAGAAAAAGATGACAGTTGGCAGTTGATAAATGACAGTCTCAGATGCAAATTTCTATATAAAAAGCAATTTCAAAATTAAGTTGGTCATCAGTCATCTTTCATCTGGCAACTTTTCAACTTACTTAATATGGTTTCCCGTCCAATCTCCCTCATTAGTAAAAAGATTATAACCTTCATTTAAATCAGGGCACAAATATTTTCCTGTCCATACGCCTTCAACGGTAAACTCATTATAAGTATTGAACGAACTCTTTACATAATACCCGGTCCAGTCACCTCCGGTATTAAATGAAAGCAGTATTTGCTGGCATGCCATTGAAATATATCCGATCAGTTTATCTTCCTTGTCAAATAAAAATGTTCCGTGCCACACCGGGTTTTTGGGGTGAAGTGCATTTGCAAACATCGGGTTCAGCACCTCGCACAATTTTGGATTCAGTGCGGGGTTTGATTGCGGATTGATCGTTTGGTTTTTGATCGGGTTCAATGCATCATTGTGCATAGGGTTTAAATTCCAGTTGAATTTTGGATTGATGCCGGAATTAAATTCCGGATTGATCTTTTGATTGTGAGATGGACTCAGGTTCAGGTCCAGTAATGGATTATGTTTTTGAAATCCTGGTTGGCAAAAAGCAGTTGAGCTTGTTACAACAGCAACAAATAATAGCAGAGCTAACTTTTTCATCTTTTCGGTTTAGGTAGTTAAAAGTTAGTTTTTGAAGGATATATGTTGGTTAACTCAGATAGAACAGATATTAAAAGAGAGAGTGGCGATTCAGTAAGGATTGGGGAGATAGCACCTATAACACATTAAAGTTAATATACATTTTTTAAAAAACAAAGCAGGCTGTTTAGCCTGCTTCGTAGAAGATAAAAGAAGATGATTCTATAATGTTTTCAACACATCATTCATGCTGCGGACAGCATCTGCACTTTTGTTGAATAATGCCTGCTCGTCTGCGTTCAATCCGAAATCAACTATTTTTTCCCATCCATTTTTTCCAATGATAACAGGTACGCCGAGGCAAATATCTTTCTGTCCGTATTCACCATCAAGTGCAACGCAACAGGTAATTAATTTCTTTTCATCACGAACAATGCTTTCCACTAATGAAGCACCGGCAGCTCCCGGAGCATACCATGCAGAAGTTCCGATGAGTTTGGTCAACGTAGCTCCCCCAACCATAGTATCGGCAACAATTTGTTTTTGTTGCTCTTCGCTTAATAATTTAGTGACGGGAACGCTATTCCATGTTGCGAGGCGAATTAAAGGAATCATTGTTGTATCGCCATGACCGCCAACAACAACAGCATTAAGGTCGGCAGGGCTTGCGCCAAGATGCTGGCTTAATTGATATTTGAAGCGGGCACTATCCAAAGCGCCGCCCATTCCGATGATCTTATTTTTAGGTAAACCGGTTGCTGTTAAAGCAAGATAGGTCATTGTATCCATCGGGTTGCTGATGATGATCAGGATAGCGTTAGGTGAATATTTTAAAATGTTTTCAGCAACACCTTTTACTATACCTGCATTTGTACCTATCAGTTCTTCACGCGTCATTCCCGGTTTGCGCGGTAACCCGGAGGTGATCACTACTACATCGCTGTTGGCAGTTTTTGAATAATCATTTGTGCTTCCTGTGATCTTTGTATCAAAGCCAAGCAGTGCAGCAGTTTGCATCATATCCTGGGCTTTACCCTCTGCCAAACCTTCTTTAATATCAAGTAAAACCAGTTCAGTTGCGAGTTCTTTTCTTGCAATATTATCGGCACAGGTTGCGCCGACAGCGCCTGCACCTACAACCGTTACTTTCATCGGAAAATATTTTGAGTGAAAAAATTATTTGCGCAGCAAAAGTACTTGACGCCCTTGTTCTTTCCAAAATAGAATCAGCGGCAACTCATAGAATTAATGTTTCGTTTTTATTGTAAACCAGTTGCGATAAGGGTTAGGTTAATTTGAAAGTATTTCACGAAGAGGCGCAGAGAACGCTGAGAAATCAAATATCATTAATACTCTGCGTCCATTGCGCCTCTGTGCGAATTCAAAATGATCTGCTACCCATAAGGATAGCATTAAACCTTTATGTTTTGCAATTGTTATCTTTGCAGTTAAATTTTTACTGATGTTAGATACTATTGAAAGTGCGATTGAAGATATAAAAAGGGGAAAATTAGTGATTGTGGTAGATGATGAAGACCGCGAGAACGAAGGCGACTTTATTACTGCTGCTGAAAATATAACTCCCGAACTGATCAATTTCATGAGCAAACACGGAAGGGGTTTGATTTGTGCACCACTCGTGGAAGAACGCTGCGATGAACTGGAACTGGAACTGATGGTAAATAATAATACGGCATTACATGAAACGGCTTTCACTGTATCCGTTGATTTATTAGGTCATGGATGTACAACCGGGATCTCAGCACACGACCGTGCAAAAACAATTCTTGCATTAGTTGATAAATCCACAAGGCCGGAAGATTTAGGCCGCCCTGGGCATATTTTTCCTTTGCGTGCAAAAAACGGCGGTGTATTAAGAAGGGCCGGTCACACAGAAGCAACCATAGACCTGGCAAGGCTTGCAGGCTTTAGCGCATCAGGAGTTTTAGTAGAAATTATGAACGAAGACGGAACAATGGCACGCCTGCCTGAATTAAAAGTGATCGCAAAAAAATTCGATTGTAAATTGGTTTCGATAAAAGATCTGATCGAATATCGTTTGAAAACAGATTCACTGATCGAAGAAATTGTTCGGGTAGATATGCCGACTCAATACGGACATTTTAAATTGATCGCTTTCAAAGAAAAAAATACTTCGAACGAACATCTCGCATTAATAAAAGGCGAATGGAAAAAAGATGAACCGGTTTTAGTGCGTGTACACTCTTCTTGCTTTACCGGTGATATTTTGGGATCGCTTCGCTGTGATTGCGGCGAACAATTGCACAAAGCCATGCAAATGGTAGAAGCAAAAGGTACCGGCGTGATTTTATATATGAACCAGGAAGGGCGTGGAATTGGATTGGTGAATAAATTAAAAGCATACAAACTTCAGGAGAATGGGATGGATACTGTAGAAGCGAATCTGCATTTAGGTTTCCCGATGGATAAAAGGGATTATGGAGTTGGTGCACAAATACTGCGCTATCTCGGCGTGACAAAAATCAACCTCATCAGCAATAATCCTAAAAAGCGTGCGGGCTTATTAGGTTACGGATTGGAAATCGTAGACACGGTTCCGATCGAAGTAGCACCAAATCCGCACAATGAAAAATACCTGCAGACAAAACGCGACAAACTTGGTCATCAAATACTAAAATAATTTTTTTCAGATGATTATTGACTTCCATTATCAGCCGGAGGTGGCGGTGGAACAGGTTTCGGTTTGTCTTTCTTTTTCTTCTTGAATAATTCATCGAAGCGGTCAAAATCTTTGGAATAAGATATGCTTCCGCCGGAACGGTTTTCCGTGTGGTTTGCTACGGAAAGATAGTTGTATGAATCGCGGTAAAATAAACTTAGTGTAAATCTTCCATCGGGAGTTACTTTATATTCCATCGTGAAATCTGGCAGGAATTGAAATGCAGAAGCCTGTGCCTGCGCAGCGCTTAAACCAAAATCCAATGCGCTTCCGAAAATAAAAGTCAGGCGTTCATTCAAAAAACTTTTTCCTATGGAAAGATTAAGGTTCGTTCTGTCGTAGTTAACTTTCGTCGGATCAACACCCTCCAAATAATTACTTCCATTATACAATGTAGTATTGAAGTTTACTTTAATGCTTGGGTCTCTGAATACTTTCTGAAAGAAATTAGAGAACTGCCTGTTGAACACATTTGATATAACCCCGGAAATACTATTTACAACAGCTCCGGTAAGTGCAGTTGTTGCATCAAACGCAGTTGTGGTCATAGGTGCAAATTGATTGAACACCAGCAAAAACGAAACCTGTTTATTTAATTCATTTTTATCCCGCTGAATTGTTTGCAACAATCCCATTGTATAGGTATCGTTTTTCAATTGGCTGTTTGCTGGTAGCTCTATATCAAAGTCAATTTTCGGTGAAGTAAGGCTTTCTGTAAGTTTTGCAATCACAAGCACCGGTCCTCTATATGATTTTGCATTCAGGCTTGATTTATCTAAGCTTGACTGATCCAGTACACCAAGGTCTGTGAAGCGTACATTTTCCGCTTCATAGATTGCTTCAATATTAATATTCGCGTTGTACGGATTGCCCGACCATTGAATGTAATTGTCGGCATTATTATTAAATGTAAACGGTTTTCTTATTAAGGATTGAAACGTGAAATTGTAACTTCCTTTATCAATATCATATCTTCCATTGATTGTTAAATCCTCATTTGTTCCAACACGTATATGCAAATTGCCATGGCCGTTTGCCTTGATCACATCGTTTGTCAGCGGATCAAGTACTACATATACCGTTGCATAATTATTTGCTGTAACATTAAGGTTCATGGTAAGGTTCGTTCCCTGTTTGTTGCTTACATTCTTCATCTCAGTTCCATACACTTTCCAGACTATAAAATCAGCCTCGCCACTTTCCCGGCTCACCGATGGGGGCAAAACCAATGTTGAACTGTCAGTAGGCTCGCCACTGATATTCATGATCATGTTTTCCTGTTTGCCCGTCAATGTGAAATTTGCTTTGCCAATTACTTTTCCATAGAACTGGTTATTGTCAACCAGTTTTGTATTCAACAGCAAAAGCTTGTTGGTATTGATCGCAAAATCATAAGAAAGATTGCCGAACGATTGATGATTTAATCTTGCCCGTGTAACCTGTCCTTTATGCCCAAGTGTATCTTGTATTTCGAAAGACCCAAAATCAATATACCCATCTTCCATATCCACGTTGGCAAATGGAATTTTATACGTACACTGCGTGTAAATAACTTTCATTTTGCCATCACGTAGCTGAAGCTTGCCAATATATTTTAATTGATTTCCCGGCCCTGCGATTTGTAACTTGCCCGAAGCATAACCGGATATATTTGTGAAAACAGAATTAAGGTATTTTTCAAGAAGGTCAATCTTTGTGTCTTTTAAATTGAGTGTGATATTGACAGGTTGTACAGATGCGCTATCCCTCGTATTAATAACTGCATTCAGATCGAACTGGTAATTTTTATTATCCGAATTTACTTGTGCATTTACCAGGCCGCTTGTTTTATCATAGTTCCCTGTTATATCAATTTTTCCGAGTGAATCATCATTAAGCCGGAATTGTTCTGTACGACCGCTGAATGTAATATTTTGTTTCGCGCCAAAGGGATCAGCGATTTCGGTTGTGCCTGTCAGTAATCCTTCAAGCCTGTCGCCTTTTACAAAGTATGGGGTAAAATCTCCGATATTTATTTTTTTCAGATCAATGTGTACATCATTCCAGTTTCCTTGTGTTGAAGGGTGTGTTGTGATGAGTACTTGCTGCTCGTCGCTATAAATACGCAGGTTATTGGCGGCTGCTATACTGTTGCTGATCACCAACTCTCCATCTTTGTCTATAGTCCAGTTTTTACTGTTCACATCAAATGTGGATGGTTTGAATTTGATGCGTACCCCATCCCGCAACGTTTTTACCTGTGCCGCAATATTTGCAGAGTTCAGTGTTTGGTTGGCGCTCGTAGTGATCTTTACATCCGATACATCTGCGGCAGAATGCAATTGAATATGTGTAGAGGGAAAATGTAAACTGTCGTTCACATATACTTCACCGATAGTTGCATCGGACGATAAACTATCTAAGTTCCCGTTTCCTTTAAGGTTTACGTTGTAAAAAGAAATGTTTTTATAACTGAATTGCGGCACTTCAGCATTCAAATCAAACAAATTTTCTTTTGTATTGATACGCCCGCTGATGGTTGTATTGTTGAAGCCTCTTGTATTTTTTTCAAACAGGTCTATATAATCATCTACTTTTTTTGTGGTGATTACAAAACTGAAATTCTGGTTCGCCAGTTTTGTTTTCACAGGTTTTATATAACTGGGATAATATTTGTTCAGGAAAGTCTGAAATGCTGCAGGAAGTTCGCTGATAGAAAATTCACCAACAAGTGCTGCATCGAACTCATTACTTTCTACAGTGATCGTTTTATTATTATCAACAACGCTGGACTCAACAGTTAGCGAATCGAAAGATATGCGTTCGCCATTTTTAAAAATGGCACCTTCGTAAATGCGTGCTGTGCCCAAAAAGTTATCGACAGTATTCCCGGTAAAATTGAAAAGCACTTTACCGTTGAACTCTATCTGCTCTTTTGTGAAATTTAATTTTTTGAAATCAGCTTGCGCGATCTGCGCATTAAAATCAAATTTCGGAACATTGGTACTGAAGTCGATCAAACCATTGAGTTGCGCCTGAAGGTTCGGGTCGTTTGAAACAAGGTGGCCGTTAAATTTACGTTTTGCTATTGCTCCATTCACAGCAATATCCTGGTAGGTATAATCATTAAAATGTAAATTGTGTATGTTGCCATCTAATGCTGCGTTTAATGTTTTTGCGCTGAGCCCTGTGCCGTTTACTTTTCCGGAAAAAGAAATTTCACCCAACGCATCATTATCTAAAAATTTTCCGAGATCAAAATCTTCTGTATTTAGTGTACCAAAATAACTGCTCACTTTATTATCCGGCAATTTCATATTCACATCCGTGACAAGGGTGCCGAGATTGGTTTCAATGGTTCCGTTGGTAACAAAATCTTTTATATAACCATTGAAGGTGCCTTTAAAACGCAGGTATTCGATTAGGTCAAGGCGAGGTTGCGTAACCGTTTTCAGTTGCGGTATCAGCGTTACCATGTCTTTATAATTCGTGCGGAATTCATTCGATCGGAATTCGATCTTAGTGCTATCAATATCAGGCAAACCTTTCATGTGGATGTCGCCATTAAGCAAGGTGTTTTTTCCCGCAGCAATAAGCACATTTCTGCCACGCAAGTCAGCAACCGGGCCTGCAATAATTCCGGTGAGGTGAATATTTTTTTTCCAGTCTTTTAATTCCGGTGCGAAATAAGCGATATCATCGCTGTCAACATCTGCATCTGTAAAATCCCCTTCCATGTTTACCTTCGTAACAAAGTCAGACATGTCATCAAAACTTTTATAACGCATCGCAAAAAAATTACGCAAATGGCTTTTGTTGGTTTGCAGGTCAAGTTTTGCAAACTCCATCGCTTCCGGAAAAACTTTTATCTGTGCAGCTAATTTTCTAACGGTAATGCCACTACGCTCTTTTGTGCTCAACTGCATTTGTGCGATAACGGTGTCTTTATAAAAATGTACATTCTTAAAATCCCAGTTGATGGATGAAAAATAAATATGATGGCCGTCAAAATACGGATCAGGTTTTTCGCCATCAATTTTATTGTCCTGGAATGTTCCGTTTTTGATGATACCTGATTTCAATATAATGTCCCATCCTGCAGCATTCCAGCGTAAATGGTCCGGGTCGTTTTTAATTTCTGCTGTATCTGCAGGTGGCGGATATGGCCTCCGCCCGGTATAATTCGAAATAGCAAATGAAGGTTCTGTAAATTCCAAAAGGTTGATGTTTGCTCTTTTTCTGGTCAAATCAATTTCATCTGCATCTGCCAATAATGAAGCAAGGCGAAGCTCCATATCTTCCCCGCGCCACTCATCTTTTTTCAATAAATGAATATTGTTCAACTGTATTTTCTTCAGGTGTAATTCAATTCCCGACGACGTATCCTTTTTTTTCGGCCCTGCAAAATAATCGGCGATGAACTGGTAATTCCAGACGGAATCTTTTCGCTGCAATTTTATCGTTGCATCGGTTAACCCGATATACTGCAGTTCAATGGATTTTTTTGTAAAGAACCAGTCGGTGATGTTTACACGAAACTGCCCTGCATAAACAAGCGTGTCGTTATTGCGGTCGCGTACCAACGCATCACGCAATATCATTTTATTGAAGAATGAAAAACTTACCCGGCGGATGCTTATTTCAGTATGAAGGCTTTTGGAAAGTTTACCGGCTGCCGTTGATACCAGCCAGGTTTGTACCGGGGTGGTTTGTATCAATATTCCAATAACCAGGAAAAAAAGAATGGTGGTAATTGCAGATATCTTTGTGGTTACTTTTGCCAGTAACCATAGGGAAGCGGCAAATAAAATTCCGTACACTACTGATTTCCGATCGATAGCCTGTGCCAAGAGCCACAATGCCAGAAGAAAAAACAATAAGGTTAGGACTATATGCCCGGATATTTTTAACGCCTTTTTCAGTGGTTGGGAATTAGGATTTGTAAAAATAGCGAATCGCTGAACTAAGTGCAAATTCAATACCAAAGCCGGGCTTAAAGCCTGCTGACGTGTACAAATTTGTTAAAATGTTTTGAGAGTGAGCGGTAAGCAGTAAACAGTAAGCGGAAAATAGTTCACAAAAGGCAGTTTAAAGTTTGTATATCCAAAGAGTAAACGCACCCTAATTATCACTAACAACCTGCACTTACCACTTTTTATTTATGTAACCAGCGATAGAACTACTATTAAGCATTGTTGCGTCGCACCTGCCTACCGCAGGCAGGCTCTTGTGCGGCAACAATGCTATTGAGCGCTTCATCATCCGATGGCTCCAGGCCATCGGATGATTTGAACCGCAGAAATTATTCGGCAGCTATTTGTCTATGTTTCTATGTGGTTAATTCTTCGATCATCTGAGAAATTAAAATCAATAAACACTTTTGCTGTCATTGATGTCGATGTTAGTGTTCTTCAGGTAACAAATAACTTACAACTTGCTACTTCTTCCCTGTCATCCCTTTATTAAATTCTTCCGATTTTCCTTTTGGTATAGATAAGTTTTGCCAGTCATTTCCCTTAATGATTTTAGCAGCATAAAGAATTTGCCCCACATGATGCGGGTAATGCGCCAACTGCCGGTTGATCGCATCAATTGCTGAAAGCGGTTCGCTGCGGATATAAATAGTTTTTAAAAGATCATCTTCCGTTAACGAATGCAAAGTGTCCAACATGCATTTCCATCCTTTTTCCCATAATGCAATAAGCTGTTCTTTATTCAATTTTTGTTCATCAAATTCTGTGTCGCGGTTGCGCCATTCCTTTTCTCCGTCTTCAGTCAAAAAATTTGTCCATCGGCTCAGCATATTTCCACTAACATGTTGAATGATCACTGCAATACTGTTCGATACTTCATTTGGTGCATAATGAAAATCTTCATCGTTCAACTGAACAAATGTTTTATCCCCAAGCGTTTTGTAAGTCAATAATCTTTTTATCGCAGAATCGAGATAAATATTTCCTAATGACGATGCCATAATTTTAAAATTTAATTTTCAACATCAATCATCAATCAACAACCATCTGACATCAGTTTCAAAATCCTTCAGCCGTATCATCCCCGCGTTTATCACCCACAGCAATGATTTTTCCGTCTGAAATTTTTATTACCTCTGTTCTTCCGATCGCTTCACGTTGTTTTATCTGGTACCCCATTTTTTGTAGTTCCTCACGCACGTTCATCGGAAAATCTTTTTCAACAAACAAAATATCGGGTAACCATTGGTGATGGAATTTTGGTGCATTCACTGCATCTTCCGGGCTCATATCAAATTCAATAATATCCACGATCGTTTGGAATACGGATGTAGTAATGGTTGTGCCACCCGGTGTGCCGACAATTAAGTACGGTTTTTCGTTCTTTAATACTACAGACGGTGTCATTGAGCTCAACATTCTTTTGTTTGCTGCAATTGCATTTGCTTCTCCGCCTACGGCGCCATACATATTCGGCACTCCGGGTTTAATGCTGAAATCATCCATTTCATTGTTTAATAGAAAACCTGCGCCCCCAACAACGGTTGCACTTCCATATTCACCATTTAATGTGGTGGTGATAGAAATACAATTGCCTTCGTTATCGTATACATTAAGATGTGTTGTTTCTTCACTTTCTTTTTGTATAATACCCGACTGAATATCTTTGCTATTACCTGCTTTATCGGGGTTGTATAATTTCATTCTCTCAGCAACATATTCATCGCTTGTTAATGTTTTTACCGGCACTTTCACAAAATCTTTGTCGCCAAGATATTTTGCACGGTCAGCATACGAAAGGCGCTCCACTTCCGTCATTAAATGAACAGCTTTCACCGATTCAAAACCAAAACTTTTCAACGGTTGGTTTTCTATCATTTTCATCATCTGCGGCAACAACACGCCACCGCTGCTCGGCAATGGCATTGTAACGATAGTATAATCTCTCTTGTAATTGAAAACTACTGCATCACGTTCTATAGCCTGGTAGTTTTTCAGATCCTCATGGGTGATAATTCCTTTGCTGCGTTTCATTTCATTTACGATGAGGTCTGCAGTTTCACCTTCATAAAATCCTTTCGCTCCGTTATCACGGATACGTATAAGCGTTTTTGCAAGTTCTTTCTGCACCAATGTATCTCCGGTTTTCCATCCGCCTTTTTTTACAAAAACCGGGGTGACGCTATTATACTTCATAAAATCTTTCTGGTATTCATTCAATGTTCTTGCTTCTCGCTCGCTAATGACATACCCTTTTTCAGCAAGATCAATGGCAGGTTGAATCAGCTCTTTAAAAGGAAGTTTCCCGTATTTCGATTCTGCAAACAACCCTGCAATTGTTCCGGGTACGCCGGTTGATAAAGTACCGTTCTGGCTTAAATTCGTTTGCACATTCCCGTTAGCATCGAGGTACATATCGCGGTTTGCGTTGCCCGGCGCTTTTTCCCGGAAATCGATAGCAATATTTTTTCCGTTTGCAAGATGTGCAACCGTAAAACCGCCTCCGCCAATATTTCCTGCACCGGGATAAACTACTGCAAGTGCAAGCTGTGTGGCAATTGCCGCATCAAAAGCATTGCCTCCTTTTTTCAATATTTGTACACCCACCTGGCTTGCCAATGGATGGGCAGATACTACCGCCCCATGCGTGCATTCAATTTTTTTGCGAACAGAATATTTATAAGGATTGATTGCAGTTTGGGCAAGCATTAAAACCGGCGCAGCCACCAAAAAAAATATTGTTGAACAGGCAGTAATTTTCTTGATCATACAATTGAATGTTTAATCATAAAAATACATAAGTAAAATTATATTCGGTTACACTACTGTTATATAAGAACGGCTTTTTTTATTTTACTGCTTTGCTTATTTTCACTGTTTATTTTATTAACATGAAAAACTACTGCATTTCTCTTTGTCTTTGTTTACTGACATTTTTCTCGAACGCACAAACATCTGTCCCTTCTCCCGAAAAATTTTTAGGATACCCGTTAGGATCTCATTTCACCCCGCATTTTAAAATTGTGAATTATTTTAAACAGGTTGCTCAATCTGCGCCGGAAATGGTGAAGCTGGAACAATATGGCGAAACTTATGAAGGCAGGCCGCTGTTGCTTGCTTTTATTGCACTGCCGGAAAACCTGCAAAAATTGGAAAGTATCCGGCTGAATAACTTACGCTTGGCGGGAATGTTGAATGATAAAACCCCTGCAGATGAAAATGCACCGGCAATAATCTGGCTTAGTTATAATGTGCATGGAAACGAAGCGGCTTCTTCTGAAGCGTCAATGAAGGAAATATATGAATTGGTGAACCCGGATAATAAACAAACCAAAGAATGGCTGAAGAACACTGTTGTTGTTATAGATCCATGTATAAATCCGGATGGGCGTGACCGTTATATTAACTGGTATAATTCTGTTGTTGGAAAAACACCAAATGCTGATCCTTCTGCCCGCGAACATAATGAACCCTGGCCCGGCGGCAGGAGCAATCATTACAATTTTGACCTGAACCGTGATTGGGCATGGCAAACCCAAATAGAAACACAGCAACGGCTAAAAAAATATAACGAATGGTTTCCGCAGGTGCATGTGGATTATCATGAACAAGGATACAATGCACCCTATTATTTTGCACCGGCAGCAGAGCCTTATCATGAAGTGATCACACCATGGCAACGGGAGTTCCAGCAAACGATCGGAAGAAATAATGCGAAATATTTTGACCAGAACGGATGGTTATATTTTACTAAAGAACGGTTCGATCTTTTTTACCCGAGTTACGGTGATACCTACCCGATATATGACGGGGCGATCGGGATGACATTTGAACAAGGCGGCATCCGCGCAGGTTTGGCGATCCTTACTTCATCCGGCGATACACTTACATTGTACGACAGGTTGCTGCATCATTTCACAACAGGAATGTCAACCATTGAAATAAGCTCGCAATACAGTGCAAGGCTGATAAAAGAATTTCACAAGTATTTTATCAATGCAAAATCAACTCCGTATGGAGAGTTCAAATCTTATATAGTTAAAAATGATAACGACGGTGGCAGGTTGGACGCAGTAAAAACGTTGCTCAATAGAAATGTCATCACATGGCAATACGCAGCAAACGGAGCATATACCGGAATGAACTATGAAACGGGGAAACAGGAAGCATTTAAAACGGAAACAGGTGATATAGTGATCAATTGCAATCAATCAAAATCTAACCTGATCAAGGTTTTGTTTGAGCGTAATTCCAGGATCAGTGATTCGGCAACGTATGATATCACTGCATGGTCTGTCCCTTTTGTATACGGGGTAAAAGTATATGGTGCGCCAAATTATATTAACGGATCAAACGAAAAACCTCAGTTAAAACCTAATGATATTCCTGATAACGCTTATGGTTATGCGATAAACTGGACTTCGTTCAATAGCGCCAAATGTCTTGCGGTTTTGTTGAAGAAAAAAATAAAAGTGCGTTATGCTGATCAGCCTTTTGAATCAGGCGGTAGGAAATTTGAAAAAGGCACTATGCTTATTTTAAAAACATCAAATAAAGAGAAGGAAAATAACCTGGCACAGATTGTAAGCGAAGCTGCGAAATCAACAAATGTCAGTGTTAGCACAATCACTTCAGGTTTTGTTGATAAAGGATATGATTTCGGAAGCGAAGATGTACATCTAATTCACAAACCTGAAGTTGCATTACTAACAGGAACAGGGGTGAGTTCTAGTGACGCAGGCGAGGTATGGCATTTTTTTGAACAACAGTTGGATTATCCGCTTACGCTCATTAATGCAGATGATATTGGCAGGATGAATTGGAAAAACTTTAATGTATTGATCATGCCTGATGGAAATTATAAATTTCTTGCAGACAAAAATGTAGTTGCTTCATTGAAAGAATGGATACGACAGGGTGGAAAATTAATTGCTGTGCAGAATGCAGTACAGCAATTAGCTGCCGGGGGATGGGGAATAAAATCAAAAGATGACGATAATGATAAGAAAGATAATGAAGATAAAAAAGATGATTACAGCGACTTGCATAAGTATGAAACCCGCGAACGGGAGCAACTTGCAAGCAGTACGCCGGGCTCTATTTATAAAGTGGAGTTGGATAATACGCATCCGTTGGCATTTGGCTTTCCGAATTATTATTATACGTTGAAACAGGATGATAATATTTACAGTTTTTTGAAGCAGGGCGGATGGAATGTTGGCGTGATCAAAAAAGATAATTATGTGAGCGGATTCACAGGCAGCAAAGCAAAAGAAAAATTAAAAGATGCTTTGGTCTTCGGCGTGCAGGATATGGGCCGGGGCCAAATCATTTATCTTGCCGATAACCCATTATTCAGGAGTTTTTGGGAGAATGGCAAATTGCTTTTTTGCAATGCTGTGTTTTTAGTCGGGGAATAGTGGAATATGAGAGGTGAGATGTGCTGTACAAGTGAATGCATGTTGACATATTAATTTTTCATCTCGAATATCAGCGTTCTCTTTTCCTGGCGGAGAAGGCTTGAGATGAGGTAAAAAATTACACAAGCGGAACAGTAAATTGTACCGCTTGTTTTATTTTGTATAGGCATACGAAAGTATTCACTAATTTGCCTCGCTAAATTGCAACCAACGAAATTTTTTTATAAGAAATATAAAAAGAATTGAATGAGAAAATCCATCGCTCTGATTGCAGCAACGGTTATAAGTATTTCTTTTTTGCATGCACAGGCGCCGCAAACGTATACTTCTGCTGAAATATATCTCCGATTAAAAAAATTGAATGTACTTGGTTCGGTGCTCTATCTTGCTGCGCATCCGGACGACGAAAATTCAAGGCTTATTGCATACATGGCTAAGGACAGGTTGTACCGTACTGCCTATCTTTCCATGACGCGTGGCGATGGCGGGCAAAATTTAATTGGTGATGAACAAGGTGTTGAATTAGGATTGATACGGACACAGGAAATGCTTGCTGCACGCCGTGTTGATGGTGCTGAACAATTTTTTACACGTGCATTTGATTTTGGGTTCACCAAAACAACGGAAGAAGCGTTGAAGACTTGGAACAAAGAAAAAATATTGGGCGATGTGGTTTGGGTGATCAGGAAATATCAACCCGATGTGATCTTTACACGTTTTCCCGAAGACGGCCGCGCAGGCCATGGGCATCATTCCGCATCTGCAGTGCTTGCGCATGAAGCATTCACAGCGGCTGCAGATCCAAATCGTTTTCCCGAACAATTTAAATATGGCGTTAAACCCTGGCAGGTGAAACGTTTGTTATGGAACACATTCAATTTTGGTAGTGTGAATACAACCAGCAACGATCAACTAAAAGTAGATATGGGAGTGTACAATCCGATCCTTGGAAAAAGTTATGGTGAGATTGCTGCAGAAAGCCGCACCAATCACAAAAGCCAGGGCGCTGCACTGATACCGGCACGTGGACAGGCATTGGAATATTTTACATTGGTTGCAGGCGATGCTGCTGCTAATGATCCGATGGATGGAGTGGTTACAGATTGGAGCCGCGTTGAGAACGGCAGTGAAATTAAATTACTCGTTGATGAACTATTAAAAAATTATTCATTAAGCAACCCGGAAAAGTCTGTTCCTGCCTTAGTGAATTTGTACGAAAAGATATCTAAACTTAAAGATGGCTATTGGAAAACACAGAAGCTTAAAGAAACACAACAATTAATAGAAGCTTGTAGTGGATTGTGGCTGGAAGCTTCTGCCCGCAACGCATACACGGTACAAGGCGATTCATTGCAGATCAATTTTGTTATCAATAACCGCCTGAATGCAGATGCCTCTGTTTCTGAAATACGGGTGAATGGTTTTGACACATCATACAAACAAAAATTAGATGGCGATAAAAATTATTTTTTCTCCAAAAGCATTTTTGTTTCCGGTGATAAACCACTGACACAACCGTATTGGCTTGTACAGGAAATGTCGCCGGGCTCTTATAACGTTAATGATCAAACGCTGATTGGAGATGCGCAAGGCAAACCGGCATTCGAGACGCAATTCACCATTAGTGTTAACGGGCATGATTTTGTTTTTAGCCGCCCCGTTCAATACAAATTCACCGACCCGGTAAAAGGGGAAATATATCAGCCGGTAACAGTATTGCCACCAGTAACCGGAAAATTTGATCCTGAACTGACTTTGTTTATGGATGGTGAAGAAAAGAAGGTAGATGTGGAAACAAAAGATCATGGTGCCCGGATTAGTCAACCAAAAATCTCTATTTCTGGTAACGATGCCATTTCTATTAAACAAAATTCAGGTCTTACTTATTCTGTAAAACCGGTAAAAAAAGAAGTTGGTGTTGTACATTCTGATTTGCTTTTTGATATCAATGGGAAAAAAGATACGGCAGAGGAACTAATGACGATTAGTTATGACCATATTCCCCGCATAGATTATTTCCGCAGGTCGAAAGAAACTTTTGTAACAGCCGATGTAAAAATTTCGGGTAAGCATATAGGTTATATTGAGGGCGCCGGCGACAAAGTGCCGCAGGCATTGGAACAAATGGGCTACCAGGTTACTTTGCTCAAGGAAAAAGATGTGAACAGTGCAATGCTTAAACAATTTGATGCAGTGATTGCGGGCGTACGTGCGTATGATGTGCACAGTTGGATGAATACAAAATATGATGTGTTGATGGATTACGTAAAAGAAGGAGGCAATCTTATTGTTCAGTACAACAGGAACAATACTGTTGGTGGGCAGAAAGCGAGGATCGGGCCTTATCCGTTCACCATTTCCAATGCACGTGTAACGGATGAAAATGCGAAGGTGACTTTTCTGCAACCAGACCATGCTGTGTTGAATTTCCCGAATAAAATAACGGATAGAGATTTTGACGGATGGATCCAGGAAAGAGGGATTTATTTTTTAAGCCAGTTGGATCCCCAATACAAGACTATTTTTTCCATGCACGATCCCAACGAACCTGAGCAGACCGGAAGTTTGGTAGTTGCAGATTATGGCAAAGGAAAATTTGTATATACAGGGCTTGTATTTTTCCGTGAACTGCCGGCAGGTGTTCCGGGCGCATACAGGTTATTGGCAAACATTATTGCGTTGAATGCAAAAAAAGGATTTTAATAATGAAGGACCGCAGGGATATTGCTATTGCAGTGGCTATAATTATCGGGTTGATATTAGGAAGGTTTTTGCGTAAAGTGACGATAGGGTTGCTGGTGGGATTAGCAATCGGTTTGTTAGTCTCATCGTTAATGTCAAACAGGAATAAACGATGACGGTTATGAGTTATGAATGATGAGTTATTTAATACTTACTCATCATTCATAACTTATAATTAATAACTCATAATGCATATTTAAAATGAGTGCCGACGAAAAAACCCCATTATTCAAAAACTGGAATTACTGGTATATACTGGTGATTGCGTTTCTTATAGTGCTGGTCATCTCTTTTTATTTCTTCACCAAACATTTTTCATGAGCACGGCAGACTGGATAGTACTCATTGTTACATTGCTGTGCGTAATCATTTACGGACTGTATAAAAGCCGCTCTGAAAAGAACCTAGACGGATATTTTTTGTGTGAACGCTCTGTGCCCTGGTACATCGTGCTGCTGAGTATTATGGGCACTCAGGCAAGTGCGGTAACATTTCTTTCAGCACCAGGGCAGGCCTACACAGATGGCATGCGTTTCGTGCAATATTATTTTGGGCTACCACTGGCAATGGTTGTGTTGTGCATCACATTCGTGCCTGTTTTTCACAAACTGAAAATTTACACAGCGTATGAGTTTTTGGAAAAACGTTTTGACCTGAAAACGCGTACGCTCACTTCATTTTTATTTTTGGTGCAACGCGGATTATCAACAGGCATCAGTATTTCAGCGCCATCGATCATTTTATCTTCCTTGCTTGGCTGGGATATTTTCTACACCAATATTTTTATGGGAGGTTTGTTGATCATTTATACTGTAACGGGAGGTGCAAAGGCAGTTGCATACACACAGCAATTACAACTTATCATTATTTTTTCCGGGATGATCATTGCCGGTTATATGGTAGTACATTTACTGCCCGCGCATGTCGGTTTTTTTGATGCGCTTCATGTTGGCGGCAAAGCGGGAAAACTGAATGTGATCACAACTGGCTTTACAAAAAAAGGGTTCAATTGGAACGACCGTTACAATTTGTTAAGCGGTGTGATCGGCGGATTTTTTTTAGCGCTCTCTTATTTTGGTACAGATCAATCGCAGGTAGGGCGATATATTACAGCGAAATCGGAAAATGAAAGCAAACTTGGTTTGTTGATGAACGGCCTGGTAAAAGTGCCGATGCAGTTTTTGATCTTGTTGGTTGGGGTTTTGGTATTTGCATTTTATCAGTTCACAAACGAACCGGTTTTTTTCAACCAGTCGCAATTGAATGTGTTAGCAAAATCGAAATATAAAGATTCGCTGATTGTATTGCAGAAAGAGTATAATGAAACGGAAGCAAAGAAAATTCAACAGGTGAATTTATTGGCGGATAAGCAGGTGCAGAAAGATGTGCCTGCATATATTCAAACACAGCTCGAATTGAAAGCTATTGAAGATAAGAAAGCGAAATATCGCCATACCATCAAACGATGGCTGGATGATAAAGATGTGAAAGGCGAGTCAAACGATACGAACTATATCTTTCTGCGTTTTGTGGTAGATTATTTACCGAAAGGATTGGTTGGTTTATTGATTGCTGTTATATTTCTCGCTGCCTGGAGTTCCATAGCAGCAGCACTGAATTCTCTTTCTGCAGCAACGATCATCGATTTTCACAAACGGTTTTCAAAAAAAGAATTGAGCGAGAAAAAGGAATATGATTTATCGCGGTGGTATACATTGCTCTGGGGAATATTTTGCATTGTTGTGGCCCAGCTTGCATACAACATCGGCAACAGTTTGATAGAAGCAGTGAATGTACTCGGTTCCTTGTTTTACGGTGTGATACTCGGAATATTTTTAGTGGCATTTTATATGAAGAAGATCAGCGGCAATGCAGTTTTCTGCAGTGCAGTAATTATAGAAGCATTGGTGATCACGATCCATGTCTTAAACCAGAAAGGCATTATGAATTTAAGTTTTTTGTGGTTGAATGCAGTTGGCGCGATTGGTGTAATTATCTTAAGTGCCCTGGTAAATCCTCTGATAAATAACAATAAAAAAGTGGGTAATAAATTACCCACCTGATTTCCTTCGCGGGAAAAAAATCAATTTGATATTGCTTCACCTTTTACGTGATTGTAGCTTTTCTTGCTTGCTTCAATCAGCTTCAGGATTTTTTCACGCACATCATCTTTTAATCCGTCCACTTCATTTTCAAAAATGTCTTGCAACTCATCCAGTTCGTTAGTGGCGCTATGCCTTATTCTGCGGAGCTTTTGTTTTAATGCATCTGCAGAGTCGGCAATTTTTTGCCTTGTTTCACTTCCTTTAGCAGGCGCTATCAATAAACCTACTGCAACCCCTGCCAGTGCGGCGGACAATGTTCCTACTATCATTCCTTTTGTACTCATAAAATAAATTTTATTTGTTAGCAGATATGAATATATTTTCAATAACGATGCCAGAAATTCTTAATAACTGTTTAGGAAATTGTTAAAACAGCAATGGAAGATCATAAGCGTCATTTCGAATCCCGCATCGGCGATTTATTTGTACATGAAGTTTATGCGGTATGAAAAATTTCTTTTTGTGTAAAGGAGATTTCTCATACCGCCGCGAGATGATTTATTCAGCAAATTTGTACCGGCTTCGTTCGAAATGACGTTTTGGAGATAGTGCCGTTCTCCCTAAATAATATTTTTAATGTGGAATGATAACAAGGCAAAATACTAACTATGATATATAACCGAAAATAGGTAACTTCAAAATCCTTGCTTATTCAGCCATGCTAAAGAATATTCTGCGATTTCTTTCCAGCCATGGTCAGATGCCAGGGAATGCCCTCGGTTTTGAAATAATTTAAATTCTGTTACTACTGATTTGTTGTATTTTTTTGCAGAAGCTTTTCCCAGTATTGGCGGCGCAATATGGTCTTTGTCTCCACCGGTGATCAATAAAGGCCCTCTTGCAGTATTTGCGGTATTTACTTTTGTTTCATTTCCTGCGAATGATGCCGTAGCTGCCTGGAACAGTGGGCGTGCTGGTGCAGGCATAGTAAACCTGTCGTAAATATCCCTTGCTTCGTCGTCGGGAATAGCATTGGCAAATGCGTATTTGAATTGTTTGAACGAAAGTGAAACAGCCTTCTTCAGATTAAACGGATTGCCCAACACAGGCAGCGAAGATTTCAATGCAGAGAAAGGTAGTTGCCACACGCCTTTGATCGGTGCGGGATCGATGGCTACCCCTGCCGCAGCAATTCCCCGCCCTAATATGATTTGTGTGAGAAGTCCGCCAAAAGAATGCCCGATAACAATAGGCGGTTCATCGAGTGTAGCAATGATTTTTGCATAACTGTCTGCAACTTCGGTAACGCCGCGGTTGGCAATTGCTTGCGGGTTTGCACGCGAATCTTCCACCGTATCGCCATCGCCCGGCCATCCGGGATTTAATGTTGCGTAGCCGTGTTGCTGAAAAAAAACCATCCACGGTTGCCATGAACTTGCGTGTATCCATAATCCATGAATAAATACGATTGTTTTTTTTGCCATAGCAGTTGTTTTTTGGGAGCAGGTAAAAGTAGTAACCTAAGATACCGATTTTTTCACCGGCGTTATGCAATCTTTCAAAAAAGAAAATATGTAGTTAAAGAAGAATTTTAATTGGCTTGCAACCGCTATAAAGTTACCCGCGAATTTCTCTGTTAATTTGCGTAGATGTATTTTTTGATAATTATTTCTCCGTCATCGATTGTGTCTGTTTCCTGCGTAACCCTTCCACTACTGTCGAATGTATAGGAGAATGTAACGCTTTCCTGCAAGTTGCCGAAAGCATCCTTTACGGTTTTTGAAGCTTGTAGATATTTTGAGATAATTGGTAAATAAACAGGTCCAAGGTTAAGGGTAAGTGGCATGTCTGTATAGGTAACGGTAGTTAAGGTATTGATATTTCCCATGCCATCCGAGTTTACATCTTTTATTACGTTACCGTTATTATCATAGGTATAATCGTCCTGTGCTTCAATCTGTGAGCCGGAAACTTTTGAATAATTATATTCTTTGAGTGTAACAAGTTGTGTTCCGCTGTAAATGTATTTTTCCGTAGTAGAGTCGTTGGTATCATTGTACTGAAAACTGCTGTCTACCAATGAAGAGCTATTGATGTAATCAATTTCATGAATGGAAGGTTGTCCGTTTTCCAGCACATCAACAGTAAAACTGTTGCTTGAATAGGTGTATAATGTAGAGACTAACGGAGACGAAAGCCCGGTTATACGGTTATTTCCATCATACGAAACGGCAAAGGTATCTACGAGCCCGAGTGAAGACTGGCTTGCATCTTCGATATAAGTTTTCAATTTGTATTTTGAATCGGTTCCTGTTCCGTTGTTGCTGTTGCTTTTTTTGCAGGCAGTAAGAAGAAGAAATAATACAGTAGCTACTACGATCAGAAATTTGCTTTTCATGGATTAAAGTTTAATAAACGTAAATATAAAACATGATTTTTAGTTTTCAAATAGCAAGGGTTTTATATGATGATTTAAAATTTTCACATGAAGGCGGCGGGATCGAGGAGAAAAATATTTATTATACACATTTGTGTACCCTTGTTTCTGCAAGAAATAAAAAAAACATTTTGTCGTACATTGACTGAAAATTTTTCTGCATGAAATTTCTGTCTGTACTATGCTTTTATTTTTTAGTAAGCAGTAATTATGTATTTGCAAAGCTTACACAAGTAATCGATACCGATACTCCATTGCTTGTTCATAAATGCAATGACTTTTCTGTTAATGGAAAAGGTGACAATGCAGAATGGGAAAAATCTCCCTGGATAGCACTGAACAAAATTGACAGTAATGGAAAAGCGTATGAAAGCAAATTCAAAATTTTATATTCATCAACAGGGATTTATGTATTGTTCAGCGGGCAGGATGATAAGATCACTTCGCGATTTGAAAATGACTTTGACAGCCTTTTTAAAGCTGATGTATTTGAAGTTTTTTTTCACCCGGAAATTTCAGAACCTATATATCTGGAATATGAAGTAAGCCCGTTAAATAAAGAACTGATTTTTTTGATCGTCAATCGAGGAGGCAAACTCGGAGGATGGATGCCCTGGCATTATTATGAAGGCAATAAAAGAACGATCAAAAACGTAGTAGTATCCGGCGGCGAAATGAAAAATGGTGCGGCAATTAAATCGTGGACTGCCGAAATATTTTTTCCGTATTCACTTTTATACCCTTTGCTAAATGTGCCACCGGTAAGCGGCGCAAGATGGCATGCGAATTTTTGCCGGTTGGATTATGATAGCGGCCGAATGGTGAAATGGGCATGGTCGCCAATAAAAACTTCTTTTCACGAGATTAAGAATTATTTGTCGTTAGTGTTTGAGTAATGAATACTTTTTGTGCAATTTGAAACTAAAGAATGCCTTAAAAAAATTAAGAAGCTACACGTCATTACTGTGTATGCGGGAACCTGGATTTACTATTGTATGAATTTTTATTTACGGCTGCATTCTAAATAATCAAAAGCAGATTCCCGCATACGCGGGGATGACGTCGAGAGTGATTATAAATTATTTGCTGACTTATTTTTAATCATCCAATGGCTCGCAGCTACCGGATGATTTTTATTCCGCTTTTATTTTCTCCGGACTGATTTCGTAAAAATCACCGGCAATGCCAATGAACCTCCTGTATACATGATATTTTCCATCGGCACTCACAGCAAATCCGGAATTCTGTTTATAGATAGAAAAGATGAAATAATTGTTAGTGAGTTTTCCTTCTACATGATCGAACATCCTGTATGGATACCTTCCGGGATTGGTAATACCAAGTATTGCGATGATCATGATAAGGGATACTGCAATTATTGTCGGGATTTTTTTCATTACATGCGCTTATTACTATTCTTCAAAATTGAGCAACTCAATTTGAATTGAAATTTCTGTGTTTCAGCGCTTCAGTGGCAACTGCTATTGCCGCTGAAACACTGAAGATCTGAAACTGAGATGTTATCGAAAAATAGTTTAATTTTTTTTAAACAGGGAAAAGTTGCTATCATGCTGATCTTCACCTGTAATGTAAAAATTAATCAGCTATTCGGTTGTAATCTTTTTCCAAACAACGGAATTGGCATGTGCATTGCAGAAATATTATAAAATTGATCACCCTTAATACCGTTACCATGAGCAGGTTTTTATTTTTTGTTCTTTTTCTCTTTATTACTTCAACCGTTTCAGCACAGGTTATCGGGCGAGTGGTTAAAAAAACAAAAGAGTTTTATGTACCATCCGACCTGAAAATTGAATACCGCGTTTTCGGTTATGAAATGCCAAATACTTCATCGCAGAAAATGATCTGTTTCTCGTCTTATCGCGGGGATGTGAACGACAATTACAACAAATGCCCGCTCGGTTCTTATTACGATACCGGAAGAATGCACCCCGGCGATAAGATATCTTTTATTAAAGAAGTGAATGGTTTTGGAAGAATGTTGTATGTGTCTTACAAAGGAAAGAAATCTATTTTCTATTTACCAAAAAACAGTTACCAGGTAAAATAGCAGGTTGTCGTCAAAGCATAAGTTTAATTTTCGCTTCGAGACTTGTCATGCCGGGGTACGGGGCATCTTTGAGATTCCTCCTTCATCGGAATGACAAATCTCTGGATATAAAATAAGTTTTTCCCCAAATTTATTTTTTTTCGTAACTTCTGCATAACCAAAACAACTTGTCATGTACAACGAAATCAGCCAGAAACTGCTGGAACATTTCTATGAAATTGTTCCCGGCAGGGAATCCTTTGCGCAGCTCTCCAGGGCCGTTTTTCCTAATGAAAATAACCCGCCGCTGAATGAGTTGCTGAAAGATTTTCTCAGCAAGGGATACATTTACAAATGGGAAAATGATCCCGAAGAACAATCTGATGAATTTGGTATGACGCCGCAGGGAATTTTGTATTATGATGGGCACGTTGGCGAAATGACCGCTGCTGTTGCGGTTGCTGCTCCGGTTCAAATGCCGGTTGCGGAACCTGTTGCTGTTTCTCCTGTTGTTAGTGACGAAAATTCCGGGCAAACCTTCTCTCTGAAAGCTGTAATACCGATCATCCTGCTGATTGCTTTTGCAATAGGGTTGGTATGGTATATCATGCACACAAAAGCTTAACCTCTTAATTTATTTTACAAGATTGTACTAACGGAAATGCTTATGCGCTTTTCCGGGTAGGTAACTTATTCTGTACTTTAACGGTAAACTAAAACGAACGATTGTTGCGTTCTTCACAAACAGCATTGAAATTCGTGTTTCAATTCGTGGGTTGATTTGTTTTGTACACTTTGTACAACAAACAGGAAATAATAATGCTGCCCGCGTAAATCCCCACAATGCCAGCGGCATCCCGGAAAACATCGAAGCCAAAAAGCACCAGCAAGGTTGCCAGTTCAAGTAGTATGGAGCTGGAAGCATAAACCAATTTCACCGTTTGTTTAGCAGGCATTTTTTTAACCAGCAGGAAATAGACAATAAGGCTGACCAAAAATGCAGGAAGTGAAAAGAGCAGCCCATAAGCCATGAACGCAAAAATGAGATTGATGTCTGAGGGTTTATTGAAAAAGCCGCTTTTTGTAAATATACCTGCAAGGAGTGTTAACAACGGGGCAACAAGCACAACACTTGTGAGCCATACGAGCAAAGGAAATATTTTATTGGCCTTCATGTATGTTTAAATGAATTTGAAGTAAACGATTTAGCGGCGCACTTAACAATGATTTTTGAAGATAAGCAGATTATTTGAGCTTCAATCAGGTGCAAGCGTCCTCAATCAGGCGCAAGCGTCCGCTTGTGCTAAGTCGGGCCGCTTCTATTTTTAGCTTTTCTATTTTTTGGGTGGGATTTCGTAATAGCGGGCGATTGTGTCATTTCATCAATGACAAGGCGCAAGCGTCCGCTTGTGCCGGCGCAATAGAAGTTATAAATCTTTGCATTTTGGTAAATTGCCAGATGAGCAGGAAGTATAAATTTGGCGATAGCGATAAACTTTATTTCATAAGTTTTTCAGTGGTACATTGGATAGATGTATTTATACGGGAGGAATACAAACAAATTGTTGTTGAAAGCTGGAAATATTGCCAGGCAAATAAGGGGCTGGAAATCTATTCGTGGGTGATCATGCCGAGTCATATACACATGATAATAGGCAGCAACAAAAACAAACCGGAAGATATTGTCAGGGATATGAAAAGTTATACTTCTTCTCAATTAAGAAAAGCAATAACAGAACATGCCGGTGAGAGCAGAAAGGAATGGATGGTATGGATGATGGAAAGAGCAGGCAAAAAGAATAACAATAACAACGACTGGCAATTTTGGCAACAGCATAACATGCCATTGCAGGTATTCGATAGCAATATGTTTTATCAGAAATCAGAATATATCCATCGTAACCCGGTTGTTGCAGGTTTTGTAGAGCATGAAGAAGACTGGCTCTATAGCAGTGCAAGGGATTTTCATGGAAAGAAAGGATTGGTAGAACTTAATTACATCGTGTAGGCATCTGTGTTATACTTTATGTGTACCGGCACAAGCGGACGCTTGCGCCTGGATGCTAAGAAAATGGATGCTTGCGCGAAATAGGGGTTCCTTTTATTTTGCTTCCACACTTCAGGCAGCTATTTATCATTTCATCTCCACATTTAGAGCAAAACTTTTCAGGGATATCGTCGCTACCATATTCGGGAGTAACAAGATGCCCATTCTTGCAAATTAAAACCGTTCCGTTTGAAAGATTGTCCATCATTCAAAATGTTTAGTCATTGTTAAGGTTAAATAGAGTAATAGATTAAAAAAGATTTTTCCAATTTTCAATAACAAATGAAAAAGCGATAGACACACTACCAAAAACATAAGCCCAAAAAAAATAACCCAAATAATTATCAATTGTAGCATTTAATTTTTCCTGATACGTTAGGAAATAATGCATTCTATCCGTGCCTATAGTATTTATTTCTTGCAAGCAAGTTCCCATTATTCCGAAAAGGTCAGGTACATCGAAAGAGTTTGATAATCGATATGAGGTGTTGCTTAAATCATGATAACGTTGTGTGTCGGCAACGTAATCTTCCATTGTATATTTTAGATTACATTCCTTATATAGATCGGCTGTTTCCCGAAGTTGCATTAACGAACTCATGTTACAATCAGCGACGCTATGCAAAATGACATGGTTAATGTTGGAATCTTTTATTACAGGCCCATTAATAATAGTATAAAGATTTAAAAATTTTACAGTTTGCACATCAGTTTGTGTGGCTTTATTATTATGGATTAAGAATGTTTCTTCATAATTCAGTTTTTCATTTTGTAATTGCATGCCCTGTATTACCTTATGCTCCCAAATCCAACAAGTAAAAAGAACTATTAATCCAATTGCTCTCGACCAAACAGCGACTTTTTTGGGGTTACTTTTGCACCAATTATATTTTCTTTTAAACCAGGCTAATATTTTTTTGCTACTCATAGTTTGTGTTTGTATGAAGATATTTTAAACCGAAAAATTAAATTATACATGCAATCATTTACTCGCTTTAAATGTGATTTTATTGTGTATAATAGTTATGCATAAAGTCAAAAGTAAAACTCAAATTATTTTACATTGACATAATGAATGAAGATCAACAAAAGGAATATCTCTCAAATTATCTTACTCATTTGAATGAAGTGAGATTTGAAAGTCAAAAAACATTTGAAAAACAACTATCATTAATCGCATCGGGTGCGTTAGGCTTATCTCTTACGTTCGTTCACCAAATGATAGGTGATGTAGAAAAAATAAAATTCAGTTGTTTTTTACTAACCGGATGGATGTTGCTTGTAGTAACTTTGCTTTTGAATCTAAGTTCTCATCGAGTTGCTGATGCTATTTTGAGAAAATCAATTTTCGATATCGAACAGTTTGTTTTTAGAAAAGTGAAGTATGATGAAAATAAACACGACAAAAGAAACAGACTAATCGCTTATATGAACAATGGAAGTTTGGCTACTTTGATAATTGGAATTTCGTTAATAATATTTTTTACATTCTTAAATCTACAAAAATGAAAGGCAAAATTATTTTACCTGTGAACACTCCTAAACTTGAAACGAAAGGTTACGTTCCTAACATTCAGTTGCCCATTGTGCAAGCACAAATAACTACCGTCGTATCTGCGCAAGCAACAAAAAATGTAAGTGATAAAAAATAACAACGAGGGTCAACTAAACGGGCAACTATATAAATAAAAAAACCTGCTAACAATTTGATATTAAATTATTTAGCAGGCTTGTTGAAGTACCCCAGACGGGAGTTGAACCCGTACAGCCGTTTCGGGCTACTGGATTTTAAGTCCAGCGCGTCTACCAGTTCCCCCCATCAGGCGCAAGCGTCCGCTTGTGCCAAATCGGGTTATACTTTATGTGTACCGGCACAAGCGGACGCTTGCGCCTGGATACCGAGAAATTGGATGCTTGCGCGGAGTTGTGGGGAATGACGGCAAAAGCTTGATTACTTCTACCTGAAAACTGGTTGAAGATTATAAACCAAAGCTCAATAGAATTCCTGCCGTACAAGTGAGTGACACAACGATGCTTAATAGTAGTACTAAAGTTTGTTCCCAAAAACAAAAAACCCCCCATCAGGCGCAAGCGTCCGCTTGTGCCAAATCGGGTTATACCTTATGTGTACCGGCACAATCGGACGCTTGCGCCTGGATGCTGAGAAATTGGATGCTTGTGCGGAGTTGTGGGGCAAGTGCAAGGTTGCTTAATAGTAGTTCGTCAAGCTCACTACATAAAACAAAAAACGCCTTGCATTGCTGCAAAGCGTAATTTTTAAAGCTCGTACCCCAGACGGGAGTTGAACCCGTACAGCCGTTTCGGGCTACTGGATTTTAAGTCCAGCGCGTCTACCAGTTCCGCCACCAGGGTATCCTTTTTAAAAACCTATAAGATTTCTAAAACCTTATAGGTTTAAAGTTTTGAGAAAAAAAAATTCCACCCTTTACATGCAGAATGGAATTTTTTCCTGAGCGGAAGACCGGGCTCGAACCGGCCACCCCGACCTTGGCAAGGTCGTGCTCTACCAAATGAGCTACTTCCGCATTTTTCGTGCCTATCTGTCGAATCAAAAATGCCTCAAACCCAACAGCACAAAGAACTTTTATGGGATTGCAAAAATAGGGAATACGCTATTCCCGTCAAAACTTTTATTGCGAATTATTTGTACTGCGGCGTGTACAGCGTATTGCCCGGCACGTTCACTTCGGGCTTGCCTTTATAGCGGTGTGTATATAAACCGTAGCAGGCACCTAACAAAAATGCTACTATGCAAAATACTTCCAAATAAAAAAGAAACACGGAAGAATTCACCCAGCTGTAGGCGAAATCTTTCAATTTGGGGTCTTTTATTTCTTCTGTTGTATGATCCATAACTTTTTATTGCGCAACAAAAATAAAGGATAGAACGCGAATATCATCGTTTGTTTCGCACAATTTCTTCAAAAGTTTTTTTGCCCTGCACAAAATGGTTCCAGATAATGCTTTTTGAAAAGCACCCTTGTAGTTTTCCGTTGCGTGAAACGGGGAAAACACTTTCTTTTCTTTTAAACAATATCCATTTCACGAATGCGAGGTGTGCTTCAATAACAGCGGTGAAATAAATGAACTGCCCAGAGAACAAAGATTTCCAGGCAGACAAGGCATCTAATAAAATGCGGAATGGTATTTTCCATAATGCTTCGCCAAATGAAGTATTTTTTGCAAGCATGATGAGGTTATTGCGGAAATTTAAAAATACTTTTCGCTCGTTTCCTTTTGGTAAGGTTCCGCCGCCAACATGATATACTACCGATTGCGGGCATGCATAAACGCTGTAACCGGCAAGTTGCAAACGCCAGCAGAAATCAATTTCTTCCTGGTGTGCAAAAAAATAATTGTCGAGCCCGTGCAGCTCATGAAATAATTTTGCACGTACAAACATCGCTGCGCCACTTGCCCAGAAAACGGGTTCTGCGGAATCGTATTGATGTTCGTCTTTTTCGCATACATCAAAAATCCGTCCGCGGGCAAACGGGTAGCCAAGGTAATCGATCCATCCACCGGCAGCGCCGGCATATTCAAAGGTATCGCGTTGCTTATACATTAATAGTTTCGGCTGGCATGCACCTATTGTTTTGTCTTTTTCCATTAATTCGATAATGGGTTCTATCCAGCCTGGTTCTACTTCCACATCGGAATTGAGCAATACATAATAATCACTTTGTACCTGCTTTAATGCAACGTTGTATCCACCGGCATATCCCTTGTTAGATGGTAATTGAATGATGCGCACCTGCGGAAAATATTGTTGCAGAAAAACAACGGAATCATCGGTGGATGCATTATCTATCACAATCACTTCTTTATTGCTGTATGTACTTGCCAGCACAAAGGGTAGAAATTGCTGCAGGTAATTCCGTCCGTTCCAGTTCAATATTGCGATCGCAACTTTTGGTGCCATTAACAATTGAAAAATAATTTTTCAAAAATAAGAGAAGCGGGGAAGAAAAGGGAAAGAATTTGGCGGTGAATGGTCAATGGTCAATGGTGAACAGGGGAGTAAGTTGTAAGAAGTAAGTCGTAAGGCTGTAAACTTTGTTTGGTTTATTATTAACCATTCACCATTGACCATTCCCGATCTTTATTCTAAATTCGGCAAATGATTCAGCAATTGCTAAACTGGCGTTCATTGGTGGCGATCGTTGCCATTGCTATTGTGAGTGGCACGATATTTTATTCGCAATACCTCGCAAAAAAAATTGCACGCGAAGAAAAACGGAAAGTAGAACAGTGGGTAGAAGCGCAACGCACCATCATTAAAGCCAACGACCAGACCAGTTTGAATCTTGCTTCAATGATTTCTTCGGAAAATAAAGATATACCCATTATTGAAACGAATGAGCACGACAGCATTATGGGTTATATCAATCTTGATTCTGCAAAATCGGAAAAAGATAAAGATTACCTCGCACACCAGTTGCGCTCGTTCCGTTCGGAAAATGTGCCGCTGGAAATAAAGCTGAGCGAAAATCCGTATACGGCTAACCGTTATTACTTCGGTCATACGGCACTGTTAGATGAAGTACGTTATTACCCGCTGATACAACTATTCATTGTGGCGTTATTTATCTTCTTTGCGTTTTATTCGATCACGGTGCGCAACCGTGCTACACAAAATCAATTGTGGGCAGGTATGGCAAAGGAAACGGCACATCAATTGGGCACACCGGTTTCATCGCTGGAAGGTTGGGTGGAAATGCTGAAAGAAAGCAATACCGATCCGAAAACAGTAAGCGAAATTCAGAAAGATGTAAACCGATTGAAATTGGTATCTGACCGTTTTGGAAAGATCGGGAGCAAGCCTCATCTTGAAATGCTGAATGTGGTTGCACAGGTTGAACATATGGTGGAATACATTCGCAAACGTGCAACGGGGAAAGTACATTTTGTAGTAGATGCACATGGTTCGGATAATATTCCCGTGCAACTTTCTGCACCGTTATTTGATTGGGTGATCGAGAATTTATTAAAGAATGCATTGGATGCGATGGAAGGGAAAGGCGATATAAAAATTGATATCAAGCAGCAGGAAAAAGAAATATGGATAGATGTATCGGACACAGGGAAAGGCATTTCTAAAAATAACATTCAACGCGTTTTTAAACCGGGATTTACTACAAAGAAAAGGGGATGGGGATTGGGATTGAGTTTATCGAAACGTATTATTGAGCAATATCATAAAGGAGAATTGTTTGTGAAGCAGTCAGAGATCGGTAAGGGAACTATATTCAGGATCGTGTTGAGGAAACAAATCTGATTTAATGTGATAATGTGGTGATGTGATAATTTGATAATGCTGAAGTGGTACCGTCATTTCGAACGAAGCCGGTAGGGATTTACCGGATAAACCGTCTTATGGCAAAGTGAGAAATCTCCTAAATATTAAGATATATTTCTCATCACGGGTAAATTTTAGTTATAAATAAATCGCTGATGCAGGATTCGAAATGACGATTACAGGGTTGCGGGTTTTCTCGATTATCAACTTCTCAATTCGTTCTAAATAATCCTCAAAAAAAATCCGGAATCTAAACTCCTAATTCGTAAATTTGTCACCCGTTTCGGAAACGTCCGTCGACTGACGACTGACATCCGATAACCGACACGCGGCGGTGGCGAACCTGCCTGTCGGCAGACAGGACTGGTAGACGCACTACTTTGAGGTGCCAGCTAAGAATTGAATTTATGTTTTATGTATATGCTTTGAAAAGTGAGACAAGGAATTTTATATACGTTGGGTTGACAAATAATTTGGAAAGAAGAATAGGAGAACATAACGGCGGACAAAATAGATCAACAAAAGCATATAAGCCATTTATGCTGATTTAGTCTGAGGTGTGCAACACTCGACAAGAAGCAAGAGAAAGGGAAAAGTATTTGAAATCAGGTATTGGTAAAGATTTTTTAAGAAATATAAAATAGTTGCGGCGGTGGCGAAACTGGTAGACGCACTACTTTGAGGTGGTAGCGGCCGAAAGGCTGTGAGAGTTCGAATCTCTTCTGCCGCACAAAAGCGAAGCAATTGCTTCGCTTTTTTATTTTTAGTTTAAGTATGAACTATGAGCTATGAAGCATGAGCTATTGAAAAACCTGTATTGATGGAATAACAATTGAAATTACAAGTGCCAAATCGTTAGTTCTTATTGTTCATAAAAATCGATTTTGTACACGCAATAGTATAAATTAGTGTATTGGTTAAAAATTCCTTGAACATCTAATTTGATTATGCAAGAATTCACAATAACGACAAGAATGCCAAAAAAGGAATACGCCAATGCAATTTTTTTTGGTTTGTATAAAAAGCCAGGTTTTATACTTGTCTCAATTCTTGGATTATTTTTTTTGACAACAACAATTTTAAATTATTTTAAAATCACAAATTACCATACCTATAGTCCTATGATTGATTTTTTATGGGGTTTATTTTTTTTGATTTCACCCGCTTTATATACATTAATTGTTGTTGGACAGTTTAACTCTAACCCGAATTTTCAACATGATATTAAATATACCTTCAGCGAAAATGAACTCAAGGTCGAAGGGAGAACATTTAGAGGTGAATTTCTATGGGGACATATAATAAAATATAGAGAAATAGGAAATTTTTTGATTCTGTATCATAGCAAAAACATGGGAAACTTTATTGATAAAACAAAATTGACAACCCAACAATTACAATTTATAAAATCAAAAGTTAGGCAGAAATAGCTTCAAGCCAACATCGAATCTGGTGAAATACTGGCGGACCAATAAATTCATTAAACCTTAAGAGCCTTACAATAACTTCATAGCTCATAGTTCATGCCTCATACTTAACCGTTGCTTCATAGTAGCATTCCCGATGAACGAAATGCGACGCAACGATGTTGAAGAGCGGACAAATGCCGGTAACAAAAAAGGGAAAAGGAAAAATTAAAAAGTAAAAAACTAATGCGACTGTTTTTCATTTTTAATTTTGACTTTTTACTTAATCAGGAAATCGTACATCGTACATCTGAAATCGTACATGCTAATTCAGTATATTTAATGCTTCAAACAAAACTAACATGAGAAGCTTTAACCGACGTTCGTTTATTAACACATTCGGTTCATTTTCCGCTACTGCATTTTTGGGATCACTCGCACAACCGGCATGGAGCCGCAATTTGCACAAAGCATTGGTGAACGCTGAAAGCCGCTCTGCGCAGGAACTTTCGGGGGATGAAGATTTCTGGTACTATGTGCAGGAATCATTTACTACATCGCCGAATATTATCAATTTAAATAATGGCGGCATTTCGCCGGCGCCGAAAATTGTGCAGGATGCAATGAAGCGTTATCATGATATTACGATGGAAGCTCCGAGTTATTATATGTGGCGCATCCTCGACCAGGGGCGTGAACCACTGCGTAAAAACCTTGCACGCATTGCAGGATGTTCACCTGAAGAAATTGCGATGAACAGAAATGCATCCGAAGCTTTGGAGACAGTGATTTTCGGGCTTAACCTGAAAGCTGGTGATGAAGTGGTGTTGAGCAAACAGGATTACCCGAATATGATCAATGCCTGGAAGCAACGTGAACTGCGCGACGGAATAAAATTGGTTTGGATCAATCTTGATTTGCCAAGTGAAGACAATGAATATTTACTTAATAAATATACCAGTGCATTCACTCCGAAGACAAAAGTGGTTCATATTACCCATATCATCAACTGGAACGGGCAGATATTGCCAGTGCGGAAGATTGCTGATGCTGCTCATGCACATGGCATTGAAGTGCTGGTAGACGGGGCGCACAGCTTTGCGCATTTTCAATTCACGCTTCCGGAATTGGGTTGTGATTATTTCGGCACAAGCCTTCACAAATGGCTTACCTGTTGCATCGGCACAGGATTATTATTTGTGAAGAAAGAAAAGATAAAAAACCTGTACCCGATGTTCGGCTTCGCCGATCCGAAGAGTGATGACATTCGCAAATTTGAAAATCTCGGTACGCGTCCGTTTTTTATTGAACAAGCTTCAGGTAAGGCGGTTGAATTTTATGATATGATTGGTGGCCAACGGAAAGAACAGCGTTTGTTGTACCTGAAAAATTACTGGATGGAAAAAGTAAAAGATATCCCGAAAGTGAAAATAGGCACATCCTTGAAACAAGGTTTCGGTTGTGCGATAGGGTTAGTAAGTGTAGATGGGAAAAAACCTGCTGAGCTTGAAAGCTTTTTGTTTGACAAGTATAAAATTCATACCGTTGGCATTGAATGGGAAAATATCAAAGGTGTCCGTGTCACGCCTAACGTATATACCACCACGAAGAGCCTGGATTTGCTGGTGGAGGGGATTGAGAAGTTTGCGAAAGGGTGACAGCGAAGTATGAATTATGAACTATGAAGTGTGCATAAAGACGCAGCACAAATATTTTTTATTCACCATTCACTATTGACCATTCACCATTGACCACTCTCCAGCGCAAAATAAGTTTACTGCAGGCTACGGCTATTAACATGATCGACATGGTCGGCATCGGTCCGTTTGTGGTGCTGTACATGGTGATACAAATTTCTGCAGGCCCTGATTTTTTATATGCATGGATTGTTGGCGCATGTTTATCATTTGCAGATGCATTGATATGGAGCGAGCTTGGAGCGACATATCCGCATGCCGGCGGCAGTTATAATTTTTTGAAAGTAGCTTATGGCGAAGAAAAGTGGGGAAGGTTGTTTTCGTTCTTATATGTGTGGCAAACGATGATACAAGCGCCGCTCGTTATGGCATCTGCAGCAATCGGTTTTGCGGAATACCTTGGTTTTTTTGTTCCACTTGAAATATGGCAGGCAAAAGTAATTTCCGGAATTGTTGTGATAGCTGTGGTGATTTTATTATACAGAAAAATCGAAGCAATCGGAAAGATCAGTGTGATTATGTGGATATGCATCATCGTTATATTCACCTGGATCATTAGTGGCGGCATTATCCATGGAAATATGTTTGGACCTTTAAAACATATTAATGACGACTTAGTATTAAATAAATTATTTTTTGTAGCATTAGGACAAGCTTCTGTAAAAACAATTTATACTTATCTCGGGTATTACAATGTTTGTCATTTAGGAGGAGAAATAATGAACCCCGGAAAAAATATTCCACGCAGTATGCTGATCTCTGTAGCCGGAATTGCTGTTTTATATTTATTAATGAACCTTAGCGTAACAAGTGTTATTCCCTGGCAGGAAGCAATGAAAAATAAATTTGTTGTGAGTGAATATATCAGAACAGTTTCCGGTCCGCATGCTGCGGGCTTTGCAACAGGCATTATTTTAATAGTAGCATTCTCCTCATTATTTTCTGCAACATTAGGTTATAGCCGTGTTCCGTATGCTGCTGCAAAAGACGGCGCATTTTTTCCTGTGTTTGCGAGATTGCATCCGACAAAAAATTTCCCACATATCTCTTTATTGTTTTTAGGTGCACTGGGTTTTATTTTTAGTTTATTATTTAAAATGAAACATGCCATTGATGGGATCCTTGCAATGCGCATTTTAATACAGTTTGTATCACAGGCGGTCGGAGTAGTTATACTTCGCAAAAAATTTGGTACAAAAAACCTACCCTTCAAAATGTGGCTATATCCTTTGCCGATCATTGTTTCAATAAGTATCTGGCTATGGATTTTTTTCTCAACGGGATATGCTGCATTGATTGCCCTGATATTTATCGCAATAGGGGTTGTGGTTTTTTATCTGACGAAAAATTTGTGGGAAAAGATTGCCTGATGGCAATACTTCGATGTAAAAATTCTTGCCGACAGTGCATGACAGTTGTTGGGAATGAATAAGTAATTTGCTTTCTTCATACTCACCTCAAGATTTTGCCATGAAAAAATGTTTGCTGACGGTCAGTGCGCTCTTTTTCTTTTTTAGTTTTTCTTTCGCGCAGGTAAAACTGCAAAACCTGCTTGTCGAAAACCGTTCAAACCCGATAGGAATAGATATTATACAGCCGCGTTTTAACTGGGAACTGTTATCCGATAGAAGAAATACCAGGCAAATTGCTTATGAAATAAAAGTAACGGTTGGCAAACAAACAGTTTGGTCTACCGGAAAAATAAATTCAGATTCATCTGTTCACGTTGCGTACAGAGGTATGGCGTTACAAAGCGGAAAAAAATATTTTTGGAAAGTGCGTGTGTGGGACAATTCAGGAAAAGTTTCTTCATGGAGCGAACCGGCATTTTTTCAAATGGCTTTGCTCAGCACGAACGACTGGAAGGCAAAATGGATAACATTTTCCTACAAGGAAGACCCTTCTCAGCAAAAAAGCCCTTTATTCAGAAAACAATTTAATGCAAACAAAAAAATTATTTCCGCTACAGCGTACATTACAGCACACGGTTTGTATGAGGCATTGATCAACGGCAAAAAAATCGGTGATGCATTTCTTACACCCGGTTGGACAAGCTACAACAAACGCCTGCAATACCAGGTGTATGATGTTACGGATTTGTTGCATGAAGGCAACAACGCAATTGGTGTTACACTCGGCAGCGGATGGTACCGCGGATACCTTGCCTGGAGCGATCATCATAATATTTATGGCAGTGACCTTTCTCTATTATTTCAAATGGAAATTACATACAGCGATGGTACAAAAGAAAATGTTGTATCAGATGAGAGCTGGAAATGTTCTACAGGGCCTATACTCAGTGCGGAAATTTATCACGGCGAAACGTATGATGCCCGTGAAGAAGTTCCGGGATGGGCAACTGTTTCCTACAAATACGGATCAAACTGGTTGCCTGTGAACGTTGAAGATTTTCCTTTTAATAATCTTATTGCCACATATAATGAACCTGTTCGCAAACATGAAATATTTTCTCCTGTAAAAATTTTTAAGACACCAAAAGGAGAACAGGTGATTGATTTCGGGCAAAATCTTGTTGGCTGGGTTGTTGTGAAAGCAAAAGGAAATGCCGGAGATAAAATTATTATCAGGCATGCAGAAGTATTGGACAAGCAGGGAAATTTTTATACGGAAAACCTTCGCGCAGCAAAATCAACGGACACATATTTCCTGAAAGGAGGAAGCGAAGAAACATTTGAACCGCATTTCACATTTCACGGATTTCGTTATATAAAAATTGAAGGCTATCCGGGAGAAATCAAACCCGAAGATTTTACTGCTGTTACCCTATACTCGGATATGAAACAGACAGGAACATTTTCCTGTTCAAGCCCGTTGGTAAACCAATTGCAACATAATATTCAATGGGGGCAACGTGGAAATTTTTTAGATGTGCCAACCGATTGTCCGCAACGCGATGAACGGCTTGGATGGACCGGCGATGCACAGGTTTTCTCCCGTACGGCATCCTTCAATATGAACGTGAATGATTTTTTTGCAAAATGGCTGAAGGATGTTACAGCAGACCAGCATGAAAACGGAGCTGTACCCCACGTAATTCCCGATGTGCTCGGTAAAGGCGATGCAGGTTCTGCAGGTTGGGCAGATGTTTCAACCATAGTTCCGTGGAATATGTATATCGCTTATGGCGATAAACGTATTCTTGAACAACAATATCCAAGCATGAAAGCATGGGTTGGATTTATGACAAGCAAAAGCAATAATTATTTGTGGAATACAGGCGGCCATTTCGGCGACTGGTTATATTATGTTGGTGGTGGTTCAACAGATAATTACCTCATCGCACAATGTTTTTATGCGCACTCCACGCAATTAGTGATCAATGCCGCAAGAGTTTTGGGACATGAAGATGATGTTGCAAGATATTCAGACTTGCTTCAAAAAATAAAAGATGCGTTCATGAAAGAATATGCAACGCCAAACGGAAGATTGATATCTGGAACGCAAACGGCTTATGTGCTTGCATTGGAATTTGATATGTTCCCGGAAAATTTGCGTAAGCAAGCCGCACAACGGATCGTGGAAAATATAAAACAATTCGATAATCATTTGACCACAGGATTTTTGGGAGCTGCTTATTTGTGTGATGTGCTCACACGTTTTGGTTATACAGATGTGGCAAGCGGTTTGTTATTACAAACAACATACCCATCGTGGTTATATCCTGTAAAGATGGGCGCAACTACTATCTGGGAAAGATGGGATGGAATAAAACCAGACAGCACATTTGAAGATGCAGGGATGAATTCTTTCAATCATTATGCGTATGGTTGCATCGGTGATTGGATGTACCGTAAGATGGCTGGCCTTGATACGTATGAAGACGGTGTTGGCTACAAACATATAAAAGTGCAGCCGCATCTTTGCGAAGGCTTCACGAATGCATCTGCGAGTTTGCTGACTTATTACGGAAAGCTTAGCAATAGCTGGAAAACAGGACCGGATGCAATAACAATGGATGTAGAAATTCCTGCGAACACTACAGCAACAGTTTTTCTTCCTGCATCACATGCAAATGATATTACAGAGAGCGGTAAAAGTTTGTCTGCTTCTTCCGACATAAAGATCACGGGTAACGAAGAAGGATATGTGGTGGCGGAACTGGGCTCCGGTGCCTACCATTTTGTGATCGTCAAAAAATAAATGTAGGATTGTCATTTATTTTCACTCATTATTTCCTGTTAAATAGCTCATTGTCATAGTGCCGTTTGCAGGCTCATTGGCGCAGTATTGTATTTTTCTGCAAAACGCTTTTAAAAAAACAATTTTGTCTGTAAATTCAACCTTTAAATGGTAGTTATTGAATAGAATTATATAAAGGCCCGGGTATTTTGCGTTCCACTCACACGAGAAACAGATATTGATCAAAGCACATGGAATACCAGCAATTTAATAACATGCTTAAGGAACAGATCGGTTCAATGCCATCTACAAAGCAGCTAGAATTTGCTGTGCTTATCTGTAAAAAATTATTTTTCGATTACCAGGAATTTTTCGACAATACAAAATGGGGCGACCCCGATACGCTGATGGACGCTGTATGTCTCTGCCTTCGTGCTATCAATAACAAGATTGATATCCCTGAAGTGGAGGAAATGATCGTGCAAGTTGACTCGATTACCCCTGCTACAGAGGATTTCAGCGACTGGCTCGGATCATATGCCATGAATGCATGCGTCGCTACTTCCGAAACATTATTGTTTTTGGTAGATAACAACCAGGACCATATTTACACTGTTGCCACATACTATACCGATACTGTAGATTTTAAGATACACGAAGAAAACGAACTTACTTACAGCGGCATCAATGATCACCCCTTAATGATCGAAGCAAGGAATTTTTTATTGGAGAAAACAAAATGACGCATTGCCTGGCCGTCCTTGTCTGATCAATTAGTATTTTTTTCAAAAAAATATTATCTTCATAACAACTTCCTGACTAATCATGCCTATCTACATGGACGTTCATATTGTACCGGGTGTAAAGGCAAAAAATGTTGCCGAAGCACATCATAAAGACCTGATTCACCAGGATGAATATTCCTGTAAATGCATGACCTATTGGATAGACGAACAACGCGAAAATGTTTTCTGCCTCATTGAAGCGCCGAATAAAGAAGCTGTAGAAGAGATGCATAGTAAAGCACACGGGCTCATTCCCAATAAAATAATAGAAGTAAACAGCAATGTAGTACAATCATTTCTCGGGCGTATTTATGATCCTTCAGACGCGCAAATTACAGATGATGGTTTGAAGGTTTTTCACGATCCTTCATTCCGTATTTTATTGGTTACATCAATCACAGACCCGAATTTGTTGAAGCATAAACTTGGTGAAGAAAAAGCCAGCGGATTATTAAATTCATACAACACCATCATCCGGGAAAATATACCTGAATATTCCGGCAGGGAAGTAGAACATGAAGGAAACGGTTTCATCATTTCATTTTCGTCTGCAACAAAAGCGGTTGCATGTGCATTGTCCATTCACGAACAAATACTCCAGCACAATGTGCATGACCTTGATTTTAAAATTGCCGTTAATGCAGGTGAACCGGTTGAAAAGAGCAACAAACTTTTCGGGGATACCATTCAATTCGCAAATAATTTGTGCAGCATTTCCGGCAGGTCGAAAGTTGCGGTAGCTTCTTCTATAAAAGAATTGATATCAAAAGATCTTTTCAGCGAAAGCAAAAAGCATTTTCTGTCGCTTTCGCCGCAGGACGAAAATTTGCTTCGCTTATTATTTGCCCAATTGGAAGCAAACTGGCAGGATGCTGATTTCGATATCAGCAATTATTGCCAGGCGATGGCAATGAGCCAATCGCAATTGTACAGGAAAGCAATTTCCCTTACCAGTGTTTCTCCGAATATTTTATTGAAAGATTTCCGCCTGGAAAAAGCAAAAGAAATGATGCGCAGGCAACATTACAATATTGCTCAAATCACGTTCGACGCGGGTTTCACCAGCGCATCATATTTCACCAAATGCTTTAAAAAGAAATACGGTTTATTACCGATGGCCTACCTGGAATTACTTCACTGATCGTTCACACGAATAAATTTTACCATTTATTGAACGATTTGTTCTATCCCTTTTTCCATTTATTGAATGATTTGTTATAGCCATTCGCATGTTGGTGATAGTAACTTCATCTCATCAATTAACCTTTAAAAATTACTGTTATGAAAAAGATCACCACCGCCGTTTTGCTAATCACAACATTATTATTTGCGGGTTATACCCATGCACAAAACACAGCCAATTCAACAACTACAAAACCATCTGTTATGAAAATGTATCTCATCGAAAGGGACATACCTGATGCAGGCAAGTTAACTCCCGAACAATTAAAAGCCATCTCGCAAAAATCCTGCAGCGTTTTAAAGGATATGGGCCCGCAGATCGAGTGGGTACAGAGCTATGTTACCGGAAATAAAATTTATTGTGTGTACCGCGCAGAGAATGAAGAACTGATCCGGGAACATGCAAAAAAAGGTGGATTCCCGGCAAATGTGATCACCGAAATTTCAACAACGATCAGCCCCGCAACTGCGAAGAATTAAAGGGGAAGTAAAAATTCAAAAGTAAAAAGCAAAAACTCTTTTATGTTTTTGCTTTTTTATTTTTAGTTTCTCCGGGGAGTCTCCACCAAACGAATTTGCGCTTTCATAAAGTAATTGCGGGACTCGCTGTAAATTCAGGCGGCGAGTTCCGCAAAGCAAATTGTATATCGAAAAACTTCATACAGAGACTCGCCTGAAAACTTAAACTACGGCGAATTTTAGTAGTTCGTCAAGCTCACTACTACAAAAATCCCCGCGAAACCGCAGGGACTTTTTATTTTTTCAGTTGCCCAATAAGGACTCGAACCTCAACATTCAGAGCCAGAATCTGACGTACTACCATTATACGATTGGGCAATGAAGTGCAAAGATAGTTTTTTGCGGCTTTTTACCATTCAAAAAACATGAGCTTAAAAATAAAGCTTGCAATAATAGTAATTTTCGTTAGCCTAAAAAAATATCTTAAAAACAAAATAGTTTCCGCCAGGCTTTTTTACCTGGCCGATATTTTCTTTTCATACTAACGCCTGCAAACAATGCCCCTGGAATGTTTGCGATAAGATGTTTTAAAAACAGGAAAAAATATTCTGATAGCAACGGGTATAACTGTGTCGTATACCCGATAATTGATAAGCTTTCGGTTTTTGTATGGCTATTGCTCTCCCAAGAAAATCATGCAGGACATTTTCATAACTTATAAATCGCATGAATTTTTGTGCCTTTAAATTTAATAATGATGGATAAACTTTTAACTTTTTCAACTACGGAACCCAAACCTGATTTTGCAATAATTGGTTTTCTTAATGCATATTGGCGTGCTCTGTTTTCCTGGCCCCGGATTTTTCTTCTGCCTCCCTTATGTTTTCAATTCCTTTTAATAAAGCATCTGCATTAAATGAAATGCTGTTGATTCCCTGCTCCACCAGGAATTGTGCAAATTCGGGGAAATCACTCGGAGCCTGCCCGCACAAGCCAATTTTAATTCCTGCTTTTTTGGCTTTATGAATTGCTGTTGCTATCATTTCTTTCGCAGCTTCATTTTCTTCACTGAACAATGAACTTATTATCGATGAATCCCTGTCAATACCGAGTGTTAGTTGGGTTAGGTCATTCGATCCGATTGAAAACCCGTCAAAAATTTCTGCAAACTTTTCAGCAAGTAAAACGTTGCTTGGTATTTCAACCATTACATATATTTCAAGGGTATCGTCTTTACTTCTGTCAAGCCCGTTTTCCGACATTACTGAAATCACTTTCCGGCCTTCTTCAATTGTCCTGCAAAAAGGGATCATTGCTTTTACATTAGTTAATCCCATTTCTTCACGCACTTGTTTGATCGCCTTACATTCCAGCCGGAAGCCTTCTTTATACCGTTCATTGTAATACCTGGAAGCGCCGCGGAACCCAAGCATCGGGTTTTCTTCGTGCGGTTCAAATTCTAACCCGCCTATAAGATTTGCATATTCGTTTGTTTTAAAATCGCTCATCCGGACGATCACATCTTTGGGATAAAATGCTGCTGCGATTGTTGCAACACCTTGTGCGAGTTTGTCAACGAAATATTTTTCTTTATCCGGGTAATGATGTGTAAGCCTTTCTATTTCTTCTTTAGCCTGCCGGTCTTTTAGCTGATTGAACTTCACCAATGCCATTGGGTGCACCTGTATAAAATGTGTAATGATGAATTCTATCCGCATCAGCCCGACACCATCATTCGGATAAGCTGAAAGTTTGAATGCTGCATCCGGGTCGCCGGCAATAAGCATAACTTCAGTTGACTCCGGTTTTTTGGTGCGGGAAAAATCAAGTGTGTCTTCTTTGTATTTTAAAGCGCCTTTGTAAACATGGCCGGTTTCCCCTTCACAACAGGAAACAGTAATGAGTTCACCATCTGTAATAATTTCTGTTGCGTTCCCGCAACCAACAACTGCAGGCACGCCAATTTCCCTGGCAACGATGGATGCATGGCTTGTTCTTCCGCCTTTATTGGTAATGATCGCTGAAGCTTTCTTAAGAACAGGGTCCCAATCTGGCGAAGTAATATCTGTTATTACGATCTCGCCTTTATTCAATTTGTTGCTTTCTGCAGGGGATTTTAATACACGTGCAATGCCCGTAGCCACTTTAGTGCCAACTGCATTTCCCTCGCAGACCGGCCTGGCTTTTTCCAAAAGCGTATATTCCTTAACGTTAGTCTTATTTTGAGAATGCACTGTTTCCGGCCTCGCCTGTACAATAAATAACTCGTTGGTGTTCCCATCTTTTGCCCATTCAATATCCATTGGTTTTTGATAATGCGCTTCGATCAACAGAAACCATTTTGCAAGTTGCGTTACTTCTTCATCACTCAATACAAATTGTTCCCTTTTTTCCGCACTTGTTTCTGTATTGATCACGGGGCCAGATGCATTGCTGCCCGTAGTATATATCATCGTTTTTTCTTTTTCTCCTAGCTTTTTCTGGATGATGGCTTTTTTATGCTGCAGCAATGTAGGTTTGAAAATAAAAAATTCATCTGGCGTCACTGCGCCTTGTACAATATTTTCCCCTAGTCCCCAGACACCACTGATGTGGATAATATCACGAAAACCTGATTCTGGTTCAAGCGTAAAACCTACACCGGAGCAGGCTTTGTCAGACCTCACCATTTTTTGAATCCCGATGGATAAAGCTACTTTGTCGTGATCGAAGCCATTATCTTCCCTGTATTTGATTGCCCTGTCGGTATACAATGATGTGTAACATTTTTTAACAGCTTCAATCACTGCTTGTTCCCCTTTTATATTAAGGAACGATTCATGTTGCCCTGCAAAACTTGCCTGTGGTAAATCTTCTGCGGTTGCACTGCTACGCACCGCAACTTCAATTTCCTTGCCTTTACCTAATTGATGATAGGCAGCAAGAATATTTTTTTTAAGGTCATCGGGCAAGCTGGCATTCAGCATCAACATCCGGGCTTTGCTGCCTGTTTCTTTGAGGTTGCTGAAATTTATCCTGTCCAGTTCCTGCATCACATTTTGCAAAGAATGCCGGATAACGTTGTGATCAAGGTAATACCAGAATGCTGCAGAAGTAGTGGCAAAACCATCAGGCACACGAATGCCTTTATCACCAAGTTTTGAGAACATTTCACCCAAAGAAGAATTCTTGCCTCCAACAACAGAAGTGTCATCAATGCTTATTTCACTGAACTTTTTTATGAATGTTTGCATGACATTATTTTCTTCAAAATTTATTTTCTGCACCAGGATAAAAACTGAGAAAGATCAAATCGCTTATTGACTTTCATCATGGATATCGATGCTGAAAAGAAATAAGTTTACCTGAATTAAATATTTTAAATCAAAAAAATAATTGTTATGAAACTGAATATGGGAAGCACCGACCGGGTAATCCGCCTTGTTGTAGCAGGTATTCTTGCATTACTATGGTTCCAGAATATTCTTGCCGGAACATTAGGTGTGATTGCACTTATTGTTGCAGGCATTTTTTTTGTTACCGGTGTTATTGGCATTTGCCCGCTTTACAGTTTGTTTGGCTTTAATACCTGCAGCAAAAAGGGAACCGTATGAGTGAAGAAAAAATGAATGCTGCAAATGCAAGAAATGAAACGAGTGGCGGTTTTAGTGCTTATTAGAGCAATACATTCATTGATATGGCTATTTTTTAATGTGGTGATATTTTACCTGCTTTATGCAGTATTGGTTAACAGGATCGGCCCTTTGCTGTGGATTGGACTGGCCCTGTTTGCGGGTGAAGGCTTGGTATTATTGTTATTCGGGATGTCTTGCCCATTAACGATCCTTGCAAGGAAATACTCAGGTTCACAAAAAGATAACTTTGATATTTATTTGCCCGAATGGCTGGCGAAATATAATAAAACCATTTACACTTCTTTTCTTGGAGTGATCATTGCTATTCTTATTTTCAGGCTGATTACAAATCATTAAAATATATTTCAACTACCATGCACAAAAAAAGTGCAGGCATATTATTTTACAGACCTGGCGATGCAGCTTTAAAAATATTATTGGTTCATCCCGGCGGCCCTTTCTGGACGAATAGAGATGAAGGTGCATGGTCGATACCTAAAGGGGAATTTGATGAAAGTGAAAACGCATTGCTTGCTGCAAGAAGAGAAGTGAAAGAGGAATTAGGAATAGATGTTTCAGGAACATTTATAGAATTGGGAACTGCTAAACAAAAGAGCGGAAAAATTATTTATTGCTGGGCAATTGAACACGATGTTGATGCATCGAAAATAAAGAGCAATACATTTGAACTTGAATGGCCCCCCAAAAGCGGGAAGAAACAAAATTTCCCGGAAGTTGACCGCGCAGCCTGGTTTGCACAAAATGATGCAGAAAAGAAAATTGTCTCCGGACAGAAACCTTTCATTGAACGACTGATCGCATTCTTAGATCCGAAGGCTCACGGGCAGAGATGATCTTAGAACTTATGATATTTCCTCCCAAATTATATTTCTATATGAAAGCGGATATCATACATTATTCCCGTTTGATCAGAAATTGCAGGCAGAACAATGAAGGTCAAGATGGATGGCCTTCAACAACCACGTTCCGTTAACTTTTTGCAGATAGGCAATGCATACACCATAGCCATTTTGTTTTTTGATGTTATTTACAACTTCAGGATCGGTAAAATCAAAACTGGTGTTTATACTAACCGCAGAGTAATCATCCGAATAACGTACAATTGCTTTATGGTTAAAAACAGAGATGTTATGCTTCATGGTTGCGTGTACTGTGCTATCATGCATTGCATTTATTATTGCTCTTTTGCTAATAAAATTTTCATGCATCCATTGCAAAAGAAAATCGTCAGGCAAAAATTGTTTCATAGCAATGGTATCTGCATTATTAAATAACCTGCTGAATGTGGATAGTGATTTCCACACCAGGCTATCATTCTCTCTGTGATATTGCTCTTGTGAGATATGGCTGGATAATGATGCCTGGCATTTTGCAAATACCGGCAAAAAAAATAAGATAAAAACAGTGATATTCCTTTTCATTAGATTTCAAATATTAGCCCGGTTTGTTATGGATGTAATGCCAGGAGCGGAACATGGGTATGTTTAGTAAATTCTTTTGTGTGGCTTTTATGTAATATTTTTTCAATTATGTTATGTTCTTTTGGCAAAACGATTAGTATATCAACATGCTGCATATCTGCAAAATCCAATAGCCCGCGGTCAAGGTCTTCGCCGGTTATGAGATGATAATCAGGTTTGAGTGAAACTAACATTTCCTCCATCTGGCCGGATTGAAATACAAGTTCAGGATTGTATTTTTCTTTTCTTCCTATATTAACTACATGAAGCTCCGCATGCAGGTCTGTTACAAACCTTTTTATTTCATTTACCGGTGTAGACTTTGCAACGCTATTAAAATCACAAGCCAGGCCGATCTTTTTTATTCCTGAAAAAATTGCTTTTGGTGGAATGGCCATTACCGGCCATGTGAGATGTTGCAGAACGTGAGCAGCATGTGTGCCCAAAAATAATTTTTCAATCTGTGATTTGCCCTGAGTGCCTATGATCACAATATATGGTTTCACCTCGCTGCAAATTTCTTTCAGGCTTTGGAAGAATGATCCGATCTCCACTTTGGTTTCTATGTTGAGTTTACCTGCTGTTCTTTTTTCAAGTTCTTTCTTTAGCTCTTGTATATTGTTTTCTGCATCACGTTTTATTTCTTCATCGCTGATCATTACCGGTATTTCACTTATGTTGACCGGAACAGTGGCTACGTGTACTACAACCAAATCGGCGTATATTTTAGCTGCCATGTCTGCGGCATAATTAACCGCATTTGTTGAGGCTGTTGAAAAGTCAGTAGCAACAAGGATCTTTTTCATGATTTTAAATTTGAATGAAAATTATACAATGAAACTCGGGAATTAAATCTCATACATGGATGATAAATATCAGTAAAGGCGATGATTATTGTTTTCATTTTGCAATCACTTGAATTGCTTTATCATTTCAAATATTTTTTCGGCATCCTCTTTTTTACATAATTGCGTTCCCCAATTCATTGTGGCGGCTGTGCCGCATGCCACACCAAATTGCACAGCTTCAAAAAGATCATTTCCCTGCGACAACGAATAAACAATCCCACCCACCATGCTATCGCCTGCGCCTACAGTACTTTTTCTTTTTACAACCGGTGGCGTTATCTGCCGCGAAAAATCCCTGGTAAAAAGCAAAGCGCCGCTTTCACCCGTTGATACGATCAGCACTTCGCATTTTTTTGTGCTGAGTATTTCATTGGCTACTTTGTTTACAAGTTCCATATTAAGTTCTTCTTTCCCTGCCAGCGAGCTTAATTCACGCAGGTTTGGTTTCAACAAGTATACACCTTCATCAGCAGCATGTTTGAGCGCTTCGCCGGATGTATCAGCAATAAACCTGGCGTTTTTCTTTTTTGCAATTTTTGCTATTCGTGCAAAAATATCTGTCGGAATACCTTCAGGCACGCTGCCACTTGCCACGAGGTAACTTATGTTTTCAATTTTTTCCAGTTCTGCCAGTAGCATCTTCCACTCTGGTTCTGAAATAACAGGCCCCGGCATTCCAAACCTGTACTGAAGATTGGAAGACCTGTCCTGCACAATCAGGTTCTCACGTGTATGCTGTGCTATTTCCACAACAATAGATTGTATCTTTTCTTCATCGAGTAAGTGCCGGTAAAATTTTCCGGTATAACCTCCTGCCAGGTAAACTGCAGTAGCATCTCCTCCTAATTTCCTGATTGCACGGGCAACATTAACACCTCCGCCACCCGGTTCAAAAAATGGTTTGGCGCATTTCATTTTTTTTTCGGGAACAAGCACGTCAACAAATGTGCTTTTATCGATCGCCGGGTTTAGTGTTACAGTAATGATTTTTGACATTTCTGTTAAAATAAAATTGTAATGACGATGAAAAAGCGAATTTAATTTTCATCATTCTCTTATTGCTGACCGCGATCAAAAGCAACGATGATGTTTATCAGGAAACGGTGACTATTTTGTTTATTTAATGTGTGAAAAGATCATCAGTAATGCTATCTGTATATTTTTGCATGGAAGAATTTGAGAATAGAAAACAGGGTAGCCGCCGCAAAATATCAGTGTACTGAATATAAACATTCATAATATTCTTTGGCAAGCCTCTTGCTGTCGAACTGAGGAGCGATGTCATTCATGCTTTGTTTGATGATTTCAAGCCATCGGTCAGGATAATCATAATACATGGGAAGTACTTCAGATTCCAATAAATGATAAAGCGCTTCAGCATCTGCTTCATCCTGAAGAAGGTCAGGTTGAGAAGTATCGCAAACGGGCAGTACGAAAGAATTTATTTTATCTTTTGCAAACTCCGGTATCCATCCGTCGGAAGATGCAACATTTACTGCGCCGTTCATTGCTGCCGCCATTCCGCTTGTGCCCGATGCTTCATGTTGCAGCCGCGGAACATTAAGCCATATATCTGCCCCGTGTTTTAATATTTTAGACAACTTAAGCTCATAACCTACCAGTATGGAGCAATTGAAATATTTTTTGCACACATCTACAATTTTGTCGAAGGCCCCGATTCCTGAGTAATCCATGGGATACGGTTTTCCTGCCCAAATAATCTGAACAGGTTTTTCTTTGTTCGTTACCAGCTTATGAAACCTGTCCATATTATAAAAAAGCAGGTCGGGCCTTTTGTAGTTTGTAAAACGTTTCGCAAATACAATTGTGCAGATATTTTCATCATAAATCTCGCCGCATTGATCTGCTACAATCTCGAACAGGTCTTGTTTTCGAAAGGACTTAATTTTTCTCAATCGTTTATTGTCATTTTCTTGTAACGCTTCATACAACTCCTGGTCATGCCAATATTCAAAGTCCTGCGCATTGGTAATAGAAATCATATCACAAATGCCATCCTTCATGCTCCACATGTTTTTGAGTGTTTTCAAATGCAGTTTGGAAACACCATTTGCTTTGCATGAAAGCCGAAGCGCAGCCAATGTATGATCGAGTATCTCATCTTCAATTCGTGTGATGGCGCGTATTTCTGTAAGAGGTATTTCTGAAAAAAAACTCATTTTGTCGAGCAGTGCAATATGGGTTTTCTGATTTCCTGATTCTTCAGGGGTGTGGTTTGTAAATACAAGCCTTTTTTTTACTTCTTCGGTTTTTTTGTATTTGTTGTATAAATAGAATGCAAGCGGTAGTCCATGCGATTCATTCAAATGATATATTTCCGGTTCCCAGTTTATCAGCTCCAGCAACTTTGCTCCTCCTGTACCCAGCAAAATTGCAGCGGCAATTTTTGTTTCAGGATTTGAATCATATAATTTATGAGAGATTGTTTTGGCGAGATAATCATTTTCCGGAAGATCGGTGGAAAGAAAAAAAACGGGAGCCGTTTTAAATATTTCAGGATGCAGGTAATAAGCCGTCACCCACACATCGTGACCGGAAACTTTGATGATGAATTTGATGCCGGTTTCCTGCAGGAAACCATATTGTTTTTCTTCAAACAAAACATCCATTGTCTGATCTTGCTTCCGCACCTGGTCATAGTACCCATATTTCCAGAGGATACCAATGCCAACAATATTTTGATGTAACTGAAATGCACTCCGCATATGCGAACCTGCTAAAAAGCCAAGTCCCCCTGCATAGGTTTTCAATGGCTGATGGATTCCAAATTCCATAGAAAAATAAGCCACCTTTCTTTGAAATGCCGTATCAATTGAATAAGGATGGCTGAATAAGAAAGCCATAAATAATCATGTTATTAGTAAACAACAATTGTTGTATCAGGATTTTTTACGGGAGTTTTTGTTTTGGGCACATGTAAACGCAAAACGCCGGAACGGTATTCTGCACATGCAAAACCAGTGTCTGCATTTTTGGGTAATTGAATACGCTTGCCCACACCTTCATATTTAAATTCATTGACCATCAATTTTCCCCACCCGGGCAGCTCCTCATTTTTGCGGGCCGCAAATATTAATAATGCGTGTTTATTGGCATGAACCAAAATTTGTTCCCGGGTTACTCCCGGTATTAATAATTCAACCCTGAATTCTTCGGGAAACTCAGCAATATTTACCGACGGGTGAAAAATATTTTTCTTTTTTAATTGCTTTACTTCTGCTATCATGCGTTCTTCATTCAAAAGGGGAACATATTCGCCCGGATAAATTGAGCAATGCTCACTATGTATATTTTGTTCCATAATAATTTCTTTATTCAAATTACTGCAAGCAGGCCCATTAACCTATGATCAGAATAAGTTTGTTTATTGATGTTGATCATTAAAACAGGTGGGTTAAAAGAATTAAGCCTCTATTGTTTATGGCAGCAATTTTCTATCTGGGATATTTAATTTTTGCAGATAGCTTTTGTAAAATTCCACCCAGCCGGTTATGACGAGGCTCGTGAGCAAACAAACCAGGTAATGGAACCAGGATAGCGTAGTTAACTGAAATGTAGCTCTTATGGGTTGTATGAAATAGATGAGCGTGAGGAAAAAGAATGAAAGTAGAATTATATATACTGCTAATGAATTTTTATAGCGGAATGTTTTCAGCACCGTTTCATGAAATGACCGGTTAACGAAAGTTAAAAAAATATTGCTCGATATAAGGGTTGTGAAAACGATTGTACGGACATATTCGATGGAATATTTTTTTTCCATAAAAAAATAGTAAAGAAAAAGTATACCGCCTGCAATTGCAGCACCTTGAATAAAACTTAATATCAATTCTTTTGCTGAAAATATATTCTGCTTTCGCTGACGTGGTTTTTTATTCATAATATCTCCTTCAACAGGTTCCCGTTCATAAAATACAGAACATGTAGGGCCCATGATCAATTCCAGGAAGATGACATGCACAGGTGTAAAAATGTTCGGGTATTTCCATCCTAAAACAAGAGGCAGCGAAGCGGTACAGATAATAGGGATATGTATGGAAATAATATAACGGATTGCTTTTTTGAGGTTGCTGTAAATTTTCCTGCCTTGTTGAATTGCCTCGGTGATCTTATCAAGATTGTCGTCGGTAATGACGAGGTCCGCGGCTTCTTTCGCTATTTCCGTACCACGGTTTCCCATTGCAATACCAATGTGTGCAGATCTAAGAGCAGGTCCGTCATTCACACCATCTCCAGTCATTGCAACGATTTCATTATTTTTTTTCAGCACTTCAATCACTTTTAGTTTTGCCTCAGGAAACATGCGTGCATAGATATTTACCCCTTTCATTTTTTCATTCAGTTCTGCGTCCGATAGCCTCATTACTTCTTCTCCGCTTATATATGCTGAAGTATTTTCTATTCCTGAGAGGCGGGCAATGTTGATTGCTGTCTGTGCAAAATCACCCGTAAGAAGTTTAACGGTGATGCCTGCACGAAGCCATTTGCCGATGATCCCTGCAGTGTTTTTTTTGGGTGGATCATACAAGGCAAGCAAGCCATCAAAGTGCCATTTGAAATCATCTTGTTGGTCCGGAAATGATCCGCTATGTTCCGGCGCACTGCAAATTCCCAATACGCGATAACCGGATGACGACATGTTATCTATAACCGCATCAATTTTATCTTTTTCCGAATAGCTTAACCTGCAAACGCGGATGATCCTTTCCGGCGCCCCTTTTGCAACAATGTACATGCGGCCTTGTATCTCGTGTACATGTGTCATCATCGGAGGCATTCCGCCGAGCGGGTATTCATGAACAATATTAAAATTTGCCTGGTCATCGTTATCAATATATTTACGGTATGCTTCAATAATTGCTTTTTCCATAGAATCAAAAGGCGCGGACTCACTTGCAAGGCGTGCATGAAAAAGAATATTACTATTGCCATTTAATTTATTTTCTGAAAGTTCTTCTACCTGATCGGACCTGAAATCATAAATCATTTTCACCTGCATCTTATTTTCAGTGATCGTTCCCGTTTTATCGAGACATATCGTGCTGACTGCTCCGAGGTTTTCGATTGTTTGCGGCTGCTTGGTGATGATGCCAAGCTTTGCCATTTTTGCTGCGCCTAATGCCATGAACGAGGAAAATGCAACAGGTATTTCTTCAGGAATGGCAGACATTATTAAGGTTAACCCGATTAACAGGCTTTGTACCAGGTTGCCACTGTTTATGAAATTGATCAACCATATCAAAAGAAAAGCTGTAGAGCCTATGACTGCCATTACGCGTACAAACCGCCCAATCTGTTTTTGCAATAATGTTTTTGGTGGCATAGCCGAACTTACGGACTTGCCAAGTTTTCCAAGAACTGTTTTATTTCCGATGGCAGTAACTATTGCAAAACATTTTCCGGAGTTGACGGTTGTTCCCTGGAACAGGAAATTGGATTTTTCACTTGTATTTTTTTCGACAGGAAAAGATTCCCCGGTAATGATAGCTTCATTAATACTTAAGTCATTTGCCTGCACAACCGTAGCATCCGCAGGTATCCTGTTCCCTTCTTCCACTATCATAATATCGCCGGGAAGCAATTCTTCGGATAAAATAACCTCTTCAACCCCTTCCCTTATTACGGTTATTGCCGGCTCTGTATATTGTTTGAGAATGGCAAGTGCTTTATTACTTTTTATTTCCTGGTAAAAAGAAATAGCAGCAACAAAAGCCATTGCTACTAACATCAAGGCGCCTTCATGTACTTCTCCCAAAATAAAATAAAGAGAACACGCGCCGGATAGTATTAAAAACATTGGTTCCGTAACAATACCCCACAACAAATAGAGGGTACTGTTTTTTTGATCGGCAGTGAATATATTTTTTCCGAATTTCTTTCTTAGGAAAGGCAATTCTGTTTTTTTTAAGCCAACATATTTGCCAGTATTTTTATTAGGTTCATCCATAAAATGAGTATTATGTTTTGATCAAACATCCATCACATGTTTATTGGTTCAGAAGATTGCAAAAAAAATATTTGATGGGAAGAAGGAGCTTACTGAAATCACTTTTTATACTGATGATTGTCATTAAAAAGCAAGGTCCGAAATTTTACGTTTGCTTAAATTAAAAATAATTATGCTTAAGATTTTAGTGCCGACAGATTTTTCTTCCAACTCTAAAAAGGGGTTGAAGTTTGCAATGCAGTGGTCTGCTCAACAAAATGCGGAATTAATTTTTATGTATGTTTTGTATGTACCCAGGCTGCCGCAGTGGACAGACAAAGAATACCTGCAATACACAGAGACGGAAGAAATATACTGGACTAAAAGGTTACAGAAATTTGTGCGAAGTGTATATAGATACATTAAATCAGAGCCTAAGCAATTTCAGTGTGTAGTAAAGCCTGGTATCTCCGCCGATCTTTCAATAATGGAATATTGCCGGCAAAGAGGCGATATAAATTATATATGTATAGCTACCCGGGGCGCAGGTAAGCTTAATAAATTCTTCGGTACACATACAGGCAATCTTATTACAAAATCAACCGTGCCGGTAATTGCAGTTCCGCAGAACTACAGAAAAAGTGCAGTTAAAACTATTTTGTATGCAACCGACTTTGCCGGTTTTGAAGAAGAGTTACAACAGGTGAGTGAATTTGCACATTCATTAAAAGCGAAGATCATCGTTGTTCATGTAGCGTTTCCTAATGAGGCGCCCGGCGAAGAGGCCATTTACCATGCATTTGGGAAAAAGAAGGCAGGTGTTGAATTGAAAATTGTACGTGCAAATATTGTTAATTCGTTGTACAAAAACCTGGAGATAGAAATAAATAAGATGAAACCTTCTTTAGTAGTAATGTTTACCCACCGCGATAGAAACTTTCTTCAAAAAATTATTTATCCAAGTGGTGCAGAAAATTTATCATTTGAAACAAATGTCCCTTTGCTTGTATTCCCGAAAAAATCCTGATAACCGGGATCAACTGTTCAGCTGATTTTTTTCGGAGCTCTTATTTTATCAAGATAATAAATCACTTCTTCGTCATCTACCTGCTCAAAGTTTCTGTAAAACGAACCAACACCATAAAATTCCTGCGGCACCAAAAGAACTACAACTTCGTCCGCTTCCTGCTTTAATTTTTGAACCGCACTCCATGAGGCTACAGGAGATGCAACAATTATTTTTTGAGGATTTTGTTTTCGCAACAACCGAACAGTTGCAAGCAGTGTGTTCCCTGTGGCAATACCATCATCAATAACAATTACTGTTTTGCCTTGAATATTCTGAGGGTGTTTACCTCCCATAAACCTTTGATACATTTCCCTGAGCCTCGATCTTATTTTCCTTGTTTCTTCTTCAACATATTCCTCAGAAACATCTTCATGAGGAATGATGAAACAATCTTCCAGGCTCACTGCCCCGATCGCATATTCTTTATTCATAGGGTGCCCGATCTTTTTAGTTAGTACAATTTCTACAGGCAGGTTTAATACGTTTGCTACAGCATATGCTACAGGCACACCTCCCCGTGGAACGGCAAGTATTATATCCTGTTCATTTTTCCCTATAATTTTTTTCAATTCCATCGCAAGCAATTTGCCCGCTTCCATTCTATCATTAAACATAGAATTTTCCTGTTGTTTTACGTTGCGAATATTTGTTTCAGTTATTTTTTACCATGAGTTTTTCTGTTTCACTGCGCAGTGAAACTGGTGCAACCGCCCTCACATTAATGTCGCATTCTGCAAGTTCGCACAGGCTCCCATCTATTTTTTTTTCATTAATTTCTGCTTCACGAAAACCCGCTGTTACTTCATCCATATTCAAAGCCCTTGCATAGGCCGCAACGGTTCCGTATACGCTTATTTTGTAGTGGATGATTTCCTGAACTGCAGCTAACAGGCAAGCATCTTTTATTTTATTGTCGTAACAGTAGCTTTGTCGTTCATACAGGTCTTCGATATGGGCTGTCATAATAATATTGGAAAGGTCTAACGGATTGATCTTTTCTTTTTCCAGGTAAGTTTGAAGAGTGTCAATATTCCTGTGTATATAATCAAAATATTTTTGCAAGATGTTTTTAAATTTTTCAGACGACACGGAGTTCATCCAATCAACTAAAGCAATCCGCAATTGCATCTCTGCAATAAACGCTTTTCGTATGTTATAATTAAGAAGCGTTCTCAGGGAAATAATATGTTTGATCTGATCTTTCATGAATTTAATTTTTTGCGACACTTTAAATGTAGTAGAAATCACAGCCTGGAAAAATGATATCGCTCATATACATTTTTGACTTTTCTCATCATGATTGCAAATATTTTTATGAAAGCACATTTACAGATTGGTTACTTTACTAAATAAAAGCGAATGTGTAGAAATTTAAAAGTTGTGCACGGCATTTTCTGCAGGAATTCACCGTGTGCCGCTCTCCTAAATATCTGATAATGCAATAAAAAAGCATACCTAATCAGGATCAGTCAAGGAAATAATCAATATCAGCAAAGCTTTTCCGTTCAAGTTTTATTTTAAATTTTTAATCAAGTAATATGGGTAAAGAACCCGGCACTATTTCTTGCATCAAAAACATAAATATGGATGCTTTTTGCGGGAATGATAATATTGTTATAATAGAACCTGATGCAGGAGTAGAAGATTTTATTTCTAATAAAGACATCAATTTCTTCGGTGATGATCCTGCAAAAAAATCCGCGAGAAAAATATTAGACAGTTTCGCAGAAGTTTTCCTGAATAGCAGGGGCGTTTCTGTTGCAGCATCAGCCTGATTTTTTACCTTCCTTAAATTTCATAATTGTTTTTTGATGAAGTTGATGAAAGTAATATTGATCATTCTTATTTTATTTCAAACAGTTCCTTCTCTTTGTCAATATTCAATCACAGATACTATAAGAAATACTCTTCCGAAAAAAAAATTTAAGATGGCTGCGGTAGGGTTTTTTATTGCAGAGGTTGCTCCCTGGGTTATCGACAATAATATCAGAAACGTTGATTACACCCATATTTCATGGCAAACAGTTAAACATAATTTGAGCCTTTCAAGCTGGAAATGGGACAATGATGGATTAACAACAAACGAATTTGGTCATCCATATAGCGGTGGCCTTTTTTTCAGTGCAATGCGTGCAAACGGATATAGTTTCTGGCAGTCTGTTCCCGCTTCATTTGCGGGTAGCTATTTATGGGAAACTTTTGCAGAAAATCAACCGCCTGCACCAAATGATTTTATCAATACAGGTTTTGGGGGAGTGATCCTTGGTGAGATGACGTTTAAACTCTCCAATAAAATAATCGATAACAGGAGCAGGGGGGTAAAAAGACAGTTGAGTGAAGTGCTTGCTTTACTTGTAAACCCGATGAATGGATTGTCGAGAATAATTAATGGCAAATGGGGCAGGGTAACATACAATCCCGTAGATCATGATTCTTCAAAAATTGAGGCTGAATTTGATGCGGGCGTACGCAGGTTCAGGGTAAATAACAATAACGGTTTTGGTTTTTATGCTCATGCTAAATTAATTTATGGAACACCTTTTGAAAATTATAAAACACCTTTTAGCAATATTCTTGTCAACATAGAATTCGGCGAAGATGACAGTTCTAAATTAAATATTGTTAGTGCTTACGGCTCTTTGCAAGGATGGCGGGTTTTCAATGGCCAAAAAAACAAACACCTGCTTGTGCTTTCTGCAAATTACGACTACATTAATAATGAAGCTTTTTTTTACAGTGCACAAAGTATTAAGTGCAATCTTTTTTCTGTAATTAAGGTAACGGATAAACTCGCAGTCAGCACAATTATCGGCGGTGGCCCGGTAATACTGTCTGCAGTTCCTGATAATTATTTATATGAAGGCAGGGATTATGATTTTTGTTCAGGCGTTGGGTTTCATGGAAGTTTTACATTAGCATTTGCCAATATTTTATTTTATAGCATTAATTACCGTGGAGGCTGGCTCAAAACCATTAATGGTAATGCAAATGATTATTTATTGCATGCAGTTACAAGCGAATTAAAATGCCGCGTTATAGATAACTTTTTCTTTTGCATTGAACCCGGATACTTCCAGCTACATGCCGGTTACAAAAATTATGGTGATGTTAATAAAACATATCCATACTTACGGGTGTCTTTAAGATACTCATTAGCCAATAAATAATAATTACAATTTTCACCGGGTAATCACACCTGTAAGGTATGATTGAAATTGATACGTGTCATTGTTGTGATTGATGCCTGTCATTTTATGAAATGAGTTATTCTGCCATATTTATAAAACATTTCAACACTTATATGTTACACGGGGGAATTTCCAATAATCAAAAATTTCAACAGGCATTCATCAATGCTATTGCAAAAGATGCATTGCAATTTATTGGCGTATTCAGAAAAGATACGAGGGAGATTGTATTTGTAAATGAACAAGGGGCCATGTTATTTGGGTACAAAAATGCTGCCGGGCTTATAGGAAAATTTGCGCCGGAACTGAAGAAAAGAAATGTAGACGATACTGAAATCAGGAAAGTGAACGAGATCCTTCGCACAAAAGGTTTTTTTACAGAAGAAGCAGAATATATAAACCGGGATGGGAGTACTTTTTGGGGATTATTGCAGCTTGATCCGTTTTCAGAGGACGGTGTTGAATATTTGCTGGCACAGGTGGAGAAGATAGACAGGGCAAAGGATGCTGAACAAAAATTATCGGGTGAAAAATTGCGCTTCGATGTATTGATGGATTGTGCTTCTATCGGAGTTATTATCGTAAACCGTAATGAGGAAATTGTTTTGGTAAACCCTTTTGCATTAAAAATGTTTGGTTACGAAAACGATGAACTGGTTTCAAAAAAACTGGAAGTACTTATTCCGGATAAATTTCACGGAAAGCATATTGATTACCATAGCTCATTTTTTGCCAACCCTGAAAACAGGCCAATGGGAGCTGGCAGAGATCTGTTTGCGCTGAAGAAAGACGGAACAGAGTTCCCTGTTGAAATAAGCCTTGGAACCTATAGCATCGAAAATGAAATGTTCGCGATCGCATTTGTGTCTGACATTACTCTCCGGAAAAAAGCGCAGGAGGATATCATCAAATTAAACAAAGCTCTGGAAGAAAAAGTAAAACAGCGCACAGATGAGCTCGCAATAACTATCGAAAAACTGGAAAACCAGGTAAAAGAAACGGAGGAAGCAGAAGCAGAAGTAAGAAAATCACTCGATAAAGAAAAACAATTGAATGAATTGAAATCAAGATTTGTTACTATGGCATCTCATGAGTTCAGAACGCCGTTAAGCACCGTTTTATCATCCACTTATTTATTGCAGAAATATACACAAACAGAGGATCAGCAAAAAAGAGAGAAACATATATCAAGGATCATTTCGTCGGTAAACCTGCTGACAGATATTTTAAATGATTTTTTAAGCGTAGGAAAAATTGAAGAAGGAAAAATTGAGCCAAAATATTCGTATATTACTATCTCAGATTGTATTTCTGCCTTAATAAATGAAGTCGCAACTATCCGGAAAAAAGAACAACGGATCATTTATGGGCACATCGGCAACGATGTGATATGGTTTGACCCCGCCTTATTAAAACATATTTTAATGAACCTGCTCTCGAATGCAATTAAATTTTCCGGGGAAGGTTCGGAAATTTTTGTTGAGACCACAAACCGGGATTCTGTATTTACACTAAGGGTGAAAGATCATGGAATAGGAATTTCTAAAAAAGACCAGGAACATTTATTCGAACGTTTTTACAGGGCAACGAATGTAAACAATATACAAGGCACAGGGCTCGGGTTGCACATTGTTTTAAAATATACTGAATTATTAAACGGCCATATTCATTGCATCAGCGATTTAGGAAAAGGTACAGAATTTATCTTAACCTTTAAACTTGCTCACGAAAATGAAAAAGATATTGGTCATTGAAGACAATGAAACTATTCTTGAGAATATTGCAGAGATACTGGAATTGTCTGCGTATGAAGTTGTTGTTGCAAGAAACGGGAGAGAGGGAATTGAAATAAGTGAAATAGAAAAGCCGGACATGATTATTTGTGATATCATGATGCCGGAGATGGATGGATACCAGGTATTAACTTCTTTAAATAAAGAAAGCAGGCCAAGGAATATCCCTTTTATTTTTCTCACCGCTAAGTCGGAAAAAAACGATTTTAAAAAAGCCGCAGAAATGGGGGCAGATTATTATCTTACCAAACCATTTGGCGGTGCTGAACTTATAAATGCTGTAGAAACCATTTTCAAAAATGTAAGTATCTGATGCTTTATTTTAGAAAAATCAGTGGAAGTAATTTCCTTTGAAATTGTTGTGATGCGTAAAATCGTGTAAATCTCTTCTTACACGAAGCGTATCGGATATTGACCCTGCCGGATAACCCAGCCGGAATGCAATAGCGATTTTGAAGTAAGCGGGTATAGCAAACATCTCCTTAATTTTATTTTCCGCAATTTGATTGCCGAGTGCACTGATAACATGCATGCTTATGCCAAGCGATGTGGCCATCAGCCAGATATTTTCAAGTACACAGCCAATGCTAATGATGCCCAAAAAATCCCCTTCGGAACCAGGGGCCCTTCTGGATGGATTATACAACACGATCATCAATAGCGGGCATGGAAGTAATTGGTGATGGTTTTCTGTTAGCTGTTCTGCTTCTTCCTTTTGCCTGTTTTCAGGAATGAGTGTTGGCGTAAGCCACGATTTCGGGAACATTGTAGCCAATACACCTGTTCTTTTTCTCCTCAAATCTTCTTCGGAAAAAGATAGCTGCAGGTAATTTTCCTGGATGAATGTTTGTGAAGGAGGAAGTGAAATGCTTCTTACTTCTTCAATTTTAGCTAAATCATCAATCAACAATATTTCAAAATTCTGCATGTTGTGTGCAGTTGGCGCCCAGCTTCCTGCTTCGAGTATCTGTTTGATATTTTCCGGTGATACTTTTCTGTTAATATCAAAAGGTATCCTTAAAGATTTTCTGTTCCTTATTAATTCGTTTATCGCTTGCATAATTGTTTTTTTGAAATCATTATTTTAAAGGTATTTTCTCAGCAACATTTTTATCAATTGATTTATTTCCACTCAGCATAATATCATTGTTTGAAATGAATATGGTATGCAATATGATCGCTATTTTTTGCCACAACCAGCTGAACCATACGCCTGGCATTGCATACGCATTATATGCTGATACTTTTTTATGATACACATTCTCGTAAAAATGCACATTAGCAACAGAGTCGGTCCATGCTGTGTGATAAATTACCACTACCGGTATTTTTTCAGAAGCAGGAATAATTACCGGTTCCTGGTTTTTCAAACACTCCTTTTCTTCGATAGTATCTATGGAGATGGTGTTATCTTTAAGAACGTAATGGGCTAACTCAGATGCTTTTTCAACCCGGATGCATCCATGACTGAAATAGCGGTTATTAAAACCGAATAAAATTTTCCATGGAGTATCGTGCATGTAAACATCGTACGGAGAATTCAAATTCAGTTTGATAACCCCAAGCGAATTATCACAACCGGTAGACTGACGAATTGTATACGGGAAATTATTTCTGTTTAATTTCTGCCAATTAATTTCAGTGGGGTCACATAATTTGCCTTGCTTGTTTAACAACTGGAAATTGTTGTCTTCAAGAAAATGAATGTCATGTTTTATTGCCGGCAGTAATTCTTTTATTGCTATACTGTGGGGCACATACCAATACGGATATAATATTACCTGCGTGACCTGGGCTGTGAATAATGGAGTAGGGGTAGATTTTTTCCCTACTATGATCCGGGAATAAACAACGTCTTTTTCATTTTCGGTCATTGCCAGCGAGGCCGAAGGGATATTTATAATTATAACATGTGGATATTTTTCTTTAATGCATCTGAGCCACCTGCATGCATTTAATGCGTTTGCCAGATCTGCAATACGTTCTCGAAAAGGAATATTGAGTTCATGGATTATCGTACTTCGTAATTCTCCGTCATTTAAAAGATTGAATAACTCCTGCGCTTTTTTAATTTGTAGTTTCAGTAACGTTTTTGGATGTTTCGCTGAATCAGCATCATAGTCTTTTAACCCTAATTGATTTAACCTTGTAAGCAATTCCACGTTTGTATTATCTGCTTTCGATGAAGTAATGAAAATATCTTTAAACTTTTTTTCTGATACCGTATTCAGAAAGATGCTCAATTGTTTCTTCAAGGCTATATAGGAATCATTTTGGGGCTCAACATTATTAAGTAAACTCCTGAACTTTTTTTCTTTAATGTAGTCGGAAAGCATCCCGGCAATATCAATGCATGATGGCGAATAATTTAATCCATTGTATGAAAATACTTCTTCTTTATTACCCAGCGCAACATCATGAAAAAAGTGTATGGCGGCATCAGTATATTTTAATTCCATAGCAATGGAATCTTCCGGCGTTTCGGTAGCAAATAACCTGGTATTACTATTGTCAAACAATAAAGGGTAATAATCCGTTTTTCTTAACCCAAGCGATTCAGCGAGATGAATTGTTTTGGTTAAATAATATAGAAGGGAATCATGACTTGAGATATTTAACCAACAAACTTCATAATTGGTTAACTCATAAAATCGTTTAACGTCGCCCGGAGAATGCAGAGTTATCTCAGCAAATTTTTCACTTTTAATAAAACCGGAAATATCCTGTGGCGTGATTTGTGAATAACATACTGAAGCAGACAGGAGAACCCCGAAAAAAAAAATAAGAAAATATTTAAAATAAGTTTTCTGAAACATAGGCATCGAATTCAGATTTTATCATGTTAAAATCTTCTTCTACCTTTTCAAAATCTTTTCGCAATTTCTGCTGCCTCATTTTTACTTTGTAGAATAATTCACCATCTTCATATAAGTCTCTTACCAATAATTTTTCCTGATCCGAAACTTCTGTTTTAAGAAAGCGCACTATTTCGTCTTCTTTTAAAAAAAGGTTTTGAAAAGTTTCCATTTTTTCGAGAAGATCAAGATCGTTTTTATCAATGGTATTAAGAAAACCTGCTAACCGGTTCTTAAGCGTTGAATTTTCTTCAGCAACAAAACTCAGTACATGTTTCCAGGTTTCACTTTCAAGTAATAACTGGTTTATAATTCCATCTTTAGACATAGGGTTTAATTTAATTTCAAACATTATAAATTCTTTTTTAAAAATAAGAGGCTAAGCAAAAAAAAATTAAAATATCAGTCAGCCTGCATTGTGATATTGGTCATTGATTGCAGATACCAATTATTAAAAAAGCCTGCACTTTTGGTGCAGGCCCCAAAAAACCAACCTTAACTGCTCACTTTACAGCAATATGTTTACTTGCTGCAAGTTTTTTTGCTTCTTCCTTTTTGGGAAGACTGAGTTTTAGAACGCCGTTTTCATAGCGGGCATCAATTTTTTCTTTGTTAACTTCATCGGGTAATGTAAAACTTCTGCTGAATGAAGAATAGTTGTATTCCTTCCGTGTATAGCTCGCATCTTTATCTTCTTTTGTTGCTTCTTTTTCACTGCTAATTGAAAGCATGTTGCCATTGACATCGATGTTGAAATCCTCTTTCTTCATGCCAGGTGCTGCTACGGAAAGCGTGTATTCGTCTTTATTTTCAGATACGTTTACTGCAGGTACGGTGAGCATTTTTCCCAACAGCCCTCCGTTATCGAACCATTCATTCCATGGGCGAAAAAAGTCATCAAAAACTGTGGGCAGCATGGACCCGGTTTTTTTAAGTGCATTGTTTGACATAATAACCTCCTTGTTTTTAAAATGTGTGATTGAATTATTTAAAACTAATTTTTAAGAATCGTATACGAAAAAACCAACATCAGTGAAAGTCATGAACCTTGTCATCTCAACATAGCATACACTTCAACCTTGTTTATTATTTTTCCATCGTTTTAAGTGCGGAAGAATGGATAAGGATTGTTGTACAACGCCTTGGGGAAGCTTCATCTCCTGCATCTTTTTTTCTATAAAAGACTTCATATCCTCAACACGAATATCAGGATTCACAAAGGCGCCGTTTTGATAGCAATATTTGCAATACTCACTTGAATATGTGCCATCTTTTTCTGTGCCCCTGTCTTTAATATTATCGATAGGCATGCTGCAGCTTTGACAAATTAATTTCGGTTGCATATAGTTAACTTTTATCAGTTAGTTATTTCCGGGACCATTTTTTAAATTTCGTTTCTGCCCGGGCGAATAATTTTTTTGTGAGCAACGATGCTGCATGTGATACGCCTTCCGCTATCCCTGAATGGTTTTCTTTCTCCGGATGGCCGCCTGAAAATAGTTGTTCTGCGATATGCTTTGGTTCAACACTTTCTTTCAGGTCTTTCCAATCGTTCCTGATCGCTTTTTCCAATTCTTTTTTTCGTTGTCGCAATAACTGTTTTTGTTCCCGTAATTGCGAATTGTTTTTAATTTTATTCATTGCTTTCATTTTCATCATTAAATAATTTGCGCAACATCGCATTCATAACAGGAAGGCGCAATAACTTCTCCCTTCCGGCCCATACCATAAGGGCAATCAATAAATAAACTCCGGAGATGATCAGGTACCCCCAATAATTTTCGCCTGTTAATTTCCCCAAGGCTAATGCAGCACTGATGCTCAGGAACAGTATAAAAAAAATGGCAATGACCATTACTACAAGCCGGGCGATAATATTTGCAACTATCGTGGATGTTTTTTCAGCAGTATTCAATTTTGCGGATGCGACACGATTATCTACATATTCTTTAATATGCCCGGCAAGCTCTTCTATTTTTGTAAATGTGTCTTGCATATTTTATTGTAATTTTTACTAAGGTAGATTTACCGCAGGCGAAAAAAAATGACATCAGGCAATGCGGCCCATGATTATCATCAAGAGTAGATGAAATAATAAAAATGTATTTTGAAAATATGCCGGTCAGGAAATTTTATGAGACTCAACGGAAATTATTTTCAAGGTATCCCGCAAGTGTTTCAGAATAACTTTTTTTTCAACCTTCCATTTCTTTTTCAGGGATTGTAGTTTTTTAGCATCCTTCCGGCTGATATTATGCAGGTGTGTTGTTTTTAATTCAGATATTGAGATACGCAGGTCATTGAGTATTCCCAATTGACCAGCGATGTTTTCAAGTTCATCAGCAGGTGTTTGTAATAATATTTTTGTGCCTGATGGCAACTCATTGTACTGATTTAAGAATTCCATTACATACATAAGGTCTTTGATATTTTTTCTTGCTGAATGCAGGTCTTGTTCCGAAGCATGTCTGGCGGTTAAAATGGAATATATCAATTTGTTTTTTTCATTGAAAAACCTCCCTGTATTTAGTGACGAATTACTTGCGTGAAATTCGCTGATCAATTTTTTTTCTCCGTCCCTGGGATTGAATTTCTTTATCCTGGTGTGCAGCTTTTTCTTATACGCTTTCTTATTTATTTTTAATTGATGCATGGATCTTTTGAACGCATCGTTGTTGCCCGTACCTGCCTTTTTAAGTTTTTCTTCGAGTATCTGTAATTCACGGATTTTCCCGGATGTTGAATAAATTGATTGTAACTGTCCGGGTATTTTTATCCACGCTTGTTTTTCTTCGCCGCTATTTGCAAATGCTAAAAGCGCTTTTAATTTTTTTATTTCTATCCGGAAATTATGTATATCCTTTTTTTTGTAACCGCGATCAACCTGGTGCAGAAGTTTCTTCAGCGAATCAAAAATTGTTTTAATTATATTTTCCACTTCTTTTTTCTTCATGGCATATATTCAATTGCAGAGACAGGTAATGTTCTTCAAAGTTGGTGAAATAAATTTTTACAAAATAATCGAGGTTGAGAAGGATCAGTTTTTTTTACTGATATTGGTCAGCAGTTTGTGTTACGAAAAAGCGTACGTTCATCCTGATTATAAGTTAATTGGTTTGCTTTCACCATAGTTAACAATTATACTAATGGATTCCCTTACTCATATTGCGCTGGGGGCATGCATCGGCGAAGCTTTTTTTGAAAAAGGTTTTGGTAAAAAAGCTATGCTATGGGGTGCTTTGGCGCAAAGCATACCTGATGTGGATTTTGTAGCTTCCTTCTGGTTGAATACTTCGGAAAATTTGCTGGCACACCGGGGTTTTACGCATTCTATTTTATTTGCCATCATCATCATCCCGGTATTTGCTTTAACTGCAGAGAAAATACATCGGCCACATAATATTTCCTTTAAGAAATGGATTTTGTTTTTTACTGTGGAAGTTTTTATACACTTATTCATTGACGGGTTTAATAATTATGGTATCGGTTGGCTTGAGCCATTTAGCCATGCCCGTTTTTCTTTTAACACCATTTATGTTGCTGACCCGTTTTTTTCTTTTTGGCCCGGCATTGCTTGTATTGTTCTTTTTATTACGGGCAGATATAATAAAGCACGGGCTTTTTGGTGGAAGTTCGGCATCATTATTCCTTTTCTTTATCTCTGTTATTGTGTGGCCGACAAAATTAAAATAGACAGGGATGTGCAAACGATTTTTGCATCGCAGCATATTCCGCATCAACGATATTTTACTACTCCTGCGCCATTGCAAAACTGGTTATGGTATGTGGTTGCCGGGGATGACGGTGGTTATTATGTGGGTTTTCGATCTTTGTTTGACAGAAAAAAAGAAATATCGTTTCAATATTTCCCCAGGAATGATTCGTTATTAAATCCGGTAGCCGGCCATGAAGATCTTCAGAAACTAATCCGGTTTTCCCGGCAATTTTATACAGTTGAAAAAAGAAATGATACGTTGATATTTAATGACCTCCGCTTCGGGCAAATCATTGGATGGGAAAGCCCGCATGAAGAATTTGTTTTCCATTATTATTTGCAGCAGCCTGCAGGCAATCGCCTTGTAGTACAACGCGGCAGGTTCGCAAAATGGAATGTGCGTGTGATAAAAAATTTTTTGAAGCGGATCCGGGGAGATTAATGATCATGCTTGAAATAAAAAGTGAATAAAAAAAATACCATTCTTATAAATTGATAGGAAAGCCATCGTATGAATTGTTTCAGAAAATTTTTTGATTTTATGTGGCTTTCAAACGTAATGCGCTTGCATTTTTTATTAATGATGTTATCCAGTTTTTTGGTTGTCATTTGGGTAAACGCATAATTTCTTACATCGAGGTTTAGCTCGATACTGGCATAAGCGCTGATGTCATTAATATTATACGACCCGATGGTTGTGAAATCATCATCGCAAACAGCAAGTTTGCCATGCAAAATATTTTCCTGGTATTCGTACATCTCTATGCCATTTCTGAGCAGCCAGTCATACAGCCAACGTTCGGCGTTTTTTGCAAGCATCACGTCGGAGCGGCCTGCCGCAATCACGCGGATAACGACTCCTCTTTTTACTGCATTCCTGATTTGTTTCCTGATATGCCTGCCCGGAAGAAAATAACTGCAGAGGATCGTTACATGCGATCTGGCGTAGAGCAGCATATCAATATATGTTTTTGAGATTTCGTTTTTCCGTCTCACCCAATCGTTTCTGCTCATCCGCACTTCTGCTTTACTTTCTTCAGGTATGCTGAATTTGATTACATGTTGTTCGCAAGGGGTAATTCCCATATTGTGTGGATATTCATTCCATGTTTTCCAGCAAAGTATGCAAAGCTCTTTTGAAATTTCCCCTTCAGCATATAACGAAAAGTCGAGCCACGCGTTTTCCCCGTTAATATCATTGTAGCGGTCGGCTACGTTTATTCCGCCTACAAGGGAATAACGGGTATCCGCGACAAACACTTTCTGATGCATGCGTCTCCCGAAATAAAAATGCCTGCTTCGGAACAGCGGTTCAAAGTAACGGAAATGGATACCCGAAGTTTTAAGTTGATGGACGAACGAACGTGATAATGACTGTGAGGCATACCCATCAACCAGCAGGTGTACCTGCACATTTCGTTTTGCTGCAGCTTTGAGGGCCTCGGCGATCATTATCCCTGTTGCATCGTCTTTGAAAATATAGTATTGGGCATGGATGCTTTCGCGGGCATTGTTAATGAGCAATAGCAGCAGGTCAAAATATTCTTTGCCACTATTGACCAACTCTATTTTATTGACCGATGTAAACTGACCTGAGATACTATTTTTATTCCTTGGCATAATAATGCAGCAACCTTTTCTTTAGCAGTATTTAGCTTGGCTCAATGAATTTAAGAATAAGATACTATACCTTTTCCTGCAAAATTTAAGACTGTGAATATCATTCATTGCCGAGAAAAGCCGCCGGGATGATTTTTGCAGAAGATGCCCATTCACCTGTTTTTGCTTCTGTTCTTTTCCCAAGTACTTTTTCAATATCTTCTTTATAAATCACTTCTTTTTGCAGAAGAAGCCCTGCAATTTGTATTAGCCCGTTTTTGTTTTTTTCCAGCAAAGATTTAGTGTCATTATAAGCACTGCTTATCAGTTTTCTTACTTGTTCGTCAATAATCCTTCCTGTTGCTTCGCTGTAAGGTTTTTGAATGCTGGTATCGTGTTGTCCTGTAGAGTCATAAAAACTGGTATTGCCGATTAACTCGTCGAAACCATAATAAGCCACCATCGTGTATGCTTCTTTGGTTGCTTTTTCAAGGTCATCCAAAGCGCCGGAAGAAACATCTCCGAAAATAATTTCTTCTGCAGCACGGCCACCCAATGTTGCGCACAAATGTTCGGCAAATGCTTTCTTGCTGCGCAATTGTTTTTCTTCGGGAAGGTACCACGCTGCACCTAATGATTTCCCTCGCGGGATAATGGATACTTTAGCCAGAGGATCAACACTGGTAAGCAACCAGCTTGTTACGGCATGGCCGGCTTCATGGTATGCAATTATTTTTTTCTCTTCCGGGGAAATGATCTTGCTTTTCTTTTCAAGCCCTGCAACAACCCTGTCTATCGCGTCCAAAAAATCCTGGCGTTCTACTTTGCTCTTTTTCTTTCGTGCAGCCATTAGCGCTGCCTCATTACAAATGTTAGCAATATCGGCGCCGGAAAATCCCGGCGTTTGCGCCACCAGGAAACGCACATCAATGTCTTGCTCGGTTTTTATCGGGCGCAGATGTACTTTGAAGATAGCTTCACGTTCGCTTTGATTGGGAAGCTCCAGGTAAATATGCCTGTCGAACCTGCCGGGCCTCAGCAAAGCTGCATCTAGCATATCGGCTCTGTTTGTTGCAGCAAGAACAATTACACCACTGTTTGTAGAAAAACCATCCATTTCAGTGAGCAATTGATTGAGCGTACTTTCTCTTTCATCATTAGCGCCGCTGAGAAATGCCCCTTTGCCCCTTGATCTTCCGATTGCATCAATCTCATCAATAAAAATTATGCAGGGCGCCTTTTCTTTTGCGCGGTCAAATAAGTCCCTCACTCTCGATGCGCCAACTCCAACAAACATCTCTACAAATTCAGATCCTGATATAGAAAAAAATGGCACCTGCGCTTCGCCTGCAATAGCTTTGGCCAACAAAGTTTTTCCTGTTCCCGGTGGCCCCACTAATATTACTCCTTTGGGGATTTTTGCGCCTAACCTGGTATAGGTGTCCGGGTTTTTGAGAAAGTCAACAATTTCTTTGATCTCCGTCTTTGCTTCCTCCAGTCCTGCAACATCATCAAAAGTTACATTGCTTTTTTCTTTTTCAACAAGCGTTGCCCCGGATTTCCCGAAATTAAAAATATTTGAATTGGCTCCTCCACCAATTGAAGTACTTCTTCTCAGTACAAAATTCCAAATGACAAACAACACAATCAACGGTAATAGCCAGCTAAAAATATCCCAGCTCCAGTTTTTTCTTTTTATATAAGTCACATCGATCTTCTGCGAAAGAGGAATATTTTTTTGAGCTTCTTCCAGTTTTCTTTCAAATGCTTCTGCAGATCCGATAGTGATTGCATAATGAGGCCCCTGGTTCACTGCATTGCCTACTGATTTTGTGAACACATCTTTGAATCGGGGATCTTTTGCAAATTCTTTTTTTATATATACTTCTGCAGTTTCATTGTTAACGATAACAATTTTTTCGACAGCATTCTTTGGTAAAATATTTTCTTCAAATTGTTGCCAACTGATTTCCCGTGCATCGGTTCCGCTAAAAAATGATGGGATTAAAAGTATACCCAGCATTAATAAATAGAGCATCCACCAACTGCGCCAGCCTCTTCGCGAAGGTTGTGGTTGATCTTTTCCCGCCTGGTTTTTATTTTCTCCGTTCATATTTAAAAAATGATTTTAAATATCCATGGATATTATGCACCGATGTATGATAGCGGTCAATAGGCAGCATGATTTGTTTCATCGGCAGCATAGCTGGAAATTATTATCATGTTGTTGTATGATGCCTGTCATTTTTTGCGATAGAACATCCTGCTATTTTTAAAATAAATGAAGGCGCAATGCTTTCGTATTTATTTAATCACAAAAAATAGCATAATGGAAAAAATTTTTCAAAATAAAGTTGCATTGGTTACAGGGGGTAGTTATGGCATTGGGCGTGCTACTGCAATTGCTTTTGCACAACGCGGAGCAAAAGTGGTTATTGCAGATTACAAAGAGGATAAAAATAATGAAACACTCCGGGGCATCAGGGATGCAGGAAGCGAAGGGATCTTTGTTCAATGTGATGTTTCAAAAAGTAATGAAGTGAAAGGATTAATAGATAAATGCATTGCCACTTTCGGGCAGTTGGATTTTGCATTCAACAATGCAGGTGTTGAAGGAACACAAGGCACAACACACGAGTGTACGGAAGAAAATTGGGACAAGACGATTTCCATCAATTTAAAAGGGGCCTGGTTATGTATGAAAATGGAAATTCCGGAAATGATTAAAAAAGGAAAAGGAGTGATCGTGAACTGCTCTTCTGTGGCAGGATTGAACGGCTTCACAGGGCTACCTGCTTATGTTGCTTCCAAGCATGGAGTAGTGGGAATAACGAAAACTGCCGCGCTGGAATATGCAAAACAAGGGATACGAGTGAATGCAGTTTGTCCGGGTGTTATCCATACTGCAATGATCGACAGGATTGCAGGAGGATCTGCTGATGCAGAAAAACAATTTACAGCTATGGAGCCTGTTGGCCGGATGGGCAGGCCCGAAGAAGTGGCACAGGCAGTAGTATGGTTGTGTTCCGATGCAGCATCATTTGTTACCGGTGTACCATTCCCGGTTGATGGAGGATATGATGCAGGGTAATTAATTCAAAATAAAATTCAATGAAACATTATTTTACCAAAGAAGCGGTGATGAATGAAGACGAGGTAATTGGGTCTGCCAGGCAATGGTCATACCCGTTGGAAAGCAAAGCTGATTTGCAACCCTTGTTCAACAGGATAGGCAATGCTAAAATAGTAATGCTCGGCGAAGCAAGTCACGGTACGCATGAATATTACATGTGGCGGTTTTACATCTCAAAATATCTTATTGAAAATAAGGGATTCAATTTTATTGCTGTTGAGGGAGATTGGCCGGATTGTTACCGGCTTAATCGTTTTGTGAAGGGATATGATGTGAATGATAAAAGTGCTTTCAAATTGCTGAATACGTTTGATCGCTGGCCTACATGGATGTGGGCCAACTGGGAAACAGTTGCCCTTGCAGAATGGATGCAAAAACATAATGTTGGGTTACCTGCAAATAAAAAAGCAGGCTTTTACGGGTTAGATGTGTATAGCCTTTGGGATAGCATGGAAAGCATCATGCAGTACCTGAAAAAAACGGATTCCGCTGCATTAAAAATTGCGGAAGATGCATTTCGTTGTTTTGAGCCATTCAGTAAAAACGAAGGCACCGATTATGCCCGGGCATCTCAGTTTGTGCCGGCATTATGCGAGCAGGAAGTGGTTGGGCTTCTCAAGGAAATTCAAAAGAAACTTCCTTCGTATAACACAGATCATGAGAATGTATTTAATGCAGAACAAAATGCAATGATCGCTGTAAATGCGGAAAAATATTATCGTGCGATGATTGCAGGCGGGCCACATAGCTGGAATATCAGGGATATGCACATGGCAGATACATTAGAGAGGCTGCTGTCGTTTCACGGTCCCGACGCTAAAGCAATTGTATGGGCGCATAATACACACGTGGGCGATGCAAGGGCAACAGATATGGTAGCTGAAGGAATGTATAACATCGGCGAAATTGCGAGGATCAGGAATCATGAAAAAGATGTGGCGCTCGTTGGTTTTGGATCATATAAAGGAACAGTAATTGCTGCTAAAAGCTGGGGCGCACAAATGCAAAACATGAAATTGCCGGAAGCAAAACCCGGAAGCTGGGAACATTTACTGCATAAAGCCGGCAATGAAAACAAGTTATTGATGATGGATGATTTTACTACAAATGATGTATTGATGGAAAATCATATAGGGCATCGTGCCGTTGGTGTAGTCTATAATTCGGCCTATGAGCAATATGGAAATTATGTTCCGTCAATATTACCTATGCGCTATGATGCGTTCATTTATCTTGATGAAACAAAAGCGCTTCATCCATTACATCTTAAAACCGAAATGCACGAGATGCCGGAAACGTACCCTTTTGGTGTTTAACAATCAAACAGATTTTCGAATAATAATTTTATGTCAAAGAAAAAAAAGCCTGAGCCGTATGAAATCCCTTCACCGGAAAAAAAACCTGAAGTAAAACCGGTTAAAGAACCTCCAAATCCTGTTACACCTCAGGAAGAGCCCGGAATTGAACCTGATGAAGAACCATCGGAAACACCTCCTTATGAAATCCCACCACCAGGTGAAAGGTTATGATGCATAAAATAAAAATATGACTAAAGAAACAAGAGAGATCAATTATTTATTGTTGAATGTAACAAGCACCGCATTCAATAATAATGAAGCGATACCTTCAAAATATACTTGTGACGGGAAGAATATAAATCCTCCTTTATCAATTGAACATATCCCTCTTGCATCAAAAAGCCTTGCAATTATTGTAGACGATCCCGATGCTCCCGGCGGCACATGGGTTCATTGGGTGATGTGGAATATACCTGTTACACATCTTATCAAAGAAAATGAAGCGCATGGTGTACAGGGATTGAATGATTTCAGCAAACATCAATATGGAGGGCCATGCCCGCCGGGTGGAACACATCGTTACTTTTTTAAAATTTATGCATTGGATTGTGTGCTGGATATTCCTGCTTCTTCAAAAAAAGAAAATGTTGAACAAGCGATGAGTGGCCATATTCTTGCTTTTGGCGAATTGACCGGGTTATATTCGGGAAGATAAAAAAAGTACAATGAAAACAACGGTTTTTTTGTTAATCACTGCAGCTTTCTCAACAGGTTTTTTTATAACCCGCCATGCATCCCAAAAAAGTAAAGTAACAAAACATGATTCTATATGCCATGTATATATCACCATTGATGACGGGCCTTCTTCCGGAACAACTTTTATAAATGAAATAGTAACTACTTACGGTATCCCGATAACTGTTTTTCCTATCGGAAAGAATGTTTACAAAAATGATAGCTCAATAAATCTCTTTCATCTTTATACGAAAAATCCACTTATTGAAACGGGCAATCACAGTTTCACGCATGCTAACGGCCATTATCATCAATACTATTCCCACCCGGAAGACGTGATGAATGATTTTGATCTGAATGCCGACACTTGTTATATAACAAGCAAAATAGCAAGGTTGCCAGGGAGAAATACATGGAGGATCAATGGTAGAAAAAGAACGGACCTGGCAGATGATACTGCGAGTGCCGATTTGCTGGCTGCCGGTGGTTATGCTGTTTTCGGGTGGGATATCGAATGGCGGTGCGACTCGAACAGCACAACCCGGGTTGGCGGAAATGATATGTTACAAATTGTAAGGAAAATAAGCCTTCAAAAAAATACGTTCACCCCAGGTAACGTGGTTATACTTTTTCATGATTCATGTTTTGCAGATTCTTTGTATAGGTTACAGTTTAACTTATTTATGAAAGGCCTGAAACACGATGAAAATTTTGTGCCCGGCAAATTAAGCAGCTATCCCTGACAACACAGATCATTGGAATATATGATCAACGTCATTGCTGCCTTGTGCAAAACATGATAATTTGTAAGTGAAATTAAATTAGTATGATGGCCAAACGCGATACACAATTTTTATTTGAAGTACATATTAATCGCATTTCCAAAAAAAGCGGGTTGTTGCACGTAAAGGGTTCTGAGGAAATGATAAATGTGATGATTGAAGAAGGTACCGATGCTGATAAAAGAAACTGGTGCCCTGAGGAATTATTTCTCTCTTCAGTGTGCAGTTCATATATGAAAACTTTCATTGAATACAGTGAAAAAATTGGTTTTGAAATTTCAGGCTTCGAGTGTAATGTAATCGGGCACGCCGGATTTGAAGATGGGAAATTATTATTTACACAAATTGATATTTATCCGCAGGTATTTATTGCTTTTGAAGGTTTGCGGGAAAAAGCAAACCACGCCGATACGGAAACAAGAAAGCATTGTATGATTTGCAATTCCATTAATGCAAGGATAATTTATCATACCCAATTGTTTGTTGGCAGTGATGATAATGAAGCGATGCCCAGCACGCATAGAAAAGAATCAATAATATAAAATCAGGGTCATGAATACTGCACCCAACATAAATAAATTAAGGTCAGATACTGTAGCCGTATGGGGGATAGTGGTATTAATAATTATTCTTACGTCCGGATATATCAGGGATCTTTTTGTTTTTTTATTGATGAAGCTTTACCAGTTTTTTATACAACTTAATGAATTTTAAAATGATGATCGAAATCGATGATAACAGGACTATCGGGGAAATACGCGACCAGTTTTCTGCTTACTTCCCGTTTCTTAAAATTGAATTTTTCCGCAAACCACATAGCTGGCAACAATCATCATCATTAAAAGATATTTTGCCACATACTATAAAACTGCACGAGATCAGGAAAAAACATCAACCAGGGTTTATAGAAATTCATGGCATACAAAAAACCGGCGCAGTAGAACAGGAATTTGAAAGGCATTTTGGTTTGCATGTACAGGTATTCCGGAAAAACAGGGATAGCTGGATACAAACCGCAGGAACAGATGAGATTTCCCTGGAAGAGCAAAATCAGATCGGCAAAGAATTATCTGAAGATACTTTACATGGTACCGACAGAAAATTTGAGGGTGATGATTTTTTTTAACTCAATTGCCTGCAATATCAGAGGAATAAATTTTACAACACAACGAAATTTCTTTCAACTTTGCCCGATAAATCTTTGATTGATGAATCGCCTTATAATAGCATCACTTCTTTTGCTGGCCGCATGTCATCGAAGCACTGCCTTTCATCCTCAGCAAAAAAATATTATAGAAACAGTATACGCTTCCGGTAAGATAGTTGCAGATAGTGAATATACCGTCTATGCACTTAGCGCCGGCACTGTAATAAAAAAATTCATCAAAGAAGGTGATACTGTTAAAAGAGGCCAGGTTCTTTATGTTATCAAATATGATGTGTCTTCGGCAAAACTGGATGCTGCAAAGAGCGCATATCTTGAAGCAGAAGAAAATCTTTCAGATAAATCAAGGATACTTACTGACCTGAAGCTTGCCATGGAAAATGCGGAGGCAAAATTTGCAAACGATTCATTATTGTATGCAAGACGGAACAGGCTATGGCAGCAGGGGATCGGAACACAAAATGATGTTGATAACGCATATACTGTTTACATTACCTCGTTGAATCAGAAAAAGTCCTCTGAAGAAAAATATTTCTCTACAAAAAATGATTTACATGTTTCGCTTGCCAATGCCAAAAGCCAGCTTGCCGGAGCAAAGAATGACCTCGATAATTATTTTGTCCGTAGTGATAATGATGGACAGGTTTACCAGGCATTTAAAGAAATTGGCGAGGCTGTGAAAATCAATGACCCCATAGCTGTACTTGGTAAATCTTCAGACCGGATTATCAGGCTTGCTGTTGACCAGCAGGATATCGACAAAATAAAATCAGGGCAGGAGGTATTGCTACGAACGGATATAACTGGAAACAAAATTTATCATGGGGCGATAGAACGAATATATCCGATGATGAATGAATCTGATCAGACCTTTCGGGTTGATGCGCTCTTTACAGACAGCACGCATCAACCTTACACGCATAGTTCAGTGGAAGCTAATATCATTATCAAAAAAAAGAATAATGTGCTTACTGTTCCAAGGTTAGCTATGGTTGCGGATGACAGCGTTTTGATCAGGGAAAATGGAAAATCAAAAACCATTGCCGTGCGAACGGGAATACGAACATTGGATGAAGTAGAAATAATAGGCGGCCTTACGAGTTCTTCTGAAGTATTAATGCCGCAACAAAAATAGTTATGGGATTTGCTGTCAATTTTTCAATAGCTAAAACACATCTTCTCTCCCGTAAGAAGCAATCAGTAGTTGCAACACTCGGGGTAACTTTCGGTATTGCTATGTTTATCCTGATGATCAGTTTTATGAAAGGCGTGAACCAGTTTCTGCAGGATACCATGTTATCATCAACTCCGGATATTCATATTTATAATGACGTTAAAACAGATTATTCTTTTTCTGTTGCGGGAGATTATTTCAAAGATTCAAATGCCTCGGTAATTGTTTACCATCCTAAACCAAAACAAATATCATTGAACATAAAAAATGCAGATGCTATTCTTGCAGATTTAAAAAAAGACCCGGTCATAGGCGCTGTTTCTCCCTTGCTCAGCACCCAGGTGTTTTACAATTATGGCCCTGTTCAGATCAATGGTTTTATTGATGGTGTTCACATTAATGAAGAAGCGAGGTTGTACAGTCTCGAAGACAAAATGGTGCAGGGCACAACACAAAACCTGTTAACGTCAAGCGACGGGATTTTGATGGGATCAGGGCTTGCCAATAAATTAAATGTTACACTTGGCGACCTCGTTTCTCTTACCACACCTATCGGAACAACTATGCGGTTCCGCATCGTAGGCATTTTTGCGATTGGTATCGGAACATTAGACAATGCAAAAAGTTATGTGAACCTATCCAGTGTACAACAATTGCTCGGACAAAACAGCAGCTATATTACGGATATCAATATCAAGTTAACGAACAATGATTTTTCCAAACCGAAAGCAATAGCGTTTTATAAAAAATACGGATACAAATCGGATGATTGGGAGACTGCCAACTCATCAGTAATGGCATCAAATGTAATCCGCGATGTACTTACCTATGTTGTTAGTATTACATTACTGATTGTAGCAGGCTTCGGTATTTACAACATTATGAATATGACAATCGCAAATAAAATGAAAGATATTGCGATTTTAAAAGCGCAGGGGTTTGGCAGAAAAGATATCGTGCAGATATTTTTAACGCAATCAATCGTCATCGGAACCTTTGGCGCCATAACCGGCATAGTGCTTGGCTTTGCGTTATCATATTCACTTTCCCGTGTGCCATTTCCTGCAAGTAATAATTTCATTTCACTCAAATATTTCCCGGTTGTGTTCCGTGCTTCTCATTACATTTTTGGAGTTTTTTTTGGTATACTAACAACATTTGTTGCGGGATTTATGCCTTCGATGCGTGCATCAAGAATCGACCCGGTTGCCATTTTAAGAGGATGAGATTTTTTGTTTGAATGAATTGTTATTAGTTGGATGGGTATTTAAAGCAGATGTTTTACGATGATAATAGATTTGATTTTACATGAGCATCATATTGCAGACTGATAAGCTGAATAAATATTTTTATGAACCCGAGCCATTCCATGTGCTCACTGATATTTCATTTACTGTAGATGAAGGGGAGTTTATAGCATTAGTAGGAAAATCCGGTAGCGGAAAATCGACATTGCTTTACTTGCTCAGCACTTTGGATACGGAATATGAAGGGACACTAACAATAAAAAACAGGTTACTGACTGGCCTTGCACAAGATCATCTTGCAAAATTCAGGAACGATCACATTGGCTTTGTATTTCAATTTCATTTTTTGCTCCCCGAATTTACAGCACTTGAAAATGTGATGATGCCCGCTCTTAAACAGGGAAAATTGAAACGCAACGAGATTGAAGAAAAAGCTATGGAGAAATTGCGGCAAATGCAGATGCATGATTTTGCTAACAAACCCTCTGCAAAACTTTCAGGTGGCCAGCAACAGCGAGTTGCCATTGCAAGAGCGTTGATCAATGATCCGGCAATTGTTATGGCTGATGAACCTACAGGAAACCTCGACAGCGCTAACTCCGAGAAGGTTATTGAGATATTTGAAGACATTTCAAAGAACAACGGTAAAACAATTATAATGGTTACACATGATAACGATTTTGCCAGGCGTGCAAACCGGATCATAGAACTTGTGGATGGGAAGCTGGTGAGATAGATAGTTAATAAAAAGCGGAATAAAATAAAAATGTTTCGGTTGGTCCTGGCATTAAGTTTCACAGTTTTATTTTACTGCTATCCTGTTTTGCCTTTTCCTGTTTTTCTTTCTTTCTGAAATATTTTCGTAGTAAAAAATTATGCTGTAATGCTTTCAGGTCTTCGTCTAATTTCCGGCTGCTCGTATTGAGGTTCTTTGTTATCTCTTTCAGGTCAGAGGCTACTTCTTTATCATGCAGCAGGAGCCCAACGGCATTATCATTTTTATTTAGTGAACCACTTGTTTTTTTCAGGCTGTCAGCAAAATCCGAAATCGTTTCAGAAGTTGTTCTGAGCCTCGCAATTGTATTTTTAAAATTTGCGTAAACGGATGTATCCGTTGTAAGTTCATGAATCAGTGTTCCGTTATTATCAAGCCTGCTTACAAGTGAGTTGATTTTTGCTGTTGCCTGTTCACTGGAAACAGCAGCGGTTTTAAGATGTATGAGTGCAAGACGGATATTATCACTCATTGACGGATCATTGATCAGCTTTCCCAATGTTCCTTTGCCATCCTTGATTTTCTCGCTTACTATCTTTAGGTTATCCGTAATTGCCAAAAGATTGATATTGTTTTTTTGAAGTGTTGACAGGATGTCGTCAGTGCCTGTGCTTTTTTCGCTTTGCAGGTAATCGCCGCTGTTGATATTTTCTGCTTCATTGGTTCCGCCATAAATAACAACAATTTTATTCCCGATAAAACCATCTGAACTGATTTTCGCCATTGCATTTCTTTGAATATGCCTGCTTGCTGCCCTGTCAATATTCATGATAATTTCAACTTGTGTGTTTCCATGAAAATTTATTTTTTTTACTGTTCCGATTTTTACGCCGGAAAGCCATACGTTGTTGCCAGGTTGTAATCCGTTCACATCATCAAAAATTACTTTGATGGTTACTGTTTTTTCAAACGCTTTTTGCTGATTGCCTATAGTGAAAACAGCAGTAAGGAAAATGATAAGCCCGAGAAAAATAAATATCCCGACAATCATCCCCCGGCTTATGAAAATTTTTTTCATGATCGTGTTATGAAATTATAATTGTAAAACGCCCTGATCCGCGGGTCTTCGCTGGCAAACACTTCATCAAAGTTTCCTTGTCTCTCAATTTTACCGTCAATAAGCATCGCGATCCGGTTGCCTGTTGTTTTTGCACAGGTGAGGTCGTGCGTTATAATAATTGAACTTGTATTATATTGTTCCTGTACTTTATTGATCAGGTTGTTTAATTCAACACAGGTGATCGGATCAATACCTCCGGTCGGTTCATCATACAGCATGATTTCAGGTTTTAAGATCAATGTCCTTGCTATACCGATTCTTTTTTTCTGTCCACCAGAAAGCTCTGAAGGCATCTGATCGATCGTTTGCAATAAGCCAACATCATGCAACACTTGTTCAACCGATTCTGTGAGTTCTTTTTTGGAGAGGTTTCTTTTGTTTCTTATTAATGGAAATTCGAGATTTTCCCGAACAGACATTCCATCATATAAAGCGCTGCCCTGAAAAGAAAAGCCAATATGTAAACGCAGTTCCTGCAACTGTTTTGAATCCAGTGATTCCATCTCTTTTCCGAGAACTGCTACATGTCCGCTGTCCTTTTTTATCAACCCGGAAATAATTTTTATCAGCACGGATTTACCGCTTCCGGACCTGCCGAGAACAACAACATTTTCTCCTTTGTAAACCTCAAGGTTAACTTCATTCAGGACATTGATCTTGCCAAATGACTTTGAAAGGTTCTCAATGGAAATTACTTTTTCTTTGTTATGTGAAATGGTTTCTTTCATTATCCGGAACTGAAAAAATTTAGCGCATGTAATTAACGATCTGAACGATCACCATCTCTTCAATAAAAATCAGGAACATGGATGCAACAACAGTAGAATTGGCAGCCCTGCCTACACCAACAGTTCCCTGGCTTGCTTTATAGCCTAAAAAACAACCCGTGATCCCGATGGTAAAACCATAGGCCAGCGATTTAAATACTGAAGCGAAAATGTCAAGAAAGCTGATACGCGTAAATGCATCATGGATGAATGTTGTAAAACTTGTCAACTCATTCTGATGCACATTCAAAAATGCTCCCATCAACCCTATAAAGCCCGCGTATACCATAAGTACTGGTAACATAAACGTTGTAGCAAGTACACGGCTCACTACTAAAAACCTGAATGGGTTAGTGCCGGATACTTCCATTGCATCAATTTGCTCTGTTACATTCATCGAACCGAGCTCCGCGCCAATATTTGAGCCGATCTTTCCTGCTGCAATCAGGGCAGTAATCAATGGTGCGAGTGCCCGTATCAATGCAATGGATATTAATGAAGGAAGCCAGGATGTTGCACCAAATTCGGATAGGGATGGCCGTGATTGTTTTGTGAATACGATACCAGTAATAAAACCTGTGAGTGTAATTATTGCGAGTGATTTATAACCTACATTAAAACATTGCCTGATTGTTTCCCTGAATTCGAAAGGTGCTGTAAATGCTTCCTTGCAAAATCGTGCTATGAATTTATAAATGTCAAAAAGGCTGGCAAAGAAATCCATTATCCTGTCGCCGAATGTTTTTGCCTGGCCATCCTGCTGATCCATACGAATATCTTTTGCCATTGTTGATTATGTAATTGAAAATTATAATCACAACTTATCAGAAGCGTTGCATTCAAACGCTGATGAATATTTCCGCCTGCATTGATTTGTATCATCTATGGAACGGATGTCTGTCTTGACAACTATCACTGTTTCAACTGATGTGTGTCATTTTATGAGAAGGGATATATAAACAAATTGAGAAAAATTTTTTATGAAAAAGACGTTGGTAATTTCTAACCCAACTATTGATACGATCAATACAAGGAGGGCAATAAGAAAATATAAAGCGGGGATGCCGGATAAAGATATGATCGTTCAGATATTGGATGCAGGTATGATGGCTCCTTCTGCAATGAATAAGCAGCCATGGAAATTTTATGTGCTGAGGGACAAGGACCTGATCAAACTAATATCTAAAGAAATAGCTGAAGTTGCATTTAAAGATTTTATCAAACCGGGTTTGAAAGGGATTTTTCATGCTGCAAAACAATTGTTGCATGTTGCGCATGATTTTAATTTTCATCTGCTACACGATCCTGTTTTTCACGGGGCACCTGTCGTTATATTTATTACTGCACCGAGGGATAATGAGTGGGCCCCGATCGATATCGGCATGTGCGCTCAGAATATTATGCTTTGTGCAAAATCATTAGGGCTTGACTCGTGCCCGGTTGGCTTTGGCAAATTTGTATCACATACAAGGTATTATTCAAAATTGAGTATCCCGGGAAATGAAATGGTATTGCTTTCGATAACACTTGGATACGGGGATGAGCATCCGGATATCCATAAAAGAGAAGGTAACAAAATAGTTTTCGTGGGATGAGTAAATTTTATTTTATAAACAGTTAAATTTTATAATTATGAAAAGGTCAACAAAGTTACTTGCCGCTGCAAGTATTGCGGCAGGAAGTGCCCTTGGTGTTTTATTCGCACCAGACAAAGGGTCTGAAACCAGGAAAAAACTGGAAAAAAAACTCAGGAAACTTTCCGGATCGGTCAATAGCGAGTGTGGTAAAGAAAAGCTGGTCATGGTCAAGGAAAAACTCGAAAAACACAAACAGCGTGTGGAAAGGCACCTGGAAAAAATAAATTCGCGGATCGCGGAATATGAATCACAGGTTTCCGGAGAAGAAAGCTGATGAGGTGTTACTTCACAGGTATTTTTTATAAGGGAGTTGCGGCGTAATAATCTTTACTAACGTTCATGTATATCTTTTTATTTTGAGTAACGTGCAGGCTTTGTAAATCGTAGGAAAATGAAATGATCTTTGTATTTACTATTATAACTTTCATATCCACACTGGCAGGCGGCTTATTTGCCTTGAGGTATAACGATAAATTGCCGTTAATATTAGGATTTACTGCAGGCGCAATTTTAGGTGTATGCTTTTTTGATTTATTGCCTGAATCATTTTCGATTGGCAACAGTAATCCTGGGCCAGGGTTCATTTCGCTAATGATCGCTGCAGGTTTTTTTGTATATATGTTGCTTAACCGGATTTCGTTTTTGCATCGGGGGATATTATATGAAAATGGCCGTGCTTATTTAAGCGCCGGCAGCTTATCGTTGCATAGTTTGTTTGATGGAATAGCTATTGGCCTGTCATTTCAGATTTCTAATTCGTTTGGTGCATCAACAGCTATAGCTGTAATAGTGCATGATTTTTCTGATGGATTGAACACTGTTAATCTCGTTTTAAAAAATAATGGCAATCAAAAGGCTGCCTTCAAATGGTTGTTGGTAGATTCGGTTGCTCCTGTTCTTGGAGTGATTTCAACATTTTTTTTCAGGCTTTCATCAATAGGGTTCGCTGTGTGCCTTGCATTATTTTCTGGTTTTTTTCTATACATAGGAGCAAGTGATATTCTGCCTGAAAGCAATACATCCGCCCGGTCAATATGGGCGCCCTGCATGGTAATCACAGGCGCTTCAGTTATTTATTTTGCATCCCGCATTATAGCACATTTTTAAAAATCAGAATTTTAAAAAATATTTCTGTTATTCAAACATTGGCGTAGCATAAGCCCGGCATCACAGTATTGATTACTCTCAGATTTAGGTTTGACTGACATCATTCTAATAAGATTGCTATACGAGTAAATTGATGGTATATCTTTTATTTCATCACTTTTAAAATTAAATTATATGAAAAGATTGTTTTTGCAATGTAGTTTCATTGCGGTGATTGCAATATTCGCGGCAAATAATGCCCAGGCCCAGGATACTTTGTTTAAAAAACTGCCGACTATTACTGTGTTCTCCGGGACGAAAGTTACCAACGAAGTTTCGAAAGCTTTTCACTCAACATTCCCGGATGCTGAAAATGCGGTTTGGTACAAAGCTGATAAAAATTATCTCGTTCGTTTCATCAGCAAGGACCAGACAAACCGGGCGTTGTTTGAAAAAAGCGGCATGCTTATCTATCATATCCAGTATGGAAATGAAGCAAATTTGCCTGATGATATTCATCAATTGGTTAAATCAAAATACAGTGGCTATGATATCACTATGGTCATTTATGTAAATCAGGAAGACAGGAAAATCTGGGTGATAAATGTTGAGGATTCGAAAAAACTGATTGTTCTCAGGTCAGAAGAAGGAGAACTGGAAAAAATGGATACCTACAATAAAATGTAAATGAACCAAAAAAAATCTTCCAATCAGGAAGATTTTTTTTGTACTTACTCTTTAATAACAACAAAAAATTTTTGATTAATAGTGAGTAATAAAAAGCGGGAGTGTATTTTGTTGGTTGATTTCTTTTTCGGTATCATATACAAAGAAAGAAGATAACAACCCTCTTCCGTAAGCACCAATCACGATCACGTCATTTTTTTTATCACGCAGATAATCAAAAAAGGCCTCAGTTGTATATCTGTCCATCGTTGCAAATTCAATATCGATATAGTGTTCTTTCAGCCAGTTTACTACTTCTATATCATCATCCACCAAAGAATCAGCATCTTTATTCATATATAATACTTTTGCTTTTCTTCCATGTAGCTCCGGAAACAAATAAGTAAACTGTTTAATTGCAAAAATTGAGGACTTACTGCCATCATAGAAAAAAAGTATATTATCTATAAAGTCAAATTCTTCCGGAACAAGAATAACCGGGCAGCAGGCACCTTGCAATAAGTCTCTTACAAATTGAGTAGGCATGGTGCTATCGGTTTTTGAAAAAGAAGTTGAAGGATCAACGATAACAACATCTGCAAACCTGCTCGCGGAGAGAACTTCAATCAACGGTACACCTGTTTCAAAACGAACCTGGGCATTTATGCCTTCCTGCTCTACGATGCCTTTGAAAAGGCTAATGTTATCTTCCCTTATCTGCACTTTTTGATTGTATATCCTGAAATCATTGGAAAGAAAATTGTCTTCATTGAGTACTGCTTCTCTTTTTTCTACAACTATATTTTCCAGGAAGAATGCAGAGAGATCGGATCCGCTGAGTTTCGCCACATGGCATGCAAAGAGAACTGCATTAAGGTCCATTTGCTGGCTGTTAATAATAATTAAAATCTTTTTCATAATCTTTCTTTAAAACTAACGGCTACCATACTTGGGAAAAATGATTTTTATCATAGCTGAAGTTGATTCTGTATGTTTATGCATCTGGCTTGGTTTATTTCCGGTAAATAGCAGTAATCAAGAATGAGGGTTATCAAAGCAAATGCTGATGATAATCATAGTTGGGCATAACAGGGAATGATATTTTTAGAATCTAAATTTCAACGTATGTCAATAACAACAACTGAAGAATACCGCGAACTGATTGATGCTCCCAAATATTTTCCCTGCATATCGGTGATTATGCCTTTTGAACCGAAAATGAGCCTCAAAAATGAAATTCAATACAAATTGAAAGTGGCAAAAGAAAAGATCGAGAAAGAGGTACTTGCAAGCTATCCGGAAGATAAAGTTCAGCCCGTACTTTTGAAATTAGATCGGTTGCTGAAAGAATTAAATTATAACACACATAAGAAAAGCGTAGCTATTTTTGTTTCTCCGTTAATAGACAAAGTATATTACCTGGATATCCCTGTTAAAGAGCGTATAATAATTAATGAGTCATTTGAGATTCGCAACCTTGTAGAAGAAAAAAAAGAAATAAAAAAATACTTGCTCGCTGTACTTAGTGGCAAATCCATAAAAGTATATTTGAGCGATCACCAGAAATTAATTCCGGTAATGTTGGATGTGCCTGAGCATATCGCCGCTTATAAAAATATCATACCTGAGAAAGTAGGGAATTTTACAGATGCCACTAAAAGAAAAGAAACAATGCTTGATAAATTCCTGCATCATATTGATAAAGGGCTGACACTTCTTATCCAGGCATACCATCTTCCCCTTTTTATAATGGCGAATGACCGCACTCTCGGTCATTTTAAAAAAATATCCCATAATCAGCAAAGCGTAGTCGAATTTATACACGGGGATTATGAAGACAAGGGCCCGGATGAATTGTTATTGCTTATGAAACCTTATGTAGAAGACTGGAAAAAAATCATTCAGAATAAATTAAAGGAACAAATTGATGATGCGTTAGGACATCAAAAATTAGCTTTTGGTATCAAAGAAGTGTGGAAGGCAGCTACGCAAAAAAAAGGGAAATTATTAATTGTCGAAAGAAATTTTATTTATCCTGCACAACACGGCGCAAACAAAGAAGATATTTCAGATTATGAACCGGTCGGTAGTAATAGTTTTTATATCAAAGATGCGGTAGATGATATTATTGAGAAAGTGCTTGTTTATGGGGGCGATGTAGAATTTGTTGAAGAAGGTTTTCTTGATCAATACCTAAAAATTGCTTTGATCGAATACTATTAATTGCCTGAAATATTCATATTCAATCATCAGAAGTTTATCAAATATCGTCAAGGCTATCGGAGGCGGTTCCGGTGTTAGTGATTAAAAACAGATTAAGCTGCGATAGTTCAAGAATCTTCAATAATATACGTGTGGGATTTGCCTGTAAACCGGACTGAAAATATTGTGTTGCCCGACCTGGATTCGAACCAAGACAAACAGAACCAAAATCTGTCGTACTACCATTATACTATCGGGCAATCATTTGAAGCCTCACGGCGTTCAAAAGGAGTGCAAAAATAAGGTGTAGACGAGGATGTTCCAAAAGAAATTTGGACATCAGTTTTCGGTCATCGGATGTCAGTCATCAGAAGAGGCCCCCGAGAGTAAAACTCTCTAACTGTTGACTGTCAATTGATGACTGACGACTGAAGGCTGCTGACCTCCCGCATCTTCTTCCTCTTTCAGGTTCTTGATAAACTCCAGCGCATCGGGGACTACATCGCACATAATGGTGATCAGCGACCCCGGTTTTGCATTATCATATGCATGAATAATGGCGTCTTTTTCTTTATGAATAATGGTGAGCGGAATCTCTTTTGTTTTTGTTTCATTGATACCTTCAACAAGAAGGTCAACGATTCCTTCGGCTGTGCGTCCCCGTAAGTTTTTATCCTGGCGGATGATGATCTCATCAAAATGCCGTGCAGATATTCTTCCGAGTTCGCGGATATCATCATCGCGGCGGTCGCCCGTACCGCTGATAATTCCCACTTTCGGTGAACCATCCATCTTGCTCACAAAATTGCAAAGCAATTCAAGGCCTGCCGGGTTATGTGCAAAATCAACGAGGAACTGAAAATGTTTGAACTGGAATAAATTCAATCTTCCCGGGGTTTGCACCGGCGAAGGAATAAATGTTTGTAAAGCCAGTTTGATATCTTCAACTTTGATGTTGCGGAAAATGTAAGTAGATAAAATCGCAGGCAATGTGTTCATGATATTATGAATGGCTTTGCCTCCAAAAGTCAGCGGGATGTCTGTAACTTTTTCGATGCGTATTTTCCAGGTGCCTTTTAACAGCGATACATACCCGTTTTCAAATACAGCAGCAAGGCCGCCATTGCCGCAATGTTCTTTTATGCGTGGGTTATTTTCGTCCATACTGAACAATGCAATATTGCATTCCAGGTTTTCTTTCATCGCATATACCAGGTCATCATCTGCATTAAGAATTGCATAACCATGTTTGTACACGGTTTCCGGAACAACTGCTTTTACCTTTGCCATTTGTTCCAGGTTATCAATTCCACCTAATCCAAGATGATCGGCGGTAACGTTAGTAACAACAGCAATATCGCAATTTGAAAATGCTAACCCTGATTTTAAAATTCCGCCGCGGGCACATTCAAGCACAGCAAAATCAACCGTAGGGTCTTTCAAAACAAACAATGAACTCAGGGGCCCGGTACAGTCGCCTTTCATCATCATTTGGTTTTGTATATACACGCCATCAGACGTAGTAAAACCAACTTTGTAGCCGGCAGTCTTTACAATATGCGCGGTTAAACGTGTGGTAGTTGTTTTGCCGTTCGTTCCTGTGATGGCAATGATCGGAATTCTTCCATTTGTGCCTTTGGGATACAGCATGTCCACAACAGGCTCTGCAACATTGCGTGGCAAACCTTCAGAAGGTTCAATATGCATGCGGAAACCGGGGGCTGCATTTACTTCAAGTATAGCACCTCCATTTTCGGTTATGGGTAACCGTAAGTCCGGCGCCATAATGTCGATGCCGCAGATATCAAGCCCGATAATTTTTGCAATGCGTTCTGCCATAAAAATATTTACCGGGTGTACTTCGTCGGTAACATCTGTAGAAGTGCCGCCGGTACTTAAGTTCGCAGTTGGTTTCAGCAAAACCAATTCACCTTTCGGCGGAATGGTTTCCAAGGTATAACCTTTATCAGTCAGCATTTTTTGTGTGAAGTCATCCACCTTAATTTGTGTGAGCACTTTTTCATGCCCATACCCGCGCCGCGGGTCTTTATTGGTTTCATCGATCAGCCATTGGATAGAATGAATGCCATCACCAATTACGGAAGCAGGGGTGCGCAATGCCGCACAAATAAATTTGTAGTTGATAACAAGTACCCGGAAATCAAAACCAACAATAAATTTTTCGCAGATCACGCTACGTGAATATTTCTGTGCTGCGGCAAGTGCAGTAACAGCCTGTTCCCAGTTTATGATATTTGTTGTTGCGCCTTTTCCATGGTTACCGTCGATCGGTTTTAATACGATCGGATAACCAATTCTATCAATAGCATCTTTCAAACCTTCTTCACTGCGGATGATCACGCCACGCGGCACAGGGATTTCTGCAGCTTCCAGTAAATTTTTTGTTTCTTCTTTATCGCAGGCAATATCCACTGCAATGGAAGATGTAGTACTCGCAATCGTAGCACGTATCCGTTTCTGGTTCACGCCATAACCTAATTGCACGAGCGATTGTTTATTCAACCGTATATACGGGATGCCACGTTTCACTGCCTCATCAACAATGCAACCGGTGGATGGCCCGAGCCTGGTATCCTCGCGTATTTCGCGGAGTTGCTGGATATCTTCATCTAAATTATAAGCTGCATCATCTGCTAATGCCTGTGCGATACGCACTGCAGCTCGTGCGGCATATACGCCGGCATCTTCTTCCATATAACTGAACACTACAAAATATTCGCCCTCTTTTCCGGTACCGCGTGTGCGGCCGAAACCAGTGTCCATACCCGCGAGTGTTTGCAATTCAAGCGCCACATGTTCTATCACGTGCCCCATCCATGTGCCTTCATCTACGCGTTGAAAAAAACCGCCGGGCTTTCCTACGCTGCAGCGGTGTTCATACATCGAAGGAAATAAGTTTTGCAACCGTTCACGAAAACCCGGAATGGCATTAGTGGGCTTTTGCTCCATTTCTTCCAGGTCGAGTTTCATCTGGATCAGTTTCGGGCGGCGAATGCTCCAGTAGTTCGGGCCTTTCAGCACTTTGATTTCAATAATCTTCATAACAAATTAGTTGGATTAGTAATTTAGTTTTTTTCTTTTTTGTTACCAACTTTTGTTCTCTAATCAACATCGTTGCGTCGCATTACGTTCACCTGAATTACTACTATTGAGCTTCAGTCTGTAGATATATCTGCAAAATAAATTTTATACCCGCTGCTGCCAGACCTGTCAGGTTTTCAAAACCTGACAGGTATTTGCTAATTACACAAAAGTTATTCGTATTTATTACAACAAGATCAAAACTAAACCCACAGTTTAATAGTAGCACAACCGATGAACGAAATGCGACGCAACGATGTTGATTAGAGAACAAATGTTGGTATCAAAAACCTATTTCCTAAATTGCAAAAAAACAATCAATGACTGGTTTAATTATTTGTCCAAATTGTAAGCATCAATTTGAACCAACTAATGCTTTTCGTGAAGAAGTTCAACGCGAATTAAATAATAAGGCAAAAGAGTGGCAGGCAAAAAAAGAAGAAGAATTCCTGAAAAAGGAAAAGGATTTCCAATTGGCTATCCAGAATAAAGATGCTGAGTTTGCAAAACGTCTGCAGGATGAAAAAACTTCTTTGCAGAAAACGCTTGAAGAAAACCTGCGCAAAAATATCAGCGCCGATTATGAGAATCAATTGCGCTTATTGCAGCAATCCAACAAAGACAATGAAGAGAAATTAAAATTATCGCGCCAGAAAGAACTGGAGTTTTTGCAGAAAGAACAGGAGTTGAAAAACAGGGAGGCTGAATTAGAAATATCAGTTCAAAGAAAATTATTAGATGAACGCGAAAAATTGAAAATAGAATTATCCAAAGAAGAAGCAGCACGTATTGAATTAAAGGAACAGGAATTCCAGATGCGGTTAAAAGAAATGGAAAAACAATTAGACGACCAGAAACGATTGACCGAAGAAATGAAACGCAGGCAGGAACAGGGTTCCATGCAATTGCAGGGCGAAGTGCAGGAATTGATCCTGGAAGAATTATTAAAAAGCAATTTTCCGTTTGATGATGTGAGCGAAGTTGGCAAAGGAGTCAAAGGCGCAGATTGTATCCAGACAGTACGGAACAATTTCGGGCAGGAGTGCGGAAAAATAATTTATGAAAGCAAACGCACAAAAGATTTTTCAGGGGACTGGATAGAAAAATTAAAAGCAGACATGCGCAGCCAGGGTGCAGATGTTGCAGTGATCGTAACGCAGACAATGCCGAAAGAGATGAACCACTTTGGAGAGAAAAATGGGGTATGGATCTGTTCATTCACAGAAGTGCGTGCATTGGTGCATGTTTTGCGCGACGGCATACTGAAAATATACAACGCAACAAAATCGCAGGAAAACCGTGGCGATAAAATGCATTTGCTTTACGACTATTTGACCAGTAATGAATTCGGCGAACAATGGAAAGCGATACGCGAAGGTTTTACATCGATGAAACAATCCATACAACGCGAACGGGATGCCATGGAAAAATTATGGAAAGCGAGAGAAAAACAACTGGAAAAAGTATTATTGAATGCAGCGCATATCCGCGGCTCCATCGAAGGCATCGCCGGGCAGGATTCGATTGATATGAACTTGCTGGACAATGCAGAAGGATTGAATTTGGAATAAGTATGAAGTATGAACTATGAAGTATGAGTTGTAAAGAGTGAATAAATTCGTTATTCAATAATTTATACTTCATACTTCATACTTCATACTTCCTACTTAACTCATCACCCACGCCAACACCAGGTCATTAAAAAATTTTCCATTCACAGAGAGGGAAATGATTTTTTCCTTTGCAAATACAAATGGCAGGTTGATCTCTTCTTTATGGTCGATGTCGGTAAATTTCAATAACTGGATATTCTCACTGAAGTCAACGCCGCCATCTCCATACCATTTGTAGATCGCTTCTTTGGCGCTCCACATTAACGTGAGATATTCGGTGTACACTTTATCCTTCAGGTTCCATTGTTCTAAAAACGCCGTATAATCTTCATTGAAAAAATTCTTTTCCAGTTCATTCAGAAATTTGTGGGCGATATTTTGTATACGTGATGTTATCATTTCAATATCGATGCCCACGCGGCTTGCGTTGCTGGCAATTGCTGCGGCAAAATCACCGCAATGCGAAATAGAGAAATGATATTTTTCAGTGGGCAAAAATGGTTTCCTGGTATCGGCGATCAGTATTTCTTCCAGCGGAAAGTCTTCAAATAATTCGGGAAGAAGATAACGCCCTGCTAAATGCTGCAGGCGTTTGTGAGGATGTGTGATATTTCGCTGCAACGGCACTTTTTTCAAAAAAAAGCTTTCCGTTTCCTCGATCTTCCAAATACCTAATTTTGTGCCCTCGTTGATAGTATGTTGATAAAATAACGGCATACAAAAAAATGAAATCCGAAATTCGCCTTCCGGCTGAATAACAAATAAACGAATAAACCTGTAAAGCAACATGATTTTATCTGATACACGTATTCTGGAAGAAATGGAAAAAGGAACGATAAAAATTGAACCGTATAGCCGCCAGTGCCTGGGAAGTAATTCCTATGATGTGCACCTGGGGAAATGGCTGGCGACTTACAACGAACATATTCTGGATGCGAAAAAACACAACCTCATCGATTATTTCGAAATACCGGATGATGGATTTGTTCTATACCCCCACATTTTTTATCTCGGTGTAACGGAAGAATATACGGAAACACATGCACACGTGCCTTTCCTCGAAGGCAAATCTTCTACAGGGCGCCTTGGTATTGATATTCATGCGACAGCCGGAAAAGGCGATGTTGGTTTTTGCGGGAACTGGACGTTGGAAATTTCTGTGAAACAACCTGTAAAAATTTACAAAGGGATGCCGGTTGGGCAGTTGATCTATTTCCCCGTTGACGGTGAAATTGAAGTAAAATACAATCAGAAAAAGGACGCTAAATACAGCGGGCAAATTAATAAACCGGTGGAGAGTATGATGTGGAAGAACAAGTTTTAATTTGAAAATTTGAAGATGGCTCAATTGCGCAATATATGGTAATGAATACATTTTCTTCGTTTGTTACAATGAAAGCATTTTCACATTGAGCAATTGAAGCATTTGCACATTTTCAGATTACCTCACTCCCATATTTCCTCTCATATGCGATCAGCCATGCGATCACTTCATTATAACTCATGATTCCCTGGGGTTGCTGGTTTGCTTTTAAATAATTTCCGTACAACTTTCTGATATAAGGCTCGAAAGGGTTCTGGTATTGATCGTAAAATTTTCTGAGATCTCGGAAATCCTTTCTCACAGTGGGTTTCAGGCTTTCCCGCAGCGGTACCAGAAGTGTTGAATCACGCATATACAATTCGCTCGCCGCATACATGTACAGGTCAAAATAAACCGAATACATAAAAGCAGGGTCACCCGAATTTTTTGCAGCAAGGTAACCCGAGAAATTCGCTTCGTTTTCTTTCGCATATCCCAACTGATGACCGATCTCGTGGCATGAAGTAAAAGGCCGGACATAAACCGGAACGGTTGTATTTACCTGTGCTTCGCCGGAAAATGGATTGTAGTAACCGGTAAAACCAAGATAATTTCCCAAATAACTGTATAGCGAAGGCTTTACTGACGGTGATGGATATCCGAAAACGGGGTTTTTATCTTTTAGGGTTTGATAAGCCTGAGCTGACCTGGTAAATAAAACGCTTTTTGAATGCAATTGATTTCTTTCCGTACGTGAAGATGAATCAAGCGTATTCAAACGTTCAACAATTAACTGTGTAAGTTGAGAAAGCTCGTTGGTAGAATAAGGTTTCACCTCTAATTGCAATTGATAGGCAATTCCCCTGCGGTTATAATTCAATCCCCATAAAAGATTGAAAAAAATATAAATAAGTAAAACTATAAAAGCAGATTTTTTTAATGCTGCAAGAAAATAACTTTTACCGAGTTGTTTTTTAAATAATTTTTTGAAGAAAGAAATGATTTGATAAATGAGGCAGATGATAATGACACCATAAAAAATATCGCCGATGCTGAACGGGATCCATCCGAAAAGAATGCGTAAAAAACGTGCGATTACAGGATAGATGCCTGTTGAATAAACCGACTCGACCGCTCCCGGGAAAAATGAAAACAGTTTTATAAGGATGGAAATAACAATAAGGATTATCCAGTTTGTCTTTTTGTTCATCATATACGGGTTGAAGCAGCTATAGCTTGTCAACAAATTTAATTGTAAGAATCCTGAACGGGAAACTTTAAAACGTTAAACTGCTTATTGTTAAATTGCATAGTATAATATATAACACGAATTGGTTCGTGTTGTATCAACAGCAAAAAATATTGTTGCTATGAACCTTGAGTTTAATAAAAATGAAGATGCTATGAAAATAGCTTTGGGCCAATTACGAACAAGGCTTGATAAAATTGCTTTAGGCGGCGGCAAAAAGGCAATAGAGAAGCAAAAAGAAAAAAACAAATTGACTGCACGTGAGCGCATCAGTTATTTGATCGATAAAGATTCTGTATTTATTGAAATCGGCGCTTTTGCAGGTTATGAGATGTATGAAGAATATGGCGGTTGCCCCGCTGGCGGAACCGTTGCAGGAACCGGTTATATCAGCGGAAAACAATGTGTGATAGTTGCCAACGACCAGACTGTAAAAGCAGGGGCGTGGTTCCCGATCACCGGAAAGAAAAACCTGCGCATGCAGGAAATTGCACTTGAAAATAATTTACCGATCATTTACCTGGTAGACAGTGCCGGTGTTTTTTTGCCGATGCAGGATGAAATTTTTCCTGATAAAGAACATTTCGGAAGGATATTCCGCAACAATGCACAAATGAGCGCAAAGGGCATTACACAAATAGCAGCAGTTATGGGAGCTTGTGTAGCTGGTGGCGCTTACCTGCCAATTATGAGTGATGAAACATTAATGGTAGAAGGGAATGGTTCCATTTTTTTGGCAGGCTCGTATTTAGTGAAAGCAGCAATCGGCGAGGATATTGACAACGAAACATTGGGCGGTGCAGTTACGCACACAGAAATTTCCGGTATTGCCGATTATAAATTTAAAACTGAGCAAGAATGTTTGGATCATATTAAAAAGATCGTAAGCAAACTTGGAAATCCCCGGGGGCAAATCTTCAACTATGCATCGCCGTTAGCCCCTAAAAGAAATGTGCTGGATTTATATGGAATTGTTCCTGCTGATGCCACAAAAGCGTATGATATGCTGGATGTGATCGAGCGAATTGTGGACAATTCGGAATTTGAACAGTTCAAGGAAGACTATGGCAAAAGCATTTTGTGCGGCTATGCCCGTATTGAAGGATGGGCTGTTGGTATTGTAGCCAACCAGCGCAAAATTGTGAAAAGTAAAAAAGGGGAAATGCAGATGGGTGGGGTAATCTATAATGACAGCGCTGATAAAGCTGCACGGTTTATTATGAACTGCAACCAGAAAAAAATCCCCCTGGTTTTTTTGCAGGATGTTACAGGCTTTATGGTTGGTTCACGTAGCGAACATGCTGGTATTATTAAAGATGGTGCAAAATTGGTAAATGCGGTTGCAAATTCTGTTGTGCCGAAAATTACGATCATTATCGGTAATTCTTATGGCGCTGGAAATTATGCCATGTGCGGTAAAGCGTATGACCCGAGGTTCATCTATGCGTGGCCCAGCGCAAAGATCGCCGTGATGGGAGGCGAGCAGGCAGCAAAAACTTTATTGCAGATACAAACTTCAACGTTGAAAGCGAAAGGTAAAACGCTGAATGCCGAGGAAGAAAAGAAGTTATTAGATGAGATCAAAGGAAGATATGATAAGCAAACTACGCCATATTATGCAGCCTCACGTTTATGGGTAGACGCAATTATTGACCCAATTGATACACGCAAATACATCTCCGAGGGATTAAAAGCAGCAAGCCATAACCCCGATATCAAACAGTTCAAAACAGGAGTGATACAAGTTTAATTAATAATTGAGAATTAATAATGCTTTTATCTATATTGCTTCATCGTTATCGCAGCTATTAATTCATAATTTTTAATTACTAATTCTTAATTCCTTTGAGCGCTCAGCAATTAATCATTTACACAGACGGGGCTTCCCGTGGCAACCCTGGCCCCGGGGGTTACGGAACAATATTGATGTGGGGGAATTCTAAAAAAGAATTATCGGCAGGTTATCGACGAACAACGAACAATCGCATGGAACTCATGGCTGTTATTGCGGGGCTGGAAGCGTTGAAAAAAGAGGGCTTGAAAGTTACTATTTACTCCGACAGCCAATATGTAGTGAAAGCAGTACAGGAAGGTTGGTTAAAGAATTGGATCGCGACAAACTTTAAAGGCGGCAAGAAAAATAAAGACCTGTGGCTTCGATATAATGAACTTGCTCAGAAAAATACTATCCGTTTTGTATGGGTGAAAGGCCACGCTGAAAATCCATTCAATAACCGCTGCGACGAACTCGCAACAAGTGCTGCCGATGGAAGTGATCTGCTGATTGATGAAGAGTTTGAATCGGCACAAATGTGATAATTTGAAAATGTGCTGATTCGATAATGCATTTATGCATCTGTGCTTTTTGATTTTGAATTTGCATTTAAGCCAAAGCTTCATAGTAGCACTACCGATGAACGAAATGCGACGCAACGATGTTGAAGATTGAACAAATGCTTGTACAATAAAAATGTGATAATTAGCTAATTTGAAAATGCATTAATGCAGATACTGCAAAGCATTATCACATTACCAAATTATCACATCATCACATTTGCACATTCACCACATTTTCTATTATTTTTGCTTAACCCGAAATTAAATTCTACATGTCTATACCTGCAGGAAAACTTATTGCAATCGGTGGTGCGGAAGACAAAGGCTCTGACCCGGAGAACGGGGACATGAACCGTAATAACCTCAACTTTTTTGAGCTTGGAATCTTGCGCCGCATCACAGAAGAAGCGGGTGGGCCTTCCGCACGCATCGAAGTGATCACTACCGCTTCTACGATTCCTTATGAAGTAGGAAACAATTACCTGAATGCATTCGGAAAAATCGGTTGCACGAATATTGGCGTGATGCATATACGCAACCGTGAAGATGCACAGAAAGATGAATACCTGGAAAGAATCCGGTTATGCGACTGCGTTATGTTCAGTGGCGGAAACCAATTGCGGTTAAGCGCTACATTTGGCGGAACAACTTTTTTAAAAATTTTGCAGGACAGGTACCGCAGGGAAAATTTTGTGATTGCAGGTACTTCTGCCGGCGCCATGGCGATGAGCAACACAATGATCTATGAAGGAAATGCTGCACGTGCACACCTGAAAGGAGAAGTAAAAATCACGACCGGGCTGGGTTTTATTGATACAGTTATCATCGATTCGCATTTTGAAAAACGCGGACGCTTTAACCGCCTTGCGCAGGCTGTTGCAACAAATCCGTCGTGCATCGGCATTGGCCTGGGAGAAGACACAGGCATGCTGCTTACCGAAGGAAATAAGATGGAAGCAATCGGCAGCGGATTAGTGATCATTATTGACGGCCATAATATACTTCATTCCAATATTGCTGATATTCCCGACGGAAACCCCATCAGCATTGAAAATTTAAAAGTCCATTTCTGCGAAAAAGGAAATGGCTATCTTCTCAACGAACGAAAATTTTTACAGGAAGCAAGCGATGGATCAGTGATCCCTAAACGGGTTGACGTGGAGTGAATGGGTAATGGTCAATGGTGAATAGGTTGCTTCAGAAAATTGGACATCTTACTTTTCACATCTTACAAATAGTTTTTGTAACCAGCGATAATGCTACTATTAAGCATCGTTGCGTCGCACTCTTGTACGGATGGAATTCTATTGTCCGGCGTCCAGAACCGGCAAGATAAATGTTGATAAGTATTTTGCTTTTAAGAACTGATCAACATATCAACTTTTCAACTATTTTTATTCTCGCATTTTCAAATTTGCTTCACATATGAAAAGGAGAAATTTTATTCAGCAAACTTCATTGGCTACTGCCGGTTTTTTTATTACCAAACATTCGTCGGGTTTTGCAACTGATTTTCCTGTAGTGCGTGTCCCCGCAGCACAAAGAAAATTCACTAGTGTTGCAGTGGAAAATGCCATTGCAGAAGTCAGGAAAAATATAGGCAATAAAGAGATCGCATGGCTGTTTGAAAATTGTTTCCCAAATACGTTAGATACAACGGTTGATTTTGAAATGATCAATGGGAAACCGGATACCTATGTGATCACCGGTGACATTGATGCCATGTGGCTTCGTGATAGCTCTGCACAGGTTTGGCCGTATCTGCCGCTGACAAAAGAGGATAAGAAACTGCAACAATTAATCAATGGCGTTATCCGCAGGCAGACAAAAAATATTTTGAAAGATCCCTACGCAAATGCTTTTTATAAAGATGAAAATAAGATCAGCGAATGGAAAGCAACTGATATAACTGATATGAAAGCGGGTATCCATGAACGTAAGTGGGAGATCGATAGTTTGTGTTACCCGATCCGCCTTGCACATGGTTACTGGAAAGAGACCGGCGATACTTCTGCTTTTGATGCAGATTGGATGGAAGCGATGAAGTTAGTGGTGAAAACATTTAAAGAACAGCAACGCAAAGAAAATAACGGGCCTTATTCATTCCAGAGGAAAACAGAATTTGCAACAGACAGCATTCCGCTTAACGGTTATGGATACCCGACAAAAAAAGTTGGATTGATCCATTCGATGTTCCGCCCAAGTGATGATGCAACGATCTATCCTTTTTTAATTCCTTCTAATTGTTTTGCGGTGGTGTCATTAACACAATTGGCTGAATTAGTGAAACAGGTCGCTGGCGAAAACGAATTAGTGAAACAGGCGAAAGCACTTGCTGCAGAATTGAAAGAAGCAATTGCTGCGTATGCAACAATTAACCATGCTAAATATGGAACCATTTATGCCTACGAAACAAATGGCTTCGGCAGTTACAATTTAATGGATGATGCCAATGTACCGAGTTTGCTTTCGCTTCCGTATTTAAATTACGTTTCTACGAATGATACGCTTTATAAAAACACAAGGCAATTTTTGCTTTCAGAAAATAATCCCTTCTTCTTTAAAGGCAAAGCTGGTGAAGGGATCGGTGGCCCGCATGTTGGCGTGGATATGATCTGGCCGCTAAGCATCATTATGCGTGGATTAACGAGCAACGACGACAAAGAAATAAAATGGTGTTTGGATACTTTACAAAAAAGCCATGCCGGAACTGGTTTCATGCATGAAAGTTTTCATAAAGACGATGTATCAAAATTCACCCGGAAATGGTTTGCATGGGCAAATACGATATTCGGAGAGTTTGTTTGGAAAGTATATGGAGAGCGGAAGAGTTTGTTGAGCTGAGGATTTCTAAGCGATGACCGTTGTACTGAAAAAGATGACAGTTGATAGATGACGGATGACAGTCTTATAGTGCCTTATCAAAATAATAAAGTAATTACAGAATTTAGCACTGTCATCTGTCATCTGACATCCGGCATCTCTTATTGGATTTTAACGAGGTAATAATTCTTCTTTCCCTTTTGTACCAATAGATATTTTTGATGGAGTAATAAAGACCTTTCAATTGTCAGTTGTAAATTGTCAACTTTCTTTCTGTTGATGTTGATGCCGCCGTTTTGTACCATCTTTCTTGCTTCGCCTTTGCTTGGAAGTATTGTTGTTTCCGCAAGAAAGCTTACCACGTCAATTCCTGCATTGATCTTTTCGGAGGAGAAATCGATCTTTACAATTCCTTCCATTCCTTCAAGGTCTTCCACACTCAAGGATTCTGCAGGAGCAGTTTGATTGGCAAATAATTTTTCTGTAGTAGCAATGGCGTTGTTGTATTCTTCTTCTCCATGAACAAACACAGTAACTTCTTTCGCCAATGTTTTTTGCAGTTCTCGGGCAGCAGCATTCTGCTGATGCTTCGTTATTAATAATTCAATTTCTTGCTTTGGTAAGAATGTAAAAAGTTTGATCCATTTTTCTGCATCAGCATCACTTGCGTTCAACCAAAACTGGTAGAATTGATAAGGAGTTGTTTTCTCTTTATCCAGCCACACATTTCCTTTTTCTGTTTTACCAAATTTTCCACCATCTGCTTTTGTTACTAACGGGCATGTAAATGCGAAAGCTTCACCACCTGCTTTTCTGCGGATCAATTCTGTGCCGGTCGTAATATTTCCCCATTGGTCGCTTCCGCCCATTTGCAGTTTGCAATTTTTATGCTGGTACAACCAATAGAAGTCGTAGCCTTGTACCAACTGATATGTAAATTCAGTAAAGCTCATCCCGGTTTCACCTTCCAGTCTTTTTTTCACACTGTCTTTCGCCATCATATAATTCACCGTGATATGCTTTCCTACATCGCGGATAAAATGAAGAAAATTCATGCTTTTGAACCAATCATAATTATTCACCATCTCCGCAGCATTCGGTTTGGTGGAGTTGAAGTCAAGATATTTTTCCAACTGTTTTTTTATTCCGTCGAGGTTGCGGTTCAGTGTTTCTTCATCTAACAAATTCCTTTCTTCACTTTTTCCACTTGGATCGCCAACCATACCGGTAGCACCGCCGACCAATGCAAAAGGTTTGTGTCCGGCTTTTTGAAGATGTACCAATAATAAGATAGGAACAAGGCTTCCTATATGTAAACTCTCAGCTGTTGGGTCGAAGCCGATATATCCGGCAGTCATTTCTTTGTTTAATTGTTCTTCTGTTCCCGGTATAATATCCTGTATCATACCTCTCCAGCGTAATTCTTCAATCAGGTTCATAATGATTTTTCAGCAATTTTCGCAAAAGTAAAGGTTTCCCGCTACTTTGTTAATATATGCAATAATCTGAATAAAAGAGCGTTAGGAATAATCAGCATTCTGCCTGCGAAAACCAACTGTACAACTGGTTTAACCGTATCAGTAATTGCGCCATATCTTTTGAAAAATAGTTTAATTGCTTATACCGAAAATAATGTCTGTGAAATGAACCCCAACCCAGTGAAGACATCTAAGCTTATGTCTAAATTGATGTCAACCGTAGAAAAAAAAGGCAGTTCATTTTATCCGGGCTTGAGGTGTATAAATAAAAGTCGGATGAAAAAACTCTATTCCCTGCTAACCGTTGTATGCGTGTTGTTATGCATTTCTGCATCCGCACAATTTGCAAAGTATTCCAATGAATTTTTGAATATCGGCGCAGGCGCCCGCGGTATGTCTATGGGTAATGCGCAGGTGGCATCTGTTACAGACGGAACTGCAGGTTACTGGAACCCTGCAGCATTAACGTATGTAAAAGAGCCGCAGGTAAACCTGATGCACTCCGAATATTTTGCAGGCATCGGCAAATATGATTACGGAAATTTGGTGCTTCCTTTAAAAGATAACAAACGTTATCTCGGGATAACACTTTTACGTTTTGCAGTTGATGATATTCCAAATACTGTTTTCCTGGTCCAACCGGATGGAACCCTCAACTTCAGCAACATCACTACCTTTTCTTCTGCAGATTATGCATTGTTGATCTCCCTTGCACAACAGGTAAAAGCAAGCGGAGATAAGAATATCAGTTTAGGATTGAATGCAAAGATCATTCGCCGCACAGCCGGTGATTTTGCTTCGGCATGGGGATTTGGTTTTGATGCAAGCGCATTGATGACAGGAAGAAACTGGAAGTTAGGAATTATGGCGAAAGATGTTACTACTACATTCAATGCATGGAGTTATAGTATTGATCAGCAAATGCGTGAAGTGTTTTATTTAACGGATAATGATATTCCTGTTAAATCAACAGAATTAACAGCGCCGCAATTGATCATTGGAGGTTCTTATAATTTTAAGATCAGTAAAAAAATCAGTTTGCTTGCAGAAGCAGATTTTGATGTGACGTTTGATGGTAAACGCGATGAGGTAGTAAGTACAAATCCTGTAAGTATTGACCCGAGAGTGGGATTGGAGCTTTCTTACAATAATGTATTTTTTGTACGTGCAGGCATCAATAATTTTCAACAGGCACTCGACGACAGGGACACCACCAACCAGAAAAAAATCTGGATATACCAACCAAGTATAGGAGCAGGTTTCAGGATCGGCGATGTACAGATCGATTATGCATTTACTAATCTTGCCAATCAATCAAATCCACTATATACTCATGTTTTTTCATTAAGAGTGGATTTGAAAAAGAAAACAAAAAAGAAATAATTTTTTGTTTTTATGATTCACAAAATGGAAGCTAAAACTATGAAAAGATTTTTTACGATAGTATTATTGTTTACGATGTATGGTTTGCATGCTCAAACCTATTACAATGAATGGATCGACTATAGCAAAACATACTACAAATTCAAAGTAGGCGCAAACGGTTTGTACCGCATTTCTCAAACTGTATTATCCAATGCAGGATTGGGAAGTGTGCCTGCGCAAAATTTTCAATTGTTCCGCAACGGAAAAGAAGTTCCGATCTACACTTCCGTTGTAAGCGGCACATTGGGAACAAATGATTACATAGAATTTTACGGGGAGATGAATGACGGCAAGCCGGACAAACCTCTTTATTATAATTCCATTTATCAGCATACTACCAAATGGAGTTTGGAAACAGACACGGCGGTTTATTTTTTAACAGTAAACCCCACAGGAAATACCTTTCATTATCTGAATGCTAACAACGACACAACAGGAAATATTTTGCCTGCAGAACCATATTTTACATATAAAGCAGGCTCCTATTTTAAGGCGCAAATAAATCCCGGCTATGCTTCTTATGTTGGTGAGTATGTATATTCATCTTCTTACGATATAGGTGAATTCTGGAGCACGCCAGCAATCTATCCCGGAGCTCCATATACAGATAATCAATCTAATTTATTTACTTATACCGGCGCAGGCGCACCTGATGGGACAATGACTTTTGGCCTGGTGGGAACCGCCCCGGACACAAGGACGATGCAGGTAAAAGTAAATGGCAATATTGTAAAGGACACAACGATGGATAATTTCAATGATTACCTGGGCACGGTGCCCATTCCATTGAGTTATATCAGCGGGGGTTCAATAAGTGTACAATATGTAAATAATTCCCCTGCAGGGAGCGACAGGATGGTTGCATCATTTTACGAATTAGCGTATCCCCGGCAGTTTAATTTTGGGGCACAATCTAATTTCTTTTTTGAACTGCCTGCAAAAAGCGCAGGTTATTATTTGAATATAACAAACTTTAATGGCGGCAGTACCAGCAAGCCTGTTTTATATGATATTACTAATGGCGCAAGATACACCGCTATTGGTACCTCAGGCGGCACATTGTATTTTATATTACCCGGATCAGCAGCATCAAGAAAATTAATTCTTGTTAGTGAAGATGCTTCAAATATTAATGCTGTAAACGGGCTGACTTCGAAAACGTTTGTCAATTATACCAATAGCAGTAACCAGGGAAATTATCTTATAATCAGTAACCCGATATTGTATACTGGCAGTAGTGGCAATAACCCGGTCAATGATTATAAAAACTACCGCAAGTCTGCAGCAGGTGGTAGTTTTAATGCCATTGTTATTGACATAAATGAATTGGTCGATCAGTTTGGTTACGGAATAAAAAAGAATCCTCTTTCGATAAAGAATTTTTTAAATTTTGCAAGAAACACATTTGCATCAAAACCGGAATTTGTATTCTTAATCGGACATGGTTTAACGTATGATACATACAATGCCAACCAATCCGATCCTTTAGATGATCAATTAAATCTCGTACCGACATTCGGATTTCCTGCATCAGATAATAAGCTCAGTTCTTTGGATGGTGTTCAGGTAAAACCGTTAACTCCGATAGGAAGGTTGTCTGTAGTGAGTGGGCCGGAGATTGAAACCTATCTTCAAAAAGTAGAAGAGTATGAGCAGGCTCAACAAACTTCACCAAACACTAATGATGGCAGGCTTTGGATGAAAAATGTGGTGCATGTAACCGGTGCCAGTGACCCTTATCTTGGAGCGGTTTTGTGTAATTACATGAGCAGCTATCAGCAAATCATCCAGGATACTTCTTTTGGCGGAACCGCTATTCCATTTTGTAAAGTAACAGCTACGGAAGTTGATCAGATTTCGGACCAGCTCCTGAATACGCTATTTTCAACTGGCTTTAGCATACTGAATTATTTTGGCCACTCTTCAGCATCTCAACTTGCATACAATCTCAACGACCCCTCTTTGTATAATAATACGGGGAAATACCCTGTTTTTTATGTGAACGGATGCGACGCAGGCGATTTCTTTTTGTACGACCCTGCCAGGTTTTCAACCTCCAAAACATTGTCTGAGACATGGGTGCTTGCGAAAGAAAAAGGAGCCATCGCGTTTGTAGCAAGCACGCACTGGGGCATTGTAAATTATCTCAATATTTTACTCAATGGCCTTTATACCTATATCAGTACTACTGATTATGGAAAATCCATAGCTACAATTGAAGCAGATGCCGTTCAAAATCTGGTAAATGTAGCGCCAGGCGATTTTTATGCACGTTTGCACGCAGAAGAAATGACGATACATGGCGACCCCGCACTAAAATTAAATGTCGAAGCTTTGCCAGACTATGATATTGAGGCATCCCAGGTACTTGTTTCTCCTTCTTTTGTTTCTGTAGCCAATTCTACTTTTACAGTGAATGCACATTTTACAAATCTTGGGAAAGCAGTTCCTGATTCGATTAGTATTCTTGTAAAACGCCAATACCCGGATGGCTCATCTGCTGTTTTAATAAAGAAGAAAATTGCCGGAATAAAATATATGGATTCCTTGCAGATTTCAGTTCCAATAGTACCTACAAGGGACAAAGGTCAGAATTATATAACAGTAACCGTTAATGCAGATAATAATGTTGCAGAAGTTACCACGCTCAACAACTCAGCAACGGTTGGTGTTTATATTTATGAAGATGAGGCCCAACCAATTTATCCTTTCAATTATGCCATCATTAACAATCCCAATCAAAAATTATATGCATCTACAGCTAACCCTATTAGCCCGGTAATGCAGTATATAATGCAGATTGACACCACCCAGTTATTTAATTCCCCGTTACTGGTTTCTAAAAATGTTACCCAAACAGGGGGGCTTTTGGAATTTGATCCGGGGATTTCATATATGGATAGTACCGTTTATTATTGGAGAACTTCGATAGTACCTGCACAGAACGGGCAGTATCATTGGGATAATGCTTCATTCATTTACATTGATTCAAATGCAAGTACCCCAGGGTTTAATCAATCACACTATTACCAGCAAATGGCATCCACAAGTGATTATATGAGCCTTGGAAGTGACAGGAAATGGGCCTTCAATATGCATGACAATAGCATTTATATTGCGAATGGAATTTATCCTACCAGCGGTACCATTGGTGCTGATTTTTCGGCAACCATTAACAATGGTTTTTCTGCACAAAGTGGTTGTATTGGTTACTCTTTACTATTTAATGTTATTGATCCGGAATCATTCAAGCTTTGGATGAATGTAGATGCAAATGGAAACAGCCTCCAACTAAACGGTAGTGGTCCAAGTTGTAACCCTCAAACCGTAGCAAATTTTGAATTCCAGTATTTGACACCGGCAAACCGCAATCTTATAACTAAGTTTATGGATAGCATCCCGAATGGTTATTATGTAATCGTAAGAAGTTTGCTAAATGCATCTCAAGCTCCTACAGGTTATGTACCTTACTGGAAAGCAGATACAACTTTGTACGGAGTAAATACACTATATAATCGTCTTATCGCCGCTGGTTTTACTGACATTGATTCATTTTACACACCAAGGGCCTTTGCTTTTGTATATAAGAAAAACGACCCGAGTTTTACGGCGCAACAAGGGGTGACTCAAGGTGTATACGATCCGCTAAGGATGACGGTGATTTGTCCTTCGCCATACCTTTCCGGCGCCATAACTTCCCCAAGTTTTGGCCCCGCCAAGCAATGGAAACAATTGCATTGGAGAGGATATAGTTTGGAGAGCCCCTCTACAGACTCTGTAAGTGTTCAGGTCATCGGGGTGGATTCAGCTAATAATTCAACACCTCTTTACACGCTCAATGCAGGAACTCAGGATTTTGATATTTCTGCAATTAATGCGAGTCAATACCCGTACTTAAAATTGAAATTGAATGCTACAGATTCTGTTCATGCAACCCCGTATCAGTTAAAATACTGGAGATTAAATTATTCTCCGGTACCGGAAGGTGCATTGGCCCCGAACTTATTTTTCCAAAGCAAGGATTCGCTTGTGTTCGGTCAGCAATTACAATTTGGCATTGCATTTAAGAATATAAGCCCGACTGCGTTTGATAGCATGAGCATCAATATTACGATTATAGATCATAATAATGTTTCTCATTTGATTCAACTGCCTAAAAAGAAACCTTTGATAAGCGGCGATACATTGATCGTGAGTTATTCGCTTGATACTAAAAATTATCCGGGGCAAAACACGCTTTATCTTGACGTAAATCCGAATAACGCACAACCTGAGCAATATCATTTCAATAATTTCTTATATAAAACTTTCTATGTTAATGGCGATAATATCAAGCCATTGCTTGATGTAACGTTCGATGGCGTGCATATCCTTAACCAGGATATTGTATCTGCGAAGCCGCATATTACTATAAAATTGAAGGATGAATCTCAATTCTTATTACTTACGGATACCTCTTTGGTAAATGTTCAGTTACGCTATCCGGATGGCTCGTTGCACAAATATAATTTCAATACAGACACCCTTAAATTTACTCCTGCATCCAGCACGGCGGATAATACTGCAACCGTGGATTTTTACCCGGCATTTACAAAACAATATAACCCGGAAGGAGATGTATATACATTGATTGTTGCAGGCAAAGATGCAAGTGGTAATCCTGCAGGCAGCACTCTCAGTTACCAGATATCATTTACTATTATCACAAAGCCAATGATATCAAATATGCTAAACTACCCTAACCCTTTTACAACATCCACAGCTTTTGTGTTTACTATTACCGGAAGTCAGGTGCCGCAGAATATCAAGATACAGATATTGACTATAACAGGTAAGATTGTCCGGGAGATCACAGAGGATGAATTAGGCCCGTTGCATGTAGGAAGAAATATTACAGAATTCAAATGGAACGGCACGGATATGTACGGTCAACGGCTTGCGAATGGGGTGTACATTTATCATGTTGTTACTAATCTTAATGGGAAATCCCTGGATAAGTATACTGCAACTGGCGACAATACAGATCAGTACTTCACCAAAGGTTACGGTAAAATGTATTTGATGCGATGAAGGGGTCATTTTTTTAATCTTAAAAAATAGGCTTCAAAATGCCTGAAGCTAAATGCACTGATTATAAATGTCAATATCAGGCAAATCAATACAGGCAGGTAAAGAAGTAATGTGGGAGATGAGATATGATGCATAAGCTTTTCATGGATGCGATCCTTTAAGATGAATAATACAGGTACATGGAACACATACAAGCCATAAGATATTTTGCCAATGTAGGTAAGTGCTTGATTCCTTAATAAAAAATTCATGGGAGTATTCGGGCGTATCACTGATATATAAATTATTCCTGCAAAAAGAAATGCAATTATTGTATAACCTATAGTTCCGAAGAATGGATTTGAGAAAGCAACATTTCTGCAAATTAGTGCGCTTATTACTATACAGGCAAAGCAAAAGAATATCATCATATAAACAAAGTTCAGTCGTAATTTGATCTTATTAAATTCAATTTCAGAAAAAAGGGCGCCGATAATAAATGAATCGATCCTGCAGAAAGTATTGAAATAATAGTACTGGAACTCCGCCCAGTCTGAATGATGATAATAGATGAAACATCTTGTTGCCAGCACCAGAACAATCAGGAACACATATACTTTTATCCGCAACCTGAAAGATGGCAGTATGTATAACAGGAATGGCCACACTAAATAAAATTGTTCTTCAACTGCTAAAGACCAGAAGTGCAATAAATAACCGGCATTAGGCCTTCCATAAAATATAAAAGTCCAATTTTCAAAAAACAGGAAAAAACTTTTCCAATGTGTTGTATAAATTTCTACCATACTTCGTGCCGGGTCTTTTACAAAAAAATGAATGGCTGTATAGAAAATCAGCAGTACAGAAAAATACAACGGCACTATCCGTAAAAAACGGTTCCTATAGAATCTTGAAAAATAGTATGGTTTTTTGTAGGCATTTAGCAGCCTGTTTGTTATCAGAAAACCTGAAAGCACAAAGAACAAATCAACACCACACCAACCTGCGGCAAAAATCGTTTTAAAACTAAGGTAATGGCTAAATAAAACCAGCATCAGGGCAATACCTCTGATTCCATCGAGCTGAGGGATATTTCTGGTTTTGGAATAATTCGGCGAAGTAGTATTCATGCACTTTTCAAATGTGCTTTTTTAATGAGCAGCAATGTACCAAAAATTAATGTTGCAGAAGTTTGTGTTCTTTATTTAATAGCCGAAGACATTTGCAACAGGATATTTATGAAATGGTAAATTGCATTTTAATTTTAAGGACCTCAATGTAAGTTGAAATAACCAACATCTTATAATTTTCTTTTGATGAATATTCTCGGTATATCGGCTTTTTATCATGATTCTGCTGCAGCGCTGCTAGCCGATGGTAAAATTATCGCAGCAATGCAGGAAGAACGGTTCACACGAAAAAAGAATGATGCTTCATTTCCTGCACACGCAATCAGAGGTTGTCTTCAGTTTGCCAATTTAACACTGGATGATATAGACGCAATTGCATTTTATGACAAACCATTCCTGAAATTTGAAAGGCTTTTGGAAACCTATCAAACATTTGCTCCAAAAGGTTTGATTTCTTTTCTAACATCAATGCCTGTTTGGTTGAAACAGAAATTATTTTTGAAAAAAATAATAATCAACGAGCTCAAACAAATACAGGACTTTGACAATAGCAGAATAAAATTATTATTTCCGGAGCACCACCTTTCACATGCTGCAAGTGCATTTTATCCTTCGGGATTTGAACGTGCTGCAATTATTACTATAGATGGGGTTGGGGAATGGGCAACGGCTTCCATTTGTAAAGGCGATGGGAATAAAATATCTGTGATTAAAGAATTGCACTTTCCGCATTCAATAGGTTTATTGTATTCGGCCTTCACATATTACTGCGGGTTTAAAGTAAATAGCGGGGAATATAAGCTTATGGGCCTTGCACCATATGGAAACAGTAATTCGGATCAATATCGAAAAATGGTGGATATCATCAAAACGAATTTGATCGACATGAAAAGCGATGGATCTGTTTTTCTTAATCAGAAATATTTTGATTATGCCACAGGCCTTCGAATGGTGAATGATCATAAATGGAAACTGTTGTTCGGATTTAAAAGAAGAGAAGAAAATGAGCCATTGACAAATGATCACTGTAATCTGGCATTGGCAATTCAAACAATTCTTGAAGAAATTGTACTAAACTTTGCCGGAGAGGCAAGCAGGGAAACCGGTTTTGAAAATTTATGTATGGCTGGTGGTGTTGCACTTAATGCCGTTGCGAATGGTAAACTACATAGTTCAGGTATCTTCAGAAATATTTTTATACAACCGGCAGCTGGGGATGCTGGCGGCGCACTTGGAGCAGCGTATGCTGCACATTACATATTTTATGAAGAACAACGGAAGATAAATGAACAAAATACAGATGAAATGAAAGGCTCGTTTCTCGGGCCGGAATACAGTAATAATGATGTTATCAAACTTGTAAAAAAGTTTAAAGCGAAATATTCTTTTTATGATAATTTAGATTTGGTAACCCAAAAAACAGCAGGTCTAATTGCAGATGGAAATATTATTGGATGGTTCCAGGGAAGAGCAGAATTTGGCCCGCGTGCGCTTGGTGCAAGAAGTATTCTTGCAGATCCGCGAAACTCAGACATGCAGAAAAAGCTAAATCTCAGTATAAAATTCAGGGAAGGGTTTCGTCCTTTCGCACCATCTGTTTTGGCCGATGACGCTCATGAATATTTTGATCTCGACGGTCCTTCACCATATATGTTATTGGTGAAAAAAATAAAGTCATCGCTTCAGTATAAAATACCTGAAGATTATTTCAACTGGACGATGGATGAGAAACTCAATTTCAAGCGCAGCGATCTGCCTGCAATTACGCATATTGATTATTCAGCAAGGATCCAAACAGTAAATAAGGAAACAAATTATCCATTCCGTCAATTGCTTTGTGCATTTAAAAAATTAACCAGTTGCCCGGTACTGATAAATACCAGTTTTAATGTGAGGGGCGAGCCGATAGTCAATACACCTGAAGAAGCGTATTTATGTTTTATGCATACGAATATGGATTATCTTGTTATCGGTAATTTTATCTTTGATAAAATGGAGCAACCTCTGTTGCAGGATAATAATAAGAGAAAGGAATTGGAATCTGACTAATTGTGATTTCTATGCCTGAATAAAATATTACTATGGATTTTTTAAAAGATTTGTGGAAGTTTTTAAAAGAAAGAAAGAAATGGTGGCTTGCTCCACTGATCATCACTTTACTGCTGTTAGGGTTATTGATTGTGCTCGGAAGTACATCTGCATTGGCGCCTTTTATCTACACATTGTTTTAAAATGAAAAAAGAAAAACAAGCAGAAACCTTACTTGTAATTGTATTGCTCTTTATCATTATTTATTTAAAAGCAGGAAATAAATATTTTCTTTTTATTGCCCTCATGATAGGGATATTAGGATTATTATTTCCTTTTTTTGCGCATTATATTTCGTGGTTATGGCAGAAGATATCAGATGTTCTTGGCTTTATAGCAAGTAGAATATTGCTGAGTTTTGTTTTTGTATTTATTTTGCTACCATTGTCGCTGCTTGCGAAACTCTTCGGTAAAACACAAATAATTTCAAACACACACATACAGACTTATTTTAAGTACCGAAATCATACATATACAAAAAAGGATCTCGAAAATCAATGGTGAGAAATGTTGTAGATAAACTATTTTCGATTAAATGGGTACAATTGTGCTTATTTATTTGCGGCGCATTTGCGTTGTTTTTCCCGGTTCTGAATAACTCATTTCTTTCTGACGATTTTATGGTTATGAAGCGTGTAGGTATTGATAAGTCAATTATCATTAAAGGTTTCTTTCGCCCTTTATCTGATATAACTCTTTACCTGAATTACATGATCGGGGGATTTCATCCTCTCGGGTACTATATATTCAATATTGCTCTTCACGGCGCCAATAGTTTTCTGCTCTGTCGTTTTTGCATGAACTGGAATTGGGCAGACAATGCAGGAAAGCAACAGGTACTGGCAATTATAGCAAGCATTTTATTCCTCACTTATCCTTTTCATAATGAAAGCATAGTATGGATTGTGGGAAGAGCTTCATTAATCGGTAATTTTTTTGGTTTTTTATCACTCGTGTTTTTGACAGGTAAATTGCCTGAGAAAACGAAAATATTTTTTGTATGTGCGAGTTATTTTATAGGGCTTGCTTCCTATGAATCAATAATTGTTTTTCCTGCAATTGGCTTACTATTTATTTATACTGGTAAAAGAAATTTAAGAGAATGTTCCATCTGGGCATTTTGGTTTTCGCTGACCCTCCTGATCCATTTAATTGTACGGATATGGGTCTCTGGTAGTGTAATGGGTGAATACGGATCCGGTGTGGCAAGTGGAAGGTATATTGCGTACTTCCTGAATATTTTTAAAGTGATGGGACGTTTATTTTTACCTCCTGTCGAAGACTCAAAATCTTTATCTGTATATTTCGTAGTGCTACTGGTATTTTTATCTGCTATACTGTATTTGGTTTGCAAAAAATACAGGCAGGATAGTTCTGGCAAATCTCTTTTTTATAAACTGTTTTTAATGCTTGCCGTTGCGTGTGTTATTCCGGTGATTTTTGCAGTCAGTACAAAAACGTCGGAAAGTGATCGCTTTCTGTATTATCCATCCTTCTTTTTTTGTGGTTGCATCTCTTTTATAGTAGTAGGTCTTGTAGCAAATCGCGTTTTGTTATTATTTATTACCGTGGGCTTACTTTCTTACAATATATTTTTCCTGGAAAAAAATAATTTGAATTGGATTGAGGCTTCCCGTATTGTAAATAATATCATAACAACTATAAAAGAAAAAAATAATTCAGGGAAAATCTATGTGGTAAATATTCCTGATGAAATGGATGGGGCTTATATTTTTCGCCAGGGTTTTAATGATGCATTGATCATAAACCAAATGGATACTTCGCAAATAAACGCGGTCAATCATTTAAAAAGAGAGCAGATGCTTTTGTTGCCAAAGAATATTGTTCCTTTAGAAGAAAATAACGAATTAAAAATACCGCCACAGGTAACTATAAAAAACAACACACTGCTATCCATGCCGATTCCACCGGACGAAAAACCTTCATCATTTTATACAATTGATCCTGATGACATCATTTTTTATTGGAATAAAAATAAACTTGTGCTACTATAGAAGCAAACTAAGCGTTTGATAATTCTTCACAGAGTTTATTTATATCTTGCATGGCATTGTTGCCTTTAGGAGATGGTAATTTTATATGTATAATTTTGAAAGTTACATAAGAAGAGGTTTGACGTTTATAAACAACCAGGCATTTCCCGGAAATAAGAAGCTGTCAACTTTAATGATCTATGCAACAGATCTGTGCGATTCAGCTTGTAAACATTGTCTTATCTGGGCAAAACGCCCGGTTAGTTTTTTGCCCTACGAAAAGATTATTGAGATCATGGGGAGTAATTGTATTACTTCACATACCAATATCGGATTGGAAGGAGGTGAATTTATGCTGCATCCTGATGCTGAAAAAATATTAGAATGGTTTCATAAAAACCACAGGAACTACGACCTTTTATCCAATTGCCTGAAGCCTGAAGGATTGATCGATGCAGTTAAAAAATATTTGCCAAAAAGATTACTGATATCCCTTGATGGTACTCCTGATACCTACTTGCACATGCGTGGGAAAGCTGGTTATGAAAGTGTGGTGAGGGTAATAGAAAATCTTAAAGAAGTTGTTCCTGTATCTGTGATGTTTACATTGTCTCCTTACAATGATTTTTCAGACTTGCAACATGTTGCAGAAGTTTGCAAGAAATACGGCATTGATATGCGTGTTGGGATTTATAATGACATCGCTTTTTTTGATACACTTGATAAAGCGCATGAAACTGATATCGGGAGCCATAAGGATGAGCAACCTCTTCAGTTTGGTGACATAAAATCGCTAAAAGATGCCGGAGTTTTTGAAAAGAACAAAATAAAAAGACAAGCTGAAGAATCTGCGGACATTACCAGGCCGGTACATGATATGACAAAGCACTTTGAAAATTTTACCAATTCAATTCCACCCATAGTTAAAGAGTTCAAAGAAAATTATGATTTTCTTGTTTTGTATAATGAGTGGAGACAAAATAATGTAAAATTAAAATGCTTCAGTATTTTGGATAGTTTGGTGATCTTGCCCAATGGCGATGTGCCTATTTGCCAGAACCTTGACCTTAAGATTGGTAATGTATTCAAAGATAATCTCGATAAAATTTTTAATGGGGAAGATGCCCGTGCGTTGCAAAAAAAATATGTGCATGACTGTAACTTGTGCTGGCTGAATTTTCATCGGAAATATGATGTAATCTTATATAGAACGTTCGAAAAAAGCTTTGGTAAAACAGTTACTTCAAAATTATTTGGATATTATCAGTGGAGTGCGGATGGAAAATCCTATCAGCAAATAATAAACAATGTAAAGTGAATGGGAATGTAATTATTATCGGCGCAACTTCCGGCATTGGGAAAAATCTTGCATTATTGTTTGCAGAAAAAGGATATCATGTTGTTGCAACCGGCCGAAGAAAAAATCTGCTTGATGAATTAGCAAAAGAAAATCAAAATATTGTTTCAACTTCTTGTTTTGATATTACATCGGAAAATGCTCTTAAAAAAATTGATGATATTATTCTGAGCTTAGGCAAGGTTGATATTTTTATTTATTGTGCTGGTATCGCTATACTAACAACATATCCGGATTGGAGCAGTGATCAGCAAATGATACGTCTTAATATTGAGGCATTCACAAAATGTTCTGGATTTATGTTCAATTATTTTTTGCAACAAGGTTATGGGCAAATGGTTGTAATATCTTCTATTGCGGCCCTGCGTGGCGGAGGCAGTGCGCCGGTTTACAATGCATCAAAAGCTTTTCAAAGCCATTTATTTGAGAGCTTCAATATTCAGGCTTTGCAAAAAAATAAAAACATTGTTTTTACAGATATTAAACCCGGGTACGTAGATACAAAGATGGCAGTTGGAGAAAATAAATTTTGGGTTATGCCTGTTGAAAAAACCTGTGAGCAGATTTACAAAGCCATTTTGCATCGTAAAAGAGAAGCTGTTGTTACAAACAGATGGAAGATGGCGGCGTTCATTCTAAAATTCCTTCCTGGTTTTTTATTTTTCCGGCTGGTGAAGAAAAACGCAAATCATTAATCTTTCAATGAAAGCATCCTGTTAATATATTTTCCAACAATATCAAATTCCAAATTTACTCTATCGCCAGGAAATAGCTGTTGCATATTTGTGTGTGAGAAAGTATAGGGAATGATAGCAACCCAAAAATGTTTTTTTGTTACATTGAAAATAGTAAGGCTTATACCATTTAAACAAATTGACCCTTTTTCAATAATCAGGTGATTGAATTTTTTTGGAAACTCAAAGCAAAACTCCCAGCTGCCATCCAATTCTTTTCGGTCTGTACAAACAGCAGTAGCATCAACATGGCCTTGTACAATATGCCCGTCCAGCCTGCCATCCATTTTCAGGCAGCGTTCAAGGTTGATGCTGTTGCTTTTTTTCCAATCGCCAAGATTGGTCTTTTTTAATGTTTCAGCGATGGCTGTTACATAATGTGTGCCACTTGAAATTTTCTCAACAGTAAGGCAAACTCCATTATGGGAAAGGCTTTGGTCTGGTTTTAATTCTTCTGAAATCGGCGATTCAATGACGAAACTTGTGTTTGAGCCATTTATGATAATGTCTTTTACTTTCCCTGTTGCTTCTATGATTCCGGTAAACATAAGAGGCAAATTTCGGGTTTTTAAAATTGAATTTCGATTTTTGAATTTTTCGTGTATATTTGCGCCCGTTAAATCACTAAAGGAGGTATCCAAATTATGCTGATCATCGACTCAAAAGATTGCGAAAACATCGACAAAGCGTTAAAAAAATATAAGAAGAAATTTGAAAAAGCAAAGGTTCTTGTTCAATTAAGAGAACGCCAGTCGTACACAAAACCGTCTGTTAAACGCAGAGGTGAAGTGCTAAAAGCGATCTACAAGCAACAGATAGCCAGTGGAAAAGTTGAATTATAAGCTAAAAATTCTTCAACATACTTTAGGGCTGCTTGAAAAAGCAGCCTTTTTTATTTAAAGATGTTTTTGAGTTGCAATGCTTTTTTCTCTACGACATACCAGGAAAAAACAGCAAGAGGGAGAACAAATAATATGGATAGAAAAAAGAATGTCCAGCTATCCTGAGGCTTGATATAATTTGCAACAAGTTGCTGAACAGGGAATGCAAAAACATAAATACCATAAGATAGATCTGCTTTGGGTGTAATTTTTTTAAAAAAAGAAACTTTAATTGTCGCAATATACAATGTCATTAAGGGGACCAGGAAAAATGTAATGACAAGCATATTTTTAAGATATATTAATAAGAGCAGAATTGTAATGGCCGGCATCCACCATGGTTTAATTATAATCTTCTTTTTATAAATATTGCAGAAGATGCCTGCAAGGAAGAGCACACCGAAATTCAAATAGCCAAAAAGGAGAATGGGCTTATGAAAGAATTTGGATAACACTATTTCCGCCTCATCCCGAAAAAACTGTCCCAAAATAAGTGTTACTATCATTACTACAGCAAGGATAAAATTCTTATAACGCGTTTTCAAAACTCCCCAGATCAAGATGAGTAAATATAATTTTAGCTCAAGTGTGATTGTCCAAAGCGAAGAATTAACAGAAGGATTTCCCATTAACGAATGTTCAAAAACGCCGGGAAGTACATATTTTATTTCTACTAAAAAAGCAGATGTTAGAAATTGAAAAAATACACTGTTGGAAAAATAGTCGGTGATATTCCAGGTTGTTACAATTGGCCCCAAAATAAATGCGCAGGCAAAAATAGAGAGCCATGCCGCGGGGTATATGCGAAGAAAACGTTTCCACACAAAATTTTTCCAAGATGAACTTTTTTCAAAACTCTGAGAAACCAGAAGCCCGCTGATAAAAAAGAAAACGGGTAACCCGAGTTGGTGTAAGTGAAATGAGTAATCATCATATTGGCCTTTAACATGTGTGGTAAGGCTGTAGGAATGTAATTTCACAACCATCATTGCGGCAATAAGCCGTATTAAGGTAAAATTATTAGTTGCATCATTTTCCAGATGTTGCTCCAGCGGGATGCTTTTATTTAACCAGTCGAATTTCAAAAGATAAAATCGTGTGATGGATAATTTCGCAATGCTACCGATAAATTATTAATTTTAACAACTAATCTCAATTCCTTTGGATTCATATTTTCTTTCTTTCATTGATTACCTCAAGTTTGAGAAAAGATATTCTGCACATACTGTGCGTTCTTATCATGACGATTTACTGCAATTCTTTTCATTTCTTGAAATACAATTCGGAAAAATTTCCCTAGAAGAAATTTCATCTGCATTCATCCGCAGCTGGCTTGCTTCATTGAAAGATGAAAAGCTTACCTCCAAATCTATTAACCGCAAGATTTCCGTACTCAAATCTTTTTTTAAATACCAGTTGAGAACGGGAGCGATCGAGCAAACACCTATGTTAAATATCATTGCACCAAAGATCAGCAAGCGGTTGCCGGTGTATGTAGAGCAAAAAGATATTCAAACATTATTTTCCAATGTGGAGTTTTCTGATGATTGGCAAGGGTTAACAGATAAATTATTGCTCAGTATTTTTTATAATACAGGTATGCGCCTAAGCGAATTGGTGAACATAAAAGAAAACCAGGTTGATTATAAAAGCCGCTATATAAAAATTCTTGGTAAAGGAAATAAAGAAAGAATAGTACCACTTAGCAAACAATTGTGTGATGATATTGACGGATACAGGCAGCAAAAAAGAAAACAACTTGAAAATTTTGATGACGTTTTTTTACTGGTAAATAAAAACGGCAAAAAACTTTATCCCAAATATGTTTACCTCGCTGTTAAAAAATATCTCGGGGAAATCACTACGATAGACAAAAAAAGCCCACACGTATTGCGCCACACATTTGCAACACATCTAACAAACAGCGGGGCAGATTTAAACTCCGTAAAAGAACTGCTCGGGCACTCCAGCCTTGCGGCTACACAGGTATACACGCATAACACTATCGAAAAGCTGAAAGAAGTTTATAAAAAATCACATCCAAAAGCATAATTAATTGTTTCCTTTTAGCGTTGTTAATTAACCAATTTTTTGAGGGAAATTTATTTGGAAAAACAGCTTTGAAATATTAATTTCATTATGTTCTTGTGAGCGTTTATCCAACTCCAAATTAGCGCTCTATACCCAAGTTCTTTTATTTATTGTTTCACATATTAAAATGCGATTGTTATGAACGTTAACATTCAGACCGTGCACTTTGATGCAGACGTAAAACTGACAGATTACGTGACTAAAAAAATGGAAAAATTAAACACCTTTCACGACCGCATCATTAAAGTAGATGTATTCCTTAAGCTTGACAATGTTGTTCATACTATTAAGGATAAAGTCGCAGAGATCAGCGTGCATGTTCCCCGTCACCAGTTCTTCGTAAAATGTTCGTCCAAATCATTTGAAGAGTCATTCGACAATGCATTTGAATCATTGATCAGCCAGATAAAAAGAAAGAAAAATAAACTGGCTGCCTGATCTGCAAATCATTCAGCAAAGAGGCTTCCACACAGGAAGCCTTTTTGTTTTTTACAGATAACCGGATTTATTTTTCAAAATCAATTGATAATGTGCTAAAAAAAAGCAACCAAAATTTTTGAATTTAACAAATTCGCTTACCTTTGCCTTCCCAAAAAATAGGGTTACACTATGTTTTGGGAAGTTCTTTTTTAGGAACGGGCAAAAATAAAGTTGCCACTTTAGCTCAGCTGGTAGAGCAACTGATTTGTAATCAGTAGGTCGTTGGTTCGATTCCGACAAGTGGCTCTGAAGTTTTAAGTAGCTGGGCAAGTAGCCAAGTGGCCAACGGCAACAGACTGTAAATCTGTCCTCTTCGGAGTTCGGTGGTTCGAATCCATCCTTGCCCACGTTTTAATTTGATAATTGGCTGATTAGCTGATGTGATAATTGAATAAATTTTTTAGTTCTTTGTATTTGTGATGAAACTATAATGATGAGAATTATCTCATCATCAAATTGGCCAATCATCACATTGTATTCTGCGGAAGTAGCTCAGTTGGTAGAGCGACAGCCTTCCAAGCTGTAGGTCGCGGGTTCGAACCTCGTCTTCCGCTCTTTCAGTCATCAGTCGGCAGTCAACGGTAGTCAGACTGTCCTCTGCAGACCGACAACTGATGACTGAATACTGACGACCGATGACTGAGGAATGCCGTTGTAGCTCAGTGGTAGAGCACTTCCTTGGTAAGGAAGAGGTCGTGAGTTCAATTCTCATCAACGGCTCAAGTGGTGAGAGGTCCATTGTGAATGGTGAATAAATCCCGGGTTTTGGGATTGTTTAATTTTGGAGATTTGCCGTTTACGTGTTGAAAAGAGAACAAAATGTACAAGAGTGCGACGCAACGATGCTTAATAGTAGTTCTGTCGCCCGGTATATAAAAAGTAAAAAATCGTACTAAAGGCAGGTTGCCGATAGTGAAAATTTAAAACACAATTAAAAACAGATAACGATGTCAAAAGAGACCTTTAAGAGGGACAAACCTCACCTTAATGTCGGTACTATTGGCCACATTGACCATGGTAAAACAACATTGACTGCCGCTATTACTACCATCTTGGCAAAAAGAGGTTTGGCGGAAGCAAAGAAATATGATGAAATCGATGCTGCTCCTGAAGAAAAGGAGAGAGGTATTACCATCAATACAGCTCACGTAGAATACCAGACAGCTAACCGCCACTATGCACACGTGGATTGCCCTGGTCACGCTGACTACGTTAAAAATATGATTACTGGTGCTGCACAGATGGATGGTGCTATCCTTGTTGTTGCTGCAACTGACGGCCCGATGCCACAAACAAAAGAACACATTCTGCTGGCCCGCCAGGTAGGCGTTCCACGCATGGTTGTTTTTATGAATAAAGTTGACCTTGTTGATGATCCTGAATTATTGGATCTTGTGGAAATGGAAATCCGTGATTTGCTTAACTTCTACGGTTTTGATGGTGATAACACACCAATCATCAAAGGTTCTGCAACAGGAGCTTTGGCTGGTGAAGAAAAGTGGGTTAAAGCAATCGACGAATTAATGGAAGCTGTAGATACATACATTCCGTTGCCTCCTCGCCCGGTTGACCAACCATTCCTGATGTCTGTGGAAGATGTGTTCTCTATCACAGGTCGTGGTACAGTTGCTACAGGCCGTATCGAAAGAGGACGTATCAAAGTTGGTGAAGCTATCGAAATCGTAGGTTTGATGGAAGCTCCATTAACTTCTACTGTAACAGGTGTTGAAATGTTCCGCAAATTGCTCGATCAGGGTGAAGCTGGTGACAATGCAGGTTTGTTGTTACGTGGTATTGAAAAAACACAGGTTCGTCGTGGTATGGTGCTTGTAAAACCAGGCTCTATTACTCCGCATACCGAATTCAAAGGTGAAGTTTATGTGTTGAGCAAAGAAGAAGGTGGACGTCATACTCCATTCTTTAATAAATACCGTCCTCAGTTCTACTTCCGTACAACGGATGTAACAGGTGAAGTAACATTACCTGCAGGAACTGAAATGGTAATGCCTGGTGATAATACTTCATTAACTGTAAAACTTATTCAGCCGATCGCTATGGAGAAAGGTTTGAAATTCGCTATCCGCGAAGGTGGACGTACAGTTGGTGCAGGACAGGTTACGGAGATCATTAAATAGTTTAAATAATTAATGATAATTTTACAATTAGCTAATTAGCAAATTTGCTAATTAGCTAATTCGTTTACGGGCATAGTTCAAAGGTAGAATAGAGGTCTCCAAAACCTTAGATCAGGGTTCGAATCCTTGTGCCCGTGCCAGCAAATTCGAAAATTGCAAAATGTGAAAATGGCTCAATAAAGAGCCAGATCTTCATTGAGCTATTTTCTGATTGAGAAATTTTCAAATTGGTATATGAACAAAGTCACAACATATTTCAAAGAGTCTTACAGGGAATTTGTAGAAAAAGTTAGCTGGCCTACATGGCCACAATTGCAGCAATCGGTAGTGATTGTATTGGTTGCAACCGTATTGATCACATTGGTTGTCGGGCTAATGGACGTGGTATCGAGTTCTATTTTAAAATTGATCTATTCATTCTTTTCATAATGGAAACTGCAAATCAAACGGAAACCAAATGGTATGTGCTTCGTGTAGTAAGTGGCAAGGAGCGCAAAGTGAAAGAATACCTGGATAAGGAAATATCCAGAGGCGGCTGGAGCGAAATCGTGAAACAGGTTTTTCTCCCCGTGGAGAAAGTGTATAAAGTGCAGAATGGCAAGAAAGTAATGCGTGAGAGGAACTACTATCCGGGGTATGTAATGATAGAAATTAAAGACGGGAAATTGAGTGATGATCTTCGTGATACCATAAAGAATACGAATAGTGTTATCCATTTTTTAGGAAAAGAAAACCCGATAGCGCTTCGTAAAGCAGAAGTTAATAAAATGCTGGGTAAGATGGATGAGATGGCCGAATCCGGTGGAATGAGCATGAGTGAACCATTTATTATCGGGGAAACTATTAAAATTATTGAAGGGCCTTTCAATGATTTTAACGGTATCATAGAAGAAGTGAACGATGAAAAAAAGAAATTAAAAGTAACGGTGAAAATATTCGGGCGTTCTACCCCTGTGGAATTAAACTATATGCAGGTAGAAAAATTAGCCTGATTTTTTGTCAATTAATTGAAAAAGGCGCAACAAGATTGCGCCTTTTTTATTTTCGTTTATACGATAACGTTAGAAACAAAAAAACCCTCTTGTACAAGAAGGTTTTGAAGATATAATGTTGAAAAAAATTAATTTTCGCTGGATGGCATTTCCGGTGCCGGAGTAGTTTCCACAACCGGCGCTTCCACAACTGGAGCTGGTGCAGGAGCCGGTGCTGGTGCGGGTTTCGGAGTTGCTTTCTTCACCGGTTTTTTAGCGGGAGCTTTTTTAACCGCTTTTTTTGCTACTTTCTTCGGAGCTTTTTTCACGGCTTTTTTAGGAGCGGTTTTTTTCTTTGCTGCCTTTTTAGGAGCTGCTTTCTTTTTTGCTGCTTTCTTTGCTTTTTTCGCTACTTTTTTTACGGCTTTTTTGGGAGCCGCTTTTTTCTTTGCCGCTTTTTTAGGAGCAGCTTTTTTGGCCGACTTTTTCTTTGACTTTGCCATAGTTTGTAGTGCGTTTTTTAGTTGTTATGAGAATGATAATGGTGATTATTGGAAAAGTTAGTTAGAAAAATTCAAATAGAAAAAAATGATAAATATTTTTCTGCAAAAAAAGTAGAAGAGGAATTTGCAAAATGAATATTTCATATCAATTTGCATTAGCTGACGCAACAAATTCCGGCTTCAGGAAGGCGGAAAAAATCTCATGAAATCTTTGTTGGGAAGATATTTTGCTATACCTTTGCAACCCCAAACAGAATAGTTCTTTTTGAATAGGAATTTGGGAGTTCCGCTAAAGGCGGGACGCTAACACCAAAAAAAAGTAACATGGCTAAAGAAATTACAGGTTATGTCAAGTTGCAGGTAAAAGGCGGCCAAGCCAATCCTGCCCCCCCGATCGGCCCGGCATTGGGTTCAAAAGGGATCAACATTATGGAGTTCTGCAAGCAGTTCAATGCAAGAACGCAGGACAAAATGGGGAAAGTCCTTCCCGTATTAATCACAGTTTATAACGACAAGTCTTTCGACTTTATCATCAAGACTCCTCCGGCTGCAGTACAGTTGCTGGAAGCAGCCAAGGTCCAAAGCGGTTCAAAAGAGCCTAATCGTAATAAAGTTGGAAAAGTTACCTGGGTACAGGTAGAAGCAATAGCAAAGGATAAAATGCCTGACCTCAATTGCTTCACTGTAGAAAGTGCTATGCGCATGGTAGCTGGCACGGCACGCAGCATGGGTATTAATGTAGATGGTAAAGCCCCATGGGATAAATAATTCTGTAACAAAAAAATTATTACGAAATGGCTATCGCTAAAAAAAGAAAAGTTGCAACCGGCAAGGTTGACAAAAATAAATTCTACTCACTTAAAGATGCTTCATCTTTAGTGAAAGAAGTAAATACAACAAAATTCGATTCATCTGTTGACCTTCATGTACGCCTTGGTGTAGACCCTAAAAAGGCTGACCAGTCTATCCGTGGCACCGTTAGTTTGCCACATGGCACAGGTAAAACAAAAAGGGTGTTGGTGCTTTGCACCCCGGATAAAGAAGCAGATGCAAAAGCTGCTGGTGCTGATTTTGTGGGACTCGATGAATTTATTCAGAAGATTGAAGGTGGCTGGGTTGATATAGATGTAATCGTTGCTACACCGGCAGTAATGCCTAAGATCGGAAGATTGGGTAAAGTATTAGGTCCCCGTAACCTGATGCCAAACCCTAAAACCGGAACAGTTACCAACGATGTAGCTGCAGCAGTTAATGAAGTAAAAGGTGGTAAAATTGCATTTAAAGTAGATAAGGCCGGCATTATTCACGCTTCGATAGGCCGTGTTAGTTTCAGCCCTGAAAAGATCGCTGAAAACAGCCAGGAATTATTGAATGCGATCATCAAAGCGAAACCTGCTACTGCTAAAGGTACTTACCTGAAAAGCGTTTTCATGGCAAGCACGATGAGCCCTGGTATTGCAATTGACACAAAAGCATTTATTCATAACTGATTTATCTAACTATTTCTGCATCGGCAGAAAAAAATAAGAGATATGAACAAAGATCAAAAAAACGAAGTAATTGAACTGTTGAAAGGCAAGTTCTCTCAATATAACAACTTCTATGTTGCCAACACAGAGTCACTGACAGTTGAACAGGTTGGTAAACTGCGCCGTATTTGTTTCAACAAAAATGTTGAAATGAAAGTGGCAAAAAATACGCTTATTAAAAAAGCATTGGAAAGCCTGGATGAAAAAAGATATACAGGAGTTTACGAATCTTTAAATGGCGTTACAGCATTGTTGTTTTCAGAAAATGCAAAAGAACCTGCATTGATCATAAGCAGTTTCCGTAGTGATAGCAAAACGGAATTGCCGGTTCTTAAAGCAGCATTCATCGATGGCGATGTATTTGAAGGCAACGATCAGTTGAAAGCATTGACCACATTGAAAAGCAAGCAAGACCTTATTGGCGAAATTATCGGGTTGTTGCAGTCTCCTGCAAAGAATGTTATCAGCGGCCTGAATGCAGGAAGCAAATTAGCAGGATTGGTGCAGGCATTGGAAGCGAAAGCTGCGAATTAATCGCTCAATTTGAAAATTTCTCAATTGCGCAATTCATTTTCACATTGCACAATTTTCAAATTTTCACATTTATAAAAACCCAAGTCTTTAGGGTAATATAAAGGCAAATTTTTTTAAACCGTCCGCCGGAGTTTCACAAGAGGCAATGAAGGCGGAAAAAATTTAACAAACATGGCAGACTTAAAAGCATTTGCAGAACAGTTAGTAGGATTAACTGTAAAAGAAGTAAACGAATTAGCAAAAATCCTTAAAGAAGAATACGGTATTGAACCGGCTGCTGCAGCTGTAGCTGTTGCTGCAGGTCCTGCTGCAGGTGGTGGTGCTCCTGCTGCTGAAGAAAAAACAGCATTCAACGTAATCCTGAAAAGTGGCGGTGCTAACAAATTAAACGTTGTTAAGATCGTGAAAGAATTGACAGGATTGGGCTTGAAAGAAGCTAAAGACTTAGTAGACGGCGCTCCAAAACCAGTTAAAGAAGGTGTTAGCAAAGCTGATGCTGATGCATTGGTTGCTAAACTGAAAGAAGCTGGTGCTGAAGTAGAAGTTCAGTAATCACCGTTTTCAGATATTTTTCAACCCCGGTTCAACCCCGGGGTTTTTGACTTTTTGCAAAACCGCTTAAAGTAAAGATTTATTGCTAATTCAGCTTTATTCGTTACCTTTGCTGTCCTTTTGTATGGCCTTAATAGCAATAATCATCTGACAATTTTTGGAAGAAACCCACGGGGACGTAAGTTCTCAACGCTTTTATTGTTATAAAGAATTAGAAGTTCGAACATTTAAAACCGGTTTTAAACAATATGTCTTCAACAAAATTGCAAAGCAGGGTCAATTTCGGAAAGATTAAACATCTTGCTGAAACTCCCGACCTTCTCGAAGTACAGATCCAGTCGTTTAAAGAATTTTTCCAGTTAGAAACAACTCCCGACAAACGTAACATTGAAGGTTTGTTCCGGGTGTTCAAAGAAAATTTCCCGATCACAGATACGCGGAATATTTTCATGCTGGAATTCCTGGATTATTTTATTGACCCGCCCCGTTATACCATTGAAGAGTGTATGGAGCGTGGATTGACTTATGCTGTTCCTCTGAAAGCAAAGCTTCGCCTGAGCTGTAATGATGAAGAGCATGTGGATTTCCAGACCATCGTTCAGGATGTATTTCTTGGTAACATTCCTTATATGACCCCACGCGGCACATTCGTGATTAATGGTGCTGAACGTGTTGTCGTTTCTCAATTACATCGTTCACCAGGTGTATTCTTCGGGCAATCTATTCATCCCAACGGAACAAAGATTTACTCTGCAAGGGTAATCCCTTTTAAAGGTGCGTGGATGGAGTTTGCAACAGACATCAACAATGTGATGTATGCTTACATCGACCGTAAGAAAAAATTCCCCGTAACTACATTATTGCGTTCTATCGGTTACGAAACAGATAAAGATATTCTTGAACTGTTCGGTATGGCCGACGAAGTGCATGGAGATAAAAAATCTTTACAAAAATATCTTGGCAAAAAATTAGCTGCACGTGTGTTAAGAACATGGGTAGAAGATTTTGTGGATGAAGATACCGGTGAAGTAGTTTCCATCGAACGTAATGAAGTGGTATTGGAACGCGATACAATTCTCGATGAAGAAGCAATCGATATGATCGTTGAAATGGATGTGAAGAGTGTATTCGTTCAGAAAGAAGATGTAGGTGGTGATTACGCGATTATTTACAACACACTTAATAAAGATACTTCTAACTCTGAGTTGGAAGCTGTTCAACATATCTATCGTCAATTACGTGGCGCTGATGCCCCGGATGATGAAACAGCCCGTGGTATCATCGACAAATTATTCTTCAGCGACAAACGTTACGATCTCGGCGAAGTTGGCCGTTATAAGATCAACCGCAAATTGAATCTTAATCAGCCGCTGGACCAGAAAACGTTGACGAAAGAAGATATGATCGAGATCATCAAGTATCTTGTTCGTCTTACCAATGCAAAAGCGGAAATCGATGATATCGATCACCTGAGCAACCGCCGTGTTCGTACAGTGGGTGAACAATTATATGCTCAATTCGGTGTTGGTCTTGCACGTATGGCAAGAACGATCCGTGAAAGAATGAACGTGCGTGATAATGAAGTATTCACTCCCGTTGATCTGATCAATGCAAGAACATTATCTTCTGTGATCAATTCATTCTTCGGCACATCTCAGTTATCACAATTCCTCGATCAGACAAACCCGTTGAGTGAGATCACTCACAAACGCCGTATTTCTGCACTTGGTCCCGGTGGTTTAAGCCGTGAACGCGCAGGTTTCGAAGTTCGTGACGTACACTATTCTCACTACGGCCGTTTATGTACGATCGAAACTCCGGAAGGTCCAAACATCGGTTTGATATCTACATTGTGCGTTCATGCTAAGATCAATGAAATGGGTTTCATTGAAACTCCTTATCACAAAGTACATGATGGTAAAGTTGAATTGAAAAAATTGACTTACCTCAGCGCAGAAGAAGAAGATGTAGCGAAGATCGCGCAGGCAAACGTGCCTTTGGATGAAAAAGGAAATTTCGTAGAAGAGAAAATCGTTTCCCGTCAAACAGGTGATTTCCCGATCCTTGATAAGAACGAAGTAGAATTTATGGATGTTGCCCCGAATCAGATCGTTGGTTTGAGTGCTTCATTGATTCCATTCCTTGAGCATGATGATGCGAACCGTGCATTGATGGGATCAAACATGCAACGCCAGGCAGTTCCGCTGATCCGTCCTGAAATGCCGATCGTAGGTACAGGGCTTGAGGCAAAAGCTGCACGTGATGCACGTATCCAGATCCACTCTGAAGGCGAAGGTGTAGTTGAGTTTGTTGATGCAAACGAAATTCATGTTCGTTACGAAAGAAATGAAGTTCAAAAATTAGTAAGCTTTGAAGATGATCTTAAAGTATACAAGCTTACTAAATTCATAAAAACAAACCAGGAAACTTGTATCAATCTTAAACCTGCTGTTAAAAAAGGACAGCGTGTTAAAGAAGGCGATTTCCTAACAGAAGGATACGCTGTACAAGCTGGTGAAATGGCGCTCGGACGCAACCTGAAAGTGGCATTCATGCCATGGAAAGGGTACAACTTCGAAGATGCTATTGTGATCAGTGAAAAAGTTGTTCGTGAAGATTTGTTCACTTCTGTTCACATTTCTGAATATGAACTTGAAGTGCGCGACACTAAATTAGGTGAAGAAGAATTGACACCGGATATCCCGAACGTTTCTGAAGAGGCAACGAAAGACCTTGACGAAAACGGTATTATCCGCGTAGGTGCGCAGATCAAGGAAGGTGACATCTTAATTGGTAAAATCACACCGAAAGGTGAAAGCGACCCAACCCCGGAAGAAAAATTGTTGCGTGCGATTTTCGGTGATAAAGCAGGCGACGCAAAAGATGCTTCACTGAAAGCTCCAAGCGGAACAGAGGGTGTGGTGATCAATAAAAAATTATTCCAACGTGCTAAAAAAGATAAGAATGCAAAAGTGCGTGAGAAAGCAGCATTGGATAAGATCGAGAAAGTGCACGAGAAAAATGTTACTGACCTGATGGACGTTTTATTGAACAAATTGCAGGTGTTGTTGAAAGACCATACTTCTGCAGGTGTTAATAATAACTTCGGTGAAGTACAGATCGGTAAGGGTGCAAAATTCACAGCGAAAAATTTATCGGGCATAGATTATCTCAACGTAAATCCGTTGGGTTGGTCTGGCGATGCAAAAGTGGATGACCTGATCAACGTGTTATTGCACAACTACAGCATCAAATACAATGAAGAGCTTGGACGTTACAAGAGAGAAAAATTCAACATTTCCATCGGGGATGAATTGCCTGCAGGTGTGTTGAAACTGGCTAAAGTTTATCTCGCTGTAAAACGTAAGTTGAAAGTGGGAGATAAGATGGCAGGTCGTCACGGAAATAAAGGGATCGTTGCAAAAATCGTACGTGCGGAAGATATGCCATTCCTCGAAGACGGAACACCAGTTGACGTTGTATTGAACCCGCTTGGTGTGCCTTCACGTATGAACCTCGGGCAGATATATGAAACTGTTCTTGGTTGGGCAGGTGAAAAATTAGGACTGAAATTTGCCACCCCAATATTTGACGGTGCTACTGTTGAAGAAATTGCAGAACACATCGAAAGAGCTGGTTTGCCAAGTTTCGGCCACACTTACCTGTATGACGGGGAAACCGGCGAACGTTTTGACCAGAAAGCTACTGTAGGTATAATTTATATCATTAAATTACACCACATGGTTGATGATAAAATGCACGCACGTTCTATCGGGCCGTACAGTTTGATCACACAACAGCCATTAGGCGGTAAAGCTCAGTTTGGCGGACAACGTTTCGGGGAAATGGAAGTTTGGGCGCTTGAAGCTTATGGTGCATCCAACATATTACAAGAATTGTTAACTTTGAAGTCGGATGACATCATTGGCCGTGCTAAAACGTACGAAGCAATTGTGAAAGGAGATAATATTCCACGTGCCGGAATCCCTGAATCATTCAACGTATTGGTTCATGAATTGAGAGGATTGGGATTAGACCTTAAATTTGATTAATACGCATTCTCGCTAACTGATGAACAATACACAGCCATTCACGAAAGTGGATGGCTTTTTTATTGGTGAAATTATATTCAGTGTTTCGGCACCTCTGTGGCAAATTTATCTTCAGGTTTTATAGCCACTGAAACACAGAAGCACTGAAAACCCGGTTATAAAATCTATTTAGTATCCGGTTAAAGTCTAATTGATATTATAAACTTGATTTTCGGATTGTAAGTACTGATGGTAATACCACCTGTTGCTTCCGTATCTGAAAATTTGGTTTCTCCAACGCTTTGAATAATAAAGCTGCCGCGGCTTCGCCCATTTTATATGCAGGTTGGGTGATTGTAGTTAATGCAGGATCCAATATAAATGCTGAAGCAAGATTCGAGAAACTTACGATCTTTACTTTTGCCGGGATTTTCAATCCTAATTCTTTACATACCGCATAAACAGGTATTGTCAGTTTTTCTACCGAAATAATAATTCCATCCGGCTTTGGATTAACGCTCATTCTTTTCTTTATAATATCAAAATTTTTATACTCATCATTCGAGCAATACACGATATCATTTTCCGACATTTTCAAACGGTGATCCATAAGTGCTTTTTTAAAACCATCCATTCGTTTATTGATGATCGAAAGATCTTCTGAAATGGATAAATAAATTATCCGCTTGCACTTTTTTTCTATCAGGTGTTTTGTTGCAATATATCCACTCTCAAAATCATTCGTAGTCACTTTTGCCGTTTCGATATCATCAAACACCCTGTCAAAAAAAACCACAGGTACATCACTTGAAAGCAACTCACAAATATGTGTACTGTCTTTTGTTTCGCTGGTTACAGAGATCAAAACACCATCAACCCTTCCACTTTTAAAATCATTTAATATTTCTTTCTCTTTTAAAAAATTTTCGTGAGTAAGATAAATGAGCACATGGTATCCTTTTGTTTGCGCTACCGATTCAATACCATTAATTGCGAGGGAAAAAAAGCTGTCTGCAACTTCCGGCAGTACAACAGCTATCGTTTTGCTTTTTCGTTTGCGTAAACTGCTAGCGTAAGGATTAACTACGTAATTTAATTTTTTCGCAAGCTCATGGACACGCAGCTTTGTTTCGCTGCTTATCTCATGGCTATCCTTCAACGCTTTTGAAACAGTGCCGGTGGAGAGTTTCAGTTCTTTCGCCAGGGTTTTAATGGTAACGTTGCTCATTCACGCTTCATTTTAAAACGGGATTTGCAGGTAAGTTACTAATAATTTACGCAACCGGTTTCGCAAATAAACATCATTAGCAACGTTGAATATGTATGATAAAATATACAACTTAGTGTTCAAAATATTAATTAGATAACTCTTGTTGTATGAATACGAACACAAATTTGACTAATGCTGAATTAAATCCGTTGCACTCTCTCGACGAATGGGAAGACGATCTCCTGGTTCGGTACCCGGATGCAGATTCCATCGCACAGGGAAAAACGGTTGAAGAATACAGGGACTACGAAAACACGCAAAAAGATAATGTGCGTGAATTCTATCGTCTCAATCATACCCATCAAACTTATGATTTCGTAATGCAGAAAAGAGAGGAATTTCTGCAGTTCAACAAAAAACAAATGCCCATTTGGGATGCCTTTCAATTCCTCAATCAACTGGTAGATGATTCTGATCCTGATACTGACCTCGATCAGTTCCAGCATTTGCTGCAAACATCAGAAGCTATCCGCCGTGACGGGCATCCTGACTGGATGGTACTTGCAGGTTTATTGCACGACATGGGAAAAGTGCTTTGCCTATTCGGCGAACCACAATGGGCTGTAGTTGGCGATACATTTCCTGTAGGTTGCGCTTACTCCGATAAAATTGTTTACCCCGGGTTTTTTAAAAATAACCCAGATTACAGCGACGAACGTTTCACATCAAAATACGGTGTTTATTCTCCCAATTGTGGATTAAGAAACGTACACATGTCATGGGGGCACGATGAATATATTTATCATATCGCTAAAGATTATTTGCCCGAGCCAGCTTTGTACATGTTGCGTTACCACTCATTCTACGCACAACATCGTGAAAACGCATACACGCACCTGATGGATGATCATGATCACGAAATGTTCAAATGGGTGAAATTATTTAACCCTTACGACCTGTATTCAAAAAACCCTACACCACCAGACTGGAACGAGTTAAAGCCTTATTACGAAAACCTTGTTGAAAAATATTTGCCTTCAACATTGAAGTTTTGATTTCTTTTGTTAATCATTACGTGGAATAAGAGTTTTTTATTTGTTAGTCAACTGCCCTGCTACTATTAAGCATCGTTGCCACGCTCGCTTGTACGGCAGCAATTCTATGCAGCACACAGCCGCTGACAAATAAAATGGGTGCAGTTAACAATAAGTTCAAAACAAGAATTTATTTTACGCGAAAGTTTCAAATAGAAAAACATTGCTGACTGCTGCATTAAAAATGTTACGACAACTGCTGCTTGCGCTTTTTGTTGCTATGCTGTTATTTGCATGCACGCAAAATGCAAAAGACAATGCAACTTTTTTCAGCCAGGTACCTTCATCATTTTCCCATGTTGCATTCCGCAACGATATTAAAGAAGACGAAAATTATAATATCCTCACCTACGAATATTTATACAATGGCGGCGGTGTTGCCGTTGGCGATGTAAACAACGACGGTTTGCCTGATATCATTCTTACAGGCAATATGGTCCCGAACAAACTCTATCTCAACAAAGGGAATTTTCAGTTTGAAGATGTTACAGATAAATCTGGTGTTGCCGGCCGCTCACGCTGGAAAACAGGAGTTGTAATGGCCGATGTGAACAGCGATGGCTTGCTTGATATTTATGTTTGTTATTCCGGTCCCGGTTCAGATGACGACAGGAGGAATGAGTTGTATATAAATCAAGGTGTGCAAAATGGGGTTCCTGTTTTTAAAGAATCTGCAAAAGAATATGGATTAGATGCGCCGGGAACATATACAACCACTGTTGCATTTTTCGACATGGATAATGATGGCGACCTCGATATGTTCATGGTGAACCATGCAGACATGTTCTACAACCCGTTTTTCAATACAGAAAAATTACGATCAACACGGAACCCGAAATTCGGTAATCGATTATACCGCAATGATAACGGGCATTTCACCGATATCAGTGAACAAGCCCATATAGATGGAAGCGGCTTGAATTTTGGGCTAAGCGTCTCCGTTAGTGACATCAACAACGACGGTTGGGCTGATATTTATGTTACCAACGATTATGATGAACGTGATTTCTTATACCTGAATAATCACGATGGAACTTTCCGCGAAGTATTAGATAAAGCAGCAGGACATATTTCTGAGTTTGCAATGGGCTCTGATATTGCCGATTATAATAATGACGACAAGCCCGATATCATTACCTTGGATATGCTTCCTGAAGATAATCACCGGCAGAAACTATTGCGTGGTGCAGATGCCTATGATAAATATAGCATGCGTTTTGATCATGGCTTCCATCATCAGCAGATGAGAAATATGCTGCAACTGAATAATGGAAATGATAGCAGCGGGATGCCACTATTCAGTGAAGTAGGACAGATGGCTGGCATTTCAAGCACAGACTGGAGCTGGTCTCCATTGTTCGCAGATTTTGATAACGACGGGTGGAAAGATGTTTTTATCTCCAACGGAATTTTGCGTGACATCACTAATCTTGACTTCGTTAAATATACTTCGGGTTATTCTTCGGATTATAAAGAAAAAAATGGCGACAAAGAAGCAATGTGGAAACTGGTTCAGGAAATGCCTTCTACCAAATTGAATGGGTATTTATTTCATAATAATCATGATCTCACTTTTTCAAATGTTACCAAAGATTGGGGCATTACCAAAAAATCTATTAATAACGGTGTAGCATATGCGGATTTAAATAATGACGGTAAACTCGACCTCATCATCAATAACCTTAACGACGAAGCAACGATCTATAAAAATAACGGCGATGTACAAACGCATTCGCACTTTATAAAACTCAGGTTGAAAGGCTCAGGGAAAAATACATTTGGCATTGGTGCAAAAGTGTATGTGGAAACAGAACACACAAAGCAAATGCAGGAGCAGTACACATCACGCGGCTTTCAATCTTCCGTTGATCCTGTAATGCATATCGGTTTAGGAAATGACAGTATCATAAAATCAATTATTATCAAATGGCAATCTGGCACTGAATCGAAACTGGAGGATGTAAAAGCTGATACTACATTGGCTATTGATCAGAATGCTGCAACTGTTGCGCCGGCATCTTTAGCCGCAGAACAAAAAAAGCAATTTCAGGACATCACCAGAAATTCAGGAATAAACTATATCAATCATCAATCAGCATTTGTTGATTTCAAGATCATGCCATGGCTTCCTTATCAATTATCGAAAACGGGCCCATGTATTACAAAAGCAGATGTAAATGGTGATGGGTTGGAAGATTTGTTTATCGGCGGGTCATCAGGACAGGAGAGTGCATTATACCTGCAAACAAAAGACGGAAAATTTTTGCTGTCTTCTAATCAACCTTGGAATGCAGAAAAAGAATTCGCTGTTGCTGATGCTTTATTTTTTGATGCGGACGGGGATGGTGATCTTGATCTTTATCTTGTAAGCGGCGGAGCCGATTATCCATTGAACAGCAAAAATTACCAGGACAGGATTTTTGAAAATGATGGTCATGGTAATTTTACAAAAATTGATGATGCACTTCCGAAAGAAACAGTAAGTGGCTCATGTGTGCGGGCCGCAGATATTGATCATGATAATTTGCCTGATCTTTTTGTTGGCGGGTACGTCAAACCGGGTTTATTTCCCGGTGTACCTGAAAGTTTTATTTTAAAAAATAAAAGCACGAAAGGAAAAATAAAATTTGAGAAAGATGTATCGCAAACAGATAGCACACTTTCTTATCCCGGAATGGTTGCCGATGCAGTATGGGCAGATATCAATAAAGACGGATGGATGGATCTGGTAGTTGTAGGAAAATTTATGCCTATTACTATTTTTGAAAACCATAATGGCAAACTATCTAATGAAACAACAAAATACGGATTGGAAAATACGCAGGGTTGGTGGTGCAGAATAACAGCTGCTGATTTCGATAATGATGGCAACACAGATTTTGTGATCGGAAACCTTGGAAACAACAGTCAATTCAAAGCTTCTGCAAAAGAACCGTTAACGATCACGTATGCAGATTTCAACAATGATGGGGTAATCGATCCGGTATTGTGTTATTATAACCAGGGGAAAAGTTATCCATATTTAACCCGCGATGAATTGTTTGACCAGGTACCATCATTACAAAAAAAATTCGGGCGATATGCTGACTATGCTGATGCACAATTATCAGATATTTTTTTCGAAGATCAATTGGCAAAAGCAAAAACTGTGGATGTGAAAATGACTCAATCTGTTTTCCTGCGAAATGCCGGCAATAATAAATTCACAATAACAACATTGCCGAACTGCACGCAAATAAGCACAACCAATGGAATTGTTGCAGATGATGTTGATGGCGATGGAAATAAGGATATCATCATAGCAGGAAATTTTTATCCGTTCCGTGCACAGCAGGGACCGCTGGACGCTTCGATGGGAGCGGTTTTGAAAGGAGATAGCAAAGGAAATTTTGTACCGCTTCCCTATTCTCAAACAGGTTTATGCATTCCCGGCGACGTTCGTAACATTATCAGGATAAAACATGGAAACAGTTTTATTATAATAGCAGCAAAAAATAACGGTGCGATTCAGGTAATTAAAAAAATAAATTAAAAGGCGGAACAACAAATGCAGACGCTTCTTTATAACATACAACACCGGAATGACGAAAATGCATTTAAAACGTTTTATACGGAAAATGCATTTAAGTTATTTCAGTTTGCATTTGCGTATGTGCGTGACAAAGAACTTTCGGAAGAAATAGTGAATGATGTTTTTTTAAAATTATGGCAACACAGGAGCAAGATCAGTGAAATAAAAAATATAAATGTGTATTTATACGTTGCGGTAAAAAATACGGCGCTTAATTGCCTGCGAAAAAATAATGGAAAGCGTTTTGCGGATATCGAAAATATTTCTGCAGATCATTTTTATATGAGCCCGGAACAGGAGCAGATTCTTATTACGGACGAATTGAAAAAACGCATTGAAAATTCCATAAACTTATTGCCCGCTAAATGCAAACTGATTTTTAAAATGGTCAAGGAAGATGGCTTGACCAATCACGAAGTGGCTTCCATCCTTAATATTTCTTATAAAACGGTTACCACTCAATTAACTATTGCATTAAAAAAACTTGAGCAACTGCTGCAACCCTCACTCAAGGAATACCGGGTAAAGATCTAAGTTATCTGTACGATACGTTTGTCATATTTATCTGCGGTATTTTACTGTAATGCAAAACATAACATACCTTTTTCAAACTTACTTTAAAATTTTTTCAGGAAATAAGGGTTTCCCTTAAGAATAATGCAAATCAGGTGTGTCCTTAAACCAAGGTATAACTGCATGATCAAATCTCGGATAATAGAGTTATTGTCAAAAAAGGTTGGGAAAAGCGCTTCACAGAGCGAACTGGATGAATTGTCGGATCTGCTGGCAAAATATCCCGATTATGCGTACTTGCATGAAATTGTGCTTTCCCTGAAAGGGAGCAAAGATCATTTTGAACCGGATATTCCTAAAGATGAACTGGTTAGTCATGGTTGGCAATATTTGGCAGAAAAACTGAATGCACAATCGTCGCCTGTAGATGGTTCAGATATAGTCCCCAAAGAAGGTTTGTTGCGGAAAATAGTTCATGTTATCTCAATGCCTGCCGCAGCTTCGGTTTTGCTTGTTTTGATGGCTGGTGGTTTTTTCTTCTACACAAAATATATCAGTAAAAACAAACAGGGAAATGATAAGGTCGCAAGTACACACAATGGGGCGACTTCCAAACTGATACTGGCGGATGGAACATTAGTTTGGCTGAATGCAGGAAGTAAGCTTATTTATCCTGAAAAATTTTCGGGAACACAACGTGAAGTAACCCTCCAGGGGGAAGGTTTTTTTGAAGTGGTAAGAAATGAAAAGATGCCTTTTCTTGTGCATGCCGGAAAAATTACCGTGAAGGTGCTCGGAACAAAGTTCAATGTAAAGGCGTATAATGAAGACCCCGATATTGAAACTACACTGATCAGCGGGAAGGTGCAGGTGATGCTGGATAATGACCCTGAAAAGGAGATCATTTTATACCCGCATGAAAAACTAACGGTAACGAATACCCAAAAACAGAAAGGGGTGGAAAGTGTCGATGTGCAGGAGCAACAAGTGAACAATGAAATGAAATACCAGGTACAGACATTGCCAGCGGCAACAAATGAAAGTTTTGCTGAAACGGCATGGATGTCCGACAAACTGATATTTAGCGATGAAAGTTTTGAAAATGTGGCAAGAATGTTAGAAAGGAAGTATGATGTACACATTCGGTTTGACAATGGGAGATTGAAGGACGAGCATATTACCGGGGCTTTTGAGAAAGAAGATATCCGCCAGATGTTTGATATATTAAAAATGACCACACATTTTAAATATAGTATCGACGGAAATAATATCCGGATTTATTAAAACCATATACTGATTTTTTAAAAGTTTAAAACAATCGTATGAAACCTAAAAATATTTTTTCAGATTCATAATCTCATAAAATAAAAAGAGAAGAGGTGGCTCTCTTCTCTTTGATGAAAAACACAGGAGCGAAGTTCGGTTGAAAACGCTTTGCTCCTATTATTAATCTACCAAAACAAAATTATGAAGAAATCTAACAAGGCAACCGCCTTGCCCACAAGGCGTGCATGCCTGAAATTTCTGCTGCTTATGAAGCTGAGTTTCATACTGATATTTATTACAAGCCTGCATGTTGCTGCAAAAACATATTCGCAGGAAACATTCAGCCTGCATTTTAGCCAGGTTGAAGCACCGAAAATTTTTAATGCCATTCAAAAGCAAAGCAAGTACCGTTTCTTTTATAACAACGGATACATCAATCAACTCGGGAAAGTCAGTATTGACGTAACCAATTCAGGGCTCGAAAATATTTTGAACATTGTACTTGCAGGTAAATTCCATTATACCATCAATGATCAGCAGATGGTTATTATCTCCCCAGTAAATAAGGAAGAAACTGTTGACGTTTATGCGGATTCAAGCCTAATCAAAGGAAAAGTGCTTGATGAAAACGGAAAGCCATTGAGGGGTGTAACCGTTTCTGTTAAAAATTCAACACGGGCAGTTACTACTGATGAGGATGGAAATTTTTCTATCTCGGCTCCGTCCAATGCACAACTCCAGATCAGTTATGTCGGTTATAAAGAACAATTGTTTGCAGTGAAAGGACAACGTACATTTTCTATAACACTTCAACCTAATGCAGCAGGGTTAAATGAAGTAGTAGTGGTTGGTTATGGTACGCAGAGGAAACGCGATGTAACAGGATCAATCAGCCGTGTTAGCGGAGAAGATATCAAGAACCTTCCGGTGAGCAACGCTGCAGAAGCATTGCAGGGAAGGGCAACCGGCGTTGATATTATTCGTGATGATGGTAGCCCGGGCAGTGTTCCTTCTATACGTATCAGAGGTACAGGAACCATCAACAATTCAGATCCGTTGATTGTGATCGATGGGGTTCCTTCAGGTGGATTGAATGATGTGAACTCAAATGATATTGCATCTATCGAAATATTAAAAGATGCTTCTGCGTCGGCTATTTACGGATCACGTGCAGCAAACGGTGTAGTGCTGATCACTACAAAAAAAGGGAATTATAATGAAGGGTTGAAAACTAACGTCAACCTATACACGGGAAGTGATAAGCCGGTGAAATTTATCAATGTGCTTAATGCAAGCGACCTCGTTACACTAAAAAATGAAGCATATACAAATGACGGGCTCTCAGTTCCCACAATTTGGAGCGATCCGTATTATGCTACTCAACGCACCAACTGGCAAAAAGCATTAATGACATCCGGCAACACACAAAATGCAGATGTTGCTGTTCGCGGGGGTAATGCAACTTCTATTTATAGTCTGTCAGGAAACTATTTCAACAGCAATGGGATGATCCTAAACTCATATTTCAAAAGATATAGTTTCCGCATCAATTCAGAACATAAAATCGGTAGCCGCATCCGTGTTGGCGAAAATGTGTTGTATTCAAACACTAACGGAAATGCACCGAATACCAAATCTTCACAAACAGGCCTGGTTTGGACCGCTATTCGTTTTAACCCGGCATTGCCTGTAAAAAACCCTGATGGTACGTGGGGAACTTCACAGGCGGATAATCAATTAGGTGATATTAATAATCCTGTTGCAACGGCCAGTGAAACCGATGCTTATAGCAAAACAGACAGGATATTGGCAAATGCTTATGCAGAAGTTGAGATCATTAAAGGATTGAAGATCCGCGCCAATTATGGTTACGATCATAGTTCTAATGACAATTACAGTTTTAGTATTGCAATGCCCAATCAAACCCGCGGCCCATCTATATCTTCATTAGGCCGTGGATTTGGCAAAGGCACCACTTTCCTCGAAGAATATTTTCTGACTTATAACAAAACATTCAAGGATGTACATGCGATTACATTAACAGGTGGTTATTCAGCACAGAGTTATAACGGTAATTATTTTAGCGCGTCAAGAAGCGGATATGCTGATACAAGTAATGATCAGCGTGTGTTGAATCTTGGAAACAATTCCTCTGCAGCAAATGGCGGCGGCAACTATAACGGGCAAGGGTTGCAATCTTATTTCGTTCGTGCCAACTATGCTTTTGACAATAAATATTTGTTGACCGCAACGATGAGGGCTGATGGTTCCAGCAAGTTTGCTCCTGGAAAACGCTGGGGATATTTCCCGGCATTTTCTGCAGGATGGCGTATTTCAGAAGAAAAATTCTTCAAAGATCATGTGAAAGCAATCAACTCTTTAAAAATTACCGGCGGCTGGGGACAATTGGGTAACCAGAATGTCGGCGACTTTCAATACTTAAGCATTATCAGCAGTGGGGGTGGTGGACAATATGGTTATAATTTCGGAAATCCTACAACAAACTACAATGGAGCTTATGTTACCAGTTTGAGTAACCCGAATATTACCTGGGAAAGAGCGGTGATGACCAACCTGAGTGTTGAATTAACAACATTGGAAAATCATTTGAATGCAACTGTTACATATTTCAACAAGAATACTTCGGATATGCTGATACCATATCAGTTGGTAGAAACATTCGGGGCGCAAACCAGCCTGCCCGATGACCCGGGGTATATTACATTACCGGATTACAATCTTGGAAAATTGAACAACCACGGTATAGAAATAGAATTGAATTATTCGAACAGTATAGGAAAATTGAGTTATTCATTAGGAGCAAACGGATCTTTTCAAAGCAATAAGATCACGAAATTATACGGCAATTCTGCTTATATCGCGTCTACACCTTATGGACGTGAGAACGTAGACATTTCGCGTACCTATGAAGGCCAACCTATAGCTTCTTTCTATGGTTTCAAAGCTAACGGGCTCTATCAGACACAAGGAGATATTGATAACGACCCGAACATTGCTAATGATCCTAACAAATCTAATATCAAACCCGGCGATGTACGTTTCGTAGATGTTTCCGGCGCTAATGGGAAAAAAGATGGTGTGATTGATGATAAAGACCGCGTCAACCTTGGCAACCCTAATCCGAAATTTATTTTTGGGTTCCATGGTTCATTCAGCTATCAGCATTTTGATTTGAATTTCAATTTTGCAGGTGCAACAGGTTTCCAGTTGTACAATGCAGACCGCTTATCCGGATTAGATGCAACACAAGTGTATAACTGGTATGCTGAGGAACTAGGAAGATGGCACGGCCAGGGCACAAGCAACAATATTCCCCGCATGAGTATTGCTAACCTAAATGCTAACTATCGTTCTTCAAGCCTTTGGGTACAGAACGGGTCGTATGTGTCGTTGAAATCCGCTTCGCTAGGTTACACATTACAGCGCATCAACGTTGGCAGCGTGTTGTTGCCCGAGATAAGAGTGTATGTAAGTTCCTATAATATTTTTACTATAACCGGATACAAAGGTTATACACCTGAGCTGGGATATAATGGCACCAACCTTCAACGTGGAGTTGACCTGGCACAATATCCGCAAACACGGAATATTACCATTGGGGCAACACTTAATTTCTAGTTCTTAAAAAAAATTATTATGCAAAGGAAATATTTTAATCACGTTCTTTTTTCAATCTTACTGATCATAACGGGCAGTATGTTTTACGGTTGCGTAAAACACCCGCTGGATCAAAACCCTACCGGGCAATACACCACATCAAACTTCTGGCGTAACCAGGATGATGTGATCGCTGGTATCACGGGTATCTACAATGTTCTTTTTGTAGAAGACTGGATCGGCCATAACTTGTATGCATACGACGACCAATCAGATGATATATCTGTAGATGGCGACCACCCGGATTTCAAAGTAATCGAAAGGTTAAATGCAGACCCGACCCAACAATTAGTATACATTACATGGCCGTTTGCGTATGAACAAATCGGCCGTGCAAATAATGCGCTCATCTACATACCGAAAGTTCCGGTAATGGATGATTCTATAAGAAACAGGTCAATGGGCGAAGCATATTTTTTGCGAGCCTATGCATATTATATTCTTAGTAATATCTATGGAGAAGTTCCTGTGGTCCGCGAAGAAAATGTACTCAACGGGAATTATAACGTTCCAAAATCTTCTGTGGATAGCGTACGTGCGCTTGTTGAATCAGATCTATTGCAAGCCGCAAATCTTTTGCCTGAGACTTACGGGGCCGCTGATCGTGGAAGAGTAAGCAAAGGCGCTGCATGGGGGATGTTGTGCAAATTGTATATGACGGAAGACAGGTTTGCAGATGCAATTACCTACGGTTCAAAAGTGGTGAGTGATGCAAATTATGCACTTGCCCCGAATTACGCGATGAACTTCACATCTGGCCAGCAGGAGAACAATACAGAAATCCTTTTTGCAGTATGGAACGGGAATGGCGAATTGAATTTACCAAATTCCCCGATCGCGATTTATTTTTCTCCAAGGCCATGGCAGGGTTGGGGCTTCCATCACCCAACAGAAAATTTTGCAGAAGAATTCGAACCGAATGATACTGTTCGCAAAAAAGCAACACTGATCTCTGTTGGTGATTCACTTCCATACCAAACCAATATGGCAACGATCAGTTCGTCCGATGCACAAAGCCCTTTCTTTACAGGTATGGATGGCCAGTCAACAGGTCGTTTGCTTCCGTCGATGAGTACAACAGGCTACTATATCCATAAATACACCGCATACCTGGCAAACGGTGATGGCGGCCTCGATTTCAACTTGAAACAACCATTGTTGCGCAGTTCGGATATTTATCTTTTAGTAGCAGAAGCAAAGATCCGCCTCAATGGAAGTGGCGCCGGAGATGCTGAACTCAATGCTGTTCGTCAACGTGCAGGATTGTTGCCGGTAAGCAATGCAGGAATGGCGCAATTGATCCATGAAAGAAGGGTAGAATTAGGCGGTGAAAATGTTCGCTGGCAGGATTTGCTTCGTTGGGATAAAGACCAGATCATTGATATTGATACTATTGTTGGAAAACCAAAAGCAGCATCACCGTTGCCGCCTTACAACGGAACCGTGATCATTCCGCCACGCACATTTACAAGGCCGAAGAATTATTACATGCCAATACCGCAGGAGATTATTGATGAAAGCAAAGGAGTAATTGTTCAGAATCCAAATTATTAGGGCACAATTTTCGAGACAACAGCGGTGAAAAGGACCTGTAAAGTGAAAAACTTTATGGGTTTCTTTTTTATAAATGTGCAGGTTTTTTTTTTAAGATGTCAGCGGCATTGCTACTATTAAGCATCGTTGCCTTCGCTTCTTCCAGTGGAAGAAGCGCACTCTTGTGCTGTAGTAATTCTATGGAGCAATTGTCTGAACTGTGATTAATTTGATTATTGAGATTGATGTGATTAAATTTTATTTGCGTGGTTCATTAACGGAAATAGTTTCTTGCCGTTTATAAACCGATCAAGGCTCAACTGTTGTTCACCACAGTAGTACAAACGTTTAATCGAAGCTCCTTCCGGAAACGGGTTGTACATCGTTTCCGGATCGCCTTTTTTGGTTCTTTTTGGCGAAGCAAAAAAGAACAAGAAAGCATAATGAAATCGCGAATGGCATAACATGCTATGGATTTGCATTAAGTAATTTTAAAAATGAAATGTTTTCAATATTCAATCCAAAACTGAAAAAAATCAGTATGAAGCATCTTCAATATTTTTTTTCCACACAAAAAAGAACAATAACATTTTTAATAAGTGTAATAATTGCCAACACTTCTTTTTCCCAACTTAACAAACAAGCCGTTCAATCTTTTTTACAACGGATCGTAAAAGAAAAATCAACGGCATTTGTTGCACAATACATTCCGCCGCAAAACGGCAAAGATGTTTTTGAGATCGAAAGCAAAAAAGGAAAAATCATTCTTCGTGGATGCAATGGCGTTAGTATCGCTTCCGCATTGAATTACTATTTAAAAAATTATTGCCATTGTTTAATAACATGGAACGGCATCAATATGAATATGCCTGGCGCTTTACCTGTAGTAAAAGAAAAAATTCATAGAAACACTCCGTATCAATATCGTTATTATCTCAACTATTGCACATTCAATTACTCTATGTCGTGGTGGGATTGGGACCGATGGCAAAAAGAGATCGACTGGATGGCGCTTAATGGTATTAACATGCCACTCGCAGTAACAGGCGAAGAAGCAGTGTGGCAACGGTTATATAAAAAAATGGGGTTTAGCGATGCAGAGCTTGATAAGTTTTTTTGCGGGCCTGCATATTTCTCCTGGTTCTGGATGGGAAATTTAGATGCATGGGGTGGCCCGCTTCCGCAACATTGGAAAGATTCGCATGAAGCATTGCAGAAAAAAATACTCGAAGCAGAACGTTCCATGGGAATGAAACCCGTGTTACCGGCATTCACCGGCCATGTGCCACCTTCATTCAAAGAAAAATTCCCTTCGGCAAAAGTGAAAAAAACAAATTGGGGAGCAGGTTTTGACGATGTATATATTCTCGATCCTTCCGATCCGATGTTTGAAAAAATCGGCAAAGCATTTATTGAAGAACAAACAAACACCTACGGAAGTGATCATTTATATTCTGCAGATACATTCAATGAAAACCTTCCGCCAACAAATGATTCGACCTATTTAAACGATATCAGTAAAAAAGTTTTTGAATCAATGGCGCTTGCAGATCCCAAAGCAGTCTGGGTGATGCAAGGCTGGATGTTTCACTACCAGGCAGATTTTTGGAAACCCACGCAGATACAGGCTTTGCTCAATGCTGTTCCTGACGATCACATGATCATGCTCGACCTGTACAGCGAAAGCCATCCTGTATGGAGCCGCACAAATGCATACTACGGCAAACCCTGGATATGGAACATGCTGCACAATTTCGGTGGTAATATTTCTTTATGGGGAAGAATGAATAGTGTAGCAGAAAACCCTTCCGCTGCATTGCATGATAATACATCAGGTAAGATGATCGGTATCGGATTAACACCGGAAGGCATAGAACAAAACCCTGCATTGTACCACCTGATGCTTGAAAATGTATGGAATGATAAAGCGATCAATGTAGAGGATTGGCTTTCTTCGTATGCACGTCAACGTTATGGTGCAGATAACTCCAATATTAATGAAGCGTGGAAAATATTGTTGAAAACAGTTTATAACGGTGGCTTTGGCGAAGGTGGGCCTGAAACAATCATCCAGGCAAGGCCGACTACAAATGGCTGGGCAGACCGTGTCCGAACAAAACTGGATTACAATTCCAAAGACCTTTTGCCGGCCTGGGATCTTTTTGTAAAAGAAATACCTGCATTGCAAAACAGCGATGGTTTTCAATACGATCTCGTTGACCTTACACGACAGGTGCTTGCCAACTATGCTTTGACGCTTCAACAAAAATGGGCGCTTGCATATTTACAACATGATGTTGATAGTTATGAAAAATATTCCGACGCATTTCTTGAACTGATGGATGATATGGATGAATTACTTGCATCGCGTAAAGATTTTCTATTGGGAAAATGGATCGCCGAAGCACGTGCCTGCGGCGTTGATGAAAAAGAAAAGGATTTGTACGAATTCAATGCAAGGGATATCATCACGTTATGGGGAGACAAAGAAAGCGAGTTGCATGAATATTCTAACAGGCAGTGGGCCGGATTGATCAAAAGATTCTACAAACCTCGCTGGGAACAATTTTTTATTTATATGAAGAAAAAAATGCTGAATGGCGGCAGGATGGAAACAACAGATTTCGAAAAAAGCATAAAAGAGTGGGAATGGAATTGGGTGAACAGTCGTGATACATATTCTTCAGAGCCCACAGGTAATTCAATGGGAATTGTCAATCGCTTATATAAAAAATATACTTCGCAAATTGAGAAAGAGTAAACAGCGTTTTTTATTTCGCTTATCAACTGTAATTCTTGTTTTAAATATCATTACATCTTTTGCAAATGCGCAGCAAGGTTCTAATGATCATATATTTCCTGCAGCAACAAATGCAAAACCGTTTATTGATTTTGACAGCAAAGGTTTCCTCATCAACGGCAAACGAACATTTATTGTTTCAGCGGGAATAGAATATGCACGTGTGCCGCATGAACTTTGGGAAGACAGGCTTCTTCGCCTGAAGCGATGTGGCTTTAACTGTGTGGAGATTTACACGTTCTGGAATTTTCATGAACCACACGAAGGTGAATTTGATTTTAACGGAGATCATGATCTTGATGTGTTTTTAAAACTTGCACACAAATTGAATTTGTATGTTATTGCCCGTGTTGGCCCTTATTATTGTGCAGAGTGGGATAATGGCGGTTATCCGCTATGGTTAAAATTCAAGCCGGGTGTACGTGTGCGTGAACATAACACTGAATTTGAAAAATATGTTGGGAGGTTTTTTGACAAATTGCTTCCCATTGTTTTTCGTAACCAGATTAATCATGGCGGTTCTGTAATTATGGTGCAATTGGAAAACGAACACAACCAAAGCTGGGGAACATATATTCCTAATGGCTATTTCAGTTTTCTAAGGGATAAGGCATTGTCGCTTGGCCTGGAAGTGCCGTATTTTTTCAGCGGGCTTCATCATTCCAGCAGCCCTGCAGAGGATGGAAAATGCGACGACCCAAACAGGCCCAATCCCTGGTTCTCTACAGAATTCTGGAGTGTTTGGTTTTCGGGGTACAGTTCTACGGATAGAGATGCCCGTGAGTATGAACGCAGGACCTGGAAGATCATTGCCAATGGAGGCAATGGCTATAATTATTACATGGCACATGGCGGAAGTAATTTCGGTTATACAAATAATGATGAAGATGCGGCTTCTTACGATTACGGAGCCGCCGTCGGTCAATGCGGCGATCTTCGCCCGATATATTATAGTTTCAAAAAGATAGCATTCTTTGCAAGAACCTTCCGGGAAATTTTGGAGAACAGCACTAATGCTAATGAAAAATATAAAACTATTTCAAGTGACACTAATATTCATATAACTGCAAGAAAAAGTAGTGGCGGTGATATTGTTTTCCTGGAAAATCTTTCCAATTCTCAAAAACTAACGCAGATATATACCCGAAATAGTATACCCGGAAAAAACAGGGAAATCATCAATCTTGACTCTGGCGAAATATTCCCGATCGTACATAATTATAAACTTGCATCCAATGTAACATTAGATTGGAGCTTTTCGAAGATACTCAGTATATGTAAGCAGCAAAATACAACAACAATCATCATTTATGGAAAACCATCTGCTGAAGCAGAAATGATCTTTACGCTGCCTAAGAAGCCGCTTATCGCTAGAGGAAAGGAAGTTTTATCCGTTCATCAAAATTCTCTACTCCTCTCTGCAAAATTTAATGATGCCGATAAACCTGGTGAATATTCTTTCAAAATAAACGATCAGGTTTTCCGCATATTGACAGTTGATGAAGATATCGCAGGAAAAACATGGTTCATTAATAATAATAAGATGCCCTATGTTGTTTTTGGCCCATCTTATATAAGTAATGCAAGTTTCAATGGGAAAAACATTTCTATAAAAACTGAATCGCCCTGGTTGCAAAATCACGAGCATGATGTGTGGTTATTCGACGCAATAGCATCAACAAAATTATTGCAGGTTAAATCAGTTGATCATGAAAGAGTAAAATTGCTTTCGCTTACTCCGTGGCAATTCAAAAGTGGTAGCGAAGAAGCAGCGACTATATACAATGATCACTCGTGGAAACAAAGTGATGATCCGCTGCAAATGGGCGCAGATGGCGATCTTACAGCAGATGCATGGTACCGCACATCGATCAATATTGATTCTTCGGGAATGTATTCCCTGTTGGTGGAAGGCGGCGACAGGGCAACCGTATTTGTTGATGGCAAACCTGTTTCTACTGCGATGATCAAAGATGGAGAAATACATTTTTATGTTGAAAAAGGCAAACATACACTTGCTGTTTTTACGGCTCATGATGGCCGGGATAAATTAGCCGGTTTTACAGGATCAATAGATTCTGCAGATGTAAAAGGTATTTTCGGAAAAACATTTTTGACACGTGGCGATAAATCGACTCATGATATTACCGATTGGAAATTTCTTCGGGCATCAAGTGTAACGGATGTGATGAACGAACCACCGTTGCAAAATAATTTTTCCTGGCAGAAATACACAATTGGCGATGATATGTTTGATAAAAAACAAGGCTTCGGATGGTTTCGTGCAACGCTTAATGATTTGCCTGCAAATGTTTCAAAGCTGCAATTAAAATTCCGCAGTGTCGATGAAAATGCAACCGTATTTATTAATAACACCAAACTTGTAAAGCATGATGGATGGAACAAACCATTTAGTGTAACCATTGATCATGTTGATACCATGCAAAGGCCGATAGTGCTTACGTTGTTTATTGAAAATTATTCAAATGAAGGTGGTATTGACAGGCCTGTTCACGCCATTGATCTTTCTTCGGCAGTTCAACTAACTGGGTGGCGTATACGAGGAGGCGTTACGGAATTAACTGAATTCGACAGATGGGAAGACTTGAATGTAAATCTTAAGAACGTAGGCCCGATGTTATACAATGCTTCGTTTGAAATGCCTGCAACAAATGGAGGCTCACATCCTGTGTATCGAGTTATCACTTCCGGGCTCGGCCACGGGTCTGTTTGGGTGAACGGACATAATTTGGGAAGATATCCTGAAAAAATCCCGCTTAACGGATTATATATCCCAGAATGTTGGATCCAAAAAGGAAAGAACCAGGTAACCATTTTTGAAGAAGGTGGTAAACTGCCGTCTTCCGTTCAGATCGAAGCCGAAGAAGCAGCAAGCAGGGATATTCATATTTATACAGGATTGCTAAAATGATATCTGAATATAGCATGAATATATTTCGCACAATAGCTCAAAAAAAGATAGTAGTATTTTCTTTTTGTATAACGGTTATCCATAACCTAAGTTTTTCGCAAAGCGGGAACGGTTACATGTACGTTGATCCGTTTATCGGAACTGCAAAAAGTGATGTGGTCACAAAATGGGGTGATGAAGGCGGTACATATCCCGGCGCAGTTGCTCCTTCCGGATTTATTCAGCTCTCACCCGAAACACATGTTAGCGCAGTAAAGGGATATAATTATTATGACAGCTCCATTTATTTTTTTAGTTGCCTGCACCATGCAAGCGGCTTTCCTGAAGGTTCGTCGGGTAGATTATATGTGATGCCGGTTACTTGTGAACCGGGCGATTTTAAATTGGGGAAATACAGCCGCCCGTTTTCTCATAAAAAAGAAAAAGCTGAACCGGGTTATTATAAAGTTGCATTTAGTGATGATGGTACATTGCTGGAAGCGACAGTTGCACAACGCTCTGGGATGTTCCGGTTTACATTTCCTGAAAATGTAATTCCTGAAATTTTTATAGGCGATGCCGGAAAGATAGAAACCGTTTCTAAAAATAAGTTGCATCTTTCTGCACATCACGCTGTCATTAATTTCGATAAAAATTTTTCTGAAAGAAAGGATGTTGGTGATGGAAGCATTTTTGTTTTTGAGAAATCTGCAGGCCCGCAGTCAATCATTCTAAAAATAAGCGCATCAACAATTGATGAACAAAGCGCTCAAAAAAATATCGATAAGGAACTCGGCGGCTTAAATTTTGATGCATTGTATGAAAAAACAAAACAACAGTGGAGCGAAGAATTATCGGTTGCAGAAGTGGAAGATGCCAATGAAAAAAACAAAACGATTTTTTATACAGCTTTATATCATTCCCTGCTTATTCCGTGGATAATTTCAGATGCAGATGGAAATTATCGGGGGCATGATGGCTTAATTCACAAGGCAACTGGAAAAAACGAATATGGACAATTTTCTCCCTGGGATACATTCCGTTCTTTACATCCGTTGTTATGTTTGTTATACCCGGATAAACAAAAAGATATGGTTTTGTCGATGCTGGATATTTTCAAACAGACACATCGGCTTCCAACCGAATCAATGACAGGTAATCATTCCGTGCCAATCATTGTCGACTCCTATTTAAAAGGGATTGAAGGCATCGATAGCAATCTTGCTTACGACGCAATGAAGAAGAGTATCATGGTCCCGCCTTTCAAACAAGATGATCTTTCCGTCTATCATGAAAAAGGATATGTTCCTTTTTTATATCCGGAGTCAGTTACACGCACTGTTGAATACGCCTATGATGATTGGGCACTTTCCCAATTTGCGAAAAAGGTGATGCATGATAATGAAACATATGCAATGGAACAGCAAAGAGGGCTGGATTATAAAAATTTATTTAACGCTTCTGAATTATTCCTGCTTCCACGAAATAATAATGAATTCAAATTACAGCCGGGTAATTCCGGTTATAAAGAAGGCGATCAATGGGTATATTCTTTTTTTGTACCGCAAAATGCAAGCGATTTGATCAATCTGATGGGAGGGGATAGTGCATTCGCAAATCGCCTTGACACTGCTTTGACGGAACAGAAAATTATTTTTGATAATGAAACTGTTTTTCATCTTCCATATCTTTTCAACGAAATGAACCGCACTGACCTCACACAAAAATGGATCAGAAAGATCATGCGTGACCGTTTCAATGCCACGCCTGGCGGGCTTCCTGGTAATGACGATCTTGGTGCTGTATCAAGCTGGTATGTTTTCAGTGCATTGGGTTTTTATCCGTTTTGCCCTGGCAATCCATATTATACGATCGGTTCGCCGATTTTTAAATCTGTTACACTTCATCTCGTTCATCAGAAAAAAATCATTATTAAAAGCACCGGCAATTCAGAAAAAAATATTTATGTAAGATCTGTAAGTATAAATAATAAACAATACAAACAATCATCCATAGCTCATTCCTTGATCAAAAGCGTTGGTGAAATGGTTTTTGTAATGACGGATTCCCCTAATGCAAGATCCTCTATCCATACAAATCGCGTTTTTTCTGAAACAAAAGGCAAACCTGTTTTTGCAATAAATAATTTTTCTGTTCCTGCTGATCGTGCAAAACCCAACGAATTATTGCAGGCGCATTTTTCCATCACAAATTCAGGAAGCAACGGAACAAAGATTGTGAACCTATTTGTCGATGGAAAAGAATACGCTACAAAAAATTGTTTTGTTGAAGCAGGCAAGATTGTTGAAGATTCAATCAGCTTCAGGTTATATCCTTTCGGCAACAGGAAGCTTTCGCTTGAAGGGGCAAGCAATAACGTAGTTATAAATATTGCAGGCAATGGTTTTGCAGACAATGTTGAGGTTGCAAGCCTTTCTGCAAAACCAATAATAGAAAAATCAGGGGTACAACAAATTTATTTTGAAGCAAAAAATATTGATGGTGCTGCTCATTTGATTGAGTTGCCAGTTGTGGTAAATGGCAAAATGCTTTGCTATGATACGGTAGAACTAAAACCCGGCGAAAGCAAACAACTAACAAATCAATTCCATGTCAATGAAACAGGAATGCAACAGGTTGTTGTTGCGAATGCTGTACAACATTTCAAAGTGATCGGATCTGATACTGAATCGGAAGTTTTAGATCTTTCATTAACGAAATCAAATGATAATAATGTTCCCGACCTTTCCGGTTTTCATAATGATGGAAAAATAATTTCGCGTGAAAAAATTTCGACGGACAGTTTATTGCTCGGAAAAGATTGTTATGTGCAGGTTCCGAATTCACCAAGCCTTGATAGTTTGGATGAAACGATGACAATGATGCTTTGGGTATATCCTTTACAAGAAGCGAGAGGTTTGGTAGATATATTCACAAAAGGAGATAACCATGTGATACAGTTAACAGGCGGACGGTCGGTGAGCTTTTTTGCTGGCGGATGGGGAAGAGGTGATTGCACGGTCGAGCTTCCGGAAAACTGGCTTAACCACTGGCATCATCTAGCGGGCGTTTGCGACAGGAATAACCTGAAATTATATATCGATGGTGTTTTGAAAGGAAATGTAACATTGGAAAAAAGTGCAAACCTTTCCGTAAACAGCAAATGGGTTATCGGCAGGAACGACGAATTTCCCAACCAACGCATCTTTAATGGTTATGTGAAAAAAGCTAAGGTCTTTACAAAGCCATTGACTAAAGAAGAGATCATAGCGGTTATGGATAAGTGATTTAGCGAACTATGAACTATGAACTATGAACTATGAACTATGAACTATGAAGTATGCACTATGAACTATGAACTATGAACTAT
>JAFEAE010000020.1 GCA_018266575.1 Bacteroidota bacterium
AATGTAATAATGCTTAAACTACGCTTGCATAAAAGCCCTGTTTCGTTTTCCGCCTCTGCGTACATTACTGAAATAGGTCGGTTGTACTGTTTTTACGGGCTGGGCATGCATTAAGCCATTATCAAAAAGATGGCCTTTTACAACTGGTATTGTTTTCTTAATTAATTTCTGAATATCATTCAGAAAACTTTTCTCGCTCCAATCGCAAAACGAAATTGCAATGCCTTTTGCGCCGGCCCTTCCTGTCCGTCCTATGCGGTGAACATACGTTTCGGGAACGTTGGGCAAATCATAATTTAGCACATGCGAAAGTTCGTCAATATCAATACCACGTGCAGCAATATCTGTTGCAACGAGCACACGTGTTTTGTGCGATTTAAAATTATCCAATGCCCTTTGCCTTGCATTCTGCATTTTATCACCATGAATTGCCTCTGTTCGGATACCAACCTTGTTTAATTGTTTTGCCAATTTATCTGCGTGGTGTTTCATTTGGATAAACACCAATACGGTTTTTATATTTTCATCTTTTAACAAATGCACAAGAAGATCAAACTTCTTCAGTTTATCTACATAGTAAACTTGTTGTTGTATACTGTCTACCGTAGAAGAAACCGGTGTTACTTCCACCTTTGCGGGATTATTCAATAAAATACCTGCTAATTGTTTTATTTCTGCAGGCATAGTTGCAGAAAAAAACAGCGTTTGTTTTTTAGCAGGCAGTTTAGCGATGATGCGTTTTACATCATGCACAAATCCCATATCAAGCATGCGGTCAGCTTCATCTAAAACGAAATGGCTGATGTTATTCAGGTGAAGGATATTTTGTTTTAACAAATCAAGCAAGCGGCCGGGTGTAGCCACCAATATATCCACGCCGATGCGGATTTCCCTCACCTGTTGGTATTGCGGTACGCCACCGAATACGACCAAATGTTTGAAAGGAAGAAATTTGCCATAGGCTTTTATGCTTTCACCGATTTGTATTGCCAGCTCCCGCGTAGGTGTTAAGATCAAAGTTTGGATGCGGTGTTGCCCATGCTGCAAGTTTAATTGCTGATGCATTAATTGCAGTACAGGAATAGTGAAAGCTGCTGTTTTGCCTGTTCCTGTTTGGGCACATCCTAACAAGTCCCTTCCCTCTAAAATAAATGGGATTGACTGTTGTTGAATAGGGGTTGGGTTTGTATACCCTTCTTTGCCCAATGCAGCCAATATTGGCTCACTGAGCTGTAAATTGTTAAATGACACGTTGAATTATTTTAATTAAATTTTGATAAGGCTATCAGAATTATACTGATACATTATCTGCCTTACGTTAGCACATCACAGTATTTGAGGAGAAATAAACTACGCAAACAGGGAGAGTAATAACATTAAGAAGCATAAAGATAACTTTTATTTCGGGATCTGCCTGATTTATTTTTTTTGGGTCGGAAAAGAGTAAAATAAAATTAAAGCACAGCTAAAATAAGCGTACCTTTGTCAAGATATTTTGAGTCATCTAATATTGTAATCGAATAATAATTTCTCTTACGCTTCTCTATTTTTCTTTTACACTTTCTTTTACTCAATCATTTTTCACCTAATCATTTATTCGTTATGAATATTTATGTTTCCAATCTCGGCTTTAGTATTAATGATGCTGAATTAAATAAATTATTTGCAAGCTATGGTGTAGTAAAATCTGCCAAAGTAATTGTCGACAAACTCACAAACCAGAGCCGTGGTTTTGGCTTTGTGGAAATGACCGATGAAAATGCTGCACAGGCAGCCTTAAAAGGATTGAACGGCACAATGGTTGAAGGTAGGGCACTTAAGGTAAATGAAGCACGCCCAAGAGAAGAACAAAACAACAACCGGTCGTCTTTTAAGCGTTGGTAATTTTCAACATCAAAAAAATAATATAGGTATGACTTCAGAGCTAATTGAAAAATTTATTAATAAAAGTGAAAGCGAATACAAACCTGTACGTATCCATTTTAAAGAAAGGGCGAGCATCGAGGGGATTTTTGTGAAGGGGCAGGATTACAAAGAACTAAAGTCAAAAAATTTCTGGCGTGTAGTTAAAGCAGATGTTGCAGGCGAATGGGCCGAAACAAAAAATATAGGCCTGACACGCTTATATAACGGTATATCATTTACCAAATTATCTTAAAACAGGCAGCTTGAATTTAAATACTAAAAATTAAACCATGGCGGAAACCTGGAATAAGAAAGAAAGGGAAAAGAAAAAGCAACAAATCAAAAAGCAAAAAGAAGAACGCAGGCAGGAGCGAAAAGAAAAAACAAAAGAATCAAAAAGCCTCGATAGTATGCTTGCTTATTTGGATGAAAACGGCAACCTTTCTGACACGCCCCCGGATCCCAGAAAAAAAGAAAAGGTAAAATTAGAAGATATACAAATCGGGATCCCTAAAATGGAAGACAGGATAAATGAAACAAATTTGCACAAGGGGACAATTACTTCTTTTAATGAATCAAAAGGATTCGGGTTCATTAAAGATAGAATGACACAACAAGATATTTTTTTTCATGTAAACGGATTAGGTGAACCTGTAAAAGTACAGAACAAAGTAAGTTTTGAAATTGAAAAAACACCAAAAGGGTTAAGTGCTGTTAATGTAAAACTGCTTCGTTGAAAATTGCCTGATGAATAATTTTAGAAATCCGTACACATATCCTGATGCCGGCCTCTGCAGCTTAGGAAAATACAAATACAAATGCCTAAAGTAACTTTCAACAATACGGAACGTTTTTTTTATTCGTCTCTTAAATCTTCAGTTGACGAATATTTTGAAAAGAATAATTTGAAGAAGACAGGCAATAAAAAACTTTACCTTAAATCAATTATATTAATATCTTCTGCTATTACCATTTATTGCAGTTTGATTTTTTTTAAGATGCCCGCATTCGCTGGTATCTTATTGAGCGGCCTTTTTGGATTTATTCTTGCAAGCATCGGTTTTAATGTAATGCACGACGCGTGCCACGGAAGTTATTCAAGTCGTAAACATATCAATGAAATTATGGGGCTTACTTTAAATGCCCTCGGTGGCAACGCTTTTATATGGAAATTCAAACACAACATCATTCACCATACTTATCCGAATGTAGATGGAATGGACGATGATATTGCAAAAAGCCCTGTGATGCGGCAATGTACTTCTCAAAAATGGATGCCTGTGCACCGTTTTCAGCATATCTATGTTGTTCTGGTATATGCTATCACATCGGTGGCATGGGTTTTTATTATGGATTTCAATAAATATGTAAAACAAAGGATCGTTAATACCCCTCTGCAAAAAATGAATGCTAAGGAACATATTGTTTTTTGGCTTTCAAAAATTTTGTACATCCTCTTTTATATATTCATTCCGGTTTATTTTGTTGGATGGGAACATTGGGCAGTTGGATTTATATGTTTTAACCTGGTGATGGGTTTTACGCTTGCTATTGTATTTCAATTAGCACATGTTGTGGAAAATGCACAATTTGAGTATGTAAAAGAAAATGATACCATGAGAATTGAAGAAGAATGGGCTGTTTATCAGGTAAAGGCAACTGCTGATTTTGCAACATCAAACAAAATCATTTCATGGTTTGCCGGCGGGTTGAACTTTCAGGTGGAACATCATCTATTTCCGAAGATATCACATATTCACTACCATCATCTCCAAAAGATTGTAAAAGAAAAATGTACGCAATATCAAATTCCTTACAATGAATTTCCGACCATGCAACGTGCAGTAACATCCCATTTTAAAATGATGAAGGAATTGGGCAAAAAACCAACTTCAGGTTATTAGGGCAGTTAATAATAATAATTGCAGGGAATAAATACCTGCGAAATTATTTTTTGTTGCAAAGCAGAGCTCAGCGTATCTGCATTTTCAAGTGAAATTTTATCAGAAATATTTTGGATTGATACGGGTATCAATAATCCGCAGGAAAAAACTCTTTCAGTATTTCATTCAGCATAGGGATGCTTAATGGTTTATGACGGAAACCTGCTACTTCAGGCATGCCCTCTGCCCGTGTAACGTCATCCGGATTTAGCGATGTGCTTAACATAACCACAATAGTTTCTTTCTTAAAACCTTTTTTTAGCTCCTTATATTTTTCCAGGAATTCCCAACCATTCATGCATGGCATGTTGATGTCAAGAAAGATAAGGTCGGGAAAATGTGTAAAATCTTCCAATGAATTTTTTTCGCAGAATTTCTCCAGGTAATTTAATGCCTCGGATGCACTTTGTGCAATAAGCGTTTCAGATGTGCAATCCGCTTCGCTCACGATCATTTTGTATAAAAAGTTCGTGGGTTCGTCGTCGTCAATGAGTAATATGCAATTTAATTTTTTCTTCACGCGTGTTCGAATTCATGAATGGAACAATAAAATGTGCTTCCTTTTCCGGGCTCGGATTCCGCCCATATTCTTCCGTTGTGCAGTTCTGCGATTTTTTTACAATTTGCCAATCCTATACCGGAGCCTTCATATTCGGTTCGTGTATGAAGCCTTTGAAAAATTACAAAAATTCTTGACAAATATTTTTCTTCTATACCAATTCCATTGTCGCTGAATGAAAATAGCCAATGCTGCTCATTTTTTTCCGCGGCAATTTTTATTCGCGGGGCAATATCTTTTTGCCTGAACTTAATTGCATTGCTTATAAGGTTTTGAAAGAGTTGCTTTATTTCTGTAGGATAACCGAGAATGGTTGGTAATTCTGTTGCATTAATTTCAGCATGGCTTTCTTTTATTAACCCATCAAGGTCTGCAAGCACTTCACAGAGCAATTCATTGCAGTTTATTTTTTTCGCCTGTGTTTCTCGTCCTATTCGTGAGTAATCGAGTAAATCTTTGATAAGCGTTTTCATCCGGTCGGAAGACTGGATGATGTATGAAATGTATTTGTCTGCATCAGCATCGATCTTTCCTAAATATTTCTGTCGGATCAATTCTGCGAAGCCTGTTGTGGTGCGCAAAGGTTCCTGCAAATCGTGCGATGCGACATAAGCAAACTGTTCGAGTTCTTTATTTTTTCTTTCGAGTTCATTTGTCCGCAGTGTAACTTTTTTCTCCAGGTTGATGTTGATCTCCATGATCTGTTTTTCCAATAATTTTTTCTCGGTGATATTGCGAATTGCAGCCGAGATCAATAATCCTTCTTCCATTCGTATCGGTCTGAAACTGATTTCTACCGGAAACTCTTTTTCATCCTTACGTATACCCATCCATTCCAGTTCTTCCGGTTCATTATTTTGCATGATGTCAAGCACATGATGGAAAGAACCGTTCCCATTTTTCTTTTTAGTGATACAAGTGATTAACAGATCTATTTCTTTTCCCAGGATTTCACTGCGTGAATAACCAAACATGTTTTCTGTTTGCGCATTCACAATTTGTATCACTCCTGAATCATTCAGAATTACAATTGCATCAGGAGCAGATTCCAAGAGGTTTTTAAATCGTTGCTGCACGTTTTCAATTTCATGGATGCTTCGTTCCAACTCATCAGACATCATGTTGAAATTATTAGCCAATATCCCTATTTCATCTTTTGAAAAAACTTTTGCTTTCCTGCTGAAATCCCTTTTTGCAACTGCCTGCGCTGATAATAAGATCTCTTTCAACCCTCGCTGGATACCGCGGCTTACTGTAATTGCAAGCAGCAACCCGGTACACTCAACAGTCAATGCCACACCAAACAACAACCGAAGGATCACGTATTCCAGCCATCTTGAACCTTCGCCTAATGTGTACGAAAATTCATCTTCAAAGAAAGTAAGGTTTGTATTGATTGGATCTATTTCTGCGAGAATATGATTAACACTGTCTTGCGAGGGGTTTGTTTTATTGATTTCAGTGTGCAATTTTTTTGAGATGCCGTCGAATTTTCTCACTAAGCTATCTGCTTTCGACCATGCTATAATCGCCTTGCTGATATATGAAACAAAATGAAACCTTCGGAATAAATTGATCATTCCTTCTACGTCGTCCGGATGATTTCTTCCTTCGATAAAGCCTTGTTTAGCTGCTTCTAAATCCGGGTTTTCTTTTCCTAATTCTACTAACGTTTTGTGATCTCCCTCTGAAACTTTCATGAACTCGCGGAATTTTTCATAATCCGCTTCATCATGCGTACGGCCATATTTCATCAATTGGTAAACGGCTTCTTTCTGTGCTTTCGACCATAAGCCTTCGCCGGTTACATACGCCCGAACGGAAGAAAGAGTGTTCACTGAAAATATCAGCACACCCAATTCAATTGCGATCAATATCGCCATAATGCCGACAGTGAAATAGAGTTTCTTTGCTATCGACACATTTTTTATCCAGCGGAAAAGAGAAACACGCTTCATAAACTTTCTCATTAAGGTTCTCTCTTATAGTAACTTTAAATAGGCTATTTAAAGTATGTAGAAATAAATGAATTATTTTATAATGGTTGTTCTGTAAATACAAACATTGGCATGCATCTAAATGATTTAATGTATTCATAATTTCTTTAAATGTTGATAGCTTTACTGCTTGGAAAATGATGATTGAAAGATCAATTGTTTACCTCTAAAGCCAATAAACCTGAATATGATATCCACCGAAAACCCATTGAAAATTTTAGTTGTTGAAGACAACCCCGGAGATTTTTATTTACTGAATGAATACCTCAAAAAAACAGGGCTGCCTACAAAAGATGTATTGCACGCAAACCGGTTGAAAGATGCACTTTCCATTCTTGAACATAATAATCCAGATCTTATTTTTCTTGACCTTGCACTTCCGGATGGAGAAGGAATTGAATCGTTTAATATCATTAATAATGCAGCGCCTGATCTTTCGATCATTGTATTGTCGGGATTGATCGACAAGCAAATTGCATTACACACTATCTTACTTGGTGCGCAGGATTACCTGGTGAAAGGTACATTTGATGAAACACTTCTTACTAAATCTATAGAGTACAGTATTGAGCGTAAAAAAAATATTCGTCACGCGGTAGAAAATTATGAACGCTATCACAGCTTAGTGAAAGCAACAAATGATACAGTATGGGACCGCGATTTGCGTACTGATGAAATCAACTGGAATGAAGGGATACAAAATATTTTCGGACATAGGTTGGAAGAATTTCACTCAAGCGGGGAATGGCATTTTGCAAACATTCATCCCGATGACAGGAAGCGCATTATGGATAGCATGAATTCCTGTCTTGAAAATTGTGAAGATCAATGGGTCGGCGAATACCGGTATGCATGTGCAAATGGTGAATACAAATTTGTGTACGACCGCGGTTATATTTTGCTTGATAATAATAAACGGGCATACCGTATGATCGGTGTGATGATGGATATTACAGAAAGAAAAAAGAAACAGGAGGAGAGAATTAAAAATGAAATTGAACGGCAAAAATTAATTACGGCAATTACAGTTAATACCCAGGAGAAAGAAAGGAAACAGATAGGGCAGGAGCTGCACGATAATATCAACCAGATTTTAGTAACGGCAAAATTATGCCTGGATGTTGCACTGCGCGAAGAAGAAATTGAAAAAGAACTTTTGTACAAGAGCCGTGATTATATTATGAAGGCGATCAGGGAAATCCGTTCAGTTTCAAAATCACTGATACTTGGGTCTATGAAAGATATCCGTTTGGAGGAAGCATTGCAGGAAATTGCAGAAAACATGCGTGTGAATTCGAAATTGTCTGTGTCTTTGTCGTTGCCGGGAAAAGGGATCGATAATTTATCGCCTGATAAAAAATTAGCTGTTTACCGCATCATACAGGAACAGGTAAATAATATTATAAAACATTCCAGGGCAACTGAAGTAAAAATTATGTTGCGGATAGTAGATAGGTCGCTCTACATATCAGTTGCTGATAACGGAGTAGGTTCAGCGAAGAATAATGATTTCAAAGGAATAGGGCTACATAATATTTCCGGGCGGGTAGATATGCACAATGGCGAAATGGAAATCATTACCAGCCCGGGCAAAGGATATACGCTGAATATACAGATACCTGTTGATTAATTTTTCTTTTCCGGGCCTCCGCCGTCTTCCGGTTTTTTGCAGCAGGTAGGTAATTTTTTATATGCCTCCGGGTCGGCAGTTACATCATCAGCATCATAGCCGACATTTGCAATAGCAGTTTTTACATTTTCCAACGTAGTACGGTCTGCAACAAAAGTTACTTTTGTTATCTTGTGTTTATAATCAACCACCACTTTTTGTACGCCTTCTTCTCTGCTCAAATAACTTTCAATACGGTTCTTGCATTGTTCGCATTGTACAGTTGGCGTTTTAATTGTTGCGCTAATAATGCCGCCTTTTTTTACTACCTGAGCGGTAGATGCAACAGCAAACCCGACAAGCAATATAAATACTAATTGTAGTTTTTTCATGAGTATATTTTTGAACAATAAATTTACAAAATGCCTTTCCAGTTTGCAGGGTCCTCACGCCATTTTAACAAAATATCTTTCTGTTCTTCGGTAACAATATTTTTTTCGATGGCAAGCGAAATCAACGATTGATAATTGGTCAACGATTTGTATGGTACATCTGCTTTTTCAAAAACTTCTTTTGCTATCGGGAAACCGTAAGTAAAAATAGAAACCATTCCGATAACATCCAATCCAGATTGACGCAATACATCAACTACCTGTAAACTGCTTTTACCCGTAGAGATCAGGTCTTCTATTACAACTGTTTTTTGTTTTTGTTCGTAATATCCTTCGATCTGGTTGCCTAAGCCATGTTCTTTTGGTTTGGGGCGAACATAAATGTAAGGCAGTTTCAATTGGTCTGCTGCCATTGCGCCCCATGCGATGCCAGCTGTTGCAACCCCTGCGAGCAATTCCGCATCAGGGAATTCAGAAAAAATAACATTGCACATTTCCGATTTAATGAACTCTCGGATGAATGGGAAAGAAAGCACCTTGCGGTTATCGCAATAGATTGGGCTTTTCCAACCCGATGCCCAGATGAACGGTTCTGTTACATTTAGCTTTACAGCGTTGCTCTGTAATAATTTTTCTGCTACAGCTTTTTCGTTTGTCATGCTGCAAAGATAGGAGGTAAGGCAAAAGGTGTAAGGCATAAGGTTTAGAAAATCTCAAATTATCCTTACTTTACATTTAATAATTCAAGTTACCGGCTTATACCTTTAACCCTACACTTTTAACCGTTAGCTATGTACATCAAAATTTATTTCAACGACAAACCGCTTTTTTTGTGTGATGAGATGAACAAAGAAATAAATGCGTATGCACATCATGATGATGCTATTTTTATTGATGAATTTTCTACAGCCGCTGTCAATTCGATGATCCATGAAATGCGTATGGAAAAAATTCATGCGGGTATTTTTTATCATAAGGATCTGGATAAACTAAAGAAAGCTTTCTGGAAAAAGTTCACCATAATACAAGCTGGCGGCGGGTTAATAGTAAACGAAAAAAAGGAAGTGCTGTTCATTTTTCGCCGTGGCAAATGGGATTTGCCTAAAGGAAAATTGGATAAAGGCGAAACACTGGAACAATGCGCTGTACGCGAAGTACAGGAAGAAACAGGGCTGAAGAAAGTGAAACTGGAGAAATTCCTGCTTACTACTTTTCATACATACGATGAAAGTGGCAGGCATATCCTGAAAGAAAGTTATTGGTATGAAATGAAAGCATCTTCTAAAGAAGCGTTATTGCCGCAACAAGAAGAGCAGATCACCCAACTGCAATGGGTAACCGAAAAAGAAATTCCATTGTTAGTGAAAAATACGTTTCCTTCTGTTGTTGATGTAATAAAAGCGATGAATTTGTATTAATGAATTATTCATCAAAACTATTTATCCAGCCTTCTGCTTTAAGTTTGTCCACTTTTCTGATCACTTCAGTTTCCAAATTCTTTTTGTAAGCGATCACTTTATCACCAACAGCAGCATCGAATGACCCAATGATACTAGCAGCAAGTATTCCTGCATTTTTTGCAGCATTCAATGCAACAGTTGCAACGGGAATTCCATTCGGCATTTGAAGAATAGATAAAACAGAATCCCAGCCATCAATAGAGTTGGAGCTTTTAATAGGAACGCCAATTACGGGTAATGAAGTAATAGAAGCAATCATTCCGGGTAAATGTGCAGCGCCACCTGCACCTGCGATAATAACATTCAAACCACGTTCTTTTGCAGTATTTGCATATTCAACCATACGTAATGGAGTACGATGTGCCGAAACAATAGTGAGTTCAAATTCAATCCCGAATTCTGTTAAGATATCTGCAGCAGCCTGCATAACCGGGAGGTCGCTGTCGCTACCCATGACGATGCCAACTATTGGATTTACCATAGAAAATTATTTTGAAATAACTTTTATCGTTTGTTTTATCTTATGTGCTGTGTATACCAGGTCATTTTTTTCTTTGCTTAAGATGGTGATGTGCCCCATTTTTCTTCCAGGTTTTGTTTGTGATTTTCCGTAGATATGAACGAACACATTCTCCATTTTCAACACATCATTCAATCCTTGATAATTTGCAACTCCGGAATGGTTATTATCTCCAATTAAATTTACAATAGCCGCTGGTAAGATGTGTGCTGTATTGCCTAAAGGATAGCCGAGGATCACTCTCCATAACATATCAAATTGCGAGCTGTAATTCGCTTCTATAGTATGATGCCCGCTGTTGTGTACGCGTGGTGCTGTTTCGTTTACAAAAACTTCACCTTGCTTATCGACAAATAATTCAACAGCAAAAATTCCCGGCGTCTTTAATTCCTTTACAAGCTTAATTGCAACCGCTTCTATTTTCCATAAGGTCTCTTTTGGAAGGTCTGCCGGGCTGATCTGGTAATCCAATAAATTCAGTAATGGATCAAAAACCATATCAACCGGCGGATATATAGCCGTTTCGCCTTTATCATTGATCGCAACGATCTGCGCAATTTCTTTATGAATATTCACTAACTTTTCGAGCACACTTGCTGCATCAAAACCTCTTGAAATATCATCAGCAGTTTTAATTACCTGCACACCGCGTCCATCATAACCGCCCATGCCGATTTTATGAACTGCCGGAAGAAAATCAGACTTTGCTTTTAAATCGTCAAGATTATTGGTAACAACAAAAGCTGGTGTAGGAACCTGGTGTTCTTTATAGAATTCTTTTTGTTTGATCTTATTCTTTATAATGCGCAATGCAGAAGGTTTCGGATAAACTTTTACGCCTTCGCTTTCTAATTTTTCCAAAGCGTCTTCATTCACCGATTCTATTTCGATGGTTATTGCATCCAATCCTTTTCCAAAATTATATACATCGTCAAAATTGCGGATATCGCCTTTGGTAAAATAATGGCATAAATGGCCTGCAGGACAATGTTCATTGTTCTCCAGAACAAATGTTTCCACAGGATAGTTCGCAGCAGCCTGCAGCAACATTCTTCCCAACTGTCCGCCTCCAAGGATACCAACTTTTAGCATGCTTATTTATTTGGCGGTGAAGATATGAAAGAGCGTTGAATTGCGTGAGTATTTGCTGCGAAACACGCAATGATTATTTAACAAGGACTCGGTTTTGTTAACTATGATTTATGAAATAAGAGGTATATCTTTACAATAGAATGATGCCCGATTATCCACATAAAATTTTTGATGACAAGCGCATTTGTTATTGTCTTTTAATGGAAGCGCTTGCTATGGACGCGGCTTGCTGAGCTTCTTTCCAATTCTTCTGCTTGGAAATAAAATGATTTCAACAATTACGTTTCATGAATTCATGCAATGTTTAATGAAGCTTCATGAACATTTTTAAAATTATCTAACGACATGTCAACATTAGCGATCAGGGATAGCCGAACAAACAAACAGGTTGATTTCCTGCCATTACTTGGAACGGATTATATCGAATTTTATACAGGCAATGCAAAACAGGCAGCGCATTATTACCAGTCTGCTTTTGGTTTTCAGCCGCTAGCTTATGCGGGGCCTGAAACAGGCATGAAAGACAAGGTTAGCTATGCATTAAAACAAAACAAACTTGTCTTTGTATTTACTACTGCACTTCGTACAGGTAACAGTATCGCCGATCACGTTTATCTTCATGGGGATGGGATCAAAATCTTAGCACTTCGTGTAGACGATGCCGTTAGTGCCTGGGAAGAAACCATGAAACGCGGGGCGAAAAATTATTCAGAACCGGTTACACTGCATGATGAATCGGGTGAGTTGACATTGAGCGGCATTTATACTTATGGGGAAACCGTACATCTTTTTGTCGACAGGAATAATTATAAAGGTGCATTCATGCCCGGGTACCGGCCCTGGAAACCATATTACAATCCGTCAGAAACGGGCTTGCAATATGTTGACCATTGTGTTGGGAATGTGGGCTGGAACCGAATGGAACCGTGGGTGAATTTTTATGAAGAAGTAATGGGCTTCCGGAATATTATTTCTTTTGACGATAAAGATATTTCCACAGAATATTCAGCATTGATGAGTAAAGTGATGAGTAACGGTAATGGATATGTGAAATTCCCGATCAATGAACCGGCTGAAGGAAAAAAGAAATCACAAGTGGAAGAGTACCTCGATTATTATAATGGCGAAGGGGTACAACATGTGGCAATGGGAACAAACAATATCGTGGAAACAGTAACACTGCTTCGTGAACGCGGTGTTGAGTTCCTTCAAATCCCTTCTTCTTATTACGATGATTTACTGGACAGGGTTGGAAAGATAGATGAAGACATCACACCACTTAAAAATCTCGGCATTCTCGTTGACCGAGATGATGAAGGGTACCTTCTCCAGATATTCACAAAACCTGTGGAAGACCGCCCGACTTTATTTTTCGAGATTATCCAGCGCAAAGGCGCAAAAAGTTTCGGCAAAGGGAATTTCAAGGCATTGTTCGAAGCCATTGAAAGGGAACAGGAGTTGCGCGGTAACCTGTAATGATTTATAGCGGTTTGATTTGCAATGCATTTCTTCAGTTGATTTATTAACAACCTGTTCATATTTTTATATGGCAGGTTTTTTGCATTTTATAATACCTTTAGAGCGATTAAAACGTTATTATACTATTATTCCGAAGACATGTATCGCAGGAACTATTTAAAAAATAAGTTTTACCTGGCATTGTTATTATCCTTACTGGTAATGCAAGGTGTTTTTTCCCAGACATCATCCGTTGCGTCATTTAACTTCATCACTTACCAACGTTCTATTCCAAAAGTTAGCGAGATGATGAAACGCAAGGAAGATACGCTTGCAAAACAATTCGAAGCAAAAGGCCTGGTATGGCCTGCAAAATATTTGTACATACGTTCCTTCAAATACGACAGCGAATTGGAATTGTGGGTGAAAGATAAAAAGGAAGAAAAATACAAACTCTTTAAAACATACAAGGTTTGTGCGCTTGCCGGAACACTTGGCCCTAAACGCATGGCTGGCGATTACCAGGTGCCGGAAGGTTTTTATTATATCAATGAATTTAACCCCAAAAGCCTTTATCATCTTTCCCTGGGGCTGAATTACCCGAATGCTTCAGACAGATTGTTAAGTGATATTTCCCAACCGGGTGGTGATATTTATATTCATGGAAGTTGCGTAACCACAGGTTGTATCCCAATCACCGATGATATGATCGAGGAGGTATATATCATTGCTGCGCATGCAAAAGATATGGGAGAAGATTTTATCCCGGTGCATATTTTCCCGGTGAATTTTAAAAATGGCAGAAGTGTAAATTACCTCAATAAATACCTCACGAGTTTTTCAGAAAATGCAGCTTTTGAAAAGAGCATGAAAAATGCATTTTTTTATTTTGAAAAGAACAGGGAAGTGCCACCGGTTCTGATCAACGAAAAAGGGGAATATGTTACAGAAGATGTTGTGATGCCTGAAGAACCAAAACCGGAAGTGAAAGTTAAAACCAAACCGGTTCATAAGCCACAGCCAATAAAAGATGAAGACCTTGCAAAATCAGTTGATAAATTACCTGTATATCCGGGAGGTAACAATGGCTTCCAGAGTTTCCTTGATAGCCTGAGTAAAGCTATGATGAAAGACCTTGACCCGGGACAGAAGAAAACGTTTGTGCAGGTTGAGTACATCATTGACGAAAACGGCAAGCCTGTTTATGCAAATGTCCTTCGTGGAGGTAATGACGCCATGAACCCGAAAATTGAAGCCGCATTTGAGAAAATGCCGGAATGGAGCCCCGCAAAACATTACGGAAAAAATATCGGTATTAAACTAAAGCAGAGTTTAATGGTCGGGGAAGAATAACTTACCACTTATCACTTCATCAACACCTGCACAGTTTCCGGCGATTGTTGTTTTAGCACAACCTGTTTTCCTGCAGTCAGTTTAGCAAGCGCTTCCTCGGTGTAATGCCTGATTGTAAGAAGTGTTAATCCCTTTTCTATCTGCACATCAAAAATTTCTGATGCTTCCAATGCTAATTTTTCGATCTTCTCCGGTTTATCGTCTATGCATACCTGTAAGTTTACCGCTCCGCTCTGAATAAGGTTTGGTTTAATCTTTATAACTGAAAAAAGATTGTACAAATCCGCAGTTGGGTTTTCTCCTACAAAAGAAAAATCTTTGGAATGTAAATGCAACAAAACCTGGTTTTGTTTCAATACAATTATCGGGGGTAAATTTTTGATCCCCTTTTTATGGATAACTGTTCCCGGAAGGTTCTTATCCAGGAAACATTTTACATACAACGGAATGCCTTTATTCTGTAAAGGTTTTATTGTTTTCGGGTGAATTACCTGGGCCCCATAATAAGCCATCTCAATCACTTCGTCATAATTTAATTCGCTGATGAATTGTGCATCGGGAAATTGTTTGGGATCGGCATTCATTACGCCTTCCACATCTTTCCATATTGTCTGGCTTTCTGCATCGAGCATGTTTGCGAAAACAGCTGCAGTATAATCGCTTCCCTCACGCCCGAGTGTTGTACTTTCATTTTCGTCTGTAGAGCCGATAAAGCCTTGTGTTATTACAAGATCATGTTGCGCAAATAAGGGCTGAATAATTGATGCCACTTTATCTTTCGTGAAATCCCAATCAATAGCAGCATCGCGGAAATTATCATCTGTACGAAAAATATCGCGCACATCCATCCATTGATTTTTTATTCCTTCTTCGTTCAGATAAGCGCTGATGATTGCCGTGGATAATAATTCACCAACACAAACCACCTGGTCGTAGTAATAATCAAACTCACGTTGTGGTTTATCGTGTAGCAGCCATTCAACTTCAGTGAAAAAATCTTTCAGTTGCGTTTCGGCAGCCAGATAATTCTTCACCAATAAATATTTAGCCATAGTTAAATGGTTTTCTTTCACTTGGGAAAACAAGAGCAATGCTTCTTCTTTTTTCCCTGCATAAAATGCTTCAGCAACTTTTTCCAACGCATTGGTTGTTTTTCCCATTGCAGAAATAACGATCAATATTTTTTCACGTTGATAATTGCCGAGAATAGTTGCTAATTGTTTAACTCTGTCGACAGTGCTGACACTTGCCCCACCGAATTTGAATACTTTCATTCAAAAAAATTAATTGCACAAAGATAATTGAAGAAAAATTGAATTGGAATTTTCGCGGCGAGACAGCTGCGCCATGTTTATGCAACGTAAAAAAATATATCATCGGGTTGCAGACATGGCACAACTCAACGGTCTCAGCATCTCTGGATGAAACTAAATAACACTACATTTGTTGAACGATTGCAAACCAAAATTTTCATTATGAGCGTCAACAGAAAAGTGCTGACCCTGGATGAATTCACTATTCAGCAGTTACGCGATTTTCCCAATGCAACGGGTGAGTTAAGCAATTTGCTGAGAGATATCGGGCTTGCTGCAAAACGTGTAAATGTAGAAGTGAATAAAGCCGGCCTCGTTGATATTCTCGGTGATGCAGGTACAACAAATGTGCAGGGTGAAGATGTGAAGAAATTGGATGTATTTGCCAATAATCAATTCATGGGTGTATTGCGCCACGGTATAAGCTGCGCAGGTATCGGCAGTGAAGAATTGGATGATATCGTGATCTTTGATGATGATGTCAGTAACAATTCAAAATACGTTTGCCTGTTTGATCCATTGGATGGAAGTGGCAATATTGATGTGAACGTTTCCATCGGAACGATATTTGGTGTTTATAGAAGAATCAGCGAAAAAGGAAAGCCCTGTACAAAAGAAGATTTTTTGCAGCAAGGCATCAAGCAAGTTGCTGCAGGTTATATCATTTATGGTTCATCAACAATGATGGTATATGCAACGCGAAGAGGCGCTAATGGTTTTACGCTTGATCCGTCGATCGGGGAGTTCACGCTCAGCCATCCGGATATTAAATGCCCGGAAAACGGGAAGATATATTCGGTTAACCACGGCAACTTTTTTTTGTATGAAGAAGGGGTGAAGATGTATATCGACAGCTGCCAGAAAAGAAACAAAACTAACGGTGGACCATACACGCAGCGCTATATTGGAAGTATGGTTTCTGATGTGCATCGTAATTTAATAAAAGGCGGCATTTTTATGTATCCCGGAACAATTGATAGGCCAAACGGGAAATTGCGTTTGTTGTACGAATGTAACCCGTTTGCTTTTATAATAGAAGTGGCCGGAGGTAAAGCGACAGATGGTAAACAACGTATACTGGATATACAACCGGAAAGCTTGCATCAACGCTCCCCGTTTTTTATTGGCAGCAGGAATATGATGGCAGAATTAGAAACGCATTTGAAAAAGAAAAATAAATAGTGAGGTGATGGTTAACATTATTGATTATGAAGATAAATATCATGAAGATTTCAGGCAGTTGAACATAGTCTGGTTGAAAAAATTTAACCTGCTGGAGTCTCACGATGTAATGGTTTTGAATGATCCGAAAGGCACAATTATCAATAATGGAGGTCATATTTTTTTAGCTGAGGCTTACGGGAAAATAATCGGATCCGCGGGTATTATGAAAGAGCATGATGATGAATATGAATTGGTGAAAATGTCCGTAGCGCCTGAATTCCAGGGTAGGGGAATCAGCAAATTATTGATTGAAAAGTGTCTTGAAAAAGCAACACAGGTCAAAGCAAAAAAATTAATCCTTTATTCTAACAGCCAGTTAAAAACTGCTATTTCTTTATATGAGAAATACGGGTTTCGCCACGTACCCGCCGTAAACACGCCTTTTGTTACTGCAGATGTAAAAATGGAAATTCAACTTTAAGTTTTCCTTTTAAACTTCCGGTATAAAATTCGCTCCAATCAATAATCAAATTGTTACACTATGATTATTGAACGGGCATCAAAATTTCTTTTTATTGTTACTTGTTTTGTATCTCTTGGTTCTTTCAAAATCCCGGTAAAAAAAATAACTTCTTCGGATCATTCATATCCTGTACCGCACATAAATATGGAGAAAGACATTTTATATTATGTCAATCTTCATCGCAAATCCGTCGGCTTGCATCCTTTGCAACTGAACAATATAGAATCTTCTATTGCTGCCCGGCACAGTTATAATATGGCAACTGGAAAAACTTCATTTGGTCATGTGGGTTTGCGAAAACGAATGAATGACATTTCTAAACAATTGGGGCGAATAACTGCAACTGGTGAAAATGTTGCTTATGGGCAAATGAGCGCAAAAGAAGTAGTTGAAGGATGGCTGAATAGCCCCGGGCACCGCAGGAATATCGAAGGCAATTTCACATTAACCGGCATCGGCATTGCCAGGGACAAAAAAGGTGCAATTTATTATACTCAGATATTCACTAAATAATATCTACATTGGAATTTTGTAAGATCAGGGACTTGTTATGCCCGGCAACGAGTCATCTCAAAGAAAAGATACCTCCTTCACTATAATGACAAATCTCCGATACTAAAAATAGAATTAAAATATTTTAGGTCACTTGCTCCGGATGGCAACAACGGGATCCATTCGTGCAGCCTGGAATGCGGGAATAATTCCTGCAAGTACTCCTACAAATAAACAGATGCCAACAGCCAATCCGATTATTGATGCGGGTATAAAAACTGCAAACCCAAGAAGTGCCGAAAATATTAACGTGAGGACAAATACTGCAAGTAAACCGATCACTCCACCAATGATGCAGAGAAATGCAGACTCCAATAAAAATTCAGTAACGATTGTGCTGCGTTTTGCGCCGATTGCTTTTTTCAAACCTATCTGGCTGGTACGTTCACGAACAGTTACAAACATAATATTTGCAACACCAAACATTCCTACAAGTAATGATAATGCAGCAATCGCCCAACCGCCGATATTCATACCGGTAAATATAGGGTCGAGAAAAGAACTTATAATGCCGACATCATTCAATGAATAATTATTTTCCTGTGTCGGTGGCAATTTGCGGATAGAACGCATAGCGCCATCTAATTCATCTTTTAATGCATCCAGGGATACATTATCTTCCCCCTGTACCATAATATTGGGATCAGAATTATCTTCTTTTGCAAATTGTTTAAAATATTCGTAGGGGAAAAGTATCGAGTTATCATAGTCCCATGCATCGATCATGCTTTTTCCTTTTTTCTTGATCACACCAATAACTGTTGCAATTTTTTCTCCTTTCAATTTCACTTGTTTGCCAACAGCGTTCTCTGGTTTCACAAATAAATTTTCAGCAATAGTATTTCCTATAACAATGTAATTTGGCCCGTGATCAAAATCTGTTTGCTGAAAATATCTTCCGGAACCGATGGTTAGCGGTTGTATATCAATAAAACCTTCCGTAATGCCATAATAATTGATATTACGCAAAATATCATCTTCATATTCTATTACATCATTGATTGCTCCAACAAAAGCAATATGTTTTATTGCAGGTACTTTTTGTTTCAGCATTTCCATTTCGTAATATTTCGGTACCGGGCGTTTGAGGTATTTCCACCAGGGGTAATCATTATCACCACCCCATTGCCAGCGTGAAATATAAATGGCTTTATTCCCCATAGATTTTATATCATTGGTAACAGCACGTTGCATACTGCTGATCGTAGACAATACACTGATGATACAGAAAATTCCGAACGTGATACCTAAAAGAGAAAGAAATGTACGCAGTTTGTTTGAGCGCAATTCCTGCAACGCCATTTTAAAACTTGTCCATACAATTTTTGCAAAACGAAGCATATGTTGAAATTAGGAATTAGATCCCGGATTAGCAGCTCAAATTATTTTAAAGGTAATACGTTTTGTTGAAAGGAAAATAAACATAAGGTTAAAGTATCAATTGATAATAAAAGCACATACCATGCGCAAAATTTGTGAATTTTTAATTCAGCCACATGGGTTATTTTGCACCTGAAATGAGCGCTTATGTATAGCATAGAAAACGAGCAGTTAAGTATATCTGTCAGCACGAAAGGTGCAGAATTGCAAAGTATCTTCCATAAAAAATTCAAGTTGGAATATATGTGGGACGGCGACCCCGCATTCTGGGGAAAAAAATCACCCGTGCTTTTTCCGATCGTCGGCACCCTGAAAGGGGATACCTATTTTATTGATAAGAAAGCCTACCATTTAACGCGTCATGGTTTTGCACGCGAAATGGAATTTGAAGTTAAGGGACACACTGCGGATTCAATTACATTTTTTATTAAAAGTAATTTCTCTACACTTAAACAATTTCCTTTTGAATTTGAATTCAGTATACGCTATAAATTATCCGGCAACAACCTAACAGTAACGTATATCGTAAAAAATACTTCCGATAGCTATTGTTATTTTTCTGTTGGCGGACACCCGGCATTTAAAGCTCCGCTGGTTGAAGGCACATCGTACGATGATTATTACCTTGAGTTTAATGAAGATGAAACACTCTCACGCTGGCCCATTTCAAAAGAAGGGTTAATTGAGAAAACACCAGAGCCATTTTTGACTTCTTCACCTGTATTGCCGCTTAGAAAGGAATTGTTTTATAAAGATGCGTTAGTGTTCAAGTATCCAACTTCATCCATTGTTTCATTGAAGTCGGATAAAACCGAGCATGGATTGGATTTTGATTTTGATGGTTTTCCTTTTCTCGGAATATGGGCGGCAAAAAATGCAGACTTTGTGTGTATAGAACCGTGGTGTGGCATTGCAGACAGCGTAGACACGGATCAGCAATTCACTCACAAAGAAGGCATCAATAAATTAAAAAGTAAAGAAACTTTTGAGCGAAGCTGGAGTGTGACATTTTTTTAATTGCTCAATTTCGAAATTTATGTTCGATGATCGTTGATGGATGATCGGCTAAATGGTTAGCTAACTAAAAATTTAATTTGTCACCGGCATAGTTAAAACTCAAAAGTTTTAACAGTTGGGTCATTGAGAATGAAATCCACAAATTGCTGGTGGTCTTTCTCACACCCTTTTACACTCCATTCGCCTGTAATAGTATTACCTGTTTTAATTTCCCTGCTACGGCGCGATTGCAGGTGGAATTTTTTAAAATATTCGTCGTATTTCTGCAACGTTTCATTCTGGTAGTCGCAGACGATTTTATAGTTGCGTGTTTGGTTAACACTATCTATCCATTTTTCTAATTTTCCATAAACATACAACATGATCAGGACCAGCACGCAGGCAATAGCGCTTACCAGCTCATAACCTGCGCCAATAGCCATTCCCAGCGCAGCGGTCACCCATATCATTGCAGCTGTTGTAATTCCATTCACTCCAAAATCCCCTTTAAAAATCACGCCGGCACCAACAAAACCAATACCGGTAATAATGTTTGAAGCGATCCTGTCGGGGTTTCCGTTTCCACCGATCACAATAGAAAAAACAGTAAACATAGTAGCGCCAACACAGATTAATGTGAGTGTGCGAAAACCTGCAGACTTGCTTCTGTATTCACGTTCTGCACCGATTGCGCCACCAATAATAAACGAAAGCAATAATTTAAGAATGATGTCTTCCGGCAAATGCATAGCAGTTTTTTATAAAGATAATTCTTCTCAGGAAAAATAACCATGCCTGTAGTCTTTCAGGAAAGAACGATAATCTTTTTTTACCTGTGCTGCATAAGTAATGGCATAATCGAGCAACTGTTGATGCCATGAAGTGTTTTGTCCGAAAGCAATCAGTTCATCTGCGTTGGCAGAGCCCTGCCTTCCTGAACTGCGCAATTGTGCGGATGCTGTTAGCGTCGCCATATCGTGTATTACCTGTGCAATATCTTTATAGCGGTCTTTGATCAACAAAAAATCTATTTTATCCGAAGTAGGCTGCAATTCCTTTATCACGAATGTATCTTTCTTGAAAACAGCAGTTCCTAATAAAGCAGGAGGTACATTTTGCATCCGCTGCTGAACGCCAACTACCCGCTCTGCTTCTGAATTCCAGGAAGGTTGTTTTATTTTCAGGTAAGGTTGTACCGAAGAAGGTTTCGCCTGCTTCATATCAATCAATCCGAATTTTTTTTGATTGAAGGCATTTTGTACCAGGAAAACATACCGCTTTACACCAACACTACCGGTGCCAGCTATACGAAAACCAGCATCTAAAACACGAACAGGAAAAGGCAGGTGCTTATTTGCCCGAAGCCATTGACGTAAAAATGCTATCAGCTCTTTCTTCTCTTTTCCTTTGATCCCAAACAATTTAGCGCTTATGATGAACGAAGGCTTTTTATTTTCTTTTGGTTTTAATAATGCCCGCTGTTTAACTAATGTTTTTTGCTTGCGTTCACAAACCTGGTCGAGGAATTTTTTTACAATGCCAACTGCAACCTGTGGCTCAATATAAAGCGCTTTGCCGTTTGCCAATGTTGCTGAATATTTCTGAAGAAAAAGTTTTGCTACACGTGTTGCTTCTGCTTTGCTGATCTGTAATGACTCAAACCCTGTAAAAATACTTGTAACCATGCGGACGATTTCCCATGTCGCAGGTGCGAGAACAGCTTCATCGTAATCATTAAGGTCGAAATATACCAGACGGTTATTGCCTTTGTAACTCCCGAAATTTTCAAGGTGCAAATCTCCGCAAATCCATGAAAGCGGATGATCTGCAAACACATCATGCCTGGCAAGGTCTTCATAAAATAAATGACAAGTGCCACGAAAAAAACGAAATGCATTTCCGGCCATCATGCTATATTTCAATGCTGCATATTCCGGGATGCGGTCGCTGTTAAATTGTTTGATGCGTGCAGATACTGTTTGCAATGAGTGTAATTTTTTTTAAGATAGAATAAGTTTTAAGATATTAACAAAAATAAGAAAGCGTTAACAAATGATTAGGGAGCGAGGGAAGTATGAAGTATACGCTATTAGCTATTAGCAATGAGCTGGACTATCGGAGGGTATCCTAACTATGAACAATGAACTATAAACTATCCTTCACCAACCGACAAATCAAGCTGCTCCGCGGAGGAAACTGAAGCTCAATAGTAGTAATTCCGATGAACGGAGCGTCGCAAGAATGCCAAATAGCAGTTCGTCAGGCTCACTACCAAATGCCGGTTACAAAATCCCTTATCATGCCTTACCTTTGCGGGCTGCAAAAATAAGTAGCAGCTACGAACTCAATTATGAAATACACTAATGAAATAAATAAGCGCAGGACTTTCGCTATCATTTCTCACCCCGATGCCGGTAAAACAACTTTGACCGAAAAGTTTTTATTGTTTGGCGGTGCTATACAAACTGCCGGCGCAGTAAAAAGCAATAAAATAAAAAAACACGCGACAAGCGATTTTATGGAGATCGAGCGCCAGCGTGGAATTTCCGTCGCAACGTCGGTGATGAGTTTTGAATACAAAAATATTCTGATCAACCTGCTCGATACTCCGGGCCATAAGGATTTTGCAGAAGATACCTACAGGACATTAACAGCCGTTGACAGTGTGATACTTGTTATTGATAGTGTGAATGGGGTAGAAGCGCAAACTCGCCGCTTGATGGAAGTTTGCCGTATGCGCAGTACACCGGTGATCGTATTCATTAATAAAATGGACCGTGACGGGAAAAACCGATTCGATCTTTTGGAAGAAATAGAAAAAGAACTGAACCTGCCATTACACCCGATGACGTGGCCGATAAACAGCGGGAAAGATTTTAAAGGCGTTTATAATTTGTATGATAAAAGCCTTGTGTTGTTTACGGCAAATACAAAAGCTGCAGATGAAGACACTGTGCAGATAGATAATATTTACAGCTCGTTGCTGGATGAAAAACTTGGTGAACGTGATGCAGCAATACTGCGTGAAGATGTTGAACTGGTAGATGGCGTTCATGGCGAATTACATACTGATGATTATTGCGCCGGAAAAGTGGCCCCGGTGTTTTTTGGAAGCGCCATTAATAATTTTGGTGTGAAGGAAATGCTTGATACGTTTATCCGTATTGCGCCGACGCCACAATGCAGGGAAACTTCGGTACGTGAAGTTTGTCCGGATGAAGAAAAACTAAGTGGCTTTGTTTTTAAAATTCATGCCAACCTTGATCCCAAACATCGCGACAGGATTGCTTTTTTACGCGTTTGCAGCGGTAAATTCGAGCGCAATAAATATTTTCATCATGTTCGGTTAGACAAGGACGTTAGGTTCAGCAACCCGTACACTTTTTTAGCGAGGGATAAAGATGTGATTGAAGAAGCTTACCCCGGCGATGTGGTTGGGTTGTTTGATACCGGCAATTTCAAAATAGGAGATACTCTCACGGAAGGCGAAGATTTTTATTTTACCGGCATACCCTCTTTTTCCCCGGAAATTTTTAAAGAAGTAGTGAATAAAGACCCTATGAAAACGAAACAATTGGAAAAGGGTTTATTGCAACTGACTGATGAAGGGGTAGCGCAATTATTTACCCAATATGGGGGAAATAAAAAGATCATCGGTTGTGTTGGTGAATTGCAATTTGAAGTGATACAATACCGTCTGTTGCATGAATACAGCGCTTCTGTTCAATTCAATGCATTGCCATTTTATAAAGCATGCTGGATCACAAGTAATGATCCTAAAAAACTAGAAGATTTCACCCGCTTTAAGGCGGCAAATATTGCAGAAGATAAAGACGGGCACCTGGTATACCTTGCACAAAGCGAATGGTTTTTAAATACGGAGAGAACAAATAATCCGGATATTGAATTTCATTTTACGAGTGAGATACATAAATAGTGAGGGGTAAGAAGTAAGATGTGAAAAGTGAGATGTAATCGGTGAGCAGTAAACTGTAAGCTGTAATAAATCAACACCTATCAATTATTAAACTTCATACATCTCACGCGTTACTTCTCACTTTTCACATCATGACCCATGATTGAAACCAAACACCTTATAATCATGCCGCTTGATCACCGGCAGCTTCGTTTGTACCTGCGGGCAAATAATAAGTTTGAGAAAGAATTTCGGTTATCCGACACCGGTAGAAATATTTCCTTGCCAGTAAAAGAAAGGGTGGAATTTTTCATTCTTCCGCAAATCAAAAAAGCAACCGGTGACAATTACCTGTTTTATACATTCTGGATCGTTATAGAAAAAACATCATTGAATATTGTCGCTGAACTTGGTTTTAAAGGAAAGCCAAATCACCAAAAAGAAATAGAAATCGGCTATGGTACTTTTTTCAGCCAGCTAAATAAAGGTATTATGACGGAAGCTGTCGGCGGTATGATTGATTGGGCAAAAGCACGTACAGACGTAGATTATATACTTGCAGAAACAGATGAAAAAAATATTGCTTCAATCCGCGTTTTACAGAAAAATAATTTCCAGCAATTTGATAAGATCGACGATATGCTTTGGTGGAAAATATCTGTTCAATAACTGCAATTGACAATAGCATTTGCTATTTGAAAATCCCGTGAAACGCCGCTTTCCAATGGCCTCTCCCACGCTTCCTCTCCGAAAAGATAAGAGTGTCTCCGTTCTGCTTTTTGCGCCAACACTCCATTTGCAAAAAAATATTCCAAATCACAGATAGTTATTCAACTAACGTAAAGGCACACCCGTATAATTGTGTGGTGTGATTTTTTTCAATTCTTTTTTTAGTGCTGCAGAAATTTTTAACCCGTCAATAAATGAGTGAATGGATTGTTTGGTGATAGCAGCATTTCCCCTTGTCAATTCTTTCAATGCCTCGTAAGGCTTCGGGTAATTTTCGCGGCGTAATACTGTTTGAATGGCTTCTGCAATTACAGCCCAGTTGTTTTCGAGATCGGACTGTATCTTTTCTTCATTCAATATCAGTTTGCCCAACCCTTTTTCTATAGATTTAAAAGCAAGAATTGTATGCGCAAACGGAACGCCGATATTTCTTAACACCGTGGAATCTGTAAGATCGCGTTGCAACCTTGATACCGGAAGTTTTGCAGAGAAATGTTCGAACAATGCATTGGCAATTCCAAGATTCCCTTCTGCATTTTCAAAATCAATCGGGTTTACTTTATGCGGCATTGCGGAAGAACCTACCTCGCCTTTTTTTATTTTTTGTTTGAAATAATCCATTGATACATACGCCCAGACATCGCGGCAAAAATCAGTCAAAATCGTATTGATCCGTTTTATTGCATCGAATGACGCAGCGAGGTTATCGTAATGTTCAATTTGTGTGGTGTATTGCTGGCGTTGCAATCCCAATGTTTTCTCAACGAATTCATTTCCCAGTTTTACCCAGTCTTTTTTAGGAAAAGCAATATAATGTGCATTAAAATTTCCGGTTGCTCCGCCAAACTTTGCAGAGAACGGAACGTTAATTAACTGATCTACCTGATTCTCTATTCGTTCAACAAAAACCATGATCTCTTTTCCGAGAACTGTAGGAGATGCAGGCTGCCCGTGTGTCCTGGCGAGCATCGGCACATCCGACCATTGGTCGACCAGCAATTTTAATTGCCGGTTCATATTTAATAATGCAGGCAGGTATTCAATTTCAACAGCGTGTTTCCATAACAGCGGAATGGAAGTATTATTAATATCCTGTGAAGTTAAACCGAAGTGTATCCATTCTTTGATATCCGCTGCATCAATTTCATCCAGCTTCTTTTTTAAAAAGTATTCAACGGCTTTTACATCATGATTAGTGATGCTTTCCGTTTCTTTGATTTCCATGGCATCTTCCAGGCTGAAATTTTCTGCAACGGATTGCAGGCTTTTTTTTACTGATGCAGGCAATGAAAAAAATTTTTTCTCACCTAAAAAAATAAAATACTCCACTTCAACCAATACGCGGTATTTGATCAATGCAAATTCAGAAAAATAATCGTCAAGAAAATGAACCTGTTTATGATAGCGTCCATCGATAGGTGAAATTGCTGTTAGTGTATTTAATTCCATGAGCCTTTTATTAACGTTGATTTTTAATCTTCCTGCACTTACCTTTGCGCCAAAATTAAAGCAAACGAATTGGACAGAAAAATAAGGGTAGGGGCTGTAAGTTATCTCAACACCAAACCATTGCTGTATGGCATTCAGCATTCTCCTGTTATACATGATATTGAATTGAGTATTGATTATCCGTCGCGAATTGCATCTGCGTTGTTGAATGATGAAATTGATGTCGGGCTTGTGCCTGTCGCCATCATCCCAAAGTTGAATGAATATTATATCAACACCAATTATTGCATCGGCGCAAATGGAGCTGTGGCTTCTGTGTGTTTGTTCAGTGAAACACCGCTTGAAAAAATAGAACAGGTATTATTAGATTACCAAAGCCGGACATCTGTTCAATTAGCAAAAATTTTATTGAAAGAATATTGGAAGATTGAACCAGAGTTGATTGATGCCAAAGAAGATTTTCGTGAACACATAAAAGGTACAACGGCAGGAATTGTTATTGGTGACCGCGCATTAGAGCAGCGAAGAATTTCTCCATATATCTATGACCTCGGGGAAGCATGGAAAAATTTCACACAGCTTCCATTTGTATTTGCTGCATGGGTCAGCAATAAAAAACTTCCGGAAGATTTTGTAATTGCGTTTAATGAAGCCAATAAAAAGGGGATTGAAAATATTGATGCTGCATTGAAAGAATTACAATTCCCCGTCTTCGATCTGCACCAATATTATACAAAATATATCGACTATAGTTTTGATGCAGATAAACAAAAAGGATTAAAGCTTTTTTTAGGTTACCTGCAAAAAATTTAACGCACTAAAATCAGTATTCCCTTTCTTGTTATTTCCCCGCAAGGCGATTTTGCTTTTATTATAAAAGGATAGCCACCTGCATCCTGGGGTTTACCTTTGAATGTGCCATCCCAGCATTGTGAAGGGTCTTTTGTAGTAAAGATCAATTGCCCCCAACGATTGTAGATCACAAATTGTTCAATAGTAACATCGCCCCATCTTCTTATACCAAAACAATCATTCAACCCGTCTCCATTTGGAGTGAACGCATTTGGTACCTGGAAAGCAGCCACACTATTTGCACTTACCGTTACATTAACCGAGTCATACGCGTAACAACCATTCGAATCAGTTCCTTTTACAATAAAAGTTGTAGTAGTGTTTGTTGTTGCAATTGGATTTGCTTTTGTTGGATCATCCAACAAATTTGAAGGCGACCATAAATAATTAGCAGCACCTGTTGCATTCAATTGAACCGGGAAGCCAAGACAGGTAATAATATCATTTCCTGCATTTACCGATGGTAATGGATTTACGGTGATTGTACTACTGTCGGAAGCTACACAACCATCATTTCCGGTATACGTGTACGTTATAGTGTGTATGCCTGTTCCTGCCGCCTGTGCAGAGAAATTTCCGAGTGCATCGGTACCAGCTCCGCTAAAAACGCCATTGCCCGGAAGGCCGGATGTTTCACTTGCCTGAGTGATCTGAAATGTGGAAGAATCTTCACACACATTTCCTAAAGGATCGAACTGAAGTTGCGGGGAAGCATTAACAGTAATATCAACGTTTGGTGAGGTAAAGCCCGTGGTTCTTGTACAACCACCTCCATCCTGATCTGTAAGTGACATCAATGTAATGGTGGTAGAATTAGTAACAGGGCCGACTTTAAATGATGCACCAGGTTGAACACCGTAAAAAGAAGTACTATTGGTGCCATCAAACAACACAACCTCAAAAGGAGGTGTTCCCGCTGTTTCAGTGAAGATAATATCAACAGAATCGCCTGCGCAAACTGTTGTGCTTCCGGAAAGGCTTCCCTGGGGCAAAGGGTTTACATTAATGGCAGTAGCTGTATTTGCGCTATCAATACAGCCATTGGCATCATTCACTGTTATTAACGTGAATGTAGTGGTGTCAGTTAATTGATAAGGTACGGTGATGCCTGTATTGCTGTTGAGGCCGCTAAGTGTGTATTTGTTTGTACCATCTCCGTACTGAATATCATACGGAGGAGTTCCCGAGCCTGCTGTGAATAAAAGAATTCCTGTTTGGCCGACACAAATATCACCGCCTGTTAATTGCGCTTGTAATGACGGATTAACAACTAAGGTTACCAAATTTGATGCAACCCTGCAATTAGTAGCATTTACATTTGTTCCTTCACCAACCATCAACCTGTATTTATACAGTGTTTTGCTTGATGATGCGGTCACTGTTACAGGTAAATTCAGCACATTTGAATTGGGAATATCAACCCATGTTTTCCCGGTATCACTACTATACTGCCATAAATAATTTGGATTGGTATATCCTGTGGAAACAGTTCCGAAAAGAGTTGTATCCGTGTTAGGACATATAACAATAGAATCAACTATTGAAGAGGCAAGGAACGAAGCCGTGGTAATCGGGCCACACGAACGGAATGTGATGTCATCGATTGCGAGATCGTTACCAACATTTGCGGTTCCGCCCGGACTGTTATTAACCATTTTTAATACCAACGTAGTAGTATTAGCAGGGGTCGTAAAATAAAAACCATATTGCTTCCAGGTAAATGAATTGTTTTGGGTAATATCTCCTGTGTTATATGTTGCCACAATTGTTCCGTTTGGCAGTTCAATATTAAAAGTGATATTCGGATCTACACCGACCTGGATGGCTGGATTAAGCGCATTCGCAATCCATGCGGCAAACTCATAAGTTGTGGATGAACATAAATTATCTATTGTTTGACTATAAAATTCTCCCGGCTGCTCACTTGCATTGTAAAAGGCCATATACCCGGTGCCGTTGCCGGAAGTATGATCATACGCACCGGAAAACCACGCATTGTTAAAAGGAACATTGTTTGTTACCGTATACTGGCCATCTATAGGCGTTGGGTTTGCCGGATTTCCGGTTACAGAAACATAAGTCATCGTTGTAGACGCACCAGGGACAATAGTAGGTAATGGCTGACCCGGATTAGCACCGCTGCCGAAAGTGATATTTACAACAGGGTCGCCCAGAGAGCCGGTGCAAAGAGACTGAGCACTGGCACTTGAAGTAATAAAAATAAATATGATTAGAGGACAGGTTTTTGGGAAATTCATAACTTTTGAAAGGTAATTATGATGCGAATATATCTATCCATTTCCTAAATTCAAATTCAATCACTACTTTGGATTTAGCGAGAATAAATCAATCAAATTATAAAAAACATTGGCGATAGTCGCTTAAAAATTTCCCAGTTTTACTGTGTAGAAATAAATACAATTCAATTTTACAAAAAAGCAGGAATAAACTTCATTCCTGCTATGTTCAATTACGTCGATAGAACAATTACATTTATTTTGGAATTCTTATTCCGGCTGTTATTTCATTTTGCCCGTTGGAAACATAAGTCTCCGTATAGTGTAAAGCTCCATTTTTATAAAAAATATCACTCCATGTCACTGTTGTCGAGGTTGATAAGGCCCAAACCCAGACAATTGTCGTATTAGCTGGATCCGAGAAACTCCACGTAAAAGTAGTTTGGGTCCCAAAATTATCAGTATATATTCCGGTGCCGTCACTTTTAAAAGTAATATACTCGTTATCTAAATCAATGGTGTTAGCACTACCTCCACGCAAATAATAATATGCAGAAGTGCCTAAAATTGCATGAATTTCCAATGGCTTCCATGAGGTTGCAGTTAGGAGAGATGTGGTTAATGTGGTATCCTTAATCGTGATGGTATCTTTTTGAACTACTGTAACAGTATCAGTTACTGTTTTTGTTATTGTATTTGTCTTTGTACACGATGTGAGATCAAGCTGAATGACCGAATATATAAATAAAATTACTGAGAGCCTTTTACTATTTTGTACATAGAATTTGTTTTAGGTTTTATTATATAACAATTCTAAAACAATAAAATTGAAAAACAAAATGATTCCAAAAGAAAAATAACTTGTGCAAAAGGAAAATAAGAATATTTTCAATGAGATAGTCCTAATCAATACTTTTGTCCTTAGTAGCAAATGAATACCTATTAAATGAATCCTATTGTCAGTGTAATAATTCCCTGTTATAACCAAGGTCAATATTTGAAAGATGCTCTTGACAGTTTGTCGGCTTGCGATCAAACACTTTTTGAAACGATCATCGTGAATGACGGCTCAACTGACGAATATACAAACAACTATACACAACAACTTCAGCAAGAAGGCTACAATGTAATATTTCAGGAAAATAAAGGACTTGCTGAGGCGAGAAATACCGGCATTAGGTTAGCAAAAGGAGAGTATATTTTGCCATTGGATGCTGATAATAAAGTCCTGCCGGAATACATGACTATATCGATTGATGTTCTGAGAAAAAATCCGGAAATAGCAGTTGTTTATGGCGATGCAAATTATTTTGGCGAGCGCAAGGGTATATGGAAAATGGGAGAGTTTAATTTACAAAGATTAATGCTATATAATTATATCGATGCATGTGCTATGGTCCGTAAAAAAATTTTTATAGAGTTGGGCTTCTATGATGCAAACATGGTAAAGCAAGGTATGGAAGATTGGGATTTATGGCTTCGTGTAGGTTTTGCAGGATATCGGTTTCATTACATAAACAAACCTGTTTTTGAATACAGGGTGGTTGGGGATTCCATGATTAAAAATTTTGCAACTGATTACAAAAATCCAAATTCTGTAGAAAATTATATTCATGCAAAATACCCGGAAAAAATGGGGCATGAATGGATTATCAAACTTTATGTATCCCGGTTTAAAAAAAACCCTTTTTTATTTATTGCTAAATTAATGATCAGAACTTACTTCCCTTCCTATTATAACTCGTTGCTGAAGAAAAATAAAATTCGTAACGGATTGTAAATTCAATTGGCGCAAGTAGGCTTCATCAATAAATTTATCAAGATAGAATTCATTTAAATTTCTTTTGCTATGCGGGAAGATGGATTAGAAAGATTAAGCAATTTGGACATACCTAAAAATTCAGCGATCTATATTCACTTACATTACCTGTTTGCTGATTTAAGAAAATTTACGCATGCCTTTTCAAAAGGCAGGCTGTTGGATATTGGCTGCGGCAATAAACCGTATGAATCATTCTTTGATGGGTTAGTAAACGAATATATAGGGTGCGATGTGGTTCAAAGCAGTTTGAATAAAGTTGATGTAATATGTGAAGCAACCAATTTAAAATTTCCGGACGAGTTTTTTGATACAGTGTTTTCCACGCAGGTTATTGAGCATGTAGGTGCTCCGCAAAAAATGATCAGTGAAGCATTCAGGGTAATAAAGCCTGGAGGGTTTATGATTTTGTCTGCACCGTTTTGTTGGGAGCTGCACGAAGAACCGTATGATTTTTACAGATATAGTAAATATGGATTAAAAGCTATTTTTGAACAAGCAGGATTTGAAGTATTGCTAATTCAACCCAACGGAGGAAAATGGGCTGCTATTTTCCAAATGAACCTGAACATGATTTATTCATCTTTCAAAAAGAAATCATTGTTTAGAAAAATACTGAAGGGTATTTTTATCAACCTGCATTTTACTGCCTTTATTAACAAGTTGGCGTTGTGGATGGACAGAAAATATTATGATGAGTTATTAACCTTAAATTATGTGATAGTTGCAAGAAAAAAATAAACGACCAATAATTACTATATCCCGTTATTCTTTTTTCTATGTATTGATTTTAGTAGTAACATACCCCCTCCATTTCTCAATCAGCATCCGCATATCATCGGGCAGCTCGCTTTCGAATAACATTTCTTTGCCTGTTGCAGGATGAATGAAGCCGATTGTTTTTGCATGTAATGCATGCCGGGGGCATATCTCAAAACAATTTTCAACAAACTGTTTGTATTTACTGAATACGGTGCCTTTTACAATTTTATCTCCTCCGTATGTATCGTCATTAAACAACGGATGCCCGATATATTTCATGTGCACACGAATCTGGTGTGTACGGCCGGTTTCCAATACACATTGCACGAGTGTAACATAACCGAATCTTTCCAAAACAGTATAATGGGTAATAGCTTCTTTGCCATGATCGCCTTCAGGATATGCATCAAATAATTTCCGGAAACGCCTGTGCCTTCCCACATGTGCGATTATTGTGCCGGTATCATTTTTTAAATCGCCCCAAACAACAGCCATGTACTGGCGTTTCACTGTATGATCAAAAAATTGTTTTGCCAGACTGGTTACAGCACGCGGAGTTTTCGCGAGCACCATCAACCCGCTGGTGTTTTTATCAATTCGATGTACCAAGCCAAAACGTGGCAATGTATCTTCACTGATTGAATTGTTTTTTTGTTGTAAATAATATGCAACTCCATTGATCAAAGTGCCGCTATAATTTCCGCTGGCAGGGTGCACTACCAATCCTGCAGGTTTATTAATGATGAGCACTTCATCATCTTCATAAAAAATATCCAACGGCATTTTTTCGGGGATAATTTCTTCACCCGGTGTTTCTTTATCCGAATACACAATGATCTCATCGGATTGCCTGATCTTATAATTTGGCTGCACTTGTTTTCCATTCACTAAAACCCTTCCTGCTTCAATAGACTGTTGTACTTTGTTACGTGTTGCATTTTCTATGCGTTGTACCAAAAATTTATCGATGCGTAAAGGTTGTTGCCCTTTATCAACTTTAATATTCTTGCGTTCATATAATTCTTCCGAGCTTTCAGATATCTCTTCAAATTCATCATTTGATGTTTTGCCCATCGTTTTTTTTGCAAAAATAAGATTTGATTCTTTGTGTTTAAATTTGCATTTGAAATGGAAAAACAAAAAGTCATATTCAGCGATCTTCAAACGATGAGTTATCGCGAAGCATGGGATTTGCAGGAAGGTTTATTACAGAAAAACGTAAAGATCAAATCAGACATCGGGAATGGATCATCAGTCACCGGGGAAAGCACTACCAACTATTTACTCTTCGTCGAACATCCTGCTGTGTACACATTGGGCAAGAGCGGGCATATTGAAAATGTATTGCTGAATACGGAAGAGCTGGATGCAAAACAAATTCAATTCTTCCATACAAATCGTGGCGGTGATATTACATTTCATGGTGCCGGTCAAATTGTAGGTTATCCTATCCTTGACCTTGAAAAATTTTATACCGATATTGGAAGATACCTTCGTGAGTTGGAAGAAGTGATCATTTTAACATTGGCAGAATACGGTATCAAGGGGGAACGTTCACCCGGAGAAACGGGAGTGTGGATCGATCCTTCTGTAAAAGGAAAAGAGCGAAAGATATGTGCTATGGGTGTTCGTTGCAGCAGGTGGATCACCATGCATGGATTTGCGTTGAATGTAAATACCGATCTTTCATATTTCAATTTTATTGTGCCTTGTGGCATACAAAACAAACAGGTGACTTCACTGGAAAAAGAATTGGGAAGAAAAATTGATATAGAAGAAACAAAAGAGAAAGTGAGAAAAAATTTCGAAAAAGTTTTTAATTGCGAATTATCGGCACAAAATAATTTGAAGAAAGAAATTGAAACTGTAAGCGGGGCTAAAAATCTTTCGGTATAAACAATTTATTTTTCTCTTTTAATTTTCCATTTTCATACAGCTCAAAACGAAACCAACCTGCGTGAACGAAATTGGTTTTGTCTACAGTCAGCAAAACATTCTTAATCTCTTTCACTTCAAGTACCGGGGAAAGATCCTGGTCTAAAAATTTCACGGAATATTTTTTTATACCTGCATCAGGAAGAGATATTGTTACATTTCCATCTTTGCTTGTATAAACATAACTGGATATTTTATACACTTCTTTCGGAACAAAAACTTTTATCAATATTGTGTCTGCATCAGCAAATACCAAAGTGTCTTTCGTTTTAGTAAGAATAGAATCTTTAAAATGTTTTACCAACGACGATTGTAATCTGCCAATAACAGAATCCTGTTCTTTTAATACATATATTTTATCTATTTCAACTTTTGATGTTTCGGGCATCTTCGATTGCGCTGAAATATTCGGTTGCTGGTTGCCATGCATATACGTAATACGCTGGCTGCTGATGCGTGATGGCATATTGTCGTCATGCACTTCTGCTGCTATATCTTTTGCAAAACCGCTATCGGGCATTGCCCGTTTTGACTTTGAAAACATATAGTTGCCATTATCCATTACAATGAACAAACGATAAAACATATTCTGTCGCGGCGCTTTACTATCTACAAAACCATTTTCAGGAATTGAAGGATCGGGAACGGTAAGTAATGTGGTGAAATTTCTTGTACTGTCGTATGAACGTTGAATACTTATTTGTGTGACTGATTGAAAATTATTCCGCCAGCTTATCACAACCTTTCCATTTATTTTTGCAGAGAGGGAAAATTTCGGAAGCGTGTCCTGCGCAACAACCATTGCGGTGATGAGGGTATTTAAAAATATCAAAACCAGGAACCTGCGCATGTACTCAATAACGAATCTTTTGTAAACTTGTTATAAAGGCGCAAAGATAGGGCAACAAAAATGTAAAAAACATTTAAAATATTAACGTATCCTTAGTCAATGAATTATTCCCCTGCAAGCCTCCGCTATGAATGATCAGCAGTTTACTCCCGGCGGGAAAAAAATTGTTTTTCAACAGCTCAGTTACTGCATAAAATAACTTTCCGGTATATACAAAGTCAGTAGGGATGCGGGTTTGCCGGTAAAATGTATTTATAAACTCAATAAGCTGATCATTCTTTTTTGCATATCCGCCAAAATGATAATCATGCAAAATCTGATGAGCAGATTTTTTCTCATTATGAATTGCCCATGCATCTAATTGTATTGATAAATTTTCGATTCCCTTCAACACACAAATTCCCACAACCGTTTGCGTTGGGCCAGATACATTCACTAATCCTGCATACATTGTTCCAGTTCCAACAGCGCATAAAATATGCGTGTATTTTGCTTTATCAACTAATAATAAAATTTCTTCAGCGCCTTTTATTCCTTCATATCCAAAGCCACCTTCGGGAATGATCAATGCATCGGCATATTTTTCTTCTATTTCTTTTCGGAATAAAATATCCTCCTTTCTTTTATACTCATCCCGGCTGATGAATTGTAATTGCATTCCATATTTTTCAGCAGCAAGCAGGGTAGGGGAAAGAACTGCTGCACGTTCACCACGAATTATTCCGATGGAATTCAACCCCGCTTCACTTGCAGCACAAGCTGTGGCAATGATATGGTTTGAATATGACCCGCCATAAGTTATTATAATTTGTTTTTTTTCTTCACTCGCTTTTTTAAAATAATATTTTAGTTTGAACCATTTGTTGCCGGATATTATCGGATGGATCTTATCGAGACGCAAAACATCGGCGCTGCATTTTTTTTCGTCGAGCAATAATAGGGATAGCGAATCTGTCGTTATTGCGCCGGTATTCAGCATATTAAACAATTTTAAACAACATAAAACTATTCTATTTACGTTCATTATTTAATACTTTCGTAGCCGAAATAAAAATTACCTTACATGGAACCAACACTTTTAATATTAGCAGCGGGTATGGCTTCACGTTATGGAAGCATGAAGCAGGTGCAGGGATTCGGGCCGTCCGGAGAAACCATTATGGATTATTCAATTTATGATGCTGTGCGTGCCGGGTTTAAAAAAGTAGTATTTATAATCCGAAAGGATTTTGCAGAAGATTTTAAAGCAATATTTGAACCTAAACTAAAAGGAAAAGTTGCAACGGATTATGTGTACCAGGATTTGCGTTCGTTCACCGGGAATTTCCAGGTACCGGCAGACCGTGTGAAACCGTGGGGTACAGCCCATGCTGTTCTTTGCGCAAAAGATGTGATCAAAGAACCATTTGCCGTGATCAATGCTGATGATTTTTACGGACGCGATGCCTTTGAAAAAGCATATAGTTTTTTAACCACGCAATGCAATGAAAGGCTTCATTCGATTATAGGATATGACCTTGCTAAAACACTTTCAGAAAACGGCTCTGTAAGCCGTGGCGTTTGCCAGGTTGATGCTAAGAACAATCTTGTGTCGATCGCAGAGCGCACAAAAATTTACCGTAATGAAGATAACAAGATCACTTATGAAGAAGGCGATAAAAAATTTGAAGTGCCCGACGATTCAAAAGTATCTATGAACTTCTGGTGCTTTGATAATTCGGTATTCGCGTTTATCGAAAAAATATTTGCAGAATTCCTTGCCGAGAGTGGTAATAATATTAAAGCAGAATTTTTCATTCCCATTATTGGCGACCGTTTTATTCATGAAAAGAAAGGTGCAATTACAGTGATACCAACTTCAGCACAATGGTTTGGTGTTACTTATAAAGAAGATGCTCCTGGTGTTCAGAAAAGTTTAAACCAATTAATCAGTGGCGGAGAATATCCTGGCAATCTCTGGAAATAATAAATCCGTTTTACAACAACTAAGAATAAAAATAAAGCCATCTTATTGCAAGATGGCTTCGCTTTGTTTATAGGGATTTAAATGTGTTTAGTAACTCTTCACGATAAAAATGCAATCCTGGATCTTTTTGATCTGTTGAACCCTGTCCATTCCTTTTAACGAAGTGGAAGAAGGCATTTTTACATTCATGAAAGAGCTATCAGATTTCAAAGTATCCAATGTCCTGAAAATGTTTTTTGCTTTGATCGCGAACACAACTCCTTGTGCTTGCAATTGACGTGTACTCAACACACCAATAATTTCCCCATTCTTATTTAATACAGGCCCGCCACTATTTCCAGGGTTTGCAGCAACTGCAATCTGGCATGCCAGGGTATCTCCTTCAAATCCTGTTTTTGCACTCATATAACCTTCTCCATAAACAATCTCATCTCTTGGATAACCTAATGTAAAAATAGGTTCGCCAAGATCAGCTCCGTTCTTGCTGATGCTATATGGTAATGAAGCATAGGATTTGAAATCTTCATCATCAATTTTTAAAAATGCGAGGTCGGAGTGTTCATCAACATGTAAAATCCGTGCTTTGAATTCCTGCCCTTTATTATTCTGCACCACAACCGCAGTTGCGTGGCTTACAACGTGTGCATTTGTAACCAGGTATCCTTTTCCATCAATCAAAAAACCGGTACCACCAACTTTCATCTTAACATCAGACGGAATTTTTGTTTTTACTTCATTTATCTTACTATCTAAAACAGCATAATTTTTTTCAAGGCTGCGCAATTGCCTGCTTAATTGCTGAATGGATTTATCATCGGCATTTTTGGGCGACACATAAGAAACCAACCCGCTGATAGATAATGCTGTTATACCTGCAATAGAAGCGGCAACCGCGATAACACGTTTATATTTTTTCCAAAGCTTCACCACCTTGCCTTCAACGGGCTCTTTTATAGCACCTGTCTCAAATAATTTATTGTGGATTTCGTGGAGTGTTGATTTGAAATTTTTTCTTTCTCCAAACTTATCCATCTGGTGAAGAAAAGTGGTGTGCTCTACAACCATCTGGTCAACACCGGGATTATTTTTACGAAGCTGTTCGAAAAAAACACGTTCTTCAGGAAGCATCTCTCCCTTGATATAACGTTCAATTGCATCCATCATTACCATCTCTTCCATTTGTTACTCGCTCTTGTTTTTATATTGTTCAAAGAAAATTTTTTTCAAACGCATCAGGCATTTGTATTTCTGGTTCTTTGCATTGTCTGCATTGGTATAACCAAAACTGCCCGCTATTTCCACCATATTTTTTTTCTGAAGGTAATAGGCTTCGAGTAAACTTTTGCAAGGTTCCCCGAGGTTGTTCATTGCCTTTTCCATCAGCAAAAAATCTGCATTTTTTTGCTCGTGAAGCTCAAGGTCTTCTTCAACAGGAACTGTTTCTTCGATATTTTCAACATCCGGTGAAAAGCGCTGAAGTTGATTTAACCGTTTTAACCATAAACGGCGGCATACAGAATAAACATACGTTTTCAGCAAACAGTTCAACTCAAATGATCCAGACTTCACTTTTTCATACAAAACAATCATGGCTTCCTGGAAAATATCTTTGGCATCATCTGCATTGCCATTATTGTTCATGATCAGCGTTTGAACCATATTGTAATGCTGCTTGTAAATGACCTCTGCTGCCTCGTCATCATTTTGTGCCAGTCTTTGTAATAAATCTTTTTCGTTGGTGTCAGTCCTCACGCTGAAGCATATTTTAATACCGAAATTAAAGATTCGTAACCCAATAAAATCGTAAAAGTTTGCAATAATATTGAAATTGACCTAATAAGATTGAATTTATGCATTATGAAAAATAATATGTAAAAAAATAAAAAATTGCGGGTTACTTTTTTTTCAATCAGGTATTAACAAAAAACCATTCAATTAACAAACAAAAATTCATTACATGAAAAAGGTCTTATTAGTATTAGCTATCGGAGCATTTGCAGCTTGCAACAACGGTACAGGTACAGATGCTAAATCTGCTGATTCTACAGTAAAAGCAGTTGATTCTACAGTAAAGGCTGCTGATTCTACAGTAAAAGCTGCTGTTGATACTGCTGCTAAAAAAATTGATAGCGTTGCTAAGAAAGTTGACACTGCAGTAAAGAAATAATTCACGTTTTTTTTCATATGGCAAGCAATCGTTAGAGGCCGTCCTGTTCTCAGGAGGGCTTTTTTTATTGGAAATCGGTCGTCAGTTATCAGTCATCGGTCGATGTCTATATGCTAAGACAATGACTGACGACCGAAAACCGTTGACTGACTTCTGTCTTATTCCACAATAATTTTCTCAATTTTCTTTCCTGCATCAGTTGTTATCATGAGCAGGTAAACTCCTTTGCTCAATCCATCCACTGAAAGTGTATTCTGCAATCCGAGTGTATTTACAAAACGGACAATTCTTCCTGAGGCATCACAAAGCTGGAGCGTATTACAATTTGCACTTGTAGTTATATTCAGGTTTCCTTTTGAAATGGGGTTAGGAAAAACGGCAACCAAAAAATCATCATCGTTCATTGCAATAGTCCTTACCGGAGAGTATTGAAAACTTCCATCAACGTTTGTAATCCGTAAACGATAATAATTGATCCCGTTATAAAGGTCTTCATCAATGAACTGGTAGCTACCGCTTGAACTTCCTGTTGCTGAAACAACGCCGATATCTGAATAATTAATTCCATCTGTGCTTTTCTCAACAATAAATTGATTAAGGTTTACACCTTCTGCAATACTCCACTTCAACAATCCCTGCGTATTTAAAATTTTTGTTGCTGTAAATGATACAAGTACTAAAGGCAATGCCTGGTTCTGTCCCGGACCGCCATTATTTATCCAGAATTCAGAAAACCCACCCACTTTATATTCGACATAATAACCGTTATCATACGGGACCACGCTCACTTGTGTGTGAGGAAGAATGTAATTATATAACCCGCTCACATTGTTGTTTAATGTGCTGTCTTCTTCCGACGGTGCTTTGCTATATTGAGTAACTCCTGACTGATATGCATCACTGATCGTTGTACATCCGGGGCAACCTGTTGCGTTGATCAAATTATTGACTTCTGCATCTAAGAAATAAAAACGTACAGAAACGCTGTCTGTGGGTTGATTGGCCGGTTGTACTATAATGTTACGATCCAAATAATATTGAGTGAAAGTATGTCTCACTCCGGAAGTATTGATGAATACTTTTACAGTTGTGCTTCCAAGGTTTTGCCCATTAGGATTGATAGAAGCAACAACATTGCTGCCGACTTTAAAATCAACCCAATTATTCCCGCTAACATTCTGCGTGATGCCGGCATCAGTATTTGCACCTGAATAAACAGAAGCTTTATCAAATACGTGTACATCATCAATTCCAATTCCCTCATAATTAGTTGCAGGGTCGCTGTTCATCACAATCCTGAAACGCACTTTTGTGGCATGTGAAGGAACATCATAACTCGATACATGCCATTTTGTATTTGAAAGTTGCCAAGCCTGGCGTGTTGCATTATCATACCAGTTTGTGCCACTGCCTACTGCTCCGAGTTTAACCCAGTTCACATCATCTGTACTATATTCTGCCCAGTGATAATCACAATCGCAGTCATCTTCTGTCTGGAAAATATGACTGAATGAAAATACAGGTTGCGTCAAACTGCTCAAATCAAAACACGGAGAATATAAATACGACAGTTCATTGTCGTTGTAATTTCCTGTAAGGTTAGTTACCCATGCTTTAGTTCCATTGGCAGCCCTATTGATGATTGTTTTTTGCGGTGTGCCCCATTGCCAGCTATCATTAATACCATTGGTATACCAATATCCCGGACCGGATTCAAATCCTTCGAGATAGGGAAATGAAGTGATTGATGGTGTTGTTTGAAAATTGATGTTTAATAAACTATCGTTAGTGTTATAATTGTCACCGGGATAATTTACCCATGCATTGATATTATAATTCTGATAAGCAGACATATCATACGTCTGTGAGAACGAATAGATGATGGAATCTTTTGCAGCAATCGTTGGGATATTTTCTGTTACTGTGGTCCCATTGATCTTATATGTAACGGCAATATTATTTAACGTACTGGTGCTGTAGTTTTTTACTTTTACCTGTATCACCTGCGTATTTGAGAAACCGCAATTGGTTGAAAAATCAGGACTGACAAGTGCAGTAAGCGCCACATCATTTGACGAACGTGTGAATGTGATGTCATCAAAAGAATATCCATCATCAACATCTCCGTCTGTTAGTACCGAATTGGTAGATGTATATCCCTGTTCGCCGAATTTTATCTGGAAACTGCTACTGATTGTTTGTGCGGGAGATGCGCCGGCAAGTAGACCCGTTACATCAATAGCGCCAGATGACAGGTAGGTGCCGATCTCTGTAGCAACAGTCGATAATGTAACAACTGGTATCCATGCGGCCTGGTCATTCCCTCGTATCCAAACCTGGTTTCCGGGCAGTGAAAAATCAATACCCTGGTTTTGGTAATAAAAATTCAACCATATCTGGTCGCTCGATGAATAGTTGGATAAATTAAATGTAGTTATCAAACTGTCCGCAGTTGATGTTGCGCTGTAATGCGATTGATCAAGTGTTGCGCAATTATTCCCGGTTCTTGCAAAACCTGTATTGATAAATGTTCTTGCACGGCCATTTGAATTGCTTGCATTGAAATCGCATCGGTCAAGGCCAGTAAATCCAAATGTTGGTGAAGTGTATGAAGCAGGTGCTGCACTTTCGAATCCTTCTGTAAAACCCGGGGCTAACGTTAGGGGATCGTTTTGCAATTGTTTGACCACAGCGTTCAATGTGTCATTAAGATTCAATGTATCTCCCGGATAAACAACCCATGCTTTAATATTATATGTTCCAACTGCTGAAAAATCATACGGTGTGATAAATGTATAATTCGCAGCAGCATTTGAAGGAATGGTTAATGAACTTGTTTCCGTTACCACGGTTCCACCATTCACCTGGTAATTCATTGTATACGATCCGGACGAAGTTGCATTACCGAGGTTTTTTATTTCAACCTGTATATTACTGCTATTGCTTATTTCAGTTGATGTAAACTTGCGCCCTGTTAACGGAGCGATCAATGAATCGACTGTGAAATCTTTCGCGTTCAGCGTACATGCGCCACTGTTAGGAAGAATGCTTGCTGCGATTGCACGCCTGCCAGGTGTTGTGCCATTATCTGCACGCACTGTCAGCCAATAAGTACTGTCTCTGTTTAAGCCACTGATTGTATAACTGGTATTTGTTGTTGTGGCGATGGTTTGCATGCTATCGCCCTGCAACATCATGATTTCATATTGCGTTGCAGACGGAATTGCAGCCCACGAAAGTTGCGCATACCCCTGGCAAGGATTGGTTAATGCAATTGTCGGTTGGCCGAGAATGGTAAAATCATAATCACTAACATCACTGTAGCCAACGTTGTTCCGTGTTACACGGATCAATGCATTGTTGGTTGCGATATTCGGAACTGTCCACGAATAAGAACGGCTTGCATCGGGAACACTGTTGCTGATGTTTGTCCAGGTAGAACCATTATCGGTTGAATAGTCAATGCTGAATGTATTGCCTGTACCACCATAGGCACTCCAGCGAATATTTTCGGTTGAACCCGGAACCCATGTTTCGTTTCCGAAAGGATATTCAACAGTAACGGAAGGATTGATGATCTCATAAGCGATCACAAAATTTTGCGTACCTGTTGCTACACTCGTTCCATTTACAGATACTGTAAAATTTCCCGCAGGTGGGTTATTGATCACAACCTGTTCAATATTATTAATATTATCGACCCCTTCAACTGCATTGTCATTAACATGATTTGCAGCGGGATTAAGAATTAATGGATAATGCAAAGTTGCATCCGGAGAAGTTACCGTTAAGTCAAGATTATTTACAAGTGTTGATGCTGCATAAGGAGCTGCCGGTGGGTCAACCCAATATAACATGACCTTGATTTGCTGGACGCCGGCAGGCACACCGGTAATTGAAAAATTGGTGGAATTTCCGTTAGTGATACTTCCGGAAAAATATTGATTGTTTTCTATCGCTTCCACAGATGTTCTTGCATTAAGCATGCCAAAGCCAAACTGGAAATCCGGACCTGGATTGCCCATATCATCGGCGCTATTACATGCAATCGCTTTGATAAGCGCACCAGACGGATCGCTTCCTCCATGCAATTGACGATAACGTTCATATAATAAGGCCAATGTTCCTGTAACTGTTGGAGAAGCCATGCTCGTTCCATTATCCTGTCCATATGAATTATATGGATAAGTTGATGTTATTGCAACACCACCTGCTACAATTTCAGGCTTCAGGCGCCCATCGTTTACCGGTCCACAGCTTGAAAAATTTGCTATAGTATAATTGTAGTTATTACTGGCACCAACAGTTAATACATCTTTTCCGCATTGAAAGCCAGATTTTATTGTAGCAAACGAACCGCTATATGGGGTGCAATTCAAACCACCATCATTCCCTGAAGCGAAATCATGCAGCAGGTTATTGTATGTATAAAGTTGATAATCTACATAATTGCTCAGCACATCATATTCTCCTTCGCCCTGGCAACCTGCAGCCCCGGAATAATAGGAGTTATTAGTAAGAACCATATTATTATCCGAAATATAAACCGGGGTATTGACTAAAATATCGCTATAATACTGGCTGATTATCGTTGCCTGTGGCGCCATGCCTTTATACATCGGGTTTAATATGCCTGCCCCTGCCATGGTTCCTGCAGTGTGCGTGCCGTGAACACTTACAACAGTTGGGTTTCGAAGAATAAGCCTGCCGGTGAAATCAATATGTGTTGAAGGATCTGCATTATCGCCAATTCCAAGAGTTACATTTTTACCCTGAAGGTTTCTGCCTGATGATGCACCTAATACATCAAGTCCATGGGTTGCACGGTTATTATAATTCAAAGCTTCATCCTTCATCCTTTGCTCACTTACATAACTCACAAAAGGGAGATCGGCAATTTTTTCAATCACACTTGGAGCAGCATTTATAAACACAACCTGATTTGGCTGTAATTTTGTGAATACAATCTGGGCACCGGCCTTTTTTAGCTGATTGATCACCTCATCTTTTTTTATCATTCCAAAAAAACTTACTGCAATCAATTTATCACGGTCTGGTGTGTTACTGGCAATATGTTGCTGAAGTGTTTTTGAAATTTTAAATTGCCTGTCTGTGTTATACAATGCAACGATGTGGCTGGATTTTAATTCCTCCACATTTATGCTATCTGGTAATTCTGCGGTGAAAGCATTTCCCGGCAAATAATCGAAAAGCAAAATTCCTTTTGCTGCCATTTCTTTTCTTTCTTCAATACCCGGTAATGAACTGAATTGAATTAATGCATAACTTTTTTTCTGAAAGCGAAGCTTCTTTAATAAATCTGTGTTGCTTTGTTTTTTCGTGAGTAAATTATTTCCGCGAAAATCCCCGTTTTTAAAATGTACAGGCTTGTTTTGTGCAAAAGCAAATGAGGTAAGAAAAAAAGCAAGAAGGGTTAAAAGGTAAATTTTCTTCATTACAGGAAGTTTGGCATTTTCCACAGAAACAGATTTATAAGGTTTTACAGGTTCAATAAATAATATTCTTAACTATCGCTTCTTATTCCAAATCAATTATTTAGATAAACGGCTTTTTCAGACAATAGGTTGTTTTACAAAACGTTTTTTTTATATTATTATTTCATGGCATATTGGCATTAACGAGATGTTACCCAAAAGATTAGCCAGCATTCTTCTTTACTACAGATAAGAAAAGCAAGCCAAGTCCGGCAATGCTTGCAATAAATGAAGCGGCAAGCACTGCAATCTTTGATGATTGTACCAGGTTCACATCAGGAAAGGCCATGTTCGAAATAAAAATAGACATGGTAAAACCAATTCCCGCCAGTATCCCTACACCCGCTAAATGTCGCCAGCTTATGTCTTCCGGAAGTTTGCACAACCCGGCTTTAACGGCAATAAAACAAAGCAAAAAAATACCGATCGGTTTTCCCAAAAACAATCCCGCGATGATTCCTAAACTATTGTGATGCGTTAGGCTTTGCAGCCATCCGTCGGAAAGCAAGATGCAGGTATTTGCCAATGCAAAAACCGGAAGAATTAAAAATGCAACAGGCTTATGTAAAAAATGTTGCACAATTGCCGACGGGTTTTTCTCTCTGTTTTTATTGAATGGAATCGCGAATGCAAGTAATACACCACTAATGGTAGCATGTACTCCGGATTTAAGCATACAATACCACATCACAATTCCGGGTATGATATAGAAAAAGAGGTTTATTATTTTCAGCCGGTTGAACACCAACAATAGAATAAAAATGCCAAGCGCAACTGAGAGATATACAAAAGAAATTCCTTTACTGTAAAAAACAGCGATGATAATGATTGCGCCAAGGTCATCAATAATGGCTAATGCCGAAAGAAAAATTTTCAACGATACCGGAATTTTGTTTCCCAGCAATGATAGCATACCCAATGCAAAAGCAATATCGGTTGCCATCGGAATACCAAATCCTGATTGTGTATCCGTTCCACGGTTAAAGAAAAAATGAATAGCTGCAGGGAAAGCCATTCCGCCAACAGCAGCTAAGATTGGAAGAAGTGCTTTTTTGAAATCTGCCAGTTCCCCTATATATAATTCGCGTTCTATTTCAAGCCCAACCAACAAAAAGAAAATTGTCATCAGCCCATCATTGATCCAATGCTCAACGGAATAATTCAATTCTATTTTTAAAAAAGAAAGGTTAAGATATGAATGCCAGAAGTGAATATAATTCTCTCCCAGGGAAGTATTGGAAATAAAAATGGAAACAACGGTACAAACGATCAATATTAAACCGCCCGTTTTTTCACTCTCAAAAAAATCGCTGAATATATTGGTTGTTTTGGTTGACTGCATATATAAAACCAGTAGTTAAAACATTGTTGTGTAAGTCGTAAATGTAAATCAAACTCCCTATAACAACGAAAGCTGTTATTAAACTGTTGATAACAACTTTCATTCGGGAAATGTTGTTAAAATCGTCAACAGGTTGATTAAAAAACATTACTTCATACATCATAATTCGTGCGTACCTTTGCGGCGTTTATGAAAACAAAAACGTTAAAGAAAGATAAGGTCAATATCATTACGCTTGGCTGCAGTAAAAACATGGTCGACAGTGAAGTGATCGGCAGGCAACTGAACGCAAACGATATTGATGTGCAGCATGAGAGCAAAAAGAAAGACCATAATATTGTTGTAGTAAATACCTGCGGGTTTATTGATAAAGCAAAAGAAGAATCTGTAAATACCATTTTGCAACAGGTTGACCTAAAAAAGCAGGGAAGGCTGGATAAGGTTTTTGTAACAGGCTGTTTAAGCCAACGCTACCGTGACGACCTCGAAAAGGAAATACCTGAAGTAGATGCCTGGTTTGGTACAATGGAATTGCCTTTATTATTAAAAAAATTTGAGGCAGACTATAAAACAGAATTAGTTGGTGAACGGTTATTAGCAACACCTAACCATTATGCCTACCTGAAAATATCCGAAGGTTGCAATCGCACCTGCGCTTTTTGCGCTATTCCGCTAATGCGTGGAAAACATACCAGCAAAACCATTGAAGAAGTTGTTGCAGAAGCGGAACGACTGGTGAAATGTGGTGTAAAAGAAATCATGCTGATTGCGCAAGAACTGACTTATTACGGATTGGATATTTATAAAAAAAGGATGCTACCGGAATTATTGCACCGCCTTGCCGATGTAAAAGGTTTGGTGTGGATACGATTGCATTATGCGTATCCTTCAAAATTCCCTCTTGAAATTTTAGATGTGATGCGTGAACGCGAAAATATTTGTAACTACCTTGATATGCCTCTTCAACATGCGAGTGACCACATGCTGGAAGCGATGCGCAGGCAAATTACCAAAGCAGAAATGGATGAATTGATATTTGCCATCCGCGAAAAAGTTCCGGGCATTTGCCTGCGTACTACATTGATAGCAGGTTTTCCGGGAGAAACTGAAAATGATGTTGAAATTGTAAAATCATTTCTGCAACAGCACCGCTTTGACCGCGTTGGGATTTTCACCTATTCACACGAAGAAGATACTCCTGCTTTTGCCCTGAAAGATGATATTCCTGCGGCTGAAAAAGAAAAACGAGCACAGGAAATAATGGAAGTGCAACAGGAAATTTCCTATGAAAAGAACCAGGAAAAACTTGGAAAAGTTTTCCAGACGATTATTGATAAAAAAGAAGCAGGGAGATACCTGGGAAGAACTGAATTTGATTCCGTTGAAGTAGACAATGAGGTGATCCTTCATTCTGAAAAAAAGTTAGTACCCGGAGATTTTGTGAATGTGAAAATTACAAAGGCCTACGATTACGACCTGGAAGGAGAAGTAATTAATAACTAAGAATTAAAAATTGTTAGGACAATTTTAATCACCCTTGATATAGAAATAGGAAAGTTCTTTCGGAGCAGGGACTAAAGCCCTCTCCATGGGAGAGGGGTTGGGGTGAGGCTATTTTTTGATTTTATTTTTTTAAAATAGTTTTACAAAAAAAGATTTATGAACATCAACTGGCACGGCGTTTTTCCTGCACTTACTACAAAATTTACTTCCGACGACAAATTGGATTTTAAAACATTCGGTCATAACCTGAAAGCACAGATTGAAGCTGGTGTGAACGGAGTAATTATCGGAGGATCACTTGGTGAAGCAAGTACATTGAATTCCGAAGAAAAAGAAGCATTGATAAAATTTTCGGTAGAAAATGCAGATGGGAAAATACCTGTATTGCTGAATATTGCCGAAGGCTCTACCAAAGAAGCAATTCACCAGGCAAAACTTGCGAAATACTGGGGAGCTAAAGGGTTGATGTTATTGCCGCCGATGCGTTATAAAGCTGATGACCGGGAAACATTGACATTTTTCAAAGCTGTTGCGGATTCAACAGAACTTCCGATTATGATCTATAACAACCCTGTTGATTATAAAATTGAAGTGACGATTGATATGTTTGCAGAATTAGCAGACAGGCAAAATATCCAGGCTATTAAAGAGTCAACAAGAGATGTATCAAATGTAACAAGATTGATCAATCGCTTTGGCGACCGGTTTAAAATTTTATGTGGGGTTGATACAATTGCCCTCGAAGAATTACAGATGGGTGCACATGGTTGGGTTGCCGGCCTTGTTTGTGCATTTCCAAAAGAAACAGTTGCTATTTTCCGCCTCGCAAAAGCAGGAAGGGTGGAAGAAGCAATAAAAATTTTCCGATGGTTCCTTCCTTTATTGGAATTGGATATCCATCCGAAATTGGTTCAATACATTAAACTTGCAGAAATGCAAACCGGCTTGGGAACAGAGTATGTGCGAGCCCCACGCTTGCCGCTGGAAGGTGAGGAACGCAACAGGATTTTAAAGATTATTAATGATGGTATTCACTCACGTCCATCATTACCCGATTATTTTTCGATCAACAATGCTGCTGAAGATAAGAAGAGAAATACAGTACATGCTTAAATTAAAATATTATGGGTTTTACGGATGCAACGCAAGTACAGTTAGATGAAGCTATGAACAAAGCATGGAATGCTTTTAGCACATACAGAAAGTATAGTTTAAAACAACGTGCAGCTTTTATGCGGGCAATTGCTATAGAAGTTGAAGCATTGGGAGATGTGCTGATTACAACAGCAATGGCTGAAACACATCTTCCTGAGGCAAGATTAAAAGGTGAAAGGGCGAGGACAATATTCCAGTTAAACAGCTACGCCGATGCCTGCGAAAAAGGCGATTGGCTCGAAGTAAGAATTGATACGGCAATTCCGGATAAAACACCGCCAAAACCAGATCTGCGCAAAATGTTGGTTGCGTTAGGCCCGGTTGTTGTTTTTGGAGCGAGTAATTTTCCATTTGCTTATTCAACTGCTGGTGGCGACACGGCAACTGCATTTGCAGCCGGTTGCCCGGTGATAGTAAAAGCACACCCGGCACATGCAGCTACTTCCGAACTGGTGGCACAGGCCATTTTAAAAGCAGCATTGAAGCTAAATATGCCCGAAGGAATATTTTCGCATATACATGGCAGTGGGTTTGAAGTAGGGAAAGCGTTGGTTTTGCATCCATATACAAAAGCAGTCGGGTTCACAGGTTCTTATGTTGGTGGAAAAGCATTATTCGATTTAGCAAATCAACGTAGAGAACCTATCCCTGTTTTTTCTGAAATGGGAAGTATTAACCCTGTTTTTTTATTGTCGGGAAAAATTAAAGCTGATGCAACAAATGTTGCAAAAATGTATGCTGCTTCCATCACTCTGAGCGTCGGCCAATTTTGTACAAACCCGGGATTGCTGATCGGCATTGACAATAGCGACCTGAAAAATTTTATACAAATTCTCGCAACAGAAATAAAACAAATTGCTCCTGCTCCGATGCTGCATGCTGGAATTGCAAAAGCATATACAGAAAAAAGGTTAGCGGCATTATCTCAAAAAAATGTAACTCTGGTCGCGGAATCTGCCGTTGAAACAGATCAGAAAGAAGGGATGCCAACGATTGCTACCGTCGATGCAGATACATTTTTGCAAAATATTTTATTACACCAGGAAGTTTTTGGCCCGTATTCTTTGATTGTTCGGTGCAAAGACGAAATGCAAATGACCGAAGTAGCCAAACACCTGGAAGGACAATTAACTTCATCGCTTCTTGCTACGAAGGAAGATATTTCAAACAATCCTTTATTGATTGATGCTATTGAGCAATTGTGCGGAAGGTTTATTTTAAATGGCGTCCCTACCGGAGTTGAAGTGTGTTTATCGATGCATCATGGCGGCCCGTTTCCTGCGACTACGGATAGCCGTTATACATCCGTTGGCGCTGATGGTATCAAGCGTTTTGCAAGGCCGGTCGCATTTCAGAACTGGGCGGACGAATTTTTGCCTGATGAATTAAAGAACAGCAATCCTTTGAAAATATGGCGCACCGTAAATAATGAATTGACGAAAGAACCCATCTTATAAACAGTTGAATTGAATTTTAAAAAAACATTTTTTTGTATTGATGCGCATACCTGCGGAAACCCGGTTCGCCTGGTTGCAGGCGGTGGCCCGGTTTTGCAGGGGAAAAATATGAGCGAAAAACGCCAGCATTTTCTCAAAGAATATGATTGGATACGCAAAGGATTAATGTTTGAGCCACGCGGCCACGATATGATGAGCGGAAGCATTTTGTACCCTCCACACGATCCGCAAAATGATGTTGCCGTTTTATTTATTGAAACAAGCGGGTGTTTGCCGATGTGCGGCCATGGCACCATTGGTACCATTACTATTGCCATTGAAGAAGGATTGATCATTCCGAAAATTCCGGGAAAAATTCGTATGGAAGCACCGGCAGGGCTGGTTTTGATAGAATACAAACAAGAAGGAAAAAAAGTAAAATCGGTAAAGCTAACGAATGTCCCTGCATTTCTTGCTGCAGAAAATATTGAGGTAGAATGCCCTGACCTCGGGTTGTTGCACGTTGACGTATCCTATGGCGGAAATTTTTATGCAATTGTTGATGTACAAAAAAATTTTCCGGGGTTAGAAAATTTTTCGGCTGACCAACTGATCGGTTGGAGCAGGGTGATGCGCAAAAGAATTAATGAGGCGCATGAATTTGTGCATCCTGAAAACCCTACGATCAATGGCTGCTCGCATATTTTATGGACTGGTGCGACGATCAATAAAAATGCGACAGCACGCAACGCCGTTTTTTATGGCGATAAGGCAATTGACCGATCGCCATGTGGCACCGGAACTTCTGCAAGAATGGCGCAGTGGTATGCAAAAGGGAAATTGAAAAAAGGAGATGAGTTTATTCACGAAAGTATAATTGGTTCAACATTTATAGGAAGGATTGAAGAAGAGACAAACGTGAATGACAAACCGGCGATCCGTCCTTCTGTTGAAGGCTGGGCGAGGATTTACGGGTATAACACAATTACAATTGATCCGGATGATGATCCATATGCCTACGGTTTCCAGGTCTTGTAATGATGAAACTTAAGGGTATGCATATCCGTTACAATCTTTGCAATCTGTGTAATCTGTGCGAACTAATAAATCTGAAATAGAACGCTGATCGGTTATGATTGTTATGATTTGTGCTGAGACTGAAGCTCAATAGTAGCAATACCGATGAACGTAGTGCGACGCAACGATGCTGAATAGAATTACTAATGCCCGTTTCAGAATATTTCTCTACTACTATATATGAAAAACAAAATTTATTATCGTTTAATCATCTCCGTTATACTGTTAAGTTCCGGGCATTTTTCTTACGCACAGGTTCCCTTACGCCAGTTTGAACCAATCGGCTTTGCTCAGGTACAGATTGATGATAGTTTCTGGAAACCCAAGATTGATAAGGTTGCAACCGTAACCTTGCAAGCTTGTATAAACTACACTGAATATAAAACGCCGCGTATCCGCAATTTTGAAATTGCTGCAGGAAAGCGCAAAGGGAAATTTGAAGGGATTTTTTATGACGATTCGGATGTGTACAAAGCCCTGGAAGCAATTTCGTATTCCATAAAAAACCATCACGATTCATTGCTGGAACAAAAAGCAGATGAGTGGATCGATAAAATTGCAGCTGCGCAATTGAAGGATGGTTATATTAATACGTATTTTACATTGAACGGCCTCGACAAACGCTGGACGGATATGAGCATGCATGAAGATTATAACGGCGGTCACCTGATAGAAGCTGCCGTTGCGTATTATAATGCAACAGGTAAAAGAAAATTATTGGATGTTACTATTCGTTTTGCGGATCATTTTGATTCGTTGTTCGGGCCTGGGAAACGCCACTGGGTAACAGGTCACGAAGAATTGGAATTGGCGTTGGTGAAATTATATAAAACAACTAACGATAGCCGTTACCTGAAATTAGCAAATTGGCTATTGGAAGAACGCGGGCATGGTTATGCGTACGGATATACGTGGACAGACTGGAAAGATACTGCGTATGCGCAGGATAAAACTCCCGTGCGTGATACCAAAGAAATTACAGGGCATGCAGTGCGTGCAATGTATTTGTACACCGGTGCTGCGGATGTTGCATCGTTTACTAACGATGATGGATATGTGAATGCGATGAAAACAGTTTGGGATGATGTGGTGAACCGAAATATGTACCTGACCGGCGGGATCGGTTCATCAGGAAATAATGAAGGTTTTTCTGTTGATTATGATCTGCCGAATGAACAGGCATATTGCGAAACATGCGCATCCGTCGGAATGGTTTTGTGGAACCAACGCATGAATTTGCTCACCGGAGAAAGTAAATATATTGATGTGTTGGAAAGAAGTTTGTATAATGGTGCACTTGATGGATTGTCGTTGAGCGGTGATCATTTCTTTTATGGAAACCCGTTAGCTTCTACAGGAAAAAATGCAAGGCGTGAATGGTTTGGCACAGCCTGTTGTCCGGCAAATATTGCTCGTTTGGTAGCATCATTGGGAAATTATATTTATGCAAAAAATGATACGGCAATTTGGGTAAACCTTTTTGTTGGAAGTAAAACTTCTGCGAAAATTGGCAGATCAACTATCAATGTAGAACAACAAACCAATTATCCCTGGGATGGAAATATAAAAATCCATATGGATCCGGATAAGAAAACAAAGTTTGCATTGCATGTGCGCATCCCGGGTTGGGCGAGTGGTAAGCCGGTTCCGGGAGATTTGTATCATTTTATAAATTATTCAGATAAAAAAATATCGTTGTACATAAACGGAAAGGAGGCGCCTTATACTAACGATAAGGGATATGCGATAATCAACCACGAATGGAAAAAAGGAGATATCGTAGAATTGAACCTTCCGATGGATGTAGAAAAAATTGCTGCAAAGGAAACGGTAACAGCCGATTCGGGGCGAATAGCATTGCAACGCGGGCCATTGGTATATTGTGTAGAAGGGGTAGATAATAACGGGCACGCATTGAATATTCTTTTGCCGGATAATGCAACATTCACCAGTTCATTTGAAAAAGACCTGTTGAATGGGGTCACTGTTATTAAAACAGAAGCGCCTGTGATTACTGTTTCAAACGACGGGCTTTCTGTTACAACAACCAATAAAACCATCACAGCGATCCCTTATTACGCGTGGTGCAATCGCGGCTCCAACGATATGGAAGTTTGGCTGCCAACAAAAATTAAAAATGTCAGGCTGAATTATTAAGCAATAAAAAATAAAGAAGATCAAATCATGAGTAAAAAGGTTACAATTGCCGGTGGTGGTGTGATAGGTTTGTGTTGTGCGTATTACCTGCAGAAAAAAGGGTATGAAATTACTGTTATCGAAAAGAGGGATATCACCAACGGAACTTCTTTTGGTAATGCTGGTTATGTTTCCCCAAGTCATTTTATTCCGCTGGCTTCGCCGGGTATTGTGTCGAAAGGGTTACGATGGATGCTGAGTTCAACAAGCCCGTTCTATATCAAACCAAGATTAAACCTTGACCTGATCCGCTGGGGATTAACATTCTGGAGGAGCGCAACGGAAAAAACAATGCAAAAAAATATTCCGCCCCTGAATGATATCTTACATCTAAGCCGGGAATTAACTTCCGATATAAAAAATGAATTGGGCAACCAATTCCGCATGGCAGAAGTAGGGTGTTTTATGATGTACAAAAGCGCTGCTGTTGAAAAGCATGAATTGGAATTAGCAGAACAGGCAAAAAGCCTTGGTATAGAAACAAAAATTTATAATGCTTCGCAAGTGCAGGATATGGAACCCGAAGTAGAAGTAAATGTGCGTGGTGGCGTGTTGTACCCGATCGATTGCCACTTGCACCCGGGCGATTTCATGCATACGCTAAAAACTCATTTGCAATCAGCTGGGGTGAACCTTTTGCTGAATACAACTGTTACCGGTTTTGAAAAAAATTCAGGGCATGTAACTGCTGTGATCACTGATAAAGGAAAAGTTGACTGTGATGAATTAGTGATTGCATCGGGTTCGTGGATACCGTTAGTAACCGAAAAACTCGGTATTCATGTTTTATTGCAGGCGGGAAAAGGGTATAGCATTACGTATGAAAATATTGAGCGCAATTTGCATCACCCTGCGATTTTAGTAGATGCAAGGACTGCGATGACGCCGATGGGAAAAGACCTTCGCATGGGCGGCACAATGGAGATCAGTGGCATCAACAGCAATGTTCTTATCAAACGTGTTCAGGCAATTTTCAATGCGGCAAAAACATATTATCCTGATCTTCCGGTAACATTTCCATCAGTGGAAAAAATATGGAGCGGGTTACGTCCATTAAGCCCAGACGGGCTTCCTTATATTGGTCGCCACAGTAAATATGATAACGTTACAATTGCAGGAGGCCACGCTATGCTTGGTTTATCGCTTGCAGCAGCAACCGGAAAATTAGTGGAAGAAATCGTTGGTCATGAAGTACCGAGCATTGATATTAATGCTTTCGCTGTTGAACGGTACAATTGATTTTGAGTGCAACAGGAGGAAGATGACAGATGTCAGTTGTCAGGCTGAAAGTGTAGTGTGAATTATTTTCGGGGCTTTCATTTATCAACTGTCATCTAAGTAAAGCGATGCACTTACCTGGGCTAATAAATATTTTAAGCGGTTAAAATTGGTAATGTAAGACTTCTTATTTTTACTTTCTTTATGAATTGTACTGCCACCAATTTATCTTTTGAAGAGACGGGTTTTTTCTCGAAGATCATCATTGATTATTTGAATAAAGCGGATGAATTGAAACCGTTTTATAAACACCCTGTTTCAATAGATGGAATAAAATCGGCTATACATGCCCGCCAGCAATTCAATACAAACAGGAAGGTTTTAGTAGAGCAGTTGCAACTTCAGTACAAAACAGTTGCATCGAGCGAAGTCGTTCTTCATAATATCAATAAGCTTTCTGAAGAAAATACTTTCACAATAACAACAGCGCATCAACCTGCAATTTTTACCGGTACACTTTATTTTATCTACAAAATTTTACACACTATAAAATTATCGGAGGAATTAAAAAAAGAATTCCCTCAGTTTGATTTTGTGCCGGTATATTTTATGGGGAGTGAAGATGCAGATCTTGATGAATTGGGAAATATTTATTTAAATAATGAAAAGATAGTTTGGGATACCAACCAGAAAGGCGCTGTGGGAAGAATGAAACCGAATGGCCTTGAAAAAATCATTGACAGGATAGAAGGTGAATTTGGTATTGAGCCTTATGGAAAAGAATTGGTACAGCTCCTAAGGGATTCTTATTTGAAAAGCCCGGATATCCAAACCGGAACTTTTCAGTTGGTGCACAAATTATTTGCTGATCGTGGGTTGATCGTTTTTATACCGGATAATGCCGCTTATAAAAATGAAATGGTTCATGTGTTTGAAGATGATTTATTGCATCAAACAGCCTCAGGAATTGTTGAACAAACAATAGGAAGGTTATCC
>JAFEAE010000021.1 GCA_018266575.1 Bacteroidota bacterium
CGACCGAATTATTGATAAAAACCATTGAGTCAAAACGGCCGGTAGATCATGAAAACCAGTTGTTGCCTTTTGAGCTTACCATCGGTGAATCAACAAAAGCAAGGAGGTTGGTGTATGCGGTGTGAGGAATGATAATTAAAAATTGATTTATTTTTTTGAAGTACCATTTTCTTTTTGCAATAATGAAATGATCTTCTGAGATTCTTCAGGATAAATTGCGATCCGGTGATTTACCATCTGTACGGCTGTCTGCATCCCTTCATCGGATGTTTTTCCCTTAATAATATTGGAAGATTGCTCCGGCATGTGGCATTTTGTACAATTGTTTCTAACAAATGATCTGTCCAATGAATCTGCCATCTTGCAAAAATTATGATTTGCCTCCGAATGGCAGGTTTGGCACCGTTCTGCATATTGCGCATAATTTCCCCGGTCATTAACATGTGTATTGTGGCATGTAGAACAATCCATATTACTGGCCCTGAAACATTTGCTTAATTCCAAAAGCTGCGGCTGGTTTCCATGAACATCAGGCTTGCCTGAAGGTGGGATATTTTTATTTACAATCATAAACTGCGACAAAGAATCCCCCGGCAGGAAAGCAAATGTGGAGGCCAGCATAATATTGTTATTACCAGAATGGCATAAAGCACACATATCTATCTTTTGTGAGCGTGTAAAATTTTTAAATGATATAATATATTTCCCTTCTTTTTCAGAAGGATATTCTGTATGAAATTTCACATGTGAAGCCGCAGGCCCGTGGCACCTCTCACAATCTATATTATAGATCACAGAATTTTTGTCGAGGGCTTTTACTTCATATACACCTGATTGTTTGATGAAAGAAGAGTGGCATTCAAAACATCGTTTAAAAACAGGCCTGTCAAAAAAAACTTTTCCTTCAGGATATCCCGGGCTGCTTGTCCAATCATGAAGCCCTGTGAAATATGAAACAGGCAATTGAAACAACAGGCTTTTTTTCCAGTATAAATAAGCCTGCCCTTTGGTATATCCAAACACGATGTCGAAACGTTCCGCCCGTTTTTCTTTTCCATTCTCGTAAAGCACCTGGTAAAAATCATTGTCTCTTTTTTCCATCATTATTTTTGTTGTATCGTTCACAACAAAAATGTTTGAATCTTTGGAGAAGCTTCCTTCAATAGTAGCTGCAGATGCAAGACTGGCAGAATGAAAATGAGCAGTATGCAGATATGATCCATAAATTTCTTTGTGGCATGTAACGCAGGCTTCAGAACCGGCAAATGCCTTACCGCGGGGATCTTTATTATTACCAGGATCAAGACATTGTGTAAAGAAAATGATACCGGCTGCCATTAAAAGCAATAAGGATAATTTTTTTATTTGCATCATCGTATACAGATTACCGTTAGACGGCGTGCCAATTTATTTTGAAATAATTATTCTTCTTTTATTGCCTTTTGTATTTGTAATTTCTACATCAGAAACATTTCCCCCGATAGAAAGAAACCTTCCTGACTGGGATAAAAATGAAGCCCCATAATAGAATTCTTCTTTTTGAATTTGCCCGTTTTTAAAATGCAGTTCTGCATTAATATCATCCGCATTTAATTTAATACTATTACCTTTTTTCTTTTGTTCATATAATTTTAATGCACCACGGTTCTGGCTCGCCACAATTAAATATTTCCCTGAGCTGCCTTGCAATTTTACCAAAGCTTTTCCATTTCCAGGAATATAAATACCGCTTTGCAAAATCGACAATGGAACAAAACTCCCTTTCCCATCTCCTTTCAACAACAAACCATTTAATGCATCATATCGCCCCGTACTTACTTCGGTACCATAGTCGTTGCCATTGATCAAAATATCGAGGTTCCCATCATCATCAAAATCATCTACCACCATCCCATTTAGGGTTGAAACCTGCGCTTCTTCAGGCAATGGAATGATCGTAAATTTTCCATTTCCATCATTTCGCAGGTAACAGGACTGAAGGGTATTTGCTTTTAAACGCAAGGCCCCGTTTTGTTGTGACGGTGATAAAATATCATCAATTGTTGCTGTTGCAAACGGTTTGTATGTAGCAAATTTTTTCTTCACAACCGGAAATTGCTGGGCAATATCATCTCTTCCATGCGATGGAAACTCTTTTTTTACACCATGTTCATCGGGCAGGTACAAAGAAGGTATAGCTATAAAGTTTCCGTTGTTATCAAAATCTTTTGCGGTTATATAAACCGGATATTCATCACTTGCTTTGTAAAATGTATTCAACCCCGCATTGCCAACGATATAATCCATTCTGCCGGTGTGCCTGAAATCGCCGGCCGTTATTGAGTTCCACCAACCTGTTTTAGTACTAATACCTGAAGTTGAAGTAACATTTTTAAATTTTCCATTTACGTTTTTCAAGAATGTAACGGGCATCCATTCACCTACTACTATCAAATCAGTCTGCCCGTCGCCATCAAAATCGGTGAACAATGCATCGCATATCATTCCTATTTTTTTCAAATCCGGCGCAACCTCACTTGTTACATCTGTAAATTTTGCATGCCCGTTTTCTGAATCGTTCCTGAAAATAAAACTGCTCACCGGTTTTGGATATTTTCCCGGTTGCACACGTCCTGATACAAACAAATCCATCTTACCATCATTATTAAAATCAAAGGCCCTTACACATAATTTGCTTGTGAGGTTATGTGGCAAAGCAGATGAATCAGCAGTAAAATTTCCGTTGCCATTATTGAGGTACAACATATCCTGGTAACTACTGCTGTCATCCCCGGATTTATATCCGCCACGGGCAATATACAGATCTGGCTTGCCATCACTGTTTGCGTCAAAGAGCAACAGGCCTTCATCTTTATAATAATTCATTTCATTGACACCATCGGGCAACAAACTTTTCTGTAAAAATTTTCCATTGGGTTGTTGAAAGAATATTGTGGCATGATGGTTCTGGTTACCACCTATAACGAAATCATCAAAACCATTGCCATCAATATCTGCCACTGCGAGCGCAGGGCAATATTCAGAAAGTTTGTGGGGTAAAAGCGACTGTACATCGAAATCAATCATATCATAATCCTGGTGTTTGTAGTTGATGCCTGCGGCTGATGTTATTTCTGTGAACAGTGTATTCTGTGCAACAGCAGGTTTTTGATCTGAATAGTTTTCCTTTGCGTCGATCAAATTAACAGTAAGCACCTGGTTGGCTTTTACACCCCTGATCGTTTGTGCGTGACCGTTATACCATTTTACAACAACAGAATCAACTTCTGTAATTTTTCCCAATCCAAAATGTGCGATGCATTCCACAGTTGACAAATAGCCCCTGTAAGGATTATTCTCGTACACTTGTTGTTTACCATGATCATAATAAATATTTGCGATGGCCCCTATCCCATTAACATTTTGCTTATCGCCTTTGAATTTAATCTGAAGAAAATGTGCAGATGTATCTTTAGCTTTCGATGTGTTCCTGTACAGCAAGGCTTCATCATTGATATTATTGACAACCATATCCATTGCGCCGTCATTATCGAAATCCGCATAGGCGGCACCGTTAGAAAACGTAGGCAGCGATAAACCCCATGCGTTTGTGTTATCACTAAACGTGAGATCGCCTTTATTTTTAAACGCATAATTATGAAGTTTCACCTGCGGAATTTGTTCGATCATCGTCTTTGTGCTGATACGCCCTGTGGATTTCTGGCGGTATGCCATAAAATCATGATCAGATACATCACGGGGGAACCCGTTTGTGATGACCAGGTCCCGGTAAGAATCGTTATCAAAATCAACAATCAACGGAGTCCAGCTCCAATCGGTTTGTGATATGCCGCTCATAAAACCAACTTCGCTGAAAGCGGGAATCCCTATAGAATCATTTTCACCTATACTTCGCCCCTGATTTATCTGCAAGGTATTTCTCACATATTGGTATTGATATCCATACAAATCAAAATTCTGATATGTGTAAGTGCTGTTTGGGCCGAGCATCATTTTCTTCCTGTAATTATCTTCGGGATTCATATCTAGTTCTACAACATCAGGCATGCCATCATTATTAATATCAACAACATCCTGTCCCATTGCATTAAACGATGTATGTTTAAAATATTCTTTGGCACGGTTTGTAAAAGTGCCGTCGTGATTGTTGATGTATAAAATATTGTTCGATAAAAAATCATCTGAAACATAAATATCTTTCCATCCATCCTCATTGATATCGCAAATTGTGGCTGCATGCCCGTAGCCTTCATATTTCATTCCTGCCTTTTCAGAAACATCATGAAACACGGGATGCTTAAGAACAGGGTCCATATCGTTCCGGTATAACCTTCCGATGCTTGGTGGAGCACCATTGTTATTGCGATGCAAAAAATCAGAAGGGTTATTCCCGTTGGAAGCTTCGTTCACCGTGAGATACATATCCAGGTCACCGTCATTATCATAATCAAAAAAACTTGCCATGGTTGACTGTACATGAATATCCAACCCATATTCTGCAGCCATATCTTTAAAATGAGGAATGCCATCTTTATCTATCCCCTGGTTCACATACAAGATGTTTCTTCTTCGCAAAGAATCTTTATAAATGGTGTTGCAGATATAAATATCCATCAATCCATCATTGTTGATATCAACAACAGATACGCCCCTTGCCCATCTTCCCAATCCTTCCACGCCTGCTTTTTCGGTAATGTCTTCAAACTTAAAGTTTCCTTTATTGAGATATAATTTTGATGAAACCATATTGCCGGTGAAATAAATATCCTGCAACCCGTCATTATTAAAATCGCCGACACCAATTCCACCGCCGTTGTAAATATTTACGATATTGAACGGGTTGATGGAATCATTTTCTGTGATGTTATTGGCGAATGTGATGCCCGAATATGATGAAGAAATTTTTTCAAACAACACAGTTGAATGATCAGCACAAACGATCATGCAGGAAAAAGGCGCACATAAGATTAATAATCGGAAAAGTTTCATAAGCGATTTCTCAAGAGAATGATGTTATAAAAATATACAACATAATTACAGATAATAAAAAAGCCTTCTCTTTTGGAGAAAGCCTTTTTTGCAAAAGCCTGCTATTAATAACTTGGGTTTTGTGTTAAGTTTGGATTAAGCGCAATTGCACTAACCGGTATTGGAAGAATATCTTTATTTGCCGGAAGTGTGGTCATCCACACTCCATGTGTTTTGCCATCAGCAGTTGGGCCATACGGATATGTGATCTGGTTTGTGCTGCTGGTTGTGCCATAAGCTGCCTGGATAAAAGCAGATGCAACACCCGGGCCGGCGCGGCGCAAATCGTACATCAAAGAATATTCTCCGGTAAGCTCGTGCCTATACTCACTAAGTACCATTTGCATGGGGTCTGTAATTGGAGTAGTTGGCTTGCCGTCCCATGTTAAACCATCCTGCATAACTACAGGAGCTGTTCCGCCCCATGCACGGTCGCGTACTAATTTCAGATCCGCCATTGCGCCTGCAATATCATTAGTATGCACTTTACATTCAGCCCTGTCCAATAATATTTCTGCGTAGCGAAGCATGATTTGGTTTTGTCCTCCGAAAATTGCGGATGTTCCATTAGCGCCTGTTAATGTAGGGTCCCTCCATTTTTTTGCGCAATAATATCCTGAACGCGGAGTACCATCAAGCCCAAACCAGGGATGTGCAACTGTACCAACAGTATTGATTGGATTTCCACTACCATCTGAATATACATTTGGATTAGATTGATAACTTGACAGAACCACTGCATAACCTTTGATGCCGCCCCATTTTGCAATGATATCGGGACTAACAAGGCTATCACCAGGGCCAGCAATTGTTGCAGCCCTTCGCAAATCGCCAGCCTGGTAAGAATACCAGAGGCCAGGGTTACCATAATCATATCCAAAACCACTGATCTCCTGCGGCCAACTGAAATCATCTATCCAGGCTTCTTCGCCGCCATCTTGCCAACCTCCGTCCCAACTCTGCGAACCATAAACATTGAACTGAACTTCAAACAATGATTCATCACTGTTTTGGTGACTGTATTCACCAACGTCAACAAAATTCGTCAGCAAATGATAGTTACTGGTCAGCTCTGTATTATTAAAGGCAACCAATGCAGAATCGTACCTGCCGAGCCACATTTGTGCGGCGCCTTCATAACCGTAAGCAGCGCCTTTTGTTGCACGGCCGATATCAGTTGCTGCAAGTTGTGTTTTTGACAACAACAAGCCTTCAGCAATGTGCATATCGGAAACTACCTGCATAAATACAGAATCCTGGGATGAACGGGGTGTTAATCCATTTGTTTCTGCTTTTAATTCCAATGGCACACCGCCGAAAGTTCCTGCTAAATAATAATAGGTCATCCCACGCAGGAAATATGCTTCACCGGTTAAACGGTCGGCAAGGTCAGGCGTGATTATTCCCTTTGCTTTTGTATCTGCAATTACTTCCAATGCCGCGTTTGCCCTTGCTATCCCGATGTATGCATTATTCCAAAATGTTGGCAGCGCATAAAAATCGGCACCGATACCATAGTAGTTCCACACAATATCGTTTCCGTTATTAAACCAGTCGTGCGTTAAAAAGTTTGCATAATACCAGATCGATTTTTTAAGAAGGTCACTGCTCTGGTATGTATCATAAATTGCATTTACAAGCGCTATTACCTGTTGGGGCTTTGTAAAAGTCGCATCAGCTGTCGCGGCAAACGTATCAGTCTGATTTAAAAAACTTTTTTTACAAGCCAGAGGGCTTAATGCCACACCAATTACAACGATGATGGCAAAAGTTCTCATATTTATTTTCATATCTTTTACTATTTTTTATTTAAACGTTACATTTAAACCTACAGTGAAATATCTCGAAGAAGGATATGTTCCATTATCAACTCCGTTCTGTGTAGCATTGCCACCCTGGTAACCAATTTCAGGATCGAGCCCTTTGTACCCCGTGATGGTGAACAGGTTTTGAGTAGATACATACAATCTTATTTTTGAGAACGGCAGGTTGCCGATTACCCTTGCCGGGAGACTATACCCGACCGTGAGGTTTTTTAATTTCAGGAAACTTCCGTTTTCTACGTAAGCGCTTGATGCCACGTTGCTGCCGATAGCATCATCGTTTGAAGTGATCCTTGCATATTTATTAGAAGCATTTGTTGGCGTCCATGCATTTTGCAAATACTCCTGGCTGATATTTTCAACACCAACAAAACTCCTGTTTTGAAAACTTTCTAAAGAACTTTCAGCAAAATTGAAAATTTTGTTTCCATATACACCGTAGAAATATACATTGAAGTCCCACGACTGAAATGTGGCATCGAGGTTCAATCCGCCGAAGAATTTTGGTATCGGGCTGCCAAGGCTCACCTGGTCGCTTGCATTTACAGTTCCATCACCATTTACATCTGCAAAATAACGGTCGCCCGGTTGTGTAATTGTTTTTTGATAAGCAGCAAACCCATTGGCAACAGCTGCTGCATTTAACTTATCGATCTGCGCCTGTGATTGAAAAATACCGATTGATTTATATCCGAAGAATTCACCAACAGGCTGCCCAACAAATGTTTCACTGAATGGGTTCCAACCATCACCAGGTATGGTTGTTGTTGGGTTACCAAAATTTGGTAACTGTGTTGTCCCTGATGTAATACTTGTGAGCTCATTGTAAAGCGTGCTAAACGTAGCGTTTAATCCCCATGTAAAATCCCTGTTGACTGCATGGTTATATGATAGTGCAAATTCAAGCCCCCTGTTAAGCATGCTACCTACATTGCGTGTCAGATATGAATAACCGGATTGTGCAGGCGCAGGAATTGTAAGCAGGAAGTCCTGCGATTTCCTTTCATACCAATCTGCAGTTAATCTCAGGTTTCCCTGCAAAAACGCAATGTCCATTCCGATATCTGTCTGGTAATCTGTTTCCCATTTCAGATCAGGGTTAGCTGGCTGTGTTGAATAAATACCGGGTGCATATTGTTTAGGGATTCCGAAAGTATACCCGTAGTTAGGTGCTGTGTTTGCTGCAGATCCTGCTGCATATAATGCGAGAAACTGGAAAGGCGCAATTGTTGCAGAGTTACCAACCGCACCATAACTTCCCCTGAAACTCAAATCAGATAGCCAATTAACATCCTGCAAAAATGATTCTTGTTTTGCATGCCACTTAACTGCACCAGAAGGGAACAATCCATATTGATGGCCTTCATCAAATTTGGATGACCCATCCCTTCTCAACGTTCCTGTTATAAAATATCTTTCATCATAATTATAGCTTAACCTGCCAAATGTAGATGCAAGCGAAGTGATCGTTTGCCCGTTTTGCCCGGCAGTAAACGTTACAGCGGTACTTTGCGCAAGATCCATGATTGTATTGTTCGGTGGTATACCGCTTCCTGCCATTGAATTATACTGGTTCTTCTGCGCGGTAACACCAGCAACAAAATTTACAGTATGCCTTCCGAATGTCCTGTCGTACGACAATGTATTTTCCCATAACCAATCAAAGCTACTGTTAGTGCTCTGGCTGTATGCTGCATTCTGTGTTGCACCAGCCTGCGCTCCATATTGATTTACCAAACGGTCATCTTCAGGAGCGAAATAATAGCCGGAATAACCGTTATATGTTATCCCGGCATTTGTTTTAATTCTGAGACCATTGATTATAGTAACCTCTAACGAAGAGTTCATCAAAAAGAAGTTCGTCAAATTTTGATAACGGTTATTTTCTATACTGAAAAGTGGGTTCGAGTATTTTGCAACATAAGTATAGATCGGATTGAAGAACCCGTAATTACCACTTGCATCTTTGATTTGATAGGTAAGTTTATTACCGCTATCCAATGTTGGAGGAAGTTCACTCAATGCAAGCAGATTATTACTACCATTACCCCCGAATGGAACATTCGCATCCTGGTGGGAATATTTAAAACTGGTAGATGACTTCAACCACTTTATTGGTTGATAATCCAGGTTAGTTGCAAGAGTTAACCGTTTAAAATAAGAACCTTGAACAATTCCTTTCTGTCCGTAATAACCAAGAGATGTTGAAGATTGTACTTTATCGTTTCCGCCACGAATAGCGAGGCTATAATTCTGGGTTAGCCCTGTCCTGTACAAGGCATTCTGCCAGTCAACACTATGAAGCGCAGATGGATTAGACCATGCAGAAAACGACTGGAAGTTGCCATTTGAATTTGCTGCTACCTGGTTTGCAAGTGTTGCAAACTGCTCAGCATTTAATACTTTGTATTCTTTAGGCTTGCTCTGAAAAGCTTCATACGCATCGAGTGAAATCTGCAAACCACCTTTTCTGCCGCGTTTTGTTGTTATAATAACAACGCCATTTGCAGCACGCATTCCATAAATAGCTGTTGCAGATGCATCTTTCAATACATCTATAGAAGCTATATCGTTTGGATTGATATTATTGATGCCTCCACTTTCCAGAGGGTAACCATCAATTACATACAGCGGAACGTTTCCGTTATTTGCCAAACTACCTGTTCCGCGGATCAACACATTAATATTTCCGCCGGGTGAAGCATCATTGCTTGTGATTTGCACACCGGCAGCACGCCCCTGCAAGGATTGTTCAAGTGTAGTTACAGGAACTTTTTCAATCTGCTCTGCCCCGATACTACTGATCGCACCGGTAACATCTTTGCGTTTCACAGAACCATAACCTATCACAACTACCTGTTGCAATGACCTTGGATCAATAACCAACCGCACATTCAGTGTGCTTTGGTTGGCTACCGCTACTTCCTGTGTGGTAAATCCAATAGCGCTAAAAATCAATGTAGCATTGCCGGGGGCGCTAATGGTAAAAGCCCCGTCAGCACCAGAAATTGCACTACCGGCAGCACCTTTAATTCTTACCGTTACGCCGGCCAATGCGCTGTCGCTTTCGCTCGAATATATTTTCCCTGTTATTGTTTTATTCTGGGCGAATACCTGAGAAGAAAAAAACAATAGCCCCAGGAGTAAAGATGTATACCAGGCTGTATACGTTTTATGAATTTTTAATTTGGGCATCATGAATTGGTTAAGTTTTATAGTTAAAAGAAATGAGCTTTTAAAAAAACAATACACTGATATTTTTTTATCTCAGGTAATTGCAATAAATGTTCAGGGAGAAAACAAAATGAGAAGATTTTCCATTGGCATAGTTTTTAAGCAATAATGATTGCTGATATGTATCGGCCGCTTACTATCTACACCACATCATCAAATTCAGGCATGCAGCATTTGATGTGTTTATCAATGAACCCTTGTGTGATCAAGGCTTATAAAGCAGTCAGTATAAAATGTCAGCAATACAATTTTACCGAACATTTTTTTCAATGAATAGTGAGTGTAAGGACTTTATTTACGCAAACGTTGCCGGTATCGTGTGCGAAAAATTGAGTTTTTTTAGAAAAAAAAGAGACTGATATTTTTCTGACAAAAAGTAATACTAATCGGATAATGATGCAGGAAAAACAAAGAGATGAAAAAACCGGGTAAAACCCGTTTTGATTAGTACACAGGTTTTTAAAACCGTTTTTACACAAACATTTTATACTTTTTTACTTGTACATTTTTATCATGGGAAATAAATCCATTTGCTTTTTCACCTGCGTTTTGATGCTACACTTTTGATTACTGCCTCCTGCAACATTCCGGCTTCTGATTTTTCAACGAGGATAAAAATATTTTTCTGCTCAAGAAAAAAATTGCCGTTTTCTTCGAGGTAAGCAAGATGTACCTGTTGCAAAAAGTCTTTTATTTTGGGCGGGATGCTTTTTGTTATCAAAACAAACTGAACATATTTAACAGCGAGCTTATAAATTTCGTTCAACCCATCCTCATCTACTTCATCCCGTATGATCGCATTCAGTAAAATTATTTTGTTACCAACCTGTATTTCCAATCTCCCATCTATTTCCCGGCTGATATGTTTTTTCCATTTCGCATGTATACGGGCATTTTTCTGAAGGTTAGCAACAGCTATTTCAATAAATTCATTTTTCATCGTTCATTTTTGGATCGGCTTGTGAATAACACTGAATTTATTTTATCAAAATATTTCCTGCCACATTTCATAATACATCATTTTTTACCAGGGCAAATCAGGGGAAGGAATCAGACAAGTAAAACAAAACGTACCGGGCATTTCTATTTAATACCCCGCTTAACATTCAAATTAAAACTATACAATTTTATCAAAGGTTGATTTTATACTAACCGCGAAGGATATGTTTTATTTATGCAAACGTTGCCGGTATCGTTTGCGGAGATGATTTTTATTTTCTCACAACGACGCAGAGACGCAAGGGCTTTCCCGATTATTTTTCAGAGAAATCAATTACTTGATTTTGTATTTTCCTCACATCATTGCTCCATTGCGGGAAAACAAAACCTAATTCACAAAAATTTCATCTATAAAAAACCAACCATTGTAATTGGGCGGTTTAGGTTTTTCTTTTTTCACAGCAACAACAGGTTTAGCTGTTTTATCTTTATTGTCTGCAACTTTCTTTTCCTCCTTTACAGGCACAGGTATAAATGATTTAGGAATCCTTCCGAATGGCTCTGCAACAACTTTAATATACTTCAATGCTGTCGGTGCGATCTTACATTCATATGGGATCATATAATTTGATGTAAGCATGGTATCTTTCGGCGGGGATAGATGATATAACAATTTTAGGCTGCCTTCACTTGTGCCTCCGAATATTTTTACATCCTTTGGCGGAAACACCCAGCCCCCCGGGTTCACTAACGAACTTATCGTAATGTTTTGTGCAGTGATCGTTTTCGGGAACACCATCAAACATTCCATATTATTATTGCGGAATGCAATCCATTTTCCATCACCAAAATTCTGTGACCCTTTCACAAAATCATTGATCGTCCTTCCTCCTTTTGCTTTGTAATTTGAATCCGCCGGCTTCAACAATATAACTGTATCTGCTTTGTAAGTTGCTTTATAAAAACGGTATTCCACTACATCACTTCCATTCCACCCTTTTTTAAATGCTTTTGCTTTCATCAATCCCGGCTTGTCGATAAATGTTTTATCAGTATACAAAGGGGAATTGATACTGTCGGGAACTGTTCCGTCTGTTGAATAATGTATGGTAATGCCCGGGACAAAATGTTTCATTCGTAATTGAATTGGCGTATCAACAATCACAGCCTGGTCGGTAAGAATAGCAGGCGGGTTTATTTTTAAATACATTGTGTCTACACGCATTCCTGTTTCAAGATCAAGCATCGGGTATTTTTTCCGGATTGCGTTTGCATCGGCAACACTGATTCCTGAATTCCAGATAAAAATATGGTGCAACTCTTTTAACGAAGCTAATTTTTCAATGTCTTCTTTTTTAATTGATGTATTCGTTAAAGAAATTTCTTTGAGATGAATTAATTTATCCAATGCCGGCAATCCGTTGCCTGTTATTTTACTGAAAGAAAGGTTCAGCTTGCGCAGATTAGTGAATTGACCGATGGTCTGAAGGTCGTTGTCAGTAACAGGCATCTTATCCAAATTCAAAGAAACAAGTTGCGTTTTTATTTCCAGCAAATCTTTCAGTTGATCGGATTTAAAAAAAGCTGCGCCAAAAAAGTCAACTGCAATCCCCGGCGATTCCTCTGCCAATGGGTACACAGCGCGATAATTGGTATTTAATTTTTGAATTGTTTTTTCACTTGCCGCTGCAAAGTCATAGGTTTCATCTTCATCAGACGATTTGAAAATGGTTTGCGCAATAACGCGCAAAGTATCTGTCGGTTCCAACTCCGTTACTTTCATGTTGAAGTTGGCCCCATGTTTTATCCAGTTGTATAAGATCGCAACTTCCTGCTCCGTCAATTGTGGCTTTCCTGCAGGCGGCATGTGTTTTTTTTCTTCTTCAGGCAAATGTATACGTTGCAATATCAAACTCAGGTTAGCATCGGTTGTATCCCACAACACCCCATCCTTTCCACCTTTCTGCAACAACTGCTGCGTTTCCATCACCAACTCACCTTTTGCTTTTTTGCTGTTATGGCAACTCATACATTTTGTATCAAGGATCGGTTTCACCATATCTGCAAAAACAAATGCATCACTCAATGCCACTTTCTTTTTTATTTCATTTTTGGAAACAGGTGCAAATAAAAAATTATCTCCATGTGTAATATCCGCACCAAGGTCACCGGCGATCATCAGCACGATCACACAACTTAAACTTGAAATCGCCAATACAATTTTTTTTCTGTTCAATGTTTCATAAGAAGAATACCAGCAGAATGTTAAAAGGGAAATCAGCACGCCACTCCATTTGTGCCATACTAATGAATCCGGGTTATAGCCGGGCTCTTTGGAAAGAAAAATTCCCATCAAAGCAGTTAATGCAGCCGTAAATGCAGTTGATAACAATAACCAACGGCTGATACTGTCGAACAAGTCCAGCGAGTGAAATATTTTTTTCGGCACGATCCATATCCATGCAATGAATAAAATAAATAACACAATCGGGAAATGAAGAAACAAAGGATGCGCACGGCCCGCAACCTGTAACAAGGAAGGAACGACAAGTCGGTCATAAAAAATTAACAGGAAACAAAGCAGGCAATTCGCTGCTAACGTGATGCTGTACAAAATATTTCTCCACTTAATCATCTATGTGAAATGGTTTCTAATAATAAAATGAAATAAAAAAGGGGAAGTTATTTTCTGAATTGAATGCAATCGTTATTCGTTTGATCTTGAATTATACAACAGGCTCTAATTTGTATGGATACACATGGCCTGAATTCCATTGGCACACATACATGTTTTGTTCATCATCGATGCATACATCATGCGGGTATTGAAACACATTTACAGTTTGATGCATTTCATCCGGTTTGTTATTGGTATACGTCGGATCATTGCCCGCAAGATTGGAAACCACTTTAAAATCTTTATCAAGTATGGTTACAAATCCTGATTTTTCATTCACATGAGAGCTGCTTTGCAATACCGCGCTATACAAATAATCTCCGTTGATCACCGGCCTGCAAACCCACGCTCCCGGTAACGGAACCGTATTAATAAATTTTCCTTCGAGCGTATAACGCTTGAATGCATTTTGTTGCCGTGATGTAACGATCAGTGTCGGGTTATTTTTATCGCGGTGGTCAATACAAATGCCATGCGCATTCAATAAATTTTCTTCTTTATCTCCACGACCACCAAAATGGCGGATATAATTTCCTTTGTAATCGTATTGTATCACAAAATCTTTTCCATAACCATCCGCAACATAAATATCCCCGTTCGCGGTGATCGCGGTTTCTGTCGGAACATATTCTTCTGCTTTTGTGTATTGCCCTGTTTCTTTGGGGTAATCAAGCGTGAGCAGCACTCTCCCATCCAATGTTGTTTTGATAACCTGGTGGCGATTGTTGTCGCAGATAAATAATACTTCCTGGCCATTTTCATTGAACAACGTTAATCCATGTGCGCCGGGATATTCGTGTCCCCAGGTGTTCACCAACTTTCCCTTCTTATCATAAAAAATAACATTGTTCTTTGTTTCATTCGTCAATAAAATAATCCTTCCCTTACTGTCCTGCACCATTTCATGACAATCTTTCACCGGGTATTTTTCAACATCCAATTTGCTCCATTCGGTATTCAGGCGGTAACGTTTATTATTATGCCCGAGAATGATGTTATCTTTTTTCTGCGCTTTCAATAAAGAAGGCAAATACAAAAACCCTGTAGAAGCAACTGATGTTTGTCGAATGAATTTTCTACGATCCATATTTTAGCATTTACGATTTGAGATATACGATTTCTGAGAAATAGTTATCAGTTATAGCTCTGAGTTTCGGGCGTTTTCAATTTTCAACTCTCAATTTTCAATTCATCCCTTTCTAATTCCTTATTCTTTATTTCTTATTTTTTGTCACCAGCATTTGTCCACTCTTCAACATCGTTGCCTTCGATTCTTCCAGTGGAAGAATCGCATTCCTGCACATTAGTAGCCCTGTTCAACTTTCGTCTACTAACGGCAACCCACAAACGATTTAAATTATTAATTCTTAATTGCTAATTATCCATCACGCTATCAATCCATTCACTACTTTGCCTGCAACATCAGTCAACCTATATCTGCGCCCCTGGTGTTTGAATGTAAGTTTCTCATGATCCAACCCCATCAGGTAAAGAATCGTCGCATGAAAATCATGCACATGCACCGGGTCTTTTGCAATATTATACCCGAATTCATCTGTCTCCCCATATACACCTGGTTTTACGCCACCGCCAGCCATCCATACGGTAAAGCATCTCGGATGATGATCGCGTCCATAATTCTGCGGTGAAAATTTTCCCTGGCAATAATTTGTACGCCCAAATTCCCCGCCCCACAACACTAATGTTTCATCGAGCAATCCACGTTGCTTCAAATCAGTGATCAATGCTGCCGATGCCTGGTCTACATCTTTTGCCTGTCCTTTAATCTCATTAGGAAGGTTGCTATGCCCATCCCAACCCTGATGATATAATTGAACAAACCGCACACCGCTTTCTGATAATTTTCTTGCAAGCAAACAATTTGCGGCAAATGTTCCGGGCATCATACATTCAGGACCGTATAATTTTATAGTGTCTTCCGGTTCTTTCGATATATCGGTAATTTCCGGCACTATCGTTTGCATCCTGTATGCCATTTCATACTGCTGGATCTTTGTAGCAATTTCAGGGTCGCCAAATTCTTTCATCGATGCATCATTCAACTCAGCAATTTTATCGATCATCTTTCTCCGGTCTTGACGGCTTATTGCCGACGGATCGTTGAGATACAATACAGGATTTTCACCGCTGCTGAATTGAACACCCTGGTGAATGGAATCCAAAAATCCGTTCGACCATAATTTTGAATATACACCTTGCCCGTTACCTTTTCCTTTTGAAAGCAATACGCAAAATGCAGGCAGGTTTTTATTCTCACTTCCCAATCCATAACTCAGCCATGAGCCCATACTGGGGCGGTTTCCCTGTTGTGCGCCGGTCTGGAAAAATGTAAGTGCAGGATCATGGTTGATCGCTTCGGTATATAATGTTTTTATGAAACAAATATCATCCACCACTTTCGAAGTGTAGGGCAAAAGTTCGCTTAACCATGCCCGTGATTGTCCGTATTGATTGAACTGAAATGCCGTTCCTGCCAATGGAAATTTTGCCTGGTCGGCAGTCATGCCGGTGAGGCGTTGCCCCATGCGCACAGAAGCCGGCAAATCTTCGCCCTGCATTTTTTGCAGCATTGGTTTGTAGTCAAACAAATCCAACTGCGAAGGCGCACCGTTCTGAAATAAATAAATGATCCGTTTTGCACGTGGCGCAAAATGCGGCAATCCGGCCATCACTGCTTCTTCTGCATTACCTTTGAATAAATCGGGAATGAGCAGTGAACCTAAGGCAACACTTCCTATACCAAGGCTAAGCCTCGATAAGAACCTGCGCCTGTTAATATTCAGGCTTTGCTCAAGAATTTCTTTTTCCATTTTTTATTATCAGGTTTTTGTAATTGTTTCTTCCAGGTTATAAATGATCGTTATGGTTTTCATAAATGATGCCGCGCTGTTTACATCAATATTTTTTTCATGTACATACTCACCTTCATTCAATGTTTTTTGTGCATCGAATTTTTTTTCTGTGAATTCCTGTAACTGATCGTTATAATAATCCTGTAATGTTTTTAATTCTTTGTCTGTTGGCCTTCGGCAAACGATCAAACGAAATGCTTTCGTGATCTTATCTGCAACAGAACCTTGTGCTGCTGTTAATCTTTCTCCAAGCACACGCGAAGCTTCTAATACCGTCGGATCATTCATCATGATTAGTGCCTGCAGCGGTGTATTTGTTTTTAAGCGCCTCACTTCGCACTGGTCCCTGTTGCTTGCATCAAACATGATCATTGATGGAGGTGGAACGGTAAGCTTGATGAATGTGTACATGCCGCGACGATATAATGAATCGCTATGATCTTGTATATATGTTGCAAGCACACCACGCCCTGACGTTGCACTTTCCCACAATCCTGGTGGCTGATACGGTTTCACACTCGGCCCGCCGATTTTTTTCACTAACAACCCGCTGCTTGATAAAACAAGGTCGCGGATAAATTCTGCTTTTAACCTGTTACGCGGCCCTCTTGACAAATACATATTTTCGGGGTCTTTGCTTAATTTATCAGGAGTAATTTTTGCAGACTGACGATATGTTGCAGACATCACCAATTGCTTTATCAATCTTTTCATATCCCAACCATGCTCCATAAAATCAACGGCAAGCCAGTCGAGCAATTCGGGATGTGTTGGCAAATCGCCTTGCATACCAAAATCGCCGGAACTTTTTACAATGCCCCTTCCAAAAAATTCCTGCCACATCTGGTTCACAAAAACACGTGCAGTAAGTGGATTGTCTTTGCTTACCGTCCATTCAGCCAGGCCAAGCCTGTTACGCGGATATACTGCTGTGTCAAATTTCATCACAGCAGGCAAAGCATTAGGTTTTACTTCTATGCCGGGAGCGTCGTATCTTCCACGGTTCAATAAATATGTTTTGCGAACTGTGTCAAGTTCTCCAAGCACCGATACCATTAATGTACTTGTATCTTTTTGCTGAATGTATGTGAGCACATTTCTCCGGTCGCTGTCGCTGATATACAAAACCGGCATTTTCGCTGGTTTTGAAATGGACACATCACCTTCATAACCTACTTCTTTGGTGTTATTGAAAAATGCGAGCAGGCTGTAATAATCTTTTTGTTTAAAAGGATCGTACTTGTGGTCGTGACATTGGGCACACTCTATCGTCAATCCTAAAATCCCTTTACCATACGTTTTTGTTTTATCAATCAGGTACTCTATGCGGTATTCTTCAGGCACCACACCACCTTCTTCGGTGTATTTGTGGTTGCGGAAAAAACCAGTCGCAAGAATATCTTCTTTCGTTGCACCCGGCATCATATCGCCTGCGATCTGCATGGTGATAAACTGGTTGTATGGGATATTTTTATTGAACGCATGTATCACCCAATTGCGCCACGGCCATTGTGTGCGGATATTATCATCCTGGTAACCGTAACTGTCCGCATATCGTGCAACATCGAGCCAGTGCACTGCCATCTTCTCTCCGTATTGATCAGTTGCTATTAACTGGTCAACCATTTTCTCATAAGCATTGTCGCTGTTGTCTGCCAAAAATTTATCCATCATATCAATAGATGGTGGCAATCCTGTAAGGTCAAGGCTAACCCTTTTCAGCAATCTTTCTTTATCTGCCTGTTCGTTTGGTTGCAGTCCTTCCTCTTCCATACGATGAAGCGTAAAATAATCTATCTCATTTTTCGGCCAGCTCTTGTCACTTATTTCCGGCAAGGCAACTTTCACCGGGGGAGTAAATGCCCAGTGCCTTTCATATTTCGCTCCCTGTTCAATCCATTTGCGGAATAATTTCTTTTCATAATCGTTCAACATTCCCAAATGCGCATCCGGCGGTGGCATCATATAAGTAACATCTGTTGATGTTACACGTTTCAGCAATTCCGATTCTTCGGGCTTACCGGGAATAATTGCAAAAGCGCCTTTGGTTTCCTTGAGCGCAGCATAAGCACTATCGGCTATGTCTAACCGAAGATGCGCTTCCCGATGGCTCGCATCAGGGCCGTGGCATTTAAAACATTTGTCGGAAAGAATGGGGCGGATATTAAAATTATAACTGACTGTTTCAGGCAGTTTCCGGGATTGTTCGCCCTTGTTGTTTTGAAAACAGGATGCAATCAAACATAATAATGCACCCGTAAAAATGGTTATGGCAAAGCTTTTCTTCGGCATGATTCGTATTACTACTTGTCAGAGTTTACGATCTGAAGTTACTAATTTATTGCGAGTTTAATCAGTGTTGCGGTGAATAATCCGCCCCGGATGCCGCTTTTCCTGCGAACAAAAACAATAGAAGTGAAAATAGTTGCAATAAAAGCTAAAAGAATAATCAGAGATGAATATAAAAAAGAAAGGATGTCTGGAAAAACATCCTTTCAACCCCTATGCCCTAAAATGAAACTTACTACTAAGTTTATCGATGAATGAATTGCGTTAATAATTTCAATTGCTGGTTAGCGCACATGATCCCGTTGCGTTGATACCGGATCATTTTCCTAAGGTTATCGTTGCCGATGGAACTCTTCAACATTTTATTATAGAGCACCACGGCAGACCTTTCAATCTTTGTGCAAAGGCCAACTGCTTTTTTCTCTACTTCACCTTTTGCCTTCTTGCTTACATTGATCAAAAAAGCAAGCTCTTTATTATCATTGAAAATCACTTCAAGCGGTTTGCCACCCAATATTTCTATTTGTGCATTTAATTCGCGGACATACTGGTAATTCAATTGTTCGAGGCTTAATAATGTTTTTCGAATCGTATCATTACTGATCAGAGAAATAATTTCATCGCATTTTTTTATAGCATCAGACAATATGTTGCGGAGTTGCAATAATTTTTTTACATCAATCGGGGTATTTTGTGATTTGACCGGCATAGGAGAATAATTTAACGGCATAATGGTATTTGATTAACAAATGAGTTTATATTCTAGATTTTAAATAACAGCCCGTTTTACCAAGCCGTTATTTAATCAATTCATTATTCCATTGCTATTGACGTCATCGTTTGCAGGTTTTATAATGCAATAGCCATACCAAAAATTTCAAAATAAGCTTATTGTGTAAAATCTACATTTCCCCTTATAAAATCACTGATCAAACAAATCTTCCTGATTAATTTCTTATTATTTCATTACACATTGCAATCCGGGAAAATATGAGGATATAAAAATCAAAATAGATTGATGCGCATTAAAAAAATATTTTTTCTGTCCAACGAGTAGAATGATTTGCTTCCTAAAAAAACATTCATTTCCCGTTCTTCAGAAAAAAGTTGAGAAATATTTTCTACAATCTGTGGAGCAATTTCCTTTTCTCAAAAAAATCATAACCGCTAATTACTGCTATTTCAGTTTTGGCAAGATGTTTATTATAATTAATTATACACCGCCCTACATTCTCTTGCTAACTTTTTTCTTTAACTCTAAAGACAGGATTTTTATGAAAAGGATTTTAGTAATAGATGATGACATGGATATGTGCAGCCTCCTCAGCAGGTTTTTGCAGCGCAAAGGTTTTGAAACAGAAATTGCACACACAGGGATCAAAGGCATTCAAAAATTTAAAGAATCGAAATTTGATATAGTGCTTACAGACTTCAGGCTTGGCGATAAAGAAGGCCATGAGGTATTGAATGAAATAAAATCGATTGACCCGCGTGCAATCGTAATAATTATCACAGGCTATTCAGACATTAAAGTTGCAATCGATGTCATCAAAGCAGGTGCTTACGATTACATCACAAAACCACTGATACCCGATGAAGTATTGAATGTAATCAACAAAGCGTTTGATCAGCCGATAACAAATGAAGAAACTATTGAAACTCAATTGCAGGAAAAAAAGCCGGACAAAGCAATCCGTGTAAGCAACGAATTCCTCAGGGGAGTCGATCCTTCCACAAGAGATTTATATAGACAAATCGAATTGGTTGCACCTACAAATTACAGTGTGATATTGTATGGAGAAAGCGGAACAGGCAAAGAAGTTTTTGCACGAACGATCCATCAGAACAGTGAAAGAAGAAACCAGCCATTTATTGCAATGGATTGCGGAACATTATCAAAGGAATTGGCAGGTAGTGAACTCTTCGGGCATGTGAAAGGCGCATTCACCGGTGCACTTGCTGATAAAGAAGGCCATTTTGAATTAGCGAATGGGGGTACATTATTTTTAGATGAAGTAGCAAATCTTTCGTATGAAATACAAGCTGCTTTATTGCGTGTGATACAAGAGAGAAAATTCAAACGCGTTGGTGGAACAAAAGAAATGCACCTGGATGTGCGCATCATTGTTGCTTCAAATGAAAATTTGCAGGATGCTTATAGAAAAGGGAAATTCCGTGAAGATCTTTTTCATCGCTTCAATGAATTTTCCATCAAACTTCCGCCGCTACGCAACCGCAAAGAAGATATTCCGTTGTTTGCCGGTTTCTTCCTGAAAAAAGCGAATATGGAACTTAACAAAACAAAGGAATTGTCCGGGTTTGATGATGAAGTGATACAGATATTCTGCGATTATTCCTGGCCCGGGAATTTGCGTGAATTGCGCAATGTAGTAAGGCGTGCTGCATTGCTTACTTCCGAAGGAAAAATATCTGCTAAAGTATTACCCGCTGAACTTATTGAATCCAAACAACACCAGGGCATTTACCCCAAGCCAGATGCTTCATTGCATACTTTTTCTGTTAACGGAAATAATAATTTAAAAAACGCCGCGTCGCAGGCCGAATATGAAACCATCATGCATGTGCTGAGACAGGTAAACTTCAACAAATCAAAAGCAGCCGAAATTTTGAAGATCGACAGAAAAACGCTTTATAATAAAATCAAAAGCCACGAAGCGCACCAATAATAAGTGCTGGTTTTTATCATCCTGTTGCGCTGGCCCGGAAGGCCCTTTAACCCGCCGCACCTGATTTTCTTTCGGATAGCTATATGATACCGGATTAGTTACCCTGATGGTATTGTAATGCATGAAAGGAATTGCTCAACACAAAATTTTTCGGAGTGAAAAGTAATACGATACAGGATATACTCAAGAATAATCCGATACAGGAAATACTTTCTCATTTGCGTGTTTCATTTCCCGGGCAAAACCTCATCAAAAAATATGCGAATGAAAAACCGCCGATACGTTCGGAGCTTTTCAGTGAAGAGCAAATGCAGCAGTATGCAAAATCGCTTGCCAAAAGCCACACGTTAGTTACAGGAAAAAAAACAGAGCAGTTATTAAAACGCCTTGCAGATAATGAAGAAGTGTTGATTGAAGTACATAACCTGCTCACTGAATCCGTGAAAGGATCAGGCAGAATTTCTCCTGCGGGCGAATGGCTGCTTGATAATTTTTATTTGATAGAAGAACAGATACGAACAGGCAAACGCCATTTGCCGAAAGGCTACAGCTCAGGATTGCCGCAGCTTTCCGAAGGGCCTTCCGAAGGGTTGCCCCGTGTTTATGATATTGCACTCGAAATAATTTCTCACAGCGACGGCCGTGTTGATTTAAGAAGCCTCAACAATTTTATTTCATCGTACCAGGCCATCACTACATTAAAGCTTGGCGAGTTGTGGGCAATACCTATTATGTTGCGGCTTGCGTTGATTGAAAATTTGCGCAGGCTTGCAGCACAAATAGCAATCAACCGCATCAATAAAAATATGGCGGATTATTGGGCGGATGAAATGACGGAAACAGCAGAAAAAGATCCGAAGAGCCTGATATTGATAATAGCAGACATGGCAAGGTCAGGCCCGCCTTTGGAAAGTTCGTTTGTTGCAGAACTTGCACGCAGGTTGCAAGGCAAAGGCCCTACATTATCTTTACCGTTAACTTGGATCGAACAACGGTTATCTGAAAACGGGGTAACAACGGATGAATTGGTACACCTCGAAAACCGCAAACTCGCAGCAGATCAGATTTCCATCAGCAACAGCATCGGCAGCCTTCGTTTTTTAGGCACTACCGACTGGCGCGAATTTGTTGAAACGATCAGTATTACTGAACAAACATTGAGGCAGGATGCATCAGGTATCTACGCAAAGATGGATTTCCATACACGCGACCATTACCGCCATGTCGTGGAAAAAATTGCGGAGAAAACAACATTATCAGAAACAGAAGTTGCAGAAACGGCCGTGAAATTTTCAGGCTGCGGGAAAGATACTAACAGTGACGACTATCGCAAATCTCATGTAGGGTATTATCTTATTAATAAAGGACGTAAAGAACTTGAAAAAACAATAAAGGTTAAACACACATTCATCGGCATTTCAAAAACGATTTTCCGGCGCTCGCCTTTTACATTTTATATTCTTGCCATTTCCATCATCAGCATCGGTTTTGCAAGCCTCATTGTAGCAAAAGCACATGCAGATGGTTTGCGCGACTGGTTGCTCATCGCATTAATCTTATTATCTCTTTTATGTTCAAGTCAGCTTGCCATCACTGTTGTTAACTGGCTATCTACATTATTGGTAAAACCAGATTTACTCCCGCGAATGGATTTTTCAAAAGCTATTCCGGATAGTTGCCGCACAATGGTTGTGATACCTACATTGCTTACCGGCATAGATGAAATACATCGGTTGGCTGAAACATTAGAAGTACGCTTTATTGCAAATAAAGATGCAAACATCTTTTTTGCACTACTCACCGATTTTGCAGATGCTGCCGAAGAAAAACTCCCGGGAGATGAAGAACTGGTGAAGGAAGCTGTGCTCAAAATTCAGGGGTTGAATAAGAAATATGGGAGAAATGAAAATGATATTTTCTTTTTATTTCATCGCCCTCGAAAATGGAATGGTACAGAAAAAAAATGGATGGGTTATGAACGTAAACGCGGGAAACTTTCGGCATTAAATGCATTAATAAAAAATAGAGATAAGGCTGAAAACGCATTCGATGTAATTATTGGTGAAGAGAGAATATATCATACCATCAAATATATAATTACGCTTGATACGGACACTCAACTCCCGCGTGAGGCGGCCTGGAAAGTGATTGCAACAATGGCGCACCCGCTTAACCATCCCATATATAATGAGAAGAAAAAACGCGTTACGGAAGGCTATACCATTCTTCAACCACGCGTTGCCGTTAGTTTGCCGGATGAAGATGGATCTTGGTTTGCTCAGATGCATGGCAATGAGCCGGGCATTGATCCGTATACACGCATGACCTCTGATGTGTACCAGGACCTTTTTCATGAAGGCTCATTCATCGGTAAAGGCATTTATGAGATTGACATGTTTGAAAAAACATTGAACGACCGATTTCCGGAGAACAGGATATTGAGCCACGATTTGCTTGAAGGTTGTTATACTCGTTCGGGATTGATAAGCGATGTACAGTTGCATGAAAAATACCCGACAAGATATATTGCAGATATAAAAAGAAGGCATAGATGGATACGAGGCGACTGGCAGATCGCAACATGGATATGGCCTTTTGTCCCGAATAATAAAAAAAAGCTGAGACAAAATCCAATATCGTTATTGTCGAAGTGGAAAATTTTTGACAACCTGCGCAGGAGCCTTGTACAACCTGCAATGGTATTGCTGCTCATCATGGGGTGGACAATATTGCAATCATCATGGTTGTGGACACTCACTATTATAGCAATTATTATTCTTCCGTCAATGATCAGTTTCAGTTATGAAATTGTTTGCCGCAAGCCAAAAGAAGCGCAATGGAAACAACATTGGTTTGTATCGCTTCGTGCAGTCGCTAACCAATTTGCACAAAACATTTTTATACTCATCTGCCTTCCGTATGAAGCATATATTAATTGCGATGCAATCATCCGCACGAATTGGAGAATGTCAGTTTCCGGAAAAAAATTATTGGAGTGGAGCCCATCGCATTCATCAAACAGGTTGCGGCATACGTTAGCCGGCACATATCTTTCCATGTGGTTTGCACCTTTTCTTTCATTACTGATCTTATCCTATCTCTTCACACATCCCGATATTTCCATCATCATAGCCATGCCATTTTTAATTGCATGGATGCTATCTCCTGCATTTGCATGGTGGCTAAGCCTTCCGTTGCAAAAGCAGGATGCAAAGCTTACGGAAAACCAGAATATTTTTCTGCGCAGGATCTCGAGAAAAACATGGGCTTTCTTTGAAAATTTCGTAACACATGAAGACAACTGGTTGCCACCGGATAATTACCAGGAGCATCCTGTTGCACGCATTGCACACCGCACATCGCCTACCAATATGGGAATGTCGTTGCTCGCAAACCTTGCTGCATACGACTTTGGCTATATCACTACAGGCGAGCTTCTCGAACGCACCGCAAATACCATGAGCACCATGAAAGTGCTTGAGCGGTATAAAGGGCATTTTTATAACTGGTATGATACACACTCATTGAATGCGCTTACACCAAAATATATTTCTACAGTAGATAGCGGAAATTTATGCGGGCACCTGTTAGTATTGCGACAAGGGCTTCTGGAAATACTAAATCAAAAAATTATCAAAGCAGAATTATTTCACGCATTGCACGATACTATAAGGATCATCGCAGAGAATGTAAAAGAAAATAAAACTGTACAACAAATTAATGATGATATCAACATTATCTATCAATTGACAACTATCACACCTGAAATTTATTATCAATATATTAACCGGTTTGTGACTTATGCATCGCAGTTAACCGATGAACTTTCAAACAACAAAGAAAGTGAAGCGTATTGGTGGGCACAGGCATTCGCCAAACAGTGCCGCAGCGCAAGTGACGAATTGATATTTTTCATCCCATGGCTCTTACTGCCACGTATAACCGAAAAATTAGCTGTGCTGCCGTCGTTAAAAACTATTCCATCAATGGTTGAAATAGCGGAAGCCGGAACAACCATTCTCCCGGAAATAACATCATTGCATTCTGAACAAAATTCTGCAGAAGAAAAAGTGTGGTTAGATAGATTGACGAGGCAGATAGAAGAAGCATCAAGACATGCAAAAAGCAGGATGGAAATTATACAACGCCTTGCTGATGAATGTGCGATGATGGCTGATGTTGACTATGATTTTCTCTTCGACAAATCGCAGAACATGCTTGCAATCGGATACAATGCAGACGAACACCGGAGGGATACCAGCTTTTACGATTTACTCGCATCAGAAGCAAGGCTTGGGGTTTTTGTTGCGATAGCACAGGGAAAAATCCCGCAGGAAAGCTGGTTCGCATTAGGAAGGCAATTGACCAATACTGTTGGTTCCCCAATATTGGTTTCGTGGAGCGGATCTATGTTTGAGTACCTGATGCCGTTATTAGTAATGCCGACGTATAGAAACACATTGCTCGACCAGACATACAGATCAACAGTCGAAAAACAGATTGAGTATGGAAAACAACGCGACGTGCCGTGGGGAATTTCTGAATCCGGGTATTACATGTTCGATTCAAGCCTTAATTATCAATACCGTGCATTTGGTGTTCCCGGGCTTGGGCTGAAACGTGGCCTTGGCGAGGACCTGGTGATATCGCCCTATGCATCCGTCATGGCATTAATGGTTGATCCCGAAGAAGCCTGTAAAAATTTAGAGAAACTTTCTGATGATGGTTATGAAGGAAAATTCGGTTTTTTTGAAGCAGTAGATTATTCACCATCACGCCTGCCACGCGGGCAATCTGAAGCGATCATAAGATCATTTATGGTGCACCACCAGGGAATGAGCTTCCTGTCGTTAAATTATTTGTTGCTTGATGAACCGATGCAAAAACGTTTTGACGCGGAACCTCAATTCCGGGCTACATTATTATTACTGCAGGAACGTATACCTCTTGCAGTACCATCATACACGATGAGTGCGCAAGCTTCTACAATCAGCGTTACACCCGGAAGCCCTGAGATGCGGATCATTACAACTCCGAACACCGTTGTTCCTGAAGTACAGTTACTATCAAACGGAAGATATCATGTGATGATATCCAATGCCGGCGGCGGTTACAGCAAATGGAACAATATTTCGGTTACCCGTTGGCGTGAGGATACTACCTGCGACAACTGGGGGAATTTCTGTTTCATACGTGATGTGGATAATGATACGTATTGGTCTTCTACTTTTCAACCTACATTAAAAGAAGCAAAAACGTATGAAGTGGTTTTTTCTCAGGGACGTGCTGAGTTTCGTCGAAAAGATCAGGATATGGAAACGCATACCGAAGTAGTTGTATCGCCCGAAGATGATATTGAAATACGGCGTGTCCATCTTACAAACCACTCACGCAAACCAAGAACGATTGAGATCACGAGTTATGCAGAAGTGGTAATTTCTTCTGCCGCTGCAGATAATGCACATCCGGTTTTCAACGATCTTTTTGTGGAAACAGAGATCGTGCGTGCACGCAATGCGATCATTTGTACAAGAAGACCGCGTTCTTCTGATGAACGTCCGCCATGGATGTTCCATTTAATGAAAGTGCATGAGGCAGAAATAAAAGATATATCATACGAAACAGACCGCATGAATTTTTTGGGCAGGAACAATAGCATTACATCACCTTTATCTGTCAATAATACAGGTGCACTGTCCAACACAGAAGGGCCGGTACTTTACCCGGTTGTTGCAATGAAATATAAAATAATTGTAGCGCCACAACAATCTGCAGTTATAGATATGGTCATCGGCATCGGCGAAACAAAAAACCTGTGTACTGCATTGATCGAGAAATACCAGGACCGTGCATTAGCAAACCGTGCGTTTGAATTATCATGGTCGCACAGCCAGGTGGTGTTGCGCCAGATCAACGCAACAGAAGCGGACGCACAATTGTATGGAAAGCTTGCCAGTTCTGTTATTTACGTAAATCCTGCATTGCGTGGCGATCCGGATGTGCTCATCAAAAACCGAAGAGCGCAATCTGCATTGTGGAGTTATTCCATTTCAGGCGACCTCCCTGTTATTTTGTTGCGTATCGAAAATTCGGAGAACATTGAATTGGTAAAACAGTTATTGCAGGCACATGCATACTGGCGCTTGAAAGGATTAATGACAGACCTTGTTATATGGAACGAAGATCACGGCGGTTACAGGCAGGCATTGCAAAACCAGATCCTTGGTTTAGTATCACCAGGTGTTGCTGCCGACGAGAAAGACCGCCCCGGAGGAGTTTTTATCAGAAGTGCAGACCAGATACCGAACGAAGACAGGATATTATTTCAAACCGTTTCACGCATAATCATCACCGATAGTTCCGGTAGCTTGGAAGAACAGGTTAACAAACGAAGCAAATTAAAAACAATGATGCCGCATTTCACACCGGCACGTTTTTATGCGACCATACAATCGTCAGTGCAACCAAGAAATGATCTTGTTTTCTTCAATGGCATCGGAGGTTTTACTGCAGATGGAAAAGAATATGTTATCATTACCAGCAACAAACAAACTCCCCCCCTGCCCTGGTGCAATGTAATAGCAAACCCAAACTTTGGAACTGTAGTTTCTGATAGCGGACAATCTTACACATGGTCGGAAAATGCGCATGAATTCAGGTTGACACCTTGGAATAATGATCCAGTAACCGACAGCAGCGGCGAAGCATTTTATTTGCGTGATGAAGAAAGCGGGCATTTCTGGACACCGACGCCTTTGCGCACAAAAAGCAAATTGCCATATATAACACGCCATGGTTTTGGATACAGCGTCTTTGAATACAGTGAAGATGGAATTAATTCAGAAGTGAAAATATTTGTTGACCTGGAAGAACCAATAAAATTTATTGTGCTGAAAATAAAAAACCAATCCGAAAGAACTCGCAAACTTTCTGCAACCGGGTACATTGAATGGGTATTGGGAGATCTGAGAGCAAAATCGCAGATGCATATTGTTACTGAAATGGAATTGGAAAACGGCGCCATCATTGCCAATAATCCTTACAGCGCCGAGTTCGCCAACCGATATGCGTTTTTTGATGCAGATGGGATTTCAAAAACATTTACAACAGACAGGGCTGAATTTATCGGGAGAAACGGAACACTTGCAAACCCTGATGCCATGAGCCGTTCAAAACTTTCAGGCCGCTTTGGTGCGGGGTTAGATCCCTGCGCAGCTATGCAAATTTCGTTTACTCTTAACCGTTATGAAGAACAGGAAATTGTTTTTCGCATAGGTTCCGGGAAAGATATGAATGAGGTTTTACAACTCATCAAAAAATACAAAGGAAATAATAACGCATCTGGGGCATTGCAAAAAGTGCATCAGTATTGGAACCACACATTGTCTGCAGTTCAAATAGAAACACCGGATACCGCATTGAATTTTATTGCCAATGGATGGTTGAATTACCAGGCGCTTGCAAGCCGCATTTGGGGAAGAAGCGGGTATTATCAATCCGGCGGCGCTTTCGGTTTTCGTGACCAGTTACAGGATGCAATCTCCCTCATCCATACAGCACCACAATTAGTGCGTGAACAGATTCTGTTGCATGCATCGCGTCAATTTAAAGAAGGTGATGTACAGCATTGGTGGCACCCACCGTTGGGTAGAGGTGTGCGCACACGTTGTTCCGATGATTATTTGTGGCTGCCGTTTGCAACAAGCAAATACCTCGAACACACAAACGATACATCCATATTGAATGAACAAATACATTTCCTGGAGGGAAGGATTTTAAATGCAGAAGAAGAATCTTATTATGACCTTCCGATCCGTTCCGAGCAATCAGCATCATTATATGAACATTGCATCCGTGCAATCCGGTTTTGTTCACATTATGGGCAACATGGCCTTCCATTGATCGGTTCCGGGGATTGGAATGATGGAATGGATAAGGTTGGCATACATGGAAAAGGAGAAAGCATCTGGCTTGCATTTTTTTTATATGACGTGCTGATGAAATTTATTCCCATAGCGCAAATGCAAAATGATACAGGTTTTTTAACAGAATGTAAAGACGAAGCCGAAAAATTGAAACTGAATATTGAAAACAATGCATGGGATGGGGAATGGTATAAACGTGCATACTTTGACGATGGTACCCCGCTTGGTTCGTATGTTAATGAAGAATGCAGTATAGATTCCATTTCACAAAGCTGGTCAATATTATCCGGTGCCGCAAATGAAACACGCTCACTGATAGCAATGCAATCTGCCTATAAAAAATTGGTACGGAAAGATATTTCGTTGATACAATTATTAGACCCCGCTTTTGATAAGTCCACGTTGAACCCCGGTTATATAAAAGGATATGTTCCCGGTGTGCGTGAAAACGGAGGACAGTATACACATGCTGCTGTTTGGTTTGTGATGGCTTGCGCAAAAATGAAAAATGCACAACGCACTTACGAATTGCTTTCGATGATCAACCCGGTTAACCACACAACAACTTTTGAAAAAACAAATACCTATAAGGCGGAACCTTATGTGATGGCTGCTGACGTTTACGCTTCACCGCAACATAACGGACGTGGTGGATGGACATGGTATACCGGTTCCGCCGGATGGATGTATCAATTGATCATCGAATCTTTTCTAGGCATAAAACGCGAAGGGAATCTGTTACATATTGAACCCTGTATTCCAAAAGAATGGAAATCGTTCACCGTGCATTATCGTTTCAACCAAACCGTTTATCACATTATCGTTTCGCAGTACGATAGAACAGGGAAAACAAAAATTAAAATGGATAATACCGAGCAACCGGAAGCATTTATTCTATTAATTAACGACAACAAAGAACATGTAATTGAAGTAATCGTGCCTTTTCAAAAATCACATCATTTAATAGCAGATGCACAAATCATTTAATTGGATTTTTTGTTGCCATAATTCCACGGAATAGTTCAAGAAATACGCAGTGTCAGTTTTTTTCCTCAGTATTAGTGCAACGTTACGCTTTAATGATACTGGCATGCGCTTTGAAACCGCTATCATGAAAATATATTTTCCCAAACTGCCAATTAAAACCACTGACTATGACTATCGACGACTTTGAATTTTTAAATGGCATCGAAAAAATGCAGGCACTGTCCGTATTTGCTGTTTTTTTAGCAAAAAGAAAAGATGGTTGTTATTCTATTTCTTTATTTCAGATAGACAATTTTTATGTGGAGATATATTTCCACTCCACACAGCTTGTATATATGAGCGCAAGGGCGTTTACCTGCACGTCGGAACTCATGCCCTATTTAGATGAAATAGATATTTCAGAAATATATGATTATACAAGAAAATAAATTATTTGCCTGCAGACTAAAATTATACCAGGCTTATAAGAGATGTATACTTTAATCCGGATTGTGAAGATTGGCAAAATGGCCACGCTCTGTTGCGTGGCCTTTATTTTGATGAATTTTTTTTCTCAGGTACACGTGCACCTTCTTTTCTTGTTTCGGATAACCCGATGGCGATTGCCTGTTTTGGGTCAGTTACTTTTTTGTTGCTCCTGCGCTTTTTAACTTTCCTTCTTTCATCTCATGCATGGCACGCTCTACTTTGATGCTTGCTTTTTTTGAATATTTTTTCATATAAATTGTTTTTGATTATACAGGATTGAGAATTAATGAATGCTTAAACAGATCTGTAAGCTACACGTCATTCCCGCGAATGCGGGAATCTGCATTTGCCTTCGTAGAAAAATATAACAGAATACATGTGCCTGCTCCGGATTCCTGCCTTCGCAGGAATGACTGCGAGAGTGTTTACAAATCATCTGCGTCCTGAATTATTGGTGATGCATAAATATCATTTCCGTACTCATTTTAATACTTTCAAAACCTGTACCAGCAACGCTGTTGCATAAATGAGGCGGATTACATTCTGAAACTGAAGTTTAATAGTAGCACAACTGATGAAAGAAATGCGACGCAACGATGTTGAAGAGCGGACAAATGCAGGTACCAAAAAATAATTTCAGAGAACATTATTTCCTGCTTCATTAACAATTGGGGAAATTTTTCATCACAATTTATCAGCGTAAAAAAAATTGTCTTATAGAAATCTTAAAATAACACGCATTGCACTATAAGGCACTATCATTGATTTACACGAAGTGAAATCATTTTTAATCACAAAAAGAAAATTATGAAAACGTTATTCATCCGTGTGGCGGGCTATTTCATGCTAACAGTTGGTGCTATGTATTTAATAACAGCGTGTTCAAAAAGTAACAATGGTGGCAACAATAATAACAATAGCGGCCAGGCTTATGTATCTGCGACAAATGCATCACCGTCGTCAACAACCTATTCAGTGTATGCAGACTCGGCAAACCTTACAACAAGCGGCATGCTTGGTTTTGGCATGACGACCGGAAATGGCGGAAGCCCTTACCAGACTATAGTTTCAGGCAACGACAGCATCAAATGGGTTGCAAGCGGAGCAACATCTGCAGCGCTTGATACGAGTTATAATTTTTCATCGGGACAATATTACTCGCTGTTTTTGTATGACACTGCCATCTTGGGGAGTTCGTTGAAAACGGTGATATTGAAAGACAATCTTACTGCACCTGCAAGCGGACAAGCAGAGATACGTTTTGTTTCGTTTTCGCCGAATGCATTGATGTCTGCAGGATGGCTGATCAACGGCACAGATACATTGCAATTAAAAAACATGGTGTATGCAGGAGGCACAGTGTACAACGTTGATACGCTTTCTGCATTTACAACCGTTACACCCGGAACATATAGCGTTGTACTGAACAATGCAGAGAACCTGAATTTGCTTGCTAACGACAGCATTACGCTTGCAGCAGGAAAAATTTATACGTTGTATTCAAAAGGATATACCGGCATTACGGGATCGAATGCGTTTAATGTAGGGTTGATCACACATAACTGATTTCAGCAGCCAACTGAAAAAGAAAACTAAAGAAGAAAAAATTCTTCTTTAGTTTTCTTTCATCCATGAAGGCATGGATATTGAAATTGTTATTTCAGTATTCATCAGTTAAAATTTTATCGTCATGGGAAACACAAATGATAAACAATTGAGTTTTCCGTAGCGAAACTGGTTTCTGATGTGTGTTATGGTAGCAATATTGAATCCGCTGACCGTTCACTGGATAACGATCGGCGCATACAAGGTTTCAAAAGAACAATCACTGGATATTAAAGACAGGAAAGATACGTCGTATAATGTGGCAAACCCACCTTCGAATGATACATCTTCGAAGAATAAAGATCTGGCAGCGTATTGATTATTTTAATAATTTATCGATCGTTACAAACTGATATCCCTTTTGTTTGAAATAAGAAATAAGTTGAGGAAGTTTTTTGTAAAATTTATCGGCGCGGTTTTGCCCGGCACCAATATGCATCAGCAAAATAAATCCATTCATGCCTGAAGATCTTTCGCGGGCAATAATGGAATTATAGATCATTTGGCTATTGCGGAAATTTTTATCTGATTCGTTTGTATAATCTGCATTGCTCAATGTGCCCGGGGAAAAATCTACTAATTGCAAACCCATTTGTTTTGTCCATGCAGCAATGGAATCATTATACCACTCGTATGGAGGAAGAAAATAATGCGCATTTTGTTTTTTAATATTATGCTTTTTCATCTCATCATAACAATGCGACAGATCTTTTTGAAATAGATCTTTTGAAATTAATGTGCTATCGCGTTTGTTCCAGTCGCAATACAATAAATGTTTGTCTGAATGAGCACCAAGATAATCTCCGTTATTTTTCAGCCGCTTGATGATATTTTTAAAAGATTTGTTCCTATAAAAATCTCCGGTAAAGAAAAATGAAGCGTTGACTTTTTCTTTTTCCAAGGTAGCGGCAATAAAATCGCCACCTTCTGCAAACTCATGACCGGTGAGTACCAAAGCGATTTTCATATTATAGGAAGAAGAATCACCGCGAATGATTGCCCCATGGTTATATGTGAATTTTTCAGAAACCCCGGATTCTTCAGCAGCAAGCAAATAAATTAAAGAAGCAGTTCCATCCATTGTTGGTTCATTGGTGCTGTAATCGCCAAAGTCGTCGTGATAAACTACATAATCGCTCTGAAATTCCGCATATTCATCGGCGTTATATAATTCCAACCCTAATAAACTTCTGAATATGGTACCGTAAACCGGGCCATCAACCAACCCCCCGTCAATAGGATATTTGCCGATGTGCGATAATGATGAATGAGGGTCTCCCGGTGTATCTCCCCATGACGGCAAACCGTATACAAAACTTGTTCCCCACGGGTTGCAGCCGAATATCCAGTCGAAATTTGCCTGCTCTAATTCTTCAAATGTATTATCCTGTGTTAATTGCCTGTACCAATAACATTGAATCGCAAATGAAACGGTGAGGTTATTGCTGCACCAGATAAATGGCACCCCACGATAAAAAGCATTTTGGTTTGCTTTGCTCCATACTTTTTCTATACCTTGTTTGTAATACCCGGTAATTAAATCTTTATTTTTTCCGGTGAGTTCTTTTGCCAGTTCATAATGACCCACATTAATGAACGGATACCATTGATAGTGTTTTGCAGTGTCTGCGCCCAGCCAGGGAGTAATTTTTTCGCCATCTGCATAGGCAAGCGATTGCGAAATGAAAGTTTTGTCTTTTTTATTTGCATATAAAGCGGCGGCAGCGAGTTCCATATCATCCGTCCAGTTATCTTCTGCATAGATGTATGGCGATTTCACCGATACAGTTTGTGCAGCACCCGGTTTCTTCAAACCATATGCATACGCCGACAAAGATCGCCTATCTAACAGCGATGCATAATCGCTGTTAATTTTACCGAAGATGGAATATCCCAGCGAAAAGCAACTGCTGAATTTACCGGCAATGGAAGATGCGCCTGTGGTATTATTCATAAATTTTCCGCGTTGCTGCGCTTTTCCATTTACAAAATATACAGGGCGCTCAAACCCTTTTCCGTAGAAGCTGTCTTCTTTTGGCAGGCGCATATCCCGGTGATCGCGGTCATCAGCGATCTGGTTGAACATCCAGTCTTCACGCGGGTGCATTTTCAACAACCAATCCAATCCCCATTTTGCTTCATCCAGCACATCTGCCATTCCATCCCTTCCATCCAAACCGTTCGCTTGTTTTTCGTCCCTGAAAACGCCCGGAAAATCGCGGTACGCCATCAGTAAATGATATGTTGCATTAGCCGACGTTGTTGAATACTGCAAATAATCCGTTGCATCGTGCCAGCCACCAACAACATCAATATGAGTGCTGTCTTTTATACCCGCATCGCTGCCGTATAAAACATAACCATCGTGTGTATGGCAGCTGTCTTTCAAAAACGGATTGAAGCCCGTCCGTTGCTGGCGCATATAACGCAGGCAAAAATCAGCAGCACCTTTGTATACATCATTGCCAATTTCAAATTCCGGCGAACGTGTGTTGCCGCATTGCAAATAATAACGCCCCGGTTTTCTGAACGATGAAAAATCAAAGCGATATGTATCAGTGAACGGGCCGTACACACCAAAATTTTTTCCTATTTTTCCCGAGAAAACCATTTCATTTGTTAGCGCATCTGCCAACTGCCATCTGTCATCTGTCATCTTTTCTTTTCCGCACCACACAGCCACTTTCACACCTGCAGGTTTATACCCAAGCTGGTTAATGCGTATCCAGGATTTCGGTTGCCCTTGTACGTTAGTAAAAGAAAACAGGAAAACTGCAGCAAATAAAATAAGCGTTCTCATCGCATTAAGATATGAATTTTTGGGGACGACCGGTTGTACTACTATGAAACATCGTTGTCTTCGCTTCTTCCAGTGGAAGAAGGGCTCACTTGTACGGTAGAAATTCTATTGAGCGCTTCCAAAAAGTAACAGTAAGCAGTAACCAGTAAGCTCTCATTGTCAATTGTCGATTATCCATTTTCAATTCATCATATTCTGACTTCCATCTACTCCCGCACTTTGCAAAACACCAAAAAAAATGCAAAAACAACCGAAGTCATTTTTGCATTTCAACTGTTTGCCTAAGAAGCGCATTATTTCAGGTGGCCACCTACTATTTTAGCCAGCTCAAACATAGAAACCTGTGCTTTACCGAAAAGTGTTTTCAGTTTTGCATCAGCATTGATCATTCTTTTGTTTTTGCTGTCCTGGAGACCATTCTTTTTGATATAGTCCCAGATCTTTTTGATCACCTCTGTGCGCGGTAATGGTTTTGCACCGACAACTTCAGCGAGCGATGCGCTTGGTGTCAGCGGTTTCATGAACGCTGCATTAGGTTTTCTTTTTGTCTTTGCTTTTTTAGGAGCCGCTTTCTTAGCTGCTTTTTTAGGAGCTGCTTTCTTGGCTGCTTTTTTTGCAGGAGCTTTTTTTGCTGCTTTCTTAGCTGCTTTTTTTGCAGATTTTGCCATAATGGTTTGAATTTAATCGTTAGTAAATTAATCTTAACGCAGGATAAAAATAGAGATGTTGCAGATGCTGCCAAAATAATATTTTCAAAAATTCCCAATGAAAAACCCGTTTTTCCCTCTGAAAACGCCTTTTTAAAAAATCCGGGTTGCCATTTCCTCGTAAGGAAAAATCGTTTTAAACCCATCAGGTTTATTCAGGCCTCAGAATATAAAATCCCATCAAATGCTTGTCAGTAAAAGGTTTCAGAGGATTACAATCTGCAGATCAGCAATCAGGAAAACAGGGATTTCATTCTTGAATGGGCTATTCCGGAGACAATTTCCTCTATAAAAAAATGTGAATTACTAGAGGAAAAGTATTTTGTTAAACCTTCTGTAAATAGCCTTTTCAGAGGGGGAAACAGCCTTTTTAGAGATTTTATAGCCTGTACTTTTCCCGGAAACCCCGGGAAAGATTGTAAATATCATTTTGATTTTTAGAACAAAAAAGAAAGGGAATTATCCATTTTCGGTTATACCTGACCGTTTGTTTCATTCGGTAATTTTAATTTCCCCCATTTCAATTCCCGAACCGGCTATGTCAGTCATCAGCTTCCCTCGACATCCTTCTTTTTAAAAGAATAAATCTGAACCTGGCATAATCATATACCAAACCTATTGTCAATACAAGCGAAGCAATCAGCAATGTAGAAAGGTTGAATAGCGAATAACATTCACCTCCCGTCAATCCACCCAAAAAAAGAAACTGATAATGGTAAGGCGAAGTTTTATTGAAGAAAATAATTTTTTCTTTTGTTCTTTTTCCTTGTAGAAAAAGAGCTGTGATAATTCTATTCCAAGATCCGTAAATAAACCTGTTAAATGGGTAGTGCGCACAACCGCATTGGAAATACCCGTTACCAAAGAGTTTTGCAAACCCATTGCGAAAAGCAGGCTACAGGCAATGATGTCCGGCGCTCCGGACACCAATGGCTTTCCGAAAAGCGCAATAGCAGTAATTATCAATAGTTCTATAACAGCAGGAATGATATACATATACCGTTCGTTTTTTCTCGAAACAGCTTCAACGATCAGGTTTGAACAGAATGAACCCAGCAAGAAAAAAAGGATGTACAGAAAAAATATCAGTGCCCCCCAGAAATTCAGGTTTCGTACCTCATCGACAAGAAATGCAAAATGCCCTGTAACATTTGTGGTTAACCTTGCTACAGAAAGAAACCCAACCACATTTACAATTCCGGCTACAAAAGATAATACCGAAGCGATTTTAAGATTGTGTGACAATGTGCGTGTATTACCCTTATGTTTGAACATGTGTATTATTTTGCCCTCCGCGAAAGATATCTCAAATTAAATTGTTTTATTAGCTTTTCCCTCCTCCCACTTCTCTTTCGTCATTTCAAATTTTATTTCATTCTTTCCGTGAATACCAGTTTCTTTCCAGCCTGATTTTCTGTAAAATGTTTCCGCCCGTGTTCCGGGTGCAGTGCTTAACCAAACGCTTTCCTTTGTTTGTGAAAAATACCAGTCGAGCATTATAGCATGTAATTTTTTTCCGATCCCTTGCTTTTCAAATTCCGGTTTAAGAAATAATGCCCAGATATTTTTTCCCTGCAAATCTGCTATTGCAAAGCCGGCAATCTTTCCGTCGATTTCACAAACCCAGCCTTTACCTCTTTTGGTAAGATATTCTTCGCAATCTTTATCGGTAACAAGGTTTGGGTTAGACAGCATATTCTCTTTTACAGAATTCCTCACCACCTGGATTTCTTTGATATCATTAATGGAAGCTTCGCGGAATAACATATTGTTCATTGTTTATCTAACCAGTTCCTATATCCTGCAACAATTGAAGTGAAATCAGTACTATAAATAGTTCTTGCAGCTTCCAGTTTATCCTCTGCAAGACAGTATTTTTTGAATTTTTCGACCCCAAAATTATCAATAAGATATTTTACAAACACACCACATACTGAATAATTAGTGCCGGAATATTTTCCATAGAAATCATTGTTTTTTATAATCAATCCTTCATAATCCAATGTGTCTTTATACTGTTTTGCAATATTCACCCGCTGTTTATATTCTGTTTCATCATTTAAATCAGTAACATATTCAACACAGCCTTCCACAAAAAAAGCCGGGTTATGATCCTGAGGAATAGCATTATCAAACAAATAATGCGAGTATTCATGTTTTACCAAACCAATGCCATATCCGTGTGTATGGATCTCTCCGCGGATACTGAAACCCGCAGAATTATTTCCCGGGCACATGAAACCAAACATCCCAGACATTACTCCATACTCCTGCATATTGGTGTGGATGAACCAGTCAATTTTCTTTACCGGTCTTTTTATTTTATATATTGATAAAAACTGGTTGATATATTTCTGCAATTCTGTTTCTGTGTGCAGAAAATCGATCGTGTCAGGAAATGTTTTTGAAATATAAATGTGTTGGAACGATGCAGATTGCTTCTGTACATAATTTGCCTGCTTTAAATTTTGCAGGTTATACCAATCAAATTTTTTATCGACATAATTTCCGAAATAAGTGATCTTTCCTTTTTGCAGAATGGTGATATCATAACCACCTGAAAAAGCGAGTTGCACATCTTTAATTGCTTTCAGGCTATTGCCGCTTACAATAATGTGTGTGCTGTCAATAAATGTAAAGCCGTCTGAACTATCTGTAAATTTTATATTGTTTATTTCAAATCCATTTGGCAACTGTTTCACAGGTAATTTAAATTTCTGCCAGTTTTCTATTTTGCGGATATCGCCGACAATAAAGACCTGTTTGCTATAGTCCGAATCAACCATCTGGGATGTTGTTTTGCTGATACAATTATTGCCAAAATCGCCGCAGTATTCATCAATAACCGGTTTCAACATTTTATTATCGTCCGGCGAAAGAATGATCGTTGGCTTCCCAAGTATCGGCAACAGTTTTTTTAAGTTGCAGTCATACGCGGGCAATGAGGACAATGATTTGACTTGTGCGATGCAAAAAACAGAGATGTAAAAACAAAGGGTAAGTAGTGCAAAATGTTTGTTCTTCATTTGATCAGCATGGTTTTGAATAATGTAAATTCAGGAATGGATTAAATATACAAAAGATAATTTCAGAAAGAATACTAACGTATATGAATAGATGAAGAAAAGTTTATTACTACAGATTCACAGGTTGGTTGCTCATCTGTTTTTAGGTTCCGAGGCGAGTCTCTGCCATAGAAACATGCATCATCGGAGAGTTATTGCAGGACTCGCCGTTTAACTATATACGGCGAGTCCCGCGTAGCTCGGCACAATTTTAAATCACTGCTGCGGAGACTCGCCTGGAAACGCAATGGATTAAATATATAATATAATTTCAGAAAGAATACTAACGTATATGAATAGCTGAAGAAAAGTTTATTTCCACAGGTTCACAGATTGGAGGTGATCCGATTTTATCTTCACCATCACAACAAATCAGCGTTCTATTTTTCTATGACACGCAGATGCCGCAGATTATTAGGATCAGTTTAAAGGCTAAAAACTAAATGAAGAAAATCAGGAATAAAAAATCAGTAGTGTGGTGAGTTAATTATGCTCCGAAAAATACTTCGCGTTTGCTGTTGATCAAAAGATCCTGCACATCTTCTTCTGTTCCGGTAAATGGGCCTGATGATTCAATTTTTAATGTTGCCATTGCTGCGGCAAACTCGCCTGATTGCTGGTAGCCTGCCCCTTTTGAACGCTGGTATAAATAACCTGCCATGTATGTATCGCCGCAACCTGTTGCATCCACAACTGTAGTGATTGGCATGTAAGCAGGAATTTCATAGAATTCAGCACCATCATATATTACAGAGCCGCGGCTTCCAAGTGTGATCACAATTTCCTTTACGCCCCACTCCGCTAATATGTGTGCTGCTTCACGTACGTCCGTGCAGCCGGTGAGTACTTCCATTTCGGATTCATTGGCTTTTAGGATGTGTACATATTTCAGTGCTTCACGTTTTTCTGCCCAATCGATAGAATATACTTTTTTATTTTCCACCCTGCGCAAGAAACCTTGCACGTCAAGTGAAACTTTTCCTTTTTTTGAGAGAGATTTTATTATGCTGAGCGGAATATCTCCCGTGAGCAGCGGGCCGAGATGATAATAGCCGGACTGAATATCCGGAAGTTGTTCAACATTAAACGGGTCAGCCTGGCGCAATACACGCTGTGTGCGGTAGTCCTGGTTTTTGGAATAGGTATTTTCGAAATACACGGTATGCTGCGACAATACAGGCACATCAACCTCGATGCCTTTAGTGCGAAGATCCGTTACAAAATGCATTTCCTGCTGCGCCAATGAAGTGATGAGCAAATAACGCACATCCATATTGTGAATGGCAACGGAGAAATAAAAAGAAGTGCCGCCTGGCATGTGCACTGTATTCTTTTCTGTAACTACCTTATCAAATGTAATATGTCCAATGCAACAGATATCGTACATCCTGTTCCCTTTAGCTTTTCAATCTACGAATTTAAAAAATAATCGCCGACCAGCAATTGCATTTTTTAATAACCGCCGTAGCCTTTTGTGGCCTTGCAACCGGAGCGCTGTGTGCTGCAGTTTGTAAATGTGGCGATTACAGTGAATGCCAGCAATAATATAATTAGTAATTTCTTCATATATGTGAAGTTTAACGCTGCAAATGTATTCATTTAAACGCGGCCCAAACTCAAATCAGGGCATTTTAACGATAATTTTGGGAGAACCGGGAAATGGGGATTTACTATTTGAGATATATGATTTGTGAATTTGCAAAGTCTATTATTTTCGGTTATATATTACTGTTAGTATTTTGAAGTTTATGGTTGAACCATGGGATAGTAATGCATAATTATAACTGAAATAGCACACGGATAGCGCAGGTTTTATGATGCATTAAGATATCGGCGCTTAAAATCATAACCTTCATACAATTATTGACTGCCTATTTAATTTGCTTCAAAAAAAATTATGGCTAAACAGGCATCGCAGAAAATAAAAAGTATTGTGCAATTGTATGAAGTGCTTCCGCAGGAAGAACGCATGATTGTGGATGTGTTACGTGAAATAATTGCTGATAATTTGCCTGCTTATTGCAAAGAGAAAATATCTTTCAGCGTTCCTTATTTCTATGGGAAGAAAGGCATCTGCATTATATGGCCTTCCGCTATTCCACGCGGCGGAATTAAGAGAGGCGTTCTTTTAGGTTTCTGGTATGGCAACAAGATCAACGATAATGAAAATTTTCTTACACATGGAACAAACAAACAGATCTTCTACAAAATTTATCATTCTGCAAACGAGATCAAAATAAAGCCATTAGTGAAACTATTAAAACGCGCCGTAGAAATTGACAAACAATGGTAGCCTATTTCTTCCATTTATCTTCAAGCACTTTTATAAAATAACCGCCGACCACACTCCTCGCCTGAAAGCCGACTTGTTTTCCATCTGTAGTTTCGTGCCAGTCGCTTAATGGAACCCGTGTTGGAGTTTCAGTACAATATTTGTATACCGGATAGATCAGTTTTTCAAAATCATTTTGATTGGCTGCCAATGCAGATGTCCATAATATCCAATCCGATTTTGTATACGTTTTTCTGCTATCCAACGGAAGCCCGAATGTATTTTGTTTGGTGAGATAATAAGCAACTTCTTTATTGTAAACTTCAGCAGGAAATAACCCAAGATGCATTATCTTATCCCAAACCAGGTTGTATTTCTGGCTCCATGTATTTTTGTCATTAAACGTTAACGCAAAATGATCGCCTGCATCGGCTAATTGCTGCCATTTTGCAGCCATATCTTTTGCCATGGAATGATATTTTTCTGCTATTGTTTTTTCGCCAAGCATATCGGCCAGCGTGGCATAACCATCAATCCCTACAATCGCTTTTACAGAAAGGTTTGCATTGCGTGCAAGGTGCCCGGCAAAATCGTCTGTACATAATTGAGTAGCCGGATCAAACCCATCCGTTTCCAGGTAGTGGACCCACGATGTGAGTGTTTGCCAATGCTTTTTTGCATATTCCGCATTGCCCTCCGCTTTTGCAATCGCAGTTGTAAGAATAATCATATTCCCGGATTCTTCTACAGGCATCCCTTCGCCATAAACTTGTCCGTTTGCGAGTGGATATGTGCCGAGGTCATGCGCTGCGTAATTTTTATCATACAATCCGCTTTTTTCGCAGAAATAAAAAATACCGTTCAACATGCCTTTCATCAATTCCGGATTGTATGCAAGATACAGTGGCGCTGAAGGATAAGTTACATCAACCGTATTGATACAACCATTGCTGAAATTTTCTTTGGAGAAAAACAACAATTCGCCATCCGGGCTTTTTACCAATGAATGTGCAGCGAGGCTTTGCCGGTATGCGATGATGCACAATTTCGCATACGTTTCGCCACCAGCCGCAAATGCATCATGATAGATCATATCATTTACTGCTGCACATTTTGCAAGAACAGTTTTATAATCTGTATATGATTGTTGCAATACATTTTCGATGGTTGCTCCTTGTTGCAACCTCCACCACGGACGAAGGTTTTGTTTGAAATATTGGATCTCATATAAATTATCATACCCGATCATCAGCATTTGTTCTTTTTCATCTTTGCCTGCTTTTTCAGAGGGGAAAATTGTGTTCAGCATCAATGATTTTCCTGTTGATTTATTTTTTTCAGGGAGACCGGAAACAAAATTTTGCAACGCAGCATTTGTTCCGGTAATGCTTTGTTTTATTTTTTGAGAGATTGGTGCCGCTACATATACATAACCCCAATCGATGCGGATATCGTCACCTTTCTTTTTTAAAATGGGTTGTTCAATAGTCCCGGCTTTTAAAATAGAAAGATCGCCTGAAACATACTGCTGGGCTGTTACTTCCTGCGAAGGCAAATTCACGGCGAGGTCAGTGGATGTACCAAAATAAATTTGTGCATCATGCACTTTGCCATCGTTTGATTTTGTTTTGAAAGAAATGTAAGATACAGGGCGTGCAAGGATGTCAAGATCATTTATCAACAACGGAGATGTAAACGCAACCGACAAATTAACCCCACCGCATTCAAACTGGTAAATGGTTTGCGTAGCATTCATATCCACACTTTTCTGATGTGCTAATTGGATCATTGTTTTTGCGGAAGGTGGAATTTCGGTGCTCAATCCTGCATCCAGCCATGCGCCGCCGGCGGTATTTTCACAATGAATAGCTAATACATTTTTTCCTCTGCGCAATTTATTTTTGATAACATCGGTAATCGGAAAATATTGCGATTTATCATTCCAGCAGGTGCACTCATAAATTTTTTCTCCGTTTAAATATACCTGCACATTATCATCATGGTGCATTTTCAAAAATAATTTCTGAGTGGGGATATTATTCAATAGAAATGACCGCCTCATCCAGATATTTTTTGAGCGCCATAATGTTTTTGCGCTGCCTTCATCATCACTGAACGGCGCTGTTGCTGTTTTCCATTTATTGTCATCAAAAGAAAGTTTTTCCCATCCTGTTGCCGGTTCGGCTTCTGTATACCGGCATTCATAATTTTTTTCCTCAGCAGAAGCTAGTAATGTTTGCATCTGTTTTTCTTCCTCGCCGAGGAAACGGTAGGTTTTCCCATCTACTTTTATCAAACCGATCAGCGATTGATTTGATCCTGTCCAATGCCTTGTAGTTGATGCATTCAAATCATCAGTAAACGACCACACACTGAAATACGGATTATGCACCAACAATGGGTAAGCAGGCGCTTTATCGACTTGCGCAAAAAGGTTTTGACAGAGCAGAAGGCAAATCGCCAATTTGAATATTTTCATTTTTACGTTTTGATATGATTGATCAATATTAAATTTATTTGACCACAGGAAATGCGGATATGCGTAACCGTGCGGCACCCATAGGTATTAATTCGATAAACTGCTCCGGTGTGGAAACCGAAACAGGGCTTTGCGGGAGCAAATCGCACAGGCCGTATTTATCTAATGTCCATTCCGGAATAATTTTTCCTTTTGCTTTCAGAAGCAGCGGAACATTTTTCTGCGTGAACGGAAAATCATCTGAAGGCCAGTTGCGCTTTACTATTTCAAATTCATTTGCTGTCGTTTTATTATTTAACAATAACCCATAGTTCCACATACTTGCCGGGTAAATTTCATAAGAAGGCCATTGTGACGGGTCTGCCGTTTCCTGCCAGCGCGACTCTCCTATCGCAGATTTTTTACTGTCCATCATTCTATATGCTTCATCGATCTTTAAGGAAAATGTAAGCGGGCCATAATTTACACTCACACTGTTTTTATTTTTGTTCCATTCATGAACCGTTATTCTCATTGGCAATACAAGTTCCACAATATCTCCTTGCTTCCAAAGGTTTTGAATGCGTATATACGTTCCCGGTAGTGCGTTTATCTCAACCGGTTTTCCATTTACCGAAACAGAAGCATTTTTACACCAATCTGGTACACGCAGGTACAGCGGGAATTCCATTGGCTTTGCCGCATCCACTTCAATGTTGATGTGCTCATCAAACGGATAGTGGGTTGTTTGTTTCAGCATCACTTCATTGCTTCTTTTATTTCCAACTTTTGCAGTTACTGTGCTGCTATTATATAAAATTGCAGCGATGCCATTGTCGGGAGTTGCCATCCACAAATGTTCTGCATAATAAGGCCAGCCTTGTGCATGATTATGCTGGCAACAACGACTGCTGAATGGGTTCATCATTAAATACGGGCCTTCGTTCTGTAATCCCGGAGAATGATTTTTGCCATCACTCATTACCATGTTCGGTGCTGTTAAATAACGCAACCCTTTGAAGTCTGGCATTACAGCGGCAGGATATGTATTGAAAGCGACATCTTCGCAATTGTCCGCCCACATTACATCGCCGGTGATACCGGCTAAAATTTCATCGGACGACATCTGCTCAACCATACCACAGGTTTCAACAGCTTGCCTTGGATCGTCATATCCTTTACGAGCATTCTCATCTGCGCCGAACATTCCGCCGGGAACCTGCCCGTATAAATTTCTTATGAGATAAAAATCATTGTATGTCGCATACAGATATGAACTGTCTTTTGCTTGCATATAATATGTAGCAGGCTCGCGGAAACATTGCGCCACATTTACGTTATGCCAGTTTGGTAAATTATTTTGCTGCGACCAGTTTGCCGTATTGCGGTGAATTTTTTCAGCAAGATCAAGCAGCCATTTTTCTCCGGTATGATTGTATAACCAATAGATGCTATATAAATTATCCCCACCACGACTATTCTCCCAATATTGTTTTAATAATTTATCATCGGGCACCGTTAATTGCCATTTGAAATATTTCATCATGAATGCAATTACCCTTGTATCGTTACTGTAATCGTAATACGATTGCAAACACCAAAGCATGATCATATTTGGCCAGAGATCCGGAACTGCATTGGCATCATGTTTTTCATTGTCATATACTGCTGGTCCAAAATATCCGTCGGGCCGCTGGCTTTGCAATACTTTTTCGATCCACAATTTTGTTTCAGCGATTATTTTTTCATCTTTTAAAATATAACCGAGGTCGCCGTAGCCTTTGAGCCAGTAAGGAACTTCTTCCCAACCATGGTCCCCATGGCCATTGCCGCTGAACCATGCATTATTTTTCTTATCGAGCCATGCGCTGATCTCTCCGAGATGACCGGTTAACCCGTCGCGCTGCAGTTGAAGATATTTCAAAATCCATCCTTCGGGTTTAATACTTCCGATCGGCAGCTTGATGAAATGCAATGGCAACAACGGCGATTTATTCCCTTTATAAAAATGGTTGACAGAAGTTGTTGCAGGATATTTTACAACAGAAACTTCAGGGTTGCTTTGCTGTGCAGTTAGTTCTGCAGAGAATATTAATAAGCCAAGACTGATAAAAACTGATCTCATAACGGCAATCATTAAACGAATTTACAAAATGGAAGGATAAAGCCTGATCGGGTGACGAAGAGAGTTCAATTTAGAGAATTATTTGTTTATGCGATCATTTTTGCGTCGGGTAAAAGACCAGTCAGGTTTTTAAAAACCTGACTGGTCTACTGCATTATGAATTTATCACGCAGATTATGGGGATCTATACGAAGATTTGCGCTGACCTGCGTTGTGTGCGGGAAAATTATTTTATACTGAACATGGCGGAGAATACCAAAGCTCAATAGTAGCACTACAGATGAAAGGATTGCGACGCAACGATGTTCAACCGGAGTTACTGAAGCTGGTATTAAAAGAGTAAGCAGTAAACGGTAAGCAGTGAGCGGTCCTGAAATTCGGATTCGCATACTAATTACGACTGGCTGCTATTCAATCAGAAACCGTACATCGTACATCAGAAATCGGACATTATGAGTACATGCTAATTCAGTATATTTAATTCCTAAATTAAAACACCATGAGAAAGCTTATCCTTATTTTTTCTTCCCTGGTAATTTCTCAGTGCATATACGCACAACAAAAAACAAGCAAATCCATAGCTGCTCCGGCATTTGTAACATCTGTTGAAGGTGTGAAAGAATACAGCCTGCCCAACGGGCTGCAAATATTATTAGTGCCTGATGCGGCGCAAACAAATGTTGTGGTGAACGTGATATATCACGTGGGCTCGCGGCAGGAAGGTTATGGCGAAACGGGAATGGCGCACCTGCTGGAACACATGATGTTCAAAGGATCGAAACGTTTTTCGAGCATCAAACAAACCATTGCGGATAAAGGCGCATTTGCAAATGGCACAACCTGGTACGACAGGACGGATTATTTTGAAATTCTTCCGGCAACAGACAGTAACCTGACGTGGGCATTAGATATGGAAGCCGATCGCATGGTGAATTCGCTGATGAAGAATGAAGACCTGCAGAAAGAATTTTCTGTAGTGAGAAATGAATTTGAATCCGGCGAAAATTACCCGGATAATATTTTGATGGAACGTGTTGTTGCAACTATGTATTTGTGGCATAACTATGGCAAGTCCACGATCGGGAGCAAAGAAGATATTGAAAGAGTACCGATCGGGAATTTGAAAATGTTTTATCAGAAATATTATCAACCCGATAATGCAACGCTTATAGTTGGCGGAAAATTTGATGAGAAAAAAACATTGGAACTGATCGGAAAATATTTCGGGCAAATACCAAAACCTTCCCGCATTATTCAACCTCCTTATACCAAAGAACCTGCGCAGGACGGCGAACGCTATGTTGAGCTGAAACGCAATGGGGATATATCTTTTATCGGAATGGGATTTCATACTCCGGCATATTCCGATAGAGATTATGTGGCGAATGATGCTATAATAAATATTTTAACGAATGATCCCTCAGGGATTTTTTATAAGGCATTAGTTGAAACAAAACTGGCCACAAAAGTTTCAGGGTTTAGCTTTCAATTGTATGATCCCGGGTTTTCATATTTCAGTTGCAATGTACCAAAAGACAAAAGCCTTGACAGCGCGAAAGCTGCATTCATCAATGCAGCAAACAACCTTGAATCGTATACTGTAACACAAGAAGACCTCGACAGGGCAAAAAATGCATTATTGAAACAAGTAAATGACCAGCAAACAAACACGATCAATTTCTGCATCGGCATTGCAGAAATAATCGGCTCAGGAGACTGGAAGTTGTTTTATATCTATCGCGACAGATTGGAAAAACTTACGCTTGCTGATGTGCAAGCTGCATTGAAAAAATATTATTTGCCGAGCAATCGTACGGTTGGCGTTTTCATTCCTGATAAAAACCCTGAACGCACAGTTGTAGGAGAACGTCCGGATATAAATGCATTGGTAAAAAATTATAAAGGCAAAGAAATAAAAGCGCAGACCGAAACTTTTGAAGCAACTATTCCAAACATAAAAAAGAATACGCAGTATGGAACATTAGCCAACGGAATGAAATATGCGTTGCTTAAAAAACCTACAAAGGGCAATAAAATATTTGCAAATATTATTTTAAAAGTGGGTGATGAAAAAAGCCTGACAGGGAAAAACATTATACCGAGCCTTACATCACGCATGCTGAAAAACGGAACGGCTTCAAAAAGCAAGAAAGAGATCAACGACCTGTTAGACAAAATAAAAACGAGCATTGATATTTATGGAGATGCAGCAAGCATCAACATCAATGTAAACAGCGATAAAGATAATATCGATACAGCCCTCGGCCTGCTTGCAGATATTATACTTCATCCATCGTTTGACAAAAATGAATTTGATAAAATGTTATTGGATGTAAAAGGGGAATATGAGGCAAGCAAGAGCGATCCGCAATCTGTTGCATCCACTGCATTAAGCAAAAAAACATCATTATATCCGAAAGGGCATCCATTGTATCCTGAAAGTGTTGATGAAGCGTTGGATGATTTGCAGAAAGCCTCACTCGATGATGTAAAAAATTTCTATAGCAGTTTTTATGGAGCGAATAATGGCTATGCAGCATTCGTTGGAAATATTGACCCGGCAGCTATAAAATCATTTCTGGAAAAAAGCTTCAGCAATTTCAACAGCAAGCAACCTTATACAGAAATTGAAGAGAAATATTTTGATGTAAAAGGCAGCCTTGAAACCATCAACATAAAAGATAAAACCAATGCAATTTGTTTTGGTGCAATAAATATTCCGTTGAAACAAAGCGACCCTGATTTTGTTGCGCTGGATATGGCGAATGAAATGCTTGGCGGCGGTGCATTTCTTTCATCCCGCATTCCGCAACGTTTGCGTGAATCGGAAGGCATGAGTTATGGTGCAGGTTCTTATTTATCGTTCAATTATAAATATCCGGCATCGACATGGGGCGTTTATGCAATTTTCAATCCTCTGTATAAAAACAGGCTTGATAGTGCCTTGCACGAAGAAATTGCAAAAGCAATACAAAGTGGCTTTAAAGAAGAGGAATATAAGAAATCGCAGGCAAGCTGGCTGCAGCAACGCAAAACAGAGTTAGGTTTTGACCAGTCGCTCGCTTCACGGCTCGCATCTTACATGAGCCAGGGAAAAGATTTGAATTTTTATGCCGACTATGAAGAAATGGCAAAGAAAACAACATTGGAACAAGTGAATGCAGCCTTACGGAAATATATAAGCGAAGATAAAATAACGCTGATATATGCCGGTGATTTTGAGAAAAAATAGATACCCCTGATTTTAATTAATCGTTGATCAGCCAAGACCTGCCAGCTTTTGAGAACCTGGCAGGTCTTTTAGTAAAAGCCAATTAAAAATCAATCAAAAATTTGCTATTACATTTCCTTCCATTTAATTTATTACTGCAACTACGCAAAAACGTAATTTGTGGTTTATGATTTGCATTAGTTGATTTGTTTTAAAAGCCTATGTCATCAAAACAGCCTCAGCAAACGTCTAAAAGATCGATATACCGGCGCATAGCCGTTATATTTCTGAGGGCTGTCTTTATTATATTACTGTTGATCGTTTTGCTCGTGCTTTCATTACAAACTTCCTTTGTTCAAAATATCATCAGGGGCAAAGCAGAAAATTATCTTTCTGAAAAACTAAAAACAAAAGTAGAGGTTGGGAATTTATATGTTGGTTTTCCGCACGATGTTGTTTTGAAAAAAATTTATATAGAAGACAGGCGAAAAGACACGCTTCTATATGGGAACCTATTACAGGTCGATATGGATATGTGGAAATTATTTCACGGGGAAATTGATATCGGCAGGGTACAACTGCAAGGAATAACCGCAAAAATAAAAAGATTGTTGCCCGATACTGTCTTCAATTTTCAATTTATTGCAGATGCATTTTCTGATAACAATTCCCCAAAAACAACAGAGCAAAAAGGCGCATCTTCTTTAAAATTTTCCCTGCGTAATTTATCGATCGACAGTATACGATTTGTATACAACGATGCAAAGACAGGGAATGATATTGAAACATGGATTGGCCACAGTTATGTGAAAACAGATGAGCTTGACCTGAACAAGCTACAATATGGAATTCCGGTTATTCAACTGAAGAATTCATCTATACGTGTTATACAACATCAACCGTTAGTAACACCACAAAGAAACCCTCAAGCATTAACAGAAAAAAGCAGTCCATTGCAATTGGCATTGTCGCAATTACAACTTGAAAACATCTGGTTCAATTATACAGACGAACCGGATGCAATCAGCGCAAGTATTACTTTAGGAGAATTGAATACGCAAATAAAAAGTTTTGACCTGGCTAAGGAAGTTATTCAATTAAACAAAATAGCATTAAACAAAACTACAGCAGCAATAAGATTAGGAAAGAAGTTGCAAAAAACAATTCCGTCAACAATAAACGCAACAGACACTTCCGCCGGATGGAAAATTTCATCTGCTAAAATTTTGCTGACTGATAATAATATCCGTTTTGATGATGATAATAAACCTAAACAGAAATATGGAATGGATTATGCGCACATCGATACAAAATCTTTTACACTTGACATGGATAATTTTTCATTCGCAAAAGATTCTATTGCAGGTACAATAAAAAACGGGCAAGTGAAAGAACAAAGCGGGTTTCAGATAGATCAGCTGGCTGCCGATTTTCTATATAACCACAACCAGGCATACCTGAAAAATTTTGAAATAAAAACACCGGGAACTGAATTAAAGCGGTCAGTTGTTGTTTCGTATCCATCAATAGATGCTGCAAGCAAAAACATCAACAAGCTGAACATAGATATTGATATAGCAAATAGCAAAATTCAATTGAAAGATATCCTGGTTTTTGTTCCGAAATTGCAAAATCAACCCGCATTCAAAAATCCTTCCTCAACCATATTTATCAACTCCAGGGCAACCGGAAGCTTGAATCAATTGCTGGTAAGGCAATTCCAATGCTCCGGCTTTTCAGGAACAAAGATTGATTTGAATGGAACTATACTGAATGCAACTGATAAAAAAAATGTGTATGCCGATCTCGAACTAAAAAATATATCTACCACAAAAAAGGATATCACCCTTTTTGCACCACGCTGGAGCATACCTGGAAATATTTCCATTCCTGAAAAAATAAATCTTTCAGGAAAAATAAAAGGCGGAACGAAAGAAGTTATTGCTGATTTGGTGCTCAACTCAAGTTCAGGGTCAATCGGATTAAATAGCAGGGTACAAAATTTAACCGATACCAAATCTGCTATATATAACGCCGAAATACAAACGAAAAAAATCGATCTCGGAGAAATATTAAAAAGCAAAGAAACTTATGGAGCATTAACTTCTAATTTTACAATTAAGGGAACGGGGTTCGATCTGAAAAATGCAGACGCAACTATAGCCGGAAATATTCAGTCGCTCGGATATAAAAAATATAATTACCATGATTTAAAACTCGATGGTGCGATAGCAAATCAGCAGGTTAAACTAAATGCGTCGATCAATAATCCTGAAATTCAATTTGCACTTGATGCTAATGCAGATATATCAAAAAAATTCCCCGCAGTAAAGATCAACTTACAAATCGATACCATTGATCTGCTGGCGTTACATTTACTGAAAGACACATTGCAACTTAGAGGAAAACTGCAAGCAGATTTTACAAATACGAATCCTGATTCGCTGGAAGGCTCAATAGACCTTACAAAATTGTTATTCAATAATGGAAAACAGATTTTCGTTACTGATTCTATCCACTTACAGGCAACGCAACAAAATGGCATTTCTGATATCTGGTTTCATTCGGAAATGGCGGATCTTGATTGGATAGGAAAATATAAACCAACTGAAACTGCACGCTCCCTTCAGCAAACAATCAATAAGTATTATAGAATAAATAATTTACCGGATACCATAATGGCCTCTCAGGATTGGGAATTGAAAATAAAATTACACACCTCGCCTGCAGTACTTAATTTCTTACCTGCATTAAAAGGGACAGATACCGTTTCAGGTTCCATTAGTTTTAACAGCAGCAATAATGATTTGTATGCTGTGATCAACGCACCGCATATTCAATATAGATCAACCATAATAAATAAAACAATCTTCGAAATTTCAACTTACGGTAAAAACTTAAGTTACAATTTACAGGCAGGCAACGCCGTTAGCAGCGGGTTACAACTATATCAGACCTCTGTTTACGGGCATGTTGCAGATAATAAATTATTTACTTCCCTATTGCTGAAAGATGAAAAAAACAAACCGCTATATCATCTTTCTTCAACAGTTAATAAATTGAAATATGGTTTTCAGTTTGCTTTAAACGCCGACAGTTTATTGCTGAACTATGAGAAATGGAATGCGAGCAATGATAATTTTATTCACTATGATTCATCCGGAATAATTGTTCATCATTTCAGGATTGAAAACAATAGACAATCTTTCCTGATCAACAGTGTTGATGAATCGACATCACCTGTTCATGTTTCGTTCAATAATTTCAATATTGCAACACTCACAAAATTTGCGCGGCAGGATTCATTACCCGTCGACGGCATATTAAACGGTACTGCTGAAATAAAAAACATCCTCACCGGGCCTGTTTTCACGTCCGACCTTTCTGTAAAAAATCTTTCCTACGATAAAGACACCCTTGGCGATCTTTTGGTGAAAGTAAACAATGAAGAAGCCAATGCTTTTTTTGCAGACATTTCCCTGAAAGGAATTAAAAATAACCTGGGCGTTTCCGGAAAATATTATGCGGGCCAGGACCGCATGGATATGACAATGAATATCGGGGAATTATATTTAAAATCGTTGAAACCTTTTACTAAAGGACTTTTACAGGACATCGACGGAGCACTTAAAGGAAATCTTGCAGTAAGCGGAACATTAAACGCACCGCAATTAAATGGTTATGTTTATTTCGACAGCACGAAAATAACGCCGCTTGTTTCGGGTGAACCACTTAAGCTTTCCAACGACAAAATAGAATTTGACAAGGACGGTTTTAATTTTTCAAAATTTACGATCCTCGATTCCGCAAACAACAAAGCTGTAATAGATGGCAATGTGTATACATCGGATTTCCGCAAGTACAAATTTGATCTTTCCCTGAATGCAAATAATTTCCGTTTAGTAAATGCTGTTCAATCTTCCAACAAATTATTTTATGGGAAATTAAATATTGATGTTGCCGCCAATGTGAGCGGCGATATGGAATCGCCGAAAGTAGAAGGAAATATACGAGTGAACAAACGCACTGATTTTACAGTGATCCTGCCGAGCAACGACCCAGAGCTTATTTCGAGGGAGGGCGTTGTGCGTTTTGTTGATAAAGATCATCCGATCGACACTGTGCTGATCAATCAAACATTAACCGATTCCTTATCACGTGAATCGGCTATAAAAGGAATTGACATTGCCGCAAATATTGAAACGGATAGCAATGCCATATTCACGATGATCATTGACGAGCGAAGCGGTGATGCATTATCTGTTCGCGGAAGGTCGAACCTTTCATTTGGTATGGATAAGAGTGGCAAGATGAGTCTCACCGGAAATTATGAAGTTGAAAGCGGCACGTACAATCTTTCCCTCGATGTATTGAAAAGAAAATTTGATATTCAACGCGGCAGCACGATCACATGGACAGGCGACCCGACCTCCGCACAGATAAATCTGACAGCCACTTATTCGGCAAATACAGCATCAATTGACTTAGTAGAACAGGAGCTTGCAGGAAGAACTCAAACAGAGATCAATAAATTCAAACAAAAACTTCCATTCCTCGTGAAACTAAAAATGGAGGGCGAATTATTGAAACCACAGATTTCGTTCGACATTTCTCTTCCGGATAATGTGTTGTCACAATGGCCCGATGTAGATACTAAATTACAGCAGGTGCGTGCTGATCAGTCTGAATTAAATAAACAGGTTTTTGCATTGTTGTTATTAAACCGTTTTGTCGGCGAGAACCCATTGCAAAGTTCAGGGGATGCTTTGAATGCAGGACAAATGGCATGGCAAAGTGCAAGCCAGATATTGAGCAATCAATTAAATGCATTCGCAGGCAGTTTGATAAAAGGTGTTGATATTAATTTTGATTTGAACAACACACAGGATTACTCAACAGGGGAGCAACAAAACCGGACAGATCTTAATGTAACTGTCTCCAAAAAATTATTTAATGACCGTATTCGAGTGAACGTGGGGAGCAACTTTGAGTTGCAGGGACCGGCAAACCCAAATGAAAATGCAACCAATATTGCCGGCGATATTGCCATAGATTACCAACTTACCAAAGACGGAAGGTATATGGTGAGAGCATATCGGAAAAATCAATACGAATTAGTAGTAGAAGGGCAAGTAATCGAAACCGGAATCAGTTTCATACTTACACTTGATTATAACAAGTTCAAGGAAATTTTTGAACGAAGCCGGAGAAAAAAAACATCAACAAAAAAAACAACTAAAGCAACTGTGCAAAACCCGACACAAAAATGAAACCCAGGCTGATTTTATATATACCTGTTGCCCTTATTTTTTTTGCCGCTTGCAACGAATCGAAACATATCGGGCAAGGGCAATATCTATACAACAGCAATTCGATAGAAATAAAATCTTCCGAAAATATTTCTTCAAAACAAAAAAAAGATTTACGCAATGACCTTGATGCACTGTTACGCCCGAAATTGAACGGAAGCATACTCGGCATCCGTTTTAAATTATGGATTTATAACATTGCCGGCAATCCTAAAAAAGAAAAAGGTTTACGGCATTGGCTGAAATACAAAGTAGGTGAGCCTCCTGTGCTTGCCACACAACCTGCACTTGAAAAAAACAGGAGTGTATTGCAAAATCATCTGGAGAACAAAGGATTTTTTCACGACTCTGTAACATTGGATACAAACGTAAACAACAAAAAATTAAATGCAGTTTATACTGCACATATTGGCACGCAGTATACAATCAGGAATGTGACGTATCCATCAGGAGCAGACACATTAAGTAAAGAAATTGCATCGTTGCAACGGCGTTCCAGATTGGTAAAAGGGAAACCTTATGACCTGGATGTGATCAAAGATGAGCGAACAAGAATTGACGCACGTTTAAAACAAAGAGGGTTTTATTATTTCAATCCTGATTATTTACTGGCAGATGTTGATTCCACAGTTGGCAATCACCAGGTAGATATGCATTTGTTATTAAAACCACAAACTCCTTCAAAAGCAAAAAAAATATACAGCATCAACGATGTGGTCGTTTACACAGATTACGATATCAATTCAGACACAAGCCTCAACCGTGGCTATACAAAATTCATGGGCTACAAAATAGTCGATTCGGCAAAATTATTCCGTCCCGTAATTTTCAGCCGTTCATTAGTATTCAAGCCGGGAGATATTTATAAAAGAGACGACCATAATCTTTCGTTGAACCGATTGGTAACTCTCGGTGTTTTCAAATTTGTGAAAGCACGTTTCCAGGAGACGGATACTGCCGGGCCTAATAAGCTAAATGCAATTTATTATCTCACACCAACAGAAAAAAAATCGTTGCGCTTTGAGGTGTCGGGTTTAACAAGATCGGATAACTCAACCGGTGGTGAATTAGCGATCAATTGGCGAAACAGAAATTTATTTCGAGGTGCCGAATTATTTACAGTTAATATTTTTGGCGGATTGGAAGAACAATTGATCAGTGCTAATCAACGCATAGCCACAACACGTTACGGTGCCGACCTGAATTTATTCATCCCAAGAATTGTTTCCCCGTTTTCATTCAAAACAAACAGTGGTTTTGTACCGAAAACAAAGATCAATGCAGGGTATGAAATTTTTACACGGAGTTCACAATATTCTTTATCATCTATCAAAACAAGTTTCGGATATGTTTTTAAAGAAACATTGCAGAAAGAACATGAATTGAATATTTTTTCCGTGAATTATGTAAAACCCTCAAACATCGATCCTTCATTTCAATTGGTGCTCGATACAAATATTACATTAAGAAGAAGTATAGAACGGCAATTCATCATCGGGCCGAATTATAATTTCAATTACAATTCACTGGCCAAAGCAAATCATAAAAAAAATAATTTTTATTTCAACGGAAATTTAGACCTCTCCGGAAATTTATTGGGGATACTAACAGGTGCAAACGTAACCAAAGGAAAAGAGGTGGAATTGTTCAACACGCCTTTTTCTCAATATATAAGAGCAGAAGTTGATTTCCGGCATTACCTGAGTTTCGGAAAATACAATATGCTTGCTTCGCGAATTACAAGCGGTATTGGTTATGCTTATGGCAACAGCAGCACAATGCCATTCATCAAAGAATTTTTTGCAGGCGGCGCAAATGATATCCGCGCTTTTCGTTCACGTTCACTCGGGCCGGGAAGTTATTATGCAGGTGACAGAAGTAAAACCCCTTTTCTTCCGGATCAACCCGGAGATGTGAAAATTGAATTGAATACTGAATACCGGGCAAAGTTATTTTCTATTGTCCGTTGGGCATTGTTTGCTGATGCCGGAAATATCTGGACTTTAAAAACCGATGCAGACCGTGTTGGTTCAACGTTCAACAGTTCTTTCCTCAATGATTTTGCTGTGGGCATCGGAACAGGTTTGCGGTTCGACGTGAGCATTTTGGTTTTGCGCATTGATTTTGCTGTGCCCGTTCGTGAGCCGTGGTTAACCGGCAGATCTAAATGGATATTCAGCAATGCGACAGATATTTCAAAATATGCGTTGAACCTTGCAATCGGTTATCCGTTTTAGCAATAAGAAATGTTGAGCCGGTGCATCTTCAATATATTTGAAAATAAAAAAAATAAATACACAAAAATGCCAGCAAAAAATTTTGAATTTAAAGCGAAAGCAAAAAATATACCGGAGCTGGAAAACAAATTACTTGGATTGAATCCTTTGTTTATTGGAGAGGACAACCAAACCGATACTTATTTTAATGTTAGCAACGGGCGCCTGAAATTGCGTGAAGGGAATATCGAGAATGCGCTCATATATTACGAACGTGAAAATACCGGCAATGCCAAACAATCAAATATTATTTTATACCAGCACAAGCCAGATGTTTCTTTAAAAGAAATCCTTATAAAGGTTAACGGAATAAAAGTTGTTGTTACCAAAAAAAGAAAAATATATTTCATAGATAATGTGAAATTTCATTTTGATACTATTACTGAACTCGGAACTTTTATTGAAGTAGAAGCGATTGACAGAACGGGTGAAATCGGTATCAAAACATTGCAGCAACAATGCAATCATTATGCAGATTTTTTTGGCATTGCGGCATCTGATTACATCGCATTTTCCTACAGTGATATGATTTTGGAAAAAGTAAAACAAGCTTAGAATAATCCTCAGCAACTGAGTAATTCTGAGATCAAATGGTTTGCAAACATTCCCGCCATATTCCAGCCTTCGCGGGAATGACGCGTAATTTCATGATTATTTCCAACACGCATTTATTTTTAATTTATGCAACGGTTTATTATTTATGGCTGTCAATTGCAAAAAAGGTTATGAAATTTACAAGCTTGTTGTTCATTCTTTCAATAGCATGCATAATCAGTTGTAAAAAAAATACAGGCAATACTTCTGCAAACATAACCGGCACGTGGGAACTGAGGCAAGCCTCAGGAATGACCACCATAAATTACGCACCCGGAAATGGAGATTCACTTGTGTTTACCGCTTCAACATATAAAAAATATACTAAAGGCTCTCTCGAAAAAAGCGGAAAATACCGGACCGTGCCTGATGCATCATACAACGGTTTGGTTGTTCCTTCAAGCGAGTACAAGACCCGTATTATTTACGATGATGATGCATCAGCTAAAATTTTCTTTCAACGATCCGGGAATACGTTAAATTTTATTTCAGGATTATTTGCTGATGATAGTGGATCGATTGTTACATATGAATTACAATAACAAATCATTTCTTCGTATAAACCAATCCATCAATTTCAAATTGCGACACTTTCCCCTCATTATCCAATGAAAACCGCACCGTTGTTTTATCATTCCAGTCATAGTCATATTTCCCTAGAAATGTGTCGTAGTTCCAGTGTGATAGGCGAAGATTATTTTCCTTTGGAAATTTTAATCGCAATGAATCATTTGCAAAAACAACCTGTGCGTCGCCAAATATTTCATTTGTATATTCTCCTGCATAAGAAGACAAAGGCAAAGATGGTTTTGTGTTCATCACACGTTTTGCTTCTTCTTCTTTTCCGCGGTCTTTCGATTTCTTCTTCAGGCCAACATATAATTTGTATAAGTCTTTGCTCCAATCGTTCGCATTATCATTGAAACACCAGAGATCCATTGCTTTGTACATTAATGCATGACGTAGCTCCGTATGATCCATATTTGCGAAAATGTATACGCCAAAATGCTGATCAGGAATTAACCCGATAATTGCGACTGCGCCATCCAAGCTTCCGGTATGAAATTGTACCATTTTTCCCCGGTAATCTTCCTGGAACCAACCGAGCCCGTAAGTTTTCCAATGAGGCTTTGTGACTTGTTGCGTTGGATAAAATTCCTCATCCGTAACGATCGATTGTGGCTTAAACAATTCTTCAAAAGTCCCTGCAGTTAATAAACGTTTCCCGTTTATTGATGCACTATCTAAAATAAATTTTACCCATTTTGCAATATCATTTGCGCAAGACCACACTCCCCCCGCTGCATCAATTCCTTTTGTATCGATGAATGGAATTGGTTTTACTACACTGTCATCGTACATCCAATGCGGGGAAATATGGCTTGGTTCATTTACTGATTGAGCATAGACGGGATAAGTATGATCCATCCCAAGCGGGGAGAACAACCTTTCTTTGATGAATTCGTCCCATGTTTTGCCTGATATTTTATGGATTACTTCACCGGCAACCATATACATAAGATTTTGATAAATAAATGAAGAACGGAATGAATATGCCGGTTTGATAAAACGCATGCGATAGATGATCGTATCTAAAGGAAATCCTAAAACCCACAACAGGTCTGCATTTCCCAGCCCGGTGTTATGAGTAAAAAGATCCTTTACTGTTATTTCTGAAGTTGCATAATCATCATATAATTTTAATGCGGGATATACATCACTTACTTTATCCGTCCATTTTACTTTGCCTTCATCAACAAGCATTCCCATGCAAACCGCTGTCATCGCTTTTGTTGTAGAAGCACAGATGGACAAGGTTGAAGTAGTGAATGGATCGGGCTTGCCTAATTGTGTTACACCAAATGCATTTTTGTAAACAACATTATCATCTTTTATAACAACGATAGACAATCCCGGCGTTTTCCACAACTGCATCGCTTGCTTGATATACTGTTCAAAAACAGCAGGATTATTTTTTTGGCTGAAAGAAAAATTGTTTACACAAAAAAGAAAAAAGCTAACGTAGATGAATATACGCTTCATAAACATGTTGATTGAGGTTATGGTGATGAACGTGAATACTACTTGTGTTGACAGTTGTCCGATGGCAGATGACCGGAATTTAAGGACGCCATCGGTCAATGGCCATCAATCATCGGCATAAGGATAAAATTTATTTCAGTATTTCTTTTATAGTATCAGCAAGCATCAAAGACCAGATCGCATATTCTTTCCCGGAGAAATGCAAACCGTCTGAGGCAATAAGTGATGGGTCGGCAGAAGCTTTACGGCTTTCGGTGGTTACATTGAGGTAATGAACGTGATAATTTTCAGAGATCATTTTGTTGGAAGCATTGAAAGCATCGATCTGTGTTGCAATAGTACTAACATTTGAACCATTCGCAAAAGGTGTTACGGAATAATCAGGAATTGAAAGAACAATAACGTGTGAAGTATCATTTCCGGCAAGTTGAATTGCTTTCTGCAAAAGCCAGGTGAATTGTTCTTCATATTCCGCTTGTGATTTTCCCTGGTACTGATTGTTTACACCAATCAATAGAGTAACGATATCATATTTTGTTTTTGTGAAATGATATTTGTCAATTGCATGTTGCAGGTCGGCGGTTGTCCAGCCTGTTGTTGCAATAATCTCGGGAGAACGAAAATGCAATCCTGCTTTATTTAATAGCGCTGTTGTTTGAACCGGGTAACGGTATGTTTCCGGAACTGATTCCCCGATTGTATAAGAGTCGCCGAGTGCGAGATATGTTTTTTCAGTTGCGTTCACAGGAAATGCTTTAACCGGTTTATTTTTTTCATGTGATTGAAGCGTTGTTACAGAAACAAATAGCACCGACAAAATAAATTTATCAAAAATATATTTCATACCAATAATTGTAACAACATGCAATTCGAACTGTGCAATACCTCGGAGGTATGGCACAGTTTATCAGCGAGCTACTCGTCGATCAATAGAATTTTTACAGTACAAATGTGCGACGAAACATTGTTCAATAGAACTACTATCGCGGGTAACAGATGAAAAGCTCATTAATAATATTTTGGTTTTAATTCCACTCTCCTGTTCATAGCTTTTCCTTTTGCCGTTTTGTTGCTTGCAACCGGTTTTGTATCTCCATATCCTGCAGATGACAACCTGCTTGCATCAATGCCACCTTTTGTTGTAAGGTAGTCCAGCACTGCTTTTGCACGGTTTTCACTTAACAACTGGTTTTTCTCCGGTTTACCAACATTGTCTGTATGGCCTTCTATATCGAGTTTCAAATTCGGATCGTCCTTCAGAATTTTTGCCACTTCGTTCAACGATTTAAATGACTTCGGCAACAGCTTTGCACTTCCTGTATTGAAGAAAATATTTTTTGCATCTACCATTACTTTTTTGATCACTTCTTCTTTCACAAGCGGACAACCCTGATTTTCTTTTACACCGGGAACTGTCGGGCATTTATCTTCTTCATCATTAATACCATCACCATCTGTATCAGGAATCGGGCAACCATTATAACGAGCAACACCGGCAACTGTCGGACATTTATCTACCTCATCATTTATTCCATCACCGTCTGTATCGGGAATAGGACATCCGTTGTAACGGGCCACACCTGCAACATTCGGGCATTTATCATCTTTATCAGGGATTCCATCACCATCTGTGTCGGGACATCCGTGAAATTGCAGCAAGCCTGCTACATCCGGGCAAGCGTCGAGACTATCAACAATGCCATCACCATCACGGTCTTTTGGTGGCTCAACAATTGGTGGCGGCGGTGGCGGAATTTCTTTTGCATGTTTTCCTTCGCTGATGCTTCCCACAACCCCTACGCTGTAATAGAAATGATAGTTTACCATTTCAGTTACCGGTAACCGGTATTGCCAGTTGAACTGAATAAAGGCACCCTGTGTGGCGTTTACCTGCAATCCAACACCAAGCGGAATATATGCACCGTAATGGCCTGTATATTCAGAAGCGCCAACACCCGCCCGCCAGAATGGTGAAATGATATGCTTGTCGCTCAGCATTTTTCCAATGAGTGTTGCATCGGCTTCGAGCAAAATACTGTTAGACCCGAGCGTTGTACCATCATTCGCACGTGTTGGATAATCGGTAGATGTAGCAGCAAGGTTTATCGCAAAATCGAAATGTTTTGAAATGCCTTGCTGGTAACCGATTGCAATGCCCGGATCCATCCCGGAAAAGTTGGTGATCTTATGATTGCTGATTGCATCGTGCAGCGAGTTGGCGCGAATATAATTGGCTGCATTAAAATCATCGAAAACAAAATGAAAAGAGAGTGAAGGGTCCTTTATATAATCAGGGTTCTGTGCAGATAAAAATTCTACTATAAAGCTTAAGGCCATAAGCAGGCATACAGTTTTTTTCATAAACAAGCATTTTAGTATAAAGCAAAAATAAACTGAACACTAAGAATGATAAAAAATATTTATTTGTCGTCGGCGAGGTTTGCTTCCGGTGGCTTCTTTTTACCTAATACATCAATTCTCACGTGCGTAAGCCCCCAGCCTGTATAACCTAATTTGTGTGCAGCAGCTTTGCTTAAATCAATAAGGCGTTTGTTACGCCAATGCATGCGGTCGGTAATGCGAACAATAACTGTTTTCTTATTGCGGAGATTGGTAACTTTTACCCATGTATTTAAAGGAAGCGTATTACTTGCAGCGGTAAGTTTTTGCTGGCTGAATATTTCACCATTTGCCATTCTGCGTCCATTGAATTTATTGGCATAAAAACTGGCAGTACCATATTGGATTTTCCCCGGCGCCTTATGTCTGCGCTTGGAAACAACTGTATCCGATAAATAATTTTCACGCGACGCATACACATTTGATGCCAGTAAAATACCGGCAAACAATGCAAGCATAACTTGTTTATTCATAGATATTAATTGACGGCTTTATCGGCAAAATATTTTTCGCGAAGAAATTTATCTTCACCATAAATATCTTCGTAAAACCTCACCTGCCCGTCCACTCCCTCACAATCAAAATATCGTATAAAAATGGGCAGCTTCTGAAACCCGCTTACCGTGTGCTTTTCCTGCCGCTTGATCCACGCACGCAATGTATCCGTGTGATACTTCAACGTATCGTTCCTCACCAAAAAATCAGACATTTTTTCCCATTGCTGCACACGCACACACCCGTGGCTCAACGCACGAAAAGCTTTTCCAAACATCCAACGCACGTTGGTATCATGCATGTATACGCTATACTTGTTCCTGAAATTAAATTTAATCACACCCAGCGAATTATTGTCGCCTTGTTGCTGCTTCAATAAATATGGGAAATGATTTTTATTGAGTTTCTTCCAGTTTATTTTTTCCGGATCAAGTACATTATCATCTTTATCAACCACCATCAGGTTTTCTTTTTTCAGAAAATCCGTACTCTTCTGGATCTTGGGAAGCATCTCTTTAAAAATAATACTCGTTGGCACAGTCCACTGCGGAAGTGTGATAAAGTTGGAAATCTCGCTTGTAAGCAATGGTGTCCTTGTATCTGGTTTACCTACGATAACTTTTGATGCAAACACTAATGTATCCGCATTTATTACCTGCAATTGAAATGCAGGAAGGTTAACCCATATATACGTTGATGGTAAAGTATCAGGTAGAAGTTTATAACGGTCAAGGTTAACCGCAATACGTTTGAACTTTACAACATCTGTTTCATTCAGCACGTTCACCATTTTCTCCGTCACTTTCCCCGTTACCTGGAAATTTCTTGCTTTCTGAAATTTCCGTACGGCAGCTTTCATAGCGGTTGTGTCCATTTCAACACTGTCGGCTGGTGCATAAGACAATTCATGCAATCTTTTTTGCAATAATTTAAAAAACGTAACCGAATCTTTATACGGATAAACGAGGTAGGTGAAATCTTTAAACTTTGCCGTCTTCAAAAATTTTTTTGTATAAATTTTCAACGAGTCATACATGTTGTTCTTTGGTTCGAGGGCATGAAGTGTTTCAGCAATTGTTCCTGATTGCAATGCAGCTTTTAAATTTTGTACAAAAAAACTATCGGTTAAAATGCTATCTGTCCGGAGTGTAACACTATCGTATTTCAATCGCCCCTGTTTCAGATCTTTTGCCAATGAAAAAAATGCATCTGTAAAAAGAATATCGGCCCTCGTCCATAATGCTGCATTTTTTTTTGCGATGCTATCTTCCGTAAGTACACGGCGTATATATGAAAGTTGCTTGTAATGATAGTCAGAAGGGAACAAACCATAATACTCACAGGAATCTATAAACGAATATAATGAATCGCAGAGCGGAACCCATTTAGCCTTATCGCTCCAAACTGGTTCATAATTCTTTTCTGCGTAAAAACCGCTGTCTGCATGAAGATACTTCAGTTGCGAAGAATCACTAATAAAACCTTTATTGACCGATGCAAACTCAATGCTCTTTTTGATATCATCGCTCAGGTGTTCTTCCATTTGCTCTGGTTTTTTTACAATATCTTTCTCAACAGGTCTATCATTTTTTTCATCCTCATTACACGAAGAAGCAAGTACCAGAACCAATACATAAAATAAAATGCCAGCTAAAAATTTCCGATGATTCATTTCACTGTTAAAATTTATTCCAATGCTGCAATTACCTTGCCGCAAGACTGGCACAAAATACCTTAAATATTCTTAATTACATAAACTTGTTCCACTATCAGGGTTATCAGGTAAATGGGAAATCAAAACGAAAAATTACAAAGCAATTCAAGAAAGAGATTTTTATTTTGTTACCAGCGATAGTACTACTATTAAGCATCGTTGTGTCACTCACTTTTACTGTAGAAATTATATTGAGCGATCTCCGCGCCGTTGCGTCTTTGCGAGAAAATAAAATCAAATCGCAACGACATCAGCAACAGCTTCAAGATTAATAGGGCCGTAAATGTGTGGAAAAGTATCCTCAACTGAGGTGGACCAGTCAAAAAATATCGGGCTTTTTAGTTTCTCTGTTTCAATAACCAATTTCACCAATTCTTTTTTATCCTTAAAGTAACGGTCAAGCACATCCGCAACCTGGCGGTCTTCACTGCAATGAATAAATCCTTCATTGGCAAGAGATGCTGCTTCGTAAAAACCTTTTTTTCGGGCAGTTTCCCATTCAGGTTTTGTAGTGATATGAAAGATAGTTGGCATGATCATTCTTTCTATAACGAAAAAAAAGCAAAAATCTTTTGTAAGGAATATTATTTTTGGGAAGCGATGATCAAAGCACTCTTCCGATCTTTTGCTCCAGCATCATCAGGTCTGCCAGCACAATTGCAGTTACAGCCTCCAACACAACAGGTACACGCAACGCAATACAAAGATCGTGACGGCCTTTAACAGAAAAATTTTCTATACTGTTGGTTTCCCAATTAAATGTCTGCTGTTCTTTAGGCGTAGAGGAAGTTGGTTTGATGGCAATGCGAAATACCAATTCGTTTCCGTTGGTAATTCCACCAACAACACCGCCTGCATGATTTGTTTTTGTTTTGCCATCTGCATTTTCAATCGCATCGTTATGGCCAACACCAAACATTTTTGCTGCTGCAAAACCTGTCCCGAATTCCACACCACGCACTGCAGGAATTGCAAACACGGCATGCGCCAGCACTGATTCCACACTATCAAAAAAAGGTTCACCTAAACCAGCAGGCAAATTGCTTACCCGGCATTCAACAATACCTCCTACTGAATCTTTTGCATCAATTGCTTTTTGCAGTCCTTTTTCTATATCCGGTTCTCCACCCACTTCGAGGATAGTAGACCTCACCCCTATCCCTTCTCCTAGTGGAGAGGGGTAACCTTCTCCGCCAGAGTTCTGATTATTTGCCAGGTTTTCTTTTTCTATTATTTCATCAGTTATCTTTTTCAATACTGATGACAAATCATTCATTACTTCATCGTTTGTAAATCGTAGAATACCATAGCTGTGTTCACGCAACCATTCGCTTCGCAAGGAATCATATTTCTTTTGTTCGATTTCATTATGATATTCACCATCAATTTCAACTACCAATTTTTTTTCAAGGCAAACAAAATCGGGTATATATCCTGCAACCGGATGTTGCCTCCTGAATTTGAATCCTTCAATTTTTCTGTTCCTTAATTCCTGCCACAATTTATCTTCCGCAGCAGTAGGATTTTGCCTGTTCGCTTTGGCATATTCATGAAGAAATTTCCAATGTTCAGGAGTATTAGTAATATAACCGGGGCTTGCCGGTTTTGTTCCCCTCTCCTTTGGAGAGGGGTTAGGGGTGAGGTCTAATAATTTTTTTGCAATCACACCAGCAGCAACAAGAGCAACAGTCAATCTTCCGCTGAAATGACCGCCGCCGCGGAAATCTTCGAAGCCACCGAATTTTTTGTGTGCAACAAAATCTGCATGCCCCGGACGAGGCACCGCACGTTGCTTTTCATAATCGCCGCTTCGTGTATTTTTATTTTCAAATAAAATAGTTATTGGTGCACCGGTAGTTTTATCCTGGAAAATGCCGCTTTTGAAAATCGGGTAATCATCTTCCTTACGCGGAGTTGTGCCTTTTTGCAAACCACCTTTGCGGCGTTCAAGGTCCGGAAGAAAATCATCAACTACCAATGGTAAACCAGCAGGGCATCCATCTATAACAATGCCCACTCCTTCACCATGTGATTCACCAAAAATACTTACCCGAAATATACGCCCGAATGAATTCACTCTAAAAAATTTATTGATTGATAAGTTGATTTGTTTTTACTGATGCCCCCAGCAATTTCAAATGCTCATAAAAATCAGGGTAGGATTTGTTGACAGCTTCCGCTTCTTCAATTATTGTTTCGCCATTTGCCTGCAATGCAGCAACAGCGCAAGCCATAGCAATCCGGTGGTCGTGGCGTGAATGTACTGTAGTTCCTTTAAGCTTACCATTGCCTTTGACAAGCATTATGTCATCCTGCAGTTCAATTTCAACACCAAACTTTGCAAATTCTTCTTGTAAAGTAAGTCCGCGATTGCTCTCTTTGTGTGTTAAACGTTGCACACCTTTAATTGTTGTTGTGCCATTGCAATAGGAAGCCAATGCAACCAACGGCGGGAAAAGATCTGGGCAATCCGTAGCATCAAAATCAAATGCATTCAATTCACTTTTATCCAATCTGATTTCATTTTCTACAATCTGCATTTTTGCGTTTGCATCTTTCAACGCTTCAATAATTTTTCTATCCGCCTGCGTCGAGTGCACATCCAATCCTTTCACTACAATATTTCCGGCAACTGCACCGGCAACGAGTAAGAATGCTCCGCCGCTCCAGTCGCCTTCGACAGTGTATGTGACCGATGACCGATGACTGATGGCCGATGACCGATGACCGAAATAAAACTCCTCATAATTCCTGTTCTCCGGCACCTTCAATCCAAAATCACGCATAACCTTCAACGTTAGGTCGATATACGGCTTGCTTTGCAGGTTATTCACCCTGATCGTAACATCGGTCGCATCTGCAGCAGCGTATGCAAATAATAACCCGGTGAGAAACTGGGAACTCAGTGAACCATCTACTTCAATATTTTTTGGCTTGACCGGGCCTTTTATCTTTAATGGAAGTTTGCCGTTATTAGAAATAATTTCAACATCTAATTGCGGTAACACTTTATCAAAAAAATCCATCGGCCTCGTTGCCAGGCTTCCCGAACCATTAACCGTAATTGTTTTTGAAAAAAGTGCAACAATCGGAGTGAACATACGAATGCTTAAACCACTCTCCCCGCAATTGATTTCAGCATCCCACGACTGCTGACCGATGTCCGATAACTGACGACTGACTACTTCTACTTCACCATTCACCATTGACCACTCACATCCCAACGCTTTTATAATTCCTAACGCAGCCCGGTCATCATTGGAATGCCCCGGGTTTTTTATGATTGTTTTGCCTTTACTTACCAATGCGGCTGCACACGCACGTTGCATCGAACTTTTGGAAGCTGGCGCCTGTATCGTTCCGTGTAATAGGGTTGGTTGAATACTTACCTGCATAATAATTGATCTTAAACTAACGCGACATGGTTATTGATTTCACTAATTCTTCCAGTTCATCAATCGGAATAGGTTTTATAAAAGCAGTCCCGATCTTTTTCAGCAATATATAATTCATCGAAGACAATTCTTTTTTCTTATCCATTTTCAACACCTGGAAAACTTTTTTCGAATCGATCTCCGCAAACGTTGGAAGTCCGTATTTTTTTAACACATCAACAATACGCCCAGTTTCTTTAAAGTTTGCAAATTGCTCCGACAATAAACATGCCGCAACCATTCCAATAGAAATGGCATGCCCATGTGGCAACTGGTATAAATTTTCAATAGCATGGCCAAGTGTATGCCCGAAATTCAACAGTTTCCTGTCGCCTTTTTCAAATTCATCTTTCTGCACAACACCGGATTTTATCATTACGTTTTTCCGTATCAGTTTTGCTAACGCAGTTTTATCTTTCTGATAAAAGCTCAATTTATTTTTTTCAAGTTCATTAAAAAGCCGTGCATCTTTTATGGCTGCATGTTTAATGATCTCTGCAAAACCATTCACCCACTCTTCTTTCGGCAATGATCTTAATAACGAGAAATCATACAACAAAAACTCCGGCTGCTTTATCAACCCAACTAAATTTTTATACACTCCAACATCAACACCATTCTTGCCCCCTATCGATGCATCTACCATCGCGAGAACAGATGTAGGTGCAAAACCAAATTTCACGCCACGCATATAAACAGATGCCGCATAGCCGGTAATATCGGTAACCACACCACCACCAACACCGATAACAAATGTTTTGCGGTCCGCTCCGTGACTGATCAATTGCTGAATGATCAGGTCAACCGTTGACTGCTTTTTAAATTCTTCGCCAGCTTTGATCACAATCGTTTTCCATCCCGCAAATTTCTTCTTCTGGCTATTGAAAACATTTTCATCTGTGATGATGATTGTATTATTCTTATCTGTCAATTTTTCCAGGAAAGAAAAATCTGCATCAAAATAATACGCTACTTCTTTAGATGAAAATTGATAACTCTTTTTTTGCATCGTGATTCAAAATTTCAATTCAAAAAACAAAAAGAAAATTCAACTGATCTGTATCTTATCAAATACTTCAAGCTCGTTTTCCAATGTTTTTGTTTTATGATATTCTTCCTGTTTGTCTATATAATCCATCACCTGTTTCAAACTTCCGGGGCTTACTGAATATGCTGCATAATTTTCCTGCCATTCAAATCCATCTTCCAGGATTTTATTCTGGTTAAGCCATGAGGAAGATTCTGTTTTGATCAATTTTATCACCTGCGACAAATTCTGCGATGGATGTACCTGCAACAAAAAATGGGCATGATCTTCCGCTCCGTTGATTTTTAACACACGGATCAGTTTTTCTTCAGCCATCGTTTTGATATGCGGGAACAACACCACACGCACCGGTTTTTTCAGCAAAGGTTTGCGTTCATGAACAGTTAATATTACATGTACAAAAAGATAAACTTTGTTGTAACTATCTGTCATGAATACCCGAAGTTTATGAATTCAGTATCTTGTTCTGATGGCTGATACTTTCCATGTGCACTGCATCAAAATATTTCGTAATAAATTCTTTGCTCAGTCCTAATTTTTCGCCTTTCGCGTAAGCCCGCTCCAGTATTGCATTCCAGCGGTTCGTCTGCAGGATCGTAATGTTATTTTCTTTTTTATACTGGCCGATCTTATCAGCAACTTTCATACGCTGACTGAGTATCTGCAGCAATTCATCATCAAGCTGGTTGATCTGCTGGCGCATTTTTTCCATTGCTGCATGAAACTCTTCTGAGTTAATATCTTCTTTACGCCAAACGATGCTGTCGAGCATCTCGGCTAATCTTTCCGGGGTTACCTGTTGTTTTGCATCGCTCCATGCCTTATCAGGGTCAATATGGCTCTCGATCATCAACCCGTCGAAATCAAGGTCGATTGCTTTTTGTGCAACATCCAATAAAATATCCCTGCGCCCGCTGATATGTGAAGGATCATTAATGATCATCAATCCCGGGTTACGGCGTTTCATTTCAATGGCAAGATGCCACATCGGCGCATTTCTGTATTCTGTATTTCCGTACGAACTGAATCCACGATGGATCAATCCTAATTGTTTAATACCAGCTTTGGCAACACGTTCAACAGCACCGGTCCATAATTCCAGGTCAGGGTTGATCGGATTTTTGATCAGCACCGGAACATCTACTCCACGCAACGCATCCGCCACTTCCTGAACACTAAACGGGTTCACGGTTGTACGAGCACCGATCCATAATACATCCACATCAAATGTCAACGCATCTTCCACTTGTTTTCCGGTAGCTACTTCAACGGTTGTTGGCAAACCGGTTAATTTTTTTGCACGTTGCAGCCATGGCAAACCTTTGGCGCCAATACCTTCAAACATGCCCGGCCTTGTGCGGGGTTTCCATATACCTGCACGCAGCATATCAATCTTTCCGGTCTTGGCTAATCGTGTTGCGGTTTCAATTACCTGCTCTTCTGTTTCAGCGCTGCACGGCCCCGAAATGATCAACGGGCGTTTATTCCAGGCATTCTGAACAAGTTCTTTTGCATTGTTGGTTTGTGTTGCTTCCATAAAAAATATTTACGATTTCTTGATTAAGTAAAAATTAAAAAGGAAAAAATAAAAATTCAGCTTAGTCTTTTATTTTTTAATTTTTCCTTTTGACTTTTAAATTATGTTACCAGCATTCGACCTATCCTCACCATCCTTGCGTCGCACTCTTGTACTGTAGCAATTCTATTCAACGCTCACAATTTCGATCAACGATTAATTTCAAAAGAATTATTAATTATCAATTATCAATTCTTAATTACTACCTGCTGTTCGCATCATTCATTCTCAGCTTTCTTCCTTTGTAATTTTTTCCATCGATCGCACGGATCATCTGGTTTGCAGCAGAACGGTCGATCTCTATCCAGCTATTCATTTCTTTCATATCGATCCTTCCCAACACATCTTTACGCAGGTCGCTCATATCTAAAATGAACTGTAAAAAACTTGCTTTATAAAATCCATCTTTTGTACCAAGGTTCACGAACAAACGCATGTAATCTCCACCGCCATTATTATTATAATCCCTGCGCCTCGAATCACTTCTTCCTCCATCACGACGGGACACCGGTTCTCTCCTATCCCTACTATCCGATCGTAACTCACGGCTACGTTCACGTACGTTCAGGTCTTCTGCATTTTCATAATATTTCAAAAAGCGGTTAAACTCCGTTGCTGCGACACGTTTCAATACTTCTTCTTTATCTACGTTAGCAAATTTTTCCTGAAGCATCGGAACATAGCTTTCATAATCACCGTGACTGATATCTGCCTGTAACAATTTATCCATGAAATGATAAAACTGTTTCCTGCACACATCTTTTCCCGAAGGAATTTCCAATTTATGAAACGGAACCTGGACAATGCGTTCAATCTGCCTCAGTTTTCCGATTTCACGGCTATGTATAACCGATAAACAAACTCCTGTATTTCCAGCTCTACCGGTTCTTCCGCTTCTGTGCGTGTACACTTCCACATCATCCGGCAATTCATAATTGATCACATGGGTGATGCCTTGTACATCAATTCCCCTCGCGGCTACATCTGTCGCTATCAATAACTGCAATGTCTTCTCCCTGAATTCTCCCATCACTTTATCGCGTTGCTGCTGTGTCAGGTCGCCGTGCAATGCATCAATATCATACCCTTCACGTGTCAGTTTCTCTGCAATATTCTGCGCATCCGCTTTCGTACGGGTAAAAATAATTCCATAGATGCCCGGGTTGAAATCGATAATGCGTTTCAATGTTTCATAACGTTGATGCGCAGACGTAATATAATACTGGTGATCGATATTACGGTTCGCCGTATTTACTTTTCCCACAGTGATCTCGTGCGGCTGCTGCATATATTTCTTGCTCACCCTGCGGATCTCCGGCGGCATTGTTGCACTGAACAACCAAGTCGCTTCACGTTTCGGCGTATTCTGCAAAATGAATTCGATATCATCCTGGAAACCCATGTTCAGCATTTCATCCGCTTCATCCAGCACCACATACCTGATCTGTTCCAGGTTTATCGCTTTGCGCTCTATAAGGTCAATCAATCTTCCTGGGGTTGCCACCACAATCTGCACGCCTCTTTTCAGGTCACGGATCTGCAAGCCGATAGAAGCACCGCCATAAACAGCAACAACATGCATTCCGGGCATAAATTTTTTAAAAAGCTCCACTTCACTGACGATCTGCAAGCACAATTCGCGTGTCGGGCAAACCACCAATGCCTGCGGGTATTTATCTTTCTCATTGATCAATTGCAACAACGGCAATCCGAATGCCGCCGTTTTCCCCGTACCCGTCTGTGCCAAGCCTACCAGGTCTTTTGTTCCGCTTAATAAAACAGGAATCGCCTGTTCCTGTATGGGTGTTGGCTGTTTAAATCCCAAAGCATCGGTTGCCTGAACCAATCTCGCATCTAAACCCAACCCTTCAAATGTCATCATAACGTTTTTAAAATTTTGCGCAAAGGTACGACTAATCTGCCATGTACGGTGCCTGAGCGCAGTCTTCAGTTATCAGTCCTCGGTTTTCAGTTCTGAAATTCTGAATTCCTTTTTTTAGCCCTTCCTTTTAGTCTTTTATTTTGTTTCCGGCATTCGTACGTTTTTCACCGTCGTTGAGCCTGACAATCCCACAAAATCTCAATAATCCTAAAAATCCCGGTTCAGACACTACTTTATTATCCTCCGTATCTTATTCGCATTTTCCATCAATTCCACCAAGTATTCATAATTTTCTTTCTCCAAACAACTTTTAAATTTGCGCAACTGCGAAATATGTTCATTCAACACATCCAGTACATTTTCTTTGTTCTGCATAAATATAGGCGCCCACATGGCAGGGCTGCTTTTTGCCAAACGCACCGTGCTTTCAAAACCACCGCCTGCTAATTCAAAAATGGCATCTTCCTCTTTTTCTTTTTCAAGTACCGTGTTTGCAAGCGCAAAAGAAGTGATATGCGAAATATGGCTCACATACGCCGCATGCGTATCATGTGCAGCCGCATCCATATATACCAGGTGCATACCGAGTTCGCGGTAAATATTTTCCATGGTTTCTACAGCATCTTTATCACTTTTTTCTTTTTCGCAGATCACGCAGGACCGACCCGCAAATGCATCATGCACCGCCGCTTCAGGGCCGCTGTATTCTGTTCCCCACATCGGGTGGGTTGCTACAAACCTTCTGCGCATCGGGTGATCTGCCAGTGCCTCACATAAAACAGATTTTGTTGAGCCGGCATCTGCTACAATTTGTTTCCCGTTCACCAGGTCCATTATTTTACGCATAACCGGTACCGTTACATCCACCGGGATCGCCACATAAATAAGATCACTTTTTTTTACTGCTTCTTCCAGTGGCAATGCTTCATCGATCAACCCTAACTCAAGTGCCTTTTTAAGGCTTCCTTCCGTACGGCTTACCCCTATAACATTCTTCACCCAACCTCTGTCTTTTAATGCAAGGCTAAATGAACCACTAATCAAACCGACTCCGACTATCGTTAAATTCATAATTGACAATTGATAATTTATAATTGATAACGCCAAACTAAATCAATGCTCGCTATTCTGTTTACTGGTTTTAATTATACTTGTTAATAATTTTAATACTTCACTGCAGTCCTGGTATATATTTTCGTAAATTTTATGATCCAAGTAACCAGCTTGATAAAGCAGCTCCAACCAATACGCTGTTTCATTTGCCTCTTTCAATGAAATAGATAGTTTATGAATAAAATCTATTTTACTTTGCGCCTGTTCCGCTTCTCTGATATTAGCACCTATCGAAGTTCCACATCTCAATAACTGTTTTGAAAGTATATATTCTTTTTGCTCGCCTTGCAAATATTTGAAACATTTAATTATCCGAAGAGCAAACGAAAAACTTTTATCTCTCAAAACATTCTCTTTCTTCATTCTCAATTATCAATTATAAATTATCAATTCTTTCACCCGCTTTATACTTTCAGTAAATTTCTCTTCGCTTGTGCAAAGGCTTGTACGAATATATTTTTCTCCGGCACTCCCGAAAATTCCGCCGGGAGTTATGAAAACATTCGCCCCATATAATATTTTATCGCTCACTTCAAAACCATCTTTATACCCCGCCGGTATTTTAGCCCACACAAACATGCCTACCTGCGTTTTCGAATATTCACATTGTAAGAGGTCGAGCAATTCAAAAACTTTTTCACGCCGCTTTTTGTACACCACATTTACACTATCGTACCAACTTTTCGGCAGGCTCAATGCTTTTGCAGCAGCTAACTGAAGTGGCAGAAACATGCCACTGTCCATATTACTTTTAAAGCGCAACACTTCATCAATTCTTTCTTTGGCACCAACGAGCATGCCTACACGCCAACCTGCCATATTCTGAGATTTGCTCAATGAGTTCAGTTCTATTACTACTTCTTTTGCGCCATCCACACTCAGCAAACTCATTGGTGAATCATTCAAAATAAAACTATAAGGGTTATCATGGCAGATGAGAATATTATTCCGTTTGCCAAAAGCAACCAGTTGTTCAAATAGTTTTTTATCCGGTAATTGTCCCGTTGGCATTTGCGGATAATTCACCCACATGAGCTTTACCTTCGATAAATCTTTCTTCTCTAATTCTGCAAAATCCGGGGCCCAGTTATTTTCTGCCGTTAAATTATAATCAACACATTTTCCGCCTGCCAATTTCACGGCGCTTCGGTAAGTAGGATAACCGGGATTGGGCAACAATGCTTCATCCCCTTCATTCAGATAGGTCATACAAATATGCATGATGCCTTCTTTGCTCCCGATCAACGGCAAAATTTCTGTATCAGGATTTAAGGCAACATGATACCATTCTCTGTACCATGCCGCAATTGCATTACGCAATACCGGCGATCCTTTATAATTCTGGTAGGCATGAACGTTAGGTTTAGCGCTTTCTTCCTGCAATACTTTTATCACATCCGGGTGCGGTGGCAGATCAGGGCTGCCAATACCGAGGTTGATGATATTCTTTCCCTGTTTGTTCAGCTCATCTATCTCACGCAGTTTTTGCGAGAAATAATATTCGCCGATGCCTTCGAGACGTTTGGATGTAGCTATCATTATTTGTTGTTAATTTATTTTAAAATGACAGATGTCAGATGACGGATGACAGTCTTCAACGCAGATTATTTTTTATTAATCACACAGACATTTAACACTGTCAACTGACATCCGTCAACTGTCAACTATTTCAGACAGTCTTCCCTTTTCTATATACTCCGTACACCTTCAACTCTGCAGTTATGGGTTTTATTTGTTCGATCACAGCGTTGAATTGTTCAATTGAATCAAATTCCATATCTGCATGAAATGAATATTGCCAGTTGCTTCCGGGAATCGGGAAGCTCTGCAGTTTGCTTAAATTTATTCCGCCTTCTGCAATTTTCGTCAGCACCTTTGCAAGGCTTCCGCGTGAATGGTCTGTATGAAAATTCACCGATGCTTTATTGGCATCTTCAATTTGCTTCGCCGTTTCCTCACGTTGTATAATTAAAAAACGGGTGTAATTATTTTTCATCGTCTGGATATTCGGGCCAATGATATGCAACCCGAATAATTCTGCAGCAAGTTTACTTGCAATAGCAGCCACATGTTTGCTGCGGTGTTGGTGAATATGTTTTGCGCTTAACGCAGTATCTTCTGTTTCTACCAATTTCCATTCATGTTTGTCGAGATATTCAAGGCATTGCTGAATTGCCATCGGGTGCGAATGCACTTCGCGTATATCCTTCACCGTTACACCCGGGTTCACCATCAGGTTCTGGCTGATATGCAAATAAATTTCGCCAACAACACGCAGGTTGCTTTTTTGCAATAAATTATAATTGGGCAAAATGCTTCCGGCAATGGAATTTTCGATAGCCATCACACCGCCGTCGCTTTCTTTTTTGTTAGATGCGATCTTAATTACTTCACGAAACGTAGCACATGGGATCACTTCAACCTGCTTGCCGAAAAACTGGCGTGCTGCTTCCTGGTGAAAGCTGCCTTCATAACCCTGAATAGAAACTCTGCTCCCTTGACCCCCCAAGGGGGAATCTGTAACATCTTGTTTTTTTTGTTGCTCCATTTTTCTTTTTTTCAAAGCCCCTTTAGGGGTTTAGGGTAAAAAAAATCCCGGCGTTTTGCCGGGAATCTTTATGTTAATTTTTTCTGTTTATTTTTTGTTTAACAAAAGCTTTCCCGGCTACTTTTAAAGTAGAAATAGAAATAAAAGTAAAAGAAACCGTATGCCTTTGTTGTAATCATATTTGTAAAAATAAAAACTTATTTGAAATGCAAAAATTTATTTTTAAAATTTTTACGGTAGCTAACCTGCCTGCAATCCAATAAAACCCTTTATCAGTCTTAGTTTCGCCGATATCAAAATCGTATGGTCAAACCCGTTATGGGTGGTTGCATCAACTCATAATTAATAATTTATTAATCCATAATTCACTCCAGCCTCTTCGCCATTTCCGAATCAATTTTTTTGAAAAGGTGAAACGGTTTATATACACGCCAGTTATCGATTTCCATTAATTCAATATAACGGTGAAGCCTGGCTTTTTTAAAATCATATTGCGTTTGTTCCGGCATATCCAGGCACACTATCCACCCGCCGGCATCGGTCACCTCTTCAAACCATTCTTCATAATAGTCTTTATCACCGCTGTGAAAATTCAACACATTCTCAGCAATCAAAACAAATTTCGTGATGCCTTCTGCAAAAAAAATATCCGTCACTTCACGTTTCAGTTCCATGATGTCGTTTTCGATCGCATCATTCCATTCACCAATCAGTTCAATGATCACATAATGTTCATCATAATCCGCCATCAGCACTTTCATATACAACGTACGCGAGCCAAAATCATCCCACTGCGGGTGGATATAATAATTGTAGATCGTTTGTGAAAACTGAAATTCCGAATATACCCTTCCGAAAAAAGGCGACCGCTCGTCTTCTTCGCTGATATAAATGTGCCGCCAGTTATAAAAAGGTTCTATATCATGCATGGAGTAATGTGATAATTTGAAAATGTGATAATTCTTTAGTACGATCTTGCCCTATTCTTCCTTACACCTTATGCCTTTCTCCTTATACCTTAATTCAGCAATTTACGTTTCTCCGAAAACCATTTCCAAATAATATTTATTGTGTAATTGTGAAAGTTACCAGCTATGAGTTGTGAGCTGAGAGCTATAAGTCTTTCACGGCTCGAAGCTCATAGCTAATAGCTCAAAGCTTTTTTATACTAGCATTTGTTCGCTCTTCACCATTCTTGCGTCGCAATCCGTTCATCGGTTGTGCTACTATTGAGCTGAGGTTTTCTCCGCAATTTTCATTATAATAATTTGAAGTCAATCAGCAAGACCTGTCAGGTTTTGAAAACCTGACAGGTCTGTGCAAGAACTTGTGTAAATTTGAAATAAAACTAAACTCGTAATTGGAAAAGTTATAATAATAATAAGATGAATATTTTTTCTCCATTTGACCCATTAAAGGCAAAATCACTTGCAGATACAGAGGTTGCCGCCCTGGCACAAAAACGTGAAATCAAAAATATTCTTGGCTCATATATAGGATGGTATGATCCATTTTGTGAGTTAATCCAAAATGCACTTGATTCAATTGAAGAAAGAGCGACTAAAGATAGTAATTACGTCCCTACAATTTGGATAACAATAAATATTAAAAACAATTCGCTGTCAGTTACAGACAATGGTGTCGGCCTCGATGAAGAAAAGTTTCAAAAATTTTTATGCCCAGACATTACTTTTAAATCAGGTAAAACAAGAGGTCATAAAGGAGTCGGCGCAACTTATTTAGCATATGGATTTAATTATATCCAAGTTGCAACAAAGTCGCCGGACTTCGTTGCTATTGGCAAAATGGAAGGAGCTAGAAATTGGTTAAATGACGAAAGCCCATCAGGGAATCCACAAATGAAGCCTGATGAAAAAACTAATGCAAGTGCATTTGATTTAATTGATAGGGGTGTTTCTGTTTTCGTAAAATTTGATCAATCAACTCATCCGAAAGATTTAAAGTGGGTAGTTGCTGACAAAGCTGAACAATGGATAAAAATTCTTTCCGTAAAAACTGGGCTCGGTGCATTCTTAAGTAACAAGGATATAAAAGTATTTTTGAAAGTTTATGACAGAGATGGTAAGAAAACGGAACTTGAAAAAACTGGAATTGAATATTATCTACCACATATTGCAGTACAAAAATCAGCTTCGCTTAAACAGATTAATACGAAAATGGAAGAATTATTTAAAAAGAAAGGAAGGGATTTCGAATTGCCTTCTCGACTCAAAAATCTTGATGCATTTTATGAACGTTGGACTTCGCAAGAGCTTTTACAATTATTAGCAGATGATGAAATTAATCTTGATGAAGAAGAAAAAGAAGTTATTACTAAGTTCGAACCAGAAGTTTATGCTTCTAATGTATATTCTCTTAAGGTTTGGGATGCAATTAATCAAGAACTAAATATCAGAGCAGGCTCTAAAATTCTTTACGGGGGAATTCAAATAGCGGCTAACAATATGCCACAAGGTGAAACAATCCAAATTCCATTGAATAGAAATATTGGTAGGCAAAATCAAATTCATATACTTATACATTTTAACAATTGCAGCCCGGATTTAGGCAGAAAAGGATTTCAAAGTGAAATTGTAGAATTTGCCAAATCAATTTCCAAGCAAATTGCCGATGGTCCGTTTAAAAAAATAACATTTACACTTCGTGCAAATACAGGAACTGCTCCTAATCTTAAAAGGGAACAAGAAGTAGAAAATTGGAAAAACGAAATGATTGAATATGAAGAAAAAAATCCCATAGAATTGATTAATCAAAACTTCTTTTTGCCTTTGCAAAAGATTTCTATAACATCAAAGCCAACAAGGGAACAAGATGTAATTGCTCTGTTTAATCAACTTTTGGCAGGAGGTGTAATACGAGGTGTACGTATTATGTCAACAAACGAAAGATTAACTTACGATGGCTTATATCGCGTTGCTATTGAACCGCCAAATGTTCATCATTTATATAATGCAAAAGAGAACCCTTTAGGAATAGAAAAATCAGTCTTAGATGAATTTGCTTTACCATTTACAAGCGAACCAAAAGTTTTAGAATACAAATATTCATTAGATGGGCTAATAGAAGATATCGAAAGTGGGATAAAGAATTCAAATGATATCGGATTAGTTGTTGTTTGGGAGACCGGAGAAGAATTCAGAGAAAATTATAAAATCACTTCTTATCTAGACCCAGATAATCTATCTCTTAGAGAATATCATGGAGTAACTCACACGATAACTAATATTGTATCTCAACAAAGAGAAATGGAAATGATTGTCTTGAGCGAGCTAATTGAATATTTAAATGATCAGGAAAAAACAATTGAAGAGCAAAGAAAGAAATATGAAGATTAACTTTTCAGTTTTAAATATCATTTTAAGCATTACCGCAAAATGTCGCTTTCTCTAACTTCTCACAACATCAAACAAGTCGTTCCATTTTTTTGGGTTACGAATATGGAAACTTCTCTTGAATTTTATATAAAAGGAATTGGTTTTGAAATGACGAACAGTTGGCTGCCCGACGGAAAGATACGCTGGTGCTGGCTGCAACTCGGCGGTGCAGCATTAATGTTGCAGGAATATATTGAAAGCAGGCAACCATCAGTAGAAGAAAAACAACATTTGGGTAAAGGCACTTCCATCAATTTTATCTGCGAAGATGCATTGGCAATTTATCATGATCTATTATCACGTGGGCTTTCACCAAAAGAACCATTTGTAGGAAATGATATGTGGGTTGTTCATCTTACTGATCCGGATGGTTACCATGTTTATTTTGAAAGCAATACTGATGTTCCGGAAGAAACAATGTATTCTGATTGGGTGAAAGAAAATATTTAACCACAAAGAACACAAAGGAACAACGCACAAAGAATGCAAAGGATTCGAGCTTATCAGAAATTAAAAATTAATAACCGTCATTTCGAATCCCGCAGCAGCTATGTAAAATTTTATGATGTAATGCGGGATGAGAAATCCCATCTTAATGTATTTGCTGCATATTTCTCCCTGCGCTCGAAATGACGGTTTATTATCAGCGACTACTTACTACTGTCAACTTACCACTGATTACTATCCTCCGCTTTCTTCACGCTCCCATATTTCAGCAACAACTCCTTTGCCTTTTCATAATCTTTTATCCCGGATTTTTCCATCAGCATTTTTGTGCCGCGGTCAATGAGTTTACTATTGGTGAGTTGCATATTCACCATCTTGTTATCTTCCACCCTGCCGATCTGTATCATCACCGTTGTGGAGATCATATTCAATACTAATTTCTGAGCAGTGCCGCTTTTCATTCTTGTGCTGCCGGTTACAAACTCAGGGCCAACGATCACTTCTATAGGATAATCCGCAGCTGCAGACAATGGCGAACCAGGATTGCAGGTAATGCATCCTGTTACAATATTATTTTTTCTGCATTCTTCGAGTGCACCAATCACATACGGCGTAGTGCCGCTTGCAGCAATACCGATCACTACATCTTTATCTGAAACGGAATATTCCTCCAGGTCGATCCATCCTTGTTCACGGTTATCTTCCGCATTTTCCACCGGCTTTTGAATGGCTTCTTCTCCCCCTGCAATTATACCGATGATCAATCCATACGGCATTCCATAAGTCGGCGGAATTTCACTTGCATCGAGTATACCAAGCCTTCCGCTTGTTCCTGCACCGAGATAAAATAATCTTCCGCCCGAGAGCATTTTATCCGTGATAACAGAAACCAATTTTTCAATTTGTGTTATTGCTTTTTCAACGGCAACAGGAACGGATTTATCTTCATGATTGATGTTCGTTAAAATTTCATGGACACTCATTTTTTCCAAATGCCTGTATTTGCCCGGTTCTTCTGTGATCTTTTCGAAAGCCATTTTGATAATCAATAATTGACAATTAAAAATTAATAATGCTGAGATTTATAAATTGGTTCGAAAACAGATATTGAAGAATTATCAACTATCCATTTTCAATTATCAATTCATCACTATTTTCCGCTATGAAACTTCACTAACCCTTCCATCGGTCTTTGAAAGATATTTCCCAACTGAAATTCGTAAGTACTGCACAATTCTTTTATCACATCACGAAAACCATACGCAACACCTCCGGTAAAATGTACGGGGTATTTCCATATTTCTTTGTACTTGCACAAATGCATAAAGAAAAAATCATTCAACCCATCTTCAATAATATTTTCAACCATATAATGCCCGCGGTTCTCTGCTAAAAAAATCGCGAATGAAGCGAGATAACGATTGGGAAATGGTTTCTTGTAAATATTTTCCAAGATCTCTGAACGGTTAGTTACATACTTTGCATCAAACCGGAACCGGAGTTCTTCATCAAAAGTTTTATACAAATAATACTGCAATACTTTTTTTCCGAGATATGCGCCGCTGCCTTCATCACCCAATACATATCCTAACCCGGGAACACCATCAACAATTCTTTTCCCGTTAAAATAACAGGAGTTACTACCTGTGCCGAGTATGCATGCTATGCCTTTTTGTTTTCCACACAAGGCACGTGCCGCAGCACTCATATCTTCCGTCGCTTCTACTTTTGCGTGAATGAATATTTTTTTCAATATTCTTTTCAGCAATTTCATATTCTCTGTGCTGGCCAAACCGGTTCCGTAATAAAATACCTGGTCTACGTTTGCCTGCTTTAGTTTCGGCACAAGTTCCTTGTTCAACAAACTTTCAATTTGTTGTTCACTCAAAAAATACGGGCTGATGCCCTGGGTGTAAATGATCTTTTTTTTGCCATTGGAAAGAAGGCACCATTCACATTTTGTGGAACCACTATCGGCGATGAGGATATTCATAGGACGAAGATAGGAAATGAAGAAGGTTTCTGGTTTCTTGTTGCAGGTTTCCGGTCCTTATGTGTAACAACCTTCGTAAAATTATCAGCAACTTAAAAAATCAAGTCTGGATACCGGAAACCAGCAACCAGAAACCTTCTATCCAATCCCTGCTCACCATTCAGCTTCATTGCTTAATTTGCAAGCTATTTGAAGAAAAAAATAAGGAATGAAAAAATTACAAGTCTGGATACCGCTGCTTTTTTCAATAGTAATGATTTTTGGGATGGTTATCGGTTATCGCCTTCAGGGCAACATCAGCCCGAAAGGTTTTTTTTCCACGCATAAACAAACGCCTGTTCAGGAAGTGCTCGATCTGGTTAAACAACGATACGTTGATTCGGTACACACGGATTCATTGGGAACTGACGCCATACAGGGAATGCTCGCACATCTTGATCCTCATTCCATTTATATTCCTGCTATGGAATTAGGCGAAGTAAATGAAGACCTGCAAGGAAATTTTGAAGGCATAGGTGTAGAGTTCCAGATATTTGATGACACGGTAAATGTGGTGAGTGTACTTGCAGGCGGGCCAAGCGAAAAAGCAGGGTTGAAAGTTGGCGATAAATTTCTTAAAGTGAATGATTCGGTTGTTGCAGGAAATGGCATTAGCGGTGACAAAATAAAAAAATTCCTTCGCGGGCCCGGGGCAAGCCTGGTGAATGTAACCGTATTAAGAGGAAATGAATCCAAACAATTTTCCATTACACGCGGAACAATCCCTTCGCCATCACTCGATGTTTCGTATATGATCGAAAAAGGAGTTGGTTTCATTCGCCTGAACCGCTTTTCTGAAACAACTCATGCCGAATTTGCACAAGCTGTAATGAAGTTACAGCAACAAGGGTTAGAAAAACTAATTCTCGACCTGCGCGGAAATGGTGGCGGCGTTTTACAGGAAGCTGTTGCTATTGCTGATGATTTTTTAGACCAGGATAAACTGATCGTTTATACGCAAGGTGTAAATTCCCCGAAAGTAGAATACCGTTGCCGTATGGAGGGATTGTTTGAAAAAGGGAAATTGGTTTTATTGGTAGATGAAGGGACTGCATCTGCGAGTGAAATTTTAACCGGTGCCTTGCAGGATTGGGACCGAGCTACGATAATCGGGAGACGGACTTTCGGAAAAGGGCTTGTGCAGGAGCAATACCAGTTGAGTGATGGATCTGCATTACGTTTAACTGTTGCAAGATATTATACACCGCTCGGGCGAAGCATTCAAAAACCATATAACAAAGATGATCACGAATCGTACAATGAAGAAGTAATGAAACGTTTCCATGATGGTGAAGTTTTTCATGGTGACACGGCAACCAATCATAACGGTAAAGCATATACGACGAAAAATGGCCATGTTGTTTACGGCGGCGGCGGAATTACGCCGGACATTTTCATCGCATTTGATACAAGCACATTCGACAGAAATATTTCCGCATTGTATGGAAAGAATACATTAAGCCGTTTTCTATATACCTATTACATTCAGAACAATTCTGCTTTTAATAATTATAAAACACCTGACGATTTCAATGCACAGTTTCATGATGAAGAAAAAGTATGGAATAATTTGGTGAATTATGCAGCAAAGGATTCTATCAACCTGAAACTTGTTCCTGGAAAAGATAAAGAGATGTTTCAAAAAAGATTGAAGGCTTTATTGGCAAGGCAGATATGGAGGCTTGAAGGATATTTTGAAGTTGCCAATACCAATGACGAAGCAGTTAAAAAAGCGTTGGAAGTAATTAAGAATTAATATCGGAACTGGGATTGGGGGAGATTTTGGGATTGATGGGATAATTAAATCGCTGATCAAAACTGAGTGTCATTTCGAGCGAAGCTTTCGGCAATTTCCTTTCTTATGCATTGCGGTGAAGTGAGAAAACTCATTATGAATTTTATTGTGAGATTTCTCCCGCAGATTACAGGGATTTATACGCAGATCTGCCCTGATCTGCGAAACAATTTGCGGGAGAATTATTTTATCCTGAATATTGCGGAGAATACCACAACTCAATGGTAGCACTACCGATGAACGAAATGCGACGCAACGATGTTCAACCGGAGTTACTGAAGCTGGTACCAAAAAATAAATCAGATTTTCAGCCGGATCCGTTTTCGTTCAAGCATACCCGTTATTACAATAATTATGAGGGAATATAACAGGCATTTAATGATCCCAACCCCGCCGGTACGTAATATCAATGGCAACGCAATGCCTTTACCAAAAATATTATAGATAGCATAATGAATATAAGGGAGCAGGTATGCGGTAAGCGTACTCGTGCCTGCAGGTTTGATCAAAGCAAACCAGTTTTGTTTTTGTTTGATATCTATCAAAAAAATAAAAAATAAAAAACAAAATGTACTGATTGCTGTACATATCATCACCCAGGAAGGAGTTGCACGGATCTTTGATATGCCGCCTAATGGCCGTAATGCAAAACCTCCGATGAGCATGAACAAACCAATACCAACTGCACTTGCCCAAAACATTTTTGCATTTGTTGGCGCAAGTTTGCGATATAAAACCGACAACACAACCCCCGCCATTGTAAGTGCCGGCATTGAAGCATCGCCAACGATCCACACATACGGCCGCAACGATTTTATCTGGTTGAGCCACCCAGCATTCCAACTGATATTGAATAATAAAAAGAAGGCTAACACCGCTACTAACGGCAGGAGTCTTTCTTTTGAATATAAAAATATAATAGAACATAACAGGTATGCCCAACCGATAAGGCCGAGAATGCCCCACCACTGCGGCCGCATCCATACTTCCTCGCCTTTGCGCTCGCCTTTGTAAATTATCGCCATTGCAATAAGTAATATAACGCCCAATCCCTGCAAAAACATTTTTTTCCTTTTTGCGAATGACGGGGAATAATCAAGCCAGATCAAAAAGAAACTAACGGTGATGCATATCTGCCAATACGGCCTGGGCAGCAAGGCATTCACCCGGTCATAATTTTCAAGATTGACATGAAAAACGCCCATCAGCAGCAATGCGAACGAACGCGTAAGTATGTAGAGAAGGATTTTATTTTGTGAATCGCCTTTTGCTTGTCTCGCAATGATAGCAAAAGGAATAGATAATCCTACTATAAATAAAAAAGCCGGAAATATCGTATCTGCAAAGCCGAGTTTGTCGTCCATTTTTGCGGCATGGTCAAGCCATTCCGGGAAATCTTTTATCGACCATAGATCATTTACAAAAATCATCAGGAACATGGTAACTGCCCTGAAAATATCAATGGATAGGAGCCTGCGGGGTAGGGTAATCATAACAAGATATAATTGAAAAAATAAAAATTGCCTTTTGCTTTTAACAACTGCTGTTGATAATTTTCTTTTGTGTATAGTTAAGGTTTTATTGGTGCACAATCCACCATATTCATCGGCACCATTTGTGTGGAAAATTTCAGCGGCACAATATTCATTATTTCTATTTTCTCTGCACCTTCTTTTATTTTAATGAAACGGCGCGGCTCTACATTCTTAAAAACCTGGACAGTATTCGATCCCGGCCATTTTATTTTTAATTCATCAATGATCGTTGCTTTTCCAATACCGATCTCCTGACGGAAAGGTGAGTCGCCAAAACTACCGCCTGCATTTACATCTTTATAAATTATCCTTTGCACGCCGTTCTCTGTGATATGCAGTTCCAGGCGGGCGCCAACTGCAGCGCGGTTGGAATGCACACCTTGCAGTTGTAACGATATCCAGTTGTTTGAATTCTGTCCGGGGTTTACATAAAAAGCATTGTAATACGCATCACCTTTAAAAGGGCCACCGGTCTCGGTAAAAATATCCTGGTCGCCGTCATTATCAACATCAGCAAAAGAAACGCCATGGCCTTTTTGCAAATTCCCGACACGTGCGGAGCTGGTTACATCAACAAATTTCTTTCCGTCAATATTTTTAAACAAGCGGTTAGGTACAAGCGATTTTAAATCGGGGTTGCCGGTTGCGAGGTACATATCCAGCCAACCATCATTATCAATATCCCCAAAATTTGAACCCATAGCAAACACCGGCCTGTTAAGCCCTGCCTGGTATGAGATATCTGTAAATGTGCCATCCCCGTTATTTTTATACAAATACATTCCGCTAACTTGTCCCAATGGTTTATTTAGCGATTCAGCAGCTTCCGTTTTCGCCAAAGAGCCGTCAAACAAGTAACCACAGATAAAAATATCCGGATACCCATCATTGTTATAATCCCAAAACCACGTAGGGAAAGTATATGTTGCTTCACGGTCGAGCCCTGCTTCATGGGTTGCGTTTTTAAATTGCGGGATCTTGGATTTAACCCCTTTATTTTTCAATAACACTTTTTTTCCATCAAGACCCGAAATAAAAATATCCTGCCATCCATCATTATTATAATCGGCAGTTGCCACACCTTTTACATAACCGACGATATTGCACCCCGATTTTTCAGACACATCTGTAAAACTTCCGTCTGTGTTATTAATAAAAAGCTTGCACGGATGAGGATGATCGTCAGAAGTGGTTTCATTTCCGATAAACAAATCCAGCCATCCATCATTATTAAAATCTGCCCAGACGGCAGTTTGTGTTGGGGCAAAATTGATTATACCACTTTCAATAGTAACATCTGTAAAAGTGCCATCGCCATTATTCCGTAACAGCGAACAAGGTTGTTTGCCAAACTCCTGCATCCATGCACCGCGTAATACCAAAATATCCGCATAACCATCGTTGTTATAGTCAGTATGAATAATATTTAATCCACCCTTTATGTCTGCCAGCCCCGATTGTTTCGACACATCAGTGAATGTTCCGTCCTTGTTGCTTTGGAAATAATGCATACTTTCATCCAATCCCATCGATGATGAAACAAAATCAAGGTATCCGTCATTATTAAAATCTTCGACAATACTTCCACCCGACATATTTCTGTACCCGTTTAATTTCAGGCTTCCTGCAAGATCCTGGAAAGGTTGCATTTTGTATGCAGACGTATCTTTATCCAGCCCTGCTATCAGCCATTGGACAGGAACTTTCGCGGGATATTCACCAATTGTCATGTATGCCAGGTTTAACAACCATCTTGCATCAAGATTTTCCGGGTCGTCTTTCAAAATTTCCTGGTATGCAGCAATCCCTTTTTGTGTGGCCGAAGGATCAATATAAATTCCAGAGCCCTGTATCGGGAAAATACAGGAACCCGCCGAATGATTGGAAATACAATTATTTCTTTCTCCCAATCTCAAATATGCGAGTGCAAGATAATTGCGTGCATCAATGCCTATCCTTCCCCCGGGATCTGATTTTGTTTTTTCAACAAGGCCTTTAAAGATATCGATCGCCTTTTGTTCCTGCCCCATTCGCAAAAACATAACGGCCTTAAAACGCTCTGCCACCAATTTATTAAGGGAATCCGTAGCCGGGGATTTATATATTGAATCCCAATAAGCGAATTGTGCTTCAGCGCAAAAGAAATTATCCTTATTATAAATGATCTTTAATCCATCGTTGTATAATTGAATAAGGTCTTCTTTTTTTTTCTTTTCTTTTTTGTACTTGCGATATACTGCTGTGGAAAATATAAGCAATAACGAACCTAATAATATACTTAAAACGATTTTATTCATACAGGTGTTAATACTGCTAATTTACTTCAAAACATCAGAACAACTAAGAAGAAAGAAAACTGTTTTACAGTTACTTTTTTTGAGGCTGTTACCGGCGGCAACAAAGAAATTTATACGACATATTAACCACTGGTATAATTAGTATGGCTGTAAATGCACAAAAAAAATTATTATTGAAGTTTTAAAAAATGAATTATATGAACCGAATTTCAGTTGCTTGCATGCTCACCATTGTTGTTTTTGCAAACGCCACCGCACAATCTTTATATGTACCACGCAATGTTCAGGAGGCTTACAAGAAAGGTACCCGTTCAGAAGACGGGAGGCCCGGTAAAAACTATTGGCAAAATTCCGGAAAGTACACAATCAGCGTTACTGCGTTGCCACCAGACCGTACCATTAAAGGAAGTGAACAGATTACATACTTCAACAACAGTACAGACACACTGAGAAACCCTGTGATAAAATTGATCGTGAACATACACAAACCCGGGGCTACCCGTTTCAATGATGCATCTGACAATTACCTGACTTCCGGAATTCATATTGATGCGTTTAGTATAAATGGCAAGACTGCAACATGGCAAGACCCACAATATCATTATACCTGGCAGAGTTTTCATTTACCGGAACCTTTGCTGCCGCATGATTCTGTGCAATTGACATTCGACTGGCATTATGAAATTTCCCTGCAAAGCGGACGAGAAGGAATGTTGGATTCAACATCGTATTTTCTTGCTTACTTTTATCCGCGTGTTGCTGTGTTTGATGATTATAATGGCTGGGACAGAATGGACTTCACAGACGCACAGGAATTTTATAATGATTTCAACGATTATACATTAAAGGTTACTGTTCCGAAAAATTATATTGTCTGGTCAACCGGAACCTTACAAAACCCAAATGCAGTTTTGCAACCAGCTTATGTTGATAAACTGAACGCTTCACTGAATTCGGATGATATTATTCATATTGCAACTGCTGCGGATCTTGCTTCAAAAAATGTAACCGCACAAAATGAAACAAATACATGGCAGTGGACGGCAAGCCATATTACAGATGTTACATGCGCATTAAGCGACCATTATGTATGGGATGCATCGAGCGTTGTTGTTGATGATGCAACAAAGCGCCGTGCCAGTGTACAATCTGCATTTAATGATACTGCAAAAGATTTTCATCAAATGGTGGAGTTTGGCAAACATGCGCTCAATTGGCTTTCGCACAACTGGCCGGGGGTGCCGTATCCTTTTCCTAAAACAACCATTGTGCAAGGTTATGCAGACATGGAATACCCGATGATGGTGAATGATAATACAAACCCGGATCCTGTATTTTCAAGATTTGTAGCTGAGCATGAAATTGCGCATACATGGTTCCCTTTTTATATGGGCATTAATGAAACTCGTTATGGGTTTATGGATGAAGGCTGGGCAACTACTTTTGAATTACTGATCGGAAGAGAAGATTTAGGAAAAGATATGGCAGAAAATTTTTACAAACAATTCCGTGTTGAAGGTTGGATAAAAGATAACTCGATGGAAGAGGACCTGCCGATAATAACACCGGGAAATATTTTAGGCATAAGCGCATTAGGAAATAATGAATATGGAAAAGCTTCCCTCGGTTATTTGGCGATGAAAGATTTGTTAGGAGATGCGTTATTCAAAAAATGCCTGCATGAATATATGGCAAGATGGAATGGCAAACATCCGATTCCATGGGATTTCTTTTATACATTCAACGATGCATCCGGAAAAAACCTGAACTGGTTCTGGAATAACTGGTTCTTCACCAATTATTATATTGACCTCGCGATCCGGAAAGTAACAAAGACAACAACAGGGTATGCCATTAACATAAAAAATGTCGGCGGTTATGCATCACCGGTAGATGTGGTATTGAATTTTGAAGATGGCACTTCACAGCGTGTTCATCAAACACCGGAAATATGGATGAAAAACCAGAAAGAAGCCACTGTTTCTATCGCAACAAAGAAAAAAGTTTCATCCATTAAATTAGACGGCGGCATTTTTATGGATGCAGATGAAAGCAACAATACATGGAATAAATAATATCAATTGAAAATGGACAATTGAAAATTTACAAATGCCCTATAGGTATTACAAATTGCAATATTCTACCTGCATGAGTACTATCTAATCAGCAAATTTCTTTTTCAATTCCGATAATTTGGCCTGGAATGCATTCAGCGTTTCAGGCTTTTTATTATCAGCAGGTTTTCCGGGGCGGTTATTACGGTTAATGCCGGGCTTCTCAGTACTTACCTGTTTTTGATTTGATTTCATGGATAAAGAGATCCGTTTCCTTGCCACATCTACTTCAATAACAGTTACCAATACACGCTGTTGCAATTTTACTGCCGAATTGGGATCTGAAATATAAGTGTTGCTTAATTGGGAAATATGCACCAATCCGTCCTGTTTTACGCCGATATCAACAAAAGCGCCGAAATTGGTAATATTAGTCACGATGCCGGGAACCTGCATTCCCGGTTTTACATCTTCAATAGATTTAATTGTTTCATCAAAGCGAAATTCTTCGATCACACTTCGCGGGTCGCGTCCCGGTTTTTCCAATTCCTTTAAAATATCTTCAATCGTAAACTCTCCGGTTGTTTCTGAAATATATTTTTTCCGGTTGATCTGTTTTCTCAACTCTATATTTTTAATAAGATCAGCTACAGAACATTTCATATCGTTGGCCATAGATTCAACAACAAAATAACTTTCCGGGTGAACGCCGCTATTATCAAGCGGGTTTGCAGCATCGCGTATGCGTAAAAAACCTGCGCATTGTTCAAATGTTTTCGGCCCCATCAAACTCACTTTTTTCAATTCTTCACGTGAAGCAAAAGCGCCATTCTTTGCACGGTATTCTACAATATTTTTTGCAAGTGTTGCGCTCAATCCTGAAACGTACGTAAGCAAATGTTTACTTGCGGTATTCAGGTCAACGCCAACGTGGTTTACACAGCTTTCAACAATACGATCAAGCTCATCTTTTAATTTATTCTGGTTAACGTCGTGCTGATATTGCCCGACACCTATTGATTTCGGATCGATCTTTACCAATTCACTCAACGGGTCGAGCAAGCGCCTGCCGATACTAACGGCGCCGCGTACCGTAACATCTTCATTGGGGAATTCTTCGCGTGCCACTTCCGATGCAGAATAAATGGAAGCGCCGCTTTCATTCACCATAAAAATGCTCACCGGTTTTCCGAAATCAATATTGCGCACTAATTGTTCGGTTTCACGTCCTGCAGTTCCATTGCCGATACCGATTGCCTGTATAGAATATTTTTCTACCAAAAATTTTAATTCGCTGGTGCTTTGCGATGCTTCATGTTGCGGAGGATGCGGGTAGATCGTAGAATTATGTAAGAAATTCCCTTGCTCATCCAAACAAACTATTTTGCAACCCGTACGGAACCCCGGATCAATTGCCAGGATTCTTTTTGCACCAAGCGGAGATGCTAATAATAACTGGCGGAGATTTTCGGCAAAAACATGTATAGCTTCTTCATCAGCTTTGTTTTTGCTTATCAACCGAAATTCGTTTTCAATAGATGATTTTAATAGGCGGTCGAAACTATCTTCCACTGCAAGCTTAACGTGATAGGCATTTGCATTCGAGGCTTTAATAAAAATCCTTTCCAGCTCTTCAACTGCATCCTGTTTACTAACGGTGATGTCCATCAGTAAATAACCTTCTTTTTCTCCGCGGCGAATAGCAAGTATCCGATGCGAAGGGCTTTGGTGCAATGGTTCGCTGAATTCAAAATAATCGCGGTATTTCTGCGCTTCCTCTTCGTCCTTTTTTCCCTGGATAATTTTAGAAACCAGCACAGCATTTTCCGTAAATAGCTGGCGCATTTTATTTCTTGCTGTTTCGTTTTCAGATATCCATTCAGCAATAATATCTCGGGCACCTTGCAATGCTTCTTTCACATCTTTCACTGTGTCTGTAATAAAAGCAGCAGCCTTTTCGTCGGGGTTTTCATCCGCTTGTTCAAAAATAATTTTAGCTAAAGGCTCCAACCCTTTTTCAATAGCTGTAGTTGCACGTGTTTTTCTTTTTGGTTTGAAGGGGAGATAAATATCTTCCAGTTCGTTCGCATCAAAACAATTATTGATGCGTAATTTTAATTCGGGAGCCAGCTTTCCTAAGGCATCGATCGTTTTAATAACTGTTTCTTTTCTTTTTTCCAGTTCATTAAAATATTTTATTTCTTCCACCACGTTATTGATCACTACTTCATCCAGGTTTCCCGTTGCCTCCTTACGGTAACGCGCCATAAACGGAATGGTTGCACCTTCCGAATGCAGTTGTTCAACATTCGTTACCTGTTTAACCGATAAATTTAATTTCGAGGCTGCCTGTTGTATATATTTTAATTCCATTTTCTATTTGTAATTTTTGAGAGGGATGCAAATGTAATGGATGACAGGAAAGAAAAAATTTTGAGTTATCAACATGTTTATATTACTAATCGCATATCTCAGATCGTAATTTTTTGGTCAGGCTGGGGCGGTCAGGCCAAAAAAAATCCCGCTGCATACTTCGATATACTCAGTATTTGCAACGGGATTGTATTTTAAAATCCTTCGTCTGGCTCAGGATTATTAATAATCCATTCCACCCATGCCTGGTGCGCCACCAGGATGAGCATGGCCGCCTTCTTCTTTCTTAGGTTTATCAGCGATCACACATTCTGTAGTGAGTACCATTCCTGCGATTGAAGCTGCATTTTCCAATGCAATGCGTGTAACTTTTGTAGGATCGATCACACCAGCTTTGAAAAGGTTTTCATACACTTCAGTGCGTGCGTTGAAACCATAATCAGCTTTTCCTTCTTTCACTTTTTGTACAACGATGCTTCCTTCGATACCGCTGTTCACCACGATCTGGCGAAGAGGTTCTTCAATAGCACGTTTAACAATAGCGATACCTGTTGTTTCATCTTCGTTTCCACCTTTCAGTTTGTCAAGTGCTTCGATTGCGCGGATGTAAGCAACGCCACCACCCGGTACAATTCCTTCTTCAACAGCAGCACGAGTTGCATGCAATGCATCATCAACACGGTCTTTCTTTTCTTTCATTTCAACTTCTGTTGCAGCACCAACATACAATACAGCAACACCACCGCTTAATTTAGCTAAACGTTCCTGTAATTTTTCTTTATCGTAATCAGAAGTTGTTGTTTCGATCTGCGCTTTGATCTGGTTAACGCGTGCAGTGATATCTTCTTTTTTGCCTTTTCCGCCAACAACAGTTGTGTTGTCTTTGTCGATAGTTACAGAAGCTGCAGTTCCCAAATAGCTCAGGTCGGCACCTTCCAGTTTGTAACCTTGTTCTTCGCTTATCACGATGCCCTTTGTAAGGATCGCGATATCCTGCAACATTTCTTTTCTGCGGTCGCCGAAGCCAGGAGCTTTAACAGCAGCCACTTTAATAGTGCCACGTAATTTATTTACAACTAAAGTTGCCAATGCTTCACCTTCAAGGTCTTCAGCAATGATCAACAGCGGACGTCCGCTTTGTGCAACTTTTTCAAGTATGTGAAGGATATCTTTCATTGCAGATATCTTCTTATCATAAATAAGAATGTATGGGTTCTGCAATTCAGCTTCCATTTTTTCGCTGTTGGTAACGAAGTAAGGAGAGATATAACCACGGTCGAATTGCATACCTTCTACTACATCAACAGTAGTATCAGTTCCTTTTGCTTCTTCAACGGTGATCACACCTTCTTTACCAACTTTGCCGAAAGCTTCAGCGATCAATTTGCCGATAGTTTCGTCGTTGTTAGCAGAGATAGAAGCGACTTGCTGGATTTTTTTGCTTTCATTACCAACAGTCTGAGATTGTTTTTTCAGGTTTTCTACAACAGCTGCAACAGCTTTGTCGATACCACGTTTCAGGTCCATTGGGTTAGCACCGGCAGCAACGTTTTTCAATCCTTCGCTGATAACAGCCTGGGCTAAAACAGTTGCAGTTGTAGTTCCGTCACCTGCAATGTCTGCAGTTTTAGAAGCTACTTCTTTTACCATTTGTGCACCCATATTTTCGATCGGGTCTTCGAGTTCAATTTCTTTTGCAACAGTAACACCGTCTTTAGTAATTGAAGGTGCACCGAATTTTTTTTCAAGAACCACATTACGTCCTTTAGGACCGAGTGTAACTTTAACAGCATTCGCCAGGACGTCCACGCCTTTTTTCATTTTGTTGCGTGCGTCAATATCGAAATAAAGTTGTTTTGCCATGATATGTTAATTTGATAATTAGTTGATTTGATAATTAGCTGATAAAAGAAGATTGAAGATTATGCATTTTCCAATTTGCACATCTTCAAATTCTCAAATTTATACGATTGCTAAAATGTCGCTTTCCCTCATAATGAGGAATTCGCCGCCTTCGATCTGGATCTCAGTTCCGGCATATTTACCATATAATACATTGTCGCCAACTTTTACAGTAACCGGCTCGTCTTTTTTGCCGGGGCCTGCTGCTACTACAGTTCCGCGTTGTGGTTTTTCTTTTGCTGTATCAGGAATAATGATGCCGCCGGCTGTCTTTTCTTCAGCGGGAGCTGGTTTCACAATTACCCTGTCGTGAAGTGGGGTAACGCTTAACTTCTTAGCCATAATTGTATTGATTTTTGGTGATAAAGAAATAGTATTTCCCGAAGTATTTCGGGCGACAAATGTATACGAATTTCATACCAAACGGGCAAAACCGGTAAAAAAGACAAAGTTGGCAGGGGCAACCTGAAAGTTGACATGGAAAATTGACAGAATGACGATTTTTTCGAAATGCTGAACGCCAAACGCTTAAGGCAAAATGCCGTTAGATCCAAAATTTGCCCACTTGGGCGCTTGGCGTTCAGCATTTGGCGTTGAGCATTTTGCATTAAGCATTTTCAAATTTTCAAATTAGCACATTAATTATATCTTCGCGGCGCAAAACAAGTTCTTATAATGATCAGCAGAAGAAATATACGGGTGAAAGTAATGCAAACGTTGTACAGCATCGAAGCCCGAGAATTTGAATTAAAGCCCGGAGAAGAAGTACGCATCCTCGATAAACATTTTGACCAATCGCGCCAGCTTTTCATTTACCTTATTTATTTTATTTCCGAGATATGCCGCTATGCGGAAACGGATTCGTTAATCCGCTCTTCAAAACACCTTCCGACTGAACAAGACAGGAACGTGAACACCAAACTGGCAGGCAATGAAATTTTATGGAAGATACTGGAAGATGCTTCCTTTCAAAAAGCCATCGCGAAAGACAAACCGCAGTTAATTCTCGATAAAGAATTAATAAAAAAATTATACCAGGAATTGGTTACTACCGAGGAATACAAAAAATATATAAATACATCGGGACGTGAACGGAAACAGGAAAAAGAAATCCTTGAATTTGTTTTCCGTGGGTTGATGTTGCCAAACGAATTATTTGAAACGCATATTGAAGAATATTTTACCAATTGGGATGATGATGTGGAAATGATGGAGCAGTTGATAGGTGGTTATCTTGGCAAACCGCAGCAATCTTTTTTTGATGAGATCATCAGCAAAGAAAAATATGATTTTGGAAAGGACCTGCTGCAATCGGTTTTGGAAAAGAAAGAAGTAACGATGGAACTTATCAAACCAAAACTGAAAAACTGGGATGCTGAGCGTATTGCAACATTGGACATGATATTGATGCAGATGGGCGTTTGCGAATTTTTATTTTTCGAAACGATACCACCGAAAGTAACGATCAATGAATATATAGACCTTGCTAAAGAATACAGCACGCCGCAAAGCGGACAATTTGTGAATGGTATTTTAGATAATATTCACAAAGACCTTGTGAAAGAAAACAGGATGCATAAAGTAAATTTTAAAGCATCGAAGATCAAAGATTAAGAATAATGCCACAGATTCACAGATTGAAAAAATCCGTGAATCTGTGGCTAACATAAAAATCGATTAGGTTTGCAAAAAAAATAGATAATGCGTTTTTTTATTTCAATAATGTTTAGTTCCATTTTTTTTGTGGCGTGCAACACAAAAGATACAAAAGCCGGGAACAATAAAACTGCAAAAGAGCAAAATGCTATTTTAAGAGACAGCGCCAATTTTACAACAATTGAATGGCTGGATAGCACATCAAAGAATTTTGGAAAAATTCCGGAGGGGCAAAAATTAGATGTTGCATTTCATTTTAAAAACAGCGGAACAAAACCATTGATCATTACCCGTGTGCAACCCAGTTGCGGATGTACGATTGCCGAACAACCGCAGGAACCCATTGCACCGGGAGCAGAAGGTGTAATCAGGGCTTCGTTCAACAGTGAAGGCCGGACAGGCGTTAACCATAAAACACTTTTTGTATTTGCCAATACAAAGGGCACACAGGAAAGCCAGGTGCAGTTTACCGTGGAAGTGGATAAGAAAAAATTTTAGCACTAATCAGCGTTCAATTCGTGTACTAACAATAAAAATAAAACAATGACTCAATTAGTAGTTTTTTTACAAGCAGGAGCAGGTGCTAACGGCTCGTTTTCTTTAATCCTGTTGGGGGGAATGATACTCGTTTTCTGGTTATTCATGATCCGTCCGCAGGCGAAAAAAGCGAAAGAAGCAAAAAAATTCCAGGAAAATATGCAGAAAGGCGATAAGATCGTAACCATTGCGGGAATCCATGGAACGGTAAATAAAGTGAATGATGATGGTACCATCCTGATGGAAACAAGCCCGGGCAGTTATTTGAAAATTGAGAAGAGCGCTATTTCTATCGAATGGACACAGAATGTTAATAAGGCTGCGTCTGTTGTGACTGACAAAAAATAGAAGGTAAAAAACTAAACAATAAAAACTAAAGACTAAAATCCGAAATTCGTAATGAGTTTCGGATTTTTATTTGTTTGTAGTTAACCCTGTGATTCGAATGATTTTCTGATAGACTAAGATCTTTAAAAATCATAGCATTCATTTAATCAAAAAAATCATAGCTCAGATGTTTTAGAATGATTGAATGACACATTTTATTGGCGACTTGCACATTGCTCAATAGAATTGTTGCAGTACAAGGGTGCGACGCAAGGATGGCGAGAAGAGGACTAATGCTGGTTACCAAAATAAAAACTAAAATTAAAAAAGCTAAAAACTAAATACTTGAAAATTCTCAAAGCTAAAGGCTGATAACTATTTTTAACAAATCGTACATCTGACATCGTAAATCGTACATATTTCATGCTCAAAGTTGGTTTAACAGGCGGCATTGGTTCAGGAAAAAGTACTGTAGCGAAAATTTTCGAGACGCTTGGCATTCCTGTGTACTATGCAGATGAAGCTGCGAAGCGCATCATGAACGAAGATGAGCAACTTCGCCAGGGTATTATTAAAAACTTCGGTGAAGATTCCTATATAGATAATACACTCAACCGTGCTTACATTTCACAACAGGTGTTTAATAATAAAGAAAAATTAGCATTACTGAATTCATTGGTACATCCTGCGACTATACGTGACAGTGAGGAATGGATGCAACGGCAAACCACTGCGTATGCCGTTAAAGAAGCTGCATTGATCTTTGAAAGCGGCGTAGATAAATATCTTGATTATATAATTGGCGTAACTGCATCTGAAGAATTGCGCATCGAACGTACAATGAACCGCGATATGATTTCAAGTGAAGAAGTAAAAAACCGCATCAACAACCAGATGAATGAAGAAAAGAAAATGAACCTGTGCGATTTTGTTATTCATAACGACGGGCAACAAGCGCTGTTGCCACAGGTGTTATCCCTTCACAACGAATTATTACAACTCAGTAAAAAATAAATTGGCTATCTTGATACAGTTTTTGGAGCGAATTATTTGAAAAAATTTCATGCAATGTTAGCTGAAACCGAATAAGTATGCCATGTTTTTGCAGCATGACAAAACAAATGATCGAGCTATAGACATGACATACTTATAGGGCCTCTGCGAGAAACCACGATCAAATGTCACCCGGATTTTATGTGAAAGCCCGATAAATATGCACAGGAAATATAGTCAGCTCAGAGCCGCTTTAGCCGTAGCAAAAGCCAGCCTTTGGTCAATGTTCAGAAGCCCGACTTCTGTTGTTTTCTCCCTGCTATTCCCTATTATTTTTATTGTTGTATTTGGCTCGATGGTTGATAATGCAGCTATAAAAATAAAAGTAGGGATCGCTAAAAATTGTGATACTTCAAATATTGTTTACAAAGCCATCACCGCAATAAAAATCATACAGCCGGAAATTGATATGACGCCGGAAGCAATGATGGAAGCATTGAAAAAAGGACAGATCGCTGCGATATTAAATATCACTAACAATTCAACATCTACGCCTCATTACAAAGTTGAACTGACGACAGCGCAATCGTCTTTAGATAAAATTGCATTGCTCGAATCTGTGATCAGGGAATCTGTGAACCGGTTAAATGAAAAAATGTTCCCGCAAAATTCAAGTGCCGGAGAAATTAAGGTAACAAACATTCCCGGAAGGACATACCGTCAGATTGATTTTATACTTCCCGGGCAATTGGGGTTTTCGCTATTGATGGCTGGTGTTTTTGGCTCTGCATTTTTACTGTTCAACCTCCGCCAGAGTTTTGTGTTAAAACGTTTTTTTGCAACGCCGATAAAACGAGGCTATTTGATTTTGGGAGAATTATTGAGCCGCCTTTTTTTCCAGGTCATTGGATTTATAATTATGATCCTGCTCGGTTATTACGCATTTAATTTTACACTGGTGAATGGTGTATTCACATTTTTAGAAATGTTGCTGTTTTCTTTATTAGGATTGCTGATATTTATGGGAATTGGTTTCATCATCAGCAGTGTAATTGAAAATGAAAGCTCCATAGCGCCGGTTGCAAATACAATCACACTTCCTCAGATATTATTGTGCGGGTTATTTTTTTCTATTGATAGTTATCCGCATTGGCTACAGATATTCTGCAAAATATTACCGCTCACTTTTTTTGTAGATGGTTTGCGCAAAATCGCGTTTGAGGGCACGCATATATGGCAGATGCCTGTGCAGGTCGTCGGTTTGCTATGCTGGACGATCATCATCAGTATTGTTACTATAAAAGTTTTCAGGTGGGAATGAAGTCCGGTAACTGGTTACTGGCAACTGGTTACCGGAACATCTCCGGATGTTTCTTATGAAAACCCGTTGCATCCTGGAACAGTTTTGCAAATGCAACCAATCTCCCTTCGTCAAATAATTTTCCTATAAAAGAGATACACACAGGCATTCCTTCATTTGAAAAGCCTACAGGAATTGTGATCGATGGGTTGCCACTCATATTCGTTGCACCTAACTGGTCGCCCATTTCCGGGGGAGCAATGATGATATCAAATTGTTTGAAAACGGAATCCATTTTCTGCATTACCATATATCGCATGCGGCATGCATTTACATATTCAACGGCAGGAACAAAACGTGCAGTACGAAATACATTCGGCCAGCGGTCTTTGTTTTGCTGAACAAGTTCATCATCTTTTTTGCTGCGTGTCAGTTCATCAAAAGCAGCAGCGCCTTCAACAGTAATGATCATTCCCAATAAAGAGCTTGCATGCAGGTGATGTGGAAATTCAAAAGGAACAACCTTAACCCCGAGTTTTTTCAGTGTTGACAATGTTTGTTTCTCCGGGCTGTTCTCAGGTAATGTGTCAATATAATTTTGAACATAGCCAACTTTCAAATGTTGCAGGTCAATTTTGCCGGTGTAATTAAAAGGCATATCACGTGCCGACATATCCACACCATCACTGCCATGTATATACGCAAATACGATCGCTGCATCTTCCGCGCTTTTGCAAAGCGGGCCGATCTTATCAGAGCTCCATGCAAGTGTCATTCCACCGGTGCGTGCCACACTTCCAAAAGTCGGACGCAAACCAGTAACACCACATTTGTTAGAAGGGTCAACAATAGAACCGAATGTTTCTGTACCAATTGCAAATACTACCAAACCTGCTGCTGTAGCGGATCCTGAGCCAGCCGACGAACCGCCCGAACCCGTATTAATGTTCCAGGGGTTACGCGTTTTCCCGCCAAACCAAACATCATCCATTGCTAATTCGCCGAGAGATAATTTTGCAATCAATACCGCCCCTGCTTTTTCCAATTGTTGCGCAACGAATGCTGTTTCGTCAAATTGCTGGTTTTTGTATGGCGGTGCACCCCATGTTGTTTTTGTCCCTTTCACAGAAAAAAGATCTTTTATGCCATAAGGAATTCCCTGCAGCGGGCTTTTATAAATTCCTTTTGCGAGATCCGCATCCGCTTTTGCCGCTTGCTTCATGGCAATATCTTCCGTAATTGCGATCACACAATGCAAGGTGTCGCCAAATTTTTTCAATCGCTCAATAAAAAATTTTGCAAGTTCAACAGCGCTGATCTTTTTATTTTTTAATAAAGAAGCCAGTTGTGGAATAGAATAAAATGCCAGTTCATTTTTATTAGCAGGCATTGCAACATTTGCAGGAATATCCCATTTTAAAGGGATTTGTTTTTTATCGAAATGCATCCCTGGCAATATCGGATCGAATAATAATGTATAGGGGGAACTGTTTGGCAAATTACTTTGATGCAGGTATTGAAAGTTGCCGAGGTTTTCTTCCAGTCCTTCCAGCATGGAATCTTTTTGTGCTGCATTAAAATGCAGCCCGTACATTTTTTCTGCATTGGAAATAGTAGAAGTATCGATAGGTTGCTGTGCGAAAAGATTATTGGCGAAAAAAAATAATATAAAGGGGATGATTAATTTTTTTAGCAGCATAGTATGATTTTAGAATGTGAAAATATGGAAAATCGCCACAGATTCACAGATTGTTTATCTTTAACACATAGCGACATAGAAAGATAGAAAACATAGTTTCTATGTGCCTATCATCCTATGTGGTAAAAAAAATGCCACAGATTCTCAGATTGGTTTTCTTTAACACATAGCAACATAGAAAGATAGAAAACATAGTTTCTATGTGCCTATCATCCTATATGGTGAAAAAAAATGCCACAGATTCTTAGATTGGTTTTCTTTAACACATAGCGACATAGAAAGATAGAAAACATAGTTTCTATGTGCCTATCATCTCTATGTGGTAAAAAAAATCCCACAGATTCTCAGATTGGTTTTCTTTAACACATAGCGACATAGAAAGATAGAAAACATAGTTTCTATGTGCCTATCATCTCTATGTGGTAAAAAAAATGCCACAGATTCTCAGATTGGTTTTCTTTAACACATAGCAACATAGAAAGATAGAAAACATAGTTTCTATGTGCCTATCATCCTATGTGGTGAAAAAAATCCCACAGATTCTCAGATTGGTTTTCTTATCCGCTTAAATCATAATCATCATAAAAAATCCGCGTGCTATCTTATTGTTAGTTGGTATTGGTCAGACGGTGACCGTCAGACCAGTGTGCAATTTGCGGAGAGAACTGAAGTTTCATAGTAGCACAAGCGATGAACGGATTGCGACGCAACGATGAATAATCGGAGGACTAATGTTGGTATTAAAAAAGCTTTGAGCTACGAGCTTAAAGCTGTTAGCGAAAATAAAACAGCGTTTATAATGAACCATTTTTTGCTTATTATAAACGCCGTAAAAATTCTGAGAACTATTATTTCAATTTTGCCAGTGCGTCTTTAATTCTTCCCCATGCTTTCTCAATGTTCTGCATGCTGTTTGCAAATGAGAAACGCACACATTTTCCATCGCCGAACGCATCTCCCATTACAGACGAAACATGCGCCGTGTTCAACAAATACATGGAAAAATCTGCGGAGTTAGTAATGGTAGTTGTGCCATCAGATTTTCCATAATACGAAGAAACATCAGGGAAAATATAGAATGCACCTTCCGGTTCAAAACATTTTATGCCGGGGATTGCTTTCACTAATTCCATCGTGCGTTTTCTTCTGCGTGTGAATTCTTCTACCATTTCAAAAGAAGGTTTCAGGTCTGCAGTTAATGCAACCACTGCAGCTTTTTGCGTGATGGAGTTTGTTCCGCTGGTAAATTGCCCTTGCAGTTTTTCGCAGGCTTTTGCAATTTCAGGGGCAGCTGCAATATAGCCAAGGCGCCAGCCAGTCATAGCAAAACCTTTGCTCAATCCGTTCACGATAATGATGCGATCTTTCAATTCACCAAACTGCGCAATGCTTTCGTGTTTGCCAACAAAGTTGATATATTCATAAATTTCATCGGAGATAATAAAAATATCCGGGTGTTTTTTGAATACATCCGCCAATGCTTTCAATTCTTCTTTGCTATATACAGCGCCGGAAGGGTTACACGGCGAGGAAAATAAAAATACTTTTGATTTTGGAGTGATCGCTGCTTCGAGCTGTGCAGGCGTTATCTTGAAACCGCTTTCGAGTGTTGTATGAACTTCAACCACTTTTCCTTTAGCGATCTTCACAAGTTCGGAATAGGTTACCCAATATGGAGTCGGGATGATCACTTCCTCTCCTTCATCAACCAATGCTAAAATTGCATTTGCAAGGCTTTGTTTTGCGCCTGTTGAGGTAACAATATTTTCAGGTTTATAATCCAGGTTATTATCACGCTTGAATTTTGTAACGATCGCTTCGCGAAGATCTGCATAACCGGCAACAGGAGTATAATGGCTCCAGTTATCGTCGATTGCTTTTTTTGCAGCATCCTTAATGTGTTGCGGTGTGTCAAAATCAGGTTCGCCTAAACTTAGGTCAATAACGTCAATTCCTTTTGCTCTCAATTCACGGCCGAGCTTAGCCATTTTTAATGTTTCCGGTTCGCTGAATCGGGTGAGAATAGATGATAGTTGCATAGTGTTGTAATAAAATTGCGCGGGCAAAGGTAATGAATTGCAGAGGAAGGAACAAGGCATTAAGAAGCGAGGTGTAAGGTATAAGGTTTAGGGTATGATATTCCTTACACCTTACCTATCATAGCTGATTTTAAATGCAGATAAATCGGGTTCATGTTCGCGTTTGCGTTTTAATTCATAATCGTAAATAACCCTGCCGAGGTTTTTCATGAACGGATACCCTACGGAATCATAATCGTATTTATCATCGTTTAAGATTCCGTCGCTATTACAATATATTGCCGCACTGAGCATGAATTCGATCTTCTTATTAAAGTCAACAAAATAACTGATGTCGGAAAGAAATCCGTAAGCGCCGCCGATCTTATTGAAGATGCGGATATTTTTTGGCAGAGAACCTTTCTCCGCTCCCCAAAATAAAAACTTGGAAATACCATCCCAGGTTGTTGCTGAATCATAAAATGGGTAAGTTGTTTCCGGCGGATATTGTGACATGTATTGATACAAAAACCGGTAATCATCGTCCGTTAAATTAAACCGCTGATATTTGGGAACACTTTGCGGAAAGATCACACTGCGTAAAATATGATGAAGGTCTTCCAATGAGATCCTATTCTTTGAAGAAAAATCCATCGCATGATCAATTAAATGATTATTGCCGTCATAGTATTTCTCGCCGACAGAATCATTGCGCCCTGAAAATTTTATTTGACTAAACTGCACAGGTTGCTGATACAACATATTCGTTGATGAATCATAAAAAGCAACGGGGTTTGTATGCCGGTTTTCATCCTCTGTCAACGAAACCGAAAGTCGGTGCAGTATCTGTACATCTCTATAACCCATTTTATGTAATCGTTCATTGATATATTCCTGTCCTAAAAATTCGTACAAACGATTGAAGGCATCGTTATTGCTGACAAGGAAAATTTTTTTGATGTATTGCGCAATGGTTGGGCGGCCGTCTTTTGCTGATGGGTCATTATACGTAACAGTTTGCCCGCTGTAATCTTTTTCTGTGATGAATGAACTTCGTTTATTCAAGCCCGGTAGTTTCAGTTCATTCAGTTTTTGAAGCGCTAAAAATGCAATCGGCATTTTTACGGATGAAGCCGGATAGAAGTAATCATTTGTGTCCACCTTGAAATAATAATCATGGAAAGATGGCTTGTTATTTTCATCGCGGTCAATTTGCGTGTAAATGATCTGCACTTTTAATTGTTTTGCGTGCAAAAGTGCCTGTTCAAAATATTGCGGGTAAGCTGCGAGCAGGTTATTTAAAAATGAATCTGTTTTAGCTGTAATAACCGGATTCATTTGAATCGTGGTATCCGATTTTTGAAGTTGTTCCAGTGTTTTACTTGTTTTTTTAGAAGAGGAACAACTCAAAGAAACAGAAAAAGTTATAACCAAAATATAATACAGCCGTGGTTTCATTTCCGGGGAATTATTCCAAAAATACGCAATCAACTATTCAAAATCCCTAAGATAATCAGGCATTTAGGGCTGTCAAGATTCTGTGTTTTATGTTTATAATTATCAATTCTAAGACTTATCTTTGCCGCCTCTTTAAAAAAAACAAAACACCGATGAGAGCCCTGGTTAGCATTTTTGCTGTTTTATTGATTGCCATTTCATTGTACCAGCTTTCCTTCACCTGGTTTGTAAATAAACACGAATCAGCGATGCAGGAAAAAGCAAAACGTTATGTAAACAATTTATACCCTTCTGCCGTAAAAAAATATCCCGGAGATAAAGAAGCACAGGCTATTTACCAGGATACACTTGATGAAGTGTATAAAGCAAGGTTGAAAAAACTACTTGACAGTACAAAAGATACAAAGATCACCTGGTGGGGAACTTCTTACCAGAAATCTAAAGGAAATGAATTGCAGCTTGGCCTCGACCTGCAAGGTGGTATCAACGTAACTATGGATATTGCTTTGGATGGTTTGATAAAAAGCCTCGCTAATAATCCCCGCGATCCTTTGATATTAAAAGCAATTGATCTTGCACACCAGAAAAAATTAACCAGCGATGCAAACTTCATCGATTTGTTTGCACAATCATACAAAGAAGTAAACCCTTCGGGGAAATTAGCTCCGTTGTTTGCTAACAGCAGCAGGAATAATGTAAAATTCGATGCGTCTGATAATGCTGTGATCAACTATGTACACGATCAGGCTTCTGCTGCAATGAAACAAACTTTCCAGGTGCTTACCAAACGTATCGACAAGTTTGGTGTTGCTTCTCCTTACATCAACCTTGATGAAAACAAAGGAATTATTACTGTTGAATTAGCTGGTGCAAACGTAGACCCGGACAGGGTGCGCAAATATTTGCAATCGACTGCCAACCTTCAATTCTGGGAAGTATATAGCATTAATGATTTGATCCAACCCATTCAAAATGCAGATAAAGCATTAGAAAATTATTTGAATGGAAAAAATCCTGCAGATACTACAAAAGGAAAAGTTGATTCTTCTTTGAATGCAAAAAACAAGAACCCGCTTATTCCTATTTTCTACGAAGCTATCCGCCAGGTGCAAGGCTCAACAGACAAAACACGTTCCCCGGATTATGTAGGTATCATTCCTGTAAAAGATACTCCAACGGTTGACGATTATTTAAGCAACCCTGTTGTATTAAATAATTTTCCTTCTAACCTGAAATTCCTTTGGGGAAAACAAGATGTTGATGAAGACGGAAAAGCTGTTGGCTATTTAAAATTGTATGCTATCAAAACAATTCCCGGAACAGACAAAGCAAAAGTGGAAGGCGAGAATGTAAAGAATAATGCACGCCAGGATTTTGATCCGGTAACAGGTGGTGCTGTTGTTGAAATGAGCATGGATAAAGACGGCGAAAAGGCATGGGCAAAAATGACAACCGATAATGTAAACAAACCAATTGCAATTGTGCTTGATGATATCGTTTACTCGGCTCCATTTGTAAACGGCCCGATTACCGGCGGTAATTCTCAGATTACTATGGGCAATGGCAAAAACTCTTCGCAATCTGTAACAGAAGCGCAGGACCTTGCGAACATTCTTAACTCCGGAAAATTACAGGCACCTGCAAAAATCGTTTCAGAAGAAGTTGTAGGGCCAACGCTTGGTAAAGAAGCTATACATGGCGGAACAAAAGCATTCATTATTTCCTTCCTGATCATTTTCATATTAATGCTGGTGTACTTTAATACAGCCGGCTGGGTAGCAAATATTGCATTGATCTTTAACCTGCTGTTCACTATCGGTGTATTGAGTGCGTTAGGTGCAACATTAACTGCTCCCGGTATTGCCGGTTTGGTATTAACCATTGGTATGGCTGTTGATACGAACGTAATTATTTTTGAACGCATCAAGGAAGAACTTACCAAGGGCAAAGCGTATGTACTTGCATTTAAAGATGGTTATTTACGTTCATTAGCGCCGGTGTTGGATGCGCACGTAACTACTTTTTTAACTGCTGCTATACTCTTCTATTTTGGGTTAGGGCCGGTGAAAGGTTTTGCAACAACACAAATGCTTGGTATCGTTTTATCATTATTCTGCGGTATCCTGATTTCTTGGATCATCACAGATTTCTGGACAAACAAGAACCGGCACTTCCAGTATTTTACAACATTATCACGCAAAATATTCCGTAAAGCACATTTTAAATTCATTGAATACCGCAGGGTTGCTTATGGAATTTCTATTGTAGTGTTACTGCTTGGCGTAGGTTCATTCTTCCACGGATTTAAAGAAGGTGTTGAATTCAGCGGCGGCCGTAGCTATGTAGTGAATTTCCACAAGCCGGTAGAATTTGAACCTGTTCGCAGTGCATTGGATAAAGAGTTCCAGGGTTCACCACAAGTAAAAACTTATGGCGGAAACGAACAATTGGAAATCACAACAGATTTCATGGTAAAACAGGAAGGCCAGGCTGCTGATTCTGTTGTTACTAATAAATTATACGAAGGCTTGAAGCCATTCCTTCCCGCTAATGCAACACAACAGGATTTCATGGCACCTGTTCCTAATAAATTCATCGGGCAATATAAAAGGGTGAGCGCAACAATTTCCGATGACCTGAAGATCGGCGCCATCAAAGCGATCATCTTTGCATTGATCATCATCTTCATTTATATCTTCATCCGTTTCCGCGACTGGAGGTATTCATTGGGAACAATCATTGCGTTACTCCATGACGTGTTTGTGATCCTTGCCGTGTTCTCATTCCTATGGGCGGTTGTGCCATTTCCGATGGAAATTGACCAACACTTTATTGCAGCCATCTTAACCGTAGTTGGTTTCTCGATGAACGATACCGTTATCGTGTTCGACAGGATCCGCGAATATAGCCGAAATATGAAAGGCGCAACCAAAGGAGAGATCATCAACAAAGCTATCAACGATACGTTGAGCAGAACGATCATGACTTCGCTCACCGTATTCATTACTATTTTTGTATTATTCCTTTTTGGTGGAGAAGTAACAAAAGGGTTTGCATTCGCGATGTTGATTGGTGTGATAACAGGTACATATTCATCTATCTTCGTAGCAGCGCCGATATTGGTTGACTTTGCAAAAAAGAAACCCTTAGGAACTGCAGATGCACCCGCGCCAGCAGCACCACAGAAGAAAACAGCATTAGCAAAATAATTAAGGAAAATATTTAGTAAAACAAAACCCCGCCAAAAGCGGGGTTTATTATTTTAACAGCAAACCATGTTACTTATGATGCGGGCGCACATGATGATGCCTGTGATGTTTGTGATGATGGCGTTTTTTCACAGGATGATGCGGTTGTGCCATAGCCATACCAGCAATTCCTAACATCAAAGCAAACACTAATAAATACTTTTTCATAATAATACAGTTTTTGATTTCAGAAAATTTGTTCAAAGTAAACAAAACTTGTCATTTATTAAATAAAAAAAGCATAAAAAAATGAAGCAAAAGTTAAGTCTTGCTTCATTCTCGCTTAAACTGTTTATCAACGTTTAGCCTTTTTTAGCCGGCGTTTTGTTTTCTTTATAACGTTTGTCCGGTGTGCCGTCCTTTTTCATGTGCGTTGTAGCAGGCGTTGCAGATGTTTTGTTCTCCTTGTAACGTTTGTCGGGGGTTCCGTCTTTTTTTGTGTGTGTAGTAGCAGGCTTTGCCGGAGTTGTTGTTTGGGCAAAAGAAAAACCAGCGAAAGCAAGAAGCATACTGGCAATCAGGATAACTTTTTTCATAAAAGGCAAAAAATTTTGTTTTAGGAATTAATTTGCACTGTGAATTTATCCAAAATACCAGCCACAATCAAAAAATATTTTATACGTTAACTTTATATTAATAACCCAATGCTATTGTTCACCGTTAAATAGCCCCTTAACTACCACTTAACTATTTTGATCTTTACATCATAACAAAGCTTAGCAATTTTGCATAAGCTTATATTAATAACTGCATGCGTTCCTCAACATTAAAATGGATACTTCTTTCAACATCAGTATTGATAGCATTGATAGTTATGGTACAGTTATTCTGGCTGTTTAAAGTGTATTCTTTCGAAGAAAAACAATTCAATAATAATGTAGTGAAAAGCATACGCGGTGTATTTGAAGACCTGGAAATGAATGACAATCCCGCATTGAACCTGAAAGAATTAATTGATAACCCGGATCAAAATTATTTTTTGTTCAAGGCAGATACCATACCTCAAAAAGATTCACTGATCTTTTACATGCGCCATGAATTCGAAGATTTCAATGTGCTTACCGATTGCATGCTTGGTGCTTACAGCAGTGATACAAAAAAATATATTTATGCCGAATATGTTCCTTCGGTGGCATCGCGGTACCCTGTGCAGGACAGGCACGACCTTCCCATATTTTCCAGGGACTTTGATCATATACTTCTTTATTTTCCGCACCGCAGCAAGTATATACTCGGTCAAATGAATTTCTGGATCATTAGTAGCGTTGCGCTCTTTCTTACCCTGATCGGGCTTGCTGTGAGCCTATTTTATTTTTACCGGCAAAAATTTCTATCCGAAATACAAAAAGATTTCGTCAACAATTTTACACATGAATTTAAAACACCATTAGCCGTAATGAAGATTGCTGCAGATGTGCTTTCCCAGCAATCAATATTAAATCAGCCGAGCCGCCTGGAGAGATATACGGAAATCATTAAAAGCCAGACAGAGCACCTGGAAAACCAGGTAGCACGGTTATTACGTGTTGCAGCAACGGAAAACCACATGATCCCGATAGAGAAAGAAAATATAGATGCACAAATCCTGGTGGAGCAGGCATTGAATAAAGTGCAGCCACTTATTGAAGAAAGAAATGCAAAGATAGAAGTGAAGAATGCTACTGATGATACGCTTATCCATGGGGATAAAGCCCATCTCGAGCTCGCAGTTGTAAACCTGCTTGAAAATGCCTTAAAATATTCCCGGGCGCCACACATTGTTGTTGAGACAGGCAAAGCAGACAGTGATTTTTTCATTTCGGTAAAAGACAACGGTATCGGGATTGAAAAAAAATATCAAAAAAATATTTTCAAAAAATTTTACCGTGTACCTACCGGGGACGTACATGATGTAAAAGGATTTGGAATAGGGCTGAATTTTGTAAAACGCATTATTGATGCGCATGATGGAAAAATAAAAGTGAACAGCCTGCCGGGCATAGGCACTGAATTTAAATTATTGATCCCCCTTAATTAAATTTTTATGCAAACTTCAAAAGCAAAAATATTGTTAGCAGAAGACGACCTTTCATTGGGTTACGTTATCAAAGACAATCTTGTTGATGCAGGATATGATGTAGTGCTTTGCCCCGACGGGCAGGCTGCTATCAATAAGTTCGACAAAAATGAATTCGATATTTGCCTCCTTGATGTAATGATGCCAAATAAAGACGGCTTTGCCGTTGCAAAAAAAATCAGGCAGCAAAGCGATATGATCCCTATTCTGTTCCTTACTGCAAAATCATTGGAGGAAGACCGTATTAAAGGGTTTAGCAGCGGCGCCGATGATTATATTGTAAAACCTTTCAGCATGCAGGAACTGCTGATGCGTATTGATGTTTTTATAAGAAGAAGTAAAAAAATGTATTCCGACCAGTCCGTATCGTTCACTGTTGGCAAATTGAAATTCTCATATACAGATCTTAAACTGACGATCAACGGGGAGATATTCAACCTAACACAAAAAGAAGCAGACCTGTTGAAATTTTTATGCGAACATTCAAACCGTATTTTAAAAAGAGAAGAAGTATTATTGAATGTTTGGGGGAAAGATGATTATTTCCTGGGAAGGAGCATGGATGTATTTATCACCAAACTCAGGAAACATTTTAAATCCGATCCGGAAGTAAACCTCGAAACCATCCACGGCGTTGGTTTCCGCTTTAATGTGCCTGCATAAATGATAATAACCAATCATTAACCGCATAGCATCAAATAAATAAGATATCACTGCAATAAATTCCGCTTTTTTCGTTTTACATATTCATTTTGTACCGGTTTGAATTAACCGCAGATTAACCGAATTGCATTGGCAAAATACACCAGCTTGTAATAGCTTTGCAAGCTTAAAATGCGGGTATAACCTATGATAAAAAGATTGATCTTACTTTTTTTAGTTTGCTGTTTGCTCGGTGCGAGTTCCTCTGCACAACTAACCGCCGATACTGTCCGTTTGAGCCTGCCTGACGCAGAAAAAATATTCCTGGATAGCAACCTGCTTCTACTTGCACAAAAATATAATGTTGATGCACAAAAGGCGCTGGTGATGCAGGCAAAATTGTGGCCTAATCCTAATTTCGGTATTTCACATGGTTTGTATTCCGGAACACTAAACAAGTTTTTCCCGCTTGGTGCAAATGATGAAACTACTGCAGCTTTGTCTCAACTGATCATGCTTGCCGGCAAACGAAATAAACAAGTGAAGATCGCTCAGGCAAATGCACGTTTAAGCGAATACCAGTTTTTTGATTTATTGAGAACATTAAAATATACGTTACGCACTGATTTTTTTAATATTTTTTACCTGCAGAAATCTGCAAAAATCTATGATGCCGAGATCACAGCATTGCAACAAGTAGTGAACGCATTCGCACAACAGGAAGGCAAAGGTTATATTTCTCAAAAAGAAGTAGTGCGCATAAAAGCACAATTGTACTCTTTGCAAAGCGAATACAATGATCTTACCAACCAGATCAATGATGTTGAGAGTGAATTACGATTGATCCTTCAGGTAAAACCTGGTAAATATATTGACCCGTTGGCAGACACAAACTCTGTTGCAAGCCTGAGCCCTGCAAAATATCCGTTGTCGGTATTGATCGACTCAGCTTACCAGAACCGAACAGACCTGATGATTGCAAAAGCAAATACAGATATCAACAAACTGAATTATACTTATCAAAAAGCTTTGGCAGTTCCTGATCTTACATTGTCTCTCGGTTATGATGAGCAGGGAAGTTTTCTTACCAACTTTGTTGGCATTGGTGCATCCATTGATCTTCCTTTTTTTAACCGAAACCAGGGAAATATAAAATCTGCCAAAGTAATGATCGAGTATAGCGCAGCTTCACAAAAAAGTACAGAAGCAACGGTTTCTGAGAATGTGGCACGTTCATTACAAAAAGCATTTGCACAGGATAAATTATATCAAACCATCGATCCGAAATTCACTGCAGATTTCAGCAGGCTCCAAAACGAAGTGTTGATCAATTATCAGAAAAGAAATTTAAGCATTCTTGAATTTTTGGATTTTTATGATTCGTACAAACAAAATGTTTTGCAGATAAATGCCATCCAATACAACCGCGTGCAGGCATTCGAAGACCTTAATTTTTATACCGGAACTAATTTCTTTAACTAATCCTTTTAATAACCGATATATCATGCGTGTTCAAAAAAATATTTTCCCGGCAGGTTTTATAGCTTGCATTATATTATTTGCAGGATCATTTTTTCTTCAATCATGCAACAGCAACCCAGAAAAAAAAGCAGAAACAAAAGAAGGTTATGTAATCCCTGACTCTCTTTTAAAATCACTGCAGATTGATACCGTACAAAAATGCCCGCTGGTAAATTCCATTACCCTGACAGGGCAGGTTGATTTTAACCAGGATAACGTGCGCAAAATTTACCCGATGATCAGCGGCAATATTCAAAACATATCTGTTGTATTGGGAGATTATGTGCAACAAGGACAGGTGCTGGGAACAATCACCAGTTCCGAAATGGCTGGCTACAGCAATGACCTGGTAAATGCAGAAACCAATCTTGAAGTAGCAAAGAAAAATTTAGACAAGACCAAAGACATGTATAAAAGCGGCCTTGCATCGCTCACAGACTCTTTAAGCGCAGAAGCAGTGTATGCACAGGCAAAATCAGAATTGAGCCGCGTAAACAGGGTGTTGAAAATAAACGGCGGGAATACACAGGGCGAATTCAACGTAGTTGCACCGATCAGTGGTTTTATTGTAGAAAAAACAGTAAATAACAATACGGTGATCCGCGCTGATAACGGCACAAACCTTTTTACAATATCCGATCTGAAAAATGTTTGGGTTTGGGCAAACGTTTATGAATCCAATATTTCCGCAATTCGGTTAGGCGACATCGTTAGTGTCACTACTCTTTCTTATCCGGGAAGGGTTTTCAAAGGAAAGGTTGATAAAATAATGAACGTCCTCGACCCGACTAATAAAGTAATGAAAGTACGTGTTGCGTTAGACAACAGCGATTATGCATTGAAACCGCAAATGTTTGCCAGTGTCACCGTCGTTAACCCGGAAAACAAACAATCGATATGCATTTCATCACGTGCATTGATATTTGATCACAGCCAGTATTTTGTATTAGTGTATAACGGTAAAAATGATGTCCGTATCACTCCGGTGCAAGTGCTCAATACTTCTAACGGAGATAAAACATACATCGCTTCCGGTTTAAAAGAAGGCGACAAAATAATTTCATCACAGGCAATATTGATTTATGATGCACTGAACAGCTAACGTTTTCCTCTCCTGACACCAATCTCTTCAACTCCGCGCTGGCCTGGTAAATTCCTGACTGTCGATTGATAAGCCATTAAGTAAGTAAAATACTGCTATCACTATTTTTTTGAATTACTATGAACAAAGCGCTTAAAAAAATCATAGCGTTCTCGCTAAAGAATAAATATTTTATTCTCTTCGCTGCTATTCTGTTACTTCTTGCAGGCATCATCACATTCAGGAATATGCCCATCGAAGCATTTCCGGATGTTACCAACACGGAGATCACTATCATCACACAATGGCCGGGACGAAGTGCTGAAGAAGTTGAAAAATTTGTAACGATCCCGATCGAGATCGCAATGAACCCCGTTCAAAAAAAGATAAGCCTGCGTTCGACTACGATATTCGGTTTATCATTCGTCAAATTAATTTTTGATGATAATGTGAAAGATGCTGAAGCACGGCAACAGGTCATGAACCTTTTACCGAACGCAAACCTGCCAAATGGTATTCTTCCCTCTGTGCAACCGCCGACAGGGCCAACTGGAGAAATTTTTCGTTACTCATTACGAAGCAACGTACGCGATGTGCGTGAGCTGAAGACCATCCAGGACTGGGTCATCGACAGGCAATTAAGATCAGTGCCTGGCGTTGGGGATATCAACAGCTTCGGCGGAAAAACAAAAGCGTATGAAATACAGGTTGATCCCGGAAAACTAACATCACTGGGCATTACACCACTTGATGTGTTCACTGCAGTACAAAAAACGAACATCAACATCGGCGGTGATATGATCATTGAAAACAACCAGGCTTATGTAGTACGCGGCATTGGTTTGTTGAACGATATCAATGAAATAAAAAATATCGTTGTTACGAATACTAACGGTGTTCCCGTCCTGGTAAAAGACGTTGCGCAGGTTGTTGTTTCAAATATCCCGAGGCTTGGATGGGTTGCACGTTCAGATGGCCTCAAAGATGCATCGGGAAAAAGAATTGTTACGGATGAACCGGACGTTGTGGAAGCTATCATCGTGATGCGCAAGGGAGAAAATCCTACACAAGTAGTAAACGCAATCAAAGAAAAAGTAAACAAGCTGAATAATTTTATTCTTCCGCAGGATACTAAAATTGTTCCGTACTACGACCGTTCCGATCTTATTGATTATGCAACACATACTGTTTTGCATAATTTGATTGAAGGCATATTATTGGTTACGCTGTTAGTGTCGCTTTTTATGTTCAACTGGCGCACAACATTGATTGTATCGATCATTATTCCGATGGCGCTGTTGTTCGCATTCATCTGTTTGCATTTAATGGGAATGTCTGCAAATTTATTATCGCTTGGTGCGGTTGATTTTGGCATCATCATCGATGGCGCAGTAGTAATGGTGGAAGGCATGTTTGTGATACTTGATCATAAAGCAAAAGAAATCGGCATGGACCGGTTCAATAAAATTGCCAAATTCGGTTTGATCAAAAATAACGGTGCACAATTAGGCAAAGCCATCTTTTTTGCAAAACTGATCATCATCACAGGATTGCTCCCGATATTCTCTTTTCAGAAAGTAGAAGGAAAAATGTTTTCGCCGCTTGCTTATACGTTGGGATTTGCGTTGCTTGGTGCATTGATCACCACATTAACACTCGTGCCTGTGCTCATTAGTCTATTATTGAAAAAAAATGTACACGAAAAACACAATCCCTTTGTGCATTTTCTCACAGGCTTCATGCTGAAAGGTTTTACCAAAGCATTCCGCAATAAAGAAATTGTAGTTATCATCTCCATTGTTGCTATGGCGATTGGGTTGTATTCATTCAAATTTCTCGGAAGCGAATTCTTACCGGAATTAGATGAGGGTTCAATATGGTTGCGTGTACAAACACCATACAGTATTTCCCTGGAAAAATCTGTAGAAATATCCGCACGTGTCCGAAAAACACTAATGACATTTCCGCAGGTAAAATATGCAGTATCCCAAACAGGAAGGCCGGATGACGGAACAGACGTTGCTGGTTTTTATAACAATGAATTTTCAGTGATGTTATATCCCGAATCAGAATGGGATCCGAAAGTTTCCAAAGAGGAACTGATAGGTGAAATGAACAAAGCACTTTCCGAAATTCCGGGAACCGATCTGAATTTTTCACAACCAATAATGGATAATGTAGAAGAAGCAGTTTCGGGTGTAAAAGGATCGATATGTGTAAAAGTATATGGCGACTCGTTGAATTACATGGAAGACAGGATAACAGAAGTGTACAATATCCTGAAGAATGTAAAAGGAATTGAAGATCTTGGTGTGATACATAACATCGGGCAACCGGAATTAGATGTAAATCTTGACCAACAAAAAATGGCATTGTATGGAGTTGCCACTGCAGATGCAAACGCGGTTGTTGCCATGGCTATTGGCGGCCAGTCTGCTTCAACATTATATGAAGGAATAAAATTGTTTGATATAAGAGTGCGGCTGCCGGAAGAATACAGAAAGACCTCTAATGATATCGGCAATTTATTAGTGCCCACACAAAGCGGATCGAAAGTGCCGATAAAGGAAATTGCAACGATCGACCGGAAGACAGGCCCTTGCCTCATTTTCAGGGACGATAATGAACGTTACGCAGCACTGAAATTTTCTGTGCGTGGAAGAGATATGGGAAGCACTATTGCAGAAGCACAGGAAAAAGTAAACAAAGCGGTTCTATTGAAAAGAGGTTATAGCATGGCTTGGCAGGGTGATTTTGAAAACCAGCAACGCGCCGAAAAACGTTTAGCCCAGGTTGTACCAATAAGTTTGCTGATGATCTTTTTATTGCTGTTCGTGATGTTTGGAAATTTAAAAGATGCTGCATTGGTTTTTTTAAATGTACCTTTTGCAATTGTTGGCGGTTTGCTTGCGTTACACATAACAAGTACAAATTTCAGCATCTCTGCCGGCATTGGTTTTATTGCATTGTTTGGAATTTGTATACAGGATGGTGTGCTGTTGATCACTGTATTCAAACAGAATTTGGAAAAAATAAAAGGGCAGCAAGCCTCGTTATATACTGCCATTAAATTGGGAGTAAACTCTCGGATTCGCCCGGTAATGATGACGGCGATGATGGCGGCTATCGGTTTATTGCCTGCAGCAGTTTCGCATGGAATTGGTTCGGAAAGTTCAAGGCCGCTTGCACGAGTAGTTATCGGTGGTATCCTTTGTGCTATGCTTTTTTCATTGTGGGTTTTTCCGCTGATCTTCGGATGGGCTTATCGCAAAATTGACAGGCAGCCTTATGATGCACCATCTGCAAATGATGCGGAGAGGAAGAAATGATCTTTTAGGTATGAAGTATGAGCTATGAACTAGGAAGTTGGGGAATGAGTTTCAGAAGTAGTTTAATTATTTTGAGTTCTTACTACTACATGGCCCATAGTTCATAGTTTATAGTTCATAGCTCATACTTCATAAAATGAGTAATTAAGAATTAAAAATTACTAATTAATAATTCGGGGTTAAAAGCTACCTGACAAACACTCTTTACTATTTCTCAGGAATCGTACATCAGACATCATACATCGTAAATGTTAATTGGGTTAGACCGGTTTTCTTTGTACTTTTAAGCTCCTCCTGACCAATGAATTTTGCAATAATGCAAAACAGTTAATACTGTATTTACAAAACAGCCGTTATTTTATGCGCGGATTATTTTGGGGTGCAATTCATTAAATTGCCGCCCGGTTATGATCTACTGACTTTGAAAAAAAACTGAGATGAAAAAAATACTGAGAGGAATCCTGTCCTTTTCGTTAAAGAATAAATACTTCATTTTATTTGCTACGCTTATTTTATTGATCGCCGGCATTATTACGTTTAAAACAATGCCGATCGAAGCATTTCCGGATGTAACCAATACGGAAGTAACGATCATTACGCAATGGCCGGGAAGAAGTGCTGAGGAGATCGAAAAGTTTGTAACGATACCCATTGAAATTGCACTTAACCCAGTGCAGAAAAAAATCAGTTTACGTTCCACGAGTATATTCGGGTTGTCTTACATTAAATTGGTTTTTGAAGATAATGTTACTAACGACCAGGCCCGTTTACAGGTAAATAATTTGCTCGGTGATGCAGACCTCCCGCAAAACGTAAACCCGAATGTGCAACCGCCAACAGGGCCAACCGGAGAAATTTTCCGATATACATTAAAGAGTAGTTATCGTGATGCACGTGAATTAAAAACTATCCAGGATTGGGTAGTTGACAGGCAGATCCGTGCAGTTCCTGGTGTAGCTGATCTTGTAAGTTTTGGCGGAATGACGAAGACATACGAGATAAAAGTTGACCCCGGAAAAATTGCAAACCTCGGCATTTCCGCATTGGATGTTTATTCTGCTGTTCAGAAAAGCAATATCAACATCGGCGGCGATGTGATCGTAAAGAATAACCAGGCTTATGTGGTACGTGGCGTGGGTTTGCTGAACAACATCAATGAGATTGAAAATATCATTGTACAAAACATAAATGGCGTTCCTGTACTGGTGAAAAATGTTGCGGATGTAAGCATTTCCAATTTGCCAAGACTTGGGTTAGTGAGCAGATCGGATGCTGTTGTTGATTCAACAGGCAAACGAACAATTAAAAGCGATGTTGATGTTGTTGAAGGAATTGTAGTAATGCGTAAAGGAGAAAACCCAAGTAAAGTAATTGCTGCATTAAAAGCAAAAATAGAGAAACTCAACAGTTCAGTGCTTCCTGCAGATACGAAAATCGTTCCTTTTTATGACCGTGATGACCTAATCCATTTTGCTACACATACTGTATTGCACAATATGATCGAAGGGATAATTTTTGTAACGATCATTGTTTCGTTGTTCATGTTCAACTGGCGCACCACGTTGATCGTTTCGATTGTAATTCCATTATCATTATTGTTTGCATTTATTTGTTTGCGGTTGATGGGTATGTCGGCCAACCTGCTTTCACTTGGCGCTATTGACTTTGGTATCATCATCGACGGAGCTGTGGTGATGGTGGAAGGAATATTTGTTGTATTAGATGATAAGTCGCATGAAATGGGTATGGAGCGGTTCAACAAGATAGCAAAAATGGGACTGATCAAAAAGCATGGCGCTGAACTGGGAAAAGCAATCTTCTTTGCAAAGCTTATTATCATTGCAGCATTGCTCCCGATTTTTTCATTTGAAAAAGTGGAAGGAAAAATGTTTTCTCCGTTGGCTTATACATTAGGATTTGCATTACTTGGAGCATTGATCACCACATTAACATTAGTGCCGGTCCTCATTCATCTTTTATTAAATAAAAATGTTCGCGAAAAGCATAACCCGATCGTAAATTTTTTGGTGAGGTCAATGACGAATGGATTTTCGTTTACGTATCGCCACAAGATCACTACAGTAATGATTGCATTCGCGATAATTATTGTTGGATTATTTTCTTTTAAATTTTTAGGTTCTGAATTTTTACCGGAATTAGATGAAGGTTCAATATGGTTAAGGGTTCAATTGCCTTATAGTATTTCATTGGAAAAATCGGTGGAGATATCGAAAGAAGTGCGTGAAAAATTAATGGATTTCCCACAGGTTAAAAATATCATTTCGCAAACGGGAAGGCCTGATGACGGAACCGATGTTGCGGGCTTCTATAATAACGAATTTGACGTGATGTTATACCCGGAAGATGACTGGAAGCCGCACATTACCAAGGATGAACTGGTAGACCAGATGAATGAAAAACTTTCTGTGATACCTGGTGCGCAATTAAACTTTTCACAACCCATCACCGATAATATTGAAGAAGCTGTTTCAGGTGTGAAGGGATCTATCTGCGTAAAAATTTTCGGCGACTCGTTGAATTACATGGAAGATAAATCAACACAGGTATACGAAGTGCTGAAAACAGTGCGTGGCATAGAAGACCTTGGGGTTATTAAAAATATCGGGCAGCCGGAAATGGATATCGACCTTGATCAGCAAAAGATGGCTTTGTATGGTGTTGCTACAGCAGATGCCAATGCGGTAATTGAAATGGCAATAGGTGGAAAGGCTGCATCCACTTTGTATGAAAATATCAGGAAGTTTGATATTCGAATCCGTTTTCCGGAGGAATACCGTAAAACGGAAGAAAACATCGGGAATTTAATGGTGCCAACAGAGAGCGGATCAAAAGTGCCTGTAAAAGAAATTGCAACAATCACAACCAAAACAGGGCCGTGTTTAATTTTCCGTGATGACAATGAGCGTTACTCTGCTGTGAAATTTTCTGTACGCGGACGAGATATGGGAAGCGCCATTGCAGAAGCGCAGGATAAAGTTGATAAAGCTGTGTCACTGAAAAAAGGATACACGATGATATGGCAAGGCGATTTTGAAAACCAGCAACGTGCAAGTAAACGCCTTGCACAGGTAGTACCGATAAGTTTGTTACTGATATTTTTATTACTCTTTACGATGTTTGGGAATTTGAAAGATGCCGGGCTTGTATTTATCAATGTACCCTTTGCTATTGTTGGGGGAATAGTTGCGCTGTTTGTAACAGGCACCAACTTTAGTATTTCTGCAGGTATTGGTTTCATTGCTTTGTTTGGTATCTGTATTTTGTTTGGTGTGTTATTAATTACTGTCTTCAAAGAAAATTTAGAGAAAGTAAAAGGAAGAAAAAATGTTTTATACCGCGCCATCCGTGAAGGTGTTGAGTCGAGGGTGCGGCCGGTAATGATGACAGCATTTATGGCCGCAATCGGGTTGTTGCCTGCTGCAGTTTCGCACGGAATTGGTTCAGAAAGTTCCCGCCCTCTTGCACGTGTAGTGATTGGTGGAATTCTTTGTGCGATGATATTTTCATTGTTGGTATTCCCGTTAATATTTGCATATTCCTATCGCAAATTCGATGCAATGTATGGTGCAGAAATGCCGGCGGAAAAAGGAAGTGAGAAATGAAAATGTCTCAACTAAGATTTATAAGATTTTTGTGATCACTGAGATTGTATTTTGTTCTCAGGAGAATCGAAAAATCAGGATAAAATCGCGGTTTAGACAATCGCTCAATAGAATTGTTGCTGTACAAGAGCCTGCCTGCGGTAGGCAGGTGCGACCTTTAGATTTGGTTCTTTGAAATAATGGCGAAGGAAAAAATAAATTTGAAAAGAAGAGAGGTGCACTATGAGTGCGACTGGAAGTTTCGTTCCGCGTTGCGTATTAGACCTCCCTTCCTTTCTGGTTGCCTGTGCCAATTAGAAT
>JAFEAE010000022.1 GCA_018266575.1 Bacteroidota bacterium
ACATCATCCGTGCTAAATTAATTGAAAGGGTATTCGCCATTATTAAAAAACAAAAACCGTATGAACTAAGATTAGCCGCATAAAAAATTATTTGGTTACATCTTAGAATACGCAACGATGTTGAAAAGAGGACTAATGCTGGCTACCAAAAAAGGTAAAAGGAAAAATTTAAAAGTAAAAACATTGAAGATTTTCTTGATTTTTCCTTTTGCCTTTTTACTTACCGACGACTGAAAACCGACAACCGATAACTCTTATCTTCGCAGCCCGATGGCAAAATATTCACATGATAGTATTGTTCCGTTCAAAGATTCGGAGATGAACAAAAAGCAGCAGGTGGCTGATATGTTCAACAGGATTGCGTTCCGTTATGATTTTCTGAACCGTTTTTTAAGCGGCGGTGTTGATGTGCGCTGGCGCAAAAAAGCCATTAAACAGCTTGCTGCGTTAAAGCCAAAACTGATCCTCGATGTAGCAACCGGCACCGGTGATGTAGCGATCATGATGGCGAAATATTTACGCCCGGAAAAAATAATTGGCATAGATATTTCTGAAGGAATGCTCGACATCGGAAAGCAGAAAATAGCTAAACAAAAGTTAAACGAACAGATTGAATTACAATCCGGTGACAGCGAGGCAATAAACTTTGTTAACGATACGTTTGATGCTGTGTCCGTAGCCTTTGGCGTGCGGAATTTTGAAAACCTGGAAACCGGATTACGGGAAATCCTTCGGGTGCTAAAACCCGGCGGAAAATTAGTGGTCCTGGAATTTTCAAAACCCAAAAACCGCATCTTCAGGGTGTTGTGCAACTGGTATATGAAGCTGATAACGCCGGGGCTCGGGAAAATGATCTCGAAAAACGCCGAAGCATATCAATACCTGCACAAATCTGTTGAAGCTTTTCCGGAAGGAAATGAGTTTATAGAAATTCTTAAAAAGACCGGTTATACCGGCACGTACTTAAAAACGCTCAGCTTAGGAATATGTACCATTTATTGCGGACAAAAAGAAAAGCGCTACTCTGTACAATAGCTCTCTGGAGTTTATTAACTATTTCATTTCATGCATCGGCTCAATTACGCGACGGAATAAATCTTCCCGACCACGACGATAAATTTTATCATCTCGGCATTGCGCTTATCTATAATAATTCGCATTTCCAGGTAAGTGCGCACCCGACATTTTTGGGGCAGGACAGCATCATGTCTATCAACCCCCTAAACACCGGTGGATTTGGCCTGGCGGGCTTGCATACATTTCATATCAATGATCACCTGGAATTTCGCATTGTATTTCCACAGTTGATGTTCTCCTATAAGAATTTAGATTATAACAACTATAATACATCAACCGGCAAAACAACGGTGTCAACAAAAAAAGTGGAATCGATCTTGTTAGGTTTTCCTACACAAATAAAATTTTTGTCGGACCGCATTAATAATTTTCGTGTGTATGTACTCGGTGGTGTGAATTATCAGTACGATCTCGCATCAAATGCTACATCGCGTAAAGCACAAGATCTTGTAAAACTAAAACCGTATGATTTCAGTATCGAAGCAGGTTTAGGTTTTCAGTTCTTTTTCCCCGTATTTATTTTATCTCCTGAAATAAAGATCAGCGACGGATTAATAAACATTCACAGCCGCGACCCGAACCTGATCAACTCCAGCGTTATCGACAGGCTCAATTCACGCATGGTTGTTTTCTCGCTGATATTTGAAGGATGAGGAACGGTTGACAGTTGTCAGTCGGCAGTTGTCAGTTCTTTAAATTCTTAGAGCCTTATTTAGTTTTTAGTCTTTCTTATTTTAGTTTTTATTTTTTTGTAACCGGCATTTGTTCACTCTTCAACATCGTTGCGTCGCACCTGCCTACCGCAGGCAGGCTCTTGTACAAAAGATATTCTATTGAGCGATTGTCTGAACCAGGATTTTGTCCTGATTTTTCTGATTCATCCGATTCTTACTATTGCACTCTGCCCTCATTGTCAATTATCCATTATCAATTTTCAATTACCTAATGCACCGCTTTAATATACCCCCAGCCTTCTTTTTGCTTTCTGATGATCTCGTAAATTCCATCGGGGACTATTTGTACGCAGGAAAGTAATTGCGACCTATCAACGTTATTATTCTTAAGTGATATATCGCAAACTTTAAATGAAATATTTTTATTCTCCGCCAGTTTGGCAATCACATCTGCATATGGGCTTTTATCTTTCAAAACAAAATTGAACCCCTGTCCATACATTACTACTTCCAGTTTCGCGTTGGGATTGGGTTTTGAAATTTCATTCAGCCATCGCACAACAGAACGTTGATCAAGAGTGTCTTTACTGGTAAGATCAAAAACTACTTTGTAGTCGGTTTGTGCCTGCAGAAAAAATGAACTGATCAGCAGGCATGGAAGGAAAATGTTTTTCATACCGCAGGTTTTAGTTCCTAAAAGTTACTGCATTTCATGCACAATTGCATGAATTATACCTAAGATGATTTTTGAGTGCTTATGATTAATGCCTTTGTTCTTGTTTATGAAAACTATTTTTCTATTTTTGGCGTTTAAACCTCATTTCAATGAAACCTTATAACATGATAATCCGTAATCCTAAAAAACCGTTGAGCTCAATTCTTGTTAGTTTTTCCCTGACAATATTTTTTTCTTCCTGCCTTGGGCCAAAAAAAATAAATAAATGGGTAGCCAGGCATTATGATCCATCAAGCATGCAGCTTCCAAAAAAGAAAATCGATTATCTTACAGTTACCACATCGCTAACCGGTGCAGATATTAAAATGTCTGAAACTGAAAAAAAGACAAGCGGATTGGTGCCGCTTCTTTTTTACTGGCAATACGATTACAAAAATACCTGCACACTCAATCCGAAAATACCGGTTGCAAATTTTACATCAACGGTGATATCTTATGCAAATTCAAAAGGGTTGAAGCACAAATTGAACGGGCGCCAGGTGGAGCTTTCCATCGACAGGATACCCAACGTATTTGCGGTTGATGATAAAGGACATCTCATCTGGGTTATAATTTATGCATTTGGCTGGGATGTGTTTACGGTACAACCGCAAACAGATGACATGGTAGTTTCTTATCGCATTCTGCAGGATGGTACCGAAGCTAAAAAAGGGGTAATTACAATTCCGAACAAAGACAAAACATTAACCCTGAAAATGTTTCAATCTTTAAGAAAGAAAACCTGGCAATATCTTGATCAGTACGACGAGAATATAACAGTAATGAGTAAACGCGTAATTGACCAACTGATCACGGAGCTATAAACTATAGCTTGATAAAACCTGTTAAAAAATAACAGGCAGAAATTGAACGGGTTTTAAAAATATATGCCGTATACAATTAATCCCGATCGTCCGATAAATCCCCGTGCAGAAGATCAATAATCATATTGCCTTCTGAACATATTCATCCGCAAACCAAGCGTAAACATGGCGGAACTGGAGCTTTGCATATTGGCTGCAGTTGGATCGCTGACATTATAACTGCGATACATAGCCGAAAAATCGATGAAGAGGTTTTCCTTTGCTTCGTAAGAAACGGTTGCAGAAATATTGAAGCAATTCACGGGAACGCCTGAACCGATCTTAAAACCATAGTCACGCGGACGTGTATCATAATTCAGGAAAATATTGCTTCCGAAGTTCTCTCCTGCAGAATCAAGCCCCTGGCGATAGTAGATCATCTTTGCCTCTACATTCCATTTGTATGCTGGCTGATATCTGCCGATAACAATGAACTCATCAAAATTTGCACCAAGCGGATGAGCAAGCGGCTGATTATAATTGGAGTAATTAGAAACAGAATCGTTATGCGTATATGTAAACGGACGGACAATGTTTGTTTCAAATTGAAAATCCAGATTCTTCACTTCAAATGCATCAATATATTTCACTCCTAATTGCACACCTTGTTTATTAGCCCAATATCCGCGTGAATAGTGAACGATCTGGTTTAAGATAAATTCATTAAATAATAATTGCCCGTAAACCTGCACTGTATGCCCAACATTTGCTTTGAAATCTAATCCCACAGTAGTCTTATCCGGGCTTCCGTTTTCTTGCTGTGCTGCCACCAAAAATATTACAGGATTCAGATATGAAAAATCAAAATGGTTGGCACGGCTGAATGTTACATTCTCAAACAAACCAACATTCAGCCATTTTGTGGCATTCACGCTCAGATGATGAATAACTGCATATTTTTTTGGATACTCATAATCACCAGGTTGATGTTGATTGATCAGCTCCATGTAAATATTCTGATAATTAAGTTTCCAGATGCGGGTGTTGAATTTTAAGAAAAGATATGGCGCTGAATAATCGCTTAAAAACAAACTGCGGTAACCGTTGCCAATAAAGTTTTTATCATACCCAAATTGAAAATCAAAATATTTAAGCGCATTAAAATAAATAGAAGCGCGGTTATCAAAATAATCGAATGCTGTTTTTTTGAAACTTTTGAAATAACCGGCACCGGGCACAGCACGAAAACCTGTAGCAGAAACACGCTGCTGAAAATAATCGGGCCCACGTTCCTGGTTGTCGGTTAAATAAGCAGAGAATCCGAGTCCTTTAGCGATCATGCCGCGTAACTGTAAACCTTTTGAATTCAAAAAAACACGGTCGCTGTTACCGGTTTGAATGGATTGCGTTTCCTGTATTACCGGGTCAATGGCAAGAAAAAAATCTTTTTCATTTACCTCAACAAAATTTGCTTTGTGTTTATAAAACGTGTTGAACAATGGGCGTTTGCTTAAAAAACTATCTGTATTACCACTCACCCATTCAATATTATTCATGAGCAAATCATGCAGATTATACTCATCCATTTTTGAAAGCTTATAATAATAATCGTAAGGATAAAACCTGTTCAATGAATCTGCATATTCAGATACTTTTACAGCAAGCTTCCTGCTAATGGGTTTTATGGTTGAGATATTCAGGTCAGGGTTGGTCTGCAACAAAATTTCCATGCGCTCCAGGAAATGCTCGTACTTTGAGCCCTGCGGCAGAAAAGTAGATTGGGCAAAACAAAAAACGGGAAACAGTAAAATAATCGAAAGCCTTACAAGGGTTTTTATAAATTGCGGCATGTTAGCTTTTTGTTGTTTCAATTCAAGATATGGAAAATTACCTTATTAAAAATGTGTCCATCGTTAATGAAGGACGTGTAATTAACAGCGACCTGCTTATCAAAAACGGGCGGATCGATAAAATCGCTGCAAATATACAACCTGCCTTCCTAGTTAAAGAAATCAACGGCGAAGGAAAATATTTATTGCCGGGCGCCATCGACGACCAGGTTCATTTCCGCGAGCCGGGGCTTACGCACAAGGCAACTATTTATACCGAAGCAAAAGCTGCTGTTGCCGGCGGTGTTACCTCATTCATGGAAATGCCAAATACCATACCACCGGCATTTACACAGGATCTGCTGGAAGATAAATATGCTATCGCAGCAAGAAGTGCACTTGCAAATTATTCGTTCTACATGGGTACCTCGAACGAGAACGCTGACGAAGCATTACGTACTAACCAGAAGAAAAAAAATATATGCGGCATTAAAATTTTCATGGGTTCATCAACAGGAAATTTACTGGTAGATAATTACCTGACGCTTGATAAATTATTCAGGGAATGCGAAGTGTTGATTGCTACACATTGCGAAGACGAAAAGATCATCAAACAGAACCTGGAAAAAATCAGGCAGGAAAACCGTCCGGTGGTTCCTTCTGATCATCCATTGATACGTGATGAAGAAGCATGCTTCGAGTCCTCTTTAACTGCTATTCAATTTGCAAAAAAATACAACAGCCGGTTGCACGTCTTTCATCTTTCTACCGAAAAAGAAATGCAGCTATTTACCAACATGCTTCCGCTGGAACAAAAAAGGATTACGGCCGAAGTATGCGTCCATCACCTGCATTTTACCAGCGATGATTATGCGAAATTGGGCAACCAGATAAAATGCAACCCGGCGATCAAAGCACCACATAACCGAGAAGCACTTTGGAAAGCCTTGCTGGATGATCGTTTGGACCTTATTGCTACCGACCATGCACCGCATACCTGGGCGGAGAAAAATGAGCCTTATGAAAAAGCACATGCAGGGTTACCGTTAGTACAACATTCTGTCTTGTTGATGTTGCATTATGTAAAGCTCGGAAAACTCAGCATTGAGAAGATGGTGGAAAAGATGAGCCATGCAGTTGCCATTTGCTTTAATATTGAAGAAAGAGGTTTTATACGCGAAGGATATTTTGCCGACCTCGTTATGATAGATATGCAAACACCAACCGTTGTTTCCAAAGAAAATATTTTATATAAATGTGGATGGAGCCCGCTGGAAGGTTTCACTTTTCCGGCATCTGTAATAAATACATTTGTAAACGGGCATTTGGTTTATGGAAACGGGGTGTTTGATGAATCTCAATGGGGGCAGCGTTTAACATTTAACCGGTAAGACATATCAAGGCAAATGCAAATTGATAAAACAACATACGAAGACCTCTCGCTATTTAATCATGAAGAAGAATTTTCCATTTTTCACAAACTGAATTTTACACGCACACGTGGCGGAAGGGATTGGCTGTTTCATTATTTCAATAACCCGTTCAGCGATCTGAAGCCTATTGTAGCAACACAAAATGTGCTCAGGCTTTTTCTTGCCAATGAAAACGAATGGCCAACAAATATCAGTAATGGCACCATTATGGTGATGGAACGTTTTTATGAAACAGCGATGGATGAAATTCCGTTTACCAATAATGTTATAAATGCCACTGCCTATAAAATTTTTCACGCCCCCGACTATTCTATAACAAGATATTCGGTTGAACATTTCATTGATTTCATTCATGGAATGAATAAAATAATTGCACTCTTTAATAATGATAGTTCGCCACAATTATTAAGGGCATTATTGGAACGAGCAAGGTTTTTGCTGAACCACGAAGTTGTAGATTCGTTAAGCAACATCAAACCAAAAACAAAACTTTCGGTTGTACAAAATGTTTATTACGGCCATTATATCCGTAACCGCTTCCGCAATTTTGCGCATGAACTGATTGCGATCTACGGAAAATTAGATGCATGGTATTCCATGGCGATGGCCACAAAAAACCTGGGTTTTGCTTTTCCTGATTTTATTAACAGCGAACATCCATCCATCAATGTACAATCGTTGTACCACGTTTTGCTGCCAACACCAGTGGCGTATGATGTTGCTTTAAATAAAGAAAGTAATTTTTTCTTTCTTACCGGTGCTAATATGGCGGGCAAAAGCACATTCATTAAAGCAGTAGGCACCGCTGTTTTTTTAGCGCATCTCGGGATGGGCGTTCCTGCAAAAAAAATGCAACTGACATTATTCGATGGTATTCTGAGTAACATCAACGTTGTTGATAATATCGTGAAAGGAGAAAGTTATTTTTTCAATGAAGTGCAACGCATAAAAAACACGATCCTCAAAATAAATGATAACCGCAAATGGCTGGTATTGATCGATGAATTGTTCAAGGGAACAAATGTGCAGGATGCGATGAAATGTTCCTCAACGGTAATAAAAGGTTTGCTGAAAATCCCTTCTTCCTTATTTATTCTTTCCACACATTTATATGAAATCGGTGAAGAATTGAAACAGTACCCGAATATTTCTTTCAAATATTTTGAAACTGCTGTTAAGGACGACCAGCTTGAATTCAGTTACCAGTTAAAAGATGGCATTAGTAACGATCGGCTTGGTTATCTTATCCTGAAAAGAGAAAAAGTAGTTGAGCTTCTTGAAAAATTATAGCACAATTCCATTGCTGTATTTTAATAGGTTATGTTAGTAAAATTTAATTTGTAAAGAATCAAAAAACAAATTTTTCATCATTTCCGCCCCTTTCAAACGTGAGTAGTTTGCTTTTGCATTAATTGAATGTTCTTTTTTGCTTCGCCAAAAAAGAACGAAAAAAGGCGATCCGGAAATGATGGACATCCCGTTTCCGGAAGGAGCTTCGATTAAGCTTTTGTACTACTGTGGTGAAGGACATTTGTTCCTTGATTGCTTTATAACCGGCAAGAAAAACTTTTCAATAGCAGAATAGTTTCTAATTTATTTTTTTAAATTGAAAGCTACAATTAATACCATTGTTTATGAGAAAAGGATTGCTTTTCACTTTCGGTATCATACTTCTTATTGTAGCAGAAATTTTACGCGTATACTTTATCATGCCATTTCCGGGAAGCCAGCATAATAATACTATCAATGTTGCTTATTTTCTTAATAATAATATTTTCTGGATACGCATTGTTCTTTTGCTGTTGATGGCTTACCCTTTTTTCTATTTTTTGAGGCGTGGAAAAATATGGCAAAAAATAATTGTGCTGATTCCCGTGCTCTTTTATGCGTTCATTTTTTATATGTTCAACTTCCAGTTTCTTGCTGATAAAATGTTTTATCAACCCACGAATAAACATTTAGTAAATACAACAAGCAATAAAGTTGATACAAACCAATTGGTGATCGGAATAGTTTTGAACGGACAGGCAAAAGCATATCCTGTAGAAATCATCGGCTACCATCACCAGGTACAGGATACAGTTGGTGGCGAACCGGTGATTGTTACCTATTGCACGGTTTGCAGGACCGGCGCGGTTTTCAGCCCGCTTATCAATAACACCTTCCAGCATTTTCGTTTGGTGGGCATGGATCATTTCAATGCTATGTTTGAAGATGAAAATACCAAAAGCTGGTGGCGGCAGGTGAATGGAGAAGCAATTACAGGCCCGTTGAAAGGTTCTTTCCTGAAAGAATTTCCATCATCACAAATGCGCTTAAGCGCATGGATAAGAAATTATCCGCAAACATTAATCCTTCAACCGGATTCAATCTATCAAAAAGAATATGACGATCTGAAGGGTTATGACTCCGGAACAGTAAAAAGCAGTTTGGAAAAAAGGGACAGCAATTCGTGGAAATTTAAATCGTGGGTTGTAGGGATCACCACACGCAAATTTGCAAAAGCTTACGATTGGAACGATGTGGTAAAAGAAAAAATAATTAATGATACCATTGCCGATATCCCCGTTTTAATTGCGCTGGAAAAAGATGGTTATTCATTTCATGCATGGAAAAGAAATGTAAATGGGCAAACATTGCAATTTGTTTTTAACGACAGCCTGAATGTGATACAGGACATCAACACACATTCATCATGGAACTGGATGGGAATATGCACAGATGGCGCTTTAAAAAATTCGGAGTTAACTCCGGTTCAATCCTACCAGGAATTCTGGCACTCGTGGAGCACGTTTCATCCAAACACTACAAAATATAATTCCACTAAGTAGCAGCGTGTAATTTTCTCTGTAAGCGTTTATGTTTCATCGTTAGTAACAGATTATTTTTTAATTTACCCATTAACTAATAACCTGTTCCTATGCTTGTGAAAACATTTGGCAGTGCTGTTTATGGCGTTGAAGCAATTACCATAACCATTGAAGTAAGTGTGACCGGCGGACAACATACATTCGTTGTGGGTTTACCTGACAATGCAGTTAAAGAAAGTATACAACGGGTAGAAAGTGCCATAAAAAGTAACGGACATTATATGCCGCGAACAAAATTGGTAGTCAACCTCGCTCCTGCTGATATCCGCAAGTCAGGTTCTGCATTTGATCTTCCCATTGCCATTGGCGTGCTTGGTGCAACTGAACAAATTGAAAACCCTGACGACATAAAAGATTATGTGATCATGGGAGAATTAAGCCTGGATGGGAGCATTCAACCTATCAAAGGTGCATTGCCTATTGCTATACAGGCACGGAAAGAAAATTTTAAGGGATTGATCGTACCCAAACAAAATGCACGTGAAGCTGCGATGGTAAACAACCTTGATGTTTTCGGTGTGAGCCATATTAATGAAGTGATTGATTTTTTCAAGAATAAAAATTCGTTACAACCGGTAACGATCAATACGAGAGAAGAATTTTTTTCTACCCAATATGATTTTGATCTGGATTTTACTGATGTTAAAGGACAAGAAAATATTAAACGTGCATTGGAGATTGCAGCTGCAGGAGGTCATAATGCAATTTTGATCGGGCCGCCGGGTGCAGGAAAAACAATGCTTGCAAAAAGATTACCCACCATTCTTCCACCGTTAACATTGCATGAAGCATTAGAGACAACAAAGATCCACAGCGTTGCAGGAAAACTTCCGGAGAATGCAACGCTCATTGCAAAGCGACCGTTTCGTTCACCACACCATACCGTTTCAGATGCAGCATTAGTCGGTGGTGGAGGGATCCCTCAACCCGGAGAGATTTCATTGGCACACAACGGAGTTTTATTTTTAGATGAATTACCTGAATTCAAACGAACGGTTTTGGAAGTAATGCGCCAACCAATGGAGGAACGAAAAGTAACGATCAGCCGCGCAAAAATTGCAATTGATTTTCCCGCAAGTTTTATGTTGATCGCATCCATGAACCCATGCCCCTGCGGTTATTATAATCATCCTGAAAAAGAATGTACCTGCGCACCGGGAACTGTCCAGAAATATTTGAATAAAATATCAGGGCCGTTGCTCGACAGGATTGACCTTCATGTAGAAGTTACCCCAGTTGCCTTTTCAGAACTATCTTCACAGCAACAGGGAGAAAATTCTTCGGATATACGTAACCGTGTAATCACGGCCAGAGAGAAACAAGCAGAACGTTTTCAGTTAACACCGGGCATTTATGCCAATGCACAAATGAGCAGCAAATTACTGAAACAAATCTGCACGATAGATACAACAGGACAAAACCTGCTTAAAGCAGCAATGGAGAAATTAAATCTTTCTGCACGGGCGTATGACCGTATTTTGAAAGTTGCAAGAACAATTGCAGACCTCTCTACCTGCGAAGAAATAAAAACGGAGCATTTGGCAGAAGCAATTCAATATCGCAGTTTGGACAGGGAAGGTTGGGCTGGATGATCCTCTATCTTTTTTATTATTGCTTTTTTAACTGCAACCGGTTCGGAAGGTCCATGCATTTTATTTCTACGTTTCAATACTAATCCGACAGTTTGAAATGAAACAGACAGGTCTGTAAAAAAACCAACATGCTTTACGTAATAGCTATCCCAGAAATATCGCCCGATAATTTGTTTTGTATTTTCAGTGCGGCCATGAAAACCCTTCACTTGCGCAAGCCCGGTTATTCCCGGCCTTACCGAATTACGAAATGCATATCCCGGAATCATTTTTAAAAATTTATTATAATCACTCAGCATAAAAGGCCTCGGGCCAATAATGCTCATATCTCCCGCAAGCACATTCAAAAATTGTGGCAATTCGTCCAAACCGCTTTTTCGTAAAAAATTCCCAACCTTTGTTATCCGTGGATCATTCAATTCAGCCTGGCGTGTATCTGCAAAATTATTTACGTACATCGTCCTGAATTTGAAGCATACAAATATTTTATTCTTATATCCCATTCTTTTTTGTTTAAAAAAGACGGGGCCACGTGAAGAACATTTTATAATTATTCCGAGTAAAGGAGCCAGCCATGAAAAAACAAACAGTATAAAAAGAAAGGAAAAAATTATATCAATAGCACGTTTAAAAAAAAGATAATATCTTTTTTCTTCGGCAGTCAATTCTTGTTGTGATATATGAAAAAAAGGATCGGTGTCTCTGGGTGTAAGCAATTTCATTTTAGAATCAGGCATAACTAAGAAAAGGTTTAATCAGTTTTTAAAACTACCACAAACATAATATTCATGATTTGTAAAATCGAACTCACTTATGATCATTCTTAAACAGTAAGCAATTATATGTAATGCTTTCTCGTTGCTTTTGCTTGCTTTCATTTTTCAGGACATAAATAGCAATAAAAACGTTGCAGTATTGTTTTATGATTTACAATTAATTAATAGAAAATAAATAAGAATTTTTAGTTTCATACGTTTTGAAAATTGCAAATGAAATAATGTAACTATATTTGCCAAGCTTATTAAGGCCGCATCTATACCCAACTCCGACAGGCTGGTACAAATTTCAGGTTAAGGCAGAAAGCGGCATTAATAAAGAAGAAAACGCACCACATCAGTTAATCGTTGCTTACCTACCTGTTAAGCCAGACGTATGAATAAACCTTATCAGATCCTACTTGATTTCTATCTATTAATTCCATGTTATAATAACCTGGAAGGATTGATACGCTCCCTGCAAAGTGTATCATACGATCATACTAAATTTTCTGTTTTAATTATTGACGATGGCAGTAAAAATGCTGTTCGCAAAGAAGATATTCTACAACATATAAATCAAGGTTTTCCCGTCGAGATCTTCAGGCTTTCGCAAAACCAGGGAATAACGAAAGCATTAAACACAGGCTTACAAATACTTCAGCAAAAAAATAATTATAAATATATTGCCCGGTTGGATTGCGGTGATATCTGTGATATTAATCGTTTCTATCACCAGGTAAATTTTTTGGAAACCAATCCTCAAATTGATTTGGTCGGAAGCTGGTGCTTGTTCAAAGATTTTTCTACCGGTTCAAGTTACCAATACAAAACTGCCACGGAGCATTCTGAAATTTCAAAAGGAATGCACTTCAAAAATATGTTCATACACCCCACAGTTATGTGGCGGGCTGATGCAATGAATAGATCAGGAATTTATCCAGAACAATTTCCTCACGCAGAAGACTATGGTTTCTTTTATGAAATATTAAGTAATGGAAAAGGGGCCGTTATCCCGGAAAACCTGGTAACCTGTGAGATCAATAATAAGGGTTTATCCCTACACCATAGAAAAGAGCAACTCAGGAGCCGCATAAAAGTTGTTAAATACTATGGCGGAAGCAACATATATAAGTTGAGCGGTGTCATAAAACTGATGATACTCATGGCAATACCATCAAAACTGGCATTGCAAACCAAGCATCTTTTGTATGGTACCTGAGAACAAAACAATGATTATCCCTTTAAACAACTATGAAAACGTTAAGCTAATTCCATGAAAATTGTACATGTCGCAGAAGCCTTCGCCGGAGGGATTCCGGTGTTTATAAAATCGTTGATCGACAATATGCCATCCGATCAACATGTTATTGTACACGGTAACCGAACCAATGTAACCAGTGCAGATAAAATAAAAAAGCAATTCACGCACAAAAATGTACGCTTTATTTACTGGCGTGCAGCACAACGAAGCATTCACCCTTATAAAGATACCGCTGCATTTCTTCAATTATTCAATGCATTAAAAAGATTGAAGCAAAAGAATATGATTGATGTAGTCCATCTTCATTCGTCCAAAGCCGGTTTCCTGGGAAGAGTTGTTTGTAATTTATTGGGAATAAAAAATGTGATCTATACTCCAAACGGTGCACCCTTCATGGTTGGTGAAAGTAAAATTTCCAATGCTGCATATAAAAACCTGGAAAGATTGGGCAGCAGGTTTCGCGGGCAAGTAGTTTGCTGTTCTTTGTCGGAACAGATTGCATATGAAAAAGCAGGCATCAAATCTATCCGCATTAATAACGGCATTGCTACAAATGAAGACGGGCTTCCTGTTTTCCCTTATAAAAAACCGGTTCTCAAAAAGAATACCTTTCGTGTAGTTACCAATGGCAGGATCGTGCATCAAAAAAATCCTGAATTGTTTAATAAGATCGCTTCTTATTTTCAGGACCTTCCTTCATTTGAATTTGTTTGGGTGGGTGATGGTGCAAAACGTCATTTATTAACAGCACCTAACATTACAGTTACAGGTTGGATATCTACAAATGATGTAAACGAAATTATCAAAGATGGTGATGTGTATTTATCTACTGCAAATTTCGAAGGCTTATCTTTTGCAACACTCGAAGCATTGGCTTTAAAAAAACCTGTTTTATTAAATGATTGCATCGGTAATAAAGATGTAGTGAACCAGGGATTGAACGGCGACCTGTTTTCAACAGAGCAAGATGCCATCGTTAAAATATTACGCTACTATAATAACCGGCCGATGTTGCAGGCAATGGGAAAACATTCTTCGAATCATTTGAAAGAATCTTTCGATGCAAAAGATACCGCAGAACAATACCGCAGGTTGTATGAAATGAACCCGGTTGCAGAACCAGGTTTTACATCTATTCCATATCAACAAAAATTATCACTATGAACACTCAGGTAAACGGAACCACCAATGGTAAAAGTGTGGAGTACGATATTCATAAAATAAGATTGTTCATTGAAGAACAATTGAAGGATAAACAAGAGTTATTACAATTAAAAGATAAACTTATCCGTGAATTGGAGAATAAAAACCTGCTTAAAGAACAGGATATCGCAATACTCGAAGAAAAAGTGGATCATCACGAACATGAAATGGATGGCAACCGCCAGCTGATCAATAAATTATTAGGAGATATCAGCAAATTGCAGAATGATATTGAGTGGTATAAGAGAACTTATGAGAAAAGAAGTTTTTTGGGAGTGATAAAAACATTGGGTTCAAGAATGTTAAAGAAAGAACAATAGTTTTATTTTATACCTCTATTTTCTTTTACAAGTCAATCATAATATCTTTATCTGTTTTTATTATCATTCAATGACGTTAAGTCTTTATTTATTTCATTAATTGTAACCATTATTCGCATTATTTAAATCAGTTTTAGATTTAAATAAGATATTCTTTATTTTAAAGTACAAATATTTGCTATGCAAGCATACGAATCTCATTCTTATATTCAATTACCACATGGAGCTAAAATCAGAAAAGAAAATGTAGTTTTCAAAAGAGATATGATTTTTATGGATTCAATTGGTCAGGAAATCATTTCAACAGTTAAAGGGACCAAAGCCGAGATAGAGTTTTTAAAACATTCATGGAGCGGTGTAGTAGAAATCAAGTGTGGTGATTTTATTACAGTAATCGATCTTTTTTCAGAAACTCATCTTAAATATATTTTTACCATTGAACTTCCGTCGAATGCATCCTCGCTTGCAATTAAAGTAGTTGATGCAAGTTCATTTCGGGATAATAATAATAATTCGGCTTCAGAAGTATGGATCGGAAAAATAAATTTTAACAATGAATTTAGCCCGGCCGAAATCAGCGTAATTCCAATCAACAAATGGCTTAGCTTTCTAAATGGTGAATATGGGTCGTATATGGTCTTGAATACTGATGTTGGCGCTTCCAGAACTATTCTTCATGAGGGAGCTTGGGCAAAACACGATGTAAAATTATTTTCTCAGTACGTCAAACCAGGGATGACGGTTTACGAAGTAGGTTCTCATATTGGACACCATTCTGTAGTTTTCTCCAAACTTTGTGGAAATGAAGGGCGCGTGTATGCATTTGAACCACAGAATTTTTTATTCAAACTATTAAATACAAATCTATTAATCAATAATTGCAATAATGCCACAGCAATCCGCCTGGCATTAGGGAACAAAAAATCGAAAGCAAAACTATGGCCTGTAGACTATACGAAAGACGACAATTTTGGTGCACTCTCAATAAGTCAAAGCGATAATAAAATATTATTAGATCATCTTGGCGAAGACGTAGATATTATTACAGGAGATAGTTTCGTATCAGAGTTAGTTGAAGCAAGACAAAAGGTTGACTTTATCAAAATTGACGCCCAATCTTTTGAGCTTTATATATTACAAGGATTTATTAATACATTAAAAGAAAAAAAGCCAATATTGTTTTTGGAGATTGAACCATTTTTTATGCAATCTATGGGGTATCACTATTCTGAAATCTTCAATTTGCTCTATTCGCTAAACTATAGTATTTATTTGCCTTATGAAAGCTTAGACACACCTATTAAAGACATTCCAAATTGGGATACAAATAATAAATCCATTGGCTGCGACATCTTGGCTCTTCCAAGCTAATATAAACAAACCCTAAAATATACAGGATAACTATTCTTAAAGCTGAAGAATAATTTACTCAGTTTTTTTGAAAACCAAAAAACTGCTGTTCATGTTTTTCAGATAGGTTATATTCTTATTATGTGTAATGCCCCATTTAATTCCTTGCCAAAATCCTGACCTCATCAATTTATAATATTTTTTATACTCATCTTTGTCTATCTTATTTTCTCTATATGCTTTTTTAAGTTCAATACAAAAGTGCTTTTTTGAAAAATAGGTAACTGTTTTGAATAATCTGATCAAAAATGAATCATGCCCATTTTTAAGACAGTAAAATGTATCTGAACGTGCTATGATATCCCATCTTATTTCATAAGTGCTCTTCCGGTTATTGCCTACTGCTTTAAAGTGCCTGATATAATTTACGGGGTTGTTTGCAATAAAATAACCTTTTCTGGCAAGGCGTATGCAAAGGTCGGTTTCATCAAGATAATAAATGAACCGTTCGTCGAAGCCTCCAATATCCAGTAAAGCTTTCTTGCTAACGATATTATTTCCGCCGGCAACTCCCTGTACCCAACGCAATCCATTAAGAATATTTATTTCTACTTCTTCTTCACGGAATTTCTGAAAACCATAATCAGACGTAGCGCCATTTTTAAATTCATAATGCTGTGTATTTTTATGTTTAACAGGGCCGCCAATTGCGCCGATCTTCTTATCAGAATGTTGGATAATAAAATACACGAAATTTTCTATCCAGTTTTCATCGCAAGGCAAAGCATCATCATCAATAAAAGCCACGTAATCACCCGACGAGTTATCTATTCCTATATTTCTCGACATGCTTAAGTTGGGTTCAGGGCAACTCAATATTTTTATTTTTCCTTCATATTGCTCCAGCACGTCAGAAGTATTATCAGTTGATGGCCCGTTTACTACTACTATTTCAAAATATGGGTAGGTTTGTTTTTCCAATTCTGCCAACAGCGATCTTAAATGAATTGCACGGTTTAACGTATTGATCACCACAGAAACTTTATAATTCAATTCTAGTTCACGGTCATCAATTTCTATGGGTGTTTTTTTATGAATCGTCAGCCCTTTAAAAAATATCTCAAATCCGTTTGATCGGTTGTCTTTTTTGCCAGTTGGTTTTATTACCACATGGTGTTGAGCATAGGGAAACAGCTTATTAATGTGAAATATTTTTTCCTCACTGTATGAATTGTACAGGTTAAATATCTCTGAGTATTTTCCGTCTATTTCAACTATTACTTTTCCACTCCAGTTATGTGTAAGGAAAGTTATGTCAAGGGAATAAAAATCTCCTGAAAATTCCAAATATTCATCTGTTGACTTTCCGCTGAGAAAATAAAAATATTTATCCCGTAAATGCCATTTGCTGGTATAATGAATGCTTGAATCGGTCGATTTTATCTCCCTACTGATCCTCAGGAATTTTTTCTTGTCGATGTCGTCAAAAGATTCAGGAATTTCATTTTCTATAATTATATCAGGTTCCAGATGGTTATTCGTTTCGTGAAAATGACCCAGGTTTGAATGGAAATTTTTCCGGAGGATTATTTTATCGACCAATACTTCATTTCCTGCTGAGAGCCCGTTTCTGTTTCCCGAAGGTTTGATATACAATAAATGTTTTCCCTGTGGAAAGCGTTTATAAAATCTCACTTTTTTAAATTGTCTTTCTGAAGAATAAAGATCAAATTCTTCTTCATATTCTTCATCAACAATAACTATCGCTTTCCCGCTCCATTGATGTGACAGGAATACGATTTCAAATTCCTGGAAAACTTCCTCAACATAAATCGATGAATCCGAATTATTGGGTTCTAAAAATAAAAGCGTATCATCAACAATTTTAATTTGCCCATTTTTTATTAACCGCTCATCGTTATAGTCAACAGCATCATCAATCATTAATTCTCCATTGGTCATTTGTTCAGAAATCCGTGCATGCCAGTTTTCATGGGCCTTGGTTTTCATTGTTGCAAAATCCTTGTAAACCGATGCTGTTGAAAATTGCTTCAGGTGAGAATTTTGTTTTGCTATTACGTTTTTCCTGAACTGCTCATTCTTAAGATTCTCCGTAATAGCACTGATTGCTGCAAAATCTTTTTTTACAAACAGGCAACCATTTTCGCCAACGGTATCTGGTATTGCTGTGCAACGGTAAGCCATTACAGGAAGTCCAAACGCCATCGCTTCCGCGAGAGGAACGCCAAATCCTTCATGTTCGCTCATTGATATGAAAACATCTGCTGCTCTGTAATACGCATATAATTCCTCATTGGGGATTTTCCCGGTCATAGTAACACTTGAAGAAATTTTTAAAGAACGGATCAACGCCCTTAGTTCTTCCGTATATTTTGACGAACCGCCGCCAACTATGTATAAATGTGCGTTTGGATCAAAATGATTCAGATAATAATGAAAGAAGCGAACTATATCTGTTTGTTTTTTATGTGGCGCTATACTTCCCACAAAAATAAAAGCGAGACCTTGCTTTGCACGCAATTCCAAAACAAGATTTTCATCATACTTCCTTTTTACTATTTTTTCGATATCAACTATAGGCGGAATAATATGTGTGGTTATTGGTTGCCCGATTGCCTGTTTAAGAATATTGGCAGAATATTCCGTGTGACATACATAGAGATCAAAATTGTCAAACATGCCTAGTTGTTCAAATCCTTTTGAAGTGGATTTAAATGCGTCATCTTCTTTACTAAAAAAACCCGGTGGGGTTATGTTATGAAAAAAGAAGATTTTTTTGGGGGGAAGAAGATTGTTAAAATATTCACCCCTATCGCAGTAGTTCCAGTAATGATAAACTACATAGTCATTTGCAGAAAAATGAACGGATTCAATTTTTTGACACAAGTGTTTTACTGCTTCAGCCGGCCAGGTACCAAGAATCTGGGTATTTTCTGCCTCTTGTTTTAGCAAACTGTCGAAATCGGTAACGGTATTGCTAACTCCATCTTTATCCGTAAGGCAATTCATGACCTGAAATACCCTTGCTTGCTTTTCATTATACACGAGGTCTTTGAAAAAAGCAATGCATTTTTTTGCCATTAATTCAGAAGAAAATTCTTTGGTCAGTTTATCAAATGCATGGAGAGCGAGTTGGTTTCTCAGCGCTGGATCATTTTGCAGTTTTATCAGTGCATTACTGATTTTTTCAAGAGAATCTTCATCGATCAAAAGGGCATCTTTTCCATCTTCAAAAATTTCAGGCACAGCGCCTGTCTTCAATGCAACAATGGGCTTATTTTTTTGCATGGCTTCCAGGTAAAGAAGGCCAAACGATTCGTACTTCGAAAGAACCAGTACTGCATCAGATTTTTCATACATTTCTTCAAGTGCCTGGTCTGTTACATATCCATAAATAAAAATTTGTTTATTTATATATTTTTTAAAATTCTTTTGCAGGTAATCGTGGTATCCAACACCGTATTTTTCCTTGAAACCATCCCATTGACCGCTGTCCTTTCCCACAATATGAAATTCTATATGCTGTGTTTTACTCAGCACATCAGGCAATATCTTTTCGACCAGTAAATCAGATCCTTTTCTTTTTTCGAGGCGGCCTGCTATCAACACTTTCAGGGTTTTATATGCTACATCTTTTTTGCCAGGCAAAAGTTTACTATTCTGTTGTTTTATTTCTATTCCGTGATGCACAACAGCATAGGGTTTCCGCATAAAATTAAAATGATACAGCCTCTCCGTTTCATTCAGAATTGACCAGCTATCGAACACAAGCCCACTTGCTATTTCCATAAAGTGGGTTTCTATTTCATTCAGGCATTTTTTTTGTTGTGGCGCATCTTCAAGAATTTCACGCAGTAACATACTTGTCGTTTCCAAACGAACGATCATTGGTATATAAGGCATACGTATCCTGGTAATATATCCTTCAATATCCCATAATGGGGAGTCAATAATATCTAAAGGAGAACACTGATGCAGTTTTTTTATTCTTTCATAAACGAGGTAACTGTAACACAGCAGGTTCCGGGTGACGTCGTCTATATTTAATGATGAAAACAATCTTGAAAAAACCTGCTGATCCCATGCAGGCACTTCATGAATATAAATCCCTTCATCTAAACGCTCCGTTCCTTTAAAGCCCGATGTAACGATGTGTACTTCGTGTCCCAACAACGTAAATTGCCTGGCATATTCCCATCTTGTTCTTGGAATACCATCGGTTGATACCGGTGGTACATATTTTGTGATTATACAAATTCTCATAAGCTATTGATCAAATAGATTATCAGCAATAAGGTTCATATTTACATAATTTCTATAGAGCCTTGCAAAATATCTTTTCCTGTTTGTGTTTTTTGCCATCATTCTATAGAACAAGATCAAGCTTTTCCGGTAAAATTTTAATTTCCATTTTCTAAACCCTTTATTTTGATCTTTTAGAAAAAGCTTATTGTACACCACATATTCCAATTGCTTTTCTGCATCGGTGGTACTGAGCAATCCCCGGAAATACCTGGAGTGAATGAATGACTGAATATGTGTTTTATCAAGTGCTTCGCCTGCAGTGTTTACTTGCAGTTCTGTGTTTCCAATTTCCGCCGTTGTATGATGGTAACTGAAATTATTTATTTCGAAATTGATCTTCTCTTCTATTTCGTTGATCCTGGCTATCAGGTGTATATTTTTTTGAATCAGAATAGGGCTGGGTTGTAAAAAAAGTTTTACAACATAACCATCGATCAACTGAAATTGGAGTTGGGCATCCCTGCATCCATTATTATCTGTTATTTCGAATTCGAATATTTCGTCTTTTCTCAATTCGGCGAAAACATATTCTCGCGTCCGTATTTTTTTTTCACCGGTAAAAAGAGTCGCCAAAATTTCCGGTTCATAATTCAGGTCTGGGTTTGTAACGGCAAAAGAATATCGGAACCTGCCCTTCGGCAAAAAACAAAGGTCAAGGATAATCGACTCTTGCGTATGTAATAAATGATAGGTTTGATCTGGAGAAAGATAATTGCTTTTCATCTTAAGGTTCTTGTACTTTGCGAAGTTAAGGTTTAACAATAAAGGATCGTTTTGCAGTTTTATAAGGGAAATAGAAATTTTATGGTTTCTTTTGCACTAATTTTTAATCCGATCTTGTCATCAGAGATAATAAAATTTAAAAAACCCTTTCCTATATGAATTCTGCTGCGCAAAAAAAAGGAAATTATTGGATCATAACAACTGAATATCCACCTTTATTCGGAGGCGGCATAGGAACATATTGTTTTCATAACGCACAAATGCTTAATCAAAACGATTGGAATGTTTCTGTTTTTATACCATCAAGAACCAGGCACCGCGACACGGTACATCACATAAACAACATCCGGATCATTGAATTTTGCGTCAACCGCTCAGGTAAAATGGATTTTCTCGGCTATGACACCGCTTTGGTATTTGATTTTGCAAGCATTTTAGAGGAATATCTTAAATCAGATGGTGTACCTGATTTGGTAGAGTCGCAGGAATATGCCGGAATAGCCTATGGAATCCTTTTGTATAAACATTTGGGATACGATCTCTTCGCGCAACTTAGGGTATTGATAACTATCCACGCCCCTTCTTTTTTATATAATGAATATAATAAAAGCCCCAGCTATCAACTTCCCTATTTCTGGATAAGCGAAATGGAAAAATGGTGCATAAAAGCAGCAGATGTTTTAAATGCCCCAAGCAATTTTATTCAGGAAGCCATTCGCGATTTTTTTTCAACACCATTAACAAAAAAAATCCATCGTATCCCATATCCCTACCAAGTTCCGTCAATCAATATATTATATGATAAAGACCCGAGGCATCAATGGTTCTTTATTGGTAAACTAACGCCTCAAAAAGGGATATTGGCTTTGCTGCAGGCATTTCGTAATCTTTGGAATGAAGGTTGGTACCAACAACTTTTGCTCATTGGTGGCGGAGATCATTATTATCATCCTGAAAATGTTTCTATGCAGGATTGGATAACGAGCCGTTATGCCCGAGAAATTCATGAGGGCTTACTTGTTCTTTCCGGCAATTTGTCTCCACAATCATGGAAAGAAAAAACAGAAACCGGTTGTGTCGTACTAATTCCTAGCTTGGGAGATAATTATCCGTTTACTGTAATTGAATCACTTAATAACGGGCAAATAGTATTAGCATCGAAGCAGGGTGGCCAGTGTGAACTGATAGAGCATGGCGTGAATGGTTTTTTATTTGATCATAAAATTTCCGGAGACCTTGAATCTAAAATCAGGGAAATAAGCCGAGCAACCCCGGAACAGCTTTTGGAAATAAGGCAAAGTGCCGTCAATACAATTGCTAACAAGCATTCTTATATCAATGTTTATCCTTACAAAGAAACGCTCATAAATGAGATTAACACTTATAAAGAGAATACTAACTTTTTTCCGTTCACACGCGACTTTTCGGTGGATGAAATGAAATTAAAAGAGAGTGAAAAAAATGAAAAAGGATTGCTGTCGGTGGTAATTCCTTATTATAATATGGGTGATTACATAGAACAAACATTACGTTCCATATATGATTCCGAATACACAAAGTTGGAAGTAATTATAGTAAATGACGGATCTGACGAACATCATACCAAAAAAATAAATCAGTTTCAATCAAAATATCATTTTAAACTGATAAGCCAGCAAAACCAAGGTTTGGCAAAAACGCGTAATGCCGGTGCTAGCCATGCAAATGGCGAATTTCTTGCGTTCATTGACGCAGACGATAAGATACATCCAGCCTTTTATAAAAAAGCGATTGAATTATTACAAGAAAAAGAAAACGTTTTTTTTATCGGTTCGTGGGTACAGTATTTTCAGGACAGTAAAAATATTTGGCCTTCATTTACACCAGAGCCGCCTTACTTATTATATTATAATATGGTTTGCGGAGGAGGCTTGGTATATCGTACATCTGCGTTCTTACAGTACGGGCAAAACGATCCGTTATTGGAATATGGATTAGAAGATTGGGAAAGCGTGATATCATTGGTAGAAAATGGTTGCAGAGGGGTTGTTCTGCCAGAGCCATTATACCTCTATAGAATAAGAAAAGGATCAATGGCAAGAATGTTCACGAGAGAAAAAATTTTATACTCTATAAAATATATTACATCCAAGCATTTATCAATTTATTCTACATTTGCCGCCGATTTAAATGGATTACTGCTTGCAAACGGCCCGGGGTATAAAATTAGCAATCCTACTTTAGATAAGGAGCGTTTCGGCTGGTTAGTAAACCACTTACCGTTCATGCGTAAAACCCTTGAATTTGCAAAAAGAAATCCAACAGTGCGAAAAATAATTTTCAAACTAAAGAGTTTCACAAAAAAATAAAAATGTTACTTAAAATAATTAATGATTGGGTATCCCGAAGTAATAAGCTGGAGAGGCTGTGGCTACTGGCTAAGATTGAATTTAAACTTCGCTATTATGAAAATAAGCTGGGTTTATTTTGGGCGTTGTTAAAGCCTGTGATGGACATGTGCATTTATTATATTGCTTTTAAAATAATTCTTAAAAGCGATGTTCCTGCATTTGCATCCTACTTATTCATTGGGCTTATATTTTGGATTTTTTTTACGGAAAGCTCCGGTGGCACCATACAAATTCTTTCTAACAAAAAATATTTGTATGAATACAGCAATATGAATAAGCTGGAAATTTATATTTCTACTTTGCTAAGCAGTTCCATCGGTTTCTTTTTCAATTTTATTATTTTTCTGTTATTCTATCTTTTTATTGAACCTGAAAGCAAAGCCATCGGGATCCATATTTTTTATGTATTGCCATTATTTTTTAACCTGTTTTTATTATCGCTTGGCTTCTCCCTGATCCTTTCAAATATTTTTATCATTGCAAAAGACATCTCCCAGATATGGCAGGTATTCGTAAACTTCTTATTTTTCCTGTCTCCAATTTTTTATAAACTTGAAGTGTTTAGAAAAAGCCTGCCGGGCATAGATTATGGAAACCCTATTGCGGGTTTGATAATAAATGCGCGAAAGGTTGTAATAAACAATGAAAATCCGGAATGGAAATTATTTGCATTTGATTATACTTATGCAATATTTTTTTTACTCGCCGGCCTTATCCTATTAAATAAATTAGGCTCAAAAGCCGCAGAAAAACTTTAACCTATATGGATCATGAAATTGTAATTCAGGCAAAGAACATCAGCAAAACATTTCATATCACAGAAGATAGTCACAATACCGTTAAACATCGGTTATTTAATTTGTTTAACCCACCCCGTTCAAAAAATATTGAAGCCGTAAAACGAATGAGTTTCGAAATAAGAAAAGGTGAATGCATAGGCCTTCTGGGTAGAAATGGGTGTGGCAAATCTACACTTACACGCCTTCTTGCCGGTGTATATCCTACCGACACAGGTTATATAAATATTAAAGGAAGTACTTTACTAATGAACCTTGGTGTAGGTATGAGCCATGAGTTGACAGCCAGAGAAAATATATATGTTTCCGCATCCGTGCTTGGAATGAAAGTAAAGGAAATCGATACCATTTTTGATGATATTATTGACTTTGCAGAACTGAGAGAATTTGTAGATACAAAAATCAAATTTTTCTCATCAGGTATGGTGATGCGGCTCGGGTTTTCAATTGCTGTAAAAGCAGGTGCAGACATTATGTTCCTTGATGAAGTTTTTGCAGTCGGCGATGCTAAGTTTCAGGAGAAAGCGATTAAAATTTTTCAAAGTAGCTGGATCGATGGGAAGACCGTTGTATTGGTAAGCCATTCTATGCAGGTAATAAAATCATATTGCAACCGCGCCGCGTACATGAAAAATGGCTCGTTAATATATTTTGGCGATACGGAGAAAGCCATAGAAATGTACATGGAAGATAACCAGTAGTGATCTTATACCTTTCTTTTTTTATAGGCGGCAATAAAACTCAGGAAAAAGCCAAGCAACACAGCTCCCAGGCTTCTGTCCATATAATTTTCAGAGAACATTACAAATGCAAATGCGATGACTATGCTCAAGCCAAGCATGTCATTTGCTTTTACGCAAGCAATAAGAGGAAATAGTAAACAGCCTGATAACATAAATACCAAACCGACAATTCCAAAAGTGCAAAGAGTATCAAGATAATTATTATGCATATTGCGTTGGGAATTGTAAGCGAAATCAAATTGCTTTGCTTTATAAATTGCCAGCAGCTTATCTTTCTTATCTCCTATTTGCGCCCCGAAAACGGGATACTCCTTGTAAAGCTCCCAGCCACAACTCCAAACAGCAAGCCTGATGTTCGCACCGTTCCACTGATCGGCTGTCACTTGCATGTCGTAATGGCTTTCAACCCCATGATTATTGTATTGATACTGTGTGTACATTAGTTCGCGAAATCTATTTATTGTTTTAGGGAAAAATTTTATCAGCAAAAAACCCCCGATAAATAAACCCATAATGAGCGTTACCCCTTCCAACACTTTCCTCTGTTTAATAATGTAGTAAAAAGCAAATGTAAACATGCTCAGGTACAGGATCAGGATGGAAATTCTGCTCGCCAGCAAAAAGTTCATTATTAAAAGAAAAAAAATACTCAGGTATACCGTTACCGGCAATAAAACTACTTTTGATCTTGTTACTAACAGGTATATATAACCGAATATGGAGACGTTGACCATCTGTGCAAAATAAATGGATTGTTTGCCAATTGCCTCGGTAAGGCTATCGTCATATAAATATGCGCTAAAGCCTGTAACCCGATAAACATGCAAAGCACTCATCAAACAAACTATTGCAGCAACAGTTACCGTAAAACAATAACACAACAATATCCTTTCTTTTAATTCTTTTTTTATGCAGATCAACCCGATGGCAATAGGGAACATGATCAATGGCACTCGCAACCCAAGCATTCTGGTTGCTTCATCTTTATTATAGGAAATTATTGCACTGATTAAATGAAGTATGTAAAACAAAATCATCAGAAGCATTGCTTTGCGCTGTTTTAATAATTTTATTTTCTCCCCTACAGAATTATAAAAAAAACTATACACAAAGATCAGCCCGATGAAAATATTGTTGATTACCGGCATTGTAGGCAGGTAGATCGTAACTAAGAAAAGTACAATCAAAACATACAGCCATTTCTCCTTCACTGTTAATGCTTTCCCTGCTTCATCTGCCAGAATCAATGATTTCATAAAAGGTTTATTTGGCGCAAAAATAAGCTATAACTGATGCCATCTGTCAGCTATAAAATATAAACCGCCCTTATCTTAACTTTGCCCTTTAAAATTTGTTATATTGATTATTCTTTCACCTAAGTATTTATGAAAATATTATTGCACTATTTAAAACCCTATAGATGGTTGGTTGTACTGGCTTTATTTTTAGCTGCTTGTAACCAGGTTTTTTCTTTATTCGCCCCATTGATCACGGGTAATGTGTTAAATCAATTTGCCATTTCCCCTCATTCTTTTCCGGATGGATCAGTGCGCACAGAACATGACTATTTTTTCGGCAAAGACGCTTTTCACGGATTATTATATTTCCTGATGTTGTTGATAGGAACGGCAATGGTTAGCCGCATTGCAAAAGCATTCCAGGATTATTTTGTGAATGTGATCATCCAGAAATTCGGCGCAAAGATTTTTACAGACGGGCTCAAACATTCGATGCTTCTTCCCTACCAGGAATTTGAAGACCAGCGCAGCGGCGAAACATTGTCCATTCTTACTAAGGTGAGAACAGATACCGAAAAGTTCATCACCAATTTCATCAACGTTTTTTTTGGCATCATCGTCAGTATTGTTTTTGTTTCAGTGTATGCATTCAAAATTCATTGGGTAATTATGCCGGTTTATACTGTTGGTATTTTTCTTATTGCTTTCGTAACCAGCCAGCTTAGCAAACGCATTAAAGCCATTCAAAAAAATATTGTAAAGGAAACAAATGCATTGGCAGGTTCAACAACGGAAAGTTTACGCAACATCGAAATTGTAAAAAGCCTTGGTTTGACGGACCAGGAAGTTGACCGTTTGAACTCAAATACCTATAAAATATTAGGACTTGAATTGCGCAAGGTAAAAAGCATTCGTGCATTAAGTTTTATTCAGGGCACGATGGTGAATTTTCTGCAACAGGTAATCACATTTACATTGCTGTGGTTGATTTTTAAAAGTGCGATCAATCCCGGCCAATATCTCACCTTAATGTTTTATGGGTTTTTTATTTTCGGGCCAATGCAGGAAATCGGTAACATCATTATTTCTTATCGTGAGGCAGAAGCTTCGTTGAATAATTTTCATGGGTTAATGAAAAAGAGTATTGAACCTAAGCCTACTGATCCGAAAAAAATCGGCGTGATCGAAGACCTGGAATTTGAAAATGTTTCTTTCAAACATCAAACCGCACAATTCAAAGCCTTAGATAATATTTCATTTGATGTGCGTAAAGGAGAAACCATTGCATTTGTAGGGCCAAGTGGTTCGGGAAAAAGTACCCTCGTAAAATTATTGGTGGGTTTGTATCGCCCGCAGCAGGGAAGAATTTATTATGACGGTATCGATGGAAGCGAAATAAATTTCGATGAACTGCGCAGCCAGATCGGGTTTGTAACGCAGGACACACAGTTGTTCGCCGGAACAATAAAAGAAAATCTGATGTTTGTCAACCCAACTGCTTCTGAAATAGATCTGCATAACGCGTTGCAAAAAGCAAGTTGCCAAAGTTTACTGCAACGTGCTGAAAAAGGAATTGAAACAGTTATTGGTGAAGGCGGATTAAAATTAAGCGGTGGCGAAAAACAACGCATAGCTATTGCACGTGCATTATTGCGCAATCCTCACCTGTTGATCTTTGATGAAGCTACTTCAGCACTCGATTCATTAACAGAGGAAGAAATCACAGATACCATCCGTGATGTTTCATCAAAAGGAAACCAGATAACTGTTTTGATAGCACATCGTCTATCCACGATCATGCATGCAGATAAAATTTATGTGCTTGAAAAAGGCGAAGTAGTTGAAACCGGCTCCCACGGCACTTTACTTGCAGAAAAAGGATTGTACTATGCCATGTGGCGTCAGCAGATCGGCGAAAGGAAATTCGCTTCTTCAGCGGCAACCCAGCAACCGGTTTCACGTAATTAAATGTATATGCAGTTATATTTGCCTTTAGAATTTTTTGAGCCGCATAACAATGGCCTATGCAAACCTTATCTGTTGTAGTTATTACATATAACGAGGAACGCAACATCGGCAGGTGCATCGATTCAGTAAAAGATATCGCTGACGAGATTATTGTGCTCGACTCATTTTCTACAGATGCCACTCCTGAAATTGTGCAGCAAAAAGGATGTGTACTTCATCAACGAATCTTCCGGGGTTACGGCGCACAAAAAAATGCAGCTGCAGCACTTGTTTCAAACGATTATATTTTCTTTATTGATGCTGATGAATTTTTAAGCGATGGATTAAAAGAATCTATCCATACGCAAAAAAAATTTGGCTTTGCTTTTGACGGCTACACCATGAACAGGCTAAACAATTATTGCGGTCAATGGATCCGTCACGGAAGTTGGTACCCCGACAAAAAATTACGTATCATCAACCGCAAAAAAGGTGAATGGAATAATGCACTTGTGCATGAATCCATTGTAATGGAAAACGGGGCTACACTTTTTCATTTAAAAGGCGATTTATTACACTACGCATACGACAGCGTTGAAGAACATATCACAAAAAATAATTCGTACAGCGAACTTTCTGCCCAATTGCTTTTTAAAAAAGGGAAACGAAGTAAGAAGTTTAAAATTATTCTCAACCCTTTTTGGGCTTTTGTTCACAGTTATATTTTCCGCCTTGGTTTTTTAGATGGGTTCAATGGATTTATCATTGCTATTAATCTCAGCCATCTGACATTTCTCAAATACATTAAGCTGCATCAACTTGAACAGGAAAGCAAGAAAGTGAAAGATGTGAAACGCTAAGAATATCTGTCAAATCATCTTCCGCCAGCTATTTCATTATACATATTTTCAAATTTTCAAATCCCGAATGTTACCTTTGCACGCCGGTCATTCTTACAAAACCTTTATTAAATGCCACACGAACACAAACCAAATTTTTTGTGGAGTATACTCACCTTCAAATGCCCACGTTGCCGCAAAGGGCCGATGTTCATTGAAAAAAATCCATGGAAACTGAAACAAACATTAAAGATGCCGGAGAAATGCACAGAATGCGGGCAGCCTTTTGAGTTGGAAGTAGGCTTCTGGTATGGAACAGGATACGTAAGCTATGCGCTGGCTTTTATTATTTGCGTTGCAAGTTTTCTTGCCTGGTGGCTTTTTATCGGAATATCAACTGAGGACAACCGGTTCTTCTGGTGGCTTGGATTAAACGCATTGATGCTTATTTTAATTCAGCCCTGGCTGATGCGTTTAAGCCGCGTAGTGTATTTATATTTTTTTGTTCACTATGATAAGGATTACAAACAAACAAAAGTAAAAACCTTCGATTACGAATCAGAAGATTACTATAAAAAAATTGAAAGTTGAAAATGGAGAATGGAGAGTCGAGAGATCAATTTTCTATCTAAATGCATAAAACAAAAGCTCCGAAACCTCGGAGCTTTTGTTTTAGTCTATAATGTGGGTTAGTAAGAATACTTTACTAACGCAAAACTGATGCTATTATTATGTTATCAAGGTTATGATCGAAATGCGTTTACTGTTGTATCTGCATTACGTTGTTGATACGCCAACATCTTTTACATTACCTGTTCTTTTCAAAACTCCCCAGTGTTGCAATTCGCCTTTAAATGCCCGGCGTACTGTTTTAAATAAAACATACCACAACAACCAGCGCCATATCAAACGCTGCGGGATAAGCCATACTAATTTCCATTTGTTTTCTTTTTCAAAACTAAATGCGAGTAATGCAACGGCAACATCTACCAACATAAATAGAATATAATACACTGCAATACGGGATGCATTACCGGTGAACAATCCCACAAGCATAAAAAAATCTGCAAGCGGAATTACAGCCGGTATAATATATTGGAAGATGAGAATATTCGGAAGAGCAACCCATCCGAGCCATTTATATTTCCAGTTAAATAATGCATCGCGGTTTTTCCAGAATGTTTGCATTACACCAAAGTTCCACCGGAAACGTTGTTTGATGAACATCTTTAATGTTTCCGGTGCTTCGGTCATTGCAATTGCTTTGTGCTGATTGTCTACAAGGTAGCCACTGCGTATGATGCGGATGGTAAGGTCGCAATCTTCAGCCAAAGTATCGGTTGTAAAACCTCCGGCATCTTCAATTGCTTTTTTCCGGAATGCACCAATTGCACCGGGAACAACAGTGATTGCATTGAGATAAGCAAATGCTCTTCTATCGAAATTCTGGCTGCTGATGTACTCGATAGATTGCCACTTTGTAAGCAAGTTTACTTCATTACCGACTTTCACATTTCCTGCAACTGCTCCTACTTTTTCATAAATAAAATATTCCATCAACCGCGAAATAGCGTCGCGTTTTAATTTAGTATCCGCATCAATACATACCACAAAATCTGCAGTGGATTGTTGTATCCCGAAATTCAGCGCAGAAGCTTTTCCGCCATTTGGTTTGGTAAAAACTTTTACTTTAGGATTATTGGCAAATGCATTGTTTACTTTTTCAAACGTATTGTCCTTACTGCCGTCATCAACAAAAATAATTTCAAAGTTAGGATAGTCGCCATTCAGCAAACTGTTCACAGAACTTACTGCATTTACTTCTTCATTGTATGCAGGAACTATAATGCTTACCAAAGGGGCATTACTTCCATCCGGCAACCAAAAGGGTTGAAGGTTCAGTTGTTTTTCCCAGAAGTATTCTTTCGTTGCAATTACTGCAAGAATAATAATACGTGCCAGGGAAAGAATAATGAATACAATAAACAGTGAAAACAAAATATGGCTGCCCCAGTAACCAATCTCGGCGAGATAATAATTTAACTGCAAAATATAATAACCACTTCCCTTAGGAACGGGCGGCATTAAGTCATCCTTTTTCTTTCCCAATAAATCTGCAACGGTAGTAAATGTGTAACCGCGTTCTTTAAAATAATGAATGATCTGAGGTAACGCTTCAACTGTTGCAGCTCTGCTATCACCTCCGGCATCGTGCAGCAAAATAATATTACCGCTCAGATCCTGGTTCGTCATATCCTGTTTGCGGCGGATTACCCTTGCAACAATAGAATCTGCAGGTGTTCCCGGTTCCCAATCCAATGGGTCGATAGATTCCCCAATGTCTAAATAATTCTGTTCCCGTGCAATGGCAACAGGAACAAGCTCTTCATATTTTTCCGGCTCAAAGTCTGCATTAAAAGGCGCCCGGAACATAATCGTTGACCGGCCTGTTATGCATTCAATCAGTAACCGTGTTGCTTCCATTTCAAGGATTGCCCGCTTTCTGCTTACTTTGGCAATATTCGGATGTGTAAATGTGTGGTTGCCTATTTCATGTCCTTCTTTGAAAATTCTTTTCACAATCGGAATATTATTTTCCGCATTTATACCTACAATAAAAAATGCAGCTGGTACTTTCTCACGGCTAAGGATATCCAAAATTTGCGGAGTGTATACCGGGTCAGGGCCATCATCAAATGTGAGCACTAATTTTTTCTTGTCTTGCGTTCCGTATTTTTTTGCAACCCATTTGGATGGAAGCGTATCGTATTTTTCTTCACTGATCAGGTATTCGGTGGTATCAATTTCCAATCTAAGTTTTCCACTCGTTGGGCCGCCTAAAATATCAAGCACTTCACCCTGGCCAGAATATGCCACAGTTTCATTCCCCACCAATAATTTCACGTTACTGAAATTTGAAAAATCATAATGCCTGATACTGTCTTTATTCATATCCCTGTCGTAGAAATCCCACATACGTGAATCTTCTGATCCGAGCCTCCACAGAGAAACCCCGCTGAGGCCGTATTCTACCGCAAATCGCAATGTGTTAAAGGTTGTAGCAGCATCTGTAAAATGCACTTCATGGTCAACGCCTTTATCATCCCCATAACTAAAATGCAGGTTGTACGAATCATTATCGAAATTAATTTTTCCATCATAACTTCTGGCTATTGTCAATGCATCCTGGTATTTTACCGGATCAGTGTGTATCACTTTTCCATTGGCATCTAACGTCCAGTCATACCCAAAACCAGCGAGTGCCAATATTAATTTTTGAGTGGGGATTTTTTTTGCTGCCTGGTCAACCGCAGCTTCTATCCATTTTTGATGACAGATGGGCCCCGGCTCACTACTTTCTGAAGATTGGTCATAGGCCATCAAACAGATATAATCATTGTATTTTGATAATAATGACAAATCGTAATCGTCGTTGAACGGCGCTACATCCTGTGTTACATATAATCCTTGTGCATGCAGTTTCTCGTAAAGTTCTTTTTGAAATAATACAAGCGGTTCACTTGTTTTTTCTTTTAGTTCCTCAAAGTCTATATTGATACCATCAAGGCTATCTCTCTTAAGTACCTTTATGATATCGTTGATCAGCCTTTCCTTTTTTTCTTTGTCTGTAAAAATGCGATGAATCACATCTCCTCTGAAAGTTTCTTTGAAATTATTGGTAAGAATGGGAATGATCTTCACCGGCGCTTTGTTCATAACATTCAGTCCCGCCGTATCGATGTTTGCAACTAATGTATCTGCATTGGGATCCAAAAAAAGCCATTCCGGGAATACAACATTGAGATGTGATATATTTTGTTTGAGAGAAGCAAGTGATTCTTTGTCCCAGCTAACATAAAAAGCAGCCCGGATCCCGGTAGTGAATTTTTTGAAAGAATAAAAACTTGAATCCGCCTGAACAACTATTCCGTTTCTTTTCCTGAAGCGTTTGGGAATGGGATAGGCCCCAGCCTTGTATGCTTCTTTTTCATTAATAAATTTTCTGAACCCGGTGTATTGTTTAAAGATTTTACTTTTATTGGCAAGCCAGTTGCTACTTGTATCCAATAGCGCCTGTTTATCCTGCACACCCGCAAATTGCGGTAATGATGGAAGGCTTCCGGAAGATAAAGCAATAGCTATAACTGCTATTGCAATTAAAATAAAAAACAGAAAGATACGTGTGCTCCATTTAACCCTCTGCCATCGCGAGGAGGAGTCTGTTTGAAATACCTGGTTAGCCGAATTTGTTGCCATATTAAAAGTGCTGACAAATTTCCTTCCTTTTATAAATCCACCAAAATTGTTGAGAAGAATTTAACGAAAACAGAGACTACCAAGGTTAAAAGATTATGAGACCGGAAGTCTGCAAGTCGGGAAGTCCGGAAGACTGAGAGTAAAAGCGTGATGATTTTTTTCTTCCGGACTTCCCGACTTTCTGACTTTTCTGACTTCCTCGACTCAATAATCCAATTCCAGTTTCAACTTATCTCTCAATTCTTTTACCAACGGATATTGTTCGATAATTTTCTGGTACTGGTCGCGTTTGGTGAGTGTTTTTTCAACCGGTTCTGTATTATTGTTATTTTCATTCACGCTTACAATGAAAGAAAGTTTTTTATTATTGAATTCTTTTTGAAGAAAGTCAGATACATTTCTTTTCTCCTGCTCAATAAATTTTTGCTCAAGGTTATTGTTGGTGACCACCTCAAACAAATCAACAGTATGTATTTTTAAGGTTGCCAGTTGAAAACTGGGCAAAGCAGAATTTTTACTTTCACGAAGTTGTTGTGTATATTGTTCCCATGCAGCCTTCAAAGCATCTTCTGTCAGCGGTTTTATTTCTTCTGCAGTTGTATTTTGCCTGTTACTGAATTGCTGACGGATTTTCGATAACGCACCAAACGTAGGTGCTGCCCCAGGTTGCGAAACAGTTTGCTGAGGTTTTGCTTCGCTTACAATTTCTTTTTCTTCAACAATATTTGTTTCAATAATTAATTTGGCAGAAGATTGTTCTTGTTTTCTTTCTTTATTTTTTTGAAAAACTTCAATAGGCCTGATATTTCTGAACGCTACCGGTTTTGCAGATTCAATTCGTTTTTTTTTATCGGTATCTCCATCAATTGTAAATTCAAGCGCTTGTTGCAGGTAGCAAAGTTTAATCAGTGCCAGTTCAACATGAAGCCGTTTGTTACGTGCAGCTTTATAATTTATTTCAGATTCATTGAGGATATTTAATGCGCTTATCAGGTATGCAGTACTTGTTTTTTTTGCTGTGCTGATATATTTATCCTTAAAGCTTTCTACTACTTCAAGCAGGCTGGCAACTTTTTCATCCTTACAAACAAGCAGGTTGCGGATAAATTCAGCAAATCCATTCAATACCAAATCTCCTTCAAAACCTTTCCGGTTGATGTCATCGTACAATAACATTGCATCGGCAAGGTTTTGTTGTTGCATCGCTTCGATGAGTTTGAAATAATAATCAGCATCGAGGATGTTGAGATGTTCAAGTGTATTTTTATATGTAAGTTCTCCGTTTGTAAAACTTACAATTTTATCAAGGATACTCAGCGCATCACGCATGCATCCTTCACTTTTCTGGGCTATCACCTGCAAGGCTGGTTTATCTGCTTTTATTTCTTCCTTATCACAAATCTCCTGCAAATGTTCAACAGTATCGGTGATGGTTATGCGCTTAAAATCGAAGATCTGGCAGCGACTTAATATGGTAGGAAGTATTTTATGTTTTTCTGTTGTTGCCAGAATAAATATGGCATAAGGTGGCGGCTCTTCCAATGTTTTCAAAAATGCATTAAATGCCGAAGAACTGAGCATGTGGACCTCATCGATGATATACACTTTGTATTTTCCGGCCTGTGGCGCAAAACGCACTTGTTCCACCAAAGTGCGGATATCATCCACCGAATTATTTGAAGCAGCATCCAGTTCATGTATATTCAACGATGTTCCTTCATTAAAAGAAACGCAAGATTTGCATTTATCACAGGCTTCGCCATCCGGTGTTTTGTTTTCGCAATTGATGGTTTTTGCCAGAATGCGTGCACAGGTGGTTTTACCAACCCCTCTTGGCCCACAAAACAAAAATGCGTGGGCAAGCTGGTTATTTTTTATAGCGTTTTTTAAGGTAGTTGTAATATGCGACTGCCCAACAACAGTAGAAAAATTCTGGGGCCGGTACTTTCTCGCTGAAACAATGAATTTGTCCATACTGCTGCAATTTACACGCTGATTCGAAGATTTATCATTGAAGCACAGCGTTTTTTATCTACATTTTTTAACAGATAAAGTCACCATTGTTAAATAAGCAACCTCCCTTAAATCATCACCTTTCAAAGGATTTTTGATGCATCAACCATCATAAACAAAAAATCAAATGCTTCTTTATCGCTCCTCTGCTCAGGAGAAGGGCCGTGGATAAGGCAAATCTGATTATTTAACATAATCAAAACCAAGGTTTAGTGCAATTTGTCAAGCTTAATGACCACTTAAAAGGTAATTTTACCACACATAGTATTATGTATTGCATAGTACATGCCAAAACTATTATCTTTGTTATGTCAATTGATCGAAAAAGAAAAGGTTGACAAAAAGTAAAACTCAAATCATTAACAATAAAATTTAAGAAAATGAAAAAGAGAATTTTGATCTGCGCTATGTTGCTGGTTGCAACCATTAGCTTCAGCTTTGCCAAAACAACAGATGGCATTAACGACAAAGTAGCTACATCCTTTAAGAAAGATTTTGCCAATGCACAAGACACAAGATGGGAAAACGGAAGTGACTTTATCAGGGCTACATTTTCTTTGAATGATGAAATCGTTCAGGCATATTATACACAGGATGGCGATCTTATGGCAGTTACACGCAATATCCTTTCTGATAAATTGCCAATCACACAATTATTAAGCCTTAAAAAGAATTATAGCAATTACTGGATCAGTGATTTATTTGAAATGTATTCTAACGGTGAAACCGCATATTACATCACTATCGAAAATGCTGACCAGAAGATCGTGCTTAAATCTGATAGCGGCAACGGCTGGAATGTATATTCAAAAGAAACAAAATTATAACCTGTAAAAAACACCTTGTCCCAAAAACAAAAGCCACCGATCGGTGGCTTTTCGTAAATATAAACGTTAGTAATGTTATTTCAACAACTGCCTCATAGTCGCCAAATGCGAGAACAAAACCAATGGCACAATGCAACAGGGAAGCCACACAAAAGGGAAATATAATATGGCGATATTGGGCTGGTCGAAAGCGAATTGCTGAAACGGGAATGGCGCTGATAATACTGCATTGATAACAATATTGAACAAAAGCAGCAGGCAGATAATATTCCAGGCGATCAATACTTTATTGCCGATAGCCTTTTTCACAAAACCGAAATAATAAATGAATGGAGCGGACAATCCAGCGAGAATATCAAAATTCCTTCCTTCAAACGTCATTAACTCCGGAATGGTTTTATACAGGAAAAGCCAGAATAAAACGATCTCTACCAATATTCTTAGGGTATGCATCAATGTTAGTGTTTTTATATCCAGCCTATCAATGAATTTTCTACCAGGTTTCGTAACAAATAAAATAATGATCAGTAAAAGCGGAGGTACAACGAGCAGCATGAAACGTGGGGGGAAATTATTGGTGATAGTGTAAAAATCGCTTTTGCTGACAACAGCCTGCAGCGTAATCCATGCCATCAGCACCAGAAGAACTGCAGGCATATTTTGTGTTGCACGGTAAAAAAGAAATATAGTCAGTAATGTAGTTATTATAAAAACGATTCTGATGTAAATCGGTAAGTCGGCCATGATCGCGGAGATGAGGTGAAAAAAATGAATGAATGCGGATCAATGTTATATAAAGGTAGCGTAGTTTTAATTCCGTGAATAATAAAAAACCCAACGCATTTGCATTGGGTTTTGAATGAAATATATTGGAAAATTATTTCGCAACCTGGCTCCTGATGACATTCAGTGCGCCTCCTGCTTTGAACCATTCGATCTGAGGTTCATTGTAGGTATGGTTCACCGTTATATTATCAACAGACCCGTTTTTGTGATGCAACACTACTGTTAATGGTTTACCCGGAGCAAATGTTGTAAGCCCTGTGATATCGATAGTATCGTCTTCAAGCACTTTATCATAATCTTCTTTATTAGCAAAAGTCAATGCCAGCATTCCTTGTTTCTTCAGGTTCGTTTCGTGAATGCGTGCAAAACTTCTTACCAAGATAGCACGCACTCCGAGATGGCGAGGCTCCATTGCTGCATGTTCGCGGCTGCTTCCTTCACCATAATTTTCATCACCCACAACAACACTCCCGATGCCTGCAGCTTTGTAGGCACGTGCTGTTGCAGGAACAGGGCCGTATTCGCCGGTCAGTTGATTTTTAACACTGTCTGTTTTTTCGTTGTAAAAATTAATGGCACCGATCAGCATATTATTGGAAATATTATCCAGGTGCCCACGGAATTTTAACCATGGGCCGGCCATAGAAATATGATCAGTTGTACATTTTCCTTTTGCCTTGATCAATAATTTCAGGCCTTTCAGATCTGTTCCCTCCCATGCCGTAAATGGAGCTAATAATTGCAAACGCTGGGAATCCGGTTTTACTGCAACAGTTACCCCACTTCCATCTTTTGCAGGCGCCTGGTAACCCGGATCATCAACCGAAAATCCTTTTGGCGGCAATTCAACACCGGTTGGTTCATCCAGCATTACTTCTTCCCCTTTTTCATTTTTCAATGTATCTTTTAATGGATTGAAGGTTAAACTTCCTGCGATTGCCAATGCGGTTACCACTTCAGGGCTTGCAACAAATGCATGGGTGCTTGCCAACCCGTCATTGCGTTTTGCAAAATTCCTGTTGAAAGAAGTGATGATGGAATTTTTTCTGTTTGGGTCATCAATATGCCTTGCCCATTGGCCGATGCAAGGCCCGCAGGCATTAGCAAGAACAACACCGCCGATCTTATCAAATGTTTTTAGGAAACCATCTTTTTCGATGGTATAACGAACCTGTTCGCTTCCGGGGGTTATCGTGAATTCTGCTTTTGTTTTTAAATTTTTATCGATCGCCTGTTGTGCTAAAGAAGCAGAGCGGCTGATATCTTCATAAGAAGAATTGGTGCATGAACCGATCAGTGCTACTTCTAATTTTTCAGGCCAGTTATTTGCTTTAACTGCATCTGCAAATTTTGAAATCGGCCATGCAAGGTCCGGCGTGAATGGGCCGTTTACATGAGGCTCTAATTCATTCAGGTTAATTTCAATGATCTGGTCGTAATATTTTTTAGGCTCAGCATACACTTCAGCATCGGGGCGCAAATGTTCTTTGACGCCATCAGCCAGTGCAGCTAATTCTTCACGTCCTGTTGCTTTTAAATAGGCATTCATTTTTTCATCGTAACCAAAAACAGAACAGGTAGCGCCGATCTCTGCACCCATATTACAGATCGTTCCTTTACCAGTTGCGCTCAAACTATCAGCTCCTTCACCAAAATATTCAACGATCGCGCCGGTTCCACCTTTTACAGTTAATATTCCTGCAACTTTTAAGATCACATCTTTTGCGGAAGCCCAGCCACTTAATTTTCCGGTTAATTTCACACCGATAAGTTTCGGCATTTTTAATTCCCATGCCAACCCTGCCATTACGTCTACCGCATCAGCGCCACCAACACCAATTGCAACCATTCCTAACCCGCCTGCATTGGGAGTGTGGGAATCTGTACCGATCATCATTCCACCCGGGAACGCATAATTTTCCAATACCACCTGGTGAATAATTCCCGCGCCGGGTTTCCAGAAACCAATTCCGTATTTATTAGAAATGGATGCTAAAAAATCATATACTTCTTTATTTACATCGATCGCAGTGGCGAGGTCGGCAACAGCACCTACTTTCGCCTGTATAAGGTGGTCGCAATGAACTGTAGAGGGAACGGCAACTTTTGAACGTCCGCAAGTCATGAATTGCAGCAATGCCATTTGTGCGGTTGCATCCTGCATGGCAACACGGTCCGGGGCAAAATCAACATAATCTTTTCCACGCTCATACGCTTTTGAAGCGGGTACAAACAAATGCGAATACAAGATCTTTTCTGCTAAGGTTAAAGGCTTTCCAGTTAATTTACGGGCTGTAGCAACTTTAGAGGGAAGCTCTGCGTAAATCTTTTTAATTAGATCCAGATCAAAAACCATAGTGAGTATATTTTAGATGTTAGATGTTCGTTATTAGAGGTATATCGTATAACAGAGATGCGAATTTACCTAAAAATGCGTTATTCTATCGTTATTCCGACAAGAGGTTTAGAAGGTTTGCCGATTTTTTTTATTTTTACAATATGTACAAACTGAAACATTTTATCGAATGGCATGCATTTGGCGTTTGCACAGCCATCGGGGAAAAAATGGGTATCGCTACCTCGCGTATCCGCACATGGTTTGTGTATATTTCTTTTCTAACCATGGGCTCGCCATTGATCGTATATTTTGTGCTGGCTTTCTGGATGAATATAAAACGATATATTCTTTCTGCAAGAAGAAACCCGGTGCGCTGGCTGTAAGGCAAAACAACCTCAATTCTCCATATTGCCTTTGCTGTTTTTTACAGTAAATTTGAATCAAATAATCGCAATGACAACTACAGCTATCAGAAAAAAATTACAGGATTACATTCGTGTAGCTGATGAAAGAAAACTAAAAGCTATATATACAATTCTTGAAGATCAAATCTCAGGAGATGAATGGTGGAAAAATAAATCATTGGTAAAAGAATTAGATGCTCGTTATAATAATCTGCAATCAGGAAAAGATAATGGTGCTTCTGTTTCAAAATTGAAAATAAACATTGATAAGCTTCAAAAGAAAATACTATAGACAACTAAATTTTGTTTTTAAAATACGCTATAGTTCTGTCACACTCATCAAGTAATCTTGGGAATTGATTTGGAACTTTTTCCCACTTTTCTTTAAGACTAATTATCGTTCTATATGAAAATGGATAATATCTTTTGAAGTGCCTTAATTCATATATTATAGCAGTTTGTCTGTCTACAAACATATACTCCTTTTCCATATCCTCATGTTGTACTAATTCTTTAATGAGTTTATGATAATTTTCAAACTCTTTCAAGTTTTGTTCCCGCTTTCTTGTATCAAGATATTTATAAACCGCCCAGATGAAGGCAATTATTCCAGTAATACTTGTTATGATTGATGCTATTTGCATGAACCTAAGTTACATCATCTTTTGTGCTTATTATTTCAAAATAAAATTTTAAAATATGGTGTAATCATAAGACACTTCTTGCCGATTACAAAACGATTAGGGAACAAATGTCCTTCACCACAGTAGTACAAAAGCTCAATCAAAGCTCCTCCCGAGAACGGGCTGTACATCGTTCTCGGGGCGCTTTTTTTGGTTCTTTTTTGGCGAAGCAAAAAAGAACAATAACACACTACGGAGTAACAACAGATTCCCGCCTGCGCGGGAATGACGGCAAGAGAGTTTGCAAATAATTCACTGATCGAATTTTTAATAATTGCAGTATAACCAACCTTAACATTCTCCAAAGAACCATTTTCCCGATAAACAGTAACTTTGCACTTCAAAATTTTACGCTATGCCAGGAACAGAACTTTTTGGCGCCGAAGAGCGCAAAGAAATTATGGATGTACTCGAAACGGGTATGCTTTTCCGTTATAACCACGATCAGCAACGCAACGGTATCTGGAAAGCCCGCGAATTTGAAGCGGAAGTGAGAAAAATAACCGGCGCGAAATATGCCCACGCCGTTTCCAACGGTTCTGCTGCAGCAGCAGTTGCTATGGCTGCATCCGGTGTTGGTGCAGGTGATGAGGTGATCGTTCCACCATTTACATTTATCGCTACCATTGAAGCGGTATTATTTATCGGCGCCATTCCGGTGTTTGCAGAAATTGATGAAACACTATGTTTGAGTGCAGAAGGAATTGAAAAAGTAATTACTCCAAAAACAAAAGCAGTTTGCTTAGTTCACATGTGCGGCGGCATGGCAGATATGGACGCGATTATGAACGTGATAAAAAAACACAACCTTGTTTTAGTGGAAGATGCCGGACAAGCTTTTGCTTCTTCTTATAAAGGAATATCAACGGGATTATTCGGTACAGCGGGGAGTTATTCTTTCGATTTCTTCAAAATAGCAACAGCCGGTGAAGGCGGAATTTTTGTAACCAATGATGAAAATGTGTACAAACTCGCTGATGCATATTCCGATCACGGTCATAATCACGTTGGCCATAATCGTGGAATGGAGCAACATCCGGTTCTCGGTTTTAATTATCGCATCAGTGAATTGCATGCTGCTGTTGGATTGGCGCAGACTCGCAAAGTGCCGCAAATTCGTGAAGCAAACCGCAAGCATAAAAAAGCGTTGACGGAAATTCTTTCCAAAACAGAAGGCATTTCATTTGCAACGATCGCAGATCCGGATGGCGACTCAGCAACATTTCTCAATTTATTATTGCCCGATACAGAATCTGCAAAACGCACGGTGGATGAATTCAACAAAGCCGGCATCGGCGGGTTCAATTATTGGTACACGAACATGTATCATTTCATCAATCAATGGGATCATCTGAAAGAAATGCGTACTGCTTCTAAATTGCCTGTCGAATTGTTGGGTTCACCACAGGATTATGCAAATCTTTATCTTCCGAAATCGCAGGAAGTGGTGGGAAGATTAATTTCATTTGGCATTCGTTGCACCTGGACTGATGAAGAAGTAAAAGCATTGGCCAATAATATTGCTACTTGTGTGAAGAAAGCAATGCTTGCTGCGACTGTTTAGTGGAATAATTTTGATACAAAGATTAGTAATTCTATTAAGCATCGTTGCGTCGCACTCGTGTACTGAATATCTATATTGAACAACAGTTTAATTTCTAAGATCATTTTCAAATTTTCAAATTACTGAATGGCCCATAAAAATTTCAAGAACATCGATAAAACCGTTTTCGGACGAGGAAGTTTTGATATGCTCGATGAGATCATCGCTCCCGTTCGAAAAGAAAACAAAGGTTTTTTTCTTTTTGTAGTAGATCATTTTTTCGTAGGTAAGCCGCTTGAAAAAAGAATTCCCGTAAAAGAAAATGATGTCATAAAATTCATCAATGTTGATTTGCACGAACCAACAACAGAACAGGTTGATGAATTGCGTGATGAAATTTTAGCAACAAATGGATTGCCTTCCGGCGTTGTTGGCATTGGCGGCGGAAGTGTGATGGATATTGCAAAAGCCGTTTCATTGATGTTCACCAATGAAGGTTCATCTACATTATACCAGGGATTGAACCTGGTGAAACGCCCTGGAATTTATCATCTCGGTGTTCCGACAATTTCAGGCACCGGTGCAGAAGTCGCCATGACAGCGGTGTTGACCGGCCCTGAAAAAAAATTAGGATTGAAATGCGAATGGACGCCATTCAACCAAATCATTCTCGACCCGGAATTAACTGCAAGTGTTCCAAGAGACAAATGGTTTTATACCGGGATGGATACATTCATTCATTGCATCGAATCGGAATACGGAATTTTGAATAATGCATTCAGTAATGCGTATGCAGAAGAAGCGTTGAAACTTTGCCGCGAAGTTTTCATTGGCGATAATGCCGGTCAAACACCGGAGAATGATGATAAATTAATGGTTGCTTCGATGATGGGCACATTAAGTTTGACATATTCCGAAGTCGGGATTTGCCATGCAATGTCGTATGGGTTGGCAATGGTCTTTCACGAACGTCATTGTTATGCAAACTGTCTTGCTTTTCAGCATTTGGAAGATTATTATGGAGACGGGGTACGGGAATTTAAAACGATGCTGAATAAAAACAACGTGATACTTCCGCAAAACCTCAGCAAAAACTGGACAGACAAACAAATAACGGATATGGCGCATGTGGCTTATAACCTGCCGCACATGTGGAACCACGCGATTGGTACTGACTGGAAAGAAAAAATTTCGATTGATACGATAAAAGATTTATTCAAACGTTTATAATTATGAGCAACAAAAAAATAAAAGTAGGAAACATTTCCTGCGGCGCCGATGAACTTTTCCTGATCTCGGGGCCTTGCGTTATTGAAGAAGAATCCATTATGATGAAGACCGCTGAAAAACTCAAAGAAGTCAGTGAGCGGTTACACATTCCCGTTATATATAAGTCGTCTTTCCTGAAAGATAACCGTAGCAGCTTAAAATATTACGACGGCCCGGGTTTGGATAAGGGAATGAAAATTTTAGCGAAAGTAAAAGAGCAATTCGGGTTTTCGTTACTCACCGACATTCATTATCCCGACCAGGCTGCGCCGGTTGCAGAAGTTTGCGATGTGTTACAAATTCCCGCTTATCTCTGCATGCAAACTACGTTAATGGTTGCCGCAGCAAAAACAGGAAGAGTGATCAATATTAAACACGGCCAGTTTCTTGCGCCGGATAATATGAAACATCCTGTTGGAAAATGCATCGATGCAGGTAACGATCAGATCATTCTTACAGAACGCGGATATACGATGGGCTATAACGATCTTGTTGTTGACCCAAGAAGTTTTTATCACATGGGAAAATTAGGTTATCCGGTTGTATTCGATATCACCCACTCTATTCGCAAATATGGAATCCCAAGCGCTGACGCAAAAGGTGGTGCAAGAGAATTTTTACCGGTGTTGAGCCGCGCCGGTGTTGCGTCAGGAGTTGATGGAATTTTTATTGAAACACATCCCGACCCTGAAAAAGCATTGTGCGATGCAGCCAGTCAGTTGTCTGTTTATGCATTAGAAGAATTCCTGAAACCATTGCTGGAACTCCATGCTGTTGAAGTTCGTTATCGTGGCAAATAGGCGATAGGAATAATTTCTTTATACGTATAAAAAAATTATATTTGTCGTATAAACTGTATTTATGGATGCGAAAATCACATTAAGTTTTGATGCGCAAGTAATAAAAAAAGCGAAACAGCTTGCCAACGACAGCGGCTTAAGTTTAAGCCGTTATATGGAAGTTATGCTTCGTTATGCAGCAGATACAAAATACAATTCCATAGAGGAAATGCCAATTTCGGCTTGGGTAATGGATATCTCAAAAGGCAAAGGCGTTTATCCTTCCAAAAAGAGAACGCGTGCCCAATTGAAAAAAAATTTTTTTGAGAGCAGGATTAAAAAATGAAAATTTTTATAGACGCCAATATATTAGTATCCGTCCTCCTGAAAGAGCACGGATACTTTATTTCTTGTGCAAAAGTGCTAAGCCTCGCCGATAGGCCAAAACACCAGTTATTCACCACTTCTATTTGTATTGCTGTTGCATTTTATTTTGCAGAAAAAAGTTTTGGAAAAAAAGAAGCTAAGCGGCGCATTGAAGTTTTGAGTAAGAAATTGAACATCGCTGTTTGCGATAAAAGAGAAGTTGAGAAAGCGCTTACAAACAAAAAAGTATTGGACCTCGAGGATGGCATGGAATATTATGCCGCGTTGCATTCAGGCTGTAATTATATAGTTACACAAGATGTAGACGACTTTTATTTTTCCGAAATTGAAGTTTTGAAACCTGATATTTTTTTAAAAAAACATTTTAAATAATTTATGCCCGATCATTCATCAATAGCTAATGTTTTCAAAGGAAAATTTTTGACAGCTCTTCCTGCATTTGCTGAAAAATTTTCTGCGATAAAGGCTTTTGTGTTTGACTGGGATGGTGTTTTTAATAACGGTATTAAAGATGATAACGGCTCCAGCTCTTTCAGTGAAATTGATGCGATGGGAACTAATTTGCTCCGTTTCAATCATTACCTGTGCCATGGCAGAACACCTGTTGTTGCCGTTATTTCCGGTGAAAAAAATAAAGCAGCATTTACATTGGCAAAGCGTGAGCATTTCAACGCAGTATATTATAAGTTCGTTCATAAAATTGCAGCACTCGACCATTTGTGCAACCAACATAAATTGCAATACGATGAAATAGCATTTGTTTTTGATGACGTACTTGACTTTTCTGTTGCAAATATTTGTGGCCTCCGCCTGATGATATCACGCGAATGCAACCCCCTGCTATTACAATTCGCAGAAAAAAATAAATTAGCCGATTACCTGACTTTTGCAGATGGCAACAATCATGCTGTACGCGAAATAGTAGAACTCTTAACCGGCATCAGTGGGAAATATGATGAAACAATTTCGCAGCGCATGAAATTCTCCGAAACATACCGTCATTATCTGCAATTACGCAATGAGCCCGAACCTTCTTTTTATACAATCAATAATTCTGTAATAACCGAACAAACTTTATCAATATGATCGCAGGAATTATTCCGGCACGCTATGCTTCAACACGTTTTCCCGGAAAACCACTTTTGGATATCAAAGGGAAAACGATGATACAACGTGTGTATGAACAAGCAAAAAAAAGCAAATCATTACATAAAGTTGTTGTGGCAACAGATGACCAGCGGATTTTTGATCATGTAATTTATTTTGGCGGCGAAGCGGTGATGACCGGTGCTAATCATCCAAGCGGAACCGATCGTTGCTGGGATGCATTCAAACAATTGAAAGAAGCGTATCAATATGTGATCAATATCCAGGGTGATGAGCCTTTTATCGATCCTTCGCAAATTGATACACTTGCTTCATTACTGCAAGACGGGACCACCGAGCTTGCAACATTAATGATACCGGTTAATGATCCTGCATATCTTTCAGATACCGGCGAAGTAAAAATTGTGTTGAATGATAAAATGGAAGCGTTGTATTTCAGCCGTGCTGCTATCCCTTTTTTAAAAGGAATCGATCCGAAAGATTGGTATAAGCATCACAACTATTTTCGCCATGTCGGGATGTATGCCTACAGAAGCGATGTATTGAAAAAAATAACCCAACTTCCGGTTTCGATTTTGGAACGGGCAGAATCGTTAGAACAATTGCGTTGGCTGGAAAACGGTTTCAAAATAAAATGTGCGGTTACACATCATGAAAGCCATTGCATCGATATTCCTGAAGATGTGGATCGCGTGTTGAAGTTGATCGGGGAGATTAGTTGAGAGAAGATAGTTGACAGATGACAGTTGGCGGATGACAGGCTTTAATGCAAGGTTGATTATACATCAGTAAGATGAATTAAAATCTGTCAACTGACAACTAACAACTGTCATCTATCAAACAGTTCGATTTAAATTATGTACGATGAAAACGCAGCGCTCAGTTTAGTACAGCAGTACAAGAGTGCGACGCAACGATGTTGAAAAGAGTTGATGTCGCTGGATACCAAAACAAAAAACTAAAAATAGAAAAGCTAAAAACTAAAGTAGAGGTTAAGAATTTGAAGAACTGAAAACTGACGACTGAAAACTGAAAACCCTTTTATGGCTAAAGAAAAAATCCTTGTCATTGGCGCTTCAGGACAAATTGGTGTGGAGCTCACGCTTGCATTACGAAAAATTTACGGCAATGCAAATGTTGTTGCATCCGACCTGCGCGAAGAAAATGAATTGCTGAAAGGGAGCGGCCCGTATGTTTCGCTTGATGTGATGAACAAAGAAATGCTGCACGTGCAAGTGATACGGCAGAATATAACACAGATATATTTGCTTGCTGCGATACTTTCTGCAACCGGTGAAAAAAACCCCGGTCTTGCGTGGCACCTGAACATGCAGGGATTATTAAATGTGCTGGATATTGCACGTGAAGAAAAATTAAATAAGGTGTATTGGCCGAGCAGCATTGCCGTTTTCGGGCCGACATCACCGAAAAAAAATTGTCCGCAACAAACGATCATTGAACCGATAACGGTTTATGGAATCAGTAAATATGCCGGCGAATTCTGGTGCAATTATTTTCACCAGCGATATGGTGTTGATGTGAGAAGTATCCGTTATCCCGGGTTGATCAGCTACAAATCTGCGCCGGGTGGCGGCACAACAGATTATGCGATAGAAATTTTTCATGAAGCACTTGAGCACAAACACTATAAATGTTTTTTGAAAGAAGATACCTACCTGCCGATGATGTATATGCCGGATGCGATCAGTGCAACGATCCGGTTGATGGAAGCACCGGCTGAAAAAATTTCTGTACGTACTTCGTATAATGTTTCTGCTATCAGTTTTTCACCGAAAGAAATTGCAGCAGAAATTAAAAAGCATATACCGGATTTTACTATTAACTATTCCCCGGATTACCGCCAGGCTATCGCCGACAGCTGGCCGCAAAGTATTGATGATTCTGTTGCACGGAATGATTGGGGCTGGAAACACGAATATGATCTTTCTGCAATGTCTGCAGATATGTTGCAAAACCTATAAAATTGGTAGACTAATTTAGCGCCTTCGCGTTTTGTTTGTAAATTGCATGTTTATCTAAACGGCTTAACCATGTATAAAAAGGCTTTGACATTTATCCTCGCGACCGGTTTTCTTTTTACCAATGCACAACAAAAATTTCAAAATGGAATATGGCGGGCGGTGCTTGAAAGAAATGATGGAAAAGAAATCGTTTTTAATTTTGATGTAAAGGATAGTGCAGGAAAAAAAATCATTCATATACACAATGCTTCCGAGAGGCTATTGGCAGATCAGATAACTGTTACCAGGGATTCTGTATTCATCACGCTTCCTTTTTTTGAGTCGCAGTTGCGTGCGGCATTTGTAAATGAAAACGAGCTAAACGGAACGTGGTTAAAAAGATTAGTAGATAAGTACCAGGTTACCCCATTTCAGGCTTTTTATAATCAGCCGGAACGTTTCAAAACAAATTCAAATGCAACAGCAAATGTGTCTGGAAGATGGGCCGTTACTTTTTTGAATGCACCAAAAAACGAAGATGTTGCAGTTGGTGAGTTCGTGCAAACCGGAAACCATGTTACCGGTACTTTTTTAAACCCAACCGGCGATGATCGTTTCCTGGAAGGCGTGATGGATGGTGATTCGCTAAGGCTTTCCACATTCGACGGCGGCCATGCATTTTTATTTACTGCAAAAGTTGAAGGGGATAAAATCATCGGGGGTCAATATTTTTCAGGCCCAACATTCAAACAGGAATGGATAGCCGAAAAAAATGAAAATGCAACATTGCCGGATGAATTTGCCCTTACAAAAATGAAAGAAGGGCAAACCAAATTTGATTTTGCGTTTCGTGATATTGAAGGCAAAACCGTTTCGATCCATAATGCACGTTTCAAAAATAAAGTAGTGTTGTTACAACTCATGGGTTCGTGGTGCCCAAACTGTATGGATGAAACACCTGTGCTGAGCAAGTTATACGATCACTATAAAAACAAGGGCGTTGAAATAATAGGGCTTGCTTATGAACGCAGCACCGATTTTGAACGTTCACAGAAAAGTTTGCGCACATTTCAAAAACGGTTCAATGTTAACTACACCTTGTTGATCACCGGCGTTTCTGTAAATGATAGTTTGCGTGCAGAAAAAACTTTACCCCAATTAGAAAAAATAGAAGGTTTTCCGACAACGATTTTTATTAATAAAAGAGGAGAAGTAGAAAAAATACATACGGGTTTCAATGGCCCGGGAACCGGCGAACATTACGATGAACAGAAAAAAGAGTTTTATGATATTGTAAACACCTTGCTTGTGAAATAACGGAGATACATAGCCGAAATCATATTGGGGCACCTTCAGCAGGTGCCTTTTTTTTGTCTTTGCTCTTTCTTAATTTCAGTCCATACAATAATCTTGTAAGCAGGAACCTGCGTATAAAAAAATGATATAATAGTAATAATGACGCAAAACAGAATATAACCAGCAGCACCAATTTCAATATTATCGGTATTTGCCATTGCACAACATAATAACCCATCGCAACGATCAATGTCTGGTGAAGAATATAAAATGGATAAACCGCTTCATTTGCATAACGAAGAAATGCATTGGAATAATTCAGGTATCGTTTTGCAAACCCTGCAATAGCAAGGATCAATGTCCAGATATGCAATCCATCCAATACGCCATACCATGTCAGCGATGTTCCACTTTGTTTGGGCAGATTGAGTTTTCCCCAATAGAAAATAAATAACAGGACCATGCAGCTTGCGGCGATGGAAAGAAATAATTTCCTGTATTTTTCACAGGTTTCCCAGAAACGGTCGGATGAACTTAAAAGATAGCCATACAATAACAATGTGATCGAGAATATAAACACAAACCAGTCATCGACGAGATTTTGTTGCTCCGGATATTTTGTATATAATTTCCAATAATAAATAGTCAGTGGGAAAAATAACAAGAGTATCAAACCAGGTCGTGATAATAGTATTGCGAGCTTTTCTTTTAGCCGTTTTAATACTGGTATCTTAAACAAAGCAAACACCGGTAATAATAAAATACAAAAAGCAAAAAGATAAACAACAAACCACATGTGGCTCCATGTCAGCGAACCGTCAGGATAAGGAATGAATTTCCAGACAGAAGGATAAAATGTCCAATAACTTTCATTGATCTTTCCTTTCTGCATCCATTCGAAATACACTTGAAGTGGAATGGTAAAAAGCATTGCGAATGCTAATGGAATGAACAAGCGCACCACACGTTCGCCCGCAAAAGATGCTATCGATCTTTTCTGCAATGAAAACCGGATGCCGACACCGGAAACAAAAAATAATAATGGCAAACGCCATTGATGCAGCCACCAGATCACGCAGCTTAATGCAAAGGATTGTTCTTTATTTTTTATTTCCCACTCAAAAATTACAAAGGGCATTGCACAATGGAAAAGGATCAGCAGGAAGAATGCGAGCACCCTGATCCAGTCAATAAAATATTTCCGTTCGGACATAACAGTTGGTTGAAGAAGTGGTTGGAATAGCTGTTATACGCAGATCTGTGAACATTTGTTACATGCAAAAATCATTTTTGCAAGGCCTTGAATTTTTCCAGGGGCATGCACCACCTGTTTACCGTTTGGTGAAAGTTAAGCCAGCCCGGTGTTGTGTCGTACTGCATTATAAAATCGAACCCCAGTTTTTGCAAGGTTTTGTTCGGCGCAGGGTTCGAAGCTGATGGCTCGCAGTACAGGTTCTTTAATCGAAAAATGGAAAAGTAAAACGGCAATGTCATTGTCAGCAACTCCACTCCTGCTCCGCTTTTTCGTGATGAATTTTCCCACAAATGCAAATGCATGAATGCCTCCTCGCCGAAAATAATTTTATTAATATTAGAATGCCCGACAGGTTGATGATCGAATTGCCAGATGATATAAAAAAACTTTTTTTGTTCATAAGGTTTGGAGAAATCTTCAGCAAGAATTTGTATCCATTCATTTTTTGTTGGAAGTTTAGAAGAATCTACGCCCATACCAAGTAGAAAATCTTCGTCAGCATCTAAAAAATAATCAGCAATTTTTTCAAAATCACTTTCCTGCAATTGGCGAACAGAATACATGTAGATAAATTTTATTGACACAAGCTACTTTTTTTGCAGTATAATCTTTTGAAATTATTTCAAGCAGAGGCGCAAGGGACTCAGAGTTTCGCAGGTGTGCAATGTCTGAAAGTGATTAGTGATATTTGTTAGCTTTTATAGATATGGCATACCTCTGGCTGATTTTTTAGGTTCACGCGGAGGTGCAGAGGTCGCAGGGTTTTGATATTATTATTATGGTTTCTCTGCGATCTCAGCGCCTCTGCGTGAAATATTTTCAAAAGAACATGACTACCATTTTTTTACAAACTCCGAAATTAGACCACCGCTCAATAGTAGCACTATTGATGAACGGACTGCGACGCAACGATGTTGAGCAGCGTGAAAATGTTGGAGACAAAAAGTAAACAGTGAACAGTGAGCAATCATTAATAAAGTTTCTTAACCACTTACAACTTATCACGTACGACTTACAACTTCCCACTCAAACTCCTAAATTAAAATTACCTTGCTGCATATTTAACCATTATGAACGAGATCAGGAAAAGCCCCGTGGATTCTTTGGGTTACGGTTTTATTCCACCACAATTTTTGCCGAAAGCAAAAGATGAATATTACTTACGCGATTCACAAAACGGAAATAAAAATTACCGGCAGTTAAGTGCCTCTGAGATTGAAGTGCTGGTGCGCAACCGCAATACATCGGATGATTGGAATAATATACTGGTGTCAGATGCGTTTGCGCCGGAACTGGTGCAGAATTGCAAATTTTTCGGATTGGTGCGCATCGGAAAATTAGAAGCGTATTACCTCGAATTTCATAACCTGCGCATGCCGGTCGGTTTGTATAACAGTACAATTATCAGTTCGGATTTTGGAGATAATGTTGCAGTTGATAATGTAAATTATTTGTCGCACTATATTATCGGCAACGATGTGATGATCGTGAATGTAAATGAACTGGCAACAACGGATAATGCGAAATTCGGGAATGGGATCGTGAAGCAAGGCGAACCGGAATCGCGGCGCATCTGGCTGGAAGTATGTAATGAAAACGGGGGAAGAAGCATAATTCCGTTTGATGGCATGTTGCCCGGCGATGCGTTTTTGTGGAGCCGCTTTCGTGATGATGCTGATCTTCAAAACAAATTCAAAGAATTTACAGCCAAAAAATTTGACGACAGGCGCGGATATTATGGAATGATCGGCGACCGCACGGTGATCAAAAATTGCAGGATCGTTAAAGATGTGATGGTTGGAACAGATGCTTATCTCAAAGGTGCTAACAAATTAAAAAACCTTACTGTAAATTCATCCCCTGACAGCAAGACTCAAATTGGTGAAGGGTGTGAATTGGTGAATGGAATTATCGCAGCAGGTTGCCGAATTTTTTATGGCGTGAAAGCGGTGCGTTTTATTATGGCATCCAACTCGCAGTTAAAATATGGTGCAAGATTGATCAATTCTTATCTCGGAAATAATTCTACCATTTCATGTTGTGAGGTTTTAAATTCATTGATATTTCCTGCACATGAACAACATCATAACAATTCTTTTTTATGTGCATCATTAGTAATGGGACAGAGCAATATGGCTGCAGGTGCAACAATCGGGTCGAACCATAATTCCCGCGGCGCTGATGGTGAATTAATTGCGGGGCGCGGGTTTTGGCCGGGGTTGTGTGTAAGTATCAAACACAATTCGAAATTTGCATCATTCATTATTATGGCGAAGGGAGATTACCCAACGGAATTGAACATTCCCATTCCGTTCTCACTGATAAGTAATGATGTTAGCAAAGATGAACTGATCGTAATGCCCGGATATTGGTTTATGTATAACATGTATGCGCTTGCCCGTAACTCATGGAAATATGTGGACCGCGATAAACGTAAAGACAAGATCCAACTGATCGAATATGATTTCCTTGCCCCCGACAGCATTACTGAAGTAGTAGCTTCGCTTGGCTTACTGGAAAAATATACCGGTAATGCGTACACGAAAAAATTTGAACATGGGAAAAGGTATGGCCAAAAGGAATTACAGGCTATAGGAAAAAAATTACTACAGGGCAATAATGCTATAGTAAATGATCTCGAAATTATTGCTGAAGGATTTGAACACAGTAACCGGAAAGTGAAACTGATAAAAGTATTGCAGGCTTACCCGATATTCCGCGAACTGATCAGTTACTATGCAACAATGCAACTGATTGCATTAATCAAACGAAATGACATCAAAAGTTTTGCACAACTACAGGAAGTATTACCTGTGCGGTTAGCAAAAACAGATTGGGCAAATGTTGGCGGGCAGCTTATCATAAAAACCGAATTGGAAAAATTGGTTCAGCAAATACACAGTGGCAAAATAAATGACTGGGATAAAGTGCACCAGTTTTACAGCATTCAAAGCAATCATTACGCGGCAGACAAATTGCACCACGCTTTGAGTGCACTCAAAGAAGTACACGGTATCACAGCAAAAAAAATGGATAAAGAAACTTTTGCTACTTTATTACAGCAAAGCATAACCACCAGGGAATGGATGGTCAAAAATATCCAGGATTCCCGTGCAAAAGATTATTCCAATCCATTCCGCAAAATGGTTTACGATAACCAGAAAGAAATGGACACAGTTGTCGGCGCATTTGCAGACAACAGTTTTATTAAACAGGAAATTGAGGCGCTGGCTGTTTATAAAAAGGGAATAGCAGAACTGGTGAAAAAATTCAAGCTATGAATTTATTGTTTTATAAACCGCAACACATTTGTTCTTTGTTTTTGATTCTGGCCGGTGACATAATATACACCTGAAGCAATTCCCGAAAGATCGAGTGTCAGCCTGTTATCGCCTGTTGAAAGTTGCATGAAAATATTTTTCATCACTTTACCATCGGAATTGATCAGCAGGAGTTGTAATTTATCTTCTGCGGGAGAAGTTACATTTATACCAATACTATTTTGCACCAGCATATAAGAAGTAAAATGCAAACCAAGCGCAGGAGCATTGTTATTAATGCTCACAACTTTACTTAAATGACTATTACCGTTTTTTTCCGTTATCCTTAAACGATAATAGATAATTCCGTTTGCCGGATGTTCATCTGTATACTGGTAAGAAGTTTGAAAATCTGCAGCATCTATTTTCGCAATAGAAGAAAAATCCTGGTTATTCGAAGAATACATCACTGTAAAATATGCAGCATCTTTTGGCGTATCAATTTGCCAGTTCAGCAACACAACATTTCCGTATTTTGTTGCAGAAAAGCTGGTTAACTTAACCGGCAAAGGATTTTGGCTGCCGGTATTACTCGCCAACGCAAAACTGTTATCGGAAGAATTAAAGCTGCTAATGGTTCCACTGACTACAGAACCAGATGCACCTGCGGAACCTGTGGTGGAAATATTATTCTTGTCCGTCCATGTTCCTGCTGACAATTGTGCAATTCTTAGGGTAGCCATGTCCGTTACTCCACTATTTATTGCATTGGCAAATGATAATTCAACATTTGCAGAAGCAGACGGGGAAACATCTGCATCGATTTGCCAATAATCGTTTGAAGAAATATGATCGATGCCTGTTCCGTAAGTACTACTCAATGTCCGCGGATCTGTATGCATAAATTCAATGGTAAAATTCCCTGTTGCGTTTTTTAATTCTGCCCAGCGTATAATTGAATTTTTTCCGACGGGGAATAACGAATAAAGAGTGTTTGATAAACCCTCTCTGCGAAATGGCCCGTTAATAAAACTGGTGTTGGAAATTGTGCTATCAACAGATAAAACAGCACCGGCTTGCAGCGTTAAAAGATTTTGAGTTGTTGTAGTGATATTTCCCGAAAGCAATTCCAGGTTATAAGCTAATGACAAAGGCGCTTGCAAAACCGCACCGGCAGCATTATTCATCCGAAAGGAAATACTATTATTTATCGTTCCTTTTAGTGAAATATTTTGCTGCGTATTCCCATTCAATTCAATTACAGGGAGCCCCGTTGAAGATTCTGTGATTATACCTCCTGAAAGTTGCGTCAAATTTCCTTTTATTGCCACGATACTATTATCCGGTCCGCTTGCAATATTAAACGTTCCACCGTTTTGAATATAATCGCCATTCACAAAAATATTTCCATTTGCAGTAGCGAGGTCTGCATTAAGCGTTACACCAGGATTAATTTGCAAATCGCCATTTACAGTTAGTGTATTGCTTCCTGAGCCTGTATAAATTTTTATGCCACCTGCAGCCGTCGAACTAAATACAAGAGTCCCGAATTTTCTGTTGCTCAATGAAACTGTATAACCGGCAGCGCCTGGAACATCAAATTCAAAAATCCCTTTTTCTGTTCCCGGGGCAATAGAAAGTTGCGAAACAATTGTAGCATTAGCTCTTGTGTTGTTGTGAATATATTTTCCACCGTTATTAATCCGGAATGTGTTTGTTATAGCAAGCCCGACTGCCCCACTTCCCGCTCCTGTGGAATTTATCAAAATAGCTCCGTTGTTCAGTACAAGAGCATCCCCGGAACCCGTGACATTTAAACCCGGGTTGGCAGTATTTGCAGACGGAATATTCAATTGAATACTATTTCCGGTTGATGGGGTAATTACTAAACTATTCACTGAAATAGTAACAGCACCTGACGGAAGGTTTACACTATAACTGCCAGCTATAGCCGAATTATCGAGGATAACATCATCGCCTGCCGCAGGTATTGTATTGCCGTTCCAGTTTGCAGGATTAGACCAATTGTTATCACCACCTGAACCCGTCCATGTTATAATGGCAGCAAAGCAAAGTTGATGTAGAAGAAGGAAAATAATACTGATGAAAAAATTCCGTGATACTTTCTTCAGGAGAAGAATGTTTGAAATAAAGTAATACATAGGTTATATAGTTAATATAGGTTAGGAAGAGAATGACCAGTTAAGAAGATTGGATAATAAGGATTCATCCTGTTTCAAAACAGGATGAGACTGACAAATAAATTATACGTAGTCTATGATATGAAAGATTTGTTTTCATACATAAGGCTTAATGAAACTTGATGTAACAGACCGAAAAATAGGGCAGGGAAATTTTTGAGAAGGAGTATGATGAATCCGGAAGTTATTAAAATAATGAAACCGGCCTATACCCTGAAAGTGGAATTTTGACCACGAAAGAGAGAATACAATAATTACCTGAAAAATTTACAGTACCCGTTTTACAAACAATCTCACGGAGTTTATCGCAAGCACAACATCGCTTAAACCCATTGCAAATGCTGCAATTGGTGGTGAAAGAAAGCCAAATGCTGCAACAGGTATTGCAATTATATTATAGAAGAACGCCCAGAATAAATTTTGTTTGATGGTAATAAATGTATGATTGCCTAACCCCAGCGCAAGTGGGAGATTTTTGATACCATTATTCATCAGCACCACATCTGCCGTTTGCATGGCAATATGCGACGCATCACTCATGGAAATCCCAATGGTTGCTCTTGCCAATGCTGGTGCATCATTAATGCCATCACCAATCATTGCCGTCGGCGCGTTCCTGTTCAATAGTTCAACTTTATTTAATTTTTGTGCAGGAGTTTGCTCAGCGATCACTTCATCAATTCCAAGTTTTGCAGCCAGCACCTCACATTTTTCTTTATGGTCACCGCTTAATAAAATGGTTTTGATATTTTTCTCTCTAAAATAATCCACGACATTTTTCGCTTCCCGTCTTATTTCATCCTGCACATTTATCCAGCCAAGCAATTCATTATTTTGTATGACATATACACTGTGTTTATTATCCTGCGTAAGCTCCGAGGCAATTTTATAAGAACCTGCCTGAAAAATATTTCCGTCCTTATCTTCGGCTTTCATACCAAGCCCTTTTATCTCTTCAATTTTTTTCCAGCGAATTTCGTTTTTTGTTTTCCAGGATGAAGCAATGCTTTTTGCAATCGGGTGATTGGAGTATTTTTCGAGGGAAAAAACGATGCGTTGAAACTCGTCAATAGTGATTGGTGAATGGTCAATGGATGAATTATGAGTTGTTAACTGAAAACTGTCTACTGAAAACTGTCCGGTTGTCAATGTTCCTGTTTTATCAAATACAACCTGTCGGATGTTTTTGAATAGTTCCAATGATTTTGCATGGCGGAACAATATACCGTTTCTTGCTGCACGCCCCAGCCCTACTGCTATCGCAGCTGGTGTAGCTAATCCCATTGCACAAGGGCATGCAATTACGAGTACCGCAATACTTCGCATAAGCGAAGGCGTTAGTTCGTGCAGATAAATATAATTTCCGATAAATGTTATTGCAGCAATACCCAAAACTACCGGAACAAAAATGGCGCTTATTTTATCTGCTAATTGTTGCACCGGCGGTTTTTCACCTTGCGCTTGCTTTACAAGATTAATGATATTGGAAAGAACCGATTCGCTTGCTGCCGCTGTGACCTGCGCTTTTATTGTTCCGTCAATGATAATGCTTCCGCCAATGAGAAAGTCTTTTGCCTGTTTGTCAACAGGGAGGCTTTCTCCGGTAATGATGCTTTCGTTTACATTCGCATCTCCCCATAAAATTTTACAATCTGCAGGCACTTGTTCTCCTGATTTTATAAGGATCAGATCGCCGCTCCGCAATTGTGTATTTTCAATCGGGAAAATCTGCTCCTGGTGGTCGCCGTCAAACGCTATCATGTTTGCCATTACCTTTTGCGATTTTGCCAAACTATTCAATGCTTTTTGGGTAGATTGAATGGTTACGTCTTCCATATAATTTCCGAAAAACACCAGTGTGATTATGGCAGCCGCAGTTTCATAAAACAAATAATCACTACCGAGATGAAAGATGGTTCCGACAAAACTATAAGCAAACGCAGCCGTTGCACCGATAGCAACAAGCACATTCATATTCGGCATTTTGTTGCGGATGCTTTGAATAGCGCTTCTTCCAAAAAAACCCATTCCAATTATATAAACAGGAATACATAATGCTAATTGCAGCCAGGGATTCATCAGCCAATGAAAATGGATCCATTTATCCAGCATGTGCAACATTAACGGCGCTGTAAAAATTAAACAGAATAAAAATTTCTGAAGATGGGTTTTTAAAAAGCGTTTATTGGTTGGCGTTATATCGTTATCACCTGTATGTACATGATAACCCAGCGATTCGATGCCTTTGATTATATCCGGTTTGGAAATAGCGTTGGCAGTATCAAAACTTACATCGCCTCCAATAAGGTTCACTTTCACGTTTTGCAGGCCTTCTTTTTTAAGGTAATTGCCAACAGTTAGTGCACAATTGGAGCAACTCATGCCCTCTACTTTCCAGTTTATTGTTTCCAATATTTGCGAAGTTTATCCTGTTTCTTTTTGATAACAAGTAATGGGCAAATTTAGTTCAATAAGGAGTTTCCCGCAACTACGCAGCTCTTGTCTGAACTTGGATTTATGGGATTTTTGTGATTTTTGAGAGAGCGTCTGCTATAAAAAAAAGTAAGCGGCACGTCATTCCCGCGTAGGCGGGAATGACGGTAAAAGTGTTTGCAGATATTGACTCGTTGAACTTTGAATTGCAAATTCTCAACAGGATGTTACACATCGCTCAATAGAATTGCTGCAGTACAAGAGTGCGACGCAACGATGCTGAAGAGAGAACGTATGCTGATTACCCAAAAAATCAAAAGTTAAAATTAAAAAGCTAAAAGTAAATAGCAGTGTTTTTGGTTTTTGCTTTTGACTTTTTACTGAATATAAAATCGTACATCGTAAATCGTACATTCGCAGGATGGAATTTACATTCGACCTGGAACATATTCACAATGCTGCAAAAAAATTCTGGCAGCTTGCAGGTGATAAAAAAGTTTTTGCTTTTCATGGAGAAATGGGGGCGGGAAAAACAACGTTTATCCACGCATTATGCGATGAAAAAAAAGTGAAAAGTACTGTTGGCAGCCCGACATTTTCGATCATTAATGAATACGCGTATGATGACGGAAAAATTTTTCATATAGATCTGTACCGTTTAAAAGATGAAGAAGATGCAATACGTGCCGGTGTAGAAGATTGCTTGTACACCGGCGCGATTTGCCTTGTAGAGTGGCCCGACAAGGCACCCGGAATTTTTCCTGAAGAAACGGTGCATATCCATATTTCAACACTGCCGAAAAGAGCAGAAAGATTATTATTAATTGACGGGTATTAATGCTTCCATTTCAATTTAAAATTGTAATTTAACTGTTCACCCGATTGCAAAAAACGATCAACGATAAGCCCTGAAACATGTCGCAGCAAAAACCAATCATCAGCACTTCTTTCAGCTATGAAACATTAGAGGAGACACTTGATATCAAACCGGAAGGTGCGCAACTGCATATTGGTATTCCTAAGGAAACGGCGTTCCAGGAAAACCGTATTGCATTAACGCCGGAAGCGGTGAGCGTGTTGGTTAGCAACGGGCATGAGGTGGTGATAGAGCACAATGCCGGTGAAGCTGCACATTACCGCGACAAAGATTATAGTGAAGCAGGTGCAAAGATCGTTTATGAAAAAGCACAGGTGTTCAAGGCGCCGGTGCTGGTGAAAGCTGCGCCGGTTATTGAGGAAGATGTTCCGCTTTTGCAGATGAACCAGGTGGTAATCTCTCCTATTCATTTATCCGCAATGAAAGCCGAGTTGCTGGAAAAAATGATGGAGAAAAAAATCTCTGCAATCTCTTTTGAAAATTTAAAAGATGACAGCGGCACGTATCCGATCGTTCGCAGCATGAGCGAAATTGCAGGAAGCGCTGTGATGCTGATAGCAGGACAATACCTCGGTTCGGCAAATCATGGCAAAGGCGTTTTGCTTGGTGGCATTTCCGGAATTCCGCCGACAAAAGTTATTATACTTGGCGCGGGTATCGTGGGTGAATATGCAACACGGGCGGCATTGGCACTTGGCGCTTCGGTAAAAGTTTTTGATAACAGTGTTTATCGCCTCAAACGTTTGCAGAATAACGTTGGGCAACGAATTTATACGTCTGTTATTGAACCACGCATTTTATCCAAACAACTTAAAACCTGCGAGGTAGCTGTTGGTGCGCTTTCCTCACAAAGCGGCAGAACTCCTGTTGTGGTAACAGAAGAAATGGTCAGCAATATGCGCCCCGGTAGTGTAGTCATTGACGTTAGTATCGACCGCGGAGGATGTTTTGAAACATCAGAGATCACTTCACACGAGCACCCGATATTTATGAAATATGGTGTGATACATTATTGTGTGCCGAATATTCCTTCCGGTTTTGCAAGAACTGCCTCTCACGCAATCAGTAATGTATTAATGCCCTTATTGCTTGAAGCTGGCGAAGAAGGCGGCTTTGAAAATTTAGTATGGCATAAAGTACATCTGCGCAGTGGCATATATTTGTTTAAAGGCGCACTTACCAATTTCCACCTCAGCGAGCGTTTCGATTTGAAATATACTGATTTGAATTTATTGATCGCGAGCCAGAGATAGACGTCTCACAGATTTCTCAGATTTCACGGATATGAAATAATAAATCACTTTACTTCATAGTTCATAACTCATACTTAACAATATCTGTTAAATCCGTGCAATCTGTGAGAAATCCTATTTTTTATAATCGAGAATATTCAATCTCTCTTTACAAAAATCATATTCCTGTTTATCATTTGAGCTAATAATAATAATCCGGTTTGATGAATAATTTTTGATAAGGTGATGATATAATGCAATACCTTCTTCATCGAGGTTGGTGCAGGGTTCATCCAGCAATAAAACAAATGTATCAGAAAAAAATGCCTGCGCTAATTTTACGCGTTGTTTCATTCCTGAAGAAAAGTAGCGTATCTGTTTGTGTATTGATTTTTCCAGACCCACTTCACCAGAAATTTTTTGGATATCCATGCCCGTTATAAACGGTTTGAAGGTGCTGTGAAATCTGAGGAATTCAACCAGCGTCATTTCTTCGATCACTTCGAGATAGGGAGTAGCGAGGGAAATGTGAGAATGAAGTTTTTCAGTCGGCAGTTGACAGTTGTCAGTTGACAGTTTTTGACTATCAGCAGGCTGAGAACTGAAAACTGAAGACTGAAAACCGATGCTTCCTTCGCTCTGCGCAACCGCACCGGCAATTACCTGTAGCAATGTGGATTTACCTGAGCCATTCGGCCCGATAATCGCATAGCTATTACCGTTAGTAAACCCGTAATTGATGTGACGGAATATCCAGTCGCGGTTGAAACGTTTGCCAACATCAGTCAGCGTAATCTTCATCAATGCTGTTTTTGGAGTAGCGTTTGATAATACCTCTTCCACTTTCGCGGATAAAAGTAACGATTTCATCGCGTTCGTCTGTAGCCGGAAATTCTTCTTCCAGGAATTCGAGCGCCTGTGAAGTATTCATCCCTTTGTTATAAAGGATGCGGTAGATATCGAGGATGTGATTTATTTTTTCAACTGCAAAACCTCTTCTTTTCAATCCCACAGAATTTACACCAGAATAACTTAATGGCTGGCGCCCTGCTTTGATATAAGGAGGAACATCTTTACTGATCAAAGAACCGCCGCTTACGAATGAATGTTGCCCGATCTGTACAAACTGATGCACGGCGCACATTCCTCCGAGTATAGTCCAATCACCCATTACCACATGCCCTGCCATTTGTGTGTTATTGCTCATAATGCAATTGCTTCCGATAAAACAATCATGCGCAATATGGCTGTATGCCATGATCAGGCAGTTTTTTCCAACTTTGGTTTTTCCACGGTCTTTTGTGCCGCGGTTAATGGTAACAAATTCCCTCACAGTTGTGTTATCTCCGATTTCAACGAGCGAATCTTCTCCCTCATATTTTAAATCCTGTGGTATGGCTGAAATTACTGCACCGGGAAAAATGCGGCAATTCTTTCCGATGCGTGCGCCTTCCATGATAGTTACATTACTACCAATCCACGTTCCGTCGCCTATTTCTACATTTTGATGAATTACTGTAAACGGATCCACCTTAACGTTGCCAGCTAATTTTGCGTTGGGGTGAATATACGTATGCGGATGGATCATTGATCTGTTGGTTTTTACTGGTTGCGATGGTTCTATTTTATACATCATACTTAAGGTATACGCTTGATTTCATAAGTCAGTTGCGGTTACCTTCGTAAGATTTTACAAAATTGTAAAATCTTATAGTATATAAAAAATGCCAGGCTTCTGCTCGCCTGACAGAACAAATATAAATTTAATTATCAACATTTATGCCTTAGAAAGTCTGCGCCCTATTCATTAACTTCTCTTTACCAATTGAGCTACAAGGTCGGCTTCTGTAGCAATTTTGTTTCCTACAAAAACGGTACCGCGCATTTCGCAAATGCCTCTCCTGATAGGAGAAAGCAATTCCATACGTAATATCATTGTATCTCCCGGAACCACTTTTTGCTTGAATTTACAATTATCGATCTTCAAAAAGTAGGTATCATATTCTCCCTTGGGCATTGCATTGATTGCAAGGATACCTCCCGTCTGCGCCAAAGCTTCTATTTGCAAAACACCGGGCATAACCGGGTTTCCGGGAAAGTGTCCTACGAAAAACGGCTCATTGAACGTAACATTCTTAATACCGACAATATAGTTATCGGTAAGTTCAATGATCTTATCAACCAATAAAAAAGGATAACGGTGCGGTAATGTTTTTTCGATCTGCTGTGTATTATAGATTGGCGGCTGACTTGGGTTATATACCGGCACATTACGCACGTGCTTATTTTTCTTTATATAGTGCTTTAGCTTTTTTGCAAATTCCACATTGGTTGAGTGACCAGGGCGGTTTGCAATGATATGCGATTTGATAGGATAACCGATCAATGCCAGGTCTCCTACTACATCCAATAGTTTATGACGTGCAGGTTCATTCGGGAAACGTAGTTCAAGATTGTTCAGGTAACCTTCGCTTTTTACTTCTATTTTTTCACGTTTGAAAGCTTTTGCCAACCGTGTCATTTCTTCTTCAGTCACAGGCTTATCTACCACCACAATCGCATTATTGATATCGCCGCCTTTCACTAAATTATTTTCAAGCAGCGCTTCAAGTTCATGCAAAAAACAAAATGTACGGCATGGTGCAATTTCTGCTTTAAAATCTTTCATCGATTTTAATCCTGCGTGTTGTGTTCCAAGCACAGGGCTGTTAAAATCAATAAGTGTAGTTATTTTATAATCCATTGAAGGCATCGCCACCATTTCCACACGTTTCTTTTCATCATAATGTGTAATGTTGGTATCAATACTATACCATGCTTTTGCAGCGTCCTGTTCAACAATCCCGGCTTCTTCAATGATCTCTACAAATGGTTCTGAACTTCCGTCAATGATAGGTATTTCGGGGCCGTTTATCTCTATCAGGCAATTGTCAATTCCCATCCCAACCAATGCAGCAAGCACATGTTCAACGGTACTTACTTTTGCACCATTATCTTCCAGTGTTGTTCCGCGGGATGTATCCGTAACAAGGTCACAATCGGCTTTTATAACTGGCCTTCCGGCTAGATCGATGCGCTGGAACTGGTAGCCAAACCCGGGGTTAGCTGGCTTCAACGCCATATCCACTTTAATGCCCGTATGCAATCCCGTTCCTGAAATATGCACAGATGTTGCTAATGTATGCTGCTTATCTGGGTTGAAATTTGACTCCATTCTTTTTTATTAAGCCGACAAAGATACGATTCGAGGGGGAATTGTGCATGGTGAATTGTGAATGGTCAATGTTGAGTGGTGAATCGTGAATAGTCAATCGTTAATGATGAATAAGGTTTTATATAACAACGGTTAATTATCAATAGCTCAAACAATAAATTCTCGCCACTAACTACTCACCATTGACCATTCACAATTCACCTGTTAGATTTCCTCTTCCCTTTCCAGCATCAAAATGGCGCTTTGCGGAACGATGAAATATTTTTCGTTTTCATATAAAACTTCGGTTGCACCACTCACCAGGAAAATAGCAATGTCGCCTTCCCGTGCCTGCAGCGGAACATATTTCACCTGGTCGTCCTGGTTCTTCCAGGGTTCATCATCAACAGGCATTGGTATTGCATAACCCGGGCCGGTTTTAATTACATACCCTTGCTGCACTTTTTCTTTTTCCTGAACGCCCGGCGGCAAATACAAACCGCTATCTGTTCTTTCATTTGGCTTTGATGGGCGAATGAGAACACGGTCGCCGATAACCACTAATTTTTTAAACTTAATATCAGATGTAAGATGTAAAGCCATGTTGTTCGATCATTTCAGATTTACAAAAATAAGAATTAGATGACAGTTGTTGGTTGGCAGATGCCAGTCAGCGAAGGTAATTTCCTTTATAAATCAAAGTTGATATTATTCGACGAAAGGTGAAGTAAAGGCTATCATCTGCGAACTGTCATCTATCATCTTATCTCTCCAGAGCCGAATTATTAACAAAATATTACACGCCGCATTATTATCACAGGCAAATGATTTAATTTTATTTGTACTTAAAATAAAAAATATGGAAGGAAAAAAACCAAAAATATTATTGTGTGAAGATGATCAGAACCTGGGGATGGTATTGAAAAATTATTTGGAGCTGAATGATTTTGATGTCACATTAGAACGCGATGGCCGTCTTGGCCTCGCAGCATTTCAACGTGAAAAATTTGAATTGTGCCTGCTCGATATCATGATGCCGCATATGGACGGTTTCACCCTCGGAGAAGAGATCCGTGATGTGGACCCGGATATTCCTTTATTCTTTTTGAGTGCAAAAACAATGAAGGAAGATATCATCCAGGGATATAAGCTCGGCGCTGATGATTACATTACCAAACCTTTTGACAGTGAAGTGTTGTTGCTGAAGATAAAAGCCATTCTAAAACGCAATGAAGACCTGAATAAAGAAGCCGAGAACAAAGAGTTTGATCTTGGCTCTTACCATTTCAATCCGAAATTGCGTGAACTCAGCCATAAAGGACAAACACAAACGCTTTCTCCAAAAGAAAATGAATTACTGAAAATGCTTGCAGAACACATGAATGATTTGTTGCCGAGAGAACAGGCATTAAAAAAGATATGGGGAAGCGATACCTATTTTAACGGAAGAAGTATGGATGTATATATCGCGAAGCTCAGGAAATACCTGAAAGACGACACAAACATAGAGATCGTGAATATTCATGGAAACGGTTTCCGGTTAGTTGCACCACATTAATTTTTTGAAGAAAATAAATTTCTTACAATAAAAATAGATTGACCTATTCAATCTCTTTTTTATTTAGAACAGAAGATTTTCACTGTCATTACCTGAAGGTTTTTTTCCGAGATGCTCATACGCTTTTGCAGTAACTTCTCTTCCACGTGGTGTACGTTGCAAAAAACCTTCCTGGATTAAAAACGGTTCATATACTTCTTCAAGAGTGCCTGCTTCTTCTGCGACTGCAGTTGCAATGGTCCCAATGCCAACAGGACCGCCTTTGAATTTTTCTATGATCGTGAGCAGTATCTTATTATCCATTTCATCCAACCCATGTTCATCTACATTCAATGCACGCAATGCATGCTGGGTTATATTCAGATCGATCACCCCATTGCTTAATACCTGCGCAAAATCACGCACCCGGCGAAGCAAGCCATTTGCAATTCTCGGCGTGCCGCGGCTGCGCCTTGCAATTTCATTTGCAGCGTCTGAAGTGATTTTTACACCCAGGATTTTTGCAGAACGTGTTATGATCTTATACAACGTTTCTGATGTGTAATATTCCAGCCGCGATTTTATACCAAAACGCGAAAGCAGCGGCGCTGTAAGCAACCCGCTTCTTGTTGTAGCGCCAACCAATGTAAAGGGATTGATGGTAATTTGTATACTTCGTGCATTGGGGCCGCTGTCGATCATGATATCGATGCGGTAATCTTCCATTGCCGCATATAAATATTCTTCCACCACTGTGCTCAACCGGTGGATCTCATCTATGAATAATACATCGTTCGGTTCAAGGTTAGTAAGCAACCCTGCAAGATCGCCGGGTTTTTCTATAACAGGCCCTGAAGTTTCTTTGATATTCACACCTAATTCATTCGCTACAATGCGGCTCAATGTTGTTTTGCCTAATCCCGGCGGGCCATGAAACAGAATATGGTCCAGCGCTTCACCACGCATCTTCGCCGCCTTAATAAATATTTTCAGGTTCTCAATCAGTTGAGGTTGTCCTGAAAAATCTTCAAGCTCACGTGGACGAATATTATTCTCGAACTCTTTATCCGCAGCACTCAGCAATTCTTTATCATTATTCAAATTGGCATTTGGCATAGTTCAAAGTTAGATAGCAAAAGGCAAAACCGGAAAAGGGATTTTAGAAGTGTTTCACGCAGAGGCGCGGAGTCTTGCAGGTATGCCATGTCTGTAACGAGCGAATAATAATTAGTTGCTTCTATAGACATGGCATACCTCAGCGTACAAGACCCTACATTCTCTGCGCCTCTACGTAAAGGAAAAAAATATATTTGTATATACAAATAAAAACACTTTACTTTGTGCTGTGAAAAAATTATCCGATAGTTACTATAACAAGTGCATCTATTTTGTATCAAATGCATTGGCAAGAAAGATAGAAAAGATAGCGCAGCAATCGTGGGATAGAGTAAACCTTGCTCCCAGTCATGGTTATTTGCTGATGCTTGTATTGGAAGCGCCGGGGATACAACCTACGGTATTGAGCGAAGAGTTGCACCTTACGCCATCTACCATCACAAGGCTCATTGAAAAACTGGAACAAAAAAAACTATTGGTAAGGATTTATGAAGGGAAAACAACCAATGTTTATCCCACACCGAAAGCAAAAGAGCTTTTACCTAAATTAAAGGAATGTGTAGATGATTTTTATGCAAGCTATTCATCTGCTCTCGGGAAAGAAGAGAGCACCAAATTGATCCAAAGTATGAACCGTATTGCCGATAAACTGGCAGGTTAAATTTTTTTATCTAAATATTTGTATATACAAATATATTTTTGAACACTTATAAAATCACACAACAATGAAATTTGTAATCACAGGTGCAGCAGGGCATATATCAAAACCGCTCACCGAAAAACTGTTAGCGCAAAAACATGAAATAACTGTAATTAGCAGAAGTGAAAAAAATATTCAACCGCTGATCGCGAAAGGTGCAAAAGCAGCGATTGGTTCTGTTGAAGATGTTGCATTTTTAACCAAAGCATTTACAGGAGCAGATGCAGTGTACACAATGGTTCCGCCGAATATGTCTGCAACTAACTGGAAAAAATGGATCGGACAGATAGGAAAAAATTATGCAGATGCGATCAAAGCAAGTGGAGTAAAATATGTAGTGAACCTGAGTAGCATCGGTGCACATTTACCCGAAGGTTGCGGGCCGGTTACCGGACTTCATTATGCAGAAAAAGCTATTAATGAACTGCAGGATGTGCATATCAAAAATTTACGCCCTGCATATTTTTATACTAACCTGCTGGGAAATGTGGGCATGATAAAAAACATTGGTCTTATGGGTGCAAATTTTGGAGGACAAAACCTTAAAGTAGTTTTGGTGAACCCTGAAGATATTGCTGAGGTTGCCTTTGAAGAATTATCAAAACTTAATTTTACCGGGCACAGTATCCGCTATATTGCAAGCGATGAAACAACTACGGATGAAATCGCTTCGGTTTTTGGTAATGCCATCGGGAAACCTGATTTAAAATGGGTCGTTTTCAGTGATGAAGATGCATTGAATGGAATGATCCAAGCTGGTTTACCGGAAGAGGTCGCTAAAAATTTTCAGGAAATGAATATATGCATGCAATCCGGAAGAATGAATGAAGATTACTGGAAAAACCACCCTGTACTTAGCAAAACCAAATTGGAAGATTTTGCGAAAACTTTTGCGGCTATTTATAATGGTGAAGCAACGGCAGCATTACATTAAGATTTAGATTTGTTTCATTCAAAGGCGCTAAGCATTTTCGTAGCGACTTAATAACTTTGCGCCTTTGCGTAAAAACAAAACCTGCAAATTATAAGACCATAGCTCAATAGTTGTACTACAGATGAAAGTATTGCGACGCAACGATGATGAAAAGAGAACAAATGCTGGTTACCCAAAAAATCACATTGCATTATATGACTGCTGAAAATTTTAAATCATCGCTTTCTCAAACAAATCCACCTAAAGGAATTTCGATATTATTGGAATCTTTATGGCTTGATGCTAAGGGTGACTGGCATGCAGCACATGAACTGATCGACGACCTGGAAGAAGTGAAAGCATATCATGTGCATGCATATTTGCATCGCAAGGAAGGTGATATTTCAAATGCGAATTATTGGTATAGAAGAGCAGGAAAACAAATGCCGGGATATTCGCTGGAGAAAGAATGGGAAGATTTGGTGGAAGGACTTTTGTAATCAGAAATGAGAAATAATAAATAAGGAGTGAGAAAGTTCATTAGTGTAGCTTGCGCTAAAGAACTTTCTCACTCCCCATTTCTTATTAATTATTTCTTATTTCATAATCTAACACTCACGAATACACGACGATCGTGTACACGATCTGATTCCGGAGCTGTAGCAGGATATTTTGCAAAGTCAGAACCATATCCGTCTGCCCCTGTGACCTGTTTGCTTACGCCGGCTTTTTCAAGCGCAGCTTTCACTGCCTCAGCCCTGTCTTTCGATAATTTTTTATTTACTGTTTCATCACCGGTTTTATCTGTGTAACCACCAATCTTGATAGCTGATTTCGGGAATGCTTTTAATATCGCAGCAATATTATCGATCTGGTGCTGGCTTTCCGGAGTGATCTCAGCGCTTGCTGTCTTGAAATTCAGGTTATCAAAATCAAACCAGGTTTTCTTCAACGAATCTTCACCAAGTTTTGCATAATCTGTTTTTAAAAATGCCACAAGCTGATCTTCGATTCCACCTTTATATGCATCAAGCTCCGTACCATTTGGCAAAGCCACTTTTACAGTAACCAATCCACTCAAATTAGTTGTATCAATATTTGCTTTTGCAGTAGTATCTGTTGTTTCCGCAATTGTTGCATCGCTTTTATTATTACATCCTTTTACTAAATAAATAAGCAATGCAATAACGAGAACAGATAACAATAACGGTATTAAAAATTTCATTCCGCTACCTGCTTTTTCTTCTGCCTCATGTGCATAATGCGATGCGGCGGCGGAAATATTTTTTGCCTTGTTACTAACCGTTGCTGTGCCTAATCCTAACAAACTGCTTAACGACCCCAACCCTGCAGGAAGGGCGTTAAGGATGCTGCTCTTTTCATTTTGCAATGATTGAGCAAGAGCGGATGAAGATATATTGTTCGATAATGCATGATTACCAATCACAGCAAGAGCAGCAGGGGCAGCACTGCTAAGCAAAGCCGATGCAGAAGATGTTTTAACGTTTGCAAAATTGGCAACCGCATGTTCTACAGATGTCAGCTTATCGCCAAACAAGCTTTTTACAATATCAAAACCTGCAGAAAGAGAGCTGTTATTTCCTCCACTATTAAAAAGGTTTCCCAAATTGCTTAAAGTACCATTGCGCAGGGCATCTTTAGCCAGTTGTAAAATGTTTGATGCACCATGTTCGCCGGTAGTTGCTTTAGTTATAATGCCACTGATCACAGCAGGTACAACACCAGAAAGCGCGTTTGAAATTCCACTCTGGCTTTCACCTAAGGAAGATGCTGCTTTGTTTAGAATTTCATTGGTGAAAAGTTGCTTTACCGAATCCATAAGATTTAAAGACATACGAAAGGTTTTAGATTAGAAAATGATTGTAAATACAAATCTTAGAAAGGATAATAACTAACAATTCTGAAAGGGGGCGAAAAGGTAGCAACTTTTATGAAATGATGTACAAAATTTAATTGTTATTTTTCGATATACTTATTCAAGCTAAGTATAAAATCAGGATCGGGAGAATTTTTTAGCCAGGTTTCTTTTTCAGAAAATTTACAAACTCCGGGATAATCGCCTTTCCAATTTTGCATGTCAGCAATAAGTTGAAAATGCAGATGCGGCGGCCAGTTACCATTTTCAAAACGCATTCCGAATTCCGTGAATACTTCACCTTTAATGATCCGTTTTCCCTCGTGCAGGTTTTTAATGGAGTTCAAACTAAGATGGCCGTATAATGTGTGAAAAGAAATCCATTCAATATTATGCGTGAGGATGATTGTTGCCCCATAATCGCTGTCGTTATTATTAAAAGCAAAACTGTGAACGATGCCATCCAATGGCGACATTACTTTTGTTCCGGCTTCGCCCCAAATATCGGTGCCAAGGTGCAAACGTCGTGGTTCGACCTCATCCCCAGCCCCTCTCCCGGTGGGGAGGGGAGACGAATCAAAATGTTTGCTGCGTGCGTATAGCGTGCGGTGTTCTGCATAACCACCAATTCCATATTTGCATTGATGTGTTCGTAATGTTGTGTTGATATAATTCGCAAAACGTTCGGTGTCTGCAATTTCGTCGGAAGATAATCCCTTATTGTTTTCGGTGAAATCGAATAGATATAATTTATCTGTTCCAGGATTGAATGGAACAACCTGGTGAAATTCGGCTGAATATTTTTTTAAAACTTCTTCCAGTTGCATTTTAAAGAATTTTCACGCAAAGGTGCAACGACGCAAAGATAGGTATGCCATGTCTGTTGCCTGATGATTCATTTTATCAACTTGTAAAGACATGGCATACGGCTGAACAATTCGTTGCGCCGTTGCGTCTTCGCGAGAAATATTACTTCAAATCTTTCATAATTTCTTCAATAGCCCGGTCGAGTTGCGGGTCTCGGTCATTGATCTTGTCTTCAAAAGTATTCACTACTAAAATATCGGGCTTCACGCCATTCATTTCAATATCTTTTCCATCCAATGTATAACAACCCCACGATGGTAATCGCACAAATGAACCATCCACCAAACCTGCACCGCTGGTGAATATGATCCAATGATATGTTTCATTCCCAACTATCTTGCCAAGCTTTAATGCTTTGAAACCCTGCGATGTCATTTCCGCATCGCTCAGGCTTTGTTCATTCGTTAATAGAATGATCGGCTTATCACTCGGCGAAAAATTACTCTGCCGTGTTAATTTTCCGCCTCTGTATTTCCATTGCAGGTAAGAACGTTGTGCGAGGAAATTCAATATTTCATCATGCACATTCCCGCCGGTGTTGTAGCGGATGTCGAGTATCAACGCATCTTTATGGGTTAACTGCTCCGTCATGCTGATGATGAATTTATCCAGCTCATCCGTTCCCATATTTTTCATACACGCATACGCGATACGGTTATTGCTTTTTTCATCCACACGTTTTTGATTGTTGTCGATCCATTCGTCATATAAATCATCAAGCACACTTTGTTGCGGATGCAATTTTACATCAAACAATTTTCCTGCACGGCTGAATGTTAATTTCAATTCCTTGTCGCCGGAAGGTTTTGTGAAATAAAAATTCCTGTCGACTGATTTATCTACAGCAACATCATCTACTTTCACCAGTTCATCCCCTTTTACCACATCAACATCTTTCTTATCTGCAGCCGTCCGCTGTAAAATATATTTCACTTTGTACGGATCAGTGTCCTCAAAAACAATCCCTGTTTCCATTGTACTGTTTGTCAAAGCAATTTTTTCATCATCGCCAAAAGTGGAAAAGCCCTGGTGCGAAGAATTTAGTTCACCGAGCATGTCATTCAACAATACACGCAGGTCAGAACGGGTATTCAAATACGGAAGAAATGTTTTGTAATGATCTTTCGTTTTTACCCAATCCACTCCGTGAAAATTTTCATCATAATAATTCTCATCCAAACGCGCCCACACCTCATAAAATATCTGGCTGAATTCTTCGGACAAATTCCTGCGGAATGTATATCCGATATTTACCGCATCAACTTTATTTCCATCGAGGTTTAATTTATTGATCGACCCGTTGAACAATACAAAATTTTTATCGCCGCCTGATTCCACATCAAAACCAAAACCATCCGTTCCGTTTATTTTCTCAGTCTTATTACTTTCGAATGGCTCAATGGTTGTTTTCCACAAAGCCGTTTTTCCCTGGTCGTGGTTACTGCTGTACAACACAAATGTTTTTTTATCTTTCTCCAAAACTGCAACCAGGTATTGCGAGCCAAATGAAGGACTAATTTGTTCAATCCGGTCCATAATTTTATTTGCATCAATTTCAACGGGGTTTAGAACCGTATCTTTCTTAGCATCTTTTTTTGCTGTATCCTTTTTTTCTGGTTTGAACAATTCATCATATTTATCCATACGGAAGGGATCATCAAATTTCTGAAGCGGCAACCGATAAATTTTTGGTTCCTGTAAACCGAAAGGATATGCGGGTTTCAACCGTGATGACTCAAAATAAATATAATTTCCATCGGGGCTCCATATTGGGTCTGCTTCTGTAATCCCGGTATTGGTGAGATCGATTGTTTTTCCTGTTTTTAAATTATGGATGAAAATATCCTGTTCAAAATTCCGGATCGCTGTAAAGCATACATAATTTTCATCGGGAGAAAAACCCGGTGAAGAATTCTGAAAACCCCATATCTCATCTTTCACGATCGTTTTGCTTTCGAATGTTTTCAAATCGAGCAATCGTACTTCATCCCGCCCGCTGAGGTACACTGCTTTTGTTTTTGATTTGTTGAAAGATATCAGCCTGTTGCTGCGCTTATCGTCCGTAATCCGTTTCAGCGGGGCGCTTCCGTCTGCAGCGATGGTAAATAAATTCTGAAAACCGTCAACAGTTTGTGTAAAGAGGATGGTTTTATTATCGTTCAGCCATTTTACTTCTACGGCACGTTCGCCGGAACCTTTTTTTATTTGTTCGATGAATTTACCTTCCACGTCGCTTACAAAAATTTCACCACGTGAAGTGAATGCTAATTTTTTTCCGTCCGGTGAAACATCGAAATTGACAATGTGCCCTTTTACATCGAAATCTTTTTCTTTGGAAAGAATATCATTGCGGATGATACTTATTTTCAGCTTCTCCGCTTTTTTTGCGGCCACATCATACACATATAACTGGTAATCTTTTTCAAAAACCACTTTGCCGCCATTTGCATTTACGATAGCGTTTTTAACAGAGCTGCTGAATGTGGTGAGCGGCGTTTTCTTTCCATTTTCAAACGTGTATAAATTATACTCGTTGTTGTATTCGTCGGAAATGAAATAGATATTCCCTTTCTTGTCGAGTGTTGCGCCGAAATCTTTTCCTATGAAATCGGTGTAACGTTTATATTTTTTGGTAGCAGGATTGTATGACTGAATGTCCGGGTTGAACGGGCCTTTATAATGTTTGCGTTGCACCTGGTTGCTGCTTTCCCATGTATCATTAAAAAATATTTCTCCGCTTGTCGGATGCTCGAATAAATTGTGATCGTATTGAAAAAAATAATTTCCGAAAACACGAACGGGAGTTCCGCCATTGACGCCTATTTTATATCCCGAGCCGCGGCTTTCCCTCGTTGATGTGAAATAAATATATTTTGAATCCCAGCTCCATGAATTCACTTCATCGGACGAGCTATGAAAAGTAAGTTGTTTTATTTCGCCACCGCTTACCGGCATGATGTACACATCCGCATTTCCATATTGCCTTCCTGTAAATGCGATCCATTTTCCATCGGGTGAAACACGCGGATTTGTTTCATAACCCTGCATCGCAGTTAAGCGTGATGCATTTCCGTTTGCAATATCTGCTTTCCAAAGATCGCCTTCGAAAGCAAAGATCACGGTTTGCCCATCGGGAGTTAAACAAGGTTGCGACAAAAAATAAGCTTCATTGTTTTGTGCAGAAACAAAAAGAACAGAGAAAGAAAACAGCAGTTGCAACAGCAATTTTTTCATGACAGGTAATTTTGGGCAATGAAGATATTTTATCCCTGCCAGAAAAAGAAAGTTGTTTAATGAATGGTGAATTGTCAATGGTCAGTGGTGAATGGTGAAACCTGAAACGCGAATAGTCAATCGTGAAAGGTGAATTTATTAGTAGTAATATGCAAAAGACCTGGCAGGTTTTGAAAACCTGACAGGTCTATACGTTGCGTCGCTGCGCCGTTGCGTGAAGTTATATTACCACATTGATCATCTTGTTCTTCACATAAATGATCTTTTTCGGCGATTTTCCCTCCAGCCATTTTTGCACGGTTTCGTTGGCAAGAACGATCTCTTCCACCTGCTGCTGTGTTGCATCGAGTACAATGTTCAGCTCCGCTCTTGTTTTGCCATTGATCGCGACCGGATAATTTTTGGAAGATTCCACCAGGTATTTTTCTTCCACCTTCGGATAAGCGGCATCAAGGATAGTCGTTTCATTTCCTAACTGATGCCATAATTCTTCCGCAACATGCGGCGCATAAGGTGTTAAAATGATAAGCAGTTTTTCCAGCACTTCTTTCTTATGACATTTCAGATCACTGAGTTCATTTACTGCGATCATAAATGCGCTTACTCCGGTGTTGAAAGAAAAACGTTCTGTATCTTCTTCAATTTTCTTAATGGTTTTGTATAATACTTTCAATTCGGCATCTGTAGCCTCACCCCCCGCCCTCTCCAAAGGAGAGGGAGCCGATGAAGTCCAAATAGGTCCTTTGATTTCATCAAAAAACAAACGCCATAATTTTTTCAGGAACCGGTGAACGCCTTCGATGCCTTTTGTATCCCAGGGTTTGCTTTGTTCAACCGGACCGAGAAACATTTCATACATGCGGAAAGTGTCGGCACCGTATTTTTCTACCAAATCATTTGGATTAACTGTGTTGAATTTTGATTTGGACATTTTTTCAACTTCAGTGCTACAGATATAATTAGAAATAGATGATGAATGATATAAAGAACCATCTTCTAAAATAAATTCAGCATTTGCATATTCCCCATTACGCCATTTTTTAAAAGCTTCAATATCTAATTCAATACCATCAACCATATTCACATCTACATGAAGCTGACTAAAATGTTCTGCAATATTTTCTTTTATTAAGAGAGTTATGTTTGATAGATATCCAGTTTGAATTAAATAGACAGTGATGTGTTGTAATAAATTATTATCCCGGATTACATTTAAATAGATATTATAAGACACAAAAACATTGTTAATAACAATATCCTCACCTAAATACTTACCATTCACATTTAATCTATAAACAAATCTTGAACTCCCCTGAATCATTCCCTGGTTCACCAATTTTTTATAGGGTTCATCGTGGCCGATGAAACCAAGATCATGCAAGGCTTTTGTCCACATACGGCTATATAACAAATGGCCGACTGCATGTTCCGTTCCGCCGATGTACAGATCAACCTGCCCCCAGTAATCGCTTACTTTTCTCGAACAGAATTCTTTTTCATTGAAAGGATCCATGTAGCGCAGAAAATACCAGGAAGAACCTGCATATCCCGGCATTGTATTCGTTTCTAATTTTTTCTCCGTCCATGCAGGAATATTTGCAAGCGGGCCTTCACCTTCCGGTCCGGGGCTATAAGTTTTTACTTCAGGTAACAGCAACGGTAATTCATTTTCCGGAAGCGGATAGGCAATACCGTTATCCCAAACAATAGGAAATGGTTCGCCCCAATAACGTTGACGGCTAAACGCAGCATCCCGCATTTTATAGTTCACTTTTCTTTTCCCAATTCCCAGTTCCTCTAATTTTGTAATTACAATATCAATCGCATCACGCATTACCATTCCATTCAAAAATCCGCTGTTCTCCAACACTGCATCCTTTGTAGGGTTAGCTTCTTCTCCGGTATAATGCTTGCCGATAATATTGGTGATGGGGATATTAAAATGCTTCGCGAATTTGAAATCGCGTTCATCGCCGCAAGGCACAGCCATGATGGCGCCGGTTCCATATCCTGCCAACACATACTCAGATATCCATATCGGGATTTCACGCTGATCAAACGGATTGATCGCATATGCGCCGGTAAAACAACCTGTGATCTTTTTCTCTGCTTGTCGATCACGGTCGCTGCGGCTTTTAACGTAAGTAATATAGTCATCAACTGCTTGCTGTTGTTCTTCCGTTGTTATAGAAGATATTAATTCATGTTCAGGAGCGATTACCATAAAATCAACTCCGAAGATGGTATCAGGTCGTGTGGTATAAACTTTAAGTGTCAAAGCCTCACCCCCATCCCCTCTCCTCAGGGAGAGGTTGGGGGTTAGGCTGAAATCAATCTCCGCTCCAAAACTTTTACCGATCCAGTTGCTTTGCATTTCTTTCATTGCTTCACTGAATTCGATCTTCTCCAATCCTTCCAGCAAACGGTCTGCATATTCGGTGATGCGCAAATACCATTGGCGCAATTTCTTCTTTACCACCGGATAACCGCCGCGTTCACTCACTCCATTGATCACTTCATCATTTGCCAAAACAGTCCCTAATGCTTCGCACCAATTCACTTCACCATAACCACAATATGCAAGGCGGTATTCCATCAGGATTTCCTGCTGTATTTTTTCGTTGAAGGAATTCCAGTCGGCAGACGTGAATTGTGAATCGTGAATCGTGAATGAAGATCCGGTGATTTGGAATTGGGAATTGGGAATTGGATGATTAACATTTCCTTCCTGGGTAAATATTTTTATCAGATTCTCGATTCTATCTGCTTTCTTCTCTATTCTGTTATAATAACTATTGAACAGTTGCAAAAAAATCCATTGCGTCCATTTGTAATAATGCGGGTCGCTGGTGCGCACTTCGCGGCTCCAGTCGAAACAAAACCCGATCTTATCCAGTTGCGCACGAAAATTTTTTATGTTCTGGTCCGTACTAACGGCGGGGTGTATCCCATGTTCGATGGCATATTGTTCTGCAGGCAAACCAAACGCATCATAACCCATCGGGTGCAGCACATTAAAACCTTTCAGCCTTTTATAACGCGCAAAAATATCACTGGCGATATATCCCAACGGATGACCGACATGCAATCCCGCGCCACTCGGATATGGAAACATATCCAGCACATAATATTTTGGTTTGGGCGAATCATTATTCACCTTATACACTTCATTCTTCTTCCATTCATTCTGCCAACGTTCTTCGATCTTTCTGAAATTATATTCCACGATTTGTATTTACGATTTATGATGTACGATGTACGATTTCTGAAAAATAGCTATCAGCATTTTGCGATAAGCTTCGAGCATTTTCAAATATTAATTTTTAATTCTTAATTGCTAATTATTGCTTTTAGTTTTTTCGCTTACCGTTGCCCAACCATAAACCTCAAACCAAAAACCTTACACCTTAAATAAAAGTTGGGAAAAAGTTAAAAGCCCGGATCCTTAAAATAATGCAGTCCCAGCATCGTTTAGAGGGCAACAAAAATACGGTTTATGCCTGTAAATCTGTTATTTTTGCGCATTACAAATTCTTACTAACATCCAAAATTATTGTTTATCATGGCGCAACCTGGTAAAGGATATGCAAAACGCTCCACTCCCTCCTATGTAATGGCAATTATTGGTGTTTCCGTGGTTTTGTTCCTGCTCGGCATCCTCGGCTGGATCGTTATCAATGCCAATAAACTTGGTGAATACTTCAAAGAAAATGTAGAAGTGCGTGTGTATGTGCGTGAAAATGTTTCAGCAAAAGACAGCGCCGCATTGGTAAATTATATCTCTTCACAGCCTTATACAAAATCGTACGAGTACGTAACAAAAGAGCTCGCTAAACAAAAATATTTAGCCGACGGGAATAAAGACTGGGGCGCAGTATTAGATAAAAACCCGTTGCCTGCCAGCGTTAATTTTAAGATCAGGAGCCAATATGCCACTACAGATTCATTGACAAAAATCCAGGCCGACCTTTCACAAAATATTGCAGTGAGCGATGTACAATATAACCAGTCGCTAGTTGCAAACCTTAACACGATCATCAATAAAATCTCATTGATCTTATTAATTGTTGTGGTGGTTATTTCCGTGCTTGTTATTATTCTTATTGATAATACCATCCGTCTTGCGATGTTCAGTAACCGTTTTTTAATAAAAACGATGCAAATGGTTGGAGCTACGCGATGGTTCATTGCAAAGCCAATGGACATACGTGCATTGATCAATGGCGCCATCAGCGGAATTATTGCCATTGCCGGAATTGTGGGAATTATATTTCTTGCTGAAAGATGGCTGCCCGAAATGCGTGCCCTGCGTGATTATACGCTGTTAGGAGGATTGTTCATTGTGATCATTTTATTTGGTATCGGCATATCTTTTTTCAGCACACACCGCAGCGTGATCAAGTATTTGAAAATGAAGCTGGATGATCTTTATTAAAGAAAGTCCGGAAGTTGGAAAGACGGGAAGTCCGGAAGAAAGTTTGCTGCTCTTAAAAATTCTTTCCAACTTACTGGCTTTCGGACTTTCCGACTATTTCCTATATTTGCTCCTCAATTTTTCACCATGGCAGAAACAAAACCTAAAAAAACAGCGTTACCAAAACCGGAACAACTTCCTTTGTTTAGCAAAGAAAATTACCGTTGGATGCTGATTGGTTTGATTGCAGTAGCATTGGGGCTTTTCTTAATGGCTGGTGGCAAAAGCAAAGACCCGAATGTGTTTAATGCAAATGAAGTGTACAGCTTTACCAGAATAACGCTTGCACCGATTTTAATTTTAGCAGGTTTGAGCATTGAGATTTTTGCCATTTTCAAAAAATCGAAAAAATAAGACGCTAAATAATTTTTTTGTAGGATGATATTTAAAAGCGGTGAGTTTTCTCGCTGCTTTTTTATTTGCCTGAATAGTATTGTCTGAACCTGGATTTTAAAGGATTAATGGGATTTGCAGGATTGAGAGAAATACAAAAAAATTTTGCATGATAATGCTGTTATGTAAATCTTCCATTAAATGAATTTTAAGATTGCTTGGCACTTGAAAGACCTGTCAGGTTTTGAAAAACTTGTCAGGTGTTGCTGCAACTTGCTGGTTATAAACCACCGCTCAATTTATATTCTACCGACGAAGTGCTTGCGACGCAACGATGCTCAACCGGAGTTACTGAAGCTGGTATTATTATTTATTCATGAATTCGCCTCATTTACACACACGAATTATTTTTTGTATTTACCTTTTGACTTTTACCTTACTTTTACGCAACAACAAATAATCACAAATTTTCCGCATGAGCATTATTAATACGATCATCCTTGCTATTGTTGAAGGATTGACCGAGTTTTTGCCCATATCTTCCACCGGGCACATGATCATCGCCAGCAGTTTTTTAGGAATAGAAAAAGATGAATTCACCAAACTGTTTGAAGTTGCTGTACAACTTGGTGCAATTATTTCAGTGGTTGTTTTGTATTATAAAAAATTCTTCGATTTTGCGAGAATAAAATTTTATATCAAGCTGATGATTGCAGTTATTCCGGCAATTGTACTTGGTTTATTGTTTTCCAAAAAAATTGATGCGTTGTTAGAAAGCCCGACGACTGTTGCGGTTATGTTGTTGCTTGGAGGAATTGTTTTATTGTTCATCGATAATGTTTTTAAAAACCCGGTTATTCAGGATGAAGAAAAAATTTCTGTGCGCAGGGGTTTTATCATCGGCATCTGGCAATGCCTCGCAATGATACCCGGAACAAGCCGCAGCGCAGCTTCCATTATTGGCGGCATGCAACAAAAATTAACACGGAAAGTAGCTGCAGAATTTTCTTTTTTTCTTGCAGTGCCTACCATGCTTGCGGCGACAGGTTATAAATTATTAAAAGCTTATAAAGAAACCCCGGAGTTGCTGCACAATCACGCTAATGTGCAAGCGCTGATCATCGGAAATATTGTAGCGTTTATTGTTGCGGTGCTGGCAATAAAATTTTTTATTGGCTTTTTGCAGAAACATGGTTTTAAATTATTCGGTTATTATCGTATTGTTGCAGGCATTGTATTGTTGCTGTTAATATGGAAAGGTGTCATTCACGATTGATCTCCGTTTTTAATTATTAATTTTTAATTACTCCAATGCAAACTGCTTCAAAAAAAGTAATTAACGGTTGGGCAATGTACGACTGGGCCAACTCTGTTTATAGCCTGGTGATCACTTCCACCATTTTCCCCGCATATTTTGAATCGGTAACCGGCGATGGTAACGACGCCACAATAGATTATGTAGAGTTTGCCGGAAAAAAATTCATCAATACTTCTTTGTACAACTATTCATTGGCTGTTGCATTTTTTATTGTTGCACTTCTATCTCCGATACTTTCATCTATTGCGGATTACAAAGGCAATAAAAAAAGTTTCATGAATTTTTTCCTGACGATGGGAAGTGTTGCCTGCTCAGCCATGTTCTTTTTTGGTAAAGGAACGCTTGCGCTGGGAATTATTTGTGTGATCATTGCCTGCGTTGGTTTTTGGGGAAGCCTTGTTTTTTATAACTCATTTCTGCCGGAAATTGCGGCACCCGAAGACAGAGATAGGGTGAGTGCCAAAGGCTTTGCTATGGGATATATCGGCAGTGTGATATTGCAGGTGATCTGCTTTTTGTTTGTGCTAAAACCAAAATGGTTCAACATCAATGACGATTACCTTCCGGCAAAACTTTCATTTTTACTGGTAGGTATCTGGTGGTGGGGCTTCGGTCAATTTTCACTTTCCCGTTTGCCTAAAAGCGAACCCGCAGGAACTGAAAATCAAAAAGGCCTTTTGACAAACGGCTATAAAGAACTTGGAAAGGTCTGGCATCAGCTAACGCTAATGCCTATCCTGAAAAGATATTTGTTCTCCTTCTTTTTTTATAATATGGGAGTGCAAACAGTGATGCTCGCAGCAACGTTATATGGAAAAAGCGAATTGCAGATACCTACTTCTAATCTTATTATAGCGATATTGATTATCCAGCTAATCGCTATTCCTGGTTCATACCTGATTTCAAGATTGTCTTCTGTAATTGGAAATTTTAAAGCATTAATGGTATGTGTAATTATCTGGATCGGCGTTTGTGTGGCGGGTTATTATGTTCCTACCAAAGGCATTAATGAATTTTATGCCCTGGCTACCGTTGTCGGTTTTATTATGGGTGGCATACAATCGTTGAGCCGTTCTACATATAGCAAATTAATGCCAGTAACAAAAGACACGGCTTCCTTTTTTAGCTTTTATGATGTTACAGAAAAAATATCCATCGTGATCGGCATGTTCAGTTTTGGATATATTACGGAGCTTACCGGATCTCAGCGAAATTCTGTATTAGCTTTGGGGGCGTTCTTCATTCTCGGGCTTATTGGTTTATTGTGGACGAGGATGACGGAGAGAAGTATGAACTATGAATTAAAAAGGAAAAATTAAAAAGTTAAAATATAAGAACCAATTTCAAAGCTTAGAACTCATACTTCATAATTCATAACTCATACTTCCTAAAGATTTTTCAAAAATGAAATTATATTCGATCGATACCGGTTTTTTCAAACTCGATGGCGGAGCGATGTTTGGTGTTGTTCCCAAAACAATCTGGAGTAAGTCGAATCCTGCAGATGAAAATAATTTATGCACATGGGCGATGCGTTTGTTATTGATCGAAGATGGAAATAAATTAATACTGATCGATACAGGCATCGGCGATAAACAGGATGCAAAATTTTTCAGCCATTACTATTTGCATGGCGATGCAACATTGGATTCTTCATTGGCAAAACATGGTTTTCACCGGGATGATATAACGGATGTTTTTCTTACGCATTTGCATTTCGATCATTGTGGCGGAAGCATTATCCGGAAAGATGATAAATTAATACCTGCCTTTAAAAATGCAACGTATTGGAGCAATGAAGCACACTGGAAAACTGCTACAGAACCCAATGACCGCGAAAAAGCAAGCTTTTTAAAAGAAAACATTTTACCAATTTTGGAAAGCGGAAGATTACGGTTTGTAGAAGACCCTATTCAAAAATTAGGAGAAAACAAGAAAAACATAACAGATGCAGGAGGCGTTACACTACCCAAATCTTTTAAATTCGAATCAAGGTTTTCTGAAAATATCTTAGTCCGTTTTGTGTATGGTCATACAGATGCTATGATGATCCCCAAAATTTCTTACAAAGGAAAAACGATCGTTTATATGGCAGATCTTTTGCCATCTATCGGCCACCTACCGATTCCTTATGTGATGGCTTATGACATGTATCCGTTAAGAACATTACAAGAGAAAAAATCTTTTCTTCAGGAAGCTGTAGAAAATAATTACATCCTTTTCTTTGAACACGACCCTGTAAATGAATGTTGCACACTGAAGCTAACGGAGAAGGGCATACGAAGTGGAGAAGTTTTTAAGCTGGGGGAAATTTAAAGAAAATTAATAATTGAGAATTGATAATTAATAATGCTGAAATTCGGAAAACGTGACGTTTTTATAATTAACTTTCATAGATAATTTCTTTTGCCTTTTGCCTTTTGCCTTTTGCCTTTTGCCTTTTGCCTTTTGCCTTTTGCCTTTTGCCTTTTGCCTTTTGCCTTTTGCCTTTTGCTCACCTCACATCCATCAGCGAAGTCAGCGGATAGCGGCGGTTGCGGAATTCCATCATATCTACTTTTACACTTCCCACGCTTATCGGGCTTTCCACACGTAATGGAATATGGTTCTGGTCGTCACTTACCCAAACGGTCATCTTCTCACCTCCTTCAAAAATTGTTCCTTTAATAAGCAGCGGCTTGAATTTTATGGCGCGGAATTTCCCGTATTTGGTTTTTACAATTTCTTTTCCCAAGTAACGGATATATAAATTATAAACCTGGTTATCCAGGAACATAGAGAACGGGATTTTATCGTTTGGTTTCATTTTTGCAAAATCAATATTCCGTGCATAATAGATAGCGCTCAAAACGTCTTGTACACAACCCGGAACTTTAAAAACCCCGTCTGTAGTTATTGCGGCATTTGTCGCTTTATTGAAAGTAACATTCTCATATTTTTTATATCCGCCTTCATTAATGTTACGAATGAATTTTAACGGTTGCATGGTTGCCGTATCTATGTATGTTTCATACTTATCCCTCACCCTAAAAAAATTATCGTAGAAGCTATATGTGCTGCCATCTCCAACTATATGATAAACTATTCTTCCATTTTGCTGTTCGAGGGTAGTATTGAAAACAGCTTCCCCAGCGCTTACGTACACACCTGCCAGTGTGTAATATACTTTGTATGTAAGTTTTTCTCCAACCTGGAAAGCTTTATTTTTTATGCCGCAAAATTCAGGGTCCACCCCATCAGTAATCTGAACACGGGGGGATAAACCGGTTAGCAACAATAAACACAACAGCGAAAATAATCTCATTTATTCCTGAACAGTTTAATATTTAAAATCAACAAACTTCCGGCTAGTGCAGGAATGATCAGGTTCACAAGCCAGATGCCAAATGATGCGGCAAAAATCCCTACAGTATTGGCACTGAATAATTCCATAACCTGAATACTTGCTTCCCAGCGCAAACCCAGTTCCGTTAAAAAAGTAAAAGTAGGAATAACAGCCATCACTAAAAAAATAACCGCCATCCCTCCTATTGTTTGCAGCCACGTCAATGACACTCCAAAAACAGAGAACATCAAATAATATTGCGCTATAAACACAAGATACCTAACTAATGACAAGAACAAAATATGCAATAAAATCGTTGCGTTAAATTCTTCTAAAACTTTAATAGCGGCTAAAAATTTTCCGCCTGATGGAATTTTTTCGAGCAGCTTCACTAACCACGATAAACGGAAATAAAAAAGAATGGCAGCAGCAAATGCAATAAGCACGGCAAATAATAAAACATTCAACCAGAAATATAATGTGCTTTGTTCTGAAACATGAAATTTCAGATAGATAATGCCTGCACAACCAAGCGCCATCGTTACTAATAATTGCGAAATGCTGCAAACGATGGTAAGCGAAATCGATTGAAAACGTTTTCCATCTTCCACATATAAAATCCTTCCGAGATATTCGCCCATTCGGTTTGGTGTGAATGATGCCATCGTTGTTCCTGTTAAAGTAGCTTTAAATGCACGCCAGAACGAAATATGCTGCACATGCCTTATTGCAAGTTGCCATTTGCGGGATTCGAGCCCCCAGTTAACGATCATCAATACTATGGCAAGAATTAATTTCCATTGCTGCGGCCCTGCGATTGCATTTTTCACCTGTTGATATGATTCATGCCAGTTGTGCTGGTGTATCAGCTGCTGGTGAATAGAATATGAAAGAAGAAGGAATACCAGCGGTCCCAGGAAGTAGTTGAGTAATATTTTAATATTTTTGTTCAGTCGCACGTCGGCATCAAAAATAAACCTACTCTTGCAAAAGCATCCAAAAATAATTCTTGGCATCGATCCGGGAACCCTGCTGATGGGTTATGGAATCATAAAAATAAGCAACAACAAAGCCACGCTCCTCGACATGGGCGTTTTAAAACTGGCTGCAAAAAAAGATGCGTATATACGGTTACAGCTCATTCATAAAAAAATACAGGAACTGATCGAAGAATTCAAGCCGCATGATTTTGCGATTGAAGCGCCGTTCTTTGGAAAGAATGTACAGAGTATGCTCAAGCTCGGGCGTGCACAAGGTGTAGCAATTGCTGCAGCGATGCAGGCAGGAATGACGGTAACGGAATATTCTCCTAAAAAAATAAAACAATCGATCACCGGAAATGGCAATTCAGATAAAGAACAGGTATGGAAAATGCTTCAGCATATTTTGCAACTGAACATCGCCATAAAACATTACGATGCTTCTGATGCATTGGCTGTTGCCATGTGCCATCATTTTCAGAATACAAGCACTCTTTCATCCGGCACGATCAAAATAAAAAACTGGGAAGATTTTTTGAAGAAGAACCCGGGAAGAGTGAGAAGCAAGATGTGAGAAGTGTATTTTCTAATGATGGCCGATGGTGGAAAGTGGATAATCGTATTTAATTTCATCTTCCAATCTAAAATCGATCACCGATCATCGGCCAACGACCATCGCTTTTCACTCACTTACACCGAACCCCCACATCCTATTCCCCTCATTATTCTTTATATTTGAGATTTTAACAGCTTTGGAAATGAAATCCGGAATAGTGATCGTATTGATGCTGGCAATATGTAGCTGGGCGAAGCCGAAAAACGCAGAGCAAAGCTTTGACAAATCTTTTTTTTATAATGTACTTGCATCGGAAGACCTTTCAAAAATAAATGCACAATTGCAGGCGGTACAAAAAGCTTCATTTCCCGAAAAACAAGCTTTTGAAGGAACACTATTAATGAAAAAAGCTGCTATTGTTCCCACCCCCGGCCAAAAACTCAACCTGTTCAAATCCGGCCATAAAAAATTAGAAGCATCGATCAATTTGGACACGAAAAATGCTGAATTTCGTTTTTTGAGGTTGGTAATACAGGAGAATGCGCCAAAATTTTTAAATTACCATAATAATATTACAGAAGATGCAGCTTTTGTACGCAACGCATATAAAACGTTGCCCAATGTTGTACAAAATGCTATAAAAAATTATAGTAAGAAATCAAAAGTTTTACATACCCAGGATCTTTAATAATAAAGAATGAGCAAAAAAGTTTTAGCAATTTATTTTTCGCAAACAGGGCAACTCGGAAATATCATTGATAACCTTACTGCACCATTGGTACAAACCGGCGTTAGCGTGGAGAAAGTGCGTATTCAAACAAAAATAAAATATCCTTTTCCATGGACCGGCAAAGCATTTTTTGCGCAGATGCCGGATTGTGTAAAAGGCGTTCCTACAGAATTGGAGCCATTCGAATTAAAAGAAAAAACATACGACCTTATTATACTCGGTTACCAGGCATGGTTTCTTTCGCCAGGCATTCCTTCCAATTCACTTTTAATGCATCCATCTTTTCAGGCTGTTTTAAAAAATACACCTGTTGTTACAATAACCGGCGCAAGAAATATGTGGATCAGCGCCATGGAACGCGTAAAAAAAGCATTGCTCGAAACCGGTGCAAAACTCGTAGGAAATATCGCACTCGCGGATAATCATCATAATTTTGTGAGTTTTGTTACATTGCTCCGCTGGATGTTTGCCGGAAAAAAAGACCGGTTATGGAATATATTTCCAAAAGCAGGTGTGGCTGAAGAAGACATTTTGCACACTAACGTTTTTGGTGAGATAATCAACAAACATTTAGGTAGCAATAATTGGGATGGCATGCAGGATGAACTGCTAAAGGAAAAAGCAGTTATAGTGAAATACAATCTGATGTTCATTGAATCGAAAGCAAGAAAGATTTTTGCTGTTTGGGCGAATATCATTGTAAAAAAGAAAAACCAAACACCATGGCTTGTTGCTTTCAAATATTATCTTTTAATTGCATTGTTTATAGCAGCCCCGATCATATTAACGGTAGATGCGATTTTTTTCAAACCGTTTTTATCGGCACGCATTAAAAGACAAAAACAATATTATTCAGGTATAACTTATAATTCATAGAGATTATGTCGTTAAAGCAAGTTTATATTACTGATACATCCACCTTTTTTCCTAATGAGCCCATTTCAAATGACGAGATGGAAGATTACCTGGGCTACATCAATGGTAAGCCTTCCAAAGCAAAAAGAATTGTATTACGCAATAATGGTATTAAAAGAAGATTTTACGCACTAACAAAAGATGGCAAACCTACACATACCAATGCACAGATGACCGCACTGGCGGTGCGCTCATTATTTAAAAATGACCCGGAAAAATTAAAATCGCTCGAATTACTTTCCTGCGGAACATCATCACCCGACCAGATGATGCCTTCACATGCAGTAATGGTACACGGATGGCTGCCGGAAACAAATGGTGTAGAAGTTGTTTCTCCGTCAGGTGTTTGTTGTGCAGGCATGCACGCATTCAAGTACGCATACATGTCTATAAAAACCGGCGACAAACAAAATGCAGTGGCAACTGGTTCGGAAAGGATGTCTGCATCATTGTTGTCACGGGCATTTGAAGATGAAGTGCAGAAATTAATTCAACTGGAAGAAAACCCATATATCGGTTTTGAAAAAGAATTTTTAAGATGGATGTTATCAGACGGCGCCGCTGCATTTTTTATGTCAGACAAAAAAAATGACACCGGGCTAAGCCTTCGTGTGGAATGGATCGAAGCAGTTTCTTACGCTAATAAAATGGAAGCCTGCATGTATATGGGCAGCGAAAAATTAGCAGACGGTACATTAAAAAGTTATCTCGACTATCCTCCGCATGAAATGCTCGAACATTCTGTGCTGAGCATTAAACAGGATGTGAAATTACTCAGCGAAAATATTGTTCCGTTAGGTGGTATTGGATTAAAAGCAGCATTGGACAAACATGGTGTAAAATCAGAAGAAGTGGATTATTTCCTGCCACACATGTCGAGCGAATTTTTTAAAGATAAAATTTTTACCAAACTGATAGAAAACGGAACAGGCATTCCTTACGATAAATGGTTCGTGAACCTTAGCCAGGTCGGAAACGTTGGCGCTGCTTCGGTATATTTTATGGTTGATGAATTATTCCATAGCGGAAAATTAAAAGTGGGCGATAAAATTTTATTGCTGGTTCCGGAAAGTTCGCGGTTCTCGTATGTATATTCGCTGCTCACGGTTGTGTAGCGATGATGATCGTTGTTCGATGACAGATGTTCGGCTTTTATTGTGAATTTGAAACTAATGACGATCATCAACCAACGAACATCGAACATCGCTCAACAAACATTCTTCATCTTCAAAATCCCATTACGGTTATGAAAAAAGAAGAAATCCCGCAAGATGAAAGTGCATTGAACAAACTCACCAAAGAAGTTTGTTATGCAGTGGATGGCTCCGGCAATTACACCACACAATTAAGTACAGGATGGGAAGTAAAAGCAAAAGCATTGGATATTGCCTGGACAGATATTGAAGAACGCATTGCATCTGCAAAACAAAAAGTATTGAATAACGAAGCAAGCCCGCTGCTTTTTTTTATAGAATACAGGCTGATGGATGTTCCGATCGTTGCAGGCTACACCGGTTTTTGGAAATGGCAGGTAAAAAATCATCTGAAGCCGGATGCTTTCAAAAAATTATCAGAAAAAAAATTACAGCGTTATGCTGAAGCATTCAATGTGAGTGTGGAAGAATTAAAAACAATGAACATAGATAACTCAAAATAATTTTAGTAAGATAACCACAGGTACACGGAAGAAATGATAAAAAATTTGAGTATAAATCCTTTCAATAAAAATCACAAGTCAATCTGTGAATCTGTGGCAAAAAATACATCAGCCAGAGATTCACAGAAGAAAAATTTCAGCATCAATCAAATCAACAGAAGCTGTAAACCTGTGGTAAAATTATTTTTATGAAAGTCGACTTTGAACACCTTCAATCTGCACATTGCGAAAACGGCGTTACTACTAATCTCTTAAAAGGAGTTGGTGTGAACCAGATCACCGAACCACTTGCATTCGGCATCGGTTCCGGGCTATTTTTCATTTACATCCCTTTTTTAAAAATAAATAAAGGCCCTGCCATTGCATTCCGCACGCAACCGGGTTTGATCTTCAACCGTACATGCAAATCGCTTGGCATACCGGTTATCCGGAAAAAATTCAGTTCAAAAGAAGAAGCCCAAAAAGTGCTGGACGAATGCCTGCAATCCGGGAGGCCCGTCGGCTGCCAGGTAGGTGTTTTTTATCTCACCTATTTTCCTAAAGAATACCGCTTTCATTTTAATGCGCATAACATTATTGTTTTTGGAAAAGAAGAAGACAACTACCTGATCAGCGACCCTGTTATGGAGACAACTACTTTGCTGAGCAGTTACGAACTGGAGCGTGTCCGTTTTGCGAAAGGCGCCCTGGCACCCAAAGGGCAATTGTATTATCCGAAAGAAAACCGTATGGTATCGCAGGAGCAAATAAAGAACGCGATAAAAACAGGGATAAAAAGGAATGTGCGTGATATGCTTTATATCCCCGGCAGCATCGCAGGTGTGTCTGGAATAAAATACATCGGCAAAAAAATTAAAAAATGGCGCGACAAACTTGGCTTGCATGACGCAGGTTTATACCTCGCACAACTTGTGCGCATGCAGGAAGAAATAGGGACCGGCGGTGGCGGCTTCCGTTATATTTACGGCGCGTTTTTACAACAGGCACACGCTTATCATCCGAATGATGACTTGCTTGAAATTTCAAAAACATTTACCAAAGCCGGCGATATGTGGCGCAATGCTGCTATTCAGTCTGCAGGAATTTATAAAGGCAGGTTAACCACTCAAGCCGATTTCAACCAGCTCGGCGATTACCTCATCGAAATTTCAGAGGTAGAAAAAGAAGCATTCAAATCGCTTTCGAAAATAAAATGGCATTAATGAAAAATAATGCTGTTACCATACAAAACCTCGGGTACAGTTACCCGAAGCAAAGCAATCCTTCTCTGTCTGATATCAATCTTGAAATTGCAGCAGGCGAACGTTTTGGTTTATTCGGGCCGAACGGCGCAGGCAAAACTACATTAATGAATTGCCTCACTGGTTTACTTGCCTATAATCAAGGAAAAATTTTTTTATCAGGAAATGAAGTGAGCAGGAATAATAAATCTGTCCGCGAATTGTTTGGTTTTGTTCCGCAGGATTTTTCATTTTATCCCGAATTAACTCCGGAAGAAAACATGGATTTTTTTGGCGCATGGTATGGCTTGCACAAACACGAAATAAAAAAAAGAACAACTGAATTACTCGAAGTGCTTGGGCTTGCAGATGTACACAATAAACAGGTATGGCAATTTTCCGGCGGCATGAAACGCCGCGTAAACCTTGCTATTGCAGTAATGCATGAGCCGCAATTGTTATTTTTAGATGAACCCACGGTTGGTGTTGATGTGCAATCGAGGATTGCTATTATTAATTACCTGAAAGAATTGAATGCAAAAGGTACAACACTGGTGTACACTTCGCATCAGTTGAATGAAGCAGAAGATCTGTGTGAAGTAATTGCGATGATCGACGACGGAAAAATTGTGGCACACGACAACTTGAAAAATTTATTGGCACATCATAAAGAAGAAGGATTGGAGGGATTGTTTTTAAATCTTACGGGCAAGGCATTTAGGGATTAAAAAATAATTAAGTTGGGAAGTCCGAAAGTCCGAAAGTCCAAAAGAATGAGCGAACTATCTTCCCAACTCCCGGACTTCCGGACTTTCTGACTACAGACTAAATATGTACAAACTCATTGCAACGATAACAAAAGACATTCGCATATTAACCCGCGATAAAGTTGGGTTAACGCTGATGTTCGTCATGCCGATCATTCTTGCCATTGTTATAGCCAGCATACAAAACAGCACCTTCAAATTAGTGAATGAAAATAAAATTGCATTGCTGCTTTGCAATAAAGACACAGGCGATATCAGCAAACAGTTTTCAATAGCATTGGAAAAAGCAGGTATATTCCAGATAAAAAAAGTTGAAGCAGCAGAAACGGATGAGCAGATCAAAAACCGTATGCATGCCAAAGATGCATTTGTTGCGATCATTATTCCGAACAGCTTTTCGGAAAAAATAGCTGCTAATGCAAAAGGTATTGCCGACAAAGCTTTACATAACCTCGGCGTGCAGCAGGACTCACAAAAAATAGTTGCCGTAAAAGCAGATCCGGTCACTTTATACTATCACCCGGTTTTGCAGGAATCTTTCCGCCGTTCGATTGATGGCGCCATTCAAGGTGCATTGCAACTGATACAAAGTAAACAGGTCCTGAGAAGCGTGTACTCGTCGCTCAATGAAAAAGAATTGCCCGATTCATTGGAAAATCAAATCGCAACTAACACAGCACCGATCAATGAAATTCCGGTATCGCGTGACGGAAGCCGTAATATTCCAAACGCAACGCAACATAATATTCCAGCATGGACGATCTTCGCCATGTTCTTTATAGTGATATCGCTTGGCAGCAGCATCGTCCGTGAAAAAACAAGCGGCAGTTTCATTCGCCTGAAAACCTTGCCCACAAGCTATTTGGTGGCTCTGGCCTCGAAACAGTTAACATACTTGACCGTAACAATTTTACAGGCAGTTGTAATTTTCGCAATTGGCATCTGGTTATTCCCGGTAATGGGTTTGCCAAAACTGAATATTCCTTCAGATATTCTTTCTTTATTTTTAGTTACCTTAATTTGCGGCTGGTGTGCAGTGAGTTTTGCAATTTGTATTGGTGTGTTTGCACAAACCCAGGAACAATCAAATGGATTCGGCGCTGTTTCTATTGTGTTACTTGCAGCAATTGGCGGTGTGCTGGTGCCGAGTTTTGTGATGCCGGCTTCATTCAGAACAATCATGCAATTATCGCCGCTTCATTGGTGCCTCGAATTATATTACGGGCTCTTTCTTGAAGGCGGAAAGCTGAGTGATATATGGATGAATATTATACCTTTATTGGCAATAATTATTTTGATACACGTATTGATCGTTGTGGGATTGAAGAAGAAGAATTTGATATAATAAATGCGCTGATGTAATAATTCGATGATTTGAAAATGAAGTAGGCTGGTATGACCGTCCCGGTCTGTCCAAGAACTGATAGCCACAGATTTTTTATGATGGTTATGATTTTTGCAGATAAGAAAAGATTTGTTTGGAAAGAAAAATCGACATAAGGCCAATTCTTAATGGTAGCACAACAGATGAACGAAATGCGACGCAAGGATGTTGAAGAAGGAACAAATGCCGGTACCAGAATAATTTGAAAATCTGAAGATGTGGAAATGTGAGAAATGAGGGGGATTTTGAATTTTTACTTTTAAATTTTTACTTTGATAAAATGGAAAAAGAAGCGTTAAAACTACAGCTCAAAAAACAGATCGTGGAGTTTTTAAATTTAATGGCGGTGAAACCCGAAGACATTAAAGATGATGAACCGTTGTTTGGTGAAGGGCTGGGGCTTGATTCCATTGACTCGATAGAGTTGATTGTTTTACTGAACCGCGAATACGGCATCGATATTAAAGATCCGAAAGAGGGCCGCAAAGTGCTGGTAGACGTGAACACGATGGTGGATTATATTGAGAAACACAGAACGAAATAAATTTTCCTTGTCAAGAATTTTCGTAACAGGAATGGGTGTGATCAGTGCTATTGGAAATTCCGTAGCCGAAAATCATGTATCGCTTACGCAACAAAAATGCGGTATCGGCAAGCTTGAACAGTTTCCCTCTAAATACGCGGCCACACTGCCTTTCGGCGAAGTAAAGATCAGCAATGAATTACTAAAAGAAAAACTGCGGGCATATGATGCCGATGTTACACGCACTACATTATTGGCATTGCATGCATGCAAAGAAGCGATTGATGATGCGCATTTAGATCCGGAAATTTTATCATTGTATGATACTGCATTGATCGGTGCAACAACTGTAGGCGGTATGTGTTTGACAGATGAATTATATCACGATGCAAATAAAGACGAAGGAGGATCAGAATATTTGTTGTCGTACGATTGTGCGTCTGTAAATATTTATTTGCAGAAATATTTTAGTATTAATGGCGTAATCAATACGATCAATACGGCGTGTTCGTCATCGGCCAATTCAATTATGTACGGTGCACGGTTGATAAAGCAAGGATTGGCAAAACGTGCGATCGTTGGTGGCGTTGATAGCCTTGCAAAATTTACGATCAATGGATTTAATGCGTTGCATATTTTGTCGGATGAGATTTGTACGCCATTCGATCAGAACCGGAAAGGATTGAACCTTGGTGAAGGCGCTGCCTTTTTGGTTTTGGAGAAAGAAGAAGATTGTGCAACTAAAAAAATATACGCAGAGTTAACGGGTTATTGTAATTCGAATGATGCGTTCCATCCCTCCTCGTTGTCGGATAATGGCGACGGCCCTTATCTTGCTATGAAAGGCGCTTTAGATATCGCAAAACTTTCTCCGTCTGACATCAGTTTTATCAATGCACACGGAACCGGCACAGAAAATAATGATTTAACAGAAAGCCAGGCGATGATCCGCTTATTTGATACACCACCTGCATTTGCATCTACCAAGTCAAATATCGGGCACACACTGGGTGCAGCCGGGGCAATTGAAGCTGTGTATAGTATCCTTGGAATTGCTAACGGTGAGGTGTATCCTAATTTACATTTTAAAGAACCGATCGAAGGGAAAAATTTAGTTCCGGTACTGTCATATACCAAAACAGCGATACAACATGTAATGTCAAATTCATTTGGGTTTGGCGGAAATTGTTCTTCATTGATTTTCTCCAAATCCTGATCCTATGTTTTACATTCATCAAATAACATGCATTTCGCCGCAACAAACATTCTCCGATATTGATTTGAATATATTGAATGATGTAGCCGATAATAAATTAAAAGTTATCGAACCATCTTATGAAGGAATTCCGCTAAACATTTTACGCAGAATGGGGAAAGCGGTACGCATCGGCGTTGGTTCTGCATTGCCTTTGATCAAACAAAAACCTGATGGGATCATTATAGGCACTGCAAATGGCGGAATGGAAGATTGTATAAAATTTTTAAACCAGATCATTGATTACAACGAAGGCATGTTAGCGCCGGGAAATTTTGTACAAAGCACTACGAATGCCGTTGCAGCGCAAATCGGTTTGATGAGCAGGAATACAGGTTATAATATCACACATGTCCATCGTGCACTGGCTTTCGAGAATGCAATGCTTGATGCAGCAATGATGTTGCATGAAAACCCATCTGCGAATTATTTATTGGGTGGATTGGATGAAATTTCCGCATATAATTATAACATTGATTATTTAAGCGGCGCTTATAAAAAAGAAAAAATATCCAATAAAGATTTATTTACGATTGATTCGCCCGGAAGTATTGCAGGTGAAGGATCTGCAATGTTTTTAGTAAATAAATTTTCTAAAAATGCAATTGCGGAAATAGAAGCTTTGCAAACGCTTCATACAGACGATATTGACGTGGTGAAAAATCAACTTCAATTATTTATAGAAAAAAATAATGCTTCCGGAAAACCTGATTTGTTATTGAGCGGAGAAAATGGAGATAACCGTTTAACTGACTATTATACTGAAATAGAAAATGAGGTTGCTAAAAATATTTCGGTTGCACGTTTCAAACAGATGAGCGGAGAATACCCAACCGCATCTGCGTATGCTGTTTGGTTAGCTTGTATGATTTTAAAAGACCAGAATATCCCCGCACATGCAGTAAAAAAAATTGGCGAAACCAAAAAATACGAACGCATTTTTATTTATAACAACTACAAAGGCACGCAACATAGTTTCATATTAGTGTCGAAGTAATTTTCACGCAGGGGCGCAAAGAGCGCAGAGAAATACAAATGTTAGCAAACTCTACATACCCTGCGCCTCTGCGTGAAATAAAATTAAACTTCAGTCAGCCTCACCACATCTTTGTCCACACTCAATTTATGCATCACTCCACATTTCAATGCATAATTTGTTTTCTGGTGGCCAACAGGAAAATCAAAACAAACCGGGTAATGATATCCTGAAACTTTTTCGAGGACAATGTCGTAAACTGTTTTCCCGAATTCTTCGCCGGGATCATCCGGTTTTACTTTGAAACCACCAACAATTAACCCTTTAAGATGCGCAAGTTTCCCGGTGCGTTTTAAATTCCAGAACATGCGGTCGATGCTGTATAAATATTCGCCGGTATCTTCTACAAATAATATTTTCCCCTCTGTCTTGATATCGGATTTACTTGCAGAAAGCGATTCAATTGTTTTTAAATTTCCCCCAACTAGTTGTCCTGACGCATTCCCGGTTTTGTTATTTTGATTGATTGGAACATTATAACTCATCTTCTCTCCCAACAAAGCTTGTTTGATGGAAAGAATAGAATCAATTTGGCCTTGTTCCTCTTTGCTAATGTCCTCCGGAAAACTGTTGCACATTTTTGAGTGAATGGAAGCAATATTAAAATTGCGGTTGAGGTGGGAATGAATAACCGTGATATCGCTGAAGCCAATTATCCATTTCGGATGTTTTACAAAATGAGTAAAATCCAATTGGTCGATGATGCGCACAGAACCGTAGCCGCCGCGGGCACACATGATTGCTTTAACAGCATTATCATCGAGCATTTGCTGAAAATCTTTAGTACGTTCTTCATCGGTGCCTCCGAAAGTATAATCGCGTTTGCCAACAGTATCGCCAATCTTAATAGCAAACCCCCAGTTCTGCATTTGTTGTACTGCAGGTTGAATTTCCTTATCAGTAATAAATCCCGCAGGACAGGTAATTCCGATCACATCTCCGGGAAGAAGATATTTTGGGGCAACAAGCGGTTTGAGTTCGGTATCATCTTCATATATTCTTTCTGCAGATAGCGATGGAATTGCAGCACCAGCAAGCATTACAGAAGAAAGAAAATTTTTTCGGTTCATGTTCTAAAGATAAAGAAATAGGCATTTGGGCATTGCTGCAGATTGAGGTATTTTTGCAATCCGTTATCTGAACTGTGATTTTATTGAGTAAATGAATGTTATGATTTTTTTATAATCATAGTGCATAAAAAAATAATTCAAATCATAGTTCAGGCAAATTTCAAAAAAAGGATGGATACGTTTTATTGGGGAGCTGCATATTGCTGAATAGAATATCAAATGTACAAGAGTGCGACGCAAGGATGGTGAAGAGTGGGTTGATGCCGGGAACCAAATAAATTAATAATTGATAATTAGAAATTAATAATTAAGAGAGAATGTATGATTTAAAGAAATCGTACATCGTACATCTAAAATCGTAAATAAGAGAATGGCTGAATACAAAAGAATATTAGTTACTGCAGCTTTACCTTATGCCAACGGCCCGGTGCACATCGGGCACATGGCTGGTGTGTATGTGCCTGCGGATATATATGTGCGTTACCAGCGTGCACAAAAACGCGATATCAAATTTGTTTGCGGAAGCGATGAACATGGCGTGCCGATCACGATACGTGCGATGAAAGAAGGCGTAACGCCGCAACAGGTGGTTGATAAATACCACGCGATCATCAAAGAAAGTTTTGCGCAGATGAATATTTCGTTCGATATCTATTCAAGAACATCGAACAAAGTACATCATGAAACGGCTGCCGATTTCTTCAAAAAATTATATGATGATGGTTTGTTTGAAGAAAAAGAATCGGAACAATTTTATGATGAAAAAGCAAAAGTTTTTTTAGCAGACAGATATATTGTCGGCACCTGCCCGGTTTGCGGAAACCCGAATGCGTATGGCGATCAGTGTGAACGTTGCGGCTCATCCTTAAGCCCTGAAATGCTGATCAATCCGCGCAGTACATTGAGTGATGCGGTTCCGGTAAAAAGAAAAACGAAGCATTGGTATTTTCCGTTGCAAAATTATGAAGCGTGGTTAAAACAATGGATCCTGGAAGATCATAAGGAATGGAAAAATAATGTGTATGGCCAGTGCAAAAGCTGGCTGGATAATGGTTTGCAGCCACGTGCCATGACGCGTGACAGCAATTGGGGAATTAAAGTTCCGTTGCCTGATGCAGAAGGAAAAGTATTGTATGTATGGTTTGATGCGCCGATCGGATATATTTCTGCAACAAAAGAATTAACAGACCAATGGGCTGATTACTGGTGTAAAGAAGACACAAAACTTGTGCATTTCATAGGGAAAGATAATATCGTTTTTCATTGCATCATTTTTCCGGCGATGCTGAAAGCACATAAAGATTTTGTATTGCCGGATAATGTTCCTGCCAATGAATTTTTAAATATTGAAGGAGAAAAAGTTTCTACTTCACGCAACTGGGCAGTATGGGTGAATGAATATGTAAAAGATTTTCCGGGTTGTGAAGATGTATTGCGTTATGTGCTTTGCTCGAATGCACCGGAAACAAAAGACAATGATTTTACATGGAAAGATTTCCAGGAAAAAAACAATAGTGAGCTTGTTTCTATTTTCGGAAATTTTGTGAACCGCACATTTGTACTGATGCATAAATTATGCGGAGGCAAGGTGCCGTCATTGCATGAAGATATTCTGGATGAAAGTGACAAAAGATTAATTGAAGAAATTCAAGGCGCAAGAGACAAGGTTCAAGGCTCAATCGAAGAATATAAATTCCGTGACGCATTGTTTGAAGTGATTGATTTGGCGAGAAAAGGAAATAAATATTTGCAGGAGAAAGAACCGTGGAAGAAAGTTGCCAGCAACCAGTCACCGGTAACCAGCGACCAGAAACTGATCGACAATTGCTTACATCTTTGCCTGCAGTTAACAGCAAATCTCGCGATCCTTATCAATCCATTTTTACCCGCAACTTCAAAAAAAATGTTGCACATGATGAAAGTGGTGGATAAAATATTGGATTGGGAAAATGCAGGCAAATTAAAATTGCTGAGTGTTGGTTATTCATTACGTGCTCCTGAATTATTATTCCGTAAAATTGAAGATGCAGAAATTGCTGCTCAGGTAGAGAAGTTGAAGAGCGGATTGGTTGCCAGTAACCAGTCACCGGTAACCATTAACCAGCAACCGGCATCAGAGCAGCCAGCTATTAAATCAACAATTCAATACGACGACTTTGCAAAACTTGATTTGCGCACTGGAACGATTCTCTCTGCGGAAAAAGTAGAGAAAGCAGACAAATTGTTGAAGCTGGAAATTGATCTTGGATTTGAAAAAAGAACAATTGTTTCCGGCATTGCTCTTCATTTCAAACCGGAAGAAATTATTGGGAAACAAGTTGTAGTTGTAGCAAATCTCGCTCCACGAAAAATGCGTGGCATTGAAAGCAACGGAATGATATTAATGGCAGAAGACAGTTCGGGGAAATTGCATTTTGTAAACCCGGATAATATGATCAACCCGGGTGCACCAGTTACTTAATAAGTTTATGGTTGGTGGTTGGTAGTTTTGTAATGCAAAATCAATAAGTAAATTTAAAACTCAGAACTACAAACAATAAACTATAAACTTTCTTTCGTGTAATTTGTTTTCATTCGCATACAAAAAATATTTTCATGAGAACTAAAATCGGTTTCATCGGGCTGGGAAATCTGGGTACTCCTATTGCACAAAATATATTGGAAAGCGGCAACACATTGTATGTTTATAATCGCACAAAATCAAAAACAGCTTCACTCGCTGAGAAAGGCGCTATAGTTTGTGACAGTATTATTGAACTCGCAAAAGAATGTACTATTATTTTTTCCATCGTTGCAGATGATGCAGCATTAAAAAGTATTTGCGAAGGAGAAAATGGGTTGGTAAAAAATCTTGCAAAAAGTTCCGTTCATATTTCCATGAGCACTATTCTTCCGCAAACCGCAACTGATCTGGCTTTGCTTCATCAACAACATCAACAACACTATATTGCCTCACCTGTTTTCGGGAGGCCGGAAGCTGCAGTCGCTAAAAAATTAAATTTTGTAATAAGCGGTGAAGAAAAAATCCGTAAGCAGGTTGAACCGTTGCTGAAAAATGCAGGCGCAGTAAATGTGTGGGATTTTGGCGATACTATTTCTGCAGCGAACACGGTGAAACTTTGCGGAAATTTTTTGATCGCATCCGCTATCGAAGCAATGGGTGAAAGCATATACCTCGCACAAAAAAGTGGCGTAGATGCGCAGAAAATGTGGAGCATGCTTTCGCAAACACTGTTCACTGCACCGGTTTACCAGAATTACAGCAATATTATTATGCAGCAAAAATATGAGCCCGCTGCATTCACCATGAAATTGGGATTGAAAGATATCAATCTTGTGCTGCAACAAGCTTCTTCAGTAAATCAATCCATGCCTTCGGCTTCATTATTAAAAAAGAATATGGAAGATCTGCTGGCACAGGGAAAAGAGAACATCGACTGGAGCGCTGTTTCCCTTGCAGTAGCAGAATAATAAAATAATAACCGTTAAATATCTTCTCAATTTTAAGGTTAGAAATTTTTTTTACTAAATTCACATTCGGATATAGTTGTTTAACTAACTATTTTAGGTTCTCACAGATAACACGGATTGCGCAGATGAATTCGATTTACTTTATGAACTAACTAACCGCCTATGAATTTAAATGATCTGACCTATAAAATACGAGGGACGATTTTTAAAGTTCACAACACGCTTGGTCCGGGATTGTTGGAGAGTGTTTATGAAGCAGCTTTGGCACATGAACTAAGGAAAAGCGGACTGCAGGTTCAAACACAACTGGGGATTCCGGTAATGTATGATGATATTAATCTCGAATTAGGTTTCAGGCTTGATATCCTCGTTGAAAATTTGGTAATAATAGAAATAAAATCAATAGATAGGTTACACGACGTTCACAAAAAACAGTTACTCACTTATCTGAAATTGAGTGAAAAGAAAATTGGTATCCTCGTAAATTTTAATGCAAGTTCATTGATCGATAAAGAAAGCATAATAAAGATCATCAATTAAAAAACAATCTGTGATATCCGTGTAATCTGTGAGAAAAATAAAATATCCTCTGTGAGAAAAAAAATAAAATTGCTATATGTCAAACCGAATCATTAAAAAAGTTGCAGTATTAGGAAGCGGCGTAATGGGTTCAAGAATTGCCTGTCATTTTGCAGGAATAGGTTTACAGGTTTTGTTATTGGATATCGCCCCGAAGGAGTTGAACGATGCTGAAAAAGCAAAAAATCTATCGCCGGATCATCCTGCAGTGAAAAACAGGATCGTGAACGATGCCCTTGCATCCACACTCAAGTCAAATCCCTCACCTGTTTATACGAAAGACGTTATCAAAAAAATAAAGACCGGGAATTTTACAGATAACATGAAAGATATCGCTTCCTGCGATTGGATCATTGAAGTGGTGGTGGAAAGATTAGATATCAAACAATCTGTTTTCACGGAAGTAGAAAAATACCGCAAGCCCCGAACGCTTGTCACATCGAATACATCAGGCATCCCTATTCATTTGATGACACAGGGAAGAAGTGATGATTTCAAAAAACATTTTTGCGGAACACATTTTTTCAATCCACCGAGGTACTTACGTTTGCTGGAAATCATTCCTACTCCGGATACCGATCCGGAGGTCGTTAATTTTCTATTGCATTATGGCGATCTCTACCTTGGCAAAACAACGGTGCTTTGCAAAGACACGCCTGCATTCATTGCCAACCGCATCGGTGTTTATGGCATCATGGCAATATTTGGTTTAGTAGAAAAATTCGGGTTAACGATCGATGAAGTGGATGCATTGACCGGGCCGGTAATCGGCCGCCCAAAATCTGCAACCTTCAGGACTGCTGATGTTGTTGGCATCGATACCTTAGTTAAAGTTGCAAAAGGTGTACATGACAACTGCCCGAATGATGAAGCAAAGAATACGTTTATTATTCCTTCCTGGTTAGAAAAAATAGTTGCCAATAACTGGCTGGGTGATAAAACAGGACAAGGATTTTTCAAAAAACTTCCGCCAAATGCAAAAGGCGAAAAAGAAATTGTTGTGCTTGATTTGAAAACATTAGAATATGTTCCAAGAACAAAACCAAAATTTGCGAGCGTTGAAGCGGCAAAACCCGTTGACGATTTAAAAACGAGATTAAAGGCATTAGTGAATGGATCAGATAAAGCTGCAGAGTTTTACAAACATTTTCATTATGGATTGTTTTCATATATCTCCCATCGTATTCCGGAAATAAGTGATGAACTATATCGTGTTGATGATGCTATGATGGCTGGTTTTGGCTGGGAAATAGGTGCTTATGACAGCTGGGATACACTCGGTGTTGAAAGTACTGCTAAGAAAATGAAAGAAGCCGGTTATCCAGTAGCATCATGGGTGGATGACATGATCGCATCCGGTGCAAAAACGTTTTATAAAGTAGAGAACGGAAAGCGGCTATACTACGACGTTAGTACAAAATCCTACAAAGCTATTCCCGGCGGAGAGGCATTTTTGGTGATGAAGAATTTCGAAAACCAAGCGGTATGGAAAAACAGCGCATGTAATCTCTATCATTTGGGAGATGATGTTCTTGGATTGGAATGGAACACAAAAATGAACAGCATTGGTGGTGAAGTGTTGGAAGGGATTCAAAAATCAATAACAATTGCTGAAGAAAAATATAAAGGTCTGGTCATTGCGAATGAAGGCGCAAATTTCAGCGCCGGCGCAAATGTTGGTTTAATATTCATGCTCGCTATTGAACAGGATTATGACGAACTGGATATGGCTGTACGCCAGTTCCAGAATACAATGATGCGTGTGCGATACTCTGCGGTTCCTGTTGTGGTTGCACCGCATGCACTGGCCTTAGGTGGCGCTTGTGAAATGAGTTTGCATGCAGACAAAGTTGTTCCTGCTGCTGAATCGTATATCGGTTTGGTGGAATTGGGAATTGGCGTAATTCCCGGCGGTGGCGGCACAAAAGAATTCACCTTGCGGGCTGCAGATGAAATGCATGAAGACGAACCCGAAACCATCACACTAAAAAATCGCTTCTTAACTATTGCCACTGCAAAAGTTTCCACATCTGCATACGAAGCATTCGACCTCGGCATCTTGAGAAAAGGGCGGGATATTGTAAGCGTAAACCAGGGCCGCAGAATTTCAGAAGCAAAACAAGCCGTGCTTGAATTATATAACGATGGTTATGTGATGCCTGTTCAACGAAATGATATGAAAGTGCTTGGCCGGTCTGCATTAGGCGCATTGTATGCAGGCATCAACGGCATGTGGCGCGGAAATTATGCAACAGACCATGATGTAGTGGTTGCAAAAAAATTAGCGTATGTAATGTGTGGCGGCGATTTGAGTGAACCTTCTTTAGTAAGTGAACAATATATTTTAGATCTTGAACGCGAAGCATTTTTGAGCTTGTGCGGAGAAAAGAAAACACTTGAACGCATACAGGCGGTATTGAAAACTGGCAGGCCGATCAGGAATTAAAAACGCTTTGTGAGAAGTAAGATGCAAGGTTCGGAAAAAAGTGTTTTACATTTTCTTCCGAACCTACATTCAGCATATTCTCAAAAGAACTTATTAATTTTAGGGGATATGAAATTTTTTCGACTCACATTTCTGCCGATCTGTTTGTTTTTGTTTTGTGAGAATACATTTTGCCAGTCAAATCAAAACGCAACTATTATCGGTCGTTGGTTATCTGAAGATGATGAAAGAAGTGAAATTGTTTTTACTCAGATAAACATGCTGAGTTATTACGATAAAAAATTAACTTCAACAACAACATACGAGATCAATAACGACACACTGAAAGCTACTGACAAAGCCCTCAACAAAACATTCTTCTATTCTATCGAAACCCTGAATGAATTACATTTATCATTAATGTTTCTCGAAAATGGGCATGTAACCTTATTCCGAAGGGAAAATTAAAATTTTAAGAACGCTTTATTTAAATTACAACTGCTCTTGCTTATTTTTAACAAAACAACATTCAATGAAATACCTTCCTTTTCTCTCCGCAATGATCCTGACTATTTTTTTGCTGAGTTGCCAATCAGGCAATCAACAAAAAATAAAATCCGCTGACTCTACTTATTTAATAACAGGAAAAATTGTCGGCATCGATTCAGGATGGGTGTATTTGTTGCATAACAGCCTTGATCCTTCTGTAACAGATTCTGCAAAAATTGATAGTGGTTTTTTTAGTTTTAAAGGAAAAACTGCTGAACCTGAATTTTGTTTCTTAGGTATTCCAAATAACGGGCATAAAGAATACCGGTTAGGATTTTTTGTAGACAACAGCAAGATAAATATTGCAGGTCTAAAAGATTCTGTTGCGCAAGCATCGGTAACAGGCTCCGCAATACAAGACGAGTACAAAAAATTTTTAAATGAAAGAAAATCGTTAGATGAAGAAGAATCCAATCTTGATAAAGTATATGAAACATTACAATCAAAAGGCGACAAGATCGGAATGGATAGTATTGAAAAAACATTTGAAATAGTTGAAAAGAAAAAGAAAGAACTGACAAAAGAATACACCAAAAAAAATCCGTCGTCGTATGTTGCAGCTTTTGAATTGTTCCAGAGTTATGCATTTAACCCGGAGCTAAAAGATCTTGATACAGCATATAATCTGCTTGATACAACAACTAAAAATTCTTATTACGGAAAAAAACTCAAGAACGTGTTAGAAATTACCAGGAAAACATCTGTAGGAAGCCCTGCACCTGAGTTTGCGCAAAATGATGCTTCGGGAAAACCAGTAGCGTTATCTTCTTTCAAAGGAAAATATGTGCTGGTTGATTTTTGGGCAAGTTGGTGTGGACCATGCCGGGCGGAAAACCCGAACGTAGTAAAAGCATATCAAAAATTTCATTCCAAAGGTTTTGATATTCTCGGTGTTTCCCTAGACGACAAAAAGGATAAATGGCAGGAAGCTGTGAAAAAAGATAATCTTGCCTGGGCACAGGTTTCTGATCTGCAAGGATGGAAAAACAGTGCAGCAGAACTATATGGTGTGATGGCAATACCTATGAATTTTCTATTGGATAAAGATGGAAAGATCATTGGCAAAGGATTACGTGGAGAAGATTTAGATAAGAAATTAGATGAAGTATTGAAATAATAAAGAAGCAACCAATGTCTGACGGTCTCCGCCTGACTGTAAAACTCGTCATATAGAAGACACAGCATTCTATATATTGGATTATTTTTACTGTAAACCCATCCTTATGAAATTCGTTCCCTATAATATTTACCAAGTTTATAACCAGGGTAACAATCATCAAAAGATATTTCTGGTAACTGATGATTGTATTATTTTTTTTAGGCAGGTGAGGATATACCTATTGCCGCATGCTGATTTCATTGCATATTGCCTGATGCCTAATCATTTTCATTTCCTCCTATACACAGATTACAGATGTAATGTGCAGCATAAACAGGGCGGAATTACCATTGATCCAGTTACAAATGGATTGAGGAAATTATTAAGCGGATATGCAAGGATATTTAATACACGATATAATCACTCAGGTTCGTTATCCAGGCAAAAGACAAAATGTAAATGTTTAAGCGATAGTATTAATCTATCAAAAAAATATAATTGAAAAGAACGCATACTTTAATTGCTTTCATTATATTCATCAAAATCCTTTAAAAGCTAATCTTGTTTCCAAATTAGAAGATTGGGAATTTTCTTCGTATAAAGATTATGCAGGCATCAGGAAAGGGACACTTTGTGATAAAAAGTTAGCAAAAGATTTTTGTTGGTATGATCCAGCAAATTTTGAGCAGCAATCGTACGAGATAGTAAGAGATGATAAAAACCAAGATTTCTAAAAATTATCAGTCAGGCCGGGACGGTCAGACTGAGTCGCTAACTTAAAATAATGGGAGAAGTAGAACTCATTCAACAAACGCATCAACTCATCATTCATTCCGTATTTTATTTTTATGGAGATGCGGCGTCTGCACATTTAGCCACGCAAATTGCAGAAGACATCAGCAATCATTGGAATGAACCGAAAGCAAAAATAAAAATCAAGAACGATTGGTTTGATGTGCGGTTTGATATTGAAGGATATTATGAACGCAACCTGCAACCGGAAACTGTATGGTACAATACAAACCCGCGAAATAATTATTTCCGCATTGAAGAATTTGCGGTCCACCACGTTTCATTTGTTGATGGATTGAACTGCAACACCGGCTATTTTAAATTAGATAATCTTTTTAATAACTCCACAACTGCATCACACGAATACGGGCATACTATCGGTCTCGATCACCCGAAAATATTAGATATACGCGGCAAGGGGCAGCCGGGTATCATGTACCCGAGAGGAACGATTTGCGATCCGCAATTTCAATATGATGTAAATGCATTGCCGCTTCAACCGGGCGGAACATTAAATCCATTTATAAGAAAAGTCTTAACAAGTGATATCAATGATTTGAGGCTTCATCGGCTATCGTTCAAAAAAGGTTTTGCAACACTGGGTGATTTTACCAGCATCTATCATCAAAAACATCCGCTGCCATAATTTTCCAATTGCTTTTACCCGATTAGTACAAAACATTCAGTTTTATTTCTATCTTAATGAAATAAAACTATTCTTGTGGAAACGATCTTAACACTTAACGGCATTTCCAAGTCGTATGGAAGGATAAAAGCGCTCAGCGGGGTTTCGTTTGAAGTGCCGCCAGGTTCTGTATTCGGCATACTCGGACCGAACGGAAGCGGAAAAACAACATTGCTTAGTATTATTCTCGATGTACTAAAAGCCGACTCCGGAAATTTTTTGTGGTTCGGCAAACATGGTTCGCCCGAGCAACGAAAAAAAATCGGGTCATTATTAGAGACACCGAATTTTTATCATTATCTCTCCGCTGTAAATAATTTAAAAATCACCAACAGTATCAGTAACCGCGGCGATGTAACCCAAATAAATGATGTACTTGAAAAAGTAAAATTATTCGAGCGCCGCAACAGCCGTTTCAGTTCATATAGTTTGGGAATGAAGCAGCGTTTGGCAATTGCCGCAGCATTATTAGGAAGCCCGAAAGTGCTGGTATTTGATGAACCTACGAATGGGCTTGATCCTGTTGGTATTGCTGAAATCCGTGAACTGATCATCGAGCTAAGCAAAAACGGCCATACGATCATTATGGCAAGCCATTTATTGGATGAAGTAGAAAAAGTTTGTACACATGTTGCGATCCTAAAAAGAGGAACATTGATCACAACAGGAAATGTAAATGATGTTTTGGTTGATGACGACCTTGTTGAGATCAGCGCAGCAAATATCGATGCATTGTTTTCCGTGATGAATAATTATTCAAACGGAATAAAAATAACACGTGATGGAAATATGATTCAATTAATTTTTCCGAAAGGGACAGCAAAATTAGATGACATCAATAATTTTTGTTTCAATCACGGAATTATATTGAACCATTTAGTATTTAAAAAGAAAAGGCTGGAAGCAAAATTCTTCGAACTCACCAACAACTGATCATCAATTTCAAAATTATTCTTCATGTTAGCAGCAATCATAAAAACAGAATGGCTTAAAATAAAAAGATATCCTGCCTTCTGGTGGATCATGGGAATTACCGCGCTTACTTATCCCGGCATCAATTACATGTTCTATCGCATTTACCTGCAGGTAACCAGCAATGAAAACCAGGCGGGAAAGTTGGTAAAAACACTTTTAGGAAACCCGTTTGCACTACCTGAAGGCTGGCGCACTATCGCGTATTTTTCTTCTCTGTTCATTTTTATTCCTGCGATTGTGATCATTATGCTCATCACCAATGAATATAGTTACAAAACAAACCGCCAGAATATTATTGACGGGTGGAGCAGGAAAAATTTCATGACAGGCAAACTTGTTGATGTGTTGATCCTTTCATTAATTGTAACAGCGTTATATACTGTTGTTGTATTGGTGATGGGTTTTTCAAATACAACTGATGCCAATGCAGATAAATGGCATCTGGTTTATTACATCGGGTTATTTGCCTTGCAAAGTTTTTCGCAATTGTCTCTTGCTTTTTTAGTAGGTTTTTTAGTCCGCAGGTCGTTTATTGCACTTGCCATTTTTGCATTTTATTTTATTGTGCTTGAACCAATCGCAGTAAATGTTCTAAAATACAAATTCGAAAGTAATGCAGGCGAATATTTTCCGCTGGAAATTTCACATAAACTTCTTCCACGCCCTGCATTTTTCAGTAAGATCGATTCTAAAGGATACCAGGGTGCGCTTGATGCAATCAACCGTCATATCGGTTATACATTAGCGTTAGTGGCAATAACCTGGGTGCTGTGCTTCTGGATAAATAATAAAAGGGATCTGTAAAGCCGTTGTTTGGGAAAGAGTATAATTATTTAATCGTAATACCCATTGATTTGTCCGGCACCAATATTGAAAAACAAGCATTGGACCACACTTCATGATATTTATACGTATTGATAAATTCATTAAAGACGGCATTGCGGTTTTGGTTCATTTCAGACCATTCAACAGTATCCTGCGCAAGCCTGTCGGGCCAGCCGCTGCCGCTTCCAATGGTCTTTACTTTCTGCATAACGATCACCGGTAATGTTTTCGTTTCATCCAGCGAATTATTCAGTTCGTTCCTGAATGTAGATGATTCGTATAACCAAGGCCAGGGGTTGCGGATGTATGGTTTTGTATCCGTAAGATAATTGAACATCGGGATACAATCGTAAGCCATTACATAGTCCCCGGGTTTTACATATTTCGGGCTGACGCTTAATAATTGATTGATGGTGTCTGCACGGCCTTTTGTGGTGTAAATTCCTGTAAGATGGCTATTGCTGACCGGGTAATGCATTTTCACACGATTCGCTTCATCAAAATACGGGTAGTAAAAAACATGAAGCAAAGATGTAAATCCAAATACGATCAACCCGTATTTTTTAACGCGTGTAAACTGTTCGTGGTTGATAAATATAAGGGCTGAAGATTCCGGTATTTCCTTCAGAAAAGATACCTGGTTATTTATTGTTATAGTTTTGACATTAAAAACAAAATTGATTGCAATCGGAAATGCGATCCATAATGAATATATCCCTACTGTTACTATTCCTGCAGCGCTTCCAAACGGATGAACAAGCAAAATAAAACAACCTATAAACATGAGCGTCTTAACATCATTATCCTTATTAATAAAGAAAATTGCAAGCGCAGCGATCAATGTAAATCCGGAGAGCACATACAATAATTCAATATTTGAAATCAATACACCCCTTGCTATTAAAATTATTAATGCCACAAAAATGATATACTTTAATATGGTTGTGGCAAATTTTATTTTAAACCTGGCTTTAATAAAATTCATTGTTATTACAACCAGGAGAATAAACAGCGAAATGGATACGATATAGTAAAGGGCTTTTTTATAGCTTCCAAGATTGATGCGTAACAAATGAGAAATGCCATAGCTGCTTTCAGCCTGCCCTTTGCCCATCTGAGAAACAAGTTTGATACTGTTAATGAAAATATCATAGTGGCCGATAAGCTTCATCACGCCAAATACTAAAGCTGTTGTCACAAAAAAACCTCCGGCAAAACAAAGCGCTTGTCTTACCTGTGTTTTGAAATTTGTTTTATTCAAGTAACCATAATATAAAATTGCCAACCCAATCATCACTCCAAGCACATTAGGCAATCGGTTGAACATGTTCAGTGATACAAATAATCCTGCGAGAAAAATCTTCCAGTATTTTTTTTCTTTTAATCCTAAAAAAAGAAAGTATGCCGTTAGGATATACAGGAAAGCAGAAAGGTTATTATAATAAAGGCTTTTGGGGTTATTGTTGATGGATATGGTAACCATAAGCAAACCCAGTTTCAGATATGCATCATTCAAATGCTTTTTGAGCAGCTTGTATGTAACAATAATTGTTGCGGTGGAAACAAGAACGCCTGCGAGCCTGATTCCAAGTAAACCCATCCATGGAAATAAATAAAGCCACGCTCCTCCTACGATCCCGGAAAACCAGAACATGAAACTATATTGAACAGTCTGGGGGTTTTTAAAAATCTGTTGATAGAATATACAATACGACCCTTCATCAGCTAAATCCAATCCCTGAAATATCCAGATTAGTTGATAAAGAAAAAGTATCAGAAAAAACAGTCGAGTATCTATTTTTTCAAAAGTATTCCGGGTAAAAATTTTCTTCATAGACTCGGTGGGTGGGGTATGTTTGACGCAATTTTACGGGTGCAAAATAAAAAAAACCTTTGTTATTGAAAATACCATTCTTCGTTACTTTTTTAATTTTTTTCCACTTGAAATTCAGTATTGCAAGCCGTTTCCCTGAATAAAACATTAGCAGGCTTTCTAATATTTCAAAACCAAAATCCAAAACATGCATACATACCAGGCATTTTTAATTTCATTTTCAGCTATTACTTATTCACGTTTTTTTGAACTGTAATGAATAACGGAAAACAGCAGGAGAATAGTATTTTCTAACCAATATTTGGCCTCAAAAAACCCATGTATTAAACTTTAAGACAATACTTTAAGAATTATGGTTTGTTTTTATCATCTTCAGTATACATACGTATAATAATTACCCCCCAATTGCGTTTACTGTTCATAATAGTTTAATTATCCAGCACTTTTGAACGAAATCAAAAGTCTTATTTTTGGCCGTTAACAAAAATCACCCTTAACAACTAAATATAATTTCACACAATGGCGAATGTTTACACCGGTGTAATCGGATATGGATATTGGGGGCCGAATATTGTGCGCAATTTTTTCAATACTCCAGATTGTATCGTTCAGTTTGTTGCTGATGCCAGGCCGGAAAGATTGGCTGCACTAAACAAAGTTTTCCCTTCTGTAAAAGGTGTAAGAGATGCTGACGATATTATCAATAATAAAGATATTGATGCTGTTATTATCGCAACGCCTGTTTTCAGCCATTTTGCTTTAGCTAAAAGAGCATTGTTACAGGGGAAGCATGTGATGATAGAGAAACCAATGACGTCTTCTGTTGCGGAAGCAGACGAATTGATCAACCTGGCAACTCAAAAAGGGCTGACATTAATGGTTGACCATACTTTCCTGTACACCGGCGCTGTGCAAAAAATGAAAGAGCTGATTACAACGGAAGTGATCGGTACTCCCCGTTATTTTGATTCAACAAGAATTAACCTCGGGCTTTTTCAACCGGATGTAAACGTATTATGGGACCTTGCACCGCATGATATTTCCATTCTTACTTTTCTGATAAATGATTTACCGGTAAGTATCAATGCAACTGGTATTTCCCATACACGAAACAACATTGAAAATATCGCATACATGACCGTTAACTATGACAGCGATTTCATTGCCCATTTCAACTGCTCGTGGACATCTCCGGTGAAAGTTAGGCAAACACTAATTGGTGGTGACAAAAAAATGATCGTGTATAATGACCTTGAACCTTCAGAAAAAGTAAGAGTGTATGACACAGGTTACCATCATCATACCGATGAAGACAAAACGAAAATAATGGTTGATTACAGAACCGGTGATGTATATCTTCCAAAACTTAGCAGCCACGAGGCGTTATCCGGTGTAGCAAAAGATTTCATACAATCTATCATAAATAAAAAAGACCCGGTTGCCAACGCATTGCTTGGTAAAAAAGTAGTGCAGATATTGGAAGCTTCGCAGGAATCGATAAAAAATAACGGAAGGGAAGCGAAAATAAAATAGCCATGAAAAAGATTACGGTTGATAGTGATAAGCAGAGCCTGAACAATGTAACTGTCGGAGAAAATGTGCGCATATTCAATTTTGTGAATGCTTACGGATGCAGCATCGATGACGGAAGCAAGGTCGGTGCGTTTGTAGAAATCCAGAAAGGTGCAACAATCGGGAAGAATTGCAAAATTTCAAGCCACACGTTTATATGTGAAGGTGTACATATTGAGGATAATGTTTTTATTGGCCACGGAGTGATGTTTACGAATGATCTTTTTCCACGTGCCACAAATGCCGACGGAAGCCAGCAAACGGAAGCCGACTGGAAAGTGATAGAAACATTTGTAAAGAAAGGCGCTTCAATCGGAAGCAATGCAACAATATTAGCAGGTATCACTATTGGCGAGGGTGCATTAATAGGTGCAGGGGCAGTTGTTACAAAAAATGTTCCCGCCAATGCAGTAGTTGTAGGGAACCCGGCTAAACCTTTAAAAAAATAGTATGAGCCAGCAAAGCCATATATCAACAGGTTTTAGAAAAATACTTGAGCTAAACATCGTTTATAAAACCTTTCAGTACCTCGTTGGCGATTATAAATTGTACAGGCGTGTACTCAGCCTTCTTCCGTCACTCGAAAATAAAAGTGTAATGGATGTGGGTTGTGGCAATGGACGATTGCTGGATTTTTTACCGGAATCTGTTTCTTATTCAGGTTATGATTTCAACCCGGATTATATTAAGAATGCATCCATAAAATATGCTGATCGCAAAGCGTCTTTTTTTGTAGCAGACATTAATACCGCTCCTGACCTTGCAAAAGCAGATGTGATTTTTGCCATTGGCGTATTACATCATCTTTCTGATGAAAGTTGTATTACATTTCTCAATTCCGCAAGCAGGCATTTGAACCCTTCGGGTATTGTGGTAACAGTTGATCCTGTTTATGTAGAAAATCAAAACCCAATCGCAAAAAAAATTATCCAGGCAGACAGAGGAGCTTGTGTACGACATGAACAGGAATATCTTGCATTAAGTAAAAACATTTTTGGAAATACAGAACATTTCCTGCTAAAAAACGTAACCAATATTCCATATAACCATATCATCATTCTCAATAAAAAATAATTTTATCAGAAAAAATCAACATTGAGCATTAAAGTTATCCCATGAACAAAAAAATACCCTGTCTCGATCTTAAAGGCCAGCATCTCCAGGTTAAAAAAGAAATCTTTGAAGCCTTCGAAAAAGTATATGAGAAAACTGCATTTTCGGGCGGGCCATTTGTAGAAGAATTTGAAAAAGCATTTGCAAATTTCTGCGGCGTTAAATATGCCGTTGGTTTAAATAACGGAACTACGGCACTTCATCTTGCTATGCTTGCACTTGGCATTGGCGCCGGCGACGAAGTTATTATTCCTGCAAACACATTTATTGCAACAGCATGGGGAGTTAGCCATGCGGGGGCAACACCTGTGTTTGTAGATTGCAATAAAGACACATGGGAAATTGACATTACTAAAATAGAAGAAAAAATTACACCGAAAACAAAAGCAGTGATTGGTGTGCATTTATACGGACAGCCATTTGATATTGACGGTGTAGCTGCCATTTGCAAAAAACACAACCTTAAATTCATTGAAGATGCTGCGCAGGCTCAAGGTGCACGTTATAAAGGAAAATCTATCGGAGGCTTTGGAGAAATGGCATGCTTCAGTTTTTACCCGGGAAAAAATCTTGGCGCTGCAGGTGAAGCCGGTGGCATTACTACAAATAGTGAAAGCTATGCAAACCATATCAAAAGTTTGCGTAACCATGGGATGACTGTAAGATATTATCACGATGAGATCGGCTATAACTATCGTATGGGCGGATTGGAAGGCGCATCACTAAATATAAAACTGAAATATCTTCCCGAGTGGAATAAAAGAAGGCAGTCAATTGCAAAAAGATATTTATCAGAAGTAAAAAATCCTGCTATAAAAATGCAGGCGCAGCCGGAATGGGCAGAATCGGTATTTCACCTTTTTGTAGTAACAACAGAAGATAAAGACCGCTTTGTAAAATATTTAGACGATAACAATATTATTGCGGCATTCCACTATCCTGTTCCATGCCATTTACAAAAAGCGTATAGCCATCTGCGTTATAAAGAAGGTGATTGCCCGAATGCGGAATATCTTGCTTCGCATTGCGTTTCACTGCCTATGTATGCAGAGCTTACTGATGAAGAAGTACAACATGTTATTGATGTTTTGAACAGGTACTGACATGCTTATAGATAAACTGATAAAAAGAGTTAAAGCCCTTGATTTGAATTTAAAAGGGAAAACGGTACTAACAGAAGCTGCAAGTGGTGCTTACATTGTTACCCCTGTGCTTGCTGCGCTTGCCGGTGCTAAAGTGTATGCATTTACAAAAACCACACGCTACGGAACCGTAGAAGAGATTTTTAAAAATACACAAGCGTTAATTAATAGTGCAACCGATTTACCATTGGATGTAACATTTGTTGATACACTTACACCGGAAATCATTTCGCAGGCAGATATCATTACCAACTCCGGGCACCTTCGTCCGTTGAATAAGGAAAAATTACAGTACGCAAAAGATGAAGTTGTAATCCCGTTGATGTATGAAGCATGGGAATGGCGTGATGCAGATATGGACATCAATTATATTCGTGAAAGAGGTTTCAGGTTAGGAGCGACTAATGAACGGCACCCGGAAGTTGACGTATTCAATTATCTCGGGGATATGGCAGTAAAACAGATCTTCGATTCAGGAACATGCCCGTACAAAAACAAATTCATTCTTCTTTGTAATAATGATTTCGGCCCTTACATAGCAAAAGTATTATCGAAAGTGTGTGAGCAATTAGCAGTGATAGACTACGATAAAAACGAAAGCAAATACAATCCTGAAAATATAGAATGGATCGGCGGTTTCCCGAAAATTTCTATCCCGGAAGATTTCCGTGATGCAGAAGCTGTTGTTTTCACTGCATATCCTTTCGATAAAACATGGATCGGCAATAATTCCGAAATTGCAATAGAAGAAATCAAACAACAACTGAACGATCCATTGATCTTGCGCTATGCAGGCGATGTGGATGAAGAAATGTTGGATAAAAATAATATCCGCTATTTTCCAAAACATGTTCACAGCGGGCACATGGGCATTCTTCCTTCAGCAATAGGAAACGATCCAATTATCAGGTTACAGGCAGGTGGTTTAAAAGTTGGCGAAGCATTGATCTCAGGAAAAAAGGAGTATAACAACATTCAAATAATGGAGCTAATATGAGTGAAGGAAAAAATCTTATAGCTATCGGACGTTCGCGTTATTTGTACGACGGAATAAAGCATTTGCTGGAAAAAGGCTTTCGATTTAAAGCGATCATTACGGAAGAAGCTTATGAAGAGTATGATATCAAGCACCAGGATTTTGCCGAACTTGCAGAAAAGAACGGAGCGAAATTCATCATGACAAAAACATTACGTTTTGATGATATTGCAGGAATCGTTCAGGCAAATAAGATCCGGGCAGCCATAAGCGCTAACTGGAAATATACAATTTCAAAAAAAGTATTAGATCTTTTTGAATGTGGCATTCTTAATTTTCATCTCGGCAATTTGCCGGATTATAAAGGAAATGCAACGGTAAACTGGACCATCATTAACGGGGAAGATCATATTAACGGCAACATCCATAAAATGGACCCTGAACTGGATGCAGGAGATATTATCAGCCGCAAGGCAATATCAATCACACCTTCAACGTATATAGCTGATATAATCCGGCAGGCCGAGGCGGATGCACCGGCTTTATATGAAGAAGCAGTAAACAAAGTGCTGAAAGATCCCAAAGCGCATGTTGTAAAAGGCAGTGTTCATGGATTGCGTTGTTACCCAAGGCTTCCGGAAGACAGCCAGATCAACTGGAGCGAACCTGTTGAAAACATCAGCCGGTTGATCAGGGCATCATCACATCCATATAGAGGTGCATTTAGCTTTTTAAATAATGAAAAAATTATTTTGTGGAAAGCATCCGTTATTGAAGCGAAAGAAAAATACCTGGCAATACCGGGACATGTTGTTGCCGTACAAAAAGATAAAGGAACGATCTGGGTTGCCTGCACAAATGGTTTCCTGGAAGTAAGTGAAATAGAATACGGAACAAATGTGGTGCCTGCGGCAGAATATATCAAGAGCATAAGGTCACGTTTCAAATATATACCCAATGCCTGATCCTGTTATTACAAATAGTGTAACCGTTATCATACCCATATTCAATGAATATGAGGGTATCCCTTTTTTGGTAGAAAGCCTCAATGATTTTTTTACCGAAAACTCCGATCTGGATGCTGAAGTGATTTTTGTAAACGATGGCTCCAAGGATAATTCAGTGGAACGCCTGTCGCAAATGAAGCACAAAAGTTATTCTGCAAAACTTATCAGTCTTTCCCGGAATTTTGGTTCGCATGCTGCATTGCGTGCAGGAATTGCGCATGCTACCAGCGAATTGATATGCTTCAATTATGCCGACCTGCAAGACCCTCTTGAACTCATTCTTGAAATGAAAAATAAAATTGAAGAAGGTAACGACATTATATGGGCACACCGCGAAAGCACGAAAGTCCCTTTTGCAGAAAAAACATTTTCGCGTTCTTACGCATACCTGATGCAGAAATTTGCGTTTGCAAATTTTCCTGAAAAAGGATTTGATATAGTGATGTTCAACCGCAAAGTAGCAACATTTGTTAATCGCAATGTAGAAGCAAACTCTTCTATTTTTCTTCAGATACTTGGAATGGGTTTTAACCAAACTTCTATTTCTTACAAAAAAAGAGAACGGAAAACAGGTGTTAGTAAATGGACATTATCAAAAAAAATAAAATTATTCATCGATTCATTTGTTGCATTCTCTTACGCTCCGATCCGCTTCGTTACCATTGTTGGTATTACAATGTTCTTCATTGGTGTTTTGTGGACTGGATACATCATTTTGCGAAAACTTCTGTTTCATGACCTTGTTTCAGGATGGCCCGCACTCATTTCCATATTGATGATCGGTTTTGGGGTTACTAATATTTCACTCGGCATCATTGCAGAATATTTATGGCGCACATTAGATGCAAGCCGCAGAAGGCCTGTATTTATTATTGACGAAATCATCGAGCTGAATAAATCAAAAACAGAAGTACGTCATCTGATCGAACATTGAAATTCATAAATAAAAATAGTTTTTCATGCAGAATAAAGTAAAAGGCAGTACAATACTTGTTACAGGCGGAGCAGGTTTCATCGGTTCTTATGTTATAGAAGAATTAATTCCGTTGCAACCAAAGAAAATCATCATCATCGATAATTTTCTTAGGGGCACAAGGGATAATATGAAAAGTTTTTACAACAATCCGGTCATTGAATTTCATGAAGGCGATATCCGCGATGTTGAGTTACTTGAAAACTGCATAGAAGGTTGCGATTATGTTTTTCATCTTGCTGCATTGCGCATCAATGCATGTGCAGCAAACCCGCAGGATGGATTTGAAGTGATGCTGAAAGCTACATTTGATGTTGCCCAATTATGTGTGAAGTATAAAATAAAGAAAGTTATTTATAGTTCAAGCGCATCTGTTTATGGTTTGGCTCAACATTTTCCAACACCTGAAACAGATAATCCATATAACAACCAGACATTTTATGGTGCGGCAAAAATGTGGGGAGAGCAATTGTTCCGCAGTTACAAATTCATGTATGGATTGGATTATGCAGCGCTTCGTTACTTCAATGCGTATGGGCCGAGAATGGATACCGATGGGAAATATACAGAAGTGATGATACGATGGTTGGATTGCGTAAGGGATGGCAGAAACCCATTGATATATGGCGATGGCTCCACAACAATGGATTTTGTATATGTGCGTGATATTGCCAAAGCAAATATTGCAGCATTGCAGGCTGATGTTACTGATGAATCTTTCAACATAGGCAATTGTGTGGAAACAAGTTTGAAAGAATTATTAGAAGTTTTATTAAAAGTAAACAACTCACACTTGCAACCGGAACATCGTGAAGAAAATTCAGTGAACCCGGTGAGCAGAAGATTAGCAGATATATCAAAAGCAAAACGATTGCTTGGTTTCACTCCTACTGTATCACTAGAACAAGGATTGAAGGAATTAAGTGAATGGTATTTTGAAAAAATAAAATTAAAAGTACACTGATGATACCGATAGCCAAACCTTATTTAACCGAAGAAGAAGCGAAGGCCGCACACGATACAATTCTTACCGGATGGATCACGCAAGGCCCGCGTGTTGCAGAGTTTGAAGAAAAATTTGCTGCATATACGGAAGCAAAATTTGCAGTAGCAGTTTCCAATTGTACAACCGCATTGCATCTTGCAATGATCGTTGCAGGGATTGGCCCTGGCGACGAAGTGATATGCCCATCGATGAGTTATATTGCAACGGCCAACTCAATAAAGTATACAGGAGCAAAACCGGTATTTGCAGAGATCATACCTGAAACATATAATCTTGATCCGGTTGATACGGAAAAAAGAATCACTTCGAAAACAAAAGCAATTTTATTAGTACACCAGATAGGAATGCCTGCAGATATTGATGCATTTCAAAAACTCGCAGAAAAATATAAACTGAAACTGATCGAAGATGCTGCATGCGCTGTTGGGTCTACCTACAAAGGAAAAAAGATCGGCAGCCACTCTGAGTTGGTATGTTTTTCATTACATCCAAGAAAAGTAATTTCCACCGGTGATGGCGGTTTTATTACCACCAACCGCGAAGATTATTATCAACGAATGAAATTGCTCAGGCAACATGGTATGTCTGTGAACGACCGCGTTCGCCACGAATCTTCTAAAGTGATTTTTGAAGACCATATTGAAGTGGGATATAATTACCGCATGACAGACATACAAGCTGCAGTTGGTATAAAGCAATTGGCAAAATTAGATTGGATCATACAGGAAAGAAGAAAGATTGCATTGCGTTATAACGATATGTTTAAAGATATCGATTGCATTCGTTTACCAATAGAGAAAGAAGGCTACTTCAGCAATTATCAATCGTATAGTATTTATTTAAAAGAAAACTGCCCTGTAAGCCGCAATGAACTGATGCAAAAAATGCTTGATGCGGGTGTTTCTACAAGAAGAGGCATTATGACATCACATCGCGAAACAGCCTATAAAAATGAATGTGCAGGGCTTTCGTTGCCTGCATCGGAAAATGCCTCTGACAACAGCATCATTCTTCCTCTTTACATACCGATGACCGAAAAAGATATTCAGACAGTGATCGATGTTTTCAGATCAAATATTCTTCCCAAATAAAAAAAGGTTGGCAATTTTAGTTTGCCAACCTTTTAAGTAACTATTCTTTTTAGTTGTTCTTGGTTGCTATTTGATAACCATCTTTCTTACAGCAGAGCCATCTTCAGCATCCAGCTTGTAATAATACAATCCGCTACTGAGTGATTGCTGCTGGAAGTTAATGATGTGGCTGCCTTGCTCTGTATATCCATCAACAAGCACTTTTATTTGCCTGCCGTTCGCATCAAATAAAGTCAATCGTACATTCTGCGCCCTTGGCAAATCAAATTTGATGGTTGTGTTCTGAACATAAGGGTTCGGGTAGTTTTGATACAACACCAATTGTCCGTCACTTGTTATGCGTGCAGTCACTACATTGGAGTAAACAAAGTTAGAATCATAATCAACTTGTTTAAGCCTGTAGTAATACAATGCAGGATCAAGATTGTTATCATCGTATTTATAATTCAAAGTGGTGTTGCTTTGCCCTGCACCATTTACAAAACCAATCGGCGACCAATTAAATCCGTCGGTGCTGCGCTGAATTTCGAAGCCTTTGTTGTTCTGTTCCATTTCTGTTTGCCATGTCAGTTGCACATTATCACCGCCTTCAACAGTTGCTTTTAAGTTCACCAATGTTACAGGCAATGCGCTTGAATAGATCGCTGTATAACTGTTGGTACTTGCCGGGAAGAACGCATAATCCAAACCTTTAATAGTTTGTACCGTATAGCTGATTGAAGAACCATTTTGATTAACCTGTGTCAAGCTTCCACTGGCAGACTTCACAGGAACCATTGCCTGCAGGTTATGTGCAGTAGTTGTGATAGTGAAATCCAGATGATTGTTACTCCATGTCATCGGCCCGAATACCGTATTATTTCGGTTATCTATCCACGTTAGCATCTGTTTGGCTGATACAACAGGTATTCCATAACTCTGTGCAGAGGCGATGATCTCATCTGAACCGACATGAATTGCAGTATCTGTATGCATATTCATAGTAAATATTCCATAGTAACCCGGTGAACCTGTAGCATTACTGAGCAATGTGTTGATAGCATTCGGGATATCCAATTGAGACTCGTCAGGAATTTGTGTTGGTGCCTGGTAACAATCAATCAACGTTCCGTCGATTGCTGCAAAGCGCATTGGCATACCTGAGCCTGTAAATAAACCCGGCCTGTTTTGTATCCATGCTCCTGGCCAGTAATAATAATTCACATCGAAACGGATACCGTGGTTGAATTCAATAGAAGGATGCGAGGACCAATCCGTCCATGGCATACAGTGTGTCCTGTTAGTAACCGGTGCTGTTGCACTTGGCCAGTTTGACTGGAATATAGAAAGCTGTGTGGAGAAGACATTGTCTAATGAAGCAGGAGTATAATCTGTACAGCCGTTGTAGGGGTGAAGGCCGATTTCAAATCCTTGCGATTGGAAGGAATTAACATCATCATCAGAAATTGGCGTAGCCGTGTAAATATAAGAAGTACCTCTTACAGCTTTCCAGTCTGCTACATCCTGAGCAGTGTTCGGCCCTAAGGTAAGATACTCGTTAAACCTTCCTACCGTATTACCTGTAGCATGGTCGTCTCCCGTCATTACTACAGCAGCTTTCAATCCACTCGGCAAGAACCACAAGTGTGGCATTGGTTTGCGATGTAAGTTATTGCTCAGGATAATGTTTGACAACAAATGCTGTTGCTCATCTGCCTGGGGAATTTGTATTTTATTAAAGTCAACATAATTTGGATAGAAAAGATCATCTGAGCGGATCGGACCGGTTTGCCCGTCACGGTTTGTTCCAACCCAAGCCGGGTTTCCTTGCCTTGTATATACTATCGATTTTGCAAGATCATAGGTAAATGCTACTGCTGAACCACCATTACTTCCAACACTTCTTGTTGTAATGGCCGGGAAAGCTGTTGCTGTTGCTGCATCTGAATACAATGTAGCAATGCTTGTTGTGCCACCTTGCAGCGTATATAAATCTGCTGTACCATGGAATTGTATAGTTTGATTAACTATTCCTTTACCCGGGCCAGACCCTGTGCTCGCAAGCAAATACGCATCGGACAATGTATTACCTGTTGATGTTATTCCAAGTAATGACGCTAATGCAGGATCCGGGCGAAGTGCAATTAATGTACCACCTGCATTAACCCAATTGGTCAATGTAGTAACATCTGTACCACTCAATGAAAATTGTCCGAGTACAATAACATCATAATTATTCAATAACGAAGTATTGGCCTCAACTTCCGTAATATCCATGGCTTCAAATCCATTATACCCTTCTGCCCTTAATATTTCAACCGGGTACCGGCTGAATGGATTTGTAGAAGAACTGATTACCAAAATTGGTCCGCCACCACCTTCATCTGGTGGTGTAGCCGGTGCCGCTGTAGTAGTAAACGACCATGTATAGTCGGATGCCAAAGCATTTCCGTAGGTATCTTTAATACCAGAGCTACCTCCTTTTAATGTGGCAGTATATACTGTGGAATATAAAAGAGCTCCTGTTGGTATAAATGTAGCAGTTTGTGTTGAAGAAGAATAAGACACTGTACCTGCTATTGCATTATTAGAAGCATCTTTAACTGTGAATGTAGATGATGTTACTGTTGTTGCATCAAGATTTTCACTAAAAGTTCCTGATATATAAGTTGTCACGCTTGCACTTGTAGATGCATTTGCCGGAGATACCAATGAAACAGTAGGAGGTGTAGTACCTGATGAAGCGGATAGCTTTACATCCACCCAATAATTTGCTGCATTATAGGTTTGATTAGGAGCCGTAGTAACAGAAGATGTATATAAGTAAACACCATTCGGTCCTGCAAGGTCACCTGTTGCAATGGCGGTGAGCGGGCCGTTTGTAACGGGGTTTTGCAGTCCTGCATCAGTTGCACTATAATATCCGGTTGAGCTGAAATAAGAAGCCAGATATGCTTTGTCTGCAGAAATTGATATCGGAGTTGTCAAAGCAACTTCAACCCAGCCTGCAGTTGTTGGTAAAGCAGCCAATGTTCCTGAGGAAAGCAATGCGCTGGTATTTGTGGTACTGTCGTAGCTCCATAATTGAACAGTATTAAGAGTATTATCCTTTAAGGTTTTGTAGAACCTTACTGCAGTAATTGTTCCTGCAACAGAAGAACGGAATTTAACACCTAATAAAATGCCACTGCCATCATTTAAGCTGGTATCGCTGGGATCTGGCACCTGTGTTGGAATAAATATTGTACATGGGCAATTAACTGCACCCGGATTAACGACTGTTACAGAAACAGTGTTTGCTGAGCCTTCACTGCCTCCGGGTGTTTCCATATTTCCTGAATCATCAAACCCGCGGCTTTTAATTGTAACTGCACCTAATGTAGTTGGTGTCCATGAAAAAGTCCAGTTGGCTGTTCCTGTAGCCACCTGCCATGTCGTTCCCCCGTCAACTGAAACTTCAACGCCTGCAACAACTCCGCCACCTGCGTCAGTAGCTGTACCGGATATTGTTATAGGAGTCCCCTGTGCTAACTGCGCACCATTTGCCGGGGATGTAATTACTGAAGTAGGTGCTGTAGCATCTGTAGATGCAGTAGCTGCAACCATACCGCTCATTAATGTAGCAGGTTGCACGCCCATATCTGCAAACAGGTTTATGGTAGCCTGCTGCATATTTACGTCGGCAGGATAAACGGTATTTGCCGGCAATTGATTATAATCGTGATTTTGATCGAGGCCCCAGGCCCATTGAACTGTTCCGGCACCAAAAACCCATGAACCGCTTGGGTAGTATTTATACATCGCCAATTTGTGAATATGGCCGTCATAAGATGTGCTGGACATAGTTATCCTTCCTGCAGGGTAAGAACTTACATATTGTTCCCAATCCCACTCATACCCTAAAGTTCCATTTTGAAGTGTTTGAGTTGCCCCACTTCCAAGATTTGCAACTGCAGTGTTTCGCCAAAAACGTATCGCTTTATATGTATCAGGAACAGTGATTGCACTTGTATTCCCATCCCAGCTAATTTGCCCTGATAATGCATTTTCCGGTTTGCATGCATCTGTTACTCCGGGATAATTGCAACCATCTCGCCATAAGCCTGTCCAGATCGTTGGATCATCGGGGTCACAAATACCTCCGCATGCATTTTCCTGCAGAGTCGGCAACGTTCCTTCTTTATAACATACCATTGTACGATATGGTGTATTTGAACCATCTGTACTGTTTTCCCATCTTGTTTTCCAATACACTTCATTGCCACTAAAGAAAGCAAGATGAACGCCTGCTGCCCGTGCCGCTTCAACTGAATTACGTTGTTCAAGTGACCAATATTCATCATGCCCTACTGAAAGAAATACTTTATGATTTAAAATTTGGCTGCCGCTTCTTGCTACATCAACATTTGTTGTGTAGCTCATATCATATCCGTTCTGTTCAAGAAAACGGATCATCGGGTATTCCGCATTCATGAACCAGTCTTCCTGTGCCCCGCCCCCACCATTACCACCCCTTGTAATAAAAGGGCGATTATAACTTACTTTGTATGCGTGATTATGAGGGAACCCTGCACCAAGGTACAGGCTCGTTCCACCATATCCATTATATGCCTGCCAGGTTGCATCTGAGGTTTGAAAAAACATTGCAGAAGTACTTGCATCATCTCTCACAATAAATGGGATGTGGCTGGTTCCGCCGCCGCCTGCTGCAGACCTTGTAAGTTTTGCTATATACAAACCTGAAACAGCAGTTGATGGCACGGCCCATGATGCAGTCACCGTCCAGTTACCACAATCGGTAAGACCAGTAGTACCATCATAGCCGCATGCATTTTGCGCTATCCCGGTAAAATTTCCCAGGTCAACAATTTGCCTGGCGCCATTCCCCTGGTAATACCCTAAACGATATATCGTGATATCGAAAGTTTTATCAGTACCGGTATTGACATCTATTTTGAAACTTATCGTGCCTCCCTTATTCACGCTGATATCCGTAGCAAAGCCCTGAATAGAAAGATCACCCTGATCTTTGGTAGGAATATCCCAAACAGATGCGGGCGTACCCGTATTTTGGTTTTCAGTTACGATTGCATTTTGTGCAAATGAAAGGGTAACACAACAAATTACGCAAGCGAGCAAAAGAAAAAACTTTTTTGCTACACTAGAATAAGGCGTAGAAATAGTGTACATAGTAGTAAGAATTGCTTCAGTTTTAAAAAATTATGACATAGGGGATATTGTCCAATTGATTTTTGGAGAGGATCTGGACTACTACTAAAAGTAAATTGTGGATTAATCTAGAGGAGATTGGGCTACGAGAACCTTGACAGGAGTTTTATCAAGTTCTTTCAACGGAGCTAAAATAGTTACAATTTCTTATAATGTTAAATTTTTAATAGAGTTTCTTACGTATTTTTTATTAACAAACACATCATGAAAGAAAATTGCCTGTTTATAATTTTTTTTATTTATCCATTTTCCTGAGTCTCAGGAAAGTAAGGATAGAACCTAACTGATCCGGGCTGAGTTTGCGTGCTACTGAATGATTCCTGGGGTCTCCTTTAATATACATGGCATTATAGCCATCAATTTGTGTTTTGGTAAAATTCGGGATGTTCTCCTTACCATCTTTATAAATTCCATGGCACTCCGCACAGTTAATTTTAAAAAGCACTTTTCCTTTTTCAAAGGCTTCGATGGCTTTTTCACGCTGTTCTTTTACATAATGTGGAGGAATTTCATATTCTACTTTTTTCTTAGCTGCACATTGTGCAAGAAAAATACAAAAGGCAATTTCAAGTATGATCAATAAATATTTCACCTGAAAAATTTTTATCGCAACATTTTTTAATATGTACCGCCTACCTTGCGATGATTTAATTTATCATTATGTGATAATGGTAGTTGTGCCGGCGGTTCTTCAAAAATAATCTTTTCATTTAACGAGTGAATAAAAGCCATTAACTCGCGGATTTCTTCTTTATCCAGTTTTAACGAATCGGAGGAGAGCGTTTGATTATCTACAATTAATTTTTTTCCGACGCCTCCGCCTGCATTATAAAAATCCATCACTTCATCTAATGTATTGAAAACACCATTATGCATATATGGTTTGGTGAACTCCGCATTTCTGATAGATCCTGTGCGAAACGCATGCCATGTTTCTTTTGCCGGATTGATATCGAACCTGCCACTATCCGGACTGATATTTTTATATGCCAGGTCTTCAGGCACACCAAGCACTTCAAATTCCGAATTCACAAAAGGAGGCTTTACCCCGTTAAAATGAGGAACAAAATGGCAAGTGCCGCACTGAGCTTTCCCCATAAACAAGTTAAACCCTTTTTTGGCATCATTGTTTATAGGCATGTTTTTATTCATCGCATCGTCAAAAGGCGAATAATAATCACTAAAGCCGCCATAGTAAAAAGTGATAGCGGAAATAATATGATCAAATGAAATCTTTTTTTCTTCCGGTGTTAGTTTGAGAAATTTTTTAAACGCATCTTTATATTCATCACAACTCAACACTTTTTCAAGCACCTCTTTTTCACTACAATTCATTTCTTTTGGATTACTAATCACGCCTCTCGCCTGATCTTGAAGTGATGTGTGTTTCCCATCAAGCATTAACAAGTGATTGTAAATAACATTTATTAAAGTGGGCACATTTCGCGGAAGACGTTTTTGCCCATTGAACTGCAAACTGGTTTGCACGGTTGTATCTGTAAAATATTGGGAAGGTTTATGGCAGGAGGCACAACTTCGGCTATTGTTGCCCGATAGTATAGGGTCATAGAAAAGCAGCTTGCCAATGTGCTTTATTTCATTTAATGTATTTTCATCCTCAACAAGTGAATAAACTCCTTTTGTATTTTGCGCTGCATACAATGATTTGCCAAAAATAGAATAGCAATCGTTGTTTAAAGTGTAATCATTAAAGTTTTTGGACACAACAGCATATTGATTTATCAGCCGCTGGTTTTCTGAAAATAATGGATTGATATAATCTTTGATAAATGTAAAATGATCAAATGCAGTAAAATCATCCGGCTGTGTGTTTACAAAAGCAATCAGCTTGTCGTATAAATCAAGATAATTTTTTGATAATGATGTTGAAGAAAAACCTGTATTAAATGCAGTGTATATTTTCCTCACTTCCGGAAGCATTGCCTTTAATTCAGGAACAATATTATTATTTCCCGGGCATTCAAAACCGGTGGTGTAGATCGATGAAAGGTTTAATAAATAAAGGCGGTTACAAAGAAAAAAATGATGATATGTATCCAATTGGTCCGTGATAGAATCTGCCTGGAAAATATTTACGGCATCTATTGCATGCTGAATCAATATATGCAACGAATCCTTGTTGATGTTATCCCGGTTAAGATAAATTTCTGCAAGGCTTAATCCTGCACCCTCGCGCCGGTATGGCTTTTCAAATTTCTCAAAAACTTCCGTTTCCCATTCTACCGGAAGCGGCCCGTTGATCTTCATGTAACCAACAGGTTCAAAATAGCGCAACCAAAAATCAATCGACTTTAATTTCAATCTTGAAAGCCCGATCTCTTTTTTTAATTCATCAATTCCGGTTTTCGTTGAAATATCTGAAACATCGATTTTATGCATCAGTTCTCCGAGGCTATTTTTAAAATCTTTTACAGAGCTCAGGTATAAGAAAGTATATTCTTTCTGGTCCTTTATTTTGAAAGAGCACAAAACACTGATCACAATAATTATGGTGAGTATTACACCTTTTTTCACACTTATGGTTTTTAGACAAACTGGTTGCTTAAGGGAGTGGCAAAACACAACTTTACTATTTTCATACTAACATTCAGGTTCTTAAGGCAGTGCGCACAAGATAGAAAATTATCTCGTTAATACGAAGCCCTTAAATTCCTAATACAAACGAAAAAAACGTTGATTTATGCAATAATAATTACCAATGACTGTAAAGCAGGTGTATTCATAACTACATTTTTACCAGGTTGTTCAATGCACTTTCAATAGAAGGATATAAAAACTGGAAACCTGTTTTGCTGATTTTTTCTGCACTGACGTTCGCACTTTTTAAAACCTCGATGCTCATTTCGCCGAGCATGATTTTTAAAACAAAAGCCGGCACATGTACAGGAATAAAATATTTTCCTTTCAGCTGTTTTGCCAATTCCAGCACCAATGTTTTGTTTGTTACAGGCTTCGGAGCAACAGCATTGTACACTCCCTGCAATCTTTCGTTTTCTATAGCATCCATGTATAAGCGGCACATATCGTCTATGTGTATCCAGCTTATGATTTGTTTTCCGCTTCCTAAAATTGCGGCTATACCTGACCGTAAGGGTTTTAAAAATTCTTTCAAAGCACCACCATTTGCATCAAGCACAATCCCGGTCCGGAATATCACCAATCGTTTATGCATTGCCGTTACAGGGGCAATGCTTTCTTCCCACAAGCGGCATGTTTCTCCCAAAAATTCATTATCAGCAGGTTTTGTTTCTGTAAACGGTTTTGAAATCGTTTCCGGAGTATCTGCACCATACCATCCAATGGCAGATGCACTGATTATTGCTTTAATCTGGTTTGGGATTTCTTTAAGCGATTTCACAATTAATGCAGCGCTTTGGGTGCGGCTTTCAACAATTTCTTTTTTTCGTTTTGTGCTCCATCTTTTTTCAGCAACCCCGGCGCCAGCAAGATGAACAATATAATCTGTTTTGTTAATTGCATTTTCATCGATAACCTGCTTTTCAATATCCCATATTGCATAATTTACATTCGGGAATGTTATTTTTTCCACACTGGTATTCCTGCTTAAAATAATCACCTCGTATCCTTTAGCAACAAGCATTTTTGTTAATGCTGTTCCTACCAATCCCGTTCCTCCAGTTATTGTTACAGTTGGCATATTGAATAAATTATCGCACAAAATTAATTGTGTTGCACGATACTATATTTGCAACATGAAAATTGACATCCTTACTGTTTTGCCAGAATTGCTGGAAAGCCCTTTTGCCCATTCAATTTTAAAACGGGCAAAAGAAAAAAACCTGCTGGAAGTTAATGTACACAACCTGAGAAAATGGGCAGTGAATGAATATGGGCAGGTTGATGATTATCAATACGGTGGTGGCGCCGGAATGGTGATGATGTGTGAGCCGCTTGTCAATGCCATCGAATCTCTTTCGAAAGAAAAAAAATTTGATGAAATAATTTTCATGACACCTGACGGAGTACAATTCAATCAAAAAACAGCAAATCAGCTTTCATTAAAAGAAAATTTATTGATCATTTGCGGGCATTACAAAGGGATTGATGAACGCATCCGCGAACATTTTGTAACCAAAGAAATTTCTGTTGGTGATTATGTATTGAGTGGTGGCGAATTACCCGCAGCTATTGTAGTTGATGCAATCGGAAGATTGATACCGGGTGTATTGAATGATGAGACTTCTGCTTTGTTTGATTCTTTCCAGGATAATTTATTAGCGCCTCCGGTTTATACGCGTCCTGCTGAATTCAGGGAATGGAAAGTACCGGATATTTTGTTGAGCGGAGACCCAAAAAAAATTGATGAGTGGAGGCTTGAACAATCTGTGCAACGAACAAAAAACAGGCGGCCCGATCTTGCAAACGATGATTGATGATCGTTACCGATGGCCGCCTGTTGAACTAAAATATCTTTTTATTTCTCGCCGATCTACGTTTCAACTGCCCAACTTACTTCGGCATGGCAAAAATCTTCGGGTCTACATCTTTGTTCACATCAACTTTTGTGTAATTCACAGCAACATCATATCCCATATTGTTTACTCCCAGCGTAAACGCCATCACATATCCGAAATCGGTTTTTTTATAGTTAGAAAAAGTGGTAGTATTGGTCATATCCTTTCCGGCAATAGACGCTTTTACATCTCTTCGCAAAATGTAAAAAGTATTTGGATCGATAAAATAGGTAATTGTCTGCGCTGCATTTGTCAACTTGATCTTGTACGCATCAACTGCTTCATATTTTTCTTTTCCTTCTAATGTAGCAGTAAAACCTTTGTCTTTATAATTGTACAATTCACCGCAAACATCAAGAGATGCTTTCCCTGCTTTGATAGCCTCAGCCGGCAAAGCAGTGGGCTCACTCTGTCCCATCATCGGGTTAAGCATCCAGCCGGATGTATCTGTCATGCAATTGATAATATCCATGCCATTTACGCTCGTCACGGTTTTAAAACCCTTGCCGTTAAGAATAGTGATACTTGTTGGATAATCATTCCCCATAGCATTTGCTGTTCCTTCAATACTAATGGAATTTATTTTTGATAAAATATCCTTCCCCCCGATCGCCGCGATATTTTTATCAATGATCTCATCAACTGTTTGCGCTTTCGCTGTTGTAATTCCCGCGAGTACCAATAATGCAAACAAACCTGCCTGTAAAAGTTTCATAGAAATAATTTTTATTTAAAAATAAGGAAAACAAATATAAGGCCTGTTTCTGTCATCACTTTTTTAACTTGTTGCATATTTCTTAATTTTCCGGCAAAAGCAATTCATGGTTAATAAAATAAGTGGAAATATTGTTGATGTTTTCAAGCAACGCATTTACCCTGCAGCAATAACCATTGAAAATGGAAAGATCAGCTCCATCAGAGAACTTCCGGCTTCCCACTTACCACTTACCACTTTCATCCTTCCCGGTTTTATTGATTCGCACGTTCATATCGAAAGTTCGATGCTCGTACCGTCTGAATTTGCAAGGCTTGCGGTAGTTCATGGAACCGTGGCAACTGTAAGCGACCCACATGAAATTGCCAATGTTTGCGGATTACCCGGCGTAGAATATATGATTGAAAATGGAAGCAAGGTTCCTTTCAAATTTAATTTCGGCGCACCAAGTTGTGTGCCTGCCACAACATTTGAAACTGCCGGTGCCTCATTGAATGCCGATGAGGTGAACTCATTATTGCAGAAAAAAGAAATAAAATATCTGAGTGAAATGATGAATTTTCCCGGCGTGCTTAATCATGATGATGAAGTAATGAAAAAAATCCGGGCGGCCCATCAACTGCAAAAGCCTGTTGACGGGCATGCACCGGGGTTACGCGGCGATCTCGCAAAAAAATATATAGATGCCGGCATCAGCACCGACCATGAATGTTTTACAGCCGAAGAAGCATTGGATAAATTGAGATATGGAATGAAAATTATCATCCGGGAAGGAAGCGCTGCAAAAAATTTCGAAGCCTTGATTGGTTTATTAAATGATCACCCCGATGAAATCATGTTTTGCAGCGATGATAAACATCCTGATAGTTTGGTTGCCGGGCATATCGAGCAATTGTGTGCGAGGGCCGTTGAAAAGGGTATTGATATTTTCAAGGTCATAAAAGCTGCCTGCATTAATCCTGTGCTGCATTATAAATTAGATGTTGGTCTGTTACGCGAGAATGATTTTGCAGATTTTATTATAGTGAAAGATTTGAAAAAATTTGAAGTCATTCAAACTTATATAAACGGTGAGTTAGTAGCTGAAAACGGAAAATCATTAATAGGAAAAATACAAGTTGGTGTACTTAATCAGTTCTCCTGTTCAGAAAAAAAACCAGAAGATTTCAAATACCTCCTGAACAAATGGGGGGAAGAAGAAAACATCGAGCAGGTGTATGTGATCGAAGCATTGGACGGGCAATTGATCACTAATAAAATCATCTGCAATATCAGCGACCTGAAAGTTGAAAATGGTTTACTGAAAAGCAATCCTGAAAAAGATATTTTGAAAATCGTTGTGGTGAACCGCTACAAAGAAGCAGCGATCGCAAAATCATTCATTAAAAATTTTGGGTTAAAAAAAGGCGCTATAGCATCTTCGGTTGCACATGACAGTCATAATATTGTTGCCGTGGGCGTGGATGATGAAAGTATTTGTAAAGCAGTAAATCTTATTATTAAAAATAATGGTGGCGTAAGTTGTGTGAACAATGAAAACGAAATGATACTTGGGCTGCCGGTTGCAGGATTAATGAGCAATGAAGAAGGATATAAAATCGCGGAAGCATATACCGCAATCGATGCTGCTGCAAAACAACTTGGTTCTGCACTTTCTGCTCCTTTTATGACATTATCCTTTATGGCGCTTCTTGTAATCCCTCATCTTAAACTAAGCGACCTTGGTTTGTTTGATGGAGATGAGTTCAGGTTGCTTGTTTAGGCGAAATGTAACTCCGGCAGGAAGTTGTAAGTGATAAGTAGAAAAAGCAAATTCCAGAAGCAGGGTTGCCAGGTCTTTAAAATCCAACTAAAATTGCAAATTTAAAATTGACTACAGCTGACTGCTTACAACTTACCACCCCACTCCTTCGCCGACAAAACTACCGCTTTTACCGCCCTCGAATATCCTATCGCCTAAATGCAGTTGCCCTACGAAATATTCCTGTTTAGTTTTGGCTCATAAAATAAATTGTTTATGTGCTCGCAAAATCAAAACAACGACTATAACCGCAACAGGCACGAGGGAAGAATAATTGCAGGATTGTTTTTATTAGTAGTAGGTGCTGTTTTTTTTATGAGGGAATTATCCTTCCCATTTTTTCCTGACTGGCTTTTTTCCTGGCCGATGATTTTAATAGCTATTGGAATATACTCTGGTTTAAGACATCAGTTCCGCAACCCGGGATGGATCATTATGATCGCCATTGGCGGAATATTCTTATTCGACCAGATGAATATCGGGTTTGATATGCACCGTTTTATTGTACCTACTATAATTGTTGCAGTTGGTTTAACCATGATCCTGCGTCCAAGACGCGACCGTGGTTGGATAAGATCGGATTGGAGTAGTTGGCACAGTGAAAAAAAAAATGACCCCGTAGATCCAATAGGAAAAACTGATTATTCTTCAGAAGATTTTTTTGATTCCACTGCTGTTTTCGGTTCATCCAAAAAAAGAATTATCTCAAAAGATTTTAAAGGTGGCGATATCACTTGTTTTATGGGGGGATGTGAGATTGATTTTTCACAGGCAGATATTATTAAGCCCGCTGTTATTGATATGACACTTGTTTTCGGTGGCGGAAAAATAATTGTGCCTGCAGACTGGCAGGTTGTAATCCATATCACTCCTGTTTTTGGCGGGGTTGAGGATAAAAGAAAACAACCTGTAAGCATTAATCCTGATAAAGTTTTAATACTAAAAGGAACCTGCTTTTTCGGGGGATTTGAGATCAAGAATTATTAGTGAGAAGTAAGATGTGAAAAGATAGAAGAAAGAAGTTAGCTATATAATTTACCATTAACAACTGACCATTCACCATCAAATTACCATTAACAACTTTAAACTTATGAACTGGTATCTTGCAAAAATTGTTTATCGTATTATTTGCGGCGACGGCAATCACACTCCGCAGTTTGATGAACAATTGCGGCTGCTAAAAGCGAGTGATGAATTTCATGCATTTCAAAAAGCGCAGTTACTTGGCGAACGTGAGCAGGATAATTTTTTGAATGCTGCGCAAAAACCCGTGCACTGGAAATTTATTAATGTCAGCGAATTGCATAAATTGGACGACCTGATCGACGGTGCTGAAATGTATTCGAGTATTCGTGAAGATGATGATGCGGAAATTTTTATTAATGTTACAAACCTGAAAGCCGCACACATTTTGGAAAACAGTATGAAACGATCAATGCATTTAAATTAGAAGTTCATAGTTGATAGTTCATTGCCGCAATATGAACCATGAACCATTAACTATGAACTATAAACCACAAATAACGCTTTGTCCAACCAAATCAACAAAAAATTCAGAATTGCTTTTGCAATATGGTGGTTGCTGTGGTTTGCCGTACACTATAGTGTTGTATTCAACTATGGAGCCACAAAGTTGCAGGCATTCGCCGATAGTTCTATCAGTAATTTTCTGCTCGCTGGTGCATGCCTGCTTATCATAAATAATATGCGGTATTATCTGCCGCGACAGGAAAAATACTGGTACGTACTTGCTATCAGTTTCGGGCTTGCTGTGGTGTGGCTGGTTGTTGTGCGTGTATTGTTGTGGGCGATCTTCAAATCAGAAACTGTTTACCTGGCCATGGTGAATGTTTCATCAACACTTCGTTATGCAGTTGCTTTCCTGATGTTAGGCTGCATGACTACCTTAAGCCTTTTGTGGTATACCCAAAAAGAGCAAAAAGAAATGGATGCACGAAAAACAGAAGCAGAGAACCTTGCGAAAGAAGCGGAGTTGTTCAAATTAAGGCAGCAACTACAACCGCATTTTTTATTTAATAGTTTGAATTCGATCAGCGCTTTGGTAACCACGCAACCTGAACAGGCGAGAAAAATGGTGCACCAGCTCTCTGACTTTTTACGCGGCACGTTAAAAAAAGAAGAACATCAACTCGTAAATCTCGATGAAGAATTGCAATATCTTGAATTGTACCTCGACATTGAGAAAGTACGTTTCGGCCATCGGTTATCAACACAAATAAGTTGTGAAGAAACCTGCAGGTTATTAAAACTCCCGCCGTTATTATTGCAACCTGTTGTAGAAAATGCTATAAAATTTGGCCTGTATGATACAACTGAAGATGTAACAATAAGTATCGACGCAAAAAAAATAAACAATGACCTTATCATTACTGTTACCAATCCATTCGACCCGGAAACATCAAGCCCGAAACAAGGCGTAGGATTTGGATTGAGTTCGGTACAACGAAGATTATATTTGTTGTTCGCAAGAAACGACCTGCTCCAGGCAAAAGCAGAGAATAATTTTTTTATAACTACAGTGAAAATACCACAGGTATAATGAAAACATTAATTATAGATGATGAGCCGCTGGCGAGATCTATCGTGAAAGAGTATCTGAAAGATTTTCCGCAGATAGAATTGATGCAGGAATGCAATGACGGTTTTGAAGGTGTAAAAGCAATACAGCAACATCAGCCTGATTTAATTTTCCTCGATATACAAATGCCGAAGATCAATGGATTTGAAATGCTGGAGCTCATCGAAAAACCACCGCTTGTAATTTTTACAACAGCATTTGATGAATATGCTATCAAAGCTTTCGAAAATCATGCAGTGGATTATTTATTGAAGCCTTTCAGTAAAGAGCGTTTCAATAAAGCCATTGCAAAATTCCTGGATCAAAGCAATACAGGCACATCGAAAAATAATACACAATCTTTATTAGAAGCTGTTCCTGCATCACCAGTGCAAAACAATCGCATTGTTGTTAAGACTGCCGGAAAAATAAAGATCATTCCCGTAGAAGAAATACATTATCTCGAAGCGTCGGATGATTATGTAAAGATCCACACCAAAGAAGGAAATTTTCTAAAGAATAAAACAATGGGATATTTTGAACAGTCACTAAATCCCGGGCAGTTTGTGCGCACACATCGTTCCTATATCGTGAACGTTCAACTCATCACACGCATTGAGCCTTATGAAAAGGAAGGCTATCTTGTTATTTTAAAAACCGGTGCACAAGTTCCTGTCAGTAAAAACGGATATGCGAAGTTGAAGCAGGTGTTGGGAATGTAAGGGAAGAGTGGTAAGTCGTAAGTGATAAGTCTGCTTATTCAGCTTGCAACATTTTTTCAGCGAAATATATTTCAGTCATTATATCGGTTTTGCTGAAAGGATAAAATTTTAATGTTGTTATGTCCAATGCTTCTCCATGCCTGTTGTGAGGTACAACTCTCATATTCTTTAATCCATTCGGGTTATCAAGATTAACTTGATAAATGTTATTGTTAGTTTTAATTAGTGAGTAATAAATTGAAGATGGGTCGAAATCAAAAAATCCAAAAACTTTCTTCTCCAGATCAAATACAGAAAAAGGTGTTCCGGATAAATTTTCATCCGGGTTATACGCAAGCTTTCTCATGATTAAAAAATTATCACTAAAAATTATTGGCTTGCGACTATTAAAAGAAAACCATTGATTTTTAGGATTTACTAATAGCGATGACAAATCTTTGTTTTCAAAAATTGAAATCAAACCGCCATAAAAACCCATCCGATATTCTTCGATATTGTAAGTTAAACAAGCGAAATCTTTATTAGGGCTCTCAAATAGTTCGTCAACATTCCAACTATCTGGTTTTTCGGGATACCAAAGTTTTGTTCGATCTATTTTCCAACCTTTATTATCAAAATTTTTTATCACTACAAATTCCTTTAACTGCTTACTTTTTATTCACGACTTCTGCTTTTACATCGGGTTGCCCTTCATCGGTCGCAATATTGATCATATACTTTGGAAGCTGTCCTCGTGATAACTGATCTTTCGCTGAAGAAATATTTAATCGCGTTGCTGCAATTTGTTTTTGTTGTGTGAGATATTCTGCAACAACCTGGTTTCTTTTTTCCATTATCGAATTAACAACCGCATCCATTTTTTCTCTCCCAATTATCTGCACGCATTTTTCCTGCACAGACATAAACGAAGAACCTGATTGCAATCTCCCATTAACATATTTATTGAAAAGCGAATCTTTATTATCAACAGAATCAATTCTGTTCTGCAATGAGGTAGTAATGCTATCGGCAGTAATATTCAGGTATTGTTTTTTTATTTGCTGGAGTGCATATACATCAGCTTCATCTTCGCGGCTGGTAACTTGTATCAGTTGCAATTTCAGGTCTGGTTTTTCCGTCAACACTTTCGCAAGATTATCCAACACCTTTTTCTGCGGGCCATTAATTGAATTTTGCATATAATCAAAACTTACATGGTCATAATCTTCTTCTTTTCCGCCAAATGCATTGGCAAAAAAACGGAACGGCGCAGTTGCCGCTTTCACAATAAGGTTCTTCACCACCTGCCATATCACTTTTCCCCATTTAAATTTCGGGTCGTCGAGGCTGCCGCTAACAGGAATGTCTAAATGAATATTCCCATGCACATCTTTCAGCAATGAAACCGCTAACCGCACCGGTATATTCATGGCTGTTTTGTTTTTCACTTTTTTACCGGCTTCGATCTTCGTAATATCCAGCACATTTTTGCTCGTCAGTTTCCTGTTAAGAATAGTTGTTTTATTTGTATAGGTAGCCGCACCATTTAAAAAAGGAGTAGCCACATAATATTTGGAGTACGGGTTAAAATCGGAAACGAGCAATCCACTCACAATGCCATCTATGTCCATATCCTGAAAATTTTTCGGGCTCACCGCAAGTGTTGCTTTTAAATTTCCCGATCGGTTCAGCAGTGATTGTACATTAAGTGTGATCCGGTCGTTACCGCTGCTCACTTTATTACTCACCATATACAGCGAATCAAAATCGTACTGGAATTTATCTCCGTGTGTGTAGTCAGTAAATATAAAATGGCCACCTTCAATTTTAAACTGGTTCGCATTGTAATTGCTCGCCACATAATTCTGAATGATGCTTTGTACATAATCTGCCATCATAATAAAAATATTTGCATAAGCAGTAACAGCGGTATCAATCGCACTTTTGCCGGGCGAAGTCATCAATCGCTGAAAATTATATCCGTCATCATACATGGAAAGTTCCACGTATGGTTCTTTCACATCGATCGTTTTAAAATTGTAAAAATTATTTTTTGTATTGATCGAATCGATCTGCACATCCATTTTTCCAAAAGCTGTTAACCGGTCAGAAGTAACATCAACAATGGCAAAATCTTCTGCATTCATATTTCCGCTTGCAGCAATATCTGCAGCTTTGTGCATGTTTCCGGTAATCGCCAGACTCGCACTAAGCAAGCCATCCAGCGATTTCACTTTCAGGTAATCCTTCAGATAAGGATACAATACATTAATATTAAATTTCGTCAGGTCGAATTTTGTTTTGTATAAAAATGTGTTTGAGTTAATGTTCAGGTTGCCTGCTAATTTTCCACCGGTTGGCACTTCAAGGCTTGTTGCAATATCGTATACCGGGTTGTCCCATGCAATCACCGGGATTTTTGTATCCCAGTCAATCACTTCAATTTTATTATACGGAGATGTGTTTACATAAACTAAGTTCGCAGAATCGATTTCGAGGTTATGTATCCAATATTGAGTTGGCTTTGCATTTTTTGGCGATGGCGGTACATCCGTAACAAAGCGTTTTACAAGATCGCTGAAATTAAATTTGTTTCCTTTTTGAATAATATTGATCACCGGCTTCTCAAACTGCAGTTCTGTGATATCATATTTCGAGGCAAAAAGTTTGTGTGTGGAAATCGTTCCTTCAATTCTGTCGCACGCTAAAAAAACAGCATTGCTTTTCGCTTCAAAAATTTTCAGTTTATCAAAACGGATATTCCCGCTGAATAAATTGATGTGCAGGTTATCCATCACAATTTTTCTTCCGGTATATTCTTCGCTGTGTTTTTCGATCAGGTATTTAACAATGGATGAAAGAAAGATCAACACAATAATGCACGCAGTTACTATTGAAGCAAGAACGATTGACAAAATTCTTTTCCATCTCATAATTCAAAAAAATTTCAGGAGTACGTTTATTCCGGTCAGTTAATATTTTTTATGTACTGAACGGCATTGCTACTATTAAGCATCGTTGTCTTCGCTTCTTCCAGTGGAAGAAGGGCTAACTTGTACGACAACAATTCTATTGAGCAATTTGCAGCGGCAAAATTAAAACTAAATCCCCGGATGTGCTATAGTTATTATATCGTAAAATGTGTAGTTGAAGCCTCATCCCCATCCCTTCTCCAGTGGAGAAGGGTGCCTCTGCGCAACTTGGTTTTGTATTGGGAAATTTCATGAAGCCCGAAATAATGGGCATCCCTCTCCTTTGGAGAGGGAATGAGGGTGAGGCTTATTACCACCAATATTTTTCTTTCTACAAACTCATCTTACCACTTACAACCTACAACTTACCCCTCCTCACGCTTCCTGCCCTATCCAAACTGCGCCGCCAATACTATTTCTTTTTGCTCCGGTAACTGAAGCCAGTATATTTGTTTCTTCACGCCAGCGCAACACACCTATCAGCGCCATGATCAATGCCTCTTTATATTGCACAATATTTTTTTCCGGCACAATAACTTCAACATTCAATTCGGCAAATGTTTGTTTTAAACGTTCAACCAAAAATGTATTCATTGCCCCGCCGCCGGTGACGAGGAGTTGATGGTTGGTCGTTGGCCGTTGGTCGTTCTCAGAAGCAGGAGCATTATTATTTTGCAGCAGTTTGTTTACTGATAATTTTATTTGATGAATGATATGTTCTGTATACGTTCTTAATCCGTCTTCAACACTGCAATTGCTTTTTTCAATTATTGGATAAACGATATCCGTTCCGAAATTATTTGCCAACGATTTCGGGTAAGGATAACCGTAATACTCTAATCCATTTAATTCTTTCAATAAATTTTTATTAATATTTCCTTGTGTTGCTAATTTTCCATCCTCATCGAAATTTTTTCCAACATTGTTCGCCAGCATATTTAATACGCGGTTAGCCGGACAAACATCAAAACCAATAAATTCATTATTCTTCTTCTGGGAAATATTGGCAATGCCTCCGAGATTCAGAAAAAAATCAATACCACTAAATAATAATTTCTCACCGATCGGAACAATTGGAGCACCCTGGCCCCCTAAAGCCACATCTATTGCACGCAAATCGCTCACAACATTAATTCCTGTTGCTGCTGCAATCGAAGCGCCATCGCCTAATTGGGCAGTCATCTTTTTGTCGGGAACATGAAATGTTGTATGCCCGTGAGAAGAAATAAGCTGAACCTGGTAATGCAGATTGTGTGCATCAACGAAACGGTTTACCTGTTCACCAATATAATTTCCATATTCAGCATGCAGCAACTGATAATCCAGTGCATTTAACAAAGTTGCTTCCTGCAATTTTTTCTTCCATGGATTATTATATTCATAACATGCCGTTTGAATGATCTCGAAATTCCATTTACCTGCATTTTCATGGAACTGTACAAATGCAATATCCAATCCATCGAGCGAGCTTCCGCTCATTAAACCGATAACCCTGTAAACCATTTCATTCTTTTTAATACACAAAAAGTAATGTTTGAATTTCGAATATCAGGGATTTGTCATTTAGAAGAAGGAGGAATCCGTATGACGCCCCTCACCTCGGCATTACAAGTCCCGAAGTAAAACTCAAACTGGTATGCATCCAGCAAAGATATTCGCAAAAAAATACATGAAAAGACTTTAGCTTTGTTGCGAAACCATTTTTTGTATTTAACTTATTCTCATGGTTGTTAATTTAAGTCAGGACTACTCATTACTCAGCAATTGGGTGAGCGAATTGCGTGATGAAGAAGTGCAGGGCGACCGCATGCGTTTTCGCCGGAACCTCGAACGTATTGGTGAAGTGGCTGCGTATGAGATCAGCAAGCAGCTTGCCTTCGTAGAAAAAGAAATTCAAACACCATTGGGAACTGCTGTCTGCAAAGTGCTGAAAGACCAGCCTGTGCTTGCTACTATTCTTCGCGCCGGGCTTCCGTTGCACCAGGGTTTGTTGAATTATTTTGATAAAGCAGATAATGCTTTTATTTCTGCATACCGCAAACATAACCGCGATGGTTCTTTCGAAATCAGCCTTGATTATGTTTCATGCCCTGAACTTGAAGAACGTGTTGTAATTATTTCAGACCCGATGCTTGCTACAGGTTCATCTTTGGTAAAAACCATCCAGTTCCTGCGTGAAGAAGGGCATCCTTCAGAAATACACATCGTGGCAGCTATTGCATGTACCGTAGGGATTGAATATGTTTTGCGCAGCGAGCCGCATTGTAAATTATGGTGCGGGGCCATCGATGATGAACTCACTGCAAAAGGATATATTGTTCCGGGTTTAGGCGATGCCGGCGACCTTGCCTTTGGTACAAAAGTGCAGATGTAATTATATCCTCTGTAATTTTTGCTTTTAATGTTTTTTTATTATTTTGACAGCCCAATGATGGTTCTATCATGATTGGAACAAAACACCCCGCCTTTTAAAACAACCGTTACCCGGATATATTCGTAATATTAAACAATATACCTTGCTCAATGCAGCGAAATTGATGTTGAATGAATCAAAACTACTTATGAAAAAGACCTTCTTTTTTGTTTGCTTCCTCTTTGCCTTATCTGAAATCCGGGCGCAGGATCCTGCTTTCTCACAGTTTTTCGTTTCTCCGTTAACGTTAAACCCGGCATTGACCGGAAAATTTAACGGGGATGTACGAGTTGCAGGCAATTACCGCGACCAATGGCCTACTATCAATAATGCATATATAACTTCTACCATTTCTGTTGATATGCCGATCTTAAAAAACCGGCTGCCGGAAAATAATACCTGGGGGGTTGGCGTAATGGGTATGACGGACAAAACAGCAAGTGGCGCATTGAACAGCAATTACATTTCTCTTTCAACTGCGTATCATTTAGCATTAGATGAAGACGGATACCAGCAATTGGGATTAGGTTTCCAGGGAACTTATGCCACAAAATTGCTCGATGGCACAAAATTGCATTTTGAAGACCAGCTCGACCAGCAAGGCGGATGGACCCTTCCAAGTGCGGAGAGCATTTCCAACCGGCAGGTGAACCTGAACTATTTTGATATGAATGTTGGTTTACTGTATAATACTACAACAAACGGCGCAAATAACTTTTATCTCGGCGCATCAATGTATCATGTAAACAGCCCAAAAGAATCTTTTTTGGGAGATGATACATACACCTTGCATCCGCGTTTTACTGTTCATGGTGGCGCTGCATTTCCCGTTACTAATGATGGTTACGTGCATTTCAGCGCATTGTTTAGCAAACAGGATGCCGCAACAAACGTGGAATTGGGTGGCGCATATTCTATCAACGTAAATAATAATGCTGAAAGCCCTGTTAATGTTTATGTGGGAAGCTGGGTGCGTTTTAATAATGTTACCGATGCAATCATTCCTTATCTCGGTTTGGATTTCGGGAGCTTCACCATGGGCTTAAGTTATGATGTGAATATATCTTCTTTAAAAACGGCTTCACAAAGCCAGGGTGGAATTGAGATATCACTCATCTATATTAAAAAACCTTCCGACGGAAGGAAAGGCGTTCCCTGCCCGAAATTTTAAAGCGACTGTTGAAAATGTGAAAACACTTCATTTCCAGGTTTATTATATTAAATCAAAATTTTTTCTTTAAAAGAATAGCACACGGATTACATCGATTATTATGATCAATTATGAATTTATGAATTTTCACATTGGCACATTTTTCAAATTAATCCAATTCATTTCTTCCCGCTCACATACTCATTATCTTTCACAAAAAAACGATACGGAAGTTTCGCATCCTCGCCCGCATAATCAACACCGATTCGTGGTGAAGCAATAATATTTTTCTCAGAAAGTTTAAACCCATCATCTGCAATAAAAATTTTATCGCTCAATAAATCTTCTCCGGAATGATGCTTAAATATTCCCAATGCTTTTGAAACATTTCCGGGCCCGCGGGTTAAGGTAAAATCCAATTTCTTTTTTCCTGTTCGCTTCAGCATTGTGTCAATTCCTTCAATCGGTTCAAGTGCACGAATAAGAATGGCATGCGGAACATTTTCTTTATTGGTTACTACATTGAACAAATGGTGGATGCCGTAACAGAGATATACATACGCAGTTCCACCAGTTCCATACATGATTTTTGTACGTTCTGTTTTTCTTCCGTTATAAGCATGTGATGCTTTGTCAATTTCGCCGTTGTACGCTTCTGTTTCTATAATTCTCCCCGATGTAATCTTCCCGTCAAACTTTGTTATTAGAATTTTGCCTAATAACTGCCTTGCAATTTTTACAACATCCTGCCTGTTATAGAATGATTGGCTGAGTTTTTGCACTCGTAGCAGGCCAGTATTTTTATTTTTTAAATCTGCCATTAGTGAATAAATATTTTTACATTGAGTAACAAAATAATTGCTTTGCCTATTTCAAAAAACTAAAAGCAAAAAAACCAATTCTGATCCTCTTGCTTAAAGAAATCGTCATATCAATTCAGTCGTACTTTAAAGCGCATCAATTTATAAGCAAACATAAATTATGGAAATGGATTATTATTCCGGGCATTTTGTATATGCTTTTATTTTGTGTGGGCATGTATTTCTTCTGGACATCCTCCGATAAAGCTGTTTCCGAGCTAAGTGCTTTTATTGGCGTTGACAGGTGGCTGCATCGCCAGCAAAGCGCCGCTCTGAGTTTTTTGTTTATGATGGGAGGAATAATGATACGTTTGACACTGGTATTCTTTTATTTTTCACTTTTTAAATATTTATTCCTCATTATTGGTTCACCACTTTTTGCATACCTGAGTGAAAAAACAGAATCGATCATTGAAGGAAAAGAATTCCCTTTTAGTTTTTCCCAGCTGCTTAAAGATATGGTGCGGGGAATACGCGTTGCACTCCGGAACTCACTCTGGCAGACCGTGTATACCATTTCCATTTTGATACTTTCTTTTTTTCCGCTTGTAGGCTGGATAACTCCTGTAATTTCCATGTCGGTGGAATGTTATTATTACGGGTTTTCCATGCTCGATTATAGTTGCGAACGCCATAAATTATCCCCGTCAGAAAGTTTTGCATTTATAGGAAAACGCCGTGGTTTAGCGATCGGCAACGGTTTGGTATTTTACCTGATGCATTTTATTCCTTTCATCGGTTGGGTATTGGCGCCATCGTATGCAGTGGTTGCAGCCACCATCAGTTTGTATCACCAGAATTTAGAATGATCATGGCTACTAACGGTAATGTATATCTTATTCCAACTTTCCTGGATGAACATGCGTTGGAAACAATCCCAGAATATGTAATTGACGCTGTGCAAAAATGTTCGGTTTTTTTTGTGGAGAATGAACGCAGTGCAAGGCGTTTTTTAAAATTGATCTGGAAAGAAATGATCATCGATGAATACGAATGGTTTGCTATTCATAAAGCAGAAGATGAAGTAAAAAATGAATTCAGGAAAAAGCTGAAAGCAGGAAAAACGATAGGGATTTTGAGTGAAGCAGGTTGCCCCGGAATTGCCGATCCCGGGCAAATATTAGTATCGGTTGCACAGGAAGAAAAAGCCATTGTAAAGCCATTAGTGGGGCCAAGTTCTATTTTATTGGCATTGATGGCAAGCGGAATGAACGGGCAGCATTTTCAATTTAACGGTTATCTTCCGATCGATCATTCGGAAAGGATACGAATAATAAAAGAACTGGAAAATGAATCGCAGAAAAAAAACTGCACACAAATTTTTATTGAAACCCCTTACCGTAATAATCAATTAATAGAAACGATTTTGAAAACCTGCAAAGCTTCTACACAACTTTGCATTGCCGTTGATATTACAGGCGCAAATGAAAGTATCCGCACAAAATCAATAGCAGAATGGAAAAAAGAAACCGTTGATATTCACAAACGACCTTGTATATTTTTACTATGCGCTTAATTTATTGCGTTAATGGAATAACCGTTCCCGGCGATGCATCTTTCATTGATAGAATGCTGTCAACAATATATGTAGTAGTTCCACGCCACGGCAATGTTCCCATATATTCTTTATAATGCAGTTCAAACATTTTCCCGCTATTAACCATTAATTTATTTGCAACATTCGGATCAACTACGGAAAAACGGAATTCATACGATTGAATCGTCCCCGCAGAACTTCCCTGGAAACCTGCCTGTATCAACCTTCCTTCATACGTTTTAAAAACAAAACCTTTTTTCATTACATAGTTCAACTGGCCAGCTTTTACGCCTTCGCCATATACCCAAAAATATCTCCAGTAAATAAAAAGAATCAATGCGATCACTATAACTATCATGGATATGCGCAAAAATTTTTTCATCTGCAACGTTTTATTTAATGAGGTTTAGTTTCATAGCAGCACAAAAGTTGAACGGAGCGTCGCAACGATGTTCAACCGGAGTTACTCAGTCGGTTCAATAAAAAACATCTTTTAATTCAACCCGTATTTGTCAACCAGGTAAATCAAAATCGCCATGTTCAGTGCGCCGAGTTCCAGTTCACGTTTATTTACATTGGCCAAAATATCATTGCGTGAATGGTGATAATCAAAATACCGTTGTGAGTCGGGCATCAGTTCTCCAACAGGAACGCCTAACAATTCTCCGAGCGGCCCAACATCAGCGCCACCACCACCTTGCACAAAATCACTTACTCCATATTCTTTGAACAATGGCAGCCATTCACGAATATGTTGCATTTTTTCCGGTGGCAATCCTATGCTAAATCCGCGAGGAGTAAATCCACCAGCGTCGCTTTCCAAACCAAAAATATGTTTTTCGTTTTTTGCTTTAGCTTCTTCTCCATATTTTGTTCCGCCACGCAAACCATTTTCTTCATTCGCAAATAACACAACACGAATAGTGTGTTTCGGCTTGTAGCCGATCTCTTTTAATGCCTGCAAAACTTCTATAGAATGTACGCAACCAGTGCCATCATCGTTTGCGCCTTCAGCGGGATCCCACGAATCCAGGTGGCCGCCAACAGTGATGTATTGATCAGGAAATTCAGAGCCTGTCAATTCGCCTATTACATTGTGACCAACAGTATCAGGCAGCATCTTTGCATTTGTTCTCAAAAAAAGTTTCACCTCTTTATTGTCCTGGATTGTTTTTGCAAGTTTGTCTGCATCCCACAAACCCACTGCTGCTGCAGGGATTTTCGGGAACGAATCAATATAATCCAATGCACCTGTGTGCGGATTGTTATCTACTGAATGCGTCATCGAACGAACAAGCATTGCAACGGCTCCATATTTAGCGGCGCGGCTTGCACCGAATTCGCGGTAGCGCACCGCATCGCCGTAAGAGCGGAATGTCTGAACAAATTTTGGATTGAATTTATAATTGTAAAAAACAATTTTGCCTTTTATTTCATCTTTTCTTTTTTCCAATTCCTCAAATGAATTGATAAGAATAACCGGTGCTGTGATCCCTGCAGGGCCGGTGCCTACAGAATTTCCGAGTGCGAGTATATCCAACGTTTCTTCTTTTTTATTGGCAATAAATTTTGCTTCATCTTTTCCGCCACGAACCCAATGCGGCACCATACATTCCTGCAGCCACACTTTATCTGCGCCAGCATCTTTCAACGTTTTCTGTCCCCACGCTTCAGCTTTGTACATTTGCGGCGAACCCGATAGCCTGCCGCCGACAGTTTTGGTTAACACCTTTAAATTATCGTACGCTTTGCCATCTGTTAGTACAGCATCGGCAAGTTTGCGGATAAAAACAGAATCTTCGTTTTGTGCAAATAAAATTGTTGAAAATAAAACAGAGAAAATAGTAAACAAGAAGCGGCTCATTACTGTTAGTTTTTGCTAAAGTTAAGTAAACAGATGATTCAATTTATTATTAACCGTAATAAGGTATGCCATATCGTTTATTTTACAATCTTCATTAAACGCAAAAGATATGGCATACTTAATTACCAGCGGAAAAGAGATTGAAAAGAATCTGTTTATCTTCGTTTCTTCTTTTTAAAAATAAATTTCATATATGCGGATCGGAATTGTTTGTTATCCTACGTTTGGTGGAAGCGGTGTATTGGCAACAGAATTAGGAAAGGCACTTGCTGATAAAGGGCACCAGGTCCATTTTATCACATATCAGCAACCGGTAAGATTAAACGAATTCAATGCAAATATTTTTTACCATGAAGTGCGTGTTACAACGTACCCGCTTTTTGATTATCCACCTTATGAAACCGCTTTATCAAGTACCATGGTGGATGTAATAAAAAATAACAATCTCGACCTGCTCCATGTGCACTATGCCATACCTCACGCATCTGCAGCATATATGGCAAAAAAAATATTAGAAGCACAAGGAAAAAAAATCCCGGTAATTACAACCTTGCACGGAACGGACATTACGCTGGTAGGAAGAGATAAAACATTTGCACCGGTTGTTGCATTTTCCATTAATGAAAGCGATGCGATAACAGCAGTGTCGGGAAATCTAAAAGATGAAACGAATAAAACATTTGAGATCAGAAAAGATATTGAGGTTATTTACAATTTTGTGGATGTGCGGCGCTTTCATCGCAAACCGATCGATGCATTTAAAAAAGTAATTGCGCCAAATGGCGAACGTATTTTATTACATGCATCCAATTTCCGTAAAATAAAACGAGTGAAAGATGTGGTATATATTTTTAATGAGGTAAATAAGAAAATAAAAAGCAAATTATTATTTGTAGGTGATGGACCTGAGAGACCAGGAGCAGAAGACCTATGCCGTGAATTAAATTTATGTGATGATATGCGTTTTGTCGGAAGGCAGGAACAAATGGAGGATATCCTTGCTATTGCAGATTTATTTGTATTACCATCGGAATATGAAAGCTTCGGGCTTGCAGCATTGGAAGCGATGGCAGCCGGAGTACCGCTGATATCTACGCATGTAGGAGGCTTGCCGGAAATAAATGTAGATGGTAAAACAGGTTTTTTAAGTGCAGTTGGGGATATAGAAGCAATGAGCAATCATGCAATAGAAATTTTGCGAGATGATGCTACATTAAAAAAATTCAAAACTAACGCCGCCGAGCATGCGAAGAAATTTGATATTCACACAATCGTTCCGCAGTATGAACAATTGTATAACCGGTTTTGTAAATGTTTATAAAGACGAAAAGTCGGTAAGCCTGAAAGACAGAAAGAGAAAATTCTCCAATTAAATATTATCTTCTTTTCAACCATTGTTCGGGGTTGAGGTTTCCTTTTTCGCTTGAAATCATAAACATAATTTCCCCTGCGCCATCTTCGTTTTCTCCTGCCTTTCCGATAATTTGTCCAACACTTACTTTTTCACCTTTAACTACGCTTGCTGAAGATAAATTACTGTATGTTGTAAAATATTCTCCATGATGGATAATCACTGCTGATGAACCTTCGATATTAAATACTGAAGAAACTTCCCCCTCAAACACAGCATGCACAGCAGAATTTATGGGCGTTGCTATAGTAACTCCGGGACTATTTTGACGGATTTTATCCATCCCTTCAACACTGCTCATGCCAAAAGGAGTTGTAACATGCCCTGTCTCTACCGGCCAACGCAAATTACCTTTGTTCTTTTTAAAATTTTCTGATACTACAAATCCTTCTGGTGTTGCTTCAAAAACACTTTTTGGTTTTGGGGGAGCATCTGTCTTTGCTACCGGGTTTGCATTTACGGGATTTGTATTTACCGGATTTACTTTTACAGGATTTGTTTTGGGGGTATTTTCAGCCGCACGTTTTTTCTCTTCAGCAAGTGCTTTATCTTTTGCTACCTTTAACTCTCTCGCAATTGCTGCACGAACAGCTGCTTGCAGTTTATCGTTCTGCCTTTGTTTTGCGGCGAGGTCTTTTTGCAATTCCTTCTCTCTCGATTTCAGTTTCGATATGAACTGGTCCTTTTCTTTTTTTTCATCCTCCAATACTGAACGTTCTTTATTTTGTTTTTGCAATACCTGGTCTTTCTCTTCACGTTTCACTTTCAATCCGTTTATTTTTCCTTGCAATAGTGATTGCGTTTTTACAATATTTTCTGCACGTTCCTGTCGGTACGCCCTGTATGATTTTAAATACTCCACTCTTTTCAACGCATCGTTAAAGCTGGTTGCGGAAAAAATAAAATTCAGGAAATCATAATTACTCCTGTTCTTATAAGCATACACCACACTTTCCTCATATTGTTTTTTCAATGTATCCAGTTCGCCGCGTAATTTCAAAATATCACGCCAGGATTGGTTCATATCCCCCTGTATCAGGTTGATCTGCTGATTGATGTTTTGTATAGCGGCCTGGCGTAAACGCAGTTTACGTTGAAGCAATGATAATTGACCAAGCGTTTCTTTCCGGTTTTTCTTTGTCTCATCCAATGAGCGCTTCACATCTTCAATCTGCTTTTGTATTTCAGCACGTTCTTTTTCCAGGTCGCTTTTGGTTTGATTTTGCGCAAAAGAAACATGTGCAACAAATGATAATACAAGGCAAAATGAGATTTTTTTCAGCATAGTGTTTGTGTTGATTTTTAAATCACCGGGAACGGAAAGGATCTTTAGAAAATAAACTTTGAAAATGTATAACGCTTATTTCTTCTTATAATTTTTCGGCACCTTGAATGGAAAGCTTAAGGCCTCGTTAAAATTATATTGTTTGAAACTAATTTCAATATCCAGCTTCGATTTTTCAGCAATTGCAATTTTTCTGTAGGTAGAAAAAGAAATGCTGTCTCTTTTTTCATAGTCCTGGTACGAAAGGTCGCAGGTACGTGCACGCATCACATCCACATCATCCAATTTTCCATGTTTTATGGTAAAATCATTTTTATTGAAAGTGGTGTAATTTTTAAAAAGATTGCCAACACTCAATAAAGAGATGCCATTCTCTTCATTCCTGTAAAATGAAATATTATTACTGTCTAAATAAATGGGATTGCCAATAAGGATATCCTGAACTGTTTTAAAATCAAGCGGCACTTTTGCAATTTCCTGCAAATAACTTTTTGAACGCAGTATTAATTCTTTATTGAGTTTATTCAGCACTTTAACGCTATCAGGCGTAATTAATATGCGCACACCTTCAATGTTCAGCGGGCCAACAATACTCACCCAGATAATGCTGTCTGCCTGTATGCGCAAAAATGCAGTAAGGTCGGAGCCTTTTCCATCACTGCCTTCATAACTCACCTTCATCTTGGCAGAAAAAGTTTTAAAATCAATTTTATTTTTTTCAACTTTCGCAACCACATCACTGATGAATTTCAAAGAATCTGCATGCGGGTCATCAGTTATAGCCGTCACTGCGATAACCGTGTCTTTCTTTGAACTTGCAATAACTTTCTGTATTTTTTTTGTAGAATGACAGGCAGCAATTGCGAATACTAAAAAAAAGCTGCCCGATAAATTAAATGAAATTTTCATAGACCTATGATTTACCAGTATGGCCGAAGCCGCCTTCATTGCGTTCGGTGCTGTTAATTTTTGTAACCAACTCCCACTTCACTTTTTTTACTTTGCTGAGAACAGCCTGTGCAATACGATCGCCATTTTGTATCGGTTGCTCTTCTGCTGAAAGGTTGATCAGGATAACTTTTATTTCCCCCCGATAGTCAGAATCAATGGTGCCGGGAGAATTCAAACAGGTAATCCCTTGTTTGACAGCAAGTCCGCTTCTTGGCCTGATCTGCAATTCATAATCTTTTGGCAATTCAATATACAAGCCTGTTGGCACAAGGTACCTTTCCAAAGGTTTCAATATTATTTTTTCTGAAAGATTGGCGCGTATGTCCATGCCTGCCGAACCAATTGTTGCGTATTGAGGCAATTCGTTACCGGATTGATTAATGATCTTCACTTTTACTTCTGACATGAGCGCAAAGGTAGTGAGTAAGGGTCAATGGTCAATGGTGAATAGATAATGGTCAGTTGTGAATAATATTAATTCTAAACGATGAGTTATCTCAATTTGAATTCTTTTTCATCTCTGCTTATCACTTACTTTTTATAACTTACCACTATCTATTCACCATTGACCATTCAATATTCTCCTTTCTCCAATAACGCCGTAGCATAAGCGCACAATCCTTCTTCTCGTCCAATGTATCCCATTTTCTCAGTAGTGGTTGCCTTGATAGAAATATCTTCTATGGATATGTCAAGAATTTTTGAAATGGTTCGGCGCATTGCTTCTGTATGTGGTTTTATTTTAGGCATTTCAAGGCATAGTGTAGAATCTATATTTACAATTTTATAATTTTTACTCTTGATCAACTCGTATGTTTTTTGTAACAGTATCTTGCTATCAATATTCTTAAACGTATTATCAGTGTTCGGGAAATGAATGCCGATATCCCCCATACTCAACGCGCCAAGCAATGCATCACAGATCGCGTGCAATAACACATCTGCATCACTGTGGCCCAGTGCACCTTTATAATGCGGAATGAGAATACCACCAATCCATAATTCCCTCCCTTCAACGAGTTGATGAAAATCTATTCCAAAACCGATTCTGTAGGACATATTGTTATTTTATAAAAGAAAAACGCCCTGCTACAAAGCAAGACGTTTCAAAATTATTTTGTTTCAGCTAATCTTCCTTAATTTTCTGTATTCGATGTGCTGCTGCTGTTATCATTTCCGCCATCAAGATCAAACGACAACCCAAAACGCAACGTATTTGATAACGGGTTGCGAGTAACGCCACTTCCCGAAGGCACCAGGTAGGAAAAATTCAATTGCATTACACTATATCTTACTCCTACTCCTGCTGTAAAATATTGCCTGCCACCCTGGCTTTTGTCTTCATAAAAATATCCCACACGTGCGAAAAACTGATCCTGGTAAGAATATTCAGCACCGAAAGAAATATTGATCAGTTTAAGCTGGCTTGGCCCACTGAAAGATTTAAACCAACTACTCACTACACTGCTGTTTCTATAATTTACAAGATTAGCAGAATCCTGTGAACCGCCGTTATCAACAGATACAGGAGCAGCAGGAACTAATAATTTGTGCAAATCAAGCCCCACCATTATTTTATTATCTTCATCAAATACTTTCGTATATGCAGCACCGAGAGTTAAGTTGGCAGGTATATAATCCTTTTGAGTTGCATCATTAGTATAACCAATCTTCGTTCCAAGGTTCGTTAATGTTAATCCGTAACTAAATCCTTCCCCGGCTTCATTCTGGTTATTATAAAATAACGAGATATCACCTGCAACTGCATTACCGGGTTTATAAGTTGTACCGGTTGAGGCATAACCCCCGGCGAGGTTTGAATTGATATAACGAATAGCAAGCGCGATACCCAATTTATCAGAAAGCTTGCGTGAGTAGCCGAAATCAGCACCAACTTCACGTGGACGGCCTTCGCCTAGCGTGGTTCCGCTGTAGTCCGTGAATTGAATATTTCCCAAACTGAAATAACGTATGGAAGCAGAAATAGCCTGCTGGTTATCTAATTGATAATATCCGGCCGCTGACAATAAATATACATCGTTCAAGCCAAGGTCTTTCAACCATGGTGTGTATGTAAGCCCGATACCAATCGGCTTTTTTGCAAACGGTGTTTTTGCCAGGTTGTAAAATGAAGAGTTTGCATCCGGAGACGTTGCTGCACCAAGATCGCCCATCCCGCCAGCCCTTGCATCCGGCGAAATACGTAAGAAAGGAACAGCAGTGGTAATTACATTTAATTGATCTGCGCTTTGAGCATGCAAAAGATTAAAGCCACCTAACAGAGATAAGAGAACAGTCAGTCTAAAGGTCAATCGTTTCATGTTTTTAATAATAATTTGTCCTAAAATGATGACGATTTTAATCGCAATGTTTCGCAGGGTTTAAAGAAATTTTTATACTACTAATGACGAAAAAAATATGCTTACGGTTTCTTACTACATCGTCCAAAATCATCGTTTTCTTCACAATTAATTTTACTTCAACGGTTTCCGGTTGGTTTTATTGCGGACTTTCCTGTTTTTTATGATTTAAAATTTTTTCACAGAGGTTTACTCTTAATATGTAATCTTAAAAAGAATTTTAAGGATTTTATAATTTGTAAATGATTGGTTTATAATATACATAAAGAAAACCGAAGTCAAATGCCAGGATTATAACATTGCATATTCAGATAGAAACCTTTTATATTCGCGGTGCGTATTATTTTAAGGCAAAGAACCTATCAAAAAATACAATATTTACAAGCAACCGTCGTTTAATAAGTTTCAAATCACGGCTAAACGTTTTAACAATGAATCTGAAAAACCTGACACTTCTTGCTTCCAGTGCAGTATTAATCGTATCCTGCAGTAAAAAACCTGAAAAATCAACAGTAACAGGCTGGAATTATAACGACAAAAACATGGGTGGCTACCAGGTAGCTCTCGAAAAAGAGCAACCTACAGGGCCGGGATTAGTATTTGTTCAGGGTGGTACATTTACCATGGGAGCTACCGAAGAAGATGTAATGGGAGATAACAATAACACTCCAAGAAGGGTTACTGTAAACTCATTTTATATCGACAAAACAGAAGTTGCAAACGTACATTACCGTGAATACCTGTATTGGCTGAATAATGTGTTTGACGGAGATGAATACCAGGCTGTCCGTAACGCTGCTCTTCCCGACACATTAGTTTGGAGAAGTGAATTGGCATATAACGAGCCACTGGTTGAATACTATTTCCGCCACCCATCATACAATTATTATCCTGTTGTTGGCGTAACCTGGAAACAAGCTTATGATTTTTGTTTGTGGAGAAGCGACCGTGTAAATGAAAAAGCGCTTGTTGATAAGGGCTTCATCAATAAAAATTCATTGAAAAACATCCAGGGGCTTGGGCAGGAAAACTTCAACACAAAAGCTTATTTGCTTGGCGAATACCAGCCAACACCAGGAGCTGCAGCAAAATCTAAAAAGAATACTTTAAAAAACCCGAACGGAACACCAAGAACACAAGTGACATTTGAAGATGGTATCCTTTTACCGAATTACCGCCTTCCAACTGAAGCTGAGTGGGAATATGCAGCTTTGGGTTATATCAACCAAAATCCGTTAGCAAGTACAAAAGATAGCAAAAGAGGTGAAGAGTTAATTGCAAACAAACAGGTTTATTCCTGGAGCAATAATGTAAACGGGCTGCGCGATACACGCCACGGAAGCTGGCAGGGAACCTTTCTTGCAAACTTCAAACGCGGCTCTGGTGATAACATGGGTGTTGCCGGTGGCTTGAATGATAATGCAGTGTATACTGCGCCGGTAAATTCATTCTATCCAAATGGTTTCGGAATCTATAATATGTCGGGTAATGTTAGCGAGTGGGTTGCCGATGTTTATCGCCCGCTTTCAACAATGGATGTGAATGATGTTGCTCCTTATCGCGGTAACAAATTCCAGACTATTGATATGGGCAAAGACAATAAAGCTGAAAGAGATAGTTTGGGTAGAATTAAATATCGTGATGTTACTGATGAAGAAAGCAAAAACCGCCGCAACTATCAAAAAGGTAATGTGATCAACTATATTGATGGTGACTCTTTGATTTCCGGTGTAAAATACGACAAGGATTCATCGAACCATTACGGATATGGTTTCACTACGCTCATCAGCGATAAATCAAGGGTTGTAAAAGGTGGAAGCTGGAACGACCGTCCTTACTGGTTGAGCCCTGGAACACGCCGTTTCCTTGAAGAAGACCAGGCAAGCTCTACAATCGGTTTCCGTTGTGCTATGGACAGAGTGGGTAGCCCTTCTGGTAACGGAAGAAAAACAGGTATCAGCTACAAACAAAGAAGGCAGAACACAAGAAAACAGTAAACTAAACTCATCATATAATTTTAAAAGCCATCTCAAAATTCGGGATGGCTTTTTAGTTAGTTTTGTTTTATGATCAGTATTAAAGAACTCTATAGCATTTACTGCCAGTATCCTGCAATCCAAACCGACACAAGAAAGCTTAAACCAGGCGATCTCTATTTCGCATTAAAAGGACCGAATTTCAATGGCAACACATTTGCTGAACAGGCATTGGAAAAAGGTGCTGTTTATGCTTTTGTTGACGAATTATCCTCAACAAAAAAAAATGAAAAAACAATTCTTGTTGATGACGTGTTGCAAACATTGCAACAATTAGCAAAACATCATCGCCAACAATTCAATGTTCCTCTTATTGCTATCACAGGGAGCAACGGAAAAACTACAACCAAAGAGTTGATACATGCCGTTCTTTCATCCACATTCAAAACATATACCACGCAGGGAAACCTGAACAATCATATCGGCATTCCATTGACATTATTGAGTGTAAAAAAGGATGCTGACATGATCGTTATAGAAATGGGTGCCAATCATCAAAAAGAAATTGAAAGCTATTGTACATATACATTGCCAACGCACGGCATTATCACTAACGCAGGTAAAGCACATTTAGAGGGTTTTGGCGGAATTGAAGGCGTTAAAAAAGGCAAAGGGGAATTGTATGATTTTTTAAGAAAGAACAATGGCACTGCTTTCGTGATGTGGGATTATGAATATTTACAAGCAATGAGCAAAGGCATCCCTAACATTATAACCTACGGAACAATCAATGCAGATATTACAGGAAATGTTTTGCAAAGCGAACCATTTTTGCAAGTGCAGATAACTAAAGGCATCGAATTAAAATCTATCAATACACAATTGGTTGGTGATTATAATTTGCCGAATATACTTGTTGCAGTAACTGTCGGAAATTATTTTAAAGTTCCTGCTGAAAAAATAAAAGAAGCAATAGAAACTTATACGCCGTCAAACAGCCGTTCGCAGTTGCTGGAAAAAGGATCGAACAAATTTATATTGGATGCCTACAATGCAAACCCTACAAGCATGAAAGCCGCGATAGAAAATTTTGCAGCGATCAAAGCCGATAAAAAAATATTAGTGCTTGGCGGAATGGCAGAATTGGGAAAAGAAAGCCTTGAAGAACATCAGAACATCATTACCCTCATTGATAAGTTTCATTGGAATGATGTTGCACTGGTTGGTGGTGATTTTTTAAAATTGAGACATCCATATCTTCATTTCAATAATTCTTCAGAAGCAAAAGAATGGTTCAAAACACAAAATTTTTCTGATACTTATTTTCTGATCAAAGGCTCACGAAGCATGCAGATGGAAAAAGTGTTGGAGAGTTAGTTGTCAGTTGATAGTTGTCAGTTGACAGTCTTTAATGCAATCTTACGTTTCCTAAAGCAAGCTTCACCGAGGTCTGACAACTGACATCTGTCATCCGTCAACTGCTCACTGATTCCCCAATATCTGGTTATTATCAAAATTCAACTGCACAACATCCGGCGCTTGCACATAACTGCTGTTATATTTAAACTGCACATCAGAATTGGAGAATGATTTGAGCTGATTATCGCCCCGGTTCCCCCTTCGTGGAAAATAGGCAAGAAAGATTTCTATGGTGCCGAAAACAAGATTTTCATTACGAAGACGCAAACCCCCACCAAGGCTGTAAAACAATGCAGATTTTGAAAAATCCTGATGTTCCGGGGTAATCAGCGAAAAATCCGCAAACACAAACGGCGCGAATTTGAATCCTAATAATTTATATTTTAAGAATACAGAAGTTTCGGTATGCAAACTCATACGTTGATTGCCAAATACAGAATCGGAGCTGAAATAACGAATGCCAAAAACATTATCAATACGCAACGGGTCAAGCCCGACACGATTAAACAATTTGGTATAACTCACGTTCAGGTATTGCCTGATCTTTATTCCTTTGTAAACATACAAATGGCTGAATACACTCGACCCTAATAATATGCTTGCGTCTTCCACCCTTCCCTGCCCGTAAAAAGCACCTGTCCTCAAAAAATATTGAATGAAATCTTTTCTCTGAGATACAACATACCAGTTCAGGTTTGCGCCAACATACGGCCTGCTCAAATCCAACTGTTTATACCAGCCTGCTGTGAGGGCAATGTTGTACCCGTAAGGAACATCTTCTGTTGTACCAAAGCCATAGATATAATTTGTTTTATAGAAATCCTGTTTGAAAAAAGTAAACTGCCCGAGTATCCCTTGCCTGTCATTGAATTTAAAAAAATAATTATTGCCAACCTGGTATGGGATCTCAGAAAAATGATTTCGGAAATAACGCAGGCTCACAAACCTTCTGTCACGTGCAGAGTTGAGCCCGGTTTTTTGTATGCCTATATTATAACCAATCCATCCATCAACAACATTGTAATGATATTTGAAAAAAATGCTGTCGGGAATACTTGTATATTCTTTTCTCGATTCATAATCCCCAATTGTTAATGCACCTGCCATGTGAGAGTATTGCGAATACAACGGGCGTTGAAGAGTCAATACCTTCGCATGCTCATCCTGTGCACCGGATCCAAGATCGCTGTTGATTGTTGCTACCTGAACAGATGCGTTGATAAAACTTCCCGCTATATTATTTTTTGTAAACAAAATACCATAGCCAAAGGCAGGTGCACGTACAGGTTCAAGCGAAGTAGTGAACTGAATTTTTTGCCCCATCCCTAATACGTTCGCATCGGTAATACTTCCTTTATAACTATTCGTGCTTAAGCTATTTATTTCCCCGGTAATACTAAACAGGTCTTTTGTGATCACTAATAAATCTACCGAATCAGGGTTATCCGGGATGGGCACAACAATTATACGGGCATCCTGAATATATTCCAGAGAACGCAGGTATCTTTCATTGTCGGCAACTTTGTATGCATTCAACGTGCTGCTTTCAGAAATAAAAAGGTTATTACGCACTACCCAGTTTCGTGTGTTGCGGTGAAGGCTGTTCAGTAAACGTGAACCTGCATCTGTATTTGGCGGTCTTGCAGTATCGGAGAATGCCCTTTCAAAACCATATTGTTTCAAAAAAATATGACGGATGCCTTTTCCCTGGTAAGGTAAAAAAGGGGTTTCGCTTTTTGTATTGATGGCAACTGCTGCTGAATCCGAATGGCCTCGTGAAATCGTGCCAATGGCAAAACGAAAAAAATTACTGTTTTTTATACCGGGAGTTTTCTTTCCCGTAGTATCTGTCTTCTGGCCGGATGAATACATACATGAAAGCAAACAGCATGATGCTATTACCAATGCAAGCAATCGATTTTTTTTAAATCTTGTATTCACTCAGTCTAAACTATTTTGTTCAATATAGGTTTAAAAAACTATTGGCAATAATATAAATGCAATAAAAACAAGTTTTTTACAGATGACAATTTTTTAACTGCAAAAGCTTGATGTGTGCTGTGCTTTTTCTGAAGTTTAACAAGATAAATTTCTGCCTGAAAGCCTTGCTGAAAAAATGTAAGGCAAAAATATCAAACCTGAATAAAAAAGCTGTTATTCCCGGGCAGTGTTAAATGATTTGTATTTGAAAGTCCGTTTCTATTTGTATAATTTTATCAGGTTCGCCTTTATTTTCACTTATCCTGTCAAGCAATCGAATCCGGCATTTTTTTCGTTTGTCTTTTAGCATATTAATGGCATCCAAATAAAATTATTCATACATGCAATTCAATTTCGCTGGTAAAATTCGGGTTGGATATTTGTCTGCATTTATTCTTTTGCTCATTTCCTATATTCTTACCTTTTATACTAACTGGCAATTAACAAGGCAAAACGAACGCGTTAACCATACAAACAAAGTGATTAATAACCTCGAAGTATTAATGTCTGAAATGAAAGATGCGGAGACAAGTTATCGCGGATATGTATTAATGAAAGATGATAAATTTCTTGACCTGTTTTATCCAAGCCATCGTTATGTAGATTCAGTATACCTGTTATTAAAAGATCTTACTTCCGACCAAACAACCGATGGGCAATTGCAGTCGGAAAGGCTTGAACACCTGCGTGCATTGATCGATGAGAAATTTGTTTTATTGAATAACGGGATTACCGGTTTCAAGCAAACAGATTTTAATATTACCGATGAAACAAAAGCACGGGGTTACTACGGAAAAAAATTAATGGATTCAATCCGCTTCAATATAGGCCTGATGCAGCGCCGCGAAAATGAAGTGCTCGAACGCAGGACGCAAAGGGTTTCTGCATCAGTAAATGCAATCAAAGTGATTAATATTACTTCTCTTATCATTGCAATACTTGTAGCATCTTATTCTATCATTACATTCAATGCAGAAAACCGTGCAAAAGAACAGGCCGCAAACCAGGCAAGACAATACCAGGGTCAATTAGAAGAACGGGTGAATGAATTGAAAAAAGTAAACCAGGAATTAGTGTCGCTGCGAAGCATGGAAAAATTTGCGACAACAGGAAGGCTTGCAAGGACTATCGCACATGAAATAAGAAACCCGTTAACAAATATCACACTCGCGGCAGATCAGTTGAAGAGTGAAATTCCGCTGAACGATGATTCTTCGATGTTGTTCGAAATGATCAACAGGAATAGCATCCGCATCAATCAATTGATAACAGACCTGCTGAACTCCACTAAATTCTCAGAGTTAAAATATGAATCGATATCGATAAATGCAGTTCTTGATGAAGCATTGGAGCTCGCTAACGACCGGATACAATTGAACAAAATCAAAGTAGAAAAAAACTATTCAACTGACATCTGCGATGTTTCTGTTGATAAGGAAAAATTGAAAATCGCTTTGTTAAATATTATTGTAAACGCGGCAGAAGCAATGCCACCGGAAAAAGGGATACTGCAATTAAAAACAGAAAGTAAAAACAACAAATGCATAGTCACGATCACTGATAATGGCAGTGGGATGGATGATGAAACACTATCGAAGCTTTTTGAACCTTATTTTACAGGAAAAGCAAAAGGTAACGGGCTTGGGTTAACCAACACACAAAATATAATCCTCAATCATAAAGGAAGCATTGAAGTAGAAAGCACATTAAATAAAGGCACTTCATTCATAATCACATTAAATTTCCCGGATCAAATAAAAAATACCCTCCTTTAGTAGTTAACCAAAGCGAGGGTATCGGCCTGTAAATGGCTTCAGAGAATGTGTCTTACAGGCCTGCTTTCATCAACATATATACTTTATGTAGTTTTCAGATTCCTTAAGAAAGGGGTAATACGCATTTTTTGAAATAAACCTGAATAATTAATAATAAAAAACCTGCCAGAATTTTTTTGCCCCGGAATCACTTGTTTTTTCGCATTAAACAGGCATCGGTTAAAAAAACGTAGAGATTAATAATCAACAGGTGGGGATTTATTTCCACGATGCCACAGTTATTTGTGGAATTCTAATTCATTAATTTATCAACCGTGTCATTGATGGTTGCTTTTGTAAACGGCTTCCCAATAAAATAGTCAGCGCCTTTATTCAAAGCAACCTGCTTTTCACCTACAGAATCGTAAGCTGTAATCAATATCACTTTTATGCCGGGGTAATTTTGCTTTACATGCGAAATAAATTCCACTCCCAATCCATCCGGTAAATGATTGTCTAAGAAAAGAATAGACGGGGTTTCCATCCTGAGCGCCGATTCAGCGTCAGACAGGTTGTTCACGTATTTCGGGTTAAGGTTCCTTTGCTTTAAAATGACACTCAATAAATAGCAAATATCTATTTCGTCATCTACAATCAAAACCTTTTCGGTTTCTCCTTTCATAGTTATTTACACTTTGCGTTATCTCTTTTGTTTTTCAGCGGTTAATGTAATAACTGCAATTTGTAAGCCATTTTATTTTTATCTTCTATATCCTGATCAATAAATTCTTTGTGAAAGGTATGGAAATTGATACTGCAAAATAGCTGCAAATAAAAAGTTTTAGAGTAATATTACTTTCCGAATTAATCATACAACTCATGAAGAAGAAAATACTGATCATAGATGATGATGTGGATATTTGCAGTTTGCTCAGCAGGTTTCTTACAAAGAACGGATATGAAGTGGAGACGGCGCAGGCCGGCTCAAAAGGTTTGACAAAAATCAAAGAATCGTATTACGATATTGTATTTTGCGATTACAGGCTGGGGGATAAAGACGGAAGCGAAATTCTTACATCCATTAAAGAAATCAGCCCCGATACAGTTGTTTTGATCATCACAGGATATTCGGATATTAAAACAGCAGTGAACGTTATTAAACTCGGTGCTTATGATTATATCACCAAACCATTGGTACCGGATGAAGTGTTGAATGTGATCAATAATGCATTGAACCAACAATCATCTGTAACCGAAAATATAAAAAAAGAGACTGCAGGTTCAAAAAAAGAAAAGCAGGCAAACGATTTTTCAGGACAATACTTTGTAGGCAAATCTGCCAACACAAAAGAACTATACCACCAGATTGAAATTGTTGCACCAACTAACTATAGCATCATCCTGTACGGCGAAAGCGGGACCGGTAAGGAAGTAATCGCTAAAACAATTCACGAAAACAGCAACCGCAAAAACAAACCATTTGTTGCTATGGATTGCGGTACCATTTCAAAAGAACTTGCAGGTAGCGAATTATTCGGTCATGTTAAAGGTGCATTTACCGGTGCATTAGTGGATAAAGAAGGGCATTTTGAATTGGCAAATGGCGGCACTTTATTTTTGGATGAAGTAGCAAACCTTTCGTACGATATACAGGCTGCACTGTTAAGAGTTATACAGGAAAGAAAATTTAAACGTGTTGGCGGAACAAAAGAAATGGAATCTGATGTCCGCATAATTGTTGCTTCAAATGAAAATTTGCAGGAAGCATACAGGAAAGGAAAATTCAGGGAAGACTTGTACCATCGCTTCAATGAGTTTTCTATTAACCTTCCGCCACTAAGAGACCGTAAAGATGATATTGAACCACTCTCTTATTTTTTTCTTTCAAAAACAAATAAAGAATTAGGAAAAAATGTGGAGGGCTTTGACGATAATGTGATCCGTCTTTTTTTAAATTATCCCTGGCCCGGTAATTTGCGTGAACTGAGAAATGTAGTAAGAAGGGCTGTACTGCTAACTACCGAGGGAAATATTAAAGAAAATACGTTGCCAGCTGAAATAATAAATTTGACTACAACTGCCACATCAAATACTTCTTCATCATACCAGTTTATTGAAAACGACCAGGTAGCAGATCCGCATGATTTAAAGAACACAACTGCACGGGCAGAATATCAAACGATCATTAATGTATTAAAAGAAGTAAATAATAATAAAACAAAAGCTGCGGAAATTCTAAAAATCGACCGGAAAACGCTTTATAACAAGATCAAGAATTTTGAAAAAGAGCAATAAAAAAACTGCCGCCTCATAATTTGCACCAGGCAAACGGCGACAGTTTCTCTGAAAAAAACAACCCCTACTATTTTTTTTAAATGCCATTGCTTATTTAAGCTACGCTGCACTGCGAATTACGCGAAGTAAAATCGCGATGATAGCTATCACTAATAAAATATGAATAAGCCCTGAAGCATGATATCCTAAAAAACCAATTGCCCAGGCAATAACAAGTATAACCGCAATAAGGTATAATAGATTTCCCATAACAAATAATTTAAAGTTCAACAATGATAATAGTATTTATAAAAGCCTGCCACTTTTTTAAAGATCGCTGAAACCCTTTACTGCAGCACATTTCAGAAGATTTTATTTTTTTGTTATTGATGCTGTGCTGAAATTTTTGAGGAATTATTTCCACGTGTTGTGAAGTTATTTTCCGAAATAAGTCAGAATGATCATTTCAGAATATACAAATATGGCGAAAATTAAAAGGCGCGCTAACGAATAAAAATTGCTTACACTGATGTGCACTATCAATAGAAGCGCATATACATAGCTGTTATAAAATAGATAACCCCGTTCAACTATTTCGTATTGTTGTTATACAGATGATTTCTAATAAGAGAAATCAGGAAAATATAGTTATTGAAATTTCAGGCGAGGACAAAAGCATTGGTAATTTTTAATCAGAATTTGTTAAAAAAATGGTATCGTATTTTTCCGATAAAAATCGGGCAGTTTCCCTCTTTGTTAGTAAGGTGCCACAGCCTATTTTTGACATATCCAATATCCAAAATGAAAGAACCTAAAATCCTAGAAAAGCCACTTGAATCCTTTTCCGTCCAAAGAAAACATTAAAATTCAAGTTCATTGAAAAACCCCTGAGTAATATTAGGGGTTTTTTCGTTTTTGCAAGCCCTGCATTTTTTCCCAATCCCATAGTAAATAGTTCCCATTATAATTGTTAATGCGACAGTTATAATAAACAAATTAATAAATTTGCGCATCATACTCTTTACATGAGCCCTGATTCTCATACCATTACTGAAGCCAAAAAAAATATCTCTCACGATGCAAGCCACCTGATCGCTGCATTAAATTCTTTTCATCCATTGACTATTGAGATTGAGAATTATTTCAAAAAGCATACGGAGCCTTGTTTCTTTCGTCGTGGCAAATTATTGTTGAAAACAGGAGATGTTTGCAAGTATGTTTATTTTATAAAAAAGGGGGCAGTGCGTGGTTTTATTAAAGAAAACCAAAGAGACATAACTACATGGATAACCGCTGAGAACGAAATGGTAACTTCCATTTCGGGGTTAGACAGGGATGAACCTTCAATAGAAAATATACAAACCATTGAAGATTGTGAAATGCTTTCCATCGCAAATGAACACCTCAAAAACCTATACATCAAACATCCGGAATTTAATGTGGTTAGCCGGAAATTATTGCAGCAATATTACCGCGATGCAGAAGGCAGGGCATTTATTGCCCGGATAACAAATGCAGAAAATAAATACAAATATTTCCTGACCAAATACCCGCACCTGGTAAACAGGATCCCGCTAAAGTACATTGCGTCTTTTCTTGGAATTACATTGGAAACATTAAGCCGGATACGTAAAAAACTTTCTATAAATGGTTAAGTTCTGAAAACCATCTATTGTTGCATTTAAATCTTCGGTTATATATAAACGTTATAAGTACGCCTACACTTCAAGCCGCTAAATAGAATTGTTACAGTACAAGTGTGCGACGCAACAGTGCCCAAAAGAATTACTATCGCTGGTTACAAAAAATTCCTTTATAACTTAACCCACTTGCCTGTTGTGAGTACGTCTGCCTGGCGAGGGAAAACTTTTGTAACGAGCACACGGTGAACTTCTTCATCACCATCGCCGCAGCAATCCGACAAAACAGTAAGGCGATAATCTTTATCCGCAGCTTCACGCAAAGTTGAGAGTACAACACCACTTGTAGAAAAACCGGTGAGTACTAAATGCTGAATACTGAATGCACGCAAAACTACTTCAAGGTCGGAGCCTGCAAATGCAGAAATGCGGCGCTTAGTAGTAATAATTTCATTGGGAAGCGGGGCTACATCAGGATGGATTTTTACCCATTCCAGCATATCTGCATTTGCCATTCTTTCTTTGCTTGCAGAAAAGCCTTTGTTGTTAGCGCTGATCTCAGGCATGCCTCGCCTGAAACCAACGACAACATAAATAACCGGAATATTTTTTTTGCGGGCGTATGCAATTGCTGCTGCAGTATGCTTCAATGCAGCTGAAGAATCAGGTACCATGTTTGCGATAACAGATTGCATATCCATTACAAGCAATGCTGTTTGTTGCGATAGTTGCTCCATTTTTATTTTTTACTGGTGATTATATTTTTTGAAGAACTATTTCTTCGGCTTCTTCAAGTTGTTTGATATTTCTTTTATTGATTATGTCTTTATTGAAAAATGTAAAGAACACTGCAATGATGGCCAACGAAAAAATTCCCTGGCATAGTAATGCATTTGGTGCACCTATTTTTTGAGATACTGATCCGATCAATAAACTTCCCAACGGCAACATGCCAAAATAAGCAAATGCAACATAACTCATCATTCTTCCGCGCATTGCCGGGCTTGATTCAACCTGGATGATAGTAATGCAAAGTGTATTTTGCGCCATCGCACCAAAACCGGAAATCACGGCGAAAAACATTGCTAAGGGAAAATAACTGATGTGTGAAAAAAGAATTAACCCAACACCAAGAACAACACTACTGAAAATGATAATAATTTTAAGGTCTGCCCCTTTTTTTAATGATGCAAGAAAAAGCGTTGCAGCGATTGCGCCTAAACCCATGTAACCGCTGATATAACCATAAGTGGCTGCGTCGCCTTTGAAAACAGTTTTTGCAAATACGGGAAGCAATGTATCAAATGACAAAACAAATAGGCCCAGCAATGCGAGCAACAAAATAATATTCCTGATTGCGGGAGTATTTTTTAAATAACGAAAACCCTCTGCAAGTTCAGAACTGGTTTTCTTCCTTATTGAAGTTGGATAATACTTTGGCAATTTCATTAATATTAATGATGTGATCACCGCCATAAAACTTACTGCATTCAATGCAAAACAAATACCCGCACCGAATTTCTGCAGTACCATCCCGGACAATGCAGGGCCTAAAAGCCTGGCAAGGTTAACCATAGCGGAATTAAGTGCAAATGCATTGGGAAGGTCTTCTTTATCGCTTATTAATTCATGTACCAAAGGTTGCCGTGCGGGAACATCAAATGCATTGATGATACCGAGAATGATATTAAGTGTCAATATTTGCCAGACTGTATAATGCTTTGTGAAAACGAGCATTGCCAGCAATACAGCCTGCAGCATAGATGCTGTTTGAGTAAACAATAATATTTTATACCGGTTATATCTATCCGAAACAATACCTCCGTATAAAGAAAGTAAAAATGAAGGGAACTGGGATGCAAATACCGAGAGCCCAAGCATAAAAGCTGAATGTGTTATAGTATAAATAACCCAACTTATAGCAGTGCGCTGTATCCATGTTCCGATCTGTGATATGGACTGCCCAGCAAAAAATAAAGAATAATTCCGGTTGCGAAATGCCCGGAAAGTATGTTTCGTTTTATTTGTCATCCTGAATTTGTGCCAGCAATTCTATTGCCTGTGCTATCTGTTCTTTTTGCTGTTTAGTATATTTTTTTGATATGAGCGAAGCCAGCCAGTCCTCTTTCTGCTTTCTGCGTTGCTCAAATCTTTGCATTGTATCTTTTGATAGGGTGACGATAGATCTTCGTTTGTCAGTTTTTGATGGCTTGCGTGAGATATACCCGAGTTTTTCAAGCCGGTTTAACACCTGTGATATGAATTGAGATGAAAGATCGAGTTGCGCACAAAGCCCGGATGGAAAAGCTTCTTCCTGCGCAAGCAATACACGTAATACATTTTCTTCTGCAATTGATAATTGTTCGTTGTAACCTACTTGTTTGCGAAGGCTCCTGTTTAACCGGGAAACCATATTGCGAAGGTTGTGGGCAATTTTCTGATCATTGGCGGTTATCATAACTATCAAATTAATTTTGCAAAGTTACTTTTATATTTTTTTGCAAAAAAAATTTACATTCACTGAAAATACTTTTATGAGAACCCAATCTTATAAATCAATTTTCATATTTATTATTATTTTATCTCTAACAGGCGCACTATGTGGTCAGGAACTACACAGCCGTTGGGATGAATTAGTAGCAAGCGACTGGCAAAAAGCATTAAAATTATCTGACAGCACCTGCATTTTGCCGGTCGGCATATTGGAAAAACACGGGCCGCATGTGCCAATCGGCTCGGACCTGATACAAGTGCGTGAGTGGGCAGCAAGGGCGACAAAGAAAGAATATGCTGTTGTATTCCCCGATTATTTTTACGGGCAGATCAACGAAGCAAGGCATCAGCCCGGAACTTTTGCATTGCCTGAACATGTAGTGTGGGATTTGCTTGAAGCAACATGCGATGAAATAGCACGCAACGGGTTCAAAAAAATATTGATCATAAACGGTCATGGCGGCAATCCTGAACTACTGAAATATTTTATTCAAACAAGATTGGAAAAGCAACGTGATTATGCTGTATATTTTTTTCAACCTTCTTCCGATTCGGCGTATCAAAAGAAAATGGATGCGTTGCATAAATCAGATCAGTCGGGGGATATGCATGCAGGTGAAAGAGAAACATCATCCCTGCTATATCTGCGCCCCGATCTTGTAAAAATGGATAGCGCTTCGAATGAGTCCGGCGCAAATCAAAAAAGGTTGAATATCCCCAATGTATACACAGCGATCTGGTGGTATGCTGATTTCCCTAATCATTATGCAGGCGATGGTTCCAAAGCGACTAAAGAACTCGGGCAAATGATCAACGAACATTTGATTGAACAATTGGTAGCGGCATTAAAGGCGGTTAAAGCAGACACAAAAACATTAGCGTTGCAAAAGGAATTTTTTGACCGGGTGAAAAAATAAATCCTCAAATCAATATCGCTAATCCGCAGCAGCTGCGATCATAAAATAAAGCAATATAAAAAGTAAAACAAGGGCAGTGATAATTGTCCGTTCCCAGATTATGTTGCCATTATTTTTGTTTCGTGTATGCATGATGGGGAAATTTTCAGTCAGACAATCCTTTTATCGGCATCGGAAAAATAAAATACTCCAGCACGTTATGATGCGCCTTTGACACCTGGTCTTTGTACATGCGCATGCTGTACCGCAATGCTGTCTCATACAAAGGACTTAATTTTTTTAAAATACTTTCGATATTATCCAGGGCACGTTCAATGGCACGGGCTCGTTGCATTTTTTCTTTAGGAAGTTCTGTATTCAGGCTTTCGATCATCGCGTGAAAAATTTTATCCGCCTCACGATAAAAACCAGCCAGCAGCGGGTCCCCGGCAAATGTCCGCACGTGCGTTAGCTTGGATGCCACTTCTATTTCTCTCCTGTCAATCCCGCTTTCTGATGTAGATGCTAACAGTGATATATATGCGGGATATTTCAGCAGTTGCAATTTATCTTCTTTACTTAAACTTGAAAACCCTTCCATCACTTTACATTTTTAGTTATACCGGCTGATTTTTTTTAGTTTATTTTTATCGTGTAACCTGATACGCTTCCCCGTCGCACTGATCATTTTTTGGTGGGTAAATTGTTTCATACATTTAAAAACCGTTTCGTAGGTCGTACCGGAATATGCTGCAATATCCTGTCGTGAAATGGCGACAGAAATATATCCTTCACGATCTGCACCAAAGCGGTCATGCAGCTCCACAAGCGTTTCTGCAATCCTGTTTTTTACTTCCATAGCAGCAAGGTTACGCATGCGTAGTTCCGCCTTCTGTAATTCTTCAGCATAAAACTGCATGAGTTTGTATAAAAAAGAATGATTCGTATTCAACGTTGTTTCAAGGAATTCATTGGTAATGAAACATGCTTTCGAATCTGTTAATGCTGTTGCAGAAACAGGATATGCTTCTCCGGCACCGATGCCGCGATGCCCGAGAATTTCACCGGCTGATGTAAAACGCAGGATCAGTTCCTTTTCATCGCTCCATTGCTTATGCACTTTTGCTGCGCCTTCATACAAAAAGAAAATCCCCATAACTTTTTCACCCTCTTTAAATATCAATTCCCCTTTCTTGAATGCAAGTGTTTTTTTCTTAACGGCAATCACTTCTTTCCACTCCGGTATACAAAACCGGCATAAAAAACAATCAGACAGGTTACAGGACTCAGTTTTCATTATATTATTTAAACAATATTTTATACATTTTTTAATCAAACAAATATACAAATAATATTGTTTATTTAATATTTTTGCAACAAACAAGTATTCCGATTATGCGACTAACAAACGAGAGCATCCCTTTATCCACTTCATTGAAAACCTGGTACAACAAAGATTCAGAGGCAAGAAAATACCCGGTAAACAAACGCGTATTATACTTATGCATCCAGGCTTTTATCAATGCATTGATCATTGGTGTTGTTGCAAAATTTTTAGTGTTACTGATTGCACTTATTACCAACATTTCTTTTTATCAAAAAATTTCGCTGGATATTACTTCACCTTCAGGAAATCATTTAGGGTGGTTTGTAATTGCAGTTCCGATTGCAGGAAGTGTGATTGTAGGGCTGATGGCAAGGTTCGGTTCAAAAGCAATTCGCGGGCATGGGATACCGGAGGCAATGGAAAAAATAATCTCAGACGATAGCAAGATACCTCCTGTACTTACTTTTCTGAAACCACTTTCTGCAGCAATTTCCATTGGCACCGGCGGGCCGTTTGGTGCAGAAGGCCCGATCATTGCAACAGGCGCTGCATTCGGTTCATTAACCGGACAAGCTATGCACATTTCGCCTTCCGAACGAAAAATTATTTTAACGGCAGGGGCATGCGCAGGCATGTCTGCAATATTTGGCAGCCCGCTTGCCGCTGTATTGCTTGCGATCGAATTATTATTATTTGAATTCTCCCCAAAATCAATCATACCAGTTGCGCTCGCATGTATTACCGGTGCAGGAATGCATATTTTTTTATTTGGAAAAGAACCGGTGTTTGCAATGCCTGATATTCCTGTTGCAACAAGCGTTGCATTAATAGTATACGTTTTATTAGGTGCAGTGATTGGAGTTTTTGCATCGTTTGTATCTAAATCGGTATATGCCGTTGAAGATTTGTTTGAACGATTACCCATTCATTGGATGTGGTGGCCTGCCATCGGGGCAATTGCTGTTGGTATTACCGGCTACTTCGCGCCGTATACAATGGGTGTTGGCTATGATAATATTCAACATTTATTAACCGGCTCATTGCCGTTAGTGATGCTGGCTTCACTTTGTTTGCTCAAATATATTTCCTGGGTGGTTTCACTTGGAAGCGGTACATCAGGCGGAACACTTGCGCCGCTGTTTACTATTGGCGGTGCATTAGGTGCGTTGCTTGGTGTGACCTCACTGCATTTTTTTCCATCATCAGGAATAAATATTGCCACAGCTGCATTGATCGGTATGGCTGCAATGTTTGCAGGAGCATCACGTGCATTACTTACCTCGATTGTTTTTGCGTTGGAAACAACAGGACAGATCAACGGATTGCTTCCATTATTAGGGGCATGTGTTGCCGCTTATTTTGTTTCCTTTTTTTTATTGCGCAACGGAAGCATTATGACGGAGAAAATTCAGCGCCGCGGGGTCAAAACACCTGACTCTTATGAACCGGATACATTGAGAACAATTAGTGTCAGTGAACTGATTGATCCGATGAAAGCAGAACACAAACATTTGCCATGCATCTATATGGATGATGACGCAGGCCTTGCTGCAGAATTAATGGGCAGGCATAATGAAAAAGCCCTGCTGGTACTGGAGAATAAAAACAGTTTAAAAATAATGGGGGTTATTACTGCCGACTCTATACTGAAATATTACAGCGAGCAAAAACAAAAAGAATATAATTATGAATCGCCTGCACGCACACGGAGATTAATGGTGAGAGGAAGGCGATTGATAAAAAAAGTCAGAAAATGATTTCTAATTTTTAAATACTATTTATGGACACTAATGATTATCAAACCCGGTTTTCAAAAGCATTATTAACAGGTTTGTTCACGGGCATAGCAGCAACATTAATTTGTTTAATATTTGCTGTAATTTTTCGGGGCATTACCGGCTTTTATCTTTTCGGCATTATCAATTTCCCGGCTATTATTTTTGGTTGCAACCTGATCATGTCGGTTATCGGCGTTTTCTATTTTGTATTCAGGCAATTCCTGAAAAATGCCAACTCATTTTTCATAGCAACATTTATTTTGCTTGCAGCTTTTTGCATTTTGAAAATCCAGCATGTAGATCGGACAAATATTGCAGCGCTCAATATTCAATTCCGGGAATTTATGTCAGGAATAATTATCATACTGGCCTTTTCCGCCATAATGATACCGCTGCTTTACAGCAATAAGAAATTCGTGAACGCATTTATATAAACACAGAATAAAGGTGCGGTTTGCTTCACTCATTACTTGCAGCCTTGCATCTTAAATCATATTTTTCTGCAGGCGTAAGCGGCATTACCCAGGAATTATCATACGGTTTGAAAGATTTGTGCATTAATAGCTCGTCTAAGCAAATCTTTCCATCCATATAAGATGCGAGCGAATTAAAGAGGCTTTTGTTTTCTTTTTTAAAAATAAGAAGTGCAGCATTTGCACCGGCTTTGGATGCAATGGGAACACCTCCGCCAAGTTCGGCCCAATGGCCTCCAAGGATAAGGTTTTTTACCGGGGTTTGATAATGTGCAATTTTGTTCTGCATATTTTTTCTGCCCGGCTTCGCCCCCATCATCGTACCGTTTTTATTTCCGGTATAACGCCAATGGGTAACCGGAGTAGCCACTTCATAAAATAAAATATGCGAACGTAAGCCCGGTGCAATTTTTTCTTCCACGCGTTTAATAACAGCTTCTGCAATTTCTTTTTTCAGCTTCCGGTATTGTTCATTGCGGATATAATTGCCGTCTTTATCTTTTTCAGTGAACCAGTTATTTTTGAAATCCATAAATGCAGGCATGTAAATCGTAAGCGTTCCGCAACCTTGCGGCGCAAGGGATTTATCACGGACAGATGGTGGAAGGATACTGATCTCGCTGGTAGACGGGTCGCCGTTTGTGAACGCATCAAAATTTTCATTCTCATCAACAAGATGCACGAGCTCTTCGGTAAATCCCAAAAATTCTGTGGGGCAATCGAGGGCAAGTGCAATAGTAATTGACGAACTGTACATCTCAGCTTCTTTAAGTTTCGTTTTCAATTTTTCCGGCACTACACATGATGGCAACATCTTTTCATACAGCGTTTCTATATCGCTTGCAGCAATCACATATTTGCTCTTTACGGAATATTCATTTCCGAGATATTCAAACTTTACACCTTCGCATATATTATCCTTCAACAAAATTTCTTTTGCCTTGCATTTATACCAGATATCGTTTTTATAAAAACGAATTACATGTTCAAGCCAATGCGGAATGGATTGGCTCCCTCCTTTCGGCGGGCTTTGAAAATCTCCGTAGTACGCCCATCCTATCGGAACAAGGCAGGAAAGGATTTCTGTTTCGGATGCAAAAATTTTGTGCAGCTTCTCATCTTTAAAAAATTTATTCAAACCGCGTTTCAACCCTTTTTCTCCTGTATACTGTAAATACGGAATGAAAGGTATCCCAAAATCCAATAGCCTTTTTTTATTTTTCAGTTTTTCAAAAAACGACATCGATTCTTCCGAACGGAAAACCGCACTGAAATTGTTGAACGATTTGCCAAGTCTTTTCGCGACCTTGAAAAATTTTGTGATCCCTTTTTTTTCGTGCGGAAATTCTGCGATCAGTTGATCACGAAATTCATCCGGATTATTTGTTAGAAGATAATCAAACTTTTCTCCTTTGTACCTTCTTATCCGTGTTTGCGGTTTTGCAGTGGGATAATCTTTTCCTAAAATATCAAACAACTTAAACACCATTTTGCCCGGTGCGCATTGATTAAGCCAGTGAATAGCTGTATCAAACAAAAAATCTTTTCTGCGAAAACCGGCAAGATAACCGCCGGCATGCGGCTCTTTTTCCAATACACAAACAGAAAAACCTGCTTTACTCAAAAGCGCTGCAGCAGTGAGCCCGCCAATGCCTGCGCCTATAACGATCGCATCGTAGTATTGTTTGAAACCTGGTTTTTGCATAATGGAAATTACGCAGTAAATCAGAAATTTAAAACAGGTTGGAAAGAATGTTTATAGTTATTTGCAAAGGCTGCTATGAATACAGATGGCAGTTGATAGTTGCCAGATCACAGGCTAAGAAAATAAGTGCGGGAATTTTTAGTTGATGTATTTATGCTTAAAGATAACTTTGCTTGTACACTGGCGGCAGATTAGGTACTCCGGCAATGACAAGTCGGGAATAATGTTGCCAATCTCATTAATTGCATAGTTTACTAACGTACATTCATATCTAAAATTAAAACCCGAATTTATAATGCCATGAAAAAATCAACCCTTATTTGCCGCATGTTGCTTGGGTTCATTTACCTCGTTTTCGGGCTTGATTATTTTTTGCATTTTATACCCTATCAACCTAATCATACTGGCAAAGTGGCTGCATTTAAAGCAGGGCTCATGGGTGTAGGATATTTTTACCCCATGATTAAATCCATACAAATTGCAGGAGGCATATCGCTTTTAACAAACCTGTATGCGCCTTTTTTCGCAGTAGTATTGTTTCCGATCAGTTTGAATGTGTTTCTGTACCACACAATTTTAGTTCCTTCAGGTTGGCTGATGGGCGTTTTGCTTATTGTGCCGAACCTTTTTTTGGGATATGCCTACCGAAAGTATTACAACGGCATGTTTGTAAAAAAACCTGTTTTGTAATGGAAATATATAACAGGGTTTAACTTCACCTATACATTAACGTTAGTCAGGCAAGGTGATATACGGATGATATAAACAAATTTAGCAGCCGGGATAAAATTAAAAATGAAATTTCATGATAAATAAGTAATTTTTGATGCGGAATCCTTAACATTCCAGGAAGTACATTCCAATCATATTCTTTAAACCCCTTAATAATAATTGCCAATGAAAAGAAGACATTTTTTGCAGATATCACCGCTTGTTTCATTACTTCCTCTTTCTGCTTTCGCACACCTGAAAAATAAGGATATAAAAATTAACCAACTGCCTGATGCAAATACAAAAGATTTTTTTTACAAACCTTCCAATGCATGGGCAGCCGATTTTATTCCCCTATATGCTGAGGGGAAATTTCAATTATTTTACCTGCTCGATTGGAGAGATGCTGCCAATCATGGCGAAGGAACCCCATGGTACAGGATCAGCACAAATGATTTTGTAAACTTTACCGAGCATGGTGAAATGTTGCCGAGGGGAACAAAAGATGAACAGGACCTTTATGTGTTCACAGGTTCTGCCATCTACGCAAAAGATAAATATCATATTTTTTATACAGGTCATAATTATCATCTGGCTGAACAAGGCAAACCTGCGCAAGGCATCATGCATGCGGTGAGTGATGACATGAACAAATGGGAGAAACTTCCGTCGGAAACTTTTTTTGCGCCTTCAGACAAATATGAAAAAGATGACTGGCGCGATGCATTCGTTTTCCGGAATGAAGAAGCGGATGAATACAATATGCTTTTGGCTGCGCGGTTTAAAAACGGTATCCCGCGAAGAAGAGGATTGACTGCGTTATGTGCATCAAAAGATTTACATCATTGGGAAGTAAGAGAACCATTTTACGCACCCGATCTTTATTTCACACACGAGTGCCCTGATTTATTTAAGATGGGCGATTGGTGGTATTTGCTTTTCTCAGAGTTTACAGATAAAGTAAGAACGAGATATAGAATGAGCCGCTCAATACAGGGCCCGTGGATTACGCCGAAGAATGATGATTTTGACGGACATGCTTTTTATGCAGCAAAAACTGCATCGGATGGAAAGCACCGTTTTATTTTTGGCTGGAACCCTACACGAAGTAATTCAAAAGATAATGGCAATTGGGATTGGGGCGGGAACCTCGTTGTTCATCAAATTGTGCAGGAAGCGGATGGTACGTTAGCTGTAAAAGTTCCTGAAACGGTCAGTGCTGCATTTCATAACAGCACAGTTCCTTCATTTACGAAAGGCAATGGTAATTTCAAAATCACCGATGCGGGAATTAATTTTAATTCCCCGCAAGGTTTTAGTGCAGCTGTTGCAGGCAAATTACCTGATCAATGCAAAATAGAAATGGTTGCTGAATTTGAAAAAGGCACGAAACAATTAGGCATTATGTTCCGTTGCAGTGATGACCTTGATAAGTCGTATTATATTCGTTTGGAGCCAAACAATAATAAATTGGTATTTGATATGTGGCCGAGAGAGCGAAGTGAAGTTGACCACGTAACAGAACTCGACCGCAATGTTGATCTGCATGCAGGTGTTCCTGTAAAATTGCAATTATTTATTGATGGCAATAAAGGTGTCGCTTATGTAAATGATAAAGTAGCGATGAATTTCCGTGCTTACGATTTGCCAGCAGGGAATTGGGGCATATTTGCATCTGAAGGAGTTGCGACTTTCAGGGATATAAAAATTTCTACGCTGTAAATTGAAGGGAATTTTTTTGTCAGCTAAATATAACGTTTACCCCTATGCGAAATATTTGAGCCTGCACGGGGCTTGCCGTGCATATTTCAGCGGCGAGTCCTGCACAAGTTGCAAGACAACGCAGATTTCTATAGTAGAGACTCGCCCGAGAACCCGATATAAAAAAATAATCACTCACATGGCTTATCAATCGAAAGGCTTTGTCCTGTGAACCATCGTGCTCCATCTTCAGCAATGTATGCACAGTCTTCAAGCCGCACACCAAATTCTCCCGGAAGAACAATCGTTGGTTCAATACTGAAACACATACCGGGTTCCAATAATTTTTTATTACCAAGCACCATATTTCCCCATTCGTGCCCATCCATTCCAATACCATGGCCTGTACGATGCGGACAACCGGGTAATTTATAACCTGGCCCGAAACCTGCATCTATGAGCACTTTGCGTGCAGCGATGTCAACGTTCTCGCAAGGCTGGCCAATTTTTGCTGCCGCAAATCCTGCGGCCTGTGCTTTCTTTTCCAGGTTCCAGATATCAAGCTGGCGCTTTGTTGGTTCAGCCCCAAACACAACTGTCCTTGTTATATCAGAAGTATAACCTTCCACTGTGCATCCGCAATCCATCAATACTATATCTCCTTTTTTAATATGCTGCGGCTTGATGCTTCCGTGCGGCAAAGCAGATGCTTCGCCAATATTCACAAGCGCACCATCAGAATTGCCTCCTAATTTTCTTTGCGCTTCGTCTATAAAAGAAGATAGTTCACCATTGGACATTCCTTCCTTTAAATTGCTTGCTGCAATTTTAATAGCAGCAAGTGTTATATCATTTGCTTTTTGCAACAATGCAATTTCAGCAGGAGATTTTATCATACGGCAAGGAACGGTAACCGGGTCCCCGCTTATGAAATTTAAATTGGGAGCTTCCTTGCGAACACCATCAAGTACAAAAAAGCGAAGGCGCTCCTCTATTCCTATATTGCCGCCATTGATGCCATAATCTTTCAAAGTGCTTACAATTACTTTGTAAGGACTTTCATGTTCTTCCCAGGTTTTCACTTCATTACCGATTTTTATAAGCTCACGAAGCCTGTCTGCTTCAAATGCAGGGCTCACATATTTCACTTCACCTTTTGCCGGAATTATGGCTACCATTGTGCGTTCGCTGGGCCACCAGTGAATACCCGTGAAATAAACAAGCGAAGTGCCTGAATCAAGAATCACTGCAGCTATATTATTTTCTGCCATCAATTTTTGTGCTTTGGCAACACGCGATTGCCTCTCCTGTAAACTGATTGGTACAACATCGTCCGTCATTTTTTGCAGCCTATCCAACGAAAGATTTTTTTTGGTTGAAGATGCAAAAACGTTAATACCTGAAAATAATGCTGCACCTGTTGCAGCGCTTCCTGCTGAAAGTTTTAAAAAACTTCTTCTACGTAAATTCATTGTGATGAATATTAATTTGTGATGGAATAAACCTGACTAAAGTTAGGAAGCTTTATCTAAACTTTTACAGCACTCGCGTGTGATAATTATTACATTCCCAGGCGAGTCCTGCGCAAGTTGCGTGACAAAGCAGCTTCGAACAGCAGAGACTCGCCTGGGAACTCAATACTAACACTTATGTATATGCGAAGATAAATCCAAATACCTTCGAATTTTTCAGGGCTTTGGAAGTGCTTTTACAATCTACACGTAGCTTATTTTCCCTCAACAGAACCGTATTTTTCCCGGTTTTACATTAACATTTAGCACAGCCTTAAGGACAATTAATACATTGAATTTTCGTTTTTGGGACAAATGAAGTTGTACCCTAAAACGATAAAATTTATTTTCCTGCTGTTTTTACTGCCGCTGAAGATATTTTCCCAGGACCTTTCCGGAATTTGGGTGGGAACCATCGCCACTTCCGAAACGCAAATGCCGATGGAATTGGCAATTAACCAGGATTTGAGCGCTTACCTGATGATCGTTTTTACATTTAAGGGAACTGAAAATATTGCCATAAAAAAAACAACGATCGTCCAGAAAAACGGCATTGTTTCCATGGAAGGCGATAAACTGATCTATGATAATTTCACAACACCTTCCCGCCGGGTAAAAGCATTTTGCGAATTATCCATTAAGATGATTGATACCACAATGGTTTTAAGCGGGCCTTTCCACACGCGTACGCGGGACCAGCGTGTGGGAGATGAAGGTATGTACCTCGGCACTATCACACTGCAAAAACAAAATAACCTTGCACGTACAAAGCTCATTGCAAAACTCGACAGTTTGAAATTGTCAAATACTATTTCGTTTTCAACCCCCAAACCTAACTTAGTTGTAATAGAAAATCCGGTAGTAACAACAGTTGAAGAAAAAGATTCGCCAATTGCAAAAGTACAAAGCGCAGCCGTTTCGCGAACAATTCAAAAAACAAATGAGGTTCATCCCAATTCAAACCTGAAAACAATTGATAAAGATGTTGTGGCAATACCCGAAACACCAGATAAAGATGTAACCACTGTGAAAGTGCAGCAAACGGTAAACCCTGCGCAGGAAAAAAAGAAAGATCATATCAACACTCCCAATACGATTGTTTCAACACCATCCATTTCCATTGATCAGCCGGTTAATAAAGCCGCTGCAGAAATTGCATTGCGCAAAACAGAAGTTATCCGCAGTATCGATTTCAAAGCCGATAGCCTTGTATTGGTTTTATACGACAACGGTATTGTTGATGGCGACACGGTAAGTGTTGTGTTGAATGGCGAAGTGGTTATTCCGAAACAAGGGCTTAGTGAAAAAGCCTATCGGAAAGTTATAAAAACACCAGCAGCTTTAGGAGACTCATTATTATTGGTAATGTATGCTGAAAACCTCGGTTCTATTCCGCCGAATACCGGTTTACTAATTGTTGAAGATGGCCCCGACCGCCAGGAAATAAGATTTGAAGGCGATATGAAAAAAAGTTCAGCGGTTGTATTGAGAAGAAAGCGGTAACGGTATGAAACTTGAAAGATTTTTATTTTACCAACGACAGTAATTCTATTAAGCATCGTTGTGTCACTCACTTGTACGGCAACAATTCTATTCATCGGTGCTTTATTTTCGGTTATGCATTAATGCTAGCTACTCTCCTAAAATAAATATCAAGTGATAACACCTGACACGGCTGAAAATGAATTATTTAAAACTATGATCCCAATCATCAATTGTCCATTACGTTCCCAGGCGAGGCTCCGCATTAGAGATTTAAAATTGCAAGAATCTGCGCGGGACTCGCCGTGCATAACTTAACTGCGAGCCCTGCGAAGGCTGCGAGATAAAGCACGTTCGTATGGCAGAGACTCGCTTGGGAAAGTAAAATGAAGACCAAACACAAACATTTTAGGATATCCGTTTCCGTTAGTAAATCACTTTCTCTTACAATTTCACCTCACCCCAACCTTTTCTGTATTCTCTTTTTACGTTCTCAGGCGAGTCTCCGCATTTGAGATTTAAAATTGCAGGAACTTGCGCGGGACTCGCCATGCATAATTTCAACGGCGAGTCCTGCAAAAGCTGCGGAATAAAGCATGTTCGTATGGCAGAGACTCGCCTGGGGAACTAAAATGAAGACCAAACAAACACAAACACTTTAGGATATCCGTTTCCGTTAGCAAATCACTTTCTCTTACAATTTCACCTCACCCCAACCTTTTCTGTATTCTCTTTTTATAAACTGATTGGCTGGTTCAAAATTGGTCACTTTCATATTTTCTCCGTCCCATTTGAGTGCCACATATCTTCCGCTGAATTTATATCCTTCCATATTTCCATACACCGGGTCGTTGCGTTTTATTTTTTCTTTGATGTTGAAACTGCGCAACAATAAATTTCCTAATAATACTGTCTCAGTTAACGGCCCCGCATAACCGACAAATGGAGAATCCACTTCCATCTTTCCGTAGCCCGCAATACTCGCATCCACCCATTGCCACCAATGTCCGTCCATATCGCCTTGTATGCGTGGATATTTTTGCGGAACCTGCACATCTTTATTCAGCGAAAGTGGTAACAATCTCGGATGGCTGCCACCCCAGCCACAGGACACTTTTCCTTTTGTGCCGATGAATAAGGTGCCGCCTTCAAAATCATTTTCACCCGGCCAGTCTCCCAGCGCTTCATTCATATTTACATCTGGGTCTAATTCATTGAGGCGTTCGGGTGTAATTCCTCCATCCATCCAATATAAGTCAATGTCTTTTCCATTCTTCTGTTTGAATTTAAATTTCAGTGAACTGGAAACAGGCCCGCTCTCCGGAAAAACACCTTCTTTAAAAATGCCGCTATATACCGTGCTTGCACTGCCGGAAATTTCTGTAGGATAACCAAGCTCCAGCAATTTGAATGGTGGCCCGATAATATGGCAACCCATATCACCAAGTGCACCGGTACCGAACTGCCACCATCCGCGCCAGTTAAATGGAACGAGGTTATCAATATAATTTGTTTCTTGTGCAGTGCCCAGCCAGAGGTCCCAGTTCAATTCTTTTGGTATGGGAGGTTTTCCATCCGGCCATGAAATACCTTGCGGCCATACAGGCCTGTCCGTCCAGCAATATACTTTTTCAATATCACCAATGAGCCCTGCTTCAAACCATTCACGCATAGTGCGCATGCCATCGCATGATGCACCCTGGTCGCCCATTTGCGTAACCACTTTATATTTTTTTGAAGCTTCGGTAAGAACCCGTGCTTCATAAATATCATGCGTCAATGGTTTTTGCAAATACAAATGTTTGTTCAGTTGCATAGCGCTCAATCCAACGATCGCATGATTATGATCGGGAATTGCAACAGTAACCGCATCAAAATTTTTATTTTCTTTTTCAAACATTTCTCTCCAGTCGTGATAGAATTTTGCCTGCGGAAATTCTTTGCGGCGGACAGCTGCAGGGCGTTCATCTACATCACACAAAAAAGCGATCATTGCATTTTTCTTTGGCGCAGTAGCATAATGATGGATATCATTTTCTGCTTCGCCGCCACAACCTACTGCCGCAATATATAATTTGTCACTCGGCGCAACATATCCTTTTCCACCCAACACAAAACGCGGCACTATAAAAAAACCAGTGCCGGCCATTGCCGTTTTTTTTATAAAATCTGCACGGCTGATTTTATGCTTGCTATTGATTTGTTTTTTCTTTTTCATGGTGATTATTTTTTAGCAAGTGGTTTTACGGCAACCTCTTTAAAATAAACTATGTCATCATTACCATGATTCTGCAATCCTATATAACCTGCATTGGGCCTTGTACCGCGATACGGTTCGAAATCAAACTTTCTTTCCGGAACAGGATCGCCTTCTTTATAGTCGGTAACTTTTTCGCCATTCAGAAAAACAATAGTGCGTGGGCCGTCAAGTGTAATGTCCATCGTGTTCCATTCCGGCCCCGGCTTGCCGGATTTTGCCAAAGGTTTCGTCAATGAATAAAGTGTTCCGGTAATGTGATATTCATCTTCATTGGAAGTTTCCGGGTGGTTATCAATCTGCACTTCATAACCATAATAAACAGGCATCCATGCTTCGCGGGGCTCAATAGGAATGCGTATAAAAATGCCTGAGTTGCTGTTGAATTTTTGCATTTTGAATACCACGCGTATTGTGCAGTTGCTGAATTTTTCTTTTGTCCAATACAAAAGCCCCATACCGCCATGACTGGCGATCAGCCCATCTTCCACATAGTGGCTGCCATCACCCACCTGCTTCCAGCCGGAAAGGTCTTTGCCATTGAATAACTGCCTCCAGTTTCCACCAGAAGATTTAGATTGCTTTGGCTGGCCACTGAAAATAAAGGCCCAGCATAAAAAAAGAAAGAGTGCTCTTAAAGACAGGGGTGTTGAATATTTTGTCATACAGCTTCGTTTGTGAGGTGAATTTACTGAATAAAAAAGCTGCACCTCTATGAATGAAAAAATATTTCCAGATTTGAAATTAAAATCCGGGACTTGTCATCCCGATGAAAAAGGGATATCTAAGATGCATCGTATCTCGGCATGACAAATCTCTGGAGTCGAAAATTCAAACTGAAGCCCTACTTTTTATTTAAGATTTGCGTGCTTGATTTTTTTAAGGTAAGATTGCAACTAAGTTTATTTACTCCCCTTCATACCTAAATATTTTGCATGAAAAGATCTTATTATATCGTTGGGCTGATCATGCTCACTTTTTTTGTTATCTCTTTTCTCACAAACATTATTGGGCCGTTGATACCTGATATGATCACAGGTTTTAGCCTCAGCCTTACACTCGTAGCTATTCTTCCTTTTGCTTTTTTTATTGCTTATGGCGTAATGTCCATTCCATCAGGTATGCTCATTGAAAAATACAAAGAGAAAAAAATGATGGTGGTTGCATTTATTATTGCATTTGCCGGTTCGTTGATGCTCGCATTTTTTCCAAATTATTTTTCAGCTGTGTTCTCTTTGTTCCTGATCGGTTGCGGCATGGCGATGCTTCAGGTTGTCATCAACCCGTTGCTTCGCACGGCAGGCGGTGAGGAGCATTATGCGTTTTACTCAATCATGGCGCAACTTATTTTCGGGCTGGCTTCTTTTATAAGCCCGTTGGTTTATTCGGGCATCGTTTTAAACCTGAAGCAAAACAATCAAACCAATTTATTCTTGTCGGCCTTGGGTAAACATGTGCCTGCGCAATTGCCATGGATCTCCATGTATTGGTTATTTGCCATTATATGTTTATGTATGATAACCGTGCTGTTGTTTTCCCGTTTTCCAAAAGTTGAATTGAATACAGATGAAAAACCCGGTGCCTTGAAAATACATTTGTTGTTATTTAAGAAGCGTGTGGTGATTTTATTTTTTGTTGCGATGCTTTGCTATGTTGGCACCGAGCAAGGTGTAGCGAATTGGGTTTCTCAGTTCCTGCTCACTTATCATGGTTATGATCCGCAAAAAACAGGGGCTGATACCGTAGCTTATTTTTGGGGATTGATGACAGCTGGCGGAGTGCTTGGTTTATTGTTGGTAAAACTAATGGACAGCCGCCACGTGCTTATTTTGTTTACTGCATTTGCCATCGCATCTCTAAGCGCAGGGTTATTCGGCACAGGAAATGTTGCGCTAATTGCTTTTCCGATGGTTGGTTTTTTTGCATCTGTTTTGTATCCCATTATTTTTTCACTGGCGCTTAATTCAATTGATGAACATCATGGATCTTTTTCAGGCATTATGGTCACGGGCATTATTGGTGGGGCAATTATTCCGCTTGTTATCGGATGGTTGGGGGACCATATCGGGTTGCGCAGCGGTATGTGTTTTCTGTATCTCACACTCGGGTTTATTTTAAGCATTGGTTTCTGGGCAAAGCCCATTATTAAAAATAAAACCATCAAACTGTTTGGAAAGAAAAAATCTTCGCAACAGGCATAAACTGTTATATGAATGACAAAAAAATTATCGGCATCGATTTGGGCGCCACTAATATCCGCGGTGGCCTGGTAAATGGAACGAAACTTTTAAATATCAATTCAAGGCGCATTAATAGCGCAGGCCCGGTGGAAGATATATTGAACGATGTGTTTGGCATCATTGATGATTTAATAGATAATGACGTTGCTGCAATTGGTATCGGTGTGCCAAGTGTAGTAGATGTAGAACAAGGTATCGTGTATGATGTTCAATATATTCCTTCATGGAAAGAAGTGCACCTGAAAAAAATCATTGAAGACAAATACCGGTTGCCCGTGCTCGTGAATAATGACGCCAATTGTTTTGCCGTCGGCGAATATTATTTTGGCAAAGGCGCTGGAAATGCAAACATGATCGGGCTTACTATCGGAACCGGTTTGGGTGCTGGCGTTATTATCAATCAACATTTGTTCGCGGGCCCTAATTGCGGCGCGGGAGAATTTGGCATGGTTGAGTATCTCGATCATTGTTATGAATATTATGCAAGCGGGCAGTTCTTTCAAAACGTATACAATACCGATGGACAGGAAGTTTTTGAAAAAGCAAAAGCAGGAAATGAACAGGCGCAACAATGGTATGCAGAAATGGGCACACACCTCGGCAATGCCATCAAAACAATAATGTACACATACGATGCGTCGCTTATTATTTTTGGCGGCTCAGTTCGTTTTGCTTATCCTTTTTTCCGGGAAACGATGTGGCAACGCATAAATACTTTCGCTTTTAAAAAATCAATAGAAAAGCTGCACATTGAAATATCCGAACTGGAAAACAGCGGCATACTTGGTGCCGCCGGCTTATACTATGATTTTATTAAATAAAGGTGATAAGATTTTTATTTTACCAGCATCAGTAATTCTTTTCAACATCGTTGTGTCACTCACTTGTACTGCACCAATTCTATTCAGCAGTGGCTTATTTTCGGATATACGTTAGTGTTAGTTATTTCCTGAAAAAAAGTTAGTTGACAACACCCCTGCTGTTGGCGCTGGCGTGTCGCCAGTGCTCCCATTTAATCGATATAATTTATTTCGATTAACCCTTTGCCACCATGAAAACTTACAGCACTTGAATATTTCCAATGCTCTGCGGCTGCTACAAATCCTGCCCTAAACTCATCGTAGTTTGTTGTAACAATTTATAAAGAAAGCTACTCGGCGTATGGCTGTGCCTACGTCGCATTTGATTCGTAGGCTTCGCCTACTTTCACCACATCATTAATTTAACTAATCCCTTTCTGCCTTCATAATTTCTTGCACTGCTATACAAATAATCTTCTGCATTTTCAACCAATCCGTTTTCAACAGGATTGTTATGTATATAATCCATCTTGCTTTTTGACATGTCTTTAATATATGGACTAATTTCTATTGCA
>JAFEAE010000023.1 GCA_018266575.1 Bacteroidota bacterium
GTGTATTGCTACAAAGTGAGCTTTCACCCACGGTCAAAATGCATTCTAGCCCAGGTAAGGTTCCTCGCGTATCATCGAATTAAACCACATGCTCCACCGCTTGTGCGGACCCCCGTCAATTCCTTTGAGTTTCAACCTTGCGGTCGTACTTCCCAGGTGGGATACTTAATGCTTTCGCTCAGACACCAACTGTGTATCGCTGATGTCGAGTATCCATCGTTTAGGGCGTGGACTACCAGGGTATCTAATCCTGTTTGATCCCCACGCTTTCGTGCCTCAGTGTCAATAATAGTGTAGCGAGCTGCCTTCGCAATTGGTGTTCTATGTCATATCTATGCATTTCACCGCTACATGACATATTCCGCTCACCTCCACTATATTCAAGACAGATAGTATCAACGGCAGTTTCCGGGTTAAGCCCGGAGATTTCACCACTGACTTACCTGCCCACCTACGCACCCTTTAAACCCAGTGAATCCGGATAACGCTTGCACCCTCCGTATTACCGCGGCTGCTGGCACGGAGTTAGCCGGTGCTTATTCAACTGGTACCGTCAACCGCTTTAGAAAAAACGGGTTTCTTCCCAGATAAAAGGAGTTTACAACCCAGAGGGCATTCATCCTCCACGCGGCATGGCTGGTTCAGACTTGCGTCCATTGACCAATATTCCTTACTGCTGCCTCCCGTAGGAGTCGGGCCCGTGTCTCAGTGCCCGTGTGACTGGTCGTGCTCTCACACCAGTTACTGATCGAAGGCTTGGTGGGCCGTTACCCCGCCAACTACCTAATCAGGCGCACGCCCATCTTCAAGCGCCGGAGCTATAATTATAAAATGATGCCATCTCATAATATTACGGGGTATTAATCCAAATTTCTCTGGGCTATTCCCCACTTGAAGGAAGGTTGCGTACGTGTTCCGCACCCGTTTGCCGGTCGCCACCCAGTATTGCTACCTGTGCTGCCCCACGACTTGCATGTATTAAGCCTGCCGCTAGCGTTCATCCTGAGCCAGGATCAAACTCTCCATTGTAAATGAGTTTTGATACTGACTATTAATCTCTTTTGGAAATTAACGTCTTTATCGAATTTATTTCGCTAACATAACTTACCATAAATCCTAGAATTTATGTGCTGTTGTTTCCAAACTTTCAAAGATCTTCCGGCATTTTTTGCCGCCGTTTTTTTGAACGGAGTGCAAAGGTAGGTGCCTTTATTTATTCACCAAAATTTTTCTGTAATTATTTCGAAGTTTTTTCTTCGTTTGCCAGATCTATTGTTGAAGAACTATCTCTTTTTTTAAGAGCGGACGGCAAAGATACGGCGACTATTATTCTCTGCAAACTTTTTCTCTCGTTTTTATTCACACACTCCGTATTTTTTACCTTAACCGTTTAAAGAACTATTCCGTTTTTTCAATTTCGGGTCGCAAAGATAGGCAGCATTGCTTTGCTTCCAAATATTTTTTGGTCCTTTTTGCTGCCCTTTTTCTGAAATGCAGTGTTGGCAATGGTTTCGACAGAAAAAAATATTGTTAATTCAATTTTGAAAAGAAGTGATGACTGTTTAAATACAAAATTGATGCTTGCTTATTTTGAAAGAAAATTTACAGATCGTGCTTAAAATAATTGTCCGGATAATTGACTTTTACCAGGAAAAGCCCATGGCCGGGAACTGAAAAATCTGCCAATGTACAATCGTGTGCATTTATAATTTCCCTGAATTGCTCAACTGTTGATTTTCCTCTTCCCACATGTAACATGGTACCTACAAGCCCTCTGACCATTCCCCGCAAAAAGCGATTTGCTATCACTCTATATACCAAACAGTCGCCTTCTACCAACCATTCGCTTTTTAAAATGGAACAATTAAATGTCTTAACCTGTGTATTGCGTTTTGAGAAGCTGGTGAAATCTGTATAAAGCGGAATTACAGATGCCGCTGCGGACAGGTTTTCAATATCCATTTTATAGGGGAAATAATATGCCCTGTCTGCAATGAACGCATTTTTTTCCCGGTAGATATAATAACGGTACTCCCGGCTTACAGCATCAAACCTGCAGTGCGCATCATCCGCAACGTTGTGAATATTTTTAAGCACAATATCGGGAGGAAGGATTGCATTGATATTATATATGGATTGCCGGTTTATTGCTGCATCAAAATCAAAATGAAAAAAGTTTTGCAGGGCATGGACACCTGCATCCGTCCGCGAAGAACTTGTCAGTTCAAATTTTTCCCGAAAAAAAATTTCCATGGCACGCTCCACCTCCTGCTGAATGGAATTGGCATTTTCCTGTTTCTGAAAACCGCTGTAATTATTGCCCTTGTATGAAACTTCAAGAAAATATCTTGGCATAATTTGAAGTTTAAGCCATTTTATTGCACAAGCATTGCTTTGAACCTGTTTATATAATACGAGGCTGTAAGCAGATCTGCCAACTGCGGAAAATTAGAGGCATCGGAAACAAAAGGATAAGCAGTATCTAAAAGTTTATAACGGCCTTCATCGTTCGGAAATACCTCGCTAAGCGCCCTGATCTGTTTCGTAGTGAAACATTTTATTTTGAAATACTTTTTTGCCGAAGCAATTTTATCATCCTCATTATCTTCTGCCAGCATCTTCACGCGCAATTTATCTACATCATAATCTGTTGCACTTATCTTACAATTTGTATTTAGCAAAGGTTTAGAAGAAGAAACCGGCTTTTTTGTAACAGAAGAATCCTTATTTATACTATCTACTGCAACCGGTGTCGCTGCAATTTGTACCGCTTTATTTTCTTCTTTAACTGAAACAATTTTTGATGTAGTATCTTTTAACTCCTGCTTTACTTCTCCTTTTTGCGATTGAATATCCGGAACTGTTCCCTTAACCACCTTATTCATTGTATCGATTAGCGGTTTCATTTCTTTCACTAATATATCTTTTGAGATCTCTACATTGACCGTATCACTCTTTCCATTTTTATCAAAAGTTACATAAACCTGCCGGAAGAATGAATCGGAATTTTGCTCAGATAATTTTTGAACGAATGCCTGTTGCATAACTTTCTCAGGAAGCGTTTTCTTTTGAACATCTTTTTTCACTGCAGCAACTTGCTTTTGCAAAGAATCATCAGCATTTTTTTTCTGCTCATTCGCTGCAACTGTCGATGAATCTATTATCCCCTGTGGTTGTTTTGTTGATTTTACGGGAGGCGGCATCTTCTTTTTTGGATTTGCTTTTGCTATCACCTGGCTCTTGCCGGGGCTATCGGCTACTGGCTTTAACTGTGCAACCGTTGTAGTTTGCGAATCAATTTTTGCAGGGATATTTTTTGCAACTTCTGTTTTGAAAGTATCTTTTTTTGGTATCCTGTCCACATAGGTGTTGTATAAAAAAGCAGAGTCATTTACAACACCTGCCATCATTCTCGAAAACTTATCTTCTGTTTTTACAGTTTCTTCAGAAGGGGTTTCTACAGGCTTATTTTCAATTTTCTGAGGATCAGCCGCTGTTGGTTTCAGAGTTTCAACTACTGCTTCTTTGTGGATTACCGTATCGTCTATTTGGGAAGTATATGACTCTTTCGTTTGCCAATTATACAAAGCCCAGCTTTTATCACCAGTTTTTTTTAGCTGCAACCCCAATTCCTTTTTAGCAACAACAATTTTAAATTTCTGCTCGGGGTAAATATCTTTCGGGAAACCAATAGTGATATTATATTCACCATCCTTTAATTGCGGGATGATCAAATGCCCAACCTCTGAAGAACTAAATGTTTTATTATTCATTCTTGCATAGAACGGCTGATTGTTTTCCGCCTGTATCAGAATGAAATAATCTTTTTGTCCATAAACGTTCCCTATCCACAAAAAAAACAGCGCACTGAAAATTGCTTTTGAAATCATAAGTCGTCTATTCTGCAAACAAATCTAAATTAATTGCAGTATGTATTTAACCTTTTAAAGAAATTTTATCAAAGTAACAGCAACCGCTAATTATCTTTATACCTTGTAATGGTTACAATATGAAAAAAATTGCATTCGTATCAGTGAGTTTGTTCGTATGTGTATTTGTTTTTGCACAACCTGCCAAAGAAAACGCAGACGACAGCTGGAAGAAAATATACCGTGCATCTGCCACAAAGATCAACGACCTTGTTCACACCAAGCTTGATGTAAAATTCGATTACGACAAATCTTATTTATACGGAAAAGAATGGGTAACATTAAAACCACACTTCTATCCTACCGATTCACTTTGCCTCGATGCAAAAGGAATGGACATTCACAAAATCGCCCTTGTAAAAGGCGAAAACAATATCAGCCTGAAATATGATTATAACGGAATGTTGCTCCGCATTCAACTTGACAGGAGTTATAAGAACAGCGAAACCTATACTATATTCATTGATTATACTTCCAAGCCAAATGAGTTGAAAAACGAAGGAAGCAATGCGATCAACGATTCAAAAGGCTTGTATTTCATCAATCCGAAAGGCGAAGAAAAAGATAAGCCCACTCAAATATGGACGCAAGGCGAATCGGAATCAAACTCGGCATGGTTCCCTACAATTGATAAACCCAATCAAAAAACCACCGAAGAAATTTACATGACTGTTCCAGATAAATATGTAACACTCTCCAATGGCAAATTAATGAGCCAGAAAAAAAATGAGGATGGTACACGCACCGATTATTGGAAAATGGACCTACCGCATGCGCCATACCTTTTTTTTATGGGCGTTGGCGATTATGCGATCGTAAAGGATTCATACAAAGGCAAAGAAGTAAATTATTATGTGGAGAAAGAATATGCCCCGGTAGCACGCCGCATTTTTGGTAACACGCCGGATATGATCGCGTTTTATGAAAAGATAACGGGTGTAGAATATCCGTGGGTGAAATATGATCAGATCACAGGACGGGATTACGTAAGCGGCGCAATGGAAAATACAACAGCAACATTACACACAGACGCACTACAGCAAGATGCAAGGGAATTGGTTGACGGAAATAAATATGAAGATTATGTAGCGCACGAATTATTTCACCAATGGTTTGGTGATTTAGTAACTACAGAAAGCTGGAGCAATATAACCTTAAATGAATCATTCGCTGACTATAGTGAAACATTATGGTTTGAACATAAATACGGGAAAGATGCAGGTGATGAGATCAACTATAAAGGCATACAATCATATCTTGCCGACCCGACCGATCCTTCAAAAAACCTTGTACGTTTTTATTATGCAGATAAAGAAGATGTGTTTGATATGGTGAGCTACGCAAAAGGCGGCCGCATACTGAATATGCTGCGTAACTATGTTGGCGACAGCGCTTTTTTCAAAGCGTTAAATTTATACCTTGTTACAAATAAATTCAAATCAGCGGAAGCTCAGCAGTTACGATTAGCTTTTGAAGAAGTGACAGGCCAGGATCTGAACTGGTTCTGGAATGAATGGTACTACAGTAATGGCCACCCGAAATTAAATATTGATTATCTGTATGATGATGATGCAAAAAAAGTAAATGTCGTTATCAATCAAACACAAGCCGGTGATAAGGTTTTCAAATTACCGATCGCTATAGATATTTATAACGGCTCACAGAAATACCGCCACAAAGTCTGGATTGAAAACAAATCGGATACTTTCACGTTTGCCTACAACATAAAACCCGATCTGATAAATGTTGACGGGGACAAGGTTTTGTTGTGTGAGAAAAAAGATAATAAGACGCTTGACAATTATATCCACCAATACAAATATGCCGGGCTGTATTTAGACAGAAGGGAAGCTATTGATTATTGCGCAAAACACCAGGAAGATGATAAAGCAGTCGATCTTTTAAAGCTTGCACTAAAAGATAAATTTCCAGTATTGAGAGTTTATGTACTCGAAAAATTAGACTTCAAAAAAGATAATATCCGCTCTACGTTTGAGCCACTGATACTTGATGTTGCAAAGAATGACGCAAAATCATTGGTACGTGCCAAAGCGATAGAGTTACTCGGAAGCTTTCAAAACCCGGATTACAAACCTTTGTTTGAAAAAGCAATTTCCGATTCGTCTTATAGCGTTTCCGGGGATGCACTGGAAGCATTGAATAAAATTGATAGTACTGAAGCCATTAAAGCTGCGAACAGTTTTGTAAAGTTTCCGGCACGGGGGAAACTTTTGGATGTGATCTGCGCCATTTCAACATCGGAAGATGTAGTTGACAAAGTGATGGCAAGCTTTGAAAGCCTTCCAACGCTTTCTGAAAAAAAATTAGAAACAGCAGTAACACTCGGAGAGAAACTTGCCTTAACTACAGACAGTACCAAATTAAAAAAAGGAGTTGACCTGTTGATAGATTATCGCGAATCTATTCCGTCAGCTTATCGTTCACAGACGGATGTTTTCATAAACAAGATCGTGCTGGAAGAACTTTTAAAAAGAAAACAGATTGCAGGATTGACAGAACAGGCAGATTATATCAAATCCAAATTGGACAAGAAGGCGTTTTAAGTTGAAATGTTCAACTGTATAACATTAATGTATAACCGAAATATTTAGCTATCCAAATCCTTTTCCATAAAAGCACTCCCTTCAACAGGATTATATCGATACGGTGGTATTTCATAAAAGCCATAAGCCTTATATAATTTTTGTGCGCTGCTCATGGAAGGTAAAGTATCTAAACGGATGCGTTTGTAATTAAGTTCCCTAGCAAGAGAAATTGCCATCAGAAGCATTTGCTGTGCTATATTTTGTCCGCGAAATTCAGGGCGGACAAACATGCGTTTTAATTCGGCAGTTTCTCCATCTGATTTCCTGATACCAGCGCATCCTGCAGCAATGTTATTAATATAAGCAAGTACTAATCCACCAAATGGTTTGTTATATTGAACATCTATAGATTGTAATTCTTTTCCAAAATCCTGGAAAGCGAGGTCAACATCCAGCGAGTTGGCGTATTCAATAAAAAGCAATTTGGCATCGGCAAATTCAGTTGGGTTTTCTGCGATGATGAGAGAAATATTTTTGTTCAGGTCCATATTTCAAATTACGCTAAAATTTTGGCGGATATATTTAAGAGTTGCCGAAATAGATTTAGTTGCAATTTTGAAACTAATTAATTTTCATCATCATGGTCATTCCTATGATTGTACAAATAATACCAGATCATTAATACAAAAACACAGATTCATATAGAAGCAATAATCCAATGTCCATCTTTATCATAAAGCTTATAGCAGAAATAGACAGGAAATACCAATGTTATACTAACAAAAACCGCATTGACAATTCTTGTTAAAACATCGTCTGCCATTAAATTCTATCTAAACTCTATCATTTTAACATTGAACAACAAATCAAATGCTTCGAATTTATATTCTCCTTTAATCGTGTATAATTTCTTCAAAGCGTTCTATCGACACATAATGTAATCAAGACAAAATTGAAATTGCAGAAAACTTTTTCCAAAAGATAGTGGTAATTTTAGCTGAATAGTATTTTTTTATGCGCCTCTTGCTTCTGTTTTTTACAGCATATATATTTTGTTCTTGCAATAAATTAGACAAATCAATAGCTATTGGGAAATATGTATTTGTGCCACATTATACTAAAAAGCGCACATTTCATATGGCATATACTATTACATTAAACAAAGACTCTACATTTCAATATTTATCCGTTTACGAATGGCCGTTAGAAGTAACGCATGGGAAATGGGAAATCATTAATAAAATACTTGTGTTAAATTCTTTGGCTGACACCTCACACTACAACACGAGTTTATGTTGTTACGGAAAATACATTCTATTTAAAAACAAATCGTTTATTATTAAAAATCAAAAACTAATTGAGGCAGAAGAACCTCATTCGAAATATAAGTCCATAATGCCAAAAACTAATACTTGATTTTAATACATGAGGCGGAAGAAAAAGAAAACGTTAATCACAGATGAAAAACCCGCTACTGCGGAAAAAATATATTTCGAGGAATTGGCACCGTAAATATATAATCGTTTTATGTATCATCTGTATAATCAAAACGCAAGAGAACTTGTTGATTATAAATAAACCGTTTAAAAAATCAACTTAAAGTAGAAAATAAAAAAGAATAAAGACATAAAAACGCCATAGGCATAAAAGAATACCGATAATAAAATGACAATAATATTACTCAATACACTGAAATGTTTTTTCCTGAACTGAATTATGGAATAAATGATTGCAATAATTAGAGAGATATTTCCTAAAGTTAAAAGCGCCAATGTAAACTTCACCGAAACAGAAATGACATTAAACCATATTAATGTTGCTGTCAACATAAAAAAACCACCCAAAATCAAAAACAATAACGATTTATTTTTCAATTCCGTCGATAAATATTTTCAGGCAATCATATAACCAGGCAAAAAAGACTATCAGCAAAGTTCCTAACAGTTATACCTATCCAAAAATATATTTAGGGGAGCAAAGGTGAATTTGTGTCCTGACTTGATAATTACCATACACCTGGTATATATCAAGTCAGAACACAACAAAATATTTTGATTCAAATCAATACATTTTTCAACACTTGTATATTTCATATACCAAGCTATTTAACGTTTATCTTAGTCTGTTTTGGGGTCTTTAATTTCTGTACTTTTTTTGTTGTGTTCCTTGCTTATTAAGTGTGGCAATTTGGAAATGCCTAAGCCGCTTAAATTTCCTCCAATAAATGAAATCCAAGGGATAAAATATTTTTCCTTAACAAAGAGGATTATCATGGTAATAATAACGACTGCTATTATTGTACAAATAAAAGAAATCCTAAATGTTCTTTCCCCCGCAGATTTTGAAGTGATGTTTGCAAGATTAATCTTCTCGGCAGTTTCCAATCTTTTACAATGATAATTAAAAGCATTGGTTTCATTTTGAGCCATTATTTCCAAAACCTTATCTACCTGTTGTGTATTTAATTTATCAAAATCCAACCCCGGCTTACTCTGTTTAAGAGCAAAGGCTTCAAATTTTTCTATAAGTTCGCTGGCTTTTTGCTGAGTAGGCGGTACTATTTCAAAGTCTGGGTTATTTTGTTGTGGCGTGGATGATGAATCATCTTGATTCTGGCTCATAAGTAATTGTGTGCTTTGTATTTTTTATGTAATAAACATCTTTTTTATACAAATCGCTTGCTTCAATTACGTTTTCACTTTCGAAATCAGACTGTAATATTGTCGAAAACTTATCACTTAAATATGAGCACTTATCCTGCATCCAATAATTAATTTTTTTTCTCACGATAGCAGATAAAATTACTTTTTTCATCTCATTTTTGATATTATCTGGTACAGATTCATGAATACAGAAATCGTCCAATATTTTTAATATTTGTTTTTTTATTTCCTCTAAAAGCTCTGTATTATTATTCTTGAAATAAATAGGATTATTCTCTGATAGTTCTATATTTGAAATTTTAGGCATTATTTGAAAAGTAGTTTTTATACTAACGTTTAGCCTATTCGATAAGTTGTATATTTAAGGCTATTTAACAACTATTATTACTCAAAGTAATAGTAAAAGTTCAAATCTGCAAAAAACGATTTTATCCCTGTTAATGAATTGAAGTAGTTTAATTTAGGCAGTTTATGAAAAAGAAAATAAAAGACATCAAAACCCCAATGGAGGAACTTACTGCGGGTTACGAAGAATTTATTAAGGGTAAAAAAGCTAAAAGTGCAACTAAAAAGATTTTCGAAAAAACATTAGAGAAAGCCGCTAAACGACGTGGCTCAAAATAGTTTCAAACATTATTTCTTGTTTGTCTCTATTCATATACCTGAACCCAACCTCATCGCTGTAAAGCTGTAAATATTTCGCTGAAACGTGTATATGTGTTCCTTTAATCGTTCTTTTTAATTGTGACCAAAATCCTTCGACTGTGTTCGTGTGCCATTCGCCTCTCTTATATTCGTTTGCAAAGTGGTTTATTACTTCATGCTTAAAATACTCAATGCTTAGCCCTTCATAACCGCCATGACTATCCGTAACTATAATAGCATCCTTACTAACGTTATTGCGTACACGTTCTTTAAATGATTTACCGCCATGCATCACTTCGGTTTTAATTTTGCCATCCCTGCTAACAAAACCCATGATGCCAGTTTTATTATCAGCCTTTGTAAATCCGCTTTGCGCATATTCAGCACGTTTCTTTTTTGTCATGTTGGCTATTTTCATGCCTACATAACTTTCATCAATTTCAACAACGCCAGTTAATTTATCAATCTTCTCATTTGCCATTAATCTTTTAATCTGGTGTGCCATTCTCAATGCTGTTGGATAGCTAACGCTTAATTGCCTTTCCAATTCTTTTGCAGCAACGCCGTTGCGGGTTGTTGTTTGCAAATAGATAGCATAAAACCAATGGGTCAATGGTGTAGTACTCTTTTGAAATATTGTTCCCTGCATAGGGTATAACTGAAAACCACAGCAAGGGCATTGATAACTCATTCTATCTTTCACTCTTGTGAATGGTTTATCATTATCACATTTAGGGCAAACCAAATTTGTATAACGCAGCTTGAATAATTTATCTAAGCAAGCATCATTATTAGGATAGTCTTTTCTGAATTGGTCTATGGTATATTTGTTCATTAAAGCATGATTTATTAAAATCTACTAATTATTTTAAAATTAGTAGATAATTTTCATGTTTCCAAATAATTTACTAATTTTATATAAATTAGTATTAAATGAAACTTCCAGAACCAGTCCCTGATTTTAGAGAAGTGCTTGGACAGCAAAAAAGTAGCTTCTTTGTTGATTTAATTTCAGATGCAGAATTGAATAAAAAACTACACGAAATAGATAAGGATTATCCTTATTGGGAACAATTTAAATACAAAGCAAAATCAATCACAAACTATACTCCTGAAGCTGTTTGGATATTCAATAGGATATATAGAGAAAAAAGTATCAATAAAATAAAAATTTGCGATTCGAAAGGATTTGAATTTAAGTTTAATACTCCTGTCAAAATAATTAAGTATCTCCATGAGTTTGATTTAAACTTAGGGGGTACATTGGAAGGAAGAGTTATCATACCACCAGATGATAAACCAAAATATTTGATAAGTTCTATAATGGAAGAAGCAATTGCCTCAAGCCAGTTAGAAGGTGCTGCTACAACTCGGGAAATTGCAAAGCAAATGCTCAGGACTAATAGAAAGCCGAGTAACATATCAGAAAAAATGATATTAAATAATTATGTAACTATAAAAAAGGTATTAGAGATAAAAGATAAAAAAATAAGCAAGGAATTAATTCTGGAATTGCACTCTTTGATTTCAAAAGATACTCTATTAGATAAATCAAATGAAGGAATATTTAGAACAAGAGATGATATTACCGTAGGAGATGAGATTACTGGAGAAACATATTATACTCCCCCTTCTCATGTAGAGATAGAAAAATTAATGGATGCTTTTTGCAAATTTGCTAATAGCGAAAACGAATCTGAATTTATTCATCCAATTATCAAAGGCATCATATTGCATTTTCTTATAGGATATATTCATCCTTTTGTTGATGGAAATGGAAGAACTGCGAGAGCAATTTTTTACTGGTATTTAATATCCAAAGGTTATTGGTTGGTTGAATATATGTCTATTTCAAAAATTATTATTAGAGCTCCTGCGCAATATGGTAGAGCTTATTTGTATTCAGAGTACGATAACAATGATTTGACTTATTTTATTTTGTACAATTTGAAATGCATGGATTTAGCTTTGAAAAACTTCAAGGCTTATATTGAAAGAAAGGTGATGGAAAAGCAAAACATGTTTTATTTAATAAAAAATGCAAATATTAATGAAAGGCAATCTGAAATTCTTAGAGGCATGATTATCGACAATCAAAAAAGCTTCACAATAAAAGAAGTACAAACAATATTTGCGACAGTTTATCAAACAGCGAGAACTGATTTATTAGGGTTAGTAGATTTAGGATTTTTGACGGAAAAGAAAATGGGGAAAAAATTAATCTTTTTTAAAGCGGATGATTTTGAAGATAAAATTAAAAATATCACTTCTTCTAACAAGCTTTTTTAAGTTCGCTAATTATTCGTATTCCAAATTATCAGCCTTATAAAGCATATCAAACCCATCTGGTTTAAATTCATCTAACAATTGTTCATTTTCTATCCATTCAGATTTAACCCAAAATATTCCCCTGCTTGCATCTTTCTCTCTTATCATTCTAACTATTCTACTTCTATGCAATGAGCGTAGAGGCTCACGAATGTTATAATGAGTTTCGTTGAGTTTATTATAAATGTTTTGGAGTTCTTTTAATTTGGCTGCTTTTCGGTGAAGTTCAAATACCCTAATTATTTGAACTTTGATATCAGCATTTTTAGGGAATTCATTTAGGGGAGCAATAGCGTTTGTGATTTGGGGAGCATCAACAACAATTCCCGCATCTCCCAAACTTTCCTCATTCAATAATTTGCCTGTTCTTATTCTTTTGATAATCCTATCAATCTGCATCAATCTTTCATGCACTATTTCACGTTCTTTCCTCAATGCTTGAAGCATCATTTCACTATCAGTAATATTTGCCATAACTAATTCATTTAATTAACAGCAAAGTTCCTGACAGTTATACCTATCCAAAAATATATTTAGGGGAACAACGGTGAATTTGTGTCGTGGCTTTATAATTACCATACACCTGGTATCACCAACTTCCGCCTGCGCCACCGCCTCCGCCACTTCCGCCACCGAAGCCGCCAAATCCGCCACCACCGCCACCTCCAGACCATCCACCTCCTCCGCCAGACCAGCCTCCGCCACTACGCCCGCTATTGCTGATCATATTGGCAATGATCCATGGAAGAAACCCTGACCGGTTATATAAACCACCACCGCCACTTCCGCCGCCTCTGGATATAATCAACACAAGAATAAAAATGATAAAGATGATCGCTAAAACGCCGCCTGCGGGGATGGATTTATTTCCACGGTTCGCATAGCCTTTAGGCGCTTTATATTCGCCACGTGATGCTTTAATGATGGCATCAGCTGCATTATTCAACCCATTATAATAACTGCCTGCTTTGAAATTAGGCACAATTTCATTGTCGATAATTTCTTTTGCAGTGATATCCGGCACTGATCCTTCCATGCCATAACCGGTAGCTATATATACCTTACGGTCTTGTATAGCTGCTAATATCACCAGCCCGTTATTTGTTTTTTTATTTCCTACGCCCCAATCTCGTAAAATTTTCAGCGCATAATCTTCGATGGCGTAATCACCTGTACTCGGAACGGTAACAATCGCAATTTGTATGGAAGTAGAATCGTCGTAAGCAACCAGTTTGCTTTCAAGTGCAGCAACCTGGTCTGTAGTGAGCACGTGCGCAAGATCATTCACCAACCGCGGTGGATTGGGCTTCGGCGGGATATTCTGTGCCGCCGCAAACAGAAATGAAAACAAAAAAATTATCGATAGGATTTTCTTCATCGGATGTATTCAATTGTTTTACCTGCCGAAAACAATGTCGTCTGGCAATTCGTTTTTATCTATCCCCCCGTCATAAGGAAAATATTTTGTGAGCGCTTCGCCGATCCCGGTAATAATACTGATCAACCCTTCTTTATAATTCTCCTTATTGAAATGAGATAGTATCAGTTTCACTTCTTCATTCCAGAATTTGCTACCCACTTTTTCATGAATGCCTTTATCACCATACAATGCCAACTGCCTGTCTTTTATAGCTACATACACAAGCACTGCATTATGCGCTTCAGTATTTTCCATCTTCAATGCATAAAATGCTTCAGCTGCGCGGTCGATCGGATCTAAAAAACGGCAATGATTTTCTATATACACACGGATCTCGCCGCTGGTTTGTTTTTCAGCAGATGCAATCGCAGCAACAATTTCCTGTTGCTCTTCGTCTGTAAAGAATGGTTTCTTTTTAAAAAGAGAGAATTTCAATCAAGGTAATTTGTACATGTCAAAAATTAACATTCGGGGCTTTTTCCGAACCAGCATCTGATTGGAAATATCCTTTCGTCTGAAATTTCATAAATCCCGAATAAATATTATTTGGGAATTGCCTGATATAAGAATTATAATCTTGTACAGCAGTATTAAAATCATTTCTTGATACCTTAATTCTATTTTCAGTTCCTTCAAGTTGAGCCTGTAAATCCCTGAAATTTTGTGTTGCTTTAAGGTCAGGATAATTTTCAACCACTGCCAGTAATTTTCCTAATGCGCCGCTCAATTGCCCCTGTGCCTGCTGAAACTGCGCAATTTTATCGGGGGAAAGGTCATTAGCATCAATTTTTACTTGTGTTGCTTTTGCTCTTGCTTCGATTACATTAATAAGTGTTTGTTGTTCGAAATTTGCTGCACCTTTCACTGTATTAACAAGATTAGGAATCAGGTCAGCACGTCTCTGATAATCACTTTGCACGTTACCCCATTTTCCTTTTACATTTTCATCCATTTGTACAGCTTTCTTCTGAAAATTAATTGCCCCGCAACCACCGCAGCCAACTAATAATACAATAAAACCGAGGATAATAAATAATACTAATTTAGAAGTACTCATACTGATATTTTTTGATTAGCATTCTAAAATTACCACTTTTGATTATTACACAAATAAATATTCTGCCAACATAACCGGCACGTCGGTTAACCACACTAAATAAGCGGTAAAAATATGCGGCTGTAAGCAATAGTTATGACTAAAATCATTTCGTCCACGAGGTGGCCAGTTCTTTAATTCGTTGGATGGATAACTTTTCTTTCCCGGAAGCAATGATTACGCGGTAACGAAATGTAACAGAACGGCCTTTCTGCAATTTAAAATTGAATTCTGTTTTCCCGTTACTGAAAATCTTTTGCCCTAACGGATTTGCTGCAAATAACCCATAGCCGCGGGCATGCCAGTATGTTGGATAACCGGGGTTTTGCGGATGATCGACTATAACAATACTTACGGAGTCATTATTTATTTTTCCATACAGCATGCACCATGTTGCCCTGGTACCCCAGGCGCTGTCGCCTTGTTTGCCTTCGCTGGTGAGATAGTTTCCTGTAACATTATTGTTTGCAGAAACTTTGGTAATATTTCCTTTATCGTCAGTAAACTGGCGTTCTTCTTTGGAAGGAAGTTCGAGCTCGTGAGCCACACGCAAACCCAGCAAGCCGTCTTTTGCATCTTTGAATAAAACATCCTGTTGTGCTGTAAGAGTAGTAACGCGATCGATGATGCGTTCATTATCAGTTGCAGAAAAATGAAAGGTAGTCGTTTCCGTTAACAGCACTTCTTTGGATTGATTGGTCCAGTCTGCTTTATAGCCGAGGATTCCTGTTGTGCCGTTCTTCGTTTGCACTATACCGTTAGTTCTTATCCAGCCGTATAATTTTTTCTTTTCAGCAGGAATGGCGAATGAATTGTTCCAGAAATCCAATCCGTTCACATTTTCATAGTTCAGCCATAAACCGAGATGATGCGGATGATCCACAGGTTCACCGGCACGCGGGGCAACCGGATAACCGCGAGTAATGAGGTTTCCATCAGGTGCATAAATGGGGTACAGGGTTGGTTTCTCCAAACTGTCAGGGAAAATAAACTGGGTGAATGGCTTTCCGTTATCGGTGACCACTGCTTTTTTTTCCGAAGCATTTACAGTTATAACAACGGAATGTTTTTGCTGTGCTGTAATGGTAAGAGAAAGAATAGAAAAAAAAGATAATAAGGCTGCGTGTTTATTAAGCATCACTATTAATTAAAAAAATTGAAGGATGATTTTTTATAAATGTATAACTTTAATAACGATTAACACCAACTGCGAACCTGCATTTTATGAACCGCCGCTGAATAGAATTGTTGCTGCTGAAGTGAGTGACACAACAAAAGCTTAATAGCATTACAAATGTCCGTTAAATAAAAATCAACTTAAATTAATTGCCATGAAAAATTCACGCCGTGAATTCATTAAAAAAACAGCACTGACAGGAACAGGTATTTATTTGGGTGCGATGGGTTTCAGCGCACAATCGTACCGCAAAATTATCGGGTCGAATGATCGTGTACGCGTTGGCGTTATAGGGTTTTCCGACAGGCACAGAAGTTCGCATGTGCCCTGTTTTATGAACCATTACAAAGAATTGAATTTTGATGTTGTGGCTGTTTCTGATATCTGGAAAAAAAGGCGTGAAGAAGGCGCGGCATTATGGAAAGAAAAGATGATGCATGATGTGGCTGCTTACCGCAACAATGAAGAATTGTATAATTCAAAAACGGTGGATGCTGTTTTTATAAGCACGGCAGATTTTCAACATGCGCAACATACTATTGAAGCAGTAAAAGCCGGTTGCGACACATACACGGAGAAACCGTTTGCTGAAACAATGGAAGATAACCGCGCCGCATTAAAAGCGGTGAAGGAATCGGGGAAGATCGTGCAGATCGGTTCGCAGCGCAGAAGCGGAAATAATTATAAAGCTGCAGCAGATTTTGTGCAATCCGGAAAATTCGGAAACATCACTATGGTTGAATTAACATGGAATGTGAACCAGCCGGGAAGATGGAGGCGTGCTTCACTTGTTTCACAATTAAAGGAAGAAGATACCGACTGGAAGCGATATTTGCTGAACAGGCCTTATGAACCATTTAATCCGAGGCATTATTTGGAATTCCGTTTGTTCTGGCCTTATTCATCAGGCATGCCGGGGCAATGGATGAGCCATCAGATTGATACAGTGCATTGGTTCAGCGGACTGAAACATCCCAAATCTGTTGTTGCTAACGGTGGCGTGTACGTGTGGAGAGATGGACGGCAGAACTGGGACACGACAACAGCTGTTTTTGAATATGGGGATGACAGCAATGAAAAAAATTTCCAGGTGGTATTTTCTTCGCGTATGCATAACGGTGAGGAAGATCCATCAGAAATATATTTTGCGAACGGCGGTGAATTAAATCTTATAACGAATACTATTTCACCAACTGGCGGTCTGCATGAAAAAGAAGCTGCGGCAATGGGTATGAAACCAAATTTATTGCCTTCATTGAATTTATCGGATATGTCGGAAAAAGTTGTAGCGTCTGCGAACACAGGCGGCGATATGCTAACGTCGAACCATATACGAAATTGGATGGAATGTGTGCGTAGCCGCAAACAACCACATGCTCCTGTTGAAGCAGGATATTCCCACGCTATTGCAACAATCATGGCAAATGCTGCGGTGCGCAGCGGTTATAAAGCCACTTTCGATGAAGCCACACAGGAAGTGATGGTGAATGGAAAAGCATTTAAGTGGTAAGTGATCAGTGGTAAGTTGTAAGCAATGAGTTTCTGACTTATCACTTACAACTTACCACTTTGTTTTATTGCTGCACTGTTTGCTCGATGTGTGCAAGCTTCCCGTCTTCATTAATTCCTTCCAGAACGATGTGCAATTTTTTTGTGATGTCGTTGTTGTAGAATTGAAGCGTGATGCGTTTGTTGTTATTGTCTGTATAAATGTTCGGATTCCAGTAAATCGTTCTGCGCAAATCTACAGCTTCATTATCGGAAGATTGTATCGCATAGTTTGGAGAATAGAATTCTTTTATCGGTGTATATCCAACAATCCTTGCTTTATCCAGGCCTTTGAATGACGCATCGTCTTGTTTAACATCGCCACCTTTTTTGGTATATACTGCAATAGACCCGCCTGCCCCTCCGCCAAATCCGATTCCCGATCCTGGTGGAAATATTTTTACCAACGCAATATCAGTGACAGGAGTATTTTTTAGCGCCGATAAATCCGTTTGCATTTCGTTTAAATATACATCAGGCTTTGAGCCGCGCCATGACATTGACACATCATTACCGCTTAATGTAATTTGCAAGCCTGCCACTTTTCCCTGCAGGTATGTAAAGATATCCGGGTAGGCGCTTGCGAGGTTATCATTTACAAGATCAAATGAATAGGAATTGTTACTGGTAAATAATCCTGAAGCATATTTGTCGCTAAGTTTTTCTGCCGCTGATTTTTCCCTGCCATGTACCGTAACAGACTGCAATGTTTTTACATTCTGATTAGTGAAAGATGCAGTCCGCTCCACTTCGCGAAGTATCATCCTGTTCTTTTGAAATAAAGCAGAATCCGCAGCAGTCCAGTTGTTATATGGCAAAGGCATGGGTTTTATTTTCCTGCTTCCGTTGTATAATCCATTGTTAAATACAATAGCTGCTTCGCTGGAAAGTTTTCTGTTTATAGTAAATTGATAGTATGCCTGTGCAGTATCATAAAACATCAACCCGCTTATACCAAATTTCATTCCGCTGGCGAGCCGAGGCACCTGGAAAAATTGCGTACTTGAATCCTTTTTCTTCAGGATCAAACTCATCGTTTCATCTTTTGACACACGCATAGGGTCCACACCGTACACGTCAACTTTCGCTGAAATATAATCCTGGTCAGCAAATTTTATTACCGGCGTTTTTCCTACCGCAAGCTGGCTCCATTTAAAACGGCGCCAGCCATGTGTAAGCATCACAAGATCCAGGTATTTAGCCAGGCTGTCTGAATTGCCTGAGAAATAATAATACGGATTGTGTACATATCCTTTAATATCACCGGTCAGTAATAACCTCGAAACAATGTTATCATCATTTAATTTATCGCCATCTGCATCCGCATCAGTTATAGCAAGCGAAAAAGCACATTTTAAGGTATCGGGAACATATAACTGAATTTCATTTCTACCTCTCCTTACAACGCTTTTTGCAGTGAAAATAATTGTAGGGTCAATAGAATAATCATGATTGTTTACAAAAATCACACGCTCGGCAACCGGCTGGTCAAAATCATTGAAAATGGTAACCTGCAAAACTCCGGACGGCAATTGTCCAACAGGGATTGTTCCGCCGCTCATGAAATTTTCTTCGAGATTTATTTTTGCTTTGTAGATAAGATGCTGGTGCATCGAACCAATAATAGTAATATGTTTTAATTCGGATGAATTGTCTGATGACCTTGCGACTGAAAAAAATATTTTCTTATCTCCCAGCATCAATTTCAAAATTGCGCCGCTGGATTTTACAAACGGCAAATCCGTTTTATGTTCTCTACCGAGATCATCTTTCCATACGGCGGTGAATACATCTGTTTTATCCGGCGTGACGATAAATTTCCCCATTCCATCATGTACTGAAGCAAAGTCAAGTACTTTTTTCCCCGATGCATCCTGTATAATTCCTTTTACATCTATTGGCAAACCAGATTTATCATTTGCTTTGAAGGCAACATTATTTTCAAGCCCTGCAACCATATCACCGCCCTCAGGGAAAAACTGTATAAAACGATCTGTATTTTTTACAGCAGGCGCAGAAGAATCTTTCGGATTATTAAGAACCGGGATCTCTTTTTCATATATAAATGCCGTATCAAAATTCAGCATCCATACAGTATACGCCCTCAGGTGAAGCCTGTTTTTTTTATAGGTGGCAGGTATATCAAAACTTCCTGATGTAGTAGCATTAAAAATAGGTGAAACATTTCTTTGGAGAATATTCCCATCACCATCCGACAATTCCGTATAAAAACTTTTGCTCAATGTTGAGGGCTCTGCACCTGTAAAAATGTATGCCTTATACCAGATTGTTTCGCCCGTATTGTAAACGCTCTTATCAAAATGTACGTGTATTTTTTCCTGCGGGTAATTATCTGCATACACATTCATCATTGAATCTATTTTTTGTGCAGACAAAAATGTTGGGAGCAATAAAAGAAAAAACGTGATTCCAGATAAACAATATTTCTTCATAAGCTGAAAATTAAAGCAAATCTCTGCTATTATGATGCAAACAAATTAAAATGCGGTTAATTTCGGAATGTTTTTAAATATTTGACAAGAAAATTTGTTAAAATGATGATCACAACTTCTTCTATTGAGTTATATAAAGAGTATCGTTCATGTATACAGCGGATTGCCGATATAAAAAATGCATCGGCTGTTTTACAATGGGACCAGGAAACATATCTTCCGCAAAAAGGCGCATTTTTCCGCGGGCAACAAATTGCAACGTTAACAGAGATTGCCCACGAATTGGTTACCGGGAGAAAATATGCGGACATTTTGCAGGAACTGGTTTCACGAAATGACCTTCCTGAAAAAGAATTGAGAAATGTACAATTGAGTTGGGAAGAATATACCAGGCAAAATAAATTGAACAGCCGGTTTGTTAGGGCGATGAGTGAAACGGTGTCGAAAAGTTTTCATGCATGGATAGAAGCACGAAAAGAAAATTCATTTGCCGTTTTTGAAAAAGAATTAGAAGAGCTTGTAGTTTTTAAAAAAGAAGAAGCCTCGATGATCGGTTATAAACACCATCCGTATGAAGCATTAATGGATGAATTTGAGAAAGGTTGTACTGTTGCTTTTCTTGATAAAACATTTAATAACCTGCGGCCCCCACTGAAAAATTTGTTAGATAAGATCGGGGGCAAACAAGAAAGAGATGATTCTTTTCTTTACCTGCATTATCCGAAACAGCAGCAATGGGATTTTGGTATTGAAATAATAAAGCAACTTGGGTTTGACTTTGAAGCCGGTCGGCAGGATATTTCAGAGCATCCGTTTACGACAAGTTTTAACAGCAACGATGTCCGCATTACCACACGCATCAATGAAAACGATTTCAGCAGTATGTTGTGGGGATGCATCCATGAAACAGGACATGCCTTGTATGAACAAGGTTTACCAGAAAGCGAGTATGGGTTGCCGCTAGGGTCCTACACATCCCTGGGCATTCATGAATCCCAATCACGATTGTGGGAGAATAATGTAGGCAGGAGCCTTCCATTCTGGAAACATAATTATACCCATCTTCAAAAAGTATTCCCGGAACAATTGAAAGAAATCCGGCTCGATCAATTTTATTCTGCGATCAACAAGGTAAAACCTTCATTGATACGAACAGAAGCAGATGAACTCACATATCATTTTCACGTTATGATACGTTATGAATTAGAGAAGTTGCTTATTGAAGGCAATTTAACTGCCCATGATATTCCGGCTTACTGGAACGAACAATATGCAAAATACCTCGACATAAAAGTTACGGATGATAAACACGGTTGTTTACAGGATGTGCATTGGAGCCATGGAAGTTTTGGGTATTTTCCTACATACAGCCTCGGAAGTTTTTATGCAGCGCAATTGTTTGCTGCCTGTAAAAAACAAAACCCAGCGATTTATGTATATATGGAAAATGGCGAAACAAAAGTGTTATTAGAATGGTTACGAAAAAACATTCATCAATACGGAAAACAATACAATAGTAATGAGTTATGTGAAAAGGCAACCGGTGAGCACCTGAATATTCAATATTTTCTGGATTATGCACTTGACAAATACAGGAATATTTACAAATTTTGATGATCAACCAATATCAATGAAAAAAAAGATTGCTGCATTAGTGCTGTTTTCAGCACTGCTGTTTTACGGATGCAAAAAAATTATACAGCAGCAGGAGCAAAATGCATTGGTAAGCATTATAACCAATGGGAAATGGTACGTGCAGAAATATGTGCAGGATACAACTGATATCACTTCCTCTTTTTCTGCTTATACATTTCAGTTTAAATCGGACGGTACGGTAACGGGAACAAATGGAACAGTTTCAATAACCGGAACATGGTCTGGTGACCTCACCTCTAAAACAATCACCTCACAATTTCCAGCCGGCTCCGGCATTTTAAATGACCTGGATGGTACCTGGAAAATAACAGACAGTTCACTAACCTACGTTGTGGCAAATACCACAATAAACTCAATCACCAATAACCTACGTTTACAAAAACAATAAGGGTATATGTTTACTCTTTCGCTTACTTATTGAGACCTTGCTTGTGAACCTTTTAGCCCGGCTTAACCAATTCAGGTAATTTGTTGATTAAAAGAGTTGATTAAAACAATTTTTTATATATCTGCGTCGTTTTCTTAACTTATATCTAAAACTTAACGTATTATCTAATACCCTGCAGAACCACAAGAAAATTTAAAAGATAACACCATTATCCGTTGAAATTATTTCAGATCGGGTAACCCATAAAAATTATCCGTTGAACAGAAGACTACTTGCTTTTATTGTTGGATCTTTAATTATGCTCTCAGGCCGTGCGCAAACTGCATCAATTTCAGCAGTACCAACAAGCGGATGCAGCCCATTGCCTGTTGTTTTTTCCGATGCATCTACCGGGGCTACAAGCTGGCTTTGGGATTTTGGGGACGGAACTACTTCTACAACAAAAAATCCGGGTGCACATCTTTATACTACACCAAAAACTTACACTGTAACATTGACGATAAATGGTTCTGTTACCACGTCAACTACCATCACGGTAAACACCTCTCCAGTTGCAAATTTTAGCGCAAATACAACGACAGGATGTTTTCCTTTACCTGTTCAATTTTCAGACAATTCTACTGCCGGCGCCGGTACGATTGTAAGTTGGAGCTGGGATTTTGGCGATGGCGATACTTCTGCTCTACAAAATCCTTCCCACACATACACTGCTGCGGCCAATTTTCCGGTTACTTTAAAAATTGTAAATAGCGTGGGGTGTTCGAATACATTGACAAATCCCGGATACATTAAAATCGGAAGTGGGGTTAAAGCAGCATTCACCACTACTTCGTCATCAGGCTGTAGCACCCCTATAACTGTAAATTTTTCAAACGTTTCAACAGGCCCTCCTACTCTCACATATAAATGGGACTTTGGCGATGGCGGTACATCTACCCAACAAAATCCAGTATACAGCTATGCAAGCGCGGGAACTTATAATATCGAATTAATCGCAATTAGCTCTTCGGGATGTATTGATACTCTAAAACAATCGACTCAGGTTTCTGTTGGTGGAACCAATATCTCTTCATTCAATGCCTCAGACAGTGCCTGTTCTGGATCCAACATTACGTTTACCAATACTTCAACACCGGTACCAACTGTGTCTAGTTGGGATTTTGGCGATGGAACAACGTCAAGCCAGATAAACCCTACTAAATCTTATGCAACTGCCGGTACTTACACTGTTAAACTGACAAACACTTTTGGAACATGTGTAGTTACTACCAGTAAACAAATAACAATAATAAACCAGGCGGTATCGGCTTTTTCTGCTGTAAATACAATAAGCTGTAATGCCCCATTCACAGTTAATTTCATCGATCAATCTTCAAATGCGATTGGATGGCTTTGGAGTTTCGGAGATGGTACAACATCTACACAACAGAATCCAACGCATACTTACACCAATTCAGGTCAATATACTGTTACCCTTACTACTACAGGATCCGGAGGTTGCAATAATTTTAAACAAGTAAATAACTTCATCCAAATTGTAAAACCGTATCTCAAGATTTCTAATTTGCCTGCATATGGGTGCGTTCCTTATGGATATACGCCAACGTTTACAGATTCAGCTGTAAGTGGTACGATTACATCTTATTTGTGGGATTTTGGCGATGGCAGTACCTCTAATGTTGCAAATCCTCCAGCCCATACATACAGTTCTTCTGGCAAATACGCAGTAAAACTTACTATAACAACAAGTACAGGATGCTCTGCTTCGACGGTAGACACAGTAAAAGTTGGTACTATGAAACCAACTCCAGCATTTACAGCTACGCCAACTACAGTTTGTGCATCAACACCTGTACAATTTACTGATCAATCAACAGGAACGCCCGATCAATGGTTGTGGGACTTCGGGGATGGCACACTTTCAGGTAGCCAGAACCCATCGCACATATATGTAAAAGCCGGCACGTTTACAGTTAAACTTATAGTTTATAATAACGGGTGTTCAGATTCTCTTATAAAGAACGCTTATATAACAGTAAATCCGCCCATATCAAAATTCGGATATACCTTTGCTTGCTCAAGTGCAACATATCAATACACTTTTACCGACCAATCTATAGGAGCAGATACATGGGACTGGGATTTTGGCGATGGTACCCCTCATTCAAATTTACAAAATCCCGGAGCGCATACCTTCGCTTCAGGCCTGACAAGTGTTACAGTTACTTTAACTGTTAAAAACAACGCCAGTGGCTGCACATCAACATCAAAAAAAACTATTCAACTTGTTTCTGAAGCGATCAGTTTTATTAATACATTGCAAGGCGTTTGTAAAAACACCCAAACACTTATTCAAATTTCTATTAGTGACGTTAGCAAAATATCCGCATTCAAATATGATTTTGGTGACGGAACAACTGCAACAAATTTTACAAACAGTATCCCACACACATATGCAGCGGTTGGAAACTATACGGTAACAGCAACTGTTACTGATATTAATGGTTGTCAAACGACAATATCCAAATTACTTTATCATGTTTACGGACCTAAAGCTCAGTTTTCCACTTTAACAGCGCAAAGTTGTATTCCATTTACTGCAACCTTCAATGACCAGTCTACAACAGATGGAACCAATAACATCGTAAGCTGGATATGGGATTTTGGCGATGGAACAGTTCAAACATTTTCAGCGCCTCCATTCACTCATTTTTATGCAGCACAAGGAATATACAATGTTAAACTCAAGATTGTTGATGCGTTCGGATGCACAGACTCTGTTACAAAAAACAATGCAGTTACTGTTACCAATCCGAAAGCAGTTTTTTCTGCCAATGATTCCTTGTCTTGCCCCGGAGGCTCAGTTCAGTTTATTAATAATTCTTCCGGATATGGCTTAACATACAATTGGGATTTTGGCGATGGAAATACCTCAACAGCAGTCAATCCTTCTCATGCATATACTGCTACAGGTATTTATACAGTGAGCCTTCTTGTTACCGACCAGTTTAGTTGCACAAATTCAGTAAGTAAAACAAATTACATTACAGTAAATAATCCCGTTGCTTCATTCACTGTTGATAATACAGTTGCTTCCTGTCCACCATTGAAAGCGAACTTTACATTTACAGGAAGCTATTATCAATCTGTAAAATGGTTATTTGGCGATGGTGGGACTTCATCTTTATTAAACCCTACACATTTTTATACAATACCAGGGGTTTATTATGATACACTCATCGTAACCAGCCACGGAGGTTGTACCGATACTGCAGCGCCAGTGAAAATCCAGGTATTCGGGCCGTATGGTAATTTCAGTTATTCACCATTACAAGGTTGTCACAACCTCACTGTTAACTTTAATGTAATAACAAGCAACGTGGTAAAATACATTTGGGATTTTAATAACGGGCAATCTCAGACAACTACGGTACCAACTGCAACATATACGTATGATACCGCAGGGAAATATGCACCTGTTGTAGTGTTACAGGATGCAACTGGTTGTAGTGTGCCTGTATTCGGAACAGATACCATTGTTGTAGTTGGGAGTCACGTTAATTTCGGGTATGACAAAAATGTTTTATGTAACAACGGAACTGTACAATTCTCCGATTCAACAATTACCAGCGGCATTATTACCAACTATGATTGGGATTTTGGTGATGGAAATGTCTCTACACTGCAAAACCCTTCCCATTTTTATGCGGTGCCCGGATTGTACACGATTAAATTAGTGGTAACAGCTCAAACGGGTTGTAAAGATTCACTTATTCAAACCGGTTTAATAAAAGTTGTGGCTAATCCTACAGTTGATATTAACGGCGCAAATTCACAATGTGTTCCCGCAACAATAAATTTCCAGGGAGTTGAAGTGGTAGCAGATACTTCTGCACTAACATGGTCGTGGAATTTCTTTAACGGACAAACAAATTCATCACAAAATCCTCCTGCACAAAATTATATTGTTGCCGGAGACGACAGCGTCCAACTGATTGCGACCAACAGCAGCGGTTGTGCAGATACCGTTAAAAAGAATTTTACCATTTATCCCCTGCCTCCAACAAATGCAGGTAATGATACCGTAATCTGTCTTGGCCAAAGTGCTCAACTAAACGCTACAGGGGCTGCAACATATACATGGTTGCCACCAAATGCAACATTAAATTGTACGAATTGTGCAAATCCATCAGCAACACCAACATCAAAAACAACTTATGTAGTAACAGGAACAACTGCTTTCGGTTGTTCACAAAATGATACTGTTGTTGTGAATGTGGTTCAACCCGGAACATTAACCGTATCACCATTATTGGATACTATCTGCATCGGGCAAAGTGTAAGCATCACTGCTTCAGGAGAAGATATTTATACATGGACACCTTCAGCGGGATTGAGCAATCCTAATATTTCCAATCCTGTTGCAACGCCAGACACAACAACAATCTATCAACTAACGGCAACGGATAGCCTGTTTTGTTTTTCCAATACACAATCAGTAAATATTGTTGTATATAATTATCCAACGGTAAACGCAGGCCCCGATGTTACTCTGCCTGTTGGAAGCTCTTACCAGATACCTGCAACAGGTTCGCCGGATATCACATCAATTATCTGGACACCTGTATCAGGATTAAGTTGTACAGATTGTTTAGCGCCTGTAGCATCTCCTGTAAACACTACAGAATACATTGTAAAAGTTGCAAACATTGCAGGCTGTGCAACATCCGATAGTTTAAATATTATTGTGACTTGTGGCAATGCGAATTTGTTCGTCCCAAATACTTTCTCACCAAATGGCGATGGCATGAACGATGTATTTTATGTTCGGGGAAAAGGGTTGAGCACCGTTCAATCAATGCGCATATTTAACCGCTGGGGGCAAATGATTTTTGAGAAAAGAAATTTTGCGCCGAACGATCCTTCTGCCGGATGGGATGGAACATTTGGTGGCAAGAAAATGCCTGTTGACGTATATGTATATACGATAGAAGTAGTTTGTGAAAACTCTGTTGTTGTTCCGTATCATGGCAATGTAGCATTGATACGATAAAAAATATTATCTATTGAAAGTACCGAATGAAACGACCTAGTAAACGATATCAGAAAATTATAACCTTATTCATAATTGGGTTGTGCTTCTTACAGAGTAGTTTTGCACAAGACCTTCATTTTTCCCAATTCTTTGAAGCACCGATGTTGCGAAACCCTGCACTGGCGGGCATTTTCAACGGGGATTATCGCATACAAGGCGTTTACCGCGATCAATGGAACAGTGTTACCGATGGTTACCGAACAGGTTCTTTTAACGGTGAGTACAAAATGCCTGTTGGAAGTGGCAATGATTTTTTCACTACCGGCCTTGAAATTTTATATGATAAAGCGGGTACAGTAGGATTAACAACTACTGAAGTTATGCCTGTCCTCAATTATCATAAATCATTGAGTGATGAAAAATCAACTTACCTATCATTAGGGTTTATGGGCGGATATAATCAGAAAATGATCGACCGCTCAAAAGTTACTACCAACAATCAATTCGATGGAAGCGTGTTCAATCCCGCAATCCCTGACGGCGAAACATTTCCTACACCGAGTGTTCATTATTTCGATGGAAGTGTAGGGTTAAGTTTCAATACTACATTCGGCGAAGACCAGGCGAATGCATTATATCTCGGCGCAGCATATCATCATTTTAACCGCCCGAGAAATTCTTTTTATCAAGACGCATCACAATTAGACCCGAAATATGTTTTTTCCGGCGGATTAAAACTTAACGTCAATGACTATGCGTACTTTACCATTCATGCAGATTATTCAGTGCAGGGAGGTTTCCGTGAAGCGATTGGTGGCGCATTATACACATACAAGTTGGGAGATGATGTAAACAATCCGCAATACGCATTGAACCTTGGTGCATTTGTTCGTGTTGGTGATGCATTAATCCCCGTTTTGAAGTTAGATATGTACCCGCTTTCTGTTGCGATCAGCTACGATGTAAATATATCCCAACTTAAAACAGTAAGCGAAGGCAGAGGCGGTATTGAATTATCCATTTCATACATCGGTTTCCTCGACAGGGACAAGAGTTCAAAATACAAAGTGCTTTGTCCGCATTTTTAATATTGATCATAATTTCAATTTTAAAAATTCTTCACAACTTCTGATTTACAGAACAATTATTTTTGCGTTTTAACAATAAGATCATGAAAATTGAAACAGGACAAATTGCCCCGTCATTTAGCTTGTACGATTCTGAAAAAAATAAAATTAACCTTGAAGATTACCGCGGTAAAAATGTGCTGATATTATTTTTCCCCCTGGCATTTACCAGTGTTTGTACAACTGAATTATGCAGTATTCGTGATAATATTGCTCATTACAATAATGCAAATGCACAAGTGCTTGGGATCAGTGTAGATTCCCTGTACACACTTGCAAAGTTTAAAGAAGCGCAACATCTGAATTTTCCTTTGCTAAGTGACTTCAATAAAGAAGTTTCGTCTGCATATGGGGCATTATATGAACAATTTGGGTTTGATATGAAAGGCGTTTCAAAACGGGCAGCTTTTGTCTTGGATAAAACCGGTATTGTAAAATATACGGAAGTGCTGGAAAAAGCGTCTGATTTACCGGATTTCAATGCTATTAACCGGGTATTGGCAGAACTGAATTAGTTAATACATAACAAGTTGGGTTTCATTCATAAAATCATTATTTAAAAGCCTCCTTTTTTAGCATTTTGTTAAGCACTTATTTGTAACTTTGAAGAAAAGTAGGTATCTTGAAAAAATTAATGTCAAACCCTATCCGCCCATGAGGATTTTTTACATAGTAATTTCTTTTTTATTGTTGGCAGCCGTAAATGTGAAAGCACAAAATGCTTCATCTATACCGTCACAGGAGCCGGAAGTCAAGCGTGTAAAATTTTATCCAAACCCGGCAACATCCTTCATTACTTTTGAATTTCAAAAACAGCAATCTTCAGAATCTTTTTCATTTGTAGTATTTAATTTTTTGGGCAAAGAAGTACATAAAGAAGATAATATAACCCCAAAAACAATTATCAATTTAACCGATTTCCCACGTGGGATTTATATCTTCCAATTAAAAGATCAGAATGGAAGAGTTATAGAATCCGGAAGGTTCCAGGTGAACAAATAGTTTCTTTCTTATAGCACTTCTGCTATTAAAAATTTCAGGTAATTCGTGTTTTCAATTCCACGAATAATCGGATGATCACTTGCTTGTGCCTGGAAAGTTACCTGTCTTAATTTTCTTCTTGCATCTTTTGCTGCCATGTCAATGATCTCTAAAAAAAGATCGGGTTGAACCAAATTTGTACAAGATGATGTAACAAGAAATCCGCCTTTTTTCAACAACTTCATCCCACGCAAATTGATTTCTTTATACCCCGTAATTGCTTTCTGGATATTTTCTCTGCTCTTAGTAAATGCAGGCGGGTCAAGCATTACAACATCATAAGCCCTTCCTTCTTTACTCCATTGTTTCAACGCATCAAAAGCATTGGTAGCTTCGAAACGACAAATGTGATCTAAGTTATTCAACGCAGCATTTTTAGTTGCCTGTGCTACGGCGTTCTCAGAAATATCCAATCCTAAAACTGATCTGGCCCCATATTTTGCTGCATGGATTTCAAAAGTTCCGGTATAACAAAATGCACCGAGCACATCTGCACCTTTTACAATATGCTGAATCGCTCTGCGGTTATCGCGTTGATCTAAAAAATATCCGGTCTTCTGCCCGTTAGCAACATCTACATGAAACTGCAAACCATTTTCCCTGATGATAATGTTTGTATCAAATGGTTCTGATAAGAATCCTTTTTGCTGGCCTAATCCCTCCAGTTCACGTACAGGCACATCATTTCTTTCATATATCCCTTTGGGTTGAAATATTTTTTGCAATGCATTTACGATCGCAGGCTTCCAGATATCAACACCTAACGCCAGCGTTTGAACCACAAAATACTCGTTGAACTTATCAATTATCAATGCCGGAATAAAATCTGCTTCACCAAAAATCAAACGGCAGTTTTCTGTATACCCAATTTTTTTCCGGTATTCCCAGGCTTCCGCAATCCTTTTGAAAAAAAACTCTTCATTAATAATTTCTTTCGGGTTGCGCGTCAAAATCCTCGCAATGATCTGCGATTTAGGGTTGATATATCCTTTCCCGACAAACTTATTATCGTGTGTAAAAATATCTGCAATTTCTCCACCGGAAGCGGAACCATCAACCTGATTCACTTCATTGGCAAACACCCATGGGTGGCCGTTGGCGATCCGCGGGCTGATCTTTTTCTTCAATATAACCTTTGTCATGCCGCAAAAATAGGTTAACGGGAAATGTAAATAGTATATATCACTGTAAGACAATTTGTCTCTGCAATATTCTTGGCAGAATAATTGACAATCTTAATTTTGCGACAATTTTAAATAATTATGAAAGAAAAAGATACAAAGGCTTCACATCATAATGCCGCTCCGGATGACGACCTCAATAATGCTGAAAATATTTCAGATATTAATGTTGATGAAAATATGGCGGGCACTATGCACCTGAATGACAGTATGGTAAATGAAGATGAGCTGGGCAAATTACAGGAAGAATTGCAGGAGCAGAAAAATAAATATCTCAGGCTTTTTGCAGATTTCGACAATTTTAAAAAGCGTACTGCAAAAGAACGCCTCGAATTAATTCAAACAGCCGGCAAAGAAGTTATAACTGCTTTGCTGGATGTATTAGATGATTGCGACCGTGCAGAGAAACAATTGCAAACTGCAGAAAATATGGACCAGGTAAAACAAGGCGTACAATTGGTTTTTAATAAACTCAGGTCGGTTTTGCAGAGTAAAGGATTGAAAGCAATGGAAAGCATCAACACAGAATTTGATGTAGAGAAACATGATGCTATAACAGAAATTCCAGCACCGACAGAATCCCTTAAAGGCAAAGTGATCGACGAAGTACAAAAAGGATATTATTTAAACGATAAAATTATCCGCCACGCAAAAGTGGTTGTTGGTAAATAATTAGCTGATTAGTTAATGTGATAATGGGATTTTTCATTATCACATTATCACATTAAAAATTTATGTCAAAAAGAGATTATTACGAAGTATTGGGTGTAGCAAAAAATGCTTCGCAGGATGAGATCAAAAAATCGTATCGCAAAGTTGCGATGCAATATCATCCTGACCGTAACCCCGGAGACAAAGCTGCGGAAGAAAAATTTAAAGAGGCTGCGGAAGCGTATGAAGTGCTTAGTGATTCTGATAAGAGAGCGCAATATGATCGGTTCGGGCATGCAGGTATGAGCAATAATGGACGCGGTGGGTTTGGTGGTGGCGGAATGAATATGGATGATATCTTCAGCCAGTTCGGTGATATTTTCGGTGATGATATTTTCGGAAGCTTTTTTGGAGGCGGAAGAAGAGGTAGCGGCGGTGGAAGAACAAGAGGTGTTCGCGGAAGTAACCTTCGTGTAAAGATCAAGTTGACGTACGAAGAAATTGCCAAAGGCGTTTCGAAAAATATCAAGGTTAAAAAATATGTAGTTTGTAATACTTGTCATGGAAGCGGTGCAAAAGATAAAGGAAGTGTACAGACTTGTAATACTTGTGACGGCAGCGGGCAGGTAAGAAAAGTTACAAATACATTTTTAGGTCAGATGCAAACCGTTACAACTTGTCCTACATGCAATGGTGAAGGATCAGTAGTAACTGCAAAATGTACTTCATGCAAGGGCGAAGGAAGAGTGTATGGTGAAGAAACAGTAACGCTTGATATTCCTGCCGGTGTTTCTGATGGCATGCAATTAAGTGTCGGCGGACGTGGCAATGCAGGCGAACGTGGGGGAATGACTGGTGACTTAATTATTCTGATAGAGGAGGAACAACATCCTGAATTGCATCGCGACGGATTGAATGTAGGTTATGAATTGCATATCTCATTTACTGATGCTGTTTTCGGAATACAGGTTGAAGTGCCGACTATTGATGGCAAAGCAAAAATTAAAATTCCTGCAGGAACGCAAGGCGGAAGAATATTCCGGTTAAAAGGTAAAGGGTTCCCTTCTGTAAATTCGTATGAGAAAGGTGACCAGTTAATACACGTTAATGTCTGGATCCCTCAGAACCTTACAAACGAAGAAAAAGCAATGCTGGAAAAATTAAGCCACTCATCTAATTTTCAACCGAAGCCTGATAAAAGCGAAAGGGGATTTTTTGATAAGGTGAAAGAAATGTTTAGCTAGGATAAATTATTACAGGAGCTACTCGGCTCCTTTTTTATTGCGCCAATTTCTCGGGTATATCTTTTTTGCTTTTTCTACCAATTCAATAAATTCTTTGTGCAATGAATTTTGCGGGTCTTGTGATTGTTTTGCTATTTCAAGAATGGAATTCCAGTTTGCTTTGCGCATAAATTCCGAATTTCTCAAAACACCTCCAAACATAGCAATAGAAGTAGCAAAACGAATTGATGCAGGAAGCTGTTTAAATTCAGTAACAACATCCGGACAATCATAGGTAAGTTTATTTTCAACAGAATCCCCCGGCAGTTTGTAATGCAAAGACACTTTAGCAAGGTTTTTTTCCGGATCGGGAAAAGTATTTTCAACAGTTGAGATTTCAAATATCGCAATCAATGAATGCCCTGAACCGATCTCGCCACCTTGTAATTCACTCACCGAATCTTCGAGGTATTTTATTTTGTTATCAAACCCGATCAGGCGATAATTCTTCACCATTGTTGTATCAAAATTCACATCTACATAAGCATCGTCAGCAACTGAATAAATGGTTTGCGTAAATTCCTGCATCAATACTTTTTCCGCTTCTTTTTCATCATCGAGATATGCAAAATTTCCATTTCCCCGTTCAGCTAATACCTGCAGTTTCGAATCTTTATAATTGCCCATGCCAACACCAAGGCATGTTAAATAAATTCCTCTTTGCTTATGGCTGACGATTAATTTTTCGAGATCTTCTTCACTACTTTGCCCTACATTAAAATCTCCGTCTGTTGCAAGTATAACGCGGTTATTTCCGCCATGTATAAATTGATTGGATGCAATGCGGTATGCAGCATTGATGCCTGCTTCACCCGGGGTTGGCCCTCCGGGATATAATTCTTCTATGGATTGTGTAATAATGTTTTTCTCGCTTCCCGGGGTTGGCGGAAGCCACACTCCTACTGTGCTGCCATATACAACAATCGAAACAGTATCAATATCACGTAGGTTACTCACCAATAAACCGAATGCAGATTTTAATAAAGGAAGCCTGTTGGGCAAGTCCATCGATCCCGAAATATCGATCAGGAAAACGAGGTTGGCAGGTGGTACTTTGTCATAATCAATTTTTTTTGCGCATATATGAAGATAAAGCAACTGGTTATTTTCATTCCAGGGGCATTTTGAAATATATGACCGTGTACTGAACACGCTGTCATTTAACGGTGATGTATAGTCGAAATTAAAATAGTTGAGCATTTCTTCGATGCGCACTGCATCTGGAGGAATTGTATTATCCATATTCAATAACCTGCGGATATTGCTATACGAAGCCTTGTCGATATTCATAGCAAAACCGGTTTCAGGAAATTTTGAGGATGACACAAACTGGTTTTCCAGCAATGTGCTGTATGTTTCAGAACCAATTGTCCAGTTACGCCAGTCTTCCGGCCGAAAATTTTTTGTTGCAGATAATAACGCTTTTTTAGGCGGCGGCGGTGGCGGGGCAAGCAATTTCAGCACAATACTTTGATATTGCCTTGTATCCAACCGCAATGAAATAGTTTGAAAACCGTCAACCGTTATTGTAACAGAATCTGATGTTTCGGAAGTAAGTATACCAAATGTCCCGTCGCCTCCTGTATAATAAAGATATCCCGTTGAGTGAACAAGTATACGCACATTTTGCAAAGGGGTTTTGTTCTCATCTTTTATTTCACCGCGCAAATAATATTGTGCGTTTACCAATGAGGCAACAAATAACAAAAGGGATATGACAGCGGTTCTTTTCAAAAAAAATACCGGTTGAAATGAAGGGTTATTTAATTAATGCCCGTTTCTCGTCTGAAACGTTTCTAATCAACCAACTGGTATATCTCTTCTATATTTCTTCCCAAACCATTATAATCAAGCCCATAACCTAAAACAAATTTATCTGGAATAGAAAAGCCAAGGTAATCGATCGTAATCGGGAAAACTGTTGCTGCAGGTTTGTGCAATAATGCAACAATTTTTAATGATGCAGGTTGTTGATGCAGCAGTTGAGGCAGAAATTCACTGAGTGTTTTCCCGGTATCAACAATATCTTCAATAATGATTACATGCCTTCCGATAATATCTGTATCCAACCCGATAGCAGTGATAACATGCCCTGAGGATTTTGTGCCTTTATAAGAAGCTAATTTTATAAAACAGATCTCTGCCTCAATAGAAATTTTTTTAAAAAGATCAGAAGCAAACATGAAAGAGCCATTCAAAATGGCAATGAACAAAGGGTTTTTCCCTGCGTAATCCGCATTCAGCTTTTCTGCAATACCATCAATTTTTTCCTGGATGCTGGCTGCACTTAAGTAGGGCTCAAAATTTTTATCGTGAACACGAATGATCGGCATATTAGTGTTGAAGATAACAGGTTCTTTCCGTGTTTTCAAATTTTGCAATGACTACTTCTATTTATTAACAACAGTTGAAGTTTGATATTGCTGTTGCATTTTTTCGCTGGCGAGTGCAGGACGCGAAGGTGCCTCAGATTGCAGATATAATTTTTCTCCGACAGCAGGTTGCGTGCCGTTTGCAAGATGATTTAATTCCTGTAAACTTTCATAACGTATCGCTTCTGATTGACAGATGTCGTATAATGTTTCGCCTTCCCGCACAATATGAAATTCGTTATTACCAACTTTTCTTTTACGTTGCAGAAACAGTAATTGATCTTTCACCAACACGTCTTCATTGTTCAGGTCATTAAAATCAAGAAGGCGTGCCAATGGCATATTGTAATCATTTGCAATAGACAACAGGGACGCTCCCGATCTTGCAAAAATTACTTTGGTATTGTTGATCGTAAATTCACCTGTTGGATATTGCGGAACATTTGGCGCATCTACTGAAACAGGTTTTGATGCAGATGAAACTGTTGCTGTATTTGTTTTGGCATAATTGGCATTTTTCTCATTTACATTCTCAGCAAACTGTTCATCCGGGCGTTTCATTTTCCCCATTGCTATCAGCGTATATTGCTGCAGGTTATAATCTTCAATTAATTTAATAAGTATCTGTGAATAACGAATGTTAGTTGCGTATCCTGCTTTTTTCAATCCATACGCCCAGGATTGATAATCCATCGGATCAAGCTTAAATAGAAAAGCATAACGCATACTGTTCCTTAAAAAATCAGAATGGTCTTTATAAGAATCGAGCGGAGTATCATAACTACGGAAGCATTCTCCTCTTGCATCGTCATCATGATAAACAACGGAACCCGTCCAGTTTTCCTTGCATTTTATCCCGAAATGATTATTTGATTTTCTTACCAGCTCACTCGTGCCTGCTTCCGTTTCATGAATGCCCTGTGCCAGGATAATAGATGCCGGAACACCACTGCGTTGCATCTCGCTGATCGCAATCTCTTTATAAGCGTTGATATAATTTTCAATGTCAGCAGGTTTTTGCGCTGATATTTTGCTGCAGAAAAAAACAATAACAGTTACCAATAATAATCTTGCCTTCGTGTTCATTACGATTTTATTTTTTCCGGATTAAAAATAAACCATCACGCACAGTCAGCATCACTTTTTCAACAGACCCATCTTCTTTTATCATTTCATTAAAAGCGTGAATGGCTTTCGGGTTTTTCCCTTTAATGTTTTCTTCCAAAACTTCACCGTGAAACAACACATTGTCTGCAATGATCAATCCCCCGCTTCTCACGTTTGGCAATACCAGTTTATAATATTCACTATACCCGACTTTATCTGCATCGATGAAAACAATGTCCCATGTTTCATGTAACGTTGGGATAATCTCCAACGCATTTCCGCGATGTAAAATTATTTTATCCGTCGCATTTGCTTTTCTGAAATTTTCTTCCGCAGTATCTGCATCTTCATCGCGCAATTCGAGTGTGTGCAATTTACCACCGGGTTTTAATCCTTTTGACAAGTATAAAGAACTGTATCCTACAAACGTGCCAATCTCCAGAATACGTTCGGGCTGCATGAGCCTGCTGATCATCTCCAGGAATTTGCCCTGCACATGCCCGCTTAACATATCCGAATGCGGATGGTTTGCATACGTGTGTGCGGCGATTTCACTCATCAATTTTTCTTCCTGTGAAGAAAAATTTTCTGCATACAGCTGTGCTATTGAATTAACAATTTCCAATTCTTAAATTTTTTGCAAAGATAGGTCAATGTGTTATAAGAAACAGTTAAGCATCTTTTGCAAATGCCTCCGTTTAAAATCCGATTCAGGATTTGTCATCCCGACAAAAGAGGGATTGCAAGACGCCTCGTAACCCAGCATGACAAAATTTTTAGAGTTAGAAATTGGGTTGCAATGAATGTTTTGAATAAAATTTCAACACAAGATCAGCCACTTCATCGGCCGTATCTGCAATTTGCAGCAGGTCGATATCTTTTTGCGAAACATTTCCCTCTTTCTTCATCATAATATCATTGACCCATTGCATCAAACCTTTCCAGTATTCCGAGCCAACAAGTATTAAAGGCACTTGCGACATTTTGCGTGTTTGAATCAATGTAGCCACTTCAAAAAATTCGTCCATCGTTCCGAAGCCTCCGGGCATCATCACAAATCCCTGCGAATACTTTGTGAACATCACTTTTCGTACAAAGAAATAATCAAAATGCAAACTCGCATCCCTGTCGATAAATGGATTTGCATGTTGTTCAAATGGCAATTCAATATTCAATCCTACAGATTTGCCTCCTCCGAGCTGCGCCCCTTTATTTGCTGCTTCCATACAACCTGGTCCGCCTCCCGAAATTATTCCGAAACCTTCTTCTGCCAAACGCCTTGAAATATCAACAGCAAGCTCGTAATACGGCTGCCCTGGCTGTATCCGTGCCGAGCCGAAAACAGAAATGCACGGACCTAATTTTGCAAGTGCCTCAAAGCCATCTACAAACTCTGCCATTATTTTAAAGATCTGCCAACTTGAGTGTGCTTTTGATTCTGCCCATCTCTTCTGATTTGATAACCTGATCGTATCATTCATACACTTTGTCAATTTATGGTTGAGATAATAAATGCCACCCCATATTGTTGAGTGGCACCGGTGATTTTTATAACGCTGTAAAACCAGATTTAGTTTACAGAAACAGGTTTTTTTGATATGATTAACAGCCCGAGAAAAGTCAGCAACCCGTTGATCAGAAGCAATTCTAAACCAATTTGATAGCCACCAAACCATTTCGCAGAATTTTCGCTGAGTATATAGCAGATTACGGGTGCCACAAGGCTGATCAATAATACGGCATATCCTTCGCCAATTTTTCTTTTGGTAAGAATGCCGAAGGCAAACAAACCTAACAACGGCCCGTATGTATAGCCTGCAACTTTCAGGATAATATCGATGATGGATTTGTTATTGATCCATTTAAAAATGATCACGCACAGAAAAAAGATAAACGCGAGGCAGATATGAACGGTCATCCTTATGCGCTTTTTTCTTTTTTCATCGAGGGATTCATTTCTTTTCAACCCTAAAATATCAATACAAAAAGAAGAAGTTAATGCCGTGAGCGCACCGTCTGCACTCGGGAACAATGCAGATATCAAACCAATAATAAAAATGATGGAAACAATTGACGGCAGGTAATGCAATGCAATATTGGGGAAAAGGTCATCTCCTTTTATAGTGATGTTGTTTGCTTTTGCATAGATGTATAATAATCCGCCGAGAAGAAGAAAAAGCAGGTTCACCAATACCAACACAAAACTGAAACTGATCATATTCTTCTGCGAATCCTTTACATTTTTCACGCTGATATTTTTTTGCATCATCTCCTGGTCTAACCCTGTCATACCAACAGTGATGAATGCACCTCCGATAATTTGTTTCAGCCAAAAACCTCCGCTGTTAACATTGTTGTCAAAGATTTTTGTGTAGCCACTGTCTGAAAGTGCATTCACAGTGTCGGCAAAAGAAAAATGCAGGCTGTTCATAATATAGATAACACAAACAACAAGCGCTAACAACATGAATGTAGTTTGCAATGTATCGGTAAATACAATTGTTTTTACACCGCCCTCAAATGTGTAAAGAAGTATCATCAGCAAGATCACAAAAGTAGTGAGCATAAAAGGCACATGCATGTCATCCAGAATGAACAGCTGCAGCACATTGATCACTAAATACAACCGCGCAGTTGCGCCAAGCGTACGTGAGATAATAAAAAATAATGAACCCGTTTTGTATGCGATCAAACCAAAACGTTGCTGCAGGTAATAATAAATTGATGTAAGATTTAAACGATAATAAAGAGGCAATAAAATATAAGCAACAATAAAATAACCGATAAAATAACCGAGCACTACCTGGAAATAACCAAAATTATCGCTTCCTACTTTTCCTGGAACGCTTACAAAAGTTACACCTGATAATGAGGTTCCGATCATCCCGAATGCAACAAGCATCCAGTTTGAATTTCGGTTACCGATAAAAAATGAATCGTTATTCGAATTACGGGAGGTTCGCCATGCAACACCCAAAAGCAATAAGAAATAACCAATTACAAACGAGAATAATAAAAGCGCCGACATGCAGTAATAGATATTAGTGCGTAATTATTGCTGAAAATTAGGAAATACAAGTTTAAATTTTCAATTTTATTTTCGTTAATAATTCATCTTATGAATATCCGGTCGGTAGCCGTTTTCTGTGGTTCCAAAAAAGGCAACAACCCGCTGTTTGCAAAACATGCATCGGAATTGGGAAGATTAATTGCTATGCTCAGGCTTCAGTTAGTATATGGTGGTGGAAGTAAGGGGCTGATGGGAATCCTGGCAAATGCTGTGCTGGAATATGAAGGGAAAGTGGTTGGCATTATACCGGAAGTATTAATAAATTGGGAAAGCCAGCACAATGGTTTGACGGAATTGGTAGTGGTTCCGGATATGCATAGCCGAAAAAAAATGATGTATGAAAAAAGCGATGCGGTGATTGTGCTCCCCGGGGGCTTTGGAACACTTGATGAAATGTTTGAAATGCTCACCTGGAACCAATTGAAACTACATGATAAGAAAATTTACATCCTGAACTCAGATGGTTTCTACAATCATCTTATTAATCATATACACGTGTTACAGAAAGAAAATTTTTTGCATGATAAACTGGAAGAGAAAATAATTTTCTGCAATACGCCAATCGAAGTATTTAACCGGATCGGATAATAAAACTATTTTGAGTGACTATATAATCCGTATGCCATACTTTGAAAGTATGGCATACGGGTTATATAACAGCAATGTATAACCGATAATAAATCGTATCAGCAGGTTAATATTTTTGTGGGTGAAGGTAAATATCGAAACCTGCTTTAATAACAGGAAGCGCTGCATTATTAAAATCCCGGTATGGCGAACCATAATTTGATAATGCATCAAACATGATGGCAAGATAAAATGAGCTTCTTCCTACAAAACGCTGGCCATATCCCACCCCTAAAAGCAAACTTGCGGCATTTAAATTTTCAGTGTATTGATCCCCGGTTTGAAAGGATTTGTAGCTGTATTTTGTCCAGTTATATTCCGGTTCTACCTGTAAAAAAAGAAAATGTACAGGCCAGAAACGCCCGAAGGTACCGGCACCGTAAGTAAAATATCTTTGCCGTTCGTTATTATTCCAATAAAGATTCGGATCTGCACGTTCGGAGGTATAATTCAGATTCACCAATACACCAACATCCACAAACCTGTTTATCGAGTATCCGATTTCAGGAGCTCCGCCTACATTAAAATCATAACCGCTGTATCCGAGGTTTAAGCTACCGCCTACAAATAGGTTTGATTTCTTAAACCCATTGCCCCCGTTATTATCATCAACATAAGTATTATATTGTTGACGGTTATGTTGTGCCATTCCTTGTTGTGCTGCGATAAAAAAACAAACTGCAATAACGATCTTTTTCATTCTTATTTTTATTTAATACAAACTTGCTGCATAGAGATAGTACGCTTTTTTAGGGATAGCGTTGTTTATAGGTTTGTAAAATTCTGATAAAGCATTCAATTTACAGTAACCCAGGTCTTCTTTAATTTTTGATTAACAGAATTTTTCAATGAATTATGAATAGAAAAATATGTAATTGTGAAAACGATTTTATTGCCTGAAGCTTGGGCATAATGATTGGCGGCGGTCACCATTATATTGATTATACGTGCCATAGTCAATCAAAGAAAATTCCCAAGCACCACGGCTTCCGTTGTATTTGCTTAGAGAAGATGCGGTAACATCGTAGGTAAACATCAATCGTATATTTTTATAGATGAACCCGATCATAGGTATAACGGCGTCGCCTACCCGATAATAAAGCCCGCCCACTACCTGTTGCTCTCCATCATTGGATAAATTATATTGGGCATTCAATCCAAGAACGGCTTCTGAAGCGCCTGCCTGGTTCGTGTAATATCCCATAGGGTTTACTATTACCAGATCACTCACTTTGAAACTTCCATTTATAAACCCGATGTAACGCATCTGCAACCTGCTGTCATACCCAACAGGATCTGTGGCGAAGAAAGATTCCCTTGCACGGTTCAGGTGCCACACAGAAAACCCGGCATTGATATATGTTTTATCACTTGGAAAATAAGCATAATTCATTCCAACCTGTATATCAAAAAGGCTAACGCTTGGCTGGGTTATTTCAACACTTGTAGGCAATGAGTTGTCAAAAAATTTTCCATCGAACTGATCGGGGAATTTCAGGTTTGTTGTATTGATACGTTTGTTGATCCATCCTGCATTAAATCCTGCGGTAAGCAAACTGGTATAACCAAGCATCTGGTGATATGCAACAGAACCATACACTTCTGTAGAAGTCAATGTACCTGATCCAGCCTGGTCGCGTAAAATCATTCCACCCAAACCGAGCCATCCGTTTTCTATTCTATCCCTGAACACCTGTGCATCTCCCCAAATACTCATTGTTGTATACGGCACTGACATAATAGAAGACCATTGGTTGCGATAGTTTGCCCCAAGGCGATAATCGGCATCAGGAATAAAACCCGTATTCGCAGGATTGGTTGACAGCGGTGAATTAAACCATTGGGAAAAATGCAGGTCCTGTGCATTTGAATATGACAGAGCAAATGCTGCAAAGCAAATAAATACTATTTTCTTTTTCAGGATCATTTCAATCTCTTCTCAAAATTAATTAACAACATTACCGAATTAAAGTTATATCACCTTTTTTGCTGGCCCTGGTTCCATCAAAATATTCAACTTCCAGAACATAAGCATAAACGTCCATAGGTTGAGGGGTACCATTATAATTTCCATCCCATCCCAGGTTTACATCATTGCTTTCAAATACTTTTTGTCCCCAGCGATTGTAAATCCGGAATGTCATTTTGCTGATACCAAAACCCCTCACTTTCACAATAGCATTTTCACCAAAACGCCCGGGCGTGAATGCATTAGGAACATCCAGCAAAGGATTGACAATTGCCGAAACAGGGCTGCATGCGGTATCAGAACACTGATATTGATTTGTTACAACTAAACATGCCTGGAACGGCCCGTTGCTTTGATATTGATGAACAACTGTATCAGTAGTGGTTTTTGTTGCTGAATCCCCATCTCCAAAATACCAGTTGTAAATTATGCCTCCCGTAGAATTGTTATTGAAAATGGTTGGTGTATTTACAATTGGTGGTACCGGGGATGTTGTAAATGCCGCATGTGGTTTAGCGCTTACTGTAATAGTTGTGGTTGTGCTATCTGTGATATTACAGGTGTTATTATCAACAACAACTAATTTAATAGTGTATGTTCCCGGGTTTGCATACAAATGTGTTGGGCTTGGATCGGTAGAAGTTGTTCCATCTCCAAAATCCCAGAAATTTTGTTGCCCCGGTGTTATATTGTTGAATATCGCATTATACGGAGCACAACCTGTTGCAGGAGTTGTAAATTGTGCCTTTGCAAGAGGGCTTAAATAAATACTTTGTACTGCAGAATCGGGATAGTTACAATAGTTCGTATCAACAAGAAGCAATCTTATATTGTATGTTCCTGCAGATGCATAAGAATGTGTGATGCTTGATGGGCCAGATGGTACAATAGTTCCATCTCCGAAATCCCAAATGAATGAAGCATTGCCAAATGGTTTGCCTGCAGGAGGTGTAGAAGTATTATTAAATTGATAAGATAGCGATTCGCATGGTGGCAGTTTAACTGCATTGAAACCAAGTACAGCCTTATCGTTTCTTGCAATCACATGGATATATGAAGTATCGCTGATATTGCATGAAGAAGAATCGATAGCAATAAGGCGGACTAAATAAGTTCCAATATTATTGTAGGTATGTGTAACCTGGTAACTTGTTGTTGAAGAATCTGGCGTGCCATCTCCAAAGTTCCAAACATACGTTTTAGCATTGCGGACTGTATCTTCTAATGTTACGCCTAATGGCACACAACCAACACTATCTGGTATTCCATTGATCAGTGATTTTGGTGCTGCAATTACCCCTGCAAAATTGAAAGCAATTTTCACAGCTGCAAGGTTACAACCCGCGCCGCTACTACTTAAATAAGCGCCATTTACTGAAGAGTAGGCATTGTACACAGGAAACGGGCGACCGCCATCACCAAAACAATTTGCACAAATTGCCTGGTAGATCACGCCATTTTTATCGAAGCGGCTTGTACCTCCGTCTACATGCTCACTACAGCATGAATTACCATTATCATCTTCACCAAAAAAAGTAGCGTATAACAAAGAAGCGGCATCTCTCTGAATCACTATAAAATAAAAATCCCTTCCGTCTGTGGTAGATTTAAGTGCATTGGATGTCACCGGCATCCCCTTTGTGCCGGCAAGATTGTATGGATCCGGGCCGGTGCTTAATTCATAAAAAGAACCCCACCCTGATACGTATACATTCTGGCATCTGTCAACAAGAAATGCTACAGGAGAGATGTTAGGCATACCAGCATTTGTACCAAATGTGGTGGAATAAATAACTGCAGAAAGATCAGGTTGCAATTTTGTGATAAATTGCTTGGCCCCTGCATTTATGAAGTCGGTAGGATGTAATAATTTGGTAGGCCATGTGCCTGTAGTTGTTCCCATTACATAAGGGAAACCGAACCTATCAAATTTTACCCCGTATATTGATGTTGCCGCTTTATTTCCGTTAGTTGCTAAATATGTCGTTGCTTTCAAAGTAGAACCATCCTGGCTAATGCGGCATAAAAAACCGCCAATAGAATCTGATCCAATAGAAGGTTGATAAACACCTGCAGAAATACCGGGAAGGTCTTTACTTGCAGTTGCACCACCAACGTATATATCACCAGACACCGGATCCTGGTCTAAAACTAATGCTACATCATCTCTGGTTCCTCCCAAAAAAGAACTAAACAGGACACTGTTACATCCGGGATTGATTTTCAAAACCACACCATCCTGTTTTGTCGGGCCGCCACCAAAAGTTGGCTGAAATGCAGTACCTATAATAGGAAAGTCCTGTGACTGCGTACAACTTGCTACAAAAATATTACCGCTGCCATCTAAAATTACTTCACCTCTTGACCAGTCTCCGTAATTGCGGATCAAGGATTGGGTATGGATCGTGTTGTTGGTATTAGTAACTGTCTCGTCCTGATCTTCTATGTTAACACCATCATCGCCGCTTCCTCCTATTAATATGGATCCAATCAGCCCACCGCCTGAAGCATTGAATTTGGTAACATAAATATTTCTGCCTGCCGGAGTAGTAGATGATCCTCCGGGCCCAATAGTTGTTAGAGCAGGAAAATCCGAAGAAGATGTCCGTCCAAATACAACAAGCTCGCCCTGTGCATCAACAACCAAACTGTGAGGATATTCATTATTGCTTCCACCCAGGTAAGTGGCGTATATTTTTTGTACATTGCCCGGACCAATACCGGAGCTGAATTTCATAATGCCCACATCCCAGGTCCCATTTTTAAAATTTGTTTGAAAAGCGCCAGTTGTTGTATGAAAACCATTGCCGCCAACAATTCCGCCGGCATAGAAGCTTCCATCAGGCCCGTAAGTAGCAGTAAAACCCCAGTTATCAGAACTACTTCCGGTAAAAGTAGAAAACACCAATGTGGGGTCTATTACAACTGTGGCATCAGCATCGTAATTTTTTAACCTGAAATGAATTTTATTATCATTGGTAAGTTCATAATTACATTCTAATTCTTTTCTCCCTTTGTTATTGATTTGAAAAGATGATGGTATTGCTTCTTTGATAAGCCCGACAGACGTGGTTACCTGGAGGTGGTTCTTTTTTACATTCAATTTATTCACTCCGTCGTATTTCATTATGATGCGGTTAGGGTCACCGCCAGGATGAATGATGAGATTATATTTCAGCACACCATTGTCCGTATAATAACGGGCATCAATATTCGGATAAATATTTTTATAAGTGACACCCTGGAATATCCTGCAATTGGAAGCCCATTTTTTTGGATCATTCCCGATAAAATAGTTATTGTATGCTGGTAATGCTTTGTCTGCAACAAATACTGCGTTCTCATCAGCACCTTCAAAACTTACACGGTAAGCATGCGAATGCATAATCTCGTTTCCATCATCAGGAACTGGTATTTTTCCTGCAACTTTTTTTGTTGAATTATTATTAGTAAAAAGCAATTTATTTAACCCATGGCTTCCACGCTGCAGCCTTTTTATATCATCGGGATTATTGACGATAACTGTAAAACCATTTTGATGAAGATAAAATGAGCCTGTGGAAATATCGGCTTTATATTTTATGCTTTTATCCCACTGGCCTTTGTTTTCAACAAATTCAAGATTAGGGCTGCCTGTGGTCTGTGCAGAAATTCTTAGGGCAGCAATAACAATTAAAATAAAGACTATACAGCTTTGCTTTGCCAAGTTCTCTTTTTTACAATTTAGACAATTAAAAGGAAATATCCTATCACCCTATATCTACGAAATTTTGCTCCAGCTTGTTTTTCCGAACTCGGAGTTAAGGTGGTTTTTAAGCCGCAAATTTTCTGCCGAATTCAGGTCAGGGTCTTTATCTAATAAACGTTGTGCGCATGCTCTTGCGGTTTCAAGAAGTTGTTTATCATTCACAATACTTGCTAATTTCAGGTTGAGTGCCCCACTCTGCCGTGTGCCCTCAATGTCGCCCGGGCCGCGGATTTCAAGGTCTTTCTCCGCTATTTTAAAACCATCATTGGTAAGTGTCATTATCTTTAACCGCTCTTTTGCTTCTTTGTTCAGTTTCGGGCTTGTTAATAAAATGCAAAAGCTCTTTTCACTTCCTCTTCCAACCCTTCCCCGCAACTGGTGCAATTGCGATAACCCGAATTTTTCAGCACTTTCAATAACCATTACCGTTGCGTTCGGCACATTCACCCCCACTTCAATCACTGTAGTTGCCACCATTATCTGAGTATCATTTTGTATAAAGCGTTGCATGTTCGCTTCACGCACTTCATTCGTTTGCCTCCCGTGCACCATGCTTATCCAATATTTCGGTTCAGGAAAATACGCTTTTACATTTTCATATCCTTTCATCAGGTTCTCATAATCCAATTTCTCCGACTCTTCAATTAACGGAAAGATAATGTACGCCTGCCTCCCCTTTGCTATTTCTTCCCTGATGAATTCCATCACCCGTTGCCTGTTATCATCATAACGATGCACCGTAATAATAGGTTGCCTTCCGGGAGGCAGTTCGTCCATAATGCTGTAATCCAAATCCCCGTAAGCAGTCATTGCGAGTGTGCGTGGGATGGGTGTTGCTGTCATTACTAAAATATGAGGTGGAATGATCGCTTTGTCCCAGATCGTTGCACGTTGTGCTACACCAAAACGATGTTGTTCATCAATAACAGCTAATCCGAGGTTTTGAAATTTTACCGAATCTTCGATAATGGCATGTGTGCCGATAAGAATATTTACAGAACCATTTAATGTTTCTTCAAGAATTTTTTTTCGCTCTTTTGTTTTGGTTGAACCGGTTAACAATTTCACCATCACCGGCAGATCTTTCAGCAACGATGAAACAGAATCGAAATGTTGCTTAGCAAGAATTTCTGTTGGCGCCATCATACATGCCTGAAAATTATTATCAATAGCAAGCAACATGGAAAGCAGGGCTACGATTGTTTTTCCGCTTCCCACATCTCCCTGCAATAAACGGTTCATTTGTGTGCCTGTGCCTGTATCTTTCCGTATTTCTTTCAATACTCTTTTTTGTGCGCCTGTCAATTCAAACGGAAGATATTTTTTATAAAATGTATTGAACAAATCTCCGACATGACTGAACAAAACCCCTTTTGAATAACGGTGCCGCTGCGATTTTATCAAACCTGTACGAATTTGTGCTATAAATAATTCATCAAACTTTAACCGCTCCAATGCTTTCGTGTAAGCATCAACGTTAGCAGGAAAATGAATGGAAGAAAATGCCTGGAACCTTGGCATTAATTTTAGTAGGGCAAGAATTTCATCTGGCAAAATCTCCGGTATATCTTTCTCATGCAACGCCTGGAAAAGCGCTGCAGTGAGTTTGGCGATCTGTCTTCCACCTAAACCTCTTGCCTTTAATTTTTCCGTGCTTGGATAAACCGGTTCGAGGAAACTTTTCCCATCTTGTTTTTCCGTTGTTAACGGTTCTATTTCCGGGTGTGTGATCTGCGCATTTCCCTGGAAAAAACCAACCCGGCCGAATACAAGATAATTTTGCCCCGGCTGGATCATTTTTTCAATCCAGCTAATCCCCTGGAACCATACTAATTCTAAAACGCCGGTGCTGTCTTTTATATCAACTACAAAACGTTTTGCCTTTTTTTCACCTACAATTGTTGCGCCCATTACCTTGCCGGCAACCTGTATAAATTCTGTTTGCGGCGTAATATCCCGTATGTTACTGATCTTTGTTTTATCGATATGCCTGTATGGGAAAAGTTGCAAAAGGTCTTTGAACGTGAACACACCCAGTTCTTTGTTTAGGAGTTCAGCACGTTGAGGCCCAACGCCTTTGAGGTACGCAACCGGGCTGCTTAATATGTTTGATGAAACTGTAATAAAACGGAATTAAAAGCAAAAATAACTGAAATGGAAATTGATTTTACAGCTAAAAATACCTGCCACTTAAGAGAAAATAAAAAATGCTATAACGCTTTTACTTTAGAAAATTTGTTATTACTTTTACCGCATTCTAGGTTCAACTCCTCTGAATTTTCCGACAACTTTTAAAACCCACCAGCACAAGGTCCCTTGAAATTTCCTTATAGCTTTTATTTTTTTATCTGTTGATTGTACCAGTAACTTTGTTTTTGCCACACAAAAACAATTAACCTTTTTATTTACGATTGTTAATCATTCCCCGCTCTGTATCCTTTGAAAAATTGAGTTGTAATAACTTAATTTTTTTGTTATGCGGATTAAAAAAACAATACTGGCAATCGACGATAGTAAAGCGATTCGGTTTCTCTTACAAACAATACTTTCCGGCGAGTATGATGTGATCACTATGCCCGACGGATGTTCTGCCAAATACTGGCTGTCCCGGAAAAAATTACCTGATCTTATCATCGCCGACCCGCAATTGCCCGATATGAAAGATTGGGAACTGGTAAAACATTTTTCATCGAGTATTATTTACAGTCATATTCCGATATTGATACTATCCGGCCTGGATCCGCAGGAAACAAGGCAAAGATGTTTTGAGCTTGGTATACAGAAGTATTTCATGAAGCCTTTCAACCCTTCCGATCTTTTACAAACCGTGAATACCATGATTAAAAAGCAATCGTTCAGCAGCGATTATTTCAATGCCAACTGATTTTAATTTCGCAATTCACAACTGATACAACTTCTTCAGCTATTTGCAAGAATAGTATCAGCCATACTTTTTCAGCTGTTTTTATTTTTTTCCCGCCTATATTATAAGAAAATTTTACCCTGAAAATTTACCCAAATTTGGGTATTGACATCTGTTGTTAATACCTATAGTTTTGTTATAGAAGAGAGGGTTCTGTAAGGAAAGATTAAAACTAAATACCACCAGTAAACCGTTAAAATTAAATTTACAACAGGGGACCCTGTTAATATTTCTCATGCGCCAGTTGGTTCTTTTCAAAAGGGTTTGTGTCTACTAACCCTTTTCTGTTTTATAAAACTATCGTTTATATATAACCGAATTCCTATCTTCCCCAAACCACTTCTTTAATATTCCTGTCAGACTGAATTTCTTTCAGTGCACTCATCAATTCTTCCTGGTTATATTTTTTGAATTTCAGGAAAATAATATACTCACCATCTGCATCATTGTATACGGAGTAATTGGATATTTCGAACTCGCTGTTCTGCAAAAACCTGTTCACAATTTCAACCGATGTAGCATTATCTGCTGCAACAACTTTGATGCTTTTCTGTTTAAACCGTGCTGAAAATTTTCTTTCAATAGGTTGCAGTACCCAAAGAATGATAATCGCAAAAACAGTTGTAATGATCGCCGCAAAATACATTCCGCCGCCTGTGGCCAAACCGATAGCAGCAACCGTCCATAAACCTGAAGCAGTAGTAAGGCCGCGAATGATGCCTTGTTTTAAAAACAATATAGAACCCGCACCAATAAAACCAATGCCGCTTATAACCTGCGCAGCCACACGAGACGGGTCCAATGCAATATTCTTTTGATCAATTACATCAGAAAAACCAAAAGCGGAAACCATCATGGCGAGTGCAGCACCAAGGCAAACCATCATGTGTGTGCGCAAACCTGCTGCCCAATCTTTTCTCTCCCGTTCCAGTCCTATTACTGCGCCGAAAACTGCTGCCAATGCTAACCGTAAAACTATTTCTTCGCGTGCTATCAATGTAGTATTATATTTTTGTGAAAACTAAACCTACAATTTACAGATTATTTAAACATGAAAATGCAAACAGCGCTATAGTTTTTTATGACGCTGTTTGATGGTAGATGACAGATTAGAGAATGAGCAAACAACAACTTGCACTTTCAGGCTGTTATCTGAATTTTAAAACTTCACATCAAGACCTATATAAAACGATCTTCCGTCTGCGGGCAATATCCCGGGGCCTGGATACATATTAATTCTTCGCGTGAAATATTTTGCGTTCGCAATATTGTTCACACCTGCAGAAACATGATAGTATTTGAGAAAATGCCAGTCAGCGGGAAAATCAAATACATGATAAGCAGGCACAACACCCACTATTCCTGTGCTGTTGAACACCGTATTATTTGCATCGCTGAAACCTTTGCTTACATAGCTGTATTGAATGGTTGAAGAAAAACCACCGTATAAAAATTGCAGCCCGCTGCGTTCGATCCAGTCAGGCACGCCTTCCACATGATTTCCTGCCAGGCTTACGTTTGCTCCATTAATATTGATCTGCCCTGTAATATAACGTGCATGGGTAAGCGCCAATGAATTGAACAGGCGCATATCGAACAAGCTGGTTTCATCAACTAATAATTTCCATAAAAAAAGATTGAAATAAGATTCGAAGCCTGTTGCCCTTATTCATCTTTATAAAACCGGGCCTGCAATACGCGCAAAAGAAATATCCTGTCTTACTGAAAGCTGGAAAACTTATGAAATAAATTCCACGATGATGAAAAAAATCCGCATTTATTTTTCCTTTCATATATAACAAATCAATAGCCTACGCGGACGTAAAATTGGTACCATTATAGCAGCTATTCCCGTAAAACATTTTATATGCAACCTCATATCGTAATCCCGGAAAAAACGCTGAAAGCCATTGCCGCATTATTATCTGTTGCCCTTGCTGATGAATCTGTCTTATATATGAAAACAAGAAAATTTCATTGGAATGTTTCCGGTGAAAGTTTTATGGAGCTTCATCTTCTTTTTGAAAAGCAATACAAAGAACTGGAAGAAGCGATTGATGAAATAGCAGAACGCATTAATAAACTCGGCAGTAAAACAATCGGTACCATGAAGGAATACATGGAACTGACCAATTTGAAAGAAGCACCCGGAAAGTACCCTGCAAGAATGGAAATGATCAAAGAACTGCTTGCGGATCACGAAACCATAATTGTGCATTTGCGAAAAGCGGTTGATGAGTGTGCCGATAAATATAAAGATGCCGGTACTGCAGATTTTCTTACCGGGTTAATGGAAGCGCATGAAACAGACGCATGGAAATTGAGGAGATATTTATAGGAAATGATGTTGAAAATAAACTTGTGCGGGATAAGCCAAACTTTTCAACGTCATTTCGAACGAAGCCTTTCGGGAGAAATGAAGAACTACTGGCTGCGGCGTAGTGAGAAATCTGTTGCCGATCGATAGCAGGAGATTTCTCATCCCGCATTAACATCTTCATATTTTTAATTTATAAGCGGGATTCGAAATGACGATGAGAGTATTTACAAATGAGCGAAAATTATAACGGTTATCAACATCCGAAATAATCTTAGCCCTTATTATATACAAATCGTTTTAGAAAAACTTTGTCACGCCCGGAATTGCTACCGGATAATTTCCATTCGCATCAGGAACAACAGGGGGCATTGCTGCAAAATCATAAGTAGAAGGCATAATATTCAATCCTGAATTAATTGCTTTCTCCCATTCTACTTCCAGTCCAGAATAAGTTGCCAGTCTTCCGAGTATGGAAGTCATAGAGCTTTTTGCTCCTCGTTCTGCATCCCAGAATTTGTATTCATTTTTTGCAATCGCTTCAAACAATTCATCGTGCTCATTCTGGTAAGGCTGGTTTTCTTTTGATTTATCAAATTGATAAATCACATTTCCTTTATAATCTGTAATCTTTGCTTCGCCACAAAAAACTTTTCCTTTTGTACCAACAAGCAGTTCATCCACTTTACTCATTGTTCCCGGTTGATGACGGCATTGACTATTTAACGTGGCGCCATTCTGGTAATGGAATTCCACATAGTGATGATCAAATATTTGTCCGTGATCTTTTCCTTTTCGCACTTGCCTTCCACCCATTCCCTGTGCTTTTACAGGATATCCTTCCATCGCCCAATTGATCACATCAAGATTATGAATATGTTGTTCTGTGATGTGGTCACCGCACAACCAAACAAAATAATACCAGTTGCGCATCTGGTATTCCATCTCCGTCCATTGTGGTTGACGTGGATGGACCCACACCCCTTCATTGTTCCACCACGCCTGTGCAGAAACAAGGTCACCAATGGCACCATCATGCACACGTTTCATTAATTCCCTGTAAGAAGTTTGATAACGACGTTGCAACCCAACAACAACATTTAATTTTTTTGCTTTTGCTTTTTCAGCAGCAGCAAGCACACGTTGTATTCCTGCAGGATCAGTAGCAACAGGTTTCTCCATGAAAATTTGTTTGCCCTGGTTCACTGCTTCTTCAAAATGTATCGGGCGAAAACCCGGAGGTGTTGCAAGTATCACCACATCAGCCAATGCCATTGCTTTTTTGTATGCATCAAAACCAGTGAATTTATTTTCTTCTTTTACCTGCACCCGGTTTTTATTTGCCTCTAATGCTTCGAGAATATTTTTATGGCTATCATCCAACCTGTCCCTGAACGCATCAGCCATCGCAACCAATTGCACATTTTGTTTTGTACTCAATGCCTGAACCGTAGCGCCGGTACCTCTCCCACCACAACCGATCAATGCAATTTTTATCACATCATTCGATCCTGAAAAATAATTGGCACGTGAAATCAATGGAGCAGCCAGCACACTACCGGCCAATAATGATGAAGCCTTAACGAAATCCCTTCTGTTTTGAAGAGATGATTTTTTTTCATTCTTAATCATAACAAGCAAAATTTAAAGTATGGGGTGAATTTATTTTAGTCCTGAAAATTTCTCAAAGAAAAGGTTTGCTTCTTCTGCAGTAGGTTGTTTCAAAGGGCGAATGATACGAAAACCAATAAACGGCGCATCTGCATTCCACCATTTGCTCTTAGGGATTTGTGGGTCACGTGCATTCCATTTTCTGTCAGAAATTATTCGTGTTGCACATCGCAAATCGGAAGCATCATTACTGAAATTGCCCCCTTTTAGAGTTACCGGATATTTTGTTACTGGTAGTATCGCCGGGTTTTTTGCATTGCTTTTTGCCTGGATAAAATAATCTGCTGTATACTGATCAAGCGTCCACTCTGCAACATTGCCAAGCATATCGTACAATCCCCATGCATTCGATTGCAGCAATTTTACCGCATGATATTTATTATCACTATTGTCTTTATACCATGCATATTTTTTTAACTCTGATCCATCATCGCCAAAAGGATAAGCCGTTTGTGAACCTGCCCTGCATGCATATTCCCATTCTGCTTCCGTAGGCAAACGGAAAAAAATCCCGGTTTTTTTATATAGCCATTTACAGTACATCATCGCAGCATACTGGCTCATGCTGTTTGCAGGAAAGCCCCCTGTTTTTCCCATGCCTAATGTGAAATCGATATATGGCGGGCTTGGGCGTGTGATTCCATCGGGAACGGGTACGGGGTCTTTTGTTTCATCCTGGAATAAAATATATTCGTCATAAGTCACTTCATGTTCTTCCATCCAGAATGAGTCAACAAAAATTTTTGCAGCCGGCCCTTCATCGTCGTGGCGCCCTTTTTCATTAGCAGGGCTTCCCATCAAGAATGCCCCTGCGGGTACTGCAACCATTTTAAATGATACGGAAGAATTTGGTACGGTTTGCTGGTAAGAATGAAAGGATGTATCGCTTTGCTGCGCACTAACAGTAATGGATACACTAACTAAAAAGAGAAGCAAAAACTGTTTCATAATTTACGAAATGTGAACTTAAGGATGTTTTGCGAGATAATTTTTAAAACCCGGTGAACTTTCCTGATAAATTTTTCCGTTGCGGTTTTCTGTAATCAACAATGCAGCACCAGGGATTTTCTTAATCAACCGGAATGATTTTTTTACAGAAAGCACGCTGCATGCGGTTGCCAGCCAATCTGCAGTGGTAGCATCTTTGGCGATAGCTGTTACGTTTTTGCTTTTGGTCAACCCAATACCTGTTTTTGGATTAACAATATGTGAGTATTTTTTACCATCGAATTCTACATATTGATAAATATCTCCCGACGTTGCTACAGATGTTTCATGAAGCAGTAAAAAATTTTCCAATATCTCTACCTTTTGTTCCGGCGCATTGATGCCAATGAGCCAGCCTTCTTTTCCGGGCGGAGATTTTCCCGTAATGATCTTTCCGCCAGCATTAACCATCGCACAATCAAATCCATACTCATTCAATACTTTCAATGCTGCAGCAGCAACAAAACCTTTTCCCAATCCTCCCACATCTAATTTCATCCCTTTTTTTTCGAGCAATACGGAATGATTGATTGTATCAAGATGAATAAACTTATAGCCAGTTTTTGACAACGCAGATTGAATGGAATCCTTATCCGGGAAGATTTTTGTCCTTCGGGCTGTGCGCCATAGTTTCACCACGGGACCAATACTGATGTCATACGCACCACCGCTTAATTTTGCTGCTTCGATAGAACGTTGCAAAATATCAAATAAAGGTTCCGAGACTTTAATATAACGCCCATGCCCAGCCGAAGAACTTAGTCTGTTGATTTCGCTGCTGTCGATATAATCGCTTAGTATATTGGTTAATTCATCTGCTTTCTTAAATGCAGCAGTAGCAGCTATAGCCGCTGCCAGCGAATCTTTTGCATAAACAGTGATCGTGAACGGCGAGCCCATTTTTGGTTCTTCAAAAACAAATTTTGTTTGGGAGAAGCATAACGAATCGCTACTCAGTAAAACCAGTAGAGCAAAAAAAAACGTTTTGATGATTTTCTTTTTAAATTGAAAGATGTTGGTTTCGAGGGGAGCAATATAGTTAAATTAAAAATGGATTATATGGATCGTTTTCAATCCCTGAAAAGATCCAACAAAACTGGTTCAAAAATTGTATTCATAAAAAGAAAAAATATGAGCTATTCATCAGACAACGAAACCGGGATCAACAGCAGCGGGTTCTATCCCAATTTCCCATTGAAATATCTCGCGGCTTCATCTATTATAGATGAAAAAGTATATGGCAAAAACGACGAACATCTCGGTCATGTAAAGGATTTTATGCTTGATATACGCACCGGCAACATCACGTATTACGTAGTGGAGTTTGGCGGCTTCCTGGGAATAGGTATAAAATATTTTGCCATCCCGTTTAACCTGCTGAAAATAGACACGGATAAAAAAGTATTCCGTTTTAATCAAACAAAAGAAGAACTGGAAAACGCACCGGGTTTCGACATTGATCATTGGCCCGACACAAATATTCACCTCGAAGAAATAAACAGTTACTGGAGTTTCACAGGCAGAGATGATTCTTTCTGACTTATTGCTTTATTAAAATTTATTCGACTGCAAAGAAGTATTAAAATTCCTGATATCTCTTTTCATTTTTTCCATTCATAATAACCCGTCTTTTATCCCCAACATATTTTTGATGTTGTAAAGATTCGGCTACAAAATTCCGGTAGCTTTTTGGTCAACAAAATCATAGAGCAAGCTATATTCCTGTATATTTTTTTTGGGTTGCTTTGTATTAACCTTCAGCCCAAATCCGCCTGTGAAAATATAGTTTTCTGTACCCATTTTTCACCCTGTAAAAACAAATATTATGATCACAGGCTTGCCACTTCAACCACAAATTCCATCAGATGCGCAGTTTTCATTGCATAAACTGGCAGATAAATTAATTGTGAGCTTATTGCCGAAAACAACTTTGCAAAAAAGCATCATCATCAATGATATTGGTGATGATCTTTATACAAATGCAGACCAGCAATTGCTTGCATCTGTGGTAAGCTCTTTACTGGATAATGCAATTCAATACGTGCCATCATCCTGCATACGGGTGTCAGCGAAAGCATTCGGCTATATTACCCTGGTGCATGTACGGACCAGCGGGCCACATTTAGAAGAGCTATTTGCCGCGTCGTTAAGCAGTTTTCAACCGATCGCAGAAAAACTCGGCGGTTGTATAACCATTTCCAACAATAACCTGCGAGGCACTACTATGGCATTTACATTTATCAATCCTATTGAAGTGCCGGAGTTCGAAGAGATATAACGTTGATGCATATCCGATAAAAATTGTATGACCCATCATTGCTGTTTTACGATTACCCAACGGTTCAGGTAATTATGGGGTGCTTCTATAACGATCTTATAAAAAGAAGAAGGTTTATCTTTTATGCTGAATGAAAAATGCCCATCGTTTAATGGGGCTTTCCCAAGCAGTTCGTATTTATCTTCCCCGCCTTGTTTAAAATTATTCGTGGTAGCAAGCCATATCTTCGCCTCACCAGACTGTTCAATCGCTTTCCATTGAACATTGATGTCATCTCCCTGGATTTCTGCGGCTGGATTTGTTGCAGAAATTTTCCCAATGAAAGAAACGCCATCGATCTCTTTTGCATTTTCAGCAGGGATATGGACATTTAAAAATTCTGCGATTGATGGTGTGATATCAACAATGCCGGGATTATCTTTAAAATGCTCATTGAGGTTTTTTGCATTTGTAAATATCCAGGTTGTTCTTTCGCGATCAGATTGTCCGCCGTGATTTCTTCCTTTTACTGCATCACGCCCATGGTCAGTAGTGATAACAATCAGCCAATCTTCATTAAATTTTTTTCTGCGGTACCCGATAGCATCCCAAATCCTTCCGACCTGCTCATCCACATAAGAAATCGCCTGCAATTGCTGTGGGCTATCTCCATATCTATGCCCCATATCGTCAGTATATTCCAGGTAAACCCACGATAAATCCGGTGCATTTACTTTGATGCATGCAGCAGCATCTTTCGATACGCGTTCATCAATAAGATGTGTGTATTGGCTTTGTTTATCGTGTGGAAACTTTGCTGTGTCGAGTTCGTAGCCATCAGATGTATAATCAAACTTTATATTACCCGTTTGCGGAAGCGATTCACCTACAAGTTTTGTACGATTGTCTAACCATGTAGAAAATATGGCGATCTTTTTTTCCGGCTGATTGTTTTTGAGATAACGGAAAATCGTCCAGTAGTGATAATTGGGATCTTTAATATCATTATCCCATACATTATGTTTATTAACCCATGTAGCAGTCAACAGGTCATTATACCCGTTCGCAGAAATAGTTGGGGTTTGTGAATAACCGCCTTTCTCACCGCCAACATAAGCACGGGTATACCCACCTTCTGATGCAATTTTTTTTAAGTTAGGGGTGTTGGCCTTTTCGATAACATCGGCAGGAATTCCATCGGCAATGATGAAAACTACTTTTTTAGAATTGCTTTGTGCGGAAGAAAAACAAACCGCGAATAAAAATATACCTGTAATTAATTGCTTCATTGAAATAAAGATTTGAATGAAAGAAGGAATGAAGTTCGTGCTTTCGACGATATGCTAATATAAATCAGTTTAAAAAATTATTAAAGATTAGTCTTACACTTTCTAAATTGAGGAATGCAGAATCAAAACAAGAAGCTGCCCGTCGTTCTTGCATAAACGGAATCCGGATTTGCATTCGCAATAAGATAAGGATAACAGAAAGTTCAACTTCAGATTCCTGTTTTCGCAGAAATGACGGCAAGAGTACCTGCAAAATGTTTGCAGTTTGCATTTTAAAAAGCCTTTTACTTCTTTAATGTTATCACCATAGCTTCGCCCGCTTGTAATGATAATGTTACATATCCTTCACTCACCGGAATTGTTTTTAAAAATTTCTTCCCGTGAATAGATAAAGAAGAAATAGTTACCTGCTTCACATTTTTCCAATGTTCCGGCAATTTCCATTTTTTATTTTCATAACCTTTGTTGCTGTAACAAATAATTGTTTTATTTAGCCATAATGCAGGCAAAAAAATATCATCGTGCTGCGGCCAAACAATATCCTTTTGTTTTTTGGTATTGTTGTTGTAATACCATGGAACAACCCGAGTGCAAAATTGCTTCAACATTCCATTAAGGTTTTCCGGATCTTCTTTTACCTGTTGTTCTGCAGGCATGGGCGTTCCGCAATATAAGGATGGCGGTAAACTATCAAAATTTGCAGGCTTGCCAATCCATTTTTCATTGCGGAAATCATCGATATTAAAATGCCACGACATCGGTTGCAACCCAATAAACGGATCTCTTCTCAACCAATAAATATCGCCCTCAGATGTTACATCAACACCTTGCATGCGCCAGTAACGGAATATTTTCCGCTGCGTTTCTACTTCATCGCTGATCGTTGAGCCAAGCAACGGGTTGGATAATGAATCGTTAGCCCTCACCGGCTGAATGGAATGAAACGCATCGATATGGATAGTGCCGTTTTGCTTCAGCTCAGGCAACATTTTTAATAGTGCATCAATCCTTTTTTGCGTATAACCCAGCTTCCATTCACGGGCATAACTGATCTGGTAAGATTGCATGCCGTCAAAAATTTCGCCGGGTATCGGTTCGCCATTTTTATTTTTAATAATGATATTATTTTCAAAATAAGTTTTCCATAATGGTGAATTTTTAAACGCGTCGAGCATATTTATATGTAAGCTCACAATGGTGTGATATTTTCTTGCTTCAGCGATCAACCAATGCAAACTTTGTAATGCTGTACTGTCTTGCTTTCTTTTTAAATTATTATTTACTTTTTCCCAGGAAGGATAACCGGAATCGTGCCCTATAAATTGCCAGCCGACGAGGTATACAATTTTAGGAATGTCAAGTGTTAGCTGATCAATCTTTTTTATTTCATCTAACGCATCCGAAAATTTGAGATAAACATGTTTTACATTCCCGACACTATCTCTTGAACAGAGAAATAATTTCATCACTACCGTTTGCGAATAATCATGTATCCACGGTTTTTCCGGTTTAAGCGTTTTTGTCCAATCGTACCATGCACCGGAAATTTCACCGGGATTCTTTTGCTGTGCCGTGCAATAAAATATCGTAAGAAGAAGACAATAGGAAAGAATATATTTCATGAACGGAAATTATGAAATACCCGGAAAGATATAGATGTTAATTTAATATTTTTAGAGCATAACAGCCATGAATATCCGAAAAAAGAATTCGGTATCATCCTAAAACTTCATACAATTTCTCCTCTGTACTTTTATGACCGATGTGCCGTATGCCGCGGATACCAAGGCTTTCAGCAACCTGCACAAACATGGGCCTGTCTTCCAGGTAAATCACCTGCGAAGCATCTACCTGTGCGCTGTTTAGTGCGATCCTGTAAATATCTTTATCAGGTTTGCGGAAATGCACAAAGCCGGAGCAAATAAAAAAGTCAACAAATTCGTTCAGCTTAAATGTTTTGATGCGGTAATCATTCAACTCATATCCTTCATTACTTACTACCGCAACTTTTAAATTGAATTCTTTTTTTATTTTCTTTACCAGTTCGATCATTTCAGGAAAAGCTTCTGATTGCTCAAACATAAACTGGCTGAACTCGTTCTTTGTAAAATCCCTTTTTTCGTAAAACACAACCCGTTCCAGGTATTCATCGAGGCTTAATTTTCCAACCTCATACGTATCAAAAGTCAGGTGGTGCCGTTCTTCTGTTTCGTTGGTATCGAGCTTAAATAATTTAATCGCTTTTTTTCTTGCTTCGCGGTCCCAGCCATTGGAGAGCAATACGCCGCCGATATCTGTGAATAATGTAGTGATGACAGAGTTTTTTTTCATTACTAAAAACAGCTTTGAATTTTTTATGCAATCGTTATTTGTTTTTCGAGATATACATCCTGAATTGCGTTCAGCAAAGCAACGCCATCTTTCATTGGTTTTTGAAACGATTTTCTCCCGGAGATCAGCCCCATTCCGCCGGCACGTTTATTAATAACAGCAGTCCGTACAGCCTCCATCAAATCTTTATCCCCTTCAGATGCGCCGCCGGAATTGATCAATCCTGCCCTTCCCATATAACAATTCAATACCTGGTAACGGCAAAGATCTATCGGGTTGTTAGTTGTGAGTTGCGTGTAAATGCGCTCATCTAATTTTCCATAACTCGAACTGCCGGTGTTCAACGCTTTGTAACCGCCATTGTTCTCCGGTAATTTTTGTTTGATGATATCTGCCTGTATCGTTACACCAAGATGATTGGCCTGCCCGGTGAGATCTGCAGAAACATGATAATCCACCCCATCTTTTTTAAATGCATTGTTGCGGAGATAACACCAAAGTATAGTCGCCATTCCAAGTGAATGTGCTTCTTCAAAAGCATTTGCTACTTCAGTGATCTGCCTGTCCGATTCTTCCGAACCGAAATAAATAGTTGCACCAACAGCAGCAGCGCCCATGTTCCATGCATCTTTCACACGCCCGTACATGATCTGGTCGGCTTTGTTCGGGTACGTGAGCAATTCATTATGATTTATTTTTACTACAAACGGAATTTTGTGCGCATATTTTCTCGACACCATTGCCAGCACGCCAAAGCTTGATGCCACTGCATTACAGCCTCCTTCAATAGCAAGTTTCACAATATTCCCGGGATCGAAATACATTGGATTTGAGGCGAATGATGCACCAGCGCTATGCTCTATTCCCTGGTCAACAGGGAGAATAGATAAGTAGCCTGTGCCACCAAGCCTTCCGGTAGAAAAAAGTGCATGCAGGTTCCTTAACGTTTGATTGGTGCGGTTTGAAGCAGCAAATATTTCATCGACGAAGCCGGGCGATGGTAAATGCAGTTTGTCCTTTGTTACGGTGTTGCAGGTATGTGTAAGCAACCCCTCATTTTCTTTGCCGAGCAATGCGGCAATTTGTGCATAATCCATATAGCAGAAATTATAAAATGAAAAGAATAAAATCCGGGTATAAAAGTACGCATTATTGAATCATACATACAGCCATTAACACACTGCTATTTTCAACAATATGAAAACCTGTCAATGCTTCTTTCGGTTATATATATATGTTAGATATTCTTTTGCAGGATGCATCTTGCCCGGCAAAAATCCTGTCATTAAAAATAATTTATAAAATAGCGGCAGGATTTTCTTAAATTTAAATTCTATTAAGCCATATCCGGCATTCAATCTTCCCCCTATTCAAAACCATACGCCCTGCCTCTTTACAGCTATTAATTTTTTCATACTCTTTTTAAATGACAACCCAAAACAATTGTTTCCGTTTACATGAGAAAAATTGCCTGCGTTTGCTTGTAGTAACTCTCATTCTTTTTTATTCTCCGTTTTTCATTCATGCACAAAGTGCCGCTGAAAAAGGTTTGCCTTTTGTTACAAACTTTTCTGCTAAAGATTATCATGGCAATGTGCAAAACTGGAGCATTGCAGAAGATAAAAGAGGGCTGCTATATTTTGGTAACGCCACTTATATTATGCAATACGATGGTGTAAAATGGAGAAAGATAACCACCCGTCCTGCGGGTTCTTATGGTTCTGTGAGAAGTATGGCATTAAATAAACGGGGAAATATTTATTATACAGGGGTAAGCGATTTTGGATATCTCTCCATGGATGATAGCCTTGGCGAAATGAAAGCGCATTCCCTTCTTAAATATATACCTGAGCCTTTGCGTGAGTTTAGCGAAATGAAGACCGTATTGATTACAAATGATGGCTACGTTTATTTTCAATCCCGGGAGCGCTTATTCCGTTTTAAAGAAGATAGCTCAGGTAAGATTATAGAAGGTAGTTTGAAAAACTGGGAGCCAAAGAGCAAGTTCATGTATGCGTTTTATGTAGATGGGGATTATTTTGTGCACCAGCAAAATCTTGGTTTATATAAAATGGACCACGATTCGTTGGAACTGATTCCCGGTAGTGAATTTTTAGGCAAAGAGCGCATGCAGGTATTTGTGCATTATCCGCCCGATAAAGACAATAACAAACAATATATTGCCGGCTTATTTTATAGTGGCTTATATCTTTTTAATGGCAAAACATTCACAAGTTTTAAAACCGAATCTGATTCTATATTACACGCCACATTGTATGCAGGTGCTCTTTTGAAGGATGGGGCTTATGCTTTTAGTACTGCAGGAAAAGGACTCGTGATCATAGATAAAAATGGCAAAACTTTACAAGTAGTAAACAGGCGCTCAGGGTTACAGGATGAATCTATTTATGCCTTGTATCCAGATGAAAAAGGCAATATATGGCTTGCGCTTGATAATGGTATTTCCCGCGTTCAAACATCATCTCCATTTACTCAATTTAACGCACAATCTGGAATCAAAACGCAAGTGCTTGCAATCGACAGGTTCGAAGGCACATTATATCTTGGCACAACAAATGGACCGCTTCGTTTTAATAGCAGTAAAGGTTTATTTGAACACATTGATGAGGTTGGTAGCAATCAGGTTTTTGCATTCGTAAATGATCATGACCAGATGCTTATTGCTACAGATGGATTGTATGCGGTCAAAAAAAATAAAGTAAGATTAGTATCTGCATCCGTCGGAGGCAACCTTCAGTTATCCTGTTTATTTATCCCGACAAAATATCCCAACCTGCTCATTGGCGGAGATGCAATAAATGGTATGGCTGTATTCGAAAGAAAAAATGCTTCAGATAAATGGAAACATACTGGCTATTTCCCTGGTATTACCCAACAAATCTGGTTTTTTGCTGAAGATAAAGACGGAGAAATTTGGGCAGGCACTCAAAATAATATTGTTTATAAAATTATTCCCGTTCTTGATAAAGATGGTTTTGTTGACCTGAAAAAATCGCATACGGAAGCGTTGGGAACAGAGAATGGCCTTGGTACAGGTAGCGGTTATGTTGTTACTATACATGGGGAAGTATTTTTTCCCTGTGATTCTTTGATTTATCGTTATGATAAACAAAAGAATCATTTTTATCCTGATAAAACTTTTGGTACCCTCAGACTTGGTTCTCACGATGAGAGTACTGCAATAGCAGAAGACAAAACAGGAAAAGTCTGGATACAATATGGCAAAAAAACAATGGTTGCAATTCCCCGTTCAAACGAAACGTATGAATTAGATACCACATCACTATTGCCGATCAGCGATAAATTTATTTCACAGTTCTTCCCCGATGAGAATGGAATTGTTTGGATTAGTAACACAGAAGGAGTGATACGCTACGCACAGAACATGCAAAAAAGTTATGGGCAAACTTTTCCGATTTATGTAAGGCATATTATTGCTGGCGATAAAGCAATCAATCCTGATTTGCATGATAACGGGGATGGGAAAAAAGTCAGCATAGATTATAAAGATAATAACCTGCGTTTTGAATATGCCGCGCCATTTTTTGAACAGGAAGATAAAACACAATACCAGACATGGCTTGAAGGTTTCGACAAAACCTGGAGCGATTGGGGAAATAATTCTTATAAGGAATATACCAATCTTTCCGAAGGAAGTTATCATTTCCATGTGCGTGCAAAAAACGTTTACCAGATCACCAGCGAAGAAGCTGTTTATGCATTTACTGTGAAACCGCCCTTAACGCGGACCTGGTGGATGTATTTGTTGTATGCGTTGGCTGCACTGCTTGTTATTTATTTTATTATCCGGTACCGCACAAAAAAATTGCACGAGCAGAGAATGCAATTGGAAAAAATTGTGCAGGAACGCACACACGAAGTACAAGTGCAGGCAGAAGAATTAACAACAGTAAACCAGATCAGCCAGGCGCTTGCATCGCAATTGAATTTGGATGACCTGATAAAATTAGTGGGTGATGAAATGCGGCAGGTATTTAAAGCGAATATTGTTTATCTCGCTATGCTTGATAAAAAAACCAACACTATCCATTTCCCTTATCAATATGGAGAAGTATTGCCACCAATAAAATTCGGAGAAGGCATTGCATCAAAAATATTAGCAACGGGAAAACCGCTTTTAATTAATAAAGACCTTAATCAGCAAATCTCACAACTCGGCATACAACGTTTAGGATTGCCTTCAGCTTCTTATCTCGGCGTTCCTATTCCTATTGATGATGAGATCATTGGTGTGTTAAGTGTGCAAAGCACAACCACAGAAAATTATTTTGATGAGAAAGATCAACGCTTGTTATCAACCATTGCAGCAAATGTTGGTGTAGCATTGAAAAAAGCAAGATTGTTCGAAGAGATCAAACATGCAAAAATGGAAGCAGAAGAATCCAGCAAAATTGCAGAACGTGCGAATGCTGCAAAAAGTGCATTCCTATCTACAGTTAGCCATGAATTACGAACGCCGCTTACATCTGTTCTTGGTTTTGCAAAAATTATCAAGAAACGATTGGAAGAAAGAATTTTTCCGGCAACTGATAAAACTGATCCGAAAACAGAAAAAGCAATTGGGCAGGTTTCAGAAAACCTCAATGTAGTGATTTCTGAAGGGGAAAGACTAACACATCTTATCAATGATGTACTTGATCTTGCAAAAATTGAAGCAGGAAAAATGGAATGGAATATTGAGAATGTTTCCATCTCCGAAATTGTTGACCGCGCAATTGCAGCAACATCTTCTTTATTCTTTCAAAAAAATATTAAGCTTGAAAAAAATATTGAACCCGACCTTCCAAACATTTCCGGCGATCACGATAAATTGATACAGGTCGTAGTAAACCTGATCTCGAATGCTGTGAAATTTACGGAGCAAGGTTCAATTACGTGTACTGTTATCCGTAAGAACGGCGAAATTATCACAAGCGTAAAAGACACAGGCATCGGTATCGCAAAACAAGACCAGGATGCAGTGTTCGAACAATTCAAACAATTAGGCGGAGATACATTAACAGATAAGCCCAAAGGCACAGGGCTTGGTTTGCCTATCTGTAAAGAAATTGTAGAACATCATGGTGGGCACATCTGGTTAGAAAGCGAACCGGGAAAAGGAAGTGTATTTTCATTTGCGTTGCCTGTTGTTGCTGCTCCTGCTGTAACGAAACCAATTCATCTGGATGAGTTGGTGAAACAATTGCGTGCACAGATGGCACAATCAAAATTTAACACCAAAGATGGCAATGCAACCATTTTAATTGTAGATGATGAAGACTCTATTCGTTCGTTATTGCACCAGGAGTTTTCCGATGCAGGATATCTGGTTGAAGAAGCAACAAATGGAAAAGAAGCATTGACGATCATCCGCAATCATCGTCCCGATTTAATTGTACTTGATGTGATGATGCCGGAGATGAATGGTTTTGATGTTGCTGCAATTCTAAAGAACGATCCTCAAACAATGGATATACCAATTATTGTTTTATCTATTGTGCAGGATAAAGCAAGAGGTTATCGCATTGGTGTTGACCGTTATCTTACCAAACCGATAGACACTGCAAAACTATTTTCAGAAGTCGGCACACTTCTCGAACAGGGAAAATCAAAAAAGAAAGTGATGGTAGTAGATGAAGATGCTGCTGCTGTGAAAACATTAACGGATGTGCTGCAGGCAAAAGGTTACCAGGTGGTTGAATCCGACGGAAAAGAGTTGGTGGAAAAAGCGATCGCATCACAACCTGATATTATCATTTTAAATTCTGTTTTTTCAGGCAAACAGGAAATTGTACAAACACTACGTTTTGAAAAAGGATTGGAAAATGTATTGTTTTTAATTTATCAATAAAAGAAACAAAAAGGAATAATAAACAATGGAACAAAAACTTTTAATTGTAGATGACGAACCGCATATCAGGATGCTGATAGAACAGACTTTGGAAGAACTGGAAGATGAGGATGTAACTTTCTTAATGGCAGACAATGGTGAAGATGCTTTGGAGCTCATTAGAAAAGAAAAACCGCAGTTGGTTTTTTTAGATGTGATGATGCCGAAGATGAACGGAATGGAAGTTTGCAGAAAAGTAAAAAAAGAACTTTTGCTAAACGATGTGTATATTATTTTGCTCACTGCAAAAGGCCAGGAACTCGACCGTCAAAAAGGACAGGAAGTGGGTGCGGATATATATATGACAAAACCTTTTGACCCGGAAGCGATTCTTACCAAAGCCAAATCTGTATTAGGTTTATAATTTTTTAAAAATCTTCCTGTGAAAACTAACGTTGCTGCCTAAACGTTTTTTCTTTTTCAATCATGCCCAGAATTAATCTCAAAAATATTTTGAAGAGCAGTGAAATAACTGCGCTCTTGTCTTCATTGGCAGCAAACCTCAACGCTTCCGTTTTTATTGAAGACGATGCTCAAAGAATTTTATTCGGTAAAGCAACAGAACAGCCTGCAAACAAAGAACCGCTAAAAGCAGAAGAAGAAATTATCGGTTGGGTAAAAGGGGATGATAATGCAACAACAATTGCTTCACTCATTAATATATTATTACAAAAAGAAATTGAACGTAAGAAATTAGGCAATGAAGTGTTGATGCTTTACCAGGAAGTAAATATGATCTTTAATTTTTCAGAGCAACTGGCACAAACCATCGGGCAAAATTCCATTGCATCCATAACACTTGATGAAGCGATGCGGTTGATAAAATCGGATAATGGGCTCATTGTTTTGTGGGATGAAAAAACAAATCAACTGGAAGTGCTTGCTTCATCAGGAAAACTGTTTGCAGGTAAAGAAAAATTAAATGCGAATGTTGATCTCTTATTGCACATATCACACAGCGGGCAATCTGAAATTGTTGGCGATGTTTCTGCATTGAAAGAAGCGGGATTGATCATGCCCGAAGTACAATCATTAATATATGCAACGCTAAAAGTGAAGCACCGTGTAATGGGCGCAATTGTTCTTGCCGACACGCAGCCGGTACAATATTCAGCAGCCGACCTTAAATTTTTAGTAACACTTGCATTGCAGTCTGCTTCAGCAATTGAAAGTGCGTTGTTGTATGAAAAAAATATCCGCGAAGCAAAAGAAAAAGAAGAAGCGATGCGCCGCATTTATGAGATCACCAACAAATTTGTGCCGCATGAATTTATCAGGTCGCTCGGAAAAAAAGTAATTACAGATATACAACTCGGCGACCAGGTCGAAAAAATTGTTACGGTACTTTTTACAGATATAAGAGACTACACAACACTTTCTGAAAAAATGACACCGGAAGAAAATTTTGCATTTGTAAATTCTTTTAATGAACGAATTGGCCCTATAATAAGGCAATATGGAGGTTTCATTAATCAATATCTCGGCGATGCTATTATGGCAATATTTCCCGGCAGCGCTTCAGATGCATTAAACGCAGCGATCAAAATACAACGTGCAATGCGGGAATTTAATGTGAGCCGTGTGCTAAAGAAAAAAGCGCCAATAAAAATTGGGATTGGCTTGCATACAGGCCCTTTAATAATGGGTATTACCGGCGATAATAATAGATTAGATGCAACGACTATTGCTGATACTGTTAATACAGCATCAAGATTGGAAACACTCACCAAATATTACAAAGGCGATATTTTATTAAGCGAAGCAAGCCTGAAAAATATTTTGCAACAGGACAATTTTCATTTCCGCCATCTCGGGCTTGTGCAGCTCAAAGGCAAAACACAACCTATTGCTGTGTATGAATGTTTCAATGGTAGTGATGAAAAAAATATTCAAAGCAAACTATCAAGCCTTACACTTTTCAATGAAGGTATGTCGGATTATTTCAACAAATCGTTTAGCGAAGCCACCACTAAATTTTCAAAAGTGCTCGAAATCCATCCGGATGATATGACAACCAAACTATTTCTTCGTAATGCCAATTATTATATCATTAATGGTGTTCCTGAAAACTGGACAGGGGTAGAAGAAATGAGCAGCAAATAAACTGTAGGTATCAAGTTTCGCAACTTATAGGTTTTATTGCCCGGAAAGGGATTAAATGGCTATTATATATTTCATAGAGCCATTTTTAAAAACCACAATTCATTCAAATAAGGGTTTTCATTTGCTAAAATGAAAATAAAAACATTTATGAAATAATTGAGCGGTAGCTCCTGGCTTACTACGGTTTTTCTGCTTCTAAATGTTTGCATTTACAAATTTGTAGTTATGCTTTTCCAATCTTCCTTTGCGATTCTCATTACGGGAACTATTCTCTGACTACGTATTTCTTAAGATGTTGAAAATTAAGTTTATACTTAGTTGGCACATTATTCCATATTCACTTGGTATTGATTTAATACCCTTTTATGAAAACAAAATTTTTTACAATCCAACTGATCATCCTCGTTTGTTTGAAACAATATTCTTTTTCTCAAACAGGGCTTCCCATTTATCAACCTGATTTTTCTACTCAGCAAGCGGGTTGGGTAAATAATGGTAACGCTTCTTTCGGAACAATAAGCAGCGCAACATCACTTATATTAACTCCCAGCACAGGCAACCAGGCGGGATCGAGTTTCTGGAAAAATGCAATCACACTTCCCAGCAATGGTTCGTTCAGTGCATTTTTTTCTTACCAGATCGACCAGAATACTTCAAGAGCGGATGGCTTTACTTTCGTGTTGCAACAGGCAGGTAATACTGCAATCGGCACAGGTGGTGGCATGCTTGGTTTAAATGGTATCAGCGGAAAAAGTGTTGCTATTGAGTTTGATACTTACGAGAACGGAGGCACTGACCCGGATAACAATCATATTGCCCTTGACATCAATGGCGATATTACACACAGTACCGGTGTTGTAAAAAGCATCAAAACCAACACACTTGATTTAGCCGATGCTAACGTAAAATATGTATGGATCGATTATAATGGAAGCACCAATAAGCTTGAAGTGCGTGTGAGTTATTCAAGCTCAAGGCCATCTTCGGCTACACTCTCAACCAGCAGCTATAAATTAAACACTATTTTTTCAAGCATGAATGTATATGCAGGTTTTACTGCAGGAACAGGTGGTGCATGGGAAAGGCATTCTATCAAGTCTTTTTATTTTACAAATCAATATCAACCGATCACACCGGCAACAACTACTTATGCACAAAACCCATCGAGCGTAGCAATGACAAGCGCAACAAATACAGTTACGGCTGATGGCACAAGCAAACTGCCCATTACAATCACTTTATATGATGCAGGGTCAGGCACCCTGGCAAATCAGCCGGTTACTGTTTCTATTACATCTGGTACAGGAACATTGTCTGCACTTTCGGGAACAACCAACAGCAACGGCCAATTCGTGGTGAACTTAAGCAGCAACACGGGAAACACGATCACTGTTCAGAGTGTGGCAGGTTATGGTGGCATAAGTACTACATCTAGCTATTCTTCTATCTCTGCATTGCCAATAGTGATTTCAGGGTTCACAGGCGAACTGGAAAATTCCGGTGCAGTAAAATTATTATGGGATATACAATCTGTAGATAACGGAAAAAATATAACAATACTTCGTTCAACAGATGGCGTACATTATGATTCCATTGGAGTGATTGAAGTAGAAGGGCAAACAGGATTGCTGGGTACACATACATTTTATGATGAGTCACCTGCAGCAGGAAATAACTTTTACAAACTTGAATTAAACAACCTTGACGGGAAATCTACTTCAAGCAATATTGTGAATATCACAGTTGCACAAAATAATTCGAACAACATTAAAATATTAGGTAACCCGCTAACAACAGAGCTTCGTTTATCTGGTTTATCTGCAGGGAAAAACACCGTGATGATCTACAGTGTTTCCGGAATATTGATGCAGGAAACGGTAACAGACGGTTCTGCAAGCATGATCAGCATCCCTTGCCAGAAATTATCAAGAGGGCAATATTTTGTAAAAGTGCAGCAGAATAATAACAACTCCCAGGTTCTTGCTTTCGTAAAAATGTAGTTTAGTTTTCAAATCATAAAAGGTGAACGTTAAAAAAGAAAAGCCCTTGAAAGAGGGCTTTTCTTTTTATTATGTGTATACTAACGCAGATGAACATACGCAAGCGGGATGACAGAAATAATTTTAGTTATCATTGGTCCTTTCCGAAAAACTTCCGGGTTTCCGATCACGCCGATATCTTTCATTTTTTTGCGGACCAATAGTTTCCTGAAATAATTATCATAGTCAGCATCTTGATCGTATTTTCAAAATATCCGTATTCGAGGTTTTTGTTACTACTTGCTACCGGCAGCTTAACTATGCAATCCCACAAATTATTCAGCCACGATTGATTTTTCTTATCGACCATAGCAGAAACTGCAAACGGACAAACAAAACTCATCATCAGTGTATCTTTTTCACCTTCCTCGGTAAGGATTTCAGTTCCATCCAGATTATATCCTGCATTAATTTTACCAGGATCATTTTTACATGTTGAACTTATCCAGGAATTTATCGGTTCAACAAAATTCTTTGCCCTTATATCACCTGAAATAATATAATCCGTAGCTATTCTCCACGGAACCCTGCACGCATTGTAATAATACTTTCCGTCATTTTTTGTTTCCTGGTATTTTTTTATTGGAATGATAAGCCGATATCCTTTCTGATAGATATTGTATCCGACATTCTGTACAAAATCAGGTATCAACCCAATATCTTTTTTACAGATTTTTTGTATTTCATAAAAGAAATTATAACATGAATCTACAACTGTATTAAAACTGCGGCCTTTCGAAATATCGCCGAATGCTTTTAATTCAGAAGGCATAAAGTCCGATGTCCTGATATCATAATATTTTTGCTGTATAGCAGTTTTAATATTATCATCATCTTCATTATTATTCGAAGTTAAAATTGCTTTAGTATACCTGTTGATATCCTCACTATAAATTGCATTGATTAATCTATCAGCTTCGCCGAGGTAATTAATTTCACCTGCACTGTGCCATTGTGCATTTGCCAGTAATAAAGCAAATGCAATATCAATATCTCCGTCGCTTGCAGAAGATTTATCTGTTTTTTCTTTACCCGATTTGATATTGTTGACGGAATATCCCATCAATACGGAATGTTGTCTATTCATGAAACCTTCCTTGTCTCTTGTACCTGGATGTTTTTTTAAAAAACGAAACAACTCATTAAATAATTTTTGATTTTCGGCTGAATTATTTTCATCTGCCATCAGTGCAACTATAATCAACCCATACCCTATTCCTTCAGAAACACATTCGTTTCCTTTATTTCTACCGGTATTGCCTTTCGAATAAACATATGCGCATTCTTCATCTCCATATTTTTTATATCGTATGTAGGTTTCTTTCCATTGTTTAAAAAAAGAGCGTGTACTATCGTCCATTAAATTCCGATCAACTTCCGGCAAAATAACAGCTTGCTGGTATTGCGTATGATTAGGAAAGGGAATATTACAATTGACCTTTTGTGAATAAACATTCGTGGAAAGGATAACTGCAAAAAATAATAGTTTTTCTTTCATACTAAATTTATTACCGGGAAATCAGAGTCGGAAGTTGGTTGATTTAGAACCTAACTTCTTATTAAACGACAATTCTTCGTTTATTTGCATACTGTCAAATTATAAAATGCAAAAACAATCATCAATTAATTCCGCCGGGCTTCGTTTCCGCGAAGCAATGCAAAAAGAAAAACCATTGCAGATCGTCGGAGCTATTAATGCAAACCATGCGTTGTTGGCGCAACAAACCGGTTTCAATGCAATTTACCTTTCCGGCGGGGGCGTGGCTGCAGGTTCTCTGGGCATCCCGGATTTAGGCATTACTACTTTGGAAGATGTGTTGATAGATATTCAACGCATCACCAACGTTTGCGATTTGCCATTGCTGGTAGATGTAGATACAGGTTTCGGGCCTTCCGCCTTTAATATTGCACGGACGGTGAAATCTTTAATCAAAACAGGTGCGGCAGCTTTGCATATAGAAGACCAGGTTGGCGCCAAACGTTGCGGGCACCGCCCCGGCAAAGAAGTTGTGAGCAAAGAAGAAATGACAGACAGATTAAAAGCTGCAGCAGATGCAAGGACAGATGAAAATTTTGTGATTGGTGCACGAACAGATGCTTTCGCTAATGAAGGTTTGGAAAAAACTTTGGAGCGTGCTGTAGCATACAAAGAAGCAGGCGCTGATTTTATTTTTGCAGAGGCTGTTCCTGATCTTGCCTATTATCAAAAATTTGTTGATGCAACGGGCATCCCGGTATTGGCGAACATCACCGAATTCGGAATGATAAAAATGTATACTGTTAATGAATTAAAAAATGCAGGCGTTGGATTGATATTATATCCGCTATCTGCATTTCGTGCTGCAAACAAAGCCGCACAAAATGTATTTGAGCACATTCGTAAAGACGGAACGCAAAAAAATGTGTTAGATACTATGCAAACGCGGGAAGAACTTTACAAAAGCATCGGTTACTACGACTACGAAAAAAAATTAGATAACTTATTTGAAAAAAATAAAAATGTCCAGTAACGAAGGAACATTCAAACCCAAAAAAAGCGTAGCGCTTTCCGGCGTTGCAGCAGGTAATACGGCATTATGCAGTGTTGGAAAAAGCGGGAATGATCTGCACTACAGAGGCTATAATATTCTCGACCTTGCAGAAAAAGCTCAGTTTGAAGAAGTGGCTTATCTGCTCATTTATGGTGAGTTGCCAACAACGCAACAATTGAACAGCTACAAAACAAAATTGAAATCACTCAGGGGATTGCCACAACCTGTAAAAAATATTTTACAAAATATTCCGGCAACGGCACATCCTATGGATGTAATGCGCACTTATGTTTCAGCGTTGGGCACCGTTCAACCTGAAAAAGAAGATCACAATATCGATGGCGCAAGAAATATTGCGGATAAATTAATGGCTTCATTGAGCTCGGCGTTATTATACTGGTATCATTTCACACATCACGGAAAAGAAATTGAAACCGAAACGGATGATGAAAGTGTTGGCGCTCATTTTCTGCATTTGCTTCATGGAAAAAAACCGTTGGCTTCCTGGATAAAAGCCATGCAGGTTTCTTTGGTGTTGTATGCAGAGCATGAGTTCAATGCCTCTACATTTACAAGCCGTGTAATTGCAGGTACGGGTTCTGATATTTACTCGGCTGTTACCGGAGCGATCGGTGCATTGCGTGGCCCGAAACATGGCGGCGCCAATGAAGTGGCGTACGATATTCAAAGCCGTTACCATTCTGCTGATGAAGCAGAGGAGGATATCCGCAAAAGATTAGCGAATAAAGAAGTGATCATTGGTTTCGGTCATCCTGTGTATACTATTTCAGATCCAAGAAATGTTGTGATCAAAAAAATAGCAAAAGAACTTTCAGAAGAAACCGGAGATATGTTGCTGTACAATATTGCTGAACGATTGGAAACAGTGATGTGGAATGAAAAGAAAATGTTCCCGAACCTGGATTGGTTCTCTGCCGTTTCCTATCACCTGATGGGGGTGCCTACATTAATGTTCACACCGTTGTTTGTTGTTTCAAGAGTTACGGGATGGAGTGCACATATTATCGAACAACGGCAAGATGGAAAAATAATCCGCCCAAGTGCAAATTACGTTGGGCCGGAGAACCGTGATTTTGTGCCTGTTGAGTTGAGATAAATTAACAATGGACAATTGATAATTGACAATGGATATATCGATGGAGGAGAATGTTATTAAGCATAAATCATTTCAGTTTGCACTGCGGGTTGTAAAGCTTGTAAATTATTGATTGATGATAAAAAGGAATTTGTAATAAGTAAACAACTTCTACACTGCAGTACCTCCATTGGCGCGTTGATAAGAGAAGCAGAACAGGCGGAAAGTAAAAAAGATTCCATTTATAAACTATCCATCGCGTTAAAAGAAGCTAATGAAACAGAATATTGTTTGGAGCTTTTGCATAAATCCGATTATGTTGATGAAAAAGGGTTTAATTCTATATCAACAGATTTGAAACAATTATTAAAATTATTAACTGCAATTATCAAAACTTCAAAAAATAAATTATACTAATGAACAATTTGCAAAGATGATTAGATAGCTAAAATTGTCAATTATCCATTGTCAACTAAATAAAATTTTAAATTAAAATGAGTTCTCACATTTCAAATGAAAGGCCGCAACCGGATAAAGTTTTAACAGACATCGTTGACTATGTTTTAAACTATGAAATAAAAAATGAGCTTGCATGGACAACTGCTCATTACTGTTTACTCGATACTTTAGGTTGCGGATTAGAAGCGCTTACTTATCCTGCCTGTACAAAATTATTAGGGCCAATTGTTCATGGAACTGTTGTCCCTAATGGTGCAAAAGTTCCCGGCACACAATTTCAGTTAGATCCTGTGCATGCCGCATTTAACATCGGCGCAATTATCCGTTGGCTTGATTTTAATGATACATGGCTTGCTGCCGAATGGGGGCATCCTTCAGATAATTTGGGTGGAATACTTGCAACTGCAGATTGGCTTTCACGTACCTCAGTTGCTTCAGGAAAGCCTTCTTTATTAATGAAAGATGTTTTAGATGCAATGATCCGTGCACATGAAATACAAGGTGTGCTTGCATTAGAAAATTCTTTTAATAAAGTAGGATTAGACCACGTGCTGCTTGTTAAAGTCGCCTCCACTGCCGTTGTTGGAAAATTGATAGGATTAACACGCGATGAATTGATCAATGCAGTTTCATTAGCATTTGTAGATGGGCAATCCTTACGAACATACCGGCATGCACCGAACACGGGGAGCAGGAAATCCTGGGCTGCCGGTGATGCTACATCAAGGGCTGTACGTTTAGCTTTGATTGCTAAAACAGGTGAGATGGGATACCCATCAGTGTTATCTGCAAAGACATGGGGATTTTATGACGTTTCATTCAAAGGAAATGAATTCAAATTTCAAAGAAGTTATGGTTCTTATGTAATGGAAAATGTATTATTCAAAATTTCATTCCCTGCCGAATTTCATTCGCAAACTGCAGTTGAAGCTGCTATGGTTTTGCACCATAAACTAAAATCATTGAACAAAACTTCTGATGATATTAAGAAGATCACTATCCGCACACATGAAGCAGCAATCCGCATCATCGATAAAAAAGGCCCGTTGAATAATCCTGCAGACCGTGATCACTGCATCCAATACATGGTTGCTGTTCCTTTGATTTATGGACGATTAACCGCTGCAGATTATGAAGATAATATTGCTAAAGATCCAAGGATTGATTTGTTGCGTGATAAAATAGAATGTGTGGAAGATACCTGGTTCACCAAAGATTATCACGATCCGGAAAAACGTTCTATCTCCAATGCATTGACTGTAGAGTTGAGTGATGGAACTGTTTTGGATGAAGTAATAGTTGAATACCCCATAGGCCACAAGCGCAGAAGAGAAGAAGGCATTCCGGAACTGATAAAAAAATTCAAAATAAACCTTGCACGCAGGTTTGCAGAAAAACAGCAACAAACAATATTGAACAGTGTCCTCGATTATAAAAAATTAGCAGCTACTCGGGTAAATGAATTTGTTGATTTGTTTGTGGTATAAAAAATCAGGCAATAACTAATCGGTGTAATAATAAAGGCCTCATATTATGTGAGGCCTTTATTATTACTTATGTACCGCGTAGGGGAATCGAACCCCTCATTCATCCGTGAAAGGGATGCGTCTTAACCGATTGACCAACGCGGCATTTACCTTTTGCCGTTTTTGTTTTCACGAAAGGAGTGCAAAGATATAGTCACTGTTAAAAACTGCCAAATACTTTTTGATTTTAGTTTGCAGATCACTCTCTCAGATAGGCATAACAGTACTTTTTTATATAACCCACTGGTTGCCATAATAAAAATTTACTCCTAAAAGCAGTAGGGAAGAATAATCTAACCAAAAAATTACATCCAAAAGATGAATCTATATTGTAACTTCGCTGCCTTAATTTAAAAAACCCAAATTGTTAAGCTATGAGCTCAGTAAAAGTTGCAATTAATGGTTTTGGCCGTATCGGACGCCTGGTATACCGCCAGATCTATAAAATGGATGGAATAGATGTAGTTGCGATCAACGATTTAACAAGCCCGAAAGTGCTTGCCCATCTGTTGAAATACGACAGTGCCCAAGGCCGCTTTGATGCAGAAGTGAAATCCACAGAAAACTCAATTTTGGTAAATGGAGATGAAGTCAAAATATATGCACAGAAAAACCCTGCTGAAATTCCATGGAAACAACACGATGTGGATGTGGTTTTGGAATGTACAGGTTTTTTCACCGACAAGGCAAAAGCTGAAGCTCACTTAACTGCCGGGGCAAAACGCGTAGTTATCTCCGCTCCTGCAACCGGGGAAATGAAAACAATTGTTTTCAATGTAAACCATGATACACTCGACGGAAGTGAAACAGTGATCAGTTGCGCATCATGTACTACAAACTGCCTTGCACCGATGGCACATACACTCGATAAAGACTTTGGTATAGTAATGGGATTGATGACTACCGTGCATGCATATACGAACGACCAGAACACACAGGATGCCCCTCACCCGAAAGGTGATTTAAGAAGGGCACGTGCCGCTGCACAGAACATCGTTCCAAACAGCACCGGTGCTGCAAAAGCAATCGGGCTTGTACTTCCTTCATTAAAAGGGAAATTGGATGGTACTGCACAACGCGTTCCTACATTAACCGGTTCTTTAACTGAGCTCACTACTATCTTAAAGAAAAAAGTAACTGTAGAAGAAATTAATGCCGCGATGAAAGCAGCATCTAACGAAAGTTATGGTTACACAGAAGATGAAATTGTAAGCAGCGATATCATAGGCATGCATTACGGTTCATTATTCGATGCAACACAAACAAAAGTGTTGACTGTTGGCGACCAGCAATTGGTAAAAACAGTAAGCTGGTACGATAATGAAATGAGCTACGTTAGCCAGTTGGTGCGCACGGTTCATTATTTTGCAAAACTGATCAGCAAATAAAATAAATTGAAAATAATTTAATGTCCCGTCACAGGCGGGACATTTTTGTTTAATAACTTTAGTTTTTAAAACAACCATTATGGCAGATTTTTCTTCGTATAATTTTAAAGGACAAAAAGCATTGATCCGTGTGGATTTTAACGTTCCGCTGAACGACAAGTATGAAATCACAGACGACACCCGTATGCGTGCTACTATTCCTACCATAAAAAAAATATTGAATGATGGCGGAAGTGTAATACTAATGTCGCATTTGGGAAGGCCAAAAGGCGGTCCGGAAGAAAAATTTTCCCTGAAACATTTGGTAAAACATCTTAGTGAATTGCTGGGTGGAACGACTGTTTTATTCGCTAATGATTGTATCGGCGAGCAGGCGTACATGACGGCAAACATGCTTCGTCCGGGTGAAGTGTTGTTACTGGAAAATCTACGGTTTTATAAAGAAGAAGAAAAAGGCGATGAGGCATTTGCACAAAAATTGGCAAAGCTCGGTGATGTATATGTGAATGACGCATTCGGTACTGCACACCGTGCACATGCATCCACTGCGGTAATTGCAAAATTTTTCCCGGCAGAAAAAAGGATGTTTGGTTTATTAATGGAAGGCGAAGTGAAAAGCGCAGAAAAAGTGTTGCACGAATCACAAAAACCTTTTGTGGCAATCATCGGCGGCGCAAAAGTTTCAGATAAAATTTTGATAATAGAAAATTTGTTGGAGCGTGCAACAGATATTATTATCGGCGGTGGAATGGCATATACATTTATGAAGGCAGAAGGCGGAAAGATCGGCAACTCATTATGCGAAAACGACCGTGTGCAAACTGCGCTTGAATTACTGGAAAAAGCAAATAAAAAAGGAGTTTGCATTCATCTGCCATCAGATTCAATAATCGCTGATAAATTTGATGCAAACGCAAATACATCAACATCACCAAGCAATAATATCCCCGATGGGTGGATGGGGCTTGACATTGGCGAAAATGCCTGCGAACAATTCAGCAACGTTATTAAAAAATCAAAAACCATTTTGTGGAACGGGCCGATGGGTGTTTTTGAAATGCAGAAATTTCAACACGGCACAAAAGCAATTGCCACTGCTATTGCAGCAGCAACGCAAAGCGGCGCATTTTCTTTAGTAGGCGGTGGCGATAGTGTTGCAGCCGTAAACCAATTCGGATTCGCCGACAAAGTAAGCTATGTTTCTACCGGCGGTGGTGCAATGCTTGAATATTTTGAAGGGAAAGAATTGCCGGGTATTGCTGCAGTGAAAAGTTGATTTTTTTCTCGCAACGGCGCTGCGCCGCAACGTTGCGTCTTCGCGCCTTTGCAAGAAATTTAAAAGCATTTTTATGAAAAACAGAAAATTCTTTTCACCTGGATTAAATTTCTTTGTTTTTCTTTTTTGTTATTCAGCAAGCGCACAGGTTCCAGTCCGTGATGAGCCGCATCATAAAGTGGTTTTGGAAAATGAGTATGTGCGATTGATCGATGTACACATTCCTGTTCATGATACAACGCTGACTCATATCCATGCGGCGCCTTCAGTAATTGTTTTTCTTTCTCAGTCAACAATCGGTACGCAAATCATAGGAACGCAACCAAATATTGCAGATGTAAAACCTTCACAAACAAGTTATGCTGCGTATGATGAAAAAGCCATCATACACCGCGTTTGGAATGCAGGCAACACATTGTTTCATGTAATGGATATTGAATTGGTGAAAAAAGAGCCTGCAGCAGATACCTGTGCAATTCTTGCACAGGATAATGTTCAGTTTCAATGGTCGCAGAAATTAGTACATACTTATAAAATTAAAATCGTTCAGGGGAAAGCTGTTGAAATCAAGCCATCCAACTGCGCATATCTTTTAATTGATATTTCAGGAAATACAGAAATTTCTGCCTCAAAAAATAAAAAATTAAAAGAAGGTGAATTTAATTTCTTTTCACCGAAAAGCGGATTTAAAATTAAAAGTGATTTACCAGCTACTTGTGTTTTGCTTGAATTAAAGTAAGATATTGGTAAGTCGTAAGTGGACAGTGATAAGGAAAATGTATGGCACTAAAATCATCGATGACTTACCACTGACGACTTATCACTTTATATCGTAAATACTATAATAATTTTCCCTCGTTCTTAATTTTCAAAACTACATCTTTCAAGCGTTGCAAATCATCCATTGTATTGTACGCCTGGTAAGAAATGCGGAGATAGGTATCATTACCGCGTTGCATCACGGGTATTTCAATCTTATAATCTTTGTATAATGTTTCTTTCAATACAAACGGGTCGCCCGGTGTAATTGGGATACTACACATCTGTCCTAAAAAATCACCAGACACGGTACACAACGGTTTCGTTCCAAGCAATTCGCAAAATACCGGGTATTGTTGCAGGATAATTCTCCTGCATGCCGCCTGGCGATCCTTCATATTATTCTCTTCAAAAAATTTTAGGATAGCCGGCGCCGTTAGATAGGCCGAACAATCACGCGTTCCCTGCAATTCATTTTCTTCCAGGAATTTTGATTTTGTCGGCTTCACAGCTTCGTAACCCCAGCTGATAATTAACGGCTCAATTATATTTTGAAAATCTTTGTTCACATATAAAAATGCGCAACCTTTTGGTGCAAGCAACCATTTGTGTAAAGTGCCTGTATAGAAGTCGGCTTTTATTTCAGTTAAATTCAAGGGCACATGGCCGGGCACATGGGCGCCATCAACAATTGTGATCAATCCTAATTCTTTTGCACGCTCACAAATTTCTTTTACCGGGAATATCAATGCAGTGGTACTTGTAAAATGACTGAGGAAAACCGCTTTTGTTTTGTCAGTATACCCCTTCCAGAATTCTTCAATGAATTGTTCTTTCGATAACAACGGCAACGAAATTTTTTGCCTGCGGTTCACAAACCCTTTTTTCTTTGCATAGAAATCAAAAGTTTTATCCAATGCGCCATATTCATGATCGGTTGTCAATACTTCGTCTCCGGGTTTTAAATCCAGTCCTTTCACAACCTGGTTCACTGCAGTCGTTGGATTTTGCAGAAAGAAAAAATCTTCCGGTGCACAACCGACAACTCCTGCAAATAATTTTTTTGAAACACTTAATGCATCATAATATCTTTTTGTGATGAATTGTACAGGCTCTTCTTCAAGCGTCCGCTGCCACCGCTGGTAATCTTCCATAATCGGTTTCGGGCATGCGCCAAACGAACCGTGATTCAAATACGTGATTTCCTGGCTTAAATAAAACTGATCTCTTATCGAATCCATATATTTATTTTATGCTGCTAAATTTTCAACAATGTTTTCCTGTTTTTCCCTGAACCAAAAATACAACGGAACACCGGTAAGCATCAATGCCATTCCTATTGCGGCTTCTCTCGGGCGGGCAATGATCGTATTAATAAACAATACAGCGCTGAATAAAACAACAATCCCGGGAATAATCGGATAACCCCACACTTTATACGGACGTGGCGCATCGGGCATTTTTTTTCGCAACACAAAAACACCGAGTGCAGTTGCCCCGTAATAAATGAACACTGCAAAAATGATCATATCCGTCAGCTGATCGAATGTGCCTGAAAGCACCAACACACATGCCCATATTCCCTGGTACCACATCGAAACAGCAGGGACATTTTCTTTGTTCAATTTACTCACCGGTGCAAAAAATAATTTTTCTTTTGCCATTGCATAATACATGCGGCAAGCAGAAAATATTGTTGCATGTGTTGCGCTTAAAGTAGTGATGCAGATCATTACAGAAATAAATACCACACCGCTGCTTCCCCAAAATTGTTTTACCGCTTCAACTGCAGCAATGCTGTTCTGCGATTTATAAATTGCTTCCAGTTGCGGAACAGAAAGCAACGACAAGTATGCCGTGTTGATCAATAAATAAATAGTGATGATAATAAATACTCCAATGATGATGCCGAGCGGCATATTTCGTTTTGCATTTTTTACTTCACCGCCAATATAGCCAACAGCGGCCCAACCCTGGTAGGCCCAAAATGCTGCAAGCATCGAAGCAAAAATTGCGCTTAATGTTACCGGTTTTGAATCGGTTGTTTTCATTTCAAAAACATGGCCCACATTTGCATGGGTGCTACTCAATCCAAAAATGATGATCATGAAAATCCCGATAAAAACAAGAGCCAATATAAACGTGCTTACACCGGCGCCGGTTTTTACTCCCTTCGTATTGATCCATGTAAACACAAGAATAACGACAATAGCTGTGAGCTTGATGTTGAAACCTTCGAACGGATAAAATATACCGGCAATATTGAAATTTTCCATTGAAGAAAAAACCGGCGGAAGATGAACAATGTTATTCAGTGATTGAGAAAAAATATATGCAAGCGAGGAGATCGCCGCAGTTTCAATAACAGTGAAACATGACCAGCCGAAAATGAACGCAAAAAATTTGTTGTAAATCTTTTGATAATAAATGTATTCCCCGCCGGTATCTGCCAAAAGCCCTGCCACTTCTGCATTGCTGAGTGCGCCGAATAAACTGATGATGCCGCCGAGCACCCAACAAATCAATACCCAACCCGATGAATGCAATTCCGCCGCCATCGGTGCAATTTTTTTATACACACCCGAACCGATAATGTTTGCAACACAAACCACTACCACCATACCGAGTCCAAGCGAACGGTTCAACTGCCTTGATGAATTCAAACAATGGAGAGATTAATGATGAAAAAAGCGTTTGATAAATATAAAGAAAAAGTAAGTATGAAGTATGAGCTATGAAGTATGAGTTCTGAGCTTTGTAATTTGTTTAGTGTTTTTTAATTGGTTAATCTTTAGCCCATTTTTTATGATCCCAACTATAGTACTACTATGAAACATTTCTTGCGTCGCACTCTTGTGCAATTGAAATTCTATTGAGCGCTTTATTATCGGCAAATTCATGAGAATCTAAGTATGAGCTATGAACTATGAATTATAGATGTTTTGCAAAATAAAAAACCCTGAAGCTTTTATCAGTTTTAGATAAAAAAACTTCAGGGCCTGCTGTAGCTCAGAACTCAGGTTCTCAGACGAGTCTCCGCTTTGGGGATTTGCATTATCATGGATTAATGCGGGACTCGTCGCTAATTCATAAGCGATTTTCAAAAAGTATTTAGTTTACGGCGAGTCCCGCGTAAGTTTCATAATCATGTAAGTTCATGCTGCGGAGACTCGCCTGAGAAGCTGAAGCGCTCAGTAGAATTATATCTGTACAAGAGTGCGACGCAACGATGCTCAACCGGAGTTACTGATGCTCGTACCAAAATAAAAAACCTGGAAAATTTTTACTTCTCTTTCAAGATAAAAAATTTTCAAGGTTACAGTTCAATCAGAACTCATACTTCATAGTTCATAGCTCATACTTATTTCAGTTTCGCTACCTGCTCTTCAAAATATTTTTTTGTATTGATCACATCAGGAACGCTGTTGTACCAGTTGCTTTCCTGCTCTATCGATAACATTCCGCTGAAACCGGCGTCTTTTAATGCCTGGAAAATTGCAGGAAAATCGTTGATGCCTTTTCCTACAACTGTATCTGCCGCATCTGTTTTATTGAACTCTTTGATATCTTTTAAATGCACGCCGTAAATATGTCCGGCTAACTTTTTTATGCAATCAACCGGGTTCAATCCGTTGCGTGACCAATGCCCAACATCTGCGCATGACCCGATATTCGGATGGCCTTGTATTGCTGCAAGCACAGAATCCGGCGACCAATACATATTTGGTTTTGGATGATCGTGAATGGCAATTTTAATTCCATAAACTCCTGCAAGGCTGTCGACCTGGTTCCATTCATCTTTTTTTGGTTCTGCAGTAATATAGCTCAGGCCAAATTCCTTTGCGAGGTCAAAGTATTTTTTCCACTCTTCTATGGAAGAAGGAGTGATAACACCCATCGCTACAATCTGAATACCTTTTGATTGCAATAACTGTTTTATTTTTGCTTTTTCAGAATCATCCATCTTAATTCCGAATTCGCCTTTCATGTCTCCGCCCAATTTTTGTCCGGGAAATGCTTCTATGAATTTTACACCTGCGCTATCTACTTTATCAAGAGCAGTAACAAAAGGAAAATAATGAAAGGTCCACATTTGTACACCAAGCTTCCAGTTCCTGGTAACATCGTTTGTGGCAGAGGTTGAATCTTTAGCAGCAGAAGTATCTGCCTGCTGTGGTTGATTATTACATTGTGTAAAAAAAACAACGATCAATAAAAGAAATGAAAAAGAAGAAACAATTTTTTTCATACTGCAAATTTGTTTGATGAGAAGAATGAATAAGCAGGAAAGTTAAGAATTATTTATACAAGTCAGAGCCGGTGATGCTAACTTAACTTTAGCGATTAGTGATACATTTGTAATATGAAAGATTTTTTGCTGACCATTCTGTTGATTTTTATTTTCTCCAACACAGCATCTGCGCAACCACGAAAGGAAGACATTTATTCAGATTTTGTTTTATATCAAAAAAGAAGTTTGCTGGAAAAAGATTTGCGGGAACGATTGATCGGCAAAACATTTTCACTTCCACTCGATAGCAATACAGAATATAAATATGAAACTGCCTGCGATGCCATCTCACAATTTCTTTTTGCAAATGATGCCGTAAAAAAAGGGTTCAACAAATTATTTTCCGGTTATGATGCGCTTGAATACGATACGCGGAAAGCTTTGATGGAAGCCGTTTACGCTGTGTATCCCAAAGAATATATGACACAAGTGCAGGATGTGGAAGAAAAAGAAACCGATCCGTTATTGTTTTCAATGGCTGTTGTTTATCTTTTCCGTAACGACACTTCGTCTGACTACGGGAACTATCTTAAAATAAGAATGGGTGAAAAATTTACGGGCTACGATACTATTCCCCTGTTGCATGAACTCCACCAGTTCTTGAGTTTTCATTCTTCATTAATAAGAAAAAAAACACCTGATATTCAATCACTGTTCAGGTACCAGAAAAAAACTGCACAGAAAATCGTGTATTCCTTTCAGCGCTGGAACCGTGATTATCCCGGGCTGGCGATTATTCAAAATACAGACGGAAGTTTTGTGAAAGATGCAAATGGAAGGTTATTGGTATTCGAGCAACTGGCACGTTCCGGCTCCGATCTTCCCTATTTCATTCGCAACGGAAGCACTCCGCAAGGTGTTTATAGCATTACAGGTACAAGTATTTCCCATAATAATTTTATCGGCCCTACGCCCAACATTCAACTGATAACCCCGTTTGAAAACAAGTGGGAGAAATATTTTCGTGATCAATGGAATTATTCGCACGACTCCTTGCATTTATATCGCGAACTGTTGCCGGAGAATTGGAGAAGATATGAACCGATGATGGAAGCGTGGAATGCAGGAAAGATCGGGCGTACAGAAATTATTGCGCATGGTTCAACCCTGGATCCTGAATATTTTAAAGACAAACCATTTTATCCGCTTACCCCAACAGAAGGATGTTTGTGTGCAAAAGAAATCTGGAATGTTACCAGTGGAAGATTGGATGTCAGCGAGCAATATAATTTGATCAGTGCGTTTCTTTCCACGCCGGGAAGCAAAGGATATTTATACGTGATCAATTTGGATAACCAGCAAAAGGCAGTAACACGTGAAGAAGTGGAAGCATTGGTGAGAAAATTCGAGAGCGGCCGATGAGGTAACTTTTTACCACATAGACATGTAAGGCACAATAGGGAAACATAAAAGCATATCTATCTTAATTCGTTGAAAGAGTTATTTAAAATTATCCCTTAGGGATGATATATCGGTAGTTGAGCTAACAACATCCGTTAAGAAATGCCGTAGGCATGAAATGAGAGAAATAAAATCTTCCGTGCTGATGGCACTTTTTTTACCCTTATTTTTCTACCGATATGTTGCCTCTATGAGGCATTTATATTTAATCATGCAAAAACTATGTTGCTATTGTACCTATGTGGTAAAATCATTTTCCATGAAAAGGGTCTGCATAAAAATCGAGCAATACTGCTAATTCATAACGTTTGATATTTCTCTCCGGATTGAAATTCAGCAAATGCAGAGTGCCTCTCCAAAAACGTTCATCAAAAAAGGAACCTCCTGTAGCCAATCCTAAATGTCCTGATATATTTCTTAATTGAAAAACTCCCGCATTCAAAATAATATGCATCGCATTCCGGATAGTGAGTAAATTATTATTCAGATTTTTTTTCTTGTACGAAGGATCATACATTTTTATTCCATCTTCAAATTCTGCGACGGTAATCGTACTGTCAGGATAAAAAAATGTTTTGTTCTCCCATCCTTCCGGTTTGCCAAACCCTTTTAAGATGCCTGTGGCGCCAATGCGCTGAATAGCCTGCCAGTAAAGGCTTTCAGGTTGCACATCAACGAAAGGCATGATATAACATTTCTTCCGCAACAATTCATCCTGCACTGTGCGTACATCAACCTGGCGTGGTTGCTTATTATTCTTTACAGCTATTGCGGCAAGGATTCCTGCAGCTTGTCCGGTGAGTAAAACAACAGGTTGCAAACGTGTCGCTCCATTCACAATATTGGAAACGGAAATCCCTTTTTCGCAAACGATCAATCCATCTGTTTTTTCAGGGATCAATGTACCAAGCGGAATATTAAATGAAGGGATCCTTGGAAAATCAATGTGCGGCGTATTAGGGTTTTGGCTGTGATGATGATCTACAGGATAATCTCCTACGGCAATGCCTGTACGAAAAAAATTTTCGGGGGTGTTATAGGGATCAAGAATATGATTGATATTAAAACGCACAACTCCGTGCATTCTTCTTCCTTCACGGTTATAAGGAATGGTTGCAAGCCCATTATCCAATTCATCATCAGCCAAACCTAAATTCTTATAGCCAAGTGTTGTTTGAATGAAATAAATAAACCCAAGCGTATGTTGTTTTGCCGAATCGTATTTTTTAATCCGAACAGTTTCGTTGTCTTCGATCACGTTCATGTAAAAATCATTGCCGTGTGCCGGCCAGTTGATCATGTATTTATTGTTCGGGAGCCTACCATAATCCAACATCATCTTTGCATCGGCATTGTATGGTTTTTCTTTACAAGGAGCAGAAGTGCAACAGCAATAATAATCTGTTTCATTGTAGCCTGCGGGTTTGGGAATCGTTTTATCGCTTCCGGCTCCGTAATCTTTCAATACGGCAGCCCATGTAATATCCTGGATGATATTCGTTTTTTCAGGCGCAATATTTTCTTTTGAATATTCCCGGGATTCAGTGCCTATGTCGTAAGCAACACCTGCATTGGCAAATACATCCCCGAGCTCTGTAGCATCAATTGTTATTTTCGCTTTAACAATAATTTTGCTTCCGTCTTTCTTTTTAAAAACGGCACCTGTTATTTTATTATTCTCTTTCAATGTTTTTTCAAAACTACATCTATACATTACTGTTAGGCTTTTTTCTTTTTTAACCCATGCTTTAAAAATACTATCCGCTACATGCGGTTCAAAACAAGTTTCGCTCACCCATCCTGATGCAAGGTTATTTGTTCCATAATGTTTGTACAATGCCTGCCTGAATTCTTCCCAAATCCCGCTATGCAAAAGCACATTGCCGTCTGTGCAACTTACACCTGCTGCAGTAAGCATGCCACCGAGCATATTCGTCGGCTCTGCAATAATTGTTTTCACGCCTTCACGTGCAGCGCTGATGCCTGCAGCAGTTCCGCCCGTTCCGCCACCAACAACCAATACATCTGTTGTAATAACCTGTTGTGCAAAAGCAGGCGAAGCAATCAGCAAAAAATAAAACAGGAATAATTTCATCAGTTGATTTTTATTTCAAAATAAAAATATCGACAAAATAATAATGCCCCGCTTGTGCAGGGCATTATTTTGCTGGCGAAAGCACAGAAGTTAAAACGGCAAGTCGTCAACCGGCTCGGTGATATCACTTGCAGAAGGGATATTACTGGTTTGTGCTGCAGGTTGATAAGAAGCTTGAGGTTCAGCAGGAGCACCCTGGTAGTCGCCACCAGTACGGCTTCCGAGTAATTGAACGCTTACAACACGCAAGGTCAGGGACACGCCTGTGGTACCATCATTTTTTGGATACGTGCGTACTTCAGGAGTCCCTTCCGCATAAACCTGCGTCCCTTTTTTTAAATAAGGGGCAATGCCCGTGCGGTCTGTCCAGTAAGCGCATTCTACCCAAATGGTTTTGTCTTTCTGATTTCCCTGTGCATCACGGAATTTTTCTGTGTGTGCCACATTGAAATTGATGACATTTTTCCCGTTCACTGTGTTTGTAACGCAATCTTTTCCAAGGTTGCCGATTACCTGTAACTTGATCATACTTTAAAATTTAGCTTCGTACTTAAAATTGTTTGAACTGGCAATTTAAGGTATTTGGTATTGTTAGCCCGATAACACTTTACGGTAGTTTTCTACAAACTACGCACTTATTAAACAATTCATTACGAAGTTTGTTCTATCCGAAGGCATCCTGATAAATCGGCTTCCGGTTGTTAATTTATGAAGCGGTCTATGGCCGGCTTTCCCAAAGCATTCGGAATTTCGTAAATTTGCAGCTTGTAATTTTTTGAACAATGAGCAGAAAAGGAAAAGTTTTGGTAGCGATGAGCGGCGGTATTGACAGTACCGTTACTGCGCTCATGCTTCACGACGAAGGTTATGAAGTGGTTGGTATCACGATGAAAACATGGGATTATGCAAGTGCCGGTTCTTCCAAAAAAGAAACCGGTTGCTGCAACCTCGATAGTTTTAATGACGCCCGAATGGCGGCAGTGCAACATGGCTTCCCGCATTTTGTATTGGATATACGCGAAGAGTTCGGCGATTTTGTGATCGATAATTTTGTGGATGAATATCTTGCCGGAAGGACTCCTAACCCCTGCGTAATGTGCAACACGCATATTAAATGGCGAGCCTTATTGAAACGGGCTGATGCATTGAATTGTGACTATATCGCAACCGGTCATTATGGAAATATCCATCAGCATGAAAATAGAAGATACTATATCAGCAAAGGAATTGATGATACAAAAGACCAAAGCTATGTGCTGTGGGGTTTGCAGCAGGACTTGCTGAGCAGAACACTTTTGCCTTTAGGTAAATATCGCAAGACCCAAATACGCCAGATGGCTAACGATTATGGATACCCGGAATTGGCAAAGAAAAGCGAGAGCTACGAAATTTGTTTTGTTCCGGATAATGATTACCGCGGTTTTTTAAAAAGAAAAGTAGATGGGCTTGAAGAAAAAGTAAACGGAGGAAATTTTATAGATAAGAATGGAAACATTTTAGGGGCACATAAAGGTTATCCTTTTTATACGATTGGTCAGCGCAAAGGGCTTGATATTACTTTCGGGAAACCGGTTTATGTTACGGGAATTGACCCGGATACAAATACCGTTGTTCTGGGAGATGAATCTGATCTCGAACAAAGTGAAATGGTTGTGACCAAGCTAAACCTGATGAAATACGATACCATTACCCCCGGCATGGAGGCAGTTACCAAGATCAGGTATAAAGACAAAGGCAGCCTTAGCAACCTCTATCCGGTTAACAATACCATAAGTGTGCGTTTCTACGAAAATGCCAAAAGCATTGCCCCCGGGCAAAGTGCAGTGTTCTATGAAGGTGACGATGTTATTGGCGGCGGCATTATTCAACGAAAATCAATTCTTCCAAATAGCTGATTAATAAACACATTATATTTTTTCAGCAATAAAAAAGCTCGTTTTTACGTTACCCAACCGGGAAGTTTCAAGGCTTCCCGGTTTTTTATTTTGTATGATAAACAAGATGTTACTATTGAATAAAAGAACCCTTATCCATGTTTTAACTAACTGTAGTACATGAAAAAGTTTTATTTATTTTTTTCGATTGTTTTTATTGGTGTAGTGATAATGTCCGGTTGTAAAAAGACAGCAAATTTTCAAACAGAATCCCTTACTGATTATTTGCAATTGCAATCCGGTAAATATATTACTTACAGAATGGATTCCACCCTTTTTGTAAATTTTGGCACACAGGACACCGTTATCAGCTATCTCGCAAAAGATATGGTTGATACAACTATTACAGATAACCTTAACAGGCCGAGTTGGAGAGTGATCCGTTATATCAATGATACGGCTGCTTCAGGAGATTGGCTTTCCAATGAAACGTATATGGTCACGCCTACAAAGCAGGATGTGGAAGTCGTAGAAAATAATATGCGTTATATAAAACTTGTTGCGCCAATTACAGATGGGTATAGCTGGCCAGGCAACTCATATATTGATGCCACATCAGATACATTTAATGTGGTAACTTATTTGCAAGGCTGGAATTATACCTATGATAGTGTTGGTATGCCGTTTACAACATTGTGGGGAACTGTCCCGAATTCAGTCACAGTGCAACAGAGAAATGAAGTGATCGGCGATCCTACAAACCCGAGTATTTACAGCGAAATAAATTATAGCGAAGAAGTGTATGGAAAAGGCATCGGGCTTATCTATAAAAATTTCTTCCATGCAGAATTTCAACCACCAAATGGCGGAACTTCCGTTGGGTCATGGTCGGGTTATGGAATTAGGTTGAATATGGTTGACCATAATTAAAATCCCTCTTTAATTATTGTGCGGTAAAAACAGCCGCAAACATCGAATCTGCTTTTCTTTCATAACCTGGCAGCAATTCAATTTGCTGTAACCGCAATTGAAACTTTTGCTGAATATAATCTGCAATTTCTTCGTTTTCTTTTTTGAACACAGAGCAGGTAATGTAAACCAATCTTCCATTTACTGAAAGATGAGGGAGAACATTATCCAAAATTTTTTTTTGAAGGTTACTATATTTTTCAATTTCTTCTTTGTTGAAAAACACCAACGCTTCCGGGTTACGGCTCCAGGTTCCGCTGCCACTGCACGGAACATCTGCAATGATCAGGTCGTATTTTTTTGATGGAGCTTTTATTTCTTTTGCCGCCAAATCTGCAACAAATGACCTGTATTTTTTTATTCCGGCTTCTGAAAACCGCTTTTCAAGGTTCAAAAGAATTGATTTTCGTATATCCGATACCGTTATATCAACAGCATTATTCATATCATATAACATGATCGATTTTCCACCGCTTGCGGCACAACAGTCCCAGGAGGTGAATGGTGAATGGCCAATGGCCGATGGAAAAAAATTGCCGATTTGTTGTGAACTGTAATCCTGCACAACAGCTTCTTTATTTATTTCTATTACATCTTCGATTTTAGTTGAATTCGGTAAGGAAATGCAGGAGCCTGTAATTTCTGCAAATGCAATATTGGCATCGGTCAATTTTCGTTTTACAATATCTTCATTACCCGGCCTGATGCGTAAAAAAAGATCAGGTTGAATAAGGAATGATTTACAAAATTTTTCATAGTCAACAGCTGTGCTTAATTCATCTTTCCATGGAAAAACTTCTTTAATGAATAATGGATAATTGATAATGGATAATTTTTGTTCAAGGTTCAATTGTATATTCTCATTCCATTTTGGTTTGAGATGTGCGAGCAATTCATTGGAAGTTTGGCTACATAAAAAAATTCCCGCTAAAATTTTTTCTTCAACAGAAATATTTTTCAACGCGTGACCAAGCCTGAAATAACAATAACAAAAATGGCTAATTGTTTTGCGGTCAGTCGATCCGAATTTTTTATGTTGTTTGAAAAAATTTTTGATGAAATGAGAAAACGGTTCTTTCCCATCATATTGATTAAGTAATTGAACCGTTGTATTAAGATGTGAAAGATGCCGCATAATAAAAAAGATTTCTGTTGAAGCAGAAACCTTTATGATTGTGGCTTTAAAGCTACGATTTAAATCTTACATTTTGTGATACCCTCAGCCATCGTTTGCCCATCCAGGGCAGCATTTGCAATTAAAACTTCTATCAAATAAAACAAGATTTTCTATCTAAAGACAACCATATAAATTTTCTTCCAAAAAAAAATTCTCATTCTGTACGGAAAACAAGCATCAGTTTGTCTTACCCTAAATTGTTTATGAAATTCATTTTATTATCTGCTATGTTTTCCATCGGTGCGCTATTTTCAAAAGCACAAAATGCCGAGAAACTGATCAAAGCTTATTTTCTGGGATATGAAAAGAAAGACTGGAACATGATTGCCGGTCAGCTCTCCGGCGATTTTACATTCACAAGCCCGAATAATGATGATCACATACCATTGGCGATATACAAAGAGAGATGTTGGCCGACTTCTAAATTCTTTAAGAAAATTGAGTTTGAGAAAATTATGGATCAGGGTAATTCTGCATTCGTTATATACAATATTACAACCACCGATAACAAGGTTGTACGAAATGCCGAGTATTATACATTCAGCAATGGAAAAATAAAATCCATCGAATGTTTTTTCGGGCCGGGGATAGGCTATCCGGGCAATACAAAGTAAACCAGATAAAAATTTTGCGGAGGCTTTCAAACCTGCCTTAATTTGTATATAGTTTACTCAGCAATACAATTATCATGGAAAAATTCCTGCTCATTATTCGCGAAGACCTTAGCAAACTGCGAAAGTGGACCGAAGAAGAACGTTATAATGGTGTAAGGCAAATGGATATATGGGTGAAATCCCTGGTGCAAAAAGGCAATTATATATCCGGCGATGCTTTGCACATCAAGGGCCGTTATGTAAGTAAAGACCATGTGCTTTCCGATGGGCCGTTTATTGAAGCGAAAGAAGGTATAAGCGGAATTATTTTTTTAGATGCGAAAAATTTACAGGATGCTGTTTCTATAACACAAACCTGCCCGCTTGTGCAAAGCGGCGATATGGTTATTGAAGTGCGGCCTTTAATGGGAGTAAAAGATATAAGGGAATTGGGTGATGAACCAAGAACAACAGGCGGCTGACAAATTATACAAAAGCCATTTTGGAAAAATGGTAACTGCCATGCTTCAGTTTTCAAGAGATATTGATCTTGAAACAGCGGAAGACCTGGTACAGGATGCCTTTTATACTGCGCTTTCTTCATGGGAACAAAATGGAATTCCCGATAATCCTGCGGGATGGATGTACACTGTCTGCAGGAACAATGCTATTAATACGCTTAAAAAAAATAAGAAATTTAAAAACCCTTTTGAAGAAGGTCATGTAACTAACGGTGATGTACAACCGGAAGAAAATATTTTTGACGACAGGAAACTGCAATTGTTATTTTCATGTTCACATCCGAGGCTGTCGGCAAAAATGCATGTGGTAATCACCTTAAAATACCTGGTAAACCTTAAAACAGAATCTATTGCTAAGGCATTGGGTATTACTATTGATGGCGTTGATAAAATAATTGCACGGGCAAAACAGCGGATACGAATAGAAAATATTTTTTTGAAAGAACCGACGCCGCAGCAACTAAAAATAAGATTGCCTGCAGTGCATAAAATAATTTATCTCATATTTAATGAAGGTTACCGAGCAGGCAGCGGCAAAGAATTCATACGACAAGAATTGTGCGAAGAGAGTTTGATAATGACAAAATCTTTATTAGACAATAACGTATGCAACAGTGATACGGCTGCATTGTATGCATTGTTATTGTTCAATGCTTCACGGCTAAGCGTAAGGGTTACAGCAGCCGGTGAATTATCAGACCTTGAAGAACAAGACAGGGCTTTGTGGAATGAAGATCTGATTGCTTTGGGTGATTATTATCTTAATCAATCCAAATGCGAAAAGGTTTCTTCCTACCATTACGAAGCATCAATTGCATATTTGCACTGTCATGCAAAAAGTTTTGCTGATACAGACTGGACAAGCATTTCAAGACTATACGAACAGCTGTTGCAGAACAATCCCAATCCATTTATCACACTGAACTATGCCATTGCATTGTACTACGGTTCTCAAAAACAAAAGGCATTTGATATCCTTCATAAGCTACAACAAACTTTTCTCGAACAATCATATCTGCTGCATGCCGCATTAGGCAAATTGTATTTACAGGAAAAAGAATTTTCTAAAAGCGATTTTCATTTAACTAAAGCACTCTCCCTAACAAATTTCCAGGTTGAAAAAGATTTTGTAAAAAAAATGTTGGCGAGAAATTGAGTTATCACATTTCTGTAAAAGTTTTTATAGCTCTGATTAGATTGAAAAATTGTAGATAATATCATAAATTAGTGTGTAAACTGCCGCTATTTTGCAAAAAAAATATTGAGCGACAGTACTAAAAAGCAAGACATTAATAAATGACTGACATAGCAATCAACCCTAGTTTTTGTTTCAACCCAAATGGGAGACTGACCACAGATATCTCCAATCGAGCTTTAAGAAAATTTGCAGAGGGAATTGATGCTGCTATTAAGCTGGAAGGCGACCTTCCCATTATTTTGGACACAAACATTTTACTTGACTATTACGGAATGTCTCAAGCAGAGAAGGCAAAACTTATTCAGCTTATCAAGACCTATAATAGTAGAATTTACATTACGAGACAAGTGGAGCAAGAGTATTTGCGAAATCGTCTCTCTGTTATAAAAAAAAATTTTTTTGAGCCATTAAACCGAATTGCTTCTGACTTCATTACACTTCAAAGAGATATTGAAAACAAGTTGAAAAGCTATAAGGAAGAAAAAAAACGAATACTTTCAAATGATTACCCTGATTTGTGGGATCAACTTGAAAAAATTGAAAGTGGAGTTCTAAGAGAAATAAATAATAATGAGTTTCATAAAGATGTAGAACAGCAAGTAGGAACGACTACAAAAGACAATAAAAATATTTCTCTTATCGACGAAATGCTTACTCTGACCTCATCTCTTCAATTGATTGAGGGACTTGGACAAGAGGAATTGGATTTTCTCAAAACTGAATTTGACAGACTAATTGCTGAGTATAATAATGCTAAAGAAACAAACAAATGGAAATTTGCATTTCCAGGATGTGGAGAAAAAAAAGACGAGCCGTATGGTGACTTTATAATTTTTCATGAAATTCTTAAGTTCATGAAAAAAGACTCCAAGTCATGTATATTTTTGACGAATGATGTGACTAAAGGTGATTGGTTGCAATTTGACAAAAATCCTCACATTCACTACTTAGAAAATAGTTTTTTGCAAACTGAAAATATAATTTATATAGTTCATGCGGAACAAACATTGCCAAACATATCTTTTGAGAATATTCATAAAAGCCCCTTGGAAATTTTAAGTGCAATATATGGTTCCCACCAACCTGAGAAACAAATTGATGTAACTTCAATTCTTAAAGAAAGAATTGCAAATAATAAATTAACTATTACTGCAAGTAATGACATTGTAGGTGATCCTGATCCCGGAGTAGTAAAATCTTTGACAATACATTATCGCATTGGCGAAAGACAGGTTCAGGCTACCATCATTGAAGGAGCGACCGATACTATTCCACAAGGATAAACTTCATAATGACAGTAGAATAGCTGTCAACAATTGAATTTCCTGAAGCCTTGGTTTATGTCCTACGAAACGTCCACAAATAAATATTCACCAAAATAAAAAAGCCTCACATTTCTGTGAAGCTTTTTTGTCGGGGCGGCAAGATTCGAACTTGCGACCTCCTGCTCCCAAAGCAGGCGCGATAACCGGGCTACGCTACGCCCCGAAAATTCTTTAGCGGAGAGGGGAGATATGAACCTCCTCCTATCAATACTATAAATCAATTAATTATAAAACGCAAAATCATAGGCTCCACGACTTGCTCCTGTAACTAACAAATTAGTAAGAACTTCAAAAGTTGTGCGAAGATAGATAAAAATTTTTGGTAGCCATAAAGAATTTGGGAATTATATACTGATAATAATATTTATGTCGGAACAGTGTCAAAAAGTTACTTTATTATAACTCTGGAAAATCAAATCTCCGTTTTTTAAAGGCATCCAACACATCATTCAAAGTTGTATCATAGCGTAGCCAAGAATTAGTAACATTTATTTGAAACCGATTAGTTAATTATATTATTTTTTAACCTAAATCCAAATACAATCCTCCTTTTGACAAGAACTATATGTAAGAAATAGCGGGCACTTTTTCCGCCACTGCATATTGCAGAAAAATAAGGTTACTTTATTGGGATGCAAACACCGGTAAACAACCCGTAACCGAATATGGCCGCATCAATATACCAGTTATGGGCAACCGAAAATAAAAACCTGAAAATTTTACGCAGCCATTGAGATAACTACCCTTTGTTGATTTTATTTCCAGGCGATTTTCCCTTTATCGATCAATAGGTGAATGTAATCCCGCCACCCAAACCCATATCACTATCGTAATGTGAAGAGAGGGAAAAGTATTTGGTAACAATGTACCTCAATCCCAGGGTATATTCCTTATCTGTATTGATCATCCAATTTAGCCTCAGCCGAGGCGTAAGTGCAATATCTTCCCTTGATAATTGAAAACGCCACTTACCGTTGCCATCAATACGTATATCCGCCACCGTTAGTGTAGGCAGTGTATAAGCAACCCCTGCAACTACTGTATGCCTGTTCAATTTGTCGCTAACCTGGCCAAACCAGGTTTTGCTTTCACTCCCAAAAATATTTTTAACGCCGCCTTCTGTCTTATCATGATAATCAAAACCAACATAAGGGTACCACCATTGCATTCTCCCGAGATACCTTCCAATCATCGTTTCGCTTTCATAGCCATGAAGCTTATTATACCCCAAGTGCCACAACGTATTTATTCTCCAGCGTGTCTGCGAAAGAGCCGCCTCCCCATCGCTCCCATTGGATTCAATTCCCGCCCTCGCCATCGAATACATCTTCCGGTCATCTGCAAATAACATCCGCTGTGCAGCAGCGGTATCTGTAATTTCTGTTTTTGCAGGAGAATTCTCATAGTGAAAAATCCTTCCCATGCCGCTCATCATGTGATATAAAATATGGCAATGAAAAAACCAATCCCCATCAGTGTTCCCGGCAAACTCGATCGTATCTCTTTCCATCGGCATGATGTCGAGCACATTTTTCAAAGGAGCATATTCCCCTTGTCCGTTCAAGACCCGAAAATCATGTCCATGCAGATGCATCGGGTGGCGCATCATGGAATTATTGTACAAAACGATCCGGACATTTTCACCTTTTCGGATTAAGATCTTATCGCTTTCCGAGACTGTTCTGTTATCCAGGGTCCATACATAGCGGTTCATATTCCCGGTAAGCACAAAATTTAACTCTTTCCAGGGCGCATCTGGCAATGTTGTTTTCTCAGTTGCCCTTAACATGGCATAGTTAAGTGTTACAATATCCCCGCTTTCTTCTTTCATGTTCATCTGTTGCATGCCCGTGGCGTCCATCGCATGGGCATCATGATCCTGCCTACTTCGATTTCCTTTATCTTCACCGCTGATCTCCGGATACATCACGGTGTTCATATCCATGACCTGGTCTTGCATTTTCATTCCCTGCATTTCTTTTATATTTCCATTCATGTCCATCATGTCATTCATCATTTTCATCCCGGCAAAAAATTTAAGTTTCGGCAGCCTACGGGCAAATATCTTCTCGCCGCTCCCAATCCATAAAGACGCGGATTTGGTCCTGTCCTCGGGAGTTACTAAGAACTCATAACTTTTATTTTCGGGTACCGTAACAATGACATCGTAGGTTTCAGAAACTCCAATCAGTAACCTGTCCGCTTCAACAGGTTCAACATCATTTCCATCTGTCGCAACAACAGTTATTTTCCCACCTGAATAATTCAGCCAGAAATAGCTCGATGCCCCTGCATTGGCTATCCTCAGCCGCACTTTGTCCCCTGCTTTAAATTGCGGTTGTTCAACGGTGCTTTTCCCGTTTATTAAGAATTGATCATAATACACATCGCTCACGTCCATTGCATTCATCCGCTTCCACTCGTTGGTAAGTTTTGTTTTCAGGTAACCCTGTTTTATTGCTTCGCTAAAACTTTGTGTCGAACCTTTTTTGATCGCGAACCAATCAGTCGCATTATGAAGGCTTCGCTGGATCTCTTCAGGTTTCATATCGGACCACTCACTCAGCACAACAGGAATAGTCAGAATATCCGGTTCGTTTTTCTTTCTTAAGATCATAGCTCCATACATCCCGATCTGTTCCTGCAACATCGTATGACTGTGATACCAGTGTGTCCCATGCTGCACAACGGGGAATTTATAGAGGTATGTTTCATGCGGCATGATGGGCATCTGCGTGAGGTTGGGCACACCGTCGTATTTATTTGGCACAAATAAACCGTGCCAATGCAACGATGTCTCCTCGTCCATCATATTATGAACATATATTTCAGCAGTATCCCCTTCTGTGAATGTCAATACGGGCATGGGTATCTGGCCATTAACAGCAATGGCGTGTTCAGGCTTTCCCGTAAAATTTACGATAGTATCCCTGACGTATAAGTCATAGCGGACAACCAGGGAATCTCTCCCGGTGCTTTGAACGCCTGTTGCCATATTCTTCATTTGCTGCGAATAGGAAACCAAACAGGCAATACCTAAAAATATAGTGAGGCTTACTTTTTTCATTGTGCATTACCTATTCACTGAGGATTTTGATGGTATAATCAGCAAGACTTGTTATTGCAGTGTTTTTATTATTTGGCCGCAACCAAGCATTGCATTTCCGTAATAAGGGTTTTTAATGGAAGATTCGCTGGTCAGCCAGTACGATTTCTTCATCGGGCAAAATGCCTGGTAAATAGGACTGGCCGACAATTTTGCTTTTTGCGCGAGGGCAATCATATTGACAGACAAACCAGCAAAATGCTCCCGTTGATGCGTAATGTCCTTACTTTCCGAAATATGCCTCGCATCAAAAGCAAGTTTATCTTTCAAACCGGCAAAAGCCTTTTGGCCTGCACGCGGAAGTAAATCGGGGTTAACTGTACTGATTGCTGTCAACAGTTCCCCAGCCTTGGCAGAAGCCCCTGCGGCATCGCTGCTCACCAATGCATTTCTTACTTCATAATAATCATTGAGGATAACTGATAGCTGATTTTGTGTAGTATCCTGTGCCGATGCGAGTTGAATAAATATTCCCCCCAAGAAGGTGCAAAGAAAAAAAATCCGTTTCATTGTTTTTTTATTTTTAATTATTACTATTCATGCAAAACTAATGCAGGCAACATTTTTAAATCATCCTGAAGATCATAAAAGCGCTCATGGCGATCATTAACCCATCTTCTATAATGGTAATGGTGCTCATGGGCAGATTAAATACATCACCCAGGCAGGCACACTTGATTTTTCTTTTATTCAGCACGCTTTGTAATACACCTATAATGCTTACTGTCATAACAACAAAAGTAATTGCATTGATTAGGAACGGGCGGAAACCCACCAGGAATGAAATTCCCAAAGCCAGCTCAATGAATACATATACATACCCCCATCCCATCCATTTTTTTGCAACAATGTCATAGGTGGCATAGCTTTCAGCAAATCCTTTTACGTTTAGCAATTTGAAAAAAGAGAATACTAAAAAGAAGCCCGTCATAAAATAATTCATCCAAGTAACCCAGTTAAAAGAACCAGATGAGGTTTCGATCAATAGCGTAACAATAAGGATATAAGCAAAAACCAGAATAACAGGTTTATATGTCTTGGCCCAGGATTTTTTTTCCTCTTCAACTATTATTTCCTGATGCTCAACTTCAAGAGGTGATAACTGGTAAGCCGGGTAACCGGCCAATGCTTTTTTCAAAGTTGTAGCCGTAATATGTTTATCCATGTCTATGGTTGCCCGTTTGCTTTTGAGGTCGACCGAAACATGTTTTACGCCGGGAACCTTTTTCAAAAGATCACGGACTTTTGCTTCACAACTGCTACATGTCATGCCCGTAACCTGGTAACTATGTGTCATAAAATTATTTTACACAAAGCTACTTTCAGTATGCGCAAGCATTGTTATGGAATTCCGGAATTGATTTATAAAATTTACAGGTCTTCGATATTTTTCCGCTTATGCTCCTTCAGGGACTTATAAAATGTCGGGGTAAGGCCCGTTACTTTTTTAAACTGTGCAGAAAGATAGGCAACGCTGCTGTATCCCATCTGCGCAGCAATTTCAGACAAGTTCAGTTCATCGTACACCAGGAGCTCTTTTACTTTCTCTATTTTTTGAGCGATATGATATTTTTCAATGGTTATTCCTTCCACTTCCGAAAACAGGTTACTTAAATAGCCATAATCATAATGAAGGGAAGCTGCCAGATGATCCGAAAGGTTCACCGGGATGCTATCGCCGGAATGATGAACAAGTTTTATGATCTCATTTTTTATCTTTTCGATGATCCTGCTTTTTTTATCATCGATCAGTTCGAAACCCAAATGTTTTAAAGAAGCACCAAGCAAATGCAATTGCTCCCTGGTAGGCTCCCCCTCTAATTCAATTTCCCCAAGGTCAACAACTACGGGATGCAACCCGTTTTTTTCAAGCTCCGATTTCACCACCATTTTGCAGCGGCTGCATACCATATTTTTTATATAGAGTTTCATAAACCGTTTGCCTGTTTCTCTGGTTAACCCGGACAATTTACTCAATTTAAATTTGTTTTGCGCGGGCAAAACCGGCAAACACTATCGGCTACTGCGCATCCCTGTTCATATCACGCGGTGAATGGATGGAAAAAAGAATATACATGGCTACAGAAAACGAAACCGCAGCACTGAGGGCAAATACATAAAACGCCCCGAAACTGTACCATAATAATCCGGCAGTTGAACTGGCCAATAAAGTTGCTATACTCTGTAAAGAAGTAAAGGCGCCTATAGCAGTAGCCGTTTTTCCTTTTTGCGATATATTCGTGATCCATGCTTTGGCAATCCCTTCTGTAGAAGCTGCATATATACCATACAGGAAAAACGAAGCGAAGAAAAACCAAAGCGAAGACACATACGCCATGCTGATATATGCAGCGGTAAATAATAACAACCCGGTGATAAATATCGTTTTCATGCCGAGCTTATCCGCCAGTATGCCCATAGGATACGAAAAAACCGCGTAAATTATATTATAAAAAATATACGACCCAATAACCCATGAATCATTATAACCGGTTCCTTTTATTTTCAGCAAAAGGAATACGTCTGAACTGTTGAACAGCGCAAATATCAATAACGCAATTACTAACTGGCGGTATTGTTTCGGGCTTTCTTTCCAGTAATGCAGAAAAGCAAGAAAACCTGTCGGCCGGTGGTCAGCAACCGGATTATGCTTTTTTTCACGAATGAAAAAGGTAAATAGAATAGCTGCTATGCCGGGAATAAAAGCTGCATAAAAAAGGGGCCGGTAGTTACCAGGTTTTTTATACAAATAAAGTAATGCCAAAACAGGGCCGATAACTGCACCCACGGTATCCATGGATCGATGGAAACCAAAAACCCTTCCTTTGGTTTTGGGGGTGGCCTCATCAGACAGCAAAGCGTCCCTTGCTGCAGTCCTTATGCCTTTTCCTAGCCTCTCCAATGTCTTTGAAAAAAAAATCCATACCGGATAGGTAAAGATCGCCATCATCGGTTTTGAAATTGCACTTAACGCATAACCTGTCTTTACAAATGGCAAACGCCTGCCGGAATTATCGCTTTTATTCCCGAAAAAACCTTTGCTCAAACCTGCAATGCCTTCGGCCAGGCCTTCCAGAACCCCGATAAGAATAATGGAAAAACCAATTGATTTTAAATATACCGGCATAACCGGGTAAAGCATTTCACTGGCAATGTCTGTAAACAAACTGACCATTGACAATACCCATACATTAGGTGAAATTAACTTTCGCTTGTCCATTTGAATTTTAAAATAATCGACTCATGCTGCAACCAAAAATTGCAAGATCGTTCCTGATAGCTTTGCAGCTACTTATATCAACAAAAAAAGCAACGCCAAACGATCAATATATTTTCATAGGCCCTGGCACATTTGCATAATACTTTTGGAGAAGTTATAAATTCTTTATTTTAATTTCCAAAAAGCTATTGAGCCCGGTTTGCGTTCGTCGGTAGCACGAAAAAATAATGTATCATTTAGTGAAAGGTTACCGAATATTTCAACGCCTTCATCCAGCGTCATTCCTTGCCTAACATCTATCCACTCGGCCTTATTATTTTTGACACGTATAACAAATTTCTTTTCCTGCGTAGATGCTACAGCAGAAAAGGGAACAACAAATGATGGGAATTCCCTTTCAATTTTTAATTGCACGTAAGCAAATGCACCGGCCTTTAAAATTTTTTCATTGTTATTATAATCATATTCCCAAAGTTCTGTTCTTGTAGAAGGGTCAATGGTTTCCGTTTTTCTTGTGAGCTTTGCTTTGAATATTTTTTCCGGGAATGCATCCATCTTAAATTGAATGGTATCCGAAGCGTTTCCAGATGACACATAAATTTCAGGTACCGCAACCCGAAGCCTTAATATTCTATTATTCTGTACAGTTACTATTACAGAATTCTGGTTTACCAAATCTCCCGGGTCTGCTTTGCGTGTTGTAATTATTCCATCAAATGGCGCTTTTAAAATAAGATATCCTGAAACTTCTTTGTAAGATTGCGCTAACTTTTCCGATGCATAATAAGAAGCGCTGTCTGCAAGCATTTGTTGTTTATTCCGTTCCAAATCCACTGGTGCAACAATTCCAGGAGTGTTTGCCTGCGAAGCTTTCCACAAACGCAAATAATTATCAAGGCTTGCATTATATTTTGCTTTTGCAGCAAGTAATGATGTTTGAAACTCTGCATATTTTGTATTCACTTCAGGCGCTTCAATAATAGCAAGTGTTTCGCCTTTGCGCACTTTGTCGCCAATATCAACTTTCATTTCTTTCACATAGCCTTGCACTTTTGCAGAAAGTTCTGCTTGTTCGTAAGGCAGTAATTCCGCAGGAAGCTCAATCTTTTTGATTACTTTTTTTGGGGAAAGAAGAAAAACTGCAACTGTATCTGCGCCTGGTTTTGAAGATGAATATGATGCATTATTTGCTGCATTATCATTACACGATATCACTGCAATGAGTGATGAGATAAATAAAATATGTAGATAGGTTTGCTTCATACAATTTCAGTTGTTTTCTTATCATAATAAATACTATTCGCATCATCCGGGTCGAGCGAAGCTGAACGAAATTTTTTTCTTCCAACACCCCAATTATAAACATGAGGAAGAAAAAACAAAATGCTGATGGCCGAAAAAATCAACCCACCAATAACAGCAACACCAAGCGGCGCTGTTTGATCCCCTCCTTCTGTTAGCCCCAATGCCATTGGTATCATACCTGCAATCATTGCAATGCTTGTCATCAGGATAGGCCGCATGCGTGAAGAAGCGGCACGTAAATAAATAGCATCCGTGTTATCATTTCTTCTTAAAAATTCTGCATTGCTTAAAAACAAAACGGCATTTGAAACAGCCACGCCGATTGCCATGATGGTGCCCATGTAAGATTGAATGTTCAGTGTTTTGCCGGTAAGCAGTAATAATAATAATGCGCCTGCAATTACTGCGGGGATTACGCTGAGTGTAGTAACCGCAATCCGGAACGACTGGAAAAAAACCGCCATCATTAAAAAAATAACAACAATTGCAATAAGCAATCCAAATTGCAAACCGGAAATTGTTTGCTGCAACAATTGTGATTGCCCTCGCATAGTGATTTTTGAACCGTTTGAAGATTTGAATACTTCATCAATATTTGATTGGATTTTTTTGAATACAGTTCCAACATCCTGCTTATAAACATTTGCAGTGATAGTGATATAGCGTTGTTGATTAAGCCGGTCATATTCTCCCGGAGTAGTTGTCTCATTCCAATTTGCTACTTCATTCAGATAATGTGTGCTGTTGTTTCCTGATGAGACAGGCACTGATTCTAACTTTCCGGTATTATTCATTTTGTATTCGGGATATTGAACCTGCACCTGATATGCAGTGCCGGTAGTTTTATCAAGCCAATAACTTGGCGCAGTAAACCGGCTTGATGTTGTTGCCGCAACTGTTGATTTTGCAATTTGGTCGGCAGTAATATTTAATTGCCCTGCTTTCAATCTGTCAATATTAATTTTCAGTGTAGGATATTTAAGCGGCGTTGCAATTTGTAAATCCCTTAATGAATTTATTTCGGAAAGCTTTTTCATTAATGCATCGGCTACTTGTTTTCCCTGTTCAAGATTTTTATTTACAACAATTATTTCTACGGGATTGGTGCTTCCCAGATTTAATACTTGTTCTACAATATCTCCCGGCTCAAACGAAATGGTTGCGCCAGGAATATTTTTTTTAACGGCTTCACGCAATTCTTCCTGAAATTTTGATATAGAGATAATTCCTTTTTTCAATTTAATTTTTGTAACAGATTCCTGTGGGCCGCTTGTCCATAAATGAATATTATTGATAGGAAAACTGGATGGTTGTGTGCCGATAAATGCAGAACTGATTTCAATGTTATTATTACCTGCAATGTTTGCCGAAAGTTCTAATAGTTTTTTTGTTGCATCTTCTGTTCTTTCCAATCTTGTACCAACCGATAACCGAAGCCTGACCTGAGTTTGACCACTATCTGTTTTAGGAAATAATTCTGTACCGATTGATATAAATAGAATACTGCACAATGCAATTGATACAATTAGAAAAAGAATACTCATCACACCAAACCTTTTCTCTAATTTTTTTCCTGTTGATTCATATTTTTTCTGCCATCTTTTAAATAAAGTTTCTTTGTGTTCTTCATTATTTTTCAAATGTTCTTTCAACATCCAATTTGCAACAACCGGAACAAATGTTTGGGACAAAAGAAATGAAGCAATCATTGCAAAGCCAACAGCAAACGATAATGGAAGGAACATCGCCTTTGGCACGCCATTCATAAATATGGATGGGACAAACACAGCAAGAATGCTTAATAATATCAGTAATTTCGGCGAAGCAATTTCTTTACATGCATCTACAATCGCCCGTGCTTTTGGCTTTTTCATTTCCTGGTGCCGATGGATATTTTCAATAGTAACCGTTGCTTCATCAACTAAAATACCAACTGCAAGTGCAAGCCCGCCAAGCGTCATAATATTTAATGTTTGCCCGGTAACAAACAATACTGTTACAGATGACAGCAAAGCCAATGGTATTGTCATCACCATAATCGCTGCGCTTCTTAAATCACTTAAAAAAAGTAACACAACCAAACCGGTGAGTAATGCACCAAGGCCGCCTTCGAACAAAACAGATTTTAAGGAATTGATTACATAACCTGATTGGTCAAATTCATAACTCACTTTAATATCTGAAGGAATAGCTGCCTGCATATCCGGCAACGCTTTTTTTACATTTCGTACAACATCTAATGTAGATGCGTCCGCACGTTTTGTAACGGGAATATATACCGAGCGTTTCCCATTCACCAAGGCATAACTTGTAGTAACATCTGAACCCATGCTCACTGTTGCAATATCCTTTATATACACAGCAGGACCAGCGCCTAATTTTATCGGCACGTTATTAAACTCGTTGATGTTTTCAATCACACTATTTTGCGGCGTAATAAATGTAGTGTCGCCAATGCGCATATTCCCTGCCGGAGAAATGATATTTGTTTTTACCAATGCCTGCACCACATCATCGGGAGACAAATTATAACTCCGGATTTTATCGGGGTCAACAGTGATCAAAACCGTTTTTTGATTTCCGCCAAATGGTGGTGGCGCAGAAACCCCCGGCAACGTTGCAAACATCGGACGAACGCGAAACAGTGCGAGATCGGAAATTTCTCCAAGTGTTCTCGTTTCCGAGCTAAACACCAATTGCCCAACGGGAACACTGCCTGCGTCGAATCTTGTTATGAAAGGCGGAACTGTTCCGGGAGGCATAAACGCACGTGCACGGTTTACATAACCTACAACTTCTGCCATCGCCTGGCTCATATCGGTTCCTTCATTAAATTCTAATTTTAAAACGCATGCTCCCTGTATGGATTTTGAATCAACATATTTTACGCCGTTGATGTACAAAAAATGATATTCATAATACGAAGAAACAAATCCTTCCATTTGCTCAGGGGATAATCCGCCATAAGGTTGCGCTACATAAACAGTAGGCAATCCTAGTTTCGGGAAAATATCAATTTTAGAATTTCGTATTGCGAGATAAGAAAAAAACACAATCGCCAAAACAGAAACTATGATGGTAACAGGATGCCTGAGCGCTGATGTAATTAATTTCATCAGTTAAAATTTATATTATCAGTTGTGTTATATTCTTAAAAATTTATTCTTCATTTCAATTGCTGCAAAAAAATATTGATGTCGCCTTTTGCTACAGCAATATCTAACAAGCTGTGCCAAACCTGCAAAAAAGAATTTGCTTTATTAATACCTGCATTCAACAATTCATATCCACCTTGCGAAAGCTGCGTGTAATCAATCAATCCTGTTTTATAAGATAGTTCCAAACCGCTATAAGCAAACATTGCAGATTGCAAACGCACCTGGGTTTGCAATGCTATCTGATTGTTCTGTTGAAAATTTACAATGGCAGATTCCATTTGCTTTTGAAGGTCAAGTTTTGATTGCTGCAACATTGCTTCATCCGATTTCAATAACGACTTGTATTGTTTTTTCTGAATATTTATTTGTGAAAACTGAAGAATAGGAAAACTGAGTTGAACCCCTGCACCGAAATTTGTTCTGGACAAAGTCCATCCATAAGATTTATCGATTACGCCATTTGCCTCAACACCTGAACCTCTTCCATAAGCATTTCCCCAAACATCCAAATGTGGCCGCCATGAAGTTTGAATTTCTTTCAGTGATGCTTTACTCAATTCCTGCTTCGATTGATAATATTGCAACACAGGGTTGTTTGCAAATTGATATGTTGTATCTGGCTGTGATGGTAATGATTTTGTAAATAAAGTATCAGACAAAACAATAGCATTCGAAGATTCCTGTAGCCCTGCAAGCCTTGCCAGTTCTATCAGTTGAAGGTGAAACGTTTTTTGCGCAGAAAAAAAATCAATTCGCGCCTGCGCCAATGCCGATTGAAATTGCACCGTATCAATTCCCGGCCGCAAACCTTGCCGTGCCAATACCAATGATTGATTGAAGCTGACTTCAATCCTGTTAATATTCGCTTCAAAAACTTTCAACAATTGTTGCAAGTAAACTGCATCGATATAAGTATACAATGCTGTATACTGCTGTTTAAAAACAGCCTGATTATAAAATGCATTTGCTGACTGAAACTGAGCAACAGCTTTTGCAGTAGCTGCATTGCGTTGTCCGAAAGTTATGGGGTCCCATTTGATAAGTGCAGCAAGCGCAGTTCCCGGAATAAAATTGATATTATTATTTACAGATGGTGGCCCTGTTATCGGCATCATTAATCCCGGATAACTCATTCCTGTAATATTATTGTAGGTTGTATAATTTGCCTGATAACCCACTGTTGCATCGGGTACTAATGTGTTTTTTGAAAGATTAATGTTTTGCTGAATTGCATTTGCCTGCTCTTTAAAAGCCTGCAGTTGCGGCTGGTTTGCTTGCACAAGTGAAATTGTTTCTTTTAGTGACAGCACTTTGACCTGAGAAATGCTACTTCCTGCAAAGAAGAAGCAAATAATAAGAAACGAAAAATATTTAGAGACAGGCTGAATATTCATGGAATTTGTAAACCAATACAAATAAACAATGAAGGCATTTAAAGATATGGTAAATCAGATTGTATTAATGGTAATTTTGAAACCGTCCTTTGCGGAATGCCTCGGGTGTAGAAAGATTGTATTTTTTGAAAAATTTTATGAAATATGACGGGTCTTTGAAGTTTAGCTTGTAAGCGACTTCGCTTATCTGGTTATCTGTATACAGCAATAATCGTTTAGCTTCATCAATAATGAAATTGTCAAGGATTTCACCTGCTGACTGACCTATGGCTTTTCTGCACGCCATATTTAAATTTTGTTGTGAAGTGTTCAATTGCCGTGCATAATAACTGACGTTCTTGAAGAAATTATTTTGCGTATGGAGCAAATCTGTATAATGAACATAAAGCTGAATATAGGGTTTTTTATAATGAAACTGCAGGTTACCCTCTTGCAAAATTTCTGCCACCAACGCTTTTAACAGCCCATCAATTATATGCCTGCTGTAAAATGAATTTCTTAACCCAATAGTATCGCAAAGTGATTTAAAAACATTAGCAATACCAATTGCATTTTTTAAATAAACACAGTTTGCATGCCACAATTGCAACAATAATTGTTTCAGCATTTCGTCTTTCGATTCCTGGGTAAAACTCTGTTTAAAAATGACCACATAACCTTCCGGCTCGCTTGTTATTTCCCAATGATGGGTTTGGTTACGGTTGACGAAAAAAAGCACCGGCGGTTCAATTGGATATTTCTCTTCATCGATCCAATGATAGCCGCTGCCAGCCGACAGATAGATTATTTCAAAATATTGGCTATGTTTATGCGGGGTAGTTGTGCGGATTTCTTTTTTAAATTCTTCAGCTTTGATATACTGATTTTCTTTAAGTTTATTTTTTACTTCAATCGAAAATTGATGGTTCTTCATTTGCAGCTTTTAATAAAATTAAGCAACTGCCTTGTAACAATAAACAAACCTTTCTGGTGCGCCACCAATAATTATGCATATCGGTATTTGGCAAAACCACCTGCTAATAGTTTGCGTAACCATTAGCGTTAACAAAATTGATCACCGCAGCAATGTTTGGGAGTTTTAGTTTTTTCAGGATATTACGTCAACTTTTTTCAAGATGAGTCACACCAAAGACAATTTTCTTTCTTTATTATACTTAGACTTGTACGCTATCGGAGACAGCCCTGTAACCCGGCTAAACACTTCCCTGAATGCTTTTGTATCACTATAGCCAACATCGAACATGATCTCACTGACTGTTTTTCTTGTAGTTTCAAACTTTTTTTTAGCAGCCTCGACCCGGACTCTTTGCAGGTAATCAAGTGGGCTGAGGCTTGTTGCTTTAATAAATCTTCTGTCAAAATTCCGTCTGCCTACGGCTAAATCCACCGACAGCTTTTCAATAGAAATCTTCTCCTGATAATTCTTTTCAAAAAAGTGTTGAGCTTTCAATATGATGTCATCATGATGTTTTTTATGCCCATTAAATATGGAAAACTCAGCCTGCAGATTTCTGTCTAAGTCAATCTGAAAATATTTAGCACAATGAATTGCCGTTTGCCGGTCATAAAATTTTTCAACCAGGTAGATCAATAAATGTAAAAAAGAATAGGCTCCGCCATTCGTGTAAATCCCATTTTCATCGGTAATCAGTTTATCAGTTTGTAAGTTTACCTCAGGATATAATTCCCGAAAATTTTCTGCCAATGCCCAGTGGGTAGAACACGTTTTCCCATGTAAAATTCCTGTGGAAGCGAGCATAAAACCACCGGCACACATACTTGCCACTTCTGCCCCTTGCTTGTATTGCTCTTTTATCCAATCAATAAGAATCCTGTTATTTTTAGTCGCTTTTTCATAACTGCGAATTAAGGATGCAGGAATGATGATAAGATCGGTTTTATCCACTTCATCGATGGCTAAATGGTGACGGATCGTTAGAACGCCATTGTCCAACAAATCCTTCTTTTTTGCCCCTACCAATTCTACTTTAAAAATGGCTTTTTTCCCCTTTTTCCCTATATATGTATTTGCTTCGCCAAACACCTGGTAAGCCCCTACAATACAAGCAATGGTACTCATGGTAGTTTGTTCATCAGGAACTAAAATGCACAAATGCTTCATTGCCTTTTTGAACAAAGATAAAAAGATGTTTTGTCCAAATCAACCCTTTATAATGTCTAAATAACACATCAAGCAGTTGTAATTTGGAATTTACTTTTGTGCATACATAAAGAAAATGAAATGAAAAGTTATTCATTCGAAATAGAAACCCGGAAGTCTTCTAAGGAAGTATTTGAGTTATTGTTAGAAATAGAAAGATGGTGGTCGGGTATTTATGATGAGACCATCACAGGTAAAAGCAAAAAAGTGAATGACGAATTTACTTTTTCTGCAGGTGGCGGAATGCATTTTTCTAAGCAAAAATTGATCGAGCAGGTGCCTTACAAAAAAATAGTTTGGGAAGTAACAGAAAGTAATCTGTCGTTCTTGGAAAATCCAAGAGAATGGGAACATACAAAACTGAAATTTGACATTTTCGAAAAAGATAAAAACCGAACAGGAATAACTTTCACACATGAAGGCCTGGTGCCTGAAATAGCGTGTTACGAACAATGCACAAATGCCTGGACACAGTACTTTAAAAATTTTCAAAAAATGCTTAATTGAAACGGTTGATACCATTTGTGGTGGCAATAACATTATTACTCTGCTTTAATGAAAATGTAATTTCCAGGAAAAATAATTTTAAAACATATTCTATACTATGACAAGCAAGAGTTACACATCAACTATTTTGGTTGACAAACCGGCACACGTTGCATTTAACGCAATACAAAATTTCAGAGGATGGTGGTCGCAGGAAATAGAAGGTAGTACCGACAAGCCCGGAAAAACTTTCTTTTATCATTACAAAGATGTACATCTGTGCAAGATCAAATTGACAGAAGTGCAAACGAATAAGAAACTGGTGTACCTGGTAACAGATAACGAGTTTAACTTTACGAAAGACAAAACAGAGTGGATAAACACCAAATTAATCTTTGAATTACAGCCTGAAGACAGCAAAACTAAAATCGTATTTACTCACGAGGGACTTGTACCAGAATATGAATGTTATGCTGTTTGCAATGATGCATGGACAAGTTACATACAAGGAAGTTTAAAAGACTTTATTGAAACAGGAACAGGAAAACCCAATGGCAAAGAAGGCGGCCTCAATGCTGAATTAGTTGAAAAGTGGGGGCTGCCAGATAAATAAACAACGAACTACCAACGTAAAATGTGCAAGAAACCGAATAAAAAAGATCAGTTTTAAGTTATTTCTGAACAGTAATTTAGTTGGTGCGTGTGTTGTTTTTTACTACCTCAAAAAAAACCTTTTTAAGCAGTTTGTCGCATACGGCAACCAGCAAATCAAAGCAAGGTTCCTTGTTTATCTTTACCTTTTAATCGTTGATATAATGCTTCAGATGCAACGTTTGCTTTAATATAGCTTGCCAGCCGGGTTTTGCATTTCAACCGGGTTTTCATTTTGCGTCAAAGATTGTGGTGACCCTCGTTTTGCCCTTTTTCATTTTCAAAATTTGCGACTACTTTTCCATCATCGGCAAATGAATAAGTAATTTTCTTCCGACCACTTACTTCATCATAAACGGCTTCGAAATCAAAACCAAAACTTCCATCTTTGGCCTCCATTCCCGGTTTCATTTTACCGCTGACATGAAGGTCATTTTGGGCTGAAATACAATGCCAGTCATCAGGAGCAAAATTCCATTTTGTGATCTGCCCGGCTTTGTCCAATAATACAAAATTTTTTTGCATCTGCTGGAACAGTTACCTGAACTGTAATTTTCTCTGCACCCATACCCATAACCTATTCTTTTGACGAGTTAGGTAATATTTCTACGAGGCAGTTTATCTATCACATGGATTTTGCTACATCTTATTTTTCGCGGGCTTTTTTATTGCATTAGTAGATTTTTTAAAAACCCCAGCCTGTAATTCCACACCGTCAGATTCCGGAAGAAGGTTGAGATAATCGTTTGGCAAGCCTTCTGTTTTTACTTCGCTAAATAAAAGTTTTGCGGTTTTGAGAATATGCGTTTCGGTAATACTGTCTCCTGTTGCCGGTTCAAGTTCTTTTCCATAATACCCTAAATAATGGTCGTTGCCAGTAATGATAGAATTAGAAAAAGTATAGGCAGCCTGTGTGTTCGCTGCACGCAGCCAGAAGTAATTACAATGCGTTACAATATTATTACGAAATACAAATGGCTCTAAAAAAGGGCCGAACCAGACAGCTGCTTCATACGATCCATTGATGATGCAATTAGTAACCGATAAATTTTTAATTGAATTAAAAAGAAGCAATGCATTCTTGCATTCAAAGAAAATGCAATGATCAACAGTAGTACCCGAACCATGTGCCCAGATAGCACCCTGAATTGCCGAAGAATTTTTTTCACCAACAAAATAGCATTGCGAAACTTCCAATCCATTCACATCCGGATTTTCGCGGGTTATGGGGTAATAATATCTGACTGACGGATTAGCATTCCCTAATAATTTTAATCCTTTAAAATGAACATTGTTTTTTGCAACTAAAAATCCAACACAATGTATAAACTGGTGGCTTGAATTATTTGCTGATATAGATTGAATAATTGGCATCTCAACTGGTGACCAGCCTTCATCATCTGGCATGATTGTGGCTTCTATTGTATACCGGATTGTATCATCCTGTTTCTTTTCCGTTTTTATTTCCATTTCCTGCGAAACGGTGTATAATCCAGGCGCAACTTTTATGGTCACAGGTTCTTCACCACTAAAAGTAGATGCGAGTGCAACGGCTTGTTCAACTCCGGCTAACGGATCCGTGACAGTTCCTTTTCCCTGCCTGGAACCTTTGATGGCATCTACATAAATTGTTTGCGAAAATAGACACGCAGTAAAACAAAGTGCTCCGGGAATTAACAATAATTTCTTTTTCATGTAACTGTTTTTTATAAAGTGAACGATGTGTTTTACAATCAATTTTTTTTATTGATAAATTGCATGTCAAAGCTATTGGTAGAAATTTTTTTAGCCTGTTCAAGTTCAGTTCAAGTTCGTTCAAGTTGAATCAGAGTCATGTCACAAGAAGAAACCATACAAAAACTGTTAATCATCATCGTGCAAAAACTCGGCTGGGGGAAAAGCGATGAATGGCAGGGGAAAGATTTTGAAAACCTAAGCATCGAAATCCTGAATAGCACTGGCGTATCGCTAAGTGCAAGCACATTGAAAAGAATTTGGGGTAAAGTTGATTATAACCATTTGCCCAGTATGACGACGCTTGATACACTTGCAAAATTTGCAGGATATGAAACGTGGAGGAATTTTCAAAAAGAACAGACGGCTTTGCAAGAAAAAAACGAGGCAGAGAAACTAATTGCGCCGGAAATCCCGAAACAAAATAATGCAAAACGTTGGTCGCTTGTATTAATTATTTTAATAGTATCACTGGCAAGTATAGCCGCAATCTGGGAGATGCGAAAAAAGGGTTCATCTTTAAATGCAAATAAATATAGTTTTGGAAGTGAACCATTAACACATAGCATTCCGAATTCTGTTGTCTTTTCATACGATGCAAGTGCTGCAGCTGATTCTGTTTTTATACAACAATCCTGGGATCCATCTACACGCGTTGCAGTAAAAAAAGATTTACATACGTATACATCTATTTATTATGAACCCGGTTTTTACCATGCAAAGTTGTTTGTAGGAAATAAAATTGCGAAAGAACATCCGCTACTGATAGCAACAACGGGATGGTTAGGGTTGATCCAAAACAAACCTGTTCCGGTATATTTAAAATCTTCTTCATTCCTGCAAGTTGATAGCATTAACATCACAATTGATGAAATTAAAAGAAATGGTATTGCAGTTTCCCCAGAACCACCGGTAACGAAATTTTATAATGTAGGAAATTTTGATCCTGTCTCTATAGAAAATTTTTCATTCAATGTTTCAGTTAAGAATACATACAATGAAGGTTCCGGGGTTTGTCAATACACTTATATTGTATTGGTAACAGATGCGGCTCCTATTATAATTCCTTTAGCAATCAAAGGTTGTGTATCCAATTTAATGTTGCGGAATTTTGATGAAGTAATATCAGGCAAACACGCAAACCTGTCTGGTTTCGGAACAGATTTCAGCCAATGGGCAAAAATTAAATGTAAATCTGCAAATGGGAAAGTGAAATATTATCTCAATGACAAAGAAATATATCAGGCTAACACTCCTTCAACAAAAATAAATATTGTCGGTATTGGTTTTTATTTCCAGGGAACAGGCGCTGTAAAGGATATTGAATTGTTGGAGAAAGATCATTTGGTATTTAAAGATTTTTCAAGGAAATAAAATTGAAAATATCATCCAAAGGAAATTTTGCGCTCTAAAGTGGACGATCTTAAAAGTAGTGGGCCACAGAATACGAGTGGTGCTGGATTTTCTCATTCTATTGCCAAAAAACTAAGAAAGTTTTCAATAATGAAACTAGTTTTGGAAACTTAGTTCCCTATATCGAAAAAGAAATTGATTTCGAAAAACTTTCTCTGTAAAAATTAAAAAGCCTAAGTGAAATAATACGAAATATCCCTGAAGCCTATATGTGAAGATATGATCGAGAAAAATGAAAAAGTATAGAAAGCGTATGATTGAAAAATTCATGAAACGCAGGTAGAAAAAAATTAAAGAGTAATCCACAATTACTCGTCATTGACAATAAATGCGTATCTGTTTTATTTCATAAAAGGAAAAGCTCCATAAAGTATTGTTCATAGGGCATTCATTCAATATTCAGTGATTTCACCAGGAAAACACTTGAGTTTCGATTCAGTATAGTTTTTAAAACATAGAATACTTATCTTTCAATATTTCCATATCATTTCGATTTTTTTTGTCAAGGATCCGGGCATAATCTTGCGTCGCCTTCAGGTTGCGGTGCCCAAGCATTTTAGAGACAGTTGCAATAGGTACACCATTGCTGAGAGTGACCGTAGTGGCAAAAGTATGCCTGGCGATATGAAATGTCAGTGTCTTGTTGATTTCGCATAAATCTGCGATTTCTTTAAGGCAGGCATTCATTTTCAGGTTGCTTAACACAGGAAATACGCTGTCTTTGAATTTGCATTGTGGATGATCGGCATAGCGGCTTATTAAATCCAATGCAACAGGCAAAAGATGTTTCATAACGTTCAAGGGTACCCGAAGAAAACTCTGCGCCTACCAGCTCTTTCATTTGTTCATTATGTTGTTTGAAAACTTCCATCAACATTATTTTTTTGCGGATGCTCCAGCGGCTTGCCGCAATAGAGCAACTTGATATTCTCCGGGGTCACTTCTTTATCCAGTCCTATCAATTTTCGTTTTGCCTCAAATAACTTTTGCTGAAGTGTATTTAAGTATGCATTAAAATTTTTTGCTGAGTCACTTTTCCCGGTCATTCTTCCTGCATGTACATTCCGGTTTTTCATACTGCATTTTCTTTTGTACTGATTTCTGTTAAAGAACTGTCAACCGTAATCATGATGTAAACATCCGATTCATCAGAGGATTGTTTGCATCTTTTTTGGTAAAAAACAAACTAAAACTCTTATCTATTTTATTCACTTTAAATGGTTATAAAAATAGCTTTTCAATAACCTTGGAAGTCTTTACCAATATTTGAAAGTGTTAATAATGAGTGCGTTTGGTTAGGTTTAGTGGGTCAATGTAAAGCGGAGGGCATACTACACGATTTGCTCACGAAAAATAACTGAAAAATGAAGTAAAATGCGGTAATGCTAAAAAAGACAAAACCTGCAAACGACTAATTTTGCAGGTTTTATTGATAATAGCTTATCTAAATTAATTTATCTCAGCGGAGAGGGAGGGATTCGAACCCTCGGTACAAGTTTAAGCTCGTACAACGGTTTAGCAAACCGGCCCTTTCGGCCACTCAGGCACCTCTCCGGCCTGCCCTTCGGCTTTTTGAAGGGGAAGCAAAAGTAATCATTAATTGCTTTGCTCCCAAATGAGAGGGAGCCTAAGTTCAAAAAAGTTTCACGTTGAGGCGCAGGGTACGCAGAGGAATTAGCTTTAAAAAAACTAAAAATAAAAAGGCTAAAAACTAAATAGTTGAAAACGCTCGGAGCTCATAGCTAAAAGCTGACAGCTATTTCTCACAAATCGTACGTCACACTTCATAAATCGTACATTTTTTGGGCATAAAAAAACCCGCTCATTACTGAACGGGTTGTAATTATTTTTAGTGCAGAAATTACATTGCTGCTAGTTGTACTTTTTGTTGCAGTTCCGTTACATTTTCACGGAACAAGCTATCTGTATCCATCAGGTCTTTTACAGTCTGGCAAGAGTGAATAACTGTAGTATGGTCGCGGCCTCCAAAATGTTCACCAATTGTTTTCAATGAATTTTTAGTGAATGCTTTTGCAAGGTACATAGTGATTTGCCTTGCCTGCACAATTTCGCGCTTGCGGGTTTTTTGCAGCAATTTGTCGTAGGAAACATCGAAATACTCGCATACCATTCTTTGTATGGTTTCGATAGTAATTTCCTTGCTGCTGGTTTTCACAAAATTACGGAGTACTTTTTTCGCCAATTCTAAATCAATTTCACGTTTATTGAGCGAAGATTGTGCCAAAAGAGAGATCAATGCGCCCTCTAATTCCCGAACATTGCTATTAATATTATAGGCAAGATATTTCACTACTTCTTTCGGCATATCCAATCCGTCATTCTTCATTTTGCGTTCAAGGATCTCGATGCGTGTATCGTAATCCGGAACCTGCAGATCAGCACTCAATCCCCATCGGAAACGGCTTAATAATCTTTCCTGCAAACCTTCCAGGTCTTTTGGTGGTTTGTCGGAGCTTAATATCAACTGTTTTCCGGACTGATGAAGATGATTGAATATTGCGAAGAACGCATCCTGTGATTTTTCTGCTCGGTTGAAGAATTGAACGTCATCTATAATTAATACATCAACGAGCTGATAGAAATGAATGAAATCGTTCACTGCATTATTGCGGCTGTGATCGATGAACTGGTTAATGAATTTTTCTGAACTCACATACAATACCACCTTATTCTGATGAAGCTTTTTTACTTCATTGCCGATCGCTTGTGCCAGATGCGTTTTGCCCAAACCAACACCACCATATATAACAAGCGGATTGAAAGAATTTGCCCCCGGTTTTTCTGCAACTGTTTTTCCTGCGCGGCGTGCTACACGGTTGCAATCGCCTTCAATAAAAGAATCGAAAGTATATACAGGGTTAAGTTGTGCATCTATCTGCATTTTCTTCAATCCCGGAATAACAAACGGATTTTTTACAGGGTTGTTAATGATCAATGGAAAATCCATTTCATTAGAAAATGTTTTATATCCCTGCGCAGGAAGGTCCATAGTTAAAGGCCCGTTTTGAGGTGTTCCACTGTCGACCATGATACGGTATTCAAGCCTTGCTTCTTTACCTAACACACGGCGCAATGTCTTTGCAAGCAAATTTACGTAATGCTCTTCAAGGTACTCAAAGAAAAACTGGCTGGGTACCTGGATAACCAAAACATTATTTTTAAGTTCAACGGGTTTAATGGGTTCAAACCAGGTTTTATAATGCTGCCACTCTACAATGTCCTTTATTATTTCCAGGCAACTTGTCCAAACTTTATCAAACGTTTTTGCCATTATTTTTTCTCACAGTTTTACGTCGATTGATCAATGGTATTTTCTTAAGTGCTTCTGCAAAAAATGTGTAAAAAATTTTGCAGGGGGACGAATATCAAAACTTTTTATTGAATAAAAAATTTTTTATTCTGTTGTTTTTTTACGGATAGCATTTGGACATAAAATATTCATTTTTCAAAATTTTTCTTTATTGTTTTTTACAAAAAAATGTTTCGGATTTGTGTTACAAGAAACAAATTTTTCCGTAAGCTCCCGGAAAAACTAAAAAGAAAGAACACCAATACAAAATCAGGAAACCGGCATTCCTTATACAAAGAACATCCGTGGTTTTTAGAGGACCGAAAAAATATTTTTTCGAAATGGTTTGCACATCTGCTGAGTGAAAAAAAGAAATCATAGTTACCAGGTTGAGATCAAAACTTTTCATGAGCAGATTATTTACTGAGAGGTAATTGAAGATAGCAAATTATTTGAATTGCGTTTAACAATTCAACGATTTTTTTAAAATAAAAATTTTTGATTTGATTTGACCGTATTTTGTGCTCAGAATTATATAAAATTCTTTTGCGGGTAAGGGTTATAAATAATTGATCCAGCATAATATCCCCAGAAACCATAGCAAAAAAAATATTTTTTAGCATTTATCTTTTAGAAGAAAATAACTAAATTCTATTTTTGAAAAACGTTTTTAGGTTAACTGCCTGACACGATGCAACACACACTACAATTAAAATTGCTTCCCTCGGAAGCTGCGAATGATTCAATCATCAATGAATATATTGCTCAATCAGTAAATACTGCTGCAGAAAATATTTCCGGTTTTATTATTCACAAACGTTCTATTGATGCGAGAGGGAAACAGCCGTGGGTACAACTAACACTAAAAGCCTTTATAGACGAGCCCTTTCATAAGCGGGAAATTATTTCTTTTTCATTTAAAGATGTTTCTTCGGCACAAAAAAAAATAATCATAGTTGGTGCAGGCCCGGCAGGGTTATTTGCTGCTTTGAAATTGATTGAAGCCGGTATCCAACCCATATTACTGGAACGCGGAAAAGATGTTCGTGCAAGGCGCCGCGACCTTGCTGCAATGAATAAGCAAGGTATTGTAAATCCGGAAAGCAATTATTGCTTTGGTGAAGGTGGCGCCGGTACATACAGCGATGGAAAATTATATACACGAAGTACAAAGCGTGGAGATATAAACCGCATATTGAATATGCTTGTTTACTTCGGTGCAGAAGAACCTGTTTTGTATGATGCGCATCCACATATCGGAACCAATAAACTGCCGCACATTATTACTGCTATGCGGCAAAAGATACTCGATTGTGGCGGACAGTTTTTATTTGAAAAAAAAGTAACTGATCTTATTATAAAGAATGATAAAATCATATCAGTGAAATCAGCCGATGAAAATATTATTGATGGTGATGCAGTGATTTTGGCTACCGGGCATTCTGCAAGAGACATTTTTATATTATTACAGGAGAAAAAAATAAAAATAGAGTTCAAGCCTTTTGCACTTGGCGTTAGGGTAGAACATCCGCAACACCTGATCGATAGCATCCAGTATCATTGCGCCGTGCGCAATGAATTTCTTCCGCCTGCATCTTATAGTTTGGTGGAACAGGTTAATAATAAGGGGGTGTTTTCTTTTTGCATGTGCCCTGGCGGAATTATTGCTCCTGCTGCTACAGACCACAATGAAATTGTAGTGAACGGATGGTCGCCTTCAAAAAGAAATAACCCGTTTGCCAATTCAGGAATTGTGATAAGTATAGATGAAAAAGATGTGCAGCCTTATAAAAAATACGGGGCATTGGCCGGAATGTATTTTCAAAAAGCTGTAGAACAAAAAGCATTTGCTATTGGCGGCGGTTTATTAAAAGCACCTGCACAACGGTTGGTTGATTTTGCCAATAATAAATTATCTGTTTCACTTCCGGAATGTTCTTATTTGCCGGGCATACATTCTTCTTCACTAAAAGAAGTATTGCCAAATACAGTTGCAGAAGTATTGCGAAATGCATTCATCGCTTTCGGAAAAAAAATGAGAGGTTATTATACAAACGACGCTGTTGTTGTTGCTACCGAGTCACGCACTTCTTCGCCGGTACGTATACCGAGAGACAATATAACATTGCACCATCCGCAAATAAAAAACCTATATCCCTGTGGCGAAGGCGCAGGTTACGCCGGTGGAATTGTAAGTGCGGCAATGGATGGAGAGCGGGTAGCGGAGAGGATAATCAGTACCGGATAATTAAAGAATTTTCAATGATCCACTATCATTATTCAATTCATTTGATCTCACTTTGTTTCGAAATTAAAAAATGGCTTTCTATTAACTGATTTTTGCGGTAAGCTTTACATTCTTTCTTCAATTCTTTTTTATCTTTTCGATCGAATGAAGAAGTTAGTTGCCCCTGCAAATCCGGCTTTCCTGCATCTACCCAACTTGTGTACCAGAAATCTGCAATAAGGTTTGAAGAACGAAGCAACTGCTGATTGATGGTGCTACCTAATCTTGCACTATATGCTTTTGCAAATGCAGATGAATAGGATTTATATTCTTTTCCATTCCGCAACTGTGTATGATATTTTGCTGTGTCGCTAAATGTTTTCGAAAGCTCTTTTTCCTGTGCATAAATATCTGTGAGCAATGCATTTCCATGTCGCACTGCATCCCATATTGCTTCTTCAGGATTGGAAAGATAAATTGCCTCGTGATGGTTGTACAACTGGTATTGATCTAATTCTATTTCCGGTATTATCGTTTCCCATAAATTGTGCAACCCTTTTTGATTGGTGAGCTGCCCGTCATAATTTGCAGAAGTATGCAACGGGACATTTGCATCGCCGATATAATGTCCCATATCAGTTGCATAAAAAAGAATGCTGTCTTTATTTTTATCACGAAAAGCCTGAGTTAATTTTTCTTTCATCATCATTACCTGGTAAGGTACATAACCGTTTTTCATTAATGAATCTTTTGAATACAAACGCACTGCATCTTTCCAATAAAATGACATCTTCCATAGAGCTGAATCACCATAATTTTCTGCATCGATAAAATGTTTCGGGTTTTCAGACGGGTCGGTGTTACGTCTTAAATCCGGGCGAATGGATTCTTTCACCAGGTAATCCATATTCTTAAAAAAGAAAGGCCGCATTTTTTTTGGCAACTGGTACACAGCCAACTGAGCAACGGTACGATGAACGAGGAACCCCCATCCCGATACTATTACGCTCATCATTAATAATAGTATTGTTCCCAAAAAATACCTTAGTTTGTGCATGTAAAAAATTTGCAGCAAAAATCTGCGAAAAAATCCATTAATAATTTCCGTTAACACTTTAAAAATTTGCAACCTGAAATGGAGCTGTGTATGCTTTATTAAAATCATTCATACCATTTCAAATGTGCATTGAATTAAATTTGACCATTAATACATTTTTGCATGAACCTGCTTGAAGTAAAAAACCTGAAGAAATATTTCTCCACGCAAAAAGCGGTAGATGATATCAGCTTTACAATTGAAAAAGGGTCCATCTTCGGGCTACTCGGCCCAAACGGAGCCGGCAAAACCACATTGATACGAATGATAACAGGAATATTTTACCCTGATGAAGGGGATATTTTTTTAGACGGGCACCGCTTTGACCCAGTCAATGATGTAGTGAAGATCGGTTATATGCCGGAAGAACGAGGCTTATATAAGAAGATGAAGATTGGTGAACAGGCTGTTTATCTTGCCCAGCTAAAAGGGTTGAGCAAAAGCGAAGCGATAGAAAAAGTAAAAGAATGGTTCATAAAATTTGAAATGCAGAGCTGGTGGAACAAAAAGATAGAAGACCTGAGTAAAGGCATGAGCCAGAAACTGCAATTTGTAATAACAGTTTTGCATGAACCGAAATTGATTATCCTGGATGAGCCATTCAGCGGATTGGACCCGGTAAATGCCAATTTAATTAAAGATGAAATTTACGGATTGGCGCAACGCGGAAGCACGATCATCTTTAGTACGCACCGCATGGAACAGGTGGAAGAAATTTGCGACCATATTATATTGGTAAACCTCGGTAAGAAAATTTTAGATGGCACCGTACAAAAAATAAAACAGGATTTTAAGGAGAATAAATTCAGCATACAATTAACCGAAGTGCCTGCAACCACGCACAATCCTGCATTCCAGGTAATCGATCAGAAAGCCAACAAACTTGTTGTAAAAATAAATGAAGGATACAAAAGCAATGATGTATTACATTTCTTTTTACAACAGCAAACAACTATTGAAGCTTTCAACGAAATACTTCCATCGCTCAATGAAATTTTTATCCGTGAAGTTGAAGGAAGTAAAGCGCTTACCCGCGCATTTCAACCAGTATAACATGATTCATGCAATTCACTCTAATTCGTGTTTTAAAATAATTACAATACCAGTTTATAAAGAACAAAAGAAATTTATCACATGGGAAAAATTGGCCTGATCATAAAAAGAGAATACCTGACACGCGTCCGCAACAGGACATTTATTCTGACTACTATACTTACGCCATTATTATTTGTGATCCTGATCACAGGAAGTGTTTACCTGCAGTTAAAAGGAAGAGAAGATATGCAGATTGCAGTTGTTGATAATAATGGTTTTTTCAAGACCAATTTAAAAGGTAGCGACAATGTTCATTTTGATTTTCCGGATGGAGTGGATACTACCAATTATCTTGATAAAGGATACACGGCCATCCTGGTCATCCCAAAATTTGAAGGCACACAAAAAACAGATTATGTGATACGTTCAAGGAAAAGCATTGGGTTTGGCACCGAGGAAACGATCAAAGAAAAAATTAATGCTGCTATTGAAGATAATATGTTACAGCAGGCGGGGGTAAACAGAAGCGAACTGGATTCTATTCATACAAAGTCGCAATTTGCTACATTAACCCCTGTTCAGGAACACGGCAATAAGGCGCAAGAGAGCAACCAGGGGCTTGCCTATGGCATCGGGTATGCAAGCGGAATATTGATTTACATAACAATGATCATTTATGGGATGATGGTGCTGCGTGGCGTAATGGAAGAAAAAACAAACCGCATAGCAGAAGTGGTGGTGAGCAGCGTGAAACCTTTTCAATTGATGATGGGAAAAATAATTGGTATCGGAGCGGTAGGTTTAACGCAATTCCTGATGTGGGTAGTACTCATAACCGTATTATTGACAACAGCACAAACATTCATTCCGCATGATACATTGCAACAAATTCAAACACTGCAACAAAATGGTGGCACAATGCCGGGCGGAAATATGGTGCAGGCCAGTGAATCCGCACAAAGAATATACAACATCAAACACTCATTGGGAACAGCAAACTGGCCATTGATAATCGGATGTTTCATATTTTATTTTATAGGTGGATATTTATTTTATGCTTCGCTGTTTGCTGCTGTTGGAAGCGTGATAGAAGATATTCAAACCTCTCAGAGCATGACGCTTCCTATCACTATGCCAATAATTTTTTCTTTCCTCATCATGAGCGTTGTTGTGTATAGCCCCGATACGCCACTCGCAATATGGACGAGTATTATCCCTTTTACCTCGCCAACTGTTATGATGGCAAGAATTGCTTATGGTGTACCGGGCACTGTTGCTTACTGGCAACTCATCGTTAGTATGCTGTTGCTTGTAGGCGGTTTTTTATTTACAACATGGCTTGCAGGAAAAATTTATCGCACGGGCATTTTATTGTACGGCAAAAAAGTTACCTGGAAAGAGATGATAAAGTGGGCATTCCGCTAAACTAATCGGACTTAATTATACATTGAACCGTTCTTACCAAAAAAATAAGAACGGTTTCTTTTTTATCTAAATTGGTCCTTCAACCAAAACTCATGAGAAATTTATTTATTTCCTGCACGCTTTGTTTTTTCCTGCAAAATATTTTCGCGCAAACAATCATACAAAAAGACCATGCTATTGAAAAAATGGTGGGTGAAGTAAATGCCGACAGTTTGAAATCCTATATCAATACCCTGGTTAGGTTTGGTACACGCCAAACACTAAGCACTACCAACGATCCTAAAAAAGGGATTGGTGCTGCGCGGGAATGGATCATATCAAAATTCAAAAACTTTGCTGCAAATTCCAATGGCCGCATGACGGTGGAACTGGATAAATGGATTTTACCTGCAGACGGGAAACGTGTGGATGTAAATGCAGACATGGGGAATGCAATGGCAATATTGCATGGCACAGATACTGCAGATAAACGCATTTTTATTATCAGCGGGCACATGGATAGCCGCGTTACCGATGTGATGAACCGCACATCTGATGCACCTGGTGCCAATGATGATGGTAGCGGAACAAGTGCAGTGATTGAATGTGCAAGAGTAATGAGCACTTATTCATTTCCGGCAACAATTATTTTCGTAGCTGTTTGCGGTGAAGAACAGGGTTTGCTGGGAAGTGACCATCTCGCAGACAAGGCGCAAAAAAATAACTGGGATGTTGAAGCGATGCTGAACAACGATATTGTAGGCAGCAACAACAGCAGCGAAACAAATATCATTGATAATACGAGGATACGTGTGTTTAGTGAAGGCTTGCCTTTTTTTGAACTTGAAAAAAAAGCTGCAGCTATTCGCCAGTTGGGAATGGAGAATGATGGCGCAAGCAGGCAACTGGCAAGGTATGTAAAAGAAACAGGCGAACGTTATGTTGCCAATCTTGATGTAGTGATGATCTATCGCAACGACCGTTTTCTTCGCGGCGGTGACCACAGCCCTTTTATTCAACGCGGTTTTACAGCCGTTCGCTTAACTGAAATGAATGAAAATTACGAGCACCAGCATCAGGATTTGAGAACGGAAAAAAATATCAAATACGGCGACCTTCCTGAATTTATGGACTTCGAATACCTGCGAAAAAATACAGCGCTCAATCTTTGTAATCTTGCCAATCTCGCAAAATCGCCTTCTAAACCTGAAGATGTAAAAATCGATGTAAAAAATCTTACCAACTCAACGTATTTATATTGGAAAGAACCAAAGAATACGAAGCCGAAAGGATATTTCGTATTGATGCGTGAAACAACTGCTGCACAATGGCAGAAAAAATTCTTTACTGATAAAACAGAAATGCGGCTTCCTTACTCAAAAGACAATTATTTTTTTTCAGTACAATCTGTAAGCACGGATGGAAATGAAAGCCTCCCCGTTGTGCCATCCGTTGGGCGATAACCGTTTTTCAGTTGCTGCTAAATGTTAAAATTTTATAAAAGCATTTCGCGATGCAACATTTTACGAATCTTATCGTACTTTTATACGAACACTATCGTATTTAATCAGTTGCTAAAAATTTTCCTATGCCACATCTTAAATTCAAACATTGGCTTGTTGCCGCAATTCCGGTTGCCATTGCATTAACAGCACTTGCATGGCAAACAAAAAACCCTTCAAAAAATAATACAAAGGAACCTGTTGCAGATACTGTGCCTTCAAAAAATCATCATAAAGTGATCCGTGATTGGGATAATAATAGCGATGCGAAAGATATTGATGATGAAATACGCAAACTCGATGAAGCAATGAAAAATGTAGATGGGAAATTTGAAAATATCGATTGGGGCAGTATACAGAAAGAAGTGAACGATGCAATGAAAAATGTAAATATCACTCTCGAACATCAGCAGATCGATATGGAAAAAATGCAAAAAGACATCGATAAGGCGATGAAAGATATCGACTTTGAAAAAATCCAAAAAGAAACCCGTGAAGCGATGCAACAAGTTGAAGAAAACATTGACTTTAAGAAAATGCAGGCGGATATTGAAAAATCTCTTGCCAAAGAAAAAGAATACCTGAACAGTGATGCGTTTAAAGAAAGTATTGAAGCGGCCAGTAAAGTGAATATGGATAAAGTGCGTGAAAATGTGAACGCAGCAATGCGTGAACTGAAAGAAAATAAATTCAACCTGGAAGAAACAATGGTGAATGCCAAAGAAGAAATTAAAAAAGCAAAGGAAGAACTGGAAGGCTATCGTGAAATGCTGAATGCAATGCAGAAAGATGGGTTGATAAACACAAAAGAAGATTACAATATTGAATTTGATAATGGCGGGTTATATATCAATCACCAGAAACAATCACAGGCAATAACTGATAAATACAAAGGGTACTTTAAAAAAGATGGTACCCGCATTTATAAAAAAAGTGGAAGGTTTAACATCAATATAGATTAAGCCTCTCATGTGTAGTAGAAAAACGGGACTGTTCTCAGCCCCGTTTATTTTTTCATAAAAGTTAAAAAGATAACAAGGCTTGCTACCTTCAATACGAAAAAACAGTAAGCAAGGTTGTTCGCATAAAACCATTTATGTAATTCGCAATAATTCGTGGGTCTTAATTAGTCTGAAGCATTCGTAGAAGTGGATATTCAGAATCGTCATTGATATCATTAGGCCCTTCAGGTATAAAATCTATATTCAATTTTACAGGGATTTTTTCTTTTGTAACAACAACGCCGGATTTTTTGTAAGATTGATATCCTTTCTTTTCAAATTGAATAGAAACAAGTGTAGATGGAAGTTGAGTGAAGCTAAAATAACCATCTGCGTCCGTGGTAACTTCTTTGGGCACAATAGCTCCGTTATTAACTATGGAAACAACAACACCGGGCACAGGCTTTTTAGTTACTGCATCGGTAACATAGCCCTGAAGCGGGACATCAGTTTTTCCTGTTCCTGCTTTTGCCAGGAAAACCATTGGCATTACGAGCGCAAACAGCAGTAATTTCCTGGAATTTTTTTTCATAAATCAGTTCTTTGCATTCGTTAAGGGATTATGAAATACTGTTAAAAATTCGCTCCACAAATTTTTAACAATTTCCACTGCCGGCAAAATTTCATTTATTAATGAACTCACCTGCCCGATTTCCAGCTCACCATTTTCAAGGTCGCCTTCAAACATACCTCGTTTCGCCCTGCCTCGTCCTAATAGTTGATTTAATTCTTCAGTACTTGCCCCGCTGTTTTCCGCCTGTTGTACCTGTTGAGAAAAAAAGTTTTTAAGCAACCGCACCGGTGTGGTTTTTTTCATCATCAGCATAGTATCCCCCTCAACAGACGCAATTACTTTTTGTTTAAAATTTATGTGTGATGATGCCTCTTCGCTCGCTACAAACCTTGTCCCGAACTGCGCTCCCTCCGCTCCAAGAACCATTGCAGCAAACATTTGTCTTCCGGTTGCTATACCTCCAGCCGAAATCACCGGAATTTTTACTGATTTGCAAACTGCAGGAATTAAAACCATTGTTGTTGTTTCTTCCCTGCCATTGTGCCCTCCTGCTTCAAAACCTTCTGCAACTATTGCATCGCATCCTGCATCTTCTGCTTTTTTTGCAAATCTACTGCTGCTTATTACATGCACAACAGTTTTGCCTTTATCTTTTAAAACCCGTGTCCATGTATTTGGGTTACCAGCTGATGTAAAAATTATTTTCACATCTTCCTCAATAACCGTTTCAATATGTTTTTCAATTTTCGGGTAGAGTAGCGGGATATTTACACCGAAAGGTTTGTTGGTTGCAGCTTTGCATGAGCGGATATGTTCTTTTAAGACATCCGGGTGCATGCTTCCGCTGCCTATCAATCCAAGCCCTCCGGCATTACTTACCGCACTTGCCAAACGCCAGCCGCTTGCCCATACCATCCCCGCTTGTATTATCGGGTAATCAATGCCAAATAATTCAGTGATCCGGTTAGAAAAAGCAGCCATTTTTTTTATATTACTAAAGGTAAAAATTAATCCCTGCAAAAGAAATGATTTGCTGTTAAAAAAATGAGAAGTTGGGATGATGCGTTATAAATGAGTAGAGCATCCCGAAAGATCAGCGCAAACTGTTTACTGCTTACTGTTCACTGCTCACACCTTCATCTCCTCAACTCCCAACTCTTTCTTACCTTTGCGGCACTTATGACCGAAAAGATACTCATTCTCGATTTCGGCTCGCAATACACACAGCTCATTGCAAGGGCAGTACGCGAAGCCAATGTTTTCTGCGAAATAGTTCCGTTCCACAAAAAAATAGAATACGATGCATCACTCAAAGGGGTTATACTTTCAGGCTCACCGTTTTCAGTAAATGATACTAATGCGCCAATCGTTGAGATCAATGAAATACATCAAAAGCTTCCGGTTCTTGGCATTTGCTATGGCGCACAACTGACCGCAAAGCAATTTGGCGGCCGTGTTGCCAACAGCAGCAAACGCGAATACGGACGGGCATTGATGCACAAACAGAAAAAAGATACCCTGCTAAATGATGTGGAAGAATTATCCCAGGTATGGATGAGCCATGCTGATACCATCCTGGAATTACCTTCCGGTTTCGATGTGCTGGCAACAACAGAAACCATTCCCTATGCGGCATTCAAAAAAAACGTGGATACATACCCGTTATATTGCCTGCAGTTTCACCCGGAGGTATACCATTCAGTAGAAGGAAAAAAGATTCTGAAAAATTTCCTGGTGAATATCTGCGGTTGTTCGCAGGATTGGACACCGGCGCACTTTATCAGCGATACTGTTGAACAATTAAAAAAACAAATTGGCACCCGCAAAGTGATCATGGCCCTGAGTGGCGGTGTTGATTCTACTGTTGCAGCAACTCTTATTCACAAAGCAATCGGAAATAATTTGTCGGGAATTTTTGTTGACAATGGCGTGTTGCGCAAAAATGAATTTGAACAAGTATTGGAAACCTATAACAAGATCGGGTTGAATGTAAAAGGCGTTGATGCACGAAAAATATTTTACGAAGAATTCAAAGGCAAAACAGATCCCGAGGCAAAACGCAAAGTAATCGGAAAATTATTCATTGATGTTTTCCAGGAAGAAGCAAAAAAAATTGAAGGTATTGAATTACTTGGCCAGGGAACAATTTACCCGGATGTGATCGAAAGTGTTTCTGTACACGGGCCGTCCGTTACTATCAAATCACATCACAATGTTGGCGGCCTGCCTGAAAAAATGCATTTGGAATTGGTTGAGCCATTGCGCTTTTTATTTAAAGATGAAGTGCGCCGCATCGGCACTGAGTTGGGAATCCCTGATGACATGTTGCAGCGTCACCCATTTCCAGGTCCGGGTCTCGCGATACGAATCCTTGGCGAAGTGACTGAAGAAAAGGTACGTTTATTACAGGAAGCTGATCATGTATACATACAGGGTTTAAAAGACAAAAATCTTTATAAAACTGTTTGGCAGGCTGGCGCTATATTGTTGCCGGTGAAAAGTGTTGGTGTTATGGGCGATGAACGCACGTATGAATTTACGGTTGCATTGCGTGCCGTAACTTCGGTTGACGGAATGACGGCCGATTGGGCACATCTGCCGTATAATTTTCTGGCAGATATTTCCAACGAGATCATCAACAACGTAAAAGGCATCAACCGCGTGGTATACGATATCAGCAGCAAGCCGCCGGCAACGATCGAGTGGGAATAGTTGCAATGTGATAATGCGCTAATTTGAAAATGTGAAAATGCTTCACCGCATAATTACGTCATAGATACCCGCATCACCTTTGAGCTATCAAAATGGAACACAGATTTATTATGATGATTATGATTAATGCGGAAAATGCGATAAATCTGTGAATCTGTGGCTAAAATCTCTGTCCTTTTGCGTGAAAAAATAACGTAAACGTATAACCGAAATTATGAAAAAGTGTTTGCCGTATATTTTAATTCTTACTTTATCCGTTTTTAAAGTTCATTCGCAAACACACCATATCGCTGTTTTTCTTCCGCTATACCTCGACTCGGCATTCGACAAATCCGGCAACTACAAATTCAATGAAACATTCCCAAAATTCATCAATCCCGGACTGGAATTTTATGAAGGCGCTCAACTCGCATTGGATTCTCTAAAAGCAGAAGGCGCTCATCTTGATGTGCATATCTATGATACACGCTCAACAGCAAATCCTGTTTCAAAAGTTTTATCGGGCCCGGAATTTCAAAATACAGAATTGATATTAGGTTATGTAAACCACGCTGAAATGCAACTGCTCGCCAATGTTGCTCTGCATAAAAATATTCCTTTCATTAATGTAAACTGGCCTAATGATGGAAACATCCGTAATAATCCGGATTTTGTTTTACTCAACTCTACAATAAAAACCCATTTTGAAAGTATCTATCGGTTCCTGCAAAAAAATTATGGCGCATCGCAAATAATTGTGTTGCGAAAAAAAGGTGCAATGGAAGACCGTATAAAAAATTATTTCACAGACATTCAAAAAAATTCAGCGTCAACTCCCGTCACGTTAAAATACGTTGACCTTACAGAACCGGTTCTTTCCGCACAATTGCTTCCTTATCTCGATAGTACAAAACAGAATATTTTTTTAGCCGGAAGTTTTGATGAAAATTTTGCAAGGAATATTTGTTCCCAGCTTTCAGGTTTTGGCAGATCGTACCCTGTTGAAATTGTTGGTATGCCCACCTGGGACAATATCGATTTTTCCGATGCAGAATACCGGGATATAAACATTATTTATACTACGCCTTTTCTGAATGATAGCAGTAATACAGTAGCCAGGTCGATCCAGGAAGATTTTAAAACAAAATTTTATTCCCGCCCAAGCGATATGGTTTTCCGTGGTTATGAAACTACATATCATTTCGCGAAGTTGTTACAGCAATATGGCGACAAGCTCAACGGAAATGTGGTAGAAAAAAAATACAATCCCATCAACGATTTTGAAATCGAACCGGTATTCACCAACAAGCAGAACCCGCAGCTTGATTATTTTGAAAATAAAAAAATATACTTTATCAAAATGCTGAATGGCAGCGCTTCTTCTGTCAATTGATTTTTTCTTAAATAATTTTACGTTCAGATCGCATGGATTTCCCTTTTATAAAAACCCATGCGCCTCTGCATGAAATCAAAGGCGCCTTTAAAAAAATCATAAAACATCCAACTTGTTTCAATAGCTTTTGTTATTTCTGGTAGCGTGTTTTAATTTTATACAGTTCAAATTTCGCTATGAAGAAAATTATCGTGCTTATTGCTACAGGTGTTGTTTGTGTTGCTTCCACAAAAATTTTTCATAGCCGTGAAGAACCGAAACCGGTGTATATCCCGCTAAGCCCGCAACGCAGCGGCGACAGCGCTAAAGGTTTCAATTACCTGGTAACCGGCGATTATCTGAAAAGCGGTATCCCGCTTTCTTATTTTAAACTCGCTTTCGGAAAAAGTTCAACAAATTATCTTCAGCGTGAAGGTTTAAATCAACATATCAGCTACGAATACACAGCAGTAAAAGCGCCGAATGGGGAAATTGTTGTTGCACCAAATTGTTTGCAATGCCATGCACAGATATTCGATAATAAACTGATCATCGGGCTCGGCAATTCAACAGTTGATTTTACCGGAGGTGAAAAATTAAACCCGCAAAATGCCGCAATGGCTGAGCAGGTTTTAAAAAATACTGATCCAAAAAAATATGAAGCAGCAGAACCTTTTTTAAAAGTGGTAAAAGCTATCAGCAATCAATTGCATACAAAAATCAGGGGGGTAAATGCTGCCGACCGTTTGGCTGCATTGCTTGTTGCGCATCGCGACCCGCAAACATTTCGATGGAACGAAAATGCAATAATGGAAATTCCTGATGAAGTAATTCCTTCTGATGTTCCTGCATGGTGGCTGTTAAAGAAAAAGCACGGCATGTTTTATAATGGATTTGGCAGAGGGGATTTCGGGAAATTCTTAATGGCTTCCAATTTACTAACGGTGAACGATACTGCGGAATCAGCAGAGGTAAATACGCATTTCAATAATGTGCTGGCGTATATCAATTCACTGCAACCGCCGAAATATCCGTACCCGGTTAACAAGGAATTGGCGAAAAAAGGTGGTATTTTATTTGTTCAGAACTGTGCGAAGTGCCATGGTAACGGTGATGAATACCCGAATTTATTAATACCGGAAGAAATTGTTAAAACAGATTCCCTGTTGTACAAAAGTAATTATCAAAACCCGCAGTTCGTGTTGTGGTTTAATAATAGTTGGTTTGCACAAGGGGAATATAAAGCAAGGCTCGAACCATTTAATGGTTATATCGCCCCTCCGCTCGACGGCGTCTGGATAACAGCTCCGTATTTTCATAACGGTTCTGTACCTACACTCGAAGCAGTTCTGAACAGTAAGCTTCGTCCAAAATATTGGTCGCGGGATTATGACAACCTCGAATATGATTATGATAAAGTAGGATGGAAATACACTGCACACGATTCTGCAGGCGGAACAATAATTTATAACACCGACCTGCCGGGTTATGGAAATTATGGGCATTATTTCGGCGATATGTTCACCGACAAAGAAAGAAAAGCGGTCATCGAATATCTGAAAACGCTATAGTTTATATTTTTTATTTTGTTACCAACATACCAATTCTATTAAACATTCTTGCGTCGCACTCTTGTACATTTGTAATCCTGTTCGGCATCGTTCACAAAATATCACTCACTAATTTTTTTATTTGCAGGTTCAACACACCATAGGATATAAGATCATTAACGAATGGTTTCATGCAAAAAAGATTAAGCCATTTTCTTTCCAGGAAGAAACCTGGCAACATATCATCGATGGAAATTCAGGATTGGTAAATGCACCAACCGGTTGTGGAAAAACATTCTCCGTTTTTTTGGGTTCGCTCATTGATTTTATCAATCATCACCCGGACAATTATAAAAGCAAATCAAAAAATGGTTTGCAATTATTATGGATCACTCCGCTTCGTGCATTGGCAAAAGATATTGGAAGAGCGATGGAAGAAGTGATCGCAGAATTGCAAATGAGTTGGAAAGTTGGTATCCGAAATGGTGATACAGATACCAATGAACGGCAAAAACAAAAACGGCAAATGCCGGAAGTACTCATTATCACACCGGAAAGTTTGCATTTGTTATTAGCGCAAAAAAATTATCCGGAAATTTTTCAAACTTTAAAAACAATTGCCGTTGATGAGTGGCATGAGTTGCTTGGAAGCAAACGCGGCGTGCAGGTGGAACTGGCGGTTTCGAGAGTGGTAAATGTAGCTGTGAGCTTTGAGCTATCAGCTAAGAGCGAGGAAACAAACTCACAGCTCAAGGCTCACAGCTCGCAGCTTTCCCTCTGGGGTATCTCCGCAACAATCGGCAATCTTGAAGAAGCAAAAAATGTTTTACTCGCCCCCCTCCGCCTCTCCATTCGGAAAGGGTTCGGGGGGGAAGCCGAAGGCGTAATTGTAAAAGCATCGATCAAAAAAAATATTGAGATCGAATCTATCCTTCCCGATGAGATTGAAAAATATCCGTGGTCGGGCCATCTTGGTATCAAATTGATCGATAAAGTAATTCCCATTCTTCACCAAAGCAGAACCACACTCATTTTCATCAGCACCCGTGGAATGAGTGAAACATGGTACCAAAAATTACTCATCGCTTCTCCTGATCTCGCCGGCGTATTAGCATTGCATCACGGCTCAATTGATATGGATCTGCGAATATGGGTGGAAGAAGCGCTGCATGAAGGAAAACTAAAAGCTGTTGTTTGCACGGCGAGTTTAGACCTCGGTGTTGATTTTCGCCCGGTCGAAACGGTTATACAGGTTGGTTCACCAAAGGGCGTAGCACGTTTTTTACAACGTGCAGGCAGAAGCGGCCATCAGCCTGGTGAAGTAAGTAAAATTTATTTTCTTCCAACACATTCACTGGAACTGGTAGAAGCTGCGGCGCTAAAAACTTCAATGGAAATGAATTTCATCGAAAGCCGCCAGCCGATGTTGCTCTGTTTTGATGTGCTGATACAATATCTTTCTACACTTGCTATTTCCGACGGGTTTTACCCGGATGCTATTTTTCCTGAAATAAAATCCACACATTGTTATTCAGAAATGACAGAGGAAGAATGGCAAAAAATTTTATATTTTATTTCTGAAGGCGGAGCTGCGTTGCAGCAATATGATGAATTTAAAAAAGTGGAAGTTATCAATGGATTATTCAAGATCAACAGCAGGAAAGTAGCCATGCGTCATCGTTTGAATATCGGGACTATAGTAAGCGATGCGATGATGAAAGTGAAGTTTGTCAGTGGCGGTTATGTTGGCGTAATCGAAGAATATTTTATTTCGCGGCTTTCGCCCGGAGATGTGTTTACACTCGCCGGAAGAAACCTTGAATTCGTGATGATAAAAGACATGACGGCATTAGTGAAAAAATCAAACGCAAAAAAATCGATCGTACCAAGCTGGCAAGGCGGCCGAATGCCACTTTCCGCAAACCTGGGTTTTATGCTTCGTAGAAAATTGAATGAGGCATCCGATGGCTTTGAGCCATCGGATGCTTCATTCACAATGAAAAAAGAAATTGAACTTGAAGTATTAAAACCACTTTTTGAGTTGCAGCAAAACCTGTCGCATGTTCCGAAAGAAAATGAATTGCTGATCGAACATATTGAAACCAAAGATGGCTATCACCTTTTTGCATATCCATTCGAAGGGAGATTAGTGCACGAGGCAATGGCAGCACTTTTAGCGTTTCGCATCAGCAGGATTTTACCGATCACTTTTTCTTTTGCAATGAATGACTATGGGTTTGAATTATTGAGCGATCAGCCGATCCCTGTTGATGACACAAATGTGTACGAGCTATTTTCTTTGGAAAACCTTTCTGCAGATATCCAGCGAAGCGTGAACAGCGCAGAAATGGCAAGGAGAAAGTTCCGCGACATCTCCGTGATCGGCGGATTGATATTCCAGGGTTATCCCGGCGAACAAAAAAAAGCAAGGCACCTGCAATCTTCAGCTTCTTTATTGTTCAATGTTTTCAGTGAATACGACAAAGACAATTTATTATTGCGACAGGCATACAATGAAGTAATGGAACAACAAATGGAAGAAGCAAGATTGCGAAATATGCTTGAGCGTATTCGGCAGGGGAAAATTGTAATTACTGTTCCGCAACAATTAACGCCATTTTGTTTTCCATTGAAAGTAGATAGTATGCGTGAAAATTTTTCATCCGAACAACTGGAAGATCGGGTGAAGCGGATGCAGATGCAGTTAGGCCGATAGGTATGAAGTATGAGTTATTTGAGAAACTATCCTTTATAGTTCATAACTCATACTTACTAAATCTTCGCATTGCCATATTTTACTTTTACTTTTGAGCCACAAATAAATTATATGCTGAGAAAAATTCTTTTGTTACTCTTAATTGCTTTGATTGTGATCCAGTTTTTTCACCCAAAAAAAAATATTTCTACGGCTGTTTCTCAAAATGATATTACGCTGCATTTTGGGGTGCCCGATAGTGTGCAGGCCATTTTAAAAACTTCCTGTTACGATTGCCACAGTAACAATACCCGTTATCCATGGTACAATAATATTCAGCCGGTAGCGTGGTGGCTCACCAACCATATTAATGAAGGTAAACGTGAATTGAATTTTGCAGAGTTTGCAGGTTATGCCCCCAAAAAGCAATATCATAAATTAAACAGTATTGTAGACTCGCAACGTGACGGATGGATGCCGCTGGATAGTTATTTATGGATTCATCGTAATGCAGTGTTGAACCCGCAACAAAAACAAACGCTAATGACCTGGGCGGATAGCCTTGCCCGTTATATCAAGGCAAAAAATAATTTACCCGACGAACCGAAAAAAAATGACTGATGCAACCCCCACTGCCCTATAAAATAAAAGATCAGCAACTATGGCTAAGCCCCGAACGATTGATCTTCTGGGAAAATGAAAAAGCACTGATCATTTCTGACCTGCACTTTGGCAAAACCGGGCATTTCCGGAAGTCAGGAATTGCTGTACCACAATCTGTTTATAAGGAAGACCTGCAACGATTGGTTGCCCAAATACAATTTTTTCAACCCACACAACTTATTATTGTCGGCGATTTTTTTCACAGCGTTGCCAATAAAGAAATTGAATTATTTAAAAAATGGCGTGAAAATTTTTCCGGAATTGATTTCCATTTGATAAAAGGCAATCATGACATTTTGCATGACGATTGGTATGATCAATGCGGAATTCAATGGTGTGATGAACATAAGGCTATTAGCGAATTTACCTTCGTTCACGACGTGTCAGTCGTCAGTCATCGGTTTTCGGACGTCGGAGAAGCGATAGCCGATGACCGACAACTGCCGACCGGCAACTACTTCTTCTCCGGCCACATTCATCCCGGCATTCGTATGAATGGTGCCGGAAGGCAATCTGTTTGCCTGCCTTGTTTTTATTTTGGAAAAGAATATGCTGTATTACCGGCATTCAGTCATTTTACAGGAGTTGCCGTAATTGAACCAAAGCGAAATGAAAATGTATTTGCGATCGTTGGAAAGAAGCTGGTTCAGTTGCAATAAAATTTTCTCGCAACGACGCAGCGGCGCAAAGTTAAATTCAATAACACTCTCGATTCCCTCGTTGCGGCTTTGCGCCGTTGCGAGATATTTTAAATCTTGTCTTTCCACCACCACCAGTTCAGTTTTTCCTTTTCCGGTTTTGGGTTTTCTGCAAAATAAACAGCGCAACGGAAAACATAGAGCAAGCAACGATCCTGTGTTACACCTACATGCTGATTGGAAAGCTGGTATAATTTCTCAGGATTTTTTCTCCGCAAGTCGCTCACTTTACGGATGCCGATATTATAGAGATCGTTAGCAATCGACTTACCAACACCGGGAATAATCTGCAATTCACGCAAGGCTATATCTTTATCAAAAGAGTCCTGGATGAATGTAATTGATTGCTGTTTCATGTTTTTTGATTTCTCGCAAAGGCGCTACGATAGAAAAATGATAATCAGGAAACCAAACGTCGCGTCGCTGCGCCGTTGGGAGATCTATAACCTAATTCATTTCTTTCAGGTTTCTCTTCTCGCAAAGACGCAAAGAGTGATAAAATAAGGTTTATTTTCTCTGCGTCTTTGCGCCTCTGCGTGAAATATTAATTCATTTTTTTCTTCATCACGCTCACCTGTTCCTGCAGGTTGCTTACCAGGTTTGCAAGCTGGTTAACATCCCAGCGTTGTTGTATATTGGCTTTACTGATGATCATCTGCGCTTTCCATATTTCAATCACATCTTCTGTATTCACATTATAGGGCTGATATGCCGTATTATCACTCACCAAAGTCAGCTTATTTTTTAGCTTGTTATTTTTCATCACACGTTTGTACACGATGCCTTCGCCACGGGAAACAACAATATAGGTATCATTACTCCGCACATCATCTGTATTATTTATTTTCTCACCAACGATCACTGATCCGCTTTGCGTTGGAAGCATGGAGTCCCCAACAATTTCAAATGCACGATACGTTCCCGGAGCAAGCATCGGCAACGTGAATGTATTGAGTTCATCAAGGAATTCAGGATCAGCATAACCGGCGAGGTAACCAGCCGCAGCTTTCACCGGCACCAATTGTATTTCATTGGAAGCAGCGGTTAATTTCAATGCACGGCGTTTTGCCAAATAACTTCCGCCCTTCGATTCACCGAGGTCTTTGCGCAGCAATTCATCAAGCGATAATTTAAAAATATTGCCTACAGTTTCCAGCACATCAATTCGCGGGTCGGCACGTTCTTCTTCATAAGCGCCGAGCAGCGAACGTTTGATCTTTAGTTTGGCAGCAAATTCTTCCTGCGTCCATCCGCGGAGCTTGCGCAGGTACTTGAGGTTTTTGCACGCAATTGACATAGCTAATAAATTTAGAATAAAAATACTAATATTTTTGACAATGAAAAATTTTTTCCGCGTAACTTTAGAAAGGGCTGTTTGAATACCAACATTTGAACTTCGATGGAGTATCGTTGCGTCGCATTTCGTTCATCGGTTGTGCTACTATTGAGCTTTAGTTTGAAGATGTATTTTCAAAATTAATTTGCAGGTCGCACGTACATTACTTCATTAAGCTATGCAGGGTTTGCAATGATGTGCTAATGTGGTAATCCTACCAAACAATTCATCATAACAAAAAATGAGATGCCTGCCTGCGCAGGCATGACGTGAAGCTCGCCGATAAACTTTCAAATTATTACTGCTTAAATTTCATTACGCTCACAACGTCATTCACCATTCACCTCTTATAACTTCCATCTCACCGCAATCGTTGGATAAATTTGCAAAACATTATCCGTTATCAACACATGATAATAAGTGTTCAGTTTTGTGCCCGCAGAAAATGATTTACTCAGATTGTACCAAAACTGCGGTTCGGCAAAAAAGAAAAAGCGTTTGCCGTGGAGGTCTTTTGTAAAGTCATCACCGTGGTTTTTATTTTCTGTCCAGATGGAAAAATCTCCCGCAAATTCTGCTTTATAATTCCATAATCCTTTCCACCAATATAACGTATACAAAAAATCGTTCGTGGGTTTTGCATAAGCAACATATTTGTAATTAAGCACACTGCTCATATATGCACTCCCAAATCTGAACGGGTATGCAATGCCAACTGAGTATGTATTCGTAATGTAAAAACTATATTGTTTCGGGTCTGTTACCCCAAGGCCGCCGCTGTATTGCAGGTTCAGGAAAAAATCCGGCTTCCAGCATTTGAAGGTTTGCGAAACCTGCATGTAAAACTGCGCCATATTATTTTTTTTTCCGGTAAAATCTGCCTGCATTTTCAATAAGAACGATCCGGGCTTTATGAACGATTTTGCAGAATCATAATTCTTAAAATATTCAAAATATAAAGTGGGATAATTTTTTGTGTTTCGTTTCGGGTCAATTGTATGGCGGATGTCGTAATGCAATTGAAGTGTTTGCGAAAATGCACTTGTACAGGTAAAACAAAAAATAAAAAACCAGTTTCGGTTCATAATTTCTTTTTAAAACATAAAAATGAATTTTATGAAACCCTTCATGCGGAATTGGAACGGAAATGTGTAGAATTGTGCCGGAAATGACCGGAAATATGAAGGATATAACCAGTTCAGCATTTATCAGCCTGTTCAACGAAGCATTTAAAAAATGTTTCGGGTTTGAATTGCAATCTTCCATTTCCGAAACGGAAGCAAAACATTTCAGCAACCAGGTTTTGGATGCAACCGGTTTGGTGATCGGTGCAAAAAGCCTCAAGAATTATGCAGCCTACGCATTGAATCCGGATGCAAACCCGGAAAACCCTTCTGTTTCCACCATGGACACATTGGCGAGATATGTTTTAAAAGCGCCATATACCGATGAAGTACAACGAAAAAATAAAGAAGCACACTATCCCTATTGGTACCAATATCGAAATTCCATTTTAGCAGAAGAAAAACAAACTAATGTAGTAATTGAAAGTAAAAAACCTGCAAGCCGCAATATAAAATGGTTGGTGATTTTTCTTGGGTTTACCATCCTCATTTTTATCATACTGATGTTTTTACCTGCAAAAAAACAAGAAAATTTTTCGGAAGATTTTCATACGGTTAATGAAGATTCTTTAAACCAAAACGGTTGGTTCATTCAATCCAAAGATGAAACATGGTGGGAAAAACGAAATGAGCTTCCTTCACATCTCACCTTGTTTACTTTACGAGGCGACAACTGGAAAGATTCTACAAACATTCCTGAAATAAAAAATCTTTTGCTGCGAAAAATTAACACCGGTTGTTTTACTGCCGAAATACATTTGGATGGTTTTGTACCTATGCAACGCTGGCAGCAGGCAGGGATCTTATTAATGGAAGACAGCAATTTTTCTTCAAAATGCATCCGGCTTTCGTTTGCATTCAATGATTTTTTTGGCGGATTGAACCGCCCGAAAGAGATCATTGTCCAGGGAATCAGTTCCAACGGAAAAAACCTGAGCAACCCGGAAGAGATCGTTCATTTTACTGTTTTCAATATTGATTCCGGACAGGAAAAAATGGTAACAACAAATCTTACCAGGTCTGCATTACGTATTGAAAAAAACGGTAACCATTTTCGCTTTTTATATGCTGCAGGACAGGTTGAAAATTTTGCATTTAAAGAAGTACTAAACAAAGACATCTTCATACAACCTAAATACATCGGCATTTTTGCACTGCAGGGATTTGTAAACGACACGAATTACATTCCCGCACATATTAAATTCTTCAGTATAAATAATATTCCGTGTAATTAGGTAGTGTAATAAAACGCAAATTCTTTCTACCTTTAACTACCAACCTTTTTCAATCTTCAAAAAACTAACGCGCATGCATAAACGAATTCATATCCTTTTATTTTTATCAGGCACATTATTTTTCCCGTTGTGTTTTCTGCACGCACAAATAGCTTTAAAGGATTTTGCACTTACCGGGGTCACGTTGATCGATGCCGGGCATACAAAACCATCCGCAAACCAAACGGTTGTGGTTAAGAATAATATGATCAGTGATATTTTTCCTGATGGAAGTAAAATTTTACCGGATTCAGTTGTGGCTATTAACCTGAATGGAAAATATCTTATTCCCGGATTGATTGACACGCATGTTCACATGGCTACTGATCCTTCTGATATAGATAATCGTGCCACTACATTAAATGTGCTAAGCAAAATGTTATACTCAGGGATCACTTCTGTACGCGATATGGCCGGAGACGCGAGGACACTTGCAAGTTATTCCCGCGATGCGATGACCGGCGATATTATTTCTCCAAATATTTATTATTCGGCGCTTATGGCTGGCCCGCAATTTTTCGAAGACCCGCGTGTAGTTTCTTCTACAAAGGGAATCGTTACCGGAAAAGCCCCGTATATGCAGGCAATATCAGACACAACAAATCTTGTGCTTGCTGTTGCAAGAGCAAAAGGAACAGGCGCAACGGGAATTAAATTGTACGCAAATTTATCCGCACAGCTTGCCACAAAAATTATCGCTGAAGCACAAAGGCAGCAAATAAAAGTATGGGGGCATGGATGGTTGCAAGGCGCACGGCCCACCGACCTTGTGAAAGCAGGCATCAGCTCTGTTTCGCATGTTCCGCTTCTTATTTACGAAAATTTCGATAGTATCCCGGTTTCCTGGAGATCAAAACATGATGATAAATTCTGGGACGATTCGGTACACATCCACAGTGACCTGTATAAATTAATGAAGGCAAACAACACCATCCTCGATGCTACTTTGCTCACTTATAAGAGAGCTGCAAAGAATGAAAATTCAAGGTGGTATTACCAATATCAAATCGGCAAAAGACTAATTCGCGATGCTTATAAAGCAGGCGTAAAAATCTGTACCGGCACTGATGATGACCAGGAAGAATTTGTTCAATATGAAATGCAGTTATTGACTGAGGAAGCCGGCTTCTCCAATATGGATGCATTGATTGCTGCTACAAAAACTGCTGCAGAAGCCATTGGCATTGAAAATACCCGCGGAACAATTGAGCCTAACAAAATTGCAGATCTTGTTGTGCTGGACAAAAATCCTCTCGCAAAGATTGAAAATATCAGGACTGTTTTTTTGGTAATAAAAAACGGTGAAATTTTCAAGGCTGATAAATAATAAAGCATCCTTGATTTTTCACTTTAATAGAAAAAGCCATTTTTATTTCTCCTGTGTTCTATTCTGATAGTACAAAGACATTGCAGATAGTTATGATAAATTATGCGGTGAAGCATTATCACTTTTTCAAATTAGCACATTATCATATTAACTTCCAAGCCCCTGATAACCAATCCCTCGCTACTGCCTTTCTTCTCGCTTCCTTTCCGTAACTTTGCAGCCCTGTCAATTTGGCTTTTAACAAGGTTGAGCACCATATTTGACAAACAGATATCATAAACTCTATATTAATATATTAAAGCGCTATCATGTTAGGCATTATTTCGAAAATTTTTGGCGGAAATAAATCCGAAAAAGATATTAAAACGATTCTACCGATTGTTGAAAAAATCAACCAGCATTTTGCATCATACCAGTCTTTAACAAACGATCAATTGCGTGCTAAAACGGATGAATTTAAACAACGCATTAAAAACCATCTCAGCACTATTGATAATGAAATTTCCCAACTGAATAAAAAAGCAGAAGAACTTCCGTTCAGCGATATAAATGGAAAAGATGCGATCTACAACGAAATTGATGAGCTGAAAAAAAACCGCGACAAACAATTTGAAGAAATACTGAAAGAAATTTTACCGGAAGCATTTGCTGTAGTAAAAGAAACAGCGAGACGTTTTAAGGAGAACGAAGAAATTGTTGCTACTGCAACTGAGCATGATAAAAACCTCAGCGTAAAAAAACAGCACATCCGCATTGAAGGCGATAAAGTTATTTACAAAAACAGTTGGATGGCTGCAGGGAACCTGATCACCTGGAATATGGTGCATTATGATGTGCAGCTGATCGGCGGAACGGTTTTGCACCAGGGGAAAATTTCAGAAATGGCAACCGGTGAAGGAAAAACATTGGTATCTACCTTACCAGCATACCTGAATGCACTTGCCGGCGAAGGCGTGCATATTGTAACCGTAAATGACTACCTCGCAAAACGCGACTCGGAATGGAACGGCCCGATCTTCGAATGGTTGGGATTGACAGTTGATTGTATTGATAAACATGAACCAAATAGTGAAGCACGTCGCGCCGCATATCATGCAGATATTACCTACGGAACAAATAACGAATTTGGTTTTGATTACTTGCGTGATAATATGGTCCACTCACCTGATGAAATGGTACAACGCAAACACCATTATGCAATGGTGGATGAAGTGGATAGTGTGTTGATCGATGATGCAAGAACGCCGTTGATCATTTCCGGCCCGGTTCCGAAAGGCGATGATCAGCAATACCACATTTTAAAATCGAGAGTGGAAAGACTGGTGGAAGTGCAGAAGAAAGCGGTGAACCAGTTTTTAAACGAAGCGAAGAAAAAAATTGCAGAAGGAAATGATGATCCGAAAGATGGTGGCCTTGCGCTGATGCGTGCCTATCGCGGGTTACCGAAAAACGGGCCGTTGATCAAATTCCTGAGCGAACCCGGTATGCGTGTGAAATTGCAGAAATCCGAGAATTATTATCTCGCCGATAACCAAAAGCAAATGCCTGTTGTTGATACTGAATTATATTTTCAGATTGATGAAAAAAATAACCAGGTAGACCTAACGGACAAGGGTATCCAAATGATCACACGTGAAGGCGAAGACCCCGATTTCTTTGTGCTCCCTGATATTGCTGTGAAACTGGCTGATATAGAAAAATCATCTTCTACGCCTGAAGAAAAATTAGTACAGAAAGAAGCGTTGCTGAATGAATATGCAGTGAAAGCAGACCGCATTCATACTGTGCAGCAATTATTGAAAGCATATACCTTGTTTGATAAAGATGTGGAATATGTGGTGCTTGATGGACAAGTGAAAATTGTGGATGAACAAACCGGCCGTATCCTCGATGGCCGCCGTTATAGTGATGGCTTACACCAGGCGATCGAAGCAAAAGAAAATGTAAAGATCGAAGCAGCATCACAAACCTATGCAACAGTTACACTGCAGAATTATTTCCGTATGTACCACAAACTCGCAGGTATGACAGGTACCGCGGAAACAGAAGCTGCAGAGTTTTGGGATATCTATAAATTGGATGTTGTAACAATTCCCACAAACGTTCCTGCGATCCGCAAAGATTTCCAGGACCTCGTATATAAAACCAAACGCGAAAAATATAAATCCGTAATTGACGAAATTGAAAAATTACGCAATGAAGGAAGGCCATCACTTGTAGGTACAACTTCTGTTGAAGTGAGTGAGTTATTGAGCAAGATGCTGAGCGTTAAAAAAATTCCACACAACGTATTGAACGCAAAACAGCACGCCCGTGAAGCACAGGTTGTTGCCGAAGCAGGATTAGCAGGTGCGGTAACCATTGCTACGAACATGGCCGGCCGTGGTACGGATATCAAACTCGGGCCTGGGGTGAAAGAAGCCGGTGGCCTCGCGATCATTGGTACGGAACGACATGAAAGCCGCCGTGTGGACAGGCAGTTGCGCGGACGTTCTGCACGCCAGGGCGATCCGGGAACAACACAGTTCTATGTTTCATTGGAAGATGACCTGATGCGTATGTTTGGTAGCGATCGTATTGCTTCGCTGATGGATAAAATGGGTTACAAAGAAGGTGAAGTGATCCAGCATGGAATGGTTACAAAAAGTATTGAACGTGCACAGAAAAAAGTAGAAGAAAATAACTTTGGCATCCGTAAACGTTTGCTGGAGTATGATGATGTGATGAACAAGCAGCGTAACGTAGTGTACAAAAAACGTAACCACGCTTTGTTTGGTGAACGCCTTGCACTCGATCTCGATAATGCGTTTTTTGTTGTTGCAGAAGGATTGGTCAGTTCATTCAAAGGAATGGATGATTATGAAGGTTTCAAACTGGCTGCTATTGTAAACTTCGGGCTGGATACAAGTATTGATAAAGAAGAATTCGCGAGAGTTGATGAAGCACAATTGTCAGAAAAATTATACACGGAAGCCACTCAGAATTACGAACGCAAATTAGAAGAATTGCGTAAGCAGGCCGTTCCTGTTTTCAAAAACATCAAGCTTACACAAGGGAAGCATATTGAAAATGTAGTGGTGCCGTTTACTGATGGGAAAAAATCGATAAATGTTCTTGCCAATCTGGATAAAACATTGAGCACAGAAGGCCGCGAGTTGATGAATGCAGTGGAACGCCAGATCACATTAGCAATAATTGATGAAGCATGGAAAGAACATTTGCGTGGAATGGATGATTTGAAACAAAGTGTGCAAACCGCTTATCTCGAACAAAAAGATCCACTAGTGATCTACAAAATGGAAGCTTTTGAATTGTTCCGCCAGATGGATAGCGAAGTGAATAAAGATATTGTCAGCTTCCTTTCACATTGCAGCATACCTGTTGAAGAAAACCGTGCGCCGATCCGCGAAGGCCGTGAGCAAAAAACAGATATGAGCCGCATGAAAGTGCGCAAAGACGAATTGGTAACTTCAGATAGTGGTAACCGTGAGATCATTAATGAAGGCAAAGATTATTATGAACCTTCAGAACAGGTAAAACAAGAGCCGGTGAAAGTCGGTCCGAAAGTTGGGCGCAATGATCCATGCCCATGCGGAAGCGGAAAAAAATACAAAAACTGCCACGGCAGAGAAGCATAGATTGTTATTGCAAATAAAATTCAAGCCTCGTTAATAGCGGGGCTTTTTTATTTTTTTGGAAAGTTTTCTCACAGATTACTCAGAATGCGCAGATAAGTTTATTAATAGCAAATATCTGTGCAATCCATGAAATCCGTGAGAAATTTCACCTCTTCAAAATTTTATCTTTCAAAATCTCCTTCATCACCGATTCCTGCAATCCCTGGCTGATCAGCACTTTTGCGTTACCGAGGTTTATTTCATTGCCTTCAATACTTTTTATTTTATTGATGTTGACGATTGTAGATTTATGGATTTTCAGGAAAATATTTTCCGGTAACTGTTCGGAAATACTTTTCATCGTTAAATAAACCATCAGCTTTTTGTCTTCCGTATGCAGCACCACATAATTCAACATTGCTTCTACATAAATTAAATCTTCGTACAAAACTTTTTCAATTCTGCCATCGCATTTTACAAAAAAATAATCTGCCTGTACGTTGTTACTTGTCTCGTTATTTTTTTTGTTCTTCAATTCATAATATTCTTTTGCCTTAGTACACGCTTTCAAAAAGCGCTCATAAGAAAAAGGTTTAACTAAATAATCCAACACACTCAATTCAAAACCTTCAATCGCGTATTCTGTGTAAGCAGTCGTCATAATTGTGAGTGGCAATTCTTTTATACTTCGCAAAAATTCAATACCGCTCATTTTTGGCATATTGATATCCAGGAAAAGCAAATCAGCTTTGTTGTTATTAAGCAAGGTATTTGCTTTAACAGGGTTTTCCGCTTTGCCAACAAGCTGCAGAAAATCTGTATCGCCAATATATTCTTCCAGCAATTTTCTCGCTACCGGTTCATCATCAACAATTATACAATTTAACTTCATACAAGTTGCAGTTTTAATATCACTTCATAATTATTATCCGTATCTTTTATTTCGAGCTCATGCCTCTGTGGGTAAAGCAATGTCAGCCTGCGTTTTGCATTGGCAATACCAATCCCCTTATGTTCGATAGTTGTATTCACATCGGTTTCTTTGCTATTAGAACATTGAAAAATCAAATTGTCTTTTTGTTTTTGAAAAGAAATTTTCACGCAGTTTTGCCTTTCATCGCTATTGCTCACATATTTGAATGTATTTTCAATAAACGCAATAAATAATAATGGCGCGATCTTAAACCCTTTTACATTTTCTTCGATACAAAGGCTTGCAGAAAGTTGTTCCCCTTTTCTTGCTTTTTGCAGCGCCACATAATTTTTTATGTAACCCATCTCTTTTTCTATATCGATAAAGCTGCTGCTGCACTCATACAACTGGTATCGCAGCATATCAGAAAATGTGAGCAACATCTCCCGGGCAACTATATTTTGTTTATCGATATGCCCGTAAATAAGATTGATGGAATTGAATAAAAAATGTGGATTGAATTGTGCATTTAGAAAATCAAGTTCTGCTTTTTCTTTTTCTTTTGCCATTTCCTCAATATGCTTTTGTATGCGCATCCTGTCGATCATTAGCTTAGCAGCTACAATACAAACTGTCCAGATAAAAATGTTGAGGAAAGAATTGAGAAATAATTCTGAAAAACCGGGTTGTGGTTTTCCAGTTAAAAAATAATGTGCATTGAGATATGTAGCCAGCGGCACACGCAATAAAGCTGTGCAAAAAATCCCTGCAAGAAATGCAAGCGCAAAAAGAATATATTTTTTTTTGTATAAAAACCTGGGAATAGTAACAAGCGTGTTGAAATAATAGTTGGCAGCAACAAAAATAAGATAGCAAAATTCAACAGTAGCTGTCCGCGAAAATGCAAACGCACGCTTTTGAAAAACCATTACCCAGAAAAAATACAGCAACGCCCAGCATAATACCTGTGCTATTATCGTATTTCTCGCTTTTTGCATTGCATTGTATTCATACCAAAAATACAAAGGAGAAACCCGATAATGTTGATTTTTACATTAAACACTGAAAAACCTTGATGAACCAAATCACACACGAAGTATTTCACGCGGAGTTGAATTATACTCTTTTTGCGGCTCAACTATTTAAGCTGTTTTGAGTGAAAAAAATTCCCGGTTATAAACCCAAAGCTCAATAGTAGCACTACCGATGAACGTAATGCGACGCAACGATGCTCAACCGGAGTTAATGAAGCTGGTATCAAAAGAAAAACTAAAAAAATAAATACTAAAAGCTAAATAATTGAAAAATGAGAGTTGAAAATTGAAAACGCTCGAAGCTCATGGCTCAAAGCTGATAGCTATTCCAATGAAATCGTATATCGCACATCTAAAATCGTAAATCCTTTCGGGATTTCGTATTTTGCATCCTTGTTAGCCGGCGATATTGCATTCGCCGTTACCTAAAAAACTTGTATGCAAAAAAAGGAACTCCGCAAGGAGCAGGCTCTTGAATATCACTCCAAAGGCAGGCCCGGAAAAATTGAAGTGGTGCCTACGAAAGAAGCCAAAACCCAACGCGATCTGTCGCTGGCTTATTCGCCGGGAGTTGCAGAGCCTTGCAAAGAGATTTTTCACAACGTAGAGAACGTTTATAAATATACCGCGAAGGGAAACCTTGTTGCAGTGATAAGCAACGGCACAGCTGTTTTGGGCTTGGGTGATATAGGCCCCGACGCATCGAAGCCGGTGATGGAAGGAAAAGGAGTGTTGTTTAAAGTGTTTGCAGATATTGATGTGTTTGATATTGAAGTGAACGAAAAAGACCCGGAGAAATTTGTACAAATTGTAAAAGCACTTGAACCAACATTTGGCGGGATTAACCTGGAAGATATAAAAGCGCCTGAATGTTTTTATATCGAAAAAAAATTACGCGATTCGCTGAAGATACCTGTGATGCATGATGACCAGCATGGCACGGCGATCATCAGCAGCGCTGCATTGATCAATGCACTGGAGTTACAAAAGAAAAAAATTGATAAGGTACGTTTTGTAATAAATGGCGCAGGCGCTGCTGCTATGGCTTGCGCAAAATTATATATTGCCCTCGGCGCGAAGTATGAAAATTTTATCATGTTTGATAAAGATGGTGTGTTGCATACAGGAAGGATAGACCTTGATGAAGATAAAAAACCATTTGCCGTTGCAAAAAATGACTGGACATTAGCACAAGCAATGAAAGATGCGGATGTGTTTGTGGGATTGAGTGTTGGAAATGTAGTTACACAGGATATGGTGAGGAGCATGGCAAAACGACCAATCGTTTTTGCGATGGCAAATCCTGACCCCGAGATCAGTTATGAATCTGCAACTGATGTGCGTGACGATATTATTATGGCAACAGGAAGAAGTGATTACCCGAACCAGGTAAATAATGTGTTAGGGTTCCCGTTCATTTTTCGCGGTGCCCTCGATGTGCGTGCCACACAGATCAATGAAGCGATGAAACTTGCTGCTGTAAAGGCTTTGGCGGAACTCGCAAAAAGCGCCGTGCCTGATATTGTGAATATGGCATATAATGAAAAGACAATCGCATTTGGCCCGCAGTATATTATTCCGAAACCTCTCGATCCGCGGTTGTTATCATCCGTTGCACCGGCTGTTGCAAAGGCTGCAATCGAAAGCGGCGTTGCTCAATCTGCGATTCCTAACTGGGATGCCTATGCGATAGAATTAAATAAACGGCTTGGGTTAGATAATCAGTTGATACGCGTTATTGGAAGCAAAGCACGGCGGGCACCGAAACGGATTGTGTTTGCCGATGCCGATAACCAGAAAATATTAAAGGTTGCGCAGATCATATATGATGAAGGAATTGCCTATCCTATTTTATTAGGAGATGAAAAAAATATCCGCAGCATCGCAGCAGCCAATAATATTGATGTAGATGAATTCCCGATCATTGATACACGCAGTGATGAACAGGAAGAAAAAAGAAAATTCTTTTCAGAGATATTTTTCCAGAAACGCCAGCGCCGCGGTTTTAATAAATATGAATCGTATAAAGTAATGCGCGACCGTAACCATTTTGGTTGCATGATGGTGGAAACCGGCGAAGCAGATGCCATGATCTCCGGGCTTACAAAAAATTACCCGGATACGATCCGCCCTGCAATAGAAATCATCGGAACGGAAGATGGCGTGAAAAAAATTGCAGGGATGTATTTGCTGCTTACGAAACGCGGACCGTTATTCATGGCAGACACTACAGTAAACTTCAACCCCACTGCGGAAGAGTTGGCAGATATAACGTTGATGGTTGCACGGGAAGTGCGCAACTTCAATCTTACACCGAGAATTGCTATGCTGAGCTATTCCAATTTCGGAACGAGCAATTCACCGGAAGCAAGGTTAGTTGCAGAAGCAAGAAAAATCGTGAAGCAACGCAACCCCTCTTTAATAGTTGATGGCGAAATGCAGGCGAGCCTTGCATTCAGCAACGATATATTAAAAGAGAATTATCCTTTCAGCGAACTGATAGACCAGGAAGTGAACACACTCATCTTCCCGAATCTTGCCGCAGGAAATATTGCCTATAATTTATTGAAAGAAGTAGGTGGCGCTGATGCAATCGGGCCTATTTTATTAGGCATGAAAAAACCGGTGCATGTGTTGCAGTTAGGAAGTTCCGTACGCAGCATTTATAATATGGCGCTTGTTGCGGTAATTGATGCACAGATAAAATGCAAAACTTCCACAGAAGATGAGATACGAAAATCACGGTGGTGGAAACGTTTGAAGAAACCTGTAAAAGGCGGGTAAACACTATGAAATGAAAACAGAAAAATGTATTTTCATTTTTCTATTATCGAACACGATCTATAATCAATGACAATATTCACCGAATTTGGCCGCTACCTGCTAATGCTGAAAGGCATGTTTTCCAAACCGGAAAACGGCAAAATGTACTGGAAAGAATTTATGCACCAATGCTCCGAGATCGGAATCGGTGCATTGGGAATTGTAGTAATCATCTCTGTATTCATGGGCGCAGTATCAACACTGCAAACAGCCTATCAGTTAGTAAGCCCGTTCATTCCAAAATCTACGATCGCACAAATTGTACGCGACACAGTTATACTTGAGTTTGCGCCAACATTGGTGTGCATCGTTTTAGCCGGCGTGATCGGAAGCAAGATCGCCGGTGAACTTGGCAACATGCGTGTGAGCGAACAGATCGATGCATTGGAAATTATGGGCATCAACACAAAAACATATTTGATATTGCCTAAAATAGCCGCGGCTTTAGTTGTGATACCGATGCTTGTTGTTATTTCTGCAGTGCTTGGTATATGGGGCGGAAGGTTGGCCGGCGTATTATCGGGCATACTTTCAGAAAGTGCTTATGATAAGGGCCTGCTGCAATTTTTTCAACCTTATAATGTATTTTTTGCATTGATAAAAGCGTACACATTTGCCTTCATCATTTCAAGCATTCCCGCATATTATGGTTATTATGTAAAAGGCGGCGCATTAGAGATCGGGCGTGCAAGTACAAAATCTGTTGTGGTAAGCTGCGTGATGATCTTGTTCTCCGATTACGTGCTCGCACAATTATTGTTAGATTCTTCCCCATCATAAAATATGATCGAATTTAAAGACATAGAAAAAAGTTTTGGAGAAAAGCAGGTACTCCGCGGCGTAAGCGCTGTGATGAAAGCCGGGCAATGCAACCTCATTATCGGGGCAAGCGGAAGCGGGAAAACCGTATTGATGAAATGTTTGGTAGGTTTGTTTGAACCTGACGCCGGAGATATTTTTTATAGTGGCGATAGCTTCAATGCAATGAATACAGAAGCAAGAAAAGCATTGCGTCAACAGATCGGGATGCTTTTCCAGGGGTCTGCATTATTCGACAGTATGACGGTGGAGCAAAACATCATGTTCCCATTGGATATGTTCACGCATAATAATTATAGCGATAAATTAAAACGCGTGAATGAAGTGCTGGAACGTGTGAACCTCACCGGCGTGAACAAAAAATTCCCTGCAGAGTTGAGTGGTGGAATGAAAAAACGCGTAGGTATTGCACGTGCCATTGTACTCAACCCTAAATATTTATTTTGTGATGAACCGAACTCTGGGCTTGATCCACAAACTTCCCTGCTAATTGATAAATTGATACAGGAGATCACTATTGAATACAATATCACAACAATTGTGAATACACATGATATGAATAGTGTGATGGAAACCGGCGACCACATTATTTATATGTACGATGGCTTGAAAGAATGGGAAGGCAGTAATAAAGAAATTATTTTCAGCAAGAACCAACGATTGAACAATTTCATTTTTGCTTCTGAATTTTTACGCGACGCAAAAGATATGCGCATGCTCGAAGCAAAAGGCAAGATCGACAATGACAGAAATATGGATGAGTTGCTGAAATAATAAGGTCTGACGGTCTCCGTCCGACCGAGGATTAAATCGAATTGATAATTGATAATAGATAATTGATAACGATTGGCCTCGCACCTTTGCGTTAAAAAAATTACAACACATTTACATCACCACCTAAAGCTGAAAGAATCACTACCGTACAAGAGTGCGACCTGCCTACCGGCAGGCAGGCGCAACGATGTTGAAGAAAGAGCAAATGCTAGTTACCAAAAAAATTAGAAATAAAAAATAAGGAATAATTAATCAGAAAGAGAAGATCGAATCACAGAAATCGTACATCCCAAATCGTACATCGTACATTTGAAAATCATTCCTCAAAATAAATACGTTTCACTCTCTGCGAAACGCCGGTGAGAATTTCATACGGAATAGTTTGCGCCCATTTTGCAACTTGTTTTACGGATAACTCTTTTCCAAAAACAATTACTTCATCACCTTCTTTTACATCGGGAATTCCGGTGATGTCGATCATCGTCATATCCATGCACACACTGCCGATAACCGGTGCAAGGTGCCCTTTCAGCAACATTTTTCCATTACCGTTTCCGAGGCTTCGCGGATAACCATCTGCATAACCAATGCGCACTGTTGCGATGCTGGTATTTCCTTCAGCAACCCCTTTTCGGTTATACCCAACCGTTACTCCGTCACTTAATTGTTTTATTTGTGCAATAGTTGATTTTAACGTAGAAATTTCTATAAGATCGAGATTACCGGAAGAAGCGCTGTCGATACCGTACAAGCCAATGCCGAGCCGCACCATATCGAATTGCAGATCGGGATGGCGGATGATCGCTGCAGAATTTGAGATATGTTTGATGAATGTATAACCAAGCGATTGCTGCAATTCGTCGGCAGCTTTTCCAAACAACATCGCTTGTTGTTTGGTGAAATCATCCTGCTGAAATTCTTCACTCGCTGCCAAATGGCTGAACGCACTTTGAATTTTGAAATTGGAGTTTTTTAAAACACTCTCCAATTCAGAAATTTTCTTCAATTCAAAACCCAACCGGTTCATGCCTGTTTCAAATTCTATATGAACAGGAAATTGTTGTAAGCCTTCTTTTTTTAAATACGCATCCAACAATGCGAATTGCTGAAACGAAAAAATTACCGGTTCGAGGTTATACTGGATGAGTGCTTCGAAACTATCCGTCTCCACATTCATCACCATGATCGGAAGGCTTATGCCGCCTTTGCGCAGATCAATTGCCTCATCGGTGTAAGCAACGGCCAGATAATCCACTTTATGGAACTGGAGCAGGTTAGCAATTTCAAAACTTCCGCTTCCATAAGCAAATGCTTTCACCATCGCCATTAATTTGGTAGAAGGCTTTAATAATTGCTGGTATTGTTTCAGGTTATGTGTCATCGCATTCAGGTCGATCTCCAATACGGTGCGATGAATTTGTTCTGCAAGCAACTGGTCTATCTTTTCAAACCCAAAAACGCGTGCGCCCTTAATAAGAATAGTCTCATCACGAAAAACCAATTGATGAAAATCCTGTTTGAATGCATCGGTTGAATGATAGAAAGAAATATCCGCAATTTTATCTTCAAATATTTTTTTGTGTCCGATCATCTTATCACCAATTCCGATGAGCCGGTTTATTTTTTTCTGCTGCAGTGATTGCGCAACTTCTTTGTACAATGCTTCGGAGGGTTTATCGCTTTGTAAAATATCCGAAAGAATGACCGTTTTTTTTGCGTGTTGTTTTTGCTGTTCCAAAAAATCCAACGCGATTTTCAGTGAGCTCAGATCAGCACTGTAACTGTCATTAATAACCGAACAATTATTGATGCCGCTTTTCAATTCAAGGCGCATGGCGATCGGCGATAGCAAAAACATTTTCCTGATGATAGTATCAGTTGGAGTCCCCAAATACAACAACACACAAATGCAGTTGATCGCATTTTCTATAGAAGCATTGTCTGCAAAAGGAATAGTTACGGAAAAATTAAAATTATTATTTGAAAGATGAATTACCGTGCGATGCGCATTTTTTTCAATTTGCCGGATCGAAACCTGCGCTTTTGTATGTTGTCCCCATCCAAACAATTTTACAGGTTGATGCAACCCGCTTAATACTTCACCGATTATTTTTGAATCAGCAGGATAAATAATTATTGAAGCGTTTGTGAACAAAATTGCTTTCTCTTTTGCTTTCTGTCCAATGTTTTTGAAATTTTCCGCATGTGCTTCACCAATATTTGTAAAGACACCAATAGTGGGTTTGATGACCTCTTCCAAACGCTTCATTTCTCCAGGCTCAGAAATCCCCGCTTCAAAAATGGCGAGCTCATGTGTTTCATTCATCTGCCAAATACTCAATGGAACACCGATCTGCGAATTGTAACTTCTCGGACTACGGACGATGTTGAATTTATCTTCCAGTAATTGATTGAGCCATTCTTTCACAATTGTCTTTCCATTGCTTCCCGTAATGCCGATTACAGGAATATCAAATAAACTCCGGTGATGTGCCGCTAATTGCTGCAACGCATCCAAACTATTTTCTACCGAAATAATATTTGCTTCAGGATATAGTGAAACATCCACAATATCATTCAACACAAAATTCCTCACCCCTTTTTTATAGAGTTCATCAATGAATTTATTTCCGTTTCTTCTTGCCCCGTTTAATGCAAAAAATAATGTAGTGGATGGAAAGATTAGTTTACGGCTGTCTATGAGCAAATGTTCAATGCTATCATTCTGATAGAAATGAAAGAAAGAACCGTTGACAATCTTATTAATATGCTCGATAGAATAATTCACAACGCCGCTGAAAATTATTTTGTTGTTTTTTTCGGGGGATTTGTAACCGAAATGATCATTGCAGTAGCGATGCAAACAACGATCATGATCAATGAAACATATACCGGTATTACGATATGAATAATTTCCGCGATCATCTTCAGCCCGATGAATATCAGCACTACTGCAATGCCTTGCTGAAGGTAACTGAATTTATTTACAGCGCCACGCAGCAAAAAGAAAAGCGAGCGCAAACCAAGCACTGCAAAAATATTTGAGGTATAGATAACAAGTTTATCCTGAGTGATACCGAAAACAGCGGGAATGGAATCAATGGCAAATACCACATCGGTTGTTGCAAGTAATATCACCACTACAAAAATGCTGGTGTACATTTTCTTTCCATCAACTTTTATTGTGAATTTTCCATCACCATCTTCTGAAGTTACCGGGAGAAAACGTTTCAGGAATTTATATACTTTGTTTTCATTCATGTCCATATCATCATCTTTCTTTGCAATGAACATGCTGATGCCGGTGTAGACCAATATCGCACCAAAAATATATAACAGCCAATGAAATTGGTTAACCAAAGCAATACCAGCGCTGATAAAAAGTATGCGCAAAATAATTGCAGTTAAAATCCCGATCATTAACACCCGCGCATAAAATTTTTCGCTGACCCTAAAAAAAGTAAAAATGAGAATGAACACAAAAATATTATCGATGCTCAGGCTCCATTCCATCAAATACGCACTCAAATATTCAATAGCGCTTTTATGCCCTTTTTCATACCATAAAAAACCGAAAAATGCCATAGCAAGCAAAACCCAGAAAGAGGTTTGCAGCAATGCTTTTCGTATAGTTATGCTTGAGCCTTTTTTACTTAATAAACCAAGGTCGAAAATTACTGCGAGCAGCAGTATGCTACCAAATACAAGGTAAGTGATCTGAGAAGTATTCATCCGGTCGTTTGAGTGCGTAAAGATAAGGAAAGCGGAGAACAGTCGTCGGTCGTCGGTATTCAGTCGTCAGACTTTAGTGCGGTCATTCCCTTATGAAAACTGACGACCGACGACTGATATCCGATGACTATTTTGTTTCCGGCTTTAGTAACTCCGGTTGAGCATTGTTGCGCCTGCCTGCCGGTAGGCAGGTCGCACTCTTGTACAGCAGAAATTCTGTTGAACGATGAGAGAAGTTGGCAGTAAGCAGTAAACAGTGAGCATCACATTTTCAATTCTTCATTATTAATCATCAGCTCTCTCAATTTTTAATTATTAATTATCCCTGGTATTTTCTTTTGCGGAGTGCCTGGTAAATGAAACCAAATAAAATCACCAATGCAATTGGTAATACAATGTTTATGAATTGCCAGAAGGAACGGCCGTCTTCCACTTTTTGTGGGTCGAGTAAACGAAGTGTAAAATCTTTAGAGCGGGTTTCTAAAATCCCGGAAGGATCAACCAGGTAGTCCAGGCAGTTTTGTGCGAAATCCTGGTTGGCGAATGTATAATCAATATCTTTGTTATAGCCCATCGGCATCGGCCCATGTTGTGTAACTTCGTTCATTACGATCTCAGCATCTGAACAAACAATGATTTTCGATTCTTTTTCTGCTTTTGCTAAAAACGGTTGTTTATAAACGTTCGCCAATGTATCAACCATTCCTGATGAAATCCGGTTTGCAAATAATGAATTAAATTTTCCTTCAAGCAATACCGCTGCTGGAATATTTGGTTGATTAAAAACTTTTGGATCGTTTGCCACTTTCACACTTTCAAAACTTACCAATGCCGGTGTGCCGATTATTCTTCCATGTTCAGAAGTTTGCAACAGCACTGTTTTCCTTATACCCAAAGATTTTACAGTATCAACCGAGTTGGTGAATTTTGCATAAACCGGGTCGAGGTTTTTTGAGATTGGATGTGTGAGGCTTCCATTAAGCAATGGGAAATAGGGCCACGGTAATGGTGTAAATTGTGGTTTATCACCAGTCATTCCGGTGACAAAATTTATAGTAGCACATTGCATGTCCTGGACAAGGTCCTGGTTCACACGCACACCATATTTAAAAAACAGATCTTCCAGGTTCAATCCGCGGTCATAAGCAATGGTTTGCTGGTCCAAACGCAGGCTGTCCATTTCTGCACGCAGGTTATCGATCATATAAATGATATTTCCGCCATGCATTACATACTGATCTAATTTTAATTTTTCTGCATCAGAAAATTTCTGCGTTGGTTTCACAATTACGAGCGCATTGAATTGTTGAGGTATAACAGGAATACTATCCAATCTCAAAATGCCAAAACCATAATTTTTTCTTAAGCCTTCAACAATATTATACACGCGTAAATCAAGCGGCTCTCCATTTCCCAATACATAACCAATATCCGGAACATGTTGCTGTGTTATCTTGTTGATAGCATTTGCAAATTTGTATTCAAGCAATGCTTCTGCATTATTGTACAAACTGTTCTCATCTGCATTGCTTGCACCTTTCAATAAGTTTACCGGAAAAATTTTGTCTTTATATTTTACAATTGCACCCGGCAATACAAAACGTGCACTTTGCTCTTCCCCTTTTTTAGATTGTGCAACCTGCGTCATTTGTTGTATGCCCATCCGCTGTAACGAATCAAGTATTGTTTTTTTAGCAGAATCATCAGCATTGGCAAGGGGGTCATAAAAATGAAAATGGATTTTTCCGTTTCCATATTCTTTAAATTCCTGCAATAATTCATCTGTGCTGTTGGCTAATTTTTTTAACCCCGCCTTCAAATCTCCTTTCAGAAAAATATCAATGTTTACGTTATCATCTAATTGTTTTAATAATTTTTTTGTCGGCTCGCTTAACGTATACCTTTTTTCTTGTGTAAGATCGATGCGGAAATGAAATAATGAAGCCAGGAAATTAATAAGCAGGATGAGCAGTATCGCAAAAACCCAACCATATTTTGAAGAAAATAATTTATTCATTGTTCAATACTTCATTAACGTTTTGCCAGCTTATAATTTGTTAGTAGCAGGAAGAAAAAGATGATACTTAGAAAATAAATCACATCACGACTGTCAATCACACCACGGCTGATGCTTCCGTAATGAAAATCTATTCCCAACATTTCAATATAATAGTCGGCCCCTGCAGCAAATGCCGGAATACGGCTCACTGCATTAAAACCGCTGTAAATTAAAAAACAAAAAAATGCTGCTGCAATAAATGCAACTACTGCGTTGTTTGTGAAACTACTGCAGCAAATGCCAATCGCTACAAAAACACCTGCAAGAAAAAATAAACCGATATAAGAACCGATGCTCGCACCAACATCCACGCCTGCTTGAGCAGACAAGCGTTGCACAGAAATAAAATAAATAATCGTAGGCAACAATGCGATCACAACAACAATAGTGCTTGCGAGATATTTACCTGAGATGATCTTCCACTGGCTCACCGGTGTTGTACGCAAAATTTCAAAAGTTCCCGTGCGGAATTCTTCTGAAAAACTGCGCATAGTGATTGCCGGTATGAGCAGCAATAAAATCCACGGAGCGAGTTCAAAGAATTTATTCAATGTGGCATAACCGAAATCAAGAATATTGGTGTCGGGAAATATAAATAACAATAATCCGTTGAGTAACAGGAACACAATGATGGCGATATATCCTGTCAGGTTACTGAAAAATTGTCGTAGTTCTTTTTTACAAACTGCCCACATAAACACGAAAATAAGTGATATATGTTTTAGTTGAGAAAAGGCAATTAAATTGAGGGTTTATCGTTGTGGTTTTTATATAAGAAAAATGCAAAAAAATTTTTTTTAACAAAACATTTTCTCCTATATTCGCTGCTCCAAAGCAAATAACCATCCTTAGAAAAATATATTAGGTTCAGGTTCTGTTGTAAAAAAATATTTAACCGAAACCAACTGCATGAAAATCCCGCCACAAGCGGGGTTTTTTCTTTTGGCCTCACTCCAGCCCCTCCTTTGGAGAGGGCGTAACTTAATAGTTCATAAATCATACTTCATTCCTACACGGCGAAACTTTCACCGCATCCGCAGGTGCGTGTGGCATTGGGATTATTGAAGTAAAAACCTTTTCCATTCAATCCATCGGAAAAATCAAGCGTAGTATTAACGAGGTATAAAAAACTTTTTAAGTCGGTTACTATTTTTATGCCTTTGTCTTCAAATACCTGGTCCATTGGTTTTGGTTCATTGTCAAAATCGAGCTTATAGCTCAACCCGGAGCAACCGCCACCAACAACTGATACACGTACAAAATATTCACCTGCTTCATTAAGCGCCGCTTCTTTCATAAGGTGCTGCACTTTTTCTTTTGCCTTATCGCTTATATAGATCATAATTTAATTTTTAAAAATTAGCAATAAAATAAATTATTTCACCTGAGCCTGCATCTCACGCAGATGCATAACCGCTTCTTTTATTTTTTGTATGGTAAAATCAATTTCTTCATCCGTATTAAACCTGCCTATAGCAAAGCGTAATGAACTTTGCGCATCTTCATCACTCAACCCCATTGCTCTCAGTACATGACTTGGCTCAGGCAATGCAGAAGTACAAGCCGAACCTGAAGAAACCGCGATCTCTTTATTGATGCGCATCATCAGGCTATTTGCACTAACATACCGGAATAAAACATTGGACACATGTGGCAAACGATGAACTGTATTTCCATTTACAAAAACATCATCAATACCTGTCAATGCATCTTCCAGTTTATCACGTAATGTATCTGCCTGAATGGAACCATTCTTCATTTCATGCGCACTTAATTCGCAGGCTTTCCCAAAACCAACAATTCCGGGAACATTCAATGTTCCGCTGCGCATTCCTTTTTCATGGCCGCCGCCATCCATCTGCGCAATTATTTTTACACGCGGGTTTTTTCTTCTTACATATAATGCTCCAACCCCCTTTGGCCCGTATATTTTATGCGCACTGAATGCCATTACATCAATACCATCTTCATTAACATTTACCGGGATCTTCCCTACAGCTTGTGTTGCGTCTGTGAAAAATAATATTCCCCGCCTTCTTGCAATATCACTGATCTGTTTTATGGGTTGTATTATTCCTGTTTCATTATTGGCATACATCACTGCGATCAAAACAGTATTCGCCTGTATAGATGATTCTAATTCGTCTAGGTCAATCAATCCATCTGATTTTACAGAAAGATACGTAACCGTTGCCCCGGATTTTTCAAGATGCTTACAGGTATCCAGAACAGCTTTATGTTCTGTAGAAACTGTAATGATATGATCGCCTTTTGATGCATACGCTTCAACTATACCTTTTATTGCCAGGTTATCAGCTTCTGTTGCTCCGGAAGTAAAGATAATTTCTTTGCTTTCAGCGCCTATCAAACCTGCTACCTGCTCACGGGCATGGTCAACCGCTTCTTCTGCCTCCCAGCCAAAAAAATGATTGTGGCTTGCCGCATTCCCGAAACGTTCCGTAAAATACGGGAGCATTGCTTCTACAACACGCGGGTCGCATGCAGTAGTGGCATTATTATCGAGATATACGGGGAATTTCAGCATATTAAAAATTGCTTAACTATAACGCAAAATTAACCCAAAAGGTTTATACCCGGAAGCTTGCCGGTAACACCTTAATGCAGACTCGTTTAGGAACCTTATTTTTACAGGGAATCTTTATTCCGCAGAAAATAAAATCATACCTACCGGTGAGATCAGTTTTTACATCATTATTTCTCTACCTGTTTTGTTTGTCTGCAAATAGTCAGCGATATGATACTTCATCGCTTGCTATTTATGGCTTCCAAAATCAACTTGCAGTTGCAGAAAAAATTTCCTGTTATATTGATGAAGCAAATACAAAAGATATTTCAACCATTCAACCAGAAAAATTTTCCATCCCCTATCAGTCTTTTTTTCAACGCATCAATTCAGCCCCGTGGCATAAAGCTTTCTGGTTGAAATTCGGTTTGGAAAATAAAAGCGACAGTATCCTGAAGCTTTTTATTTATTGCGGCGATCTGAATTATGTAGACATCTGGTCAATCAGCGGTTATACAACGCAGTTAGTGCGTGGAGGTAACCTGCGAAGAGAAGATCCGTTTTTCTTCACACAAGCTTCTACTTCTATTATCGCTCTGCAATTGAAACCGAAACAGCAATCCGAAATATTTATCAGAATACGCCAGCAAACACAGGAATACGGTTTTGATGGGATTGAAATTTATGACCAGCAAAATCTTGATGACTCTTTATTTAAAGATTATAAAGATGATCGGGCATTTATCATTTTTCAATTTCTTTTCCAGGGGTTTTTAATCTGCCAGGTACTTTATGTGCTGTTCCAATGGCTGATCACCAGGCGCAGTGAATATTTGTATTATTTTTTCTACCTGCTGGTCATTGCTATTTATTTTTTAAGTAAGTATGAACAATTGTATGGCATAACTATTTTGTTTACGCGTTATCCGTTGTTGAAAATATATCTTGGCAAAACATTATTGATCCTTCCGTATTTTTTTTATTTCAAATTCGTGAGCAGCTTTTTGGAAATACCTGGTAAATATCCCGGCCTTTACCGGCTGATCAGGTATGTGGAATATTTTCTGTTTGCTTATGTGTTGTCCGATTTTATATTCATTATCATCACATTCAACCAAAAGCTACAATCAACACTATATACTGTTATAATCCTTATTGTATTTATTATAACAGCATCTTTCATTGTATATATGTTCCGGCAAAAACAAAAACTCATTTATTATGTTTTAACGGGGAGTCTGTTCGCGGCAGTCGGGAGCACCACAGGGCTTATACTTACTTATCTTTCTTACAATTCAATTGTTGACTTTAGTTTTCATAATTTCCTCATTTTCTCACAAATTGGCGTATTGCTTGAAATATTATGCTTCACTGCAGGCTTGAGTTATAAAAGCAAAAAGAATGAAGAAGATAAAATCAGCGGGCAACAAAAACTGATCGAGCAATTAAAAGCGAATGAGCAATTACAATCGAATATGCAAAACATCCGTAATAAAATTGCACAGGACCTGCATGATGATATCGGATCTACACTCAGTTCGATTTCCATTCTGAGTGATCTTGCATTGAAAGAAAAAGATGCTTCACAAACCACGGAAGCCATTCATGAAATAAAAGATAACTCCGTGACATTAATGGAAAAAATGGATGACATCGTTTGGAGCATCAATCCCAAAAATGATTCGCTGGAGAACCTGCTGATGCGCATTCGCAGATTTGCAACTGCATTATTTGAAGCAAAAGATATCGATTATACGATCTCGATCAGCGAGCATATTCATGAAATAAAACTACCTGTCGATTACCGGCAACACATTTATCTTATTTTAAAAGAGGCCATCAACAACCTGGCAAAATATTCCAAAGCTACAAAAGCAAATATTGATATTGAATTTGCAGGTTATATACTTCGTATGTCTGTTATGGATAACGGAATTGGGTTTTCTTCGGAAGAAAATTCAACAGGTAACGGGATCCTGAACATGAAGACGCGTGCCGCATTAATGAATGCATCATTGAATATTAAATCCGGCCCGGGAAAAGGAACGGTTATTTCGCTGGCAGTAAAAATTGAATAAATTCAGATAAATATCCGATACGGTATCCGGATATAATTCATCAATTTTACAGCATGATCAGGGTAGCTATTGTTGAAGATAACAACACATTGCGGAGCAGCCTTTCCAACCTGTTCAATAAAACAGATGGGATGAAATGTGTGGCATCTCTCAACAATTTATTGAATGTGGTGAGCGAAACTGCGAAATCTATGCCTGATGTAATACTTATGGATATAGGGCTTCCGCACATTTCCGGTATTGAAGGCGTGCGTACAGTGAAAATGAATTTTCCGGAAATACTGGTGATGATGTTCACCGTATTTGAAGAAGACGATAAAATATTTGATGCAATAAAAGCAGGAGCTTCGGGCTATTTATTGAAGAAAACACCTCCGGAAGAAATTGTTGAAGCGATCAAACAATTATATAACGGCGGAGCACCGATGAGCGCAAGTATTGCAAGAAAAGTGATCCAGTCTTTTCAACAGGAACCTTCCGGTGATTTGCAGGACTATCAGCTGACAGTTCGCGAAAATGAAATTTTATATTCTTTGATAGATGGGTTGAGCTATAAAAAAATTGCTGATAAATATTGTGTAAGCATCAGCACCATCCGTACCCATATCTGCAATATTTATAATAAACTCCACGTGAATTCAAAAGCAGAAGCTGTTGCAAAAGTGTTGAAAAGATGAGGCATTAAGAGGCAAGACACAAGGTTCAGGATAACAAGTTGATATGCTTGAATGCAGCATCACTTAACATTTACCGCTCACCGCTTACTTAATTCCATGACCATCGCGATCCTCTCAAAATCATATATTCATCCGATTGTCTTGCGCATGTATATTTTTTTTCTTTGGTAAAAATGTATACGTATGAAATCTATTCTGATCATCTCCGTCTTTTGTTTTGCGGTTTTGCAATTAACTTTTGCGCAAGCCAGCGACCCGAACCAGGTAGCCAAAGATGCAGCAACCAATCATGCAAATAACGACATGAACAATGCCGCCGATAATGGTTTGAACAAAGCCGAAAACAGTATTAAAGGATTATTTAAAAAGAAAAATAAAAAACAGGATCAAAAAAACGATTCCGCGCAAACAAAAACAGCGACATCTCAAGTAGCAGCAACATCTACAGATGCACCGGCAAACACGGCGCCAGATATAAAATCATATCAGAATTATGATTTCAGGGCCGGCGATAAAATTATTTTCGAAGATAATTTTGCAACTGACCAGGATGGAGAATTTCCTGCACACTGGGACTTGAACAAAGGACAAGCAGTGGTTAATAAAATAGCCGGCATCCCATCTTTTTTATTGACAGAAGGAAATTATTGCCAGGTAGTTCCGCGAATGACATCTAAATCTTACCTCACCGATAACTTTTCAATAGAATACGATACGTATATGACAGGCGGTGCGTTCGGGCTTATTGTATATCTCTATAACGAAGATAACAGCGATAACATGACGGTTCATGTAAATTCTTCTGAAGCAACATGGGGAGGGCCGAAAAAAACGTTGTCCGGAAGTTTTCCATCAGCAATAAATGGGGAAAGTTACCTGAACAAATGGCACCACATAGCGATAGCCTATAAAAACGACCAGTTAAAAGTATATGTTGATCAATATCGCATACTCACGGTACCACATTGTGATTTCAAGCCTGCAAATTTTGATTGCGAAGGAATTGGAGACCAGGACCACCCGATTGTTTTTACAAACTTTAAAGTTGCAGACGGCGCACAGATGAATATGCTAGATGCAATTATGACAACCGGAAAATTTATTACACATGGCATCAACTTCGACGTAAACAAAGCAGTCATTAAACCGGAAAGCATGGGCGTGATCAGCGATGTTGTAAAATACCTGCAGGCTCATCCCGAATTGAAATTGGAAATTGACGGACACACAGACAGCGATGGAAGTGCTGATCTCAATATGAAATTATCGCAGCAACGTGCTGATGCAGTAAAAACTGCGATCGTATCCGGCGGTATCGACGCATCGCGTTTAACAACAAAAGGTTTTGGCGCATCAAAACCGATTGGCAAAAATGATACCCCTGAAGGAAAGGCCACAAACAGAAGGGTTGAATTTGTAAAACTGTAACACCTCCATTAAACTTCATAATTAAATACCAATGAAAAAATTCTTTTTTATTTCTATTTCGGCATTTTGTACGCTTTCATCTTTTGCACAGAAATGCCTTCAGTTAAATATCGCTCCACTGATGAGCAATTTGCAGGTGCCCGGCAGCAGCGCCAACTCATTTGCAAAATGTGCAACAAAAACAAACGATCACGGACAAATTGAATTTATAAATTACGGAAGCGACCTTGAGCAACTAGACACAATAGTAGCCCGCAATTCAAGGGATTTTAACAATGCTTCCGTAACGAACATGGGAAATATGCAATTACCTTCTTCGCAAAATGTTGATGCAGCAAAGCAATTGGCAGAGCAGTTAAAAAATATGACACCGGAACAGCAGAAAGCATGGGCAATGCAACAGGCGCAACAACAGATGGCAAATGCATCTCATCCCATACAGGACGATGGCGCAACGGCAAAACTGGTAATGCAAACAAATGATATGGCAGTAAACCAACTTGGCGCCTTGAACAGGGAGCTTGCTGCAAAAATGCGGGAGATTATGGAAGCATCTTCAAAAGAAAAAGAAACAGTGAAATTAGACAATTCGAGCTGCCCGGGACTGAAGCCCGTTGGGTTGCCCTCTTGTGCTTGTGTTAATGCATTAGCCGGGAAATACTGGGATAAAATAATTTCGATAGAAGATAAATACAATGCGCAACGTATTGCTTTGTTGCAACAATATATCCCGAGAATAAAGGCTATTACCTCAACTGTTGATGATAATATTGCCAAATTGCAATATGGGGATGCAGTAAAATCTCCCCAATTAAAACAAATGCTCTTCAGCGCACAATCATCTGCATTCGGAAATTCATTTTCGCTAACCACCGCATCTATTGAGGATATCAGAAAAGAGAGTTCAAATATATTTGCTCATAAAAAAAATGCAGATAACCAGGTAGAAAATTTATCCTGCCAAAAATAATTTTTGCCGGTTCTTCTAATACAAAAGCAGCCCGTAATGAGGGTATTACTTACAGTCTGGGACAAGACAAAGTAACACTTTCATTATCAAGCTGCTTTTCCTTATGTGTAGATTTTTTTAAAAATTAAAATCTACAAACATGAGACAGCAAATTGTCTTAGAAATTTTCTATCAGAGTTTAAAAATATGTTTAGGGGATAGTAGAGATATTACCGCCAAAGAATTATTTAGTCTTTTGAAAAATAAATATGCTATTTCATTAGAGGAAATAGAAGATATAATGAATGAAATTTATTCTAAGGGAGAAATAGTGAAAAAAATAGATAACGAAGAAGTAAGTTTTAGCTTTTTATCCTTGATGAATACTGATAGAAAAATTGATTTCCCAGATGGTTCATTTTTGTATGTGAAGAATCAAGCAGATGTAAGCGAATGGAAGAAAATTATCGCTGAAGGAATAAAAGCGAAATTTCCACAGGAGTTGAAATATTACCAATAGCCCTGATGTGCAGCATCGGATTTGTCATATTAGATAGCTCATAAGTTTCGTTAAAATATGAAATAAAGAAAGTGCCACCTTCCATTCTTTCTAAGTCATGTCCTGTTCTTCTTCCTGCATTTATATCCTCTATTCTAAATTCTATTTTAGCATCGGTAATGAAATTTACTCTGAATCCTAATCCTCTCGGAAGCCTCATTGAAATCCAATTATTATCACTTAAGATTATGTGCTTTGTAAATTCATCGTTGAGATAGATATCTTTAAGAATTTCATCTTCCCATAAGTTTTGGATTGGGATTATTTCTCTATTTGTAAATGCAGCCCAAAAAAATATATTTTGCAGGTCGCTATTTGTAAATATATGCGAAGGAAATTCACCAAAAAATTCTGCTAAATAAATAGCTTTAGAAACAACAGGGTCGCTTATACCCACGAATACATCCCTAATTTGCATTGCTTTTTTATCGCTATTGACTGGCTGAAAAAATAATCCGCAAAGCTTATTGAATGGGCGCAATTCGTCTAACGCTGCTTCGTATGAATTAAAAATCATTATTTTTTAGATGGAGTTACAAGTTCTTTTACTAATTCCTCAAAAGAGGCATCAACGATTATTTTTTCGTCGTATTTAGATTTCGTCTTTTTCTTTTTTCTCTGATGATTTTTATTAGTGTGCTTTTTATTTTTTTCTTTCGCTGCCATTTAACTAAGTTACAAATATTTCCATTGGAAGCCGCCTGCATTAACTGTTTCCCCTCTTAATGCTTTAGAAATACTTGTTTTAGCAATTCCGGTCGCTTCTGATGCTGCTATTGTCGAATCATATTTTCCAATTACCTCTCCGTTTAATATTTGACATACTGGTGTTCTTTTCCCTCTTGTTCCCTTGCGTTTTTCAGGATGAATTAATCTAATTGCTTTGGGGATAGTCGGCTGAATAATTGTTTCAGCTAATAAGCCATTGTCTTTAGTAAGTTCTTTCCAACTTAATTTCCCTTCAATGCTTCCAAGTGAAAATTCAAACCTTTGCCCATCGGTCATTTTTCTTAGATTATATCTGAATTGAAATTCATCACAGTAACGTGAAAGATGTTTGGGAGATACTTTGTGATATGTTCCTATGATTGTACGGCGAAATAAACCGAAAGCCCCCTCAATTGTATTTGTGTGAATGTAGCCGTCTCTCACATATTCATCTATTGAATGGTTTACACTTTGATGGCTTACATAGTTCTTACCAATGTTTATATAAGTACCTTCTCCATCTGTCATTAATGAGGCTGATTTATCAACGTTACGATATACCATAGGAATAATACTCCCTCTATTTGTATCGGGCGCAACTTCCAATTTTAAATTACCGCCTCTTTCGATCATTCCTATTATCATGCTCTTATTAGCGAATACACTAAAGTTATTTTCTTTCAATGTTGCTCTTTCTTTGTTTGACATATTCTTAATCCTTCCACCGTGATATAGTTCATCTACTTCTACAGTATTTTTAAGTAAAGGAGATTCTTTCTGTCTTAATGTTTCCCGAACTCTATTGATAACAAACCATGCAGATTTTTGCGAGATGCTTAAATCTCTTGCAAGCTGACAAGAAGAAATTCCTTTCTTACGAGAAGTAATTAAATAGAAAGCCGGAATCCATGTAGTAAGTGGAATGTTGCTTGCGTGCATTGGAGTTCCAACAGTAACCGAATATTTCTTACGGCAATCTTTATTTGCACATTTAAAACGTTTGCCATTCTCAATGCGATACCATTTATCGCTATTACAGTAAGGACAACGAGGGCAACCACCCCAACGCTGCTGAACTAAAAAGTCAATACACTTTTGTTCGTCCGAAAAATGTTTAATTAGTTCTTTTAAATTTTTAGTGTATTGCATTATGTTTTTGTTTTACATTGTTTTACATTATAGAGAAAAAAAATACTTTATCTCTTTTTATTATTTTCTGCCAGATGCTCTAATTGTAACCGGATAAAATCACTTAATGACCGCCTATCTTTATCTGCCATTCGCATTAATTCTTTCTTAGTCTCTTCCGTTACTCTAAGATTGATGTTTACAGTTTTATTGTCTTTTGACATTGTCATAAAACAAATGTACAATGTTTTACAATGTAAAACAAATTTATTTGTAATTTTATTACAAATAAATTGGGGCATAACATAAAAATGCTGCCCCTCATTGGTGGTTGGTATCACAAAGGTAGCGTACCCAATTTGGTTAATGAGACCAGTCGGATGTCTACTGGAATCATTGTGATACCGTAAGTTTAGGGCAATTAATTTTGCCCTTTAATATTTTTAGTCTTACCTTAGTATAAGAAAAAAGGGGTCGCCCAACGTTCGCTCATCAACTGTACGTTCGTTGTTTTTTACGGTTTGCATTCCAGTAAATTTTAGCTCCCCCATAATTTTACTATAAAGTCTCAGTGTTAGTACCACTGGGATTTTTCTTTATAGCCAATACTCTCCCTTCTTACCAATAAACTTTGCTTTCACAGTCCCTTCTGTTCTCAAATGAGAAATAGTTATACCGACACGCTTGGTAAGCCATTCGTCTGATTCCTTTTCTCCCAATTTTTTTAACTCTTTCACAATATCTGATATATATCCTTTTCCAATAATCTTCAGCACATATACTACTTTCTTTTTCCAGGTAAGGTCAGTATCGTACTTGTCGGGAATGGTAGTAGTAGTTATTACAATAGGCTCAACTATTCTTGCAATAGAATCTTTTCCATTTACGGAATGCCCATTTTTGAAAATCTTTATAGTTTCCCGAATGCTTTCAAGCCGAACGAAAATAGGATTTTGCTTTAGCTGAAATTCTAAATTTTTTTCTATTTCCAATAACGCTTTAAGATTATCTTCCATAAAATGGTATTAAACTTCATAAAGTTACACTATTTTTAAATCTACCAAAAAAATCTTTTAAACATACTATTTGTACTAATTTTTGGACAGACAAAAAATATTAAGTATTAAAATGAAAAAAGCCTTAGAGATTTTAATACTCTAAGGCTTGTCCCTCATTGTAAGTAATACCCCCGTAATGAGCTGCTTTATTTTTTATCAGGGAATAATTTTAGCGGGCTATAAATACTGTGCTGGTTTGTTTAATACCATCGGAACCTGCAACCTGCAGCAGGTAGGTTCCCGGTGTATATTTTTTAAGGGAAAGTGAAACAGTTGTCCCTTTTCCACTTTCAATTTTTCTTTCCAGCAAAATCTGCCCATTCACATTTATTAAACGTACTATTAGTTGAACAGCAGAAGCTTCTCTCAGGCAAATATTCAAATTATCTTTTGCGGGATTCGGGTAGACAATAAAAGTTTTTTCTATTGAAAGGCGCACTACGCGTGTTTCTGTAAAACCGATATCGCCATCAAGGTTCATGATACGCAAACGATAATAGGTAATACCGTTAAGCGGGTAAAGGTCTGTGAAAGAATAATTGCTGACCTGGCTGGAAAAACCTTTTGCTTTTACGGAGCCAATATCTGTCCAATTGCTTCCGTCACTGCTGCGTTCAATCGTAAAATTATTTGAATTGATTTCCTGTTGGGTTGACCATTGGATGTTAATGGTTTTATCGACGTTTGGTGATGCCGTAAATGTAACGAGCACCACAGGTAATGGTGGTGGCATTGCAGATGCAAAACCCGGAACCATAAAACCGAGGATGATTAATACTGATGCGAATCGTTTCATAGCCGGAATAATTAATAGTTGATCTGATGTTTCAGTACCTGCTTTTCTTTCCAAAAAAATTAAAAAGAACCTACTGTGTTGCGAATTAAAGAAACCGTATTACAAACAAACGGCGACCCATATTCACAGGCCGCCGTTAACTGGCCTTCATACAATCCCTTTAAAGATCCTTTATCGTGTGATCAGTACTTTGCTTGTTTGCTGTGAACCATCTGCGCTTGTTACCTGCAGGTAATAATTTCCCTGGGGATAACTATACACCGGCATTGATACAACAGATGATGAAGCGCTATTCACAATTTTTTCCTGCAATATTTGCCCGGATTGATTGATCAGCCGGATAGTTAATGAAGATGAAGAACCACCTACAGAAACATTTATATAATCTTTTGCAGGATTAGGGAATATGCTCAAGCCATTGATGAGTGATGCTTTCACTACTTTAATTTCACTATAGGAATATTTTCCATCCAGGTCAACCATTTGCAGGCGATAGTAATTTACACTGCTTAACGGGTTCTGGTCTGTGAAGGAATAGTTACTTACAATTGACGAATTCCCTTTTGCCTCAACAATTCCTATAACCGACCAACTGCTTCCATCTGCACTGCGAAGCACATTGAAATGGCTGCTGTTTTGTTCCATTTCGGTTGACCATGACAGATCAACTGATTTGTTATTATCCATTACAGCATTGAAGTCAACGAGGATCATCGGTAACGGGTCACCGCTAATTCCTACACCAAATGGTGAAAAGCTGCTGAATGAAGAAGTAACAGTTGTAGCTGTTGAACCACCTGTGCGGGTTGCGGCATCCCAGCTTGTTCCGTTATAATGTGAAATTCCATATACTGAATTGTCTGCTACTGCAAAAGCAGAACCTTCCAGCGCTGCGCCTGATGTCCAATCTAACGTAAGAGCTGCAGTGGTTGAAGTATTGCTTGGCGTAATTGTCCAGATTGCATTTACCATGCTTTGTAAAGCCGCTGTACTGAATGCGGGGCCACCGTATTGTCCGTTTGTAGCTGCAGGGGTAAATACTTTAGCTGTCCAGCTTAAACCACTTGTAGAAGGCGATACTGTTGCCGGCAAATAATAATTTAAAGTACCAATTGGGAATAATTTAGAAGAGGAGTTAGAAACACTATTTATTGTTAACCCTCCGTTACCAGAACCATTTCCTGTAACAACATAGCTTGATGAAGATCCGCCGGAAATTGTAGAGCCAGTGTTCATGGTAAGGGAATTTGTACTTGCATCCACAGTACCGCTAATAAGACGCAAACTACCCGTAACAGTAAGTGTATTAGTCAAGCTAACATTTGAGCTGTTTGCTGTTTGTATATAAAGATTGGTAACCGAAACAGGTAAACCACTTCCTGTTATTTGTGCTGAAATCCCTTCATAAATATATGTACAACCTGTATTGAAAGTACGTGTACCTGTTACCTGTATATTACCCGTTGTACCGCCGGTAGCAGAAATACCTGCGGTTGAAGTAACCCCAAGAGATGCCCCAGATGATAAAGTAAATGTTCCTGAGCTACCATTGCTGATAACTGCAGGAGTAGCGCCGGTGCCCATTTGGAGAGTAGCTCCATTGTCAACTACAAAGTTTATAGTTCCGCTTAATGACCCGCCATCAGAATATGTTTGTGTGCCGCTTCCGTCAAAATGAATAGTTGAAGTATATGCGTTATTTGCTGTTTCGGCAATAGTTCCTCCTGTGAAGCCAAAGTTACCGCCTATGTTAATTGTAGCAGTGTTTGAATTCCCTGTTGTAGCACCGTTTATTCGTAATATACCACCTGTAATTGAAAAATCCCCAGTAATTTCTAATGTTTCTGTGGTGTTATTTCCGCCAGATCCCACTATATAAAATATTCCACCTGTCTGAGAAAAATTTCCGCCAACAGATAGCGTTCCTCCATTACCACTATTTAATAACCGAAGGGTGCCAGAACCTGTGCTGATTATTGAAAAATTTCCATTAATAGTTTTTAATGCACCAGCCAAGCTAACATTATCAGTTCCTGACTGCCCTGGAGAGTTCCAAGTAAAATTAGCAAAACCACCTGTTGGGTTTAAGCCAGTCGGGGCAGATCCGCTATTACCTGTAATTTCACATGTAGAGCCTGTATTCCAGGTAGCGGTCGGGATAGTTCCACCATCGATCGCATGGTTATAAACCCCGCCATTAGCAAAAATCAAATTACTTGCATTTGATGTGATAGAACCTCCATTGTTAACTAAAGAACCAGATACTGTAGTTGTACTATTTGTTGCATCAAATGAAGAACCATCTCCTGTTGCATTTACATTTAATGTTCCCAAAATAGTTGAAGTATTACCAGAGCCACTGAAGTCGAGGATCATAGACCTTGTTCCACTTCCTGTGCTGCCATTCAACGATAAAGATGCACCGTTATCTATATACAATGAAGTATTGACATTTGTTAGTGTCAATTCTCTCTGTGCGCCAGAAGTAGTAAAGCTAACAGTTGAAGAATTGGTTATTGTAAGACTGCTGATGTTTGCCGGATTTGTATTTACAGATACAGCAGCAGCAGTATTAAATACAACTGCATCCCCATCTGCAGGAACAGTATTCCCAGACCAGTTAGAGCTTGTGTTCCAATTACCCGTTGCACCACCTATCCATGTTCTTGTTGTTGTAGCCTGGATACTGATATTATCCAATCCTATCCCGATATAAGTTCCATTGGTTCCGCCGGTCCAGGTCACCCAAAGAAATTGATAAACTGTATTAGCAGTTAATCCCCCGATTGTAATACTGTTATTAGTTGTTGAATTTACATTTGTAATTACAGATCCTGTTGTATTCCATGTTGATGATGAGATTACCCTGTAAAGCAACGAAACACCCGCGGTGCGATTTCCACTTGTGTTAGCAAGCCGGGATAATTGATAGGAAATGGTTAAAGACGTATTTGAACCAGTGTTTACAGCAGCAACTACCTGCCCTGTTCCATTCGCTCCTGTTCCTGTTTGAATATATAAACTTGCATTGCCTCCCGTTGCATAGCCATAGACACCTGCAGTTCCTGTAGTTGTTGTTCGAGCAGAAATGGCGATATCCCCTGTAGCAGTGCTGGCTTCTGCGGCAACTTCACTCGTTTGTTGTGAACCCGGGGTCCACACTGCAATGCCGGCAGGCAATGCACTAAATGAATTTGTACCAAACGTTTGGCTGTAAGGCAAACTTTGTGCTGTAGGATTGGTTTGTGCAAAAGACCTTTGCCCCAAAATAATTATAAAAAATAAAAGGACTGAGGCAAGCTTATCAATCCTGTTTTTAAGTAGTAATGTTTTCATTGTACTTCTTTTTGTTTAAATATTTATTGCAAAAAATTCATTACGCTTGTGGAGATTGGAAAAGCGTCTGTTCAGGGGATATTAAGAAGTACTGGTAAATCAAAAGATCAAACTAAGCCGGAAGATCAGGAGGATTGAATTTAAAAATTACCTGGAACGTTTTAACGCAGCTTAAATCAGGTTAAGCCCGGTAAAATCATCGTACAGCAAATCAACTTGTACTTTGTGAGAAAAATCAAATTAAGGGAGGAGCGATCAAATAAGAGTAATTCAGAGGAACTGTGAGCGTAAAACTATAATGGATTTTTGAATTTTGCAATAGCAAAACACATTTTTTTAAAAAGAATACGGATGTTATTGTATAACAAAAGAAGATACCTCTTGCTCAAGGTTCTGCAGGTTCGTAATTCGTATGAAATACACACCGGATGCGGGTTTCCCTTTAAATAGAATTTGGGCACCATTACTTCCCGGAAATAAATTGCTTTGGATCAAAGCACCGTGTGCAGCAAAAATATCTACCTGCCAGTTTGCATTTTTAGTAAACTGGATATTGATATGGTCAGTTGCGGGGTTTGGAAATATTTTTAACCTGTTACCACTTTCACCCAAATCAACAGAACGTATTTCTGAATATGCAACACTGCCATCTTTATCAATTTCTTTCAAACGGAAAAATAATTTTCCGTTATAGGAATTTTTGGTAAAGTATACATACTGATAATTCGCTGAAATATTATTTGCATCCGACTCAACAGAACCAACACCGTCAAAATTTTTTCCATCTTCACTTTTTTCTATTTCATAATTTCTACCAGCTTGTTCGTTTTCTGTCAGCCACGATAATTTAATGGTTTCGTCATTTTGTTTTTCCGCAAAAAAATTTGTTATCCCTGTCGGCAATGTCGATGTGCTACAGTAATAATATGCAACGCTAAAATGTATGGTATCATTTGCGTTAAATGTGTATGTAAGATTTTGCGGGATTGTTGAATAAGTAGAAGGATAATAACCAAAATTTACTGTTCCCGTACCAAGAAAAGATGCTACCGATGAAATAATGGAATCATTAATTATTACTGTATTGCTGAGAAAAGAAAAAGGGCCTTTTGCCAAATAATCCGTGCCTGAATTTGGAACCCCGTCAGATTTTCCTAATGTATATGGCCCGTATGTTTTTTGTGTGCCGCTTGCATAATTAGAATTGCTCAGTGCAGGGCTGCTGAGGTAATCATAACGTCCAACACCAATACTTACAGACCTTGAACTATTTGTTGTATTTTCTGCCTCGAAGCTATAACCGATAGAAACATTTGTTTTAATAACAACGGCAACTAATGTGCCTGTAGAAGGATTGAATTGCGGAACTGTAAAACTGTAATTATCATTTCCGGTTCCCATGGCTAAGGTATCATGCACAACGGATTTCATCGTCAGGGCCGAACACTGCGCTGTTGCCCTGATTGAATTTAATATGCCATGCGCACACAAAAGGATACACAAAAAAACCTTTAGCGGTTTCATAGGTATGAATTGGATAATCGGATGCTATGAATAACAAAAAAAAGTGGTGGTTATTTTTTCTGAAAAGCCCTATTTACGGTTATTAGGGAATAACATGTAGGAAAAGCAATGTTTAAGCCCTTAGTGCTCCTAAAAAAACATAAGAAGACTTGCTTTTTTGAATAGTACTGACAAATGGAGGAATAGGGAATTTACTACGTAAAACCTTCAGGATAATTTCAATTATGGCACAAGTATATTTTTGAAACAATTATTCAATCACAAAACTAGTTGCAGAAATTTCCTGGTTTGCCAGGTTTGTCGCCTTCAGAAAATAGACACCTGCAGCTAATCTTTTTCTGAAAAAAATATTTGCGGAATTATTATTTGCCGTGAAGTCACGTTGCTGCAATACGCCATCTGCCGAAAAAATATCTATTTGCCAGTTTCCCTGTACCGTAAAATGCACATTAAAGTTATTCGACACAGGATTTGGAAATAAAAACATACCATTGGTTGTTTCCATATTCAAGGCAACTGTTCGTATTTCCGAATAGCTGATTGTACCATCTTCATTTAATTCTTTCAAACGAAAAAAAAGTTTCTCTCTATCTTCATTTTTTATCTCGTAGAAATAGTCATAACGGGCATTTTTATCAGCAGTTATTTCTGAAGAAATAAAAGCAAGACTGTCAAAATCTTTTCCGTTACTGCTTTTCTCAATTTCATACGTTCTTCCTGCTGATTCATTTTCTGTTAACCATGATAATTTAATGGCCGCATTACTTTCTTTTACAGCAGAAAAATCAATTATTCCTGTGGGCAAAGTAGAGGTGTTGCAATAATAATAAGTAACAGAAAATTGGACGGTATCTGTGGCAGAAAAATTATAAGTGAGGTTTTGCGGGATAGAAGAATATGTTGATGGGAAATAATCGAAATGTACAGTCCCTGAGCCTAAAAAATTTGCTATTGAAGATGTAATGGAATCATTGAGCACTATAGCATGATTTAAGAAAGAAAACGGTCCATTTGCGATATAATCCGAACCCGAATTGGAAACACCGTCAGAAGCCGCAAGATTGTAGGGGCCGTAAGTACTTTGGATATTTCCTGCAAAATTCGAATTACTTAATGCTGCGCCTGAAAGATAATCGTACCTGCCTACACCGATATTTATTGAACGGGAAGTGTTTGAAGTATTTTCTGCCTGGAAACTATATCCAACCGAAACATTTGTTTTAATTACAACTGAAATTAATGTGCCTGCAGAAGGATTGAATAATGGCATATTAAAGCTGAAATTATCATTCCCCGTACCCCTTACCGTAGTATCGTATATAGCTGTTTTTGTTGTAAAGCTTGTGCATTGTGCCGGTAACAGGCATGGTGATACAATGCCGGAAAGGGTTATGCAGAATAAGAAGAAAATTCTTATCGGTTTCATGGGTTTCAATTGGATACCTGGATTCTTCCTTATTATAACATTTATAAGGGTATTTTATTATGCCGGCGCCAGTGTTTTTCCCAGTATGACAAATAAAAAAGCGGCATAAAAGCCGCTTTGCGAAGTACCCCTGAAATTATTTTACTTACCTGGCAATTAATATTTTTATTGTTTTTGATGATCCCGACTGATCAGTGAATTGAAGCACGTATACACCGGAAGAGAAATTATTAACCGGTATAGAAACTATATTGCTACCTGCAGCAATTTTCTGTGTTTTAAGAAGCTGGCCGTTTATATTAACCAATCGCATTGTCAATTCAGAAGTAATAGCCGATCCCATGTAAACATTGATAAAATCCTTAGTCGGGTTAGGGAAAACTGTCAATGACTGAACTGAAGAGTTATTAATTACTTTAATTGCAGAATACATGAACGTACCATCAGTTGATGCGATGCGCAAACGATAAGAGTTTGAGCCCAGTACGGGTTGCTGATCGATATAGGAATAATCGCTTGTTCCCGAAGTACTTCCATTTGCCTGAACTGTTGCAAGCATGCTCCATTCAGCGCCATTTGCACTTCTCAACACATCAAAATAGCCTGCATTTTCTTCTGCCTGTGTTACCCAATTTAGATGAACGGTTCCGTCTGTTTGCATATTCGCATCAAAATCCGTGAGAATAACAGGTGATGGAGCTGTAGCAACAAACATAGCAGACTGCGGATTGCCTGATGCATCTGTTAAAACAACTTGCGAAACAGAGGGGCCAGTTAATTTAAAATGCCCATTTCCTGTGTCATAATATGGAAGCGGGCTTGTTCCCTGGTTCGTTCCTTCACCTCCGTTTGCGGAGAACAAACTCCGGCTAAACAAATAGGTATAGTTTCCGTTTACAGGTATCGGGGAATAATAATAATTTATTTGTCCGTTGTATTGTGCGGAATTATCAACGATGCTTGAATTTGCTTCGCTTAATGTAATTACAGAAACGTTTGGCGACGTATTGGCAACCGGGGGCAAAGGGCTATACAAATTAATGTTGTGCCCATTAAGGTTGATTGTTGAAGGTTTTGAAGGGGCACTGCTATCTCCAATAAAAATATTACTTATCATTTTATTGGGCTCTTCGTTGTGCGTGCGCAAACTTAAATCACTGGCAAGCGTTAAACTTGCACCATCCGCAATCACTATATATACTCCTACTACATTGACATTTTGGAATGTTACATTGGAAGCTATTTTAATTTGGTCTGAATTATCATAAAAAGAAAAAAATGTGCAATTCATACAGCTTTCATTATTTGCAAAAGTCATTACAGCATTTGGATGAATGTTCGCTCCATCGGATCCTAAAAAAAACATACATGAATTGGATGAAGTGTTGCAGTTCGCATACTGAGATGCTGTGACTTGCTGAAAGGTTTGTGAATTGGGCACGTTAAAATAATAATTGGCAGCAAAACTTACGTTGGTAATTAATAGAATGATAAATAGCAATAGCGTTTCAGGGTAAATCTTTTTCATGATAACGAGTTAAACTGATTGAATGTGGTTTTAGGTACTAAACCATAGTCAATGGATTGTTCAGAGGTTGTCTCGGTAAGAATGGATTTACTTAATAGCTATGCTGATTATTCTAAAGTGAAAATGCCTGACAAGAAGGAAAATTGAATTATGGTACGATCTTTCAAGGAGGGATAGTGTAAAAGTAAAATACATTTTTGACTTTCGCAATAGTTGGGCTAAATAAATCATTTGTAGTGCAATCATCTGATCATAAAATAGTAAGCGATTGCACAACAGGTTTTTAACCTTTTACAAAAAAAATAAGGCCGCCATTACAGCCGCCTTAATTTTATATCAAACAAGATAAATTATAAACTTACCTGCTGATTAATACTTTGCTTGTTTGCACAGAGCCATTGGCTCCTGATATGTGCAACAAATAAACACCGGCAGGATAGTTACTAACAAGCAAGGAAATATTTGTTCCGCCTGCACCCAGGATTTTTGATTGAACAACCTGGCCACTTGCATTTATCAGCCTCACTGTTAGATCAGTTGTAGCAGTTTTTCCTAAGAAAATATTTACGTAAGTTTTGGCTGGGTTAGGGAATATGCTCAGGCTTTCTGTTGCAGTGCTGCGAACAACCCTCACTTCAGAATATGTGTATTTTCCATCAAGGTCAAATGATTGCAAACGATAATAATTTATTTCACCCAATGGAGAATTGTCAGTGAACGAATAATCCGTTGTAGTAGAAGAATTACCTTGTGCTGCAACTGTGCCTATAGATGTCCAACTTGCCCCATCTGCACTTCTTTCAATACTGAAATAAGAAGAGTTCTCTTCCTGCGTAGTTGCCCATGTAACCGAAACTGTATTATTGCCGTTTAATGATGCATTGAAATCAACAAGAATAATTGGCAATGGAGTTACACCTGAGGTAGTGAAAAGGAATTGTGCTGGTGCACTGGTTTGAATCACAGATTGGCCAAGCCCAGACAAAGAATAATTAAGATTTGAAATTTTAGTATAAGGCGCCGCGGTTGATGGATTAAGCCCAAAAGCAGAAAATAATACGTGGCCTCCGCCTGAACCAGTATAAGTGATGTTACCAAATTTAATCGGAGTTGATTTATCATCAATTAATGAATGAGTTGTTCCAAGGTAAACTATAGCGGAAGATGAGTTTAAATATACACTTTTTCCGTTGAGGTTTAATTCTGCAGTAGCGGTGCTTCCATTAGCATTGCCTACTATGAGATGACTGGACATACCGTTATTAAATGGAGATGATCCGTTATTAAGGTTCAAATTCGTGTTCAAGGTTAATGTTAATCCGTTAGGAATAACTAAGTAACCGCCATTTAAATTTGCGGAACCCAAAAGTGAACTACTGAGTGCAACATTAGCTGCCAATTGTACTACACTATAACCATTTGCTGATGCAAAAGTACAGTTTGTACAATCTTCATTTAAATACAAATAAACATACGACGATGCAGTTCCATTACTGATATTGAACGTACAAGAATTTGCAGTTGTGTTACAATTTGTTCCCGCACGTGCAATTGTTAGTGTTCTTGATGAAGTAACATTAAAGGAGTAAGCAGTAGCATTTGCATTACAAACTGTAAATAGCAGTGCTACTAAACCCAATACTGAAGCTGAGTAAAATTTCTTCATGACCGATGGTTTTGAATAAAAAAATAAAATGTGGTTTGGTAAAACCATAGAAGCACGGAGACAATAATTAACTCTTCTTAAGAATGGATTTTGTGGAGTAAGTTTCGCCTGTTAGTAACGGTTTTAGGTTTATTCAAATCCGTTATGAGGTTATAAGAAACAGGTATCTTTTCATTTGGAACGGGAAGTAAATGTAAAGAGGATTTTGGTATTTGTCAACAAAAAACAAAAAAATGTGAATAACTGAAATCAAAAAAAAAGGAGATATTAATGGAAAATCAAATGCATGCCCGGTTATTCTTCTTCCTCAACCTTATTCAATCCTAACTTATCGATGGCCCCTTGCGCGGCAATCTGGCTGGCATCTTTTTTATTGTATGCTTTGCCCTGGGCTAATTGTTCCCCGTCAACAACTGCAGCAACAGTAAACAATCTCCGCCCGCTTTCCATACGTTCGTCGATGGTTTCAAATTCAAGGTTCTTGCCGTTTTTATTTGCCCAGCCGTATAATTTATTTTTATGGTTGATCTCTAAATTTTCCAGGTCATCCAAAAACAAATAAGGTTGAATAATTCGTTCAATTACCCATTGCCTTGTTTTATCAAACCCTTTATCGAGATAAATTGCCCCAACAATTGCTTCCAGGGTGTTACCAAAGATCTGGCTCATCTTAAGCGAGCCGTCAAATTTGTTGAAATAGCTGATCTTTTTTACACCCATCTTCAATGCAATCTCGTTCAACTGGTTCCGGTTAACCATTTTGCTCCGCATCTCTGTTAAAAAACCTTCTTCTTTATATGGATATTTTTTAAATAAAAAATCAGCAATGATAGCGCTGAGGATTGCATCACCAAGGTATTCCAGACGTTCATTATTCTCATCAGAACCTTCCTTCAGCGAACGATGCGTGAGTGCTGTTTTATATAACACGGCTTTGCCTGGTGTAAAACCAAGTACATTACGCAACTGTTTTTTAAGAGAGGCGGCGGTGCTGTCACTTTTTATAATTCGCTGAAGTATTCCCACAAGTAAAAGCTACAATTTTTTTTGGTCAGGCAAAAATAGAAATAACCTTCCTGAAAAAAACAAACGTTGAATTATGAGCAGAAGAATGCAGAAAATTATGCTTCGTATTTTTTTACGATTACACATGCATTGTGACCGCCAAAACCAAACGTGTTGCTTAAGGCAGCACGAACTGTTCTTTTTTGTGATTTATGGAAAGTAAAATTAAGGCGTGGATCAAGTTCCGGATCGTCGGTAAAATGGTTGATGGTTGGTGGAACAATATCGTTCACTACACTCATAATGCATGCAATTGCTTCAATAACACCTGCAGCCCCCAAGCAATGCCCAGTCATGGATTTTGTGGAGCTGATATTTAAATTAAATGCATGTTCACCAAAGACATCCATAACGGCTTTTACTTCAGAGATATCCCCCAATGGAGTAGATGTTCCGTGTGTGTTGATGTAATCAATATCTGTCGGTTTCATGCCTGCATCTCGTAATGCAGCATTCATTACATTTTTTGCACCAAGCCCTTCCGGATGTGGGGCAGTAATATGATGTGCATCTGCTGTAGCACCGGCACCGGCTATCTCACAATAAATTTTTGCGCCCCTTGCTTTGGCATGCTCATATTCTTCCAAAACAAGAACACCGGCTCCTTCACCCATCACAAAACCATCACGGTCTTTGTCGTAGGGACGGCTTGCAGTTTTAGGGTCTTCATTGCGTTCGCTCAATGCTTTCATCGCATTAAAACCACCAACACCTGCTTCAATGATCACGCTTTCAGAGCCTCCACCCAACACTATATCGGCCATGCCTAACCGAATTAAGTTAAAAGCTTCCATAACAGCATTGGTAGAAGATGCACAAGCGCTGACCACTGCAAAATTCGGCCCACGAAAACCGTGGCGTATGGAAATATGCCCTGCGGCAATATCCAAAATCATTTTCGGGATGAAGAAAGGATTGAAACGTGGGGTGCCGTCGCCTTTGGCAAAGTTGGCTACTTCTTCCTGGAAAGTAGTAATGCCACCGATACCGCTTGCAAATACAACACCTACCCTGTCTGTATTTACATTCTCCTTATTAATGCCCGCATCTTTTACGGCTTCATCACTGGCAGCAATGGCTGTTTGTGTAAAGCGGTCGAGCTTGCGTGCCTCTTTACGGTCGAGATATTGAAGCGGATCGAAGTTCTTTAATTCGCAGGCAAAACGTGTTTTGAATTTCGTTGCATCAAATTGTTTAATAAGATCAGCGCCTGAAACGCCATTGATCAACCCGTTCCAATAATCGTTCAGGTTATTGCCCAATGGTGTTAAAGCACCGATTCCCGTAACGACAACTCTTTTCAATTCCATATAAAGTGCCCGGAAATTTTAAAAGTGATAATCCGCCTTACTACAATCAAGTGTTGAAAGGCGGATCAAACGAATTTAGTGCAGAGAACTTTTGTATGCGCTTATTTAGCGTGTTCTTCCAGGTATGCAACGGCCTGCCCTACCGTGGTGATTGTTTCAGCCTGCTCGTCAGGAATAGAAATATTGAATTCTTTTTCAAATTCCATAATCAGTTCAACCGTGTCTAATGAATCGGCGCCCAGGTCATTAGTAAAAGAAGCTTCATTGGTAACTTCAGCTTCTTCAACGCCTAATTTATCTACTATAATCTTTTTTACTCTTGTAGCGATGTCTGACATTTTTGTAAAGTTTAGTTACGGCTGCAAAAATATAATTTTTGAATTAAACACAGCAAACTACCCATTTTTAATTTTTAAGGCAGATTTTGGTGTATCCATTGTTTTGTAGTAATATCCGGCGCCCTCAAACAAAGTACACATATACTTGCTTAACCGAATAATAACTAATAACATAACCGGGCAAAAGGAATAATCAGGAAATTTGATTTTTATATTTTATTTACAAGGAATCAGTAAATTGAGATTCGATAGAAAGCAACCTTTTAAAAAACCGTTAGCATGGCCCTTAAGATGATTGATCACGGAACTAAAGAATATGAGCAGATGGTGCATTTGCGTTATGAAATATTGCGCAAGCCCATCGGGCTAAGTTTTGATAAAAACGAACTGGACAAAGAAAAAGATGATGTACTGATCGGCGCTTTTGAGGATGAACGTATATTAGGCTGTTGCCTGCTTACTAAAATGGATGATAAAACAGTCCGCCTCCGGCAAATGGCCGTCCCTAATAACCTGCAGGGAAAAGGCATTGGAAGGGCGTTGATGATTTTTGCCGAGAATATTGCCCGCGATCTTGGTTATAAAAAACTAATTATGCATGCACGAAAAACTGCTATTGGTTTTTATGGAAAACTCGGCTATTCTGTTGTTGGTAATGAATTCGAAGAAGTAACCATTCCTCATTTCGTAATGGAGAAGGCGTTGAGGAATTAATAATTGAGAATTGATAATGAATAATTTTGGTCTCCGGTATTTTGAACTATCAACTATAAATTATACGCTGCCAACTCACTTTATCAGCCTGATACAAAACGGATACCTGTAAATCTTTCCTTCGCTGGCACGAATGGTAGCTATAATTACTAAAATCAAAGCTGCAAGGCTTACAAGGCCAAGAATCAGTGCCCCTATAATAATCAATGTTAAAATAACCCCAACTATGCATGCGATAAACAAGGTAATCTGAAAATTCAGCGACTCTTTTGCATGATCAGAAACAAATTTTGATTCATCCTTTTTGATTAAATAAATAACCAGTGGTGCAATAAACCAGGTTACCAATGTAAGTATGTGAGATAAAAGCGCTAATGTTTTTTCATCACTTGTTGGCGGAACTATTGGTTGTTCTTCGGTGCCAAGAAAGGAGCTTTGATTTTCCATACAGAAGTATTTTTTATGAATATACTTCAAAAATCAATCAACAGAAAGGGCCGTTTCAATATTTTTTTTGTTTACTGCATTATTCATACGCTGTAAAAACTGAAGAAGTTCCTGCATGGAATTAGTATCATCAACAGATAGCAAAAATAATTTTCCTGCTTGCTTCAATTTCGCTTTATTGGTTTGCTTTTGTATGTACTGCAAAATATTTTTGAAGGTAGCCGATTCAAAATAGGGAGAATCCGGTTTACCTACAAAATAACATTTCAGCGTATCGTCTTTCAATATCAGTTTCTCAAAACCCAGTTCCACAGAAAGTTTGCGGCTTCTTACCGTATCAAAAAGGTCTTCAACCTGTTTGGGAACAGGGCCAAATCGGTCTTGTAATTCATTATAAAATCCCAGTAAATCATCTTCAGAATCGCAACTATCAAGCCTTGTATATAATGATAACCTCTCTGTGATGCTTTCTACATAACTGTCGGGAATTAAAATTTCCAGATCGGTGTCGATCGTACAATCCTGTACGTAATCTTCCTGCTTCGAAATTTCTTCCTTGAATAATTCCTTGAATTCGGAACGCTTCAATTCTTTTATTGCTTCATCTAAAATTTTCTGGTAGGTTTCAAAACCGATCTCCGCCATAAAACCACTTTGTTCCCCGCCAAGCATATTTCCCGCACCACGGATGTCAAGGTCGCGCATTGAAATTTGAAACCCGCTTCCAAGATCGCTGTGTTGTTCGAGTGTCTGTAACCGTTTTCGTGAATCTGCAGGCAATGTTGCCAATGAAGGCGCAAGCAAATAACAAAATGCTTTTTTGTTGCTTCGTCCGACACGCCCGCGCAACTGGTGCAGATCGCTTAAACCAAATTGATGCGCATTGTTAATAATGATCGTATTTACGTTGGGGATATCCACACCGCTTTCTACAATATTCGTACACACAAGCACGTCATATTTTTTATCAATGAAATCAAGAATGCGTTCTTCGAGGTCATTACCTTCCATTTGCCCATGTGCATAGCCTACACTCAGGTCGGGGCATAGGCCTTTAATGATAGCAGCCATTTCAGCCAAACCATGTACGCGGTTGAAAATAAAAAATACCTGCCCGCCCCGTTCCGTTTCAAAATAGATCGCATCGCGGATAAAATCTTCTTCGTATCCGCGCAATTCTGTTTGTATGGGTTGGCGGTTAGGCGGCGGGGTATTGATAATACTTAAATCCCTTGCCCCCATCAAGCTGAACTGAAGTGTTCGTGGGATAGGTGTTGCCGTTAGTGTCAGGCAATCTACATTTGTGCGAAGCGTCTTTATTTTTTCCTTATGTGCAACACCAAATTTTTGTTCTTCATCAATTACCAATAACCCGAGGTTTTTGAACTTGACATCCTTTCCCAAGAGTGCGTGAGTACCGATCACGATATCTACTTTTCCATCTTCCACTTTTTTCAATGTTTCTTTTTTTTCTTTGGAAGATTTGAAACGATTGATATAATCAACCGTTACCGGAAAATCTTTCAAACGCTCACTGAATGTTTTGTAATGCTGAAACGCGAGAATTGTTGTTGGAACCAATACAGCAGCTTGTTTGCCGTCGCAACAGGTTTTGAATGCCGAGCGGATCGCTACTTCTGTTTTCCCAAAACCAACATCGCCGCAAACCAACCTGTCCATCGGTGATGAGGATTCCATATCTTTTTTTACATCGGCAGTTGCTTTGCTCTGGTCGGGAGTATCTTCATAAATAAAAGAAGCTTCCAGTTCCGTTTGCATATAATTATCCGGTGAATGCGCAAAACCATGTGCGGCTTTTCTTTGCGCATATAATTTGATAAGGTCGAAAGCAATTTCCTTGACTTTCGTTTTTGTTTTTTCTTTCAGCTTCTGCCATACATCGCTTCCTAATTTGTTAATCTTCGGAACCGTTCCTTCTTTGCCGGTGAATTTTGAAATTTTGTGCAGCGAATTAATATTCACGTATAAAATATCGCTGTCCTTATAAATGATGCGCACTGCCTCCTGTAATCTTCCATTCACTTCAATCTTCTGCAAACCGCTGTATGTGCCAACTCCGTGATCAATATGCGTAACATAATCTCCCGGCTGCAATTCGCGGAGTGTACGGAGTGTGATCGCTTTGTTCTTATTATAAGCCTGCCTGACCTTGTATTTATGATAACGTTGAAAGATCTGGTGATCGGTATAACAAACAATTTTCAGGTCATCATCAATAAATCCCTCATGAATGGAAGTTGGAATTGGCGTGAACTGAATTTCCGATTTCAGGTCTTCGAAAATCGCATGCAATCTTTCTAATTGACGCGGATTTTCTGCGAATAAAAAAAGCTGGTATTTTTTCGATTCCCAATTCCGCAGGTCTTTTATTAGTAATTCAAACTGCCGGTTGAAAGAAGGCTGCGATTTTGTATTGAAAGAGATTTCGGTCGTCGGACAGCGGTCGTCAGACATCAGATGATTATCACCCGAAGAAAATTCGACTTGATGAAATTTTTGCAGTTGCGATCCCAAAGAAGAAGCATTAATAAAATCATCAAGCTTCACATCTTTTTTCTGATCGGGATTTTCTTCATCGGTTTTTATTTGTTGCGCACCAATACCCGATTCTAAAAATTGTTGCAGTTCTTCTTCCTGCAATACAATTCTTTCTTTAATAAATCCCCAATCCTGCATCCACAAAACGGTGTTTCCGGGAATGAAATCGAAGAAAGAAATTTTCTCTTCACTTTCAAATTGTGTTTCTACATTCGGGATAATGCTAACCTGTAATAATTTCCGTTCACTCAATTGCGTTTCCGGATCAAAAATGCGGATAGAATCCACATCGTTGCCAAACAATTCCACGCGGTAAGGCTTATCATTTCCGAATGAATAGATATCTAATATCCCGCCACGTAATGCAAACTGTCCGGGTTCATACACAAAATCGGTCCGTTCAAAACCATACTGCACAAATTTTTCCATCACGCCATTTACATCAAGGTTATCACCGGCCTTGATGTAAATAATATTTCCAGACAATGTTTTCGGAAGCACTACTTTTTCAAAAAGCGCTTCAGGGTATGTAACAATTATTTTCCTGTTTCCGCCGGAACTCCATCGTGTAAGCGTTTCCGTGCGCAACATCACGTGGCTGCTGTTCAGCAAACGATAATTTTTCCGGTTCTTGAATGAAGAAGGGAAATAAAAAATATCTAATGCATGAGAAATATTTTCAATAGTGTTGTGCAGGTATGCCGCAGCTTCCGCATCTTCACAAACAACTACATGGTTCAACTGGCTTGCTGCGCTATGCTGAAAAACTGCGCTGATCGCAAACGCAGGCGAACTTCCCTGAAGGTTTGTGAGAAAAATTTTTTGCGGTTGGGAAAAAGAAAGCCTGTCCGCAACCTGAAAAATGCGGGGAGAATTTAACCATAAACCTGATAAAACCTCACTGTTCATTCGGACTGCAAATATATTAAGATTAATGGTTTCACACAAAGACACAATGGCGCGGAGATTTCTTGTAAAAAAATTCAAATCATCTCATCAATCTTATAAAGCTCAAAAATCAGGCTTCAAACAAAATATAAGCAACCTCATATCCGAAAAAAGCGTAATTATTTCTGAAGAAAGGAACCGCTTGTGAAGTGTATAATCTTATAAAAAGAAAAAATTGAAAGATCACCATTTAAATTTTTGCGGTATTTTGTTAATAGGTGGCATCATAGTCAACCCTGATCTCGACCTTTGACATTTTACCGGGAAGCACTTCAACAGGTGCGATATTATTATCCTTATCAAACCAGTTGGCGTAAAACAGCGTATCTTTTTTAGTGAAGATGGAATAACGCCCAACGGGTAATGCGATCTTAAAATAACCATTCTTATCTGACTGAATTTTTTTTACCAGCTTTGTTTTCATGGAAAAATAAAATGCAGAATAACCTTGCCGGTCAACATCTTTGATATTGGTCAGCTGATAAATATAAACAGTTGTTTTAAATGGTTGCGGTGGCGGAAGCTTTACATCGGGTGAAGGCATGCGGTTTCCCTTTACACGGAAAACATAACCTTCAATGCCTTGCTTTTTAAAAAAGAAGTTTGATATATTTAAACTTAATGCAGGCAATGATATCAGAATTAACAGAAACCGGCTAACAAAAATGTTCAACATTGCTTTACCTGTTTTTTCTGAAGTTATTACAAAAATAATTCCTGATTATAAAAAACATTAATTTCGGAAGCTATTATTAAACCAAGTTTATGAGTAGAAATAAGTTTGTACCCCTGACTACATTAGTATTGCTAATCGGATGGTGTGGTGCAAAAGCGCAGGTAATCACCAATACTTCACTGTTGCAGAGGGCAAGCCTGGAAACGGCGCAAAAAGAAAAATTAAGATACCAGCAGTTAGTCGCTCTCGCCAAACAAAAAGGCTGGCCGTTAATATTTACCACCCGTAACGGGAAAAAAGCAACATTGCAGCGGGTGGATTCACAAGGGCTTCCGATTTATTTTACAACCAACGATAATATTATTTCTGCAGCAACCATAGGGACTAACTTGCTCTGGCCGGGAGGCAGCACAGGATTAAGCCTTAGCGGGTCTTCTGCAAATATGAAGGGCAAAATTGCTATTTGGGACGGAGGTAAAGTACGTGGTACACATGTTGAGTTTACAGGCCGCGTTGTTCAGAAAGATAATGCATCAACCATTGATGATCATGCGACACACACATCCGGTACACTGGTAGCAGCCGGCGTTAACCCTTTGGCAAAAGGTATGTCTTTCGGTGCGCAGCAATTATTGGCTTACGATTATAATAATGATGAATCGGAAATGCTTGGTGCTTCGCCAAATATTTTAATTTCAAACCATTCCTACGGTGCTATCGCAGGATGGAACTATAACACTTCGGTGAAGCCTAACAGATGGGAGTTTTGGGGAAAAGCCGGTGATACTGTTGATTACAAATTCGGGTATTATGATGATGAAACCCAGATGTGGGATTCTATTGCTTATAATGCACCATATTATCTTATCGTGAAGTCTGCAGGAAACAGTCATGGAGATGGAGATCAGCTTGCTGTTGGCCAGCCTTACTGGAGATATAATGCAGCAGGCGTAATGGTAAGTTCGGGCAACAGGCCTGCAGGTATCAGTAGTGATGATGGATATGATAATCTGCCAACATATTCTGTTGCAAAAAATATTCTAACCGTTGGCGCAGCAAACCCTATTCCGTTTGGATACGCACAAGCTTCTGATGTAGTAATTGCTCCATTCAGCAGTTGGGGGCCAACAGATGATGGAAGGATAAAACCAGATGTCGTTACTGATGGAGTAAATGTTCTTTCAAGCTGGGGCACAGCAGATGATGCTTATGCTGTTGAAAGCGGTACATCTATGTCATCGCCTGCAGCAGCAGGTTCTTTATTTCTCCTGCAGGAATATTATTCAAAATTGCATAGCGGAACATTTATGCGTGCAGCAACGCTTAAAGGGATCATTATTCATACAGCAGATGAAGCCGGTCAATATCCCGGGCCTGATTATATTAACGGATGGGGTTTAGTGAATATGCAGAAGGCGGCATCGGTTATTACATCAGACACTATGGCTTCAAACCCTGATCAGAAAATTTATGAAAACGTTCTTACTAACGGTGCTACCTATACGCTGAATGTAGTGGCATCAGGAAAAGGGCCGTTGGTTGCAACTATTAGCTGGACCGATCCCAAAGCCACAGTTGATGAAGTTAATGTGTTGAATAATCCGACAAGGAAATTAGTAAACGATCTGGACATGCGGATCACCAACGGAAGCACAACTTATCAACCCTGGACATTGGATAGATTGCACCCTGATAATGCTGCTGTCGCCGGCGATGACTCCCTGAACAATGTGGAAAAGATTGTGATCAATAACCCTGTCGTTGGACAAACATATACTATCAAAATAAATCATAAAGGCACATTACAGAGAGGGCAACAGGCATATTCATTATTACTGAGCGGCATTGGTGGTGGCGCATATTGCACTTCTGCTGCAACAAGCAGTGCAGGCACACGGATCGATAGTGTAAGCATCAGCAATATTAAAAATGCAAACCCCGCCGGTTGTACAACATATACCAATTACACCAGCCAGGTTGTACAAATCCAGCCTTCACAAAAAATACCTTTCCGTATAAAACTTAGTAGCTGTGATGCGTCTACCGCTTCACGTGTGGTGAAAGTATTTATCGATTATAACAATAATGGTGTTTTTGATGCAAACGAACTGGCAGCGCAAAGCCCTGTGTTAGCAGGTGGCAGCGCTGTTTATGCAGATACGATCACTACCCCATCAAACCTCACTATCGGCAACCTTTCAGAAATGCGCATAGTTGCGCAGGAAACAACAGACCCATCAACAGTAAATGCTTGCGGAACCTATGGTAACGGTGAAACAGAAGATTATGATGTTGCCGTTGTTGAGCCGCCAATCGATTTAGCCCTTGGCCAAATTATTGCACCAATAAGCGGCGATTGCAGCGATACTTCACAATTAGTTGTTGTTGCCATCAGAAACCAGGGCACAGACACGGTTTCCAATGTTCCTGTAACAGCAGTTATTCAAAACGGGTCAACTACAGTTGCTACATTGAGTGAAAAATATCCCGGAAAAATTCCACCGAACCGATGGGTAACGTACACTTTCCAGCAACCGTTCAGCAGCCTTGCGTCAGCAACCTATAATATAACAGCATACATTACCTTAAGCAGCGATCAATTCATTTCAAATGATACTGCAACAACTTCAGTTACCATTGCAGATAAGCCTGCTGCGCCGGAAGCAACCGGTACAGTAGTGGGGGATTCGGTAACCTTAAAGATCACAAATCCCGGTGCAAATTCATCTTACTTCTGGTATAACAGTGCTACAAGTGATTCATCATTATTTGAAACTGCAGATACATCAGTAAATATTACTGCCGTTCCAACAGGACAAACTTTTTATGTAGGTACAGGTGCTCAAGGCTATGTAGGAGTTAAATCGAAGAATGATTATACCGGTGGCAGCGGCGGCGGTTATCAAACACCAGGTGGCAATTTTTTGGTGTATAATGCAGAAGTACCTGTTATATTGAAAAGTGCAAGATTGTATACTGGTTATCCTGGAAAAGTTTTGATAATGGTTATTGATACATCAAACACTCAACCTGATGGATCCTATTATTATTCTGTGCTTTCCAGTACAGTGATTGATGTGTATCAGACCAGCCCTACACCAAAACCTGGATCTGTTTCGGGAATTAATCTTGCGGATACAGGAGCTGTGTTCTATCTTAATCTTCCATTACCCGCAGGCAGGCATTTGATTCTTGACACTACTATTGATGCCTCTGTCGATAGCTCTGCCATTGGCACCGCTTCTATTTTCAGAAACAATAATATTACTGGCAATCCTTATCCATTTACTATTCCAAATATTATTTCAATAACAGGAAATAGTGCAGCAACAAAAGCAAATCCTTCGCAAGCCCAGGGTTATTACTACTACATGTATAATATGAAAATCCAAACCCAAGACTGTATCAGCAGCAGGGCTGCGGTTTCTGTAACTGTTCCTACAAATGTTGGATTTAAAGTGTGGCCAAATCCAAACCCCGGCGTGTTCAATGTATTTTTTGATGCAGGGACCAGTGGGAATGTTTCAATAGAATTGTACAATTTGTTAGGGCAAAGGTGTTATTCGCAAAGCTATTCCGCAACCGGTTTATTCAGTACACAAATCAATGCGAGCAATCTCATAACGGGGATGTATATCCTATATGTGAAAGCCGGAAACAAGTCATATCATCAAAAGGTTTTGATCATACGATAATCTTTTCTTAAACGATTTTTTAAAGCAGCGGCCCATAAAATATCCGCTGCTTTTTTTATTACCCCAAATAAAAATTATATTAGCATTACGATTGAATTGCCTGCCATAAATGGCAAAATTTAAAAGCGGGTTTTCGAATACCCGCTTTTTTGCAATATCATCAGTTTTATTTTTTACTTAAAATCACGTCTATGCTCCAGCCATGGCAAACCGGCAAAGTAATCCGTATTGAAAATGAAACTGAGTCTACACGCAGGTTCTGGATTCAACTGCCAGAATTGCAATCATTCGATTTTAAGCCGGGGCAGTTCGTAACGTTAGACCTTCCCATTCACGAAAAACCGGCGAAACGCTGGCGCAGTTACTCTATCGCTTCATGGCCCGACGGGACTAATGTTTTGGAATTAGTGATCGTATTACTTGAAGGCGGTGCAGGCACAACGTATTTGTTCAATGAAATAAAAGAAGGAAGTGAATTAATTCTTCGCGGGCCGCAGGGTGTTTTCACCTTGCCGGAACCTATTGAAAAAGATTTATTTTTTATTTGTACAGGTACAGGCATTGCGCCATTCAGGGCAATGTCGCATCATATCCGTAACCATAATATTGCTCACGGTGACATATACCTGATTTTTGGCTGCAGAAAATTCGGCGATTGCTTATACGGAAGGGAAATGAAAGAATTACAGGAGAATTTTCCCGGCTTTCATTACATCCCTACCTTTTCCAGGGAAACTGCTGCAACACCTGAAGGCTCGTTTAAAACCGGTTATGTGCACAATGTCTATGAAGAAATATGCAGGAATAATATCACTATTGCAGAGGATACAGGTGTATCAAGCGTAAAACCTGCTTCCTTTTTTTTATGTGGCTGGAAAAATATGATCGATGAAGCTAAGCAACGGATACAGGCGTTGGGTTACGACAGAAAATCAATCCACCAGGAATTGTATGGGTAATCCTTTACAGATCGATTAAAAAAATCAAAATTTTATTTTGAAGAATTTGCTTCCTGCTTAAAAACTTTTTTCCGGGAAGAAATATCTACTACCGGTTGTGAAATCTCAGTATGTTCTCCATTCTCAGCTTTCACTAAAGATTCTTTGAGGTCATCCACTATTTTGAGAAGGTCGATATTTTCTTTTTGCAACTGAAGGATTTCAGAATGGCTCTGTAAAATTTCCCGTTCCAATTCCTCAGTGCGTGAAGCAGCTTTATTAATTTTATATTTCCTGAATGAAAACCCTGCAAAAGCTGAAACAGCCATTACTCCAAGCATTGCAACTCCAAATTCCGGTAACTCAAATGTTAGCATTAAAAATATTATTTGCATTACAAAATCTTCTATGATGGATTTCAAAAGGATATTTTCAGTAGCTAATAAGGTCTTAATGATTTCTTATCGAAAGTATAACAACTAAATCATATTGTATAATAATCGGCTAAAAAAAATATAAACAAACTGCTTTATGTTCTTATTGATTACAACTGCTTGTATTACTATACAATATGGCTACCAACAATTTCTTTGATAGCGGTTACGGATATACGTTCCTGTTGCATGGTATCGCGGTATCGTATTGTTACGGTATTATCTTCCTTTGTTTGATGGTCGATCGTTATACAGAAAGGCGTTCCAATCGCATCCATACGGCGGTAACGTTTCCCGATTGCATCCTTTTCTTCGTAAAAACACCTGAACTGACTTTTGCAATCATCCATGATCTGCTTTGCAATTTCAGGTAAGCCATCTCTTTTTATTAGTGGAAAAACAGCCAGTTTAACCGGTGCCAGTTTTGCCGGCAGTTTTAACACCACACGGCTGTCTTGTTTATCAGCGGTACTCAGATCTTCTTCTGTATATGCTTCGCTTATGACCATTAGGAACGTTCTATCCAAACCAATAGATGTTTCAATAACATACGGAATATAATTACCATACGGTTTTCCGTTTGCATCAAGGTCATTATCGAAATACTGCATTTTCTTTTTGCTATATTCCTGGTGGTTGCGTAAATCGAAATCAGTGCGTGAGTGTATCCCTTCTACTTCTTTAAAACCAATCGGGAATTCATACTCAATATCGCATGCCGCATCCGCATAATGCGCCAGTTTCACGTGATCGTGAAAGCGGTATTTCTCTGCAGGAATGCCTAAACTCAGATGCCAATCCATTCTTTCTTTTTTCCAATGCTCATACCACTCTTTTTGCGAACCCGGGCGAATAAAGAACTGCATCTCCATCTGCTCAAATTCACGCATGCGGAAAATAAATTGCCTTGCTACAATTTCATTACGGAATGCTTTTCCTATTTGTGCAATACCAAAAGGAATTTTCATTCTTCCCGTTTTCTGCACATTCAGAAAATTTACAAAAATCCCTTGTGCAGTTTCAGGGCGCAAATAAATTTCGCTTGCTTCATCGGTTACACTTCCCAATTGTGTGGAGAACATTAAATTGAATTGGCGCACATCCGTCCAGTTACTTGTTCCGCTGATGCTGCATTTTATTTTTCTGTCTTCGATCAGTTTTTTTAAACCATCAAAATCACTTGCAGCAAGCAGCTTATCCATTTCTGTAAGCAATGCATCAGCTTCATTTTTCTTTCCTTCATTTTCCAAACGATCAGCTTCAGCTTCGATCAAATGGTCAACACGGTATCTTTTTTTGCTGTCTTTGTTATCGATCATCGGGTCGCTGAAATTATCAACGTGCCCGCTCGCTTTCCATGTTGTAGGGTGCATAAAAATGGCAGCATCGATGCCCACAATATTTTCGTGCAACTGGGTCATGCTTTTCCACCAATAATCTTTGATGTTTTTTTTCAACTCGCTTCCCCATTGGCCATAATCATACACAGCGCTCAACCCATCATAAATTTCACTCGATGGAAAAATGAACCCATATTCTTTGCAGTGAGAAATTATCGCCTGGAACCTGTTATTGTCATTTGCCATAATGGGCGCAAAGATAGTAGATACAGCAATTTCGGCAAAAGCAGATTGAGGTCTCACGCAGCGGCGCAAAGTACAGGTATGCCATGTCTGCAATTGTGTGACGAAATTTATTAGCATATTAAAGACATGGCATACCTCTGTGCTTGAGCGTGAAAATATTTACATTTGTTATAACACTTTCAAATGACAGAGGTGATCACTGTTAAAGAAAAAAAATTGCCGGCGCTGGAACGTTTCGGTATTTATTACCTGAACATTTTCGGGCAACGTGAATTTGCACATACTGTTTTTGATTTTACAGATGAAGAGCTCAAACAGAGAGTTAACCGCATCGCTGCAAAAGGGGTTTTTCTTTCCGCATTAACAGGCCTGGTATTAGTTTGGCCAACCGTTTTTATTGATGTAATGAAACAACATGAGCCATGGTATATTCATTATGCATGGACCAGTGGCATTACGATCCTATGTGTTGCAATAGAATTTTATTTACTATTCATTATTGCATTAAAGGCAGTGCATGAAGTGAGCGAGCTGATCAATATCCATTCACACAAAAAAGATTTCTTAAAAACAGGGCCTTTTAACATTACCAATATCCTTGCACGTACTGCATTGGAGTTGCCCGATCCTGAATTGCATATTTTAGGGATTGATCCGTTTGAAAAAGTTTCAAAAAAGAATTTGCTGATCTTAGGATTGTTGTACAAACTGAAAATTGTGATCACCAATTTTGTTGCAAAATTTTTATTGCGAACAGGTTTTGGAGAAACTATTGAAGGCATTTCTATCAACTACATTGCATTGCCTGTTGAATGTTTCTGGAACGGGGTTGTTATAAACCGCGTTGTAGATGAAGCACGGTTGCGTCTGTTTGGTTTTGCATTAAGCAATCATATTGCAGATAATGTATTGCACGATCATCTGCTGGACCAATTATCTCCCGAAGCAAAGATCGGTTGCCTGCGTGCAGTTGGCAATGCTGTAGTAATGGCACAGAATTACCATCCGAATATGATCGTATTATTATTGCGCTTTCAGCATTTGTTGCACATCGATAAAGACAATGGTTATGACGACTGGAATTTATTTTTAGAAACATTGAAACAAGTGAATGAAAAAGAAAGGGATTTTTTATTGAACCTCTTTACTATTGCTGTTGCCTTCGATGGAAAAATCTCAAAGCTTGAAGCAAATAATATGAAGGACGCTTACGGCGAATATTATAAAATGTACCTCCCAAGATTAATTGATTTAACAGAACACATGAGAGCAGGAAGATTAAATGCCGCTGCATCATTATGCAAGCTTGATTTTACCGCAGGATAAATGATGTGATTTGATAACGTTGAATGCTTTTCGATGATGGTTGATTGATGGCTGACTGAAAGTTCAGGTTGCTAATAAATCTCAGCTAACTATTGCTGTTGATACTTGTTTTTTCTTCAGGTTGTTGTTGTAATGATGTTCTTGATTCTACTTCTATCTGTTGTATCCACACGGCATAATCGTCCGGATAAATTTGTGAGCCGGTTTGTATTGCATAAGCCCTGGTAAATTCTGCACCGAAATATAAAATGATGGCAGAATAATACACCCATAATAAAATTACGATCACTGAACCAGCAGCACCATACGCAGAACTCAATTTGCTGTGCCCAAGATAGTACCCGATCAAAAATTTACCAATCAGAAATAAGAGTGCTGTGGTAAACGCACCGGCACGAACGTGCCTCCACCTGATCTTTGCATCGGGGAGAAACTTAAAAATGATAGCAAATAAAAACGAGGTAATAAGAAAGGTGAGAAGTATATTAAAACTGTACACAGTAAAAACAGTTATGTCAGGGAATAGTTGTGTGAGCTTGCTGATGAATGTATCCATCAATCCATTGATCAATAAAGAAACCAATAATAAAAACCCTAAACACACTACCATCGAAAAAGAAATAAGCCGGTTGATCAGGATTTTCAGCCAGCCTTTTTTGGGTTTTGCTTTTAATTTCCAGATCAGGTTAATCGAATCCTGTATCTCGCCAAACACACTGGTTGCGCCGATTATTAGGGTTACCAACCCAATCACCGTGGCAAAACCTGCCTGGTTGGTCAATGCTGCCGATCGGATTGTTTGTTGAATTTGCAATGCAGCTTCCTGCCCCACAAAATTTGAAATTTGTCCGTAGATAGTTCCTTCAATGGCTTTTCTTCCGTAAAAAATATCACTCACAGCAATAATAATAATGAGCATTGCCGGCAAAGAAAAAATAGTATAATAAGCAAGTGCTGCACTTAGCTTAAGGACTTTGTCGTTCACAAAATCAATAGAAGCCAGCCTCAGGATTCTTCCTATTGTGCGAAGGGATAAGCTCATGTATTATTATTCACAAAAGTTTTTCATTATTGCGGTGACGTTCTGCATCACGGATATTTTTCTTCTCAAAATTTTTTTGCAAGGCATCTGTCAGATCAACACCGGTTTGATTGGCGATACAAAACACAACCCATAACACGTCTGCCAGCTCATCGGATAATTTTTTCCCATGATCCGATTCTTTGAACGACTGGTCTCCATAAATCCTGCTTATCAACCGCGCCACTTCCCCAACTTCTTCAGTTAGGATAGCCATGTTCGTTAGTTCGCTGAAATAACGGACACCCGTTGTTTTTATCCATTGATCAACTTTGTGTTGAGCGTCACGAATAGTAACTTCTACTGTAGACATCTTTTAATTTATTTTTATTCAAATAAAGATTTCTCCTTCGAGGTATATATGCGCATTTCCGCTGATCAAAACCCGGCCTCCTATCATCTCACATTCCAGGTAACCTTTGCGTTTCGACAATTGAATAGCTGAAAGTTTTTCTTTGCCTAACCTCTTTGTCCAATATGGCGCCATAACTGTGTGCGCCGAACCGGTAACCGGATCTTCATCGATACCGGATTGCGGAAAAAAACAACGGGAAACAAAATCAACACTATCGCCTTTTGCGGTAGCAATAATTCCACGTGATGGCAGTTGCGACAATATCTTAAAGTCAGGGGAAAGTTGTTCAATGGTATTTTGATCTTGCAGAACAACCATGTAATCAGTAGAACCTTTATATACTTCCAGTGGTTTTATTTTTAACCCGTTTTCAATAGCAGGAATAACCGCTGCATCATTCAAGGTATCAGCCGGAAAATCGAGCGTTAATTTCCCATCATCACTCTGGGTAACATGCAATGGACCGCTTTTTGAATGAAAAGTAATTTTTTCTTTTGCATAGCCCAATTGAGTAAAATAAACATGTGCGGATGCAAGCGTAGCATGTCCGCATAACGCTACTTCAACTGCAGGAGTAAACCAGCGAATAGCAAATTCTTCACCCCGGGGAACAATAAATGCGGTTTCCGCAAGGTTATTCTGCGCAGCGATATCCTGCATCAAATTTTCGGATAACCATTCCCGCAATGGAACCACAGCAGCGGGATTTCCTCCAAATTTTGTTTCTGCAAATGCGTTTACGATAAAGATTTTTAATTTCATTGTTAACACGAATTGAGCGAATTACACGAATTAAAATACCACTCTTTTATAAGTGAGAGATTTCTCTCCGAAATTAACGATTATGCCCGGCTTTAATCCGGACGCTTTGAGATAATTAATAGTCTGGGTCAAAAAATTATTTACTATACAAGGAGAAGATTTAATCTCCAATATTATTAGAATCAAAGACGACAAAATCTGCAAAATAGCGATGCTTCAAAATTTTCCTTTTATATCCAATCTGAAATTTACACTCCCGCTTAAAAGGAATAACAGAACTCAAAAATCCAAGCTCCAATGCATCTTTATAAACAACTTCATTAAAGCCCATCCCCCAACTGTTTATGGACTTCCATACAAATGCCAATAATTTTGTATGATTTTTCCTTGAAAAGAATTTCAGTCATAGGTGTACAGTATTTATGATTCAAAAAATATCAACAATTCGTGTAATTCGGAATAATTCGTGATTATTCTTTGTTTTTCGTGTCTATCACTATTGTTACAGGACCGTCATTCAATAATTCCACTTTCATGTCTGCTCCGAATTCACCTGTATAAATTTTTTTATTCAGGTCGCTTTCTAATTGTTTGATCATCTTTTCGTATAATGGTATGGCGACATCAGGCTTACTGGCACGTATATACGAAGGACGGTTCCCTTTTTTGGTAGAAGCATGCAATGTAAACTGGCTCACCAATAAAATATCACCGCTGATATCTTTTACAGCAATATTCATCACGCCATTTTCATCATCAAATACCCTCAGGTTAATGATTTTGCTACTCAGCCATTGGATGTCTTCGTTTGAATCTGCATCTTCTATTCCTAACAAAACCAATAACCCCTTGTTGATTAGGGACTTTATTTTTCCATCGATAGTAACAGAAGCTTTACTTACCCGTTGAATAACTGCCCGCATTTTAGTATCGAAAATTTTAAGTTGTATTTTTATGCTATGAAGATAGACGTTTCCAGAGAAATTGTTTTTAAAACAGCTCGCAGCGGCGGTAAAGGCGGGCAAAATGTGAATAAAGTAGAGACTATGGTAGAAGGCAGCTTTCACATTGGTAACTCTTCATTTTACAATGATGAACAAAAGGAAATTTTACAAAAAAAACTCGCCAACAAAATAAATGCCGAAGGATTTTTACAAGTCCGTTCACAGGTTCACCGTTCACAATTGGCAAACAAAGAAGAAGTGGTTGAAAAAATAAATCTTCTTTTGGAAAATGCATTGAAAAAACAAAAAAAACGCGTTGCCACTAAACCAAGCAAAGCGTCAGTAGAAAAGAGAATTGAATTTAAGAAAAAACAAAGCGAAGTAAAAAAGGGACGACAAAAATTTCGTTTTGATGAATAATTTTTTTAACGCTGCATGAGTTGCATACAACTGAAAGTGATAAAAACCAATATCAGCGATACTGAAAATGCAAACAGAACATAATTGACTTTCTCGTTTTTCATTTTAAAAAGCTTTTAGAAAAGCAGGGACCTGCTCATGGACAAAAGTCCCTGCTTTAAAGGGATGATAAACATTCTATATTAGGGCACCTGCTTAGGACACGAACTATTCAGTTTTAAATCGCCAGATTATTTCGCCAGCCACTTCACTCAACAATATTTTGTAAGCAAATAAATTAGTCGCTGAAAAAATAAAAACGGAAACAGGATTGCAAAATAGATTACCGGAATCATAAGGGCACGAACCAAAAACTACAAATGATGCAACCTCGAAAAACCACAAATAATTTTAATATTTAAAAGTAGATAACGCAACAATCAAAAGACAAGGAGGAAGATTGGGAATGTTTGTCGCAGATATTATTTGTTTTGCAATATTATTATTAAAGGGCATAAGAAAGGGTTTAATGTTTAATGAAATTTGATCAGCGAATAACGACACAAAGATGCTGTTATAAACTTCTCAATACAAGCGAAAGCCTACCGGAATTGAATGCGTAGATATACCTGTTTTTTCCGGCACTATTACGCATGCCGGGCAATAGCTTAATATTTATTTTTAAACACCATTAACTATTAAAAACAATATTATCATGAAAGCACAACATGTAAGGCTCCTTTTAGTCGTAAGTTTAATGATCAGCATTCTTGCAACAGGCTGTTACCGGAAAAAAATACAGATTAACGAAACCAGTGCCCAGAACGAGGTGATATCGATCGATCAAGCCGTTGCTTATCAAAAAAGTTTTATCTCTGGCCGTGCCGAATTGCATAGGCTGGTGAGCGATTCTTCTTTCCTCCCAACTCATTTTGATATGGGAAATGCAGAAACATTCAGTAAAGATGCCATTGCACTTTTATTGAATGTTGATGGTGCAGACAGTGTACGCATTTATCGTGGAGTAAATGAAAAAGGGCAAGTAAATTTTATTTTGCTTCCTGTCGATAAAAACGGAAAAGATATTATTACTACATTAATAGGAAATAAACTGGTGCTGATACCAGGCATACCTAAAGTGCAGGCGCAGTCAGGCGGTGGACAAGCAGTGGAGCAGGGACAGAATTGCCCTCCTTGCCAAATTATGAAATAAATTTTCTGACACATGACCGAAGATATATGGAAATTCATTTTTAGTTTATCCGTAGGATTCCCGGCAATAGCCGGGGTCTTACGGTTTAAAAAAATTGATGTTTCCTACAGACCTTTCCTAATATATTGTTTTGTTTCGTTGTTCAACGAGCTACTTTTTGGGTTTGTTATCCGCAATAGTAGTAAATCGCTTGTGACATTGGACTGGAACATCTTCAACATATTTGAAGCAATTATTTTACTAATTCAATTTCAGCGCTGGGGGCGTTTTGATACAAACAAGAAAATTTTTCCGGCATTAATAATAATTACAATTCTTGGTTGGGCAGCAGAATGTTTTCTTGTTCATACTATTTTTTATTTTAATGCAGTTTTTCTTATTATTTATTCTTTTGTTCTTGTGTTATTGAGCGTGCAAACCATCAATCATATTATTGTAAACGACAGGGGGAAGTATCTTGTAAAAAATGCAACATTCATTATTTGTACGGCAATGGTAATTTTTTTTATTTATAATATTTTCGTTTTTACCCTTCTTGCCAAAGGAATTAACGTAAATAATAAAGCAATGATGTCGCAGGTTTTTCAGATACGCGTTTATGTTAATGCATTGACCAACCTGCTTTACGGAGTTGGGGTATGCTTTATGCAAAAAAAATTTTCCGGTAAAGATTTATTCAGAGATTTGCATATATAGCACCTTTATAAACTAAACATGAAAAACTAACCAATCCAGTATATGGATACAAACGGAAGCCAGTTTTTCGATGCCATTCTGATTATAGCCATCCTGATCGGTATTATACTGGTTTACTTCATCATTACTATTATCCGCTATCATCGCCGTTATATAAACCTGCAAAAAGAAAGGATTTTTGCAGAGATCACCATGCAGGAAAAAGAGCGCAAACGTATTGCCGGCGACCTGCACGACAGCCTTGGCCCATTATTATCTTCCGTAAAACTGAACATGAACAGTATTGATGTTAATAATAAGCAGGACCAGGAGATCATTGATAAAGCAGGAAGGCATATCGATGAGATCATCAGCAGCCTTCGGCAGATTTCCTACAACCTCCTCCCGAATACATTACAAAGAAACGGGCTCACCGAGGCATTGAAAGAATTCATCAATCATATTCAGCATAAAAATTCAGTAAAAATCCATCTTTATTTATTGAAAGAAATACATGTAGCCAAAGAAAAAGAAATACATATTTTCCGGATGTTGCAGGAGATCATTCATAACGCTATCAAACATGCCAATGCTAAAAACCTGTATGTTGGAATTAATGAAGAAAATAGTAATTTACAGGTGTGGGTTAAGGATGACGGTTCTGGATTTGATATGGAAAAAACGAAAGCTGCTTCCGGCGGTTTAGGTTTGAAAAGCCTTGAAAGCCGGATAGAAATTTTAAACGGACAACTTTCGGTTGAATCCTTACCACAGCGAGGAACCAATTATTTTTTCAAAGTACCACTTTGAAATCTACTCTGAAGCAACCGGCATTATGAAGTACAATATCCGATTAGTCATAGCTGACGATCATGAAATATTCCGCGACGGGCTTACCCTTATGCTTTCCAAACAAAAAGACATTGCATTGGAAGGACAGGCAGGAGACGGTTTGGAATTAATTAAACTTGTCGATCAAAAAAATCCTGATATTATTTTGGTGGATGTGAAAATGCCACGTATGGATGGCATTGAGGCTACAAAACTTCTTCTCAAAAAAAAACCCGAACAAAAAATCATTGCACTTTCGATGTTTGATGAAGAAAACCTTATCGTAGAAATGCTGGAAGCAGGTGCTAAAGGTTATCTTCTGAAAAATGCAGACAAGCAGGAAATTATTGATGCGATTGAGCAAGTATACGAAGGCAATTCTTTTTATTGCAGGCATACCTCATCCAGACTTGCAAAGATGATCGTGAAAAGCAATTTTAATCCATATAAGAAAACAGAGAAAGCTACATTTACCGACAGGGAAAAACTGATCATTAAGTACACTTGTATGCAACTTACTGCGCAACAGATCGGCGAAAAATTATTTTTAAGCAAACGCACTGTAGAAGGTTACCGCACAAAAATCCTGGAAAAGATGAATGTAAAAAATACCGCAGGCGTTGTTATTTATGCGTTGAAAAATTCTTTGGTAGAAGAGAAAGACATTTTATAATATCAATTAACAATTGATAATGGATAATTATTGAAAGCAGTATCCTTATTACATCTTGAAAAATTGATTGGTATATTTTTTTGTTTCCTGATTGTTATAGAGAGCATCGTTTGAAAATTTAATGATTTAAAAAGCAAAAAGCCCCGCATTTTGCGAGGCTTGATGAATCTATTATTTTACTGCTAACTTTTCTTTTTTGCTTTTATCGCATCCAATACCTGCTGTTGATTCGATACTTCCTTTTGTTGGTTTGCGATATTGCTTTTTGCCTCATTGAGGTCTGTTTGTGCGTTGCGTAATTTTTTACGGATATTATCCTGCTCGTCGAGAAGTTTGTTCATTTTTTTCTGTGCCTTGTTCTTCACATCGTCATTTTCATTCACTGCATTCTGAATAGCTGCTGTTTGTTTTAGAATATCATTTTTGTTTTGGTCCTCATCCGAATGAAGGTTACGGATTTTCTTTTCGAGGTCAGTTGAGTCGCTGATATACCCATTTAATTTTTTCTGTACTTTCTTCAAAACATCCTGTTGTTTATCTATTTCAACATCCGTATTGTGTGCATCAATAAATGGTACGAGATTATTTAAAAAAGTTTTTGCCCTGTCCATTTGCCCGCTACTATCTGTAACAGGCCTTGTTAAAATATCTGCATTTGCTTTTACCGGCAACAACGAAATCACGGTGTAGTCTTTATCTTTTTTCTTTTTTTCGATTTTAAAATACAGATCACTCATGTCTGCATCTGCATCATCCAGTTTTGTTGACCTGTACACATCAAAACCTTTTGAACTGGAACTCTTCAATCCCTTTTTCGACATATAATCTTTCACTGCGTCTTCAACAACATCTTGTTTATACGGCACTTCAATAACAGCAACCTGTTGTTGCGTTTTCTGATATTCGATCCTGCTGTCATAGGCCTGCGGTTGTGCAAAACTCGCTGAAGTGAAAACTACAGTCAATACCAATAAAAAAAATAATCCTTTTTTCATACTCATTAAGTTTGAACAAATGTACAGGATTTTTTTCTCTGCGAATGGTAAGTGAAGTGATAAGTGGACAGTGATAAGTAAGAACAAAGAAAAGTTTACATCTAAACCTACTTACCACTCTCCATCTACCACTTATTTACTAATCAGAATGTGCACAACATGATTTCCGTGAAGGAATTTACTTTTACTGAATTGCACAATATCATTTTTGAAGAGTATTTTTGTTTTTAAATCTCTTTAGTTGAGCAGTATAAAAAAATTGGCTGGCGATACAGTCTGGTATGGTGCAAGTAATATTTTTGCACGTTTCCTGAATGTACTTCTTACGCCCTATCTCACCCACCAATTTATCGGAACAACAGAATTCGGGAAAATGAGCCTGATCTATTCATTGATCCCGTTTTTGTATACGCTTACCATGTTTGGTTTTGAGACAGCTTATTTCCGTTATATTCAGAAAAAAGAACATGAAAAAGATGTATACAACACTATCCTCACATCACTTTTCATTAGCACAACAATTATTACAACCGTAACTATTTTATTCCGTAAAAGTATTGCTGCGTTTATCGGCATCGACAATCATCCGGAATATATTACCATTGGTGCGCTTATTATTGCATTGGATACGATATCAACAATCCCGTTTGCAAAACTGCGGCATGAAAACAAACCAAGAAAATATGCATTCATCCGGGCGATGGGGATTATTATCAATATCATCGTTACGTTCTTTTTCCTGTCTGTGTTCCCTTCCATGTATAAAAAACATCCCGATAGCATTTTGCTTTTTTTCTATAGTGCAGGCTTTGGCGTTGGCTATGTGCTGATCGGGAACCTGTCTCAATCAATATTTCAGTTTATTGTATTACTGAAAGAGATATCTTTATTCAAATGGGAATTGAATAAAAAACTATGGACAGAAATAGTGGTCTATTCCCTTCCGTTGACCATCGCTGGTTTTGGGGGGATTGTAAATGAAACATTCGACCGGGTGATGCTGCAAAAATGGTTACCGCTCCCAAAAGATGCAGCTACATACCAGGTAGGCGTATATAGCGCATGTTATAAATTATCACTTTTAATTTCACTTTTTATCCAGGCGTTCAGGTTGGGCGCCGAACCATTCTTTTTTAAACAGGCGAATTCTGAAGGCGCACAAAAAGTATATGCACGTGTTATGAAATTTTTTGTGATCGTGGTAACAACCATGTTCCTTGTGGTTGCTTTGTACGTAAACATCTGGAAACAACTTATTATCCGCGACCCCAAAATGTGGGAAGGGCTGAAAATAGTTCCTATACTGCTTTTCGCAAATATTTTTCTTGGCATTTATTACAACCTTTCTATCTGGTACCGGCTCTCTCACAAAACGGCAGCCGGAGCATATATCACATTGATTGGTGCTGCTATAACACTTTTCGTGAATTATTTTTTTATTCCCCGCTTCGGTTATATGGCAAGTGCGTGGGCAACATTTTTGTGCTACGGAACCATGATGGTGATATCTTATAAATGGGGACAAAAAGCGTATCGCATCCCTTATGCAACAAAAAAGCTGATTGCTTATATGGTGATCGTTACGTTGTTTTATTTTCTGCATCATTTTCTTACCGGGCTATGGAAAAATTCATTTTTTAGTTTTGGATTAGCATCCGTATTTACCCTCGCTTATATTTTATTTGTGATGCGCATTGAGCGGAAAGAATTTCAAAAGCTGCCGTATATTGGCAAGTACGTGAAGTAAATGTGATGATGTGATAATTTGCTAATGTGATAATGCTTCTGATCATAATTACTTCATAATAATCTGTGTCATCTGGATGAAACCACAAAGAGCACAAAGAAAATACACGCAAAGGACACTAAGCTGAAATAGCAAGAATCCTTTGTGAAAAACTTAGTGATTTTTGCGGTTAAACCCATCGCTAAATAGTAATACTAACGATGAACGTAATGCGACGCAACGATGCTCAACCGGAGTTACAAATGCTGGTAACAAAAAAGTATGAAGTATGAGCTATGAAGTATGAACGTGAATAATTTTAAATTACTTCATAACTCATAATTCATAACTCATACTTTCAAAAACGGATTATTCTTTTTCTCAAACCCAATTGTTGTTGGTTCGCCGTGGCCGGGATAAACAACAACATTATCCGGGAGCGTAAATAATTTTGTGTGAATACTGTTGATGAGCGTATCGAAATCGCCGCCGGGCAAATCAGTTCTTCCTATACTCATGCGGAATAATACATCGCCGCCGATCACAAAATGTTGTTTCCTGCAATAAAAGCAAATACTTCCCGGCGAATGCCCCGGCGTAAATAACACGTTCAATTCATCATCGCCAATCCTGACAACATCACCTTCTTTCAAAAAAATCAGTTCACCGCGGTAATTTTCGAAAGGCATATTCCAGGCTAAACCGGCATCTGCTGCACGATCGAGCACGGGTTTCTCTTTTTCGTGTATATGTAACGTTAACCCATATTCGTCGTGAATGAATTTGTTACCGAACACATGGTCAAGATGGCAATGCGTATTTAACAACAAACCGGGCTGCAATTTTTCTTCCGTAAAAAATTCCTGCAATTCCCTGCGTTCATTGCCAAAATAACAGCCGGGATCTACAACGCAGCAAGCATCCTTATTGTCATATACTACGTATGTATTTTCCTGAACGGGGTTGAACGTAAACGATTTTATTGTAAGCATATAGCACCTATTTTGCAGTGAAAATGAATTTCCCCGATTATAGGGATTGTTATAACTTTAAAAATTCAAAGATCAGGTATGCAAGTTTATCAGAATAAGCTGAAGCGAAAAGAATTTTTTTTAGTACTCTTAAGTTTATCTCTCCTTATCAGTCAAAGTCCGGCCCAGGTGAACACGGTTGAATTTGGCAAAAACCGTGTGCAATACAACAAGTTCAAATGGAAATATTACCAGACGCAGAATTTCAATACCTATTTCTATGAGAACGGGCAGCCCCTGGCAAAATTTGTTGCACAAATGGCTGAAAAAGAATTGCCGGGTATTGAGCAGTTTGTAGAATATGGATTGCAACGCCGTGCCAACCTTGTGCTGTACAATAGCTTTAATGATATGGAACAGTCCAATATCGGGTTGAGTTTGGATTGGCAAACTACAGGCGGTATTACCAAATTGGTGAACAATAAAGTTGTTCTTTATTATACAGACGATCACAACAAATTACGCATCCAGGTGCGCCAGGGAATTGCGAGGATATTAGTAGAAAATATTTTGTTTGGAGATGACCTTGGTGAATTTGCCGCTAACCAGGCATTGCTCGACCTTCCACAATGGCTAACGGATGGATACATTGAATATGTAGGAGAAAACTGGAGCACCGACCTGGATGACCAATTGAAATCTGCCATCTTATCCGGGCGTTATAATAATTTTTACCAGTTTGCTTTTGAGAAACCAAACCTCGCAGGGCATTCCTTCTGGAAATATATTGCTGACCGGTATAAGAAAGAAAATGTAACGTATTTTTTATACCTCGCAAGGATCTATAGAAATCTTAACAGCGCTTCACAACGTATCTGCAAAAAGAAGTTCAAAGAAGTGCTGAAAGATTTTATGCAGGAAGAAGAAGAAAAATATGATAAAGATATACGCGGCAGAAGAAATTTTCCGAAAGGAACAGTTTCGGTTGTAGAAGAAACAAGCCCTGGAAAAGATTTCTTTAACTTTTCCCCCAGCCCGCAACCACGCAGCCAGACTTACGCTGTTGTTGAATACAATCATGGAAAATACTGCGTTGTGCTTCATGAAAATTTTGTGAACAGGAAAGTGTTGCTGGAAAGCGGCGTACGTTCTTACGATAACCAGATCAACCCGCATTATCCATTGATCGCGTGGGATGGAAAAGGAACAAGGCTTCTTGTAGTATATTGGAAAGAAGGTAAAGTGCGGTTGTTTGTATATGATCTTGTTCAAAAATATAAACCATTTGTACAAGACCTTCCGTTTGAACAGGTGCAGGATGTAAAATACATGCTGGATGCAAATACGCTTATATTCAGTGCAGTGAAAAAAGGGCAGTCGGATATTTTTGTTTATAAATTAGATAAGCAATCCGTTGAACAAATTACGAATGATGTGTACACAGACCTTGATGCTACGTTTGTAACATTTCCGGGTAAAACAGGCATTATCTATTCATCGAACAGGCCTTCGGGTACAGCGCCAACAGGCGATACGGTTTTACCATCCAATAATCATTACAATATTTTCCTGATCGATAACTGGAATAAAAGCGAGTTCAAACAAATTTCACAACTCAGCCATCTGAAATATGGCGATGCACGTTACCCTACACAGTATAATAATTTTCACTTCACATTTGTGAGCGATGAAAATGGAATTAATAATCGTTATGCAGGTTTCTTCACTACTAAAAGAGCAGGTATTGATACCGTTTATAAGATCGGTGATGAAATTTTGCGTAACCCCGATCCAAAAGAATTAGATTCAACATTAGCTGCCAATAAGAAAAGCGAACCGGATTCTGTTTTCACATTTGCCATTACAAAAGACTCTTCATACGTGTTTGCATTGACCAATTACCAAAGTGGTTTGAAAGAAACAAAAATTGCAGGCGATAACGGCCAGGTTAGTGAAGTACGCCAGGAAGGTGATTTGAAATTTTTATACAAATTGAAAGTGGATGAAAGCGCCTTGAAAAAAAGGAATGTTAATCCTCGTTTAACAGAGTATAGAAAAGAAACAATGCTGAATGCACAAATTGCAAGCGGTCAGGCTTTGAAATTTCAGCAAAGCGGCAAACCGGATACTTCAGCAAAAAAGAAACAGAACGACTTTTTTGAAAGCGAGTTCGACAAAGACACTTCAAACCGCAGCAATAATAAAACTTCATCTTCATCCGCTTTACCAGGTACGGAACGTAGCTCAAACCAAAATATCCGTGAAGAAGAACCTGTATTAAAAAATGCGAAACTGCTTGATTACAAATTGAAATTCTCTGTTGATAATTTCAGTGCGGGTTTTAATAATGATGTGCTGATCACAAAATATCAGCCATTTACCGGATCCTTGCCAATCAATATGGCAGGCGCTGATGCATTCAGCGGAATGTTTAAAGCATCTGTGTTTGACCTGTTTGAAGATATCCGGTTCACTGGCGCATTGCGTTTACCATTTTTCAGCGGCGGTGGCGGAACAGATCCCGTGGCGCAACAGGGAAATATTTTTTACCCCAGCAGCGCTTCCTTTTTTGATGGCAGCAGCGAATATTTTGCACGGATTGACTACCTGAAAAAAAGAGTAGATTTTTCGTTGTTGTATTACCGCGAAACTGAAGTGGGCGTTGCGGATGTAACTGAAGGAGCGCCTGCCGATGAATACAACGCCAAATCTTTCTCCAATCTTTATCAGGCTATTTTTAAATACCCTTTTGATAAGGTCAGGAGCCTTCGGTTATCCATTGGTGTTAGGAGGGATAAGATCGTGTTGCAGCCAGTCGGTGGCCCAAGCTTTACAACCGACACAAATGCATTGAGGGCAGGAAACATTAATGCGGGAACTTACGCATTGCTGCATCTTGAATATGTGTACGACAATACCATTATGAAAGCAACCAATATATGGAACGGCCTGCGTTATAAAGCATATATGGATTTCAATAACCAGGTTAATGCGCCTCCAACCGGTGAAGGACGTAAAATGTTCAACTTTGGTTTTGATGCACGCAATTATTATCCGATCTATCGCAATTTAATTTGGGCAGTGCGTGCCGCAGGCGATTTTTCATGGGGAAACCAAAAAGTGATTTACTATCTGGGTGGAACTGACGGTTGGCTTTTCCCTAAAGCAGATCAATCACCGGCTCCGGCACCGGATTCATATTATGCTTTTCAATCGCTCGCGGTTAATTTAAGAGGCTTCAATCAAAACGTTGCAAACGGAAATAATAATGTTGTAATCAACAGTGAGCTCCGTTTGCCGGTATTCAGCACCTTGTTCAACAAGCCGATCAATAATGCTTTTCTCCGCAACTTCCAGGTAATACAATTTTTCGATTTGGGAACAGCGTGGAATGGTGCTTATAATAAAATCGGAAGGCCATCAATTACTTACCAGGATAATACAGACCCTACCAACCCGGTTACAGTACTTGTGAAAGCCGGTGGCATCGGGCCGTTTGCAGGAAGTTATGGTTTTGGCGTACGCAGCACATTACTCGGATATTTCCTCCGCCTCGACCTTGGCTGGCAAATGAACTCATTTTTTGGGAAAAATAAAGTACTTGCATTTTCGATGGGAGTAGATTTCTAAAATCCTCTCCCGCAACATTGCGAAGGCGCAACAATTTTTAAAATATATCATCAACTAAAAACCTCCGGTTATCGGAGGTTTTTAGTTTTGTCCTTAACTGATTGCAACTATTAAGCATCGTTGCGCCTGCCTGCCGGTAGGCAGGTCGCACACTTGTACCGAAGGAATTCTATGGAGCAAAGTAAGCAGTCTGAAAATTTGTTCATTGTTTTCTATTTTCAAGCATTCCAACTATCATCTTCTAAATTCTATCTTTTTTTACAGTGAGCATTTCATTTTCCATTATTCATTTTCAATTCCTCTCTGTGAAACTCCGTGCAAAACTCTGCGCTATCCTGTGGTCGAATTAAAATTTTCGTCAGAAAACTACACTTTCAATTTTCAACTCTCCATTCTCAATTCTACTAACTCCATTTAATCTTCCTCGAGAAATACATCACAATGGCCAATGCAATAAATAACCCGATGCTACCCATCAGCAATGCGTAATCCTGTAATTGAATCAGGATGAAAATGAAACCATATATTGTACTTAGCAAACAAGCAATGAATACTGCCATTTTAAAAGATTGCAACATGCTTTTAACATACAAAGTGATCAGCGCAATTGTTGCCAGCGCAGCTACGAGATAAGATGAATTAAAACCAATGTATTCTGAAAACGAAAGCAACAACGTATAAAAAATGCACAACGCAAACCCCACAAGTATGTATTGCAATGCATGAACGGATTTTGAATAAATCAACTCGATAAGAAAAAATGCTGTGAATGTAAGCGTGATACAAAGTATCGCATACTTCACGCTCCGTGTTGATTGCTGATACGAATCGACTGGTACAAAAAGATTAACGCCAAATGATGATGCATTAAGGTCATACGTTTTATCTTTCCATTGTTGCGGGTAATTTCGGTTGAGGTATAATACTTTCCAGTTTGCAGCAAAACCGCTGTCTTTCACATTGCGCACATCAGGTAAATATGCGCCTGTAAAACTCGGGTTGTTCCACGAAGATTGTACAGATACGTTCGTTTGCTTTCCTGTTGGAACAAATAATAAATTCTCTGATCCCTTTAATTTTACTGACATAGAAAAATTAATCGGGTGATGATCCGCAACAACACCCGCAGGCATCAACGAGCATAATGCATTTTTAAATTGATCGTTCGAAAATTTTCCGGGAACAAGGTCAAGCGCCGCATCGTTGATCTTTAGTTTTACTTCTTCAGTCAAACCTTTTACATCGCTGATATCAAAATAAGCAACTGCTTCATTCCACAATATTCTTTCACCAGGGATATCCATATCTGCAAACCGCAAACTATCATAAGAGCCGCTGATCTGCAATTCCGTAGTATACACAATTACTTTGTAAATTCCGCGGTACCTTGTTTCAGGAATTATGGTTGAGCGTATCGACAACTGATCTGGTAAAAAATATGCAAGCCTTCTTATATTCACCGGTTTTCCGTTTCCATCAGCTTGGGTTTCGTAATAAGGAACTGTGATAACGGGCCCTGTGATTGTTTGTGCAGCAGCCCATTTAGCGCTTACTTCTGAAGATGCTTCCCGTTGCCTGTCTTGTCGCTCATTAATTAAGTTTTGAATGAATACTGTAGGGATCAATAACAGTAAAATAAGAATGCCGATGAGGAGGCCTTTAAAAATAATTTTGTTGCGGTTCCAGAAAGTTTGAATGATGTTTTCCATAATATCAGTGTTAGATGTGTATTTGTTTTGAATATTTTGTTGTTATATTTTCTCAGGCTGAAGTTTCATAGTAGCACAACTGATGAACGAAATGCGACGCAACGATGTTCAACCAGGGGATAATGCTGGTACCAAAAAAATTTTATACCCTGCTAATTTCATCGCACAGCCTTGCTGATTTTTTTCAATGTGAGATAGAATAATGTCATCATTATTGAATAACAAAAGACCATGTTTAATGCATTTCTATTTTCGATCGGGTGTAAAAGAATGACAACTATATCTTTGATCAATTGCAAAGGGTTTGTAAGTAGCTCCCAACTGTTGTAACGCAGGTAACGCCCGATGTAAACGCCGAATGCATTCATCCACATCAACGGATAAATAAAAAGCAGTTCATGCATTTTGAAAATACGCGTAGTGAATACTTTTTCCATTTGCCGCACGGATAATACACCGAGCAATAAACCATTCCACGCAAATGATAAGATCATCGCGAGGTCGAACCACTGCGGCATTTTCCGGTCGTTGTAATGGTCTCCCAAATGAAAAAGATCGGTGATGATATAAAATGAATTTGGAATGAATGCAAGCCACGCAAAGAAAATAATGGAGAAAATAAATTTATTATTCACCCATTCTTTTTTCCGGTTAAGCATATGCGTTATAAAATAGGGTACATAGGCGAGGATCAGGTTCCACACAAGAAAAATAAAAGTAAGCCGCCCTGTATAGATGATCCTCACCGGAACCAATATGCAACTGAACAACATGCTTAAGGTTAGCAAACGGTCAACTTCGCTGTTCAAAAAGAAAAAATAATTATTGGATGATATCAGACTTGTTTTCCTGTTCATAGAAATTTGGGAATAAAAATGATTAACCCAGTTATCAATGCAGCAAGTGATGCAATAAGCACTGCGCCTGCTGCAACGTCTTTAATAAACTGTATATCGTTTCGCCTTTCCTGTGAGATGCAATCCATGATTTTTTCCACGCAGGTATTGAACATTTCTGCAACCCACACCAAAGCCACCATCCCCACTATTGCTAGCATTTCTATCCGTGAAATTTTCAGCAACAGCGATACGGTCAACACGAGGATGGTAGCGGCAAGGTGCAAACGGGCATTGTGCTCGCTCAACAAGAATTTTCCGATTCCGGAAAAAGCATAGCGAAAGCTTCTAATTCTTTTTTTAATTGAAAATTTTTCTGATTCTGTCATTCATTTAAAATTAATAGTACAAAAATTCGTTCCTCAGCGTTACCATTTAAAGAAATCGTACATCGTACTTTTCACTTCGTACATATTCTTTATCATCAGGTTTTAACCTTCCAACTGTTCTATTGCATTTGAATTTCATCTTCCTCAAATATTTTGAAAAATTATTTCCACCCGCACTAAAAACCTTTTTATGCGCTACCCAAACCAATATGGATGTGGCAAGAAAAAAATGCCGATAGAAATAGTAGGAACATTTTCTTGCAAACAGATTTTTTGAATAAAAAAGAATAGACAATCTTTCCTGCTGAAAACGGATATGCTCAACTTCATCGATCAGGATGTCTGTACATATTTCTTTTAGCAAGTTGCATTTTGTAGCATCTTTCAGCGATTGATAAAATATCTGTGCTGTGCTTTCCACAGCGATCACTGCGAGTGTCCACCATTCCATGCTCGTATTGAGGTAGCGCACTTTGCGAAATAAACTGTCGCCCCATTCTTTCTTTATTCTTGGTTCACCGATCAGGTCGAGATATGTGCCGAGATTATTTCCATGCTTTTGTTCTTCTTTAATAAATAATTGCACTGCTTTTATATAATAGGGATCGTCAATTTTTTCTGCGTAGATGGAACTGGCCCGGATCAGGTTTTTTCCATCGGATGTTTCGCCAAGCTGCCATGCCTGCAGCGATTTTAAAATAGTTTTTCGTTCAGCATCGGTTATCGTTGCAGGTTGTTGCCAGTTGATCCTTTTTATTTCAAGGTTCTCCTTAAAATAGGATACCCATTGCTGTGAGGTTTGCATGTCATTGATTTATGATTGAGTAATTTTTTCGAGTTTTAGCAGCGGCTTATATTGTGTACAAATCGACACAATAGCAGACAAACAGGAACACAAGCTGAGATCAACACTTAACCGGTCAAAACCAGTTTGATAAAAAAATAATATAGATGCCAATATGGTTAATAAAACTCCTGCCACAAGAACATTCAAAAAAATCATTTTTCCGTAGGTACATGAACAGGATGTTTTGATAATAATAAGGATCAGAATAAAAATCGGAAAAGAAATGATCGAACCAAACAGTAAGCCGGTTGAGAAAATATCCAGGTTTGCGTAGGACGTAAAAAGAATTGCAATAATAGCAGTGCCACATACTGCATTTATCAAGACCGCGATTATCCAGATTTTAAAAGCCACCCAAATTTGTTTTCTTGTTTCGCTATTCATTTTAAAAAGCACTTTGTGTTTCAAAGTAATAGTACAAAAAAAATTATTTTGCCCCCTTGATCATATTTTCAAGTCCGCTGAGATGGTCTTTAAAGGCCTTCTCGCCAGCTTTGGTAATTGAATACGTTGTATTTGTTTTTCGCCCGATGAATCCTTTGCGCACTTTTATAAACCCGTTCTCTTCGAGGTTTGCCAGGTGCGAGGCAAGATTTCCGTCTGTCACTTCGAGCAACTGTTTCAAATCGTTAAAATTTATTTCTTCATTCACCAATAAAATACTCATCACGCCAAGGCGGATGCGGCTATCAAAAATTTTATTCAGGTTTCCGATCGGATTCTTCATTTGTGATCTTTTGCATGAATGCCACTGTTTTCATATAACAGCCAAAATTATTCCGTACTTGAAATTTTGCGGTCGTACCGCCACCACATGATCAATCCATACACAATATGCACTATTCCGAAACCAAATGCCCAGAACCAAAGACTGTACTCTGCAAAGTACATATTCACTGCTCCCAGCAAAATTTCTATGATGCCAACGTAACGGATTTCGCTGAGCGTGTATTTGCTTGCATTCACGAGTGCCAGCCCGTAAAATATCAAACAAGCCGGTGCTACAAAATGCCAGTCGTTACGATACAATAACCCAAGCACAAATAATCCGCCCGCTGCCAATGGTATAATAAGGTTGATCAGTAATTTTTTTGTAGTGTGGTCCCATATCGGAACATTATTTTTCTTCGCTTTGCTCCAGGTAAAATAAAACGAAGATGAAAGCGCAAGCGCTACAATAGCAAATGCAAGCATAATAAATTTTGATTTCAGCTCGTGAAAATCCCCTGCATAATAATCACCACGCTCATTGTATAACAGGTAATAATCATGCAGCCATTTATTAGCGATCCATGCCCCGATCAATGCAGAAATACCTGCACTCACTCCGCTTAAACCGCTTAAAGAAATAAAACGGGAAGAACGTTCCATAATGCGTTTGATATCCTGCAACGTTTCTAAGGAGCTGTTTTCTGCATTCATAAAAAGCACTTTGAAACTCAAAGTAAAAACAAAAAATCGTCCCCTCCAAATTTCTTTCATGATTTTTTTATTATCTCCAAAGCAACCCTTTTGCCCTGTAAAGAGTATTTTTGATGATATGGGCTTATTGAAAAACATGCTGTGCAAAACCTTAATTCCTGTTTTATCGTTTCTCACTCTTTATTTTAACTCCGATGCACAAATAAAGATCATAAAAGGTATTATCACTGATGCACATAGTGCCGAACGGGTCCCTTTCGCATCTATGCGTTTTAAAAAAGCAGGAACCGGCAAACTCAGCGATTCTGCGGGAAATTTCACTTTTCATTTTACAGAATGGCCGGCACACGATACCCTTGAGATTACGTATGTAGGTTACCGTGATTTTGAACTTCCTATCGATTCCCTGGCATCAAAACTAAATGGGCAGAATACAATTGCTATCGGTGTAAAATTAGAAAGGGGAAAATACATCAACGAAGTGGTGGTGGAACGAAAGATAGATCGCGGCCTGTTACTCTGGAAAAAAATTGTCAGACGAAAAAAATTCAACGACCGCTACCGATTCTCGAATTTCTCCTATGAATTATATAACAAGCTCGAACTTGATCTCAATAAAGTGAACAAAGAAAAGCTGCAGGGTTCAAAAATATTCAAGCCATTTAAATTTGTTTTTGATAATATCGACACAACAGAAGGCTCCGCATTTCTTCCGACTTATCTCACTGAAACCATTTCGGATTATTATTATCAAAAATCCCCGGTAAAGCGCCGTGAAGTGATCAAGGCAAGCAAAACAATCGGCGTAAATAACGAAAGCGTAAGCCGCCTGCTTGGTGGCATGGACCAGAACATTGATTTCTATTCCAACTTCATCCCTGTTTTTGACAAACGTTTTGTGAGCCCGATAAGCGATAACGGAAGCGATTACTATCGTTATAAAATAATCGACACCCAATATGTAAATAACCGCCGCCTTTTTCATCTCATCTTCACGCCAAAACACAAAGGACAAAGCACATTCGAGGGTGATTGCTGGGTACACGATACTACATTTGCAATTCAGAAAATGAACCTGCGGCTTTCTGCAGATGCCAATATCAATTTCGTAGAACAACTAAGCCTGATCCAGGAATTCAAACTCATTAACGACACCACCTGGTTTTTAGCAAAAGATAAATTTGTAGTGAACGTTTCCCCGGGCGGAAAAAAGCTCCCGGGTTTTATCGGAAGAAAAATCACTATGTACAAAAACATCACAGTCAACGACAGCTCGGTTACCAACGAATTAAATAAAAATAAACTGATAGAAGAAGTATTATTCACACCCGGTGCCCGGGAAAAAACAGATTCTTTCTGGGCTACAGCACGTCATGATACATTAAGCAAAAATGAAAAAGCAATTTATACAATGATGGATACGCTGCTGAAAATGCCCGTATTCAAGCGTTATGTAAACATCGTGAATTTTTTAACTACCGGTTATTATGAAAGTGGCAAACTGGAATTTGGCCCCTGGTACAGCATGGTATATTCAAATATATTGGAAGGATTGCGTTTGCGTTTTGATCTTGGCACTAACCGGTTCTTCAGCAAAAAAATAATCCTGCACGGTTACCTCGCTTATGGTTTCAAAGATCAAAAGCTACACAGCGAAGCCGATGCATTATACATGATCAAAAAAAATCCCCGCTTCACGTTGTATGGCATGTATAAAAATGATATCGATTACGGACAACCCTATTATGGCGACATCACATCCGATAATATTTTCGCCCTTGCATTCCGCAAACCGAATATCCCGATCAAGTTTATCAATATAGAAGAAAAAAAATTAGAAGTATTTAAAGAATGGCATTCCGGTTTTTCGGTCAGGCTTACCGGTGATAATAAAATTTATGACCCATTGTTAAACCTTCCTCCGAAAACTATTTATCCTGCAACATCAGGAGAGCCGTTGAATACATTTGAAGCATCCATCAAATTGCGTTTCGCTTATCTTGAAAAATTTTTTGAAAACACTTTTTACCGCACAAGCCTCGGCAGCGATTATCCTATCGTTGATTTCAAATACACCCGCGGAATTTCCGGCGTGCTGAACAGCAGTTATAACTACGATAAAATTTCTGCAAGCATTTCCGATTACGTGCATGTGTCTCCCTATGGAAATTTTTATTACAACGTTTTCGGCGGAAGAACATTTGGTACTCTCCCCTTTCCGTTTCTCGATATTGCACCTGGCACAGAAATTTATTATTACAATCCGTATGCATACAGCCTTATCAATAAATATCAATACCTGCACGACAAATATATCGGCATCAACTTCGAGCATAATTTCGGACCGGGGTTATTTCGCTTCATTCCTCTTACACGCAAATTAAAATTCCGCCAGTTCTGGACAGCAAAAGCATTATGGGGGAGTTTGAGCGATGCAAACAAAACATTCAATTCATCTTCGTACTACACATTTCAATCACTCGATGGAAAAACATACCTGGAATTAGGAACAGGTGTCGATAATATTTTCAAATTCTTTCGCCTCGACCTTGTATGGCGCGTTCTTCCACAACCCGCACCAGCCGGAAGCTCCAGCGGGTTCGGAATTTTCGGAAGTTTGAGAATAGGATTTTAAAAATGTACGATTTGAGATGTATGATGCACGATTTCTGAGAACAGTTATCAGTCGTCAGTCAACAGTTTTCAGTTCTTAAATTTTAAATTTCTTTCTTATTTTAGTTTTTTCTTTTGGGTAATCAGCATTTGTTCTCTCTTCACCATCCTTGCGCCTGCCTGCCGGTAGGCAGGTCGCACTCTTGTACTGCAACAATTCTATTGAGCGATTGTTTGAACTATGATTTTTCTGATTTTTTGAGGGACTATGATTCTTAAAAATCATAAGATTCATTAAACCAATAATACCATAGTTCAGGCATTTCATACTTCATAGCTCATAGTTCATACTTCTCTCATTATCTTTATCAGACAACAACTTCATCATGGAAGAAATTTCTTTTGAAAATAAAACCTTTGAAAAAACGGATCTCAAAGCCGAGCCTTTGAAAAAAGGTTATTATGAAAACTGCAAATTCAACAATTGCGATTTTGCCAATACAAATCTTTCTGAAATAAAATTCATTGAATGCAGTTTTACCAATTGCAACCTGAGTTTAGTGAGTGTAGTGAAAACGGTTTTCACAGATGCCATATTCAAAGATTGTAAAATGCTCGGCGTGCGATTTGATGATTGCAGCACATTCGGGTTATCATTCAGTTTCGAAAACTGTTCTGTAAAACATACTTCTTTCTACAAAACAAAAATCAGGAATACCATTTTCAAAAACACGCAATTACAAGAAGCAGATTTCACAGAAGCAGATCTTACAAGTGCTGTGTTTAATAACTGCGACCTTCTTGATGCAAAGTTCGATCATACTCTTCTTGAAAAAGCAGATTTCAGAAGCTCTTTCAATTATTTCATCGATCCGGAAAAAAACAAAATCAAAAAAGCAAAATTCTCTTTGGAGCAGGTGGTGGGGTTATTGAGTAAGTATGACATCATCGTTGAATAAAGTAGGATGTATGAGCTATGAACTATGAAGTGTGAAGTATAAGGTAGCTGACAATTATCAGCAACCTCAAGGCTCACAACTCATAGTTCATAGTTTATAGCTCATACATCATACTTACTCTTTCACTCCCGTAGTATTATTAGGCTTTTCATACGTCCATTCGCTGCGGTCGAGTTTGCGTTGCAGCGGATACACTTCATCATCCGTATTTGCATCATATAATCTTCCGTTCTTCATCACATATTTTATAGTATTCGTGTTACGGATATTTTCCAATGGATTTTTATCCATGATCACTAAGTCTGCAAGTTTACCCACTTCAATACTTCCGAGGTCTTTATCCAAACCCAAACCTGTTGCACCTAATATAGTTGCAACACGTAATACATCATGCGGTTTCATGTTTCCTGATTGCATTGCCCACATTTCCCAATGATATCCCAATCCCTGGAACTCTCCATGGCTGCCAATCCCGGCAAGTGAACCGGCTTCCACCAAAGACTTCATCGATTTTGCGTGTTTTGGAAAAACATGTTCATCTTTCATGAACCATCCTTCACCAACCCGCCTTGTTTTTTGTGCAAGTACTTCATACGGCATAAAGTATTGCATCTTAGGATCATTGTACGCATTCTCTGTTTCCCAGAAATAATTTTCTGCAAACGGCCCGCCATACGAAACGAGTAATGTTGGTGTAACGCACATCTGTGCTTCTGAAATTGTTTTCACTACATCACTGAACAAAGGATAAACCGGTATCGCATGTTCGTGTCCGGGATAACCATCCAATAAATTCGTCATATTCAATTTCAGGTTTAATCCTCCTTCTGTGGTTGGCATCAGTTGCTGGTTTCGTGCTGCCATAATGATCCACTCACGTTGCTGGCGGTTGCCTGTCAAATACATTTTGATGTATTTGGTGTGATAATATTTACTGTATTGTTTCAATACATTATTCGCGTGTGCAGAATCGCGGATATAATAGTCCCAATAACCAACACCTGGGCCGGTAGAATAAATGCGCGGGCCGATAATTTTCCCCGCTTCCACCATATCGCCATAAGTCAACACATCTGTTGTTGCAGTTTGCGGATCGCGTGTTGTTGTTACTCCATACGCAAGGTTAGCCGCATATATCCATACCTGGTTCTTTTCAATCCCCCATTGCGGCCACATGTGCGAGTGGGTATCAACAAAACCAGGAACAATCGTTTCTCCTGTTGCATCAATAATTTTCGCACCGGATGGCGATTCAATAGTTCCGCTTTTGCCAATTGCTTTGATGCGGTTATTTTCCACGAGTATATCTCCGTTCTCAATAATTTCATATCCTTTCATGGTAATGATGCGTGCATTTTTAAACAACACTATTCCTTTTGGGATATCACGCTGGAAATAAACTTTCACTTCTGTTTCTGTTGCTTTGAATTTCGGTTCTTCTTTCTTTGTATCTTTTTTTGCAACATCCGTTTTTGCTTTTGTGGTATCGGCTTTCGTAGTATCGGCTTTTGCAGTGGCAATAGAATCGGCAATGCGTTTTTCTTCTGCGCGTTTTGCTATCTTCAAACTATCATCAAATGCTTCTGCTTTATCAACATCAAAAACAAAATGTGAACTTCCAAGCGACCAGTGAATTGTTTTCCCATCATTTTCCCACGCCGGAAATTCGCCGCCAAGCTCTGTTAGCTTACGTGCCGGAAATTGCGCAGAGCCTGCATCAGCAAGAGATATTGTTGCCACTTTACCGGTTCTTGGAATTGTTGCAACATAAATTTCATTATGAATTAAAACCAAAGCGCGGTTACCCGTTGGTGATAGATTGATCTGCGCTGCAGGTGAAGGCAAACTCATTTCAGCAGCTTCTGCCTGTGCTTCGGTAAGCAGGCAATTATCTTCAGGAACAGGTTTTCCATTTTTGTAAATACTAATCCCGTACGTTGTGATGCCTGTGAATTTTGCAATTATTTTTTCATCCGTCCCATCCCATTTTATAGAAAGCAAATTGCCGGTGCCATTATTCAGATAAATACGGTCATCACTTTTTATAAAATGCGGGTTATATCTTCCCAATGCCTTATCAATAACAGTTATATCGCCGCCATTTGCAGGTATCCAGCACAATTCATCTTCCGCTCCATCTGCAACCGGCCCGTACGATTCTTTATAACGCTGTGCTTTACTTCTTACAAAAGCAATTCTATCGCTTGTAAAGCTCCATGCAGGGTTTGAATACAATGCCGCCGTTTTTGTTAGTTTTTGAATTACTGTTTTTCCGTTCACATTTACTTTATACAAATTACCGCCATCTGCGGTCCATGTGGTAAACACAATATAATTTCCATCGGGCGACCATACCGGTTGTGCTTCTGTATAATCGTTTGTGGTTATACGTTTCGGTGATCCGGAAGGATAATCCATTACATACAACCTGTTCAAAACGGTGAATGCTAATTTTTTTCCGTCGGGAGATGGAACCGCATCGCGGATCTGTGTTGCAAGGGCATGCGAGGTATCAGAAACAGGATATTTGAATTCAAGACGTGGGCCTATCTCCAATTGCACATCTGCAGAAAATGGTATTTCAGTTGGCGAACTACCGTCAATGGGTATGCGAAAAATTTTTCCGCCGTAAGAAGCAACGACTGCTTTGCTATCCGGTGTGAATGACATGCCCGGCAACACTCCCATTGTTGCAATGGATTCCTGATCATCCCGCTGAACAGGGTATGCCAGCCATTTTTCATCTCCGGTTTCAAGGTTACGTATTACAAGCCCCGTTTTATCTTCGAAACGGCTGCCATATACGAGCCATTTCCCATCTTTTGAAAGTGTGGGTGTAAATGCAGAACCATAACGCGATGTGATGGTGTTCATCTTTCCATTATCCCTGTCGTAAACACCGATCTGGTATTGCGGTAACTGTGCATTATAATTCCACGGGCCAAAACGCCTCGAGTAATAAATATATCTTCCGTCTGCACTTATTGCAGGGTCTATCGTTTTTAAGTTTGCAGGCGCATCGATCAGTTGTGTTCCGCCACCACCATTTTTATGCACCATATATAATTGCACATTCAGTTTCCCTTTCCCGAAAACAATATAATCTCCATCAGGCGTCCACGTGGCATCAGGAAAATTCTGGTCCTTATCTTTTGTAACCTGGAACGTATCTTTCTTTTCAAAATCTATCCACCATAAATTTTCTGATCCGCTCCTGTCAGAAGTAAATAATAATTTTTTCCCATCAGGGCTGAAGCGGGGATGTGTGTCAAACGAAATCCCTTTCGTAACCTGTGTTGCTTTACCACTTGAAATTGGAACAGTATAGATATCACCCATCAGATCAAACGCGATGATCTTTCCATCGGGACTAACGTCAACAGACATCCATGTTCCCTCGTTTGTAGTAAAATTGATTTTCCGCTGAGGCTTTAACGGAAGATCCTTGAACTGCACATATTTTGCAGTATCCTTTTTTGTAGAATCCCCTGGAAGATCGCCCCGGTAAAAATCATGATTTGCTTTTGACGCAAATGACACCAGAATAAAAAGAAAGCATGTTAAAGCGTTGCGCAAAATGCGCAAACCCGCTACAGGTAAATGTCTCATGAGTGTTAGTTTAGAATTGGCAAGGAAGGTACTAAAGAAACATTTTTAAAAAATGTATGAAGTATTCTTTTTGATGAGTGGCGATGAAAAATTTTTACTTATCTTTTCTTTTTAAAATACGTTGCATGCCAGATAAGTTCATTCTCGCCCTCGACCAGGGCACTACCAGCTCGAGAGCTATTTTATTCAACCACTCGGGAAACATGATCAGTGTTGCGCAAAAAGAATTCAAACAAATTTATCCGAAGCCCGGTTGGGTGGAACATAATGCAGAAGAGATCTGGTCAACGCAATACGGCGTTCTTGCCGAAGTACTGGCAAAGAAAAATATTACTGCTGCACAGGTTGCTGCTATCGGCATCACCAATCAAAGAGAAACTACAGTTGTATGGGAAAGAAAAACAGGCAAGCCTGTTTATAATGCCATCGTGTGGCAAGACAGGAGAACCGCTGAATATTGTGACGAATTAAAAAACCAGGGGCTTTCAAAAACCATTCAGGAAAAAACAGGTTTGATCATTGATGCTTATTTCTCCGCAACAAAATTGAAATGGATATTGGACAATGTTGATGGAGCACGAAAAAAAGCGGAGAACGGGGAATTGGCCTTCGGCACCATTGATAGCTGGCTCGTATGGAAATTATCAAACGGGCAATTACATATTACAGATGTATCAAATGCATCACGCACAATGTTACTGAACATCCACAGTTGCGAATGGGATGATGAGTTGCTGAAAATTTTTAACATACCTCGTTCTATTTTGCCGCAGGTAAAAGCATCCAGCGACGTATATGGCACAAGCGGAAATATTGTGGCGCCGTCTTCGGGAATTGCTATTGCAGGAATTGCCGGCGACCAGCAAGCGGCATTGTTCGGGCAATTGTGCACACAACCCGGAATGGTGAAGAATACGTATGGCACAGGATGTTTCATGCTGATGAATACAGGTACAAAAGCGGTTACATCAAAAAATAATTTGTTGACGACCGTTGCATGGAAAATTAATAACGGTGTAGAGTATGCGCTGGAAGGAAGTATTTTTATTGCAGGCGCTGTTGTACAATGGCTGCGCGACGGCTTGCATATCATTCGCTCTTCTGCAGATGTAGAAACATTAGCATCGCAGGTAAATGAAACAGATGGAGTGTACGTCATTCCTGCATTTGCCGGGCTTGGCGCTCCACACTGGAACCAATATGCGAGAGGAAGTATTTTCGGGATGACACGCGGAACTTCGGATGCGCATATCGCACGTGCCGCTTTGGAAAGTATCGCGTATCAAACCTATGATGTATTAAAAGCTATGGAGGCTGATTCGCAGATCAGCATTAAAGAATTGCGTGTTGATGGCGGCGCAACTGCAAATAATTTACTGATGCAGTTTCAATCGGATATTCTCGAAGTGCCTGTAATCCGCCCGAAAGTATTTGAAACAACGGCACTTGGTGCTGCATATCTTGCGGGGCTTGCGGTTGGCTTTTGGCAAAGCATCGATGATATACGGCAGCAATGGCAAACCGACAAACGCTTTGAACCATCGATCGATGCTGCGAAAAAAAACAGTTTACTAAAAGGGTGGCAGCGTGCAGTTAATGCAAGTATTGCGTGGGCAAATGAGCGTTGAATATAAAACATGCATTTGATGAAAAATTATTTTTATTATTTACCGAACGGCATTGCTACTATAAAGCATCGTTGCGTCGCACTCTTGTACGACAGGGATTCTATTGAGCGAAGTGGGCAGTTAGCTTCGAGCTGTGAACCGTCCATTATCAATTATCAATTATCAATTATCAATTCCCCTCATTCACCATTCACCACTCACAATTCACCACTATGATCCGCAGGGAAATGATACAAAAGCTGGAAGCGCAGCAAGGCGAATGGGACATCTGCATTATCGGTGGTGGGGCAACCGGTCTGGGAGCTGCTGTGGATGCGGCTTCTCGCGGGTTCAAAACCATTTTGCTGGAGCAATATGATTTTGCGAAAGGCACTTCATCGCGTTCCACAAAGTTAGTACACGGAGGTGTGCGCTATTTACAACAGGGAAATATCAAACTGGTGCTGGAGGCTTTGCGTGAACGAGGTATTTTAAAAAACAATGCACCTCACCTTGTAAAAGACCAGTCGTTCATTGTACCGAATTATAAATGGTGGGAAGGCCCTTATTACGGCATTGGTTTAAAAGTGTACGACTGGATGAGTGGACGTTTAGGATTAGGCCCATCACAATTATTGTCACGCGAAGAAACGCTGAAACTCGCTCCTACGCTCGATCCCGAAGGGTTGCGCGGAAGTGTGTTATACCATGACGGGCAATTTGATGATGCACGGCTCGCCATTAACCTTGCACAAACTGCTGCTGCAAAAGATGGAGTGCTTATTAATTATTGTAAAGTTACCTCATTACTGAAGTCCGGAAATAAAATTTCGGGTGTGCATGCCCGTGATACGTTAAGCGGCAGGGAATATGAAATAAGATCGAAAGTGGTTATTAATGCCACGGGTGTTTTTACCGATTCCATTTTAAAGATGGATGACCAGCAAAGTGAAGAAATTATTTCCCCAAGCCAGGGCGTACATATTGTTCTGGATAAGGAGTTTCTTCCAGGCAGCGCTGCTATTATGGTCCCGCATACAGATGATGGCCGCGTTTTATTTGCCGTTCCGTGGCATCATAAAATTATTATCGGCACCACAGATACACCGGTAAATAAAAAAGATGAACAATCCTTAGCTGAGCCGGTTGCAATGGAAGAGGAAATTGATTTTATACTTCAGCAAATCGGAAGGTACCTGACGAGGCAGCCTAACCGAAAAAATATACGAAGTGTTTTTGCAGGGCTTCGCCCGTTAGTAAAAGCAAGCGGTAAAAAAACAGCCGAATTATCCCGTGACCATTTAATAGCAGTTACAGAATCCGGATTGATCACTATCACTGGCGGTAAATGGACAACCTATCGCCGGATGGCGGAAGATGTGATCAATACCGCAATTACCAAACATGGGTTAGAAAACAAACCTTGCGTAACTGCAGGTTTGCAGATACACGGGGCTGTTGAGCATACGAATTTTGATGCGCCGCTTTATTATTTCGGAAGTGACCAGATCGCTATCAAGCTATTGAAACAAAATGATGCATCCTTGTGTGAGCCGCTTCATCCGGGGCTTCCTTATATCAAAGCAGAAATTGTTTGGATAACACAGCAGGAAATGTGCATGACCGTTGAAGACGCATTGGCAAGAAGGACACGTGCATTATTGCTTGATGCAAAAGCGGCAATCGAATCCGCTCCTCTTGTTGCATCGATAATGGCAAAAGAAATGAGCAAAGATGAAAGCTGGATAAAAGAACAGGTCGATTCGTTTACAGAGACAGCACGGCATTATTTGCCGAAGCTATAAATTGTCTGAACGGGGATTTTTGAGATTAATGGAATTGAGAGGATGGAGGAATTGAAAATGGATAATTGAAAATGAAAAGTTGTATATAAAATATAAAATCTGCCGCTTGTGAACCACAGCAGAATAGGATATCAAAAGTACACGAGTGCGACCTGCCTACCGGCAGGCAGGCGCAAGGATGCTGAAGAGAGATCAAATGCTGGTATCCAAAAAAGAAAAACTAAAATAAGAAAGACTAAAAACTAATAATTGAAAATTGAGAGTTGAAAATTGAAAATGCTCATAGCTAAAAGCTAACAGCTATTACAAACAAATCGTACATCTAACATCTAAAATCATAAATATTTTATGTCTCCATTTCTTGCAGAACTTATCGGAACCGCGCTATTGATAACATTAGGCGGAGGCGTTGTTGCCAATGTTGTTTTGAATAAAACAAAAGGAAACAACAGCGGATGGATCGTCATCACATTTGGCTGGGCAATGGCTGTATATGTCGGAGTATTTGTGTCTGCTCCGTATAGTGGCGCACATTTAAATCCCGCAGTAACCATCAGCCTTGCAGTAGCAGGAAAATTTGAATGGGCTTTGGTTGCTTCCTATATCGGTGCACAATTACTTGGTGCAATGGCAGGGGCATTGATCGTGTGGCTTTCTTACCGCCAACATTTTAACCAAACAGAAGATGTGGATGGAAAACTTGCGGTATTCAGCACCGGGCCAGCCATAAGGGGGAGCATTGATAATTTGGTTACCGAAATGATTGGCACATTTGTTTTAGTATTTGCTGTATTATTTATTGCCGGGCCAACCATCAATCTCAATAATACAGATGGCAAAATGGGCCTTGGCGCAATTGGTGCATTGCCTGTTGCATTTCTCGTTCTTGCCATAGGGCTTTCATTAGGCGGGCCGACAGGTTATGCCATTAATCCTGCACGCGACCTTGGCCCGCGCATTATGCACACTATTTTGCCTCTCGGAAAAAAACGCGACAGTGATTGGAGTTATGCATGGATACCGATTATAGGGCCTATAATCGGCGGGGTGATAGCTGCACTGCTATATAAAATTATTTAAAACATTTATACATTACCGTTATAAAATCAATTTTCAGTTTTTTCTGAATTAAATTTTATTACATTTATTACGGAATAATACCGAAATCCATAACATCAGGTGGCGGATGCCGAAAAGCCAAAAGAGTAAGCTATTAAAAAACCTAATCAATGAGAAAGTTAAAAACTACACTGCTTTTATTCGCTACGATTGTATTCATGGGAATCACACAAATTAATGCAGCTGTCAGTGTGCCCACAAATTCTGCAAAAACCGAAAGGCTAAGCGCAGCCATTGAAAAAGCAAAAACAACGGGAAAATTAAGTTACAAAGAGCTTAAAGCAATTGCAGAAGATGCTAAAGGAAGCAAGTTGAATTTCAGGGACAAATTAATGCTTAAGTTGTTTGGCAAAAAAATCACTAAGGCCCTTGCGAGTTATGGTGATGGAGGCAAATCACAAGTTGCCGCCGCATTATTATGTGCCTTTTTAGGTGACTTTGGCGTTCACCGCTTTTATCTTGGATATACATGGCAGGGAATTGTGCAGATACTAACACTTGGAGGTTTAGGGATATGGGCTCTGATAGATTTTATTCGGATACTCACGGGAAGCCTTCAGCCCAAAGATGGGGAATATAATTAAGCATCCTAAAAATCGTTTATCATAAAACAAAGCCCGGTATTGTGCCGGGCTTTGCTATGTAAACTATTTACCGGTTATAGGTTTTGCAAAATTATTTCACACGCTTTTTTAATTTCTTCTTTGCTGATTATTAATGGGGGCGCTATACGCATGCATTGTGGTGCGAAAAGGAACCAGTCTGTAAGGATGTTACGATATTCATCCGATGGCTTCGAGCCATCGGATGAATTAAGACAGGCATCAATAATCTTTTTATTGGTTTCAAAATTTTCGAATTCAACGGCAATGAGTAAACCTGCAGATCGAACTTCTTTTATTTTCGGATGAACCAATAAGTCTCTGAACAATTTTTCTTTTTCCGTTACCGCCTGAATTAAATTTTCTTCGAGCAATATTTTCAGTGAGGCCATTCCGGCAGCGCAACTAAGGGGATGACCGCCAAATGTGGTAATATGCCCCAGAACAGGGTTTTCTGTTAATTGCTGCATTCGTTTTTTATCTGCGATGAATGCACCAAGTGGCATTCCGCCGCCAAGTGCTTTTCCGAGCAGTACAATATCAGGAACAATATCAAATTGCTGAAAGCCCCATAAAGTACCGGTTCGTCCGAAACCGGTTTGTATTTCATCGAGGATTAATAATGTTCCGGTATCGTCACATTTTTTTCGCAATGCTTTCATCCAGTCTAACGTTGGCGCATATACGCCTTTTTCTGCCTGGACCGTTTCCGCAATTACGCAGGCTGTTTTATTAGTAATGAAATCCAGCGATTGAAGAGAATTGTATTCCAAATGCAATACTCCGGGAAGCAAGGGACGAAATGCATTACGCCAGTATTCATCACCGATTATGCTTAATGCGCCTTGTGTTGAACCGTGATAGGATTGATTGAATGCAATGATCTGTGTGCGGCCGGTAACACGTTTTGCTAATTTCATTGCGCCTTCAACAGCTTCCGCACCGGAGTTGGTGAAATAAACAGCATTTAATGTTCCGGGTAAATTTTCTGCAAGCAATGTTGCATACTGTACTTGTGGTGATTGAATGAATTCGCCGTAAACAAGTACATGCAAATATTGATCAGCCTGTTTTTTTATTGCTTCTACCACTTTAGGATGGCGGTGCCCTGTATTACAAACGCTGATGCCACCGATAAGGTCGAGATATTTTTTTCCGGTTACATCAATTAATGTAGTGCCTTCTGCTTTTACAATTTCCAGTCCGAGTGGAGCGGGTGATGTTTGTGCAACATGTGTTAAAAATAATTCGCGTTGGTTCATAACTTCGGCTGAAAATTTTTTGTAACTTATATGCAGGCAAATGTCGGGAAGAATTTGATATTTGTATGTATGAAGTATGAGTTATAAACTATGAAGTGGCGGTTGATGTTTTGATGTGAGGACTTAGAAGTTAAACCCGGAGCTCAATATAGATATGTCGTACAAGAGTGCGACCTGCCTACCGGCAGGCAGGCGCAAGGATGATGAAGAGAGGACTGATGCTGGTGACAAAAAATAAGAAATGAAAAATTAGGAATAAGAAATTATTAAGGAAAGGTTGAATTTCAGAACTGACGACTGTGGACTGACAACTGAAAACTATTTCTCGGAAATCGTACATCTAACATCTAAAATCGTAAATACTTATGGCACTCCTGCTTCCTGTTGAAGGTGTTTTTCCGCAATTGGGTAATAATGTTTTTGTTGCGCCAAATGCAACGATCGTTGGCGACGTTGTAATGGGCGATGATTGCAGTGTATGGTTCAATACTGTTATCCGTGGCGATGTGAACAGTATCCGAATCGGCAATAAAGTGAATGTGCAGGATGGGGCGGTGATCCATTGCACCTACAAAAAAACAAAGACGGTGATCGGCAATAATGTTTCGATCGGGCATAATGCTATTGTGCATGGTTGCACGTTGCACGATAATGTACTGATTGGCATGGGCGCCATTATTATGGACAATGCAGAAATCGGGAGCAATACGATTATTGCAGCCGGGGCCGTGGTGCTGGAAGGTACTAAAATTGAGGCCGGTGTTATTTATGCGGGTGTTCCGGCACAAAAAATTAAAGATGTTCCACCGGAATTAATCAGCGGGCAAATAGACCGTATCGCGAACAATTACGTGCATTATGCAAGCTGGTTTAAGGAGGTTAATGCGTTGGAAACGAAGAGAGAAAAGAGTTGACAGTTGTTAGTTGGCAGTTGACAGTAATAAGGGCAAGTTTGCTTTTTAAAGGCTGTCAACTGCCAACTAACAACTGTCAACTGCTCGCCCTACTTGCAAATGCGATATAATATTTGTAAGTTTAGTTCGTTTATTCACTTACCCATGAAAGCAAGGAAAAAAATATTACCCCTCCTGCTACTTACATTTATCTGTATCAGCACAAGTTCGTGCAGTGCTATCAATAGTTTATTCGGGCCGAAATACGGATGTCCCAGCAACGGTAAAAACGTGGGAGCGGAAAGGCTTTTGAGTGGTGAGAAGGTTCCAAAAGCGCCAAAGTTCAAATCATAATTACTCAATTATAAACCCTAAATCCTTCCACTATGAGCTTAACATTACGCACAGATTTCGGATGCACGGAAGCTGTTATTGATGACGATTGCGGCCTTAAACGTTTTTACGAAGTTGCCAGCATTTTATCTGACGACCTCGATATTCAGTTCACCCAGAAGACAGATGATTTCGATTCAGTGATGTGGGATTTCCTGTATAAAGGTCATATCCTCACATTGCACTACAACATTTACACGGGCATTTCCATTTACCCGCGCAAGTTCCGCGAAGCCCCGAGAAAAGATAATGACGCTGTTGTTGAAGTTGCGAAATTTTTGGAAACAAAACTGATGATCAATACAGCAAAGCGCTTTATGTCTTAGTGCTGATATTTGTTTTCATCAATCGAATCGAGAATAGTGCAATAACTAACATAACGATCTTCGTGAATGAGGCCCTCCACAAGGGCCTTTTTTATTGCACATCCGGGTTCATTAATATGCAGGCAATTGTTGAACTGGCAATCGTTGATGCGGATACGCATTTCAGGGAAATAATGGGAGAGCTCTTGTTTTGAAATATCTACTAATCCGAATTCACGCATGCCTGGTGTATCAATAATTCTTCCGCCGAATGGGAGATCGAACATTTCAGCAAATGTGGTTGTGTGAATTCCCTTGCCGCTCCAGCCGCTTACGTCCTGTGTTTTTTGTTGCAGGCCGGGAATGATCTGATTGATGAAAGAAGATTTGCCTACCCCGGAGTGCCCGCTTACCAATGTGATCTTATCTTTTAGTAGTAATTCAATTTCATGAATGCCGATGTTTTCTTTGAAGCTGGTAAGAATGATCTTGTACCCCACATTCTCATACATCTTTTTCCATTCTTCAAATTTTTCCATTTCTTTTTTCCGGTAGAGATCAGATTTATTAAAAACAATTACAGCAGGAATATGGAATGATTCGCAGGCAACGAGGAAACGGTCGATGAAGCCCTGTGAAGTCTTTGGCTCTTTTAGTGTGGCGATGAGCAGGCATTGATCAATATTTGCCGCTACAATATGAAATTGCATTTTGTGCGAAGGCGATTGCCGGTTCACGTAATTACTTCGGTTATGTATCTCCGTTATAATGGCAGAACGTTCGGCATCCGCTTCAATATCGATCTCCACATCATCCCCAACTGCTATTGGATTAGTAGATGAAATGCCATCAATTTTGAAAATGCCTTTCATCCGTGCATTCCATATATCACCGTTTTCCGTCTTTACGATATACCAACTGCCGGTAGACTTGTACACTTTTGCTTTCATGAAGCACAAATTTACGAATTACGATTGGGGATTTACGATTTCAGCCGATCATCGAACAACGTACATCGGTCATCGATTATTATTACGGGAATTTCCTGAAGATCGTAAAACGCAACATCAATTCAAGAAACAAAAGCATTGCAGCAGCCAATGCAAACGGGTAAAACTCTTCGCTGTATCTTTTTAGTGCAGTAATTTCTACTCTTGATTTTTCCAGTTTATCAATCTCCGAATAAATATTTTTAAGGCTTTCGTTATCGGTTGCACGAAAATATTTTCCGCCGGTTTCGTGTGCTATTTGTGTAAGCAGTTTTTCATCAATGCTTACTTTTTCTTTTTGCATAACTATACCACCTGCAGTTTGTACAGGTACCGGCGCAAAACCTTCTGTTCCCACACCAATCGTATATACCCGCACACCTACCGATTTCGCAATTTCCTTTGCCGTATTCGGATCGATCAAACCGCCATTGTTTTCTCCATCTGTAAGGAGGATGATTACTTTACTTTTGGATTGAGAAGAACGTAATCTATCTACACCTGTAGCTAACCCGGAACCAATAGCCGTTCCATCTTCCAGCAATCCGCTCTGCACATTTGCCAATTGCGTTTTCAACACATTTCTGTCTGTTGTCAGCGGACACATTGTAAAACTTTCACCGGAAAAAATTACAATGCCGATCCTGTCTGCCGGGCGGTCGTCAATAAAACCAGATGCAACATTTTTGGCAGCTTCCATACGGTTTGGCGTAAAATCCTGTGCAAGCATGCTTCCGCTGATATCGAGGCAAAGCACAATATCAATGCCTTCCCCATTTACCATTTGTTCATCATTACGGATTTGCGGTCGTGCCAAAGCAATTACCAAACTAACGAGTGCGAGTATGCGTAAAATAAAAGGTGCATGCCTGAAAATATTTTTCCATGAACGCACGCCACGAAAACTGCTTACCGATGAAACCATTACTGCACCCTGGTTTGCATTTGTTTTCGCCACGTACCACCAGATCATCAGCGGCACAAGAACCAGCAGCCCGAAAAAAGCGGGATACGCAAAACTGATATTTTGAAACCAATCGTACAGCACTAATTTTCTGTTTTATTTAATAGTTCTACAGATGAATGAATGATAGAAAAATTTTGTTCGTTCGCATTTTCGTCAGGCAGGTATTTGGCAAATTTTACAAAATCGCTCATGCGCAATGCTTGTGCCAGTTGCGAAAATTCATCCGGAGAGATATTCAACTGGCGCAATTGCATGATCAGTTCTTCGTTCGTTTTTACCATACTTGCAATCTGCAATTTTCGTAATACAAACTGGCGAAGGATATCATTCAGCCTCGTGTAATATAATTTTGTTTGTCCGTTTGCGGGAAGGTTTTGTTTCTTTAAATCATCCAACGATTTCAACGCTTCTTCATAAGGCGACAGTTTCGGAACGATTTGTTTTATGATCTTTCCATCTGTTTTCTTTTTTCGTATGAAATAAAAAACGAGCAAAGCAGATATCACCGTCATTGCAACAACAGCCCACACAATATATTTTGCAAGCGGGTTCTGAACATCAACAATATCTTTTATATCGTTATAATCTGCATTGGGGTTTGCTTTCGCAAAACTCACTTGTATAGGGATAGAATCAGAAAGATAAGTAGTGCCGTTTACAGTGATCGGTAAGGATGGAAGGATCTGTGTCCCCGAATCAAAACTGGTTACTAAAATATCCTGCCTGAACATACGCCCATCGCCATCCGCAAGGGAATCAATTTTTCCTTTTTCAACAAATTCAAAATGAGTAAGGGAATCTTGTGTGAACCAGCTTATATCTGCACCTGCCGGTGTTTTTAATTCAAGCGTCAGCCGGATTGGTTCGCCAATTAATATTTTATTACGGTTTACCGTTGCTTTCAGGCTGATGTTTGCCTGCGCAAAAACCGTTTGCACAACAATTTCAAAAACCAGTAAGCAGGTTGCAATATGTGGTAGATTTCTTCTCATGAACTAAGCCGGCCGGTTTCGTCCGATAAAAAACTTCTTTAACACTTTTACGTAATCTTCATCCGTGCGTATATGCAGCAATTCCGATCCTGCTTTTAAAAAAATTGTTTTGCAATTTTCGGTTACGGTAAAAAAACGCTGCTGGTAATTTTGTTGAACAAGATAATCACTGCTGTCAATCCATCTTATTTTTCCGGTTTCCGCATCCTGCACCTGTAATAATCCTGCGGAAGGAAGCTGCATATCCATTTTATCATACACTTTAATACCGATGATATCATGTTTTCTTCCGGCAACTTTTAATGCATCATTGAATTTATCATCTATGAAATCGCTCAACAAAAATGAAATGCTTTTTTGTTTGGTAGAATTATTGAAAAACCTGATCGCCTCGGAAATATTTGTCCCTTTATGTTTCGGTTTTATTGTCAGCAATTCACGAACGATATACAAGACATGCTCCCTTCCTTTTTTTGGAGGTATGTAACGTTCAATTTTATCACTAAATAAGATCACTCCCACTTTATCATTATTGTTCGTTGCTGAAAATGCAAGCACAGCGCAGATTTCCGTGATCAGGTCTTTTTTACTTGTGTTCACTGTACCAAATAGAGAGCTTGCACTGATATCGACCAATAACATTACTGTCAGCTCTCTTTCTTCTTCAAACAATTTGCTGAACGGATGCCCGAAACGTGCTGAAACATTCCAGTCGATGAAACGCACATCATCTCCCGGCGCATACTCACGCACTTCGCGGAAACTCATGCCACGCCCTTTGAAAGCGCTGTGATATTCACCGGTGAATATATGCCGCGTCAGCCGCTTGCTTTTTATTTCAAGCTCCCGGACCTTTTTTAGTATTTCGGTTGTTGTCAGCATGGACAAAGTTGACAGATGTTAGATGACAGATGTCAGTCTGTTATTTTAAATTGCTTTTCAAAATAAGAAATCAACCCATTTGTTATTCTCCCGCATTCTTCAATCAGCAATGAAATTTTCTTAAAACTTTCTATTGCTATTATTCCAGTCATATTAGCAATGTTTAATAATGTTTCCAATTCATATATCGAACCTCTTGCTATATGAAAAAACTGAATTGTATCTTTTTTATAATTCCGCCCAAAACCTTCAGCAATATTGCTTGGAATTGATATAGCCGCTCTTTTCGTTTGCGATGTCAATGCAAAAGTTTCTTCTTTAGGGTATGTTTTTAATACCAGGTAAACTTCATTTACCAATTCCATAGATTTTTTCCAGGCTTCAAGGTTTTTATAATTTGTCATAGGGTTAGGTTTATAAAATTTCACTTTGGCGAAAACAGCAAAATCAAATCAATAATCAAAGTCAAACGAGCGGTCTGTCATCCATCATCTAACATCTGTCATCTCTCTACGGTACCTGTATTGCCCTAAGCACATCATCGATCACATTTTCTACATTCACATTTTCTGCCTCTGCTTCATAAGTTAAACCGATACGATGGCGTAATACATCTTTTGAAACGGTACGCACATCTTCCGGTATAGTATAACCACGTTTATTAAGAAATGCATTTGCTTTTGCAGCAAGCGCCAGGTTGATGCTTGCCCTCGGCGAACCGCCATAAGCAATCAATGGCTTTAATTTTTCGAGTTTATATTTCTCCGGTGTACGTGTTGCAAAAACAATATCCAGGATATAATTCTCTACTTTTTCATCCATATAAATCTGCCGCGCCAGGTCTTTTGCCTGCTGGATTTCCTGCATGGAAACTACCTGTGAAACCTGTGGAGGTTTTGCTCCCTGTACATTCTGCCGGATGATCAGTTGCTCTTCCAGTTTGCTTGGATAATCAACGATCACTTTCATGATAAAACGGTCTTGTTGTGCTTCCGGCAACGGATATGTACCTTCTTGCTCAAGCGGGTTTTGGGTGGCAAGAACAAGAAACGGTTCTTCTAACTTATAGCTTGTGTCACCAATGGTCACCTGCCTTTCCTGCATCGCTTCCAGCAATGCGCTTTGTACTTTTGCAGGGGCTCGGTTGATCTCATCTGCCAGGATAAAATTGGCGAAGATCGGTCCTTTGCGCACCACAAATTCATGGCGTTGCTGGTTGTAGATCATCGTGCCGATCACATCCGCAGGTAACAAATCAGGCGTAAACTGAATACGGCTGAATTGCGCTTTGATAGCCTGTGCCAACGATTTTATAGATAATGTTTTTGCGAGGCCGGGAACACCTTCCAGCAAAATATGCCCGTTGCTTAATAAGCCGATCAGCAACCTGTCGATCATATAATGTTGCCCGACAATTACACGGCCCACTTCATCGCGTATTCGGTCGATGAATGAGCTTTGGTATTGAATCTTATCATTTAATTGCCTGATATCTTCAGCAGTGTAAACCATAGAAAAATATTAAAGTTGCAAAATACGAATTCGGAGTGCAAGTATAGATAAGGGTTTTATAAAATTTAACAAAAATGGATTAATGGAAATATTATGCCATTTTTTGTAAAATAAAAGCCCGCAAAAAAGCGAGCAGGAATATTATTTAAAATGAAAACTTAACCCAGGTATTTTCCAACGATCGGCACACGCCTTCCCACACCAAATGCCTTGCAGCTTACGCGAATGATCGGGCAGAACTGGTTGCGCTTATATTCATTTGCATTAACCATTTTCAAAACACGTTTTACCAAAGCTTCGTCAATACCCATAGCGATGATCTCCTTCGGGCCCTGCCGCTTTTCAATGTATTGATATAATATTTTATCAAGAACATCATATTCAGGCAAGCTATCACTGTCTTTTTGATCGGGGCGCAATTCCGCAGAAGGCGCTTTTACAAGAATATTTTGCGGAATTATCTCTTCATTGCGGTTGATATATTTTGCCAATGCATACACCTGCATTTTATATACATCGCCGAGCACACTTAAGCCACCAGCCATATCGCCGTATAAAGTTCCGTAACCTGTGGCGAGTTCGCTTTTGTTAGAAGTGTTTAGCAATATATAGCCGAATTTATTAGCAATCGCCATCAGCAAATTTCCGCGTGTGCGGCTTTGGATATTTTCTTCTGCCAAACTAAATGGCAGATCATTGAATACAGGTTTGAGGGATGATAAGAATGATTCATAAATATTTTTAATCGGGATGATATCATACGGGTTGCCTAGACGTTGCGATAATAATTCTGCATCACTTACCGAATGTGAGGTGGAATATTGTGATGGCATCAGTATCGCACGCACATTTTCTTTTCCCAACGCTTCGCATGCTAACGCTAATGTAACAGCGCTATCAATTCCGCCACTGCTTCCGAGAATAGCTTTTGAAAATCCCATCTTGTGGAAATAATCGCGGATCCCCAATATCAGCGCATCATAAATCTGTTTGATATTATTTTCAGAAGTGAGGTAACCAATAATTTTTGAAGGATCGGTTTGTTTGGAAACGCGAAGGTCTTTGTCGAGTTGGATGACAGTTGACAGTTTAGAGATGACAGACTTTGGTTCAGACTTAGCTTCTTTGTCTGTCAACTGCAAACTGTCATCTGTCACCTCTATTGTTTCATAATCTTCCTCAAAATATTTCATCTCCTTTATAATATTTCCTTCCGCATCATACACCAAACTTCCGCCATCAAAAACAATTTCTGTTTGTGAACCGACAGTGTTGCAATATAGCATCGGCAATTTGTATTTGAGAACGTTTCTGCGGATAACTTCTTTCCGGTCTTCATCATGGTCGTAATCAAATGGCGAAGCAGAAATATTGATCATCAGATCAGGAGATTGTTTGATGAGTTCATCCATCGGGCAAACGCGGTACAACGGGTTATCGCCGAGGTTCCATATATCTTCACAAATCGTCAATGCAATTTTCTTTCCTTTAAATTCAATGACATTCCAGTTATATGCAGGTTCAAAATAGCGGTACTCATCAAATACATCATAATTCGGCAAGCAGGTTTTTTGCGCCACTCCTATTATTTCATTGTTATATAAAAACCATGCTGCATTAAACAGGTCTTTTCCTTCAACAACAGGGTTGCGTTGCGGGCAACCAACAATCACCCCGATATTATCTGTATGTTTTTTGATTAACTCAATAGAATTGTAACAGGCATTTATAAAATCTTCAAACTCTAAAAAATCCCTTGGCGGATAACCGCAAACAGCAAGTTCGGTAAATACAATAAGGTCTGCGTTTTGCTTTTTTGCATCTTCGATGACGCCAATAATTTTTTGTGTATTACTCTCAAAGTTGCCGATATGATAATTCTGCTGCGCTAAAACAATTTTCATAGTACAAATTTAAAACACTAATTACACGAATTGAAACGAATTTTTGGGAATACGAATTACACGAATTGAAACGAATTAGATAGCAGCGAGTTTCTTCAAATGTATTTTTCCCGCAGATATTCGCAGATATCCTGTGGAAATCTGCGTGTATTTAATCAGCGCTTATCTGCGGGAAATTTTGAGAACACGAATTGCTCGAATTTGAGCGAATTGGTTGAACCCGCAAATCGTTAATGAAATAGTAAAAGTGCCCCATTTTTACTTAATACGCATAATTGTCCCCGTTTCGCGTTAATTCGTGTCTCAGTATTTGACCAATTCGTTTTTATTCGTGTAATTCGTGTTCGTAATTCGTGTTTTAATTTTTGTATGAATAAACTATTCCCTTTTCTACTATTTGTTTTTATCGTTGGTTGCAAAAGCAAAAAAAATATTCCTGATGTTTCCGGGATACCTGTTACTGTAAAGATCGAGCGTTTTGACCAGGCATTTTTTGCAACAGACAGCAATAATATTGTTGATGGCTTGCGCAAACTGAACCAGCAGTATCCTTATTTCTTCACCGATTTTACGGCAAACATTCTGGGCGTTGGTGTATTAAGCGATACCAGCAAATCTGCATTTGAAGCAACACGCCAGTTTCTCACAACCTATTTCCCGGTGAAAGATTCTATCGAACAAAAGTTTCAGAATACAGAGTGGCTGGAGAAACAGTTGAAAACTGCTTTGCAGTTTGTGAAGTTTTATTTTCCGAAATATCAACTGCCGCAGAAAGTTGTCACTTATATCGGCCCGTTCGATGCACCGGGAGTTGCCATTACGCCGTATGCACTCGGGATCGGTTTGCAAGTTTATGCAGGAAAAAATTTTTCTTTCTATACCAGCATGCAGGGACAGGAAATGTACCCTGCATACATCTCACGCCGCTTCGAACCGGTTTATATCACTGCGAATTGTATGAATGCAATTACAGAAGATTTATATCCCGATAAAAGCACCGGCAAACCGCTTATTGAGCAAATGATAGAGAAAGGAAAATACTGGTACCTCACCGATTTGTTTTTACCTGAAACAGCAGACAGCTTGAAAACAGGTTACACACAAAAACAATTGGATTGGTGCAAAGCCAATGAAGGATTGATATGGAATTATTTTTTGCAGAACAATACAGAACTGTATACAATCGATCCGGATATAATAAAAAATTATATCGGGGAAAACCCTACAACTACCGGAATGCCGGATGTGGCGCCGGGAAATATCGGCCAATGGGTAGGTTGGCAGATCGTAAAAAAATATGTTGAAAATAATCCTTCAATCACACCGGATCAATTAATGCAAACAGATGCTAAAAAAATTTTTGAAGAAGCGAAATACAAGCCGAGATGATGTGTAAGAATATAGAATTTAGAATACAGAAGATAGAATATTGAGATACTCAAATAAAACTACTTTTGTTTTTTCTTCTAATTTCTATTTTCTAACTCCTATCTTCTCTCTAAGTAATTCTCTCGCTTGTTGTATCTCAGTGATGTCTTTAAAAGCATCTTTCGGTACCATAAAAAAAGAACGTCCGTCGAAATATAGCAGAAAGAAATACATTGTTTCTTTGAATTCGCTGAAATCTTTCCAACTCCATTTTTGCGATCCTTTGTGTGTTTGAAGTACTACACCGCTTTCTTCAAAACTCATAATAAAATCATCGCGGAAGGTGGATGATTTTTTGTAGATGCTCAACGGCAAAATACGCCGCACAGTGACCCATAGCAAAAACCAGAGCAGGGAAAATACCAGGAATGATACTGCCTGGATTTTCTTGAAATAAAAAAGAACGGCAGATAAAATAGCAAATAGATTGATGACAATAAAGAGTGCCCTGATTTCAGCCCTGCCAAAAAAATGGCTTCGAAGCCCATCCAATACCTGCTTTTTATTATAGCCAAACTGAATTGTCATTGAAATAAGTTGAGAGAAGTAAAAATAAGCATTAAATAAAAATGGCAACCCAAAAGGCTGCCATCTTAATTTCTTGAACTATATGAATCATTAACTTCTCTATCTTATCTTACATCACGGCATTTACTGTAATGATGATTGGCCGCTTCATACGGGGTAACAGAACGGCTGCATGAATACAACAATGCAATTAATAAAACCAGGGCGAGGATTTTTTTCATGATTTAATTTTTACTTGTCAGGATATTATTAACGAAAATACGGCGATAAAATTGCCATGCAAGCAAATATAAAGGTATTTGAAATTTTTCAATTAAAAACGGGAAAACCCTTATGCATGTGGGTTTTCCGTAGTAATCGCCGCATTATTACTACTGCGAATTTTTATTTAATTTTAAGTATTGTTAACCTAACCATATATCAAATGAAACTTTTAAAAATTGCTTCCGGGTTATTTTTTGCAACATTTGCAACCATCATTACTACAAACGCACAACGGGTTAAACTTGCTGAAGGAAAACTTGATTTTCTGAAAAGTGAGAGCAGTATCAATGTTGAATTTACCTACGACAATATGAGCGTTGGAAAATTCAGTAAAGAGGATGATTATATCGTTTCAAAAAAAGAAGAATATAACAAAAAAGAACCGGGCAGGGGCGACGCCTGGGCAAAAAGCTGGGTGAACGACCGCGAAGCCAGGTATGAACCAAGGTTCAACGAACTGTTTCAAAAATACGGTGAGCTTGGAATAAAAAAAGATGCGAAGTACACAATGGTTTTTCATACCACATTTACTGAACCGGGATATAATGTTGGCGTATGGAAAAAGAATGCGGAAATAAGTGCAGAGGTCCTGATTGTTGAAACAGCAAACAGAAGCAATGTGCTTGCAAAAATAACCGTTCAAAATGCACCGGGAAGATCATTCTGGGGCAACGATTACGATACTGGCGAACGCCTTGCAGAAGCCTATGCTGCAGCAGGAAAAGCTGTAGGGAAATTCATGAAAAAATAAATTTCTATCTACATAAAAAATAAAAGCTGCTTCATGAAGCAGCTTTTATTTTTTCCCATTGCGATTATCGTTTTGCAAATTGAGTTTTGTTGCATAAGACAATTTTTCTGCATGTTTGTTCATGCAACAAAAAAATCCGATCATAGAGATGACCGGATTTAATTTATATAAATAACCGTCCTTTTTGAACTATTTTATTAGCTGCAACCCATGCTGTTTCCGCAGTTGAGGCATTTATAACAGGTACCGCTTCGTATGGTAATATGCCCGCAGGTGTTACAAGCAGGAGCATCGCTTTGCATGCTTTTCGCAGCGGCATTCACTGCATCCAAACTGCTTTCTACTTTAACGGCTGCTTTTTGCGCTTTCACCGGTTGCACACTTGCAGCAGCTTTTGCTACCACGCGTACATCACTTAACTCCGGCGTTTTTTTTTCGTATTCCAATGAAGTTGGAATATCATCCCAATCATCGCTGCCGGTATTTGCAACTTCCGGTTTATCCAATACATGCACAAGGTCCGTTCTTCCCAAATACTCATACGCTAATGCACGGAAAATGAAATCAACAATTGAAGTAGTACTCTTGATATTCGGATGATCCACCATTCCTGATGGCTCGAAACGTGTGAACACAAATTTTTCTACAAATTCTTCTAACGGCACGCCGTATTGCAAACCGATGGAAATTGCAATAGCAAAACAGTTGAGCATGCTGCGCATTGTTGCGCCTTCTTTCGCCATATCGATAAAGATCTCTCCTACTGTTCCGTCGTTGTATTCACCGGTACGCAAGAAAAGCGCCTGTCCGTTTATTTTAGCTTTTTGCGTAAACCCGCGGCGTTTAGCAGGAAGCGTTCTGCGTTCCACAATGGTTGCCAATGCACGTTTCAATTTTGTATCAGGAGAGGATTGAACGCGTTTGGTTACTTCTTCCAGCAATTCCTGGACAGTGAGCTTGCTAAGGTCAACAATATGCGATTCTGTTTCCGGTTGTGCATTAGCGTTAGTTTGCTCTTCTGTCTTGTCTTCAGCTTTTTTCTTCTTATCTGATTTATTACTGAGTGGCTGCGACAATTTGGAACCATCGCGGTATAAAGCACAGGCCTTTAATCCTAATTGCCAGCTAAGCATATAAGAGTCTGCGATCTCATCGATGTTTGCTTCGTTGGGAAGATTGATAGTTTTGGAGATAGCACCACTTATGAACGGTTGTGTTGCGCCCATCATACGGATGTGCCCGTGTGCATGAATATAACGTTCGCCTTTTTTACCGCATTTGTTAGCGCAATCAAAAACTGCAAGATGTTCTGCTTTTAAATAAGGTGCACCTTCGATGGTCATTGTTCCGCATACATAATCGTTTGCAGCTTCAATTTCATCGTCAGCGAAACCTAATGCTTCCAGCAAACTCCATTCGAAATTGAAATATTGTTCTGGCTGAAAACCGAGGCGTTGTAAACATTCTTCTCCTAATGTGTACACATTGAACACGAAACCAATTTCAAAGGCGGAAGCAACGGCCGAGTCTAATTTTTTAATCTCTTCAGCAATAAACCCTTTTTCGCTGAGTGTTTGATGGTTGATAGCAGGAGCGCCGGCAAATGATCCGGTACCTACTGCATATTTAACGATAGCATCGATCTCTTTTTCATTATATCCTAAATTCTTCAACGCAGTCGGAACAGATTGATTGATGATCTTGAAATATCCGCCACCACTGAGTTTTTTGAATTTTACCAGAGCAAAGTCCGGTTCAACACCTGTAGTATCGCAATCCATCACCAAACCGATCGTGCCTGTTGGCGCGATAACGGTTGATTGTGCATTGCGGTAACCAAATTTTTCACCTAACTGTACAGCTTCGTCCCACGCTTTTGTTGCTGCGGATAATAAATAGTCCGGGCAATATTTTGCTTTGATGCCCTGTGGTTTGATCTGCAGTTTTTCATATTCATCTGCATCATAAGCAGCCAGCCTGTGGTTGCGCATCACGCGGAGCATCTCCTCTTTATTCTCTTCATACCTCGGGAAGGCGCCAAGTACTTCAGCAAGTTCCGCGGAAGTTTTGTAGGATATGCCCGTCATAATTGCGGTGATGGCACCGGCAATGCCTCTAGCTTCTTCACTGTCGTAAGGAATGCCCATTACCATTAACATAGAACCTAAGTTCGCATAGCCAAGGCCGAGAGTGCGGTAGTCGTAGGACAACTGCGCCACTTCTTTGCTTGGGAACTGCGCCATCAATACAGAGATCTCTAATACTGCAGTCCATAGCCTGCATGTATATGCGAAACCTTCCACATCAACCTGGTTGGTGCTTTCATTGTAAAAACGGCGAAGGTTTACAGAAGCGAGGTTACATGCTGTGTTATCCAGGAACATGTACTCAGAGCAAGGGTTGGAAGCCCGGATGCGGCCACCATTGGGGCACGTATGCCACTCGTTAATGGTAGTGTCGTATTGGGTACCCGGGTCAGCACAACGCCATGCTGCGTAAGCAATCTGGTTCCAGACTTCCTTTGCCGGAATCCGTTTCATAATTTTGCCATCGCTTCTCGCTTTAAGTTCCCAGTCTTCGCCTTTTTCCAATTTCTCAAAAAATTCGTTGGATATGCGAACAGAGTTATTTGAATTCTGTCCTGAAACTGTTTTATATGCTTCGCCTTCATAATCGCTCGGATAACCTGCAGCGATCAATGCACCTACTTTCTTTTCTTCTTCTACTTTCCAGTTGATGAAATCCATGATCTCCGGATGATCCAGGTCCAGGCACACCATTTTTGCAGCACGGCGTGTTGTACCGCCGGATTTGATAGCACCCGCAGCGCGGTCGCCGATCTTCAAAAAACTCATCAATCCGCTGGAAGTGCCGCCACCACTTAGTTTTTCACCTTCACCGCGGATGTTGGAAAAGTTTGTTCCAACACCTGAACCGTATTTAAAAATGCGTGCTTCACGAACCCACAGATCCATGATACCGCCTTCATTCACTAGATCATCTTCCACATTTAAAATGAAACATGCATGCGGCTGGGGACGCTCGTAAGCTGACGTGGATTTTTTCAATTGTCCATCCACTTGATCTACATAATAATGGCCTTGCGGTTTTCCTTTGATGCCGTAGCTTTCATACAAGCCAGTGTTGAACCATTGCGGGCTGTTAGGAACGCAAGCCTGGTTCAAAATGCAGTATACCAATTCTTCATAAAATACCTGCGCATCTTTTTCCGAAGCGAAATAACCATAACGTTCTCCCCAAACTCTCCAGCAATTTGCCATGCGGTGCGCTACTTGTTTTACAGAAGTTTCGCGGCCGAGTGAACCGTCTTGCTGAGGCACACCAGCTTTGCGAAAATATTTTTGGGCAAGAATGTCAGTAGCGATTTGGCTCCATTGTTTGGGAACTTCAACATTATTCATTTCGAAAACCACTTCTCCACTTGGATTACGTATTATGGAGGTACGATAGTCGTATTCGAACTGGTCGAACACTTTCACTTCATCTGATGTGAAGCGACGGGTGAACTGCAAACCTTTTACAGATTGCTTTTTATTTGCCATGAGGTTAGTAAATATTTTTATTAGGTTAAGAAATTGTTACCGACAGCGGGAAAACGAAAGTATTTTTTGATTTCCATATTTCCTTGTGTTAGATATTAACAAGCTGTGGAAAAAAGCGTTCATTTTTTAGCTATTGCACGTGGGTATTGATTTTTTTGATTTTTGCACATTTTTTAATTTTTTTCGGATTAAATTTTTTTGGAAAAAAATGAAAAAAAAATTACCACTTGATAAATGCCCGTTTCACGTATGTTTCATGGCAGACGGGCATCTCACGGCAAAAAGTGTTTTTTATTCTGCATGATACGCCTGTAATATTTCTTCTATAACTGAAATCTTAAAGCACCATCGCACCAATGCTTTTACGAAATGGCCTGTTAGAAACCTGTACCTGAAAATATGTTAGTGATAACCTGATGATATTGGTAAGCCCGGCGTTTTTCTTTCATTCCATTACTGAATCAAACAACCTGAGAAAAAACGATTATGGATCATAGTCTTCAAAAAATGACCTTGTCCTGAAATAAATAAATATTGATTTTCAATAGGTGAAGTTGTATAATTTCAGCTTTTTCGGCTTTTCATCCCGCAAAAGCCGAAAACTTTTTGCATTTTTGCAATAGTACCAATCAATGGCAATGAAGCAAAGCATTTATGAATCATTACTGCTGAAAAAACAAAAAGGGCAAAAATCGTTTGCTGTACTTATCGATCCGGACAAAGTGGATATGAAAGAGATCGATAAGCTTACCGGTCTGGCTATTGACGCTAAGGTTGATTACCTGTTTGTCGGTGGCAGCCTTGTTATCTCCAATCACCTCGATGAGGTGGTTCAACAAATCAAAAAAAACTGCTCCATTCCTGTCATCCTATTTCCCGGAACCCCGTCACAGGTTTCAAAATACGCAGATGGATTATTATATCTCTCATTAATCTCCGGAAGAAATCCCGAATTGCTAATCGGGCAACATGTAATCTCTGCGCCGTTTGTAAAACAAAGCGGGCTCGAAATTATTTCAACCGGTTATATGGTGATTGATGGCGGTGCGCCTACTACAGTTTCTTATATCAGCAATGCCACACCTATACCTGCGGATAAAAATGAAATTGCGATGTGCACGGCAATGGCTGCGGAAATGCTTGGCATGAAATTGATTTATATGGATGCCGGCAGCGGTGCTAAAAGAGCGATTACGGAAGATATGATCGCGATGGTAGCAAAATGTATTGATATCCCTCTCGTAATTGGTGGCGGAATCAAAGACCCGGAAAAAGCTTATCGGAACTGTAAGGCCGGGGCAGACCTGATTGTTGTGGGAAATGCAATTGAAAAAGACGAATCGCTGATCAGGGAAATGAGTGCTGCAGTGCATTCGAGTGCGATAATTGTCTGAACCGGGATTTATGGGATTTTTGAGATTAATAGGATTTGAAAATAAGAAATCAGAAATACAGAATTATCAATTAGAAAGGAAAGGCTGAATTAGCGAAATCGTAATTCCCAAATCGTATTTCGTAAACTCTATCTTCAGACATTCAGATTTCACAATAAAATAACCCTATAATAAAAAAAATTGTTTTTCTTTGCATGATTAAACAATTTTCAGCAAAGCTTATCTAATCACTGAAATGAAAAAAAACTCACCCATATCACACTTATCTGAAGTGATATTGCACGCCTTCAACAAGCGTGGGTTTTTTGCTATGCCTGTGTGCATGGTTTTTTGTGTTCGCCCAATTCCCTTTTGGGTACGACGTTGATACCGCTCTCCCATAGTGTCCCTCCAGTATTGGCGGAACTATTTCTCCCTCGCAAGGGAGCAACAAAATTTTCAATGATACGTTCATTGAACTCTTCAATTTTTCAAGACAAAAACAATGGAACAGGAATTTAATATATTAATAGCTGACGATTCGCACCAGGACTTTGCGCAAATCATCTGCGATGAAATGGAATCTTCTGCAAAGGCCCGCGGAACCGGCATTGCCAAAAGAAGTCCTGATTATATCAAACAAAAAATGCGTGAAGGAAAAGCCGTGATCGCTTTTACCAATGATGGTATCTGGGCAGGATTTTGTTATATCGAAACATGGAGCCACGGCGAATATGTTGCCAACTCCGGGTTAATCGTTGCGCCTTCATTCAGAAAAGGTGGTTTGGCAAAACAGATCAAGAAGAAAATTTTTAACCTCAGCAGGCAAACATATCCTGATGCAAAAATTTTCGGTTTAACAACCGGTCTTGCCGTGATGAAAATAAATTCTGAACTGGGTTATGAACCTGTTACTTACTCTGAGTTAACCCAGGATGAAGCTTTCTGGGCCGGATGCAAAAGCTGCGTGAACTATGAAATATTAATGAGTAAGGAAAGAAAGAATTGTATGTGCACCGCGATGTTGTATGATCCGAAAGATCATTACGAGCCGGAAGAAACAACCGAAGATTTCAAGCAGCACAGTAAGTTGTATGAACGTTTTATGAAGCTCAAACAATCGAAACTGCTGAAACCATTTTTGAAAAAAGAAAATCAGAAGGAAACTAACGGTGCCGGTAAACCGAAATCGTTGTTCCATTACTTTTTTAATCTGTAGTCTGATATTTCTCGCGACGACGCCACGGCGCAACGTTGCGGCTTTGCGTCGTTGCGAGAAAAAAACCCGCCACTTGTAAACCAAAGCTGAATTGAATATCAACTGTACAAGAGTGCGACCTGCCTACCGGCAGGCAGGCGCAACGATGCTGAAGAGGGAACAAATGCTGGTTACACAAAAAGAAAAAAACTAAAAATAAAGTAACTAAAAAAATAAACAGGATGTTCGATTTGCAGAAATCGTACATCGTACATCCAAAATCGTAAATATCAGAGATGAATAACAAAGTCGTATTAGCATACAGCGGTGGATTGGATACAACATACTGTGCAATCTACCTGAATAAAATAAAAAATTTAGAAGTGCACGCATTGACCGTGAACACGGGCGGCTTCAGCGATGATGAAATAAAAAATATTGAAACGCGTGCGAAAAAATTAGGCGTGGCATCTTTTAAATGCGTTGATGTGACGAAAGAATATTACGAAAGCTGTATCAAATATCTGATCTTCGGAAATGTGCTGAAGAACGCTACGTATCCGCTTAGCGTGAGTGCAGAGCGAATGGTGCAGGCGATCGCTGTTGCAAAACATGTTCAGGAAATTGATGCGTCGTATGTTGCTCACGGCAGCACCGGCGCCGGCAATGACCAGGTGCGTTTTGATATGGTTTTTCAAAGCATGTTGCCCGGCGTGGAAATATTAACACCGATCCGCGATATGCGATTAAGCCGCGAAGAAGAAATTGATTTTTTGAAAGAACATGGCGTGGAGATGAATTTCACGAAAGCGCAATACAGCATTAATAAAGGTTTGTGGGGAACATCTGTGGGCGGAAAAGAAACATTAACGTCGAAAGATTATTTGCCGGAAGATGCGTGGCCCACTCCATGCACAAAGCAAAACGCTCAAAGCTTAACGCTGGGATTTGAGAAAGGTGAACTGAAATCTGTTGATGATAAAAAATTTGATAACCCGGTTGAAGCCATTCAATATTTGCAATCGATCGCTCAGCCTTATGGCATCGGAAGGGATATTCATGTAGGCGATACGATCATCGGCATTAAAGGCCGTGTTGGTTTTGAAGCAGCGGCGCCGGTGATCATTATAAAAGCGCATCACCTATTGGAAAAACATACGCTTACCAAATGGCAATTATATTGGAAAGATCAGTTAAGCACATGGTATGGCAATTGGCTGCACGAAGGACAGATGCTCGACCCGACGATGCGCAACATTGAAAAATTTTTAGAAGATACACAAGCGACAGTGAGCGGAAAAGTTTTTGTGACGCTGCAACCGTATCGTTATACCGTCACCGGAATTGAAAGTGAGCACGACCTGATGAGCAGCAAATTCGGTTCTTATGGAGAAATGAATAAAGGATGGAGCGGCGATGATGTAAAAGGCTTTGCAAAAATATTCGGCAATCAAACGGCTATTTTCAGCAAAGTAAACCCCCCAACCCCTTAAAGGGGGAGCCAGGAGCTTCGAGATAAATTGGAAAATGGTTGAAAACAAAAAATATCAGGTTGTTTCCAAACTCTCCCTTCAGGGAGATGGAGGGCATTATAAATGGGGCAAAAATTGCGACGGATGGAATTTAGTGGATGAAAAATCATTATCTGTGAAACTGGAAAAAATGCCGCCACATACATCAGAGCAAAAACATTATCACGAAAAAGCAAACCAGTTTTTTTATATACTGAAGGGTGAAGCGGTTTTTGAAATACAACGGGAACGCATATGCGTAAAAAAGGAAAACGGTATTTTTATTGAAGCAGGTAAAAAACATAGAATAATAAATGAGACGGAAGAAGACCTGGAATTTATTTTAACATCACAACCTTCAACAACAGGCGACAGAATTAATATTGAATAATCTTGAGATGAAGAAAATTAAAACAGGAATAATTGGCGGCGCAGGTTATACCGGCGGAGAGTTGATCCGGCTATTATTGAATCATCCGCATGCAGAAATTGTTTTTGTGAACAGCAAAAGCAATGCAGGAAAATATTTGCATGAAGTGCATAAAGATCTCGTGGGTGATACGGAGCAGAGATTTACTCCTGATTTGAATGATTCGATTGATGTATTATTTCTTTGTGTAGGGCATGGCGAAGCAAAAAAATTTTTGCAGGAAAATAATATCGCCGAGAAAATAAAAATCATTGATCTTTCACAGGATTTTCGACTTGCTCATAGCTCACAACTCGCAACTCGCAGCTTCATTTACGGTTTACCCGAACTGAACAAAGCCCAGATCAAATCTGCACATAATATTGCCAATCCCGGATGTTTTGCAACTGCTATTCAATTAGGATTATTACCATTGGCAAAAGCAGGTTTGCTAACCGAAGTATATACAACCGGGATTACCGGTTCAACAGGCGCAGGACAAGGATTAGCAGAAACTTCGCATTTTTCGTGGCGTGCGAATAATGTGCAGGCATATAAAACATTAACACATCAGCACCTGAAAGAAATTGGCGAATCGCTGCATCAGCTTTCGCCAAACAAATCTACTGATCAACATATCAACTTCGTTCCCTGGCGCGGAGATTTTACCCGAGGCATTTTTGTTAGTTCAACATTACATTGCGAAAAACCGTTAGCTGAACTTGTTGCGCTTTATGAAAAATTTTATGCCGATCATCCTTTCACGATCATCAACCAGGAAGCGATTTTTTTGAAGCAGGTCGTGAACACCAATAAATGTGTCATCCAATTGGAAAAAGCAGGAACGAAATTGGTCGTGCATTCAGCGATTGATAATCTGCTAAAAGGCGCATCGGGACAAGCGTTGCAGAATATGAACCTGATGTTTGGTTTAGAAGAAAAAACGGGATTGAAATTGAAGGCGGGATACTTTTAAGGTTAAAGGAATAAGGTGTAGGGCATAACACACCTTAACCGTTACAATCTCATACCTTATACCCTATGCCTTATACCTCTAAACCATAAACCGTACCATATGAGAGATTATAAAAAATTAGACATCTGGAAAAAATCTCACGAAATGTATATGTATGTTAAGAAAAATATTGCCGCAAAATTTCCTAAAGAAGAGCGCTATGAATTGACATCGCAATTATTAAGAGCAGCATTGTCAGTTCCATTAAATATCGTTGAAGGATGCGGAAGATACACGGACAAAGATTTTGCACATTTCCTGGATAATGCATTAGGCTCCACCAATGAAGCAGATTATTGTTGCCTCGCATCTGCTGAACTGAATTATATATCGCCAGATGAATACAAAACAATAAATAAACTGATTAACGAAGTGCGGGCCATGCTAATTTCTTTCATTAAATTTTTAAGAAATCAGCCATGACAATGCCTGCTATACCTTATACCCTATACCTTTCACCCAAAAATCATGATAATGAAATTATTTGATGTCTATCCGATCAATAACATCACCATCGTAAAGGCAAAAGGCTCCTACGTGTGGGACAATGAGGGACAGCAGTATTTGGATATGTACGGAGGACATGCGGTGATCTCTATCGGTCATACACATCCGCATTATGTGCAACGAGTAACAGAACAATTAAATAAGATCGGGTTTTATTCCAACTCGATAAAAATTCCGTTGCAGGAAGAGCTTGCTGAAAAATTAGGCAAGGTTTCAGGAAAAGAAGATTACCAGTTATTTCTCTGCAATTCCGGCGCTGAAGCGAATGAAAATGCATTGAAGCTTGCATCGTTTTATAATAGCAGGAAAAAAATTGTTGCTTTCAAAAAATCATTTCACGGAAGGACATCGCTTGCTGTTGCAGCGACAGACAACCCGAATATCGTTGCTCCTGTAAACCAAACGGATAATGTCGTTTTTCTTCCGTTCAATGATGAAGCTGCACTCGAAGAATATTTTGCAAAACATAGCAATGAAATTTCTTCCGTGATCATTGAAGGAATTCAGGGAGTTGGCGGTATCAATGTTGCATCTGTGTCGTTTTTACAATTGATAAGAAAACTTTGTACGGAATATAATGCAGTGTTCATTGCCGATAGCGTTCAATGCGGTTATGGAAGAAGCGGAAAATTTTTCTCGCACGATCATGCAAATGTCAATGCGGATATTTATACGATGGCGAAAGGAATGGGAAATGGTTTTCCGGTTGCCGGGATTATTATTGCGCCGCATATTCAGGCAAAACATTTTATGTTGGGAACTACTTTCGGTGGAAACCATCTTGCATGTGCTGCTGCGCTTGCAGTGCTTGAAGTGATCGAAGCGGAACGCTTAATGCAGAATGCAGAAAGCGTAGGAAATTACCTGATGGATGAATTGAAAAATATGCCACACCTGAAAAATGTTCGTGGAAAAGGTTTGATGATCGGCTTTGATGTTTCCGAAGAAATAAAAGACCTGAAGAAAAATTTATTAATGAACCAACATATTTTCACCGGTGAAGCAAAACCAAATGTTATCAGGTTGTTACCATCATTAGCATTGCGCAAAAAAGATGCAGACGAATTTCTGGAAGCGGTGAAAGAAGAGATTGAAGCGATGACGGAGAATTTGAAAATGGCTCAATAACTCAATTTCTCAATTCATCGTCTGCAAGTAACAATTTTAATATTGAGCCATTGAGTAATTGTCTAATTGAGTAATTAATAAATCGTACATGCTTAATTTTATTTCTGTTCATGATGTAACCGACATCGATGCAATTGTAAAAAAAGCATTGATGTATAAAGCAAATCCGTTTGCTGATAAAACGCTCGGCACAAATAAACGCATCGGGTTGTTATTTTTAAATCCGAGTATGCGCACGCGTTTGAGCACACAGATCGCTGCGCAGAATTTAGGAATGGAACCGATCGTGTTTAATGTTGACAAAGATGGCTGGGCACTTGAATTTGAAGAAGAGGCGATCATGAGCGGTAACACCGTGGAGCATGTGAAAGATGCGGCGCCGATCATGGGAAAATATTTTGATGTGCTTTGTATCCGTACATTTCCTTCGCTAAAAAATAAGGAAGATGATTACAGCGAATTGTACATTAAGCAATTTATCAAGTACGCCGGAATTCCGGTGGTGAGTTTGGAAAGTGCGACGCTCCATCCGCTTCAATCATTGACGGATATTATTACGATACATGAAGAAATTTCAAGTCGTCAGTCCGCAATTCTTAGTCCGCGGACCGATGACCGCCGACCGAAGATCGTCTTAACATGGGCTCCTCACGTAAAGCCGCTTCCACAATGTGTTGCAAATAGTTTTGCGCAATGGGTGAATGCATGGGGCAAAGCAGATTTCGTGATCACGCATCCGGAAGATTATGAACTCGATGAACAATTTACAAAAGGCGCAACGATAATACATAATCAGAACGAAGCGCTGAAAGATGCAGATTTTGTATATGTAAAAAACTGGAGCACCTATAATGATTATGGAAAAATTTATTGCAATGATCCTGAATGGATGCTCACGAATGAAAAAATAAAACTCACCAATAACGCAAAAGTGATGCATTGTTTGCCCGTTCGCAGAAACGTGGAATTGAGTGATGAAGTGCTTGATAGTGCAAACAGTATTGTGACCCAACAAGCTGGAAATAGAGTTTGGGCGGCGCAGGCGGTGTTGAATGAAATTTTAAAAAGTGCTAAGTAGTAAGTGACAAGTATGGAGAGTTTATATGTTATAAAGATTGGTGGAAATATCATTGACGATGAAAAAAAATTAGCATCGTTCTTGAAAGAATTTGCGTCGGTGAAATCGAATAAAATACTTGTACACGGTGGCGGAAAACTGGCGACAAAATTAGCAGACACATTAGGCATCAAACAGGAATTGATCGATGGGCGAAGAATAACCGATGCAGAAACCTTGAAGATCGTGACGATGGTTTATGCCGGTTATATCAATAAAAATATTGTGGCGCAACTGCAATCGCACGGTTGTAATGCAATCGGGTTGAGTGGTGCGGATGCAAAGATCATTATAGCACACAAAAGAGTTCATCCGACAATTGACTATGGATTCGTCGGAGACGTTGATTCGCTCAATGCAGAACGCTTTACGCAGTTTATTGATGCAGGATTAACACCAATAATTGCGCCGATAACGAGTGATGAAAATGGCCAATTGCTGAATACGAATGCAGACACAATCGCTCAGGAAGCAGCAAAAGCGATGAGTAAAATTTATGATGTGCAATTGATCTATTCTTTTGAGAAAAGCGGTGTGCTGCTCGATGCAAATGATGATACGACGGTTATTTCTTCGATCGATAAAACCTATTATGCAACGTTGAAAGAAGAGAAGAAAATTTTCGCAGGCATGATACCGAAGATCGATAATGCGTTTGCAGCATTAAATAGCGGCGTGAAAAAAGTGATCATCGGTAAAGCGGAAGAATTGAAATATTTAATTGAAAATAAATCAGGAACGGCTATTGTTAATTAGCGTTTAACAAACCTATAAGGTTTTGAAAACCTTATAGGTTTAAAAAAATTATTCATGAATAATCCGGACATAAAAAAATTACAGGAAGAGGTGATCGGTTTGTTGAAGCAACTGATCGCAACTCCTTCATTTTCCAAAGAAGAAAACGATACGGCAGAATTGATCTGTGCATTTTTTTCAAAACACCAGATACCGTTTTCAAGAGTCGGCAATAATGTATATGCGAAGAATAAACATTATGATGCTTCGAAACAAAGTATATTATTGAATTCGCATCATGATACGGTGAAGCCGAATAAAGGATACACACATGACCCTTTCGATCCGATTGAAAAAGATGGAAAGATATTTGGATTGGGAAGCAATGATGCCGGCGGATGCCTTGTCAGCCTGATCGCAACATTCTTATATTTTTATCACCAGGAAGAGTTGAATCATAATGTAGTTTTCGCCGCCAGTGCGGAAGAAGAAATCAGCGGGGTGAATGGTATTGAATTGGTGCTTCCTTATCTCGGTAAAATTGATTTCGGTGTTGTGGGCGAACCGACAAAATTAGAAATGGCTGTTGCTGAAAGAGGATTAATGGTGATCGATTGCACTGCAAACGGTCGTTCGGGCCATGCTGCACGTAACGAAGGCGAAAATGCGTTGTACAAAGCTATTGACGATATCAACTGGATCAGGAATTATAAATTTGAAAAAGTGAGCCCGTTGCTTGGCGAATCGCGTATGACCGTGACCGTTATAGACACGGAAAACAAGCAGCACAACGTGGTTCCATCGCAATGTAAATTTGTGATTGATGTTCGTGTAAATGAATTGTACACGTTTGATGAAATACTGGAAGCGCTAAAAAATAATTTAAAAAGCCAGTTCAAACCGAGAACTACAAGGATGAAATCAACGTCGATCGCATTAGATCATCCTTTAGTAAAAGCCGGATTAGCATTGGGAAAAGGTTATTATGGTTCGCCTACAACATCCGACAAAGCATTGATGCCATTCCCTACCTTAAAAATGGGACCGGGCGATTCGGCAAGAAGTCATACCGCAGATGAGTATATTTATATTGATGAGATAAGAGATGGAATTGAAACGTATATTCAGTTGCTGGATGAGTTTATTTGAACACGCTAGACGCACAACGCTTAATGCACAACGCAGCGTTAAGCTTTAAGCGTTCGGCATTAAGCATATAATATGAAATTGTGGAATAAAGACAACACCAACACTTCGCAACTCGTGGAAACCTTTACAGTAGGACGTGACAAGGAGTTTGATATTTTATTGGCCGAGCATGATGTGCTCGGTTCATTAGCGCATACGCAAATGCTGGAAAGTGTTGGATTATTAAGTAAAGAAGAATTGACAGCAATCCAAAAAGAGCTAAAAAATATTTTAGACGAGATTCACCATTCACAATTCACCATTGACAAAGACGCCGAAGATATTCATTCACAGATCGAGATGATACTGACGCAACGCATTGGTGAAGCTGGAAAAAAAATTCATAGTGGAAGAAGCCGTAATGACCAGGTGGCCGTGGATATCAAATTGTATTTACGTTCGGAAATTCAAAAAATAAAAGAAGAAGTAAAAAACTTATTTGAGTTATTAATTACTCAAAGCGAAAAATACAAAGACAAATTATTACCCGGCTATACTCATTTGCAAATTGCGATGCCTTCATCATTTGGATTATGGTTTGGTGCTTATGCGGAAAGCCTGGTGGATGATATGGAATTACTGGCAGCGGCTTATCATATCACTAATAAAAATCCGCTGGGAAGTGGAGCGGGTTATGGATCTTCCTTTCCGCTGAACAGAACGATGACAACAGAACTACTTCATTTTGAAACACTGAACTATAATTCGGTGTATGCACAAATGAGCCGTGGGAAAACAGAAAAATCACTTTCGTTCGCATTAAGCAGCATTGCATCAACGCTTGGTAAATTGTCGATGGATGCATGTTTGTATATCAACCAGAATTTTGGTTTCATTTCTTTTCCGAACGAGTTGACGACCGGCAGCAGTATCATGCCGCATAAAAAAAATCCCGATGTATTTGAACTGATCCGTGCGAAATGCGGCCGTATTCAATCTGCGCCGAATGAACTGACTATGCTCATTAATAATCTTCCGTCAGGTTATCATCGCGACCTTCAATTGACGAAAGAAATTTTATTTCCTGCAATTGAAGAATTGAAAGCTTGTTTACAAATTGCACAATTGATGTTATCCAATATTATCATCAAAGACAATTTGCTTGATGATGAAAAGTATAAATATATTTTCAGTGTGGAAGCCGTGAATGAATTAGTGAACAAAGGCGTTTCATTCCGCGATGCTTATAAGCAAGTGGGCAATCAGATTGATAAAGGCGAATTTCATTTCGATTATAAAAAACAATTGCATCACACACACGAAGGCAGCATCGGTAATTTATGCAACGACAAGATCGAATCGCAAATGAAAACAGTGCTTACAAAATTTGATTAACAAATCATTATTTTGGTTGTGTTAATCCCTACTTACTGAAATTCTTTATCAGTAACTTTAAATATAAATTTTGCCATGAAAAAGCTTTCAGCAATCATCACCTTGTCACTGCTATCTTTCATGTGCATCCACACCGCATCCGCCCAGGATGATAAACAAAGCAAAGAACAAAAAATAGAAGCAGCTATAAAAGAAAAAGTGGAGTCGAAACGATATGCGTTTATCGCCCAAACTGCAATTCCAATGGGCATGCGCATAAGGCAGCTCACATCTGATTACGAATTAAAAGTAAGCAACGATACACTCGAAGCATACTTACCTTATTTCGGTCGCGCTTACACTGCAACGATCGGTTCTTCAGACGATGGAATTAATTTTAAAACAACAGATTTTACATACACATCTACTTCCCGGAAAAAAGGCGGATGGAATATCACAATCGTTCCAAAAAAATCAGGCGATACACGCCAGTTAATTCTCTCTATTACTTCCACCGGTTACGCAAGTTTGCAGGTGAACAGCAATAACAAGCAAACGATTTCTTTTAACGGATATATTAAGTGAGCAGAATGTACGATGTGAGATTTACGATATACGATTTCTGAGGAATAGCTTTCAGTCCTCGGTTGACAGTCGTCAGTTCTGAAAATCAAACTTTCCTTTCTAATTTATTATTCCTTATTTGTCATTTCTTATTTCTTGTTATCTATCCAATCCATAGTTCATAACTCATACTTCCTGCTTATTTCAACTCTTTCGTATCCACTCTCGAAGGCGTATCTTTTCCGGCAACAATTGAAGTAGAACTGACTGCGATAGCTTTAATAATCTCAGACATGTTTTTCATATCGAGCGTCCCGATCTCATCACTTGGTTTGTGATAATTCGGCTCATCGTTTGGCGGTTCTTCCATTTTTGACGTGGAGATCGTATGAGCAGGAACACCTTGCCTGGCAAGGGTTGCATTGTCAGATCTATAAAAAAGTTCTTGGGGTGTATACGGATCAGGATAAAATTTGAATTTACTTCCTTCTAAATTTTTCTCCAGGATCTTTCCCATATCGGTTTTTTCATAACCTGTTATATAAGCAGAATTTCTTCCCCATTTACTTTCTGTTCCTATCATTTCAATATTGAACATCGCAGCCACTTTTGCAGGATCATATTGTTCAGAAAAATATCTCGATCCATAACCACCAATTTCTTCGGCGGTGAATGCAACAAAAACTATTGTGCGTTCATTATTATCTAACTGTTTAAAATATTTTGCAAGCATGATTACTGCAGTTGTTCCCGATGCATCATCATTAGCGCCGTTATAAATAGAGTCGCCCTTTGCATCAGGTTTTCCAATTCCCAAATGATCATAATGCCCGGAAAAGATCACAAATTCATTTCGCTTCGTTTTACCGGGCAATATCCCAACTACGTTTGCCAATTTTAATTTTGAAACCTCATGTTTTATTTCAATTTCATATTTTTTTGGGTTGAGTGCAGTTAAAATAAAAATCGTGCTTCTTGGTTTGCTGAAAGTCGGGCGTTTGTAAGAAGACATATTCCGCATTTGTTTTGCAAATGATGTATCTACCAATACCAAATAGCTTTTTTCGCTCCGGATATATTTGAATGCCTGCTCATTAAAATTATCCCCTTGTTTTATAAATGCTTTGACATATCCGCTGTCTTCGTTTATATACAATTCAGGATTTGATGTAAACGCCACTATATTTTTTGTAGCGATCGTATCACTATCAAACCTTGCTTTTGCAGAAATAAACTTCGTTTTGGTAAGATAAAAATCCTGCAGGTAAGTGCCGCTGTTGTTCGGAGTTTCCAGGCCAATTGTTTTAAATTCTTTCGCAATAAAATCTGCTGCCCTGTCAATTGCAGGTGTAAATGTTTTTCTTCCCTGCATTTCATCGGACGATAATATTTTTTCTATCCGTTCAACTTCCGTTGCATTAATGATCTTATCAATATCCTGGCTAAAAACAAAAAAGGTTATTGACATCAATAACCCTGTCAAGAAATATCTTTTCATACTATTGCTATAAAATTTCTTACCAAAATTTTTAAATTATCAAATCGGCACATTATCAAATTATCACATTACAAACTCATCATTTCTTTAAACTTCACGGTTTGCCTTCTGCTTACTTCAATTTTTTCGCCCCCTTTTAGTTCCAGTAATAACCCGCCGTTGAAATAAGGTTCTATTTTTTCAATCAACCGCAGGTTAACAATATGCTTCCTGTTTGCCCTAAAAAAAATTTTTTCATCCAGTCTTTCTTCTAATGCATTCAGCGATTTTAATATTAAAGGTTTATTCGGGCCGAAATAAACTTTCGCATAATTACCCACACTTTCAAACAAGCGGATATCTGAAAGTTTTACAAACCAGCAACGTTCGCCGTCTTTCACAAAAACCTGGTCGTGTTCATCCAAAATACTTCTGTTCGTTGATACTTCATGTTCATGTATCGGCTCTTTATCTTCATCCACATGCAATTTCTGAATGGCATCAGCGAGGCGTTTCGGTTCAACAGGTTTCAATAAATAATCAAGCGCATTTACTTCAAACGCCTTCAATGCATATTCATCATAAGCAGTTGTAAAAATTACGCTTGGTGCTTTATCCAATTCAGCAAGCATATCAAATCCCGTTTTGCCGGGCATCTGTATATCCAAAAAAATAAGATCTGGATTAAGGCTGTCAATTTTTTCAATGCCTTCTGCAGAATTAGCTGCTTCAGCGATCACTTCGATCTCAGGAAAATCCATCAACAGCTTTTTCAGTTCATTTCTTGCCAGGCGTTCATCGTCTATAATAATCGTTTTGATCATGGTGATTATTTTTTATCGAATTGATTTGAATTCTTTATATGATCCCTAAGGATCTTTCGCTAATGTAGCGAAAATGGGCATATATCGATACATAAAATGATTACCGGTAAACAGAAGACAAAAGAGGGAAACCACGGGAGCTACAAAAGTAAAGGCCAGTCCTAGACAAGACCGGCCGTTGTTGATCGTACCCTTTAAAACTAAACTTTAAATTATTTTTGAGCTATTCTTCTTATAACTTTCTTTTCAAATACAAACTACTTAACGATTATTAATTACTACATGCCAACAATGCCATTTGCGATTGCGTAAGGCGAACAACAACTATATTTGAATATTTACTTTTTGAATTCATGTCAACGATTTTCAGCCTGTAATACACTTTCCCTTTGTTCACGAAATTGGTGTTATTGGGAAAACTGTATTGTTTCTCTCCATTACTATTCTCATCAGTAAAAATTATTCCACTATCATCGAATGATTTTCCGTCAATGCTGTGTTGAATGATGTAATGACTTGTATTTTTTTCTGCATTGATAACCCAGTTGACCATTATCTTTTTACCTGTTAACTGCGCATCGAAAGAAACCAGGTTTGCCGGAACAATAGTATTATTGATTTTTTTTGTTTTTGTTGCCCCCTGCAATTGCGCATGAGCAGAAACAGAACCGAAGTAAATGATGCCGGCTATAGCAATCATCCTTACTTTGAAGAGTAGACGATTTGTTTTCTTTGTGGGGCACCAATTCTGCATAAAAAATATTTCGGTATAGGGTATAATTTGTTATTATAGTTACCCATAATCAATTGGAAAAATGACCGATTTTACGAGGATTGGAACTAAAGAATATAAACAGGAAAAAGGTAATTAAAACTAATAAGGAGAATTGGAGATAGTTGGTTGATCCGAAGGATTGGGCACGTGTTATTGATGACACAAAGATTACATCCGTTTTTGAATAATGCAAGCAATTTGCAAAAAAAAAATTAAAATATTTTGAAGAAGAAATTTGTATAAAAGCAAAGCCCCTCGAAATGAGGGGCTTGTGCATGTATAAAGTAACTGGAATTATTATTTGTACTGAGGAATGATGCTGTTTGCAAGATCAACCATCTTTTTAATTCCATCTTCCGGTAAATTACCCTTCTTAAATTCAGCTAATACTTCAGGTAATTTATTTTCCATTTCCAACAAGAAATGTTCTTCAAATTCTTTTACATGCTTCACGGCAACACCGCGCAACAAACCTTGTGTTCCGAGATAGATAATTGCAACCTGGCGTTCAACCGGTGCCGGTGAATATTGCGGTTGTTTCAATATTTCAACATTTCTTGCCCCTTTATCAATAACTAATTTTGTAGCCGCATCCAAATCGCCACCAAATTTTGAGAAGGCTTCCATTTCGCGGTAAAGTGCCTGGTCTAATTTTAAAGTACCAGCTACTTTCTTCATTGATTTGATCTGCGCATTACCACCCACACGGCTAACCGAAATACCTACGTTAATTGCAGGACGGATGCCGGAGTTGAACAAGTTACCTTCGAGGAATATCTGCCCGTCGGTAATAGAAATTACGTTTGTAGGAATATATGCAGATACGTCGCCGGCCTGTGTTTCGATGATTGGCAATGCTGTCAATGATCCCCCACCTTTTACAAGATGCTTGATAGAATCCGGAAGGTCATTCATATCTTTTGCAACGCTGTCATCACTGATAACTTTTGCTGCACGTTCCAGTAAACGGCTGTGCAAATAGAACACATCACCAGGATATGCTTCGCGTCCCGGAGGGCGGCGAAGCAACAATGATACTTCACGATATGCTACCGCTTGTTTCGACAGGTCATCATAAATTATCAATGCAGGGCGACCGGTATCGCGGAAATATTCACCGATAGCAGCACCGGCAAACGGAGCATAGAACTGTAATGGAGCAGGATCCGATGCAGAAGCTGCAACAATCACTGTATAGTCCATAGCGCCATTATCAGCCAATGTTTTCATCACACCGGCAATGGTCGAAGCCTTTTGCCCGATAGCGACATATATACAATAAACAGGTTTTCCTGCTTTGTAAAATTCTTTTTGATTGATGATCGTATCAATTGCAATGGCAGTTTTACCCGTCTGACGGTCACCGATGATCAACTCACGCTGGCCGCGGCCGATAGGGATCATTGCATCAATAGCTTTGATACCTGTTTGCAAAGGTTCTTTAACCGGCTCACGGAAGATAACACCAGGAGCTTTGCGCTCTAACGGCATTTCATATCTTTCTCCGGCGATCGGGCCTTTACCATCGATCGGGTCGCCAAGTGTATTCACTACACGGCCAACCATTCCTTCACCAACATTTATTGATGCGATCTTTCCTGTGCGGCGTACTTTAGCGCCTTCTTTAATATCGCCGCTTTCACCCATCAACACCACACCCACGTTGTCTTCTTCGAGGTTAAGTGCAATTGCTTTTACGCCATTTTCAAACTCAACAAGTTCACCACTGCGAACATCATTAAGCCCATATACGCGTGCAATTCCATCACCCACCTGCAACACGGTGCCTACTTCTTCGAGGTCAGCAGAAACATTAAAGTTGCTTAGTTGCTGGCGAAGTATCGCTGAAATTTCATCCGGTTTAATATCTGCCATAGTATATAAAAATTAAAAACTAAAAAATTAAAAACTAAAGCCTAAACTCACACTGTCCGCTTTTCATTTTCACATTTCCACACTTTCAAATTCCCTACCTGATCTTATAAATGAAATCGTTGTTCCTGAATTGCATTTTAATATTATTCAGGTCGAATGCAACACTTGCATCAACCAACTGATCCCCTACTTCTAAAATAAAACCTCCCAGAATATCTTCTTTAACTTCTGTATTCAATTCGATCTTCTGCATAGAGGTTGACGATTTTATTTTGTCAACAATGCTATTTTTTAATTCGTCACTTATGGGAGTTGCAGTTGTCAGTTTTACAATATGAATGCCTTTGTATTGTTTGTACTGTTGAACAAATGCATCAACAATTTCCGGCAAAAAAGCTTCACGCCCTTTGTTTACCAGGAGTGTATTAAAAGAAGCAGTTAGTGTGGTTATTTTACCTGTTGTAATTGCCTGTAATATTTTCTGTTTGCGGTCTGGGCTGATCACGGGGCTTTTAAGAATAGCAACAAAATCCTTATTGCTTTTGCATATCGATTGCAAAAACAAAATATCGCTATATACATTATCCAGCTCATTTCTTTCAATAGAAAGATCAAGGAGGCTTTTTGCGTATCGTGCTGCTAAACGTGGATTAGGCATATTTTTAGTTGACAGTTGACAGTTGACAGTTGACAGGCTTCGGCATCAGAACCGACGACTGATAACTGACGACCGACAACTAGTTTAATTTCACTTCGTTTGCTAATTGCTTAATATAATTTTCCTGCTCTGCTTTATTGCTGAGTTCGCGGCGCAATATTTTTTCAGATACTTCTATAACTAAATTTCCCACCTGGTTTTTTACATCAGTTAGCGCAGCCATTTTTTGTTGTTCAATTGCAGCTTGTGCATCGGTAATAATTTTTGCAGCGTCTGATTTCGCCTGTTCTTTCGCTTCGTTGATGATCTTATCTTTTGTATCCCTTGCTTCCTTTAATAACTGCGCCCTTTCTTCACGTGCTTTCGCAAGCAATGCTTCGTTTTCGCTTTTCAACTGGGCCATTTCAGCCTTTACTTTTTCTGCAGTTGCGAGGGAATCCGCAATACCTTTTTCACGTTCCGCCAAACCTTTCACAATTGCCGGCCAGGCAAATTTTCCGAGAATATAGAACACGATAAGAAACGCAAGTAACGTCCATATCAATAAACCGAATTCGGGAAGAAGTAATTTCATAAAATCAATAATTTCTCAATTTGACAATTGCTCATTTTTCATGAGCTTAATCTTCACTCTGTAAGATTTGAAAACTGCATCCGCTGCCCTGTGCGTTGGATGCAGCTAATTTTCGGGATGATATTATTTCAATACCATTGCTAAGAAGCCAACGATGATCGCAAACAGAGCGGCACCTTCTACAAGGGCAGCAGTAAGGATCATGTTTCCCCTAATGTCATTAGACACTTCCGGTTGGCGTGCGATAGCTTCAACAGCACCTTTACCGATCTGGCCAATGCCAATGCCTGCACCAACTGCAGCGAGGCCGGCGCCAATAGCACCACCTGCATTCGCTGTTGCATCAAGCATAATAGTCATTAATTCCATAATTGTACTTTATAAAGAGTGAAAAAAAACATTTTATGCAAGCATCGAATCCTCGTGTTCCTGGTGATGCTGATGCAATTTGCCTTCAATTGCCTGACCGATAAATACTGCTGTAAGCATCGTGAAAATGAATGCCTGTAAAAAAGCCACCAACACTTCAATCATGTAAATAAATATGGTAAAAGCAATTGAAAACGGAGCTGTTCCCCAACCTGCATACGTACTTAGGTTAGCGAAAATAAAGATCAGTGAAATCAAACAAATGATAATGATGTGCCCTGCCACCATGTTTGCAAACAACCTGATGATTAACGCAAACGGTTTGATAAATACACTGATGAATTCAACCGGGACCAGGATCAACTTAACACCAAACGGTACTCCCGGGGGATTAAAAATATGCGCCCAGTAATGCGAGTCGGAGCTAAAAAGAATTACAACAAAAGCAATTATCCCGAGTATCGCAGTAAAAGCGATATTTCCTGATACGTTAGCCGAACCCGGTATCAATCCGAAAAGGTTATTGATGAGAATAAAAAAGAAAACAGTGAGCAGGAACGGCAGGTATTTATCGGACATCTTCCCGAGGTTTGGTTTTGCTACTTCATCACGCACGAAGGTGATAACAGGCTCCAATAATCCTTGCGAACCTTTTGGCGCAGTAATAACCCCATGGCCGTTTTTATATTTTTTCGCAATGCGCAACATGATCCAGGTAAACAAGGCCAAGGCAATGAACATCTGCAGCACATTGCGGGTAATAGAAATATCATACACTTTTATGGATTCATCAATTGCCCCTTTATCGTCTATTGCAACAATATCCTGGGCATTATATTTTGTGGGGTCTAATTTCAATTCTTCAATTTTTTCATCAGTCAACATCATATAGTTGTTATATGTTTCTTCACCATGATGAAATTTTGAAGACATGAATGCTTCCAATCCGCGTTGCTTTGAATAAAGAATTACCGGAAGAGGGAGTGAAACAGGCGTTTTTTCGCCATTATCTCCCACAAGATCAAAAAAATGGAAATCGTGGTTATTTAAAACGTGTCCGAAAATGACCTCTTTGGCATTAAAACCCTTTTTTTCTTCTTTTTTACCCTCGTTATCCTGGGCAGTTGCCTGGTTGAAAAAAGAAACACAAAATACGCTGAAAACCGCTACCAATAAAGATTTGAGGCATTTGGACGACATAGGTTCCCTGAAATTTGCGGCAAAGATACGGGGGCAGTATCAAAATATAAAATCAGATTAAAGGCATTTATCCAGACTATTTTTATTGTGTATAAAGAACACCAATACAACGGATTAGTAAGAATAGCTGTCTCATTTAACAATCTGCATAGACTATTTATTAAACTTAATCGTTTTTATGGGGTCTGAACGAAAAAATTAACAACTCTTTTAAAAACAAACTATGAAAATATTAAGGACAGTTTTCAAGGTTTTTATGATAGTGGTGCTCCCTGCTTCTATTATGCTGACTGCTTGTAAGAAAGACAGCAATTCGTCATCAAATAACACTAATAATAATTCAAGTGCCGCAGGTATGTCAGCAAATGGCGCCGCTTCAGATAATGCGTATGATGATGCATTAGCAGTTGCGCTTCAGGTCAGCTCGGACAGCAGCACTGTATTAACCGGTTATACTTCTAAAAAATCAGGCACTACCACATTGGGAACTACAACTAATGGCGCAGGTAGTTACTATTGCGCAAGTGTTACACTTTCAGGGCATACGTTCCCTATAACTGTAACTGTTGATTTTGGAACAGGATGTGTAAGTGCTGATGGCATCACGCGTTCAGGATCGATCACTTATGTTTTTTCCGGAAGGTTGAGTACGCCAGGTACAACAATTTCTGCAACATTTACTAATTATGTAGTGAACGGATACCATCTCGGTGGAACATATTCCATAACTAACACTTCAACCGGTTCAACATTGTCATTAAAAACAGATGTTACTAACGGAACAATAACTTATCCGAATGATACTTCTTATTCTTTCTCCGGAACAAAAACAACAACACTTGTTTCTGGAACACCCGGTGATTTATCAAGTTATATTTTCAATGTTACAGGAAGCTACAACATTACCAATTCAGTTGGTGAAAGCCTGAGTGCTTCTGTTACAACACCACTTGTACGTGTATTGACCTGCAGGTATGTAACCGCAGGAGTTATTGCGTTTACATATACAAAAGGCAGTGTACACATTCAAGGCACTTTGGATTATGGTAACCAGACATGTGATAATAATGCAACAATAACCATCGGCTCGAATACATATAATGTAACGTTGCCCTAAAATATTTTTCTTGATAAATAAAAAAGCCGCTTTGATCAAAGCGGCTTTTTTATTTTAGACTAAATGCTTACATTTTTGGAAAGGCCCGTGTGTTTTGTAAACTGCATCTCATGCAATTTACTATAAAAACCTCCTTTCGTCAATAGCTCTTCGTGCGTCCCGATCTCTTTGATTTCTCCTTTATCAAGAACTATAATTTGATTTGCTTTTCTGATTGTAGATAAACGATGTGCAATTACAATGGATGTACGTCCTGCTACCAATTTATCAATAGCTTCCTGGATCATCAATTCCGATTCCGTATCAACAGACGATGTTGCTTCATCAAGAATTAAAATTGACGGGTTATATAGTAATGCCCGGATAAACGACAGTAATTGCCGTTGCCCAAGCGATAATGTACCACCACGTTCCATTACATTGTAATCATATCCGCCGGGGAGTTTCATAATAAACTCATGCATCCCGATGAGTTTCGCTGCCTCCACCACTTTCTCTTTAGGAATAGATTCATTACGAAGTGTAATGTTATCCATCACTGAACCTGAAAAAAGAAAAACGTCCTGCAATACTACTCCAATATTTTTCCGAAGCGCTTCCAATTTGTAATCTTCAATATTCACATCATCAATCCGTATCTCCCCATGCTGTATGTGATATAACCGGTTCAGCAAACTGATGATGGATGTTTTGCCACTTCCGGTATGGCCGACAATAGCTATCGTTTCCCCGGGCCGGGCAGAAAACGAAATATTTTTCAGCACATAGCGGTGATCTATATACGCAAATGAAACATTATCGAATTCTAATTTGCCATTTATTTTTTCAGGCTTATATTCCCCCTCTGTTTTTATAAAATCATCATTATCCAGAACTTTAAAAACACGATCGCTGGCGACCATGCCCATTTGCAGAATATTGAATTTATCTGCAATTACACGCAACGGGCGGAACAACAGGTTAAGAAACAAAGTGAATGAAATGATTTTCCCTGATAATTCTGATGCTTGTTGTGCAGATAAGCTTAGCACCTGTCTTGCTTCCCACCATACCAACATTCCCATTGATATCGCTATAATTATTTCAACAAGTGGAAAGAAAACTGAATAGGCGAAAATAGCATTTACGTTTGCGTTACGATGCTCCTTATTGATCTTTTTAAACTTCGCAAATTCACGGTCTTCAGCTGCAAAAGCCTGAACGATCTGTACTCCGGTAATATGTTCCTGTACAAATGCGTTCAATGCAGCGATAGCATTACGGACACGTATAAACGATTTATTTACACTTTCTTTAAAAATATATGTTGCGACAATCAATATGGGGAATGGAGCAAGGCAAGCTAATGTCAATCTCCAATCAATATAAAACATGCAAGCCACAATAGAAATGATGGAAAGAATATCTGCAATAATGGGAATTAGTCCGTCGGAGAAAATATCATTGATCGACTCTATATCATTAATTGTGCGTGTTGTTAAAGTGCCAATCGGAGTCTTATCAAATTGAGAAAGATTAAGTCCTAATATTTTGTGGTAAACTGCTACCCGTAAATCTTTAACAACAGTTTGTCCGAGCCAAGCAGTGATGAAAGAAAAATAAAACCGAAACAATGTTTCTGTTATCAGCAAACCAATCTGCAATATGGTAATCCAGATCAGAGTATTCGCTAATCCATTCCTGACATAATTGTTGATTGTAAGTTGAATTAATAGTGGCCTGATCGGTGAAACAATTGCCAGAAGAACCGCTAATGTTATAGACCAGTATAATCTTTTCTTATAAGGCGACGCGTAATGAAATACGCGTTTCAATAAACTGAAATCAAAAATCTTTTTTCCTTTTACCTTTTCCGACATAGGAAGTGCAAAGATAAGGTAGTTTAGCGTGTGAGGTTTAGGGTATAAGGTTCTTCAGTTCGAACAGACCTTATGAATTAATAATCGCTGATGCATTAAAACAGCTTAAATCTTAAACCATACAGCTTAAGCCTTTAATTCCCCATCGCTTTACGATATGCTTTTATGAAAATTGCGCCAAGGTTTTTATATGGCGGAATATAATCATCAAACCTGTCTTTTGCCACAGCATCGGATCGGAATTTATAATTCAGCTCTTTCCACATGGAAAGCCACTCAATATTTTTTCCCGCTATCAATGTGTTATTGATTGCCTGGAGAATCGGTTCGTTCACCGTTCTTGTACCAACCTGTTTTGATGAAATGATATGCGCGTCGCTGCTTATTTTCAAAACCTCACTCAGGTTATTATAACCACCGCAAGAACCGAGAATAACAATGTGCGCCGTTGGTTGCAGGCGTTTTAATGTGGATGAAACGTGGTAGCTATGCCCGCGATGAATATAAATGGTAGGCTTCAGATGCCTTTTTTCGAGATAAGCGCCCAGATCGTCCTGCGCCTTTTCATCAGGATCGTTTTCCCCGTTCAACGGTTTGTTGGCAAATATCCAAACCGGCTTACCCTGTGTTGAGGTGATAGTTACCCATTGCGGGTTCTCAGTGATTTTCCATGCAGCTTTCCCTCTGAACAACGACATGAAATCAGCAAAAGAAGTTTGCCCGTCCTTATCTTCATCATTACCATAAAAAAATGCCTGCTCCACAACAGGGCCATTGTTATCTTTCAACGATGCATAATCTACTGAGTATATCGGCGGAATACCAAGTTTTGCAGAAAGATCAACTTTGTTTGTTGTATCTGCCGATTCAAATAGCGTTTGCAAAAGATTATAAACAATAATGCCACGTTTATTTTTTGCTGCTACATTTTTCTCATAATTCCATTTTACCACGCGGAGCACATATGAAGCAAGTGTTTTATTTTTCTCAAAAATGCTGCTATAAGAATCGGCAACATCAACTGCTTCTTCTTCGCCGGCTTTTTCCAACCCAAATACAAAATACCACATTAATGCATTGGCGCTTTTTGTATCCATTGTACCGAGAAAATGATCGAGCGTATTATATGCCGCAGCCATTTTAATAAACTTTCGGAAATAATCGCCGTGTACCAGCATCAGCAAACTATCGCCACGTGGCACCTTCATGCGTTGAAAAATGGCAGGGTATACTCCGCGTACATAACTCGATGTATAAATTTCATCCTCGCTTAATACAATCAGGTAATACAATTCTTCCGGTGTGAGTGGTTGCAATACTTTAAAACGTTCAGCATCCGGCTTATCATGCAACGCATTTATCTCTCGTATAAAAACTTCTTTTGCTTTATTCTGCAGCATGTTGGTAAGTGCCGACATTTCAAGCGCGGTATCTTTTACCGGCGGCAGCAAACGGGATGCATAATCGATACGCGTTTTTACCAGGAGGCGATAATAATTCAAACCATTTTCTTTAACGGCATCAATGTCATCCAGCGTAATTTTTCCTTTGATCAGGTTATCAAGAAAAGGAAAATATAATTGTCCGCTTTTGCTTGTTGCCAATTGCCCGACCACATATACCAATGTGTCGCGGCTGTTGCGTATACGCCAGCCAAGCGGGTTATTGGCTGCAGCATAATCATATAACTGGCGGACATTATTATGCCCTGCAACAATGATCAGGCTATCAGCAAACGGAACATCCAGGTTGGATTGCAACCGTGATAAAATTTCTGTCGGGTGCATGGCACATATCTTCCTGAACAACACAAACCGCGATGGTTTTATGCCCGCATTTTCATAAGGCAAGGTAAAGCAATTGTTATCGATCAGTATCTGCCCCACGCCATAACTATTTTCTGCAATAACCGGTTCAATGCTTTCATTCTTCTTATCTGATTTCATTGCTTTTTCAAAAGCAGAAACAAGCGCAGGTGCCAGTGAAGGAGGAAAATCCGGTTTGTTGTAATTAGCAATATATCCGCTAAGCATTGCTTCAATTCCACGCAGGTAGCGTTTCTTACCATTGGTGTTCATCGTTGTGTCGGATTCAATTTGCTCCTGCAATTGATCAACACGGCGAATAAGTGCGTCTTTTATTTTTATGGAAGAAACCGAATCGCTTTGTTTGGCAAGCAGATCAAGCAACCGTTTTTGCTGATTGTCTACATTATCGTGAAAAAGCATGCGGTCTTGCGCAACCTTGAAGGGGTAAGGATCCGACTGGGCAAAAACACTGCCCAACATCAGTAAAAGAGGTAAAGCCGCTAAAGCTGAACGTAGAATTTGTTTCATAAGATTCCTGCTCCGTTCGGATACATAAGGACAAAAATATTGTCAAATGTACGATGAAAGATGTGAGATATAAGATGTTAGGCTGAAAGTTTAACGCTTAGCGGTTTTTACACGCTTTCCGAAAAACAGACAAATTGGTTATCGATAACAGCTTTGTAAAAAACAGTACTCTTCTTGCACATAGGCATCCTTCCCCTTTGAAGCGGGAACAGGGATATGAAGCTGACCAAATTTTTTGAATAGCTCAATGCTTTTCCCCGTTATTTTTATATTAAGAAATTGTGAACTCAATCGCCCGAACCCCGCTCTGCGTATTATTTCCATAGGTTTGCATAAATTTTTTTAAAAACCATGGAATCAAAAGGAAAAAAAATTTTAATTGCCGACGATGAACCTGATATCCTGGAGATCATTCAATATAACCTTAAAAAAGAAGGTTACGAAGTTGCTACTGCAAAAGACGGTGATGAAGCCCTGGAAAAAGCAAAAGCGAATAAACCCGACCTCATTATCCTGGATATAATGATGCCCAAAAAAACGGGGACACAGGTGTGTGAAATTTTACGCTCACAAACTTCTTTCAACGATACACTGATCATTTTTTTAACCGCGCTTAACGACGAAACTTCCCATATTAAAGGATTGGAAACAGGTGCAGATGATTTTGTTACCAAACCTATAAGTCCGAAAGTACTGATCAGCCGCGTGAATGCGTTGTTCCGGAGAACGAACAAAGAACCTGAAGGGAAAGCATTGAAGATGGAAAACCTGACGATTGATCCGGAAAAATTTGAAGTAACAGTTGATGGAAATGATATTGTTCTTGCAAAAAAAGAATTTGAGTTATTATATCTCCTTGCTTCCCGGCCGGGAAGAGTTTTTTTACGCAATGAAATATTGAACCAGGTATGGGGAAATGATGTTATCGTTGGCGACCGCACTATCGATGTACATATCCGTAAAGTGCGCCAGAAACTTGGGTTGGATTGCATAACCACCATAAAAGGTGTAGGGTATAAATTTGATTTGTAAGTGCGGCAACAAGTTTATTAAAAAATTGTTTGAACTTGCGTGTAAACGTCTGACGACTGATATCCGACGACCGATGATCAAAAATGTTTTCTACTAAAAATCTTTCTCCCAGACAACTTGCAGCATTCACGGCGGTATTACTTGCCGTTCCTGTTTCCATCGGCGCATATTTTTTATCGGGAAACTGGGTTGGTGCGATTTCTTCCCTCCTTATTTTTTTTATAATCAGCTATGTGCTCATTTTGTTTACGCTGGAAAAATTCATTTACCGGAAAATAAAGCTCATCTATAAACTCATTTATCAGACAAAGGCTACCAAAAAAGAAGAAGTATATTTTAAATACATCCTTCCGCAAAAAAGTATTGACGAAGTGAGGGAAGATGTAGAGAAATGGGGCGAGAAAAGAAATGAAGAAATTGAAGTATTACGAAAGAATGAAGCATACCGAAAAGAATTTTTACAAAATCTTGCTCATGAATTTAAGACACCGATTTTTTCGATACAAGGTTATGTAGATACCTTGTTAAACGGTGCTATGGAAGATGAAAACGTGCAACGCAAATTCCTGGAAAATACTTCACGCAACGTTGAGCGTTTGGTGAATTTGATGAATGATCTCGATGAGATTTCAAAGCTAGAACGTGGTGAACAATTGTTGTACAAACAAAATTTTGTGATACAGGATCTGATCCGTGAAGTATTTGAATCTTTATCACTCAAGATGAATGAAAAAAAGATCAAACCATTTATCAAGAAAGGCTGCGAATCGCCGGTCACTGTATTTGCCGATAAAGAAAAGATCAACATGGTGTTGATCAACCTTATTCAAAACGCTACAAAATACGGCAGAGAGAACGGTTCTATTATGGCAAGCGTTTATAAGACCGACGAACAACATGTGTTGATTGAATTAAGCGACGATGGAATTGGAATTGAGGAAGAACACCTCTCACGCATTTTTGAAAGATTCTACCGTACGGATGCCGCACGCAGCCGCGACCGGGGCGGTACGGGACTCGGGCTCGCCATCTGTAAACATATTATTGAAGCACACGGGCAAAACATCCATGTAAGAAGTACACCGGATGTTGGCACTACCATTGGTTTTACATTGGAGGCGAAGAGAGAATAACACGAAGGGGAATGGCCAATGGTGAATAGTCAACTCTTGAACAACTCAAATCTGTGAATCTGTGACAAAATTTCTTAGTGTAATTCGATCTAATTCGTGCTACCAATTATCCCGTCTTCCGGCAACCCACCTTTATAATCATGCAAACGAACAATCACGAAATTCCTAACGTGTACGCCTGATCGAAATTGAGGAATGATTACTGCGCTATCTGTTTTTTCAAAATGGTCCAGCAAATTTTTTTTAGGTGCACCATAATAGTTGGTAGGAAAAATAAAATAGGCATTATCGCCTTTTTTTAAAGGAGTGCGTGTTTTATTAAGCCATGCATAGTTATGAATGTCGACCAATTTCCCCGCTGCAAAAAAATTTAAATGAAACGGGTTTGCTATGTAATAATCAAGATTAGCTGCAGGAAACCATTTGTCAGAAATGATGAATGCATTTTCTTTCATCAACCCTTGTTTCACATCAGCATTATACAATGCATAAAATTTCCCGGAAAAATCTTTCCACCCGCTCATATCCAGGGTAACATCGCCATCACCCAAAATCCGTTCTTGTTTATTTCCCAATTGAAAGGGAAGATATCTTATCACAATTATTCCGGCAATAGCAACGAATAACAATAAATAATTAGCTGCTAAAATCCCTCCCGGCGTTTTTGAACTGTTGATGTTTTTTGCAGAAAAATAAATCGCAGTCAATATCAACAAACTAATATATGCAGGACCGGACCAATGCGGTAATGTTTCATTGAAAAGGGACATTACCAAAAGAACAAGGATCAAAGGGAAGCCAAGTAACAAGAGTAAACGCCTGTAATTTTTTGGAACAAAATTTTTATACCTCAATATCCCGGCAACACCAATTACATACAGAAAAAAATTGACCGGGTTATTGTACGCAATTGAGCCAATCAGTTGTTGCAGGAAACTATCCCAATCTAATTTCTTATCAAAAAAACCTACACGGCTTTCATGAAAAGAATAAGTGATAAAATGATTGTGGACATTCCAAATTATTATTGGAGAAATAATAACTGCCGTAATAACAACAGAAATATATAAGGCAGGATATGTGAAAAATTTTCTGTCATACAATAAAATATATAACCCAAAACCAAACCACAAAAACACAGCATGCACTTTGCTCATAATGCATAAACCAATTACCGCCCCGAGCAGAAGCAATAATTTGCTTTGTGTAACCGGCGATTCAGTGGCATCAATAATTTTTATCATCAGCAAAATGCTCAACATCCAAAATAATACCTGCGGCGAATCCGGAAGAATAAATGTTCCGGCAATAACGCTGCAATAAAAAGACGAAGTGTACAACAATGCTGCGTACCATCCGGCTTTTTCATCTTTAATCTTTTTAGCGATCAAAAAAATGAGCCAGGTATTTATTGCTGCACAAACAATTGAACCGGCTCGCACAAATAATTCGTTATGCAAAAGCAAATTCAATGTTCCCAATCGTACAAGCAAAGCAACCATTGGCGGATGATCGAAATAATTCCATTGCAGGTGTTGCGCATACGTCCAGTAATACACTTCATCATTACCGAATTCTAAAAAAAATGCAAGCAAACAACGGATGGCCGTTGACCAGAGTATCAGTAAAAAAATTTTCTTGCGAATGCCCACTTAATTTATTTTAGAATTATTTGTGCTTTGATATTGCATTTCACGTGCTTTCATTTTTCTCAGCCATATTGGTTTATTATCGATGGTAATATAAACGATCAATGCAGAAACAACGCCTATGATCGATCCGAAAAAAACATCCTGAACAAAATGCTGCCCCAAATAAACACGTGAGTAGCCAACCAAAACAGCTGCAAAAAAATAGAGCATACTTCTTTTTTTATTTTTTTCAAATAAAGAAAGAATAAGCGCAACACCGAAAGCAGTTGCAGAATGCCCGGAAGGAAAACTTGCATTGCCTACATGTGTAACACCATCAATAAAATGTGAATAGCCTGAATCACCGAGCAATGTTTTTGGACGCGGCATCGGGAAAATATTTTTTACGATCTGCGCTATCAACCCTGATAATAAAAAAGTGAAAACAATTTCCCATCCCGGAAGCGGACGGCGTAATAGAAGCAGCAACAAAAAAATTGCAATAGCAAAAAGCCCGTCACCAACATTTGTATAGACAATAAAAAACCAATCCAGCATTTTATTATGATAAAAATTCAGCCAGATGAAACTTCCTGTTTTGGAAGAAAATGAAAAAGTTATAATACATAAAAACAAAAACAGGAAATAGCCAAGAAAAAAATTCCAGTTATCAGAAAATATTTTACCAGGTTTTTGCATGAGCGTTTTTTGCAATTGTGCTTTATGAAGCCTGCAAAAATAAAAATAAACTTTAAGTGTTTGTGAAATCAATTAAATTTCGTGAGGCATTTCTTGGCAGTTTTAATTAGATTTGAAGGCACATTCATTTTAAAAACTAACTATGTACACAGGCTCTATTCTCGAAGGCGATTCCAATCTTTCAGAAGCACGAAAAAAATGGGCAGCAGCAGCAAATGATCCTGAAACGAAAGCTACTTTAACATCAGACGCAACACATTTTTTGCACCAGGCGCTTTCTACTCCTTGCCTGGATGTTTTGGAAGAATGCGAAGGCATTTACATCATTAACCAGCAGGGGAAAAAATATATGGATTTTCACGGCAATGCCGTTCACCAGGTTGGTTACAGAAACCCCTTTGTGATTGAAAAAGTAAAAGAGCAACTCGATATTATGCCTTTCTCACCCAGAAGGTTTACAAATGTGAAATCCATCGAGCTGGCAAGGAAATTAACTTCGTTGCTTCCTTCACCGTTAAACAGGGTATTGTTTGCACCGGGTGGCACTTCGGCTATCAGCATGGCGTTGAAATTAGCAAGATTGGTTACGGGCAAATTCAAAACCGTTTCTTACTGGGACTCATTTCATGGCGCTTCTATGGATGCCATATCTGCCGGTGGCGAACGCGAGTTTCGTGCGGGATTGGGCCCCCTGATACCGGGATGTGAGCGCATTCCTCCGCCAAATTCTTATCGTGGTTCTTTTTCCGGTATATCTAACGATCTCGTATATGCGGAATACCTGGAATACGTTGTGGAAAAAGAAGGCGATATCGGCGCATTCATTGCAGAACCTATCCGCAACACGGATGTACAGGTACCATCAAAAGCTTACTGGAAGCGAATCCGGGAGATCTGTGATAAAAATAATATTGTACTCATCTTCGATGAAATACCAACAGCATTCGGGAGAACTGGAAAAATGTTTGCGTTTGAAAACTTCGGTATTCAGCCGGATATAATCTGCCTTGGTAAAGGACTGGGCGGAGGAATAATGCCACTCGCAGCTATTGTTGCGAACGAAAGTTATAACCGCTTTGGGGATGTTTCCCTCGGGCATTTCACGCACGAAAAAAGCCCGCTTGCGGCAGTTGCAGCATTGGCAATGATTGAATTTATCGAATCACACCAGTTACTGGAAAAAACAAATCAGAAAGGGGAATGGATGAAAAAACGCCTGCATGCAATGAAAGAAAAATATCCGCTCATCGGAGATATAAGAGGAGTTGGACTATTATGGGGTGTTGAACTGGTAACCGATCCTGGTGCAAAAACAAAAGCTAATAAGCAAGCAGAAGCTGTATTGTATGATTGTTTACAAAATGGAATGAGTTTTAAAATTTCCCAGGGCAATACATTGCAGTTGGCACCGCCATTAATCATTACGGAAGAACAATTAGCTGAAGCAATGAACATTTTAGAAAAAGCGATCAGCAAAGTAAGTTAACCGCTCTTTTTCTGTGAACGTGCCAGTGCACACTTATTGATCCATTCTTCGCTGAAAGGATCAATATTTCCGAAACGTGTAATATCAAAAAAGCTAAAATCAAAAGGGTTTGGTTTGCCTGCGATCATCTCAGCAAAAGCAAGCCCTACGCCACCTGCGACAGATATGCCGGCGCCAACATCCCCGGTTGCGCAAAATAAATTCTTCACGCCCGGGGCAATTCCCATCGTTAAATTATTATCCGGTGTATAACCTGAAAAACCGGCAACATAATATTTCAAACCAATCTCATATACCAATGGGAAAAACCGCGCAAGCGAGTCAACTACTTCAGAAAGATCGTGCATGCCTTTATCTTCACTAAAAATAAAATGACTGATATCCGAAGGGATTTTTTTTGGAGAAACCGCCAATGAATTTTTTTCGCGGATACCAAATAATAACGCACCACCTTCAGGCCTTGCATACGCTTGTGCATCCGGTAAAATAACAATGCATGAATTTTTAAACAGATCGTTTCGTTCCGTGATCCAATATTGACTGCGCACAGGTGCCATTGGCAAACCGATTCCGGCTTGCGCCGCAAATATCGGAGACCATGCGCCAGCAGCGATAACCACCGCATCTGCAAAAATTTTCCCTGAATTTGTTGAAACACCAACTACAGTATCGACATCCAATATTAACTCATTCGCTTCAATACTCTGGCGTATATCTGCTCCTTGCATTTTCGCACAACGGGCAAAAAATGTTCCTAGCAAATACGGATCACAATATGCTTCTTCCGGCATGAATGCAGATGTTATGATCTCATCTGTTTTCAACCACGGTGCTTTTTGTTGCGCCGATTCATTCGAAATATATCCCGCAGGTTCATGAAATTCTTCAGCGATCTTCATCAATTCATTCAATGCAGTTACACTGTTTTCACTTGCAGCAACATGCATCACGCCCACTCTTTTCACATCCATGCTTTCGCCCAGTTGTGTTTCCATATCGTTTATCACACGATAGGTTTCCAACGAAAGCGGAATAAAATATTTCTTTGATCGTATGCGTGTAACCAGTGCAGCAGCGCGGCTTGTAGCGGAATTGCAGATCTCGTTACGCTCCAGCACAACTATTTTTTTTCCGGGATTATGTTTCGTATAGTAATACGCAATTGCACAACCAAACAAGCCACCACCAATTATAACTACATCTGCTTTTTCAGTTGACTGATGCATGTGCGCCCTTTAAATTTTTTCCATGTAATCTTTTATCGCAGCAACCAATGCTTTCACATCGTCAGGAAATATTTGCCCGATATTACCAATGCGGAATGCATCTGCTTTGCTAAGCTTGCCCGGATAGATCACAAATCCTTTTTCATTAAGCACATTATAAAATTCACCAAAGTTGAAATTCTTTTTATCAGGATATAAAAAAGAAGTGATGATGTGCCCTTGTATCTCCGGCCGCAGGTATTGTTTCAATCCGAGCGCAGCCATTCCTTCATCCAGAATTTTTTTATTTGTTTTATAACGCTGTTCCCTTGCTTTTACTCCACCTTCTTCCTCCAATTCTTTCATCGCCTGCTGAAACGCCATAATGCTTAATGTAGGCGGCGTGAAACGGAATTGCCCGTTTGCTTCCAATCCATTCCATTGATCGTATAAGTCGAGGCTCAAACTTCTTGCCTGTCCTTTTGCTTTTTCCAATTCAGTTTTTTTGCAAAGAGCAAATGAAAACCCCGGAACACCTTCAATGCATTTGTTGGACGATGAAACCAAAAAATCAATATTCATTTCTTTCATATCCATTTCTACTCCGCCGAAACTGCTCATCGCATCAACAATAAAAACTTTATTATGCGCTTTACAAATTGCGCCAACTTCTTTAACAGGATTAAACAACCCCGTTGTTGTTTCACTATGAATGCATGCAATATGCGTTATCTCCGGATGCGATTGCAGGAATTTCTCTACTTCACCCGGAGAAACAACCTGGTCTTCATCAAACCGGATAACAAAATGATTGATCTGGTGAATGGTTGCCATCTTTACAATCCGTTCTCCATAAGCGCCATTTGCGAGTATCAGCAATTGATCGTTCTTTCCAACAATGCTGCTGATCACACTTTCCACACCAAAAGTCCCCGAGCCCTGGATGATCACGCAATCATATCCATCTTCTTTGGAAACATGTGCCAGTTTTAACAAACCATTGCGCACGTTTTTTACTGCATCAACAAATAAATGATCGCGAGAGCCCATGTCTTCCAGCATCGCTTCTTTCACCGTTTTGGAAGTAGATAATGGACCTGGGGTAAATAATAATTTTTTCATGATAAAATCTGTTCAATCGTTATGTTATTTGAAATTTTTCTCTAAGAAATTTTTTTATTTTTTGTACCCAACGACAATGCTACTATTGAACATGGTTGCGCCTGCCTGCCGGTAGGCAGGTCGCACTCTTGTACTATTGATATTCTATTCGACAAAGTAAGCAGTAAACCGTGAGTAGTAAACGGCCTGAAAACTTATTCTTTGCCAACTGTTTTCAACTTCACGATATTCTAACTTCTATCTCCACACATTATCAAATTTCTTCTCACCACGGCATCGAAAATGTTTTTACAAACGTGAAACATTTCATTGCTTCAATCACACCTTCTTTAATTCCCAGGCCCGAATCTTTAATTCCACCGAATGGCGAGCTTTCAATCCTGTATCCCGGTACTTCGTTGATATTAACCGTTCCCACTTTCAATTCTTTTACAAAGCGCAAAGCATATTGCATATTGTTTGTAACAATACCGCTTGACAATCCATACGCCGTTGAATTGCTCAATGCAATTGCATCGTCAATATCTTTAAATGTAAGAATCGGTGCCAGCGGGCCGAATGATTCATGAACAACCATGTCTGCATTACGTGGCACGTCAACTATCACAGTTGGTTCAAGCAATGCACCATTTCTTTTTCCGCCTAACAAAACTTTTGCTCCTTGCTCAACAGCTTTCTTCACTACACTCTCCAGGTAAATTGCAGACGCTTCATCAATCACTGTTCCAACAACAGTTTTCGGATCGGATGGATTGCCGCATATATATGTCTTTGATTTTTCAACAAATTTTTCAATGAATGCATCTTTAATTTTTTCGTGCACCAAAATGCGTTTCACTGCAGTGCAACGTTGCCCGCTGTTACGATAAGATCCCTCAGCAGCGAGATATACAGCGGTATCGAGATCTGCATCTTCCATAATAATGATCGGATCATTTCCGCCTAATTCCAAAATCACTTTTTTATACCCTGCTGTTGCTGCAATTCTTTTTCCTACTGCCACGCTTCCGGTGAAAGAAACAATATCCACTTTCGGGTCTTTTACCAATGGCTCAGCAATTTCATTCGTTGGTCCTAACAATACACTAAGCATGTGATGCGGCAATCCTGCTTCATATAATAATTCAACAAGCTTTATAGCAGTGAGCGGAGTTTTTTCCGATGGCTTTAAGATTACAGGTGTACCTACAGCAATAGCCGGTGCGATTTTATGTGCCACCTGGTTAAGCGGATGATTGAATGGCGTAATACAAACCGCAAGTGACAACGGTTCGCGGAGCGTAAAAATTTTTCTTGCTTTTCCTGAAGGAGAAATATCGCAGGAAAAAATCTGCCCGTCGTCTTTTAAGCTTTCTATTGCAGCAAACATCAACACGTCATGCGCACGCCCGGTTTCATAAATCGCTTCGCGAATAGCAAGCCCGGATTCTGCACTGATGCAATTTGCAAATTCTTCCTTTCGCTCAACCAAAAGGTTTCTTGCTTTCTCCAATATTGCATAACGCTCGTATCGTGTTAATTTTTTAGTATTGCTCAACGCTGCATCAATCGCCTGTTGGGTGTGCGTTGCATTTGCCAACGCTACTGTTCCGACAACGCGTTTGTCGTATGGGCTCTTTACTTCAAATATGTTATTTGAATCAACTTTTTTTCCTGCAACATAACAATGCATGTTCAACACTGCATCGCTTTTTGTTGTTGATTTTTTTTCTGCTGTACCTGTTGCGCTCATAATAAAAAATTTTATTGTTGCACCAGGGCATCCGATGATTTTATCAAGCTTTGATTTTGTTGCTCACTTTAAGTCATCGGATGCCTTGGCTGAAATATTTTAATTTGTTCCGTTAACCGTAAAATCAAAAATATCAAAGTTGCGCGGGTCCCTTGCTGCCTTCATTTTGTAAGCAGCATTCAACGGATGTGAAATGATCATTGGCACCATTTCTTCGTATCTTCCGCCATGCGAACGCAATGTTCCATCCAGCGCTGAGAGATCGTGGTATTGCGGCCTTCTTCCGACAACAACATCACGTGCAGATAATACAACCAGATCACCGATCCGGTCTTCCGGTTGTTCAAGCACCCGCACTGCTGTTGCCCTGTCATACACTTCAGTAATTCCCGGTTGAAGAGCAAGCCATTTTTTTACTTCTTCTGCTTTTGAAATATCCGGCACATGCACTACCACATAAGACCCCAATGCACCATGATGTTTTACATAAGGATCGGTGATCGGGCAGATCACACGGAAGCCTGAGCCAAATTTTTCTTCCAGCATATCTTCTACGTATAATACATTCGGCGAACCATCTGCTTTAATTTTTGCATTCATTCCGTGATCTGCAGTGGCACCAACAACAGCGCCTGCTTTCACCAATTCCCCGATCTCTTTATCCATCGCTTCGTAAAATGCAAGTGATTCTTCTGCATCCGGCGCATATGTGTGCTGCATATAATCTGTGAGGGAGAGATATAAAAAATCTCCAAACCCTTGTTTAATAAAGGCAACGCCTGCACGCAACACAAACAAACTTGCATCTGCACTATAGATAGCAGGGGTTTTGTAACCCACAATCTCTTCTACATTTTCAATTCCGTGTGTTTCTGTTTTTGCCTGGTTTGCTTTTTCAGCCGAGATCGCAATGCCTTTCATGTTGAAAGAAAGTATGTCGCGCAATTTTTCCTTCGCAGTTACTACTGCTACTTTTCTACCGGCGTTTGCTGCTGTGGCGAGTAATGTTTCGGCACGCAGATATTCCGATGAATTCATCATCACTTCTTTATCGATCGATGTATCATAAAAAAAGTTTCCGCAAATTCCATGTATTGCAGGAGATACCCCTGTAACAATGGAAGAATTATTTACATTGGTAAAAGAAGGCAATGCGCCACGCACCATTCCCCTGTAACCCTTTACAGACATGCTTTTCAGATTAGGCATGCGATCATGCGCCATTGTTGTGTCGATGTATTCATCAGCAGAACCATCAATACAAATTACAACGATCGGTTTTGCAGGAGGTGAGTAACTGATTCCGTTTGCAGAAAAAGATTTCGTGGAAATAGACATGTTGAATTACTGGTTTATACGATTAAAAATTTTCTCATTTGTTTTCAAATGACACAGGATAATAAATATTTTTCAGTAAAGATGAGGTTTGATATTCTGGTTGAAGATTATCAACTGTTCTCCGGGAACATTTTTCTGTACTTGCGCGAAAAATAGACCAGGGAAACCACAGCACCGATAATACCTAATATAGATAGCGCAACAACACCTTGTGAATAAAATTCAACCCAACGCAATTTTATTTTCAATACTTCCTTCGAGATCAATACACCGACACTTCCGAAATAGCCGAAAGAATCTGCAACATAGATTAAAAAACCAACATTACCGGCGTATTTGAATGTAGCGATCAGCCTGTCGAAGAAAACACAGTTGAATGGAATATACGTCATATACAAACCTAAGCCTACCAATGTCATCCACCACATCGGGGTTAACTGATGGTTGGAAAATAAAACTGTGCTGACTGCTGTAATGATAAAACCAAGAATAATAAAATAGTGTGTATATACAAATGCCCTGAAATTATTTTTAATGATGATCATACTACCGATCAGTGCAAGGATAATAATTGTTGTAGGGGTTTCTGTTTTTGTAAATAACGAAGGCTGGTTGCTATATCCCATTTCTTTCCACATATCGGCGATGAAATTATCTCGGATGTCGCGGAATAAAGTGGAAAAAACGTATATAGCAATTGCTGCGATCAGTCCCGGCAGGAACATGCGTACAAATTCTTTGCGCTTTTCTTTTGACATCGGGACGCGGGTACTGCGCAATGCAACATCTTCATCAGAGGGAGGGGGTATCCTTTCCAGCAGATATATGAATAACAGTAACGGCAGGAAGAATGCAAGCCCAGCGGCAAACGGCACCCAAAACTCACTAATGTTGAAGGTTATGCGAATATATTCTGCAACTGTTTTTACAAAACCTGAAGCGAAAATAAAACTTACCGATAATGCCGCGCCTATGAAATCTGTGGCACGCCTGCCTTCTACATAGGAAAAGACAACACCCCAGATCATGCCCAACGGAAACCCGTTGATGAACATTAAAATAATATTATAAGGCGCAGGAATAATCGCGAACAATAATAATGCAAGCCATGAAACAGAAGTGAGCATAAGAATAAGCTTACCTCTTCCCAGCCGCTTCATTTCTGCAATAAAACGGATGCCGTAAATTTTGCTGCATGTGTAACCGAGTACCTGGCTGATCACGAGCCACACTTTATAGTTGATGCCCGCATAGCTCATCCCGTCGAATGTACAAACCGTAAAACCTTTTCTGAAACCATACACAGTAGTATAAGTGAGAAAAGTTATCATGGCTGCATACAATGCAACAAGTGTCTGATTTCTTTTTTGTGTTGATGAAAGAGAAGTGCTCACGAAAACAATTAATAGGTTTTATAAAAAAATCACTGTACGATCGTGGTTATCGGTTCTGCCGTTCCGTGATCAGGAACAAATTTAAAACCGAGCAAAGCTGCAAACGTTGCAGCAAGTTGCTTCTGGTAAAGTGTTTTATCAGGTTTTACTTCGCCGAGAGGTTTTGTATCCGGGCCAATAGCAGCAATCCAGATATGGCCTGCATCTTCCACTTTCTGCCCGTGGTCCCTCCACTGGTCTTTTATTTTATCACCACGGCCATGGTCACACGTAACTATCAGTGTTGTTTTATTTTTATATGCAGGCATCGATTGCACCAGGTTCCAGATGTTTGCGATCATTCCATCTTCTGCGTGTGCAGCGCCAAGATAATAATCATATTTTCCCTGGTGTGCATATTCATCCGTTTCGTCGAAAGATATATACAACACTTTTGGTTTGTGTTCTTTCAAATATTCTCTTGCTGCAATATAAGTAACAACGTCGAGACGTTCGCCATTTGGTTTCATGGAAAGCTTCTGAATATCATCTAACAATTTTGCGGTAGATGAGCCATAATTAATAGAATCCTGATCGGAGTTTACATACAAACCGTTTCTCCATTTATTTAAAAAATAGGGCGGCACATCCCAGGTACTGAATGCTGCTACTTTTCCCTGGTAACCTTTTTGTTTGTTGATGAATTCCAGAACGTTGGTGTTTTTGTTTTTTATTTTATCATTTGAATTCACTGCAGTATCCGGGTAGCCGGTGAAGATTTCATTATAGCCCGGGTAAGAAAATTTGTAGGGGTTTGCAACATCTACATTGCTGCCGATATTCCTGTTGCCATATAGCTGCCCTTGCGCACTTACCACATTCCATAAAAAAGGGAATAATTTTTTCCTCCTTTCCATAACATCATCGTTCCACAATAATTTTTCAATCTCTTCCTTTTCGTGTGTGTATTTGGGGTTGTTGAGAATTTCTTTGTCAACCCCGCCAAATACTTCCTGCCAGCGCATTCCATCAAGTGTAACGATAATTATATTTTCTGTTTTCTGTGTCTGCGCAAATGCAAAAACACTTTGCAGGATAAATATTGATAAAAAATATTTTTTCATATTTATATATGTTGATTGTAAAACAAATAAAAGCGAAACTTAAAAAAGTTTCGCTTTGTATTCGACATAACAAAAACTGCTTGTGCTTCTATGACAATAGCAAGATCATTTATTTCAACAGCCACATTTTCTGGTTGAGGTCGTCTGCTGAAAATTGCTGGTTAGATAATGCCGCCGTATAATTTGCTTTATTTTGCACCTGTTCTGAAACAGGATATGCCCAACGGAGAGGTATTATGCCATTATTTCCAACACCGCTTCCATCGAGGAAAGTGGGAACTCCGGTTCTGCGCCAGTTGTAATATCCTTCATACCCTGAATTTTCAAAACATGCGATATATTTCTGAAGAACTATTTGATTGATAGCTGTTGCAGTAGTGCCTGAAAGCTGAACAGAAGGCTGAGCATAATAATTGGTGAAATTGAATGTGAAAGGATATGCCTGGGCCTGATCTACAGAGTTTGCACCGGAAGGCAAAAAGTAGGCATTAAAACTAGTTTTCGTAACGTCTATTCCATAAAATGCCATTGATTCAGTAATGCCGGTTTTATACCATGTTTCTGCATCACCGGAAGCCCATCCGCGTTCAATACCCTCGGCAATATTGAAGCACATTTCTTTATATCCTACAAGTACATCAGGTTCGCCTGTAAAGTTTGCATAATACCTGTTACGGTTAATAAAAGAATACAAACCTGCACTGGCATTTCCATACATAGATTGAACAGGTTCACCTGTGCTTGCTCCTGTGAAAAATTTAAACTGGCAAGGATTCGGGTCTGTTCCCCATAACGCAGACGCTGGTTCGCAAGTAACAAACACACGTGGATCAGTTAATGTAGTCAACGCATCAACGTAAGTTTTAGACATATTGTAACGTTGAGCAATAGAGCCATAGTTACTTGGGTTGAATGGATATGTGCTATAGGTATTAGCACCGCCCGGATTGTATTTAAATTCAAAATCATCATCCTGACTTGTAAAAATCGGATAGGTTGATGAATTACCGAGAATTGCAGCAAATTGTGCTGGTACATTTAATGTTGCATCAGACACTTTGGCACTTAAAGCAACCAATACCCTAAGTTTGAATGAATTCACAGCCTTTTGCCATAATGTAAGGTTACCTCCATAAATAATATCCTGTGCCGGAGAGATTGAGTTATCATTATTGGAAATAAGGGTTGCAAAGTGAGAGTTTGCTGTATCCAATTGGTTTAACACGTACAAAAACACCTGCTCTTGCGGTGTATATGCAGGTGAGGAATTAGTAGAACCTTCCAATGCTTCTGCTTGAGGAACATCACCAAACAAAGAAGTGAGGTTATAATAAAAGTAGGCCTGAATAAAGCGGTCAATGGCTTCAAAAGCATTAACATCAGAAGCCCCTTTTGCTGCTGCTTCTTTTTTCATTTGTGCCGCATCCTTCATTGCAAGATATGGATCAAACGAACCATTCGTCCATGAATAAATATTATTTCCGTAATAGTCGTAATTCTGACAATGGTATTGGTTCCATGCATGTACACTGCTCCAAGAATTAATACCACCTAAGCTTCCATAACTACCTGTTCCGGCTATGTCCGTTAATAAACTGCCCAGGATCAGATTGGGTGGAACACTTGTTGGATTGTTGGGATCTGCCTGCTTATCCTTAATATCCTTATTACAAGAAGCCAGCAGCAGCCCCCCGATTAAAATGATGAATATATTTTTTATCTGTTTCATGATTTGATTTCTTTATGGATTAGAAAGAAAAGTTTATGTTAAAGCCATAATTGCGCACCGTTGGTGTTTGCAGGCCTGAACCTGAATCCTGTGTGTATTGATCTACATCCACATCTTTGTAACGGCTTGGGAAGAAGTATAACAGGTTCCTTCCAACCACAGAAACAGTAGCTTTCTGAACGAATGATTTTTTGCCAAATATGGTTTGAGGGAGTGTATATGTTAACGTTACTTCCCTCAACTTAACGTATGTTTTTTTGATGATATCCAGATCAGGAATTGAAGCCATACGCGTTACAAAAGGCTGAACCTGGCTTTTAGTGGTATTTTGTGTAGCGGTCAACTCCTTGTAATTTGTAATCACACCGGTAAGAGGATCTAACTGGATACCGTTAGGCCCGCTCAGGTTTACACCGTCTCCGGTATATGCTGCAACGTTTGCTTCGTCTGATGGCCTTGCTACAGCAAAAGCACCTGTTGCTGCCTCAATGTGGCGGCCACCTTGTAATGTTTTCTTTCTAACATAATCTTCCATTACACCACCAACCAAACCATCAAACTGGAAGCGTATAGAGAATTCTTTATAGCTGAACGTGTTCACCAAACCCCATTGCCAATCTGGATCAGCATGACCATAAATCTTCTGTGCTGATGAACCTAAATCAGAGATACGTGTATAAACACCAGAAGTTTCATCGATAACCATTTTGCCATCCGGTGTTCTTACAAAAGCATTACCATAAACCAAGTCAACACGTTTACCATTATACTCATAATTATTAGGGTTTGAGTTATTCACCCATTTCCTGATATAAGTAGCAAAGTTTCCAACAACAGTCCAACTCAACCCTTTCGGATTTGTTATCGGATGTGCCGTTGCAACCACTTCCCAGCCATCATTCGTGTATACATTACCGTTAGTCAGGTAAGAGGAGTATCCTGAGGATGATGAGGTACCCTGGTTAACGATACCGGTGTTCTTATAATGATAACGTGTGATATCAAAACCAAGTTTGTTATTGAAGAAACGGATATCTGCACCAAATTCAAGCGCTTTTCTTTCTGCAGTAAATATAGTAGGGCTTACTGTTTGATTAGAATATTGCGCACTGTTTTGATTTGAATATGTAGGGCTTAATGTGTAAGTCTGTGAGAACTGGTATGCCGGGCCACCATAAGGAGAATACCAAGTATAACCATAATTCGTAGCAGGTGTTGATCCCACATTTGGTGCAAAAAGAGGGCTTGTACCACCACTTTTACTTTCTGCATAAGAACCCCTCAATTTAAAGAATGAAATTACTTTGGGCAACTGAACATAATCTGATACTACTGTTGCCAAGTTGAACGAAGGATAAAAATAACTGTTTGCATTGGTAGGTAATGCAGAAGATTTATCTACACGGCCAGTGACACTTCCTGTGATGAAGGACTTGTAGCCGAGGTCAACTGAATAGTAGGCACTCAATACTAACATATTTGAATGGAAGCTACTACCCGTTATTGGGTTTAGTGAATTTGAGAAAGAATAGATGCCCGGAACGTTCAGATAGTTTGTCGATTCAAACACAGAACTAAAAGTCTGGCTTCTTGCAGTTGCACCGCCTACAGCCGCGACATCCAAAAATCCTAAAAGTTCGTTTTTGTGATATCTTACCTGAAGGTCTTCATTTGATTCAAACAAGCTCCTGCGGTCTTCGCGATAATCCCCCTGGCGAAGCTCACGTCCGTAAACGTCCGCTGAGTAAGGCAGTTTTTCCGAGTTGAACATATCATAAGCTGTCATACTTGGCCTGAACTGAAAATCGATGTTATCATTCAGCTTATAGTTAAAGGATAAATAGCCATACTCGTTATTCTGATAATGGCCTCTCAACCATTCATACGACATGAAATAAGGATTATTATAACGATAGTATTCAGCATATTTCTGTTGTATGCCAGCATAACCAGGTTGCCAGTAATCCCGCATATCCTTCATTGCCCAGTCTGCACCTCCCCAGATGATAATATTATAAATAATACTGTTTGGGCCATAGTCTACATCAGGCACATTGGGAGTAGATTGCCTGCTATAATTAAAATAAGAAGTTATATTAAACTTGTTTGTAAAACGATATGTAAGGCTTGCTGTAAAATTACCATTGTTCAATTGTGTGTTTGGCACAATTCCTCTCTGGTAAGTATTCCCAATGGAGAGCCTCAAATCTGTTTTTTCAGTAGAAGATGCTAAAGAAATGCTATTAGAAGAAAGCAAACCGGTTTGAATGAATTTTCTCAGGTTGTCTTTTCCACGATTTACCCACGGAGTCGGAGCAACGTGTCCAGTATACGTTGTTCCATCGGCAAATGTAGTCACATAATTCTGAGTTGGGTCATAAGCACCATCATATTGAGGCAAAAGCTGCCCTCTGAATTGTGGTCCCCAAACATCATAGTCGTAGTCATTAACACCAACACCTACTGCACCAGCTCCAAAATAAGATTCGGGGCTTGATCCACCACCGCCAAATGCATATTTTCCGTTGTCGCCAGGGCCATATTCATCATTATATTTCGGCAATGCAATAAAACCTTTGCTAAATTGCGTACTACTGTTTAAAGTCACAACGAAACCTCTTTTATCCTTTGTACCCTTTTTGGTATTAATAATAATAGCTCCATTTTTTCCCTGGAAACCATACAATGCCGCTGCGTTAGGCCCTTTTAATATTGTAAATGTCTCAATGTCGTCAGGGTTGATATTATAGGTGTCTGAAGTAATAGGCACTCCATCCACAACGAACATAGGCCGGTCATTAGGGTCATTTTCCCCACGGATAATTACATCAGGTGAGTGCCCTATTTCCTGGTTAATATTAATAGCAAGCCCCGCCGAGTTACCCTTTAAAGAATTTATAGGATCAGCTTCCCTTGCCTGGGTTAATGCAGAAGCATCGATAGTTTGAATAGCATAACCTAATTTCTTTGCTTCCTTTTTAATACCGGTAGCGGTTACTACTACTTCATTAAGGTTTTTACTGTTGGTAATAACAACAATAGAAAGTGTGGCTTGTGAGCCCACTGTTACTTCCTGTTTCTCTATACCTACACCAGTAATCACCAACACATCACCTTCTTTAGCTTTGATGGAAAACCTTCCATCGAGGCCAGAAGCTGTACCGGTTCTTGAATTCTTGATTAAGATAGTTGCACCAGCAACTGGAGACTGGTCTGTTTTAGAGAGGACCTGGCCTGTAATTAGTTTTTGCGCATAACAGACATTTAACACTGTCAGGCAAACGATAACTAACAACAAGCGCATAGCATACACGATGCGTGTCATAAGCAGTAGTTTTAAGTTATTAAAGAAAGAAATTTAAATTAGTCCATTTTTCGGATACGTGAATTCTATTACCCCTTTTTTTTAAAAATTTTACGCAAACGGTTGCTTTGCTTTTTGGACGTTTTTCAACACAAAAGCAAAGCATTATGAGTAAAAAATAATATGCACATGAAACTCAAATAATGTAAATGCCACGCGAAAGTATTGGGGTTGTATGAAGCAAATCTTACCGCAATATAAACTAATGGTTAACTCTAATGTGCTTTAGCCTCCGCCGTCCCCCCTCTTCTCTGAGGTAATAATTTCATCACATTTATCTCATAATTTGTTAATTACTGCTTAAAGATGAAGTAATACTATGTTGCGAGCTTTGAAAAACCTCGGTAATGGAAAAACGCTCTATCGATGTAGTAGTGCTCTCTGATGTTCACCTTGGTTCTTATGGCTGCAGGGCAAAAGAGCTGGTGAGCTACCTTAAAAGCATCTCCCCGAATATTCTAATTCTTAACGGGGATATTATTGACGGCTGGCAATTCAACAAACATTTTTTTCCTTCTTCACACATGCAGGTGATCAAAGAAGTGATGCAGATGATCACCAAAGGCACACGTGTATTTTATATCACCGGCAATCATGATGAAATGATGCGCAAATACAGTGATATACAGATGGGAAATTTTACACTCACAGATAAACTTGTTTTGGAAATTGATAATAAGGTTACGTGGATATTTCACGGCGATGTATTTGATAATACCACTAAAAGCAGTGCAAAATTCCTGGCAAAACTCGGCAGCAAAGGATATAACCTGTTGATCCGCTTCAACCGCATGATCAATTTCATTTTAAAATTATTCGGCCAGGAAAGGGTTTCCATTTCAAAAATGGTAATGGATGGCGTGAATAAAGCAGTAGCCAAGATCAATGATTTTGAAATGATAGCCGCAGAACTGGCCATTGAAAAACAATACGACTATGTGATTTGCGGGCACATTCACAAACCCCAGAAAAAAATAGTAGAAAATAAAGATGGCAAAGTAGTGTACCTCAATTCAGGCGACTGGGTTGAACATTGCACTGCCCTTGAATACAGCCAGAACGAATGGACCATTTTTGAATACGATGAAAATAAATTACCGGTTCAGGCTAACGCCGATGCACAACCGGAGTTGACCGTTGTTACCGATGAGATCAGTTTTTATATAAACTCATTAGCGATCTAAACAAAAGCTGCAAGGTTTTCAAAAACCTTACAGGTTTAAAAATACTCGACCATGAAAATATTTTATGCAGTACAGGCAACAGGCAACGGGCACATCAGCCGCGCCATGGAAATACTTCCGTACTTAGAGCAATACGGAACTGTAGATATTTTTTTAAGTGGCGCAAACAGCACATTACCATTAAATGTGCCTGTAAAGTTCAGGAGTAAAGGTGTTTGTTTTTTTTATTCCAGCACAGGCGGCCTGAACTATATTGATACGCTAAAAGAATTCGCACCATTGCGTATAATTAAAGAAGCAAAGGAATTGCCGGTTGAAAAATATGATCTTGTGATCAACGATTTTGAATCTATCACATCTCTCGCGTGCCGTTTCAAAAAAATACCTTCGGTCAATTTCGGGCACCAGGCAAGTTTTCAGTCACACAAAGTTCCACGTCCGAAGAAAAAAGAATTGATCGGCGAATGGGTCTTGCGCAATTATGCAACGGCCTCTCAATACATCGGGCTTCATTTTAACAGCTATGATAATTTTATTTTGCCACCAGTGATCAAAAAAGAAATTACGCTTGCAGAACCCCAGGATAAAGGGCATATTACCGTTTATCTTCCTTCCTATTGCGATGAAGTGGTTTCAAAATATTTTATGCAGCTTAAAGATTTTCGTTTTGAAGTTTTTTCAAAAGAAGTTAAAGAAGTTGCACGGGTGAATAATGTGACATTAATGCCTGTAAGCAAAAACGCTTTTAATAAAAGCATGATCAACTGTTCCGCAATCATTACCAGCGCAGGATTTGAAACGCCTGCAGAAGCTTTATTCCTCGGAAAAAAATTATTGGCGATTCCCATCAAAGGCCAATACGAACAATTATGCAATGCTGCAGCTTTAGAAAAAATGGGTGTTCCTTGTTTGAATGAATTAGGAAAAAATTTCATCCCCGTGTTCAATAACTGGATGAATGAAAAAAAGAAGATTACTTTGCCCATCGATTTTTCTACTGAAGCGATCATCAACTTTTTAATGCACCACTGTTCGGAGAACAAAAAATACGAAATGGATTTGTTATACCCGGAGCTTACTATTAATTAGTGAGGGGTGAATTGTGAATGGTCAATTATCAATTGTGAAAGGTGAAACGGGAAACATCAGTTTGCTTCAGATTTCACATTTCACCACTCACGTTTCACGTATAAATCATTCACCACTCATCATTGCCCATTCACAAAAAAAGCCACCGTCATGAAAATGAAGTGGCTACTGCAGTATCCGAAATTTTTTCAATTACTTATTTGAAAAGCCTTACAATCTTAATTTGACTTTGTTTTACCTATTTCAAACAATATGATGATTTAACACCAGTTCAAAACCATTTGATTAGATTATCGTCATCGCTGAATACCTTTTAACACTGAGTAATAAAACCTTTGCAGCAATCTGAGATTCTTTGTAATAATCAATGCTTGTGATTTTAACCCGCTTCTGTATTGAATTTCTTTATTATGATTCGTTTTTAATCCTTTCTGCAATTCAATATTTGCCAGAAACCCGCTATCTGAGGGTATTTGTGAAATGTAACTCAATTTACCTTCAACCTGGCCGAATTCTGCATAAGGATAAGCATCAAACCGTAATTGTACTTTTTGGCCTGTATCAATTTTGCCAAAATTATTTTGAGGTAGAGTTACTTGCGCAAAGTATCTGCTATCCGAAGGATTTACATATCCGATTATTTTGTTGGCCTGTATAAATTGATTTACCTGCAAAGGAATTAAAAAGGCAATCTTACCGGTAGTAGCTGCTTTAATAATAAATTTTTTTTCCCAATCATCTGCCATACTTTTTAAAGTTTGCAGAGCCTGTAGAAAAATTATTTTTTGTTGAGAAATAGTATGTTCAAGTTCGTCAATTTCTTTTTGTTTGCCCACTTGTTGATTTTCGTTCGTAAGTAAAGAAACATTAAGCTGAGGGACGCTCATCTGTTTACCAATCAGTTTGCTTTTTTCGTCCCGCATATCCTGTCGAGAAATGACTTTCTCTTTAAATAATGTATCGTTCGCTTCAAAATTTTCCTGAGTCAATGATAAATCATCTGCAGTCATCTTTTTTTGTTCAATCAGGTTTTCGTGCATTGATTTCAAGAAATTATAATCTTCAAAAAGTGCGTGTTTCTTTTTGTAATAATATCCATTAACGAGATAATCATTGAATTGCTGCCATGCGGTAATAAATTGCTGATATGGAGATTGCAGTTCTCCCAAATGATGAAAAGGCTTGTCAAATAATTTCGAAACCTGATCTGTTTTGTTGATTGATATAAAATTTATGCTTTTTTCCAAAATTTCTGACAAAAGGACCACTTCTCCATGACTTGCTGTACTTTCGATCCAACCTATCACTTGCGCACTATCAACTTTTTCATCGTTGCTAACAAATAATCTTATCAATTTACCTTGCTGAAGAGGCACTATTTCTTTCGGTGCATTTGCTGAGGTGAGTATGGCATTTGCCTGGATAATATCCGGATATTTAATAAACCATGTTGCGGCAAACAGAATTAAAAACACAACTAAAAAAATAAGTAATGCCCATCTCGAAGTAAAACTTTGCTTTTGCAAAATAATATCCTGAACGGATTCTGACCGCAACTTTAGTTTTTGTAAAGCTGGCGTAGTTTTTATTATATCATCCATTTCAATCGATTTTGGAAAGCCCTTATGTTGTTGTTCAGGAAAATTTAATGGCATAACATTTTAGTCTCCTAATTCTAGTTGATTTTGCACCAACTCGAAATAATTTCCTTTGTTTGCTGATAGCTGAAGATGTGTTCCCTCTTCAACAATCTTTCCTTTATTTAATACAATTATTTTATCCGCATTTTTCACAGTGCTTAAGCGATGTGCAACTATTATTACTGTTCTCCCTCTAAAAAAATCCTTCAAATTTTCGACTATTGCTTTTTCATTGTTTGCATCGAGAGAGTTAGTTGCTTCATCAAAAAATAAATACATCGGGTTTTTATATATAGCTCGTGCAATTAACAATCGTTGCTTTTGCCCCTGGCTAATGCCCACTCCATTTGCTCCAAGTTGAGAATGGAATCCATTAGGCATTGTGTCAATAAATGATAAAATATTCGCGATTTTGCACGAAGTGATGAGCTTTTCGTAATCCAGGGTTTCTTCGCCAACAGCTATATTGCAGGCAATTGAATCATTGAATATAAAGCCATCTTGCATTACAGCCCCACATTGTTTACGCCAAAAAGAAGGAGAAATATGTTTGAAATTAGTTTCTCCTATTTTAATATCCCCGCTATAATAATCATAAAATTTCAGTAACAATTTTAACAATGTAGTTTTACCACTACCGCTAACACCGACAATAGCTGTTACTTTTCCTTGAGGAATATGTAAATGAATATTATCCAGTACCGGTTCGTTGCCTGCTCCCGGATAAGCGAATGATACATTTGAAAATTCAATACTTTTATTTTCCGGCAAATGATTGATATATGGTTTATTCCTATCCTCTTCGTCTTTTATTTCATGAATCTCATTAAGCCGTTCCATACTGATTTTGGCGTCTTGTGCAGTTTGCATAAAGCCAATAAACTGCTCAATAGGACTGCTTAACTGTCCAATGATATATTGTACAGCAAGCATAGCCCCAAAAGTCAGATCTCCCTGTATCACCAGCCGTGCAACTATAAATGTTATCAATAAATCTTTCCCCTGATTGATCAATAAAGCACCCGCTTGCTGGAACTGACTATAGTTTAAACTTTTAAGCTGCAATTTTGATATGCCAACCTGAATGTTTTCCCACTCCCATCTTTTCAATTGTTCTGCACTATTCAGACGTATCTCCTGCATTCCTTGCACCATTTGTAGTGTAGCAGTATTTTCTTTTGCTGAAATATGAAATATCTGATAATTTAATTTTCTGCGTATAACCAAAAAGAAACGGATCCATAAAAAATACAAAATGCTTCCAATAGCAAATACAAAAAAAAGCTGCAGATTATATTGAATTAACACAAATGCAAAAACAACAAAATTAAAAACTGAAAATAAAGTGCTCAATGCTGAGCCGGTTAAAAAACTCTGAATTTGCTTGTTATCTCCGATGCGTTGTAGCGTATCGCCTGTATGATGGGTGTCAAAATAAGAAAGAGGCAATCGGGTAAGTTTGATCCAGAAATCAGATAAAATGGAAAGGTTGATGATAATTGAAATTCCCATTAATAACCGGGTGCGGATAAAATCTACTACCGAGCGGCTGAAAACAAGCATTAGTTGAGCTATCAGAATAATAGTAACATATTGCAGGTTCTGTGTATTGATGCCTGTATCAACAATACTTTGCGTCAGATATGGAAAAAACAATTGCAACAGTGAAGTAATAATAAGCGCAATAAACACCTGCATTATTTTCCAGCGGCTTTGTTGCAAATATTGCAGCACCAATTGCCAGTTTAACTTTTTTTCCTTTTCACTACTGGCTTCAAAAAAATCGGGGGTTGGCTCCAACAATAACGCAGTACCCACAGATTCCCCTTCGTTGTTTGCAGAACTTATCCAATGATCGAGAAATTCTGCTTTATTATACCCGATTATTTGTTTGGATGGATCAGCAACCTGCAATTTATTTTTTCTTTTCCATTTCGAGTGGGGCATTAATACTACAAAATGGCTTTGATCCCAATGTAGTATACATGGGAGTTGTGCATCCCGGACTAACTGTTGAAAAGTGATTTTAACCCCTCTTGTCCTGAACCCCATTTTCTCAGCAGCTTCACTGATACCTAACATAGAAACTCCGGCTTTACCAAAACCTGCCACTTGCCTGATGCTATCTGCATTATAATGTTTGCCATAATATTTAGCTATCATACGCAAACAAGTTGGGCCGCAGTCCATCGCATTTAGCTGCTTGTAGAAAACAAAATCTCCTGGGCTTTTAATGGTCGTCACGTTTTATAGTTTTTCACAGAAACTATCAATAAGTCATGTGTGAGATACGGGATTAGGCTATTATTAATCTTGAATTTTAAAAATTCTAAAACCCTTAATTAGCATTATTCATTTAGATAGCGATTAATTTCCTTTTTAAATTCTTCTTTTGCTTGTGGATAAGGCATTGCCATATTTAATATTTTACCTGATTTTGAAAGCAAAATGTACCTGGGGATTGCGCTAATCATTAGTCTTCTAAAAAAAATATTATCAAAACCGCTTTTAGCATGCAGTTGAAGAACGCATTTATTTTTCTCATTTGATTTTGACAACCAATCATCCCATTTATTCAAAAATTGATCTGCCGAAAGCGAAATAAATTGTACCCGATTATCATATTCACATGCCAGGGAGTCCCATTGCGGCATTTGTTGCCGGCATGGAGCACACCATGTTGCCCAACAATCAATTACTATTAAATCCCGGTTAAATACATTTTTCAAGATAACATCATTATGCGCATCGTCTTCAAAGCGAATATTCAATACATCTTCTTCAGATAATGTGGCAGAACCTGTAACAACATTATATAGAGAATCAACAAATTCGTTTATGCCAATAGAAGATATTTTATGGTCGTAGTGCTTATATGCAAATAAAAAAATGTCTTTTTTATTCATTGCGCTTGCTCTGAACATAAACCATGCTATAGCATAGCACTGAGATTGTCTTTTCAGTTCCTTTTTACAAAATTGAACTTCATTTATAAAATAACTGCTATCAGGTGAGGTCTTGTCTTTTAAAGAAAAACCTCGGACCATAATATTGACATAATCAATCACAACAGTACGAAACCATGTAACATTTTCAAACAGATCTGATCCTGTTAAGTTATTTTTTATATTATCAATCGTATCCTTCATGGCTTGCGGGTATTTATCCCTGAGGTCGAAGTCGTAATAGATTGGGTCAAGCAAATCATGATAGTAGCGATATTGAATTTCTTTAAGCGCATAATATTTAATTTTGGGTGGCATATAAAAATGGCGGATAAAATAATTATAAAAGTTTATTCTATCCGTATATATTTTATTAATTGCTAAAAGATATTTTTCAAGATCATACCCAAACATTTTAAATGAATAATAATAGTCAGCTTTTACATCTCCGTGCAAATAAGCAAGGCTGTCAAAAAAACCCATATATTTAAACCGCTCGGGATATTTGATTTTATAAAACCATGGGCTGGTTATAGAATCATTCAGGTATAAAAGTTTTTTTTTGACAGTATATATCCGGTCTAAAATCAATACAATAGTATCTTTACTCATCGATCGGTCTAGAAATACTTCATGCCCGGCAAGGTCATTAATAAAATAAATGCCATCTCGTTTCAAATCGTATTCAAATACCACTATTTCTTTTCCAGGCTTATCATATAAGACATTTTTTTTGAATGGTACCTGTCGCCTACAGTTCACATCCAATATATCCCATCCATTATTTATTATAGCAAATAAATAATCACTTTCTCTATGCCTATTATATGAGCTGTCTTTATTAATTATGTATTTAATAAATATTGAATTGGCTGAAACATTTTCAGCTATGGCTATGGATATTAACCAGAGCAGAAAAAAAAATATCTTTTTCATCAGTAAAAATTTTTTTATAAATCTCCCGGAGATAAGGAGCTTACAAATTTGCAAGCTCCTATGCTGCTTTTTAATCGGCACCTGGGCAATCAACATCAGTACAACATGTACCCAGTATCATACATACCGAATCGGCATGATTCTGGGCTTGATTAGCGGCATCTGGATTGTCAGAGTTATACATAATCACTGGCCAAGTACCACATGTGCCAAAAAAGGAACAAAAACCTAATCCATAAGTACCACCGCTACCCCCACTCCCACTATCCCCACCCAACACGTTTTTTAGTTGCTCCCTGGTAAGCACTTCTGTTACTCCTAATTCAAGCGCTTTCAATTTTAGTTTTTTCATTGCTTTGAGATTTTAATGATTAAGAAATCTTTTGTGATACAAAGTTCAAAGAGTTCAGTCCATTATAAGTGGACTGAAGAATTTTATATGTTTACTATTAAACTGTTGTTGGGAAGGTTGTATTAGCACAATCAAGTAGGTTATTTTTTCTAATTCCGCGTTTTTTAGAATTTGAAAGTTGATTACATAACACCTGATCGTATTTAGTTATTTGCAGAAAATAAATTTTCCGGGAATTTTATTATTATTCAATATTGAAATTATAGTCGCATGATCTTGTATACATCCATTTCATTAACAGCCGCCCAAATCAAATTAAGGGGATTTAAATCAGAAAGAAACCTCAGCTTTTGATGTCTTATAAATTTAATTCGCTTTTTCCACGCGTTATTTTGAATGTGCTCAATTATCGTTGATACCGATTCGACTGGGAAATCCAGGTCAATCTTCACATAAGCTCTATCATCTATAAATTCACTAATGTTTGGGCAGCCATCATAAAAGCATAAAGCTTCGGCTATTATTGGATCAACTATTTTTTCGGTATAATAAAAAGGTATAAATGAATTTTCACACGCAAAATGATACTTGTAAGCCCATAATCCGTCGTATTTATCAACTATATATTTTTTATATGAATTTAATATTTTCCTGAGCTCTCCGCTACTATCATGCCCATATATATCAAGGCCATCTTCGATAGTTTTATCTAATAAAATTAAAAAGTCAATTCGCTTTTGATGCCCGGGGAGAAAGTATTTATCGCTTGTAACACTCGACAGCAGTTTTGTTTTTTTTATGCCGCCTGATTGGGCAACATGGTTTTTCATTTTATTTCTCACGCTATTCCACCACGGAATGGCTATAAAAGAAAGAATAGTACCGCTTTCATGATTTAAATTTTCCGCACAATCATTCGGCTCAGTAAAAAAAGTAATAGCTTTCGTGGCATCATATTTTTTACTTTTATTGTTTAAGCCTCTAAGAATAATAATTCTGTCAAAATCATCGTCTAGCGTAAACTCTACATTTTTCCAAATCGTTTTTCCGAAACCATAGCTTTTGATGATATCAAATAAATTTTCGTCATCAATCCACCAACAAGTAACATATACTTTAATCTTCTTTTCCAAACAATCATTCACTTACTCAAAATGTTTTCAAATTTTTGCCTATTTAATTCAAGCCTCTGCTGAGCGTTTTGAAATAAGCTATCGATGTGTCCTTCAACTTTCCCATTGATCCACGAGATATCCGAATAGCCAAAATCTTTTTGTATCGAAACGAATGGATGCAATATCATTTTATTGCTGGTTATATTTGACAATAAACCATCTGCCGTATCTGAACTCCCCATAGGTTCGTTTATTATTTTTTTAAAAACAGAATTGTAAAGCACAATAAACTGTGTGCAATAAAACCAGTTAACCCAAAACCTGTTTTGCGAAACAGGAATTGACATCCCAAAGCCTCCCACCCCACCATTTAATAATTCAGCTCCTTGCTCATGCGCCTCTATTATATTCTTCAAAAGATATTCCCACGAATAATCCTTCGTGAACACATGATCATCTTCGCAAATAATTATTATGTCCTCATTATTATTGAGTGCAGATTCAACTATTTTGCGAATACTCATCCAAAGCCCTATCGCCCCTATTTCATGTTTACATCCTTCGACTATCTGAATATCAAATTCATCCTTATCTCTAAATTGTTCGAGAACATGCAGCCTTCTATCAATTCTCTCTGGTAAATTGATAATAAATGTAGGTATTGAAATATTTGAATAAGTTTCCATGGAGAAACCCGGAGTTGCCCCAACTTTGTAATTATAATGGTTAATAATCTTGTTAATTACGTTAACGCTTTCTGAACTTTTTGCAAACAAGTCAGAAATTATCCCGCTACTATTATTTTTGGGGGTTACATCAGAATATCCATAATCTTTCTGTACTGAAATAAACGGGAAAATGAAATATTTAGCATGAGTCAATTCGCATATTTTGTAATCAGCCGCATCACTTTCATGAAACGATGTATTTACTATTTCATCAAAAACATTTCTGAAAAGGATAGTAAATTGCAATCCGGAAAATTTCTCCACATGATATAATTCATCGTTTACCCGTGTAGCATCTCTGAACCAACTTACCCCACCCGATAAAACATCTGCATTTGTTTCCTTTGCCTTATCAATATTTTCAAATAAAATCTTTTTTGAGTACCTATCGGTAAATTGATGATCGTCTTCACAAATAATTATGTATTCACAATCCTTAGGTGCAAGATTTTTTAAAATATGTACGATCGTTTTCCATAGCCCGATTGCTCCTGCCTTATCTTCAACTGCTTCAACAACGGTCATATCAAATTCATCTTTGCCAGAAAATTCTTTTTTGATATTTTCAAGACGATCAGTCCGATGTTTAAGATTGATAATAAAAATGTGCGCCTTCAGTTGTTTTAAAATTTTAATGGTTTAATAAAGAATAAAAGAACACCTCATTACGGCGGGTGACTTGCATGATTTAAGTTGTTGTTATTAATTTACTGGCGTCATCGGTTACTTGACGTTTTTTATCTGTTGCAAAAATTGGTTTCACTCCTGAGCGTATAAATGTTTATGCGGGCTACACAAATTATTTTTTAAAATAAAATCAATTTTAGTGCGGCTGTAATAAAATGAGTCAAGCGAACCATTCTGTTGATCAACATATTTGGCAGTTGTTGAATCTGGAGATAAAGCGATAGCAGTTTCAAATTCTGCAGCTTTTCTCTTTAATGATTTCATCTTTGTTTTACGAAACTCAGCATCGCTTAAAAAAAGTATTTATTTGAACTACCTGTGCCAAACGAAATTCCATTAAGATTAAATTGATACTTGTCATTGAGGCCGCTTATTGTTTTAGATACAAACTCTTTTTTACGTTTTAGAGTAACGCATGACAACAAAAATATTAAGCAGAAAAAAAATATTGTTTTCATAATTATTTTATCCAGACATATATTTATTGTCCAAAATGTAACAGGAAAGAATCTATTATTTTCTTGTTGTTATTATCATAGCCGGTAAATCTTTTTAATTCTTTTCCTTTTCCATCTACAATAATGCTAACTGGTATCGCTGAAAAATCATAGCGGGACTTAACGGCTTCAATTTGTGTACTATCTATAATAAATTGATCCCAATCCATTTTTAATTGTGTTAAAGCAGTTAGCCATTGTTTGCTATTTTCATCTATAGAAATACTTGCAAAATGTATTTTAGTACCGCCATATTTTGTTTTCATTTCCTGCAACTCCGGTATTTCAAGGCGGCACGGCCCGCACCAGCTTGCCCAAAAATTAACAACATTCAACGTAGCTCCATCTTTGAAAATGGGTTTTCTTACGCCGAGGTTATCTGATAAAATTAAATTCTCCAACTCCATATTTTTAGCGGGGCGATCGTTGATATATTTCTTTATAGCTTCGGCTTCATCAAAATTTTGAGCTTCAGCGGAAAAGTATGAAAGTATATTTCCCAATTCGCTATTGGAATAAAGTGATTTATTTTGCCAAATACATTGTAGCAGATAATGAGAATTTGGATATTCCTTAATAATATCAACATAAGATTGATATTGACCAGACCTTTTGCTACTATTATTATCCAAAAACCCAAAATCCATCATTTGGGCCCGAAAAAGTGCTTCCGTTTCTTTGCTTCCATAAACGAATACACTGTCAATTCGAATATCAATATTAGTCCCTTGTATAAGACTATTTGAAACATGCGCAACTCCTTCAATCCTGGTAATTCCTTTTTCTAACATAAAGGCATTTTCAGAATACCTTTGCCCTATATTAATTTTGGGGAGAACGGTATTAGTAAAATCCAATGTATAAATTTTACCACTGTCAATATAAGATAGGCTGACCAGCATTGGGAGATGCACTTTTCCTGAAGAAATATGGAAAACGAATTCACCATTTACATTTTCAGCAGAATCAATAAATTCCTTGTACTTGTAGGCATTGGCCAAATAAATTTTTCTTGGCAACCCTTTTACCTTCGCGATAATTACTGCATAGCCGGATCCCTTCGTTTTCAGATTACAAGCAATAATGCAATGACTAATCATAATAATCCATAGAAAAAATTTTGTTTTAAATATTTCATTGTGCATAGTTTATGATTACAGTTTTTAAAATAAACTGATGCTGATGCATCAGTTTATTTTTTGATTAAATAGCCCACGAATTGCCGCACTTACTAACCCCACCATTGGAACTTAACTGTGTAGGATTGGGGAAACTTGAAGTTGAGCAATAGGGTACAAATTGCGTATATCCACTATCTCCATAGCCTACATTATACGTTGCAACTGAACATGTCCCTTGTTCAGTATGCCATTGGCCGCTCGGATCCTGATATGTCATTGAGCAGCTGTCGCCTCCACTGCCATCATCACCACCCAATACATTCCTCAATTGCTCTCTTGTAAGCACCTGCTCTGCATTAAACTCAAGTGCTTTTAATTTTAGTTTTTTCATCGTTTTAAAATTTTGTTGTTAAAAATATTGATATGAGATATGGCAAAGCCTCCCTGAGTCACATGTTCACTCAGGCAGGTTGCCTTTCTGGTAGTAAAACTGTGTGCACCAGCATTACTAAAAGCCCCAGGGTATTTTCTGTTTGGCTTTATAAACAGAAAATTATTTTACACTTCTTTTCCTGCCGTTTCCGGAGCGGATAAGAAGAAATATTATTAATCCTTATACTATATAATATCCGCTATTGAAAAAAATTCTTACTTATTCTGCAATAATTAATGTATAATCGGATCCTTTGATTTTCGAATTGAAGGCAATAATGATATTTAGAAATTCGAGAAGTATGTAATGTTAATCTGAATTACATTCGTCATTTTTCACTTTGTTGAATTGGTGTAAGGAGTTTTTGGACTTAATCCTATCCATAATTTTTTGAACAATATTTGTCTTTTTTCATTCATTAAACAACAACATGGGAATAAAATTCAATACGTAAGCATAAACGCCAATTTCAGTTCCGAAAATAATTTATCGTAAGAGCTTGGCCTTGATGCATCGGAATTAACTATTTTACCATTTTCATCTACTATCAGAAATCTGGGAATCGTATAACTCCTCGCTTTATTTTTATAAATTTTTTCTGTTATATCGACTATCAAATTTTTATTTGCAACAATATGCACGCCGGTTAAATTATTCTTATATGCCTCTTCTCGGACTCTATTTTTTGTATTCTCTGTTTCAAAGGCCACATACAATCTTTCAATATTATTTTTATTACAAAAACTATCTATTTTGAAATTCCAGGCGAATTCCAGCTTGCATGGGATACACCAGGTCCCCCAAAAATCGACAAGCACTCTTTTTCCTTTAAATTTCGAGACGATCAAAGATGATATATCATTGTATAAGCTGCTATCAAGAAATCGTATTTCAGAATCATTTTGCCATTTTTTTCTTTTTTGATCATCTGCAAAATAAGGTGGCTTCAAAAATTCTTTCATTGGGCTGTTCGGATGCAATGTTAAAAATGCATCAATATCTTTTTCAGAAAAATTCCCTGGAAATATTCTTTTCATGCCAATCAAACTCATTGGCCATTCTATTTCCTGCACTTCTGCCGGAGCATATAACCACATCAGCAAATTTTGTTCGACGACAATTTTTTTGCCGTTTACGGACATGATGCTGTCTGGAAGGTAATAGCCAGAATAATATTTTCTTGCCTGCGCATCAAAATAAACATCGGCTATGGTATGCCCGTTCACTCCGGATTTTATTATTTCTTCCGTTACAGGATATTCCCGATATATTCCTTCCACAATTTTTCGCACTTCATTTATCCTTATTTTTTTCTGATAATAAAAAAGATATTCAACTACTGATGTAAGTAAAACGCCTTTAATATCGTTAGAAACAATCCTGTAAAAATTGTTAGAAATCAGATTGTGCTTTAATAAAGAGTCAAATGGCGCAATGATTTTTTTTAGGGCGTAATCAATTTTCTGCAGTTCATAATCGTTCTTATATCGCATGCTATCTAACAAACCCTTGAACTCGTCTATTTTTCTGCCTATGGGGTAAAAAGAATTATTGTACAACTCAATCCCTTTTGCATTCCTGCCATTAACTGTAAATCGATCAATCCCTTTAGTGGCTTTATCCAAATCTATTTGCACTTCAATGGTATCAGACGGCTCAATCAGCAAATCTTCTGCTTCACTGCCAACCTGAATACAAATCATCATTGGGGTATTTGTTGAAACTGATTTTTTGAAATTTCCGTGAGCATCAGGAAAAATTTCCGACTTCGACGTAGCCAGGTTGGGGTTAAAGAAACCATTTATTGGTTCATAAAATAGAATTTTATTATGGATAGAATCTCGCACAGTACCGTAGATTAGTGCTTGTGAAAAGCATAGTTGTGTAATTAGTAATAAACAGACCGATGGTAAAATAAACCTGTTGTTGCAGAAGCAGAGCATATAATGGCATTTGAAAATTCTTATTCAAATGAAACCTGCGACTAATATAGTCGCAGGTACTTTTCTTTACCAATTTGGATTGGTGCATCCTGTACAGGAAGCGGTAACACCTGCAACTACACCACAATAACTATCAACATCATTTTGTTGAATATGACCTGGAGGCTGGCTTCCATTGTCATACGTCCAGGAGTCACCGGAAAATTTCCCCCCTGTACAAGTGCATGTACAATTCCCACTACCACCATCACCACCTAATATGTTTTTCAATTGCTCTCTTGTAAGCACCTGCTCTGCATTGAACTCAAGTGCCTTTAATTTTAATTTTTTCATTGTTTTAAAATTTTGTTGTTAAAAATATTGATATGAGATATGGCAAAGCCTCCCTGAGTCACATGTTCACTCAGGCAGGTTGCCTTTCTGGTAGTAAAACTGTGTGCACCATCATTACTAAAAGCCCCAGGGTATTTTCTGTTTGGCTTTATAAACAGAAAATTATTTTACACTTCTTTTCCTGCCGTTTCCGGAACGGATAAGAAGAAATATTTTAAATCGCTTACACTATATAATTCCGGCAACTGAAAAAATTTTTTTTCTCCCTTGTCATCGGAAAAAATTGAGGTAATAAAAAAGGTTGGTGTAAACCTGATACCTGTTTGTTCGCACCATTTTTGCATGGCATCTAATTTTTCAGATTGCATTTTTAATTCACCGTTTATCGGGTATTTTGCAGCAAATACTTCATAATCTTTTTTATCAGCTAAATACCAGTCATCCAAAGCTTGTTTTGTTTTTGTCTCATCATTTTTCTCAGCAATGGCCAGCAAGTGTTTTACCGGTGGTGCCTTTATATCACCTTCTTCGTTTGTTGCAGTAAAAATGATTTGTACCTGCACATTTGGGTTATCATGCAATAATTCCTCTATAGGTTTATGTGCTTTTGCACACGGCCCGCAATAAGGGTTGCACACTTTAATAATTTTATATGGAGCATTAGGATTGCCTAATGAAATACCCAACTTGTCAGGCAACTTTGATATGTCTCTTTGTTTTCCCAGCAATGCCTCAAATATTTGCGGGTTGTGTTTAAGCCGGATGAGTTCCTTCTTGTTTGCCTTACCTTCTTTCGCTGCACGCCGGGCGGGCAACAGAAGGTTCACTACAACAAAGGGCAACAAATACGAAAGTATCAGCGTGATTAATAAAAAATTGTTGCCCCACATAACCGCATTAATTTGTTGCGGCCAACCTGCAAGCAACCCTGTGACCAATTGCATAGCAAGCAAAGCCTGCACAGAAAGGCATAAAACGCACCATTGTTTTGCAATGAGCCATTGATAATAAACAGAGAAAATGATATAAGGAGCAGCGAACAGATTAAGCCAGGCAAGAATGCTTAATGTTTGCATGTTTGTGATGCCGGTAAATAATTGAACCATCACGCCACCGGCAAAATATACGAAGCCAATTGCGCTCCAACTTATGCCCACTACCTTTGAGGCTTTGGAGTGAAGGATTGCATTGCAATTCACTTTTTTTCCTTCATTGCAAATTTGCTGCAAGAGGGGGTTGTACTCATCTATTTCATACCACAACAGCAGGATGGTGATTATGCTGCCTATCAATGAAAGCATTAAAAATAGTACAGGGAAAACTGCCGATTGCCCATGTTTAAAAACATTCCACGTTGATACTACAATAGCTACTAATGGCAACGCAGCATACGTGCTGATATCAGCAATTTTTTTTCTTATTTCTTCGCCGCGCTTTTTTTTATAATCTTTTTCATTTGATGCATTTTCCGCATCAGCCAACAATGCAATTTTCAGAGGCCATTTTTTTTCAAAATCGGTTTTGGGAATATTTTCCCATTTGCTTTTTTCGGAATCAAAATAATTAATGGTGTCGTCATTAACCTTCTGTACTATAGTAAAAAAATCTCGGTGGCTTGTCGGGCTTCTAACAGGAACAAAAAAAGGAGCGGGTATTTCGTGCAATTTCTCAATGTTGGTTTTGATACCTATATTTTCGATGCCGAAAGAATTGAGCGCATCGCTTATGCTAAGCAGGCTTGGGTAATCGGAGTGTTCCGTGAGCGCTTTTTCAATTGTTGTTTTTGTAATTTTTACTTTAAGACAGGTAATAAATTCAGCTACACTGTTTACAGAATTTTGATCATACAATCGCTCATAACTAAATAATCCAGAAAAAAAAGACATTGAACCTGATTTAATTTGTAAAGTTCTACGTCTTCAGTCTATTATAAGTGGACTCAACGTTTTTATATGTTTCTGCATAGTATTGAGAAGTCTATATTACAGAAATGAATTAAATTTTTCTGAAGTTGTTTTTAGATGTCTTGCTTTCATGTAGAATTAAATGAGCTAACTCAATGTCAAACCCTCCATTTATTTTTCTCATTTCTTCTTTTGGCATTTCCTGAACAAATAATTTTTCTGTCATTTTCCCGGGTTCCTGATAATAATATGTTTTTCTTATTTTACAATACCGAATGGGAAATTTTCTCGACTTCATTTCCTTCAGGTATCGGTTGAGCATGCTCCGGCTTATACCTAATTTTTTTGCAAATTCTTTTTGCGTTCCTGTTGATCTTTTTTCGATGTAATGACTGATAAGCTGCATTTTTTCAAAAGTGTGCAGAATGGACATGGTTTAATTAATTTGTTATCTTCAAAATGTTCGATGAAAAACTAACAGATATAAGGTGGGAAATGACTAACTTTCTTTACTATAAAACTAAAGAATTACTGCATCAACAACGCATTTTAATGTTGATTGAATTTAAGAAGATTAAAATTCAAAATGAAAATAAAATGTGAATTTCAAAATACAATAGATCGTGCAAAATATTATTTATGTTCATCATGAATAACCTCTGAGTATGTATATATTAAATTAAGAACAATGCCGATATTGCTTATCAAAAATAAAAAAAGCCACCATCATGAAAATGAAGTGGCTACTGCATGAGAAAATTCTAACGTTTGCTTTATAAAACCATTAATAACAAGTAAATTGATTTATGGCTGCAAGATATACTCAGGGTGTTACCTTGCTTTTACTGAAATGTTATCCTAACATTATTAATGAGAGTGTTTGTGCTTAAGCACTTTTGCCTCGAGATAGAATATAATTTCTTCCGAAATATTTTTGGATTGATCGCCAACACGTTCCAGTTTCCTGATCACTGAAAGAATATACAAAGCCTGGTTGATCTCTTTCGGGTTCGCTTTTAAATAATCTTCAACAAGTTCATTTGCACGAAGGTTGATATCATCCAAAAATTCATCTTTCTTAAACACGCTGCGTGCAAGAATGGTATCCTCATTTTCAAAAGCAGAAAGCGTGTCTTCTAAAATATTAATCGCTTCATCATACATCTTCGTTACATAGGTTGATTCAAGCAATTCTTTATTGAACGGCTCTTCAATGCTCAGCACATATTTCGCGATGCCTTCTGCAATATCGCCGATCCTTTCCAGGTTAGAATTGATCTTCAGTACCGCAAGCACAAAGCGCAGGTCTACTGCAACAGGCGTCAATAACGCGAAAATATTTTCGCAGTCACGGTCTATTTTTAATTCCGCACCGTTCACTCTTCTTTCTTTCAACACCACTTCACGTGCAAGGTCTTTATCAAAATTCAGCATTGCTGATTTTGCTTTTTCCAATTGCGACCTCACCAGGTTCCACATATTGATCACCTCATTCTTTAATAAATGCAATTCTGTTTCTAACTGGGTCATGCTATGTACGATTTACGATGTTAGATGTACGATTTCTTCAAATCGTACACCACTATTAGTTTTTAGCTTTTTTAATTGTTAGTTTTTCATTTGGGTAACCAGCTTCAGTAACTCCGGTTAAACATCCTTGCGTCGCACTCTTGTACTGCAACAATTCTATTGAGCGATAGTCTGAAATACTATCCTGGCCTCATTTATCTGATCCCTCTGATAATAAAATTTATATACAAAATTTTAAACATCAATTCTCTCAATTCATAATTCTTAATTAGTAATTCATAATTACTAACTAAACCTTCCCGTAATATAATTCTGCGTTCTGTTATCCCTCGGGTTAGTGAACATTTTTTTTGTTTCATCATACTCCACCAATTCCCCCATATAAAAAAATGCTGTTTTATCACTAACTCTCGCAGCCTGCTGCATATTGTGTGTTACAATGATCAGTGTATAATTCTTTTTCAGTTCATGAAACAATTCTTCCACTGTTGACGTAGAGATCGGGTCAAGTGCACTTGTCGGTTCATCAAACAACAACACTTCTGGTTGCATTGCTACTGCACGTGCAATACATAAACGTTGCTGCTGCCCGCCGGAAAGGAATGTGCCTTTTTTCGTAAGTGAATCTTTTACTTCTTTCCAGAGGGCCACTTTCGTTAACGATTCTTCAACGATCTTATCCTTATCTGCTTTAGGAAGTTTTATCCCATTTAATTTATACCCGGCTATAACGTTGTCGTATATACTAAGATTCGGAAAAGGATTCGGGCGTTGAAAAACCATCCCTATTTTCAAACGCACAAAGATCGGGTGCATCTGCATCACGTCTTCATTGTTCAGTAATATCTTACCACTTGCAGTTGCATTAGGAATTAGTTCGTGCATGCGGTTAATACCGCGAAGAAATGTTGTTTTGCCACAGCCCGATGGTCCCATCACTGCGATAACGTGGTTCTTTGGGATATCAATGTTCACATTTTTTACAACATGGTTGTCCCCGAAATACGCGTTATAATCAACTGCCTTTACAATTGTACTTTCCATCTTTTAGTTATCAGCTTTGTAGAAATATTTAATACCAATACGAAAACAAGTAATATTAATGAAGCGCCCCACGCCAGGTCGTGCCAGTCGTTGTACGGGCTTGTTGCATAATTGAAGATCAGCAAAGGCAAGCTTTGCATCGGCTTGGTGATATTTGCAGAAAGATAAGGGTTACCAAATGCTGTGAATAACAACGGCGCCGTTTCACCTGCAACTCTCGCAACAGAAAGCATCACGCCGGAAAGAATTCCGCTGATACCGCAGGGAACAATCACTTTTAATATCACCCGATGAAATGGCATGCCCAGTGCGAACGCCGCTTCTTTCAATGTATCCGGAAGAAGTTTCAACGTTTCTTCCGTTGACCGGATAACGATCGGCAACATCATAATTGCTAATGCCACACTTCCGGATAATGCTGAAAAGCCCCCAAGCGGTTTTACCAGCCAGAAATAAGCAACGATACCAACGACAATCGAGGGAACACCTTGCAAAATGTCAACACACAAACGGCTCCAGTATGCCAGTTTGCTTTTTTTATTTTCGCTCAGATATACACCGCACATAATCCCTATCGGGATAGCGATGACTGCTGCAACAATGATAATGATAAATGTACCAAGCAGGGCATTTGCAATTCCACCACCGGTTTCACCAACCGGTTTTGGCACATTCACCAAAAAATGCCAGTTGATCCTTGTAATGCCAGCTTTTATTATAAAAAATAAAATAGCAAACAATGGAATGATGCATGCAAATGCAAGTGTCACAGTAATTACCTGGAACACCCTGCTTTTCCCTATTCTGTATTTTACGTTACTCATACTGATTTCATTTTGCCACAGATTCACAGATTAAATCATTTTACCTGTGACTATTTTTCATTCATATCAATTATAGTATTCATTAAAAAACACAAAGTCAATTTTTTTGCCACAGATTAAAAATTTATCTGTGAATCTGTGGCAATCCTCTACTCATTAGTGAATTTGCTGATCACACGTTTGCCGATCATATTAATTACAACAGTTACCAAAAACAATACAAGCCCGAGTTCTATTAACGCTGATAAGTAAACCGGCTTATCAGCTTCAGTAAATTCATTGGCGATCACGCTTGCCATAGTATTGCCCGGAGCGAAAATATTTTTTGGAATGATGCTTGTATTCCCGATCACCATGGTAACAGCCATCGTTTCACCCAGTGCACGGCCCAGCGATAATAAAATGCCTGCAAACAACCCTGATTTTGTGTAAGGAATGATCACGCTTTTAATTACTTCCCACCTTGTTGCCCCGAGAGAATATGCAGCTTCTTTTAAAGAAGACGGAACCATTTGTATAACTGATCTTCCCAAAGACGCCGCATACGGAATGATCATCACAGCTAATATCAATGAAGAACTGAAAATGCCAACACCAAAAGGATCCACACCAATTTTTGTTTCAAAACTGCGGACGATCGGCACTAACACCGCAAGCCCCCAGAAACCATAGATTACTGATGGTACCGCCGCGATCAGCTCCACTGTATTCTTTAAGAAATCCGGCAACCATCCTTTCGGGTAATATTCACCAAGGAAAATTGCAACAGCAATTGAAAAGGGAACAGATATAATTAAAGCAAGGAATGAAGTGAGCAACGTTCCTAACAGGAATGGATATGCGCCGTAAACATCCTGAACCGGGTCCCATGTTTTTCCCCACAAATATTTTGCGCCAAGGGCTTTGATCGAAGGGATTGATTCAACAATCAATGTCAGCAATATCCCGATAACCAGAATGATCATGATCAAACCCATTATCACCAACATTTTCTTAAAAATATTTTCTGTACGTATCTGCCTGTATAATCTTTTCACTTTCTGCTTAACATTTACAGATGTCTTTACAGAATCAATAACCCCCAGCGAAACTTCGCTGAGGGTAAGCTTATCTTTTTCCATTGTTGTTGAATCCATCGTATATCTTTTCAAGTCAGAAAGTTGGGAAGTCCGGAAGTCGTAAAGAAAAAATCAAGCCATCTTTCTGACTTCCCGACTTTCAGTCTTTCGGTCTCTTATTGCAAAATCGGCTTCCCGTCGAAAGTAACCGATTTCAAAATTGCATCACCTGTGCTCACTGCCGCAGATGAGAGCGGGGCATAATTCAATGCACCACTGTATTGTTGCCCATCATGAATAACCCACGATAGCAGTTTCAATAATTTGGTTGCCCGGTCTGCAGAACGGTTATTATATTTCTGTTCTTTATAAATCAATACCCATGAAAAACCGGAGATCGGGTAACCGTCAGCAGCATCTGTATTTGTCAATGAAATTTTTGAATCTGCCGGAATAGTAACGTTTGCAGCAGCAGTTACACTTGCAATGCTTGGAGTAATAAAATTGCCAGCTTTGTTCTGCACTTTTGCAAAAGACATATTATTTTGAACTGCATAAGCAAGCTCTATATAACCGATTGACCCGGGAGTCTGTTTTACACTACCGGCGACACCTTCATTTCCTTTGCCGCCCAAACCTGTTGGCCAGTTAACACTATTTCCTTTTCCAACTTTCGTATGCCATTCTTCACTTACTTTATCAAGATACGTAGTAAAGATCCCGGTTGTTCCACTTCCGTCAGAACGATGAGCTACAACAATTGTTGAAGAAGGAAGTTTTACGCCTTTATTGATCGCTGCAATTTTCGCATCATCCCATTTTGTGATCTTGCCGAGAAAAATATCAGCAATGATGTCAGGTGTCAGCATCAATGTATCTTTTACATCAGGAAGGTTGTAGCTGATAACTACCGCACCGGCAGTAACAGGAATATGAATAACGGGCGCCGTCAATGCTGAATCTTGTTTTCCATTTAAAGGATTATCAGAAGCACCAAAGTCAACAGTCTTGCTGGTTAATTGTTGGATGCCACCACCGGAACCAATAGACTGATAATTTATTTTCAATCCATTTGCCTTGTTGTATTCAGAAAAAAGTTTTGAGAACAGCGGGTAGTCAAAAGTGCTGCCTGCACCGATCAATGTATTATCATCACTGCTTGCAGATGCTGTACTGTCTGATTTGTTATCAGTTCCGCCGCCACCACAAGACGTTAAGCTCATTGATGCGAATAAAGCACCAACAGCGCAAATGTTTTTTAAACTAAAGAATTTCATTTTCATATTTTTTATTTATTGGAGTTATAGCTGGTTGTAAGTATTCTTATAAACTTTGCCGAAAACATAAAAGAATGTCAATCTCCAAACCATATCATGATTCGCATTATTTGCACCTGCCATCATACCAGGTACTGTTGATAATTGAGAATTGTAATGATTATACCAGATGTTAGGTTCGAAATGTACATTGCTGAAAGGCATATAATCAAGCCCAATTGTAAAAAAAGTTTCTTTTGAACTGATATCGCCTAAAGCAGTTGCACCAGAAACACCACCTGTATTGTTTGTAGTTATTTTATATGAACCAGTGTTATACCCGGCTGGAGAAGATAGTGCTGCAAAAGCTGAATCTTGCAGATTGCTACCTATGTTTTTATTAGGATTATATAGGTCGACTCTTGCAAAGAATCTAAGCTTTTCTTTGATGATATCCCCATGTATATAGAAAGAAATGCCTTTCGCTTTCGTAGCAATTGTGTCAGCAGGGCCATTAGCTTTAAATGGAACTGCCTTTGTATCTGCTTTCATATTGTTAACGAATGCTTCCACCCCTACCGTAAGCGGAGACGTATTGTAAGCAATGAAGCCTTTCAACATCTGACGATCGTGATGCCAAGTTGGTTGCCAGTTTAGCCTTTGGTAGTCAGCATACAAATCAACAATAATTTTCTTATTTGCAAAAAACGCATATACATCTCCGTAAAACCATTTGAAGCTGGAAGTCGCAGGCTTATCACTGTTACCGGTTGCGACTAATAAATTGTAGCCAAAATTTCTTGTTTTCGGATCGAAAACACCCTGCAGCCCTGCGCCAAAATCATAAGAAGGGGTTCGACGAATATCTGATATGGTTCTTTCAACGGAGCGATAGTTCCATATTTTTTCTGTCAACATAGCGAAAGAGGGAGTAAACTGTTCACCTAACACTAAGTCTGTTCCTTTCCAAATATTTTTCCAGCGTATATTAGCAAGCTTGATAAAAAAAGTTTCCTTGCTGTTAGACAATTGATCGCCGCTTGCTGCACTTGAAGAAGGTGGATTGTATGCAGGGAAATTATCTTCTGCAGATAATAGCAATTCTGCAGAGAACTTTTGAGAAATATTATAATCATAGCCAAGATAAATACGGCGGAACTGGAATGCGTTCCTGCTTTGCGGTATGCCTGTATATTGGTTCCCTCCACCACGATTCAAGGAATCTGCGTGGGGCTTATAGTAGAAATCGCCAAAAACATATCCCCAAACCCTTCCTGTTTTGGGTGTGCCGGCTTTAAAAGCAGAATCTGAATTCCATAAAGAATTCCAAATAGTCTGCGCCTGCACTGTACTGAAACAAACTAAAAAAACAACAATAATTGTTAAGAGTGATTTTTTCGATCTGTTAAGTCTCATAAAATGTAATCTTTGTTTTGGGCTACAAAAAAAGAACTGTGCAATGATCCGAATGTTACCTCAATGTTACCTTAATGTTAACAGTTTCCCGGGAACAAAGAATTGACAGCTACTAATTAACTTGAAAAATTTTTTGAACTCAGTGAGCCACTGACGACCGACGACTGAAAACTGCCAACTGCCTCTCATTTGCTTACTAAATGTAGAGCCGGAGATTGCGGAAGAGGAATAGGTTTACCAACTTTATGTTCCGTTTCAAATTTTTGCCCAAGCAATAATGCAATAGTCCCTGCAATTTGTTTTTGATAGATCTGTTGTTCTTCTTTTATTTCACCCAAAGGTTCAATACCTGGGCCTATCATTGCAAGCCATGTTTGTGCGGAACCATTGGTGAATAAACTATGATTGCTCCAGTTGAATGTTTTCTTTCCACGTCCATGATCGGTGGTAATGATAAATGTTGTTTTGTTTTTGTAGAAAGAATTTGTTTGCACAAAATACCACAAATCGCTGATCATTTTATCTACAGCATTGGCGCGTTGAAGATATTTATCATAATGCCCTTCATGTGCAAACTCATCGGTTTCGCCCAAACCTATAAAAACAATTTTCGGGTGATGCTGTTCTATGTATTCTTTTGCATTTAAATAAGTGAGTAAATCGTACCGTGTATGATTTTTTACTGCAACATTATCCTGCACTTTATTGATCAGTTGATATGCGCTGTCATTTTCAACCTGCATATTTTCATAACCGCTGTTCACAGGCAAACCGCTGCGCTCTTCATTTAAAATATAGGGAAAAACATACCAAGAGCTGAAAGCAACTACTTTTCCATGATATTGTTCCTGTTTGTTGAGATATTCAAGAATGTTTGTGTTCGGGTTTTGTTTTGGATAATTGATAATGATACCCGGGTCCGTATAACCTGTGAAAATTTCATTGTAGCCGGGATAAGAAATCTTATAAAGGTTTGCCACATTCGATTTATTTCCAAAATTCCGGTTTCCGTAAAGCTGTCCTTTTTGTGCGATCACATTCCAGAAAAAAGGGAGTAACATCCTGCGTCGTTCCTGCATGTTTTCGTTCCAGTAAAGTTGTTTGGCAATGGAAGTATCTTCTACAAATTCTGTATTGTTAATTAACGTGGAGTCCGCACCTGCAAAAACTTCCTGCCAGCGAAAACCATCTGTAGTGATGATGAAAATATTTTCTGTTTGAGGGATGATCTGTGCAGAAGCAAGCAGTGAAATTGTAACAAGGGTGATTAACAAAAATGCCGGTTTCATTTCATGAGGTTTTATAAAGTTATTTTCACAATGTAACCTCAATCTTATGCAAAGGTTATCTTAGCGTTAAAGGGTTTTCCATTGTCACCAAATATTTAATTCATCAACGCCTTACGCCAGGCTTGCCAGTGTAACATAAGTAACCAAATCTTCTTTTTATCAGTTGCAAATTTGTGGTGGATTAAAAAAATAACCAACATGAAAAAAAATATGGGAATGGCTGACCGAACAATTCGCATAGGTATTGCCGTTATCCTTGCGTTACTTTATTTATTTAATAAAATAAGCGGAACGGCTGCTATTATATCTCTTGTAATCGCAGGAATTTTCATTCTAACCAGTTTTATAAGTTTTTGCCCGCTTTATTTGCCATTCCGCATAAGCACACGGGAAAAGCAAAAAAAAGAATAACTAAAAACTAAATTCTAAAAAATGAATACCACAATTATTGATGTGCGTACCCCAGGGGAATATGCCCAGGGACATGTGAAAAATTCAATCAACGTACCGCTGCAGGAATTGCACGACCGGATAGATGAGCTTCAACAAATCTCCGGTAGAATTGTATTGTGTTGTGCTTCTGGCATTAGAAGTGCGAAAGCATGCAAGGTACTTCAACAGAACGGCTTTACCAATGTGTCTGATGGCGGTTCATGGATAGATGTGGGAGCTGTATTATTAATCAACTAAAAAATTTCAATGATCACCTTACTAAAAAAATTATTTGGCAAAACATCTTCAACTGATTTTGCAACACTGATCGAAGAAGGCGCAATAATACTGGATGTGCGCACAAGAAATGAATACGCAGCCGGACATGTAAAAAATTCATTGAACATTCCGTTAAATGAATTGCCTGCGCAATTAAAAAAATTAAAGAAAGAAAAAACAATTATAACCTGCTGTGCCTCCGGAATGAGAAGTGCTTCAGCCAAAAATGTTTTGCAGTCAAACGGTTTTACTGCATACAATGGCGGAAGTTGGGTGAGCTTAAAAAAATATGGGCGATGAGCAACATTAAACAAATGGTATTGTATAACTGGCACCTGGTGCGCATTCTAAGATTAATGCTGGGGATCTTTATAGGAGTAAATGCAATAATGATGCACGATATGTTATCAGGTTTGCTTTCCGGCATTTTTCTTTTCCAGGCTTTTACAAATACCGGTTGTTGCTGCGCCGGAAGTTGTGCCATACCTCCATCAAAAAACAAGCAGGAAAAAGAACCTGTATTTGAAGAAATAAAAAATGATTAATTATGGAAAACACACATTTTTATGAAGTAAACGTAAGCTGGGAACAAGGAAGAAAAGGATTGATGTCTTCGCCTGTATTAAATGAACATATCGAAGTAGCAACGCCGCCTGAATTTTCAAACGGAATTCCAGGCATCTGGTCACCGGAACATTTGCTGGTTGCAGCAGTGAACAGTTGCTTAATGACAACTTTTCTTGCGATCGCAGAAAATTCAAAATTCAATTTTTCCGATTTTCAATGCCATGCCAATGGTAAACTTGAAAAAGTAGATAACAAATATATGATCTCGGAAATTGTATTGCACCCTGTTGTAACTATTCGTGAGGAAAGTGAAAAAGAAAAGGCGGAGCGAATTTTACAAAAAGCAGAAGCTGCATGCCTGATCTCCAATTCCGTAAAATCAAAAGTGGTAATGCAACCCGAAATTAAAATCAAAAACGATTAATGTTTGCAAATAAAAATATCGACTGGGCATTATGGCTGAGCCGGGTCCTTCGCTGGGGGCTTGGTAGTGTGATGATCTGGCTCGGCCTTAATAACGGCGAATGGATAACTGCTATATTCGGTTTACTTTTATTCCTGACAGGATTTTTAAAACCGCGAAGGTGCAATACCTGAACGTAATATTTCTCTTAATTAACAAGGTTTAATTTTTTTTTAATTGTTGTTAACGATAAAAAAAGCGATATGCGTTTATCTTTGTTTCAGTTATATGTAATGAACATCCATTCTGCAAAATTTCATCTGCTTTAATTTATCTAAGGGAGAATTGATTCTTGTGCGAGCCGAAAAGAATTTATTTTTTGAGCACAAAATCATATTGCCATGAAAACGTTTGAAATCACTATCAGCAGCAACAATGTAAAAATTCAACCCGCAACAGAAAGTAAAAGAAATTTGGAATTTAAACGCACCTTAAAAAGAAACCCATTCGAAGAACGCGAAGAAGTTTTAAAAGAATTAAACTCCAGGGCAGCAAAATATCCTTTTTGCATCACATACAAAACAAAAAATCACGACCCGCTTTAATTGCAGCAATTTATCGAACAGCTGCGTGGCCCTTACAAATCTATTTCGCGGTTAAGTAAACTTCGAGCCTGGATTTATCCCAGTGTTCCTTTGCCTTGGCCTGTTCAATTGTTCCCCTGTCATAATCCCAAAAACGTGCAGCGTCGGAAGAACAATGATATGTGATTTCGTGATTACCGTGATCTGTTACATACAATTCTGATCCGCAGATTATACATTTTTCATGAGGGTGCATTTCCCCGATATTCATCTCCATAAGAATTCCTTTTTATATTTTGTACTATCAGGCCAGTTTTATAAAACCATTTCTCTATAAAATAAAGAGGCCACTGCAAAAGCAGCGGCCGTGATTATAGGTAACCGAAGACTACTTGAACCAAACCGGTCCGATCACCTAATTCTTGAGATGTTATTAATACGTTTAAAGAATCAGTAACATCGCCCAAATTCACCAGCTTTTATACTCATTTCCCCTGGTTAGTTCAATTAGCAATTGCTTCATACATATTATGCTCGTCCGAATTAATCAATACAAGCTCTGCACTTATTTTTTCCGCATATTGTAATGAAACATTGGTAATATCTTTTCCGGGCAACATATTGCATTCCACTCTCAGGTTTGTATTATCCCGCAACAGGTGGTATGCTTTATACATACAAACAGCTTCGTCGTAGCCATTAACAAGTAGTTTTTTATTTACGGATACCAAATGAATGGTTGAATGAAATAGCTTACCGATGTACGAAGCAATAACAAGCCTGCGCACCGGAAGAAAATTTCCTACCGGTATAACGATGTTCTTTATTTCATTTAATGCATTATGAAAGTGAACAGCGAGAATCGGCAAATCCTGTGTAAATAAAAAGGGATAATTATTAAGATGACCACCCCCATTATAAATTTCCGGCGCTTTTTTTTCAGGGAGCAAAATTATATCGATGTGGTGCCTTTTACAATAGTCGGCAATTTCGCTTTTGGGGTCACGATGAAAAACTGTGTGATTAAACACAACAAACGGATATAGTTTACTTAACCTTTCCATTTGCAGTTTTGCATCCAGTTCTTTCTTGTTTATTTTAATTTTTCTTGCTGCTGACAAGAACAACCTGCTTCGCAGGAAAGGGCGGAACCTGCCGTTATTCAACACGCAGGCCAAATGCACATTTCCCTGAAACGATGTTGCAATTTCAAGCATACTTTCAACATCTTCCATTAAACCATTTGCAGAAAATACCGGTATCAATATATTGTTCAAAAGTTTATTCACAATTATTTTTTGCAGGAATTATGAATGATTTTTATGAAATAAAATTACCTTAACCTGAGTAAACCGGGGGCAAAATGGAATTAAAATGCGATTAAATCGTGGAGTTACTGATAGGCTTTCAGCGAAGGGAACTCAATGGTAAATATCGTTCCATCCTGCAAACCTGATTGAACATTGATGACCCCCCTGTGCAAACGGGCAATGCTTTTTGCCAAAGCAAGGCCGAGGCCAAAACCTTTGTATTCTTTTGAATTAACCCCGCGGTAAAACGGCTGGAATATTTTTTGCAATTCTTCAGCAGCAATAACATTTCCTTTATTCATAACGTGGATGCATACCCTATTATTGATACACAACAAATCTACCCTGGAGGTTTTATCAACCGAGTATTTACAGCCATTCTCTATAATATTCTTTAATGCACTATGCAGCAACTCCACATTTCCGAAAACGATAAAAGCGCTTTCATCTTCCATAGCATCTTCAAAATATAAATCAACATGATACCTCTGGTTGATCTTCCTTATTTCAGAAATAATGCGCAATAGGATTTCATCTATCCTGACCTCCTTTAACTCGATATTGCCTTCGGTATCTGCCTTTGCTATTTCCAAAAGGCTTTTGGTGAGTTGCCGCATTTGCAAAACATCTTCACTTATTGAAGCAAGTACTTTTTCATATTCCCTGCTGTTCCTTTCTTTTTGAAGCGTTACTTCCAACTGGCTTGAAATTGATGTGAGTGGAGTAGACAATTCGTGCGATGCATTTGAAATAAACCTTCTTTGGGTATTGAAAGATTTTTGCAAACGTTCCAGTAATTCGTTGAACGTATTTGCCAGTTGTGCAAGTTCATCTTTGCTACTCCCGATTTTTATACGATGGGAAAGGTTATATGAAGAGATATCATTCACTTCATGTATAATTTGTAAAATAGGTTTTACCAATTGCCGGGAAAAGATAAAACCGATAAGTGCGGTAATTAATATACCTGCAAGAAAGCTGGCCCCGAGTATTTTTGCCAGTTCATCCAAATGCCGCAGCCCATCTTCATCGTAAGCAGCTACTGCAACGATATATGTTTTTTTCCCGTTGTTATGCTTTATCGCAACAGCTTCATTATTACCTGTCCTGAATTTTTTTTCGCCATGTGCATTTACATCGTTCAGCACTTCTTTGGTGATTACCAAACCAGGGCTGCCTGGCCTGCTAAATTTATATAGCAATTCGCCTGTGCCGGAAAAAATAGCAACACTCTGTACGGGCTGAGGGCCAAACAAAGAAGTTGAATCATTTCTTGTGAGGATAGCATTGCTACTGTCCCTACCCAGGAAGGAAAAGAGTTGTGCACTATAATTTGCCCGGCTCCTTAACCTTTTGTAAAAAGCCCTTTCCCGCTGAAGTGAAGAAAAATAATACACAGCAAAGCCAAGAAACAGCATAATTGACATTACCTGCAATGCAAACAACAATGATATTTTATGCCTTATTTTCATTCAGCCGTTTTCTTTTAAGATATACCCAAGCCCTACGTAGGTAAATATTAATTTCTGATCGAATTCTTTGTCAATTTTTTTCCGGAGAAAATTTACGTACACATCTATCACATTTGTTCCCGTATCGAAATCGATATCCCACACATCTATTGCAATATCGGCCCTCGACAAAACCCTGTTCTTATTTCTTATAAAATATTCCAGCAATTGAAATTCTTTTGCAGTAAGTAAAATTTCTTTCCCGTTTCGCGTTACCTGTTTACTGTCTAAATTCATAACAAGCCCGGAAACCTGGAGTACATTATCATCGGCGTTATAGTGGCTCGACCTTTTAAGCAATGCTTTGACCCTAACGAGCAGTTCCTTAAAGTCAAAGGGTTTAACCAGGTAATCATCTGTACCTGCATCAAAACCTGCAAGTTTTTGATCAAGGGTGTCCATTGCAGTTAACATCAATACCGGTAAATTTTTATTTTGCTGCCTGATAAAGACACATAATTCATAGCCATTAAAAAAAGGTACGTTAATGTCGAGTATAATGAGATCGTAGGAAATATCTGCTATCATTTTTTTTGCGCTGAGCCCATCCAGCGCTATATCCACATCAAATTGCTTTTCGGTAAGTCCCTGGGATATCGATTCTGCAATTTTTTTCTCATCTTCCACAACAAGTATTTTAAGAGGACACATAACTATACTGTTCAGGATAAAAGAAAATTTGTTTTTGCCTGACATCGCAATGCGCAATCCTATAAAACCTGAAATTGATTTTTATACGGTTGCATTTTAAGGGATTTTAAAACGGGGTATGGGCTTACTTTTTCAACAAATTCAAAAAGCAGGGCCGCATCTCAGCGGGCGTTGAGCCGCATTTGTTAAACCTCCTGCGACTCTACCATCCCTGCTTTGACGAGATTATTGCACATTTGTCCCATCTTTAATTTCATCATTGGCATCAGTAATCACTTCTTCGCCGGGCTGCACGGCGCCAACAATTTCCATTTTGTTATGTGCCTGGTTTCCGGTTATCACATCTACTTTAACTGCTTTGCCATTACGTACAACAATCACATATTTTCTTTCCGTTGAAATAACAACTGCAGATCTGGGTACCGACAATGCATTGGGGCTACCATCTGAATTGAATAACACATCTGCATACATTCCCGGGGCAAGAGTGCCATCTGCATTGTACACATCGAGTTCGATCCTTTCCGAGCGGAATTGTTCATTAATATTCATTGATATGCGGCTGATATGCCCTTTTCTTTCAACGCCAGGATATGCTGAAAGTTCAAATGAAACGCTGTCGTTTTTTTTCTTCAGGCTTGCAACAGCGCTTTCCGGAATATCTACCTGCAGGCGCAAGTGGTCTACCTGTTTCAATTCAAGCATCGGCTTACCGTCTTTTGCTTCCGCACTCACTAATGCACCGGGGTGTACATTACGTTGTGTGATCACTCCACTGAATGGAGCTGTTACGATAAGATAATCCATCATCGTCTGCTGCATTTGCCAGTTTGCTTTTTCTGCATTGCTCAGCGAACTATCTGCTTCTGCTTTTGATTTTGCCGTAGCAAGGTCAAGCGGTGAAATAGCGCCTGGTGTTGCAGAAGCTTCTTTTAACCGCGCATAATTTTCTTTCGAAATTGTATAATCTGATTTTGCACGTGCATATTTTTCTTTTGCCTGCGCAACTGCCTGTTCTAATTCGGGTGCTTCCAGCGTCATCAATACCTGTCCTTTTTGTACATGCGACCCTATATCAACGGAAACTGTTTTTACATAGCCGTTCACTTTAGGGAAAATGCTCACTTCCTGGTATGCAGCTAACTGTGCCGGCAGTTTAAGTTGCTCGCTTACTTTGGCCCTTTCAACTTTTGCAAGCGTATAATGTGGCGCCGCATTTACCGGGTCCTTTTTATTTTCCGATGCTTTATTGTCAGAGCATGAATAAAAAATAATAATTGTCGAAGTAATTGCTACTATATGTTTCTTTATCATGATTCAAAATTTGTTTAAGTTATGTTACCCCTGAAAAACAGTAAAAAGATCGCTTCGAATTTGCCGTTGCGCAGCGCTCAATAGAAATGTTGCAGTACAAGGGAGCGTCGCAACGATGCTTAATATAATTACTGATGTTTGTTTCATAAAAAATCAGCTATTCGTATTTTCATCTTCCGGCAATAATGAAACGGTTCCAAAAGATTTCTTTTGCTGAATCCATCCATATACCAACGGCACCATATACAATGCAGCAAATGTGGATGCAGCAAGCCCGCCGATCACTGCACGGCCAAGTGGTGCAGACTGATCGCCTGATTCGCCTAAGCCACTTGCCATAGGTATCATACCTGCTATCATTGCCATGCTTGTCATTAATATCGGCCGCAAGCGTATGCTTGCCGCAACTGTAGCAGCCTTAAAAGGATCTTTATATTCGAGCCTCAGGTTCTCTGCATTGGTCACAATTAAAATGGCATTGGCGACAGACACACCCACAGCCATAATTATACCCATATAGGATTGCAGGTTGAGTGTGGCACCGGTGATCAGTAACAGGATCATTGAGCCGGACAACACTGCCGGAACCGTTGCCAGCACTGCCACTGAAAGCCCGAAGGATTGATAATTGGCGGCGAGCAGTAATAATATCACCACTATCGCAGCAATCAAACCGCTTTGCAAGGAACCGAGGGTTTCTGTCAACAAAGATGACATTCCTTTTACTTCAGGAACTAATCCGGAAGGAGGTGTACCAAGTTCGTCGATAGCATGCTGCACTGCAGAGGTTGCAGTGCCCAGATCTTTTTTGTTGATGTTTGCGCTAACAGTTACAAACCTGCGCGGGCCGCTCCGGTCGTATTCGCCGGGAACCGTATCAAGCGCAAATGTGGCAACATCGGCAAGCACAGGCCGCATTTGTCCCTCAACAAGGGGAATAGATTTCAGTTGTTCAGGAGAATTCATGATATATTCCGGTATGAATATCTGCGTCTGATAGGTGTATGATGTCTTGTCATCAAGCCATAAATTTTTATTGGTAAAACGGCTTGACGATGTTGCATCGGTTATGCTTTTGGAAACATTATCGATACTCAGGTTCATCAAGGCCAGCTTTTGCCTGTCGATGGAAATATTGATAACGGGCAGTTTCAAGGGTTGTGCAATCTGTACATCACGCAAAAAAGGTACAGCTTTCAATTTCTCCAGCAGCCGCGATGAATAACCTTCAATGTCTTTCATATTCTTACCGGCGATACGTACTTCAATCGGTGTTGATGCACCTTGTGCCATGATCTTTTCTGTTAATTCAATCGGCTCGAAAGAAATTTTTACCTGCGGATATTTTTCTGCAATGCGTTTTCTGAGTTCTTCTTTGAGATCATCCATCTTCACTTTGTAATTTTCATCAATGTTCACCTGTATTACAGCCTCGTGTGTGCCGCTTGAAAAAATATACAAATTACTTGTGCCGAAATTACTCGGTATCACGCCTACGTGTGCAGAGCTTATCGCAATATTTCCGTTGACGGTTGAATCGATAATACCCAGGATATTTTTTGTTGCTTCTTCTGTTACTTCCAGCCTTGTACCATCCGGTTCACGTATCCTGAGCTGCAACTGGCCAACATTACTTTTAGGGAGCAGGTCTTTGCCGATAGTAACAAAACAAAAACCTGCGGCACCAAATGCAATAACCAGGTAAATGATCACCACCAGCCTTCTTTTCGGCATCCATTTTTCCAATCGATTTGCCAGCCCGTTTTTTATTTTCTGGAAGAAATTATTTGATTCAGGATGCATTGCTTCCTGTTGTGCATGGTCGTCTACCTGGTCAATTTCTTTGTCATCGAGCGTCATTCCTGCATGTGCATGAGGTTTTGCGTGATGGTATTGAAATTTTTCGGCCTTGAGCAACCAGTTCGAAATCACCGGCACCAACGTTTGTGCAGCTATAAAAGAAACGATCATAGCAAACGCAATGGACAATGATAATGGCAGGAACATGGCTTTGGGCACACCATTCATTACAAACGATGGCGCAAACACCGCAAGGATACAAAGGAGTATAAGCAACAACGGAAAAGAAATTTCCGAACATGCATCAACAATTGCCAGTTTTTTGCTCTTTCCCATTTCAAGGTGCTGGTGTATGTTTTCGATCGTTACCGTTGCCTGGTCAACCAAAATACCAATGGCAAGGGCGAGCCCGCTCAATGTCATGATATTTATAGTTTGTCCTGAAAGGTTCAGAAAAAAAACAGCACTCAATACCGATACCGGAATGGTGATGATAACCACAAGGCTGCTACGCCAGTCGCGCAGAAAAAGAAGCACCATCAATCCGGTAAGTATGGCGCCGAGGATACCTTCTGTCATCAAACTTTTTGCAGCATTGATCACAAAAATGGACTGATCGAATTCATAACTGAGATTGATATCATCGGGCAACAGTGATTTCATCTCCGGCAATTTCTTCCGCAACGTATTCACCACATCTAAAGTTGATGCATCAGCGGTTTTTACTACAGGGATATAAACAGAACGTTTTCCGTTTACCAATGCATAATCAACTGTTATGTCTGCTGCGTCCGCAACCCGTGCCACATCTTTTACAAAGACGCTTGTAGCGCCATTGCTTTTTATGGGGATATCATTGAATTGTTCCACTCTGTCTTCAAGCGAGTTGATAGTGGTCATATACATCATGCTATCTACCCGCAAATTACCGGCGGGGGTGATCGCATTATTTTTTACAACAGCCTGCACTACTTCATCCGGCGACAGATTAAAAGTGCGCAGTTTTTGCGGATCCACATTAATTACTACAGTTCTTGCATTTGAACCAAAGGGCGGAGCAGAAGACATTCCCGGCACCGTTGCAAACAAAGGGCGGATGCGGGTTAATGCAATATCAAAAATATCTTTGAGCGACCTTGTTTTGCTGGAAAAAACCAACTCGCCAACAGGTAAGGACGAAGCATCAAAACGTATTACCTGCGGCGGCAATGAGCCCGGTGGAAAAAATGCCGACACACGGTTTACCTGCAAAGCCACTTGCGCAGAGGCTTCGGCCATGTTAGTGCTTTCGTAGAACGTTAATTTAATAAGTGATAAGCCCTGTACATTTTTACTTTCGATATTTTTTATTCCATTGATGTATAAAAACTGGTCCTGCATTCTTGTTGCAAAAAACCCTTCCATTTGTTTTGGCGACATACCGCCATATTGTTCGATCACATAAATGGTGGGAAGGTTCAGTTTAGGGAAAATATCGATTGGTATGCTGCGTATGGCTACAACGGAAAACAACAAAAGGCCCATGAACAACACAAGAACAGTGATTGGCCTTTTTAAAGCTGCACGTACCATGAATTATTTTTTTATAGTTTGAATGAATTGATCAAGATTACCTGTTGCTGCGGCTTTGTCAAGATTGGCAAGAAGCCAGTCGCTTAGCGTTTGCACATAATCCGATTGTGCACGGTACAAAACGAATGAAGCATTCGTCAGGTCGATCAGGTTAATGATCCCGGCCTTGTACTGTGCGGTTTTTTGATTATACGTATCCTGTGAAGATTTTATTTGTATAGGTATCTCAAACAAATTTTTCACAGAAGTATGAATGGCTTCTTCTGCCTGGTTGTTTACATTTTGCAACGAAAGCTGTTGCTGTTGCAAATCGTAATCGCTCGCAACTGTATTATAATGTGTGATGGCGAGTTTATCTTTTCTATGTACAACATTAAAAAGGTCATACACGAATGTTGCGCCAAACATATAATTGAAACGCTGGTAACCCAGCCCTTCGCTCAACGATTTGTAATTGCCTGCATAATCAATACTGGAACCACGTGCCCAACCGGTGGCATTCAGGTAAACTTTTGGTAAATACGTTTTCTTTACCAACGTTTCCGTTTGCTTGTATAACAATTCTTCTTTGTTGTAATAATCGATCAGCGGATTGCTGACAGTGTCCGTATAATTATTGTGCGACAAAATATCGAGCGCATTCAAATAATTTTTTGTTTGAGTAGTATCAACCAAAAAATAATTTACTGATATGCCTGTGAGATAAGAAAGCTCCTGCTGTTGCTGGCGTATCTGTCCATCTATCTGATTATACGTGATACGGCTTTTTGATAATTCAGCCATTGCAAGAGATGAATCTGCACCTGCTTTAATCCCGCTTCTTGTTACCGCTTCTATTACTTTGTAGATTTCTTCATAGCGGTTCACATTTTCTTTTTCGATCGCTAACTGAAACTGGTTTTTCAGGATATCGAAATACAATTTGCCAACACGCCATTTCAGCAAATATTTTTCTCTTTCCAGGTCTGCCTGTGTTAGGTTTGAATATGCTTTGGCATTATCTATCCTTGCTTTCTTCAAACCAAAATCCAGTAACTCATACTGGCTTTGAAAGATCGCTATATTACCAACAGCAGATTGATAATCGTTCGACTGTCTTAACCCGCTTGATGTTGATGGAATGATGCCATACGATAGATAAGAACCGGGCAAAGAATTATCTGAACCTAAATTCAATTCATCTGCGATAAATGCAGAAGGTAAAAAAGAATGCTTTGCGTCGGTAACTGCTGCTTTGGATGCATCAAGCAATGCTTGTTTTTGCAGAAGTACCGGCATGTGGTGCATGGCAGAGTCTGTAAAATCTGCCAATGAATATGCTTTTTGTTGCTGTGCTTCAGCAACGCTGATAAACAACACTGATATATACAATAGTAAACAGGCTGCTTTAAACCGAACAACCATGAAATAATTTTTAATGAAATAATGAAATGCTTAAACTGAAATATTAAGCAAAGACAGGAGGCCCGCGTAGCGAAGATGTACGTATAGTAAGGCTGGCAAAATATTTGTCAGTAGTATAAAACTTTTTTTTGATCTCGGCAAAAACAGCCTGTATCTGAAAATCGCTGAGGCGGAAATTAACTGCGTCCTGCGGATGAAAGCGTTTATTTAGGTAAGATAAGTTCTTGCTTTTCTTGGAGTCTTTTGCAGATATTGTTGCGTAATGCGAAACATCTTTTGATGCAACAACTTTCTTATAATTATTTACCTCAAGGGATTGCAATGTATGAGGAGAATAGCGTAAGAACAACTGAACGATAAAAAAGGCAGAATATACCGCTAAAAGCAGCACTTTAAAAAATAGCCTTATATATCCTTTTTTATCTGCAACCATGGAAAACAAAGATATGTAAACCTTGCTGTTGTTCATAATAGCAGAAAAACTTACGGTTAGTTTTAACAAATCTATCAACATTAATTCTATTTTTACCCAAATTATTTTACATGGCGCTCAATTCCATCATGAAGATTTTTATTCCGAAAGACAGGGTTTTTTATTCACTGTTCGAGGAAGTTGCAGACAGTGTCGCTATTATGGGAAAGCTGATGAAGGAACTTGTTGCAGAACCCGATTATGATAAACGTGCTGCAATTATTTCAAAAGTAGAAGACCAGGAACATATTAATGACGATCTCACACACCGTATTTTTACAGAACTGGGAAGAAATTTTATTACACCATTCGATCGTGAGGACATCCACTATCTCGCTTCGGCGCTTGATGATATCTGCGATTATGTTTATGCCACAGCAAAAAAAATAAACTTCTACAAGGTAAACCCGAGCGATACAGGCATTCAAAAAATGGCCGACCTGATTGACCAGGGCGCAGAGCAAATAAAAAATGCCGTAAAAGAATTGCGCAACATGCGTGATATGCGCAAGATTACTGATGCATTGGTTAAAGTGAACAGCATCGAAAACCAGGCAGACGATATTTTTGATATGAGCATCGAGCGTTTATTTGAAACCGAGCCCGATGCAAAAGAAGTAATTAAAAAAAGAGAGATCTACCAGGTAATGGAAATTGTTACCGACAAATGCGAAGATGCCGCAAATGTGATCGAATCTATTATTATCAAATATGCTTAATTAATTTCAGAATGTGAAAATGACTCAATGAGTAGTCTAAGCCTACATTTTACAAATTGAGGTATTGAGCTATTCTCACATTTGCTAATTATCTGCTTATGCCTTTTTTAGTTGTCATCATTATACTTGCTCTCGTTTTCGATTATATCAATGGTTTTCACGATGCTGCAAATTCAATAGCAACAATAGTCTCCACAAAAGTGCTTACTCCTTTCCAGGCTGTGTTGTGGGCTGCCATTTTTAATTTCGGCGCTTTTTTCATTTCAAAATATTATATCGGCGAATTTAAAATCGGTAATACCATTGCGAAATCGGTGAATGACCATTTCATCACACTCGAAGTAATTTTTTGCGGATTGATCGCAGCCATTGCCTGGAATTTATTAACATGGTGGTTTGGTATCCCCTCAAGCTCTTCTCACACACTATTAGGAGGCTTTATTGGCGCAGCGCTTGCACATGCAGGCGCATTAAGCAGGGGAGGTATCAGTGTGATCAATTATGAAAAAGTGATCCCCACATTTCTTTTTATTTTTCTCGCGCCATTAATCGGGATGGTCGTCGGCTATATCATTACCATAATCATTATTAATATCTGCAGGAGGGCAAACCCCTATAAAGCAGATAACTGGTTCAGGAGATTGCAATTAATTTCTTCTGCATTGTTCAGTCTTGGCCATGGTGGCAATGATGCACAAAAAGTTTTAGGGATAATCGCTGCAGCAATGGTTGCAAATGGAACCCTCGATAATATCAAACACGTTCCCAATTGGGTGCCGATTGCATGTTTCACGGCAATTGGCCTCGGCACAATGAGTGGTGGATGGAAGATCGTAAAAACAATGGGCTCTCGCATTACTAAAGTAACCCCGCTTGAAGGTGTAAGTGCAGAAACTGCAGGAGCATTAACACTTTTTCTCACCGAAAAATTAGGTATCCCTGTCAGCACTACGCATACTATTGCAGGCTCCATCATGGGCGTTGGCGCAACACGCCGTTTGTCTGCTGTTCGGTGGGGAATCACTATTAATTTGCTCTGGGCATGGGTGCTTACAATTCCCGTCAGTGCTGTGCTTGCAGCAATTATTTATTTTATTGTTCACCTCATCAGGTAATATGTACACATTATTTTAATGGGCTTGCTTTTTAATAATTCGGTAATGTTTACTACTTTGGCAGCCGATTAAAATATAAGTTTACATTATGAAGGGAATTATTCTGGCTGGAGGTTCGGGAACAAGGTTGCATCCTATCACTTACGCCATCAGCAAACAAATTATGCCCGTGTACGACAAGCCGATGATCTACTATCCCATGTCGACACTTTTGCTTGCAGGTATAAATGAAGTACTCATTATTTCTACGCCGCATGATCTTCCTCTTTTCAAAAAATTATTTGGAGATGGTTCACAGCTTGGGCTAAAATTATCTTATGCCGAACAGCCAAAACCAAACGGGCTTGCACAGGCTTTTGTAATTGGCGAAGAATTTATCGGGAAAGATAATGTTGCACTTGTCCTTGGCGATAATATTTTTTATGGATCTGGGCTTGGCGAGCAACTTTCAAAAAATACAAAACCTGATGGAGGTATTGTTTACGCATATCATGTAAGCGACCCTGAGCGTTATGGTGTAGTTGAGTTTGATAAGAACATGAATGCAGTTTCCATTGAAGAAAAACCGAAGCAGCCGAAAAGCAGTTATGCTGTTCCGGGGTTATATTTTTATGATAATGATGTTGTAGCTATAGCAAAAAATCTGCAGCCATCCCCTCGCGGCGAATATGAAATTACCGATGTAAATAAAGAATACCTAAGGCGCGGAAAATTAAAAGTTTCGATAATGGATCGCGGCACTGCATGGCTCGATACGGGAACATTCGATTCATTGATGCAGGCATCGCAATTTGTGCAGGTTATCGAACAAAGGCAGGGAATTAAGATTGCATGTATTGAAGAAATTGCATACCGCAAAGGGTTCATCACAAAAGCCCAGGTTGAAGCAATGGCACAACCATTATTAAAAAGTGGTTATGGTGAATATTTAATAAATGTGATAAATAATTTTTAAACAATAACGATGGCTAAAAAAGTTTTGGTGACAGGTGGTTGTGGTTATATCGGTTCGCATACAATTGTTGACCTTTTGGAAAACGGATTTGATGTAATTTGTGTTGATAATAATTCCCGCTCCAATCCACGCATTCTTGAAGGCGTAGAAAAAATCACAGGAAAGAAAATAAAAAATTACAAGGTTGATCTCTGCAATTTTGATGACACATTTGCCATCTTCCAGGAAAATGAAGACATCCTTGGCATCATTCATTTTGCAGCATATAAATCTGTCGGCGAATCTGTGGAACAGCCGTTGATGTATTTTGAAAACAATTTACAGTCGTTGATCAACCTGCTGAAATGCGTCCAGGAATTTGATATCCCTTATTTTGTTTTTTCCTCTTCATGCACCGTTTATGGAAACCCGAATGAAATTCCGGTAACAGAAAAAACACCGCCAAAACCTGCAGAATCTCCTTATGGTTATACCAAACAAATGGGTGAGCAGATCATCAACGAATTTGCAAAAAGTGTTTCTGCAAAATGTATTTTATTAAGATATTTTAACCCGGTTGGTGCACATCCGAGTATTTTGATCGGAGAACTTCCCATCGGAAGGCCCGCAAACCTTGTTCCTGCAATTACACAAACTGCAATCGGAAAATTATCGCAAATGCAGGTACACGGAGATGATTATAATACAAGAGACGGTTCATGCATCCGAGATTTTATTCATGTAAGTGATATAGCACATGCACATACACTGGCATTGGAATATTTGATTGCAAATAAAAATTCTTCCAATTGTGAAGTGTTCAACCTCGGGACAGGACATGGCGTAACTGTTTTGGAAGCAATTAAAACATTTGAAAAAACAACGGGGGTAAAACTAAATTATATAATCGGCCCGAGAAGAGCGGGTGACGTGATTGCTATTTATGCCAACAATGACCTTGCAAAAAGCAAACTTGGCTGGGAGCCTAAATATTCATTGGAGGATATGATGGCAACTGCATGGAAATGGGAACAGAAATTAAAGAATGATGAAAAGTTTTATAACAGTAAATTTTCCGGCTTGAATTAAATTTGGAATGCTTCTTCAAAAGCATCCGGGTGTTGTTTGCCGTATATCTTTGCTCACTTTCTGCGAAACTTTTATTTTTGCCCTTCAAACAATAATCAGAAAATTAATCTAATCATAAATACATGTTAACAGACATACAGGTAACGGGACAAAAAGATACACGTAGCGGTTTTGGAGATGGGATTTTGGAATTAGGAAGAACAAACCCCAATGTGGTTGCGCTTACCGCAGACCTTGCTGCATCTTTGAAATTACATCCTTTCATTAAAGAATTTCCTGAAAGATATTTCCAATGCGGCATTGCAGAAGCAAACATGATAGGTATTGCTGCTGGCATGACGGTTGGTGGAAAAATTCCGTTCACAACAACTTTCGCAAACTTCTCTACCGGTCGTGTTTATGACCAGATCCGTCAATCTGTTGCTTACTCGGGCAAGAATGTAAAAATATGTGCATCACACGCCGGATTGACTTTAGGTGAAGATGGCGCTACACACCAGATATTGGAAGATATCGGTTTAATGAAAATGCTTCCCGGAATGACAGTGATCGTTCCTTGCGATTACAGCCAGACAAAAGCTGCAACAAAAGCGGTTGCAGAGTTGATCGGCCCGGTTTATCTTCGTTTCGGCCGTCCCGTGTGGCCAATTTTTACAGAAGGAATGGACTTCACTATAGGTAAGGCACAAGTTTTTTCCGAAGGAACGGATGTGTCTATTTTCGCTTGCGGCCACATGGTTTGGAAAGCCATCGAAGCCGGGAAAATATTACAGGGAAAAGGCATTTCTGTAGATGTGATCAACATTCATACAATAAAACCAATTGATGCGGATGCTGTGCTAAAATCTATCAGTAAAACAAAATGTGCCGTTACAGCAGAAGAGCATAATGTTATTGGGGGATTGGGCGATAGCATTGCACAGGTTGCGGCAAAACATTTGCCCATACCAATCGAATATGTTGGTACAAATGACACATTTGGTGAAAGCGGAACACCCGCTCAATTACTGGAGAAATATGGATTAACAGCATCACATATTGTGGAAGCAGCAGAAAGGGCAATTGCAAGGAAAAATAAAAAATAATACAAAACCGGTCTACTCATTATTTAAACTTCCTAGGATGAATCAAGTCAAATGCATCGGTTTGAAAATGCTAACCTAATGGCGGTCTCTACTACAGATACAGAATTGCTTATTCAATTCCGGAATCCCGGAACAAAGGAAAAAGCATTTACTGCAATCATTAAAAAATACCAGGAACGGTTATACTGGCATGTCCGCCGTATGGTTGTTGACCACGACGATGCCAATGATGTGTTACAGAATGTGTTCATCCGGGTTTGGAATGCATTAGAGAATTTCCGTGAGGATTCTCAACTATACACCTGGCTGTACCGCATCGCTACCAATGAATGCCTCACTTTTTTAGAGCAGCAGAAGAAAAAATCAGCCATTTCTTTAAACGAGGTTGAAAGTGGTTTGAGCAATAAAATTAAAGCTGATGGTAATTTTGACGCTAACAAATTAGAGTGGAAATTACAGTTAGCTATCCAGCAACTTCCTGAAAAACAACGTGTAGTATTCACTTTAAGATACTATGATGAAATGCCTTATGAAGAAATGAGCCGGGTTTTGGAAACATCAGAAGGGGCATTAAAAGCATCGTATCATCATGCTGTTAAAAAAATAGAAGAATACATCCTTAATCATTAAACTTTTATTAACCAAACAGGTCAGAAAAACGTGGCGAACAGAACAGAAATATGGAATGAATTGAGGGAAATCAGCCCTGTGGTAGCCGGAATTAATCATGCCGGAGTTTTTACTGTGCCTGAGAATTACTTCAATACGTTAAGCGACAAGATCATTAGCAGAATTCATGCAGGATTTTCATCTGAAAAGAATGAGTTACAAGGCGATACTGTGACATCTCAGTTTTCAAAAAATATGCCTTATAGTGTACCTGCAAGATATTTTGAATCATTTGCAGAAAATGTATTGTTGCGTATACAGGCAGAAAAAGCAGGTTCTGCAGATGAAGAATTGGAGATACTTTCTCCATTCCTGAACAGGCTCGATAAAAAAAATCTATACAGCGTGCCTGAAGGTTTTTTTTCGGAGCTGGCAGGCAATATGAATTCTGGTATGCAGGCAATTGAATTTGTAAACAGCGAACTGGAAAACCTTTCGCCGTTAATGAACAGCCTGAAAAATAAAAACGTGTATGAAACACCTGCAGGTTATTTCAACGATTTTGCAGGTACTGTTCTTAATAGAATAAAACAACAACCGGCTATAGTTATTTCAATCTACAAAAAAAGAAGCTGGTTGAAATATGCTGTAGCAGCGGCTGTTATAGCATTCATTGCAACAGGAAGTTTTTTGTTTTTAAATAAACACACCTCATCAGCTAACGAAGATCCTATTCAGCAATTATCGCAGGTAAGCGACCAGGATATGTTGAATTACCTGGATAATCAGAGCACGCCTGCAGTGTCTGCCGAACCTTCAAATAATAATGTTGCTTCTATAGATATTACAGAAAATGATGTGAAAGATTTATTTAGCAACGTTTCTGATGATGAGTTACAACAATATGTTGATGAAAATGTTCCTTCAAAAGATTTATTAGTGAATTAACAGGCTTTGATGAAAAAGTGGTTATCCATATTATTGATCGGAATGATTTGTGGCCTCGGCATAACAGTGTCGGCACAGGAAAATGCTGTGCCTCCACAAAAAGGTGACGGACATATTCTTGAAGCATTGAAGATAGCATACATCACAAAAAAACTGGATTTGTCCACAGAAGAAGCCCAACGGTTTTGGCCTATATATAACCACTATATGGATGAGATACGTTTGGCAAGAAGGGAATACCAGGCAACAAAAAATGAACTGAAATTAGAAGAAGATGTGTTGAACATCCGGAAAAGATATACTGTTGAATTTAACAAAGCTGTATCTCCCGAAAAAGTGAATTTATTTTACCGCTCTGAAAAAGAGTTTGGAAATTATGTACAACGCGAGTGGCAGGAAAGAAGGCAGGAAAGAATCCAGCAAAGGCGCCGCTTCTAAATTATAGACCCTTACTTTTTCACTGTTTACCGATTAATTTAATCTCTCAGTTCACAATGAACGATATTTGAAGCTGGTGTTTTTCATAGGTTAGCAACGGCCGGCTCTTTCCAGGGCAGGCCTTCTTTTTTTAACGCGAATGAGAAGGAATTTTTGCTAATTTCCGCGAAGGAAATTCGTACAATGGAAAACAACCTTATCTACAAAGAAGAGTGCTATAAAATAGTTGGCATATGCATGAACATTCACAAAAAACTCGGAAAGGGTTTTAAGGAAGTTGTTTACAAAGATGCTATGCAGATTGAATTTAATAAAGCAGGGATTGCATATCAGAGAGAAAAAACGTTTAACATCAACTACGATGGTGTTATTCTGCCACACAAATTTTCTGCAGATTTTTTTGTTTTCAATGCAATCATCATTGAAGTGAAAGCTATATCAATTGTTCCTACAGATTCTTTTCGCCAAACATTAAACTATTTAAAAGCAGCACAAGTTCAATTGGGCATTCTTATAAATTTTGGAACAGACAGTTTAACTTTTCAAAGGATTGTTTGCACCCATTAGCATCAATTAGCTCCAATTCGAAAAAATTGGCGTTTTAATGTCATGATAAAATAAAAATGTCCATTTTTCTTCTTCACCTTTTTGCCACCATTCTTTGCGGAGCTCCATACATTTTTTTCCGTCATAATCATATTTCGCTACAAAGCGGCTTTTCATTTGTTGTAATTGCGGCGCATCATCAGCTCCAAAAAAGACGGTCTCTCCTCCATCAACAATCCAAAACACCTGGTGATACGGACAATGCGCACTGGTCATTTCATATTTGATATATCCATCCAAAATGCCGCTGCCTTCCAGGAAAACAACGTTATCAGAATTTTTCAGGCAATCCAATTCATCGGTGATGTAAGAAGGAAACCCTTTTTCATAGGCAAATTCAAGTTCTTTTTTTTGCAGGTAATATTTTGCATTCGGAAATGAAAGCTCTTTCTTATTTGATGCAGAATTTAATTTACTGATGCCACCCGCATGGTCTTTATGCAAATGGCTCATTAATACTTTGGTGATTTCTGAAGGATTAATACCTGCATCTATCAGATTTTTGTGAATTTGTAATTCTCCATTTTTTTCAAAACCCAAACCGGTATCGAGCAATAAAATATCTTCGGAAGTAATAACAACAAATGGTTGCACTTCTACCAATAAACTTCCTGTTGCACGTTTTTGCAGGTCATCCTTATCAACATTAAACGGAACAAATAATTTGCTTTTATCAATAGTAAATGTGCCTTCGGAAAGCGGAATGATTTTCATAATTAAAAGTAGGAAAAAGTCCGAAAGACAGAAAAGTCCGGAAGTTCGGAAGAAAGTTGCTGTTGCACAAAAACTCTTTCCGACTTTCCGACATCGGACTATCTCAGCACCATCTGCCTATCCGCATCCAACCGGATCATTACAAATAACATAATGGTAAACGTTAGTAAAGATGTTCCGCCATAGCTGATAAATGGTAACGATATACCAACGACAGGTGCAAGGCCGATCGTCATGCAAATGTTTACGGAGAGATGAAAGAAAAAAACCGAAGCTACACCATAGGCATAACATCGGCTGAATACGCTTCGCTGTCGTTCAGCAATTGCAACAATGCGCATTAATAATAAAAAGTAGATTCCCAGCAACACGAGGCTCCCTACAAAACCAAATCCTTCGCCAATTGTACAAAAAATAAAATCCGTTCGCTGTTCCGGAACAAAATCGTATCGTGTTTGAGTGCCTTTCAATAGCCCTTTTCCTATAAGGCCACCGCTACCAATAGCGATCTTACTTTGCTTCACGTTATAGTCGCCATCTTTTTTTGAACCTTTGCTTTTTTGTTCAATTTCTATTGCAGCATTCTCATCTTTCGGAACATAATCTTTTCCGATGGCATCGTAAATACGTTTCACTTGGTACGGTTCAAACACGTGATCAAAAACAAATGGAACAACAAAGCGTTGCACGCCTACACATACAAACCATAAACCCGCGATCAGGAATAATATTGCCCTGTTCCGTTTCACTTGCCTTCGTAAAATATATACAGCCAACCCAGCGATCGCTGTAAGAATTAATGCCAATGTATTTTTTTCCAACAACAATGTAGCAACAACCAATACTGCAAATGAAAACCCGATGATCAGGATATTTGCCGGTAAACCTTCGCGGAACATTACCAGGAAAAAAGAAAAATATACCAATGCCAAACCCAGCTCATGCTGCATGATGGATAACATTGCAGGGCCGAGTGTTATTGCTGCTGCAATTAGCTGCGAACGGGTTTTGGAAAAATCTGTTTCTACACGTGATAAATATTTTGCAAGCGCAAGGTTTACGAAGAGCTTACACAAATCTGCCGGCTGCAGTTGAAATGCATTTCCGAATTTTATGATTGACTCTGTTCCTTTGATGCGTGAGTGAAATGGAAAAACAAGCAACATCAGCAAAATACCAAACACATAAAAAAGGTTTGCTGTTGCAGTAAAAAATTTGCTGTCGGTTAATAATATAAAAGTGCCGATGACACCACCCATAATAAAATAAAGCAACTGCCTGCTATAATCCGTTTTCAGGGAAATGAAACCTTGAAGAATAGTATCGCTTTCGCGATAGGTTGCTGCAAAAATGCTCATCACTCCTATTGTGCATAATGCAATCCATATCCATACAATGGACCAGTCGACACCTTTTGATATGGCTGGATTTCTGCTGCTCATTTATTAATAGAATCGGTTTGTGGTTTGTTATCTTCTTTCGGTTTTATTAACGGGCTGCGTTGAATGATTGCGTTATTATTTCTACGCAATGTATCCAGTAATGCAGCACGGGATGATGGAATGATATATTTCATCAGGTTAGTACTGTCGTGTGTACGCAATGCACGTTGTGCAGCACGTGTGGAATCCTCAATGAATTGCACACGTATTAAATATTTTGGAAGAAGATTGGTATTTGCAATATCCTGTGCTTTCTTAACAGACTCTGCACGCAAAGTATCATTCAAATATTTTTCTACTAATAAAGAACCGATCGGTGCTGCCCATGCAGCTCCATATCCTGCATTTTGCACAACAACAGCAATGGCAATTTTCGGATTTTCCCTCGGCGCAAAACAAACAAACATGGCGTTGTTTTTCAGTTTTGTTCTTTTGTGATCAACCACAAGATAGTTCTCTGCTGTTCCTGTTTTAGCGCACATGTTAATTCCCGGGATGCGCACTGCTTTTGCAGTACCGATTTCTGCAACATCCTGCATACCACTGATCACTACTTCATATACATCATCGGGGATATGCGTGAGCACTTCATGTTTCCTGCGATAACGGTTCAGTAACGTATCTTCCTTTGTTTCGCCATCCACTTTCTCCACAAAATGCGGAACATAAAAATATCCTTTGTTTGCAACGATGCACATAGCATTTGCCATTTGCACTGGTGTAACACTAAGCTGATCCTGGCCAATTCCCATAGTGACCATAGTACACGAGTTCCATGACCTGTTATAAATTTTATCGTATGATGAAGTATCGGGTACATTTCCACCATCTTCACTTGGCAGATCAACACCAATGCGATGCCCAAGGCCAAATGCAGTTACATATTGCCTCCATTTCATCAGCCCTTTTCGTGGGCTATGGAATTCCGGATTATCAAGAGTTTGCCTGAAGGTGTTACAAAAAAAAGAGTTGCATGAGTGCGCAATTGCTAACCGTAAGGTTGCTGCATGCCCTGCAAATTTTTCATCACATTTCACCGGCCTGTTACATCCGAGATAAACTCCATGGCAATCATAACCACTCGATGGGCTAATAATACCCTCGTCCAATGCTATCAATGCACCAAGCGGTTTATAAGTGGAACCCGGTTGATATTGTCCTTTAATTGCACGATTGAATAATGGTGCTGAAACATCCAACGCCAATTTTGCATAATGGCTTTGTTTATCCGGGCCGGTCAATTCATTCGGATCAAAATCAGGGCTTGACGCCATAGCAATGATGCCGCCGGTTTTGGGTTCGATGGCTACAACAGCGCCTACTTTGTTGCTTAATAATTTTTCAGCAAGTTGCTGTATGTCTATATCGAGATAAGTACGTAGGTTTTTTCCAGCAATTGCTGGTGTATCCAATGCTTTATTTTCATAATGGCCAACAAGGCGGTTCTTATTATCTTTTATCCAGAATTCGATGCCACGTTGCCCCATCAATTCCCTTTCATAATATTGTTCCAACCCGGTTCGTCCAACATAGTCGCCAAGCTGGTAACCTGTTGATCTTTTTAAAACGCTGGAGTCCACTTCCCCTACATAACCCATAATGTGTGCAGCTGCATTGTATGGATATATCCTTACCGGCCTTTCCTGCAAATTGAAGCCTTGAAATTTCCAGATGTTCTCTTCAAATTTTGCATAAAGATCAGGTGGTAACAAGTCTTCAAAAATAGATGGGCGAAATGGCCCATTCTTAAATTTTGCATCGAGAATACGATCACGGAATTCTGCAGTATCAATGCCAAGCAGTTGACAAAAATATTGTGTGTCGATATTTTTTACCTGTGATGGTACAACCATCAGGTCATACAAAATTGCATTATTCAAAATCGCTTTTCCTTTACGGTCGAAAATAATTCCGCGGTTTGGATAAATGCGTTTGGGGAACAATGCATTTTCTTCTGCCAGTTTTTTGTATTTGTTTGAAACTAATTGCAGGTTCACCAACTGTGCGGCAATGATAAGGAACATTCCTCCGAAAATGAGGCGAATAATATTACTACGGGATTGATTGAAAACAGGCATATATGTGTGCAGAGGACAAAGTACAAAGTACGGATTATTAAATATTGAAAGAAGAACTTGTGATATATTTTTTATTTATTTTAATACATCTTTTCCAAATCCGTCAGGCAGTGTTTGTCCTGAATTTTTCATTCCTGAAAAATAATAATTCAGTGACCAGGATCAGCAACAAACTGATGCCGGTTGTTGCAATTATTTTTCCGATAAAATACATGAAAGAACCAAAACTCATCCATTCTAAAAACACAAGATATATGTGATGAAGCACGGTCAGCACCAAAACATACGTTGCATAAGGCGCCCATCCCATGCTTCGTATAGAAGGCGAGGCATAACTTTTATCAGCACCTTCTTTGGAGATGAGCAGATTAATTACAAAAGGACGGACATACGCAATCAGTGTACACGCAGCAGCATGCAAGCCTGGGGTTTCGGTGAAATAATCAAGGCAAAGCCCGAATAAAAAGCCGACAGATGTCAGCGATAATCTTGGCATATTGAACGGGAGCCACAAAATGTAGAGATAGTATAAATAAGGTGTGATGAACCGGTGCAAAGGTGGTATTTTAAACAATACAAATACCTGCACAAGGATGAACAGGATAAACCGGATGATATTTTTCATCAACACACTCATTGTATTTTTTTTCGGGTTGAGTCTTCTAATCTTTTTTGCTCGTCGTATTGTGTGTTATCTATCACATATACATATTCAAGATTGAAAAAGTTGGTTGACGGCCTGATCTTAAGTGTATAAAAATTACTGCTCTTGTCATCCACAATTTCGTAAACCGTACCAACCATAATATTTGCCGGGAACAAGGAAGATGTCTGGCTCGTCAGTACAGTATCCCCTTTGGAAACTTTTACACTTTTTGGGATATCCTTTAACGTTACATACAAAGGGCTTGATCCATCCCATTCAATAGTTCCGCGGTCGTTGCTGTTTTTCATCTTTACCACCACCTTGTATTGCCGGTGAAGCAAGCTCATTACTATTGCATAATTCTGACTAACATTTACTACGGTGCCAACTATTCCCTGCGAACCGGCAACGCCCATATTTGGCCTTACCTGTTGTGCTGACCCGCGATGGATGGTAATATAATTTGCCTGGGAAGATGTGCTGCTGCTCACCACTTTCGCTTCCATATAAACATATTTCTGGACCTTCTTCACAGAATCTATCTTAACAGTGTCAGTTATAAATTTCCGTGCAGAATCCGGCGCTTCGAAATTTTCTTTTAATAACTGGTGAAGACGCACGTTGTCTTTTGCCAACGAGTCGTTGGTTTTTTTCAATTGAAAATAATATTCAACATTATTGTACTTCTGGTTAAGCCTGCCGGTCACTTCAGTAGCAACAGAAAGAAATGCAGCTTCATGAAACCTGTTATAGCGAAAGAGAAATGAAAGTGCTACAATTTGCAACACCAGGAAGAAGAGAAAATTAAAATACCTTCTGATGAAGAGAAAGACATTACGCACGTAGAAAGAATTTGAGGTTTAAGGTTTAGGGTTTAAGGTTAGGCAATTCATGCCTCATGCCTTATACCTTCAACCTGCTTAGCGCATCACAAACGGATATTTTTCATAATTCTTCAACGCAATTCCTGTACCACGAACCACACTCTTTAACGGATCATCTGCAATATGTACAGGCAATTTGATTTTCTGACTGAGACGTTTATCCAAACCTCTCAGCAATGCGCCACCGCCGGTAAGATATAAACCGCGGCGATAAATATCACCGGCCAATTCAGGCGGTGTTGTTTCCAGCGCTTTTAGAATAGCTTCTTCTATCTTAAAAATACTTTTATCCAATGCTTCTGCAATTTCCTGGTAGCTCACCATGATCTGTTTAGGGATACCGGTAACCAGGTCGCGTCCATTTACAGGCATATCATCTGGCGGGTTATCCAGATCTTTCATCGCAGCGCCAATCTGTATTTTGATTTGTTCTGAAGTACGTTCACCGATCAATAAACTGTGGTAACGGCGAAGCGCCTCCATGATATCTGCAGTAAATTCGTCCCCTGCAATACGGATCGACTGATCGCACACAATACCGGCAAGCGCGATAACGGTAATCCCTGTTGTACCACCGCCGATATCGATGATCATATTACCAACCGGCTCTTCCACATCGATGCCGATACCTAATGCAGCAGCCATTGGCTCATGGATCAGGTAAACTTCTTTAGCACCTGCCTGTTCGGCACTATCGCGAACGGCACGTTTTTCAACTTCGGTAATGCTTGATGGAATACAGATCATCATACGCCAGCTTGGTGGAAAAAGCGGCTTTTTGGGATAGATCATTTTGATCATTTCCCTTATCATAAGTTCCGCAGCGTTAAAGTCGGCGATAACGCCATCTTTGAGCGGGCGAACCGTGCGTATGCTCTCGTGGGTTTTTTCATGCATCATCAACGCACGTTTACCAACAGCAAGCACCGTTTTTGGATTGTTGCGGTCGAGTGCAACAATACTTGGCTCGTTTACTACTATTTCTTCATTGTGTATGATGAGGGTATTTGCCGTACCCAGGTCCATTGCGATTTCTTGTGTGAGGAAGTTGAATAATCCCATTTTAAAAAGGTCCGATTTTTAGGTTCACCTTGTAATGCCTGCAAAATTGATGGAAATAATCCGAATAAACAAAGTGAACCTGCCGTTTATACGCATATTTCCTTGCTTTCAGAGCCAATAGCCAAATCGTTGTTAAAACCCTTTGCAGTTAGGTCATTAACGAAGTTTCAGGTTTTGTATTGTTGGTAATATTCCGTAGCTGCAACTTTATTTTCTGCAAATAATATTTTTACATTGGAAAACGATTTCAGTAACTTTCTCCTATCAAAACTATCATTCCAAAACACTTTTTATGAAAAAGGTTTTTCTACTACTTTTTATTCCTTTTACTTTTTCCATGGTTTTTTCTCAAGACATGAAAAAAATAGAAGATGATTTCAACAATCAAATCAAGAATGGGAAAATCCCTTATGGTAATAACCCCGCTGCCGGAAAATATTACGATATCCGTGGTTTCAAAATGTATTGCGAAACGTACGGGCAGGGCCAACCTGTTTTGATCATACACGGCAACGGCGGTTCTATTAATAATTTTATTTACCAGATCCCTTATTTCTCCGAAAAATATAAAGTAATAATTGCCGACAGCAGGGCGCAGGGAAAATCAAAAGATGATGGCGATTCACTTTCCTACGAAATGATGGCTGATGATTACGCGGCGTTATTAAGCACTTTGAAAATCGATTCCGCTTTTGTGATAGGTTGGAGCGATGGCGGCATCAACGGTTTATTGCTCACAATTCGCCACCCCGAAAAAGTAAAAAAGCTGGCTATAACAGGCGCAAACCTTGTTCCGGATACCACTGCTGTTCCAAAAGAGGTTTGGGATATGGTAACACCATCATATACGCTCCTCAAAAACAAATCAGATAAAAACAACGAAGAAAAAAATAATTTCAAACTTATGAGGTTACTGGTTGAACAGCCGCATATTCCCCTCAGCGACCTGAACAAAATTACCATCCCGACACTTGTTATCGGGGGCGATCATGATGTGATCTGGCCGAAACACACATTGCTCATCTATCAGAATATTCCGAATGCCGACTTGTGGATACTACCAAATTCAGGCCATAGTACACCGATAGTTTACAGGGATGATTTTAATAAGAACGTAGATAATTTCTTTTCTACACCATACAGAAAAATCTCTGGTGAAGGGCGATTTTTCTAAGGCATATTTTTTTGATCAGTATCAGTGCATGAAACCCAATCTCCTTTCCATTTCATTGCTGAGTTGGGGCAACTTTTTTCGTTCAATTAAAAAACTGGTGAGTTGTGCAATCTCTTTGAAGATATAGTGTTTGTTTAATGCGGATTGCAAATAATCTTTTCCGGTACTTCCGCCTGTCCCGATACGTGTTCCGATTGTGCGATGGACCATGCTCATGTGCCGGTATCTCCATGTGCTTAATTGTTCATCAATTTCCAGCAATTGGTTTAATAACTGAAATGGCAATTGTAAGATCGGGTAACCACGATAGAGCATGATAAACAAAGCTGCTCGGTTTGCGCTATTGCTCAGTGAGCGTTGATCGTTTTTGAGAAAGATATTATCAAACAAAATCAAATTATTTTTTTCTGTTTCTGATAAACTTTCTTTTAATCTTTTCCGGTATTCACTCCAGAAGATATGTAAACCGTTTTCAACGGAAGATCGTTGAAAATTTTTCCAGTTCTCTTCTTCATTAAAAAAAGGCATCCGCTCCAGCCAGGCGTTGATTAATTCAAGAAGGGATTTTTCCTGCTCTGCTTTTTTCACCATATCAATTTCGTGCTGGTGCAATTGCGAAATATAATACTGTTGTCCGTAACGATGTTCGTATTTCAATCCTAGTTTTGCTTCAAGCATTTTGAATTGCCAGCTTTGAAATCCGGATGCGGGACGGAGCATATCACGAAAATCAAGAAAATCCATCGGCGTCATTGTTTCCATGATATCGATCTGCTGCACCAGCACTTTCAAAATAGTTGTACACCTTGACAAGCGATGAACTACAGTTTGCAATTCTGGGGAATTATCATTCATCAATGGTTGCTTCATTATTTCTGCAACAGAATCTACTTCATACAAAAGCTGCTTGAACCATAATTCATATGCCTGGTGTATGATAATAAAAAGCATTTCATCATGCGCCGGCTGCTGTTTTTCACTCTCGGGAAATTGTGCGTGAAGTATTTTATCGAGATGAAGATATTCGCTGTAATGCACAGAGGCCATAAAAAAATTTTGCAAAAGGTATAAAAAAAATTGCCACAGATTCGCAGAATAGATATTGATAAAATTGATCTGTGAACCTGTGGCAATAAATACTATCTACAAAAATTCGTAACCAATATCACGACGATAATAAATACCATCGTAATCTATGTGTTCGAGTACATCGCGTGATTTTTCCACTGCTTCATAAACGGTTTCTGCAAACGAAGTAATCGCTAACACCCGCCCTCCATTGGTTACAACTTTTCCTTCGCTTACTGAAGTACCTGCGTGAAAGATCAAACTGTCGTCAGGTATTTTATTTGTCAATCCATAGATCGGATAGCCTTTTTCATATACGGTGGGATAGCCACGACTCACCGTAACAATGGTAATTGCTGTCCGCGGATCGATACTGATTTTCATTGTGTCTAATTCCTGGTTGCACACACTTACGAACAAACCGATGAGGTCGTTTTCCAATCTTGGCAATATCACTTCCGTTTCGGGGTCGCCGAGGCGGCAATTATATTCAATCACAAAAGGTTCATCATCCACATTTATTATTCCGATAAAAACAAAACCCTTGTAGTCGATATTATCTTCATACAATCCGTTTATAGTTGGTTTAATAATGCGGTCTTCTACTTTTTGCATGAAGCGAAAATCTGCAAACGGCACCGGGCTTACAGCTCCCATTCCACCGGTGTTCAATCCTTTGTCGCCTTCACCGATGCGTTTGTAGTCTTTTGCTTCGGGTAATATCACATAATGTTTCCCATCCGTTAGAACGAACACACTCACTTCAATGCCTTTTAAAAATTCTTCTACCACCACTTTTTTACTTGCATCGCCAAATTTCGCTTGCTGTATCATCAACTCAAATTCTGCAATTGCTTCAACATGGTTCTGGCATATCACTACACCTTTCCCGGCAGCAAGCCCGTCTGCTTTCAGCACGATCGGTAATGAATGGGATTGCAGATATTTTACGCCTTCTTCATAATTCTCGGAAGTAAATTCACGGTAAGCGGCAGTAGGGATATTATGCCGTTGCATAAATGCTTTTGCAAAAGCTTTGCTTCCTTCAAGCTGTGCACCTTCTTTGGAAGGGCCTATAAAATAAATTTTTTCTAGCCCGGGAGTTGTTTTAAAAAAATCACAGAGGCCTTTCACCAATGGTTCTTCAGGGCCTACTACAACCATCTCAATTTTTTTTTCTATGCAGAACTTTCCGATGGATTCAAAATTATTGAGGTCAAGGTTCACATTAATACCGCACTGGCTTGTGCCGGCATTACCTGGAGCAATAAACAATGGATTGGTCCAAACGCTTTGATTAAGTTTCCAGGCAAGCGCATGTTCCCTACCACCAGAGCCTAACAGAAGTATGTTCATAACCAGTTATTCGAAAGTCCGAAATTGCGATTTCAAATGCAAATATGGAAATGATTTTGATAAATGGCAACAAAAGAATTTTTTTCATTTTTTCTTCCTAATTTTTATTCTGTATTTTACGTGATTGATATATTTTTTCCAACACTAAACCAGCAACTGTTATGAATGCTTTGCCAGAAAAAAAAGGCCATCCCCGCGGATTGTATGTTTTGTTTTTTACAGAGATGTGGGAACGTTTCGGCTATTACCTGATGATTGGCATTTTCTTTTTGTACCTGCACGATACAGTTGGCCACGGCGGAAGAGGTTTGGATACTGCACCGGCAGTAAGTATTGTTGGAACGTATGTTGCATTGATCTATTTATCTCCATTTATAGGCGGATTGATTGCTGACCGGTATCTCGGTTATACAAAATCTATTTTTATTGGCGGTAGTTTATTATCACTCGGATATTTTCTACTGGCTTTCAACGGAAGTGATGCAGTCATGTATTCGGGGCTTTTTTTTGCTATCACAGGCAATGGTTTTTTTAAACCGAATATCAGCACATTGCTGGGAAATATTTATAACCGTCCGGATTTAAAACCCAAAAAAGATATTGCCTACAATATTTTTTATATGGGCATAAACATAGGTGCTTTTATCTGCAATTTTGTTGCTGCATACCTGCACAATAAATTCCAGGATAATAATGGATGGGGAATTGCTTTTTCTGCAGCTGGCTTTGGAATGGTGATCAGTGTGATATGGTTTGCGTTTGGCTTGAAACATGTAAAACATGCTGATGTTATAAAGCCTGTACAGGAAGGCGATATGCCAATCTCAAAAATTTTCACAACAGTTTTTCTTCCGGCAATTGCAGCCGGATTAATCGGGTGGTTCATCCCCGGAAATATTTTAGGATCAGATTCGAACGATGCGTTCATTTTTGCATGTATCCCTATCATTATTTTTTATTTCTCGTTGTTGTTCCGGGCAAAAGGGTTTGAGAGAAAACGTATCAGCACACTACTTATACTGTTTGGTGTTTCAATTATCTTCTGGAACATCTATAATCAAAATGCCACAGCGCTTACTATTTGGGCACAAACTTACACTGACCGCGAAGCGCCGAAAGCAATTCAACCTGCGTTAAAACCTTTTGGGTTTTTGGAATCTGTAAATACAAAACCCACAGAAATACCTGTTGTTGATGAACAATTCCGTGCACAAACAGATGCACATGGCAAAGTATTAACCAAACAAGGAACTGATCTGTATTTTCAAAACCTGCAGAAAGATAAATACCCGCCGCCTGGTGAAGACCTGAAATTATTCTCAACAGAAATTTATCAATCGATAAACCCATTCTGGATAATTGTTTTAACACCGCTTGTAGTTGCTTTCTTTGGATGGCGTACTTCAAGAAATAAAACACTTTCAACCCCGAGCAAATTTGCATGGGGCACATTGATTGCAGGATTATCTTCAGTAGTGATGGTAATTGCCTGTTTGATCACAAATATTTACTTCAATAAAGTTTCAAGCTGGTGGATCATCAGCAGCTATGGTGTGTTTACAATAAGCGAATTATTTGTAAGCCCTGTAGGATTGTCGTTAACTTCAAAAGTTGCACCGCGCAGGTTAACTGCATTAATGATGGGCGGATGGTTTATTGTTACTTCACTTGGCGGAAAAATTTCCGGCATCCTCGCCGGCTTCTGGGATAAGTTTGATAATAAGGCCGTGTTCTTTGCAATAAGCGCCATCGCAGCAATCATCGCCTGCTTCCTGCTTCTGCCGTTAACAAAGAAACTCAATGTTATTGTGGAAGAAGCCGCCGCTTCGGATGATTAGGTCTGAACCGGGATTTTTAGTGATTAGTGAGATTGCTTTCAAAAACATCCTATTTTCGTTTATACATCTACGTTAGTATCCGGCAAATTAACTTGTCTGCGTAAAGACTATTTACATACTTTTGCAATCCTGATTTGTGAAACCCTTTTATCATGACGTTTAAAGAAAGAAAAATAAGACTGGAAAAAACCGCCGACATCGCAACACGATGGATCGGTTCAACCACATCGCTGATGGTTCATACCATTCTTTTTATTCTTTCTTTTACATTGCCATTACTCGGTATAATGAGTTTTGAAAGAATGTTACTCGTGCTTACCACTGCAGTTTCGCTCGAGGCAATTTATCTTTCCATCTTCATTCAGATGTCTGTAAACAAAAACAGCCAGGATATAGAAATCATCCAGGAAGATATTGAAGATATTGAAGAAGATATAGGTGAAATTCAGAAAGATGTTGACGAGATACAGGAAGATGTAGATGAGATTACAGAAGATACCGAGCTGGAACAAATACTCGACAAAAAAGAATCTGAAACATTAGAAAATATCCGTGGTATCTTAATAAATCTGCAGCAGGAAATTGAATTGCTTAAGAAAAAATAACAGGTTAGCGTTTATTATTTCAATAGTTGGTTATGGAAGTCAAAAGGAAAAAACTAAAGTCGCTATTTTTCATTTTGACTTTTAAGTTTTTACTTACACCTTCTCTAATTCATCTTAAACGGAACGATCATTTCAAATGTAGGGATATTCACTTCGAAGATCTCTTTACTGTTTAGATTCTCCATGTTGTAAGTACCATGCATTTTCCCCATCTCGGTACGCAGGTTGCAGCCGCTTACATATTGATAGCGCTCCTCGGAGTTAAGTGTTGGTTGCACACCAACAACTCCTTCGCCTTCTACTTCGCGGTAGCTTCCATTGCTATCGAAAATATGCCAATGACGACGGTGCAATTTCACCGGAAAAGTGTTGTGGTTGAAAATGGTAATGCGGTATGCAAACATGAATTCTCCCGAAACCGGGTTGCTATAGTCGGGTTGGTAAAATGTCTCCACGCTGATCTCAACACCTTCTGAAATTTTGTTTGTCATGGAAACTAATTTTGATAAAATTAATCAAAAACACTTTTCATTTAAAGTATTCTTTAAGAAATAATCCGGCAATGATAATTCTATCACTATTTTTACAAAAAATGTATATGAATTTATCTTTTTCATATATCAGTTTATCAATTAAAACCCCGATCATTTAAATTTCTTTATATGAAAATAGCTGTTGCCAAAGGAGATGGAATAGGGCCGGAAATTATGGAAGCCGTTTTGAATATTTTTAAAGCCAATAATGTGCCGTTGGAATATGAATTTGTTGACATGGGGAAATGGGTTTTTGATAAAGGTTTTTCAAATGGAATGACACCTGAAGCTAAACATACTATTGAGGAATTGGGTATTTTATTCAAAGGCCCGATGGAAACACCAAAAGGCAAGGGTGTAAAAAGTGTAAACGTGACTGCGCGTAAAACCTGGAACACCTATGCGAATAAAAGAGTGTTTCAAACTTTACATGGAGTAGATACCGTTTTTTCGAAAGCCGGGATACCAATTGATATTACTGTTGTACGCGAAAACATCGAAGACACTTATGGTGGAATTGAACACATGCCGACGCATGATGTAGCATTGAGCCGTCGTTTTATTACCAAGCCCGGAAGCCTGCAGGTAATAAAATATGCATTTGAAATGGCTAAGAAAAAAGGAACAAAAAGAATTACCTGTGGCCATAAAGCAAACATTATGAAACTAACCGACGGTTTGTTTTTAGAATGTTTTTATGAAGTGGCGAAAGAATATCCTGATCTGAAATCCGATGATGTGATCGTTGATGACCTATGCATGAAATTGGTAACAAGGCCTGATCTTTTTGATGTTGTTGTATTAACCAATTTACAAGGGGATATTGTGTCGGACCTTTGTGCCGGATTAGTTGGTGGATTAGGGTTTGCGCCTTCTGCAAATATCGGCGACCATATTTCTATTTTTGAAGCTGTACACGGAACTGCACCTGACATTGCCGGGAAAAATATTGCCAACCCTACTGCCTTATTGTTAAGCGGCATTGCAATGTTGCGCCATTTAGGATTGATGGAAAACGCTGCAATAATTGAAAATGCATTATTGTACACATTGGAAAGCGGGGTTCATACAGGCGATTTTGGAGATAAAAATATTCCTTCTGTAAACACTACAAAATTTGCAGAAGCAATCGTGGATAATTTTGGGAAAACGCCTGAACATGGTGCAAAGCCACTATTACCAAACATGCCTGTAACTACTACATTCTTCAAACTCGATCAAAACCCGATGCTGGTTGCCAGCGAAATGGGCGATGAAAAAATTGTTGGCGTAGATATGTTTATCGAAAGCACAGAACAACCTGAAGTGATCGCTAAAAAATGCCAGCGACATGCAGGGGTAAAATTCAATCTTATTAATATCAGCAACCGCGGCACACAAGTGTGGCCCACAGGTTCCGTATACACGAACTTAGTCAACCAATACAATGTGCGTTTCGAAAGCATCGATGGTTACCCGCTTAATCAACAAGATGTATTGGGATTGTATGTAAGCCTAAGCGGAGATTTTAAAATCTCTTCATCAGAATTACTAAATATGTGGGGAGATAAGAAAGCGTATTCACTGGCACAAGGACAGTAAGAGTGTGCGATGTTAGATGTGGGATTTACGATTTCTACGGAATAGCTATCAGCTTTTAGCCTTGAGCTTCGAGCATTTCACTTTCTAATTCCTTATTACTTATTTCTTATTTTTTGTTATCAGCATTTGTTCTCTCTTCATCATCGTTGCGCCTGCCTGCCGGTAGGCAGGTCGCACTCTTGTACATTTGATATTCTATTCTACTGTGGTTTACAAACTGCAGGTTTATGTATTTCTCGCAAAGGCGCGACAACGCAACGTTGCGGTTTTGCGCCTTTGTGAGAAAATAATTATTAATTATTCTCACAGATTCATATTTGAAAGCATAATGAGTGCAAGCACTCCAAGCACCACAAAAATGAATAAAGAGATAAAATGAATGGATTGATATTTCTTTTCAGATTCAAGTTCTTTCATTCTTGCCTGCACATATAAAATAAAGCTGACCAGGGATACAATTGCAGTTGCTATACAAAGCGCAATAGTGAAATAAAAAAGCAAGTCAGATTTTTTTGGAAGAAGAATAATTGTTCTTTAATAACCACTGCAGCACTTTATCACGATGATCGCCTTGTACAATGATCTCGCCGACTTTCGCAGAACCGCCTGTGCCGCAAACCGATTTTAATTTCTTTCCGAGTTCCTGCAAATCCTCATCTGTACCAATAAATCCTTCGATCAATGTTACTGTTTTTCCTGCGCGGTGTTTTGTATCCAAACGGATGCGCAGCTTTTGTTGTTTGGCAGGAAGCGTCTCTGCATTTTCCTGTCCTTCTTCAAACTTAAAATCCGGATCGGTACTATATACAAATCCGTGGGAATCGGGTTTATTTTTCTTGCTCATTGGTCGTGGCTTACTACGATTTAATTTGATACTTTATATTCTCTAAAAAGAGTTTTACAGATTTATTAGCAATCATGCTTATTTCATCTTGTGTTAATACATCATGATAAAGCTTACTGATTACTGGTGCACCAGATTGCATGCGATAATTTATTCTATAATTGTACTCGTCAAAAAGAATAGGAACTGAAAAATGCGTGCTAAAGGGTTCTTTCGATTTTTTAAACCCTTGATAATAGAACTCAATCATTAATTGATAAATATTAAAGTTGTATTTTCTTCCAAGTCCTTCAGGCTCAGAAAATATTGAAAATATATCATTATATCCAAATCCATTTACAGGATTTATATTTTGATGTGACGATGTTCTATGCTGAACCAATAGTTGTATGTTTTCTTCATTAAATAAGTCTTTAAAATTTTTTTGAAATTTATTAATCAAAGAAATTATCAAAGGTATTATTGAATTTTCAACTTGATATTTAATTACATGTTCTGAAACTTTTTGTTTTGCTAAATCTTCACCTAAACTTTTTTTAAACAAAGCAACTTCTTTATCAACATCATCTTCTTCCGCGATACTTTCGCCTTTCGCTCCTTTAATATAAATCGTCAATGAATGTTTTAGCAAATTGCTCATGTATTCGCAAATCGGAATAAGTTCGCCGGCATCGGCTTGTCGCAATACCTGGTAATAATTCTGCCTGTCTTCCTGCTTTACAACAACAGGAGGGTAGGTTTCCTGCATCAGCATCATATTCATTAGTAATCTTGCCATTCTCCCATTACCATCATCAAACGGATGAATCGCTACAAACTGATGATGGAAAAGAGAAGCAAGAATCAAAGGATGGATTGCCTTATCTTCTTTTGCATCTTTATACCATTCCATCAATTCACCCATCATTATCGGCGTTTGTTCCGGTGTGGCATAGTAATGCGTTTCACCAGTTGGCGTTATTACATGATTTGTCGATGATTTGTATTCACCAATCTTTATTTCTTTTCTGGTAGATAAGCCATCAGGAGTAACTGCATCCACCCAATATGGTTCTTTCAAAAGAAGTTTGTGAAGGTTCCTTATTTCAGTTTCAGTCAGCAAATAGTTTTTATCCTTCACCAAAGAAATAAGATATTTTACTGCTTCATCATGCCCTTTTATATCCAAATGATCTTTTAAAGGTTTTGCTTTTGCAGTTGTGCCTTCCAATAAAAAAGCAACTGTTTCTCCATAAGTAAGTTTATTGCCTTCAATCGCGTTGGAATGATAATTCCAATCCAACCTGAATTTCTGCAGAATCCTGTCCTCGGTTTCCTTTGATAAGGGTTTGAAAGAATCCGCTTCTGCTTTTAATTGATTTATTTCATCAATAAAAGGCAGCTTGCTTAATTCTTCCACAGTATGAATGGATAGAGACATTTTCGAATTTAATTAATTTCCGCTTTCAGGCTCAGGTCCAAACTTTTTGCCTGGTGGATCAATGCGCCGATGCTGATATAATCCACACCGGTTTTTGCATATTCAACAATATTATCAAGGTTAATCCCGCCGCTCGCCTCCGTTTCAAATTTCCCGTTAATAATTTTCATTGCTTCTCCGATCTGTGCCGGTGAAAAATTATCCAGCATAACCCGGTCAACTTTTCCAACGGCCACCACAAGTTTTACATCTTCTAAATTTCTTGTTTCTACTTCAATTTTTAAATCCAGTTTTTTCGTTTGTACATAGTCGTTAGCCTTTTCTATTGCTTTTTCAATTCCGCCGCAGTAATCAATGTGGTTATCTTTCAGCATGATCATATCATACAATCCAAAACGGTGGTTCATTCCACCACCAATTCGTACAGCTTCTTTTTCCAGCAAACGAAAATTGGGAGTGGTTTTACGGGTATCCAATATTTTGGTTTTGTATAATCTTATCTTATCTGCATACTGGTGCGTTAATGTTGCTATTCCACTCATACGTTGCATGCAGTTCAGCACCAACCGTTCGCATAATAGAATTGTATGTACCAATGCCTCCACTTCAAACGCATGTTCGCCGGCTTTCATCGGATCGCCATCCTTTTTAAATGAAGTGAATTTTACAGTTGCTTCTTTTAGCTTAAAGATTTTTTCCGCAACTTCCAATCCTGCAAGGATCCCATCTTGTTTAATCTTTAAAACTGCTTTCCCTTTGGCATCCGGCGCAATGCAGGAAAGCGTGGAATGGTCGCCATCACCGATATCTTCTTTTAATGCAGCTTCAGCCAACACTTTTAATTGTTCATCAAAATTGAGCATGCGGCAAAACTAAGCAAAAGCGGGATAGCCACAGATTCACAGATTTTTTTATCAATACAAATTGTAAACACAGTTTTGTAAAAAATAATAAACTTGTTGCACATGGGCATCCCTCTCCTTTGGAGAGGGAACGAGGGGGAGGTTTAAAAAAGGCCCATGGAAAACCCATGAGCCCTGTGGTTTTTTTAGGAAAAATATTTTATTCAACAGGTTGAAAACGCAGTTCCTGCAGCAATTGTTTGTCGCCTTTCATTTTCATGAACAACGTAGTGCGGAAATCACCATTTGCAGTTTTCAGCAAGCCGACACAAAATTCTGCCCCCCCGTTTTCGCCTTTATGTTTAACCTGAAAATTCTGAACACGGTTGGTAGAGAAAAAATCACGTATTATAAGCTCAGCCTGGCTTTTGCTGTACGTATCGCTAAGATCAGGAAGTGAAATATCAACCCTGTTATCTAAGAACGAAGACAATTGTGAAGCGTTTCCTGTACGGATTGCACCAGCCACTTCGTCGATATTGTAGAAAGAAGCTTTAAAAGAAATTAGGATAAGCGCCAAAGCCACGATCGCCAATCCTGCTACCTTTTTCATTTCGTAAGAGATTTGCGTAGCCTAATTCCAAAAATATGCCAAAGTAGTTTCTGAACGGAAAAATACTAAATTAAACCGCTATACTTACTAACTTTACCGCCGCAAAAAACGTTATAAAGTACATTATTATGGCACATAAAAAAGCAATCCTGGTAATTATGGACGGGTGGGGCCTCGGAAAAGTGAAATCTTCCGACGCAATTCAGCATGCAAATACTCCTTTTGTAAGTTCATTATATAACAAATATCCTCATACCACATTGGTTACCTGCGGAGAAGCCGTGGGGCTTCCCGAAGGGCAGATGGGAAATTCCGAAGTAGGCCACCTGAATTTAGGTGCAGGAAGAATCGTGTACCAGGAACTCCAACGTATTAATGTTGCCATCCGCGACGGGTCTTTCGCAAAAAATGAAGTGCTGCTCGATGCCATTCGTTTTGCTAAAACAAATAATAAACCTTTGCATTTGCTGGGTTTGGTAAGTGATGGCGGCGTTCATTCTCATATCAATCATCTAAAGGCAATTGTTGATATCTGCAAAGAGAAAGGGTTAAATAACGTATTTATTCATGCATTTACTGATGGGCGTGACACCGATCCAAAAAGCGGGCTCGGTTTTATCACCGAATTACAAAATCATCTTAATAAAACTGTTGGGAAAATTGCTACAGTTGATGGAAGGTACTACGCCATGGACCGCGACAAACGTTGGGAACGGGTAAAACTTGCTTATGATGCACTGGTAAACGGCGTCGGTGAAAAAGCAAGCAATGCTATTGAAGCTGTTGAAAAATCATACTCAAATAATGTTACTGACGAATTCATCAAACCGACTGTTATTGTAGATACCAACCAACAACCTGTTGCCACTATTAAAGACGGAGATGTGGTGATCTGTTACAACTTCCGCACAGACCGTTGCCGCGAAATTACACAAGTGCTGACGCAAACAGATATACCAGAGCATGGAATGAAAAAATTGTCGTTGCACTATACTACAATGACGTTGTATGATCATACTTTCAAAAATGTAAACGTGATTTTTGAGAATGATAACCTTGAAAATACTATCGGAGAAATTGTGGCAAAGAACGGGTTATCACAGATACGTATAGCCGAAACTGAAAAGTATCCGCATGTGTCTTTCTTTTTCAGCGGCGGAAGGGAAAAACCATTTGATTCTGAAAAAAGAATAATGGTGCCTTCACCAAAAGTAGCAACCTACGACCTGAAACCGGAGATGAGCGCAAATGAAGTAACGGATGCGATTGTTGCGGAGATAGAAAATAAAACAGCAGATTTTATTTGTTTGAATTTTGCGAATGCAGACATGGTCGGGCACACCGGCATTTGGGAAGCGGCTATCAAAGCTGCGGAAACAGTTGATAAATCCGTAGAAAAAGTTGTTACCGCAGCCCTAAAAAATGACTATACTGTTTTTCTCACCGCCGACCATGGTAATGCAGATTATATGGTTAATGAAGATGGTTCACCTAATACAGCACATACATTAAATCTTGTTCCATTATTTATTATCGATAAAGAATGGAAAGGGGCGATCAAACCGGGCAAACTCGGCGACATAGCACCAACCATGTTAAAAATAATGGGATTAGAAATTCCAAAAGAAATGACGGGGAAAGTGTTGATTGGTTGATACGTTGAAAAGTAGAGGCATTAACAATTTAAGCTTTCAACTAATCAATTTTTTTACTGGCAAAGCAGCTTTAACTTCCAAAAATTGTCTAAATTACAGGGCAACCAAACGGTTCTTATGACCGAAGAAGCCATTTTTCAAGGCTGTTTAAAAAATCAGGCAGAAGCCCAGCGTGAGCTATACAACAGGTATAGCCCAAAAATGCTTGCTGTCTGTTACCGTTTTGCCCATAACAGGGAAGATGCGGAAGATATGCTGCAGGAAGGATTTATAAAAGTCTTCTCACAGATACATACCTTCCAGAACAAAGGTGCATTTGAAGGATGGATAAGAAGGATAATCGTTCACACCTGCATCAACAACCTGAAAAAAAATAAACGTTTTAACGAAAGTGTAGATATCGCTTACGCAAATGGTATACAGATCAGGGAAGAAAGCGTACCATCCATTGTGCAGGCGAAACAAGTGGTAGAATGCATACGGATGTTGCCGGTAGGTTACAGAACAGTATTGAACCTTTACGCAGTGGAAGGGTATTCGCACAAGGAAATTGGTGAGATGCTGGACATCGAAGAAAGTACAAGCCGCTCTCAATACACAAGGGCAAAACAAATGCTGGAAGATATTCTGATCAGAAAGAAGATCCTTCAGAAGCCTAAGGAAAAAGTGGAGTGGCTTGCAGCAATAAGATAACCAAAACAACATTAAATCGATCCGTTAAAATCCGTAATGCATCCCCTAAAATGACTGACAAAGATGGAACGAGATTTTTACAATGATGATTTTGAGGAGCTGATCCGGCAGAAGGCAGACCAATACAAAATGTATCCTTCGGATAAAGTATGGAAGGGGGTTTATAGCTCACTTCATACACGCAGAAGAAAGTTTGTGATTGGAATGTCATTTCTAGTTACAGGCATTCTTTTTCTTGCCGGTAAAGAATTGATCATGCCCGGCAATCACATCTCATCATCAAAAAGTAATATCGAAAAAACTTCTACCCCGGATAAACAAAATCAAACTGTTAATCCTTCCAATAACACAGTTTCAATCCCCGAATTAAAATTACAGGAGGATCAAAAAGAAGTATATGCTGAAGGATCAATAAAACCACAGGAAGATAATTCATCGGCTTCGGCAATTCCAAATTCTATCTCTTCTGCATCTGTACAACCAGTAGTTATAGTAAACGAAATTTATAACACACCGACTTCTGCTGAAGAAAATGCAACAGGCTCTTCATTGGTCACAGCAAATAACAAACCTGATGTGTCGGAAAATAAAACAAACATCATCGAAAATTTTCCAATAGCCAATGATAAAAATGAGGATGAATTCAATGCTAAAAAAATAAATCTGCCATTGGTTGTTAACATAGATATTTCAGAAAATACAACTAATATTCCTGAAACATCTTTGATAAAATCCATCACAAAAGAAGAGAGCGCTGAGAACAAAAAACCTGTTAACTGGTTGGAAGAATTTGCAACCTACGAATTAAAAACACCAATAAAAACAAGCAGGTTAAACTGGCAGTTGTATATTACACCAGGCGTAAGTTATCGTACGCTTTCCGGTGGCGATAATTATCCTATACCAAAAACAGGTGTTCAATATGTTCCAATAGCATTGGCTCATTATGGCAGCCCGGATGATTTTGTGAATCACCGCCCGGCAATGAGCTATGAAGCAGGCGGAAGTTTGATATACAAACTAACTCGTAACCTTTCTATAAAAGCAGGTTTGCAGTTTGATTATAACCGTTATACAATTGAAGCATATTCATCAAGCCCGCAACAAGCAACGATCGCATTGAGTTCATCTAATTATTATTCGCCGAGTATGCTGACTGGTTATACCAACATTCAAAACTTCGGTGGAAATTCTATTGCATATTTAAACAATAATTATTTTCAGCTTTCCGCTCCTGTAGGGTTTGAGTTGCGTGTATTTGGCAACGGAAGGTTGCAATTTAATATCGCAGCAACTATTCAACCAACGTATTTGCTCAACCGTAATTCATACCTTCTTACGACTGATTATTCGGACTATACAAAAGCGCCGTCCTTATTCAGAAGATGGAATTTCAATGCAGGTGCTGAAGCATTTCTTTCTTATAAAGTCGGAAACCTGCGCTGGCAGATCGGGCCACAATTCCGCTATCAAATCCTTTCAACATACACTAGCAATTACCCGATCAATGAAAACCTAAAAGGTTATGGGTTAAAAATCGGCGTAAGCAAAACAATCTGGTAATTTTCCCCGGAACTAAATATATAAAGCTTTGTTAGTATTATCACGGCTTTCTTTTTCAAGATTGCACTTAATCTCTAATTTTAATGAATGAAAAAAATTGTTTTGCATCTTTTGCTGATCGCCCTTTTTTCTGCCTGTAAAAATCATTCACCAGCGTCTGCCAGCAACCCAGCAGATTCTTCTGTAAAAAAGAATTATTTCCCGGTAGCATCTTTTATTCGCGACGAAATCCGCTATGTAGATTCGATGCCTTTAGGTATTTTGAAACAAACAATCAAAAACGGACAGAAAGATTCTGGCTATATTAAGAATGATGAGTTTCACGAACTGGCGCAGGAATTTATCCCATCAATATTCTCTTCGGGGGATTTTGAAAAAGATTATACCGAAACTTCTTTTATGGACCAGACTACAGAATCCGTAACATTTACATATGCAACAAAAAATAAAGAACAGGAAGTAAAAAGAATTGATGTGCTTGCAAAACCAGGCGACTCGTTTATAAAAGTGAAAAGTGTTTACATGGAAAAAGCAGCAGGCAAAAACGATACCTTGATCACAAAAAAAATGTTCTGGAAAGCAAAACATAATTTCCAGGTGGTTACTATAATTCAACCTTCAGGGCAAAAACCTGTTATAGAACAATTAAAAGTAGTTTGGGACGACAGTGAATAATTATGACACAACAGGAATTTCAACATATTTCTTCCACTATCCCACTTGAGCCGGGTGTTTATAAATATTTCGACGGCTCAAACGAATTAGTATATGTGGGTAAAGCCAAGAACTTGCGCAAACGCATCAGTTCTTATTTCTCCAAAACATTTAGTTCCTATAAAACACACGAATTAGTACAACGGATCCGGAGGATAGAATTTACTATCGTTAATTCCGAACAGGATGCTTTTTTGCTGGAGAATTCACTGATCAAACAATTTCAGCCGAGGTATAATATCAATCTTAAAGACGACAAGAGCTATCCGTTCATTGTAATAAAAAACGAACCGTTTCCAAGGGTATTTCTCACCCGAAAAAAAATTAACGATGGTTCTGAATACCTCGGCCCGTTTACTTCTGTTGGCAAAGTGCGGGAACTTATAGATTTTGTAAGGGCGAATATCCAGATAAGAAGTTGCAAATTAAACCTAACGGCAACAAATATCCGAAAAGGGAAGTTTAAAGTTTGTCTCGAATATCATCTTGGGAATTGTAAAGGACCGTGCGAAGGTTTACAAACCGCTGAAGATTATCAGCAAGGTTTGGTACAAATGAAAAATATCCTGAAAGGAAACCTAAGCCCGTTGATCCAGCAGTATAAACGGGAAATGAAAGACCGGGCTGAAAAAATGGAATTTGAAAAAGCAGAAGTCATCCGGAAAAAAATAGAACATCTTGAAAACTACCAGGCACGTTCTGTGATCGTAAATCGCCACGTTAACAATGCTGATGTATTCTCTTATGTGCGTGAAGAAAATACTGCTTATGTAAATTACCTGATGATCCAAAACGGTACTATTATTCAAACGCACAACACACAATTGGAAACACATCTTGAAGAAACAGATGAAGAAGTGCTTTCGTTTTGTATTGCTCAATTGCGTGAGCGTTTCAATAGCGAAGGTGTGGAGTTAATTGTACCATTCGAAATTACATATCCGCAGGAAGGTATTGTAGTTACTGTTCCCAAAGCCGGTGATAAAAAGAAATTGCTGGACCTCTCTGAAAAAAATGTTCTATACTTTGTCGAAGAGCTGAAAAAGAAAAAGACATTATTGCTTCAAACAAACACGGAAGAAGATAACCTCAAAATTTTAGAGCAATTAAAGAATGATCTGCAGTTACATCAACTTCCAACACACATCGAATGTTTTGATAACTCTAATTTCCAGGGAAGTTTCCCTGTGTCGGCAATGGTATGTTTTAAAAATGGTGTGCCGAGTAAAAAAGATTACAGGCATTTTAATGTAAAAACTGTTGAAGGCATTAATGACTTTGCAACGATGAAAGAAGTTGTGTACAGGCGCTACAAACGATTAACGGACGAAGGTCAACCACTTCCGCAATTGGTGATCATTGATGGCGGGAAAGGACAATTAAGCGCTGCTATGGAAAGCATCCGCGAATTAAACCTTGCCGGAAAGCTTACCGTAACGGGACTCGCAAAAAACGAAGAAGAACTTTTTTTCCCGGGAGATTCGGAATCCGTCAAACTTTCTTACACCAGTGATAGTTTAAAACTTATCCGGAGGATACGTGATGAAGTACATCGTTTCGGGATCACGCATCATCGTAATAAAAGAAGCAAAGGTACTTTTGTGAATGAATTGGAAAACATCAAAGGTATAGGAAAAAATACAACGGATCAATTATTACAAAAATTCAAATCGGTAAACAACATCAAAAAATTAACTGAAGAAGAATTGAGCGAAGCGATCGGAACTGCCAAAGCAAAAATCATTATTGATTACTTCGATAAAAAACAGGAAGCATAAAACAGAATGTGTAATTTTCCATTACCGATTTTCATTTAAATAAATCATCTCTAATAAAATCATATCATGGAAGAAATTGAAGTTCCTACCGAACATTTGCAGGAAGCCATTCATGAAAAAGCAGAAGAAGAAAAAGAAAAATGGACCTTGTATGTTGCGCTTTCTACAGCGTTCATGGCAGTTCTCGCAGCTGTAGCCGGGTTGCTTGGCGGCCATCATATCAATGAAGCATTGATAGAGCAAATAAAATCATCTGACAACTGGGCATTCTATCAATCAAAAAGTATCAAATCGGAGATCGCTGCATCAACAGATAAAATTTTACAGGCAATTCCCGGAAAAACAACCACTGCGCCGGAAAGTAAAGAAGCGGTTGACCGCTATGAGAAGGAAAAAGAAGATATCAAAAAACAGGCAGAAGAAAATGAAAAAAGTTCGGAAGCACATATGCAAAAACATGTTACACTTTCAAAAGCAGTCACCATATTTCAGATTGCTATTGCCATTTCCGCAATTGCAATTCTCACTCGCAAAAAAATGTTATGGTATTCCGGCATCCTGCTAACCTTTGTTGGAATTGTGTTTCTTGTATTAGGCATCGTAAATTAAAACAGTTGCTGCACGCCTGCACGCAAAAAAGGCAAAACAGGCAACGAACCGATAATTTTTAATTCCTGAAGCAGGCTACTATCATTATCCAGGAAATTGAAAATATCGGTGATGTTATTTTTACGAAAAAGATGTTGAAAGATTTTTTCCGCTGATAATTTCCGTGTTGCAAGAACATTGAGCAAAATACTGTCGTAAAAATCAAACCGGCTTTTCCTTGCCACTAATGAGAGCGCCTTATTTTCTGAAAGGCTTTCAACAATTATCTCAGATTGTTTTTGTATGAATTGAAACGTATAACCACTTGATGCTTTTGTTTGGCCGCCGGCAGTTCCAATATGAATAATATTATTTTCTGCGCCGGGAAATACATGGTTTGTCATCGGGATAACCCCAAACTCTTTTTCAATAATTGTGTAGTTCAACGAACTGAACTTTTTATCAATGTATTTATACAATGCCTCTTCATATTGCTTTTGCTGAAGTAAAGTGTCGGTTATAAGCGTATATTCTATCAATGCTTTTGTTGATGAAAAGGGAAGAATATATGCGAACGCATTGCCATTCTTCTGCGTAACCGTAAAATCCATTAATGTAGCTTCACCCGGAATAAAAACTCCCTCTTTTGTTTCAATAACCCATCCTGCAAAATGTTGCAGCAAATAAAATTCTTTTCTTTTCAGAACAGGCTTCTCAAATTGTACACTGTTGAAAATATATTTTGCAGTTACTTTATCTCCGCCCATTATCATACAAGGCTCAAGGTCATCATTAAAAATACGTTCAACCGGTTGATAAATAGCCGTTATATTTTTTTGCCGGGCAATACGTGAAAAACAATGCCGGTAAAAATCAATTCCCCGGATCATTTTATACTTGTAAGGAAAGATATGTTTTAAAGAAGAATATCCATCTGCATGGAACCAAAGCTTATCCCATTTTTTGAAAACAATATCTTCAAAAAAACCATTTTCCTTTTCCCAAAAACACCAGGTCCTGTCGTTATTATTTTTAGGGGATCTATCAACGAGTAATATTTTCTTATCAGAAAAATTTTCATTTTCAACCATACGCATCAGCAGGCTTAACCCTGCACAACCGCTGCCGGCAATGATATAATCGTAATGGGCCATTTTAAAAATTAAAAACGTGTACGCAAATCACGCACACGTTTGAAAAAAATATATCTTGTTCAGGCGATAGCCTTTATTTTTTTATCGCGTTTTATTTTCTGCCAGTATTTTTTATGAACATACAACATTCCAAATGCTTCGCCATCTTCTTTATCCAGGTGTTTGTGATGCATTTTATGTGCCCAGCGTATAGCTTTAACATAACTGTTACCGGAGCGGGAAAACCATTTGAAACGCTGATGGATAATTACATCATGCACTAAAAAATATGCGAATCCATAAGCCATTACCCCAAAGCCAATCGCCATCAGCCAATATATTTTGTAAATGGTAGCAAATAGCAGGCAGAAAAAAGTAGGCACCGCAAAAATGAGAAAGAACGCGTCGTTCTTTTCAAAAAAACCCGGCGTAGGTTGATGATGGTCTTCATGCAGGTACCAGAGAAAACCATGCATAATAAATTTATGCGTTAACCAGGTTATCCCCTCCATAATGATGAATGTGCTGATAAAAATCCCGATATACCACAACCAGTTCATGATGCTGCTTTTTGCAAACTGTTTTTTAAATGCCATTCCTTAATACGTGGCCAGGCAATATGAAACCAGGCAGAAAATTTTTCCGGGTGATTTTTCAACGATGCTTCAATTTCTTCCATTCCCATAAAGCAATAATCACTCACTTCATTTTCGTTGGGGAATACAAGGCCGTTATAAACGCCGACAAATACATGATCGAATTCAAATTCTGTTAAGCCGTTATCAAACCCGGATTTATATATAAAGTCGAATATTTTTTTCAGCCCGGTAGTGAATCCCAATTCTTCATTTAGTCTTCGTTGAGCGCCGGTCAGTACATCTTCACCCGGAAAAGGATGGCTGCAACATGCATTGGTCCATAATCCGCCGCTATGATATTTATTTTCTGCACGCCGCTGCAACAGCATATGCCCTTCATCATTAAAAACAAAAACGCTGAATGCCCGGTGCAGCAAGGCTTTCCGGTGGGCATCCATTTTTTCCATTATCCCAAGCTGCTCGTCTTTTTCATTTACTAAAACCACATTTACCATAATCGTTCATATTAAATTCAACCGGTTCTTTACCCCTGCACGCAAAATGATCAATGCTTTACTGTAGTTTGGTATCCGTATCCTTTCTTCCAATATTCTTGCCGGGTTTGTCTTTTTTATTTTTTTAAACAGAGAAAAATAATATTTATAAGCTACATACACACCAAACCGTGCTTTCATCGGCAACTGCAATATGCCTTTATAAGCATGATGGAAATCGGCGAGAATGTTTTCTTCAATATCATCTTTCATGCGTTTTGTAAAATTACAAAAATCAACCCCGGGAAAGTAAATCCGCTCCAGATTGTTGTAATCTGCTTTTACATCACGCAGAAAATTTACTTTCTGAAATGCAGCACCCAACGATTGTGCGTAGGGCTTCAATTTTTCAAACTGCTTTTTATCGCCTTCGCAAAAAATATATAAACACATAAGACCTACAACTTCGGCACTTCCATAGATATATTCATCGTATTGTTCTTTGCTGAAATTTTTTTTATGGATATCCATTTCCATGCTCCTGAAAAATGCTTCAATAAGCGAGGGGTCCATATTGTATTCATTCACTGTTCTCTGAAAACTGTGAAGTATCGGGTTCAGGCTGATGCGGCGTTCAATTGCACCGTATGTTTCCTGCCTGAATTGCCGAAGCAACATTTCTTTATCATGATCATGAAAAGTATCTACAATTTCATCGGCAAAACGCACAAACCCATAAATATTATAAATAGGCTTTCGAAGGTCCTTATGTAATAATTTAATTGCTGAAGAAAAAGAAGTACTGTAGCATTCCGTTGTTATTTTGCTGCAATGCTCGCTCACTTCATGAAATATTTCAATCATATCAATTTTCATTTTCCTGTAAGCTGTTCAATGAAAATTAATCTACTTTTTTACAGGCAGTAGTTTTTGTTAAACAATTTGCACCAGCTTCGTCAATAATAATTGACAAGATTTCAGGGAAAATATTTCGTTACTTCTTTTGCTACCACTTCGCCACTGATAATAGCCGGTGGTACACCCGGGCCTGGTACGGTTAGCTGGCCTGCAAAAAATAAATTTTTCACTTTTTTACTTCTGCATGAAGGCTTAAAAACTGCTGTTTGCCTTAATGTATTTGCAAGGCCATAGGCGTTTCCCTTGAACGAATTATATGCCGCAATAAAATCTGACTGTGCAAACGACTTGTAAAAAATAACAGCATCAGCAATATCTTCTCCCAAATGTTGCTCCATGCGTTTAATAATTACGGAAAAATATTTTTTGCGGATTTCTTCCGTATCACCCCGTAAACCTGCAGCTACAGGTATCAGCAGGAATAAATTCTCACAGCCCTCCGGGGCTACAGAATTATCACTCACTGATGGGGCACACGCATAAAATAAAGGTGCCGATGGCCATTGTTTTGAATGATATATTTCTTTTGCATGCACATCAAACGGTACATCAAAAAATAAAGAATGGTGGGATATATTCTCAAGTTTTTTGTTTAACCCGATATAATAAAGCAAGGCGGATGGCGCCATTGTCCTTTTCTCCCAATAAGGTTCAGAATAGGTCCTGTATTCTTTTGGTATTAATTTACTTTCGATGAAATGATAATCCGCTGTGCCAATTATCACATCGCCGGCAAACTCATTATTTGCTGTAATTACTTTTTCAATTTTTCCGGATTGAATACTTAAGGATGTAACATCTTCGTTAAAATGAAACTCCACTCCGAGTTCAACCGTAAGTTTATACATTGCTTCAACTACGCTGTATATACCTCCTTGCGGGTACCAAGTGCCACCAATAATATCTGCATAATTCATGAGGCTGTATAATGCAGGTGTTTTTTCCGGCAATGCACCAAGAAACAAAACGGGAAATTCCAGCATCTGGCAGATAACAGGGTGTTTGAAATATTTCCGGATGTGTTTTTTTATTGAAGTAAAAACATCCAATTGAAAAATACCTTTAAAGATATCCGGGTCCAGGAATTCAGTAAGCGATTGACCCGGTTTTAAAACCAGTTTTTCAATACCTACTTTATATTTGAAAGCAGCTTCTGCAATAAATTTTTCGAGTTTTACCGAAGCACCTGGCTCCAGTTCTTCGAACAATTTTTTCAGTTCTTCAAAATTTGCATGAACGTTAATGTAATTATTTTCAAAATAAATCCTGTAAGAGGGATCTAACCTGTGAAGGGTGTAAAAATCCGGAATGCTTTTTCCAAAGAAGCTGAAATATCTTTCAAAAACATCGGGCATCCAATACCAGCTCGGGCCCATATCAAAAATAAATCCATCTTGGCTGAATTGCCTTGCCCTACCGCCCGGAATATTATGTTTTTCAAGAACGGTGACTTGCCATCCTGCTTTTGCCATAAAAGACGCAGCAGACAACCCGGCGAAGCCGCTACCTATTACAATGACTTTTCCCGGCAAAATTATCTGGTATTAAAAAGCTTCTATTTGCGATTTCAATAATTTACGGGCAAAGTGAATCCTGCTTTTTATTGTGCCTAACGGTTCCTGGAGCATTTCTGCAATTTCATGGTATTTGAAACCATCGAAATAAAGAAGAAATGGGTTGCGGAAAATTTCAGGAAGGTTATGAATTGCACCCTGCAAATCTTTCAAGCGCAAATTACTTTCTGCAGAATTGACAACAGAAGCCTGGTTATGGTCCAACAAAAAATCATTGGGTGTACTGTCGAAAATTGTGTTTTGCTTTGCTTTGCGGCGATAATTATTGATAAAAATATTGCGCATGATCGTGTATAACCATGCCTTAATATTTGTGCCTACACTGTATTTATCTTTATTCGCTAATGCACGGAACAATGTTTCCTGGAAAAGGTCTTTCGCCGCTTCAGAATCTTTCGTTAGGGTGATCGCAAAGGGTTTCAGAAACTCTGCATTATTAACTAATAACTGGTTGAACTCTAAGCTTGCCATAGTAATATGTTTAACATTTATCTACCCAAATTTAAACAAAAAAATCTTTCTAAAAAATACTTCTTTATTAAAGACTTATTAAAATTGAGGAATGGAAACCGTGTATGTACCAGTATATACGGTTAAATCAAGAAGAGGGTTTACAAAGAAGAAATATATTCCATTACTTCAGACAACGACTTTTTAAAATAAACGGAAGCATAATTTTTACGGCTGCGCGACTGGGCAAGCTGACCGGAAATAACCAATGGAATGTTTTTGATGCGAAGGTTTTTTTGTGCGAGAAATTTTTCTATAGAAAAGTTCCCTGTGAGGCAGGTAAGATGGGTATATAAATAATCGGGCGATTTGTATTTGCACACGAATTCAATATCTTTTAAAGGCACATTTGCCCCCAAATAAAGCACATGTACGCCACGGCTTTTTAATAGATAATATATAAATAACAAACCGAGTTCATGGTATTCCCCCTCGGGAAGAAAGAGCAAAACGGTTTTATCTACAAAAGAGCGGGTAACCAATCCCTCAATACCAACAATCAGTTTTTGCCTGATAATATTCATCACCAGGTGTTCCTGTACAGGATGAATATTATTTGCAACCCAGAGAATACCGACACGTTCAAGAAAAGGGAAAATTATTTGTGTAATCGTTTTATCAACCCCTTTTGAAAGTATGTGATTGTCCAGCACGTTTTCAAACTTATCCATATCCAGGTCGATCATATAATGGATAAGCTCATTTTCTATCCGTTCATGGCAGGCTTGTGCATGCGATAAAGAAACGATTTTTTCACGCAGTTCCTGCTCATTCATTTTATCAATATGCGAAATTTTGAATCCGTATTTGTTAAGCAGGGCAATGTTGAGGATTGTTTTTAATTCTTCGTTGCAGTAGTAACGGATATTTGTGTCGGTGCGCTGCGGTTTTAAAAAAGAATACCGCTGTTCCCAAACCCTGATGGTATGGGCTTTTATGCCAGTGAGATTTTCCAGGTCTTTTATCGTAAAAGAATTCATAACCTTATTACAAATTCTATTTTATTTTGTTTAACAAATATTCCGGAAAGTTAAACTTTTAGTTAATGAAAAATAAAAAAGAGATCAAAGTTGTGGATTTCTGATCATGCCTGAATCTAGGAGTTTTTTTATTGTATCCTGCGGGGTATTAGTTAATCCCTGGAGGTTGCGGACATTGTGAAGATCGGTTCCCAAGAGATCGATGTATTTTTTTTTGATCAGGTATTGCGCGAGTTCTACAGGCCCTTTGCCATAATAGCCGCTTAAAGAAAGAAGATTGAGTTGAAAGAGAAAACCTGCATCACGCATATCGTCGTACCAGTTTTTATTGGCGCCGAAATACAGGTAACGTTCAGGATGGGCGATCACAGGTTGATAGCCCTTTATCTGCAGTTGAAAAAGGATTTCTTTAAAATCTATGGATTGTTTTACAAAAGAAAATTCAACAAGTACGAGGTTATCTTTCAGCGTAAGCAACGGTGATTTCCCATTCAGCAGATCGACAAAATGGTCATCCATGTAATATTCTGCGGCTGCATAAAAATCAACTGGTATTTTTTTGTATTCCAACTCCTTCTTCACGATCTCCCACCCGATCTCAATGATCTCGTTTGTATTCTTATACATATCCCACATAATATGCGGAGTGGTAATAATTTTTTTATACCCTAATTCCATCATTCCTTTAATCAATTCTATACTGGTATTGAGATCAGGCGAGCCGTCATCAATACCCGGAATAAGATGGGAATGCATATCGCAATACAAAGCGCTGAAATCTGATTGCGTATTTTCTTTCTTTTTAAAAATGGAGAACATCGGTAAACAAAATAACTAATTACTTACTCAATTGATCGCACTTATTTTAAATTCTTCATACACTTTTGCAATTCCTTCTTCCAAGCCGATTTTTGCCGACCAGCCTTTGGCAGTAAGCTTGCTTACATCCATCAGCTTGCGTGGTGTTCCATCCGGTTTAGAATAATCGTGAACGATATCACCGGTATACCCAACAATTCTTTTTATCAGCAATGCGAGTTCTTTGATCTCAATATCTTCCCCAACCCCAACATTTACAAATCCCGGCTCATCGTATTTTTCCATTAAGAAGAAGCATGCGTCTGCAAGGTCATCTGAATGCAGGAACTCACGGCGAGGGCTACCCGAACCCCAGATAGTTACAGAAGGTTCGTTTTTAATTTTAGCTTCATGAAATTTACGGATGAATGCAGGCAGCACATGTGAATTGTTGAGATCGTAATTATCATTCGGGCCGTATAAATTCGTGGGCATTGCAGAAATGAAATTACATCCATACTGTGAGCGGTAAGCATCGCACATTTTAATACCTGTAATTTTTGCGATAGCGTAAGGTTCATTAGTGTGCTCCAACTCGCCCGTCAACAAATAGGTTTCTTTCAAAGGTTGAGGAGCCAGTTTTGGATAGATGCAAGACGAACCCAGGAACATTAGTTTTCGCACATTGTTTTTGTAAGATGCCTGAATGATGTTATTCTGGATCATCAGGTTGTCGTATAAAAATTCTGCACGGTATGTATTGTTGGCAAGGATGCCTCCGACCTTTGCTGCAGCCATAAAAACATAAACCGGTTTTTCTTTTTCGAAGAAATTATTCACCGAATCTTGTTCACGTAAATCCAGCTCGGAAGAAGTTTTCAGTATCAAATTTTCAAAACCTTCTTTCCGTAACTTCCGCACGATCGCAGACCCCACCATTCCACGGTGCCCGGCTACATATACTTTTTCTTGCTTGTCCATTGTATTCAATCAACCTTAACTTTTATTCGTATTGATTTTTGATATTAAACCCGGATTCCTTCAACAGTTTTTCTTTAGTAAAGAAATCAACATCTGCAGCGACCATTTCTTTTACAAGCATTGGCAAATCATATTTTGGCTTCCACCGTAATTTGGTTTGTGCTTTTGATGCATCACCGATCAATAAATCAACTTCTGTCGGGCGGTAGTATTTTTTATCAACACAAACCACTTCTTTGCCAACCGCTACTTTGTATTTTTCGTTGGATGACGATTTCACAACAGCGGTTTCATTTTCACCCTCGCCTTTAAACTCCAGTTCAATACCTACCTCTGAAAAAGCCATTTTAACAAAATCGCGGATGGATGTGGTAACACCTGTTGCAATTACGTAATCTTCCGGGACATCCTGCTGAAGGATCAGCCACATGGCCTCAACGTAATCCTTGGCGTGCCCCCAATCCCGCTTGGAATTAAGGTTGCCCATATATATTTTATCCTGCAAGCCAAGCGCAATTTTTGCAACGCCTCGGGTGATCTTCCTTGTTACAAATGTTTCCCCACGCAATGGAGATTCATGGTTGAATAAAATACCGTTCGTTGCAAACATATTATACGCCTCGCGATAATTTACAGTGATCCAGTATGCATACAATTTTGCAACAGCATACGGTGAACGCGGATAAAAAGGAGTGGTTTCATTCTGCGGTATTGCCTGCACAAGCCCGTAAAGTTCAGAAGTAGATGCCTGGTATATTTTTGTTTTTTTGGTTAACCCCAATAGCCTAACGGCTTCGAGTATGCGTAAAGTGCCGATACCATCCGCATTCGCTGTATATTCGGGTGTTTCAAAACTTACCTGCACGTGGCTCATTGCAGCAAGGTTGTAAATTTCATCTGGTTGTATTTCCTGGATGATACGGATAAGATTGGTTGAATCTGTCAAATCCCCATAATGCAATTTAAAATGCACGTTTGATTCATGGGGATCCTGGTACAAGTGGTCTATCCTGTCTGTATTAAACAACGATGTCCTTCTTTTTACACCGTGAACAATGTATCCTTTCTGCAATAACAATTCACTTAGATATGCCCCATCCTGCCCGGTAACGCCTGTTACTAAAGCAACTTTTCCCATAATTAATCTGTTTTCATTTTTTTATAAACTGTGGTATTTTCCGGATCGGTTTTGCAAATACAGTAAAAAAATAAGGTTGAAGCCCATTTATTTTCCAAGCTATCCTGTCTTCCTTATTTGCTTTGATCCTGTTCTTAAAGGTAGCATTGCTTACACCGCCAACACGCATCTTTACTAAAATTTCCGGAATATAGTGAACCGGCAATCCATGTTTCAACAACACACGCAACATGAATTCATAGTCAGCCGATGAACGAAGAGAAAGATTAAACAAACCGATCTCCTCATATACTTTTTTCCGCACAAAAAAAGTAGGATGTGGCGGCATCCATCCGTAATAAAATTTTTTTTTATTGAAAGCTCCTGTGCGCCAGGTACGTACCACCTTATTCATGTCATTATACTGAACATACTGCAGGTCTGCATATACTGCCTGGATTTTTTCATTTTCAAAAGATTTTGCTACCATTGAAACAACGGACGGATGAACATATACATCATCTGAATTAAGTATCCCAACCACATCCCCTGTTGCCATTTTTATTCCCTTGTTCATCGCATCATAAATGCCATTATCTCTTTCGGAAATTGTTTTCCCGACGTGAGGAAATTCGCTTACGATTTTTAATGTATCATCTACCGAACAGGCGTCAATTATTATATGCTCAATATTATTATAGTCCTGCTCCTCAATTGATTTCAGGGTATCCCTAACTGTTAGGGAGCTGTTGCAGGTTGCTGTAATAATCGACACTTTCATAATAGTCAAATTGTCTATTCAATAATCCTGTCTTTTACAAAAACTGCGGGATTGCCCTGATAAATTTTATATGCTTCAAGATCTTTTGTAGCTACAGATTGTACAGACAATACTGAATGCGAATAACAGGTTACCCCCGGGCAAACTATCGCCTGTGCGCCAATCCAAACACCATCTTCCAAAATTATTTTTTTTACAACAAGATCAAATGTACTGTTAGCGTAATTATGATTACCAGTAAGCAACATTGCACCCTGCGACAGACAACAATTATTACCAATTATTGTTTCAGTAAGATTATCTATCCATACTTTTTCACCTATCCATGTATAATCGCCTATAGTTAATTTCCAGGGATATTTGATATTGATACCAGGCTTTAATACAACACCTCCGCCAATCCTTGCACCAAACATTTTCAGGAACATTTTTCGTATGCCAGAGCTTGGGTTTAGCGGGTTAATAATAAAAATCACATTAATAACATACCAGAGTACTTGTTTAAATTTCGATGCCCCTATCTCTTTTTGAAACCAGTCGTTATTGTAATCAGAATTGGAAACCTGCTTATTCATGAAAACAATTTTTTATAATTTTCAAGCAAGTTATTTTTTTCTGCCTGCTTTTTAATAAATGAAAATGCATTTTTTGCAAACGCATTGTATTCATCCTGGTTCATGGCTGCTGCCGCTTCGATAGCGGACACAAACAATTCAGGCTGATTCAAAGGCAGGTCCCATCCGGCTTTTTCATGCTGCAGGTTTTTCCACGGCGTTTGGTCACTGATTAAAACTGGCCTTCCTGCGTTTAATGCTTCAGCTATTGCATGCCCGAAATTTTCACCTTGTGTAGGCAAAACAAAAATATGATGTGTGATCATAACCGCAGGCAATTCGTGGTTAGGCCTCTCTCCGGAATAATCTACAAAAATATTTTCGGGCAGCTCGTTAATTAGTTGTTTACAGGTATCCCAATAGTTACTGTCTTCCAGGCTACCGATGATGGTTAACCGAATATTTGCTTTTACATTTTTTAACAGCCGCAATAAATAATCAAGGTTTTTTATCGGGTGAATTCTCCCTACAAAAATCAAGGATAAATGCCCTTTTAATTTATCGACTTGCATGGTGCCTTTAGCAAGGTTCCCGGAAAAATTAGGAAGCATGGATACTGAAGCAGATGCCCCAAAAAAATGTTTCACATCATTCATTTCTGTATCATCGGCAGCAATGAAGTGAATTTGTTTTGCATGCCCGAGCCTGCGAAATGCCATAATAAAGAATTTCTTTTTGATTGGTTTGAACCGAAGTGCACTTGTCCGGAGCATTCCACGCGGCGATAAGAAAATTTTTCCGGTAATTTCTTTTGTTCTTCCTGCTAACAATGGGAAAATGGTGAAATATTTTGAAAACATACTGTTGAGGTAGATAAAATCTGCCTGTATGTTTTTCATTTGTGCATAAATATTTTCCCAATTTAATTTTTCAGGGGAGCAGTAATACACCTGTACATTTTCATCTTTATTGATCCATACATCTGTGGCTATGCCCGTGTAAGGCCTATTGTCATTCAAATCCCTGTCCGATGTAAATACAAAAATTGAATATGCTGTTTTCATGTGTTCAACAAAATTCACACATGAGCGAATCGGGCCACCGGCCTTGTATCCCGGTTCATACCAATCTGCAAATACTAAAATGCTTTTTTTTCTTTCCAATGAAATATCAGATTTTATTTTTTGTATTCAAAAAATTCTTTGAATACAAAAAAATAACCCGGATGTTAATTTATAAACTATCCAACTTCATTTTTCTTCAGCCAATGCTCAAGTACGACGAACACCCAGATCTCAGCCCATCGTATTTCTTTATCGCCAGATAAAAAGCGTTGCCAGTAAGAAAGAAGTGCCTTTTCATTCATGAAAGGCCGTTGCGACAAGTTTGTTATATGATCATTGCAAAAAGACCGAAGTTCATTTTTCAACCATATCGACCATGGGAAAAGAAAACCTTGTTTTTTGCGAAAAACAATTTCATCAGGCAACAAAGGTTTCAATGATTCTACCAATAAACTTTTGGGATAAACCGGTTTTTTAAATTTATCTGGAACATTCAAAACAAATTCGACAAGGTCCTGGTCAAAATAAGGTTCACGTATTTCCAATGCAACAGCCATCCCCATTTGATCTGTGTCTTTCAACAATGTATTTTGCGTATATCCCAAATATTCTGCAACAGAAACCCGGCTTAATAAAGGAAGACTGCCTATGTTTTGTTTTCTGCTCTCCAAATCTTTCTGAACAGAAGTGATATGATCAGTAGTTGATAGTGAAGATGAAAATGCTGCAATTTGTTCCGGAGAGAATATCTGCCGGAAAAAAGGATATAGATCTTCAATAGAACAAGATGGTGCATTAAGTACCTGCCTTATCCTGTTGTTTTTATTTGAACCTGAGAATAATACAGATGCCGCTATTTTCCTCAATCCAGATGGTAGCTTCCAGAAAAATTTTCTATTTTGGAGTTGAAGGTATTGCGAGAAAACAGGATAGCCTGCAAATAATTCATCGCCGCCTATTCCCGAGAGTGCCACACTAATCCCTTTTTGCCTGATTGCTTTGGATACAACATAGGTGTTAATGCCATCAGCACTCGGCCTGTCAATTGCATTTAATGCATTTCCCAGCTCATCCAATAAAGAAGATGGTTTCAATAATATATTGGTGTGATTAGTATTGAATTTTTTTGCGACGAGTTCTGCATATTTTGATTCGTTAAATTCATTTTCCTCAAAAGAAATATTAAATGTATTTGGTTTTGATGACGATACTTCAGACATTAAGCCAACAATAGCGGAAGAGTCTATTCCCCCTGATAAAAATGAAGCTACAGGGACATCACTGACCAATCTTCTTTCTACCGATTGCAGCAACAAAGACCGTATATTTTTTTGGACCGCATCAAGGTTAGTAAAATCAAGGTCGCTTTTCGGATTAGAAACATCCCAGTATCGCTTTTTGCTGATTACGCCATTTTTAATTCTCATCCACGAGCCTGCTTCAAGCTGGGAAACATCTTCTATTACAGAATAAGGGGAACTTACTGATTGATAACTAAAATATTCATACAATGCGGGGATGCTGACTTTTCTTTTTACCTTATTACTTGCTAAAATGGAGCGTATCTCGGACGAAAACATGAATACTTCATCATCAATAAAATAATACAGGGGCTTAACACCAAAACAATCACGTGCAAGGAATAGTTCTTTTTCTGCTTTATCCCAAATTGCGAATCCAAACATTCCGCGAAAATGATACAAACAATCAGCGCCCCATTTTGCATAAGCAGCTACTAATACTTCAGTATCGCTTGTTGTACGAAAATGATAATCATTGATTTCTTTTTTTACATCATTATAATTATAAATTTCCCCGTTGAATACCACAATATATCTGCCGGAATTATCAGCAAATGGCTGGTTTGCAGCGCTTGATAAATCGATAATAGAGAGCCGCCTGTGGCCTAAAGCAATTTCATTTTCCTGCCAAATGCCCTCTGCATCGGGCCCACGATGAGCTATAGCATTGATCATTGATTGAATCATGCTGGTATCAACCACCATTGCTTTTAAACTCAGTATTCCTGCAATGCCACACATTATTTATAAGGATAAAAGTTTTTCATAACACGCCAGATACTGTTTCGCAACTTCAGAAGGAGCAAAACGATTTACATTCTGACAACCTGCTTCAATCAATTGTTGCCTGTAATTATCATCATTAACAACTTTTAAAATCCCTTCGCGGATTGAATGAACATCGAACGGGTCCACAAGGCATGCTGCAGCTCCAGCCACGTCTTTCATCGGGCTGATATTACTTGTGACTACAGGCCTTCCGGCTTTTTGGCCTTCGACAATTGGTAATCCAAAGCCTTCGAAGGTTGAGGGAAAAAGAACAATATCGCAACGGTAATATTCCTGCGCCATTGCTTCATCAGACAACTTGGATTGCTGGCTGAAATTTATGTTATATTTTTTCAGATTATCAATTGTATAATCCGAAAGATTACCAATAATGCGAAGATGGCAAGGCAGGTTTTCCAAAGCGGGTATAACCCTGTCTAAGTTTTTATGTTTCGTACTACCTATGAAAAGGATAACGGGTTCCTGTTTTTTAAACTCAGCAGCAGAAAATTGAATAGTATTATCAACAGGATCGGGTATCACAATAATTTTATCGGGAGGGCAACCAGTATTCCGAATGATATCCTGCTTTGTAGCTTCTGAAATAGTTGTAATCATCCGGCAACGGCTAACAGGAATCTTTAAAAAAAGCCATTTCAGCAACATTCTTTTAAAACCGGCAGAACGATAAAGGAATATACAATCATGGATGGTAAGCAGTGTGCGATTGCGGGGCAGTGCTAAAACGATGTAATGAATATCTCCAGTAACATGGTAAACATCCCCATTACATTTTTTTACAGCTTTTAAATTTTCAATAATACTTTTCGGTGATGCATAGCCGTTAGGTGCAGTCCATTGTTCAACCGAAATTTTTTTGCTCAATTCTGGTTCCAATTGCTGGAATACTTTTTCTATACTAAAAAACCGGTCAGGCTTACGGAATAAGAGGCAAATCGTACTTTTCAATAGGTCCATTATAAATCAATAGTAATTGAATTATCAAAGTTGTCGTCTTGCAAAGGCCATTTACTTATAAAGCCATCGCTGAATAGACGGGAATATTGTTTTGCATAAAACCCAAAATACGAGGAACAAGATCACTAATCTACCAAACAAAAAAAGACCATCTGCTTCAAATGCAAAAAAGGGATATAAACAAACATTAATAGCTGCGAAACGCACTAAGATACTCAACCTTTTTAATTTGTAAAAAGTCCGATAAATGAAAACAATGAACAAGCTTAATAAGCAAAGAGGAATGTACATACCAACATATCCGAAATCAACGTAACCATCGGCAAAGTATCCGAGGCTGAATGACGCCCCCTTTTTAAACCCGGAAAAATGCAGGCCCGTATACTTATTAGTTTTAATTGTAGCATCAAACGTAGGTTTATCGGGAAAGAATAACCGGGGCATAAAAACATAGCTTATGTTTCCCCACCACACCTTTCCATTTTCATAAGGCATAAATTCTGGAACCCTATCCATTGCAAGGCTCATATGATAAATATATTGAAGCCTGTAAAAAAAGGCCGTAATTGCCAGTTGGTATTTCTGCCAGTTCAAATCACTTATTTCCTGACCGATTTTAGAAAAAGCTTCTGATCTTGATACTTCTACCACCTGCTGATTAGTCCCCTGGTTTAAATATTTTCTGTAGTCGCCTTTAACAGCAGTCCATGTAAGTAATATAAACCCAAGTAAAAATGCAACAACTACAGAATAAACGACTTGTTTAAAAGATACATTTCTGATAAAGGTCAATGCTAAAATTATAGTAATTAAGATAACATCCTTGAAAGTTGAAAAATAGGAATATAACCCGGTTCCAAATTCAAATAAGATAAGAACAAGTAAAATAAGCCTGTTTTTATTATTAATCCATGCAACATAACCATACATCAAAAAAAATATCCATTTAACTGAAGAAATTGTCATGATGATTTGAGCAAATCCGCCACCGGCACTAACAGCTAATCCGAGTGAGTCAAGAAAGAAAGTAGACAAAAGATACAGTATCAAAATTTTCTTTTCATTAATCATTTTTGCCTGACGGTGAAACTCATCAGTTGGGTAAATAGGCAGGTTCCGTATTCCTCGTGAGATGACAAGAGCAATAACTATCAATCCAATACAACTGCTTAGAACAGCTGTGCCGGCGTGTTTGGATAAATAATTGATATCGACATTCGACACATCCATCCAAATCACAAATGCAACAACCTGCATCCATTGAGTAATGAGCGTCAATGTAATTACACCGGGACGATTACTTTCCCATGTTAAAAACAAGATCAGGTAAAAAGTTAACAAACAGCATAACAGGTAAATACCATTACTAAAAAAAGCAACAGCGACGCAGCTCACTATTGCTGTAATAAGTAATGGGCCCGATAAACGAATATTTCCTTTTGAAACTGCTGTTGCCATAGTTATTATGCAGCGTTTATTTTTTCCATTACCTGCATTATTGAATCAATAATTGACTCAAGAGAATAATTGTTGATTATTCTTTTTGATTCACCCCCAATATACGATGTTAGCTCAGTATCATTGCTCAGCTTCTCAATAAAAATACAGCACTTGTCTACATCATTGGTATTGAAAACAATTCCATTTTTATTTTCCTGCACCAGGTCTATGGCACACCCTGCCTTATCAGAGACCATAACAGGTTTACCACAAGCCATTGCTTCGTTCACTGAAAGCCCCCATGTTTCGCCTGGCCCTTTTGAAGGCAATATAAAAATATTGCCAAGTCTATAAACCACGGGCATATTTTGCTGGTTCTGAAAATCGAGGAAAAAAAATCTCTTGTTTGAAGACAATTCCTTCTTAAGGATATCTTCAAGCTCTCCATTTCCTACAAATAAAAATTTTATTTTTTGATTTTTCAATCTTTCTGAAAGCCGCAATAAGAAAAACGGATTTTTCTTTTCTTCTAATTTCCCTGCAAAAAGCACAACGAAGTCATCTTTTGATAAGCCTATTTCATTTTTCCAGGTTAGTGATTTTTCCAAAAAAATATTTTTTTCATCTGAAAATCTGTTATTATCAATTGCATGTGGCGTATAATATAACCGGTCATCCTTCACTCCATGTACCTGGAAATATTTTTTATTTTGTTTCCCAACATACAAAGCAAAGTCTATATGTTTAAAAACCCATCTCAAAAAAAAACGTCTTAGTATTTTTTTTACTCCCGGTTTTTCATCAATCAATGTAGAATCGCCACGAAAAAGAACAGGTATTTTTTTGTGGAAATACCTCATGCATTTTAAATGGCTATAAAAATTCCAGCCGAAAATAAGAATACAATCCGGTTGCCATCGTTCAATCTCATTATTCAAAGACGGGTTAATAATTCCCCGGAAATGATGCGTGCCTGGATTTGAAGAAATGTTTTCAACAAATAAATAATCATAACCGTCTAATAATGGAATATCCCATGAAATATTTTTTTTGAACCCCGGATCATATTTTATTCCTTTTTCTGCCTGGCTCCATGTATAAAATACTTTCAGCCTGATTGAATCATTTTGTGCAAGCAGCCTGAACCAAGGAGCATTGTATTGTATTGGATGCGTTGATATGATTGCAAGTTTGTTCAAGAACTATTTTCTTTTAAAATAAAATGCCTCCAGCAGCCTATAACTCAAAAAACTAAAGGGCACAAGTATTATAAGTGTTGTTGCCAGCAATAATAATACACCGTAAATATTTGATGGAAAATACGCTTGCATTTGCCTGTATACGAGTGCCAGTATCAATGTGTGCCATAAATAAAAGCTGTAAGAAATACGCCCGATGAAAACGAATATTTTGTTTCCGATAATTTTAAAAATTGCTGAATTATTAAGCGAGTTCAATATCATCCATGCAAATCCAAAAGTCATTACCAGCGGGCCTATACTTTGAAAAATAAACCCCCATCTTCCTGCTTTTGCAACAAAAGCTGCAGTAAAAAGCATTTTTCCAAGATAAGCTATCAAAAGGCCTGTTACAATTCCGGTCTTTTTATTGATAATGCCTGTTTTAATAATATCGTTTTTAAAAAGAAAAGATATTAGTATGCCCCAGGCAAAATGTTCGAAGTTTGCAAAAAATGTATACTGCCACGAATCCCCGGGATATAATAAACCTTTGTAATGAAGAATGTTTAGGGCCTGCCCGATGAACAATACAATCAATACCACCGTGTACACATTTCCCTTTCTGATAAAGAAAAACAACAAAGGCAAAACCATGTAAAATATCCACTCAGTAGAAAGTGACCAATAGATTGCATTAATTTCTGCATGAGGTATATAGGGCTGTATAAAAAGAAAATTTGCAATAATGGCAGGGAAAAAGTAACCGTTAAGTTTTTTCATTTGCAGCAATGCAAAAAGTATACAGGAAACGTAAAATGCGGGGGCAATCCGGATCCATCTTTTTTTCCAGAACTTCAGCGCTTCTGAAAATGAGTTGTTGCCTCTGCCATCAAGCACCAGGAAAAAACAAAACCCGCTAATCACGAAAAATAAATGAACCCCGTAACCCCACAGGTTCATCATTTTTAAAATATCTATCCCGAAAATAAAGCAGGAAGGGGTTTTTAGGGTACCGAGAATATGCCCGTATAACACACCCACTGCCGCTATTGCACGCCATCCATCTATACACTCTATTCGCTTAGTCATTTTTATATTCCGAAAGTTTGCTTACAGGGGGCAATATAACGTGCGTGGGTTTTAACGGCAAAAAACCGTATTTGCTTTTGAATAATTTTTTACTCCGCAAATATTTTATCTTATCAAAAAAATATGACAATGTGATTTTTTCTTTGAAATAGCTATAATAAAATTTTTTCTTTGAAAGCTCGTTGATCAATTTCACAGAAACAGTTTCTTTTATATTGACGAACTTATTTGGTACAATTAAGAACCGGTCAGACAGTGTAAATTTTTTTTCAACTGACATTTGACGTTTCAGGAAATGCACGTACGCAAAATTTTCTGTGAAAGTTTTATCCCCTGCAGTGTATATCCGCAGTAATTCTCCGTTTCGCCATAAAAAAACCTGGTTGCTATTTTTCCTATTTTCTCCGGCATCGAAATGCAACAAAAAGAAATTAAATGAACGTATTTTCAGATCTGCAAATAACAGTTCTTTATAAATTTTATATCCTGCTTCTTCGAAAATATAATTGATTTCCCGTTCATCTGAAGCTAATGGGAACCCTGTTTCGTTTGCCAAAACATATTTGTAAAATTCAATGCCCTCTATTTTATTCCGGTATAACCTGTTGATGGCATACTCATTTCTAAATAATGTCATGTGTCCGCGCCAGGAAATTTTTTCGTGTGTATCCAGGATTTCATTTGTAATATGCCTCCGCAGATTTCCCCAAACTACGTCAACATCACAATAACCCCAGAAATCATATCCCGCCAAATACTCTTCATATACCTCCCCATAAGTGATCTTGAATTCGCAAAGCTGGTAAGGGTTATTCAAAATAATTTTAAAGTCAAATTTGCTTTGCATTTTTTTAACCGTTTCTTCAAATGTTGTATAAAACACTTTAACGTTGGGCGGAAATGTATAGGCCTTCTTGTCATCTGTAAAAATCAACCAGTCGATAGTGGCATTGAACCGGCATGAATGAAGCCACACTTCGAAATAATTATTAAAACTCCCAAAATAGGGAATGATAAATGCAATTTTTTTTTGTGTTGCCATTAAGAAACTTTATCTAAGATATCAGCCAATGCTTTGGCAGAATACCTGGCGGAATATTTATCAAGCTTGCTGATATCCGGAGACCATCCGTTTATTAATTGCAGAAATGCACACAATGTTTTTGACAGCTCTTCGGTAAAAATTTCTTCTGGCGCAGAAGGATCATATTTTGTGAGATAATTATCAGCGGAGGCTTCTTTCAAAATATCTACTACCGAACTTAAATAATGAAATACTGCAAAAACAGGTTTGGCTGATAATATTGCTTGAAAAATTTTTGAAGCTGTATAATGTGCTTCCGTACTTCCGATAGCCAATACCCCGGCAGCATTATGTAAATTGTTCAGCACTTCAAGATATGGTATCCTTTCTTTTTTTTCATGTATGATTTCGGATAATCCATATTTACCGGCATAATCTGTTATCGAATTCAAAGAAGAGTGGCCGGTTCCGATAAAATAAAAATGAATATTATTTTGTAATTGGTTTTTTTGCCTGAGTACTGAAATTATCTGAAATAATTTTTCAATAAAAAAATGTGCATTGGGTAAAAACGCTCCTGCATAAATGTAGGCTTTAACATCGTTGTCTTTCCATAATAAATCCTGATTTGTTGGTTTTGCAGAGTAATCATTACCATCAAAGCCATAAGGCATACCGCATGTTAAAATATTTTTCAAATGAGGGTTCCTTTTTATCACCGGCAGGAAATAGGCTTCTGACACACCTGTGATAAATGAAACTTCCTTTACTGCTTTTGGTTCTAATATTTTCGCAAGAAACGATGAAAATCTTGCTCTGTTTAATTTTCCTTTACCCCCCGGAAACTCATGTACCCATGGATCAATATAATCAATACCATAGGGAATGTTTGTTTTGCTATGCACCTCCTTTCCGATTAATGCAGTGTAAAAAGGAGGGATCGGCACCCAGATAGCATTTATGTTTTCTGACCTGCATACTTCGATTGCTTTTTGTTTGAGGTTACCAAACGCACGTAATGTAATATCTCCATATAGCCTAAATCGCTTTCTCGCTTTTTTTGCATCAACAAAAAAAACTCTCACATCTTTCTTTACTATTTGCAACAAGTCTTCAGACAGCTCTTCTTCATAAAAAGCCGGATTTACTGCAACAATATAGGGTTGCCATCCGAATTCGTGCAGATAATTTACAATCAGCCTTACACGCTGTACACCTACTGCATTAGACGGAAGCCAGTTGGGATAAATAATCAATAATTTTTTCATAGGCCGATAGCTAATGTGCACTTTTTAATACAGGGAAAAGTTTTGCAACAGCACTGAGGAGATAATTTTGCTCTGTTTCCCAATTCATTTTTTCAGAAGCCAGGTTCAAAGCTGTTTGTCTATGCTTTAACAATAAACCAGGGTCTTCAATATACCGGCATATAACTTCTGCTAATGATTGTGCGTCCCCACGGGGATAAGTTTCGCCTATATCCGTATACGTATGTAAAAAATCTTTTTGAGCTTCTGTATCCGTAGCGATAATCGCAAGGCCTGAAATCAAATAAGTAAAAATTTTATTTGTGAGGCAAATATTACGGTTAGGGGTATGTGCATTTTCCAGCGCAAGCCCTACATGATGTTGTTGTGCAATCGCAAAAATTTCTTCTGGCTGCACAGGGTTTAAAAAAATTAGCCGGTTTCCATTATTTGCACCGGCAATTTTTTCAAAATGCAATTTTATTTCTTTAGGAGAGTTACCTAAAATTGTTAATTGCACCGATGCCTTGTTGATAGTGCTTATTGCTTTAATTGCCTCTTCTAACCCACGGTCAGCACCAACTGTCTGAGAAAACCAAAACAGTTTTAACACATCACCATGATTAAATTTTTTCACCCCGGTTGCAAGGTGTTTTTTTGAGAATACATTATTAATAACAACAGGGTTTGTTGCGGGGTATAATGCTGCATATTTCTTAGCTATTAAAGGGCTTGCAGCAGATATATAGCCTGCACCAGGAATATATGCATCTTCAATTAATTTTGCCCGTTGGCATAAAAATGTATTTGTGGTTTCCCCCCTGTGATAATCTTCTGCATCAAAAGCATATTTACTGCTATTTTTTTTTGCCGCTTTTGCCGCAGGTGCCAAAGCGCCGAGGTTATGTGCAATGTATAGGTCTGCCTTACTTTTTAATGCTGCAGTTTTTAATTCATGATAGCACCTGGCGATGCTTCTTTGTTGCAAAAAAACATTTTGTGGTAAAATTTTTGAGAACAAGTTGAAAATTTTCGATCGTATCCTGGTAAATAAAAAACGGGATTTATTACTATCGGGGTGCCCGCCTACACGAATCCATTTTATATCGGGATATTCTTTTACAATTTGAGCATCGCCTTTGTCTGCCCATACTACCCAAAAATTATAAATAACTATGACTTGATGACCGGCTTTCGATAAAGCAATCGCTTCTTTTACTGCCCGCGGATTTGAAGATGGTTGACCGCTTGTTACGATTGTTATTTTCATTCCATGTATATCCACTATGTTTATAAAGACAGGTATTCTTTTGCGATAACACTACTGCCAAATCTTTCTTCAGCATACTGCCTGACCATCGGCCTGTCAATATTGTTCAGTAACAAAATTTTTTCTTTCATTTCGTCTGCTGTACGGCAAACAAAGCCTGTAACATTTTCTCTTACTACTTCAGGAACCGAACCGCACGCAAAACCAATAACAGGCGTTCCGCAAGCCATTGCCTCGATCATCACAATACCAAAAGGCTCGTTCCACTCAATTGGCATTAGCAATGCCTTTGATTTTCCCAGCCATTCATTTTTTTGTTCATCATTTACTTCTCCTACATAAATAATTTGTTTGTTATCGATCTGAGGTTGTATTTTTTGTTCGAAATATTCTACCTCTTCGGGCAATGAAGATTTATTGCCTGCAATGATCAAGATATTATTTGTTGTTTTTGCTACTTCAATAGCAGTATGGCACCCTTTGATCCGTTCAATTCTTCCTAAAAAAATTAACGGTGCATCGGTTGCAAGGTTTGTTGTTAAAGAATAAACAGTGAAATCAACTGCGTTGTGAATTGCCACCCATCTGCCTGGTGCATTTGCACGTTTTACCAAATCAGCACTGCAACCTGAAAAAATAATATTTTTATTGGGGAGTGAATTGTAAATACGGATATTTCTCGCTGTTATCTCACGTTGATAGCACATTATTTTCTTTACAGGATGATTGAGTACAGGTAACAGGTACAGCAATCGTCCGAAATTGTGAATAAGATCATATTTCTTCCTGTTTTTCCAGATGAATTTCCACGCCCTGAATATTGCCTTATTCATTTCCTTTTTCCCTGGGGGGAATCCTGCTTTGCCGATCGGGTACATCGTGCATCCTTCAACACGTGAACCTTGTGTTGCAAGAACGTCTACTGTATGCCCTTGCCTGTAATATTCTTCTGCCAGCAATGCTACTATTCGTTCAATGCCTCCATATCCTTTTGGGGGCACAAGTATTCCAGGGTCCATTACCAACAAAATCTTCATTACGATAGCAATGTTTGATATAAATTATAATATTCGTCCGCTACTTCAGCAAAGCTTCCTGGCGGCTCAATATTTTTTTTCATTTCGGCAAGCAGTTGCGGATTATTTATGCAACACAATAATTGCTCCTTCAAAGAACCTTCATCTTTAAATTTAAAAAGTAACCCATTTTTTTTATGTTGTATTTGCTCAGCATTCCCATAAACATCAGACGCAATTACAGGAATACCTGCAGCAAATGCTTCCTGTATTACCAATGGGCTCATTTCAGAAAAAGTAGAACAAAGGCATAAAGCATCGTATTGCTGCATGGTTTCAACAACCTGCTCATTAGCAAGTTCATTTTTCCAACGGATATTTTTTTTGTGCCCGGTCTTTTTGATACAATCCCTTGTAAAGCTATCATCATTTCGTTTGCCGTAAATATCTAATTGTATTTTATCGTCCGGCAAATCCATTAATGCGCCTACCAATAAATGAATGCCCTTCAGTGGATGGACCCTGCCAATAAAAATCAACCGTAAAACAGAATTGCTTTTTTCGAAATCCGCTTTGCTTTGTTCTTTGAAAGCCGATGGCAACCCCTGTTTTATTAGCTTTATCTTTTGTGAAGGGGCACCGTTCAGCAATAAAATATCTTTATACCATTTTGCAATCGGCACCAAGGCATCACAATTTTCAGCAAGCGTTAAAAAATTTTTTTTTAACTGGCCTATAATAAAAGTTGTGCCGATTGATGTGCCTAATTTATTTTTCCATAAAGTTGGGTCTACATGGGAGAGGTGAAGCAAGGAAGACGATGCAATCAATGGCAATTTCAAAAGATGATAGCCTTTACTGTTCAAATAACATTTGCTGCATTTAATTGTCCTGATCTTGCCGTCACAAATTTCTTTTTCATTATATAACAAATTTCCTGTCCTGCATGTATACCCTGCAAGATGAAAGGTCATGACCACTTTAGCGCCGGATGCTTTCGCAGCCAATACATGATGTAATGTAATTCCATTGCTTCCGGCGAGTTCATGAAAGTGAATGATATCTGGTTTTTCATTTGAGATATATTCTGTAAATATCTTCAATCCTTCCGGCTTGCGGAAACCCATGATCAATGACCTGTCGACTACAGAGGGTTCGGTATATTGAAATACATTGATGCTTTCATAGGTGTATGAAGAAGAAAAATCTTTCCCATAGTTAGGAATAACAATTTCTACTTCCACATTTTTTTGTTGCAAACTTTTTGCAAGTGCATAGGTGTATACTTCTGTGCCTGCACGTTGTGCCGGAAGGAAATGATTGAGTACTTGTAAAACTTTCATGTAGTTCTATCTGGCTAACGAATAATAATAGTTTTGCCCTGATGAAACGACCGGGTCTTTTTTAAATCCATTTTTTTCAAGGACCGAAAATATTTCTTCGCACTTTCTTTCATCTAGTATCAGCGGATGCAACTCAAATTGGATTTTCTTTATCGATTGGAAATCGATCATATTGAAAATATCATATTCTCCCCCTTCAATATCCATTACGAGGAAATTGGGTTTGACCAAAGCTATAAGGTCGTTAAGTTTGATTTTTTCTATACTAATTTCCTGATATGTATTTTTTAAAGATGAAGACGCAAGCCTGCTTTTTTTGTCGATATAAAAAAAGGCTGTTCCTTGTTCGTCTGCCAGCAGTGCGTTTTTTATAGTCGGAGCAACATCATTTTTTTTAAATACCTGCATAGCTGTTTCTACATTAAAAGGATTCGCTTCAAAAGTGAATACCTTTTCAGAACCAATTTTCTTTGAACAATAGGTAGAGACAAATCCTAAGCCCGTTCCGATTTCCAGCACCGTATCCCCGTCTTGCAGTTTATGTTTGATAATATTAATTTCATCTTGTTCATATTGTCCATTAATGATCCAACGCAACGTATTAAAACCTATGTTTTTGGAGATTGGCAAAAAAATCCCTGATACTTTTTCCCAAGGGTTATTAATTAATTTTTTAAAAGAAATAAAAAGGAAAACATATAAGCGCCTGCCATGAAATTCAATTTTAGAAATCAAGTCCTTCATTATTCAAAATTGTAGTTATTCATTAACGGGTCCTCCAGTTTTGGTGAAGGAGAATAAGTGTAGCTGCCGCTTTTGAAGACCAATTTTAAATCGGCAAATTCAATCATCGCTCTTTTCCTTAGCTTAAAAAAAGCAAGAAAATTACCTTTTAATAAAGTAGCCTTTACAAAAAGCTTTACCTGCGATATTTTAATATTCCTCAAAATAATTGCTTTGTCATTTCCGGTACAGGGAAAGTCTTTTTCATTTATTATTGATGTGTCAATTTGTATTCTTTCAAAAAAGCTATTGAGTCCTTTACCAAGTTGTTTTGAAGATTGTTGAGGGCTTTGCCTCCAGAACATGAAGCCTATATTAACATATAAAACAGGTACAGTAATTGCCAATCTCTTTTTTATAAATGTGTCGCCCATTTTATAATTCTCATCAAATCCATTAATTTTTTTCAATTCTTCAGTTTTAAAAAGCATTTCCCCAAAGCCAATATTTGCAATAGGTAGATGAGTAAGATAGATTAGCTTCATATTATCTTCGGGCAAAACCTGGTATGGAAAAATATAAAAAGGGAAATACTGTGGATTTAAGCCCCATAACATTCCGGCGCCTGGGAAAGCCCTTACATATTCAGAAAGATTACGAAGGGAATTTTTATACAGGATATCGTCGCCATCAACAAATAAAATATATTTCCCTTTTGCTTCGTAAAGTGCCTTGTTTCGGTTTGGGTATTCCCCGATATTTTTTTTATTCCGCCAGGCTCTAATCCTAAGATCATTATATTGCTCAATTATATTCCACGTATTATCAGAAGAGCAATCATCGGAAATCAAATATTCGAAATCCGTAAATGAAGATGCCAGAACACTTTCAATAGATTGCTTTATCCATTTCCCCGAGTTATAGGAAATAGTAACTATTGTAAACAGGGGCTGGTGTTGTATTGGGCTATCTGCGTTTAACAAAATACTTTTTGCAATTGAGCAGCTGTATTTTTTTCATTAAATTTTTCTTCCGCCTTTGCTGCTATCTTTTTTTTATCAAATAGGTGATAGTTTTTGTAGAGCTTCATAATACTTTCTGCAAGGTCGTTATAATCGCCTGCCTTATAAAAATACCCATCGGCGCCTTCATCAATAATTTCAAGGCTGCCGCCGGTATTTGCTGCTATTACAGGTATTCCGCATTTCATCGCTTCAACAGTTACCCTGCCAAATGCTTCCATGCGGCTACACATCAATAAAGCATGCGATTTTACCAATAAATCCCAAGGCTGTTTACTGGTTCCGGTAAAATGAACATATTCTTTCAACGTAGCATTTTCTACAATCTTTTCCAGATGATGAAAATATTTTTCATTTTCAGATCTGCCAATAATGGTCAACTCGGCATCTATTCCTCTGCTTCTGCAAAGCGCAAGTGCTTCTATTGCTTCCTCCTGATTTTTTGAAGGTGCTATTTGCCCAAGCATAATTAATTTGAATGCCTCGTGATTTGTATTCACTTCATGTTTTTTTGAAACAATTTTTACTGCATTATAAACTATGAATTTTTTTCCCATATCAATAAATGGAGAAAATTTTTTTTCTGTAGCCTCTGAATTAAAAACAACTTTTGCAGATAAACGATTTATTGTTTTTGCCCCTGATGAAAAATTTCCGTCAATAGTGAATCCATGGTCTTCTTCACCGAACTCGTGCACAAACCAAATGTGCTTTGCAGCGGCTTTCTTAGCAGCGATTGCTCCAACGGGTACTACAATTGTATTGGTAGCAACATAGTCAGGTTGCATTTTTTTTATAATTGCAGAGATATTACGAACAGCGATTTTATTGCGTGCCCATTTCCTGATTTTCGTCATCCTGCGCTCCTGGGTGGTTAACGAGGTCGCCCATCCGTAATACGGAATTTTTGCTACGTGAATTTTTCTGTCGTGCAATTGACTGACAAACTCTCCAAAAGATGGTACTATAACTTCCTGCTGATAACCTAATGATGATAAAATATCAATGTATTCAAGCAAACAAATATTTGAACCACTCAGCAAACCTTCATGTGCAATCCACAAAATCTTCATATCATCTATTCAATCAGGAGAAAAGAATTTTTTTAACCGCACCTAATGTCATTCTAAACACTTTCACATCCTTTGGTTGCATGGAAAAATGCTGAAGGAGATTTTTGATTTTCCAGGATTTTGATTTGTCCTGGGCTGCTATTGTTTCTTCAAGAAATTTCGTCCATTTTGTACGCTCAATTTTCCATTTGCAATCATCGTGTAATGATGCAAACCTACTGTCAGCATAAATTTTTTCAATAATCCTTCGTTCCTCTGCAGCAAATTTTTCAATGGCAGAACCCGTTTTAGAATTATCATGAATACGAAAATGTACTAACACATCATTTATATATTTTACTTCCGGAAAAAAATACAAATAACGGATAAGTAAATCCCAATCGAATGCATAATGAAAATTTTCATCAATACCACCGCAATCGATCAAATGCTGGCGTTTCAACCAAACGCCAGGCTGAACAAATTTTACATCAGGTTTCCAGCACATTAAGCCTGCTGCGCTCAAATACTGATTTTGTATTACTGCTGATTCAGTACCGGAAAAATTTTCAACTTTTCCGGCTACTACATTATTTTTTTTATCAACAAAAGCTTCACCGATCTTTTGCAGTACGCCACGCTCCAGGTAATCATCACTGTTAAGCCAGTTGAAAACTTCGCCTGTACAATATTGTAACCCCTTATTAATGGCGTTTGCCTGGCCTTTATCTTTCTCACTTACCCAAAACTTTAAATGCCTTTCATATTTTTTTATAATATCAACAGATCCATCATTACTTCCGCCATCTATAATTATGTATTCAAGATGTGGGTAGGTTTGACTTAATACCGAATCAATGGTTTGCTCAATGTATTGAGCCTGGTTAAAGGAAGGAGTGACTATAGAGATTAAAGGCAGTTGCATAATAAAATATTCCGGGTCAATATCCCTTTTTTCTGAATAACAACTTTGGATAAGCCTTATTGCTGATCATTTTATAAAAGAAGATTTTTTCGAAAGATATTTTATAATTATCCCAAACAAATTATTTTATTTTTTTTAACCATAAACTACCTCCTTTATTAGCTAAACAAAGCGGCATCTTTTCAGTGAACCAATCTTTATAAATTTCTTCCATCATTGTATTAAAAAGAAGTATTTCATAAGCTTCATTGTTAGTAAGAAAAGCCCTTACCATATAAATTTCGTTCCAGCCAAAGCCACTCCAGCCAAGTACCCATTCTTTTGGATATTCAAACGGATAAAAGATATCATGAAAATGTATAATTACCCCTTGAGGCAGTATTGGTAAAATATCAAATAAAATTGTATTTACATCGCTTCCTGTTTTAGAAACATGCGTTGAATCGACGAATAAAATATCTCCTGCCTCCAACTGTTTGAAAATGTCAATCGGTACGTCTTGCAGGTTTTGTGATAGCAGGTTAATTAATTCAAGTTCGTTCGGTTTTAATAATTTCTTTAGCCTATCGGGGTATGGTTCAATAAATGTGAGCTTGATATCATTATCAAAAAATATTTCATTAGTATCCAACATAACTGCAGATGAAAATCCCGAACCAATTTCAATGATACGTTTAGGTGCATAGTGCCTTATGAGCAAATGCAAAAAAATTGCATCGGAATATTCAAAGGTGTTATTATTAAAATAATACCTTAACCCTATTCTATTGGGATCAAAATAAGGAATGTCTGTATAGTTCTTTTGTAATTCATTCAATAATTCTTTCTGCTTCTCTTCATTAAGTGATATGCCCGATACTTTTGATGAAAATGAAAATATTTTTTCCTGATTTTTTTCAACTTCAGCTATCGATACAATAGGGCTATAAAAATGCCCCGGTGGATAGCCTTTTTTATAAACCTGCACATCATCATGCATACTTTTAATAACAGGAATTTTTAGTGCTATCTTTTTCAAAATATTCATGGGACAAATGTTATTTTAAAAAGGGATCCATTTATTAAATAAGCCTGATAAATTCATTGCCGAATTGTTGTACTCGTTCGCTATAATTTTCTTTGCGAGGAGGAATTTTTTTATTAGCAAACGTTTTTAATATTTCAGCTAACTGAATTGGATTTGTTGCTTCAAAAAAAGAAACATTTTCATGCACCTGCTCTTTATTCGCAGGGATATCTGAACATATCACCCATTTTTCCAGAGATAATGCATCTTCGATAGTTGTGCTCCAACCTTCCGATAAAGAAGGCTGGATTAAAGCTGTTGCATGTTGCATGATAACGAGCTGCTCAGATCGATCAATAAATCCTAAAAACCGAAATGCATCAGGATGACCGGATTCTGCAGCTAGCTTCTTTATATCATCTGTATATGCAGGGTTCCTGTAATCATGCTCTTTACCTGTGAAGACTACATTTGCAGCAATACCTTCCACATTTAATTGGGCTATTGCTTCTACAACAACTTTATGGTTTTTGTGCACCCAGAATTGATTGGGGCAAATAAAGTAGTTTGATGGAAGTGCAAATTTTTTTCGCACTTCTTCAAAATCAATATGTGCAAAAGATGCATGGGTAACCGCAAATTTTATAACATGCGGTTTAATTTTCGCATCGGGGAAAAAGTGAAAAAAATCCTGTTTTGATGATTCACTGCTGAACACTACTTCGTCTTGATTTTGTGCAAGTTCATTATAGAATGCATTGCGTGCCAATATTTCTTCTTCAGTAAAAAATGAAGGATAGTGTTTTTCCTGTAAATCAGGCACCCAATAAATTTTACGTTTTACATTTTTATAAAAATCTCCGTTGGGGTTTGGAAAGCAAAATGCGATTTCTGCATCTGCCTTTTTAGGAATGTAATTTTTTTTTACCATCATCCGGCTAAACTTGTTCAATCCACGTAAAAAAAAATTCGAAAAAAAGGGATTTGAGTCCCTGTAACACAAATAGGGATAAGTTGTTTGTGCCTTTATGAACGAAAAATCCTTTTCATCTTTTGCATAAACCAAGATTTCTGGTTTATGACTTTCAGGAAGTGTTTTTAATGCTGAGATCAAATTAAGAATATAATACGTACCCCCTATCCATTGCTCATAATACTTATAAATGATTCCAATTTTTGTTCTGTGGCTCATGTATAATCTAAAGTTCTTTTTTATCTGTGTTTATCAAATTTTGCAGGATTACACACTTATTATGGCTCCTACAGCAATATTTTTTTACTACATTTATAGCTGCGATAACATTTTCATTACCTACAGTTACTCCTTTTGGTCTACCGAAAATAAATGACACAACATCATTTTTGAAATATGCGAAAGAAGGAGATTTAAAGACTTCATGCGCCCGAATAGAAATATTTCATACTGATGTTCAATTTAAAAACCCGGATTTCCCGGGCAGCGGTTGCAGGCTTTGAGGAAGGTTGAGATATTTTGGGCGCCTCTGTCTAGTGTTCATCTACTGTTATAAACGATACCTAAGCGTTTTTTTTGAGCCATTCGCAAAACATTTTTATTCCATCCGGGAATTCTATGGTTTGGCGGTATCCTTTTTTTTTAAGCCTTGAAATATCCGCTTTCCAGTTCTTGGGGTCACCTTCTCGGGTCAACCCGTTAAAAATAATTTCGGGTCGTATTTCCATAGCTTCAAAAAAAAAGGATACCGCCTCTTTAATTTTTATTTCCTTGCCATTGGCGATATTGTAAACAGAACCAGTAAAAGAGCTGTTCATTATAATTTTATCAAGGGCATGTACGAGGTCTTCAATATGGATAAAGTCCCTTGATTCTTCCCCCGTACCAAATAATTCTATCGGGCCTTTTTGTTTGCTTTTTTGATAGAGGTCCCAAAATAATTGTTTACGCAGGCCCGTTCCGTATGCCGAGAAAATCCTGGCTATTGCAATTTTTAGACCGTACAGGTTCACATATTCCTTACACAGAAATTCACTTTGTAATTTATTATATCCATAAGGGGATAATGGCAGCGTTTGTGCCTTTTCGTTTACAGGCAATACCTGCGGGTTTCCATATACAGCTGCACTCGATATCTGAAGGAATTTACATTCCGGATTGAAGTTGCGGATACTTTCCAGCAAAAGCAACACATTATAGGTATTGAGCTTAAAATCCAGGAGTGGTTGTTTTACAGACAAACTCACATCGGCCAACCCCGAGGCATTTATACAGGCATCGAAAGTATTATTTTTAAAAACCTCGCTAAAAGGATCGGAGACATCCTTAATACAAAAATAATTTTTTTCATCGCTGCCAAATACATCTGCACCATAAACATGGTCTCCCCTTTTTTGATAATATATAACTAGTGCTTTCCCGATAAATCCTTTGCTTCCTATAACAAGTACCTTCATCAAATCTGTTCAATTGAGTTAGTTCTGGTATTATAAATTGGCAGACCTTTAATCACACCCAAACGCTCATCACCCCCAATAAAAGTAAGGGTTCCCTTTTTATCTCTTGACTCCCGGAATTTGGAAGCTACGAACCCTTCTGCAGCTGAGAGTTTTTTCAAATTCCCTATCTTATCTTTCCTTACAAAATATGCGTTATTTCCAGCGGAATTGCATCCAACAAAATAATAGCCTTTGTCCTGAGCCAAATCAGTCAAAGCTTGTATTGATGTCCCATAATAAAGATTTGAAAAATGTTCCCTTGTTCTAATAAAATCCTTTTTGTAAGGTATTGTACAATGCAATTCCGGTCCGAAAACACTATTATATTCGACTATAACAATTATCGGCGAGATTACATTTATTTCCTTCCAAACCCAGTAGTCATTTCCATCAATGTCAATATGCAATAAACCTACTTCTTTATCAAACTTTGGAAGTAACAGTAATTCGTTGATATTCTCTTTTGTTATAAATCGTGGCAATGCGAGTAAATCATATTTCCAATATATTTCTGACTGCTGAATAGACTTTATGTTTGATTCGCTTCCATCCATAACAAAGCCGCTCCAGTTATTATTAATTAGAAGAAAGACTGTATTCGCCTCAGTGTAATTTTCCACTCCAAATTCAATAAATGTTTTATTTGGGATATCGACAGTATTAATCAAATACTGTATGATTCCATCATCACCCCATTGCGAAAAAACCTGAAACTCAAAATCTGATAATTTATCGTATTCATCTTTCTCAGCATTTTGCTTTATTAATAATTTTACAGAATTAATAAGCGTTTTTGTCTCTATATTCATTTGAGCTTTTATTTACGATACAAATTGTTTAACCACAGTTGCAGGATTTCCTGCAACCATTGAAAACCCCGGAACATCTTTGGTTACAACCGATCCTGCAGCAATAATTGCACCTTTACCAATTCTCACTCCTTTTAAAATTGAAACATTAAAACTTAACCAGGCATTATCTTCAATAACAATGGGTGCTGTTTGAACATTTCCACGATCAAATGGATGTCCTTTTGAAACCAGTTCAACAAAACTTTTTTTTCGTTTTTCAAAATCGATCTCATGTGAGTTTGTATCGATAATATTACAGTTGTGTGAGATTAAAACATCATTCCCGATTTTTATCGATTCACCACTCCATAACCTGGTACCCTCACCAATATAACAATTATTACCTATAGATATGTTTCCGCCATTTGCAAAAACGAGCAATTCACCTCTGATATGCGAATTATTACCAATAGTTATACTGTTGTTATGCTGAGAAAAATTATGCACAGAAGCTTGCTCATAAAACAATGTCGCTTCCCCGGCAACAACATTGCTGTTACAGCTATCAATTTTGTATTGGTTCAATTTAGCCAATAAGACTGCCGGATCTAGTATCTTCAGCAAAAGGGATTGAGCTATTTTTTTAAAGATCATCAGGATTTATTTTTAGTAATCAGCCCAATTTTTTTTGCTGCTCTGAACAAAAAACTTTTTTGTACTATCTGTTCTTTTTTTTTGCAATAGTCATTTAAGCGAGAAGTCAATAGCAGGTCTATTTTGTCTTCTTTAATGAGAGCAATTTTTTCAGTTCGCAACAAAACTTTAAGATCGTCGATTCCTGAATTAACACCAGTGCCATCAAACCCGATGTTTCTGACTAAAGATTGAGTAGGGAATAGACCTAAGCCGTTTCTAATAAAAACAGAATAATACCATTTAATCGCCCATGAATTAACATTTTCAATCATGTCAGAATATTTTATCCCTCCGAAATTAAATTTGTCACGGATAAAATCATCATTCATAATTATATCCTTATCCATCACAGTGTCTTTAAAAAAAATCCATCTATCTTGCCAAGTAGCCCATCCCCAAGAACTAGTGGCCAGCGGGCACAAAAATGTTTCTTTTTTTGTTTTAAAATCAACAGGAAACATAAAACTATTAATTGAGTAAACGTTTTTTTCATTTTTGTATAACTCCAATCCGCTATTGCAATAATCCAAAAAATAAGGAGAAGTTACCAGATCATCTTCTAAAACTATAATCTTACCAAACTGGTTAATAATTTCTGAAACCCCTTTTATAACTGAAGCAGCTAAACCGATATTATCAGGTCGCTCAATTAGGTGAACTTTTTTGCACCATTCTTTACTACGAATTGTATTTCTTACTTCTTGAATTTTCTTTTGATCTTCAGTTTGTGCTCCGTTTTTAGGGCCATCCGAAAATATATATAGTGTACTCTCTTCCGCTAAAAAATTTTTACTGAGTGCCTCTAAAGTTTGCCGGGTATGAAGAGGCCGGTTATAAACAAATAAGGCTATAGGGGCTAGATCAGTTGGCATTGGCATTCTTTAAAAAACCCTGTTCCCACAAATACGGTGTGATCAGTCGCCACGCTTCTTCTCCATCTGACCATGTTGCATCTTTGTGTTGCATTACGTGATGCATTGCAGCAACAACTTTTTGCTGATCAATCAATGAAGATGTTTTAAACGGAGCAGAGTTCATGGTATCTGAAAAAAATTCTTTCCATGGGCCACGCATCCATTCTACAATTGGTGTGCTAAATCCCACTTTATATTTACGATTGACTATAGATGAAGGCATAAATGGCCTTGCTGCATCCCTTATCAGCGCTTTGGTATATCCATTTCTGATTTTGCTTGTCCACGGCAAAGAAAAAGAATATTGAACTAACCGGTAATCCAAAAAAGGCATTCGTATTTCCACACCATTTGCCATTGAATAACGGTCATAATTTCTCAGCAATGTAGGAAGTACGGTTTGATGATATAAGGAATATAGCAGTTTATTATAAACACCTAACTTTCCTTTGCCAGGATTTTCTTTTCTTTCCAGGTTTAATGCATGTTTAAGAAAATAACGGAATACATCTCTTTTTCTTCCTCCATCAATATGCAAAATTAATTGCTGGTACCATTGCTTAAGAAATGGTATGGCGTTTTTCGGCGCATCGGCATTTTCATGGTTCATCCCATTATATGCGCTTAACACAGAACGCACCCGGTTAAAGTTTAAGCCAGCATCTACGAGGGCTGAAGTAACCTGATTATTATATCCTCCCATAAGTTCATCCGCGCCGTGCCCGTCTATCGAAACTATAACGCCATTGTTTCGGATGGATTTATAAATATCCATCATCGGGATTGGGCTTGTTATATACAATTCTTCAAACAGGTACAGGTAATGGGCTAATTTATTTACTCCTTCAATCGGGTCTATTTCAAGATATGTTGCGGGCACATTCAAAAAATCGACAACCTGCCTGGCATACTCACGTTCATCAATAACCGAATCTTTGAAGCACGCAATAAAAGCTTTGTTGCCATTTTGTTGAGTCCGCTCTATTTTATTTTCCCTGGAAATTTCAACCATAGCACCTAATATAGCGCTTGAATCCACACCTCCACTCAATGCTGTTCCGATCGGCACATCGGAGCGCATCCGGATTCCGCAGGCATTCAGAAAAAGTTCCCTGAACTCGTTCACCTGTGCTTTATAATTTCCGGAAACATCTATAAGGTTTTCTAACGTTTCCCAATATTTAACCGGGTTTAAGTTTTCACTATTTCTTCGCAAGAGGGCATAGCTACCTGCGGGAAAACGATAAATTCCCTCTACCAGGCATTTTTCTGTTGCTTCATAAAGCATGATATTTTGAAAACACCATTGAAAATCTTTCGAAGGCCTTATTTCTTTTAAGAATGGAACAATGGCTTTCATTTCTGATGCAAAAAGAAAACAACTGCCTGTATAGGAATAGAACAATGGTTTTTTTCCGAACCTGTCCTTTGCCAGGAAAAGTTCTTTTTTATTATTATCCCAGATTGCAAATGCCCATTGTCCATTCAATTTATGTAAGCAGGAGACGCCCCATTGAAGGTATGCAGCCAGCAGTACTTCTGTATCACTGCCTGATATGAAAACATGGCCGTGTAACTCAAGCTCCCTTCGAAGTTCTACAAAATTATATATCTCACCATTAAAAGTTATTGTAAGATGTTTGTAGTGCATGGGTTGTTTCCCTGCTTCGGAAAGGTCGAGAATAGAAAGCCGTCTATGTCCGAGAGAAAGATCTCCGGTTTTATATATACCATACCCATCTGGTCCGCGATGAGCTATCTTTGCCAAGGCACATTGAAATGTGTTTTCATCAAAATTTCCCCAAGCCCCTAAAATTCCACACATATTATTTATATGAAATTAATTTTTCAAACAACCTGAGCGTAAAAGGCGTCTTGACTTTTGCATCAATTATTACAGCTTTAAATTCCCCAAGCACGTTTGCAAGGCTTAGCAAAAAATCACGTTTATATTTATATTCCCTGAAATGAATTTTTGAAAAGGAATAAATTCTGCCAAGGATTTTTTTATTTTTTGGGACCTCATACATAATTAGTGCTTCCGGAAAAACCTGGTTATAGGCCTGGATATAGGAAGATGCTGTGCCGTACGTTACGCGAAGAATATACCCAAATGAAGCTTTCTCTTTCGTAATCAGGTGGTTCATTTTTAAAGAAGGGGAAACCCCAACCTTATAGCCACTTTTAATCACACAAAATACCATTTGTACATCGCCGCCACTGGATAAACTTTTTCCTCTTCTGTCAGACACAGAGTATATTTTATTTTCCACAGCTTGCATATATTGTATTGCAAAATCTCTCCGGATGACCAACCCGGTCCCAACGGGATACCACTCCTCCCATTGTGTCTCACCACCTGTCCTTATTGCAGAAGTTTCACGCTGCTGAAATACCGGCTTTTTTGTTTCCATCCATTTGGAAATCCTGTCTCCAACATATTCAACTGAAATTATTCCCGGTCCCCAACATCCTGTTTCTGGAAAATTTTCAATTAATGAGATTATTGCCGATAGATAATCCGGGGAAGGTTCGTTATCATCATCAAAAAAAACCAGCCATTCTGATTTTGCAGTATTAATGCCTGCAACTCTCGCTGCCGTAAGCCCCGGTGTAGTTTCCCTGATAAGCTTTGCCCCTTTCTCCTTTTCCAGGAAGGATTTTACAAACTCGTTAGTCTCCAACTGTGGGGAGGAATTATTATCTACAATGATTACCTCATGTTCAATTCCGCTTTCATTCAATTTACTAACGGCATTCAATAAACGCTGAAAAATATCAAAAGACGGGTTATGTGTACAAATAATAACAGAAAAAATCATTCCGGGAAAATATTTTCAATAATGATTTCAAAGGAGTTGAATTTATCCAAAACGATACGGATAGATAATATCAACCGATATAATCAGTCAAATTGTTTTTTCAAATTAAGAATTGGTTTTTCAAACAAATACCATGATAATGATGCAAGCGTCAGGGTAACTACAAGCCTAAGGAAATTTATTAAATATAGATTTGATTCTGTTATTTTAGGTAAATGCATTCCATAGAAATAGGGAATAAACATGTGTATAATGTATATGCCGTAACTGATTTTCCCCAGATATAAAACGACCTTGTTACTAAAAATATAACGTAGGGGAAACGATTCAACCCCGTCTGCAACTTTGTCAATCCATATTGCAAAAACCAGGGAACTAAGCGAAAAGAAAAAAGTCATATAAAAGAAATGTGATGCAGCCTTATATTGATACACCTGCACAAAAGCAAATACCGCAAATGAGATCCCAAGCGAGATGTTTTCATTTTTCTTCAAAAAAACATACCATTTTGTTTTTTCCTGTTTGCCATACATAATGAGTGCTCCTAAACAAAATGAGTCTAAACTTCCGGGCATCAGGAAGCGTCCCATTAAATTGCCAGGTTCCGTCATAAAAAAACGAAACGCCATGGCAATAATAATTCCTGCAAAAAACAATAATGGAAGTTTTTGTTTTCCGGCAAAAAGAATGATTGCCGGCCATATCAAATAAAATTGCTCCTCTACCGACAACGACCAGAAATGGAAAGTAGGCCCGGTGTGGCCGAGCCTCCAATAATAAAAATTAGAGCAATAAAAAAAATGCCACCAAAAACTTTTAGTTATATCTGCTATACCAAAAATGAGCAGTATAAAAAGTACCAGGTAATAAACCGGGAAAATCCTGAGAAACCTGCGAATATAAAACACTTTAAATGCCCGCTTAACAGGCAAACCATTTTCAATTCGGGATTTTGATCTTAACAGAATGCCTGTTATGAGGAAGCCGCTTAACACATAAAAAAGCGTAACACCCAATGTCCCGTTCAGCGTATATTTATTAACAATATGGTTTGGAGAAAACCAATGTGACAAAATAACCATGAAAACCGCAAAAGCCCTCAATGAATCTAATTGGCTGTAATAAACACTTTCAGCAGATTTTTCCAGGTCTAAAAATTTAAGAATTGCTTCAGAAAATTGTATTTGCGTATTTTAGTTGATAACATATAAAGTAACACTCGGGGAATCAATTCTTCTAAAACCAAGTGCTTCCATTTGCATGTTGATTTTTTCACGGATGTTGAATTCATCATGAATCTCCATGATAAGATACCTGACATTGGCTTGTACGGTATTCAAAAAATCAGCATCTTCAAAAAGGAAACGCTCGGCCCCCTCGATATCTATTTTCAGGATATCGATTTTATTCAATTTATAATCATCAACAATTTGTTTAAGTGTAGTGCCCACGACAGACCCATTTGTCTTCACACCGTTTATTTCTTTAACAGCGAATGACCATTCTTTACCATCTCGAAAACTGTTGTCTATAATGAGTCCATTATCGTTATACCAAAGCCCCTTTTGAATTAAGCTGATATTTTTTGTTTTCAACAATCCTGTATTCTTCTGCAGCAAGTCAAAATTTTCTGAATCAGGCTCTATTACTATAACTCTGGCATCATTAAAAAAGCTTTGAAAATATATTGTTGCAAATCCCACATTGCCCCCTGCATCTATAATTGTTTTAATTGTTGCAGACTCATTCAGGCGCATAACCTCATCAACAACGGGCTTGTATTCTTCATTTACAATTACAGAAGAAAAAACATTCATATCACTTGAATCTCTTCTTGCTATACAGCTGACAAGGCTTGAATTAATTTTTGCATCGAGATACAGGCAATTGTTATCTTTTCTTATCAACTGTACACCTGATTCTATCAACCTGGAATATTCTATAAACCTTAAGAAAAGCGGATAATCTACAGCTTTATTTTTTAACCCGAGTTTGGCACGCACCAAATAAAAAATCAATTTGACTTTTTCTTGTAAGTTGAAAAAGTGTAAGCTTTTTATCAGTGAGGGTTTCATTCGTTCCGCATTTTTAAAAGTTTCGCCGGCACCCCGCCGTAAACTGCATAAGGGGGTACTGATTTATTAACGACACTTCCTGAAGCAATGATGGCACCGCGACCAATTGTTACGCCATCTAAAATCTGGCAACCACCGGCAATCCATACATCATCTTCGATTATTATTCCACGAGAACTGATCCCTTGCTCCCTGATATACTTGTCTCTTCTGTTAAACTCATGGTTTGCGGGTATGATTATACAATGACCTGCAATTAAAACGTGGCTACCTATAGATACCCCTTTTCCATGGCCATAAATAATTGTATAAGGATTGATGCTGCAACAATCACCAACTGTAATACTACCTCCATACGTCATTAGTAAACATCCATTGAGGATTTCATTATCATTGCCTATTTTTATTGTCCCACCTTTTGATGTATCCAGTTGTGCAGTTTTGTGAATGGCATTGCCTGAACCGACAAAAACATTTTTTATTTTCAGCTTATTGCGTTTTGAATTTGTTTGTTGCTCTTTTACCAGCCTTTCTATCTTGTTATATATTCTCTGAAACATTTTACAACTCCTGCCATTTATATTTGATCCATACATTTCCAATTTCAGCACCATTGTATATTGAAAGTTCGGAGTTTAAATCTTCCACTTCGAAAGAACAGGCATCCTGCACGTAGTCAAAATTTGCCATTCCAGGAACAAACAGGGCCACATCAATATAATAATCTCCGGACAATAGTGTTCTTGCGGGAATTATAACTTTTAAATTTGTTATTGCGTTTGCCAATTGTTGTTCGGAAAGTTTGTAGGTATCAGTAAAAATTTTCTGGTGCCATTTGTCAAGAACAGCTACCCCAACATGCGTGCCCATAACTTTAGACGGATGCTCTATAATTAAGTTAAGGCAAATTTCATTGTCAAAGGAAAATGGGTTAGTGGCTATTTTTTCATCTTTTATAACCTTTACTTCTTTGATTTTGTCAGTAATGAATTCACCGGAATTTATATAATGTGCACTGTTAGCTACATTGTTTTGCATATAAGCCCTTACCGCATCATTAATGGTACCATCCATCAAGATACTTCCATTGCTCATTACAATTCCCTTAGTACACAGGTTAGCAACGGCAGCCATATTATGGCTTACAAACAAAACCGTTCTTCCTTCTTTGATACTGACATCTTTCATTTTCCCAAGGCATTTTTTCTGGAATTCGGTATCGCCTACGGCCAGTACCTCATCTACAATCAATATTTCGGGCTCAAGATGTGCGGCTACTGCAAATGCAAGCCGAACATACATTCCACTGCTATATCTTTTTACAGGAGTGTCGATATATCTTTCTACCCCGGCAAAATCTACAATTTCATCAAATTTTTTTTCGATCTCCTTTTTTGTCATTCCAAGAATAGCTCCGTTTAAAAAGATATTATCCCTACCACTTAATTCGGGATGAAAGCCTGTACCAACCTCCAACAAGCTTGCTACCCTCCCCTTTATTCTTACAGTTCCGAGAGTAGGTGCAGTAGTTCTGCTTAAAATTTTCAACAATGTACTTTTCCCTGCACCATTACGTCCAATTATACCTACAACATCCCCGTGTTTGATATCAAAATCTATATCCTGTAAAGCCCACACATAATCACTGCTTCCTTTTTTAGACCGGTCATTTACTTCGCCAATCTTTAAGTATGGGTTTTCTTTGCCCCTCACTTTGTACCACCACCGGTTAATGTCGTGCGAAAGTGTTCCGGTGCTTACTTGCCCAAGTTTATACTGTTTTGAGACTTTGTCGACTTCTATAACAACATCTGACATAATTTCCTTTTTGAAGCTATACTACTATCAAGTGGTTTTAGACAGTATCCATAAATGTTTTCTCGACTTTATTAAAAAGTACTATGCCAATCATCAATGCTGCTATCATAAATATAAAACTATAGATTAGCGATCCGTAGGTAAAAGCTCCGGTGTGAAACATTGAATATCTAAACCCTTCAACAATTGCTGTCAAAGGATTCCATTGAATAAATACAGCATATTTTTTCCCCGACAAAAAAGAAAGCGGATAAACAACCGGAGTTGCATACATTAAAAGCTGCACACCGAAGGTGATCAAAAAACTAAAGTCCCTGTATTTTGTAGTAAGCGAGGAAATAATAATGCCGAGCCCCAAACTGATGCCAGCCATGATGAAAATAATAACAGGCAATAATAACCAGGTGATGCCGAAATGTACAGGCATATTCTTGCCTAAAGCATAGTATAATATACAAATCATGAGAATAACAAATTGTATTCCCAGCTTTATAATATTTGAAATGACCAATGAAATGGGTAATACCAGCCTGGGAAAATATACTTTTCCAAATATTGCAGCATTTGCCACAAAGGTGTTTGCTGTAGCTGTAAAGCAGGTTGAAAAATAATTCCAAATTGTTATCCCGCTCATATAAAACAAAACCGGCGGGACCCCATCTGTCGGAATGTTTGCAATTTTGCTGAAAATAAGCAGAAACATCATAGTAGTGAGAAGCGGCTGGATCACATGCCAAAGGGGCCCCAGTACTGTTTGCTTGTATTGCGCGGTAAAATCCCTTTTTACAAATAAAAAAATAAGGTCGCGGTAACGCCATACCTCCTTTAAATTCAGATCAAATAAAGAAGTGTTTGGCTTAATAACCAAGTCCCACTTTTCAGTAGTTTTATTTTGCATCCTGCCAGGAGTAATTAAAAAACAAAGGGAAAATGATAATAACAAACAGCCTTAAAAAATTGCTTAGGAGAACCAGCGATTGTACCAGCGAGACATTTTTCTAAAAATCCCGGAACGTTTTGGTACTTCTTTCTCAAAATAACCACTTTCCTGTCCATAGCCATATCCGTAATAGCCATATCCGCCATAATATCCGCCATAGTAGCCGCCTTCTAATTTAATATCGTTAAGTAATAAGGAAATTGAAGGCAATTTTTTACTTGTATATAGGTTTTGAATCAGGCCAAGCATACGGCGAATGGTATGGCCGCGGCGAACGATATAAAGTGTACAATTCGCAAATTCACCTAAATGCATTGCATCACTTACCAATCCTGCTGGTGCAGTATCCATAATCACGACTTCGAATTCTTCTTTCGCACGATTTATCAATTCCTTTAGCCTGGGCTCAAGCAATAATTCTGCAGGGTTGGGAGGGATTGGCCCGCAGGGTATGACATATAAATTTTCGATTTCACTAACTGCGACGGGCAACTCTTCAAATTTAGCTTTACCTATTATATAGTTTGTAATACCCATCTTACGCTTAATCTCAAGTCCTGTTAATATTTTGGGTTTGCGTATATCAAATTCCATAACTACGGTCTTCTTTCCGGCCAAAGCCATTGCCGCACCAATATTTGTGCTCACAAAGGATTTCCCTTCACCGCTGAATGATGACGTAACTAATATAACGGGCCGTTCAATCCTCCCAATGACGTATTGCAGGTTTGTCCGGATGATCCGAAATTGTTCAGCTATAAAACGGCGGCTATTATTCGTAACTACGAGCACCCTGTTTTCTTCTGAATGGCCTATCTCACCCAATATCGGAGCATTGGTAGCCCTTTCTATCTCGGCCCTGTTATTTACCTTATCGCTAAGAAGCTCAAAAACGGCAATAATGCTAATAGGAATTATCAATCCCAAAAGTATATAGGTACTATACAGCGATCCTTTATCCGGGCTAACCGGCACTTTGCTACCTACAGCTTCCTCTACAGGTTTTGAGTTAGAAATTGTAGATGCTGATGAGATAGATGTCTCCAGTTTTTTTTGTAACAGGAAAGAATACAGGTCTTCGAGTATCTTTTGTTTACGCTCGATGTTTAAAGACTGCATAGACTTTGCAGGCAATGACTTCAATCTTCCCCTGACTTCTTCTGTTTTTTGTTCAAGATTATTTTTTGCGATGAGATATGCACTTTTTACGTTTTGTAATGCCGCCTGCATATTGGTCCGTATCTTGTCAAGTGCAGCATTATATGCGAGGATCGTTGGGTTTTTTTCGGTAGTCGTTTGCAGCGCTGCCTCCCGTTGTAAAATTATTTGATTATATTGACCAATCAATATGAGCAGTGAAGGTTCATCAATTCCCAGGTCAGTAGGTACAAGTTTATAAATATTTTCAGTATTGGTAATGTAATTGAGCAACCAATTGGTAATTGTGAGTTTTACATCCTGTTCGGCAATTTTTCCGGTGCTTTCATCAACGTTTGCAATAAACACCTTCGATTGCTCTTCGATATTAAACGTTTCATTATTTTTCATAAAAACGCTCAAACTCCCTTCCACATTATCCAATTTACCTTGCAGTGTATCTAATGTTTTATTAATAAAGTTCAGCGTATTGAGGGCTATCCTGTTTTTATCTTCGATTATAGTTGAATCATATACTGACATTATCTTGTTAAGGACATCTTTACCGATATTAATGTTTTGAGTTTGTAAAGTAAGAAGCAGGATGGTTGCAGACTCGTTGATCTGTCCGATCTTTAGGCTACTAATAAACATATCGGCAGCATTTGGCAATGGCATCCAAATGCCCTGGAACTCAAGGCTTGAAAAGCCTGACAATGCTATTTGTGGCCTGCGGAACAAAACATATTGGTTATTCCCAACAAAAAAGGGAAGCCCGAAATGAAATCTTGCTGGTTTTTCCCCTAATGTAAAATCATCGTTGTTTAAAATAGTTATTGTAACAGAAGCGGCTTTTGTTGAGTCCTGTAGTTTGAGTACGTCAAATTCGAAAGGGGATTCCTCATTATACAATTGTGTTGATCTTACTTTCCCTTTATTAAAATATATTTTTTGAAAGCCAAGATCTGATACAACCCGTTGAATAAGTGGCTTTGACTTCAGTATTTCGATTTCATTATTCAAATTTACCGGCGGTTGCATCAGAAGAAGTTCCCCGAGCTTTTCATCCTTTCCTGCAGAATTGGATTGATCGCTTTTAATAAGCATTGAAGATTGTACCTGGTAAATTTTTACGGAATATCTTATCCGTATAAATGCAAGAATTAATGCAATCCCCACTGAAATAATAATTAACGGCAGGTATTTTAAGTAACGAAAAACAAATTCACGAGCCCCCATGGGTTTGTTCAGCTCTTGTTCCGGATTTCCTTTTATGTTTTCGTTCAATGATTCTGGCATAAATGAACCACTTATTTTTTAAAAATACTGTAAATAATTGCAAATACAGAGATCAAACTCGTGGCTATGCTTATAGTTCGGATTGTACTCTGATCATTAGCAACAGATTTCTTTTTATTGGCTTCTACGATCACCATATCGTTTTGCTGCAGGTTAAAAAACGGCGAAGCCATTATTTCAGGTTTGGTAATATCAAGCCGGGCAAATTCCCGTTTATTGTTATTGGTACGTATTATTAGAATATTATCCCGCCTCGCATAAAAGCCCATGTCGCCTGCTATAGCAAGGGCTTCGAGTAAATTCACATGATCTCCGGGAATGCTTAAAATCCCCGGATGATTAACCTCTCCAAGCATGGTTATATGGTAATTAAGAAAGCGTATACTGTAGTAAGGGTTTTTCAAATATTCTTTTAACCTGGAATCAAGAAGCTCTTTTAGTTGCATCCTTGTTAATCCTTCAACGTGCAGTTTTCCGAGGCCTTGAAACTCGATATTACCATTTTCATCAACAAGGTAACCACCAGAAGACGGGGAGCTTGTACCTGATGTCGTTGTCCCCGATCCTGCATCAGAACCTCCAGATGATGATTGAGAGGAAGAGTTGGAGGAGGATTCACCCAATGCCTGATTATATATTGCAGTCGCAGACGGATTATCACTATAAACAATAATGCTTAAAATATCCCCTTTCTGAATTATCGGTTCAGGTAAATTTATCTGGCTCAGTTTTGCCGTATCAAAACTTCCCTGCATGTAGGTGTATGGCCTTGTTGTTCCGCAGGAACTGCAAGTAAAAATTAACAGCACTAGTGCTATACTATAAATTGAATGTGAAATATGCTTTACTGAAAAAATGCGCATACCTTGAATTTGATTATCTTTCAAAACTACTATTTATATTGTTGCCAGATTTGATTTATCAACAATTGCGATCAAGGAGTAGCCGATGCTTTCAATATCAACCTGCACTTTATTTCCCTGCACCGCTATTATTTTTGCCTTTTTATCCATGAAAACCCCGCGTTGTATACGTACATCCATATCCGGTCTTAATTCTATCGGTTGCGTATATACGTTTTTATACTCGTTCAAAAATTTGCGGATCACATCTATCTCTTCGTCACGAACAACAGCGGGTTTACCCTGCCAGTATACAAAATTCACAACACCGTTTGTCATTCTTACTTCCACCTGTTCTTCATCCAAAACCCGCACAAACACATACGACTTAAATAACGGCTCTTCTACAATTTTCATCCTGTCGCTCCATTTTCTGCTTACTTTATTGAGCGGGCAATAACTCTCAATATTTTTTTCGAGCAATACTTTGTTTACTTTTTTCTCCCACCTTGGTTTTGTATAAACCGCATACCATTTTTTATTTGTGTCCATTGCACTTCATTATTCAAAGCAAAATAATAAAACCTATCCGGCAATGCACAGCTTCGCCACCTCAGTCACATTGATTCTTTTATAACTGATGAAAGCATATTTGGTTTACAGCAAAAAATCAAAAGGAAAAGGGTACAAGTGGACATTCATTCAGAATTTTCCCTTATACCCTCTTACAATTTTTTTATCAATAATTCACCTTGCTTCTTCTTCAAAAGAATTAATAGTGCTTTTAAGATTTTAGCGTTGCTGTAACTCAACATATAACGGCAAATTGATACTTTCGATTATATACATCCGCAAGAAATATCTTTACCGTAAAGCTTTGCAAATATAGGAGATTTTAGCGCTGAATATTTTTTTTGCTGGAGATTGAAAAACAATCCATTAACTTTAAAAAAAACTTCAAAAAACAAATCAGCAAACTACTAAATTGAATCAGCGTTTCCACTCACTCGATGTCTTTCGCGGGGCCACTGTTGCCTTCATGATTTTGGTGAACAATCCCGGCACCTGGGAACATATTTATTCTCCTTTAGAACATGCACCGTGGCACGGGTGTACGCCAACCGATCTTGTATTTCCATTCTTCTTATTTGCAGTAGGGAATGCCATGGCTTTTGTAATGCCCCGTCTCGAAGCGGCAGGCAACCGGGTGTTCCTGCAAAAAGTATTTAAGCGGACTGCTTTGATTTTTTTTATCGGGCTTTTTTTGAATTGGTTCCCTTTTGTTCGCTGGCAGGATGACCATCTTGTTTTCAAACATTGGGTAACCCCTTTGCAACCGGGTAACGGCATCCGCATATTAGGCGTGCTGCAACGCATTGCCCTCTGTTATTGTTTTGCATCACTGATCATTTACTACTTTAAAACAAAAAAGGCTTTTTTTATTGGCATCATAATTCTTCTTATATATTGGTTACTATGTTTTTTGCTTGGGGCCCCCAGTGATCCATACAGCATGCAAGGATATTTTGGGGTAGATATTGATAAATCAATTCTCGGTATCCCTCATATGTACAAAGGTGAAGGCGTACCATTTGACCCGGAAGGATTGACGAGCACAATCCCTGCAATCTCGCAGGTGATCTTTGGCTTTGTTGTGAGCGATTATATCATTAGGAAAGGAAAAACGTACGAAATGCTTTCCAATCTTTTTGTTGCCGGATGTTTATTAGTATTTGCAGGGTTATGCTGGAACGAAGTATTTCCATTGAACAAAAAGATCTGGACAAGTTCATTCACCGTCTATACATCCGGATTAGCAATACTGATTTTATGCGTAGCGATGTTTATCATTGAATTTAAAAACAAGCGTGGCCCTGTTACAAAGTTTTTTGATGTTTTCGGAAAGAATCCTTTGTTTATTTTTATTCTTGCCGGTTTAGTTCCCCGTATATCCGGATTATTAAGATGGTCAAATGGGAAAGATACTTCCGGAAAAAGCACTTATACGGCACCGTTAGAATGGTTGTATGAAACTATTTGTAAACCTGTTTCACAAAATTTAAAGAACGGCTCCTTATTATTCGCAATAATAATGGTGTTGATGTTTTGGTTTTTCGGTTACCTCCTCGACAGAAAGAAGATATACATCAGGGTTTGAGGCTTCAATCATTTTATGGAGAACAATAATTATCATCCATCCCTAAAATAAAAAAGGGGCCAGGATAGAAATCCAGCCCGTTTTTAAAATCCAATATCCTATGAAAAACCAAAGTATAAACGTAGTGTTTGAATAAAAAATTGTAGTAGTGTAAATAATTTTTTTGTTTAGCAGGGTTAGGAAAAATTTAGCGGTGATTAATGCAAATAATTTCTGCAACATTTAAGTGTCGTAGAAATAGATTCTTTCAGGAAAAAATATAAGATGAGGATATTTATCCCTGTTTCAGGATAAATAAAAAAATGTAACCGAGGCTTCTGATTACATCAATCACTAAATATTGTTATGGAAATAGAAAGCAATAAATTAATTTTTATTGCAGATGAACTGGAAAGCTTTTAACTCCGGTTGCCTTGCAATTTTCTGGATCATGTCAGGCTTTGCAATGATCTTGCCTTTGTTCATGTCAAACACTTCATGGCACACGCAAAAAATATCCATGGTTTCAAAATGGAAAAGCAAATCGTTTAATTGCTCCAGCTCTTGTTCCATGAAGGTTTCGTTCATGTGCTCATCTTTTACAAGAACCAGCAAATCTCTGTTGGGAGTTTTCATTCAATTAGATTTTAATAACCAATCATCCCTTTGTTCATGCCACATCCGCACTTTTTACTTGTTCCACCAATACGGTTACCCGAACTGCATGATGCAAATAAAAAGCAAATAGCTATGGCACAACCAAACAATATCAAAATTGGTTTATTCATTGGAATTATTATTACTAATTTAAACTATTTTGTAGAAAAAAAAGTATTCTGTGTAACCACCAAATTTTAAAATTAACACTTGTGCATAACAGCAATGAAGGTACTAATTGCGCCATTAGATTGGGGACTCGGGCATGCAACCAGATGTATTTCAATTATTAACGAATTGTTAGAGGCTGATTTTGAAGTAATAATAGCATCTGAAGGAATGCAAAAACAATTATTAATGCAGGAATTTCCGGCATTACGTTTTGTAGAACTGGAAGGCTACGGGGTAAAATATGCGCCAAAAGGATGGTTGTTCCCATTGAAAATTATCGTCCAAATTCCGAAAATATTGATTAAAATCAATAGAGAAAGTAAATGGTTATTACGATTTTCAGAGGCCGAAAATATTAATATAGTTATATCGGATAACCGCTTCGGCTTACATTCCAAAAGAATGTTTTCCGTATTTATTACCCATCAACTTTATATTGAATCAGGCATGGGCAATTTCTTCAATTATGTTCTCCAAAAAATAAATTACCGGTCGATCAAAAAATTTAATGCATGTTGGGTGCCGGACTATAAAAATGAAAATACACTTGCTGGAAAACTATCTCACCCAAAAAAAATCCCTTCGATCGGTTTGAGATACATTGGTACCTTATCAAGATTTAGGAAGAATGAACAGGCTGTTATTAAAAATGATTTACTGATACTTTTATCCGGGCCGGAACCGCAACGGACTATTTTTGAAAAAAAAATAATTGAAGACCTGAAAACGTTTACAGGCAATGCAGTTTTATTGAGAGGTTTGCCTGATGAAAAAGAAAATGATTTGCATACAGGCAATGTAAAAATCTGCAACCATCTTTCCTCTGAGAAATTAAATGAATTGATTTGTGAAACCGACTTTATTCTCAGCCGCTCCGGTTATACAACAATAATGGAAATGGTTTCTCTCGAAAAGAAAATGATATTGATACCAACACCGGGACAAACAGAACAAGAATACCTCGCTGCATTTCTAATGCAAAAAAATATTGCGCTTGTTTTTGATCAGAAAAATTTTTCATTGCAGGATGCATTTACGTCTGCAAAAAAATTCCCCTATAAAAAATTCAGCAGTGAAAAAAATAACCTGCTGAAGGAAGCGATTACTTCATTGAAAAAATCAAATTGACCTGGGGTAATCGAAAAACCAGAATTCTTTTTTAACCGAAAAAAAATTACTCCAGCTATTTGTTTCAGCAGTAACAGCGAAAACGCTGCAGGTGGGCATATTATCCAGCTTTACATCAGTGAGCGAATTCACAAAAGAAGTAATTCCGGGATTATGTGAAAAAATTGCAACCGAATTATGAGCATCATTTAACCCGGAAACAACCTGGTTAAATATTTCCACCGGCGCATGATATAATGAAGGAATGAAAATAATTTCTTTTTTATCCCTTTTAAATTTTTCTATAAAAAATTCTGCTGTTTTTTTTGCACGTTTTGCCGGGCTTGCTACAAAAGCATCTATCGTGATATTTTTTTCTGTTAACCGTTGTGCCATTTCAGGAGCATCTTTTTTTCCGCGGTCATTTAACGGACGATCAAAATCATTCAATACAGAAGAATCCCAACTACTTTTTGCATGTCGTATAATAAGGAGGGATTTCATGAATCAATATCTTAAAAAGATCAACAGGAATTTTGCAAAATTTATTTTCAAATTAATACCCGCGAATATTTTTTCCTTCCATGTAATTTATGAAGGCCTTGTTTACAACACGGTTGCCACCTGGTGTTGGATAATTGCCGGTAAAATACCAATCGCCTGTATTTGTAGGGCACGCCCGGTGCAATGATTCGATAGTTTGATAAATCACCTGTACAGGGGTTTTACATTCCGGAGGTGTAACCAACTCTGCTATTTTATTTGAAATTTCTTCCGTAGTAAATGATTTATAAACCTGGCGTACCACATTTTCATTATCCAACTGCCCGAGGCGTTGCATCTCTTTACATTTATCATACAGCTCCTGCAAACAATTTTCTTTTCCACGTTCTTTCATTAACTCAACGGCTGCACGAAATGCGATGAAATCACCCAGCTTGCTCATATCAATTCCATAACAATCCGGGTAGCGTATTTGTGGAGCGGAAGAAATAATAATAACTTTTTTGGGTTCGAGCCGGGCAAGCATTCTCACAATACTTTCTTTCAGGGTAGTTCCGCGTACGATGGAATCATCAATAACCACAAGTGTATCCACCCCTTTCTGAACTGTACCATAAGTAATATCATAAACGTGTTGTACCATTTCATTACGGCTCACATCTTCCGTAATAAATGTGCGCATCTTCACATCTTTGATCGCAATCTTTTCTACACGTATTTTTCGGTTAATCATCTCCGATAGTTTGTCTTCGGAAAGATCTTTTCCCCAGGAAAGTATACGTTGTATCTGGATTTTTTTCAGGTAATCATCCATGCCTTTCCATAACCCGAAAAATGCAACTTCTGCAGTATTTGGTATGTACGAAAAAATTGTGTTTTTTAAATCATGCCCGATGGCATTCAACACCTGTTCGCTAAGGTTATATCCAAGGGCAATACGTTCCCTGTAAATTTTTTCATCACTGCCTCGGGAAAAATAAATGCGTTCAAAACTGCATGCCCTCCGCTCCCTGGGTTCTAAAATTTTCTCTACGGAAACAGCACCATCGGCTTTAACGATCAAGCCCATTCCCGGCATCAATTCCAATACCTCATTTTCACCCACATTAAAAACGGTCCTGATCGCAGAGCGTTCGGAAGCTGCCACAACAACATCATCGTTTATATAATAATATGCAGGCCTTATTCCGTTTGCATCCCTGAATACAAAGGAATCGCCGTTGCCAATTAATCCACCAACCGTAAAGCCGCCATCAAAAAGAGGGACTGCTTTTCGCAATAGTTGGGCTACATTCAGGTTTTCCGGCGCAGCTTCATCTGCCATTACCAGAAAATGATGGATCACTTCCATCATAGCAGCGAGGTCGCTTTGCTTTTGAAATTCCCCCGGTTCCATATTGATCAATGCAAAAAGTTCATCGGTATTGATCAAATTAAAATTGCCCGCTAATGCAAGGTTGCGGGCAGGTATGGTGTTGCGTTTTATAAATGGATGACAAAATTCTACATTATTCTTCCCCTGTGTGCCGTACCGCAAATGCCCAAGTAATAATTCACCGAGTGAAGCTATATGGCCTTTCATCAGACCAGGGTGCTTGGTAATATCGGGTTGGTACTTTTCTAATTCTTTTAATTCTGTACTTATTTTTGAGAAGATATCTGCTATTGGCTGATGAGCGCTGCTCCTGATCCGGTTTAAGAAGGGATGCCCGGGTTCCACATTCAATTTTACTGTTGCAACACCTGCCCCATCCTGGCCGCGGTTGTGCTGCTTTTCCATCAGAAGGTATAATTTGTTTAACCCGTAAAGTACAGTCCCATATTTTTGTAAATAATAGGAGAACGGTTTACGGAGCCGAATGAATGCAAGCCCGCATTCATGTTTTATTTCGTCGCTCATGTAAAAAAATGAACCGCAAAGTTACAGGTAAAATCAATCAGAAAGAAAAGAAAGAGTAGGAGAAGAAAAGCCCCCAGTCTTCATAGGAGAGGGGGCGGTGATCCACCAGGATTAATGGAAATTACGTCTGGTTTTTCGAGATTGATTCTTCTTAGGGATGGATTTAAAGCTTTTTCGGATATTGAACCTGAATTTTCAGTTCAGATATCAGGTTTCCGTATGTTGCAAAAATAGAATAGTATTCCGGGCCGATGGAATATTCAGCATGATAGTTTAACATTTTCCATGAAAACCTCAGCTTGCTTTAAGTAGTTTCAGCTACTCTAAAACATAGAAGTGTTAAAGAAATACAATGATTTATGAACCTAAAGAAGGTTATGACTTTTAAAAGTTCGTAGTTGATGTGTTGATGAAATTCACCAACGATGCAGAATTTTTTAGCTTTAATTTCTTAAGAATATTATGCCGGTGCACTTCTACTGTTTTTAATGAAATGTTCAGGCTGTTTGCAATTTCTTTTGAAGAATAACCCTCTTTGATCAGGTTAATGATCTGCATTTCCCTTTCAGTAAGTGTATTGATGTTTGGAGAGCTTTCTTTTTCTTCAAGTAATTGATCGGAAATAATATTTTTTATTTCATCGCAGATATATTTATTTCCCTGGTTTACTTCCAGTATCGCCTGTATCATTTCTTCCTTGGAAGAATTTTTTGTTACATAACCCCTTGCCCCCATTTGCAACATTTTTTTTGCATAAGCAGGTTGTGAGTGCATCGATACCCCTATGATCCGGGATGCTGGAGAAACTTTCCTGATCTTTTGTGTGGCTTCAAGTCCCGAAAACGGGACCATATTTATATCCATTAATACAATATCAGGGTGTTTGGCCTTTGCTAATTCAACAGCCTCTTCTGCATTTCCGCACTCCGCAATAACCTGAAAGCGGGGATCGCTATTCAATATATGGCTCCATGTTTCCCTGATTAATTTATGGTCGTCTGCGATTAAAATGCGAATCTTGTTCATAAAACAGTTTTTAGAGGTTATGAATAGGAACCTGAACACTTAATTTACAACCCTGGCCTTTTGCAGATACAATAGAAACTTTTCCATCAAATAATCCCACACGATTGATAATATTGGAAAGCCCCAATCCTTTTTTATGTTTCACTTTGGCAGGGTCAAATCCTTTTCCGTCGTCGGAAATATTCAGTTCAATCCGGTTATCAATCAAAATCAATTCGATTATCAAGTTATCAGCCTGGGAATGTTTCAATACGTTGTTCACCTGTTCCTGCACAATGCGAAACAGCATTAATTTTTGCTGTGCGTTAACTTTATCCTCAATTTGCCCGATGGGGTAAAATTCTACATGCACTACATTTAATGCTTTTATATTTTCAATGAGGTCGTTAATGGAATCAATCAACCCGAGATCGCCGATACTTGAGGGTACTAAAGAACGGGAAATATTTCTTAGCTCATTAATAGCATGGCTGATATTTTTCACACTTCTTGAAATCACATTTTCCCAATCTTCATTTCTATTTTTAACTGATTCCAGATTTAGTTTGGTGGTGGAAAGAATCTGGTTCACATTATCATGCAATTCTTTTCCGATCTCTGCCCTTTCTTTTTCCTGTGCTTCCACAACAGCCTGCATGATTTGTTTTTGCCTGTTCAATTCCTGCATCAGGAGTTTTTTTTCCATATCCCTTTTCTCAGTAATATCCTGCATGGAGCCTACCATCCGCACAGCATTCCCTTCAGTATCAAAAATCAGAAAACCACGGTCTGCGATCAACGCAAATTTTCCGTTTGCTTTTTTGAACCTGTATTCATCACGCCAAACCCCTTTTTCTTTTTTCTCAATAAATTTTTTTAACCCTTTTAATACCCTTTCTTTATCATCTTCATGCACTCGTGGTTCCCACAGATTATTTTCTTTATCCCTTTTTGAAGGTTTAATTCCGAACATTTTATAAAACCCTTCAGTCCAAATAGAAATATCAGACTTTACATCCCAATCCCAAATGGCGTCGTTTGTAGCTTTTGTTGCAAGCACATACCGTTCGTTTATAAGTTTTATTTTTTCTTCCGCCCTTTTATTTTCTATTATAATTTTGATAAGTTCAACAGCTCTTTCCAAAAGGTTTAATTCAATATCGCTTGGTGATTTGGGGTTATCATAATAGATAGCGAATGTTGCCAGCACCTCGCGTTGCGCATCAATAATGGGCAGCGACCAGCATGCATAAAGATTAAATTGCTGGGCTAACTTTTTATAATTTTTCCATAGTGGATCTTTGGCGATGTTGCTTACGATTACCCTTTTCTTCCTGTATACTGCTGTTCCGCAACTTCCTACAGAAGGCCCGATCTTGGTACCGTCTATTGCCGATGAATATTCGACCGGCAAACTTGGTGCGGCTAAATGCCGCAATGTAACCTTATCATCATCCACAGTAAGAACAGAACAGAACATCCCCGGAAAAATATTTTCAACACCTTCCAGAAAATAATCAATCGTAATCTTTAATGAGGCTTTCTGATCAGAATTAATTTCGAGTACTTTTTTTTCAAGCTCCAATAACATCTCCTGAATTTTGCGCTTACTGATATCGCGGAAATAAACAAACAATCCATCATCAGACGGATAGCTGTTTATTTCGAGCCACATATTCTTTCCCGAAATATATTTTTCTGAAATGAATATTTTTTTCCTGCTAAAAGCATCAATAAATTCGTCGTATATATCCAGCTCTTTTAAACCCGGAATTGTTTCAAAAATATTTTTTCCGACTATCGTTTGTTTATTTACCCCAAAAATTTTCTCTGCCTCCGGGTTCCAGAGTGTAACATTAAATTTTCCATCAAGCATAAAAAAACCATCTGTGATACTGTTCAAAATATTTATGATCTGGTGCGAATAACGATGAAATTGCTGGCCCTGTAATATATTCGCTGAAACAACAGTGCTCAACTTTTCATTAGCCATTGTTTCCTTGTTATGCTGAAAAGCAATAACCATTTTTTGTTTGTCAGACACAGGTATTTTCTCAGCATATTTCTTCATGATCAGGTTTATTTAGCTGATGTTAGCTGCAGCATATTTTAATTTAGTGTGTACAATACTTTAGAACTAATAAAATGCTTTTTTTATTATTTTTTGATGAAGAAAATCAGAGATAAAACACAAATCAAATTTCGCAGTACGCCAAACAGGAATGACCATTATAAGCGCAGAGGAAGATGTTTTTACGCAGTATGAAAAAACAAAATCACCATACGTTGAACTGGACATTTTAAGACTGCTTAACATAACAGTTAGAATGAAAATTTACTATTCCAGGCTCAACAAAAATTGAGGATTTCACGAAATCTTTACCTAATTACTAACTAAAATTACTATTAACTATACTAAAAAAATAACTTTACACTGCTTTTTTAGACAGCCTAAATATTAACGCTTAATAAAGAGGTTTTAATTACTTGCCGTTGAAGCAGTAAGATTCCATTTGGAGAGATTGCTGCAGTGCCTGAATTCATCATCTATCATCACATAAAAAGTGGGGATCTTTAAAGTAAACCATTTCTCAAGGGCTTGCTGCTTTTTTTCTTCAAGAGTAGCTTGTGCTATCCTGTTATAATCGTCTTTTAAATTTTCGCGGTGCGGTTCTGATTTTGAGATGAGTTCAATGAGGTGAACACCTTTCTTGCCTCTTTCGTCTGTAAATGGAGTAGGTTTAGAATAGTCGCCTGGTTTCAAATTCTGGTCTTTCAAAATCTTTACAATTTCCTTATCCAATTGGTCAATTGTCAGATAAGTAGAGCCTGCCTGGTTCATTTTACGCCCTGCTGTAAATTTTGCGTTTGGATCGTCGCTATATTTTACAACAGCCTCTCCAAAACTTAGTGTACCGGCAATTAACTTCTGGCGGATAGAATCGAGTTTTGCTGTAGCTGCGTCGATTTCAGTTTGCGTAATTTCCGGTATGCGGAGAATATGGCGAATGATTGCATCATCACCATTCCTGCTAACCATTTGAATAATATGATAACCAAATTGTGTTTTAATTACCGGGGAAACCTGCCCGTCTTTCAAACGGAAAGCGGCTGCTAAAAATACAGGGTCCCATTGTTTGTCGCCACGACTGACCTGGTATTCGCCACCTTTGTCTTTACTACCCGGGTCATCAGAAAAAAGGCTTGCAAGTGTTTCAAATTTTTTTGTTCCCGCTTCTACCTGTCTTTTAAATTCAGTTAACTGGTCGATGGCCAGTTTTTCAATATCATGGCTGGCCTTAGGAAATACAACAATTTCTCCGATCTGCAATTCTGATTCATAAAAGTGGAGGCTATCTTTCGGGATTTTGTCATAGTACTCTTTAACTTCTGTTGGGGTAACTTTTACATCTTCCACTACTTTGTTCTGCATGCCTTCTGCCAAGCGTTGTTCTTTGATCGGCTGCCGCATATCTTCTTTTAATTGATATATAGAACGGCCCGCAATTTGTTCTAATGTTTCTTTGCTTCCGTACATATTGATGTAATAACGGATCTTCTGGTCCAATTGCGCATCAACTTCATCATCAGTAACCGGGATAGAATCACGTTCTGCCTGCAATACCAAAGCTTTTTGGATCATCATTCGATCTAATACCGCACAGGGTTCCGGCGCCTGCCCACCTTGACGAACGATGTCGTCAATAGCATTTTTTATTTCGGAGCGTAAAATAATTTTATCACCCACAATACCTGCAATTTTATCTGCAACCACTTTTTCCTGTGCACATAAACTTGTTACTGCAAGAAAGAAAAATATTGACAGGATTATTTTGTTCATAAATAGTAATAAATGGACTTCAAAAATAATTTCATATCCCCGCAAAATCCTTTGTTCACAGGCATTTTAACAAAAGGTTTGGAAAGAAGGAATAGGGCGTAAAGCAAAAAGTTTAAGGTGGATGGCTTAAGTTCTTCCTGAAACCTTATACCTTACGCCTTGCAAGCTTTATAGTGTTCTCTTTACTTCTTCTTCTTCGTAAGCTTCTACAATATCACCAACTTTGATATCATTGTAATTCTTAATAGTAAGCCCGCATTCCATACTTGACGGCACTTCTTTTACATCATCTTTAAACCGCTTCAACGAAGCCAGTTCTGCTGTTGCACCTTCTCCGGTTGGATAAATTACGATACCATCTCGTACCAACCTGATCTTGGAGTTACGGAATATCTTTCCGTCCAATACATAACAACCTGCAACAGTTGCTTTATCGAATTTGAATACGTTGCGAACTTCCACATTGGCCACAACTTTCTCCTGTATCTTGGGTTCAAGCATGCCTTCCATCGCACTCTTCACTTCTTCGATGGCATTGTAGATGATAGAGTATGTTTTTATTTCCACCCCTTCATGTTCAGCTAACCTCGAAGCTTGTAATGAAGGGCGCACATTGAAACCTACGATGACTGCATCGGATGCTGTTGCCAACAAAATATCGCTTTCAGTTATTGCACCAACTGCTTTATGTACAACACGAACTGCGATTTCTTCAGTAGAAAGTTTTTGTAATGAATCACTCAATGCTTCAACCGACCCATCCACATCACCTTTGATAATCAGGTTTAGCTCTTTGAAATTGCCTAATGCAAGTCGGCGCCCAATTTCATCCAGTGTAATATGTTTCTTAGTACGGATACCTTGTTCCCGTAATATCTGTGCACGTTTATTGGCGATTTCTTTTGCTTCGGCTTCATCTTCATACACCTTGAATTTCTCCCCTGCCTGCGGAGCCCCATTCAATCCTAATAGTAAAACAGGAGTAGAAGGCGGAGCCTCATCCACACGTTTATTACGTTCGTTGAACATGGCTTTTATCCTTCCGAAATGCTGACCGGATACAACGAGGTCACCGGCATGCAATGTTCCGTTCTGCACAAGAACTGTGGCAACATATCCGCGGCCTTTGTCCAATGTAGCTTCTATAATTGTTCCTGATGCTTCCCTTTCCGGGTTTGCTTTCAGGTCGAGTAATTCTGCTTCTAACAAAATCTTTTCCAGAAGCTGATCTACGTTCAATCCTTTTTTTGCAGAAATTTCCTGTGACTGGTATTTACCACCCCAGCTTTCTACCAACAAATTCATTGAGGCCAGTTGTTCATAAATTTTTTGTGGATTGGCTCCGTCTTTATCGATTTTGTTGATCGCAAAAATCATCGGAACGCCTGCAGCTTGTGCGTGGCTGATCGCTTCCCGTGTTTGAGGCATCACTGCATCATCGGCGGCAATTACTATAACAGCAATATCCGTTACCTGGGCACCACGAGCACGCATAGCCGTAAATGCTTCGTGGCCGGGAGTATCGAGAAATGCTATTTTTTTACCATCAGGAAGAGTTACTTCATACGCACCGATATGTTGTGTGATTCCGCCGGCTTCCCCAGCAACCACATTCGCATTACGGATATAGTCGAGCAGTGAAGTTTTACCATGGTCAACGTGACCCATGATCGTAACAATAGGCGAACGTGGTTGAAGGTCTTCCGGTGCATCTTCGGCTTCCTCTTCTTCCATTTCTGCGGCATCATCAATACCTACAAAGTCTACTGTATAACCAAATTCACCAGCCACCAATTCGATAACATCTGCTTCGAGGCGTTGGTTGATGGACACCATCATACCAAGGCTCATGCATTTACTGATAACATCGGCGTAACTTACATCCATCAGGTTTGCGAGCTCGCTCACACTGATGAATTCAGTAACCTGCAATTTGTTGTCTGTTATTTCTTCCGCTCCGGCATTTTCAGCCATCTCATCTCTTTTTGCACGGCGGTATTTTGCTTTAAGGCTCTTACCACGTCCGCCTGCGCCAGCAAGTTTGGCTTGTGTCTGACGGATCTTTTCCTGTATTTCTTTTTGGTCTATTTCTTTTACTTCGCGATTGAATGCTGCCGGCCTGAATTCAGGTTTTTTGTTCCTGTTATCGCCTCCGCCACGGCGGTCATCTTTGCGGATAGGGAAACGGTTCCCGCCTCCCCTGTTATCATCCCTTTTCTGGCCTCCGCCATCGGGCTGAACATTTCCACCTTTCTTTTCAATCGGGATGCGTTTTCTTTTTCTTTTTTCTTCCGCAGGTTTTGGCCTCGTGTCGCTGTCGATCGGTAAATCAATTTTACCTACAATTTTTGGCCCTTCAATTTTTTCTGCTTTTATATTTTCGATATGAAGTTCCTGGTCTTCTTCAACAGCGGGCTCTTCAACATGGTCAACTACTTCTTTTATTACTTCCTCAGGCTCCGGTTCTGCTACTTTTTCTTTTTTTGATTTAGAAGATTTCTCTTCAATTACCGGTTCTTCTTTTACTTCCGCTTCTTTTTCCTTTTTATCTTTTTTCCTGATCTCTTTCTTAGGACGCGTTGAAGAATCTATTGCTGAAAGATCAATTTTATCTATAACCTTCGGCCCTTCAATTTCCGGAGCTTCTACCTTGATCACTTCCGGGGCTTCCTTCTTAGGTTCCGGTTTTACCTCCGGTTTCGGTTCTTCAACAACTTCTGGGGCTGCTTCTTCTTTAGCCGGTTTTTTTACATCTTTCTTGAATAAAACCGTTTCTTCTTCTTTTTTCTTTTTCGCTTCCGTACTGCTGCCTTTAGGCAGGTCGATCTGGTCGCTTTTTATTTTAGCAACTTTATCGCTTTGAAATTCCTGTTGCAGCGAACGGTACATCTCTTCCGTAAGTTTCGATGTAGGCTTCAGATCATCTTTACTAAAACCTTTGCTCACCAAAAAATCCACCAGCGTGTCTTTGCCGATGTTGAATTCTTTGGCTGCTGCCATTAATCGTAATGTTGTTGTTTCTGCCATAATTATATTAATTGCCCGGTACTTGATTTTTTAACCGGGCAATTTTGATTTTCTTATTTGTCGTTATCGAACTCTTCTTTCAAAATCTTTCTCACTTCGTCGATTGTTTCTCTTTCAAGATCGGTCCTTCTTTCCAACTCCTCTGGCGTAAGGTTCAATACGCTTCTTGCAGTGTCGCAACCAACGCGCTTGAACTCATCAATCACCCACGTTTCAATTTCGTCGCTGAATTCATCAAGGTCAATATCAAATTCTTCCACTTCGCCTTCATTATCGCGGAATACATCGATACTGTAACCTGTCAATTCCTGTGCGAGTTTGATGTTCACACCTTTTCTTCCGATAGCAAGAGAAACCTGATCGGGTTTTAAATAGACATTCGCCTGCAGCTTTTCGCTGTCTATGTCCATGCTTGTAATTTTTGACGGTGTTAATGAACGCTGGATCAATAACTGAATATTGTTCGTCCAGTTGATCACATCAATATTTTCATTTTTCAATTCACGAACAATGCCATGGATGCGGCTCCCTTTCATACCTACGCAAGCGCCAACCGGATCAATCCTGTCATCGTAAGACTCAACAGCTACCTTGGCACGCTCGCCTGGTTCGCGGACGATTTTCTTTATTACTATCAATCCATCAAAAATTTCAGGCACTTCAATTTCCAATAGTTTAGCAAGAAATGCAGGGCTTGTTCTTGATAAGATGATAACCGGTGAATTATTTTTCAGGTCAACTTTTTTTACCACAGCACGGATGGATTCCCCTTTTTTGAAATAATCCTGCGGGATTTGTTCTGATTTGGGAAGAATTAATTCGTTGCCTTCTTCATCCAGTAATAAAATTTCTTTTTTCCAGACCTGGTATACTTCTGCATTGATGATCTCGCCAATACGGTCGCTGTATTTTTTTACCAATACATTTTTCTTGAGATCACCGATACGGCTTGCCAGCGTTTGCTTTGCAGCCAAAATCGCACGGCGGCCAAAATCCAGGATTTCAATTTCCTGGTATAATTCCTCACCCACTTCAAAGTCAGGTTCAATTTTAATTGCTTCGCTGTACGGCACTTCAGCTAATGGGTCATTAACATTGCCATCTTCCACAATCATGCGGTGGCGCACAATTTCAAGGTCGCCTTTTTCAGCGTTCACGATCACATCAAAATTTTCATCGCTGCCATATTTTTTGCGGAGCAATGTTTTGAATACATCTTCTACCACTTTCATCATGGTTGGGCGGTCTATATTTTCAGCTTCCTTAAAATCCTGGAATGCTTCGATGAGGTTAATACTTGCCATAGCTTAATTTTTATGTCCCGCTTCAGGCGGGGCTGTTAGAATACTATTTGAATTGTTGTAGTTTTTATATTAGAAAATAAAATTGCGTGATTAATGATCTCCTTCTTTTTGTTTTTGCCTTTTGTCTCTTCCACAATAATGCCATCTTCGGTAACATCGGTCATCCTGCCCTCTTTTTTTGTCCCGTCGAGAAGTACCACTTCCACTAACCTGCCAATATTTTTTTTGTATTGGCGAAGGGATTTTAAGGGTTGGTCAAGCCCGGGCGATGAAATTTCCAGGGAAAAATCATCAGCAGGGAAAAGATGCGATTCTTCTAATTTCTTATATAATGCCCGGTTATATTGTACACATTTTTCAATGGAGATGCCGTTGTCGCCGTCTAAAAAAATTTTTACATTATTTGTTGGTTTGATCTTTACTTCCACCAAAAAATAAGCCGGCTCAGCGCTCAGCAAGTCCTGCACCATAGATTCTATCGACCTGATCTGTGTTTCGTTAACCATAAGAAAATGAAGAAGGGAACGAGTTCGTTCCCTTCTGTTGCTTCTTTAACCATTGCAAATGTAAGGGAAATATTTATACTGAAAAAACGGCAGGAATAATTTTGTGTTAAGGAGAGGTATCTCGCGGCGGCACGGCGACGCAACGAATAGATTGGAAAAAGATTCCATTTCTATGAAATTTTTGTATGAAAATGAATTTCTCATAACGATGCAAAGATGCCACACATGTACTCGTTGCGCCGCCGCGAGACATACCAATATCGGCATGTTATATGCTTTACAATAAAACAAAGTAATTTTATCAAAAGCAATTTGTTATGACTGAAAATGAAAGCCTCGGCTCGTTTTTTCAAAGCAATAAAAGCCTTGCCAAAGAATACTTCGAAACAAGGCTGGAAATTTTCCGGCTAAATGCTATCCGAATGGCATCAAAATCGGCGGGATTATTAGTGTGGATGATCATTTCGCTGTTCCTCGTTTTTTTAATCATATTATTTCTTGGGGTAACAATCGGTTTCTGGCTTTCGAAACTAACCGACAGTTTTGTGATGGGTTTTGGTTTGGTTACGCTTGCCCTTATTTTGCTCTGTGTAATATTGGCCGTTTTCAGGAAGAAATTATTCCTTGAACCACTTATGCAAATTATTTTAGACAGGGCGAGCGAAGAAATTGATGAGGAAGATGAGTGAGGTAAGAATGTAGAAGTTAGGAGATAGAATATAGAATGTGCGGATCGTATGAAAATTATAATTGAATTTGATTTAATAAATTTTTCAGCCAGCTACCGGAAATGTATAACCGAAATTTGGTAACGCATTTGACGGAGCGAACTGAAGATGAACATTGATTTGCCGATGACGTGATTGCGACGCAACGATGATGCTATGAAAACAGATGCTGGTATTATTAAAAAAATTACGGTTATGCCTAAAGAAAAAAAATTCCAAAACATCCAGGCGCTGGAAAAAGAAATAAGGAAACTCAGGCTTCGTGCAAAGCAGATGGAAAACGAATTTGATGATAATTTTTCCCACTTGCAGGAAAATTATTTACCTATGGCGCTCAATTCCGTGCTGCCCAAGAAAATTGCGTATAAGGGCATTCCGGCAACTATCATCAGCCTTTTGTTGGATAATGAACGATTCAGGAATACGGTTATAAAACTTTCGGAAGAAGTGATTGACCGGGTGTCTGATGGTGTTGATTACCTTTCAGAGAAGTTAAAACGAAAAAAAGATTAGAAGTTTTTTAAACAAGGCGTTAACAATGCTGTTTTCCATTTGCATTAACTTTGAGCTATTATGTTAGCAGAAATTTTCTTTTTCGGGATATTGATTTATATAGCATATAAAGTGATTTTCAATTTTATTGTCCCTGTTTCGCATGCGAGCAAGCAAATGCGGCAACAGTTCAGGGATATGCATGAACATGCACAACAACAGGCAAACCAGTATCAACAACAAAATCAGCAGCAAAATAACGCACAGCAAAAATCAAACGAAGTTGTGGGGGATTATATTGATTTTGAGGAAGTGAAGAAATAGCTGACAGTTCAGAGATGACAGTCGACAAACTAAATAGCAAATTAAAAATTAAGACTGTCATCTTTCAACTATTATCTGTTATCTAAATTTTCCAGTTAATATCCAAAATTGTTTTCCCCGGTTCTACAAAATATCCTTTCAAGCCGGCGGCATTAGCACCTTCTACGTTTACCAATGCATCATCAACAAATAAAGTTTCGGATGGGGTTAATTCATTTTCGTTGGTGATGTGCAAATAAGATGCAATATCCGGTTTGCGCAACCCAAGCACGTTTGAATAATATGCTTTTTCGAAATGTTCATCTAACGTTTCACTTGGGAATGTATCTGCAAAAATTTTTCGTACCGTTACCATGTGTAACGCATTGGTATTACTGAAAAGGAAAATGCGGTATCTGTTTCTGAGTTTTTTTAATAACTCAACTCTTTCTTTCGGGAAATCGAGCAGTAATGCATCCCACGCTTTGATGATAAGCGAATCTGGTACATCAAGGTTACCTAACCTTCTCAGCTCATTAATAAATTCTTCATCACTGATTTTTCCGATTTCATATTCTTTAAAAAAAGAAGCGGCGAAGCCATGCCCGAAATATTTGGAAAAATCTTTCACGCCTAAATCTACAAATGCACGTTCGGTGAGTTTGTTATCGAGATTGATAAGCACACCTCCTAAATCGAAGATGATATTTTTGATTTCCTGCATTTGGTAAAAATAATAGTTTAACCGCAAAGGCGCGAAGACGCAAAGTAATAAACGCTTTGTGAATAATCTTTGCAGCTTGCGCCTTCGTGGTTAATTACTAATATATAATTACAAATTCCTACTTCCACTAATCTGGAAATCTCCCCAAATCCCAATTCAGATTACTTCACCCAATTCACTTTCGCCGATTTCACATCTCTCGAATTGCCCCCAACCATGATCACAAAATCTCCGGCTTCCCAATCGTATTTCAAATCGCCGTTATAAAATTTCAGATCGTTTGTCGTGATCGTGAATGAAACTTCTTTTGATTCACCGGCTTTCAAAAACACTTTCTGAAATCCTTTCAATTCTTTCACCGGTCGTGTTATACTTCCCACCAGATCCCTGATATATAATTGCACCACTTCTTTCCCGTCTTTTGATCCGTTATTAGTTAGGGTAACCGTCGCCGTTAGTTGCTGGTTTCCTTTCAATGATGTGCTGCTCAATTTTAAATCGCCGTACGAAAAATTAGTATAGCTCAATCCATAACCAAACGGATATACCGGATCATTGGAAACATCCAGGTAATTCGAGCGGAATTTCTGAAACCATTTTCCATCAGGCAAAGGCCTGCCGGTATTTTTATGATTATAATACAAGGGAATTTGTCCAACATTCTGCGGCCAGGTTGTACTCAATTTTCCTGAAGGGTTCACATCACCAAATAATACATCGGCGATTGCAGGGCCAGCTTCACTTCCGCCAAACCATACATTCAAAATAGAAGGCACATTATCATTTTCCCATTTGATCGCGAGCGGCCTTCCTGTGAATAATACCAATACAACAGGTTTTCCGGTTTTCAATAATGCCTGCAACAAATCTTTTTGCGCCTGCGGCATTTCAATATCGCTGCGGCTGCTGCTCTCACCTGTCATCTCTGCGCTCTCGCCTAATGCAGCAACGATCACATCCGCATCTTTCGAAATATTCACCGCTTCCTGGATGATATCCGCAGCAGGCCTGCTATCTCTTCCTAATGATTTTCCAAACATGCCTGCTCTTTCTTCATACGCCGCATCATAATCCAGGTTCGATCCCTTGGCATACACAATTTTTGCAGTCGCTCCGGCAACAGATTTCAAACCTTCCAGCAATGAAGTGGCTTTTGAAAAATCAGCAGCAACACTCCATGTGCCCGGCATATTTTCTTTATTATCGGCAAGCGGTCCGACCAATGCAATCGTTCCACTTTTTTTCAGTGGTAAAATATTGTTTTGATTTTTTAGTAACACAAAACAATCGGCAGCAATTTCTCTCGCCGTCTTACGATTTGCATCGGTAAAGATTTCTGTTGCTGCTCTTTTCTCATCGCAATATTTGTACGGATTATCAAACAATCCCAATTTATATTTTGCTTCGAGTATCAACCTGCATGCATTATCAATTTCCGCTTGTGTAACCTTCCCTTCTTTCAATGATTTTTTCAACGTCGTTAAAAATCCTTCGCCAACCATATCCATATCAATGCCTGCTTTCAATGCCAATGCAGAAACTGTTTGCAGATCTCCCAAGCCATGTTCGATCATTTCAGGTATGCCGGTATAATCCGTTACTGTAAAGCCTTTGAAGCCCCATTGTTTGCGCAACACATCCGTCATTAAAAATTTATTTGCAGTTGCAGGCACACCATCCACTTCATTGAAGGAAGCCATCACACTTCCCACACCGGCATCAACTGCAGCTTTATATGGCGGCAAATATTCATTATACATGCGCACACGGCTCATATCGGTTGTGTTATAATCGCGGCCTGCTTCCGCAGCTCCATACAACGCATAATGTTTTACACACGCCATAATATTGGTGTTCTTCGAATAGTCGCCCTGGTAACCTTTCACCATAGCTTTTGCGATCTGCGAACCGAGATACGCATCTTCGCCATTACCTTCTGCAATGCGCCCCCAGCGCGGATCACGACAGATATCAACCATCGGCGAAAACGTCCAGCAAATACCATCGGCGCTTGCTTCTGTTGCCGCAACTCTCGCACTCGTTTCAATTTCTTTCATATCCCAACTGCAACTCAAACCAAGCGGGATCGGGAACACAGTTTCATAACCATGTATCACATCCATCCCGAAGATCAGCGGGATTTTCAAACGGCTTTCTTCTACTGCAACTTTTTGTACCGCACGAATTTTCGCAACAGTTTTAATATTGAACAATCCACCGACAGCGCCATCTTTTATTTTTTTCCCGATATCCGAATTGCTTGCCTGGCCGGTAACAATATCGCCGGAGCCCGGCAAATTCAGTTGCCCGATCTTTTCATCAAGCGTCATTTTATTCATGAGGTTAGTGATGAATGCATTCATCTTTGCATCCTGCGCATGCAATGCGATCACAACAAAAAGCAGCGCAATAAGAACTTGAACTTTTTTCATGGCGTTATTTTGATTTACGAATTATGAATTGGGATTTACGATTTCTTTAATTCTACTTTTTCTATCTGATGTATTATTCTTTATTTCTAATTTTTTTCTTTTTTGTAACCGGCATTTGTTCGCTCCTCAACATCGTTGCGTCGCACACTTGTACAGTTGATATTCTATTGAACATTTGTATGAACCTTGATTTTATCCTTATTTAGCTGATTCTTCTGATCATTTAATCTTATATCAGGTTAATCAAAAAAATCAGGTCAAAATCGTGGTTCAGACTTACTTTTCAACTCCGGCTCTATCGCTTTTTTCCAGATCGCATAACCGCTTGCGTTCATGTGCAAACTGTCGGATAAAAAAATCGATGGCATCGGCCTTCCGTTTTCCAGCATCAAATGAAACACATCAACAAACGATGTGTTTTTTTGAGTTGCTAAAAATTTTTTTATTGCTTCATTCGCTGCTTCGCCTTTTGCCATCAATTTCATTCTTGAAGGGCTTGGCTTGATGGAAACATAAACGATGTTCGCATCCGGCAAACCTTTCCGTATTATCCAAAATAATTTTTCAAAACGGCTGATGACTGTTTGTGTAGAGACAGTATCGCTCGCAGCAAAATCATTATCGCCGCAATAGATCACTACTTGTTTTGGATGATAAGGAAGAATGATATCGTTCGCATACCGTATAACATCCGGCAATGAAGAACCGCCGAATCCGCGATTAATTATTTTATACCCCGGAAAATAATTTTGTACGTCCGTCCATTTTGTGAATGAAGAACTGCCGACAAATAAAATAGCATGTAGCGGCGGGGGGTTGAGGCTATCCTGTTTTTTAAAATGCTGAATGTCGCTATAAAATGGTGCGTCTTGCTGTGCAAAGACATTCAAAAAAATTCCTGCGAATACAATTATTGAAAATAACTTTTTTAATAGCATAACTTTTGTTCTTTTATTTTTAACCATACAAGACATTCAAGGCATACAAGTTTTTAACTCCTTTTATTTCTTTATGCCTTATATGGTTAAATTCATTTACCATAAAAGTCATTTAAGACATCTAAGGTTTATTATAAAATCGAAGCTGCATCTTTATCAACAAACACAAAACCATCCGGATGTTTTTGCATGATGCCTGCCGGGAAATTATTGTTCACCGGTTCATTCACCGTTTTACTTATCACTTCTGCCTTTGCTTTTCCATTTGCTATTAATATTGCTTTTTGTGCATTCATCAAATGGCCAAGACCTAATGTGATTCCTTTTGAAAGTTTGATCGCACCGGCAAAATATTTTTGCCCGACCGTTATTGTCGTTTCGTGCAAACTGATCACATGCGATAATAAACTAAAATCTACTCCCGGTTCATTAAAACCAATATGGCCGTTCATTCCGATGCCGACAATGATCAAATCAATCCCACCTTTTTCTTTGATGATGTTATCCATCTTTTTGCATTCTCCATTCAAATCATTCGACAATGCATCGAACAGAAATATTTTCTCTGCAGAAATATTTAACGGCTCAAATAAATTATGATGAAAGAAATAACTGCAACTTCCGGTATTTTCTTTAGGTACGCCAACCCATTCGTCCAGCCCAATAAAATTGCATTTTGAAATATCTATTTTTTCAGCTTTCACTTTTTTTGCAATCCATTCACAAGTTCCGAGTGGTGTATTGCCGGAAGCGAGACAAACAACTGCATCCGGTTTTTCTTTTACCAGCTTGATCACTTCTTCCGCAGTTCGTTGCGAAAGCGCATCATAATCATCAAATATTTTTACTTCCATTATTCTACTTTTTTTACTTCTGTTTTTGCAGACACTCCGTTTTCATTGATCGCTTCAATGGAAAAATAATATGTTTTTTTACTGTCCATTGTTTTCAACCAATAATCGTTGAAATCATAAATCATAATGCAACTGTATAATTTGTCCGGCGCAGTGCCGTAATACAAATTATAAGCAAACGCATTATCGACGGGTTGCCATTTTATATATGCACTGCGTTTGTCTTTTTCTGTACGCAACACGATCAATTCGCCGACAGCATTTGGTTTTGCGCCGTTGCCATTTCCAAACACACGCAGCCCGCTGATCGCAAATTTTCCGGTTGGCATGTGAATGTTCTCCAGCTTTATAAACCTTGCCTGTACCGGGTTTGCGAGCTCCACATAATCATGCGGCACATCTGTTTTGTTATTGCTTTTATCAACCAGCACATTCCATTTTTTCCCATCCAACGAATAATATAATTTGTATTGATGATAAATATCTGTTTGCTTTCCCATGAATTCTGCATCCTGGTCTGCATAATTAATTTGTATCGCATTCACTGTTGAAACATTTCCCAAATCGCTCTGGATCCATTCTCCTTTATCAGCAGTTTTTGCGCTCCAATATGTTTTGATATTTTCATCAACAGCATTATTAGCATTGAACTCAGCAAGCGTTGAAGAAACGGTTACCGGTTTTTTATAATTGAGCAAATACCAGTTAGGCCTCACCTCCAGCCCCTCTCCGCCCGGAGAGGGGAGATAGAGCGGATAATCGCCGAATGCCGTATTACACCACATCATATCATCTTTATCAAAACCCGCAGGCCAGATTCCCATTCTTCTTTCCCAGGTATTTTTCACGCAGATGATGCTTGTTGATATATGCCAGTAATTATTTTGATTATCCTGAAATGTAGAGCCATGGCCTGCTCCGCGAGAAAAACCACCGGGTTTAAAACTCAACGGATCGGATTGCGGAAAGCTTTCAATGCCATCGAACAATGGTTTACTGCCAACAACCACGCCATCCGCATAACCGCTCATTTCTGTTCCGGGTGCACCATATTGAAAATAATATTTGCCGTTGTGTTTCGTCATCCAGCTTCCTTCGATGAAGGGATCGAGAAATGTGTTATCCATATTCTCTCCGAAACGTTGCCAGCCATAACGCCAATCCTGCAATAAATACATCGGTGTCCGCGTACCGATCGGTTTGAATGTTTTTCTGTCGAGCTCCACTCCATACACCGGATAATTATTGCTGCTTCCATTATACATGTACAATTTTCCATCATCATCCGTGAAGAATGCAGGGTCCCAACCACCGATCTCGAAGGAATCAACCAACGGTTTCCATTCGTTGCCTTTTGGATTTGTGCTCATCCATAATGTAAAATTTTTTGTGTAGGTAGAGCCGAAGACCAACATGGTATCGCCAATAATTCCTACAGCTGGTGCGCATAATTCATCGTTCGTGTGGTTCCATGGGCGAAGAAATTTTTTGGAAATAAATTTCCAGTTGAGCATATCATTACTCCACCAATATCCCCATTGATTGGTAGAGAATAAATAATAATCGCCTTTATAATTCACGATCACGGGATCCGCTGTGGCCCTGTGTTTGCCCCAATGTACAAAATCAGGAAAAGGTGTGTAACCATAATCAACGTTGATCGGATTGCAATAGGTTCGCCTCACCCCCAACCCCTCTCCTGAAGGAGAGGGTAGTTTTTGCGCATTTGTTGTTGCCGTTAATAAGCCAAAGCTTAATAGTAGCACAACTGATGAAAGGATTGCGACGCAAGAATGTTTAACCGGAGTTACAGAAGCTGGTATCATAATTAATTAAAAAGGGAAAATTAAAAATTAAAAAGTCGATGATTTTTCATTTTGCATTTTTAATTTTTACTTCAATGCTTCGTCTTTTTCTTTCTCTAAAAAATTTGCCGACTCTTGCAAGCCACTCGTTTCCCATTCGAGCAATGCTTCATCGGGAACAGATTGTATTGGAATGGTGCTTGAATTCGATGGCTCATTATACGGAACATTTGAACTTCTGTTATAACAAGAGATCAGCGACCATCTTGAATTTTCAGAAAGGTTTGCTTCGGAGCGATGTAAAATATTACTGTGAAAAAATAATGCATCGCCGGCTTTTAATTCCACGTACACGAGTTCCATCGTCTTCAATGCGAGGTCGACATAATGTTGTGATGCGCCGACCTGTTCGCCGGAAAACCCATGTTCAATGCGGCCCATCTTATGCGTGCCTTTGATCACCTGCAAACAACCATTTTGTTTGTTCGCATCGGTGATCGCTACCATCACAGAGATCATTTGTTCCGGAAGTAAAAATTCATTCTTATACCAATAACCATAATCCTGGTGCCACTCCCAGGCTCCGCCAACTTTCGGTTCTTTCTGCATCAGCTTGCTGTGAAAATGACAAACGGGTGCGTCGCCGTCCAGCAGTTCATTCACGGAATCAATGATGCGTTTGCTTTTTGACAACAAACCATACGCATCATTTCCGGGAGTGTACCACAAAGCAAGCTTTGTTCTTTTTCCGGACTGATCATTCAGATCGAAAGAATGTTTGCGCATCATATTGTCCTCGATGGCGATGCCATGCAATTTTTTTACTTCATCTGATGACAAAAAATTTTTTACTATCAGATAACCATCGCGATGATAATCTGCGATCTGCTGTGGAGTAAGTTTGAAATTTGTCATAGCTGTTTAATTTATTTATTGGAAGAAATTTTTTTGAAAAATATTTTATCTGCGCTGAAATTTCCGGGGCCTGTGAAAATGAAAACAAACGCAAGCACTACAAACAAAAATGGATATTGGTCTTCATACCAGATTTTTCCATTGCCCACCACGAAAGCAATATATCCCATTGTGCCAATAATGATCATGCATGCAATTCTTGTAAATAATCCGAATGCCAACAATATGCCTGCAAGCAATTCGGCGCCTTTGCCAAGATAAGGCATGAATGATGATGAATTTTTTTTAAACACCTCCCATGTTGTGTATTCTTTCATTTTTACTGCATCAAAAATTTCAGATCCGTGATAGATGAGAAAAATGCCCACGAGAATTCTTATTAATGCGATGCCGTTGCCCTGCATTAAACTATTTGGTGAAAGAAATTTATTCATAAGAAAATTTTTGTTTTTAAACCATCGGCCATTTGAATGTTGATTGCAACATGATTTTTTTACCGGTCGCAGAAGATGCCCGTGCTGCTTCGATAATTTCCAATACATGCAATGCATGCTCTACTGCAATACGCGGCTCAATATTTTTTACCAATGATTCACCAATTTTTGTTGCACCTTCCTGCCACTGAAATCCTTCAGCGCTTTCCTGGTAAAGTTTAGCAGGCTCCGTCCATGAGGTGTCGAGTGAAACGCCCAATGGCTCCCAATCGTAGCCGATCAGCCGCATGTTTCCATAGTCGCCGTAGATCTGGATCGAATGCAATGTCTGGCCTTTTGCATCATGGCCATGCGGATCAAAAAAATTGAAACCACACATCACGTGAGAGATCGCGCCTTTATCATGCTCCAATAAAATATGTGCGTTGTCTTCAGCTTCTACTTTTATTTTTCCTTTATCATCAACCGTTCGTTCCGGATTAACAATGCTCGTCATCGCCATCACACTTTTTGCAGGGCCGAGCAATCCGGTTAATGTCGCCATATTATATACACCAAGATCGGGCATGCTGCCGCCGCCTTTTTCATAAAAGAATGCGCTCCATGTCGGGCCTGTATGTCCGTATTGCCCGTGCGCACTGGCGATGCGCCCGAGTTTTCCTTCCTGGATCGTTTTGCTCATGAATGCAAATTGCGGGCTGTTCACCACAGCAGGTGCGCCCCAGATCCTGATGCCTTTGCTTTTCGCAAGATCGAGCAATGCTTTTCCTTCTGCATAGGTGTTTGCCATCGGCTTTTCACTCCACACATTTTTTCCTGCCATTAATGCTTTCTTATTTAACTCGCCATGCATTTGCATATCCGTCGTTGTTATCATCATGTCGAATGGAACTCCGGCGAGTAATTTATCAATATGCGGATATGTTGCTGCATTGATATTATACTTTTTATTTTGCTCCAGTGCGCGGTCGTATTTAATATCGCAAAGGCTAACGATCTCCAGCAAAGAAGATGTTTGTAGGTGAGGAATGTATCTGTTGCTAACGCTTCCGCAACCAATAATAGCGATGCGTAATTTTTTTTCGGGGTTCTCCAATGCAAAGCTTTCCATCGAGGATAATAGCATTGCTGCGCCGGCAACAGCCGTGTTCTGAAGAAATTTTTTTCGGGTGATGTTTTGCATGGCAATCATTTTAATAATTTACGAAATACGATTTGAGATTTACGATTTCTCTTTGGCAAGATTGATCATTAATCTTCAACTTATGTTTTCAAAAATCTTTCAACATTTCAACTATTTAAACTATTTCAAATACGGGCTGCTAAACCCTAATTTTTTTAAGCCATTTTGTATTTCCGGAATTTGCATGAACAATTTCCATATCAGTCCGCTTCGGTAATTTTCGATCATCACTACGATCGGGCCCTGGTCGATGGCAAGATGCGTTTTTGCATACCAGTTTTTTGTTTCACTGAAACCATCTGCAAAGCCATAATCACTCCATATTTTATTTCCCAAATCATAATAAAAATGTTTTAGCGCCTGCATGGAAAATTCAGGCGTGTACGGAAATGATGAAAGTGCAGCGGTTGGTTGTATCACTCCAAAATCTTCTTCAGGGCAATGCGCCACATATCCTTTGTAACTATCGCCTGCCGTTAAGCCCCAGCAATTTTCTCCATAACCTTTATAATGTTTCGGGTTTTCTACGCAATATGCGCGGTTGATAAGCGTATGGTTTTTTGTTTGTTCTGCGTAATCAATACTATGATCGTCTTTCAATCCATTCGGATCAATGCCCATGTATGTATATTGTTCGAAAAACAGCGGGCCACCTTTTTCGTAGTTTCCTAACGGCAATGTGTACCCGTAATATTGTTTGCCGTTTTTCCAGCCATTGCCTTTCACCCAGGAATTTTCATATAATTCTTTCGAGATCGGATGATTCGGCGATGATGCAGAGACGATATATGTGATCAATGCTTCGTCATATCCAAACACCGGAAAGTTCATATTAAAATCATTATCCGGGCTCCAATGCCAGTATAAAAATTTATTATCGCCTTTGCTATGCCAGTTCCAGTCTGCAACTTCCCACATTTGCTGTACACGTTTCTGAAAATATCTTTCGGGCAAAGAATTTCCGTTGAAATATTGTTTCGCTGTAAGCAAGCCCATCATTAAGTAAGACGTTTCCACGATATCAGCTCCGTCATCCAATCTTCCGAAAGGAATTGTTTTTCCTGTAACGCCATTCATAAAATGCGGATAGATGCCATGATAACAATCTGCCTTGATCAAAAAATCAACGATCTTGATCAACCGTTTTAATGCCGTATCTCTTCCGACCCATCCACGGTTTACGGCAACAATTGTTGACAGTATGCCCATTCCTGTTCCGCCAATGGCGCAAGCTTCCGCGCCGAATGTGCCTTTGCTCAAATTCGGTTCATCATACGCTTCATTGATATAATCCCAATAATATTCTGCATGCACGGTGTTATCTCTTTCTCTTGCCAAACCACTCTCCGGATGCGCATAGTGCCAGAAGAACCGGAACGTTTGCCGTTGCACAATATCCAGCAATGTAGAGTCGGAAATATTTTTGATGATACCGACAGGTGCAATGGAATCTTTATTAAGAAGCGCGTTGGTTTTTTTAGTTGTTTGCGCAACAACTGCAACCGAAGCGATCAGCAAAAAGACAAAGGAGATTTTTTTCATATAGCAGTTTCAAAATTTTAGACCTCACCCCAACCCCTCTCCGAGGGAGAGGGGCTATAGCTTTTTACAATTAATGGTTCAAAAAATAATTATGTTAAAATAATACAATAATGATTTTACCACTCAACATTTCAACCCAATCAACTTACTTCAGCCACGGGCTTTCAAAACCAAGTTTCTTCAAACCTGTTTGAACTTCGGGACAACTCATAAATAATTTCCATAACAAACCACTGCGATAATTTTCGATCATCACTGCTGCAGGGCCCTGGTCGATCGCTAAATATCGCGGCGGATACCATCTTGCTTTTTCACTGAACGCATCATAAAAACCATATTTGCCCCAAAGCCTTTGTCTTAATGAATCATACCAGAATCGAATTGCATCCATCGATTGGCTCGGTGTATACGGCAATGATGAAACAGCAGCAGTTGGGGATATCACCCCCAGATCATTTCGGTCATCAGGTGCATGTGCTGCGTAACCTCTTACCGAATAACTTGCCGTCAATCCCCAATTATTTTTTCCATAACCGGCGAAGTGTTTTGGGTTATCAACACACCATTGATAATTGATCATTGATTGAGTTGTATTTTCTTTCCAGTAATCTGCATATTTATCTTTCAATCCGCGTGGATCCAAACCGAGATAAGAATATTGCGACCAGAACAGCGGGCCACCATGTGGCGAATCGCCTTGCATGTGCAAATGCAATGTATCATTTTTATAGAAACTTATTTTGTTGATTGCCCCGTTTTGCGCCCATCCTTGATCATACACTGCTGCCGGAATGGTATGCGTGGGTGAACATGCCGCCATCACATACAATATCAAACATTCATTATAGCCATGCACCGGAAAATTCATTTTCCATCCGTGGCTTGGGCTCCAGTGCCAGAACAAAACATTCTGCCCACCATTACGGTACCAATCGAAATCAACATCCCTCCACAATGCATCAATACGCGATGCCAGTTTTTTTTCTTGTTCGTTGCCATCCTTGAAATACTCACGTACGCATAACAAACCCTGCAACAAATAACAGGTTTCCACGAGATCGCCGCCATCATCATCACTGCCAAATGGTTTCACATGGCCGGTTTTATCATCCAGCCAATGCGGCCATGCGCCGTGAAAACGGTCGGCTTTTTCCAGGAAAGAAACTATTTTTTCAAAACGTTTTATTCCCTGTTCGCGTGTAATATAACGCCGATCTATAGCCGAAATAATTGCCATACACCCGAAACCGCTTCCACCGGTTGCTATTGTACTTTGATCATTTTCAGGATAGATATTATCCATATGGATACGTTCCGGTGCCATGCCGCTGTTTGGTTCGGCTCCATCCCAGAAATATTGAAATGTTTGTTTTTCTACAAGATCCAACAACACAGAATCCGCGACCGCCTCTGATTTTGCCTGAGCGCCTGAAACAATTCCCGCCAACGTAAGAATTGAAATAAAAAATATCCGGATCATTATTGCTGTTTTCAAATATTAATTTATTTATCGTATTAAAACGCTTGTACCTTTTAATGATATGCGTTCATTTTTTTCATCTGTGTATTCCAACGTCCATACATAAGTTCCCGGAGGTTGTGTTGTTCCGTCAAATGTTCCATCCCATTTATTGTTCATAGATCTTCCTTCAAACATTAATTGCCCGGAACGATTGAAAACACGGAAAATAATATTGGAAGCTTTATACATATTTAACGGATACAAGTAATCATTCTTTCCATCATTATTTGGTGTGAAAGCTGTTGGTACTGCTATAAAACAATTCGGAACGGAACTGATTATAGCAAGCGCAGTGTCACTACAACCAGACGAATCTTTTACCATTAATTTGACCTGATATTGATTGATGGAATTATTTCCTGAAGGAAAATTTTGCGATGGCGGATTCTGAATATTGTATGTTTCTCCATTACCAAGATCCCATTGCCAGGAAGCAATTTTTCCTTCACTCGAATCTTTTATTTCAATGACATCTTTCGGGCAGGCATACTGAGGCACAGAAATCCTTGCTGCAAAAAATGTATCAATGACCGTTACCATTTGCGATGCAAATGCGCTGCAGCCAGAATTATCTGTAACCTTCACTGCATATTTTGTTGTAGTAGGAGGTGTTGCAATAGGATTAGATACATCTGAGGAAGAAAGCCCGGAAGATGGCGACCACAAATATTTTATTCCTCCAGAGGCAGAAAGTTGCACCGGTGTTCCATAACATACAGTTGCAGGTGCGCCAACTTTTACTGCGGGCCCAACAATAACAACTTTTGTGCTGTCTTCGATGCTACATCCACCATAAGTAATAATATTTGCGTAATACCATCCGCTATCCGCCAGGTCCGGATGATACCTGTGTGGCACTGCTATATTATCAGAGTATCCGTTAGGCCCAGATATCGTATAGGAAGCCCCGCCACTCAAATGAAAAACCAAATCAGAATCTTCGCATACGGGTGAATTACTTGTGAAATTGAAATCTTTTGGCAAGCTATCTACCTGCACTTCTATGACATTTGACGTAACACTGCAATTAAGGTTATTAATGTTGCTTACATCCGAACCTCTTAGCCTTACAAAAAAAGTGTCTGGATTATTGAATGTATGTGTTAGATTAATATTGTTTTCACCGGGAATATCAGTCCATGTGTATCCATCGTCCAAACTTTGCTGCCACTGAAAAGCAGGATTTGCGTACGGGGCCCCCGCATATTTTATATTTTTGAAAACAACAGAGTCATAATTAATACTACCATTCAGGGACAATGGTTTTGATCCATCATAACAAGAGCCAATCACCCAATTAAATGGCAAGGTGGGATTTGCTATCTGGATCTGTGAACTAACGGGCATTATTATAATATTATCCAATGCAAAAGCGAATGTGCAATCTTTATATGCGGAAGATGGATCAAGCGAAATTTTCGCAACAATGTCAGTTACTCCCGGTGGAAGAGTGAAAAAGAAGCCATAGAAAAAAGGAAAAGAAGATTTAGGGGCAGGTTCTAAATAAGACGTGAAAAAATTAAAATAGAATGCGTAATTGGTTAAGGGCACTGTAATCCAGTTTGGCGGAGAGTAAACCAGGGTATCTTTTAGGAAATTTCCGGTTCCCCAGGATTTAATAACCGTGCCTGATGTTGTTTCAATACTAAAAGTAAAACTTTGATTATTGCAGCTATTGCTATTCAGAGTGCTCAATGCTGTCCAAAACAAATAACCGGAATTGCTGCATAGATTTTTTACCGTGTCTTCAAAAACGACCTGTGGTTGTGGAGAAACTCCTGCATTGACGACCATCATATAACCTCCGCTATCGAATGTTGGAAATGCATTTTGAAAAATGCCATTGTACGCAATGGTGGCATCGATGCCTAATGCACAAGCGCCTGCATTCACGATCGTATAGTTCCCTCTCGTCGGGCACAGGTCAGTCGTATATGTGAAATCTGTTCTTCCAACTGATAGCGGGGGCGCAGGATTTGTCGTGCCTCTTCCAAAATTTACATTCAGGCTTGAACTCCATGGAACAGTTATTTGAGTATTGCCTGACAAACAAACAACGCTTAGTGAAAAAGCAATCATATATTTTCTAAGAACCGGTAACACGTTTCAAAGCATGGTTATTAAAAATTCTTTTTACAGGTTCGGGCTTGTAAATCCCAGTTTTACCATTCCGTTTTTTACTTCAGGGCAACTCATAAATAAATTCCATAGCAAACCGCTTCGGTAATTTTCTATCATACAAATAATCGGGCCTTCATCAATAGCAAGGTGAGAAGATGCAAACCAGGGTGTATTCAAATCAAATGCATCTATAAAACCATAATCCCCCCAAACCTTATCTCCAAGCTTATAATAAAAAAACTTAATTGCATTCATTGATTGCGTTGGCGTATATGGCAAGGAAGAAACGGCTGCAGTTGGCGCAATCACACCAACATCATTGGTTGGCGATGAGGCTGTATAACCATTTGGGATATCGCTTGCCGTTAGCCCCCAGCATAAATTGCTATACCCATAATTTCCTGAGGGGTTAGCAATGCAGTAATTATAGTTGATCTGTGCGTGTGCAGAATTCTGTGTGAAATAATTATTGCAATATGCATCACTTAAGTTGTTAGGGTTGATTCCTATAAAAGAGTAGTGTGTAAAAAATAAAGGGCCACCATAAGGTTCTCCGAGCGGTAATACAACACCCAGATAAGCGTTCCCATTTCTGATGCCGCCGTTTTGTGCCCATCCTGTATCATAAACTCCTTTGGTAATAGAATAGTTGGGCGATGAAGCTGAAAGTACATAAGTGATCAATGCTTCATTCCAACCGGAAACAGCAATGCTCCAGATATCACTTGTTGCAGTATACGATGGATTGTATTGCCAAAACAAACTGCTTGTTGCGCCATTTTGTGTGAACCAATTCCACTCAACACTATTCCAGATTGAATTAATGCTATCTCTTAATGCAGTTTCATTGGGATCGGCTGTGCTGTTAAAATATTGCCTTGCCGTTAGCAATCCTTCCAGCAAATATGAAGTCTCAACAATATCTGCACCATTATTATCGCCGAAAGCAACAGTTGCGCCAGACGATCCGTTGATCCAATGTGAAAATGCTCCATGCCAACGCTGGCATTTTGTAGTTAGAAAATTTACAATTGTATTTAATCTTGCAACTGCATCTGTGCGTGATATAAAACCCCGGCTTGTTGCAACAACCATTGCCATAATACCAAAACCGCTTCCACCTGTAGTTACTGTTTCATTATCTCCATTATCACGTTCTCTTGCTAAACCACTAACAGGATGGCCGAAATCCCAGAAATATTTAAACGTTTGTTGTTGTACCAATGTAAGCAAAGCTGTGTCAGCGATCTGAGGGAATTTATTTGATGAATCGATCGCTGTTGAGAAAATAATTGAAACCGGATCCAACAAAGTTCCTTTTGTTGTGGATTGCAAGCCCTGGGAAACGGACAAACTATATTTTGAAAAACTGCCTAACGAGTTAGATGGCTTTATGATCGCTACGCTGTCGCTATGTTGCATGGTTATCGAAACTGGAACTGTGTTGTTGCTCTTATCAACCAAGGAAACATTTGAAGCAACGGAAGATTGTTGAACCGGTGCAGTAAACGAGAAAACAAAAACCGGAGTTGCATTAACATTCGTATAATTATTTGTACCGTTATTTTTTCCATTAAGGGTAAATGTTAGTGAGAACGTTGAAGGCGAATTAGTGCTGCCGGAATTCTTTTTACAGGAAAAAAAGAAAACGACAATAGCAAGAAATGTCAGCAAATATTTTTTCATAGATCGTTATTTGTTTAGTTTATAGAATAACAAGCTGTCATTATTTCTCGCAATCACCAACAGTTTTGTTCCATTCACGCTGTTGAGCCATTTTGCATCACGCATTTCGCCCTTTGCTTCCGGCAAAAGCGCATTTTTTTCAAATTGATTTTTACCGGCATCAAATGAAAATACTGTCGGATATAATGCATCATATTTTCCTTCATAAGGGATAACACCATAAAAATTTCCTACAGCAATATAATTTTTAAGGCCGGTATCAGCCGGGGTTTGGGCAAAAGAGAAAACGGGAGATAGTTGCAATTCATTAGGCAAATCCGTTCTCGCAAAATTCCCTTTCCCATCGTTCATAAAACAAGAAGATCCCAGTGTTTCTGCTTTTAGTTCTATGTAATTTTTAAACAAGTCGTAAAAAATATACTGCACATCTTTTCCCGCAACTTCACTATAGGTGAGATAATATTTTTTCAACACCGGCATCTCACGCTCCAGTTCATCTTTGGCAAGAAATGTATATTCTTTTCCATCTGCTGTATAGCACATCACCTGTTCAACGGATCCGTTGCCATCAAAATCTTTGACATATAATTTCAATGGCCCGTTTTTTCCCGCCCATAGTTTGGAATTATGCCCCCAATTGCCAACTAATAAATCTGTTTTGCCGTCGCCATTTACATCGGTAGCAAAAACCGTTTGCCACAAACCTGTGGAATTAGGAATATCATGCCCTGAAAATTTTCCGTGATCATTCATAAAGATTTTTACCGGCATCCATTCTCCGGTAACAATCAAATCAGGCCATCCATCGTTATTCAAATCTGCAAATTGAGCGCTGGTAACAGTACCGGTTTTTATGAGCGGGATCGTTGCACCTGTTGCTATATCAAATTTTCCATGGCCATCATTCAATAATAAATAAGAATTCATAGGAGTCCCGAAAGCTGTGCCTTCTGTTCTCGAAAGTGTTCCGATAAATACATCCATATCGCCATCATGATCCACATCTGCAACAGCAACACAAGATTTGGTATACAATTGTTGCACCATAAAATCGGGCTTAAGCGTAAAATGGTTATGCCCGTCATTAATAAACAAACGATCTTGCAAAAACAAAGGTGAATTAACAGAAGGCTCGTTGCCTCCACTGATAACAAGCAAATCCTGAAAGCCATCTCCATTAGCATCAAACAATACTGCATCTACATCTTCACAAAAAGCAAATTTTGAAAATGTTGCAGTATCAATTGCTTCAAAATTCCCATCCGGTTTTTGCATCATCAATGCGCCTGCATGGCCACGAGCGCCGCAAACATAAAAATCAGTTAAGCCATCATTATTAATATCACCAGTAGTAATTTTTGGCCCACGTGTGCTTTCCATGTGAGGAAGAAGATACTGTATGTCAAAATCATTGAAATTATTTTCAACATGTTTCCAATTGCATTTAACATGTGCAGTTACATCTTCAAGTTCAGGTTTCTTTTGCGGAAAAAAATCTGTGTATTTAAAATACCCCGCGGCATCATTTTGGTTGCAGGTAAGAATTTTATTGATTGCAGGGTTTTTTATGACCTGGTATTTCTGATCGGGCCAAACGATGAGCAAACTATCAGCAGTTAAGCTGTCCAAACCAAAATGCAGTTTTGTATCGGATGATGACTGAAAACCGCGTGTCAACATCAGTTCCTGGAATTGGGTTCCCGTTTCATTCTTGGAATTATGTGTGAATAAATAAGCTTTAGATCCAACGCCAAACTTATTCATACCAGTTCCTTTGAAAGAAATATCGAGATGATTTTTTGGGGCTGATGTATTTTTTAAAACAACTGCAGGTTTACCGATACAATTAATTACTAAATCAAGATTACCATCATTGTTCAAATCTGCATAGGCAGCACCGTTGAAATATCCTTTCATATCTCCTGTTCCCCAATCCTTGCTTACATCTTTAAAACCGTCATCAAGATTACCTTTAAAAAGAAATGGATGTGAAGATCCGTCAGGCATTTTTTCAATTGTTTCATCATCAAATTTATCTGATGCATTTCGGTTAACATGCGCTGCCAGGTCTGAAATAAATCGCACATAATCCAGGTCTGTAGGGCGTTTCACAATCCCACTTGAAATAAATAAATCTTTTTTCCCATCATTATCAAAATCGGCGAACAATGGGCACCAGCTCCAATCCGTTGCACTAACACCAGTCATTAATGCTACATCGCTAAAACTTTGCCCACTGCCATTATTTTTTTGCAAACAGTTTCTGGAAACCTGGTCCTGGAAACCGTGGTTTTTGATCTTAAATTTATAGATATCTGCATTTTCTTCACTGCCATAGGTTTTCATTGTTTTTTCATCCGGAGGAAGCATATCAACAGTTACAATATCCGGTTGGCCGTCATTGTTATAATCGGCAATATCGTTGCCCATGCTAAACCGTGAATAGTGCCCGAAATGTTTTGCCCCGCTTTCTGTAAATGTGCCGTCCCCGTTATTGATATAGTAGTAATCGTTTTCGTGAAAATCGTTGCCGATGTAAATATCATCAAAGCCATCATTATTCAAATCTGCTACGGAAATACCCAGGCCGTATCCAAGGTTGCTTTGATATATACCAGCCTGAGCAGATACATCAGTAAATTTTCCTGTAGTGCTTAAATCATTTCTATATAAACGATCGCCTGCATTGGGGTCAAATGATCTTCGTCTACTGGTGTCCGTTATATTTTCATTTGGATGATGTGATTGGTTTAAAACAAAGCAATCCAGATCTCCATCGTGATCATAGTCAAAAAAAACAGCCTGAGAAGAAAATGCAGCGAGATTTAATCCATATTTTTCTGCCCTCTCCGTAAAAGTCCCATTGCCATTGTTGATAAATAATTCGTTGTGTCCTTTTAGATGATGTTCGCCCTGAACAGCACAAACATAAATGTCCAATAATCCATCTCCATTCACATCGGCCATTGCAGAGCCAGTACACCAATCGGAAGTGCCGGCCACACCTGCCTTATCTGTGATATCTTCAAACTCAAAATTTCCTTTATTCAGGTATAGTTTGTTTCCGCCTTTATGATTAGCTGTAAAATATATATCAGGCAAACCATCATTATTTATATCACCAATAGAAACGCCCCCACCATTGTAGTAGTAAAGAAAATATAAAATTCCAAAAGCCTTGTGTTTCTCCAGCGTATTTGTGAAATCAATATTGGAATGAAAAGATGAAACCTTTTCAAACATGGTCTTTGGCTTACAGGAATAAAAAACCAGAATGTATAATAAACAAATTGAAAAAAGCAATACCTTTTTCATAACCTCAATTATTTTTTTACACTTAGAATTTGTTGTGAAATATCCTTATAAATCGAAATATAATGCGACCGCATGTGTGCCGATGTTGGTACTGTTTCATTCTGACGGATTACCATGATTGCTTTTGACGGTTCTTCCGGCATGTGGCAGTTGATGCAATTCATTTCCAAAAAACCCTGGTCAACTCTTGTTGCTAATTTACAGGTATTGTGCGATGAATTTTTATGACAGGTTTCGCACTTAACATAAAATTGTGTGGCCAGTGTACTCTCATTCTTATGGGCATCATGGCAGCTTAGACAGGTCATTTCGCTGTTTTTAAAACACTTACTTGCAGCAAGCATTCCATATTGGTTGCCATGCACATCAATTTCACCAATAGTTTTAGCTGAATCCTGTTGAAAGAAATCAAACAATTTATCACCTGCCTGAAAAGTAAATGAAGGCTTTGACTTTGTTAGCGCCCCACCGTGGCAAAGCCTGCATAAATCCAAACTTTGTGTACGCGAAAATTTTGCAGGATTTAAAATAGCATGACCTGTTTTTTCATTTAGATTTTGTTCATGAAATGCAACATGCTCCAATGCCGGACCATGGCATTTCTCGCACTCAATCCCCAATACAAAATTGGTTTTGGAAAATTCATCGGCTTTAGAATTCTTGTCGGTTATTTCCTGAAAATAAGTAGAATGGCATTCCAAACACCTTGATGTAATAGATCGATTGAAATCCACTTTTCTTGAGTAACCCGGGCTGATCGTCCATTCGCTAGTTTCAGTGAAGTAGGTCAGAGGCAATTGAAATAAATAATTCTGAAACCAGTAAATACTGGTCTGGCCACGCTTTCCTGATCCTACAACTATATTGAAAGGCCTCGAAAGTTTTGCGGCACCATTTAAATATGCTGTCTGATAAAAACTATCCTGCTTTTTTTCTGCTTCAATGAATAAATGATCATTAAAGAAAAATTTATTGGCACTGTCGAAATCACCTCTCAATGTTTGTTTGTTGGCAAAAGCAGAAGTTAAGTGATGAAAAGATTGTAAATGCTGTTCAACAATTTCTTTATGACAGGTTGCACATGTTTGTGAGCCGGCAAATTGTTTTTGAACAACATCGCCTGCATTTGCCCTTTTTTTTTGAGAACAATTTTCAAGCGATATCAGGCAGATCACAGTGATCAATATAATCGATGTTACCAAATAATATTTCTTAAAAGCAATCATTATCTCAAAAAAAAAGAGCACAGGTATCGTGCTCTTTTATAGAATGTTTTTGAAAATTTATTGTTTGTTGTTATACAATGCCTGAACATCTGAAGCGGATAAAGCTTCACCATAGAAGCGGAATTGATCCAAACCTCCATCCCAATGTTGGCCCCACCCTAAATTTGGTATGTTCTCATTTCCTCCGATATCTAATCCTTGTATTTTTGATGGGTCAGTAATTAAGTTACCATGAGTACCCCATATAAGTACATTAGGATTAGCAACACCATCAACATACAAAGTTAGGCTTGAGCTGGTTGCGTCGTAAACAAAAGCAATATGATGCCAGTTATTGTCCTGCACATTTGCTACAAAATCTGTTTGAACTGGTTGTGGCCCGTTGGTATATTTTGTTGAATCCCATGTAAACCAGTTATCACATTTGCAGTTGTCATCAACCATATAAAATTTGACTTTAGCCTTTGTAGCAGGAGACCATGTTCCCCAATCAAAAAGAAGAAACATTGAAAAGCCATAAGAACCCCATTGTTTATTGGCAGATGGCAAGGTAAATAAGAATGCTGCGTTCCCATTTGGAATGCCATCCCTTTTTTCCCAGAAAGCTATTGTAAAACTGGAATCGTGAGATGAAAAATCATTAGCTGCAGCATATTTAATGTAGGTAGTTCCGTCACCTTGTACAGCTTGACCCTCAATGCCGCCAATTGATGTAAGGGGATTATTTGATGGAAAGGCTGCACGAATGCTATCTACTGCGTTCATCAATGGATTTGTAGTGGTACCGTCGAAAGCGGCGTAAAACTTTAGTGGGCCACCGGGCGGATTTGCATCTTTGGGGTAGTCTCCTAAAGAAGGCCGATTTAATTTTTGGCAACTTGAAACCAAAATAACCAGAGCCACCAGGAAAAAAGGATGACAATATTTATAAGTATATCTCATATTTTAAAATTTTTGAATTACAAGAATAAACCGTGGCTTTATAGGTTCACTAATAATTCGGGTTTTGAACTAATTTACCTAAAAACTGATCGATTATAGGTTGTGGAATCGGATACAATGCATTTTTGGGTTGATAACCTAAACCTGCCAAAACTGTTTGGGCATCGCCCCAGCGTACCAGATCATAAAAGCGATAGCCTTCCATTGCAAATTCCCACCGGCGCTCATCTTTGATTGCCTGGCGCATTTGTGACTGGTTTACATAAGGTATGTATGGAACATATTTACGCGTTATACCCGAGTCCCCATCGGCGCGGCTTCTGATAAGCTCAAGGTTAGCTGCTGCCGTAGCACCATCTCCTGTTTCATTAGATGCTTCGGCAAGCATTAAAACCACATCAGCATAACGTAATATCCTGTGATCTATCCAATCGGCTCCACCTGAGCTACCTATCTGCCCTGTGTATTGCCTCATTTGCGGATCAGAATATACTTTTTTATTCCAGTAAGGTTGGTCTAGTACTACTCCTGGGTTGTATGCAGGAAGTGTATTACCATAACCACCCGTTGCAGTGCCTCCATCATATCGACCAGAGAAAAGGATTGTCATATTCCTTCGTGGATCGGTAGAATCCCATGCACTGACCAGGTTTTGGGTAGGAACATTCCATCCCCAGCCAAGGTTCCAATCTACACTTGCACCACCCTGCCTTACATTTTGTGAAGTCCCCCATTGTGTACCGATCCAAGGCGATTGGTTTGGCCCGACATAGTTCACCAGTTCCCAAATTGATTCTGGCCCGCATTTACCTGCACCGTTCAATCCATCTTTCCAGATATCTGTAAAACTTGGATCAAGATGGTATTGATCCGAATTCATCACATCATTACAAAGAGATATAACATTTGCCCAATTACCACGGAACAAATACGTTTGGGCCCATAATGTTTTTGCAGCACCTGAAGTCAGCCTTCCCAGATTAGAATTTCCTGTTGCAGTTGCCCAGGTTAAAGGCAAATGAGATGATGCTACATTTAAATCGGAATCGATCAATGCATAGATCTGGCCTGCACTGGCATTTGGCCTGATTTGCTGATTTGGAGAAGTATAATAAAAATTCTCAAGTGGCAGGTATGTTTCTCCATATGCCTTAACCAATTCAAAATATGCATACGCCCTGAAAAAACAAGCTTCACCGACATTTCTTAATGAGCCTTCATCAGTAGGCTTAAGAGAATCAGCATCATGAATGATTTCATTTGCTAACTGGATCATGTTAAAATGATCCCCCCAATAGGTGTTTGTAGCCCAATCGTTTTTTGTATATTGAAACGTTTCAAATTCTGCATTAATTTCAGCGCCATCAGAAACACTACTTCCTTTTTGAGCATCGTCATCCCTGATTGAATGAAAGTCTAACCAAGGTAACGTACTAAACCCTGCGTCACCACGAAGTGCAGAATACAATCCAAGTGCTTTCTTATCAAAAGTCCCGCTTCCACCAGTTAAATCATCCTGGGTAGCGGATAAAGGTTGTCTGTCTAAATATTTATTACAACTGCCAAGCAATATTGCAGTGCCCGCAAATGCTATTGTTGCTATTAATGATTTTATTTTATTTTTCATACTAGGCAATTTTTTTAAAATTTATAATGTAACACTTACCCCTGCGGAAATAATTCTTGGGATTGCTCCGCCACCCTGATCTATGCCAAATTGTAATGGGTTAGGAGGGTATGAAACTGCAGCGCCGCCAAGTGTATTGGAAGATTGCAAGGAACTATATTGCTGGAAACCTCCGAATTCAGGCGTGTATCCGGAATTGTTTTTCCAGGTTATTAAGTTCTGTGCATTGACATATATGCGTACAGCCTTTACAAAAGATCCTTTTGAGAATACGCGTTGAGGGATATTGTAGCCTATTTGGATATTACGCAGACGGACATACGAACCGTTTTCGATACTGTATGTTGAACCAACATAATTCACTCTGTCTCCCTGGCTAAGAAGAGGCGTCCAGTTTGAAGTTCCGGCCCCATGCCATGCATCCAGTTGAAACCCTGCATAATTTACACGTTGATATGGCGATTCTAAAGAGCCCCATGCACGGAATATCTTATTTCCCCAAACACCGCCAATATCAATACCCAAATTAAAATTCTTATAATTTACATTAACAGAACCACCATAAGTAAACTTGGGAGTAGGGTTACCTATATACGTTCTGTCGTTTGCATCAACTACGCCATCTGGTTTTGCACTTCCGCCCGCTCCAGCAATATCTGCGTATTTTAAGTCTCCAGGTCTTACCGTGCCTAAAGAAGATTGGACCGGGGATGCTAATATATCAGCATAGCTTTGAAAAACGCCAGTTACTTTGTACCCATAAAACTCTCCGACTGGTTGCCCTGCAATGGTACGGCTGTCTTGTTCACCATTATTCTGGCTAGTTTGATCAATATAAACAAACGAGGGATCATCAAAGCGTATGACCTTGTTCTGAAGGAAGGTAATGTTACCAGAAAGATTAATGCTCAAATCCTTGCTGATAGGTTCATTCCAACTCGCTGAAAATTCTTGACCTGTATTCTGAATGTCAACAAGATTCTCTAATTGATTAGACCCACCGATATTATAAAGACCCATAGCACCCAAAGTCTTACGATTAAAATAAGTAGCTTCGAAATGCAAACGTCTTTGAAATGCTTCTAACTCAAATCCTGCCTCATACTGATGCACATTTTCCCAATGTAAATTTGGTGAGGCGATATAGGCTTTTTGGTATATATTGTTAAAATTAAATCCTCCGGCCGGGTTAACCCAAACTGTTTGCCCGGTTGATGTTACACCTGGGTAAGATGGATAATAAACACCTGTTGGAACACCTTGATCTCCCAAAGTACCCACAGATCCCTTCAGTTTTAAGAAATCGAAAAATTTCTGGTTCTGCATAAAGTTTTCCTTGGTAATTTCCCAGGCGCCTCCTAATGTCCAATAAGTTGCCCACCTGTTAGCTGGCAAAAAATCAGAAGATCCATCACGTCTTATAGATGCAGTGAGGTAATATTTTTGGTCATAATTATACAATGCCCTTCCAAAAAATCCCACTGTCCAGTTTGGTTCATAATTGTAAGAATAGGTTTGATTAGGATCGCTGCTTACCTGCGTATAGGGCCATGCACTCGGGTACCAAAACCTCTTATTATTTGGAATTGGTTGTGAGTTATCAGTTGGCAGAACCCACATTTGGTTGTAAGAAATCTGATGGCTTTGGGTAGTAGCACCAGCCATTACTGTTAGGCTATGGCTTTTAAAACTGTTTTTATACGTTAAAAGGTTATCAGTTTGTGTGTTTTTAGTATCGGTTAACCCTTGTACAACTTTTGTTGATTGGTTCATAGAAACCAAAGATTCATCAACGGGGCTGTAGCCATAATAAAGCGGGGTATACTGGCGATGATTTTCATTCGAAAAATCTCCGTATACCGCAGAACGGAAAGTTAAATGCTTCATTAAATTAAGCTCAAGGTATACGCTTCCTACATAGCGATACAGAATATCGATATTGGTATTATACTTACTATAGATATCTAATAAAGGATTTTGAACGCCGGAATTTTGCAAAGCCGGATTTGTGGTTGAATACAAATACTGAGTTATTGTATCACTTCCGTAAAGGTTTGGAACGTTGAATTTTTTTGGAACGGCTGAAATTTGTGGCATTATCTGACGAGCAGAATTTAACTCTCCGGTTGCATCATAAGGTAAATTCTCACGCATAACAGATAAGTTTACCCCTATCTTTAGCCATCTGTTGATTTTAGCTTCGTCGCTTAATGTAGCTGTAATCCTTTCTAATTGCTCTTTTAAAATAATTCCCTGATCTAATGTATAGCCTACACTAAAATTAAACTTGTTGTTTTCGGTGGAATTAGCAATTGAAAAATTATTAGAACTTATTACCCCTTTCCTGGTTACAGCCTTAATCCAGTCTGTATTATTTTGCATATCAGGCAGGGTGAGATAACCAGTATTAGTAACCCCGTTATTTGCATTTTCTTCGGCAAATAATGTATTGAACTGGCTGGCATTTGCCAATTTAATTGGGTTCACCAATTGCTTTACACCAGTACTTGTAGATAAAGTAAACGTTGACTGACCAGCTTTTGCTCTTTTTGTTGTGATAATGATTACGCCATTTGCACCCTGATTACCAAAAATTGCTAACGATGAAGGATCTTTCAATACTTCCATTGATTCAATATCATTAGGGTTTACATAGCTTATATCATAAGTAAAAACTCCATCCACTACATATAACGGAGTAATGCTGGCAATACTGCCTGTACCACGAATACGGATATCCGGTGCTTGTCCGGGGGTACCATTATTAACCACATACAGGCCAGCAACTTTACCTTGCAAACTGGCTACTGGATTGGTATTTGGCTTATCTGCTATATCTTTTCCGGCAATCTTTACAATTGACCCTGTTAAATCCCTTTTGCTTGCCTGGCCATATCCAATCACCACAACTTCATCCAAAGCCCTGTTTGATGCAATCAATTTTACATTAATTACTGATTGGCTGTTTATTTTTACTTCCTGTGTCTGGTAACCGATATAAGAAATAACCAAAGTGCCCTTTTCGGGAACGGTTAAGGTAAAACTGCCATTGTTATCTGTCGAAGTTCCTGTTGAAGTTCCCTTTACGCTTATAGAAACACCAGACAATGGTTCGCCGTTTTCACCGGTTATTTTACCGGTTATGCGGATATCCTGAACAGCTAATGCAGATGAAAGAACAACAATCAGGTTATGATCAAGTACTTTGAAAGTAAGATTTGTAGTTTCAAAAAGCTTCCTAAGTACTTCATTAATTTCTGCATTATCAACATTGATGCTTACTTTTTTGCCTATATCATTCAGGCGGCTGTTGTAGAGGAAACGGTAAGTACCCTGTTTTTCGATAGAGTTCAGAGCTCTTGAAATTTCTACATGGTTTACATTGAGTGAGACCTTATCCTGCCCGTTGACATTTGCTGATACCTGCAGCATTGCTGCCAATATCAGTAGAAAGGTTAGTTTCATAATCAAAAGAGCTTTTTTTACGGCATGGGGCCAACTTTCCCCAATCGTTAGATTTTTTTTCATACTTTTAATCTTGGTGGGTTATTATAAAAATGGAAACCTTAATTGCTTCCCGCACATTAAGTTTCAGTATTTAACCTGTCCGGGAAATGCGCCAACATTTCCCGTTTTATTTTATGTACTGTTATTCATTTTACTTTTATTTTCGCTTTCGTTAATTGGTTTTATTTTAAAATAGTTACCTGGTTCCCTGAAATTGTATAACTAAACCTGTTAGAAAGCTTTAAAGCTTCTAAGGCCTGTTGAATAGTCTCATTTTGAAAAATACCTGTGAACCTCATTTCTTCCTGTTCAGGATCCTGAAAATTTATCTTTACTCCATACCACCTTTCTAGTTGTGTTGCCAGGTCTTTAAAATTCTGGTCCTGAAAAATTAATTTATTCTCTACCCACGATGTCTCTACAATAGTACTGTCTTTGGGCTCATAAGTAAGGTGTTTAAGAGCAACGATTGGCTCCTGAACAGTTGGCTGTTTTTCTGCTCTCTTAATTGTAGCTGAAATTTTTACTGTTTCATCATTTGCCACAATCAACTTCTCATTAGGCTTCAAAATATATTTCTCCGACGGGCGGTCTTTTACAGTTACTTCAAGGCTGCCGCGGATGAGGCTTGTTTCGGTGTTTTTTTCCCCGGGATATGATTTTACATTAAACGCCGTTCCTAAAACCCGTATGTTTATTTTACCGGTATGGATCACAAACGGTTTTTCAGGGTTTTTTACCACATCAAAAAATGCTTCCCCTGTAAGATTCACTTCGCGAAGGGAGCTTCCATACACTTTATCATCATAACTTATTTTACTTCCTGCATTAAGTTTTACAATCGTTCCGTCGGGTAATGTCAAAGTAGTTTTTGACCCGTTCTTGGTAGATATTTCGCTTATAGTATTCTTTTCCGGATCTGCAGATTGCTTAACTTGATTGTTCGATCCAAAAATTTTCAGTCCTAAAAACAAAATACCTGCAAACACGACAACGGAACCCAATGCTAACAAAATATTTGATTTACGCCTGGAGTTAGAACTAATTTCAGAATAAGCTGAAGAATATGTGGGATAATTATGTTCAGTGCCGGAGGGGAAATCTATGCCGGATTTTTTCATGCGTTCAATATGTTTCGTAAACGCCTGATGGGTATTTTCATGACCCGGACCCGACTCATATTCCGAATTCCATAAATCAATAATCGTTTGCATAGAATAATGCAAATCAGGATTTGAGCGCAAAAAAACTTCCAGCTCTTGCAGCTCTTCCTGTGTTGATTCTCCCGATAATTTTTTAGCAATCAGGTTCCAGATCCATTCCTGCTCCATAGATAAGTTTTGGTTATCTTTTGATAAGACAGCCAATTAAATAAAAACCCCCAAACAATTGTTAAATTTTTTTAAAAATCAAGGGTGATTGACAGGAGATGAGATCGTTTTTTTGATATCGAAGCTTACTGCTGAACCTATTTTTCGTAAGGCAATTGCCAACTGGTTTTCTACTGTTTTAACAGAAATATTGAGGATTTCTGCAACTTCTTTGTACTTCAGGTTATCTTCTTTGATTAATTTAAAAATAGCCCTGCATCGCGGTGGGAGGTTATTAATAGCATCTTCAATTAAAGCCAGCATATCCGCAGTGATCAATAGTTGCTCAGGGTCAAAATAGCGGCTTGCAAATTCTGCAGGAAAGTCGTCGATACTATTTGTAGCATTGCGCTTCTGCTTGTCAATGTAGTTGAAGGCATTGTTCTTTGTGGCTACATATAAATATACTTTCAGGTTATTTATTTTTTCAAGTGCTTTTCTTTTTTCCCAGATTTTTATAAATACATCCGAAACCACTTCTTCTGCTGATTCCTGTGATTTTACAAAACTGAATGCAAATTGAAAAAGGTAAGAATAAAAAGAAGTAAACAGCTCTTTATATGCATGCTGGTCATCAAATCGAGCAATACGCATTTGCAGATACAATACCCTATCGGCAGCAATCATAATCATCTGGTAAAATAACAGGTTCTAAATGGTTCAAGCTAAGCAATACAATATTAATAATAAAAATTCACCCGTTTATAATTAATAAAAAAATTCACTTATTAATACTACACTTTGACAATTTTAATATAATACTGGCTGCTTTCCATGATCAATAATATTTTATTTGATTTATTATTTCCCATCATAAACCTATTTTTCTATTTTTGCAGCGCCCAAAAAGGCTGGACCCTTAGCTCAGCCGGTTAGAGCATCTGACTCATAATCAGAGGGTCGCTGGTTCGAGCCCAGCAGGGTCCACAAAAACAAGATTCGGATTGAGTGTGAAGCCATGATATTATTGCCCATGCTTTGCTGTGGGCTTTTTTGTTTAAGCTTCTTTAACCTTTTATTAACCCGAAGCAAAATACATTTGTCAATCAAATAAATCGAATGAAGTATTTTTTCATTGCATTACTAACGCTATTAACCGGTACTGCTGCTTTTGCTCAAAAAAACGATTCTTCAATTGTACAAAAACCAAAAACGGAGCAATCTAAAAAAACAGAAGAGCCGAAAAAGAAAAACTGGAGTAAGATAGATTTATCTCATCGTGCAAATGACCATTTCATGGTGCAGATCGGGTATGATAACTGGGCAGGAACTCCTGATACTATCCATATAGGCGGCTTCAACAGAAGTTTCAATTTTTATTTCATGCTGGATTTCCCGTTCAAGACCGATCCGCGTTTAAGCGTTGGTGCAGGTTTGGGAATTGGAAGCAGCAATATTTTTTTCAAAAACCAGGAAGTATTAGTAGGTGATCAAAACAACAGTACCCTCGCCTTCCCGGATGAAACAGGCGCCAATCATTATAAAAAATATAAATTAGTTACTACCTATCTTGAAGTTCCGCTGGAGCTACGTTACGCATTGGATCCTGAAAATACCAATAAGAGCTGGAAATTTGCAGTTGGTACAAAAATAGGGGCAATGTTAAGCGCATACACAAGGGCTAAAGATTTACAAAACGAAGCAAACCAAACCATCAATAACGTAATTATAAAAGAAAGTTCAAAAAAATATTTTAATGCTTTTCGGGCAGTTGCTACTGCACGTATCAGTAAAGGTGTTTTTGGAATATTCGGGCAATTTCAACTTACCCCTTTGATTAAAGGTTCTTACGGTGCCCCGGTATATCCATTTACAATTGGACTATGCTTTAGTGGATTATAAAATTTGCCCCAAAATATTTTGCGAACCTTCGAAATGAAGGTTCGCATTTTTTTTGATGGTTATTGATAGCAAAATTTTCAATTCATATCTTTAGTTAAAATAAAAAAACAGCATTTGTTAGAAAGAAAAAACAGTTTCGGAAAAGAAGAAAAAGCCATCCTTGTTGGCGTAGTTCAAAAAACACAAACGGAAGAACAGGTTAATGAATATCTTGATGAACTCGCTTTTCTCGCAGAAACAGCAGGAGCAATAACCGTAAAACGTTTTACACAAAAATTACTTCATCCGGACAGCAAAACATTTATTGGAAAAGGGAAGCTGGAAGAGATCAAAAATTATATTGCGCTGAAAGATATCCGTGTTGCCATTTTCGACGATGAATTATCCGGCTCGCAGATCAGTAATATTGAAAAAATCCTTGATGTAAAAACAATCGACCGGTCAGATCTGATTCTCGATATTTTTGCAAGCCGTGCTAAGACAGCACAGGCAAAATTGCAGGTGGAGCTCGCTCAATATCAATACCTGCTTCCACGATTACGGGGAATGTGGAAGCATCTTGAACGCTTAGGTGGTGGCATCGGAACAAGGGGCCCCGGTGAAACTGAAATTGAAACCGACCGGCGTATTGTAAAAGATAAAATCTCGTTATTACGGAAACGCCTAACCGAAATTGACAAACAAGCATTCACACAACGCAAAGACCGCGGGGAATTTATCCGCGTGGCATTGGTTGGTTATACGAACGTTGGAAAATCTACATTGATGACCTTGCTCAGCAAAAGCGAAGTGTTTGCTGAAAATAAATTATTCGCAACGTTAGATACCACAACAAGAAAAGTTGTGTTTGATACTACTCCTTTTCTGTTAAGCGATACGGTTGGTTTCATCCGCAAACTGCCGCACCATCTTGTTGAAAGCTTTAAAAGCACATTGGATGAAGTCCGCGAAGCAGACCTGCTGATGCATGTTGTAGATATTTCTCACCCGCAATATGAAGAGCAAATTGGAGTAGTAAATAAAACCTTGCAGGAATTAAATGCATTTGAAAAACCAATTTTATTAGTGTTTAATAAGATTGATCAGTATGAAGAGAAAGTTTTTGATCCATGGTTAGATGATTTGGTAAAAAAAGAAATGATGGATGAGTTGCGGCAAAGATGGGAGCATGAAACGAACGGGAACTGCATTTTTATTTCTGCTACAGAAAAAAGAAATATTGATGAGTTGCGCAAAATAATTCTCACCAAAATAAAAGAATTGTACCAGGCAAGGTATCCTTACAAAACAGAATATATTTTTTAATGACCGAAAAAAAATATACCTGGATAAAAGTTGCAAATTCGGAAGCAGCATTCAACTGGCAACAGAATAATATGACAGTTATTGAAACAGGTTCTCGCAAAATCTGCATTGCAAAATTTCGAAATACAATTTTCGCTTTTGCAGATAAATGCCCGCATTCCGGAGGTATTCTCAACGATGGGTATATTGATATGAGCGGGAATGTGGTTTGCCCCGTGCATCATTATAAATTCAATATTAAAAACGGGCTTAACAGCAGTGGTGAAGGTTACAAATTGAAAACTTATCCGGTAACTATAAAACCTGAGGGGATTTTTATTGGTATAGAAGAGATTTTGGGGTAGAAAACACCGCTCCAGGAAATAATAGCTTTTTTTGAAATGAAGCTTTTTTAAGAAAAGAAAATCCTTATTTTTGCAACCCATTTGATAAAATTCCTCCTTAGCTCAGTTGGTTAGAGCATCTGACTGTTAATCAGAGGGTCGCTGGTTCAAGTCCAGCAGGGGGAGCTGCATAAAAAAAGTTACGGATATCCGTAACTTTTTTTATGCTCATTATTTTAAAACAAAGCATAGTTTGATTTTGTGAAGTTGTATAGTGGGTTAGCCTGACTTCCTGTAAAAATCAACTTTTTCGGCTTTCAATGGTTGATTTCCCAAGATTATATCAGCTGCCTTTTCTGCGATCATCATAATTGGCGCATACAGGTTGCCGTTAGTTATATATGGCATTACACTTCCGTCTACTACCCTTAAACCGTCAAGGCCATGCACACGCATGGTTAATGGGTCTACCACAGACATAGTATCCGTACCCATTCGACAGGTGCAGGATGGATGCAAAGCTGTTTCTGAATCACGCCTGACCCAATCCAATATCTGCTCATCTGTATCAATAGAAGGCCCGGGCGAAATTTCTCCGCCATTAAATTCACCCATCGCCGGCTGATTTAAGATTTTGCGGGCACAGCGGATAGCCTCAACCCATTCTCTTCGGTCTTGATCAGTGGAAAGATAATTGAAGCGAATGGCAGGTTTTTCTTTTGGATCAGATGACTTGATCTGAACAGAGCCACGTGCATCGGAATTCATCGGGCCAACATGCACCTGGTATCCATGCCCACCGGACGGAGAACTTCCATCATATCGAATAGCGACTGGCAAAAAATGAAACTGAAGGTTAGGATAAGCAACCGTTTCATTACTCCTGATAAATCCGCCTCCTTCAAAGTGATTGGTTGATGCCGGCCCTTTTTTAAACAACATCCATTCAAGGCCAACCCATGGTTTGTTATACCATTTCAATGCCGGCCACACGCTAACCGGTTTTTTACAGGCATATTGAATATATACTTCGAGGTGGTCCTGTAAATTCTGCCCTACACCCGGAAGCTCGTGCAGCACATCAACTCCCGCAGATTTCAGCTTTTCAGGATCGCCAATTCCTGATAGTTGGAGCACCTGTGGAGAATTAATAGCGCCACCACAGCAAATGACTTCGCCTGCAGAAACCTTTTCTAAATTATTCCCCCTCAAAAATTCCACTGCGGTTGCACGCTTTCCGGAGAAAACAATTTTGGTTACCAGTGCGCCACATATCACTTCTAAATTTTTTCGCTGCCCTAAAACAGGGTGCAAATATGCAGTTGAGGCAGACCAACGCCTACCATTTTTGATGTTGCGGTCAAACATTCCAAAACCCTCCTGTTGAAATCCATTCACATCATCTGTAAGCGGATAGCCTGCTTGTTTGGCTGCACTGAAAAATGCTTGAAACAATGGATTGGTTGCAGGGCCAGTCTCAAGATGCAATGGCCCGCTGCCACCGCGAAATGAGTTTATCCCCGCGGTCCTGTTTTCTGACTTTTTAAAATACGGGAGGCAATGCGCATAATCCCATGATTCCATTCCGGGGTCTTTCGCCCACTTTTCATAATCCAAGGCATTACCTCGGATGAAAATCATTCCGTTAATGGAGCTGGACCCACCTAATATTTTCCCGCGGGCATGATACACCCGCCGGTTATTCATGAATGGTTCAGGCTCTGATTGATATTGCCAATCATAATACTTACTGCCAATCGGGTAGGTAAGCGCCGCCGGCATGTGCAAAAAAATATCCCACCAGGAATCTGGCCTGCCAGCTTCGATTACCAGCACTTTATGATCTGGGCTTTCACTCAACCGGTTTGCCAGCACACAACCGGCAGACCCGCCTCCGATAATAATCGTGTCAAAAATTTTATTCATCTTAATAAGGGGATTCTACATTTCCTAATTCTACGTAAACACTTTTTAATTGCGTATAATGTTGAATAGCTGCAAAGCTGTTCTCCCTGCCTAAACCTGATTGTTTATACCCACCAAAAGGGAGTTCGACAGGGGTTATGTTGTAATTATTAATCCAGCAGGTACCTGCCTGTAATTCATGAATGACGCGGTGGCCTCGTTTGATATCATTTGTAAATACCCCTGCCGCCAATCCATAGTCGGTATTATTAGCTCTTTCAATAACTTCTTCTTCAGTATCAAAAGTGAGTATTGAAAGTACGGGCCCGAAAATTTCTTCTTTGCAAATTTCCATTGAATCTTCACAATCCGTAAAAATGGCCGGAGTTAGAAAATTGCCTGCAGTAATATCCCGACCCTTAAAATCTTTTTCTGGCCTAAAGCCACCGGTCAATAATGTAGCACCCGCAGATTTTCCTGAATCAATAAACCGGATTACTTTTTCCAGGTGTGCCTTACTGATAACTGCACCCATTTGCGTATCAGGGTCGGTCGGGTCGCCCAACCTGATTTTTTCAGTCCGTTCCTTTAGTTGCTTCAAAAAAGAATCAAAAATTTTACGTTGTACAAATACACGTGTACCATTCGAACAAACTTCTCCCTGCGTATAAAAATTGGCGAGCATGGCCGCTGATACGGCATTGTGTATATCTGCGTCTTCAAAAATAATCAAGGGAGATTTTCCACCCAATTCAAGTGTCACCTTTTTCAGTTGGTTGGCAGCACCGGCAAAGATTTTTTTTCCTGTAGAAACTGAACCTGTCAATGAAACTTTTGCTATTTGCGGATGATTTGTAAGCATTGCACCTACCCTGCCATCACCCTGAACTACATTAAATAAACCAGCCGGAGCACCCGCTTCTATAAAAGCCTTTGCCAATTCAAGTGCAGTAGCTGGGGTAAATTCAGATGGTTTAAAAATCATTGAATTACCGCACGCCAATGCCGGAGCGGCCTTCCACGCGGCAATTTGAATCGGATAATTCCATGCACCAATGCCGGCACAAATGCCCAAAGGCTCAGGACGCGTATAACCAAATGCGTTTTTCAAATCAAAAAAATCCCCGTGAATAGTTGCTGCTATTCCTCCGAAATACTCCAATGCATCTGCTGCGGAACTAACATCCACAGCCAGCGATTCGGAAATGGGTTTTCCGACATCCTGAGTTTCCAACGATGCAATTTTTTCTAGCCTTAACCTTAATATCTCTGCTGTTTTTAATAAAACGCGACCGCGTTCTGCCCCCGTTTTGTTCTTCCAGACGCGGAAAGCTTTTTCTGCCGAACATATTGCAGCATCAATTTCTTCTTCGGTAGCCTGGCAAACTTCTCCCAATACATTATTATTTGCCGGGTTATAGTTTACCCAGGATTCCTTGGCTGAACCGGTAGTTAATGCACCATCTATAAACTGAGTGTACGCCATATTCTTTTTAAGAAATTCTTTTTCTTTCAAATAACTTATAATAATAAATGAACATTCCGATAGCAATTAAACCTGCGGTATAAATCCAAGCTGCATATTGGTGATACCATTCCGTTCCATAAGTTGCTGCCCGTGGCCACGAAACGTTGATGACCATAAAACTGCTCCAGGCCAATGCAAGAATATTAACCGGTAGGCCCCATTTGCCCAAACTGAACCTGGCGTGGTTATCTGCTCCGGACCGGGCTGATGTAATCCTGTTTTTTAGTTGAAGTGCAACCACTATCCAATACGCAAGGTTGGCCCAAAGTATGGCGATAGAAGTGATCAGCTCAAATACTTTTGGAAACTGAAGGTTCATCGCCATAATAATAAGCGCTCCAAATCCACAGACCAATGTAGCCAGAACAGGGGTCTGCGTTTTTGACGAAACTGCTGATAATGATTTACTAAATGGCAGGCATCCATCGCGGCCCATAGCGAACATCAATCTTACTGCACCGGACTGAACTGCAAAGGTGCAAACAGTGATTGCAAAAATCACATTACAAAGAAAAATATTGCCCATAGTATTTCCCAATACAGATTTCACCAACATCGGCAATCCTCCGTTTATATTTCCGAGATCCTGCATATTGAAATCCGGAACTGCCATCAATGCAAAAAGTAATACCAATAAACCGCCTGTACCAGCCGCAAGCAACGCCTGCAAGATCGCACGGGGTGCTTTTTTACGCGGGTCATGTGTTTCTTCGGCCAATGTCCCCGCTGTATCAAATCCATATAGAACATAGGAAGCTGTAAGGGCAGTTGCTGCCATTAAAACCGTTAGGCCAGGAAAAGATGAGGATTCGGCAGATTTAACATGAATAACAGCTTCGGCAGGAGATCTCACTTTGTGTAAAAACAGAAGAACGATCAGCAATACAATTCCAATCAGTTCGGTAAATACGCCAATATTGTTGATCAGCGCCAGCAGCTTAATTCCTTTTGCGTTAACGATCGTGCTTATGATGATTAAAATAGAACCTAATAAAATCGCGTTCACGGCAACCGATTTTGCATCGTTTGAATTCCCGATCAGTTGGAAAGAACTTGAAATTTGAGGCAAGCTGACCTGGAGCGCCATAGCAACTGCAGCAATAGTTACAATAAGACAAGCCAAATAAACCCAACCTGTCATCCATCCGAAGAAAGCGTTGCCCGTAAATTTTGCCCATTGATAAACACCGCCCGATAATGGAAACCGAGAAGCCAGTTCTGCAAAGCAAAGCGCCACCAGCAATTGGCCTACTAAAACAAATGGCCATGTCCAGAAAAATGCAGGGCCGGCAACGCCATAACCCAAATGAAACATTTGGAAAAGGCCAGTAAGAATAGAAATGTAAGAAAAGCCTGCAGCAAAACTTGAAAAGCTACCCATAGAACGCTTTAATTCCTGTCGATAACCAAAACTGGCGAGATCGCTATTATCGGTAACGGGAGCATCCTTCATATTTGCATTACAGGTTTAGATCTTACTTAATTAAAAAATCTACCGGGCAGGAGGGATATTGCTTACATTCTCCAAATGCCTTCTTTATTTTATGGTCTTCAATTTAATGGAATATTAAATAACAACTTATATTTATGCTATAGTTTATTTTTTGTAGCTGACTCCAAATTATAAAAAATATCACCATGTCTTTTGCCGGAATTGACGCAAACTTCACTTTGCCTTCGCGTTTCTATACAAGCAATGAAATTTTCGAGGAGGAGCTCGAACGGATTTTCTATAGCCGTTGGATTTATGTGGCTTGTGAGGCCGATATTCCTAAACCCGGTGATTATGTAGCATTGAAACTTGGGAAACGTTCATTTTTCCTGCAGCGAACGGACAAAGGAGAGGTGAAAGGATTTTACAACGTTTGCCGTCACCGCGGCCACGAACTTCTAACGGGTGAGAAAGGTAACAGCCGGCGCATTATTTGTCCTTATCATAACTGGGCATACGACCTTGATGGAAAGCTGAAACATGCCCGTGGCATGGAAGCTGGTTTTCCCATTGAAGATTTTGGGTTGAACCCTATCGAAGTTGCCGTCATCGGAGGCCTTATTTATGTTTGTCTTACTTCACCTGCACCAACTGATATAGAAGATGTGCGTAGGATGCTCACCCCATATCTAGCTCCATACGAATTACCTAAAACTAAAATAGCCTGCCAGAAAGATATCATTGAAGCCTGCAACTGGAAGCTGGTAATAGAAAACAACCGAGAGTGCCTGCATTGTACCAGTAATCATCCTGAACTGCTGGTACCACTTTACAGTTCGGGTTTTGGCAAAGGCCTCGACAAGGATAATGTGCAAGCCGATGAACGACGCTTCCAGGAAGCGCTCCAGGAGAAAGAAAGACAGTGGGAAAGCCTCGGCCTTCCCTATGAATTGATAGAGTTTCCCGACGGGCTATGGTTTCGTACTGTCCGGCTGCCACTCGCAAACCAATGCATTTCCCATACACTTAAGCCTGAACATGCCTGCAAAAAATTGTTGGGCAATTTCAAACAGCCGGAAGGAAGCGGGCTTTCTTTGTGGACGCATCCAAATTCGTGGAATCATTTTTTGAGCGACCACATTGTCACCTTTGCTGTCTTTCCGCTATCAGTCGACAAAACGCTTGTACGCACCAAGTGGCTCGTAGCCGACGATGCCGTAGAAGGTGTTGACTATGACCTGGAAAACCTTACTTATGTCTGGACTCAAACCAATGCACAGGATCAAAGCCTGGCAGAAGGTACTTATCGCGGAATTTGCTCCGGCGGTTATGTGCCGGGCCCCTTGGCTGACGAGGAATATCTTGTAAAACAGTTTCTTTCCTGGTATAGCGATCAACTCACCGAAACCCCCGTACATTAATGCCAAAGATTGTAATTATAGGAGCCGGTATCGTCGGTTGTTCATTGGCCGATGAACTTACTGAACGTGGCTATTGCGATGTAACTGTTATTGAAAAAGGGCCTCTTTGGGTTCCCGGCGGCTCCACATCACATGCGCCCGGCGTGGTTTTTCAAACCAACGGTTCGCGAACCATCGCACAATTTGCCCGTCAAACCGTTGAAAAATTATACAGCCTTCATTATAATGGCGAGCCCTGTTTTATTAAAGTAGGTAGCCTGGAAGTTGCAACTACACCTGAACGGCTGGCTGACCTTCACCGAAGGGCTGGTTTGGCAATTTCAGCTGGAATTAATGCCCGAGTAGTTTCTACAGAAGAAGCGGTGAAATTACATCCGTTGCTAAACGGAGAAAAAATATTAGGCGCATTATACGTACCCGATGATGGCATTGCCCGTGCGAAACTGGCTGATGAAGTGATGGGTAAGCGTGCAATCAGTCGTGGTGCCAAATTTATTGACAATTGCGAAGTAGGTGCGATTGACCAAACCGAAGGCCGCGTTACTGCTGTTCAAACCACGCACGGAATATTTCCGGCAGATATAGTGGTGTCCTGCGCCGGTATATGGGGCCCGAAGATAGGAGCAATGGTTGGCATGTCAAAAGCAATACAACCCCTAGCCCACCAGCTTTGCTATACGGCGCCTATGGTGGAATTGACCGGTTATAAAACCGAGGCAGAACTGCCGGTACTGCGTCACCAGGGTTCTGACCTTTATTTCAAACAAAGAGGACAAAGCCTGGCGGTTGGCTGGTACGGTCATCGTCCACTTCCGGTAAAAGCAGAAGATATTCTTCCCAATGAACTTGCAGAAATAATGCCCAGCCAGATGCCTTTTACTCCTGAAGAGTGGAAGGGTGCCTTGGAAGGAGCGACCGAAATCCTTCCTTCATTGAAGAATGCTGAGATTGCCGAATCGATGAATGGTTTGTTTTCTTTCACCGTAGATAACTTCCCGCTGATGGGTGAATGGGCGGGACTGAAAGGCTTTTGGGTAGCAGAAGCCGTTTGGATTACCCATGGGGCTGGTGTGGCCAGAGCGATGGCCGAATGGATTGTTAATGGCCATCCTTCGCTGGCAGTGCATGAATGCGATGTCAACCGTTTTGAAAGCCACCAATTGGGTTCACAACATATCGAAGAACGCGGTGCACAGAATTATATAGAAGTGTACGACCTGCTGCATCCGTTGCAACCGATGGAGTCGCCGCGTCCGTTGCGTACAACTGGTTTTTATCAACGCCAGCAGGAATTGGGCGCTTTCTTCCTTGAAGCTGCCGGTTACGAACGACCGCAATGGTATGAAGCAAATGCAGGTTTGCTGGACCGGTATAAAAGTCCGCCACGCGATGAATGGACTTCCAAATTCTGGTCACCCATCATTGGTGCTGAGGCTTTGGCAACAAGGGAAAATGTCGGCCTGTTTGATATCACGACATTGAAGCGCATTGAAGTCATTGGTAAAGGTGCATTGGATTTTTTGGAGCAAATGACAACGGGTAACCTGCGCAAGAAACCCGGTTCTATCACTTATTGCTTACTGCTGAATGATAAAGCCGGTATCATGAGCGATATCACAGTCATGCGTCGCGGCAAATATGATTTTTTCATCGGCGTGAATAGTAATACTGATATTAACTACCTGAGAAACCTGGCACCTGATACAGTGCATGTTCGCGACATTACTGCCGGCACTGTTGCGCTGGGGCTTTTCGGACCGAAGTCAAGAGAACTTGCCCAATCATTGACAAGAGATGATTTGAGCAATGAGGCGCTGGGTTATTTTAGATTGAAGAATACTTACCTCGGTCATGTACCGGTAATGCTCGCCAGGCTATCTTATGTTGGTGAACTGGGATATGAAATTTATACAACGGCAGACTTTGCACTGAAACTCTGGGATACATTATGGACAGCAGGGAAAAAATATGGTCTCATTGCCGCTGGCCGTGGAGCGTTCAATTCCATGCGCCTGGAAAAAGGATATCGCAGTTATGGCACGGATATGAACAGTGAACACAACCCACATGAAGCCGGGTTATCTTTTGCAGTACGAAAAGATGATGGTTATAAAGGAGCAGAAGCATTTGGCCATGTAAAACCGGATTCAATCACCAAAAAATTAGTTTGCCTGGTGCTCGACAATCCGCAACATGTTGTTCTGGGCAAAGAACCTGTGTTGCATCAAGGCAAGGCCGTTGGTTATGTAACGAGTTCTTATTTTGGTCACACCATTGGAAAGCAATTGGCTTATGCCTGGGTACCAATAGAATTAAGCGCATTGGGAACAGCCCTTTCAATCCGGTATTTTAACAGCGATTATCCCGCAACCGTAGGTAATGACCCGCAGTTTGACCCCCAAATGACACGATTAAAATCATGATGAACACACAGGATACTTTATCTCCCGGCACAATCGGGCGAAGAAAAGCAGTAACGCTCCCTGAGCAGCCTCCGCAGCTTTGGAGAAATGTGAAACCGAAGAAAGCTTACGATGCCGTAATTGTTGGTGGCGGCGGCCATGGCTTGGCTACTGCCTATTATCTCGCAAAGAATCATGGCATGACCAATATCGCCGTTCTGGAAAAAGGTTGGTTAGCTGGGGGTAATACCGCACGCAACACAACTATCATTCGCTCCAATTATCTGTGGGATGAATCGGCTGCCATTTATGAGCACTCACTTAAATTATGGGAAACGCTGGAGGAGGACCTTGGCTATGAAATGTTTTTCAGTCAGCGTGGTGTGTTGACACTGGCGCACTCAGTAAGTGATGTGCGCTCAAAGAAAAGAAATTTTTATGCGAATGCGCTCAATGGTATCGACAGCGAATGGCTTACCCCGGAAGAAGTGAAAAAGCTAGTACCAATCATTAATATAAGTCCCGATGTACGATACCCGGTGCATGGTGCTACTTATCAGCCACGTGGTGGTATTGCCAAACATGACTGGGTAGCCTGGGGTTTTGCAAAAGCAGCAAGCGACCTTGGCGTGGATATTATTCAGGGTACAGAGGTAACGGGCTTCGACATACGAAATAATAAAGTGCATGGCGTGCATACTTCGCAGGGGACTATTGCAGCGGGCAAAGTAGGAATGGTGGCTGCAGGCCATTCCTCGCTATTGGCGAATCTTGCAGGATTCTCTGTTCCGATACAAAGCCGGCCATTACAAGCATTGGTAAGCCCATTGTTAGAGCAAGTGCTAAACACAGTCGTGATGAGTGGCGCCGTGCATGTGTATGTGAGTCAGGCACACAAAGGCGAGCTCGTTATGGGCGCCGGAACAGATGCTTTCAATTCTTATGCACAGCGTGGTGGCTTCCATGTAATCGAACATCAACTTGCTGCAGCATTGGAATTGTTCCCGATTTTCTCCCGTGCACAAGTTTTGAGGACTTGGGGCGGTATTGTTGACATCGCCCCGGATGCTTCACCCATTATCGGCATCACGCCGGTAGAAAATTTATTTATTAACTGCGGATGGGGAACGGGTGGTTTCAAAGCCACGCCGGGTTCAGGTTGGGTAATGGCCCATACAATAGCAACAGGTGCGCCGCATGAGCTGAATAAACCTTTTGCACTCGAACGTTTTTATACCGGTCATCTGATTGACGAACATGGAGCGGCGGGAGTCGCTCATTAAAATAATTTTATGCTGAATATTCCTTGTCCACACTGTGGCCTGCGCAACGAAACGGAGTTCCATTACGGAGCTGAGGCTGGTGTTGCCTATCCGGATCCCAATGTACTGACTGATATTGAATGGGCAAAATATCTTCATATCCGCGCCAACCCCAAAGGATGGCTTGCCGAAAGATGGGTACACTTTGCAGGATGCGGAAAATGGTTCAATCTATGGCGCAATACTATTACGCATGAGATTGGTTTAACATGGCTGCCTTTTACTACACAACCAAAATCACCCGCTCCCGAAAGCTATCGGAACGGTCAGGAGGGTTCAAAAGCATGAGCGAAGTTTCATTCAGTTTTGATGACAAAATTTATAAAGGTTATCACGGGGAGCCGCTGGCAGCGGCGTTGCTGCGCAATGGCCTGATTTCAATAACCAACAGTACTTATGATGCCCGCCCTCGCGGCATCGTTGGGCTGGGCGTTGAAGAACCTAATGTACTTGTTCAGTTAGTATCTGGTACACAGGAATCGATGCTTCCTGCCACTATTATTGAAGTAGTGGAAGGATTATCCGCACGCAGTTTGACTGGTGTTGGTGCATTGCCGGAAGATCCAGGTGAAGCACGTTACGATAAAACCAATCATTATGTTGATACGCTGGTTATAGGCGCAGGTGTTGCGGGATTAAAAGCAGCAGACGAACACTTACGTGCAGGACGCGAAGTTTTATTAATAGATGACCAACCAGCACCCGGTGGACATCTGCGCCATCTTGGCGAGGAAATACAAACTGAATTGCAGGCTGTTCTTGCGCATAAAAATATAACCTATGTAAAAAGATGCACAGCAGTTGGTTTGTACGACCAGAATTACGTCGTAGCTATCGAGCGACGAAGCGACCACTTGGGAAATACTGCACTTGCTAAACACTCACGTATACGTGTGTGGCATATCCGGGCTGAACGGATTGTATTGGCGCCGGGAGCATTTCAACGCCCATTGATATTTGCCAATAATGACAGGCCGGGTATCATGTTTTCACATGCGGCCGCGACTTACATTTCAAAATATGGAGCCCGGATTTTTAAACGTGCTGTTATTGTTACAGTAGACAACCAGGGGTATCATGACGCAATCCGATTACACAATTCTGGTGTACTGGTACAAGGAATTTATGATGCCCGAGCTTCGGCTAAAGGTGCCAGCGTTGATGCAGCAAGAGTGGCGGGGGTCACCATCAGTTTTCGTAGCACTGTGCTCGATACAGTTGCCAACGACGAAGGGGCCTTGCAAGCTGTTACCATACAAAACCTCGATACTAAGGAAACATTTAAGGTAGAAATTAATTTGCTCGCGGTATCCGGAGGATGGACTCCAATAGTTGACCTGACAACACATATCGGTATAAAACCGAAGTGGAGTGAACAACATGCGGCATTTCTCGTAAATCAATCTTCAGACAAGTTGCAAACTGTGGGTATGCTCGCAGGCGATTTTGGTGATGACGATAATCCATCTGCATTCTTTGGCCCGGTGCTCGATAATGAGCAAGCCCGGCACGCTTATATCGACCTGCAACGCGATGCAACACTCAAGGATTTGCGACGAGGCGTCGAAGCAGGATTGACCAGCATCGAACATATCAAACGATATACCACCATTGGTACAGCACATGACCAGGGCAAAACCAGCGGTATGCTCACCATTGGTGCGCTTTGCCAATTGAATAAGGAGTCAGCGCTGTCGCCGGCGGATGTCGGCACTCTTTCATTCAGGCCACCGTACGTCCCTGTACCCTTCGTTGCATTAGCGGGGCGTGAACGCGGTGAACTTTCTGATCCAATCCGCATCACGCCACTCCATAAATGGCATGTGGAAGCAGGAGCAATATTTGAAGATGTAGGGCAATGGAAACGTCCCTGGTATTTTCCAAAACCAGGCGAAAGTATGGATGATGCCGTACGGCGTGAGTGTATTGCAGCCAGGGAAGGTGTAGCGGTAATGGATGCTTCTACACTTGGGAAAATTGATATTCAAGGACCGGATGCTGCTGTTTTCCTCGACCGCATTTATACAAATATGTTTTCGAATTTGCCTGAAGGGCAATGCCGCTATGGCTTAATGTGCAAAGCAGACGGTATCGTCTTTGACGACGGGGTAACGACAAGGCTGGGTAAAAATCATTTCCTGATGACAACTACCACCGGTGGTGCAGCAAGGGTATTGGCATGGCTGGAAGAATGGCTGCAAACAGAATGGCCAGACCTGAAGGTTTATTGTACTTCCGTTACGGAACATATTTCAACCATTGCACTAGTAGGGCCAAAAAGCAGGCAGCTTCTCGGGGAATTGGTTACCGATATTGACCTATCAAAAGAAGCATTCCCGTTTATGCATAGCCGTGAAACTAAGATAGACGGTATTCCGGTACGCATTGCACGAATCTCTTTTTCAGGAGAGCTGGCGTTTGAGATCAATGTTTCGTGGGGGCATGCCCGTTATATCTGGCAACAACTCTGGGCACTTGGACTCCCTTATAACCTGACTCCTTATGGCACAGAAACCATGCACGTGCTGCGTGCTGAAAAAGGGTATATTATCATTGGTCAAGATACGGATGGAACACAAACACCGTACGACCTCAACATGTCGTGGATTGTATCAAAGAAAAAAGAATTTATCGGGAAGCGCTCTTTCCAATTACCATATCTGAAAGCAGCAGGAAGAGCGCAGTTGGTAGGTCTTTTACCAGAGAAAGAGGATGAAGTAATTCCGGAAGGGGCGTACATCACCGCACTGAATGCACAGCCCGACGAGCATGGCAAAACCATGCATACAGGTTTTGTAACCAGTTCTTATTTCTCGCCAATGCTTGGCCGTGGTTTTGCACTGGCGCTTGTAGCCGACGGGTTGAAACGTATGGACGAAATGGTTTCAGTACCTGTAGGGAAAAAAGTGCTACAGGCAAAAATTTGTGACGCTATGTTCATTGACAAAGAGAACATACGAAGGGACTAAAAGCAATTGAATTAATGTTAGATTTTGTTTGTGAAACTACAGTCGCCATGAAATTATGCAGTACAAGTGAGTGACACAACGATGATGCCACGAAGTACAAAAGCTGGCTATCTAATAAAATACTCAATCAACTTCTAATTGAAACCCAAAATATGATTATTAAGGAAAGTCCGCTCCAGGGTATCAGCATAGGCAATGCCGCTACGGTGGCGATCCGTGAATTGCCGGGGTTACATTCCACCGACATTCGGGTGACGCCCGGTACAGCAGCGCAGGCTGCTATTTCTGCAGTACTCGGATTAGATTTGCCGGGAAAACAAGGCGAGCTTGTACAAAATCCTGTTTCGGGAGGAGAGCAGGTTTATGCGCTACACCTTTCACCTGACTGGTGGCTGATTGTTGGCTATGAAGGTGCCTGGAAAAAATTAGCACCGCTAAAAGATGAGCACCATTTTAGTGCCGTTGATGTCAGCGGCCAGCGAACGACTTTTGAACTGGAAGGTCCAAAGGTTCGTGAAGTGCTCGCCCATCTTTGGGAGCAAGACCTTCGTGAAAAAAGTTTTCCTGTTGCAAGTGTTTCGCAAGGGCTAATGGCAAAAGCGCCTGTTATCCTTTGTCATATTGCTCCGTTTCGTTACCGAATCATGGTTCGCAGTTCCTTTGCTTTGCATTTTTGGAAAGCCTTGGCGGATGCGGCGGAAGAATATCTGTAGCCCATCTTGAGCAAATATTAACTGATGGGAAATTTCTTACCTCTACCATGATTAGAATTAACGGTTTAGTATAACCGCTTTTTGGTAGCAAGATAACATGTGCCGAATAAAATCTGCGGCAAAAATGATTTAAAAAAGAAAAAAATAATTTTCATTATTGGGCTTTCAAATCATTCCTTCTCCTTCACTACCAATAACCAACCTTTTCCTTTTTCAACAGGTATCTGTTCATTCACAGAAAATGTTTTTGCAGGTTGAAAGTTTTTTATGCCGTCCGCTATAATAATCGCTTTGGAAGAATCGATCCCTAATTTATTCCAATCGATCTGTAACCGAACATGTGTATCGTTATCAGCCCAGCTCGCAACAGAGATCAATACAGATTTCTTTTTCTTGTACACTGTAGCTAAAACTTTTTCATTACCTGTTTTTACCGGGCAATGGCTGCTCCAGTAACCGATCATTTCCGTTCCCTGTATTCCGAATTCGTTCCAGAATTTCCAGATCGGCCTTGGGTCTGCATCTTCTGTCCAAGGAAAACGGTTCGTCATTCCATAGATCATTCCGCGCCACGGGTTACCGCCATCCTGCAACATTTCTCCCATTAACCCGAATGGGATTCCGCTAACTTCCGTTAAAAAGAAATCGGGCAAATTATTTTTGTAATCGAAATATTCGCCGAACCAGAGCCGGTTGAGATATGGAAAATGTTCCATGTACAAATTTCCGCTGTTATTGAACCCATCATTATTATTATACTGGTTTGCAGAATGTAAATCAATAATTCCCGGATGGCCATCTTGTGTAAGCACACGCTTTATGCGTTTCATTGTTGTTCTGTTGAACGCAACATCATCTAAATAAATCCCATCGATGCCCACATTTTGCACCAACCAATTCATTCCTTCCACATAATAATTATGCCAGCGGCTGATGCCACTGTTGATAAGTGCCGCATCTTTTATTTCCGGAACAAACCACGCAGCAATATAATTATCATGCACATGTTCCTGCAGCCAACTGAAGCCGCCGCCCTTTCCCGGTGAATAAATTTCTGTACCGAGGCTGCGCAATGCAAATGTTTCATACGCATGATCAGATAATTCGCGAACGGTATTATAAATTTTTACTTTCAAACCTTTGCTGTGTGCTTCATCAATATATGCCTTCATTTTTTTGTATTCAATGAACGGATAATTGATCCACGGGTTGATTGGCGTTGCATGATGAATATTCACCACAGTTGCACCGGACGCTTTGATCGTATCCAGGTTATCATATTTGTGGTAGAACCGAGTGCTCCATTGAAAATCGGTATTAATAGTATGAAATGGCGTAATGAGCAATGTGAAATTATAATACAACTCATCCCCTTTTTTCATAGAACGAGGACCACTATAATCATTCACTAAAATTGTGTCATTATTTTCGTTTATAGTAATACCTCCTTTATTTTCATTCCCCCACGACGATGGAAGCAACAGAGGTTTTTGCAAATAGAAATTTGTATTTAACGGTCGTACATATTTTTCATCACGCAATGAAAATTGCAAACCCGCATTTACATTTCCGAGCCAGGCACCATCCTGGTTTTTGTGAGCAACATCCCATTTCCATTCAAAATTTTTTGGCCGGTATCCTCCTTTTTGCCCAAGCCCCATTAAATAGTTTGAAGAAGACTTGTTGTATGGAATTTGCAAAACAATATCATTTAGCTGAACATCATTCAATGCAGCAATTTTTACTTTGTAAACCATGAAGCCATCAAACTCGATGGATGCATTTACTTCCATTTTCAGATCATCTGTTGTGTTTGTTGCAACCCATTCAACAGTTCCAGGTTCTTTTTTTATGAAATGAAAACCTGCATTCTTCCAGGATAATAATTTTCCATTTGCACCTGTTGATACAAAATGAATTGGCGCCGACAAAATATTATTAGCTTGTTGCTGGTAGCTTGTCATTTCTTCTGTAAAGAATGTTTGTATCTGCTTCGGTAATCCATCTTCATTAATTTCCAATTTTCTTCCTAATAAGCTTATTGTTTTATTACTTACCTGCAATGCAGTGTATGGAGCAATCACGCTATTTTCTTGCGCGAGAGTTGAGTTCAACCATTTTAAACGTGTTTGTTTGTATGGTTCATTAACTCCGCCATCCTGAATTACGGAATCAGAAATATTCAATGTGATATTTATTGAAACAGCTTGAACGTCTTTTGCACTCACGATTGCTTTTCCTGAGTATATTCCTGTATGAATATGTTGCGGAACATTTACCAAACACCATAGTGGTTGCACATTGTTTTTTTCAACCGAAACATGTTTATTAAAAGGCTTTCCGCTGTAGTCAACCCCGTGATTGTTGATGCATGAAATATCTCTTGCATTGATTCGAAAGCCACTCTTAGTTTTCATTTCTGTGAATGAAACAGAGATATCATCGAGATGTTGCAATGCATAAACCCCTAATTGATACGCATAATTTTCTCCTTTTACCGCACTTCCGGAAAATGAAAATTGAACGCCGCTCTTTATCCATTTATACGGCAGCTTTGTTTTCATGCGAATGGAATTCAATCTGTCTTCCGGAAAAATTAAAACTGCCTTATTATTATTTTTTGATATCAAGGTATCTGTTTCGTTTTTTGTTGCAGCAACTTCCATCGGGTAAAAACTGTTGAATGCATTAATAGATTGAATTTCTTTAACCACGGTGTTCATCGGAATTTTTTGTGAGATTGATTTTAACCAATTTTCATCTGCAGTATTTTCAGGTTTCAGGTAAACTCCCCTCGGGTAATTGCTTCTGCCTTCATTTTTGTAAGGCAGGTAATAAATATTGTAATCAGCTTTTCCTGAAAGCGGTTCAAAATAAATTTCCCCTGATTCGCTGTTGATCGTTCCGGTTTTTACATTCGAAATTTTATTTCCTGTTGTTGCATCCTGCACAATAATTCTTTTTTTCTCCATGCTATCCATGTTCAATCGCCATTGAATATTTACTCTTGCTACTTTCCCTTCCCCATTAAAATGAACTATAGCACGATGGTTTCCCAATGAATCTGCGTTCCAGGAATCATTTCCCACAGCATATTTTATCTCTTGCGAAAAACATAATTTCACAGCAAACAATAAAAACAGTACAGTTAGTTTTTTCATTTTCGTGATTTTATTTCTTAGGGAAGAATATAAAACTCATGTTCGTTTTCTTGCTACATTAAACTGGGTGAATAAACTGGTTTGTACAAATTGGGGCTTTATCAAATGCAGGTTGCACGCAGCATTCAACTCATCTACCAGGTACACTGTTAACTCCGGGCTGAATGCTTCATCATGCATGTGCATGAAAAAATATATTTCCTGCAATCCGTTATCCAACCAAAATTTCATTCGTTTTATCCAGGCATCAATCCTGGTATAATCTGTTTCGTGGAGGCTGTTACCTACATAACGGATAAATGTTTTTGGCACCGTGAGTTCCATGTGCGCACAATCTCTTCTTCCGGCCGTATCTGTTATAACTGCTCCGATATTAAGTGAGCGCAGCGTATCAAACAATTCTTTCCGGATCGTTTCTTTGGCAAACCAATCTTCATGCCTTACTTCTAAAAAAAATTGCAGGTCTTTTGGGAACGTTTGCAAATATGCAAACAATTTATCGCGTTCTTTAGGATTGTAGTATTCACTCACCTGCAGAAAGACCGGGCCAAGGTTTTCACCAAAAGCACGGATACCTTCGACGAAAGAATTGGTAACAGTTGCCGTATTTACAAAACTACTTTCATGGCTTATCAGTTTTGTAACTTTCGGGCAAAATTTAAAATCCCTTCCTTTTGCTTTTGCAGCCCATGCGCTAATTTCCGTTGGGCCGAGCAGGTTGTGATAGGTTGAATTCAGCTCGATGCTGTTGTAATTTTTTACATAATGATCGAGAAAATTAATCGCCTTTGTTCCTTTTGGATATATCTTCCCTACCCATTCTTTTCTTCCCCATTTTGCGCAACCGATATATACGCGTGGGTTTTCATTTTTACCTTTCAATATCATTGAATTGGCAACAGGTTCCTGCGGCAAAGAAAAATCAATGCTGCTCAATTGTTTTTCCGGTACACGTCCGAATTCCATAGTGTAAATCTACACTTTCGCTCAACGCAGGCAGGCAATTTTTTTGATTTGTGCAGGAAATATTTCATCAAAAATTCTTTTATTAATTCCCTAATTTTAGTTGCACATTAATTTACCTACATGAGCAATATTTCCAATAATGCAATCCGACAGATATTATTGCTGGTGGTTATTATATTACTCGGCATCATTTTATTCTGGCAATTGCAATCATTTATACCTGCGCTCCTCGGTTCATACACTATGTACGTGTTGCTGAAAAAATGGATGTTTATTTTAACAGGAAAATATAAATGGAAGAAAAGCCTGGCGGCTGCATTGCTGATGTTCCTTTCATTCCTGGTGATCTTGTTGCCCATTGTTTTACTGATAAATATGATGTCATCGAAAGTGAATTTTGCATTGCAACATTCGTCGGAAGTATTAACGTCTATCGAACAATACATTCATAAATACGAAGAGCAATACAGCATCGAAATATTATCTGAAAAAAATATCCAGCAATTAACTACCTGGGGAACAGAAACATTGCCTCGTGTACTTGGAGCAACATTCAATTCGCTTACTACGATCGCCATCATGTATTTCATTTTATATTTTATGCTGATCGATGGCAGGCGTATGGAAGCTAACCTGCATCAATGGATTCCATTAAAAGACGAGAACACCTTATTATTGCGACGAGAAACTAACAGTCTCGTATACTCGAACGCAATCGGTATTCCGCTGATCGCCTTATTACAAGGCCTCATTGGGCTAATTGGTTATTTTGTATTAGGCGTGAATGAACCGTTGTTCTGGTTCATTGTTACCTGCCTGGCTTCCATGATACCTGTAGTAGGCGCTTCGTTAGCATATGTGCCGGTCGCGATTTTATTTTTTGCAAATGGGTCAACAATTAAAGGCATTATTATGTTAATTTATGGGTTCGGTGTAATTAGTACATTGGATAGTGTGTTCCGTTTCTGGTTGCAAAAAAGAATTGGTGATGTGCATCCGCTGATAACTGCATTCGGTGTGATCATTGGTTTAAGTTTATTTGGTTTCATTGGGTTGATATTCGGGCCGATTTTAATTTCGTTATTCATTCTACTGATTAAGATCTATGCGAATGAATTCAGCGTTAATAACAACAAGATAAATACTTCCCCTTAGATAATTTATCTCGTAAAAATCCTACGTGTTTTAACCCAATTTTTTATAAACACTTATTATAGTTTGTATTATTAACATTTGCATAATATTTTAGACACAGTAACGTTTATACATGGCACAATTATTGAAAATCCAAGCCCGCATGAAAAACAAGTTTTGTTTCGTATCCGTATTTGGCTTAGTCACCCTGCTCCTTTTAGCCCCGGTATCACAAGCCGGCAACAATCCAAAAACAAAAACAAGATTCCCTGATTCAAGAACTATTGTACACAAATCTTCTTCAGAGGCATTTTATGCAGAAGTGGATTCTTTGTATGATCAAATTGATTTAAAAGAACTCGGCCTATCCCAAAAAGCTTTTGAATATGCTTACAAAGGATATAAATATTTATTGAAACATCATTTGCTTAGCAACAGCGGAGTAATTTCTATTTGCGATTTCAGCCAATCATCACGCAACAAGCGTTTATATGTTGTGGACCTCGAAGAGAAAAAAGTGCTCATCAATACTTATGTTGCACATGGAAGAAAATCCGGTGGCGAATATGCACGTTCTTTTTCAAACAGTCTTAACTCACACAAAAGCAGCTTGGGTTTTTATGTGACTGAAAGAACATATTATGGTGATCACGGATTATCATTAAAAATACAAGGAATGGAAAGAGGTTTTAATGACAGAGCAAGCAGAAGAAATATTGTCATCCACGGATCAGAATATGTTGGTTCGGATTTTATCCGCATGAACCAATTTAACGGAAGAAGCTTCGGTTGCCCTGCAGTACCCGAATCAGATATAACAAACTTAATAGAAACCATCAAGAACGGATCTTGTTTGTTTGTTTATTACCCAACAAAAAAATACATAGCACACTCGAAGATACTTAACGGCTAGCGTGGACGTAAACTTCAGATGGTTTGAAGGTGAAAAAGCTCAATATAGGTTCGTACCCTATGATTGGGCTTTTCTTTTTACCCTAACCACTGAAGGGAAATTTAAATCACGAGCAAACGCGATAACTTGTTTTCTTAGTTCAAATTTTTCTATTAGTTTGGTGATGACACCAATCAATAGTACAAATGGTGAATAAATAAGAAGCCTTCTTTCCAGAAATTTTATTTTTATTGAACCGGCATTTGTTCTTCGATTAAACTTTGCTTTGACGCTCCTTTCAACAGTTGAATATCTATTTAGCAATTTCAATTCTAAAATCATACATAATATTAAAGCCCGCTCTTATGCGGGCATTAATATCGAGGCAGGCAGAATTTTTATTAGTGTGTGTCTTTGTACAAACGAGAATACAATGCTTTTCTCAAAGAGATCCATGCCTGTTTTAAATCAGCTTCAGCCTGTGCTTTATGCCCGCCAAATTCATCCGGTGCTTCATGCAAATGCTTCATTGCATCTTCAATGTCGTGCATTGATTTTGCAATATTGGGATGGTTTCTTTCTTCGGCACGCATTAATTGCATTTCATTCGGTGCGGGAGCCCTGTTGCCAACTATCACATCAAGATCGATAAATACTTTCGGGTTTTGTGCAAACAAAAAAGAGGCAGACACCATAAATACGGACAAGAAAAGAACTTTTTTCATAAAAAAATTTTAAGTGAAGAAATGGTTTGTAACAAGACCATCTTCACTTATCAAAGTTTAAACCGAACTGAAGATTTGAAAATGCTTATTTATAAAAATAAATGCGTAACATCCGGTTTACAATTGCCACGCGATATATTGCGTCAGCAAACCTATAAAAAGCCCGGAGTAAATTTCAAACGGAGAATGATCGGATACTATAAACCGTGAAGTGCAAACAATTCCTGCAGTTAACAATGCCAATGAAAGATATAAGCCCGATGCATAATTATCCACAAAAGAAAATAAAATAAAAAACATCATCATGCCACCAACAGCAACAGCATGCATGCTGATCTTAAAATAAATATTACAGAACCACGCACCGCAAACAGCTAAAAAGCTTCCAAATAAAAAATTAACAGCAACCGGCGGGCTATCCGGTAAGTTCCTGAACACATTCCATACCCACCAATAAAAGATCATTGCAAGCACATATGGAATGATCCGCTCTCTTGTGGTTTTGAGATAGATCGATGTTAAAACCAGTTTCAACCGCCACATTAAAAAAATAGAAAACGCAGGAAAGAATGCGGTGATAATAAACACGCTAAGAAAACGGAACCCTTTCAATCGTTGGTCAAACCCGGCAAAAACATACGGATGAACAAATATCAAAAAAGCCATCACATAGCTGGCGATAAAAAGGGGATGAAATATCCATGAAAAAAAATGCGCTAAAAAACGAACTACGAAAGGGTAGCTTATGTTCCCGGAAGGCTGTTTCGTATAACTCACTGCTTTTAATTGGGCAGACTCAGGCTGGTCATTGCTCATTGGAAAGTATTTACAGTTCTTTACGCAGGCGTGCAACAGGAATATTTAATTGTTCCCTGTATTTCGCTACAGTTCTTCGTGCAATATTATATCCTTTTTCCTGTAATAATTCAGTCAGGCGTTCATCGCTCAGCGGTTTCTTTTTGCTTTCACCTTCAATCAGGTCGCTTAATATTTTTTTCACTTCGCGAGTAGAAACTTCTTCGCCGCTTTCCGTACTCAATGATTCGCTGAAGAAAAATTTCAAACGATAGGTGCCAAATTCCGTTTGTACAAATTTGCTGTTTGCCACACGGCTTACGGTGGAAATATCAAGCCCTGTCCGTTCTGCAATATCTTTTAATATCATCGGGCGCAACGTTGTTTCATCACCAGTATGAAAAAAATCGTTTTGATAATCCATAATGGTGTGCATCGTGTTGAACAATGTTTGCTGCCGTTGTTTGATGGCATCAATAAACCATTTTGCTGCGTCAATTTTTTGTTTGATGAAGAGCACCGCTTCTTTTTGCCGCTTATCTTTTTTCGAACCGCGTTCATATTCTTTCAACATATCCTTGTAACCTTCGCTGATGCGCAGGTCGGGTGCGTTCTTTGAATTGAGAGTGAGCTCCAATTTTCCTGCATTATTGAAAATAAAAAAATCAGGGACAACATAAGTCTCCGATTTATTTTCGTCAGCAACAGTTCCACCAGGTTTCGGGTTCAGGCGGATGATCTGGTTGATCACGTCTTTCAGTTGTTCATCATTCAAACTTAATCCGCGCTGTATTTTATCGTAGTGCTTTTTGGTGAATTCATCAAAGTATTTGCTTAATACATCTATCGCCATTTCTACTGCTTTGCCTTCGCTTTTGCGGCGCTGCAACTGCAGCAGTAAACATTCCTGCAAATCCCTGGCAGCAACACCCGGAGGATCGAACTGCTGGATCTTTTTGATCATCTCTTCCACTTCCTTTTCGTTTGTATCTATATTCTGCCTGAATGCAAGGTCATCAACAATGGAAGCTGTTTCGCGGCGCAGGTAACCATCATCATCAATACTTCCTACCACCTGTTCTGCAATGCGCCTGGTGCGGTCGTCGAGCACCATCATTCCCAACTGATCGAGCAGCATTTCATGAAACGATGTTTCTATTCTATAAGGCATCGTTTTTTGTTCATCAGAATCTGCACCGTAATTCTCATCCCGCAATTTGTAATCGGCTACATCGTCGTCATATTCATTTACATAATCGCTGATATCGATATTATCATATTCATCTTCGCTTCCTTCAGATTCAAATTCATCACTGTCGTTGCTTTCAAATTCGTCTTTGAGTTCATCAGATGTACTGTCGTTGCGGTCGTCTTCCGTTACTTCAAGTGCGGGGTTTTCTTCAAGCTCTTCTTTTATGCGTTCTTCCAGATTGGCAGTAGGCACCTGCAGCAGCTTCATTAGCTGAATTTGCTGAGGTGATAACTTTTGTAATAACTTTTGTTGTAACGATTGACTTAATGCCATTTCAGGGGTTTTATCAGTCGCATTTTTTCAAAAAAATTTTGAAAATCCGCGCTAACCACAAAAATCAAGCCGTAAATTTACAGAAAAAGAACAGATACCAAGTGCAACGAAAAATAACTTTAATTGTTGTCTTGATTATGAGCATTTTCCGGATAAATGCATCTGCACAAAAAAGTAGCTTTTTTGTGATAAAAAAACCTGTTTTCACCACTTCTTTATTTGACTTTACTTCTGTGCACAGCAGTTTTACTTTACCTGCAAAAACAGAAAAGCCAACCCTGCCGGCCCAAAAAAAAAGTATCACTCCATCACAAATTATTTCTGGCAGTTTTTATGCAGAGCATCTCGGTTTTTTTTGCAAGAAAGAATTGCAGGTAGAAAAATCAACACACATACCATTACGCTTCAGACTCGGTTCATTAGAGTATTGTAATAAGCTTGAAGGGAAAAAGTGAACACAAATTAAATACGAATTAGAGCGAATTATAGGAAATCTACAAACTAAATTAACTCATGTTATAGCTATTGCGTAAGACTAAATAAAAACACTGGCTTGCTTTCTATGTTCAACCGGTTCAAAGCTGTGACGTAATAAGCGAAGCCTTTTTTGTATTGCCACGCAGTTGTCCGGATCATACATTTTGTTTCTTTCTGATAAGGAACAATTTGAAAAATTGCTGTTGAGTCCGGTTGAAAATTTTCTTTTGTTGTGCGATAGATAACAAAGCCGCGCAATTCGTCATTCGCATTTTTTTCCCCTAAGAAAACAGTCATCACAGAATCCTGCTTATTGAATTTTGAATGTGTGAATGGTTCTGCAGGCGCCGAGGTATCTAACCAATTCATCGGTGGCACAATTGCCGGTACTTTGAAATAATTATTCTGCAGGCTATCATTCCATCCATATGGGTTTTTTTCGAATGATTTGCTGCTGAAAAAAATCATGCCTTGTACATTCGGGGTTTTGCGGATAGCATCAATTTGCCTGGGCAATAATGTTTTGTCCCTCCATGCGGCATTGCTTCCTGCACGATAAATCCCCAGCCCGATATAACATTGCCTTCCATAACTATGTTTTGCCCACCAATCCAGCAATACTTCATACGGAACAACCTTATGGCCGAACTCCCAATATAATTGCGGCGCTACATAATCTATCCATCCATTCTTCAACCATAATACAATGTCCGCATAGAGATCGTCATAATTTGTTTGCCCTGCATGTGTATCGCTTCCATCCATGTCTTTATCCTTGTTGCGCCAAACACCAAACGGGCTGATGCCAAACTTGCAATAGCTTTTTTCTTCTTTGATCACTTTTCCAAGGAGCACGATTATAGAATCTACATTGCTTCTTCTCCATTCGTCCTTTGTCATTCCATTACCATACTTTTTATAGGATGCGTCATCCGGAAATTCTTTTCCCGGAATACGGTAGGGATAAAAATAATCATCGAAATGAATGGCATCGATATCATAACGGTGAACAATATCCCGTATCACCGTAGCAACATACTGCTGCACTTCTTTGTTTCCCGGGTCAAAATATTTTGTATCACCGTAATTCAAAAACCAGTTTGGGTGAAGCCTTGTAACATGAGTAGAAGCAATGGAAGATTCACCAATTTTGAATACTGCACGGTATGGGTTGCACCATGCATGGAATTCCATTCCACGTTTGTGCGTTTCTTCGATCATGAATTGCAGTGGGTCATAATACGGTGATGGTGGCTGGCCTTGCCTTCCGGTAAGCCATTCACTCCAGGGTTCATATTGAGAAGGATAAAAAGCATCTGTTGCCGGCCTTACCTGAACAATCACCGCATTCATTCCGTTTCGCTGGTGCATGTCCAGAATGTGTATAAATTCTGCCCGCTGGCTGTCGCTGTTGTAATTACCTTTTGAAGGCCAGTCGATATTATCAACCGTTGCGACCCATGCTGCACGAAACTCATATTTCTGTTGGGAAAACGAAGTAGATAAAAACAATAAAACCGGGCAAAATGCAATTACAATTTTTTTCATCCTCATAAATTCACAAAAGCGAAAGTAAAATAACTGCAGTAAATGAAAGCGTTAAAATTAAGTTTAGTAGTAAGCAGCCTTTATTGTGAATTGCGCAATTTGTCGAGCAATTCATTTAGTTTTTTTGCATCAGCCTCGCTCAGGCTTTTCATTACACCATCCATTACATCATTTTTTTTGTCAAGTTCTTCCAGCAAACTTTTTCCCTTATCTGTAATTACAACATCCACTAACCGCCGGTCGCTCTTGCAGGTATTTTTTTTAACGAGCCCTTTTTTTATTAACCGGTCCACAATGCGGCTGGTATCGCTCATTTTATCGAGCATGCGCTGGCGGATCTGCAATGTGGAAAGCGGTTCGCCTGCACCCCTTAAAATGCGGAGTATATTGAATTGTTGCGATGTAATGTCGTACGGATCAAACAACATCTTCATCTGCTCATTCACCCAGTTATAGGTGTATATAAGGTTGATTCCGGACTTCTGGTATTCGTTTCGGAACTTCGGTTGGTTAATATCTTTTTCAAGCGTCATACATCACAAAAATTAAACTCTAAAATAATCAAATTATCTTTTTGTTTTGGCGGGAGGATTGCAAACCAATTGCAAAATTACCCATAAATGGTGTGCTTCATGGAGCAGGAAAAACTGCAGCCATTGTCCCATATCAAGGTTTCCATATTTCGGATGCTGAGCACTTTTTGAAAGATCATTCTCGTTAAGAGATGAAAAAAAACGAATGATAATTTTCCGGTCGGCATCACTAATTTGTAACAATTCTGCAAGTGGCTTTTTCAAATAATCATAAAACAGTGGATCGTTTTCGGCAACATATCTTTCAAAAACCGGACTATTGCCTTCGTTTATTTTATTGATGCGTGTAATAAAAGTGGGTTGATATGCCGTTAAATGTGCGATATTTTCAAACGCACTCCATTTTCCCGGATTGATTTGATGTTTCATTGCATCTTCGTTCAACCCGGCAACCAGTTCTGAAATCGTTTGGTGTTGATATTGTAATCGCGAGAGAATAGAATTGGATAAAGGCATAAATCAGTTTTCGGTTAGCAATTATCTGTCGGCAGTATTATCACATTTTCAAATCTTCAAATTATCAAATTATTCTTCCCACACTTTCGTTCCTTCACTGCAATTCGCACAGATATCAATGTTCTTGCGGCTTTGTAAAATGCTTCGGCGAAAGTTCACATATTTTTCATTATGCCAGATTTCTTTGAAAGGTTTTCCCTTCAGGTCACCGAGCTGATGTTGTGCATCTTTATCAAAACAGCAGGGAACAACCAATCCGTCCCAGGTAATAACTGTTGCATGCCACAAACGCCAGCAATGATTGTTCAATGCATTTTTAAATTCAAATTTTCCGTCGGCATTTTTTTCGTAGCGGCTGAATTTTTTATTGGCAGGAATTAAATTGTTTGGGTCATTTTCGTAATCATACACCTGCGCTGTTTTAAAACGCACTTCATCAACACCAACTTCTTTTGCCAATCGTTTTATATCTTCAATCTGGTGCTCATTTGGTTTCACCACCAAAAACTGGAAGAACACAAATGGCGTTTTGCTTTTCAATTCTTTTTTCCATTTCACAATATTGCGTGCGCCTTCAAGCACTTTTTCCAACTTGCCGCCAACACGGTATTGTTCATACACATCCTGTGTTGTGCCGTCAATGGAAATGATCAATCTGTCCAATCCGCTCTCAATTGTTTTTTTTGCATTCGCATCATTCAGGTAATGTGCGTTTGTTGAGGTAGCTGTATAAATTCCTTTCTGCGAAGCATATTTCACCATTTCCAAAAATGAAGGGTTTAGATATGGCTCACCCTGGAAATAAAAAATCAAATACAACAAATCTTTTGATAACTGGTCGATCGTATCCAGGAAAAAATCTTTCTGCAACATTCCTGTGGGCCGTGTAAACGCACGCAACCCACTCGGGCATTCCGGGCAGCGAAGATTGCACGATGTTGTTGGCTCAAAGGAAATAGAAACCGGGTAACCCCATTGCACCGCTTTTTTTGTCCATTTGCTCAGGTAATAACTGCCCAATACTTTTCCTCCATTCCACACACGGCGCGGAGTAAGTTTTGAAAACAAATTCACGGTATCGTTCCAATTGATCTGAGGCATAAAACATGTAAAATTACTCGCCGGAATTTAAAACAGTTGATTTTATTTTTTGTTCCCGGCGTCATTGCTACTATTAAGCATTCTTACCTTCGATTCTTCCACTGGAAGAATCGCACTATTATACAATTGAATTTCTATTCAGCGCTTTATTACCGGCTATTTTACAATGGTTTTAAAGTTTACCTTGCAAAGCGTTGAAGCATCATCATCACCAGATCATTTCATCCATCATCAAACTGTACAAAATGAATAAACGCTTGATTAATTTTTCAGGAATAATCCTGATCGCCATTTTGCTTTCTTGTTGCAACAACATAGAAGACCACAATAACCAACTAACGGAAAAAGAAAAAAGCGAAGGATGGCAATTACTGTTTGATGGCGAAACCACCAACGGATGGCATGTATACAACAATGGGAAAATCGATTCGATATGGGTGGCAAAGAATGGAGAATTGTATTGCGACACGAATTTTAAATTAGTACATGTGGATATTATTTCTGACAAAGAGTTTGAAAATTTCGATCTGTATTTTGAATGGAAGATATCTGCAGGTGGAAACAGTGGCGTGTTTATTAATGTACAGGAAAGAAAAGATTTGCCAGCGGCATGGGCTACCGGTCCTGAATACCAGTTGCTCGATGTTTCAAATCCTGATTATAAAGAACCGAATAAACGTTCTGGTTGTTTATTTGGTTTTGCGGCTCCGATAAATGCCGTTGATCCAAAACCTACAGGGCAATGGAACCAATCGAGGATCAAACAACAGAATGGGAAGGTTGAATTTTATTTAAACGGAACATTAACTACGCAGCAGGATTTTACATCGGCAACATGGCCCGACATGGTCAGCAAAACCAATTTCATTCATTTCCCCGAATTCGGGAAATATACAAAAGGCCATATTGGTTTGCAGTACTGGTTAAAAGGGATTTTTTTCAGGAATATTAAAATAAAACAGTTGTAAAATATATTCGGCTATATGTCATCGTTAGTTAGTTTCAATCATTATTAATTCAATTGTTTCAAAACCAATACATTTGTTATTAACCAAAACGATTGTATGAAAAATGAAGCCCTCACTACCAAACCGCACTATGCCATTCTCGACGGGCTTCGTGGTGTTGCTTCTGTTCTGGTAATTGCATTCCATATTTTTGAAGCGCATTCTACCAGCCATCTCGATCAGATCATAAACCACGGGTATCTCGCTGTAGATTTTTTCTTCGTGCTTTCCGGTTTTGTGATCGGTTATGCGTATGACGACCGCTGGAATAAATTCACTATAAAAGATTTTTTTAAGATCCGCCTTATCCGGTTACAGCCATTGGTTGTGCTCGGAATGATCATTGGTGCCATCTGTTTTTATTTCCAGGATTCTGCCATGTGGCCTGCAATTCATACAGTGCCTGTCTGGAAAATGTTGCTGATCATGTTGATTGGTACAACACTGATACCTGTTCCCATTTCAATGGACATCCGCGGCTGGCAGGAAATGCATCCGCTTAACGGCCCGGGCTGGTCGCTTTTTTTCGAGTACATCGCAAATATTTTATATGCTGTAGTCGTAAGAAAATTTTCAAAAATTTTATTGGGGATATTAGTTTTTCTTTCAGCATGTGTATTGATCCATTTGGCAGTAACAAGCCCTGCAGGGGATATCATTGGCGGATGGTCGCTGAATGCAGAACAATTACGCATTGGAGCCACACGTGTGATATACCCTTTTTTTGCAGGTTTGCTGCTTTCGCGTTTGGTAAAATTGTCCCACATCAGCAACGCTTTTTTATGGAGCAGCATTTTACTGTTGATCGTATTTTGTATGCCAAGGATCGGGGGCAGTGGACATTTGTGGATGAACGGGCTTTATGATTCGCTTACAGTGATCATCATTTTCCCGCTTGTTGTTTTTATTGGTGCATGCGGAACAATCAACAGAAAAAAAGAAGCAGCCCTATGCAAATTCCTGGGAGATATTTCTTACCCGCTTTATATCACACATTACCCGGTCATTTACATGTACACCGCATGGGTGAGCGATCACAAACCAACATTTATGCAGGCATTGCCAATTGCATTATTAACCTTTATTTCCAGCATGCTTATGGCCTATGCAAGCCTGAAATGGTATGATGAACCTGTACGAAACTGGCTTCGCAAAAAGGTATTGAAAAAAAATGTGTGAATTATTTTCCCCGGCAACGAAAGATCATATAACAAACCCTGCTTTTAGCAAGTATATTTTCTTTTAAATAATAGCAAGAGAAAAAAATACCCAAAAAGTAGTAGCATTTGATGTTGCTAATATGCAATCCGAAATTTATATTTGCAACGGAATAAATAAAAGAGTGATGCATGATCATCACGATTTTTTAAAATAGCTACTAATCAGAGCCTTAACCAAAAGTCCCGGTGTTTCTACATCGGGGCTTTCTTTTTAGGAAATAAGCAGCCACAGATTAATACCAATTGGAAATTGAAAATGGTTAATTGAAAACTCCTGAAAGCCTTGCCCCCACTAAGTTTTGAGGATTCTGCCTTGTAGAATAAAATCAGCCACAGATTCACAAATTAAGAAATAGCTTTAGGTTAAATTTTCTATTTAAAAGAATTAAGAAAAAATATTTCTTGCCGATAATAAAAGGATCAGGGAACAAATGTTTTTCATCACAGTAGTACCAAAGTTTAATCTAAGCTCCTTCCGGAAGCGGGCTGTACATCGTTTCCGGATCCCTTTTTTCGTTCTTTTTGGCGAAGCAAAAAGAACAACAACAAAAACTTATTTACATTCTTTGCAAATACCGCTCACTACAACATCTACCTGTGTTGAGGTAAATCCTTTGGGAAGTTTTACCGGTGGTATAGTTACGTTCTCTAAACAAATAGTATTTCCGCAATCGTTGCACACAAAATGAATATGGTTATCGTGATGATGCCCGGCATGACAATTGTCTTTGCACAACGCGTAACGAATGGAATTATCTGAAGTAGGGATATTATGAATGATGCCTTTTTCCAAAAACACCTGCAAGGTTCTGTATACAGTAACGCGGTCGAATCTTTCCCCGGCTTTTTTTTCAATATCGCCGTGCGACAATGCACCCGCGCTTCCTAAAAATAATTCAAGGATTTTTACCCGTCCGCTGGTTACGCTTAACTGGTTGCGCTTTAAGATATCTTCGATCTGTGCATTCATAAAATTCTATAGAACATCTTTCAATTATTGCTGTAAGAACGTACTTGCTGCATGCGCATCAGCAACTTTTCCTTTCAATAAATTATCTATGTCCATTTTCAATTCTTCAATTTCATCTTTTTTCAAACCATCACAAATTTTTCGTACCTGCCCGTTCTTATCCACCAACGCGAAAAACTGTGTGTGTATAAACTGATCGTTGATGGAAATATTATTGTTCTTCGGGTCGTCGAGCAAATAACTTACACGTGCTGTATTGTATAAACTATCTTTTCGTCCTGTTAAAAACCACCACGTTTTTGAATCCGCACCAAGAGAATCTGCATAATGTTTTAACCGTGCTACACTATCCGTTTGCGGGTCTACGGTGTGCGACAATATCAGGAAATCAGGATTGTTCTTATATTGTTCAAACAATATTTTCATATTTGTGTTCAGCTTCGGGCAAATCCCTTTGCAGGTGGTGAAAAAATATTCTGCGACAAATACTTTCCCGGCAACATCTTTTTCTGTTATCAGCTTTCCATCCTGATTGGTAAATGCAAACGGCCGCACATTACTCAACACCGGAAGTTTTACATCCCCGTAGCCCGGAATAATTTTAGTGAGCACAAAATAAAATACCACAAAAAGAACTACGAAGAAGCTGATATAAAAAACCTTTTTTTTGCTCATCATTCAAATCATTAAACTATTTGCAAAGTTAACATACTACTCCAAAACAAAATAGGCCATACAAATAGTTGAATTAATATTTTGCAACAACGTTGCAATTTATTACATTTGCTGCAATTATCATGGCAATCAAAATAAACTGGGACGCATTAGGCATTGGGGCATCGGTTGCATGTGCCATTCACTGTGCTGTATTACCATTGTTGTTAACCAGCCTTCCTGTATTTGGCATCAACATTATCGACAATGCTGCCTTTGAATATTTTATGATCTTTTTGGCATTATGTGTTGGCTGTTATGCATTGATGCACGGTTTTCGCAAACATCATGGCAAAATAGTACCGTTACTGCTTTTTACTGCCGGCATGCTTTTATTATTTGCAAAGCAACACTGGCACCGGTACGAATTATATATCCTGCCTTTTGCAGTAATTTTTATTGTTTCTGCGCACTTTATCAACTTCCGGTTGTGTAAACCACATCATATTAAAAAAGAAGAGCAACCGGAAAGAATTGCCGCATAGTTTTTCCGATTTCACAAACAAATCCCTGCAAGAATCGTTATTTTTGTATTCTCAAATCGAGTGATATGATCAAAACAGGCAACCCGGTTATCAGCATTTATACTGAAATGACCCCGAACCCGGAAACTATGAAGTTTGTGGCAAACAAATTATTATACCCGGGGAAAAGTATTGATTTTCCTGATGTAGAAAGCGCAAAACCATCTCCGCTTGCTGTAGAGTTATTTGGTTTCCCGTTTATAAAAAGTGTATTTATAGCGAGCAATTTTGTTACGCTGACAAAGATCCAGGAAACAGATTGGAATGATGTGATCCCATCAATCCGTCTTTTTTTGAAAGAATATTTAGAAGAAGGCAAACCTGTAATCAATGAAGAAGAAATTGTAGTAGTGCCTAAAGAAGGCAATACAATATTGGCTGATGATGACGATGTGGTAAAACGTATAAAAGAATTATTGGAGAATTATGTGAAACCTGCGGTAGAAATGGATGGTGGTGCAATACAATTTAAAAGTTATGATGATGGTGTAGTGAATTTAATGTTGCAGGGCTCTTGTTCCGGTTGCCCGTCTTCAATGATCACATTGAAAGCCGGCATTGAAGGAATGATGAAGAGAATGATCCCCGAAGTGAAAGAAGTAGTTGCAGAGGCAGAATAATATTTTTCAAAAGCAAATCAGTAAGCTCCGTTATCGGGGCTTTTTTATTTTGTTATGGTAAACAAAAATTATTTTTGGGCATGTATGATTTTTTTCAACAGTTTTTGCTGGAATTAAAGAACACAACATGGCTTGAATTTATTGCCGTTATATGCGGTATAGCAAGCGTTGTTTTTTCGAGGATGGAAAATATTCTCGTTTATCCTGTGGGTATGATCAATACAGCCATTTTTATTTATTTATACCTCACGCACGGACTTTATGCAGATGCTACTGTAAATTTTTATTACACCGTAATGAGCATTATTGGCTGGATAATGTGGTCAAGAAAAAAAGAAGGGAGCACTATATTGATTATTACAAAATCAAACAGGAAAGATTGGGCAAACGGAATGCTTTTTTTTGCAGGATGCTGGGTTATTCTTTTTTTTATTTTAAAAAAATTTACAGACAGTACGGTTCCTTTTTTGGATGCTTTTACATCTGCTGCTGCCTTTACAGGGATGTGGTTAATGAATAAAAAAAAATTGGAAAACTGGATATGGTGGATCATTACAGACTTAGTTTCTGTACCATTGAATTTTTATAAACATCTTGCATTTACCAGCTTTCAGTATTTTGTGTTCTTGATCCTCGCGATTATGGGATATATAAGTTGGAAAAAGAAAATCGAGCATGCAACAACTTAAGAAAATTGTTACTATAGGACCGGAATCTACAGGCAAAAGTACATTGTGCGAACAACTCGCGGAGCATTACCAATCGAAATGGGTTCCCGAATACGCACGTGAATATTTATTGACTAACGGAAAAGTATATACGTACGATAATTTATTGGAAGTTGCGAAAGGTCAACTTGCATTAGAAGATGAAATTAGTCGTCAGTCGGCCATTCACCACTCACTACTCTTCATAGACACAGACATGTACGTAATGAAAGTCTGGTGCGAATTTGTTTTTGGGAAATGCCATCAATTCATTCTCGACCAGATCACATCTCGTAAATATGACCTGTATTTACTTTGTAATACCGATCTGCCATGGGTAAAAGATGAACTCCGTGAATATCCTGACCTGGAAACAAGAGAAAAATTGTTTCGTATTTATAAAGATATTCTCATCAACCAAAATACCCCCTGGGTAGAAATCAGCGGGAACAATGAAGAACGGTTGCAAATAGCAATAGAAGCGGTGGATAAAGTATGAGCTATGAACTATGAAGTATACGTTTTGAGTTCATAGCTCATACTTCATAGTTTATACCTCATTGAATTAAACCCTGTATTTCATCATCATCTTCCAGGTGTGTCATCTGCACCAATATCCAGGGATAACGGGTTGCAACCCTTGCAGACATAGGTTTTATCGTATATACTTTGGGGTTAGGAAGACAGGAAGCGATCATTGCTGCTTCGCTTCGTGTTAAATTCTTTGCTTTCTTTTTAAAATAATGCTGCGCAGCAGATTCTATACCAAAGACGCCATCTCCCATTTCGCTCACATTAAGATACATTTCAAGGATGCGTTTTTTTCCCCAGGTCTTTTCGATCATAAATGTAAAATATACTTCAAGGGCTTTACGGAACCAACTTCTTCCCTGCCATAAAAAAACATTTTTTGCAACCTGCTGGCTGATAGTACTTGCGCCATGCAATGATTTGCTTTTCTGGTTATGCTTCATTGCTTTTTCAATCGATTTAAAATCGAAACCATCATGATCAGGGAACAACTGGTCTTCCGAACAGATCACTGCGAGTTTTGCATAGGGAGAAATATTTTTCATGCTTACATAATCCCTCTTCAACCCATGGCCTGTTACCAAACTTCCCAGTTGTGTAAGTGTAATTGGCGGATCAACCCATTTTAAAATGAGGATATAAAAAAGTTGAAAAATGAACAGGAAAATAAGAACGCGTTTTACAATGCGCCAGGTTCTGGGAACAATGCCTTTGGTTTTGAAAGCCATCCGGAAATTTTATGGCTGCAATTTATTGAACAGAAATTAAATCAGGTTTACAGGATTGTAAACGGATAAATGAAGTGATTATTAAATAAACCAGTAAATTATTTTGTTATGCTCTGTGATTTATTTATACGGATTAATAGTTAGGTATTCCAGCTTGAATTTTTTCCCGAGGTTATAGGTTTTACTTCGGGAGCGGATCAGTAAATAACCGACAAGCAGCAAAGCTCCCGAGACAATAAAGCTTGAAGTTTTATACCAGTCTTTTGCCTGGTCGCCCCGGTACAATCCATTCACAGCGCCTAATAATAAAACACCTACTCCTGCTTCCATCAATATAAATCCATCGTTGGAATAATTCAATTTTCTTCCTTCAATTTTTACTGCGGAAACTTCTTTGTAATTAAACGCCTGCCCGTTAATGTAAATCGTATCATGCCTGAGGTCTTCAATTTCACCGGTAAACCATTGATTGTAGATTGTTTTTAGTGATATCAGGCTTCCTGCCCCGTATGTCATCAACCGGTCTCCCTTCTTTTCGAGCATCAACACATCGTTTTGCGAAAAGCTTTTCAATACAGTAAATAGAAATAAAAGCAGTAGCCATTTTTTCATTCAAACAAGTTAAAAAACTTGCTTCAAAAATCTGCAATACTTTTGTTAATCTATTTCAGTTTCCCGGAGAAAAATATTACACCCCATAATAAAGCGATGCCGAAACCGATTAAAATAATCCCGGAAATTTTATTGATGATAGAAAGATTATGTAATGTGAGGCGCTTGCGCAGTTTTCCTGCCATCATAACTTTTCCTGTGTCAGCAGCCATATTCACCAGCAGGCAAACGGAGAAAATGATAATACGCTGTCTTAGGGTATGCGTCAATGATAGTACTGTTGCATTTCCCAACCAGAAAATAATTACACCCGGGTTGAGTGTGTTGATGATAAAACCTGATGCGAATATCCTTGCCATATCCCTCTTGCGGAAACGCATTTCCTTGCCTTCCGCATCGGTATTGAGATGTACTTTTTTGAAGAAAACAAAATACACTCCCATCGCTATCAAAAAAATACTTCCGGCATAACCGATGTCGCGTTTGTATTCCAGCAATGTTGCCACAAGTTCTGAAAAAACATTACTGAGAATAACGAGGATTATGTCGCTGAGCCACACGCCTGCTACAAAACTAAAACCACCACGGTGCCCGTTATTAAGGCTTTGCTTGATGATGGTGAAAATGATCGGCCCAACTGATAGCACAAGAACAAAACCAAGCGCAAGTCCTTTCAATATGGCCTCTATCATAATGAAGAAAATATTTTAAACCAATTGAAAATTGAAAATGGATAATTGAAAATTTCTGAAACTCTTGTCTTCGCTGCGTTTTACAAAATTCTATTGGTGTATTTTATTTGTATAACAGTATTAGCTTATCACTATATTATTGCAGCAATTTACAAATAATGAGACGCAGAGAAAAAAATGAAGTTACCGGTCAACCTTTTTTGGTAAAAAATTATTAAATGTGCCCTGTTTCCAAAAAGAGCTGCCAGTCTCTCAGCATTTTACCTTTCACTACACGCGGGAATTTATGCTGACCGCCTATCTTACCTTTTGCCTGCATAAAATTCATAAAGGTTGATTCGGGCAAGACTTTTACATATACTTCCTTCAACGCATTATCCCGTTCTACCGCATAATCATCATTCAGCTCTTTCAACTTCTCATCAATTTTCTGCCGCAATATTTCAGGATCCGCTTTATCGTCTGTAGCAACATACCATTGGTGCGCAAAAAATAACCCATGCGGAATTCCTGCAACTGTAAATTCAGGAATAGAAATATTCAGTTCTTCACTCACTAATTGCACCGCTTTATTCATATTATCAACACTCAAATGTTCGCCAACCAAACTCAGGTAATGTTTCGTCCTTCCGGTGATGATTATTTCGCAACGTTCTTTATCTACAAAACGAACGGTATCACCGATCAAATATCTCCATGCACCCGCGCTTGTGCTCAACAGCAATGCATAATCTTTTCCTTCTTCCACTTCATGGATCATATATGCTTCAGGTTTTTCTACCAGGTTTCCATCGTTATCAAAATTCTTTTCATCAAATGGTACAAATTCAAAAAACAAATGATCGTTAGTAACCAGGCGCATCCCCTTTGCGTATTGCCTGTCCTGGTAAGCAATGAAGCCTTCCGAAGCGAGATATGTTTCAATATATGTGATCGGTTTGCCAAGCAATTTTTCAAACCCCTTTTTATAGGGCTCGAAAGAAACCCCACCGTGAACAAAGAACCCGAGGTTCGGCCATATTTCATGAATATTATTCAGTTTATAGGTCTCAATAACTTTTTCCATACAAAGCTGTATCCATGCAGGAACTCCAACAACAAAGCCAATGTCCCAGTTAGGCGCTTCTTTTACTACGGCCTCAATTTTTTTTGTCCAGTCTTTTGTGCGTGCAATTTTTTTCCCGGGTTTGTAAAAAGGCTGAAACCAGAACGGAACTTTTCGTGCTGTAATTCCACTGAGGTCGCCGGAATAATATCCGGGCCCTTTCTGCAATGCACTGCTCCCGCCGATCATCAACCAACCTTTACCAATACTCTTTACAGGAATATCGTGATAGGTTCTTAATGTCAATAACTGCTTTATCATCACAATGCGGTTGCCACGCAATAAATCATTAGTGATGGGAAGATATTTACTTGCAGCCTCTGATGTACCTGAACTCAGCGCATAATATTTTATTTTCCCCGGCCAGCATACATCGGGAGTTCCCTTTAGCGTTTTATGCCACCATGCATTGTAAATTTTGTTGTAATCAAATACGGGTACTATTTCCTGGAACTTTTTTCCCGCATGCTTGCTTAATAAAATTTCATCGAAACGGTATTGCTGCCCAAATTCGGTGAAGCGGGCTTTTTTTAATAACTTCTTTAATACTTTAACTTGTTGCCGGCGTGGCGATTTTTTGGGCAGGCGCAAAGCACGTGCAATCGAATTGGGTAATTGAATATCAATCAGCGCCATTTAGTGTAGAAAAGTTATGAGTTGTGCCAAAATTAAGGGTTTTAGGTGCAAATAACTTTACGTATTTAGTAAATATGTGATTGCCGGTAAACAAATTTTTTGGGCTATTGTGATTTTATAAACCTTTCTGCGAATAATAATAAAAGCATTTTAGTAAAGGATAATGGAGAAACAGCCTGTCAGCGATACGTTTTTTAAATTAATAGATGAACATAAAGCGATCATTTATAAAATATGCAATTCGTATTGCAATAATAAAGGTGACAGGGAAGACCTTGCACAAGAAATTATTTACCAGCTATGGAAATCTGCCGACAGGTTTAAGGAAGAATATAAATTCTCTACCTGGATGTACCGTGTTGCTCTGAACGTTGCGATATCTTTTTACCGGAAAGAAAAAAGATCAAAAGAAATTATTTCATTCCCGGAACATGCAATAGATGTGGAAGATTCTTCGCACACAACAAAAACAACCGAAGAGAATATTAACCTGCTGCAACATTTTATTAATGAGTTGAATGAACTGGACCGTGCGCTGATGTTGCTGTACCTCGACGAAAAAAGTTACCATGAAATTGCAGACATACTTGGCATCACAGAAACAAATGTTGCAACGAAGATCAGCCGTGTGAAAGAAAAACTGAAACAAAAATTCTTAACAATAAATCAATAAAGATGACAGACGAAGAATTAAAAAATATATGGAAAGAATATGACCACAAACTGGAAGAAGCCAAATTACTTAACCTGCAATCCTGGGCATTGAACCTTCGCAGTCTTGAAATGATGCAAACCGAAAAAACAAAATCGAAATTGAATGCATTGGCGCGGTTTAAAATTTTTGCAGTTGTACTTGGCGTTTTATATGTGCTGTTATTAGGGCTGCTTGTTGTTGCAAATCATTTCCGGAATATCTATTTCAGCGTTTCCATTTCAATGATCATGTTATTCACGATCATTTCTATAATCACGTATATCTATCACATCGTATTAATTCATAAAATAAATTACAGTGAAAGCATCACCCAAACCCAGGAAAGAATAACAATACTGCAAACATCTACCGTAAATATCATGCGCATCATCTGGCTGCAACTGCCGTTTCATACAACATGGTTCTGGAGCAACCGCATGATCAATTTTAATTCATGGCAAGGCTGGCTTATTCCTTTTGTCATCACGTTTTTATTTGTGCTTGCAACAATATGGTTGTACCGGAACATTGATTTGAAAAATATAAATAAGAAATGGTTTAAAATACTTTTCAGTTCAACAGAGTGGACATCGTTGGAAAAAGCAAAAAACTTTTTAAGCGAGATCGATGATTTTAAAAAAGAAATAGCGTGACACACTGCTGATATTTAAATTCGAATTTTTAACTCCGGGGCATTTGTCATGCCGAGGTACAATGCATCTTAAGATTCCTACTTCGCCGGGATGACAAATCCCGAATCAATTACTAATTCATTGTCAATTGCCGGCTGTACCTGTTGCGGTATTCCAACGGTGACAAGCCGGTGATTTTTTTAAAGATCACACGAAAGGCTTTTGTATCATTATATCCAACTTTATACATCACTTCATTTACGTTTTCACGCCCTGCTTCTAAACTTTTTTTTGCTGCTTCTACTTTTACTCGTTGAATATATTCTACAGGAGTGTTAGCTGTTGCTTTCTTAAACCGGCGTTCAAAATTCCTTCTGCTCAATGCAAACATCGACGCTAACTGGTCAACCGTAACTTTTTCCCTGAAATTATTTTCGATAAATATCTGTGCATTTTTTACCTGTTCATCTTCATGGTCCTTCTGCCCCGTAAAAATTGCAAATGGCGATTGATTGACCCTGTCTATTTCAATCTCAAAAACTTTTGAGCACAGTACAGCAGTTTCCCTTCCGCAATATTTTTCTACGAGATAAAGAATGAGGTTTAAAAAAGAAAATGCACCGCCGCTTGAGTAAATGCCACATTCATCAACAATGATCTTATCATCAACAAGGTCAACATCGGGGAACATCTTCCTGAAAATATCGGCGAACATCCAATGAGTTGCACAACGTTTGCCTTTCATTATTCCCGTGGATGCAAGAAGAAATGCGCCAACGCAAAGGCTCGCCACTTCTGCGCCTTGCATATATTGTTGGTTTATCCATGAAATCAATTTCTCATTTTGTTTCATTACTGCATGCATATCGGCACCATGAACAGCTGGTATAATAATGAGGTCGGTTTTTTTAACATCATCCAAACGCACCTCCGGATGGATGCTGAACAAACCTTCATACAAATTTGTGTCTTTGTTTTGTCCGGCCAACTGCACATGAAACGGAGGCTCTTTTCTTTTTGTAACAAAAAAATCATTCACACGTGTAAATATTTTGTACGAACCGATCACACTGCTTAAAATGATTTCCCCTTCAGGAATTACAATGGAAATATGTTTCATCAGAAAAATTTGTATACAAAGCTAATTTAGTTTTTTGTCGCATACAACCCTTTAGAATGTCGCATTTGCGCACTTCCCCGCGTATTTTATGACAGTATGTTTGTGGGCTAAAAAATAAATTTTATGAAAGAATATTTATTACTGTTACGTGGCGGAATACCTGTAAGTAAAAAAACAGAAGCAGAAAATAAAGCCGAAATGCAAGCCTGGGGGGCATACATGGGAAAGCTTGCGCAAAGCGGAAGTTTTGTTGGCGGCCTGCCATTGGTATCTGGCGGAAAAGTTGTTTCTGCTTCCGGTACAACTACTGAACCGGTAACATCATCAAAAGAAGGAATTGTTGGCGGTTACCTGATTATAAAGGCAGACAGCCTCGAAAGTGCAACAGCTCTTGCGAAAGATTGCCCGCATATTACCAATGAAGGGAATATAGAAGTAAGGGAAATTGCGCCAATGCCGGCGATGTAAGAATGAAGTGGACTGTGGTAAGTGATAAGTTGTCAGTGAGGGACTTCTCCATTTACTTATCACTTACCACTGACTACTTAGCACTTTCTTTTTATTCTCTCAACATCAAAATCACACATATGTCTTCCATAAAAATATTAGCAAAACAATTTGCTTTGCATAACCGGCTTTTTAGTAATGTGCTCGAAGGTATCAATGATAAGCAAGGAGGCGAACGTTTATCAGACCAGGTGAACCACCTTCAATGGATAGCAGGACATTTAACGAATTCAAGATATAACTACACGCCGATGCTTGGATTGCAATTATCATTTCCTTATAAAAAAGAATATACCGATGAAACACAACCACCACCAAACAACCGTGCCATAAGTACATCTGTTAATTATCCTTCACTCACAGAAATTCAGGAATACTGGAATAAATTAGGAAACAGTTTTGTGGAAAGTGTTGCTAACCTAAATGAAGAACAACAATCAGCACCATTACCATTCAGGGTGCCGATCGGAGGAAATACGATGCTTGATTTATTTGCATTTCTGGCGTCGCATGAAGCATATCATATCGGGCAGATGAGTATAATCCGGAAACATCTTGGGTTGAGTGCGATGTCATATAAGTGAAAGGTGAATAGTGAAATCTGGAATTACGTAATGTTTTTCTGTTTAAATATTCACCATTCACTATTGACCATTCACAATCACTGCTGTTGCTTCAATCTCTATCAAATATTCCGGTGCTATTAAAGCCTTAACCTCAACCATGGTGGCGCATGGACGAATGTCTTTAAAAAATTCACCATGCGCTTTTCCATATTCTTCCCAACGGTAAATATCGGTAACAAACATTCTTGTGCGTACCACATCTTTCATGGATGATCCCGCATTTTTTAAAATGCTTTCTATTCTCTGCAGGATAAACTTCGTCTGTGCATAGGCGCTACCTTTTCCTACAACTTCACCGTCGGCACCTGTGGCAACAGTTCCGGTAACTTCTACCGTGTTGCCCACTTTCACAGCACGGCTGTAACCAACAATTTCTTCCCATTTTATTCCGCCCGGATAATTTGTTCTTTCCATATTTTTTATTTAATGTCCATATTTTCTTCTTTGATCACCGGTTCTCCTGATAATTTTAAAAACACCTGCGCCACTGTTACTACATCCTTTTGACAATATGTAACGATGCGTTGCATCTGTCGTTCCTGCCAATATACTTCACACACTTTGCTTCCGTCGATATCATCTTTCGGCGTAGGAATATTTAATGCATGAGCTAATAAATTCAATGATGTATAACTTTTGTAATCCCCGAATTTCCAGAGTTCAAGTGTATCAATATGCGTTATCTCCCATGGTTTTTTCCCGGATAGCTGAAGAATTGCAGGGATTGGCATTTCATTGATAATAAACCTGCGGCAGAGATAAGGGAAATCAAATTCTTTTCCATTGTGTGCACACAAATATTTAGCAGGGCCATTTTCCCATTTTAAAAGCATGCCTGAAAATTGCTGCAATACCATTTTTTCATCATCGCCATAAAAAGATTTCAACAACAATTTTTTTTCTTTGCCGGTTCCTGAAATAACTCCACAACTTATACAGATAATTTTTCCAAACTCCGCATAGATGCCTGCACGGTTATAAATATTTTCAGATGTTTCTGTGAGTTTATCTTTTATAAGATAAGATGCTTTGTAATTCCACAATTCTTTCCATGCATCCGGAACATCTGCGAAGGAGGCATATTGGGGAACGGTTTCAATGTCGAGAAATAAAATGTTTGCAAGGGGATAAGGAGACATAATTATTTACGATTTGAGATGTACGATTTGTTTTAGTTGAAGACTCTGAAGCGATGATGGATGATCGTTGGTCGATGATCGGCTTAATAGCAGGATTATTAATTAAATACAACTCACCAATTGTGCTATTATCTGCTCACTGGTTACTGCTCACCGCTCACTGACAACCGTTGACCGCCGACTATAAATAATGATCTCCTTTTTTTCTCTTCACTTCGGCAACATAATCTTTTATATCCTGTTCTTTTTCTTTCTGGCAAATGAGCAATACATCTTTTGTATCTACCACCACAAAATCATTCAATCCCTGTATTACTAATAATTTTTCATCCGGTGCATGGACGACACATTTTTTTGCATCAATGATCATCACATTATCTCCTGAAATAGCATTCTGGTGATTATCTTTTTCCTGGTTATCATAAGCACTGCTCCATGTACCGAGATCACTCCATCCGAATGAAGAAGGGATCACATACACATTGTCTGCTTTTTCCATAATGCCAAAATCGATAGAGATGTTTGTGCACAACGGGTAAATATGTTCTAATGCTTTTTTCTCCTGCGGCGTATTGAATTTATCTTTTTCTGCAATGAACACTTCATACATTTCAGGAAGATATTTTTCAAAAGCAGTCAGGATATTTTTTACCTGGCAAACGAAAATTCCTGCATTCCACAAAAAATCACCGCTTGCAATAAATGTTTTTGCAAGGTCGAGGTTGGGTTTTTCGGTAAAGGTTTTTACTTTATATACATTGTCTGTAACCGAATGTTGTTCGTGCTGAATATAACCGTAGCCCGTATTCGGAGAAGTAGGCTTGATACCAAGCGTGATGAATGCCTTGTGTTTATTTACAAAACTCAACGCTTCAAAACATACTTTTATGAAAGCTGTATTATCTAAAATAAGATGATCGGAGGGAGCAATGATCAATGTTGCCTTTGGGTCTTTCAGAAAAAGTTTTAGTGAAATATATGCAATACATGGTGCCGTGTTTTTCCGGGAAGGCTCACCCAAAATATTTTCTTCTGCAAGCTGCGGCAATTGTTTTTTTACAATGGAAATGTATTCATGGGAAGTAACTACAAAAATATTTTCTTCGGGAATCAGCGAAGCAAAACGCTCAAACGTCCACTGGATAAGGGTTTTGCCGGTATTCAAAATATCCAGGAACTGCTTTGGATAATTGTGCCTGCTTTGCGGCCAGAAGCGGCTGCCGATGCCACCAGCCATAATTGCGACGTAGTTGTGTTTGCTCATCTTGGGCCTGTTAGTTTTTTGTGGGTTATATCATTTATATGATGCCTTCGCGGATCAGGTCATGCAAATGTATAAAACCAACATATTCGTTTTCATTAGTAACAATAAGTTGATTGATATCTTTCACACGCATCACATCCAATGCCTCGATAGCTAATGACGAAACAGGAATTGTTTTTGGATTTGGTGACATGATATCTTTCGCTGTAATATTTTCTGAGGGGATCCCTTTCTCCAGCATTCTTCTCAAATCCCCATCTGTAATAATTCCTGCCAGTTTATTTTTTTCATCAACAACAGCAGTTGCACCCAACCGTTTGGATGTAATTTCGATGATCACATTTTTCAGCAGCGCATCCGGCTTCACCTGCGGGCGTTCATTATGAAAATACAGGTCCTGCACACGCAGGTATAATTTTTTTCCCAGCGTGCCGCCGGGATGGTATTTCGCAAAATCATCGCTGTTAAATCCTTTCAGTTCCATCAACGCAACAGCAAGTGCATCACCCATTGCCAATTGTGCAGTGGTGCTGCTTGTTGGCGCCAGGTTATTCGGGCAGGCTTCTTTCGAAACGGTAGTATTGATAAATATATCAGATTGTTTTGCCAGCAACGATTTGCTGCTGCCAGCCATTCCGATAACTTTATTTCCAAAATTCTTCACCAACGATAATAATATTTTTACTTCTGCGCTTTCACCGCTTTTGCTGATGATCATCACTACATCTTCGGATTGTATCATTCCGAGGTCGCCATGAATAGCATCGGCTGCATGTAAAAAAATAGACGGCGTTCCGGTTGAATTAAGCGTTGCTACAATTTTTTGTGCAATCAATGCACTTTTGCCCACACCACTGATAATTAAACGCCCCTTGCATTGTAAAATCAATTCAACGGCTTTAACAAATTCATCATTCACAAATTCTTCCAGCCCGGCAACAGAAACCGCTTCAAGCCGTATTGTGTTTTTTGCGGCAGCAATAATATTTTCTGAAGAAAAATTAGTCATATACTTTCGCAAACCTAACGTAAAATGTTTACCCACAGAATTATCAGGTTCAAAATATACTCAGTTCTAACTACTTCGGTTAAGTAAGATTCAATGCGTTACGCCGGAATTTTCTAAATCAGCAAACAAAAACGTGTGGTTTAGTGCACAATTTTAACGCTTTTCTTTTGGGATGAAATTAAAATTCAATGCACACTAATTAATATTCATTTATAGGAAAACCTTTATGTATTTTCTGCCTATCTGTTAAATTTTTAACATTCGATGCTTTTAAAAAACAACGTTTCTTCATAACTTCGCACACCTTAAAAATCCGCGAAACTGCTATATCAACAGGAAGCTGACACGTTAGTAACTACTTCTTATCGTTTCCGGTATTTTTATTATCTTAAATTACTTTGAGCAGATTCTGTGAGAAGGAAAAATTTTGAGCATGGCAACAACCACATCTAAAAAACCCGCAGTAAAAAAAACAAAAGCGGCATCAACTCCTACACAAGCAAAAGTATCAGCAGAACTTCTTGCACACCTACAGGAAAATTTTGGTTTCGATGCGTTTAAAGATAACCAGGATGCTATTATACAAAGTGTGCTATCCGGAAAAGACACATTTGTAATTATGCCCACAGGGGGCGGAAAAAGCTTGTGCTACCAGCTTCCGGCAATCATCAGCGAAGGCATTGCTATTATTGTGAGCCCGCTGATTGCATTGATGAAAAACCAGGTAGACCTCGTACGCAGCTATAGCAGCAAAGACAATATCGCACACTTTCTAAATTCTACGCTCAATAAAAAACAGATCAAAGAGGTACATGAAGACCTGTTGAACGGGCACACTAAAATGCTATACGTTGCCCCGGAAACATTGACGAAGCAAGAGAACATGGAATTTTTCAGCGATCTGAAAATTTCTTTTTTTGCTGTGGATGAAGCGCATTGTATTTCCGAATGGGGACACGATTTCCGCCCGGAGTACAGGCGTTTACGTGAAATGATGGACCAGATCAATCCCGATGTTCCGGTGATCGCACTAACGGCAACGGCTACCCCAAAAGTACAAAGCGACATTGTAAAGAACCTCGGCCTCCGCGATCCGAAAATTTTTATCTCTTCATTCAACCGCCCGAATTTATACTACGAGATCGAACCGAAAATAAAAAAGGACCAGACGATAAAGAACATGGTAAAATTTATCGTGCAGAGCAAAGGTAAAAGCGGTATCATCTATACACTCAACAGGAAAACCACTGAAGAACTTGCAGACATTCTTGTTGCAAACGGAATTAAAGCTGTTGCATACCACGCCGGCCTTGACAGCAAACTACGTGCAGAACGCCAGGATCTTTTTTTGAATGAAGATATGCAGGTAATTGTAGCAACAATTGCATTCGGAATGGGTATCGATAAACCGGATATCCGTTTTGTGATGCACTATAATATTCCTAAATCCATCGAAAATTATTACCAGGAAACAGGCCGTGCAGGCCGTGATGGTTTGGAAGGAAAATGTATTTTATATTACTCGCATAAAGATGTGGCGAAGCTGGAACACCTGATGAAAGACAAGCCACTGAGCGAACGCGAGGTTGGTGCACAGCTCATTAATGAAACCGTTGCATTTGCCGAAGCAGGCGTATGCCGCAGAAAAGTGCTGATGAGTTATTTTGGTGAAGAATACACAACAGAAAATTGCGGCAACTGTGATAACTGCTTGCATCCGAAAGAAAAAGTGGAAGCAAAAGATAATGCGGTAAAAGTTTTGAAAGTGATCAAAGCATTGGACGAACGTTTTGCAACAGATTACACGGTTAATATCCTCATCGGAAAATTAACGCCACAGATCATGATGTTCAGGCATGAAGGGATTGAAGAATTCGGAATTGGAAAAGAGGAGCCGGAACATTTCTGGAACTCGCTTATCCGCCAGATGTTGCTGGAAAATTTATTGCAGAAAGATATCGAAGAATATGGTGTGCTGAAGTTTACCAAAAAAGGGGAAGACTTTCTGAAGAAACCAAAATCATTCAAGATCATCCTCAATAATTTATTTGAAGAAGCCAATGCAGATGATGATGAAGGCGCAGAAGGCACTGGCGAAACAACAGCAACAGATGAAAAATTATTCGAATTGCTGAAAGACCTTCGCCATAAAGAAGCAAAGAAAAAATCACTTCCTCCGTTTGTGATCTTCCTTGAAAATTCATTGCAGGATATGGCAACGCTTTACCCCACTACTACGGAAGAACTGGAAAAATGCCAGGGCGTGAGCAAAGGAAAAGCATTGCGCTACGGTAAACCGTTCATCGAGCTGATCAAAAAATATGTAGAAGAAAATGATATTGTGAAGCCTGATGATTTTGTGATGAAGAGCGTGGTGAACAAGAGCGTGAACAAAGTGTACATCATTCAGCAGGTAGATAAAAAAATTCCGCTGGAAGTGATCGCTAAAAATAAAGATATGCGCATTGATGCATTGCTGGAAGATATGGAAACCATTGCAGCCAGCGGCACAAAACTGAACCTGAATTATGCGCTGGATGAAATGCTGGATGAAGACGAGCAGGATGAGATCATTGATTATTTTAAAGGTTGCGAAACCAGCAGCCTGCAGGTGGCACAGCAGGAACTGAACGATGGCAATTACACCTGGGAGCAACTCAAGATCATGCGCATCAAGTTTTTGAGCGAATATGGTAATTAAAATAAGGTTTAGGGAACACGGCGAAAGGTTTAAGGAAACAGTGAAGATTATTTGGAATTTTTGAAAGTAAAAGGCTATTTTTGCTGCCCGATTAGGAATACCTTATGCCTTTAGCCTAAGACCAGATTCCTTAAAAGGTGCGGTAGCTCAGTCGGTAGAGCAAAGGACTGAAAATCCTTGTGTCGGCGGTTCGATCCCGCCCCACACCACAAGAAAGTGACTCAGATTTTTCTGAGTTTTTTTGTTTAAACCCTTGCTGGCAAATGGTTTTATTGAATTGAATACTTCAGAGAACGTCAAACAATTGTCTGGTTTGTAATTTTAATTTTCGTTACGAAGATAAAAAATTATATATCGATTGACGCAGTTACTGACGCAAACAAAAAAATTATTTCAGCCGGTACCACCTCTACAGATAGCTTTACTTTATGACACGCTGGATTTATATATGCACGTCTTTGGCAAAAAATTTTGCTACACTTGGATTAGGCGGATATTATACCAAAACCCACATAGCTCAGTGCTGGATTTCTTTATATGATTTTCGACCTGAAAATTATTCCGATGAAAATATAATGCCACACGAAAGTCTAAGAGCTATGTTCAATTGCTTTATGACCTTAGCAAATTTGAAGAATCAAACTGAGGAAGAAAAGGCAAGGAACATCTTACTGCTTTTAAAAACGATTACTGGAGGATATAAGCAAGAATTCATTGAAGAAGTTTTTAAAGATGCAGGTTATGTAGGAGAAGTTCCGAAACTATTAAGCCCTGATCGCATTAAAGCGGACAACATGTTTCACTCTGAAGTAGAAAAACACGCAAGGAAATATTTTGCACAAGGACATTTTTCAAATTGTGTCAATGAAGTTTGTAAAGCATTTAATAAAGCAGTTCAGGTGAAATCCGGCAGTACAAAAGATGGTCAAGATTTAATGTTTACTGTTTTTGGTAAAGACGGAAATCTTAGAATCAATGAATACAAAACTGAAAGTGAGATCAACGAACAAGAAGGATATAAATTCTTAGCAGGGGGATTGATGCGGGGTTTTAGAAATCCGACAGCGCATGAGACTTCAAGTGCGTGGATGTATTCAGAACAAGATTGTGTAGCAATTTTATCATTAGCATCTTTTCTCTTTAGAGGACTTGACAAATCCAATAGAGTTTAGCTATATCGTGATGAATCGGCTACCGGTACCAAAAGATGAACGCAACTCTGTATTTACTCTATGTTTACTTATACTCATAACATATTTATTATTAGCTATTTAGCAAATATAAAAATACACATAAGCGTGAACAATATGGGGAATAAGTCAGCAATATTGTTCACGAAAACGTAAACTTTTATGCCGATAAAGAACGACAAAACATTACGAATATTAACTGATTTATGGAAAGCAACATCTGATGCAAGTATTACAGTAAACAATTACAACACTAAGTTTACTAAAAGCCACTTTGAACGTTTACTTACACATTATAAACAGTCCATAATACCGCAAGACTTTGTCATTATAGAATCAGGGTTGTTTACCACCTTAGAAAAACGAGAAAGAGATACTGTGTGTCGTATTATTGCAGAATTGAAATTCAACAATGCGTTGTGGTATTTTGATCACAGGCTAAATACAAAAGATGCTGAGGCTATTAGCGCTTTGAGAGAGAAAAATATTTTATTCAAAACAGATACTACAAGAGTTCATCTTGTCAATCCATTAAAAATACGTCGTGGTAAACCAGAAAATGTTGTGGTTGCTACAACTCTATTGGTCGATAATGCTGCCGAAATTTCCTCAGAACTAATAAGAGATTTGACCCCCCCAAATCAGGCTAAAATCAATGCTTTTTATGATTTGTTAGGAGATTGAAGGTCGAAAGTATCTAACAGCTAATCCTCATAAGCATTAATAGGCGATTTTTCTTTCTTGAATGTTTGTTTAGGAAGCACCATTATTCTATAGGTCAAGTGATGCCTACTTTGTACACTGATTAGGTGCGCCATTTCGTGCGAAAATTTTAGAATATTCCCTAATGAACAGAACTTTAGAAGATTTTTTCACACAATGCCTTCATAAACAAAAAAAATTTCACAAGTTTCTCGACTTTTTTATAGCAAAGACACATTACCACTTCCTGTTACCCTCCCCGCCTCAATTTGACGGTTGACAATGACCGTCACAATTAAAAACTAAAAAATCATGGTCAGAATTATTGATTACAAGATTTCAGAAAACAGTGAAGGAAAAGAGTTTTTATTACTTAAGTTAGAAGGAGGTGTCGAAGCGATTCAATCTCAAAAGACAGGTCAATTTTATCTTACAGCAAAGACTTGTTTTATTCCAAGCACCTTTAGTGAGGCTTCTGCCAAGTCTTTAATAGGGACAACTATATCTGGAAGAGTTGTTCGTGAGGATTGTGAACCATATGAATATACTATTAAAGAAACAGGTGAAGTTATTATGTTGGCACACAGCTACAGGTACCGACAAGAGCAAGAATCTTCAGAGCCTGTAGCGATGATCGACAGAGTAGATTTTTAATTGGCAAAGTTTATTTCTAATTAATAGATGGCAGTCGTTTAGGCTGCCATTTTCATTTCAACTAAAACTTTAATACATGCAACTTCAAAAAGCATCTAAGAAAAAGGCAAAAATAAAAATGGCTATGCAAGGGCCAAGTGGTTCAGGAAAAACAATGTCATCATTGCTTTTAGCTTATGGTTTGTGCGGAGACTGGAGTAAGATCGCAATAATTGACACAGAAAATAATAGTGCCAGTCTATATGCTGATATTGGGTGTTATAATATCATTGAATTAGCCCCACCATTTAGTCCTGAAAAATACATTGAAGCAATTCAACTATGTGAAAAGGAAGATATCGAAGTAATTATAATCGATAGTATCTCACATGAATGGGAAGGAAGTGGTGGCATTATTAATATTCACTCCAACATGGTAGGAAATAGTTTTACCAACTGGGCTAAACTAACGCCAAGGCATAACCTATTTGTTCAAACTATTCTTCAATCTAAAGCTCACGTCATTTGCACAATTAGAGTTAAACAAGACTACATATTGGTAGAAAGGAATGGAAAGCAAGTGCCCGAAAAGGTTGGACTAAAGGGAATAACTCGAGACGGAATAGATTATGAGTTTACGATCGTTTTTGACATTGATATGAAACATACTGCTATTGCATCAAAAGACCGGACTTCTCTTTTCATAGGTAAACCACATCAATTAATTACATCTCAATTAGGAAAAGCGATACTTGATTGGTGTAATTCTGGCTCAGACTTCACTGTTGATGATATATCGGTTAAAATAAGTAAGACAAATAGCATTCAAGAGTTACTATCAATATATCACATGTTTCCTCAATTCAAAGAGGTTTTGAAAAACGAGTACGAATCACAGAAACGAAATCTACTAATGAATCGACAAACAACAAATCAATTACAGAACCAAAAACTATCATCTAATGGAGCAATTACTAATTGAACATTCTCATAATACTCAACAAAGCAGTTTACATTTAAACGAAGAGTTTATCGAAAGTCAGGTATTTATTGATGCGAACACAGTTCAGAGTACTCTACATGAGATCAAAGGAAGTCATATAATACCTGTTTTCGTAAAAGACAATGAAACAGCAATCAGTCACGCCGAATTCATTGAAGCGACAAATGATGTAGTTAATAGCATTTACACACATGAGATAATTAAACCACCTCAAATTCGATTATCTCATCCAATCAAGGGACGGGTACCGGAAGCAAGAAGCAAACCTGCATGTGAACTCACAGAAAAAGAGAAGACACTCTATTATGAGCGAATGATGTTTATAATAGAAATCCCTTCGATCAAAGATAATATCGATGGTAGCGAGTTGTCACTAACGATAGGTGGAGTAAAAGCATATAGCCTCGATAATTTGTATGCTAAGAAAGGAACTGATGAACACTTCAAGCTGTTCATTGGATTCAAAAATAAAGTTTGTACAAATCTCTGTATTTGGACAGATGGATACATAGGTGATCTTAAAGTCAAGTCAATTGGACAACTCAAAGCTTGCATGTATTCTCTGATAGAAAGTTATAATGCGAACTTCCATCTGTTTGGATTAAGAACCTTAGCGAAGTATTCACTTACGGAGAGCCAGTTCGTTTCTTTGATCGGAAGAACAAGACTATATCAGTATTTGCCTTCAGTTGAGAGAAGGGGAATTCCTCAGTTGTTATTTGGAGATAATCAACTTGCTGTTATATGCAAAGACTACTATAAAAATTCATCTTTTTGCAGGAACGTTGATGGGAGTATAAACTTGTGGAAGCTGTTCAATCTGTTTACAGAAGCAAACAAAAGCAGTTACATAGATAGCTTTCTGGATAGATCAGTTAATGCTTTCTCATTCGTTGAGAATATCAAATCAGCTTTAGATGGAAAGCAATTTAATTGGTATCTGAGTTGACTTTTAAACTATCACGAATGCATGCTTTTTTTCACAACACACAATCTATTCTTGTAGTAAATCAAGCAGGTGATCTACGACAATTGTTTACACCTTTTAGGGTTTTGAATCTATCAAATGGAGTATGGGTGTATGTTGAGGAAGTTGGCGTTTCAAAAACAGGGACATTAATGTTCTTTGTTAATGGGAATGCTTATCCCCATTCTCAATTTGCTATTCAGATTCGATTTTAGTCTTAGCCACTCGGCAATATGCTGAGTGGCTTATATAATGGAATACAAGTTACAATAGTGATATTTTTGTACTCATGACTTTAATTGCGAGAACACTAAATCATTTTGCACCAACGATGATAGCAGATATCCTGTTTACTCAGGAAAATGTTACTCACTCAATAATTCTACCGACCATTGGAATCGATATAACAAAAATGCTTCCTGCAAACAAACCAAAGCCGGTATTTCTCGCGCAAAAGTTGTACGTATTAAATGACAAACTTTGTATTGCCTTTGCTGGAGTTGCAGATGAAATTATCTCACTGTTAGAAGACTTTCGACCTTTTTGCTCTGCCCCAGGATTAAACACTGAAAGCCTTTTGAAATTTTTGAGACAATATGACTTCTCTTCTTTTCGAGAGTCTGCGTTTTTTATGATGCTTATAGAAAATGATGCTGATGGTAAATTAGCTGTACAGGAATTTTCTTACGGCGATTTCTCATCACATGACAATAGATTGTTCGATCAAAGTCAAACAATTGGTACCGGCACGAAAGATTTTGAATCCATCACGAATGAAGTAATGAATTTTTTTTCAAGCTTTCAAGACGGTGATATTAGACAAGGCATTGTAAAAAAAGCTTCTCTTATTGCTCGACTACTTACAGAGGAGAGATATACCCTTGCATCTTTGTTCAATCAATGGGGAGGAGGTTATGAATTCGCCTTCTTTGATGGAAAGAAAATAATGAAGCTTGATAATACAGCATACATCTTGCAAACTGGCGATTCTATTGATGGAGAACCTTCGATTCAGCTTCCAATAATGGCTCAATTATATAGGTACAACAATCAAGAGTTAATCATTACATCTGTTGAAATGCACAATCTTGAACTCGGTAGAGAAGGCGAGTATATCACCATGACTTCAAATATCTTGAAAGTTAGACAATATTTAATACCTGAATTAAGGAGAGGCGTTTTTGATTTTGAACATCAAGTAAGTAAGGTCACATCATTCGATTCAAATAGTGTTGCAATGGGATTTCTATTACAGACATCAAATACAATTTTGAAACCTTCATTCTATTCATATAGTATTGATATTCGAGTAACCTTTTCACCTGACAAGCAATTATTAGTAATATATGTACATGAGCGTTTGCGAGATTTCATTGCTAATAAGCTAAAGAAAGAGTATCAAGATGAGGTTAACACGAAATAGCTCGCTATACATTCTTAGACGACCGGTACCAGATCATGTGAACAGATATGTAGAATAGAGAAAAGTATCTAAAATTTGAAATCAAATAAATCACTTGTAGGAATGTCCAAAGCAGCAGCTAATGTGTACACTGTACTAATAGTCGTATTTATTACCCCTCTTTCAATCTTGGAAAGCTGACTGTACTCTATCTCCGCCTCTGATGCCAGCTTGCGCATAGATAATCCTTTTTCTTCTCGCAACTTTCTCAGTTGTTTGCCAAATGCTTTGCAGAATGCTTCATTGTACTTGTAATTCACAAGCACAACTTCACATGAAAAACAGAATCTATTGGCGTCATATATGACGCCAATGTTGTACTATTGCGTCTCAATAACCATTAAATCGAGGTATGAAAAAAATCAACTTTGTACTTGTACTGCTCTTGATAAGTCATCTTTGCCATTCACAAACAATAGATGACTACTTCAATGATGGTGTGACAAAACTCAAGCTCAAAAACATTTCAGGAGCTATCAAGGACTTCAATATAGTATTGCGAATAAATCCTAAGCACGAATTGGCTCTTGTAGATCGTGCTCTATGCTGGATGGGTCAAGGCAAATGGCGAATGGCTATATCTGATTCTGAAAGAGCTATCAAAATAAACTCTGGTCAAGCAGTAGCTTACTTCATCAGGGGTTGTGCAAAGGGCAACATTCATGAAAACGCTTGTCCCGATTTACATAAAGCTCTTGATTTAGGATGGGTCGCAGCAGAATCAGCATTACAACAATACTGTAAATAACCTTTAGCTATGGATTCTATCAAATCTCTTGTCGTCTATGCTTTTTCTATTTGCGTATGTCTTGCTTTGTTGAAGCTTTATGTGTCAGCAGCTGAAAAAAATGACAAGGGTACTAAGATACTTGTTTGGATAATTATTGCGGGTATCATTCTTCTTGATATAATCTATGGAAGCAATGATTGAAGAACATCTGAAAACCAATTACACTATCTATATGAAAATTAGAAATTGTATCCTTTTACTTTTTGTGATGTGTTTAGCTTGTACAAAGAATAGCTCAACATGTAATATAGACAATGCACAATTGTACAGTCAAACGTCTTGGACTAATTACAGTTACTCTGTAAGTAGTTGCTCGGGGAATTCATTTACCCCATTGATAATTGATACACTTTCTGTTCCTCAATGCGAATACTGGATTGTTGAAATTGAAAATTTAGATAGTGCAATGGGCAAACATAATGTAGGGCTTGGAATAAGAGTTATACAAGGTAACACCGAAAATAATTCACCGACACAGGACGACTCACAAATCAAACTCATGACCGGTAAATTTGAGTTGATAGAAGATTTAAGTAACGGATGTCCATATACCTATGACAGTAGGTATCGAATTTCCAAATATAAATAGACTACTATCTTGTTCAAGTATCTATTGGTACCGGTCAAAGCTCCCTATTGCATTACTGAATTCTACAAGTCTGGTAGATCATCAATTGATGAATCTATAACAAGTCCTAAATTTCTAAGATAAGTAAGAGTGACTTTTAGTGAACTGTGACCAAATGCCTGTTGTATCTTATAGGGGTCTTTTGTCTTTAGATACATATTTATTGCAGCAGTATGTCTGAAAGAATAGAGAGTGTGATTCTCGCCTATGATGCCATCTTTACATAACTGTTCTTTGATGCGTGCCCATGCAGTGCTAAAGTAAGACATGTTATATGCTGTTGTACGTCCTGAAAAGATGTTTGCCTCTGCTGGAAGATCGCTCATGCTTCTACTCAAGAGCTCTTTTCGCACGTATTCGGGAATGAGAACGACCCTAATTCGCTTCCCTTTGTTTTGATTTCCGCTAAGAGCTATCGATTTGATCTCTTCATTAAATGAAGATCGCTTAAGTAAACGTATTTCTTGGTGAGGTCGAAGCAAGCAACCATACATAAGTAAACAGCAGATAAAAAGTTCATGATGATTTTCTTGAAGGTAGTTCAATACTGTTTTCAGTTGACCTTGTTTATATGGTATGTTCAAATGAGCGAATTGTTTCATCTTTCTTGTCTCGCAAACAGGATTCTCTTGCAAATGAGAGATTCGATTGAATAAAGCAGATAAAGCACGCCTCTTGTTCATATAATTCGTCGCAGAGGAATTATATCTTTTTAAGAAAAGCTGAATGTGATCACTACTTAGTTCTGTGATAGGTATTGAAGCTATATTTTCTGTCAGGCAAAAAGATTTGAAATGATTACACAAGCTTGTCAGATCACGATCATAAACCACACTCAAATTCTCATTTGAAATTTCACTTTGTAAAGTCTCAAAAGTTTTCAGAACTGAGGGGACTACTGTATCTTGAATTAGTGGTAGCTTATTGGTCATTTGTGGTGACCAGCCTTGTTCAAGCTTCTTTTTGAGATTGTAACAAAGATGAGTCAAAGCCCTATCTCTGTCATTTATCGTTTTACTGTGATTCGGATTACATACAATGCCAATTTGTTTTCCGTTGTAAAACCGATGACGTTTACCATCAATGTAGACTTTGACATAAGAGCGAGAAGTTGAATTTTTTGAAGTGACGATCTCTGGTTCTGAATACATGCATGTTAGTTAGTGACGCATGTGCTGACGCTGTTCTTGGTACCGGTACAATTTGCGACCCTTTGGTGCGGTAGCTCAGTCGGTAGAGCAAAGGACTGAAAATCCTTGTGTCGGCGGTTCGATCCCGCCCCACACCACAGAAGGCCCGGTAACAATACCGGGTTTTTTGTTTTATTAATGAGCTTATACGTCCTGCTACTTGTACTGATCGCTGCTTTTTTACATGCGTCCTGGAATTTACTTTCAAAAAAAGCAAAAGGCAAAGTACCATTCATCTGGTTGATATATGTGGCAAGCAGCTTCCTGTATTTACCTGTTATACTTTTTCAAAACCACAAAAGCAATATCAGTTACTCTCAGCCTTTGTTATGGTTTTCCTTATGCAGTTCGGTATTGCATCTCGGGTATTACCTCGTGTTGCAAAAAGGCTACAGAAGCGCCGACCTTTCAGTAGTGTACCCGCTTGCCCGCGGTTCAGGCCCGTTGTTTTCCTCGGTTGCTGCTATTTTATTTCTGCACGAGCAATTGCGCATAAGTGCAACCATCGGTTTGTTCCTCATCATTGCCGGCGTATTGCTGATAACCGGTTTAAGTTTTAAAAAAGAGAATAACCGTGAAATAATGACCGGCATTTATTACGGCGTTCTCACGGGTTTTTTCATCGCCTTGTATACGCTTAACGATACCATTGCTGTGAAATCTTATGCAGTATCCCCGTTGGTGCTGACGCAGGCTACAAATTTGTTTGGCGTTGTACTGCTTTTCCCGTTCGTAGCAAAGGAAAAAGCAGAATTAAAAAGAGAGATAAAGCAACACAAATGGACCATTATTGCTATTGCCTTGTTAAGCCCTGCCGCTTACATACTGGTGCTGGAAGCATTGAAATATGCGCCACTGACAGTGGTTGCACCTGCAAGGGAAACAAGTATTTTATTAGGCGTGTTCATGGGATCGAAAGTGCTTAATGAAACAGATGGCAAACGAAGATTGATCGCAAGCCTGTTGATACTTGGCGGTATCGTTTCGCTAAGTTTGAGTTGAAGGATTTGGTAGTGAGCTTGACGAACTACTATTAAGCATCCTTGCGTCGCACTCTTGTACTGCAACAATTCTATTCAGCTACGGCTTATTTTCGGTTATACGTTGGAGTTAGTTTCAATCAAAAATTTTCCGAACCAATAATCGAGTGCTTAAAACTCAAGGCACGAGCGAGACGCTCGCGCCAGCAGTGGGGAACGGAGAGTTCGCTTCTCAGGCGAGTCTCCGCCATACGAATTGAATATATCAGCATGTAATTGCGGGACTCGCCGCCAACCTCATGATTTTGCCTATCTTTAAATGTGCCCACGAAAAGACAAATACCTTATCCCTACGGAATTTTCTTTATTTCATTTCGCTTCTCAGGCGAGTCTCCGCCATACGAATTCAATATATCAGCGTGTAATTGCGGGACTCGCCGCCAACCTTATGATTTTGCCTATCTTTAAATGTGCCCACAAAAAGACAAATACCTTACCCCTACGGAATTTTCGCTTCTCAGGCGAGTCTCCGCCACACGAATTCAATATATCAGCATGTAATCGCGGGACTCGCCGTCAACCTCATGATTTTGCCTATCTTTAAATGTGCCCACCAAAAGACAAATACCTTATCCCTACGGAATTTTCTTTATTTCATTTACCTGCTTCAGGTGGAACAATCTTTTTGAAATTACCAGTAGCTACGATCTTGTTTACAAATGGTTCGATTATCTCAAAAGCAGAGGAAATTATATAAATGCATATGTTATCATGCCAAATCATTTGCATATTCTCATCGGGTTTCGCAACAATGATAAAAACTTAAATAAAGTAATCGGAGATGGCAAGCGTTTTATTGGATATGAAATAATAAACCGGTTACGTTTTGCAAACGAAGACAAACTCCTTCAGCAAATGCAAAATGTAGTTAATAATGCCGACAGGCAAAGAGGCAAACTGCATGAAGTCTGGCAAGATTCATTCGATTGGAAAGAATGTAGCAGTGATGAAATAATCCGTCAGAAAATAAATTATATTCATAACAATCCATGCAAGGGGAAATGGAAACTTTCACAAAATCCGGAAAGTTATGTTCATAGTTCGGCAGCTTATTATCTTACCGGCGAGCAGGGAATATATCCTGTAACTGATTTTATGCAAATGCAGGATATCGATTTATCAAAAAAGTCTCATTAGTTTGCGGCGAGTCCCGCGCAGGTTTCGTGAAAATGTAAAGTGAATGATGCGGAGACTCGCCTGAGAACCTGATCTTTTCGCCCAAGACTTAAATATACGCTACAATAAATACTACATAAAATCATAAACATTTGATTGCTACAAAATCTCCTCCGTACTTTTTGCATTGTTTGTAGCATCAATGAAATTTACTTAACAACATTCCTCTTCCAAAACATCCGCAACTTTTATTCCCTCAATCACCTCATCTGGGATTTCAATTTCAAATTCAAAGGCAGGAATTTTTAATCGCACATTTGGCATCATGCGCAGGGAGTCAAATACATTTATAAAATGTCTTGCGATCGGAGGTAATTCAATTTTTGATTTCGAATCCTGTCCATAAGGATATAAATAATCATCAGCCACATACACATTCGGAAACATGTTTTTTATAGTTACAGCGATCGGGCACACATTTCCCAACACCTCATCATCACCCGGCACACCGGCATTTTTGCATTGATGAAGTATTTCCTGTGTAACCTGTATTTTAAAAGGAACCATTAGAAGTGATTTGGATAACTGAATTTACTCAATCCCCTTCATTTTTAAAATGAAATTTTACACTTAGCTACAACAATAACATCGATATGCAAACGCTCTGAACCAACTATAAATAAAAGCTTCTTGCCGTTTGTGAAACGATCAGGGCCCAAATGCTCTTCATCGAAATAGTTCAAAGCTCAAGCGAAGCTCCTTCTCCTGCGGAGAAGGTGTCACGCTTTCAGAGGGACGGATGAGGCTTTGGATTGCCTTTTTCGTTAAGCAAAAGAGCATAACATGCAAAGAGTGTAACTCCAGGTTCCCGCCTGTGCGGGAATGACGACGAGAGTATTCATAAATTTTAAGCGGTACTAACATTCATGAATAACCGAAAAACGTACTTTACAAATAATGGATCCATTTGATCTCGCGGTGATTGGCTTTATAATTACCGAACCATTTACAAACCGGGTACAAAATAATTACAATGCATGCCCATAGCAGATATAACTCCGGTAAGTTAAGCCCTCCGCCCTTTTCAGGCCTGCCCATTCCAAAACCGGAAAACTGCAGGTCATGAAAACGGAACCCCTGCAAAAGAAAAATGATCATCGCCGCAAAATGTATCACAAACCAATGCAGCAGCCAATAAAACAAAGGCGCTTTGCCATACATAGAAATAATATCAGTGACCTTGTTTTGTATACCATCGATCAACGACAGGAACAATACGGATATGCCAACCGTCATTAAAATAAACAGCAGCGATGGCGGGTACTTTGTAGTATTAATAAAGGAAAGGAATGTAAAAATTCCCCGCGGCTGACCGGACCATGGCGCAGGGTCGCCATAAAAATTCAACGCTCTTATCACAATGAACAACGCAATCACAGCAGTACCGATGCGGAAAAAAATCTTTTTTCTTTTTTCAACAGAAAGATTAAAAAATGTTGCAAAACCAAAACCAGCCATAGCCACAGCAAGCCACGGAATGATCGGATATGAAACAACAAAAGAATGATTTTCTGCGATCGGGAAAAATCCTGTTCCCATAAAAATGCTCCACGCAACACTTGCAAATGAATTGCCCGGGAAATTTATTTTGTCAAATAAGTCGTGCGCAAAAATTACGAGCACGCCGATGATGCCGATCGTTTTTGCAGGAAGTTTTATCATCAGCCCGAGACCAATAAGCGCAAACCCGATAGCCGCAATCACCTGGAAAAATAATACACCAAAATGTATGTCGAAAAAAATTCCAAAATTATTGATCGTAAAATTTATGATCACCAGCGATATGCCGCGTTTGATCAAAAAATTGCGGCTCACAACGGGATCATTCCTTCGTTGTGCCAATAAAAAAGCTGATACACCTGAAAGAAAAACAAATGTTGGTGCACAGAGATGCGTGATCCAACGCGTAAAGAATAAAGGGATGGTTGTTGTTTGCAGATTAGTTGGCCCGTTGGTAAGAAATGCCGAGCCGGTCAGGTCGCGGCAATGATCGATCGTCATGATGATCATTACCAATCCGCGTACAACATCAATTGATTTTATCCTGTTCATATTATACTAACTGCAATTCAAATAAATCTTTTTCAATTTTGATCATCTCAATTACTTCATCCGGAATTTCAATTTCAAACTCAAAGGTGGGGATCACTAAACGCGTTTCTATATCTGTGGAGAGGGAATCGAAGAGTGTTATAAAATGTTTTGCAATGGATGGCAGTTCAATTTTTAAATTGGTATCCTTTCCGTAAGGGTAAAGAAAATCATTGGCAACATATACATGCGGAAACATATCTTTTACCGCTACTGCAACCGGGCAAATATTTCCTAAAATATTTTCATCGCCAGGCGTGCCGGCATATTTACATTGATGAATTATTTTTCGTGTAACGCGGATTTTAAAAGGCAGCATAGCATTGGTTTGAATAATTGAATATAATCAATTCGCTTCATTCTTTAAAGGGGAATTTTATAATAGGGCGCTTTTGTTGAGCCAATGACTTATTAAGTTCTTTACTTCATAACTCATACTTCATACTTAAAATAGTATATTGTGATAATTCCTAAAACGATCATCGCCATGAAAAAAACAAATCTCATCTTCTGGATCTTCACTATTATTTTCTGCGGTTTTATGTTATTCTCTGCAGCTACAGAAATCATCAATAATGCAGATGCAAAAACATTCATCAATAGCCTGGGTTATCCTTCTTATTTTAACCCGTTTATCGGCGTATTAAAATTGCTTGGTGTTATCGCGTTGCTTGTTCCCGGCAATTCAAGATTAAAAGAATGGGCTTATGCAGGTTTTTTCTTCGACCTGGTAGGTGCAACCTATTCGCAAATTGCAGCGGCCGGTTTTAAGCCTGATGTAACTTTCATGTTGTTGTTCTTTATTTTCTGGGGAGTGTCCTACGCTTATTCGCATAAAAGGCTAAATAAAAGTAACACTGCACTTTAAGCTCCGGGAGCTGCTGACCAGTTACCGGTAACCAGAGTTCGCCTTTCAAAAAAATAAAATGTTTGGAAGAACCTGTTTCTTCTTTTCTTTATATCATGAAATGGAAACCCGGCATTCTGATCGTTATTATTTTTTCGATCGCATGCAATTCATTCGCACAAAAAAATAATATTGTTTACTGGCTTACCACCGGCGACAGTTCTGTAGTCTTCAAACAACAAAAGCCGCTTGTATTTTCATCCGCAAAAACTGTAACAATAATTCATGTGGATGATTCAAAGACTTATCAATCTATCGATGGCTTTGGTTTTGCATTAACACAAGGAAGTGCGCTTGCATTGCAAAAAATGAAAGCAGAAAAACGATCGCAGCTACTAAAAGAACTATTCAATACAGATGGTGATCATATTGGTGTGAGTTACATCCGGCTAAGCATTGCTTCATCGGACCTTAATGAAAAAGTTTTTTCGTATGATGACCTGCCCGATGGGGAGACAGATACGGCAATGAATAAATTTGATCTTGGCCCTGATAAAAAAGATGTGATACCAATGATGAAAGAAATTCTAACAATCGCTCCATCAATAAAGATTCTTGGCTCGCCATGGTCGCCTCCGGCATGGATGAAAACAAATCACGATACAAGAGGCGGCCGGTTGATACCATCTTACTATCATGCCTATGCGAAATATTTGGTGAAATATATTTCAGGGATGAAAGCACAGGGAATTAATATTGATGCGATCACCGTACAGAATGAACCGCTTCATCCCGGCAATAACCCGAGTTTATTATTGACGGCACCCGAAGAAGCAGAGTTTGTAAAAAATCATTTAGGGCCGATGTTTGAAGAAGCATACATCAAAACAAAAATTTTAATTTACGATCATAATGCAGACCGCCCTGATTACCCGATCTCGATACTTGATGACCCTGCGGCAAAAAAATATATCGATGGTTCTGCTTTTCATTTATACGGCGGAAAAATTGATGCACTGACCGATGTGCACGATGCACATCCCGACCGCAATATTTATTTCACAGAACAAATGGTTGTACAGTTCGGAAGAAATAATAATCCGGGTGAGTTCAGGTTTTCCATTGCAGACCCTGTTACTGATCTTTTTATTGGCGCAACACGCAACTGGAGCAGGAATGTACTGGAATGGAACCTCGCAGCTAATTCCCAATTCACGCCTTTTACAGACCGCGGCGGCTGCGACATGTGCCAGGGTGCAGTTTCCATTGACGGCGATAGCGTGACACGGAATGTGGGTTATTATGCAATGGCACATGCATCAAAATTTGTGCGTCCGGGTTCTGTACGCATTGCAACAAATGAAACTGGTGCTGTACACAATGTTGCATTCAAAACGCCTGATGGAAAAATAGTGCTCATCGTTTCCAACAATTCAAAACAGCAACAAACTTTTACAATACAGTATAAAAATAAAGCAGCAACAACAACATTGAGTGCAGGTTCGGTTGCAACTTATACCTGGAATTAATTCTTGTTATGAAAAAAAGTATATACGGATTTTTAATTTTCGTTTTTGCATTTCACCAAGTGCATGCACAGGATTTTTTAAAAGCTGATGGAAAAAAAATTGTGAATGAAAAAGGAGAAAATATATTGTTGCGTGGGATCGGGCTCGGCGGATGGATGTTGCAGGAAGGATATATGCTAAGGCTGAATAACGACGGACAACAACATAAAATACGTGAGCGCATCGAAGCCTTATTGAGCAAACAACAAACAGATGAGTTTTATGACATGTGGCTTTCGAACCACACTACAAAAGCGGATATAGATTTTTTAAAAAAATGCGGGTTCAACTCTGTGCGCCTGCCGATGCATTATGATTTATTTACACTCCCGTCTGATAAAGAACCTGTCGCTGGAAATAATACATGGCTTACCAAAGGCTTTGCGCTTACAGATAGTTTGATCTCGTGGTGCAAGGCAAATGACATGTATGTGATACTTGACCTGCATGCAGCACCGGGCGGACAAGGAAATGACCTGAATATTTCAGACCGCGACCCGTCAAAACCTTCTTTATGGCAAAGTGAAGCCGACCGGAAAAAAACGATTGCATTATGGCATCAGCTTGCCACGCGTTATGCAAACGAACCAACTGTTGCTGCGTATGATATTTTGAATGAACCTAACTGGGGTTTTGAGGATTCCGTGAATGATAAAAATGGCTTGGGCGAAAAAACAAATGCCCCACTAAAAAAGTTGTTGATCGCAATTACCAATACAATCCGCGAAGCAGATAAAAAGCACATCATCGTGATTGAAGGGAACGGCTGGGGAAATAATTATAACGGAATGCTGGATGGTGGTTTATGGGATAAAAACATCGTGCTTAGTTTTCACAGGTATTGGAATTATAATGATGAAAGTTCTGTGAGGGATATCCTGAAAGCCCGTGAAAAATATAATGTGCCTGTATGGATCGGTGAAACAGGCGAAAATTCAAACTGCTGGTATACACAGGCAGTTCGTCTTTTTGAAACAAATAATATTGGTTGGTCGTGGTGGCCTTTGAAAAAATTAGGAGCGAATAATCCGCTACAAATAAAATCCAACCTGAATTATAACGACCTGGTAAATTACTGGAATGGAAAAACAAATGAACCTCCTAAAGAAAGCAATGTATACAGCGGGTTACTTGAACTGGCAACATATACCAATTTCAAAAGTAATATCAAACATTATGATGTGGTTGATGCAATGATGCGCCAGCCATTCACAGATGAAACAAAACCGTTTAAGCTACATAAAATTTTTAACGGCGCAATTATAAAAGCAGTTGACTATGATCTTGGGAAAAATGGTTTTGCCTATTATGATTTGGACACCGGCAATTATTATATTTCAAGCGGCAAACCAGGTGTTGGCAACCGCGGTGGTGTGTACAGAAATGATGGTGTTGATATTTACCAGGATTCAAGCCACTATGAAAATTATTATGTGGGAAGTATGGAGAATGGGGAGTGGTTGCAATACACAATTAATGTAAAAGAAGATGCACGGTATACAATTTCACTTTTTGTTTCTTCCGTTAATGCAGATGGAAAAATTGCATTAACAGATAATAGTTCATCAATCGGAAATGTATTGCAGGTACCAGTTACAGGCGGAGAAAAAAACTGGAAGGTTGTAACGATAAACAAAGCAGTGTTGAAAAAGGGAATCCATCATTTACGCATCAAAGCAATTAAAGGCGGGTTTACATTTAAAGAGATGCAGTTTGCAAAATAATTATTTAATAAAAGCTGTAAGAGATAAGTGTGTAAGAATCCGAAATGAATGTGGCGCCAGAGAATGTTTTCCAGATATCTCGTCCTTTAATGATCCCTTTGCCTTTTGTAAAATATAATTCTTCCAGCCTGTAACCGGCAAGTGAACCATCATTGTAGGTGATTATTGTTCTGTAAGAAGGGAAATTTGTAAAATTAATCACGCGTGTATTAATTACAGAAGTTAATGTATCCCCATAATACGAATTTGTAATAAAAGGCTCGCTTGTGTCCATAGGCCATTTGGACAATAATGCTTCGCCGGGACCTTCTATAATAAATACACTGCTATCGTTGGAGCGGATGACAAATATCGAATCATCAAACTGGTCTGTTATCGGCGTATAAGTCTGTCCTTTGAATTGAAATGGCTTAATTGTTTTCAGGCGGAAAGTATCTTTACCAACATAGGTTCCATCAACATCATAAAAACTATCTGCATAAATCCATACATTACCTTGTGCCAGCGGATACATTTCATTGCTTTGTTTCATAGTCAGGACATCCGCCTTTTTACAGGAAAAAAAGACCAGCAAACAGGAAAAGAAAAAAAGAAAAATGTTCTTCATAACCAATTAGCATTTATATTTCCATTCTTGCTAATACTTACAGACTAAAGCCTCGCAGTCGGAGAGCTTATCTAAATTAAAAATTAAAATCAACAAAAGCGCCTTTTGTAGAAACGGCCTGAAACCACAAAAGGTTTTCTAAACCGAAAATATTACCTGACAGAAGAGCTATTTAAAAGTGAGTTTGGGGTAATAAATTTGCAAAGTAATAATTCCACAATACGGAATATTGTCGGCCAGTTACTGAAGTTAAGCACTATTCAAAGCTAATCCTCATTTCGAATTTCGCTTCATGCGCTAAAATACCAGGATGTCAATGCGGGATGAAAAATCTTATGGCAACTTGCCGGCAACAAATCTCTCAATGCGCCGGGGAAATGACGTTGACAAGTTTGGCTTATCTATAACTCACGTTATTTTAATGAAGGATAGTCCCTTTTGGAAAATAATTTTTGCTTAATATACAAATATGCCGCTTCTACTTTTCCTTCTTCAAGCACCGGGATTTGTTTCCAGAATAGATTTATGGTTTCTAATTGGGGTTCAATGGCGGGATTATCACGCACAAAAACGCGCAGTTCCTGCAATTCCGATGCAGAAATCTCGCCTGCGAGCTTTTTTGCAAACAAAAACCAGATGATATCCGGAACTTCCATATATTATATAGACGCAGCAGAAAATGAAATGTTGCAGCAAAATGGAAAGAATTTAAAAAAATATTGCCACAGATTCACAGATTAAGGAATAAATCTGTGAATCTGTGGCATTTATTCCGGCAAAATCAGGATACCTCTTTTGTTATATGGAAATATTAAATTTATTTTCTTATTAGCGGATATACTAACGCCGATATATAACCGAAATTATTTCTTTTCCTGTTCCGGGGTATTTTCTGTATGTGCCTGTGCAAATTCATACTCCAGTTCCGGATCAATATTCTGCTCTTCTACTTTCTTTTCCTTCTCTAACAAATCTTCATGGTGCGCCTGCAGCCAGGCTAATTTTTTCTTTCCATAAGAAAAACGGGTGAACAATACAAAGAGCACCGGAACAATAAAAATGGAAATAGTAGATGAAGCGATCATTCCGCCCAAAACAGTAAAACCGATTGTATTGCGTGAAGTGCCACCTGCACCTGTTGCCAAAGCCAATGGCAATACGCCCAATATAAATGCAAGCGAAGTCATAATGATCGGGCGTAAACGCAAGCGTACTGCATCTAATGTTGATTTTATTAACTCCTCGCCACGGTCAACCCTGATTTTTGCAAACTCAACAATAAGTATCGCGTTCTTTGCAGATAACCCGATAAGAGTAATCAATCCGATTTGTGCATAGATATTATTTGTTAACGGTGGTATGCATGTAAGTGCAAGTATTGCACCGAATGCACTGATCGGGAATGCCAGCATCACAGCTAATGGAACAGACCAGCTTTCATACAATGCTGCTAAGAAAAGAAACACGAAAATGATGCAAAATGCAAAGATGTAAAATGTCAGAGAGCCTGCCCGAATTTCTTCATAACTCAATCCCGAAAAATCATACGTATACCCGCGGGGTAAAACTTTTGCTGCAATTTCTTTAAGCGCCTCAATACTTTGCCCGCTGCTATATCCCGGCGGGATCGATCCATCTACTTCTGCAGAACGGAAAATATTAAAGTGTGAAATCAGTGGTGCTGCAATATCCGGTTTATAACTGATGAGTGTGCTTAACGGAAGCATTGATCCGGCGCGGTTGCGCACATAATATTTATTCATATCAGATATCATGGCGCGGTACATGGTATCGGCTTGTATCACTACATGATACGTTTGATTGTACAACGTAAAATTTCCCACGAACAAACTTCCCATAAATGCCTGCATGGTTGTAAATACATCGGAAATATTCACACCCAGTTTTTCACACTTCTCCCTGTCAACAGTAAGGTTATAACTTGGTGTGTGTGCAGAAAAATAACAAACCGCAGTGGATGTTGCAGGGTTTTTTTTCGCTGCAGCAACAAAATTGTTCACTACTTTTTCAAACGCATGGATATCGTCGGTTGAGCTCCCTTGTTCTATCTGGAATGCAAACCCTGCAGCAATACCTATTCCGCGGATTGGTGGTGGCGGAATAACATTAACATTCGCATTTTTAATTCCGGCAGCAGCCACACCTTTTTTAATAGCAGCCATGATGCCGAGTATCTTCACACTATCTGCTTTGCGGTTGTCCCAGGGCTTCAGCATAATAAACGCCGAACCTGCGTTGGATGTAGCACCTCCATTGAGGATATTATACCCGGAAACTGCTGTATAGTGTAAAATGCCGGGAGTAGAACTTAGTACATGCATTAATTTGTTCAGCACATTTACCGATTGCACTGTTGCAGATGCATCGGGCAACTGATAGGTAACAAACAACCTTCCGCCATCTTCAGGTGGCACAAACCCGGATGGTTTTATTTTGAACAAATAATAAGCACCAAGGCAGATGCACAATAAAATAACAACAACCAATTGCGAATACCTGATGCTTCTGCGAACACCATTGGTATACCTGATCGTAAACTTCTCAAACCATTTGTCAAAACGATAGAAAAATTTATCCAACAGGTTTTTTTTCTTGCCAACTTGAGTAGGTTTTAACAACAACGTGCAAAGCGCGGGTGTCAATGATAATGCAATGAAGGCAGAAAGTATAACGGAGATGGCTATCGTAATTGCGAATTGCTGGTACAACCTGCCGACAATGCCCGGGATAAAACCAACCGGAACAAACACTGCAGCCAATATCAATGCAATAGCAACCACCGGCGCAGAAATTTCTTTCATGGCATGGTAGGTCGCTTCTTTCGGCGACATTTTTTTGTCATCAATATAATGCTGTACCGCTTCCACTACAATGATTGCATCATCTACCACAATTCCGATCGCTAATACAAAACCAAACATTGTTAGTGTGTTGATCGTAAACCCAAGAGGAATAAAAAAACAAAATGTTGAGAGGATCGAGACCGGTATTGCCAGTATCGGGATAATTGCAGAACGCCAGTTTTGCAGAAAGAAAAACACAACAAGGGCAACAAGGGCAAGCGCTTTCAGCAATGTATCTACCACTTCATGCATCGAAACACGAATGATGGTTATCGATTCAAACGGAACTACATAATCCACATCCGTAGGAAACGATTTTTTCAATTGTTTTAATGCGGCATAAACATTGTCGGCTGTTTCCAAAGCATTGCTCCCCGGCGATTGATAAACCATCAGCAACGAACATCTTTTGCCGTCGACAAATGCATTGCTGGAGAATGTAAATTTTCCCAATTCCACCCGGGCAATGTCTTTCAGGTAAACCAATTCGCCTGTCAGCGGATTTGATTTCACAATTATCTTTTCATAATCCTCCGGCTTGCTCAGCATTCCGTTTACTAAAATGCTTGTTTCCAGCGTTTGTGTAACCGGCTGGGGCGGGGCACCTACAGCACCTGCAGCCACATATACATTTTGTGCATTCAATGCGGCAATAACATCACCAGGTGTTAAATTGTATGAAGCCATTTTATCCGGGTTCATCCAGATGCGCATACTAAACTGGTCTGTCCGTGCACTTACATCGCCAACTCCAGGCACACGCAGTATCGCATTTTCAATAAAAACATTGGTATAGTTGTCAAGAAAGGTAATGTTGTGCGATCCTTTGGGAGAGAAAACGGCAATCAGCATTAACTGGTCAGGGTTGCTGGCGCGTATATTCAATCCAAGTTTACTTACCACAGAAGGCAGTTGCGGTTTTGCAATGCCTACACGGTTCTGAACATTCAGTGCCGCAATATGTACATTCGTTCCAACCTTATATGTAACGCGTATACTTACTCCGCCTGTATTCGTGCTTGTGCTTTGCATATACTCCATACCCGGCGATCCGTTCACCTGCTCTTCAACAGGAATTGCAACGGTCTGCTCCACAGTTTGAGCATCAGCACCTGTATACGATCCATACACGGAAACACTCGGTGGTGAAATATTCGGGTATTGGTCAACTGCAAGGTTGAAAGCGCAGATCGTTCCCGAAATAATTAATACCAACGAAATAACTATTGCAGTAACCGGTCTTTTTATAAATGTATTCGCGATCATCTTCGAGTCGTAAGTTGTATGTGACAAAGGCAAGTCTTGCTCGCTTACTTCACACAAAAAATTTTTTCGATTTACAATTCAACCATCTGCTAACTTCTATATTCTAACTTCTTTCTTCTTTTTATGATTCCAGCTTCAGTAACTCCGGTTGAACATTCTTGCGTCGCAATCCGTTCATCAGTTGTACTACTATGAAGCAATTGCCTGAACTATGATTTTTTTGATTGAATGAATACTAAGATTTTTTGAGAGCGCAGAATTTTCTCCGTTCACCTCTGTACAAAACTCTGAGTCACTCTGTGCTCAATTCTTAATTACTAATTACAATCTTCATCAATCCCAAAAATCTCCTCCAAACCCCAGTTCAGGCATTCACATCTCCCATATTCTCCTGGTGTTCTTCTCGAGCTTTTTCAATTTCATATTCCAGTTCTGCATCTATATCCTGGCGTTCTACTTTTCTGGCTTTCTCCATTAACTCATCATGATGCGCTTTCAACCATTCTAATTTTTCTTTTCCATAAGAAAGCCTGGTGATCACTACAAATAAAACCGGCACAACAAAAATCGCAATCGTCGATGCGGCAGTCATTCCACCCAAAACTGTATAACCGATCGTTCTTCTTGCAATTGCGCCTGCACCTGTCGCCAGCACTAATGGAAGCACACCAAGAATAAATGCCAACGACGTCATAACAATCGGGCGTAACCGAAGTTTCACGGCCTCCAAAGTGGATTGCAACAGATCTTCACCACGGTCTACCCTTATTTTTGCAAACTCCACAATTAATATAGCATTCTTTGCGGCCAAGCCAATCAATGTGATCAACCCAATTTGCGCATATACATTATCGGTAAGGCTTGGCACTAATTCTAACGTAAGGATGGCGCCGAATGCACCAACAGGAACAGCAAGTAAAACGGAGAATGGAACCGACCAGCTTTCATACAATGCGGCAAGAAAAAGAAACACGAATGTAATCGAGAACAAGAAAATATAAATCGTTGTTGAACCTGCTCTTATTTCTTCATAACTCAATCCTGAAAATTCATAATTATAGCCTTCAGGAAGAACATGGTTTGCAATTGCTATCAATGAATCGGTTGCCTGTGTACTACTGAAACCTGTTGCTGATGCACCATCAACTTCTGCAGAGCGGAAAATATTAAAATGAGAGATAAGCGGTGCCGTTTCTGTTGGTTTATAACTGATCAATGTTCCCAGTGGTACCATTGCACTGTCCTGGTTGCGTACATAATATTTATCCATATCAGTTATCAACGTGCGGAATGCTGTATCAGCCTGCACTACCACATGGAATGTTCTGTTGTACACTGTAAAATCATTGATGTATAAACTTCCCATGAATGCCTGGATGGTGGTGAATACATCACCGATATTCACACCAAGTTTTTCACATTTTTCCCTGTCCACTGTAAGATTATAACTCGGCGTATGTGAAGAATAAAAAGTAAATGCGTTGGCAATTGCAGGGTTTTTATTTGCTTCAGTAATAAATTTATCTACTACATTTTCGAATGCATGCAAATCGTCATTGGTTGCACGTTGCTCTATCTGCATGCTAAAACCAACAGTTTCACCAATGCCCGGGATCGGTGAGGGTTGTATCACTTCAACATTTGCATTTTTTATTCCTGCATCTGCGATTCGTTTTTGCATTACATTAATAATGCCGGGCACTTGCTGGTCATCATCACTGCGTTCGTCCCACGGTTTCAATTGTACATAAATAGTTCCTGCATTGGAGTTGGTTGCATTGTTCACTACATTCAATCCTGATAATGCAGCATAGTGTGCAACCCCGGGAGTTTCTGTTACCACCTTCATTAGCTTTTGCATCACATCAACAGATGCAGTTGTTGATGATGCAGGCGGCAATTGAAAGGTTACATATAAATTACCATCATCTTCCGAAGGGATAAACCCTGTTGGTTTATGTTGAAAAAGAAAATAAGCGCCTGCGCACAAACAGATCAACATGATCACCACATATCGCGAAGCTTTAATACTTCTCTTTACACCGTTTGTATATTTTTCCGTGACCTTATCAAACCATGTATTGAATTTCTCAAACATCCTGTCCAATCCTTTTTTCTTTTTCCCAGGATCGGAAGGTTTTAATAACAATGTACATAACGCCGGTGTTAATGATAATGCAATGAAGGCAGACAATATAACGGAGATGGCTATCGTAATAGCGAATTGCTGATATAACCTTCCAACGATTCCGGGAATAAATCCGACAGGAACAAACACGGCAGCAAGTATCAATGCAATTGCAACAACAGGTGCGGAAATATCTTTCATCGCATGATAGGTTGCTTCTTTCGGCGACATTTTTTGCTCATCGATATAATGCTGTACGGCTTCTACCACAATGATGGCATCATCCACCACAATACCAATGGCAAGTACAAAACCAAACATCGTTAATGTGTTGATCGTAAACCCAAGCGGTATAAAAAAAATAAATGTGCCGAGAATAGAAACCGGAATGGCAAGAACAGGAATTAAGGTAGAACGGAAATTCTGCAGGAATAAAAATACTACAATAGCAACAAGCCCCAATGTTTTTAAAAGTGTACCGACAACATCGGCCATTGAAACTTTTACTACCGTTACCGATTCAAATGGTACGGAATATTCCACATCAGCAGGAAAAGATTTTTTAAGCAGTTCCAGTTCTTTATAAATCCCTTTGGCAGTTTCCAGTGCATTGCTTCCCGGCGACTGGTAAATGCGCAGAAAAGATGCGCGGTGCCCATCTACAAACGAATTGCTTGAAAAAGTAAACTTACCTAATTCAACCCGTGCTACATCTTTCAGGTAAACAAGTTCACCGGTTGCAGGCAAATTTTTTACGATGATGTTTTCAAACTCAGAAACCTTGCTAAGCCTTCCATTCACTAAAATACCAATCTCAAAAGTTTGTGTTTTTTGTTGTGGCGGAACACCTGCAGAGCCTGCAGCAACCTGCACGTTTTGTGCATTAAGAGCATTGATGACGTCTTGTGGTGTCAGGCCATACGCAGCCATTTTCTGCGGGTTCATCCAGATGCGCATACTGAAATCATCCGTGAACCGGTTGATGCTGCTCACCCCCGGCACACGTAATAACGCATCCTGGATAAATACGTTGGTATAGTTATCTAAGAAAGTAATGTTGTGTGTATTTTTTGGCGCATATACAGCAACCATCATCAGCATGCTGGGGTTTACTGCCCTAACGGTGATGCCTAACCGGCTTGCAACAGCCGGCAATAACGGCGAGGCGATGCTTACGCGGTTTTGCACGTCAAGCGTTGCTATATCGATATCTGTACCTATATTGAATGTTACATTCATCGACATCAGCCCGTTGTTAGTGCTGTTGCTCTGCATGTATTCCATGCCGGGAGTACCGTTCACCTGCGCTTCTATTGGTGTGGCAACAGTTTGCTCAACAGTCTGGGCATCCGCGCCGGTGAATTGCCCATTCACCTGTACAATTGGAGGCGTGATATCCGGGTATTGGTCAACAGGTAAACTTAATATACAAAGCGCTCCGGCGATCACCAGCACAATGGAAACCACCATTGCAGTTACCGGGCGTTTGATAAATGTATTCGCTATCATCGTTTAGTTGCAAGTGGAGGGAAGTAAGAGGTTTCATTAAATGATATCTGACATCTTACTTCTTGTATCTCACATTTTTTTATTCGTGTTATTATTTTTTACTTGTGGTGGTGTCGCTTTTACCCGAAGGTTTTCCTGACGCATTTATCACAGAGCCTTCATGAATTGCCTGCACACCGTCCACTACAATTTTATCGCCATCATTAAGCCCTGATTTTATGATCACATTGGCCCCGATAGTTTGGCCTAATTGTACTTTTACCTGGAAGGCACGCAGTTTAGGTATTTCTGCATTTTCTTCACGTTTTCCTGGTGGGGAATCTGCAGAAGAATGCCACACTGTATCCTTTGCCACAAACACAAAATATTCACCCATCTGCTCAACCACTGCCTTTCCGGGCACAACAATTTGCGGTGTTGATTCCAGGTTATGCACACGAACAATGCAACTCATCCCTGCACGGAGATCAAATTGCGGGTTTGGAAATACCAGGCGAACGCGTATTGTACCTGTTTGCGGGTCAACAGCCCTGTCGATCACTGAAATTTTTCCAATTTGCGGGTATACCTTACCGTTAGGGAGTATGATCGTAAATAAAGAATCAGGTGTTTTTTTCTTTCCCTTTTGCAATTCTTCATAATAAGGGAGCTGTGCCTCATTGATAAGAAAGTCCACTGCCATCGGGTTATCAGTAGAAACTGTATTTAGTGTAGTGGCTCCAACAGAAACAAAGTTGCCTAATTTCACCTGGCTGAAACCGATCGTTCCGTCAAATGGCGCTGTGATGACTGAATATGTAAGATTTGTTGCCGCTGTTTTTTGCGCCTGTTCTGCAGCTTTCACTTCGTTATCCGCATTTTGTTGCGCTATCACCGCATGGTCGAGTGTTTGTTTGGCAACTGCATTATGTTGGTCCAGGTATTGATAACGTTTTGCATCCTGCTGTGCCTGCACAAGGTTTCCTTGTGCCACCTTCACATTGGCGACAGCCTGGTCGTACGCTGCTTTGTATAAACGCTCATCAATCTCGTATAACTTTTGCCCTTTGTGCACATGTGTACCTTCAGTAAAAAAAATCCCTGTAATATATCCCTGCACCTGCGGGCGGATATCTACCTGGCTTAACGCAACTGTTGTTGCCGGGTAATTGTCGTAATACAAAACCGATTTTGAATCTACAGTTAACAGGTTAACAGGAACCGGTGGGTTAGCTGGTGGCTGTTTTTGCTGGCATGAACACATAAGGATGATACCAGGTAAAACAATGTTCAATGCATATCTGCTCATAATATTTAAATTCATGTTGATGCCTTAATGATTTACGGTGATAATGCCCATTGATTTTTCAAGATCGATCTTGCTCGATAATAACTGGAACAAAGCATTCAGGTAACCTATCTCCGAACTGATCAGGTTTGATTCTGCAGTGATCACATTTAAATATGCAACTACACCTTGCGAATATTGAAGCGTAACAATATCATAAACCTTTTTTGCGAGGTCTGTATTTTTTTTCATCACATCAAGGTTATAATAATTGCTCCGGTAATTGGCGAGTGCAGATGTATATTCTGAATATATCTGGGATTGCAGGTTCACCTCATCCCATTCCAGTAATTTTTGTTGAAGCCTTGCTTTCTTCAGGTTTTGTGTTCTTGCAAAACCGGTAAAAATCGGCACGTTCAGTGATATGCCTAAATACGAATAAGGATAAGCGTTAGAAAACAAACTACCGAATGAATTATTCTGAAATGGATAATCATAATCGAAGAATGCACCAAGTGTCGGTATCCACGCATTTTTATAATAACTGATGAACTGTCCCTGTATTTTTTTTGCCGTCTGCAACTGCTGGAACTCAATACGTTTCTGGTATTGCAGTTGTTGCGTGGTATCAAATGCAATATCCCGTTGCATTTGCAATGTATCAACAACTACATTAAACTGCTGCCCTGCAGGCATTCCCATGATCTGTTTCAACAAGGCATATTGCGGAACCACATTTTCATTCGCCTGCTTCAGTTGCGCAACAGAATTATTCAAAGTAATCGCAGCCTGGTCGTAATCTGTCTCATCCACAATCCCACTCACATATTGATGATATGTATCATGAAGATTCTTAGACAGCCGTGTTGTATCTTCTTTCAGCACATCAATTTGCTGAAGCGTAAGCAGCAGGTTGTAAAATGCTTTACTCACCGTTGCAACGATGTTGATTTTTGTGCTGTCGGTAATTTGTTCCGCCTGTTGAACATATAATTTAGCCGACTTAAAAGCGTAAAATAAAGACGGGTTAAAAATGGTTTGTGTAATTGATAATACCGGCGTAGATGTGTTGATGACACCCGTTTTTTGTTCTACAACTGTTCCCGAAGAATTCTTTATAAATGCTGTAGGCAATGTATTATAATGAGTAAGGTTGGCGGCCACATTTACCTGTGGCAGCCATCCTGAAAGATTAATGGCATTTGTAGCCCTGGTGATATCTACATTAACGTATGATTGATTTAGTGCCGGTTGGTGTTGTAAAGCAAACTCAATACACTGGCCAAGCGTCAACATGCTGGTTGAATCGGCAGCAGGTTTATTTTGCGCAGTACAATGCAATGAAAAAAAAGCACAAAGAAAAAAGGGAAAGATGGTTTGTATAAAACCGTGCTTAATAATACCCGAACGTTTTGGCACAGGAATGATCTCTGTTATAAATAACATATTTGTCTTCGGTTAAATTTTCAATTCCAAACAATAACATATTTATTGCAGGACGTAATAAAACAACAGGTGTTTTTAAAAGGCAGCCCAAGGTTAGAGAGGAGTGGGAAATTCAGCAAAATAAAAACAATAATCAGAATTATCTTCTTAAACTATTATACAAATTATATATTTTCTTTATCCGGGTAAACTATTTCCTTACCGATGGGAATTTTTTAGGATGATTGGGTGAGCAGGAATATGAAGATTTAAATAATATCGGTATTTGGAGGTGCGATGATTGTTGGCCGATGACCGATGATCGTGTTTATGTGTAACTATATGAGTAAATATTTTTTGCTTTTTAGGTCGATCATCCACCATCGAACAACGGACATCGATTTCTGATACCGATTCACTCCAACGAACATCTCCCCGTTACGGGGAACAATTTCTACAAAAAATATTTTCTGTTAACGAAAAATACCGGCATCCGGTCTTAATTTTCTGGCAAGGTTTTTTTATTTAATAAAACGGAACCAAAAATATATTTTATGAAACACATTCAGAAAAACGTACTTGGCTTTATAGTTTGCCTTGGCATAATTATTTTCTCAGCGACAAGTTGTGTAGAATCTCATTATTATCATCGCTATCATCATCATACACGCGGATGGTATGAACACCGCCACATGCCGCCACCGCCGGGAGTGAATTTTGATATTGACATTCGTTAATAAAAAACAAAAGCCCGTGATACTTATCACGGGCTTTTGTTTTATGAGAAGAAATTATTTTTTCACTTTCACCGGATATGGTGGGCGAACAGGTTCCACTTGCGGATTTTTTTTCAATTCATCCAGCGCAACCTGTATCGCTTTTTCTAATTGCGGGTCCCTTCCTTTAATAATTTCAGATGGTGTTTGTTCTACTTCGATATCCGGCGCTACACCTTCATTCTCTACTACAAATCCATCTTTCGTCCATATACCAACGTTAGGTGCGGTTACTCCGCCACCATCTAAAAATTCAGGAAAACCGAGAATACCTACAAGCCCGCCCCATGTGCGTGTACCTACTAATGTGCCTACTTTAAATTTGCGGAACATCCATGGAAGCATATCGCCACCTGAACCTGCAGATTCATTAATAAGCATTACTTTCGGCCCTTGTATCGAAGCGCTTGGCGATTTTAAATCTTTGCCATAACGCATGTTCCAGTGCGCCTGGTAAGGGTTTTGTAAAAGATTGATATAATAATCGGCAAGTTGCCCGCCACCATTAAAACGTTCGTCAACAATAATCGCTTTGCGGTCTGCCTGTGGATAAAAATACCTTTTGAAATAATCATGCCCGAGCCCTGCAGTATTGGGCACATACACATAAGCTACCTGACCGTTTGTTGCTTCAGTTACTTTTTTCAAATTGCCTTCCACCCAATCGCGGTTGCGTAATTCATATTCACTTTCTACAGGTACAACTTTCACAACTCTTGAATCTTTATAATCTGTCGTCGGGCTAACGGTGAGCTCAATGATTTTCCCTGCAGTGTTTTCAAAATATTGATATAATTCTTGTGTTGCTACAACATCTTTACCATTTACCGCTAAAATATAATCGCCTGTTTTTACATTAACGCCGGGTTCGGTTAGGGGTGACCGTAAGTTCGGGTTCCAGTTCAGCCCGCCATATATTTTGGTAATCTTATAACGGTTATTGCTGATCACATAATCCGCTCCTAACAATCCGCCACGTATATTCTGAGGCTGGTATAATTTATCCCCGAGGTTTGTCAAACGGTGATGCCCAACCGATAGTTCACTGCACATCCAACGGATGAGTGTGTTGAGGTCATCGCGGCAGGAAAGGCCCGGAAGAAAAACTGCATATTTCTTTTTGATGGCTTCCCAATTATTGCTGTGCATGCCGGGATCATAAAAATAATCACGGTTAATACGCCACGCTTCAGCAAAAATTTCTGGCCATTCTGCGACAGGATCGATCTTTACCTGTATTGCATTCACATTGATTGCGCCTTTACCGGGTTCCGGTTTTTCGCCGGCATTGGTTATTCCCCAACTATCGTTGTTCACGTACAACATTTTTTTGGCGTCGAAAGAAATAATATACCCCTGCATCGGCATCACTGCATCATCTTTTCTTTTTTTGAAATTGAATTTGTGCAGCGTGCCTTCACCATTGTCAGCGTAATCAATGTAAAAAATATTATCATCGTTTCCTGCAGCAAGCTGGTCATAATTTCCGGGCTTCACCGGGACGTCGAGGATGCGGTTTTGAATTCCATCCCAATCAATTTTCATTGAAGGTGCAGGTGGCGGAGCTTCCGGTTTTTTTGTTTCTTTTGTTTTTGCAGGCGCTTCTTCTTTTTTCTCCTCGTCTTTTTTTATTTGTTCCTCATCACTTTCTTTTGCTAACGGAGAGATTGTTTGACTTTGCAATGTAACGAGATAGATAGAATTGGTCTTCCTGTAATCGTCATTAGATTGATCGAACCAGTTGATCACCGGCCCTGCATCTGTAGATGCGAAGAAGTATAAATATTTTCCGTTTTTGGAAAAACAAGGAGAAGATGCATCACTCAAACCATCAGTAACCGGGTACGATTTCCCTTCATCCACAGAATACAGAAAAACCTTTTTGAACTGTGTCGATGTAACTTTTGTATACGTGATCCATTTTGAGTCGAAAGACCAATCCCCGAATAAACCCCTGAACGCACCCGGCGTATAATATTCATCGGAATCTATTTTTTTGATGGCACCGGTTGTTATATCCAATAAAAATAAATCGCGGCCATTATCAACATAAGCAATCTTCTTTCCATCGGGCGACCAGGCAGGGTTTGCATAAAAACCGGTACCTGTTAATTTGAATGATTTTATTTCCCCTTTACCATCTTGTGATTGAATGTGCAATTGATACTCTCCTGTTGCATCAGAAAAATAAGCGATCCACTTTCCATCTGGAGACCAGGCCGGATTTTTTTCATGCACATCAGTAGTGTTCGTAATATTCCTGTAATCTCCTTTTTCTGCAGGCACTGTTACAATTTCTCCCCTGAAATCAAACACAGCACGTGCCCCTGTTGGAGAAAGATCTGCGGTGCGGATATATTTTACCCCTTTTGCGAAACGAGGGCGTAGCTCCAGAAGATCAGCAGCGATCCCAATGGTTAATTTTTTCTCAGATGCCATTGCAGGGTCGTAAATATGAAGATAGCCCGCCTGTTCAAAAATTATTTTCCCATTTCCGGCAGACATGTTCACCACAGGAAAATCTTTATAATCAGTTAACTGTTTAATTTGTTTGGACGAATTATCGTAGGAGAACAAATTGAATTCGCCATTCCTGTCGCTGAGAAAATAAATAGTATTGCCAATGTATGCAGGCTGCACATCATTGCTTCCGCCATTAGGTTGTGGAATTTTTGTTGTGCCCTTATCGGTAAATGAAAATTGCCATACCTGTGAGATAGCGCCACCTCGATAATGCTTCCATTGTGTAAATTGATCAGGGTATGGGTTATACGAAATAGATTTTCCGTCAGGAGAATAAGATGCACGATACGCGTTGGGGATTTCGAGTTGCGTAGCAGGCCCACCGGTAACGGGAACAGTAAACAATTGGAAATAACGATTTGTAAATTCGTTGCGCTGAGAAATAAAAAGAACGGATTTCCCATCAGGCGTAAAACCGCGAACCATATCGCTTCCCGGATGCCACGTCAATCTTTTCGGAATACCACCTTCTGTGGGAATAATGTACACATCAATGTTTCCATCATATTGCCCGTTAAATGCGATCCATTTTCCATCGGGAGAAAAAACAGGGTTGGATTCAATGCCTTCATCAACAGTTAACCGTCTCGGTTGCGAACCATCTATGTTGGCAACCCATAGGTCTTCTGCGTAAATAAAAGCGATGTGGTCAGCACTGAGGGCGGGTTGTGTCAGCATCCGCGTATCCTTTGTATCAATAGCGAGCACTATATGAGGGAGGCTGAGCAATACTGTAAATAGAATCAACAGATTCAGGAAGATTTTTTTCATGGCATATTAATATTAAAAGTTATTAGTTGTGACGCGGAAGAAGCACGGAGAAAATGAAAATTGGCTTATATAGCCTAAAGTTATTGAAATCTATCTGATGAAATTTTCAAAAAGATGGCTTACAAATAAAATGATATTCGGTTTCTCAAATATGTCCTGTCTATTTACCTTCAATATCACTAATTAACTTGATTAAACCTAAAACTTAACATTATGAAACACCTTTTTACTTCCTTACTCTTTTTTTGTTGCTGTTCTTTATTTGCACAAAATGATCAGCCAGCTACGCTGAAATCCATTTTGCTTCAGCAATTAAAAACCACTCACAACATAAAAGACTGGTTTGTTCCGGCTGACACAGCAGTTGCCGGATTAACCGCAGAACAGGCAAACTGGAAAGATAATTCGGACAACCATTCCATCGCTCAATTAACCACACACCTTATTTTCTGGAACAAACAATCCCTCGATAAATTCAAAGGAACAACGCCCGACAAGTTTGATGGAGATAACAAAGAAACATTTTCAAAAGTGGATGATAAAACCTGGGCTGCTGCGGTTACACAGTTAGACAAAATACTTACCGATTGGGAGCAGGCAATACAAAATGCCGATGAAAAAACATTACAGAAATGGTACTCAACCATTGCAAATATTTCAACACACAATGCATATCATATCGGGCAGATATTATACATCCGTAAAATGAAAGGCTGGTGGAATGATGAGAATGGTGTGAAGTGAGCATTGAATTTTCCAATAATAAAATTGCTCAATGCCTCAATTCAGCAATTTTATTATTTTCACATTTACTTTATTTGTCTTTAAAGAACGTTTCTCCTTTTATCAGCCACGAAAAACCAAAAGCCAGTAATGCGATCGTTTCAAAAACATAAGTGGTTTTATCGCTACCAAATTTTTCTGCTAAAAACGGAATGAATGCAATCGCAGCCATAGATAAAATACAAAAGATAATGATCCATCCGCAGGTTTTGTAAATTCCGTTCCTTGTCTTTTTTTGTTTGGTGATATTTTCAGGCTGGCTTGTTTTGGTGAATAATATAAGAGAGAAAAAAGCAAAACTGGAAAACAATAATGTAGCGGAAATATAATGCAAACTGTTTGTGATGCTGTTATCGTGCGGGTTGATGCGTGAACAATCAATCGAAGAAAAAGAATTAAAATCAGTTGGGGATAATGCCACCACCAGTGCAAATAAACCGGCAAGTTTTGCAGTGATCATATCTGCTTTATCATACCCGTTATAAGAAAACAAAAACAACGATACCGCACACAATGTGCCTACAAAATAATTGCCCATATTGGTGTAATAAAAGTGGCTGATTGATGGAGGAAACGGGCAACCTTTTTTTATAATTAAGAACCCGGCCATTAACACAAAAGGCAACGCCATACCCAATATGCCTACAGCTTTGCGTAAAGTGAGGTATGAGATAATATAGCCCTGATCGGGGTTTTGCGGGGTATTTTTGTTTTCCATTTTTTGAAGATTTATTTTAAGGAATATTTTATCAGTTCAAAAACCTTTCGCCGGGTTTGATCGTTTATAATATCAACCAATGCTCTTTTCATATATAAAAGCAACTGTTTATGAAACGAAAAAACAGGACGAACAAAGGCATTTTATTTGCCTTATTTTTTCTTATCCCGGTATTCATTATTACAACTTCATGCAATAAAAGCAATAACAAGGTATTTACAGGAACAGCCACCAATGCAATAAAAACAATCTCATCTGTTGGTCCCGCAGGCCCGCACAACAGCCTGGTGTATTACGGTAACGGCACATTGCAGGATTCTACTGTTGGCTGTTTTGGAGATTATTATTTAAATATTTCGCAGGGTTTGCTTTATGGACCGAAATCAGTATATGGTTGGGGAAACGCACGATCATTACCAAATGCAACTGCGGCCGAAAACCAGGTTTATTCAGGTGCGGAAATCCCTGCTGCTGATTTAGGTAGCGCAGGAGATTATTATCTTGATACAAAAACATTTATTTTATACGGGCCTAAAACATCTGCAGGATGGAATAATTCAATTGACTTGTCAGGAACACAATCAAATTAATTTATTTATTTCTCAGCTAATCCAAAAAATAGTTTGCAAAGCTATGTTGGTAGCGCAAGCTTTAACGAAAGCAAATAATGTAACACCTTTTTTACCAAACCTGGAATATCTCCCGCGAGCCGGTGAGATATAGCTCATGGTAGCCTTTCATTTTTTCTTTTATCTTTTTCATTTCTTCTGTATCCTGCATGTATTTCTGAAAGCTTTGCTCATAAGCGGTAAGGCTCTCGTATTTTGTTACCATTACCACTTTGTTATAATCTCCCGTCATATCGGTCATAATATTTACCAGGTCTGTATTATCAGCCATTACTTCTTTAAACAGTTTGGCAAATTTTGAAGCGTTACCCGGTTTACAAATGAAAATGTCATGTACAATAATCATAGTTGTAATGTTTAAGAGTGAGCGATAAATTTTCAGTCCAGGAATTTATTGGGCGGGTATCTCTAAGTTACAATATTCCCCGGCGAATGGGAATTGATTTTTTGGTAAGATGAAACCATCTCTAATTATTTATTTTCTCCGAAGTTTTTTTATTGGATTGAAATGCAAACTTGACTAATATTACTGTCGCCCACATTATAGAGAAAGCTATCAGGCCGTGAAGGTTTGCCTTTACATCTTCGGGATCGAAACGCCCGTGTATATGCACATGAAATACTTTGTTGTAATTCCCTTGTGCAAATTCAATGCAAATACCAAACGCATAAAGAAGCGCTGAAACCAAAATATGTTTTATGAGGTTTTTGATATTGAATAAAATGTTCAGGAAGGCAGCAGCTAAAAAATAAAATGAAAAATGCAGTTGTTTATCGATATGATGGAAAGCAGAAGGCAACTTCACGAGAAAACCAATTACCGATGCAATAAAGCATCCTATAACTAAAACAATTTTTGTGGTATTGCTGAATTTAAAATTCATAACGCTATAAAAATATCAAACGAAAACTTTCAATAGGATAGTGTTTCAGGTAAAATATTTCATGCAGAGGTGCAAAGATTGCAGGGTTAATAATATATTTTTTCTCTGCGTATCCTGTGCTCCCTGCGTGAAAAATCTACAGTTCAACCAGCCTGAAAGTAATTTTGCAACGATTACCGGATTTAGTAGCATCTAAAAATTTCAGATGTGCACTACCTAATATGGTATTGTTATTATAGTCAATAACCTGCCCTGTATTCAGCTTACCGGTAATTGAGTAATTGCAATCTGTGTTCTCTGCATTTAACCACACATCAAACTGCTCGCCGTATTTTAGTTTAATGGTGCTGTTTGGCAGCGTTACGGAATCGTCTTTATAATTTTTGTAGTCGATATAATAAAATATTGTTGTTGGGTTTTCCACTTCCAGATGCCTGTAAACGGTAGCCATTTTCCCATCATTTAAAATATCGAAATCAGGGGCATTCTCATCTCCCGGTGTAGAAGGCCTTTTTTTGTAAGACAGGTTACATTGGCCCCCACATTGGTAACGCACGCCAACTATTTTTTGGTTTGACCTGCAATGCCACGACTCCACCATATCGCAGGATTTTTTATCCATGCAATCTTTAAATGTCCGGCTGATGATCTGTGAAAATATTTTATCGTCAAGAACATTATGCGTGATGGTTTCAGTGATCTTTATTTCCCCGGCAATAACAGGCATTAAAACCAGGTTGAATTTTGTTTCATAATTCACGCCTTTGTTATTCATATCAAAAACCCCACCCGGGGTTACAATCCTTGAAATGATTTTTACAGGAATGTAAACAATCTGGTTATCCTTAAAAAATGGTTTTATAAGGCTATCGGGTACGGTTATCAACATTTGTTTGTTCCGGGTTATATCAACATCCGTTGAAGACAACTGTATAGTGTCATTAATATAAACAGATGTAGTAAATTTTTTCCGGCTGTCGGCCTGCATAAACCCGTAACCTGTTACGGATACAGTGTACGGCGGCTCATCAGAATTAGTAAGCGTTGTACCGCTGACGAAGTTAATAGCGTAACCTGGTTTTTGGGGAAGGGAATTGATTTTATCTGTAAAATCGGTCAGGTCGAGGCTTGTCAGTTCAGACACTTTAGCAACTGCTTTTTCATGGTTGTTAAACTGGTCAATTATTTTATTTATAGCAGTGAATAAATTTTGTTCGCCGGATTTCAGGATATCAAACCCTTTATCGGTTTTCCCCTCGAAATAATGATTTATGTTTTGGGAAACAAGCAGTATTTCGTTCCCGGTTTTTGTTGCGATTATATTACCGGAAGTTTGGGCGTTTTGCAACAACCGCTTTCCTGAGTTTTCAAAATCATGCAGGATATCGTATACCATTCTGCCTTCTAATTTCACCGTGTCGGCAGAAAGCTGTGCATGCGATGCAAACGAAATTGCCAATGCGATTAACAATGCTGAAACTGTCTTTTTCATACGATCATTAATAATAACAAAATTTAGCAATACTTATAATATAACAAGAGATATTTTTCTTTTTGTTGACAAACTTCCTCAAGTTCCTGCCTTTGTTGACATTCAAATAGCATTATGCGATAACTGCACTTACAACTAAAAATTTGTAACTTAGATAAATTTATTTTTTATAAAACAAAACTTGCACATCATGAAAAAGTATTTAATGTTGGTTGCATTGTTTTTTGCAACAGCAGTTTTTGCTGCCGACAAAGGCACATGGACAGGATATATTGGCGATTCTGATTGCGGTGCCAAAAGTGGCGACGGGCATAAAGAATGCGCAAAAAAATGTGTGAAGAACGGCGCTGCCCCTGTTTTTGTAGTAGGGGACAAAGTGTATAAGATCGCAGACCCAAAAAAAGTTTCCAAATTTATCGGCGATAAAGTAACCATCACCGGAACAATAACCGATGATACGATTGATATAGAAACGGTGAAGAAATAACTGATAATTGATAATAGATAACAAAGGCTTCCGAAGTTTTGAAAACTTCGGAAGCCTTTGTCAGTAATTGTCAGATTTTGAAATACCAATTTCTGTTAATCGCCTTTCTTTCATTTTTTAAGTTATAAACTATTGCCCGATTTTCTACTTCACACCAACCCGGTCTTTAGGTAGGAGATTGCACTGTACATCACAAGAATTTTTAAAAAAATTAGAAAGATTTAGTACCATATAGTTGTCAAAGCTGACGACCCATTTTAAAATAGGTGTATTTGACAGATTATATAAACGCACTTTAAAAATCTGTATATCCAATAATTAAAGCGCAGGATCATTACCCGAACTTAGTTCTACATAAAAAACAGAACCTTCACCTTCGGTACTTTCAAACCATAATTTACCTTTATGTTCTGCAATTATTTTTTCGCAGATCGACAAGCCAAGGCCGTACGATTGTTCCCCTGCAGTTCCATGACGCGTTGCTTTCCCGGAAACATTGAATATCTTATCTTTTAAATCTTCAGGTATCCCGATACCATGATCGCGTATCGATATTAAAATTTTGGGGCCTTTTTTTTCCAGCGTGATGTTAATCACAGTTCCGGGGTAACTGAATTTGATCGCATTATTGATCAGGTTGCTGAACACTCTCCAGATTTTTTGCCTGTTGACCCATCCTTCTGCTTCTTCAACGTCCATTTCAAGCTGTTGATTCTTTTCATCTGCTTTTGATTGCAATAAATAAACACAGTTTTCCAGTAATGTTGAAATATTTACCGGTTCCAATATGCTTTCTTGTTTTTCCGGTTGGCTATTCAGCAGGTTTTTTATTAATACTATCGCATCTTCGCAGGATTCATGTATTCTTACAAATGTTGCGTGTTGTGCTTCCAGGTGTTCTTTTTTTAATAATGAGAACATGATGTTGCGTATGGCGGCGATCGGGCTTTGCAGGTCATGCGCTACGATCCGCATCAGCCGTGTGTTTTCGGTATGGCTTTGTTCGAGCGAGGCAAACGCTTCTTCCACTTCGTTATTTTTTTCCTGCACACGCATGTTGAGCAATTTGGTGCGTTTCAAATTGTACCAGATAAGCGAAGCGATTGTTGCCGCCATAATAATAATAATAGCTGAGATCAACAGGTAAAAGTTTTTCAGTTTGCCTTCTTTCTGCAAATCTTCATTTAAATTTTTCAATTCCACATTTTCATATTCTTTTCCGATATCGCGGGATGCAAAATTTTTATCTCTAGTTTCAATAGAATCACTGAATGTATCATACAATAATTGATAAGAGAATGCTGAATCAAATCGTTTATTGAAAGCAAAATAACGTGCTTTTCTTCTCAGCCAACCCTTATACTCAGTTTCACTTGGTGCAGCGTCTAATGAAAGCTTAACTGCATCCAGGTATTTTTTTGCGGAATCACTTTTCCCTGTATCAAGATAAAATTCTGATAAAATGTTCAACGTGCCCTGTGCAAAGGGCAAATCAATGGCTATTGAACTTTCATAACCTTCTTTGTATAATGGTTCTGCCTGGTAGAACATTTTTTTTGCTGTAAGTATTTCTGCCTGGTACCTGAGTATAATTCCTTTAACATAGCGGATGCTTTGCGGATGGTCAGGAAGTTTTTCCATTATGCTGATCATGTCAAGCGCCTTTAATGAATAAAACCAGGCGCTGTCATACATGCCTGCCTGGATATAGGAAGTTGTCGCATTCATAAAACAGCGTTCCTGGTTAAGTAACCGGGCATAGTTGTCAGCCGGACAGTATTTTTTCAGATCATCATATTCTTTTAAAAAAAAGCCTGCTGCAGATTGATACCGCCCCTGCCTGGACATTAAAATGCCCATATTGCGGTCATATCTCGGAAGGAAGCATTTATTTTTTATATACTTCAATGCTATTTGCTGGGCAAGTTCAAAATATTGTAATGCGTCTTCATATTTTTTTACATAACGGAAACAATCCCCTTTCGCAGTCAACGCCCACGAAAGCCTTTGTGCATCAATTTCATTATCGGGTACGCTCTTCGTGATCATGAGCATGCTGTCTGCATACGAAAATGCTTTTATATAATCTCGTTGTGGAAATATAGCCTGTTCAAACATGATACTATCGAAACTGAAAATATCGCCTTTTCCAGGATCAGGAAATGCCCTGAATGCGGAATCTAAATGAGCAAGTGCAAGGGATTTTTTATCGATATGTACCGTATCAACTAATTTAAGAAGCGGATCGAAATATTCAGAATGACGGTCTTGTCGAGCATGAGTTGAACAGCCTGTTATATAAAAAAAACAGCAGGTTAGTAGTATTATTAAACTAATGCAGGTTATATCAAAGAAACATTTGTTCCTGCATACAGGCGGTATAATCCTGTAACTGGACATTGGGGAATGATTAACTTTTCTTAAATTAAGAAACCTAATTGGCATTTTAAAAAAAACCTTGGTTTGTGACGCTTTCGAAATCTGTTTTTGAAAAAAAGTTACACAAAATGAATTGTGAGAACTTTTCAGAAAGAGAAGAATATCAAAACAAAAAGCCACCAAAAAATCTGGTGGCTTTGTAATTATAAGGGGATATGGATTTACGGTTCTTCCAGGGGAATTGGATCTTACACTATCCAATTAATGTACTACTACGATCTTATGTACAGATGTTTTACCAGCATTGTCTGTCAATGACAGGTTATAAGTTCCTGATGGGAGACCGGAGCAATTCAATGTATTCGTACCATTTTGAAGGCTAACTGTTTTCAGAACCTGCCCTATCATATTATATATATGCCCTGTTACTGAATTCCCGTATCCTTCAATATTCACACTCACTGTATTCGAAGCGGGGTTAGGATATATCGATACTGATCTTCCTGCGCAATCCTGTTGCACTGTCAATATCTGGCTATATTTCACAGAGCCGTCCAGGTCGGTCATTTTGAGACGGTAAAACCCTGTACCGGCAGGTGCGGCGTAGCTATAACTGTATGTGCTGTTGCTGCCTTTGCCGGCAACAGTGTATATCGAGTTATAGGATGCGCCATTCGACGAAAATTCAACCTGGAAATTTTTAAAATTCTCTTCTGTTGCGCTTTTCCAATTCAGCACCACGTTACAGTTCTGAACCGATGCATTAAAATAATCCAGCGTTACTGCAAGGGGATTCGCACCAGTGCTGCTGGCAAATCCAAACGTAGAAAATGATGTTATATTCCAGAATTCAACAAATGATACCCCATCCTCTGTTCCGCTTGAATCGGGGGCGTTCCAATATTTTGCCCCGACAATCTGTTGCCCGTTGTTTGCACTTTGTACGGCAGCGGCGTTTCCTTCAAATTTGAACCATTTCTGGCTTAATGGCGATGAAACTAATGAATTTGTAAGCTCTGTCGGGCTGTAATATATCCTCACTCTCACGCCACCATTTGTTGTATAAGAACCGCCGGTATTCGGGTCAGTTATGGTCAATAAACGCCCCATGATATTACATGTATATCCGCTTACTGATGTGTGTGTAAATGGAGTGGATTGATAGGTAACCGTACCAGTTATAGTTTGTGTAGGAAATGACAAATTACCTTCAGGATGTATAGCAAAGATCTTTTGCGTACCATCATTCTGATTTGGTCCCGGAGGGCCGCTGGTTGCGGTTCCATCAAGATAGTAATAATAATATCCTAATCCCGGGCAATTACTTTCTGTTGTTGTTGTTACAGGATTTGTTGGAGTCGGTAAATATGCCTGACCTGATGGTTTTACTTGTACCAGGCCAAAAGTAAAATAAGAAGTTCCTGTTGGGAAGGTAAAGTTAGCCATATCATTTGTCCCTACTGATAAAGCAGTAGCCTGCACATTGGAGGTAAATGCTGCATCACTGGCTGTTATCAAACATACTGCACGGCATCCGGTAGTTAATACGCTTCCGATAATATCACCTGATACAACACTTACCTGTACTTGTTGCGCAAAGTTGGTAGCCTGAACCTGCCATACACGTTTCATAAGGACATTAGTTGAAAAACCATTGTAAGTAAACGTTGATGCGCCTGTAGCAGGATTTCCGTTACTTACCCATGTAGCGAGTTGGTCCGTTACTAATCCATTATCCCCCCATATCAAAAAGCTGGTATCTTTACTGAAAGTATTTGTATTGGCGGCATTGCTTGATGCTATCGAACCAAGGCCAATTGTTACCTGTTTTGAACCGATGTTAGTTCCATCCCCTTTGTTTACGCTGCGGCTTTGTTTTTGATTGAGCGTTTCATTACCATCATAGCCGATACCGGCAATATTGTTCTGGTATCCTGTACTACCTGTCCAGACTGTCGCTGATTTTGTATTTATATAATTCACTGGACTACCAGCAGTACCCAATGTGATGCCGTATTTAATGGCGAGGTAAGAATTGATACGGCTCATATTATTTGAAAGAGAACCCAGCGTATCACTGTATATAATGAGTTCACCAATGCCGCCGTTAAAATAGTTACCGCCACCGCCGGAACCTACATTCAGGGGAGTAGTTCCACCACTATTTATTGAACCGCCGTTTGCTATTGAGCTAATGTTTCCATTTAAGCCGGCATTTCCTGACTGGCTATTATTTGCTGATGATGAAAATAGTGTTATGCTACCGGCTGTTGGTGTTAATGAAGCAGATGTATAATTCTTGTTATTTATATACAAGGTGCCCGGAGAGCTTAAATTATATCCATTTACATATACAGACCCACTGTTTGCTGCAAAATTGTAAGGATTGCCACTCACCGTTGTGGGATTAAACACAAGGAATTGCGAAGCCCCTGCCGTTGAATTTGTTGATACTACAGCCAATTTGGGAATCGTACTGCCGCTATTCATTTCCTGGCTGCTTGCCGAAGCGAAAGTAAGCGATGGATTAAAGTTCATGCCTGTAGCATTTACTGAAGGTTGTTTAGCTGTTGTTGACTGTGTTACTTTATAACCAGTACTATTCCGTCCAGTCCATGTAGCCGTTGATCCGGTTGCATAGTTACTGTCTGCACTTAACCATACGCTCAGGTTAGTAGTTACACCACCCGGCGCTATCACTTTTGTGCCGAATGTAAAATAAGTGGCATTCGCCAATACAGATGCTGGCACATTCGCAACTAAATAACTGCCGCTTGTGGTAAGCGCATAATAGGTTTCATTAGATGCATTGAATGCACCTGTTGTGCTAACAATAAGATAGCTGTTCGTTGCAGGTATAATGCCATTGGTATTGGAAATGCCCACCTGTATTGTTTTACCTGTAAGGCCTGTTCCGTGTTGCTCTACTTTCCATCTTTTATTCAGGATAGTATTAAAACCCTGGGTGCCTATCCTGTATTGGTTGGCATCCTGCAGAGTTGGCGAGCCGGCTATATTGGCGCTCCATACCAATGATGACTTGTCTGCGCTGATAGAATTGGCTGCAATATTTAAAGCGTTGGTAGTGTAAATAGAGCCTAGCCCCAATGTTACAAATGAGTTCGCATTCACACTCTGCGATTGGTTCTGATATAAGGCGGATATATCATCACGGACGATACCGGCAATATCATTAATGTATCCGGTATTATTAGTTAGTGTCCACATTTGTGTGGCATCAGAAAACACATAATCAGTAGTGCCGCTGTTTAGCCAGATACCATATTTGATGGCGAGGTAAGAATGCACCCGCAACAATTCCGCAGCAGATAATACCCAGGGATAATTAATTACTTCGGCTATATTGCCGTTGTATCCGCCGCCGGTTTGATCCACTTCTTCTCCAACCCAAAAATCAGCATTATTATTCAGGTTTTTAGTACTGGAACCATCAGGCCAGCTTCCAAGGGAAGCGGATCCATTAAAATACTGGTTGATAGTGTTTCCAGGGAGAATATTATAATTCACAGTAGTACCAGTGGATATCCCTTGTTGGTTCGCAGCTGTAAAAGGCATGCTACCACTGTTTGAGAGTGCAGTGCCTCCGCCAGCTCCTCCAAAGCCAAAATTCAATCTAATATTAGTACCATAAAACATCTCAGCTTCTGTTGTGTTTCCCTGGTCGTCCCCATAACTAACAAGAAATTGGTTATAACCGGTAGGTGTGGTAATGGTATACTGGCTGCTCACTGCAATCATTGTCTGGCCCTGGTTGCTCCATGCCAAATTGTTTGCATACGAAGCCGACTTAAATTTTCGATCAAAGGCATTGTAAAGAGATATACATGGATTAAAATTGAACTGGTTGTTGCTTGTTACCTGGTATATCGGACCGTTAACTGCTGTGAGATTGGTAAGGTTGGTATTGCCCGATTGGTCTGCCCATGCTGTTACTGGGTTGCCATCACTGCCGGTAACCCCAGCATCTGCCTTATACCAATTGCTTATTTTAGCTGTCATGGTAAATTTAGAGTCGGGTATCCGCACAAAGGAAGTACTGGCAGCATCCAGGCTTCCGTTATCCTTCCATTGCGGTTCGCAGGTTTCTCCCCCTGCGCCGCCACCATTTTGGGACCATCTTATTTCAATGCTGTGCGTTCCCGCAGAAAGTACAAGGGGATATGAAGTGTATTTTCCACCACCTGAGGTTGTACCCACATAAGCATAATTGATTCCATCAATTACAATCACTGCATAATCATCAAGACTTTGCATTGAAAAACTGTATGTTCCTGCGTTAATAATGGTAAGCGTACCTTTTCCTACCAACGTATAAGTTGCGGATATTTTATTAACCAGCCTGTCATCCAAATCCCACATGCTATTGGTATAGCCCGTTGCTATTAACGAGCCGTAACTTTGCGCTTTCAATGCGGGGGTGTCAGCGGCGTTGTTATACAATGTATAACTCATACCATAGGTAGTGCTGGCTGAGGTTGATACGCCACCAGGGGCGGTTTGGGCATTTGCAATGCCGGTAAACAGGAACAATATAATTGCTCCGTGGATGAGGTTTTTGTAAAATTGTTTTTTCATACCTTTTTTGAAATTGTTTTTCCGGTTAATAGTTAAGAGGATGTTTTCACTCCCGAACTTTTACTGTCAGGAGCTAAATGGTCGTTCAATGAAAATGGAGGATAAAAGCAGGTATAACCTTAAAATTTTTATTCCGGTATTTGCGCTGGCAATACGCATTTTAAAAGCCGGTGTGCGGGATATGAAAACAAAAAAGGGTATCATAGGATTGAATTAAAAACGGGAAAATCCAATGCAAAATTTCTTCAAAAAATCCAATGCCCAAATAGCTTAAATATGTCATTTAAATACACAAAACGACTATGAAAATAGATTAGACGATATATAATTAGCTTCACGGCTATTTAAACCAATTATGCACTTGTATGAAATAATACCTATACATTTTTCATTCGCATTTAAGACCCACAAAAAATAATTATGCGTGCGCATTTGCGAATAAGCAGAGGGAATAATGCAAATCAATGAGATCAGCAAAAGCACCATCTTTAATAGCATATATATGCTAATTTTGTAGTCTATTTATGCTATATAATAGACATTAATAGAGGAGTAGTTTACGTTCAATTACAGAGTATTTTTAAAGTTGAATTAAGCTATGATGGACAATAAAATTGAGGTACCTGAATTTAATGCGATCATCATCGATGACCATGTATTATTTGCACAAGGCTTTTCGGAGTTATTAAAAACAATGGCCCCGGGCTGCGAAATCAGGCTGCATTCGTCTGTAGAGAAAGCAAAAAATGATTTGAAGACCGGCAAATACCACTACCTGTTTGTGGATTTATTAATGCCCGGCGTAAACACCAAAGAATTTGTTTCATCCTGCAGAAAAGAATACCCGGAATTAATAATAATTATTATCAGCACCATACAAGAGATCAGCAAAGTGCGTGAATTTTTTGGGATAGGCATTAACGGATACCTCAGCAAAGCCGTTAGCTATTTTGAATTAAAGCTCGCATTGGAAAAAACATACAATGGAGACAAATACGTCAGTTCCGATATTAACAGCCGAATGACGAATAGTCTTTTTTCCGCAGCACAAACAGATCTTACCGAAAAAGAATTAGAAGTTTTACGCTTAATTGCAGAAGGATGGAAAGTAAACAAGATCGCAGAAAGTCTTTTTCTCAGTCCATTTACCATTATGGCACATCGCAGAAATATCATGAAAAAACTTGACCTGCATTCAGCCGCAGAGTTAGTAAAATATGCGTACGAGCATAAACTGAATTAAAAAACCAATGCATATCCTCTTCATCCTCTAAATAATAGCAGGTTCATTTCGACGACAGCCTTCGCCAACCGGTATCCGCAATAACTTCATATCCTTTTTTGTTTTCCAGATCAGATTTCATACTCTTTAAAAGCAGTCAATAATGCTTTTACCTCATGAAAATTTTATCTTTTGCCCGTTTCGTATCCATGATCACGAGGCCATATAAACTTCTATATGCCCTCTTGTTTTTTATTATTTACAATGCCTGCGCGGCACAAACACAAAACAAAAGGGTTTCCATTCCTTCCGATAAAGGTTCAAAATGGTTTGTGAGCGTTCCGGAGTTTACAAAAGAAGGGCCTCAATTTTTGGTGGCAGATAATAATCCTTCACCTGCTCAAAATAAAGTGGCGGGACATTCACGGCGCATCATCCTTGAAAACATCGAGCAATCAAATTATCCCACAACAAACACAATCCCTCAAAAACAGCTCAGGGCTTCAACGGATCCTTATGGCTGGACTAACAGGATTCCATTAGATATCTTGCTGTTTGGAGCTGCAGGTATTTTATTTTGGCTGATCGTTTACCAAAATAAAAAAGCAGATAACATCAAATACATGCGGCTGGAAAAAAATGCAGAAAACATGGCGAAACTGTATTCCGACAGCCATTTGAAAATTGCAGAGCTTGAAGAAAAAAACAAGCTGGCAAAAGAAGCAATTAAAAAAGAACTGGCCGGCGAACTGCATCATAATTTAGCCGGTACCCTTGCCTCTGTGAAAATGCAACTGACCAGGATGGCCCTGGCCCGCGAAAATCTATATGCACACCAAAAATTGCTCTGCATGGCAGAACAAATAAACAAAGCCTATGAAGCGACAAGAAACCTCAGCCATAGCTGGTTTTCGGATGCGCCGCCAGAAACCTCTTTCGACGAGCAGGTTACTGCACTTGTGAATACTATTTTGCCTGGCGACCTGTACAAAAAAGAAATTTCACTCGAGCCTGGTGCATTAAAAAAGATCAGCACAACTACTATGATTGAATTACTGCGCATTATACGCGAGGCTTGTATAAACATTGTAAAGCATGCACAAGCAAGAAAAGTGCAGGTTAATATATATGATGATAAGCAGTTCATAATTTTAAATATTGCAGATGACGGGAAAGGTATGCCCCTGCAATCAAATTCACTATCAAAGAGCCAGGGAATTGGCCTATACTTAATTTCCGAAAGCATCAAGGCATTAAATGGTTCGATTAATTTTTATCCGGGGAACAAGGGAACGCAATTGGTTGTACGGCTACCTTTTTCATAAAACAATTTTTAAATAATAGCTGATTAGCTGGTAAAGAGCAGGGCTTTATTGGAAATGCTGGAAAATGCCATAAAAAAATATCAGAATAATCTTTTAACAACTGCGGAAATTATTCAGGAGCTGATTAATATCGCCAAAGAAATAAAAGAGAGCGATAAAGAAGGAGAAAGACTTGGATTAACTACAGATGAGGTTGCATTCTACAACGCCCTCGAAGTAAATGATAGTGCTGTAAAAGTTTTAGGTGATGATACTTTGAGAGAAATAGCGAGGGAAATTGCAGAAAAGGTAAAAACAAACACCAGCATAGATTGGACAATTCGTGAAAGTGCCAGAGCCAAACTGATGGTTATTGTGCGAAGAACATTAACTAAGTATGGTTATCCGCCGGATAAACAACAGCAGGCAATTGATACAGTGATGAAGCAGGCGGAAATGATGGCGGATCAATATGTGACTAATTAAACCTACAACTAATTTTTTATAATAAAAGATTTTCAGATCTCAAAAATTGGGAACATTAAATGGTTCCAACCTTCTTCGAGGCTTTATTAATTTTTCTGCAGGAAAATTAAATAAACGAAGTGTAAAATTACACATGATAATCCGGGTCTTTTCATAAAATTACTTACCTTTGGCGTTAGTAACGCTAAACAGTAGTATGATTTTATCTTTTGGATCAAAAGAAACTGAAAAAATTTGGGATGGGAAAAGGGCCAGTAAGTTGCCAGTCGAAATTCAGGAGATCGGAAGAAGAAAGCTGAGAATGCTTAATAACTCTCAAAATATTACTGATTTGAGAATTCCCCCATCAAATCAGTTAGAGAAATTAAAAGGTAAATTGAAAGACTATTATTCAATAAGAATTAATGATCAATGGAGGATAATGTTTAAATGGAGTAATGGGAATGCGACCGAAGTTGAAATAATTGATTATCATTAAAACAAGCTAAAATGAAAAAACTTAGAAATATACATCCAGGCGAAATCCTTTTAGAAGAGTTTTTAAATCCGTTAGAAATTTCAGCATATAAATTAGCAAAAGATGTAGGAATACCTCAAACAAGAGTATCTGAAATTTTGAAAGGTAACCGTAGAATTACAGCGGACACAGCTTTAAGGCTTTCAAAATATTTTGGAACAACCCCCAAGTTCTGGCTTGGATTACAGGATGATTATGATTTGGAAGAACAGAATTACAAAGAGCAGGAAATCAAAAATATTAAGCATTATTCTTTAAATGTTGCTTAAACTTATAGTGCAGTTACTTTAGTAAGTAGTCCCAAATAGCCAGAGTACGACCCTTCTGCTAAAAGACTTAAATAGCATTGAACAATACTTATAGTACCTTAAAAAGTCAGGCGAAGCAATAATTTTATAATAAAAAATGCCTCGACTAAAAGAACGAAGAAAAATCATTCACAAGCCATCAACTCACGAAATTTTTGTGTGTTTGTCAACTATGCCTAAATGGTCTCAAATTTTGGCTCAGAACGGCACAGGTAAATCTTACGACTCGTTTTTAAAATGGCTCATAGAAGTTAATTATTTTAATGAGCGAGAAGAAAAGATTACTATAAAAGAGATCGCCACTGCTTTTAAATTGGAAACAGTTAAGGTTACTAAGTGGCTTCATGAGATTTATGAAGATTTGCTTGATTTGAATTATGAAAGTCCTCAACTTTTTACCGATAACAAAATCGAAGTCGCTTGCCATTTTAGCTACTATGACAGTTCTGCGATTATTAATCTTGGGTTGAATATTATCCCTCGAGTCTATGAATATTTTCATTTCTATTTTGTGAAAGCTAAAATAGGTACAAATTGTTTTTGGGTAAGTGACATTCATCATGAAATGAATAACGATAGTATAAAAACGAATATTTGGTTAGATGGTGGCATTTTAAACAAGTATAGAGAAATGGCAATCGAAGAAGCAAAACACAAGGGCTACCTCAGCCAATTAGATGTGTGGAATATGACAAATTCAGAAATTGATGAGATTATAGGAAGAAATTCGAGGCGATAAAGGCATTCTTAATTTTTCGACTTAATTACTCCGTAATATTTTAATTATTATTACGTTTACATAGTAGAAATCTATTCCTATTAAAAATCATACTTACCTAATATGGCTAAGTTTTTGACTACTTCGGGCATCGCCAATTACATTGAACAGATTATTAGGGATGCTGATAAATCCATCATTATAGTTTGTCCATATTTAAAAGTTAATAAGAATGCTTTTGATCGTTTAAAAGATGCCAACAGAAAAGGAATACGGATCACAGTCATCTATGGAAAAGAAAGATTAAATGCGAATGAAGAAAAAAAACTTCATGAAATTGAGAACTTGGAGATTTTTTATTGCCAAAGCTTGCATGCAAAGTGTTATCATAACGAAAATGTTATGGTTATCTCTTCAATGAATCTTCATGAATTTTCTGAAAAAAATAATAGAGAGATGGGAATTTTGATTGAAGCTACTAATGACGAAATTCTTTTTAAGGATACTCTCAAAGAAATTGAGTCTATTAAAAATGCTTCAACTCAGGAAAAGTTTTTCAAAAAAAAGCCATTGTTAAATGTCAAATTGGAATCGGACAAAATCGATCCTTTGTATAATTCAATTGAGACGTTTTACATACCTCATCTTTTGCAATTATTAAAAGAGAATTATTTAAATCAGATAAATAAATTCTCCTTCGAAGAAATTAGAAACTTAATTTCAATTCCTAATTTCCCAAATAAAGGAGTCACTCTTGAATTTGGGAGTCGTTTAAATTTTAAGTTTGATAACGCTTATGATTTTCCAAAAATCAAGTATAACAACGATAAAATATTGCACGAGAACTTACCTAATACTTTGTTTTATTGGAATTACAAAACGTTGAGCTTTCCTAATCCCTATATCTATCCTGAGGTAGACAAGAATTATTATATGAATAGAAATTGTGCTGATTTAATTTCCAATAGATATTTCAAAATAATAAAAGTAGTTGTCGACAAACTAGAGTTTTATAAAACCGATTTCCAGAAAATAAAATGGAATTAAAATTTATTAAGGATTATCAAGAGAATTAAAAATTCTTAGAATCTTTAGATCTTAAAGAACAATATAAAACAAATCTCATCGGCTGGGGTGAACAAATAACTTAGATTCACTACTATTTAAAAATTTGCATAGTAGTGGTTCCGATGTAATAAATAGAAAGAAAGATTATTTATTTATTTAAGGACTTATAAAAAATATAGGAAAATAGGTATGCTCATATCAAACTCTAAGTCCAAGTTCGTTGCCTATATCTTTCGTCAATTTTGATAATATTCTTTTGTGCAATCTACTTTCGTGAATATAATTTCCAAGAAATAATTCAATTATTTCTCCTTCTGAAGAAAATAATTTTTTTCCTGGGGTAATTTCATAATCCCTTAAGAGCTCGTTTATTTCACTATCATTATAAATATGCGATTTCGTAATTATTTCTCCTGCATAATCCTTATGAAAGTTGTATCTATCATCAAGAGCAAATACAGTGATATTTTTTTTTGCTCGTTTCACATCGTCTTTATTTGAAGTAGATTTTTTGACTAACTTTATTTTAAAGTCTTTTTTATTCACTAGAAAGTCGACAGAATCAATATTCGTTTGAAACTCAAAAATCCCTTCAAAGCCTTCCACGAAAGGATGTAAATGTGTTGAATAAAGGAAAGGTTTTGACCCTTTTAGATTTGAATTACAAATATAGCATGCAGGAATCAAGTTATAGAATGATAGAGCCAGATAAGGATGTTTAGATTTAGGAAAAAAATGATCAAAATGAGGACGGGTCTTATATTTTTTTTTCTTAATCGTGAAAGTGAATTGCGCATTACAATATAGGCAAGTGGATAAATCTAGTAGTAAGGCATGATCATATGCCATCTTCCCTTGGTGTATTTTTGAAAAAGAATTGTTATCATAATCATAATTAAAAACCATGAACATTTCATTGTTTAACCATTTTGCCACTTCTCTATTTGTCACTCCCGGATGAGCTATTCGATAATTTGCTTTTGCAACAGTTATTAAGTTGTCGATTTGATTAATATGAAATTCCAATTTATCAGGTCTACCAGTGATAATGCTTTCAACGTTTTTTAAAATATAAGTAAACACTGGCGTTGCCTCATCGTTGAGAACATTCCGATTTGTTATAGTAGTAGTTAGAGAAAATGCAGCTTCAATCTTTTTGTAAAATGAAGCAGCCTTAGCATCAAGCTCTTGAAGAGTATATGGGACCTTGATCATTTCTTTACTTTTTTCTTTTGAGTTTTAGCAAAGTATCAATTCTATTTCGAAGGTTTTCAATTTCATCATCTATCCCAAATTTATCACTCCACATGCCTTGTAATTTTCGCCTTAGTATTGGCTCGCCAATTAAATTTATTGTTTTTTTATATGCTTGATCTGGTTGAGTGATCTGATCATTTCCCAAATATTTAATGATACTATCAATTTTTTCTTTTGCAAATGCCCCAATTATTGCCCCATCCATGTAAAATGAATCGGAAAAAAGAGTATGTATATTGCCACCAAATGTTTCGGCTCGATTATTTTCTTTTTCATGAACGATAACTTGTTCGTCGCTTGTTTTTTCAATGAATATAATATGGTATTTAGGCAAATCAGATGTTAGAAAAGGAGCATTCGCTGTGATTATTAGTTGAAGTTTATGTTCGCTAAATAATAACGATAAAAACTCTATTGTATTTTTGAAAAATTTTCGTTGCCATTCTGGATGATATCCTGCATCTCCTTCATCAATAAGAATCACAAGATTTTTCTTCAAGTCAGCACTGCCAATCTCATGATGTTTTAAATGGTAAAATCTTGATACAAAAGACAAATAGGACTGTTCACCAGTACTAAGTCCTCTCCATTTAAAACTTAGAAAAGGCGTGAGCCCTTTGATTTTTAGATAAATGGTTATTAATGCTGAGAATGCTTGATCTGCTTTGTCGGAAAGATGAAAGACAAAATTAGGTTGCTTTTCATTTGAGTTTTGAACTGAAATTATTTTCTGATTAAGCAAGTTTTCAAATTGAGTTATGAATTTGGGTACAAGTTCAGAAAGTTCTAGGTACTTTGAATAAGGAATGGTTGTATTTCCATAATTGACCTCATTATTCCTTAGATTGACAAAGAAACGCGTTATGAATTTTTTTAGTGACTCTTTTTTCTTGATTGAGAAATCATGCGAGAATTTTATACTTGACGAAAATTTTCTTTCTGTAAGTAAAAGATTTATCAATAAAGCAATTAACATTGAGTTTAGTGGTCTATCATTAGCCTTTTCTTTTTTATTTTTATTGTCCAACCTAGTAATTAAATCATGGACATCCTTTTCTGTTGTGTTAGTTTTAGAAAAAAAGATTCTGTCAGTGTTATCAATTGATATATTTAGTGTATTGGGAGGGCTGAATGGTAAAATACTTCTGGAACTCGATATTAAAAATTGAACTGCTTTTGTGATTTCATTACCTATAAAATATTCTAAATCGCTCGAGAAGTTTTGTGTATCTTGATTGTTAGGAAGAGATAGATTCTCTTCTACCCTTTTTTTTCTTTCTTGCTCAATAAGAGCTGATGTTGAGATATTCTTTAGCCCCGCCCAGTCTGTCAATTCTGGCTTATAATCTATAAAAAAGGAATAATAAACATAATCGATTTCTGACAACTTTGAAGATAAACGAAATGATTGCATTACGTTTGTAGATTGTCCATAATTATTTATTATGAATTTGCCAGTGTCGTCAATTACTTGCAAATTCCAATTTTGAGGAACCATAATACAATGGTGTGATTCATTCGCATTCTCATAGCTATAGACGATTATATCGGATTCGATGTTAGCTTCTAATCCTTCGGGTAAGTAGGATTTTATATAATTCAGAATACTTGATTTTCCAGTACCATTTTTTCCAATTATTCCAGTAACATTCACTATGTTAGGTTTGCCGAAAAAGTCATCAATATAATTTGGATTGTATTTAATAATCAATCTTCCTTCATTATTGTTTTCATTATTTTTATCCAATTCTAGTTTTATAAAATACTTTGAGGATAAATTAATTCCTTGATTTTTGAAATGAGCAAATTTGTGAATCCAAATGAAGTGAATCTCCATAACTGAAAATATTTAAACAAAAAATTAAGTTGTATAATAAGTAATACTGTATAACTATTGTTGATTGATTAGACTAAATTTTCGAATCTTATTATTTCCCCAATAAAGAAATAAGTAAAAATAATTACTAGAAATTATTGCTTTTAATTATTAATTACAATTTGACTTTAAATTTATTAATATAATTTATATTACACTATCGCACTAAAATCGAACTAAGAAGCTCATTCCAAAGAATTAAGGTGAAATGGTTATTTATTACATTTACTGATTTGCTAATTATAAAAATGGCTGAAGAATCGGATTGATTGTAGTCGATGCGATAAAAATTAGAAATAGTAGGCAAAACATTTATGGTAATTAGTGAAAAATCTTATATACGAGACAGCAGGTCACCGAAACCCAAAAGTGAAAACGTGTCTAGGATAATGAGCGCTAATAAGTCTAAAAACACTAAACCAGAAATATTATTTAGAAAGACTTTATGGAAAATTGGCAAGCGTGGATACAGGCTTAATTATAAAAAAATTTCTGGAAGACCTGACATAGTTTTTGTATCAAAAAAAATCGCAATTTTTATACATGGTTGTTTTTGGCATAGATGCCCAATTTGTAACTTACCCCTGCCTATTAATAATCGTAAATTTTGGCAAAATAAATTTGAAAAAAACCAGAAAAGAGATTTTAATAAAGTTCAAGACCTCAAAATGTCGGGCTGGAAGGTTTTTTCTTTTTGGGAGTGTGAGCTAAAAAAAGATGTGGACAAATTAGCAAAAAAGATTGACAAAGAAATTGCTAAAATCAAAACATAAAATTGAGTCAATATTATTTTTGTAAAAAAAATAACAATGAGTGAAATTAAAGTAGTTGAGCTTTTTGCTGGTGTGGGTGGCTTTCGAATAGGTCTAGAAGGATGGAAAGGTAGATCAGCTTTCACAGGATTTGAAAAGAAATTAAATTCACATTACAAGGTTATCTGGGGCAATCAATGGGAACCTTCTACTAAAACGCAGGATGCATTTTATGTATATTCTTCAAGGTTTGATGGTAAACATTCTAATCAGGATATATCGAAAGTTATAGCTGAAGATTTTTCTCAAATACCAGATCATGATATGTTAGTAGGTGGATTTCCGTGTCAAGATTATTCTGTGGCCAGAACATTGAATCAAGCTGCTGGCTTAAAAGGCAAAAAGGGTGTGCTTTGGTGGTCAATTCATAAAATTTTGGAAAAGAAGATTGAAAAAAGGAAGCCTGTTAAATACTTGATGTTGGAGAATGTTGACAGACTACTTAAATCACCCGCAACTCAAAGAGGAAGAGATTTTGCTATCATGCTTTCATCTTTAGCTAACTTAGGTTATGCTGTTGAATGGCGAGTAATTAATGCCGCAGACTATGGTATGCCACAAAGAAGACGAAGAGTTTTTTTTATAGGTTATCACAAATCAACACCAACATATAAAAAGCTTTTAAAACTAAAGGACAAAAGGTCATGGATAATGCAAGATGGTGTTATTGCCGATGCTTTTCCTGTGAATAATGATTCTCAAACACAGCCTCAAATTTTTAAAGGAAATTTATCGACATCATTACTAGAGCTTACAGAAAATTTTAATAAAAAAGCTAAATCATCTCCGTTTAAAAATAGTGGAATTATGATTAATCACGAATACTTAACTATTGATACAACTCCTGATTTCAATGGGAAAGAAACAACACTTCTCGACATAATAATAAAAGATGAAAATGAAATACCTAGTGAATACTTTATCGACGAGAATAGTCTAAAAAGCTGGAATAAATTAAAGGGCGCCAAAAAAGAGATAAGGGTATCTAAAGATGGATTTGAATACGAATATTCAGAAGGCTCAATGGTTTTCCCAGATGCTCTAGATAAACCGTCTAGAACTATCGTAACAGGCGAGGGAGGATCCTCACCATCGCGTTTTAAGCATGTAATATGCTCTCCAATATCAGGTAGATTAAGACGATTGACCCCACTTGAATTAGAAAGATTGAACATGTTTCCAGATAACCATACAAAACTCAATTACATATCTGATATTAAGAGGGCTTTTTTTATGGGCAATGCTTTAGTCGTAGGTATTGTAGATAAACTTGGAAGATCATTTAGCAAAGAAATCTTATAAAATGGCTGGATACGTGTTTTTATTAAACGATATAAATAATCTTGCGCAAAGGATAGATTCAGGCACTTATTCAACAATAATAAATAACCCGTCGTCGAATTATTGGTCTACTGCGATTGAATCTACAGTCGGAGATTATTTAACTATGAACCAAGGCGACAATATTTATTTTTTTTCTAAACGTAAAATTTATGGTATAGGCGAACTTACCAGAATTCATGATTTCGTTTTTTTGCAGAATTTCCCTGATGCGATTCAGCCAAATGAATATCAATATGAAGATGTGGTCGATGATCTATTATTTAATTTTGGTGAAGAAAGTTTTAAGAATAGGCTAATCTGTTTCTTTAGACCTGCACCACATTTTTTTAGAGATGGTGTTGATATGGATGACGTTTTGATGTCGGATCCATCAAAATTTAAAATGCTGAGGTTTATTCAAAACGTTTCTTTTATTAAAGTCGACGATGAAGAAAATCAAGCCTTAAAAAATATTATTCTTAAAAGAAATATCGAAGCTGTGGTTAATCCAAATGAAGCAAATACCCACAACTCAGGTTTTGAAAATATTCACGAAGAAATTAATCAAAGAATTACAAATAATCATTCTCTGAATCTAAGCGAATTATTAAATCCATTCGTTCATGAAGGGAAATTAAGGCATGAGATGCTAGTTGAGATTGCTATTTTAGATCAAATTCAAAACAGTGATCATGAAACAATTGAATTATTCGGACAATGGGATTATTTATCTCATCAAGTTGCAGCATCTCCTTTTAAGCCGGTCGCATATATTGATAAAATAGACATTTTTGGCTTTAAATATTTGGAAAATCTTTACCCTACAATTGAAAAATATTTAGTCATCGAAGTAAAAAAGGGAGAAGCAACGATTGAAGACGTGGCGCAGCTAATGAAATATATTGATTGGGTGAAAAATGAATATTCTTCGGGAGATTATTCCTTGATAAGATCATTTCTAGTCGCGAATTCGTTTAACCAAAATATTAATCAATCGATTGATGAAATTATTTTAAGAAATTTCATTTATGGATCAAGACCTTCGATTCCTAAAACATGGAATGATGTCACGCTCGTGAGTTACAATTATAATCAAGATATTGGAAAATTGAATTTTGCTATTCATGAAATTGCCATACAATAAAAACGACCCATTCTCGATTGAAAAATACGCAAAGATTTTATTGAATAAATCTATCAAAGATGTTATTGGACAAAAAGCAGTTCAAGAAAGAATCGGGAAGGGTAAATTCGGACAATTAATAGAGGAATTATATTTCCAGTACAGCCCAAATTCAATTTCTCAACCTGATTTCCCAGAAGCGGGTGTTGAACTAAAAACAAGCCCGCTCAAAAAGCTTGGCAATAGTTTTGTTTCAAAAGAGCGACTTGTATTTAATATCATTGACTATAACACAGAATATAAAAAGAGTTTTGCAAATAGTAGTTTCTGGAAAAAGAATTCTTTACTTCTTTTGATGTTCTACCTATATGAAAGGGAAAATATTGATATTGATTATATCTTTAAAATAATCCGTCTTTGGAGATTCCCCGTTAAGGATCTTAAGATAATAAAAGAAGATTGGGAAAAGATAGTTCAAAAAATAAAAGATGGAAAAGCACACGAATTGTCAGAGGGAGATACCTTCTATTTAGGCGCATGTACGAAAGGAGCAAATAAAGAATCTACTCGAAAGCAGCCATTTTCTTCTATTCCCGCAAAACAACGCGCTTTTTCGCTAAAGTCAAAATATTTGAACTTCATTATCCAAAAAAGCCTGTATGAGAAAGAGGAGCTAATTGATATTTCTGAATATAAAAGTATTTTAGAAGAGCCTGAAGTTCAAGTAGCCGCTGAATCAGAGACTGAATACTCAAAGAAGTTTTTATTTGATATTGAACCAATAGTTAAGACACTAAATGATTACAGAAACAATGAAAGCTTCGAAGAACTTGTTATCAGAAAATTTATCCCTTTTTATAATAATACGGAAAAACAACTCATAAAGAAGTTGAATATAAATATTGAGACTGCTGCGAAAAATAAATTTGAAGTTATCTCCAGAGGCATATTAGGAATCAAGAAAAAGAAAATAGAGGAATTTGAAAAGGCTGACGTTCAGATGAAAACTATTCGAATTGAATCAAATAATAGTATCAAAGAAAGTATGTCATTCAGACAAATACAATTCAAGGAAATAATATATGAAGATTGGGAAGATTCAGAATGGTATCAAGAATTAAGTAGACGACTATTTTTTGTGATTTTCAAAGCTGACAATAATAATGAATATCGGCTTATGAAAGCTTTTTTTTGGTCAATTCCACAAAATGATATGGATTTACTGCAAACTGTTTGGATAGATACAAAAAGAAAAATTAAAAAAGGCGACTTTGAACATTTTATTAAATCATCAGATAATAGAATAGGTCATGTGCGACCCAAAGCAAGAGACAGTGAAGATCTAATGGAGGCTCCTGATGGCACGATGCAAAAGAAAAAATGTTTTTGGCTAAATTCAGCATACATAAAATCCGTAATAGAAAAAGAAATTCGCTTAAGATAGAATCCTTTATCTAGAGCGATTGAATTGTTATTTTTTCTAAAAATTCTTTTCCAGCACTTTGATTTCCTAAAATAATTAGTAACTTTTGTGCATTATGATTTTATCACTCAAAAATCAATAACATGCGTTTCGAAACCCCCACAGCTCAAACCCTGACCCAATCCTGGACTAACACAGGATTGATCTGCAACATGGCACGTCATGTTATTAGGTTTGAGTTCTCCGCAATGGAAATCCGATAAGAAAAAATCTCTCAAAAGATCGCAACTCAAAGCAAAACGCAAGGCTAAAAAGCCAATACGTTTGACTTTAGATCAGCAGATCACTTGCTTTGCTGAAATCATCGTTGATGAATTATTAAGCGAAATGGATTTTTATGGAAAAGAATAAAATAACAGGAAAAATAAATCCTGCATTGCAAAGTTTTGTCAAAGGTTCAGTAGATCGTCCTACAAGGTCAACAAAAAAATGTGTGATCTATACTCGTGTAAGCAGCAAAGAACAAGATGAAAATACAAGTCTTGCTACACAAAAAAGATATTGTGAAGAATATGCTTTGAGAAAAGGATACATAATTGATAACTATTTCGGCGGCACACATGAATCTGCAAAAACAGATGAAAGAAAGGAATTCAAAAAGATGCTTGACTATGTTCGAAAGAACAAGAACATCGAATATATAATTGTCTCTTCATTAGATCGTTTTTCAAGGAGTGGAATGAGTGCTGCAAGCATTAGCGAAGAATTGCAAAGCATCGGCGTTAAAGTCGCTGCTGCTTCACAAGAGATTGATACCACCTCGCCATCTGGAAAATTACATAGAGACATGCTGTATCTTTTTTCTCAATTCGATAATGAATTGAGAAAAGATAAGATCATTAAAGGAATGATCGAAAATTTGCGACAAGGCTATTGGGTTGCCGCAACTCCATTTGGTTATACCAATGAAAATAAAAAAGCAAAGGCGAAAGATCACAAATATGTTATTAATAAAGACGGAGAATTTTTGAAGATCGCTTTCAAATTAAAAGCGGAAGGCAATCTTACAAATAAGGATATAGTAGCGAAACTGCGCAAAATGGGTTGCACGATCAATTATAAAAGCTTTGTCCGCATCATTCAAAATCCGTTTTATTGCGGCTATATAACGCACTCTTTGATACCCGGCGAAATTTACCGGGGAAAACATCCGGCATTAGTGACGGAAGCGGCGTTTATGGCGGCAAACCGGATAATTTCCGCCGAGCCGCGTGCCGCTGTTCCGAAAAAGTTTAAAATCGGAGAATTACCGCTGAAAATATTTGCCAAAGCTGAGCCTCACCGGGCAAACGGGCTGCCCGGCGGCGACGGAAGCGGCGGAGATGCCGCGGCTCCGCTTACGGGTTACCGGAAAAAAGGTGTTTTTTATTACAAATCCCGCGAAAAAGGAACGGGAATAAATGTCAATGCCCGGCATTTGAATAACCTCTTTGCGGAACAACTTCTGCAATTTGAATTTGAGAAAAAGAATGTTGCAAAATTGAAGTCGGAGATTTCAAGAATTATAAAAGAAAAATTAGCGGATCATATTGAAGAACAAAAAATTTGGAAGCGGCAGTTAACCGAAATAAACGAACAAATAGAAAGGGTTGAAGAACGATATATCAAAGAAGAAATTTCAAAAGAATTGTTTGAAAAATATTCGGCAAAATTCAAAAATGAAAAGAAGCAAATTGAAGAAAAATTAGCTGTTCGCAATTTAGATAGTTCGAACCTTGAAAAGATCATTGAAAAAGGAATGACAATCTCCGCAAACCTGCGTGAACGTTGGCTTTCCGGCGACTTTGATAGAAAACAGAAATTACAGAAGCTTGTGTTTCCCGATGGGATTCTGTATAATAAAGAAAAAGACAGAGTTCGAACTACTTACATCAACTCTTTCTTCGCCGAAATACCACGACTGGCAAGCGTTTCAGAAGAAAATAAAAAAAGCCATTCGTCAATAAATGGCTCAGATTCTCGCTGGGTAGTCCCGACAGGAATCGAACCTGTATCAAAAGTTTAGGAAACTTCTATTCTATCCATTGAACTACGGGACCATTGTAGCATCAACTAATTTGAGCCCGCAAAAATAAGATTTTCCGGCACATCAGCCGATTCCTTGTTAACTTAGTTGGCAAAAATTCATACGATGAGCCATTTTAAAATCCGCAATGTATTATTCGCCACTTTTTTATTTTCTGTATCGTTTTCTTTCGCACAACCTAAACCTCATGTAAACCACACCACCATTTTTGTTACAGACCTTGCCCGTGCCAGTGCATTTTACAGTAAAGTGATGCTGCTCGATTCTATAGCAGAACCTTTTCACGACCACCACCACACCTGGTTTGATATAGGCAACCACGCACAACTACATGTAGTGAGTGGCGCTACTGCAGATATTGCGCACGATATCAATATCCATCTTGCATTTTCCGTAAAATCACTCCCTGAATTCATGAAACATCTCGATGCTATGAACATAAAATACGGCGACTGGAAAGGCGATAAAAAAGTGCAGATGCGCCCTGATAATATCTCCCAGATCTATCTACAGGATCCCGATGGTTATTGGATCGAAGTGAATGACGATAAATTTTGATAAGTGGTAGGTAGTAAGTCGACCCCAAAGACTGACGACCGACAACTGTCTACCGAACAACCGCTTCCTACTTCTTCTTCAAAGCCCTATCTTTGCACTCCTTATAAAACGGAGTTATGAAATTCTATAATATACTTATCCGGTACAGGTTGCAGGTGGGGATCGCTTTTTTGGTTATCGCCATAGCTGCAAATATCTATGCTGGTTTCTGGCCTGCATTTCTTCCCTATCTTATCGGCGTGATCCTGATATTCGGGCATTTCTTTTTTGGGCCGCTGCGCATGATCCAGGAATATATGGAAGCAGGTGATATGGAAGGTGCTGAAAAAGTGTTGAATTCCATCAAATTTCCCAACCTGTTATATAAGCCCATCCGCTCTGTGTATTATACGTTGAAAGGCAACATTGCGATGATGAAGCAGGATTTCACGAGTGCCGAAAAAAATATGAAAAAAGGGTTGGACCTGGGTATGCCGATGAAAGAAGCCGAAGGCGCAAGCTTGTTGCAGATGGGAATGCTGGCAATGCAAAAAAATGATATCCGCCAGGCCGAAAGTTATATCCGCCAGGCAATACGCAAAGGATTGCCCGATAAAGAAAATCAGGCGGCTGCTTTTTTGCAGTTATGTTCTATTATGATGACAAAAAGGGAATTCCGTGCAGCTAAAGATTTTTTCCGCAAAGCAAAAGCATTAAAACCTACAACGCCGCAGATCATCGACCAGATCAAACAAATTGAAAAATATATTTCGCGGATTCCGGGGTAATAAAAATCAGAGAACTAACGTTAACGTATAACCGAATTTAGCTCATCCATTTACCAAACAATTCTTCTGTTTTCGAAAAACGAAAATCAAAAATCCGTTTCAGTTTTTTTCTTACAAAAAAAGTATTGGCAATATCACCGATAAAACCAAGAGGGATTTTATAGTGAACGATGTCCTTCATTTCTACGCCGCCATCAAGTATTTTAAAATGATGTTGATGGTGCCAGAAACTATATGGGCCGAAACGTTGCTCATCAACAAAGTAAATTTTATCTGCAACATGTGTTATTTCCGTCATCCAGTACATGCGCAGGTTTAATAAAGGGCGCACATAATATTCAATAACCTGTCCTGCATACATGCTATGGTTGATTTGTGCAGAAAGGATTTCAAATTTTAATTCGGACGGGGTGATCTGGTTTAGATTAGAAGGATCGGAAAAAAAATTCCAAACTTCGTCTATACGTGCTGGGATCTTTTGAACAATAGTAAAAGAATGTACTGACATGGGGTTTGTATGATCTCCTAATAACCATACAAAAAGAAAATAGTTCATGCAAAAGAAGGAATGCGCAGTTTACGTTGTATCATCTGGCGTAATACCTGGAAAGAATGTTCGCATTTTTCAATAAAATCGAAATAACCGTAGCGGAGCAGATTTTCTTTGGAGTAAATCCCGCGTTGGCTGGAAAAAAGAATAGCCGGAATTCCGGGTTTCTTTTTGCGTACAAATTGTAAAGTATCCAGGCCGTTTATTTTTCCGTCCAGGTTATAATCAAGCACAATTACTGAAGGATTTTTGTGCAATTCGCTGATGCAGGCCTCTCCATTCGTAAAGAAATGAATATCGCCATTAACCGCCTCCAATTCCTTGGCAATAAGGTGTTGATAGAGCAAATTGTCTTCAACAACAAATATGGTAGGCTTTGAATCTGGCTTCATGACGATCTATTCCTCCGAAAATTATGCCGGAAATAAATTGATGTTTAAACAATTGAACGGCAGCAGCTTGTTTTTTAAAAATTTTACGTAATAGTCTCTATTTGGGAACAAACGTTTGTTTATTGGGAAATAGCTATTTGTTTCTAATTCACGATATCGGCCTGTAACTGATGAATACATTGGTCAATTATAAGATTGATTTTTTCTATCAACCCGGGTATTTTTTCAAGCGATTCTTTCTGTTTCGCAAACGATTCCACTTCCCTGATCTCGGTTTTCAGGGATTTAATGCCCATCGAATCAACCGTAGATTTCAGTTTGTGTGCAAGCTTGGAAACCTGGTCCCAGTTTTCCTCATTGAAAGCTTCATTTAATTCCCCAACATTTTTCGGTACAGTTTCAATGAAAAGCGCTACCATTTTTTTTATGAAACTTTCATCGCCGCCGGATACAGATTGCACCATCGACAGATCGTACAATTTTTCTGAAAATTCTTTTTGCGCCATAATTTCTTTTTTTGAGATGAAGACAAACAGCAATCAGCTTTTACTGATTGCAATAAGGATATTTTTCCAGCGGGTAGAATTGAGGGATATAGTGCAGGGTTACTATTTAATTTTTAACTCGTTATTCTGGATCATCCGGTAAATAGTGGATTTTCCAATGTCTAATTTTTTTGCAACCAGCAATACGTCTTTATCATATTTGTCGAGATAATGCTGGATGATCTGTATTTCAAATTCCTTCAACGTAATTTCTTTGCTAAGCAAATCGCCAATGCTTGTAGAAGAATTTAATGTGATGTGCTCGGGAAGAATAATATCTTCATCTGCCATTACAACTGCGAGTTCCATGATCGATTTCAATTCACGCACATTTCCCGGGAAAGAATATTGTAATAATTTTTGTTGTGCCTCCGGGGAAAGTGTTTTTTTCGAAATCTTGTTTTCTTTACAGAAGCCATCCATGAAATGTTTCGACAATATCAGGATATCGCTTCCACGTTCACGCAACGGTGGCAATTGAATGGGCAATCCGATAAGGCGGTAATACAAATCTTCCCTGAAATTTTTATTCTTTACTTCTTCCAATAGATTTTTATGTGTGGCAACCACAATGCGTACATTTATTTTTGTTACGCTGTTTCCACCAACACGTGTAATTTCCCTTTCCTGCAAAACACGAAGCAGTTTAGACTGCAGGTTGATATCCAGTTCGCCGATCTCATCTAAAAATAAAGTGCCTTTATCTGCTTCTTCAAATTTTCCGATGCGCCTGGTAATTGCGCCGGTAAATGCGCCTTTCTCATGCCCGAACAATTCACTTTCAATCAGCTCTTTTGGAATAGCAGCAACATTCACCGCAACAAATGGTTCTTTATGCCTGTCGGAATTATAATGAATGGCTTTCGCTATCATTTCTTTTCCCGAACCGGTTTCTCCGGTAACCGACACCGTTATATTCGTCTTTGCCGCTTTTTCGATCATTGCAAAAACCTTTTCAATTGCCGGGCTTTTACCGATAATCATTTGCGAGAAATCGTACTTGCGCCCCACCTGTGTTTTCAGGCTCTCTACTTCTTCCTTCAGGTTACTGATTTCACGCAGGTGAAGAATGCTGTTCCACAAGCGGTCTTTCGTGTCGTCATCTTTTACGATGTAATCGAACGCTCCGTTCTTCAAAAGATTGATGGCAGTGGCCACATCTTCCTGCCCGGAAATAATGATCACCCGAATATCGGGGTTAACATCTTTTATTTTTTTCAAAACTTCCGACCCATCGCAATCGGGTAATGAATAGTCTAATGTTACTACAGAAGGGTTTTCGTGCAGGTGAGAAAAGAAATCATTCGGTGATTCGAAACGCTTGACCTCATACTCTGGGTTTAATGCGAGGTAATGCTGCAGCATCGATCCATACCATGTATCATCTTCCACTATAAAAACCTTAAAAGGCTGGCCATTTTTCATGAATAGGATTTTCTTTGAAAGAATAACGCCAAATACTTATGAAAAATATTCCCAGAATAAGAATATTTCCAATTTTTAAGCATTTTTTTTACCTAATCAGTAATTTACACGTATGCAAAATAATAATTTACACTTATACAAATTGCTATAAATGCTGATTTTTTGCTGTCCAAAGCCTTTTCCCGGTTACTAATAACCTGCATATCTTTGAATTATGTCGATACAACAGGAAAAATTAGTTCAGCAATTTCAAAAGGTTTATAACAGTCTGAATGCAAATCAGCGCCTTGCCGTTGATACTATCGAAGGACCTGTGATGGTTATTGCTGGTCCCGGGACCGGTAAAACACAAATTCTGTCTGCACGCATTGGCAAAATTTTGTTGGAAACGGATGCACTGCCTGAAAATATTTTATGCCTTACCTACACTGATGCGGGAGCTGTTGCCATGCGCAGAAGGCTGCTCGGTTTTATTGGCCCTGATGCATACAAAGTAAACATTTTTACATTTCACGCTTTTTGTAATGATATCATCCAGGAAAATTTATCGTTGTTTGAAAAGAACAGCCTGGATGCTATTTCAGAATTAGAGAAGATAGAATTATTCAAAGAACTGATTGATGCATTCCAGAAAAACCATCCGCTGAAACGTTATCGCGGAGATGTGTATTACGAGATCGGGAATTTGAAAAATCTTTTTTCATTGATGAAACGCGAAGGCTTGTTGCCGGATTTTATTAATGAAAGAATTGATGAGTATATTCAAAGCCTTCCGTCACGGGATGAATACATTGCCAAACGTGCAGTAAAAGATTTTAAGAAAGGTGATGTGCGAACAGATAAAATAAAAGATGAAGTAGAAAAAACAGAAAAACTGCGGGCAGCGGTAAACGAGTTTAATAATTTCCAGCAGCGGATGCAGAAACGCAACCGCTACGATTTTGATGATATGATCAACTGGGTATTGAAAGCGTTTAGGGAAAATAAACAACTGCTCGCCAATTACCAGGAACGTTATCAATACATTTTGGTAGATGAATACCAGGATACCAGCGGAACGCAAAATAAATTAGTTGAACTACTGATCAGTTATTGGGATAAACCAAATGTATTTGTGGTTGGTGATGACGACCAAAGTATATTTCGTTTCCAGGGAGCGAACGTGGAGAATATGGAAACGTTCCTGAAAAAATATGCAGACATTCTTACCATTGTTCTTGAAAATAATTATCGTTCTACACAACCGATCCTGGATGTTGCAAAATCATTGATCGAAAAAAATGATTCGCGGCTTATAAAAACAAATCCCGGTTTAGGGCTTTCAAAAAATCTTATCTCATCCAATCAGCAAATAAACCAGTTAAACATTGAGCCTGTTATCCGCGAATACGAAAAGCAGCGAATGGAAATGGCTGATATTGCCACACAGGTGGAAACGCTCGTCAACAATGGCATTCAGCCCGGGAAGATTGCAGTGATCTACAAGGAAAATAAATATGGGGAAGAATTGGCAAAATTTCTTTCTTTAAAAAATGTTCCGGTTTATAGCAAACGCGATGTTGATTTACTCCAGGTTCCTTTAGCACAGAAAATATTTTTGATACTGAATTACCTTGCTGCAGAACACGATACACCTTATGGCGGCGATGAAATGCTTTTCGAAATTTTGCATTTTGATTTTTATAAAATCCCGCCAATTGAAATTGCAAAACTTTCTGTGGAAGTTGCAGACAAACAATTCTCACAAAATAAAACATCAATACGGAGACTGCTGTATGAAAAAGCTAATGCACCTGCCCGCGATTTATTCGCTGCAACAATTCCGGAACCGTTAAAAAATGCAAGCAAAGTGTTTGAACAATTGATCGCTGATGTTTCCAATGAAACTATTCAAACGCTATTAGAAAATATTGTGCAGAAAGCCGGCGTGCTGGAGTACATTATGCAAAGTCCTGAAAAAATTTGGTTACTGCAGGTATTAACTGCTTTATTTGATTTTGTAAAAGAAGAGACCAGGCGCAACCCATTTATTAAATTAGATGAATTGGTCAAAATTATCAGCCTGATGGAAGATAACGGAATACCGGTTCCGTTAGTGCAGGTAAGCGGTAGCGATAAAGGCGTGAATTTGCTGACAACTCATGGTTCTAAAGGATTGGAATACGAATATGTTTTTTTTGCAGGATGCAATGCAAATTTCTGGGAGAAAAAAAGAAACCCGAATACCGGTTATAGATTGCCGGATACAATTTTCTCTGCTTCTTCAAAGTCAACAGATGAAGAAGAATTGAGAAGGTTGTTTTATGTAGCGATCACACGTGCAGAAAAATATTTATTCATTTCTTTTGCACGGTTCAACAACAACAATAAAGAGCTTGAACCTTCTATGTTCATTGCAGAAATATTGGATAAACAGGAATTGCCGGTAGAAAAAATTTCATTGTCTACACAAGAGCTGATGGAATTCGAAGTGCTTCAGTTCAAAGAAACTGCGCCTGAAATTGAAAAAACAGAGGAAGATTTCATCGGTCATATTATCGATAAGTTTGTATTGAGTGTAACTGCTTTGAATAATTACCTGAAATGCCCGCTTGAATTTTATTTTAAAAACCTGATCCGCATACCGTCCCCTAAAAATGAAGCTTCAGAATTTGGTTCATCCGTGCATTATGCCTTGCAGAAATTGTTTGAAAAAATGAAAGCTAACGCAAACCAGCAATTTCCCTCCAAAGAAGAAATGCTGGATGATTTCAACTGGTACATGCACCGCCATCGTGAGAGTTTTACCAAAGAAGCTTTCGACAGAAGAATAGAATATGGAATTGAGGTACTCGGAAATTATTACGATAAATATATTCATACACTGAATAAGATTGCAGTGGTTGAATTAAATATCAGGAACGTTACGATAAAAGATGTACCGATAAAAGGCAAGTTAGATAAGTTGGAATTTCATGGCAGGGATGTAAATGTTGTAGATTATAAAACCGGCGACATTGAAAAAGCATACGACAAATTAAAAGCACCAAACGAAAAATTACCTGAAGGCGGCGATTACTGGCGGCAGGCCGTGTTTTACAAAATATTAATCGATAACTATAAGCAAAAGGACTGGCATGCAGTAAGTACTGAGTTTGATTTTGTAGAACCTGATAAAAAGAAAATTTATCACAAAGAGAAAGTGATGATTACCCCTGCAGATATTACAACAGTAACCGAACAGATAACTAATACCTGGCAAAAAATTCAACGCCGCGAATTTTATACCGGATGCGGAAAAGCAGATTGCCACTGGTGCAATTTTGTTAAAACAAATAATATGGCTGTTGCATTGCATGAACTTGAAGAAGAAACGGAGTAGAGAAAACGGAGGTATACCATACTTTTGTATCGGCAGTTTTCAGCAGGCACAACAAGTATGGCATAACTTGCCGGGCCATAAGAATAATCACATTTATACTATTATTAGCAAACAACGATTTTCGTTTTCTTTGAAAGAAGTTAAGTTTGCATCCATTATCAAGCACAGCGAATGAAGTTAATCACCAGCTTTTTTTCAATACTATTTGTTTTATTTTTTTTCATTGGCATCTTTGGTACAACCGGGTGTGCGGTGATCGTTCCGCCATCAGGTGGGCTGAAAGATACTTTGCCGCCGGTATTGCTATCTGCTGTTCCTCAAAATCAAACATTAAAATTCAACGGCAAACTAATAACATTTACGTTTGATGAATATGTTCAGCTTGCTGATAAAGATAAAAACCTCATCATTAACCCTCCACCAAAATCAACGCCAACCATCGAAGCAAAACTGAAAACGATAACTATTCGGTTAAGGGACACGCTTCAGCCAAATACTACCTATTCCATTGATTTCGGAAACAGCCTGCGTGATATCAATGAAGGAAACATACTGAAAAATTTTGTCTACGTTTTTTCAACAGGCAAGTACATCGACTCTATGGAATTATCAGGAAGGGTGTTGATTGCAATGACAGGGAAACCGGATAGCACATTATCAGTCATCCTGCATAGTAACCTTGCGGATTCTGCAGTTTCGACTAAGCCTCCCCGGTATGTAGCTAAGCTTGATAGTGCCGGAGGTTTTACATTTCACAATCTTGCCCCGGGAACGTATAATATTTATGCATTAAAAGCAGAAGGTGGCGTGAAAGAATATACTTCCAAAAGCCAGGTTTTTGCTTTTGCAGATAGTCCCGTTGTTATAAAAAACCTCAATGCCCCGGTGATGTTATATGCGTATGCAGAAGAAGCAGAGGCGCCGAAGAAACCATCAGGCAGCAATGCAAAAAGCAACATACCGCCAAAACCAGCAGATAAAGACAAACGCCTGAAATTCCAGGTAAATACATCCAACGGAGAGTTTAATATTCTCGATACGTTTTCAATAACATTTGCAACGCCGTTGAAATCTTTTGATTCAACCAAGCTACATTTCATGGATGAGCAATTCGCAGATATCCCGGCAGCTCAATATAAAATCGTACGGGATACAAGCAATAAAAAAGTCTCAATCCTGTATAAATGGCCTGTTGATACAAAATATCATTTGATCGCCGAAAAGGAATTTGCTGAAGATACCCTTGAGCACAAACTTTTGAAGATTGATACCATCAACATTCATACAAAACGCGAAAGCGAATATGCAGAAGTGCATTTGCGGTTCAGAAATTTAAATATGGCCAAACATCCTGTTTTACAATTTATACAAGGTGAAACCGTGAAATATTCCCATGTATTCAAAATACCCGAATTCAAAGCAGTTTATTTTTTGCCCGGAGAGTACGAGTTGCGGATATTGTATGACGATAATCAAAACGGTATCTGGGATCCCGGAAATTTTGAGAAGCGACTTCAACCTGAAAAAGCATTCCCGGTAAAAATCCCGAATAAGAAAAAACTCAACATCAAGGCAAATTGGGACAACGATATTGATTTTACTTTGTAATGTTTATTCCTTCCTGCTTATGCTTACTTTTGCATGATGCAATTCTCCTCTTCATTATTGGAAAATGCGGTGAACGAATTCGCCAAATTACCCGGCATCGGAAAAAAAACGGCGTTGCGGTTAGTATTGCATTTGCTTAAACAAGATGCATCTTTTTCCCAGGGTTTTGGGGAAACGATCATAAAGATGCGCAAAGAAATAAAGTTTTGCCAGCGATGCTTTAATGTTGCGGATGCAGATATTTGTTCTATTTGCGCCAATTCCATGCGCAGGCAGGATTTGATTTGTGTAGTTGAAAATATCCGCGATGTAATTGCTATAGAAAGCACGCAGCAATACAGCGGTACCTACCACGTGCTTGGTGGGATTATTTCCCCGCTTGATGGCATCGGCCCGGATCAATTAACCATTGAGCAACTCATAAGCAGGATACAAAAAGAAAATATCCAGGAAATTATTTTTGCGTTAAACCCAAACATACAAGGCGACACAACAATATATTACATTCAGAAAAAAATACAACCTGCTTCTGTTAAGATCACAACCATTGCAAGAGGAATTGCATTCGGCGGGGAACTAGAATATGCAGATGAAATGACGCTTGCACGTTCCATCACCAATCGCCTCCCTGTTGAAAGTTACATGACGAAATAAATAATAACATGAAAGCTGCAAGCGCCGGTACAACAAAAAAAATCTACCAAAAAATTTTATCAAAATCATTGCAGGTAAACCATGTTTGCGAAGTAGGCGTTTTTTTGCCGCAGATGTCGAATGTTTTTGATTTTATCACAAAGAGTAAAACGAAAACAACGCTTGTAGAACCAGATCCCAAAAGCATAAAAGCAATAAATGAATTTTTTGGAAGTTACACCAACGTAACGCTTTATCCTTTTGCAGTGTATGATTATAATGGTACAATGGAACTGGTGCAACGCGAAGCATCAACATTTGCCGCAGCCCTTTCAGCGAGTCCTGCATTAATAAACGATAATTACCAGGTAAAAGAGGAAGATAAATTTTCTGTTGAATGTAAAACATTCGACCACATTGATGACGGAACCATAGATGTGCTCAGCATAGATACGGAAGGCTGTGAATGGTTTGTAATAAAAAACCTGAAGAGCGAACCAGTGGTTATATCGCTGGAAACGCATGGAAAAAAATACGTGAACCCATATTTTAATGAAATAAATAATTGGATGAACGAACACGGATATGAACCCTGGTTCATGGATAGGAGCGATACGGTGTTTTATAAAAAAGGATCGCTCGTAATGACTTTTTATGAGCGGCTGCAATTAATGTGGATGGATTTTTACGTGAAATTCAGAAGGTTTAAAAAAAATGTAATTTAGTTTCTCCATCTGTTTCAGCTAAACGATCAAACGCATTTGCCACATTACAACACTTTTATTATAAGCAGGACCGATGCCATTGGCGATGTAGTGCTTACATTGCCAGTTGCCGGTTTATTGCGCTGTCTTTATCCCGAAAGTAAAATTGTTTTTCTTGGAAAGCCTTATACCAGGGATGTTATAAAAGCATGCGAACATGTTGATGAATTTATTGACTGGGAAAAAATAAAATACCTCCCTGCACAAGACCAGGTTTCAGAATTTAAAAACATAGGGGCTGATGTGATCATTCATGTTTTTCCTGATATGCAGATCGCGTTGCTTGCAAAAAAAGCAGGCATTAAAAAAAGGATCGGAACTACCAATCGCTTTTTTCATTGGTTTACCTGTAATAAGTTGATAAGATTGTCGAGAAGAAGATCTTCTTATCACGAAGCACAACTCAATTTAAAATTGCTGACACTATTAGGTGCGAAGAAAAATTATTCATTTGAAGAAATTACCGGCTTATATGGTTTCACCAAAATGGAAACGTTAAATGAAGAGCTTGCTTCGTTGCTCAAAAAAAATAAATTCAATATTATCATTCATCCAAAATCAAAAGGCAGCAGCCGCGAATGGGGTACAGATAATTTTTCTGCATTGATCAATTTACTGCCAAAGGAAAAATTCGAAATATTTGTTACAGGCACACCGGGTGATATTGAACCGTTAAAAGAAATATTTTCCCGCCACCCGCAAATCAATAACCTTATCGGGAAAATTTCGCTTGCACAGTTCATAGCATTTATTGCAAAAGCGGATGGATTGATCGCCTGCAGTACAGGCCCATTACATATTGCAGCAGCAACAGGTATCAATGCAATCGGTATCTATCCGCCAATTCATCCCTTACATCCGGGAAGATGGGCGCCGATAGGCAAAAACGTAAACGTGTTTGTACTGAATAAAGAATGTAATGATTGCCGTAATTCTTATAACTGCTCATGCATACGTTCCATCAATGCAGCAGAAGTTGCAGCATATATCAGATCACTCGCATAATATTCCGATATTCATTTATGAATGTTGACCTCTTACAAAAATCAGTTCGCCCCCGTAACGAAGATGAAATTTTTTCGATCATCATTCCTACGTGGAATAATTTGGCATACCTGAAATTGTGTGTGGAAAGCATCCGCAAAAATTCACAGCTAAAACATCAAATCATTATTCATATTAATGAAGGAAAAGACGGCACACTTGATTGGGTAAAGCAACAACAGGATCTTGATTATACATTCAGTGAAAATAATATCGGCATATGCTATGCATTAAATACTGCAAGAAACCTGATGGTGACCGATTACCTGGTTTATATGAATGATGACATGTATGCCTGCCCGGATTGGGATACTGCATTATTCAATGAGATAAAACAAATCGGGCATTCCCGCTTTTTTCTTTCCTCAACAATGATCGAACCTTATGCCGGTAATAACTGTGTGATCGTGAAAAACTACGGTACCAGTATTGATTCTTTCAAAGAAAAAGAATTATTGCAAGAATATTCTTCTTTCACATTTAACGACTGGCAAGGGGCAACATGGCCACCTAATGTAGTGCATAAAGATGTTTGGGATTTGGTTGGTGGTTACAGCAAAGAATTTTCCCCGGGCATGTATTCTGATCCGGATTTTTCTATGAAATTATGGAAAGAAGGAATTCGGTTATTCAAGGGCGTTAGTAACAGCAGGGTGTATCATTTCGGCAAAAAATCAACCAAACGCATCTCTCAAACAAAAGCCCAATATCTCTTTATAAAAAAATGGAAAATAACTTCGGGTACTTTCACGAAATATTATTTGAGGCGGGGCGAACCATTTAACGGGTTATTATCCCAACCGGTCCTCCCGCTGGCGGTTAAATTAAAAAACCTTATTAAAAGAATCCGGGCGTTGTTTTACCGGCCGGATTGATCATATACCATTGTTCGGGAAGCTGCCTGTAAAAAAATTACCACTACAAACATTTTAGCTCCTAAATTTGTTGGTTAGTGTTTACGTTTAACCCTGTTGAGCATGACAAATTTTATTCCCATATTTCCATTGAGCATTGTGGTGTACCCCGGTGAAAGCCTGAACCTGCACATCTTTGAGCCAAGATACAAACAACTCATCAACGAGTGTTATACCGAATCAAAACCGTTTGGAATTCCTTCCGTGATCAATAATAATGTTTCAGAAATAGGCACACTGGTACGCATAACCGAAATTGTACGTGTGGAAGAAAACGGTGAGATGGATATCAAAACAAAAGGCCTTAGTGTTTTTCGTATTCTTGAACTTATCAAAACAATACCGGAAAAATTATATAGCGGTGCAATTGTAAATTATCCGGATAACAGTGAAGAATGGCACAAACGGGAGTTAATGCAAAAAGTTGTGAATGCGATCAGGCAATTACATTCGCTGCTGAACATCAGTAAAGACTTTAAAAAGCCGGATGCAGAACTGAATGCATACGATGTTGCACACCATGCAGGTTTATCATTGGAAGAAGAATATGAATTGCTGGGTTTGCTCCGTGAAGAACAACGGCAGGAATATTTGAAGCGGCACCTCGGCAAAGTACTTTCAGTGATTGCTGAAATGGAAGCATTGAAAGACCGCGTAAAATTAAACGGGCATTTTAAAAATCTGTCTTCCTTCGATTTCGATAAATAATTTCATATTTAAAGCAACAGCATAATATGGCAACCACTTTGTGTTTCGATTTCGGTAATACCAGGTTGAAGTGTGCCGTTTTTTTTGAAAAAGATTTGAAAGAAGAAATTATACTGGGGAATGACTATGAAGAAACCATTCAACAATTAATTAAAAAATATAATCCGCAAAAATCGATTCTCTCTTCAGTAATCAACCATAATAATTCAGTTGAAAAAATATTAGCACAGCACACTCATTTTCATAAACTCAATCACACATCAAAAATCCCATTTACAACACCCGTTGGTAAACCGGAAACTATCGGTGCAGACAGGCTTGCATTGGTTGCAGCAGCTGTTGATCTTTTTCCCAAAAAAAATAATCTGGTAATAGGTTTGGGCACAGCGATCACTTATAATTTTGTGAATAAATACAATGAATTTTTAGGTGGTGGTATTTCCCCTGGAATGGAAATGCGTTTTAAATCGCTGCACCAGTTTACTGCTTTATTGCCACATGTAAAAGCCGACTGGAATTTTCCATTGGTAGGTTATGATACCCGCACGAATATATTAAGTGGTGTAATAATCGGCATGGCAAAAGAAATAGACGGAATTATCGAAGAATATGAAGAAAAGTATAGCAATTTTAACGTGCTTTTAAGCGGCGGCGACACCCGCTATTTTTCCCGTCATTTGAAAAAGAAGATATTTGCAGACCCTCACCTGATCTTTAAAGGATTGCTGGCGATCAGTGAATTTAATCAATGAGCAAAGGGCATATTGTAATGAAAAAAAATCCCTCACGATATATTGGCTTTATTTTTTCAACGATGTTTTTTTTCATCCTTTTCATGAGTTGTGAAAATGATGTAAAGAAAATCCCGAACTATCGTAAAAAGCAAATCGGTGTTGAGGAAGGAAAGAATATTGAAAGCTATTACAGCGAAAATTCAAAAGTAAAAGCGAAACTCACAGCACCGGTAATGAACCGTTATCAAACAGATTCTCCGTATTACGAATTTCCCAAAACGCTGCACGTAGATTTTTTTAACGATTCAATGAAGATAGAAAGCAAGCTCGACGCGTTGTATGGAAAATACAGGCAAAATGAAAGCAAAGTTTTTTTGCGCGATAGTGTGTTGGTGAAAAATATTCTCAAAGGTGACACACTTCACTGCGATGAATTGTGGTGGGATCAGAATACACAAAAGTTTTATACCGATAAACCCGTGCGCATTAATACAAAAGATAAAATCCTTTATGGAAAAGGATTAGAAGCTGCACAAAATTTTACCTGGTACATTATTAAACAACCAACAGGTATTGTAATGACTTCAGATACGTCGTTACCAAAATAGTTAAATGTGAATTAGCACAAATTTTTGAAGACAAGAATTGTTTTTTGGAAAATTTTTTAATTATAATTTCTATTTAAGCCGCCCTCTCGTTCGCTCTCCAAAGGAGAGGGATGCCTGGTATTTCGGATTTCATAAAATTTGCAAATATCAAAGCAAGCTTGGCAGAGGCACCCTTCCCCATTGTAGAAGGAATGGAGATGAAGCAAGTATGCAATATATACGACCAATTGCGAATAGTAATTAACGTTTTGAAATATAGAAAAGGCTACGAGTTAATGATTCGTAATACTCCGCTATCATTCATGTCAATTCGCGTTTACTTCTTTGGGCTGTTATCTTTCCACCGCCACAAATGTATACAAGCATAAGTACGGTAAGGACTCCATTTTTGAGAGATGCGCAACATATCTTCCCGGAATTTTTTCTTATCCGAATTATCTAATTTATATAATTTGATCATCGCGTTTTGAATGCCAAGATCATCTATTGCAAAAACATCTTCCCTTCCCAAAGTAAACATCAGCATCATCTCAGTTGTCCATCTTCCAACACCTTTTATTTGTGTCAGGTATTCGATCACTTCATCATTGCTCATCTTGTTTAATTTTTTATGGTCCATTCCTGGTTCCATAGCAAAGCGTGCAACATTATGTACGTAATTTGTTTTTGCATTGGAAAGCCCGATGGCACGCAATTTTTCAAACGGCGTACCAATTATCATTTCCGGTGTTGGGGTTGAGCCATCATACAGATCCATAAAACGTTTCAGGATCACATCGGCAACTTTTGTGGAAAGTTGCTGGCTCATTATTGAACTCACCAGGTGCAGGTGCAGGTTTTTTCTTTTTTTCAATGCAACCGGTTTATGTTGCTCAATTAATTTTTTTAATTTTTTATCTTTTGAAAGATGGGTAACGTAATGCATAACACAATTCGTTTTTTTTGTTTGAGCAATTGTTCTGTTTATGATACTTAAATATAGAAATTAATTTTGCGTATGCTACGGGAAATTATTTTGACGGAAGACGGATCACATTCAGTTGCCTTGACCGGAACGAACGTCAGCTTTCACTCCAAATTCGGAGCGGTTAATGAATCCATGCATATTTTTATTGAAGCAGGTTTGCGATCGTCACTAACAAAATCATCAATAGTTTCTGTTTTTGAAATGGGTTTTGGAACAGGGTTAAATGCATTACTGACATTGATGGAGGCAGAAAAAAATAACACAACGATTTATTATGAGACCATCGAAAAATTTCCACTGGAAAAAGAAATAATTTCTTCACTTAATTATTGCAATCAATTACAACGAAACGATCTGCAAACATCATTTGAAAAATTGCATGATTGTAACTGGAGCGAAGAGATCAGCATCAACTCCAAATTTATTTTCAGAAAAATAAATTCCGGTATTGAAGGCTTTTCTTCTGAAAAAAATTTTGATGTGATTTACTACGATGCATTTGACCCAATGTATCAACCTGAATTATGGACACAAACAGTGTTTGGAAAATTATTTCACCTCTTAAATAAGAATGGAATATTTGTAACCTACAGCGCTAAAGGAAATGTGCGAAGAGCTTTATCTGACGCGGGTTTTGCAGTGGAAAAACTTCCCGGGCCAAAAGGGAAAAGAGAAATAACGAGAGCTGTGAAATTTTAATTAATGCGTAAGAACCGCATTTATTTTATGGATCACGCCATTGTTTGCCATAATATTTCTTGTGCTGAAACCGGTGCCTGTAGAATCTGTTTTACCGAGATATGCCCCGCTGTTGAAAAAATAAATGGAGTCGCCGTTAAGTAAAGTCGGATAACCGGCAACCTGTGCAAAATCAGGAGAAAATTGCCTTGTTTGCAAAATGTGATATTTCAAAATAGCCGCGATTGAATCAGGAGTGAAATCCGAAAAGGAAACATTAAGGGTATCTCCAAAATAATTGCGGAAAGCATTATTGTTTGGTAAAAAAACTGTGAAGATGCCTCCACCGGAAAGCAGCGTATCCAGGTTTGTACTTCCTGTACTTGCCCAATTCAGTGCTGCTATAAACTGCGAATAGGTTGTATCTGCTGTGCTGATATTTTGCAGTGTTTGAAACAGCGAGCCTGTTGGCGGGATTAATACATTTTGTATTGCCTGTATCACACCATTCACTCCAGTCACATCTGCTTGTGTAATTGGCACGCCATTTATATAAATTGTGCTCCCATAAACTGAAAAATATAACGAATCAGGATTACCTGTCAGCGGATTTGTGGATGAAGCAGCATAAGCCGAGTTTGGCCCGCTTAACGTTTTTGATATGGTTGCTGAAGTTTGTTCTATTCCGGCTAATAGATGATATGATACCAACCTCCGCAAAATGGCTGCATCCATTTTTGCAATGGTAGAATCAACGATCAGTGCATTTTGGAAAGCTTTATCAGTGGGTGCGAAAACAGTATAAGGGCCACCACTGGCACTATCCAGCATCGAAAGCAATTTTGTACGTGATAACGCACTATCAAGAATAGTAAGTGTAGTGGAATTTTTTATGATAGCAGCAAGCGTGCTGGAAGTATTTACTACCGGAACTGTTGTTGTGGTTTTATTACAGGCAGAAAATGTATATGCAAAAAATACAGTCAGTATTGTTGCGATGGTCGTATTTCGAAAAAATATACTATTCATTATCCTTTTTTATGGTAGAAGCAATTCATCCAATCAAAAATCAAACCAGTAGCTGTTTTGCTGTTATGAAAGACCAATAACGCAGGTTGTTTTGATTTGGCTAAAAAGAACTTCCGTCTTTTAAAACACAAACAAGCAGAGAATATTGTGCTATTTTTCAAAGCTATAGCTGATATTCCCGTCTTTTTCGTCTTTCATTAAGATGCCAAGTCGGTTAAGCTGGTTCCTGATCTTGTCTGATGTTACATAGTCTTTTTTTGATTTTGCTTCTTTGCGTAAATCTATCAGCAAATCCAAAACGCCGTTCAACCTGCCGCGTTTATCTTCATTTTCATCCTGCAACCCCAATATATCTTCCACATACGCTTTGAATTGTTTTTTTACATACGCATAGCAATCTGCCGACAATGTTGTTTTTTCCAGGTTTCCGCTTTTTAATGAATTAATGTTACTAACCAACGTAAACATATTAGCAAGTACTTTTGCCGTATTGAAATCATCATTCATGAATTCATCAAACTCGCCGCACAATTTGTAAAAAGTTTTTTCGAGTTCTTCATTTCGCTCTTTGTAAGCATCAAATTCCAACTTCTGTAATTCTTCATAGGCTTCCCACAAACGCTTCAATCCTTTTTCAGCCGCCTGCAATGCTTCATTACTAAAATCAAGTGTACTGCGGTAGTGTGTTTGTAAAATAAAAAACCGGATCGTCATTGGCGAATATGCCTGCGTAAGCAATTCATGATTGCCGCTGAATAATTCCGTCAGCCTGATCACATTGTTATAACTCTTTCCCATTTTTCTTCCGTTAATGGTGATCATATTATTATGCAACCAGTACCGTGCAGGAACATGCTTATTGCAGATAGTGCTCTGTGCTATTTCACTTTCGTGGTGGGGGAACATCAGATCCATTCCGCCACCATGGATATCAAATTGTTCACCCAAATATTTTGTACTCATGGCAGAGCATTCAATATGCCATCCCGGGAAACCCTCACCCCACGGACTTTTCCAGCGCATGATATGTTCCGGCGGCGCAGCTTTCCATAATGCAAAATCCTGTTTGTTATGTTTTTCATCCTGCCCTTCAAGGTCGCGTGTTGTTTCGAGTAAATCATCCAAAACCCTTCCGCTTAATTTTCCGTACGGATATTTCCCTGCATATTTTTTTACATCAAAATAAACAGAACCGTTTACTACATAGGCATAACCATCGGCAATAATTTTTTCAATCATGTTGATCTGTTCCACAATATGCCCTGTTGCTGTCGGTTCAATGCTTGGGTCAAGATTGTTGAATTGCTTCATCGCCCAATGAAACAGGTTGGTATATTTCTGTACCAATTCCATCGGCTCTAATTTTTCCAGTACTGCTTTTTTGGAAATTTTATCTTCAGCCGCACGCCCTTCTTCTTCAAAATGCCCGGCATCAGTAATGTTGCGTACATACCTGACTTTGTAATTGAGGTGTTTTAAATACCGATAGATGACATCAAACGTTATGAAGGGCCGTGCATGTCCCAGGTGGCTTTCGCCGCTCACCGTTGGTCCGCACACATACATACCTACGTGGTTAGGAATGATCGAAGCAAACTCTTCTTTTTTCTTAGAATAAGAATTATGGACTTTTAATGAACTCATGTTAAATAGTTATACGAAAATGTAAAATGATGAAGCAAAAATAATTTATACCCGTCAGACAAATAAAATACCTCAATAGAATTTTGTAAAATGAAGTAAGGACAAGTGTTTCAGGAATTTTCAATTGGTATTATAGCTGCGTAATGCAGCAAGATAGAAAAGATATGTGCATAAAAAATTTCACTGGTCAAATATATTGAAAATTATTGAGCCTTTGAAGGTAGTTGCAAATCTGCTACAACCGGGTGATGGTCGGAATAGGGAAGGTTGAAACGTTTGCATTGCAGCACGGAAAATTCAGGATCGGCAAGAATGTAATCGATGCGTAATGTTGGGGAAAGATTCACATAAGTACGCCCGATACCAAAGCCTTTTTTTATAAAAGCATCTTGTTTATTTCCGCGGATATGAAAGTAAGTATATGAATTAGGCACATCATTAAAATCGCCGCAAATAATGGATGGATAAGGGCTTTTATCAAGTTGCCCCCTCACAAGATCAGCTTGCCCGCTGCGCAAACTATATGCATGGCGTAATTTTTTTACTATTGATTTTGAAGCCTGCAACACACTGTCATCAACATTTTTTATAGTTTCAAGGTCGCGGAAATCTTTGCTTCTGAAAAGTACGGACTGCAGGTGTGTGGTAAAAACGCGGATGGTATCCCCATTCATATTGATATCTGCAGCAATCAAGCTTTCCGTACCACGCATATTATCCCGGATATCGTATTTGATTTTTTGCGTGGAAACGATCGGGTATTTTGAAAAGATGACCACACCGGTCTCGTACATGCCATCATAGCGGCGATAATCCTGTGAGAAATGATAATACGGAAAATGCAATTGCTGCTGGATGTACAGTATATTTTCAGCATACTCTTTCGGGTTGTGCGACTCAAAAAATTCCTGGAAGCAGAGTAAATCTGCATTTTGTTGTTCAACAAACTCAAGCATTTTTGCACGGTGAAATGATGTTTCTTTTTTGAGGCCGCTGAATTCATCCCAACGCCGCACATTCCATGTAAGTACACGCAATGCATTTGCCTGTTTTTCTTCTTTGAATGATGAACCGATATTAAAAGCAAGAAATGTATGAATGTTTTTCCAGCCGATGATCATTGCAAAAAGCGAAAGCAATGCCCATCTTTTTTTGGAGAACAACCAGAAAATGAAAAATAAAAAAACAAAGAGTAGCAGTAAAGGAAATACCAGGCCGAGTAATGAAATGATCCACCATCTGACGGGGTGAAGGAATGCGTTGGCGCATGCCAGCAAAAAAAGCACAACAACGATAATGTTGGATATGATGAAGACCCGTTTGGTGAATTTTCGTAGCGTTGCCATCTGAGATTTGTAAGTTACAAATCTTCTTTATCTGCCGCTCGTTTTAAAATGTCTTTTTCTTCATCCGTTAAAAAACGATAGCCCTGCTGATTGATCTTATCTAATATATCATCAATCCTTTTCTGTGTGATGTTCGGTATTTTTTTATACGGTTGGGTTCCTGAAACATTATAATAGAATTCATCTCTCCCGGGTTTCTTTTTTTGCTTTTTTTCAGGATCGAAAAGATCATTGCACCAGTCGAAAAAATTATTCATCCATGCGCCAAGATCGTTTCCGCGGCGCATCTGGTAAATAAAAAAGAAACCCATACCGCCTGCAGTAACATTTGCTATGTATGCACCCGAATCACCGTAAGCAATGCTGGAAAAGTTAATCAGGATATATATCAACGTTAGTACCCACAACGGAATGCCACCATTGATCATTGGAAAGATGCGGTAATCCGGCGCAAGAGTGGTTGTTGCAACAGCAATGGCCATTACTCCCGGCGCAGCTCCATACATAGCTGCCGATGGGATCTGCGATTGAAGTTTTGGAAAAATATAATAAGAAAGAATGTAAAAGAACGCTGCAGCAAATGCTCCGTAAATATAGATCGGGATGAGTTTGCGGTTACCTGTAAGGTCTTGCATGATGTACCCGAAACCCCAGAGCCATAGCATATTTGCTACAAATTTCAGAACATTGAAATCAGTAAAAATATAAGTTACAATTGCCCATGGGCGGATAGCTAATTTCTCAATATCTGCAGGAAGAATAAACCAGTTAAAAATATTCTTGTAGTACGCGTTAACGTCGAGCTCACCAACAACATAGATGATATAGATGAATTTAAGGACGACGAATAATACTGCATTGAGAACGATCAGCCGGATCAATGCATTTCCATCCTGCCCCAGCCCCATTTTTTTTCGATAGCTATCTTCCATTACATCCATAATAAATTACGATTATGAAATTAGTTAATTGCAAGATGTTAGTGAAGCGATGTGAAAAGTAAACATCCTTAAATTTTTTCACTATTCACCAATGATTATTGACTATTCTAACAGTTCAATAGCTAAAAGGGTTTAATAAAAATTGCGACGGTCTTTTTTGTTCCAGATATATACTAAAATCAAGCCGACAACTGCGCCGCCGAGATGTGCCCAGTGTGCCACATTATCACCTGCTGAATTGCGTACACCTAAAAACAATTCCATGCCGGCATAAATAAGTACAAACCATTTAGCCTTTATAGGAACGAAAAAATAAAGGTAAATGAGGCTGTTTGGAAACAAATAGCCAAATGCTGCCAGACATCCAAATACAGCACCGGAGGCACCCAGGGTTGCTTCATTTACCCTAAATTCCGGTGAATATAAAATTTCTTGTTGTTGATCCGTCGGCATTGAATGAAATGCATCCATTACAGGCGACATTTCAGCATATAAAACTGCAAGATGTGCTACAGCAGAGCCGAGGCCGCACAATACATAAAATATCAAAAAACGTTTGGCGCCCCATACATTTTCCAAAATGCTGCCGAACATCCACAAGGCAAACATGTTAAAAATGAGATGGTCCCATCCGCCATGCAAAAACAGATAAGTGATTAACTGGTGAGGTTTAAAATAAACAGAATGCAGGTCGTGCAGGGCAAATAAATTTTCAATAAAAAAAGGATTGGAACGTCCGAATGTTATCTGTGCAAGAAAAACAAGTACATTAACAATAATCAGGTTCTTAATAACTGGCGGAATCATCTGAAACCCACCCGGGCGAAATTCAGTCATAATCTTACGTTCTGTTGATGTTGCAAATTACAATTTACCAAGTTATCCGGCATTTTTTTACATGAAGGGTTCTGTTAATTTCTTAGTTTTAACTGTACCACATTTTCTATATGATGTGTATGCGGGAACATATCTACAGGCTGGATCTTTGTAACAACATATTTTGCATCCAGCAAACGCAGGTCGCGTGCCTGTGTTGCAGGGTTGCAGCTTACATACACAACAACAGGCGCTTCCATATCAATAATCTTCTGTGTTAATTTTTCATGCATACCTGCACGCGGCGGATCCGTAATAATCACATCGGGTTTGCCATGTGCCGCAAAAAAACCATCATTACAAATATCAATTACATCTCCTGCAAAAAATGATGCATGGTTAATATTATTCAACGCCGCATTTTCCTTTGCATCTCCGATAGCTTCTTCCACGGCTTCCACCCCGATTATTTTTTTTGCTTTTTCACTCACAAAAATGCCGATGCTGCCGGTGCCGCAATAGAGATCATATACAGTTTCTTTTCCTGTCAATTCTGCAAACTCTCTTGCCACCTGGTACAAACGTTCGCCTTGTTTTGTATTTGTCTGAAAAAAAGATTTTGGCCCGATCTTGAATTTGAATTTTTCCAGTTCTTCAATCACATATCCTTTTCCGTAATAAGCCTGTGGCGATAAGCCATACATGCTGTCATTCTTTTTATCATTGATCGTATACAGCAGTGTTGTTAATTGCGGAAATTGAGATAAGATATGATCCATTAATTGTTTTCTTTTTTCTTCATCTTCATAGCCAAACATTATATTCACCATCACTTCGCCGGTTTCACAAACGCGCAGTTGCATCGTGCGCAGCCATCCTGTATGAAATTTAATATCATAAAACGAAGCATCATGCTGCAATGCCCAATTGGTGACAGCATGCCGCAACTGATTGGTTGGTTCATCCTGCAAATAACAAGTATCGATATGGACTACTTTATCGAATATCCCTTTTGCATGAAAGCCGGAAACATTTTGTGAAGAAGAAACAGATTCATCTTTCAACTCTTCCGGTAATAAAAAGCGTTTGTTGGAAAATGTATATTCAAGCTTATTGCGATACTGTGTGGTTTTTTCTGCGCCGAGTATCGGCATCATTTCCGGAAGTGCAATTTTCCCGATACGGCTCAAATTATCAGCAACCTGTTTTTGTTTGTAGAAAAGTTGCTTTTCATAGGGAAGCATCTGCCACTGGCAGCCGCCGCAAACGCCAAAATGCGAGCAAAAGGGCGCAACCCTATCCGAAGAATATTGATGATATTGCGTTACAAAACCTTCCGCCCAATCTTTCTTGTTCTTCACCAATTTTACATCTGCAATGTCACCAGGCACGGTATTTTCAACAAATACCACTTTACCATCCGCCCGGGCAAGCGATTTTCCTTCGGCTGCATAGTCTTCTATAAGCAGTTTTTCCAGTATAATATTTCTTTTTTTTCGTCTCACGCCGCAAAAGTAAGCAATGAAAACTTTGTGCCTGCGTTTTAGAAGACAGTTAATCCTTTCACCCTGCTTTGAAAACAATTTTGACCATGATTTAACGAAGGTTTTTATACCTCATAATCAAATATTTTAATTTTGCAGCTTTACCAGAATTCTTAGTATGAAAAAAATTATATCAGTGCTACTCGTGTCATTTGTGTCGATGTGTGCTTTTTCACAAACCGGGTATAATATCAAGCTAACATTAAAACCATTTCAGAAAAGTTTGGTATATCTCGCATATTATTATGGAAAAGTAAAAGCCGTTGCCGATTCTGTGGTTCTGGATGAAAAGAGTACCGGGGTCTTTAAAGGAAAAGAAAAACTCCCAGGCGGGATTTATTTTATCGTTTCTCCACGCAAAGAGATATTATTTGAGCTCTTGATCGATCAGCAACAAAATTTTTCAATTACTGCAGATACAACAGACCTTGTAAACCGCGTAACATTTACCGGTTCGCCGGATAATGCGGTTTTCCAGGATTACACGCATTTCGCTGCAAAAGATGGAAAACAAATTGCTGACCTGCAAACTTCTCTTGCTTCAGCAAAAAACAAACAGGATTCAACCCGGATCATAGATAAAATGAAGGCGCTGAATAAAAACATACAGGATTACCGGGGTGATATTGAAAAGAAATATCCCACGTCTTTATTGGCAACACTATTCCGCGCCATGAAAGACCCGGTGATTCCACCGGCAGATAAACAACCCGGCGGAAAATATGATTCGCAATACGCGTTCCATTATTATAAATCGCACTACTGGGATGGAATTTCGTTTACTGATGACCGTTTGGTGCGCACGCCGATTTTCGAACCTAAATTAGAGCGGTATTTCAAAGACCTCGTTACACCAACTGCTGATTCTATTAATAAAGAAGTAGACTGGATGCTTTTGTATTCACGCAGTAATAAAGAAATGTTCAAATTCCTGATGGTACATTTTGTACAGAAATACATCAACCCGGAATTTATGGGGCAGGATGCGGTTTTTGTACACATCTTCGACAAGTTCATTAACCCCGGCGAAGCAGATTTCTTCACCGAAAAATACCGCAAATTCATTAACGACAGGGCGTACAGCCTGATGGCAAACCTGATCGGGCAGCCCGCTGCCAACCTTGAAATGGTAGACACCGCCAACAAACCAACACCTTTATACGGAGTGCAGGCACAGTTTACCGTTGTGTGTTTTTGGGATCCAACATGCAGCCATTGTAAAGAAACCGTTCCGAAATTAGATTCCATCTACCAGGCAAAATGGAAAAATGAAGGGGTTAAATTATATGGGGTGATGGTTGATGGCGGAAAAGATAACTGGTTAAAATTTATCCGCGAACATAATCTGAAGGGTTGGATTCACGTTTATGAAACGCAGGAACAACATGATGCAGTTACAGCGAATAACCAGCCCGGTTATAAACAATTGTATGATGTGTACCAGACACCGACTATTTTTTTGTTAGATAAGGAAAAACGCATCATTGCAAAAAGGCTATCATATCAACAACTCGACGAGGTTATTAATTTAAAATTGAAGAATGCCAAAACCAATTGAGATGAAGAAATTTTTTCAGGGAACGATCTGCATTTTATTTTTTTGTTTGTTGAATGGGTCAGCTTCGGCACAAACATTATTTACTTACGGTAACAATGCCGTAAGCAAGGAGGAATTTTTAAAAGCATTTGAAAAGAACAATACGGATAAAAAGCCAACGGAAAAAGCTTACCGCGATTACCTTGAATTATACATCCGCTACAAACTGAAAGTGAAAGCCGCTTATGATGAAAAGACAGATACATTAGCGGCGCAGGTTGCTGAAATGCAAAATTTCCGGAACCAGGTTGTCGGAACTTATATGAACGATAACGAAAGCCTGAACAAACTTGTTAATGAAGCATTCGCAAGAAGCCAGAAAGATATTCATGTCGGATATATCTTCATAGCTGTTCCCAAAACAGCAACAGCTGCAGATACGATAAAGCTTTATCAAAAAGCAATGGCTGTTTATGAAGAATTGAAAAAAGGAAAAAGTTTTACGGAAGAAGTAGAAGCCAATTCAGACGATCCTTCTGCAAAAACAAATCGCGGTGATATTGGCTACGTCACTGCATTTACCCTTCCTTATGAAGTGGAAAATACAATTTACAATTTACAACCTTCACAATTTTCAAAACCTTACCGGAACAAAGCCGGTTATTATATTTTCAAAAACCTTGGTGAACGAAAAGCAATTGGAAAGATCAAGGTTGCGCAGATATTAATTGCTTTTCCGCCGAACGCTACTGATTCAGCGAAAAGATCTGCAAAACAAAAAGCAGATTCTATTTATACGGCAATAAAAAATGGCGCTAACTTTTCCGACATGGCAAAGCTTTTCAGCGGCGATAATATCAGCTACCAGATCGGCGGGGAAATGGCTGAATTCGGCACCGGTAAATTTGATCCTGCATTTGAGAATGCAGCATTTGCATTAGCTAAAGACGGAGATATAAGCGAACCGGTGTTGACAAATTTTGGATATCATATTATTAAACGCCTGCAACGGAAACCTGTTCCTTCAACCAATAATAAAGAAACATTGGAAGGATACAGGCAAAGGGTGCTCAACGATCCGCGTAATGAATATGCAAAGAAAAATTTGTTGCAAAGAATTTTGCGTGAAGCAAATTTCAAGCGGGCACCAGTAAACGAAGATAGTGTTTGGGCATTAACGGCAAGAGACATAAAAAACCCGGCGCTAAGCAAAGATGATAGCATTAAAGCAAGCAAAACATTTTTCACGTTCGCCAAAAAGAATGTAACGATTAAGGAGTGGTTGAATTATGTCCGCCCGATACGTACAATCACGAAGAACGTCGACAAATCGAATAAGGAATTGCTTGACCAGTTTATTCAAGCTTCCGCATTTGAATATTACCGGGCACACCTTGAAGATTACAATAAAGAATTTGCATACCAGTTGAACGAATTCCGCGACGGAAATTTGTTGTTTGAAATTATGCAGCGCAAGATATGGGATAAAGCTTCTGCCGATTCAACAGGATTGAAAAATTATTTTGAAGCGCATAAAGGCAGCTATTTCTGGCAACCAAGCGCAGATGCAGTTTTATTTACCTGCAGCAGCGAAAAAACGGCAACGGATATCCGTAAAAAATTGCAACAAGAAGGAGTAAAATCATGGAAAAAAATGGTAGACTCTTCAGCAGGGCTCGCACAAGCTGATTCGGGAAGATTTGAGTTGCCGCAACTGCCAATGGCAGAACAAAAAACTTTTTCTGCAGGACAACTTTCATCCATGTCGACTAATCAAACAGATAACACCGTTACGTTTGCATATATCGTAAAAATGTACAATGAACGTGAACCAAGAAATTATAACGACGCAAAAGGGTTCGTCATTAACGACTACCAATCTTATTTGGAAGATAACTGGATCACGGAATTGAAAAAGAAATACCCTGTAAAAGTTAATGAAGCCGTGTTGAAGAGTTTACCGAAGTGAGACCGAAAGTCAGTAAGCCGGGAAGAATATTGCAAAAACAAGAATTTTCTTTCTGACTTCCGGTCTCCCCGACTTTCTGACTCCCTAAACAATCTCCTTCACCACATTCCAGATAACTTTTGGTTTTCCGAGTGTGTAATAATGTAACACAGGAACACCTGCCTTTTTTAATTCTTTACTTTGGTGGATAAGCCATTCTGTTCCTACTTTTTCCACTTCATCATCATTCTTACATTTCATGATAGCGCTGGAAAGATCTGTTGGAAGATCAACATGAAATACTTTTGGTAATAGACTCAGTTGTTTTTTTGAACTAATAGGTTTTAATCCCGGTATTATCGGCACTTCAATACCATTTTCTTTACATGCTTTCGCAAACTCAAAAAATTTCTGGTTGTCAAAAAACATTTGCGTAGTAATGTATTCAGCGCCAGCTTCCACTTTTGCTTTTAGGAACATCAAATCCGTATCCAGATTCGGTGCTTCAAAATGTTTTTCTGGGTATCCCGCAACGCCTATGCAAAAATTGGTTTTGCTTCCATTCTTTATATCATCTTCAATATATACACCGTGGTTTAAATTCACAACTTGTTTCAACAAATCAAGCGCATAACGGTTACCGTCAGGTTCCGGTTCGAATGAAGATTCATTTTTTGCAGCATCGCCACGGAGCACCAGCACATTATCAATTCCTAAAAAATTCAAATCGATCAACGCATCTTCAGTCTCGCGTTTGGTGAAACCACCGCAGATCAAATGAGGCACTGCGTCCACCTGGTAATGGTTCATAATAGCCGCACAAATGCCAACAGTTCCCGGGCGTTTACGCACTTCTACTTTTTCAAAAGTGCCATCTGTTTTTTTCTTAAACATCGTTTCGCTGCGATGATACGTAACATTGATAAATGATGGCTTGAATTCCATCAGCGGATCAAGATGATCATAAATAGAATTGATTGTTTTACCTTTTAAAGGCGGCAATATTTCGAAGGAAATAAGTGTCTTTTCTGCTTTTTGTATGTGTTCGCTAACTTTCATTGTCGATGGTGAATGGTGAATGGTCAATCGGACATCCCTGAATTAGCCTGCAAACTTACTTCAATCCGTTTATACCTCAAATAGCTGTTAAAGTATTTTACAGAGTATATGGTTTCAAATTCTTCCGGTATTTTTGCGCAAAATTAATCGGATTGAGCCTGACGATCTCTACACAAAACCTTGTAAAATCATATCGCAACCGTACAGTAGTTGACCATGTTTCCGTGAATGTAAACCAGGGAGAAATCGTTGGTTTGCTCGGGCCGAATGGCGCCGGTAAAACAACCACATTCTACATGGTTGTCGGATTGATAAAACCCGATGAAGGAAATGTTTTCCTGGATGAAACCGATATCACCAAAATGGCTATGTATAAACGTGCACAAATGGGCATCGGTTACCTGCCGCAGGAAGCATCTGTGTTCCGCAAATTAAGTGTGGAAGATAATATCAAAGCCATTTTGGAAATGACAGGCGTTTCTAAAAATGAGCAACGCGAAAAATTGGAATCGTTACTTGATGAATTCAATCTGCATCATGTTCGGAAAAACAATGGGGACTCGTTGAGCGGTGGCGAAAGAAGAAGAACAGAAATAGCACGGGCACTTGCCGTTGACCCGAAATTTATTTTACTGGATGAACCCTTTGCCGGTGTTGACCCGATTGCTGTAGAAGATATTCAAACAGTAGTTGCGAAACTCAAGTATAAAAATATCGGTATCCTTATTACCGACCATAATGTAAATGAAACACTCTCTATTTGCGACCGTGCGTATTTACTTATCGAAGGAAAAATATTCAAACACGGAACTGCAGAAGAACTTGCTGGTGATGAACAAGTGCGCCGCTTATACCTCGGAAGAAATTTTGAATTGAAACGTAAAGATTATCTGCATGAAGAAGCAAGAAGTGAAGCGGAAGAAAGAAATGAAGATATTATCAGCGAATAATTTTTTTCACTCCATATTTTAACACATAGGCACAAAGGATCATAGAAAATCTTATGTATCTATTTGTCTATGTAGTAAAATTCTCCAGTAATTTCATTTCACCAATTCTTCAAAAAGCTTTTCCATTGTTTCTGTAGCATTAATGCATAAGCCGGGATGCACCGGTGAAATTTGTATAATAGTACTTCTTGTTGCAGTGAGCCAGCGAAAACGTGATGCGATAGGAAGTTTACCTATGGGACCACTATCTTCTGCACCTTTACAGATTTGTTCAAAGGCATGTAACCTGTTTACCAACTCTTCCATATCCAGTTCACAGGAAAATGCACCCAGCTTATTTTTATTCAACGCGATTTTGGTTTGCAAAAAATTTTCATGTGCACAATACAATATCACTCCCACGTTGATGAATTCTTCCCGTTCAACGCGAGGCACTAACCGGATGATCGCATATTCAAATAAGTGCTTCTCTTGCATATTTTGCTTCGTTTACAAAGATTTCCGATGCCGCTAAACGTTTCTCTAAAAAACGTTTGTACACTTCTCTTTTTTCGTTTGCAGTTCCTTCAGAAGGGTTATCATTCAACCACTCATCAGGAACCAGTGATACGATTGATTTTATTTTTTCTGCGGTTATTATTTTTTTGAATATCTCATTTACTTCATCAAGCATGGTTGCTTTCGGAAGCAATACATGATCTTTAATTTGTGTGAACGGTTGCGATGCTTTTTCTTCAAACGTTTCCCAGGAATGATGATAAAACAATGAAGCCCCATGATCGATCAACCATAGTTCTTTATTCCATATCAGCATGTTGGTGTTGCGTACAGTTCTGTCAACATTTGCTATAAAACCATCGAACCACACAATTTCTGAAGCTAACCGCTCATTTATTTTTGACAATACGGGATCGAAAGTAATTGCCCCGGAAAGATAATGAAGCGCCAGGTTCAATCCTGTACTGGCCTTTAACAGGTCCTGGATTTCTTCATCAGGTTCTGTTCTTCCAAAGGCGCTGTCGAGGTTTGCAAAAACTATTTCAGGGATTTTTAATCCCAACAGCTGTGCAATCTCCCCTGAGATCAATTCTGCAATTAATGTTTTTGAACCTTGTCCGGCACCGCGAAATTTCAACACATACATAAAGCTATCGTCTGCTTCTGCAATGGCAGGAAGAGAACCACCTTCACGTAATGGTGTTATGTAGCGTGTTACATTTACTGTTCTTATTTCTGCTATTGCATGCATGTGTACATCAAAAATAATAAATGAAAGGAAAAATGCTGCGTACGATTAATTATGAAACAAACGGATAAGGCCAAAAGCCCAATAGCAGCACTACCGATGAACGTAATGCGACGCAACGATATTTAACCGGAGTTACAGAAGCTGGTAACCAAATAAAATTGCTACTTGCTGTAAGTTCGCCGCATTGGATGATCAGCGGTTTGTTGAAGACTTTTTTATAACGAGGATAAAATTATTCTGCAACTTCTTCAATTGTTTTTTTGAACAAGCCGGGATTGCTTGCTATGAGCAATTGTTGCAATATCTTTCCTGAATCGGTTTCTTTACCGGCGAGATCGTATAATGTGATCTTGTCGAGTAACTGGTCGACGGTGAACTGGATCATTCTCCAGAGCGAACGCGAAGAACAATCCACAGAGTTGGCGCATAATTTCAGACCGCCGGAATGAAAATCGCAAAACGAAGTATCATATAAGGCACCGCCGAGTGCTTTCAGCACTTTGTTGATGTTGATATTTTTTGCAGGTTGCGCAAGCACGTATCCGCCTTTGTTGCCGGGCGTGCTGTTGATAAAACCTTCCATGCGCAAGATGCGTGTGAGCTTGGCAATGTAGTGGCTGCTCAAACCTTCGGCTTCAGTGAGTTGCTGAATGGTCATTCCTTCTTCACTTCTGGCAATGCGGATCAAAATGCGTAAACCATATTCTTCCTGTGCGGTGATCTTCATAAATAAATAAGTTAAATGTTCACAGATTGAATATTCATTTGAAATTTTTCGGCTGCGTAATTTTTTATAGTATTCATCAGTTCCGGAGAATTCTTTTTTGTACAAATCTTATTATATACATCCACCAGTTCTGCCGCAATTTCCCCGGCGCTTTTCCCCTCCACCTGGTAACGTTGAATGATATGTTCCACCTTTCCGTTTTTAAACAAAGCAATATTCGGAGAAGATGGTGTGATACCCGGAAGATATTTTTCACGGAAATGATTAACCGCTTCTTTTTCCATTCCGGCGAATAGTGTAGTGAATTCATCCGGAATGATGTTATTCAACATAGATAATATCACACCCGGCCTTGCGCGACCTGCTGCGCATCCGCAAACAGAATTCAATACCAATAAAACAATTTTATCATCTTGTCTATTCAATGCATGGTCAACATCTGCAGGTGTGAGCAATTCTGTGAAACCAACAGCAGTCAACTCTTGGCGAAATGGTTTTGCAATTTCTTCGGAGTATGTTGGTGTTGATGTGCTCATCAAACTTTTAAAACTGATCTGCGGCATAAAAATTTTCTTTAAAAAGTTATAGCATTCCTAATTCTAATTGTGCTGCTTCAGACATCATGGTTTTGTTCCAGGCTGGTGTCCATGTCACGGCAACGTGTACATCATTCACGCCTTCTATCTCTCGCACTTTCTGATCTACTTCAACCGGAATAGTTTGTGCTGCCGGGCAACTCGGTGCTGTTAATGTCATTACGATCTGCACATTATTCAGCGGCAAAATATTTATCTCGTAGATCAATCCCAGTTCATAAATACTAACCGGGATTTCCGGATCGTAAATCGTTTGCAAACAGTCGACTACTTTTTGTTTTAATTCTTCTGCGTCTAACATATTAAACCGTTGTTGAGTTTTTTACTTTATATGCCAGTGCATAATTTTTCATTTGTTTCACCATCGACAACAAACCGTTGGAACGTGTTTGCGCAAGGTGCGTTGTCATGCCGATCTCCTGGATGAAATTCAATTTTGCGTTTATGATGTCATCAGGGCTTTGTCCGGATAAAACACGGATCAGCATGCTTATTAAACCTTTCACGATGATCGCATCGCTTTCTGCTTTAAAAAAAATCCTTCCATCACGATATTCTGCAACCAACCAAACAGTGGACTGGCAGCCTCTTACTTTGTTTGCATCAACTTTGTATTCATCTTCGAGTGGTTGCAATTTTTTCCCCATGTCGATGATATATTCGTATTTATCATCCCATGAATCGAATAAAGAAAATTCTTCCACAATTTCTTTTTCTATTTCTTCTATCGTTTTATATCCGCTCATTTTATCAGGATAACATTTTTATGGTTTTGTGTAACCCTTTTATCAATGCGTCGATTTCTTCTTTGGTATTGTACACCGCAAACGAAGCACGTGCAGTGCCCGGAATACAAAAGCGGTCCATCACAGGTTGTGTACAGTGGTGCCCTGTGCGTACAGCGATCCCCTGGTTATCCAGTAAAATGCCAATATCCTGCGGATGCACTTTATCGATCACGAATGAAACCACACTCACTTTTTCTTTTGCTGTGCCGATAATTTTTAATGAAGGGATTTGCTGCAATTGCTCTGTTGCATACTGCAGTAATTCATCTTCATGCAGGCGGATATTTTCTTTTCCGGTTTTTTGAATGAAATCCAACGCGGCTTTGAAAGCGATCACATCCGCTATATTCGGTGTGCCTGCTTCATATTTATAAGGAAGATCATTGAATGTTGTTTTTTCGAACGTCACCTCTTTGATCATTTCGCCGCCGCCCTGGAAAACAGGCATGGATTCCAGTAATTTTTTCTTTCCGTACAAAACACCTACGCCAGTAGGGCCATATAATTTATGTGCCGAGCAAACGAAGAAATCACAATCCATTTTTTGTACATCAATATCCAAATGAACAGTTGATTGTGCACCATCGATCACCACAACAGCACCAGCTTCATGTGCAGCTTTGATGATTTCTTTTACTGGATTAACAGTGCCTAATGAATTAGATGCATGAACAACAGAAACGATCTTTGTTTTTGAGGTCAATAATTTTTTATAGGCTTCAAGATCCAATTCCCCTTCTTCAGTAATTGGAATGATTTTCAGGACTGCTTTTTTCTCTCCGCACAAAACCTGCCACGGAACGATGTTTGAGTGATGTTCCATTCCGGAAATAATGATCTCATCGCCTTCTTTTACATGTTGCCTTCCCCAGGTATATGCAACGAGATTAATCCCTTCTGTAGTTCCTCTCGTAAAGATTATTTCTTCCCGTAAAGCTGCATGCATGAATTTTTGTACAGCATCCCGTGTTGCTTCATAAGCAGCAGTTGCTTCTTCGGCAAGCGTATGAATGCCACGATGAATATTGGCGTTATAATTTGAATAATAATTTACCAGCGCATCAATTACCTGCTGTGGTTTTTGCGAAGTAGCTGCATTATCAAAATACACTAACGGTTTGCCTTTTACCTCGCGGTTTAAAATAGGAAACTGTTTGCGGACCGCATAAACATTGATTCCCTTTTGTATAGTAGCAGCTTCTTTCATAATTACATTTCTAAACGTTTTTCAATCAGTTCATCTACATAATTTTTTATTGCAGGCAATTTTATATTGGAAAGAATATCATCAGAAAATGCATGCAATAACAAAGCCATTGCTGTTTTTTCGGAAATACCACGCGATTGCAAATAGAATAATCCTTCTTCATCCAAACGCCCAATCGTACAACCGTGCGAACATTTTACGTCGTCTGCAAAAATTTCCAATTGCGGTTTTGTATTGACAGTTGCTGAATCTGACAACAAAATATTTTTGTTGGACTGGTATGCATTTGTTTTTTGCGCATGTGGCTGCACAAATATTTTTCCGTTGAATACGCCGGTAGCATCACCATCAATAATTCCTTTATATAATTCATTGCTGAAACAATTCGGTTTTACATTATCAACTACCGTGTGATTATCGATGTGGCTGCTGCCTTTTTGAAAATATAATCCGTACAGGTGCGCTTCGCAATGTTCGGCATCGAGTACCACGTTAAGATTGTTTCGCACGATATCGCCATCCAATGAAACGGTAACGGTGTGCGTATAACTTTTCCCAACCTGCCTAAGATGTGTAGTGCTCACCATGCTGGAATCGCGTCCTTCATGCTGTATCTTGTAATATTCAACATGCGCATCTTTTTCCACTATGATCTCTGTAACCTGGCTTGTAAAATCCTGTGAATGGCCAAGGGCTATATAAGTTTCCACCATTTGCACCTGTGCATTTTCTGCCACATGAATTAAACTGCGTGGTTGTGAAAATGTGTTGCCGGAGCGGGTATCCGTAATATTATAAATGTAAACGGGATGCTCGGTGATTTGTCCTTTCTTAATATGAATAAAAACCGCTTCCTGTGCAAATGCTGCATTCAATGCATTAACTCCATCTTTCAGGTAATTGCTGCTGTGATTGAAATTTTTTGAAACGACATCATTGTATTCACCGGCAGCAGCTTCTTTCAAAGAAATTACTACTAATTGTTTTGATGAAAGGATCTTTGAAAGCCCGAAAGAAAAAATACCATTTATGAAAAAAAGTTCGTTCGCTTCTTCATGGCCGGGTAAACGCACCGCATTAATTTCTTTTTCACTTATTGTATTTGGTTTTTGCTCCAGTACAACATTATATTCTTTATTAAACAAACTTCCGACACGGGTATATTTCCATTCTTCGTGTTTTACAGATGGGATGCCCATGGTGCGGAACGCATTAAACGCCTGCTGATGTACAGAACCGAGCAAACTGTCTTTGTTTGCATGTTGAAGCAAATCAAATTTTTCCTTGAAATATTCTACGCTGTTGATCATTCTTCTTTTATTTAAACTGCTTCTTTCAATTCATTTTTAATAAAATCATAACCTCTTTCTTCGAGTTCAAGCGCAAGCTCCTTCGGACCAGATTTTACAATCCTTCCGTTATATAATACATGCACAAAATCCGGAACGATGTAATCGAGTAAACGCTGGTAGTGTGTTACTACAAGAACAGCATTGTCTTTATTGCGCAATTTGTTTACACCATTGGCAACAATGCGGATCGCATCAATATCAAGCCCCGAATCTGTTTCATCAAGTATTGCCAATTTTGGCTGCAGCATCGCCATCTGGAAAATTTCATTACGCTTTTTTTCACCACCCGAAAAACCTTCATTCAATGAGCGGCTTAACAAACGCTGGTCAATCTCCATCAATGCCATTTTCTCTTTCATCATTTTAAGAAAAGCAACAGCATCCAATGGTTCTTCACCACGGTATTTGCGAACTTCATTCACTGCTGTTTTAATGAAATTGGTTGTGGTCAATCCCGGAATTTCTATAGGGTATTGAAATGCAAGGAACAAACCTTCGCCAGCCCTTTCTTCAGGGGATAATTCCAATAAATTTTTTCCATCGAGTGTTACAGAACCTTCGAGCACTTCATATTCTTTTCTTCCTGCAAGTACGGATGCCAATGTACTTTTTCCTGAACCGTTCGGCCCCATGATCGCATGCACTTCGCCGGCTTTTATTTCGAGATTGATCCCTTTTAAGATTTTTTTCTCCTCAATACCCGCATGTAAATTTTGAATAGATAACATGATGTTTTTTATTTTAAGAAACTGTTTATACTAATGTGAAAATGTGATGATTTGAAAATATGATAATGCTTTAGATTCGATCTTCTTTATATTAGTAATGCTGTTCCATTCACAGAATTATCGTATTACTTCATTGTCAAATTATCAAATTACCCAACGCTTCCTTCCAGGCTTACGGCTAACAATTTTTGAGCCTCCACAGCAAATTCCATAGGTAACTGGTTCATTACTTCTCTTGCAAAACCATTAATGATTAATGCCACTGCTGTTTCTGTATCAATGCCACGTTGATTGCAATAAAAAATCTGGTCTTCACCGATCTTCGAAGTAGTTGCTTCGTGTTCTACGATCGCTGAATTATTTTTTACTTCGATGTAAGGGAAAGTATGTGCGCCGCATTTATCACCAAGCAATAATGAATCGCACTGTGAAAAGTTGCGTGCGTTTTCAGCTTTTTTATTTACATGGACCAATCCGCGATAGCTGTTATTACTAACGCCTGCAGAAATCCCTTTCGACACGATCCTGCTTTTTGTATTTTTTCCAATGTGCATCATCTTCGTTCCGGTATCTGCCTGCTGATGATGATTGGTAACTGCAATGGAATAAAATTCCCCGGTTGAATTATCTCCTTTTAAAATCACGCTTGGATATTTCCAGGTAACTGCAGAACCTGTTTCTACCTGTGTCCATGAAATTTTAGAATTATTTCCCTGGCAAATTCCTCGTTTGGTAACGAAATTGTAAATGCCGCCTTTCCCATCCTTATCACCCGGATACCAGTTTTGAACAGTTGAATATTTTATTTCTGCATTTTCTGCAGCGATCAGTTCTACAACAGCCGCGTGTAACTGGTTTTTGTCACGCATTGGTGCAGTGCAACCTTCCAGGTAACTTACATAGCTTCCTTCTTCGGCAACAATTAATGTGCGTTCAAATTGCCCGGTGTTTTCTGCGTTGATGCGGAAATATGTAGAAAGCTCCATCGGGCAACGAACGCCTTTAGGTATATAACAAAATGAACCATCGCTGAACACAGCAGCATTGAGAGCTGAAAAATAATTATCGGTAATAGGCACTACTGTGCCGAGGAATTTTTTTATAAGCTCAGGATGCTCCTGGATCGCTTCACTCATCGAGCAGAAAATAATTCCTAGTTCTGCAAGTTGTTCTTTAAATGTAGTACCGATCGAAACACTATCAATCACCGCATCAACAGCAACCCCCGTCAAACGTTTTTGTTCATCCAATGAGATCCCGAGTTTTTCAAATGTCCTTCTTAATTCCGGATCGATCTCATCCAGGCTTTTTGGTTTTATTTTTTGCTTGGGGGCAGAATAATAAATAATATCCTGGTAATTGATTGGCGGATATTTAATGTTGGCCCATTTCGGTTCTTCCATTTTCAACCAATGACGATATGCTTTCAACCGCCATTCCAGCATCCACTCCGGCTCATTTTTTTTTGAAGAAATAAAACGGACGATATCTTCTGTTAATCCTTTCGGTGCTTCATCCGCTTCAATGTTTGTAACAAATCCATACTTGTAATCATTAAGGACGGTCTTCTCTATCGCAGACATCTCATTCATAACAATCTTTCTTATTTATACACAAAAGTACAAATTAGTTTATACAAAAAGATAGAAATGCTAAAAAAGAAGGTTTAAGGTGTAAGGTGTATGGCGTAGGCTGTATGGCATAAGATATAAAGTGTTAGGCATCGCAAATGTTTCCTTACACGCTACTTCTCAAAACCTTATGCCTTACGCCCTAAACCTTCCACCTTTTCCTGTACCTTTCACCACATGAATAAGGAATTGTATTTCGATATCAGCTCTGAACAAAGCGGTGGAAGCCTTTTTCGGGTAGAGAAAGATGGAAAGAAATTATTTTATTACAATCACAGTAGTTACGACGATAATAAAGATGAACTGAAAGTTTTTGAAACCTGGTTCGAAAGTTTTGAAGCATTTTGGAAAGAAGTTACAAAAGATAGGAAGTGGTTTTACCTGCATCCATTATTTGTTCACCCGGAGCAACGGAATTTTATTCGTGAAGAGTTGAAAACAGTAAACTGGAATATTCATCCCAACAAAAAATGGCAGGAGAGCCATCAACGCCAGTGGAAAAAAGTATTGACCGATCCCGGCGAATATTATTCAAAACAATGACTGGTTACAACTCAAAAAAATCTTCACTGTACACATAGATCATCGGCCTGCCGATTCCCTGCAAACATTCGTTACATTGTTGTAATAGATGCATGGAAATTTCGGATGCATAATAATCGCCTTTGTACCAATAGCTGATCATTTTTTCAAGAGCGCCGTATTCATTTACCGACTGGTTTTGCAGCAAAAGCCAGTGCATCCTTGAAATTTCGTCGTCAGGCAAATGGCTGAAAGTGCCGCTGTTGAGCAATTCCCGCGTAAGATTGATGATCGCATTTTTCATGTTGAATAAATTATAATAGGAAAGTTCTGCGATTACTGTTACCGCATTATGAATTTTAGGTTAACAGTATATATAGCCGCACAAATGTGTATTTCTTGTGAATGAAATGTAAAACCCAAAAAGCTTTTATGAAAGATTTTCTTATGGCTTACCTTTAACATTCATTCAAATAATACATACCTATGGTAAAAATCTTTATTGTATTCTTTTCCGGAATGATTGCGCTTTCAATACATATCCAGGCGCAGGATACTGCTTATCTTCATCCTGCTACTAACGGTAATGAATGGACGAAACTGTTTAAGGATGATCTGTCCAATGCTATTTTCCCAAAAGGTGTGTGGAGTGAAAAAGACGGAATAATTACGGCTACCAAAGACGAAGCGTTGTGGAGTGAGAAAGAATACGATGATTTTGTGCTCGATCTTGATTTTAAAAATGCTGACGGCACGAACAGCGGAGTGATCGTTCATGCAAGTAATATTGAGGAATGGGTACCTCATTCTGTAGAGATACAAATTGCCGATGATTATTCAGCACAATGGAGCAAAGCGCCGCCAGACTGGCAATGTGCCGCCATTTTCGGCCACCAGTCTGCAACAAAACATATTGTAAAAAAACCGGGCGAGTGGAACCATTATACTATCACTTGTATTGGCAAAATGATCTGGGTGGTGCTTAACGGTGAATTGGTGAATACCTGCGATATGGGTTTATATAAATCTGCTACAGATAACCCGGATGGAACAAAAGCACCAAGCTGGTTGAGCAACCCGATGGCAACTTTGCCTTTGCATGGCCATATTGGTTTCCAGGGCAAACATGCCGGGGCACCCATCTATTTCAGGAATATCGTGATAAAAGAATTAAAATAATTTTCTTCGTTTTCCTGTAGTGCATTGATCGTTGCGTGCTGCGATTTCGAAAACAAAATTTTAAATTGTAGTACGTATGGCTGATAATTTATTGCTCATCATATCGCTGTTATTTATTGTTTCCATGCTCTCGATGCTAAGTGATAAACTGCGCATTTCCTATCCTATTTTTTTGGTAATTGCAGGCTTGCTTATCAGCCTTATTCCCGGAATTCCGAAGATCACTATGGAGCCGGACCTGGTATTCATTATTTTTTTACCTCCTTTATTATATTCGGCTGCGTGGAATACATCCTGGAAACAATTCTGGCAATTGCGGAGACCTGTAGCAATGCTTGCAATAGGGCTTGTAATTTTTACTGCAGGTGCAGTTGCATTTATTGCCAATGAAATGATCCCCGATTTTTCGCTGGCGCTTGGCTTTCTGCTTGGAAGCATTGTTTCTCCGCCGGATGCAGTTGCCGCAACATCTGTGTTGCAAAACCTGAAAGTCCCGAAACGGGTTGTTGCTCTGCTTGAAGGGGAAAGTTTGGTAAACGATGCATCGAGTTTGATCGTATTCCGGTTTGCATTGACATCGATTTTCACCGGCCAGTTTATATTATGGAAAGCCGGTATCAATTTTTTTATGGTTGCCGGAATGGGTGTGCTCATCGGTTTGGCAATAGCACATATTGTTTATGCCATTCACCGGTTTTTGCCAACAACACCGAGCATCGATACAGCAATCACGCTTATCTCTCCATATCTTATGTACATTGTTGCGGAGCATTTTCATTATTCAGGAATACTCGCCGTTGTGAGTGGGGGGCTTTTTCTCAGCTTCCGCTCTACCGATATATTTTCCTATAGTACAAGACTGCAATCACATAGCGTGTGGGACACGTTAGTATTTATATTAAATGGTGTTGTGTTTATTTTGATCGGTTTGCAATTGCATACCATTATTAATGGTTTGGGAGAATATTCATTGACAAGTGCAGTTTTGTATTCAATCATAGTTAGTATAACGGTGATCATTATACGCATTTTATGGGTTTTTCCCGGTGCATACCTTCCGCGTTTGCTCAGCAAAAAAATACGTGAGAACGAAGAGCGTCCCGGATGGAAATCTGTTTTCATTGTAGGATGGAGTGGAATGCGTGGAGTGGTTTCATTGGCATCTGCACTTGCTGTTCCGTTAACATTAACTACAGGCGAAGCATTCCCTCAACGCAACCTCGTTTTGTTCATCACGTTTGTAGTAATATTATTTACATTGGTGATCCAGGGATTAAGTCTTCCTTTTCTGATAAAATATCTGCAGATCAGGGTGAATGAAAACGAAGCAGAACAGGAACAAGCGATCCGATTGCGGTTAGCAGCAGCAGTATTAAGTTTTTTGGAATCGGAATATAAGGAAGAAGCTGAAACGATCGACGCGTTCAACCGATTGAAAGCAAGATATGAACGCATGGTAGAAATTGCCGGGAACAAATTAATGGAGAAAGAAAGTGAAAGCCAACCTTCATTCTTACCGAAATACCGGCAAATGTTATTGGATGTCGTTGCCGTTAGAAGAAAGGAATTAGCTGATATCCGCCGCGACCATTTGTACAGTGATGAACTGATCCGGAAAAAAGAATTTGAACTGGACCTTGAAGAAGCCCGCTTAAGGCGATAAACTAAGCTGCTGTAACTATATCTACATAATGCAAAATAACGCGGTACAGGTCTTCCGGGTTAAAAGGCTTCACAACAATATCAGTAATGCCTGCCGCATACGCGTCGCTTTCTACTTCTTTTGGCGTGCTGGCTGTTAATGCGATGATCGGAAGTTTTTCTCCGCGGGCACGTAATTGTTTTGTAGCCTCATATCCATCCATTACCGGCATGTGAAGGTCCATTAACACCAACTGGTGTTTGTGAGCATCAAAGGCCATTAACGCTTCCATGCCATTATTTGCTACATCTACCGTTGCACCGGATTTTTCTAAAATGGTTTGCGCAACTATTACATTCAGTGGATTATCCTCTACCAATAAAATGGAAAGGCCATTCAGCAGCTGTGCGTTACCGTTAGTTGCAGGCATATTTTCTTTTTTATTTCCAGCATTTTCAAAACTCACAGGAAAAGTTTGTGTGAAATAAAAACGTGAGCCTTTCTCCGGCTCACTCTCAAGATGCAGTGTTGTATTTTGCAACTCCAGTATTTTTTTAGTGATAGCTAACCCCAAACCTGTTCCACCAAAGCTTCTTGATGTAGATGAATCAGCTTGTGTAAACCTGTCGAAAACCATTTGCTGTTTTTCCGGCGCAATCCCTATTCCCGTATCTTCCACGCAAACGCTAATATTGGCTTCTGCTGCTTCAATAGAGTTAACGGTAATGGATAACCGAACCCACCCTTTCCGGGTAAATTTTATTGCATTGTGTACAAGGTTATTGATCACCTGGCTTGTCCTTGTCGGATCTCCGATTAATTTCCTGGTTAGCTTTTCATCAATCGATAGCTGAAGGTCAATTTCTTTTTCTTCCGCAGTATTTCTTAAGCTGGTAATAATATTGCTGCACAACGTTCCCAGGTCGAAAGGGATATGTTCGAAACTTATCTTCCCTGCCTCGATCTTGTTATAATCGAGGATATTATTTACGATGGATAATAAATTATTTGCGGAGAAATATAATACATCGAGGTTTTCTTTCTGGTCTTCGCGAGGTTTTTCCGACAATAATAAATGTGTCATTCCGATCACAGCATTTAACGGTGTTCGGATCTCATGCGACATTGTAGACAGGAATTCTGATTTTGCTTTCAGTCCCAACTGCGCTTCTTCTTCCGCTTTTTTAAACGAGAGTGCAAAACGTTGTGATAACCCAAGTGATTGTAAAAAGAAAAATGCAATGTAACAGCAAAATATCAATGCTTGTGTTTCAGGGATGATCTCGAAATATTGCAGGTTGATCAAAAGAAAGATCAACATCATTATTGCAGTGCTTATTAATGTGTATGCAGACCCTGCTTTTTTGTGAAGCGCAGCTTGCACATAGATATAACAGGAATATGCGGTAAACACAAAACATCCGATCAGAAATGTATTTAATAAACCAGTAAAAACAGAGGGTGGGGTGAGTATAATTATTGATGAAAACAAAACGCAAAACCCGATGGTTATCTTCATGAACAATGCATTCGTGTTTTCAGGATATAATTTCCAGGTATATAAACCAAAGAATGTAACACCTACAGAAAGGCTCAGGTATTCCAGTTTCGTGGAAATAAGCCAATCAAAATGCGGGAACAAAGAATTGATCACGTAAATATCTGTTCCGATAAGACGATAGCTGTAAACGATGCAGAACAAAGAAAAATAAAGAATGGTCTTATCATTTTTCCCAAAAAGATATAGCCCTAAGAAAAACAATCCTCCCATGAATAGACATCCGGTGAGCAACAAATCGAATGCAATATCCCGTTGATGATTGAGGAAAAGCAAATCACTTCTTCCAATAATTATTTCTTTATATGTTCCGCCTTTTGCATGCCAATAGTTTGCAACCTGCAACAACAATGAAAGTGTGTCTGATTGCTCGGTGATATTTACAACTTTGGTACACCAGAGTGGCTTTGATTCTTTAGCTGTTCTTCCCGGGCGGCCGTTTTGTGCAACTAATTTTCCGTTCACAAAAAATGCATACGAACAGTATACATCCGGAATTTGAAATGCAAGCGCAGGTTTATTTTTAGGTAATAAAACGGTTAGTTTATAAGTAGCGCAACCGTAGGGCGATGGACGGTTCCCGTGTACAGAATCATTTTTCCAAAGTGAAGGATATTGTATAAATCCGGAATCATCGATAACTGTATCATCAGGAAATAACAATTGGTTCCAGTAAAAACTCCACTCACCGCCCAACGTAACAGGCTTGGCTGATAAATCCTGGTTGCGGAGATCAATTATACCTTTTTTTGCTACAGGTTTAGTTACAGGTTCCTGCCCGGCTGAACATAGTAATGAGGGGAATAGCCAAAGAAGAATTAAGAGGGTTTTCGATAGCGGTCTTTTCATGAATATTTTTCTAGGGTCGGATTTCTAAAAATTGATCGGAAATAGAACGTTATTTCAGATATAAAATGATAAAACATTTCTTAAAATCTATACTTCATTTCAGGAAAAAAATGAATGATAAATGCAAACCCTTATGCTAAGGAGATTTTTTTATTAGTAAAAGGTAGATAATGGCTTTAGTCGACGGTATAACCATCTAAAATTTACGGGTATCGACTTATTTCATGTTGTACACATTATCTGATTTATCAGAATCTGGAATATGAAGGCTGCCCAATACCAGTTTCTTTACAATTTTGGCAGAAGTAAAAGGAATGCTGATTGCTTTATTCCCGTACTCCCATGCAGAAATATTCCGGTGCAAAAAAATATGTGTGCTATCATCAAAGAAAACAGTGAGGTCTACGGGAACTGGTTTTGTTCCTTTCATTTCAATAACAGCAGCGTATTCTTTTCCTTTTTTGTGAACATCAGTGATAGCAAGATTTGGTGCGCCATTATCAAAAAACCAACGTTTCCAGAACCAGTTTAAATTTATGCCCGAGCCTTCGTTCATACAATTAAAAAAATCATATGGCATCGGGTGTTTCCCATTCCACTCATTAATGTAATAATGCAATGCTTTTGTAAATAGTTCATCACCCAATAAATCTTTTACAAACAAATATCCTAATGCTGGTTTAGGATAAGAATTATTAAACATAGCTATGCCCGTTAGCTCTGTTGTTGGGGTTATAACCGGCGGGTCCGCTTCGGTATTTGCCGCTCTTTCATATGCCATCATTCCATAACCGTCCTCAATGCTTGTATCAATCATCGGGGAAAGCAGCCATTCGCCAATGGTTGCCCAACCCTCATCCATCCAACCATATTTGGTTTCATTAATGCCCATGTAAAATGGAAACATCGTATGAAAAATTTCGTGATCGGTCAGTTCAACATCTTCGGCTTTATTTTCAAGTGGGTTGTCGTTTACCATCATCGGGTATTCCATTTGATCAAGTCCATCAAAAACAGATTCGTGTGGATAAGGAAAGGGATATTTCGGAAAAACATAACTCATTTTCTCTACTGTTTTTCTGGCATAACCAATCACGTTAAAAAAACTTTTATGCTTTGGGTTGAATGCTGCATCAACTCTTACCCTTCTTTTAAATGCAGGATCAACAATAAGGCTTGTTGATTGCCATAAATAATGATCGCTTGTAGCAAAAGCAAAATCAGTTACATTATCTGCTTCAAATTTCCAGGTAGTATTTTGTGGGTTTGTGATATTTCCGTTTTGCAAATCTTCAGCATCAATAATTTTTACAACACTGTCGCTTTTTTCCGCGAGATCAATCCTGTCAACATATTTTTCATTAAACACTTCTCGCCTGTTAGTATGGTTTCCTGTTGCCCACACAATATAATTTACCGGCACGGTAACTGAAACAAAAAAATGGCAGAAGTCATTATAAAATTCCTGCGTGCCGTTGTATGGAAATTTATTCCATCCGTCCACATCATCATAAACAGCAACTCGAGGGAAAAAGTAAGCAACGAAGTCGGCGCCGGGTTCAATCTCACCGGTACGTATATGCGAAGTTTTGTTAAGTGTATAAGAATAGGTAATCGTAAAAAAAGTGATTTGTTTAGGAAGGATCGGATCAACCGGTAATGCCATATTTGTTCCATCAATAACCGGCTTGTTTACATTACTGTCCTGTCCGTTGATTTTTATGTTTTCTATCCGGACACCATCGGTAAGATCAGAAGAATCTATTTTTTGTAATTGAATACTTCCCTTTTTATAAAGATTAGGATATAGTTTGAACCATATTTCCTTTAATGTATCAGGACTATTATTGAAATATTGTATCTCAACGGTACCTGAAAGTTTACGATTATCCGGGTTGAAGTTTACAGCGATATTGTAATAGGCTTTATTTTGCCAGTAATTTTTCCCGGGTTTTCCATCGGGAGACCGAGTGCCTTTTGCATAAGACGATTGGATATTTGATGATACAGGCAACTGTATTTGAGACAAATTTTTTTCAGACAGGAATAAGAAGATAAGAACAACAATCCTTTTACAATAATTCATATACAACAGTTAATTCAATATATAAATATACAGGTGTATTTAAATAAGAAAGCCATTCTTTGGTAAGAATGGCTTTCTTATTTAAATTTTTAGTGGATTATTTTTTCTCTAATAATTTGAAGAATTGATCAAGCTGAGGCAAGATAACAATTCTTGTCCTTCGGTTGGCAGCACGGCCTTCATCGGTGCTGTTATCAGCAACAGGTTTATATTCGCTTCTACCAGCTGCAGCAATATGTGTGGGGTCAAGCCCATATTGATTTTGCAAGATGCGCACTACGGAAGTCGCACGTTTCACACTAAGGTCCCAGTTGTCGAGCAATGGTGGCTTGCTGAATTTTACATTATCGGTATGCCCTTCCACCATAAATTCAATATCAGGTTGATTTTTAAGAACAGCAGCAACTTTTCCCAGAACCTCTTTGGCCTTTTGCGTTACATCATAGCTTCCGCTTTTGAATAATAATTTATCAGAGATGTCGATGTACACAACGCCTTTATCAACTTTAATATTGATGTCTTTATCATCAAGGTTGCCAATTGCGCCTTTCAGGTTCATTACAAGCGCCATATTGAGAGAGTCCTTTCTCGCAAGTTCGCTCTGCAGGTTTTGTATATAAGAATCTTTTGCGCCAATATTTTCAAGCGACTTTTTTATGCTTTCAGCCTGGGAACTGGAGATCACAGAAAGGTCCTGCAGTTGCTTTAACGCCTGGGTATTATTTTCTTTCAGGAACTCAACTTGTTTTGTTAAAGCATCAATTTGCGTTTGCAATGCAGCTTTTTTGCTGTTGCAGTCTGCAGTCTGGTCGTTACATGCACGCAGGTCGCTTTGCAATTTTGCATACACATTATTCAGCGAATCGTATTTTGCCTGTGCTGCCGTTTGTGCATTTTTAAATTTTTTGCTGCTGACACAAGAGAAGAATACTACTGAAGAAACCGCTAACAGTAAAATATGGTTAAGCTTCATGGTTGAATTGTTTTAAAGTGAATATGATAAAATTACTGTTGTGAAAAAACAGGGGGTTAAAGATACGGCATTACGTTATTCGAGAATGAATAATCCTGATAATTTCACAAACTGTTTTCAGTCACCTTTCTAACGGGGAAAATGATTAGCTTTAAAGATTTATGTAAACTAACTTTTTATGTTTCGTATCTATTTTGTTGCTGTTATTATTTTAGTTGCGCTGTCTTGCACCCAGGTACAGAAAACGAAAGAGCCAACAGATAATAAAGATATTGCTACACTTTTAAATAATTATTACGAAGACCGGTTGAAACTCGAACCGCTCGAAGCAACTGCAATCGGTGATACAAGATATAACGACCTGCTCCCGGTAGATTTTACGGAGAGTTATGAAGATTCGATGAAAGTTTTTTTCTCACATTATTTGGATGGAATAAAAAAAATTGACAGCGGTGCATTAGATGAAAATGACCAGATCAGCTATGCCATTTTCAAACGCGAAATGCAGATGGACCTGGAAGAACTGACTTTTCATGAAAATTATATTCCGTTCAACCAATTTTATTCATTGCCATTAACGCTTGGACAATTCGGAAGCGGGGAAGGCGCACAACCTTTTAAAACTTTGAAAGATTACCGGGATTGGGAGAAAAGGGCTGCTGCATTCAGTGCATGGGCAGATAGTGCCATTGTATATTTTAAAAAAGGAATGGCAGAAAATTATGTTTTGCCGAAATCATTAGTGGTAAAAATAATCCCGCAGATGGAAGCAATGGTTACTTCCGGTGCAGAGAAGAATTTGTTTTATGGGCCGATAAATAAAATGCCCAAAAGTTTTAGTACCGAAGATTCTTCACAGTTAAAAAAGGAATACATTTCACTTATCAATGAAAAAATAATCCCTTCTTACAAGAAACTGGCTGACTTTTTAAAGAATGAATATCTCCCGAAGGCAAGAACAACATCTGGCATAAACGCACTTTCTAACGGAGATGCATACTACAAGTTCCGTGTACGCGATCAAACCACCACAAATAAAACACCAGAGGAAATTTACCAGATCGGCTTGAGCGAAGTTGCCCGCATCCGCGGGATTATGGACAGCGTAAAAAATGCAGTTGGCTTCAAAGGCGATCTTCCTGCTTTTTTTACATATATGAAAACGGATAAGAAATTTATGCCGTACAAAACGCCACAGGAAGTGCTCGATGCATTTGAAGCGATACACAAACGCATGCAGCCGAATTTGCAGAAAATGTTTACACACGTTCCTAAAACCCCTTTCGAGATCCGTCAGACAGAAGCATTCAGGGCCGCAAGTGCCAGTGCCGAATACAACCAGGGCTCACCTGATGGAAGCAGGCCAGGAATTTTTTATGTGCCGATTCTGGATGCTACCAAATTCAACACTACTTCAGGTATGGAATCGCTTTTTTTGCATGAAGCCATTCCGGGGCACCATTACCAGATATCATTGCAACAGGAAGATACATTGTTGCCAAAATTCAGAAGATTTGGCGGCAATAACGCGTATGTGGAAGGATGGGCTTTGTATTGTGAATCGCTGGGAAAAGAGCTTGGTTTGTATACTGATCCTTATCAATACATGGGGGCGTTAGGCGACGAGATCCATCGTGCCATACGATTGGTTGTTGATGTGGCGATCCATACCAAAGGCATGACGCGTGAAGAAGCCATTAAATATATGATGAATAATGAGCCGATCAGCGAACAAGGCGCCACTGCCGAAATAGAAAGGTATATGGCAATTCCCGGGCAAGCGTTGGGTTATAAAATAGGTGCATTGAAAATCCGCGAACTCAGAAATAAATACCAGCAGCAACTGGGAGATAAATTCAGCCTTGCTGCATTTCATGATGAAGTATTAAAAGATGGAGCAATGCCGCTTGAAGTACTGGAACATAAAATGGATGCATGGGCACAAAAGCAGAAATAATTTTCAGTTACTACTACAAAAATGGTATTTGCAGGTTTGATGATTAGTTGTCAATTTATGGTGCGAGCAATTTAGATCGGATCTTTTTTGTGTTTTCAATGATGTTTTTCATACCCCGCTGTTGGCGGGGTCTTTTGTTTCCCTGTATCCAAAAAAATTAGTTTCTTTTTACTAAAATAATTAGTGTGTATAAAATAATTACCCTAACTTTACCGAATCAATAAATTTGAAGTACAAAAAAACCACCCATTATGGCAAACACTGAAAAAGCGGAAAAATCAGAAAAATTTAAAGCGCTGAAACTTACAATAGATAAGATAGATAAAGACTTTGGCAAAGGAAGTGTGATGATGATGAATGAAAGAAGCCAGGAACCAATGGAAGTTGTTTCTACGGGTTCTATTGGATTAGATGTAGCATTGGGTGTTGGCGGTTTGCCTAAAGGAAGAGTTGTTGAAATATACGGACCGGAATCTTCAGGTAAAACAACAATAGCAACCCATGTCATTGCAGAAGCCCAGAAAAAAGGCGGAATGTGTGCGATCATCGATGCCGAACATGCTTTTGATAGTGCGTATGCCCAGAAACTTGGCGTTGATATCGATAACCTGTTGATCTCTCAACCGGATTACGGCGAACAAGCACTTGAAATTGCCGACAGGTTGATTCTTTCCGGCGCATTGGATGTTGTAGTGATCGATTCTGTTGCGGCCCTCGTTCCAAAAGGTGAATTAGAAGGAGAAATGGGTGATAGCAAAATGGGACTACAGGCAAGGTTAATGTCGCAAGCTCTTCGTAAGCTCACCGCTACGATCAGCAAAACAAACACGATTTGCATTTTTATCAACCAACTCCGTGAAAAGATCGGGGTGATGTTTGGTAATCCTGAAACGACAACCGGAGGTAACGCATTAAAATTTTATGCTTCCATCCGTTTGGATATCCGCCGTATGGCACAGATTAAAGACGGGGAAGAAGCTGTAGGTAACCGTGTAAAAGTAAAAGTGGTAAAAAATAAAGTAGCGCCGCCTTTCCGCAGCGCTGAATTTGATATTGTTTTTGGTGAAGGCGTTTCAAAAATGGGGGAGATCATTGATATGGGTGTTGAACTGGGGATTATTCAAAAAAGCGGAAGCTGGTTCAGCTATGGTGCAGATAAATTAGGGCAGGGGCGGGATACTGTAAAGCAGTTATTACATGATAATCCTGAACTGGCGTCTGAAATTGAAAATAAAATCCGGGAGAAAATCAAGGAGATGCAGGCAATATAAGGGAGCGGATATTACAAAATAGTTATATGGGTTAGTAAATACAACAGCTGCGGTTATCCGTGGCTGTTATTTTTTTATCTCTTAAGCAATGGTACTTCAGGGAAATAAAAAAGGGGTCTGAATAGAAATTCAACCCCGTTTTAAAATCCAATATCCTATGAAAAACCGAGGTAAAGATAATTGATAGGAATCAATTGTGCAATACTACGATGCGGTTATTTTAATTATTTGTCCACATCCGGCCTAGTTTTTTAACAGTTGCTCTGTTATATCTCTTTTACTCATCTTATCGCTAACCCGTAACAGGTAATTGCCTTTTTCGAGTGATGAAACATTGATCACCTGCAAGCCGGCCTGCAATTGGCTGCTGATCAGAACTGCCCCGGACTGGTTGAGTATTTGCATCTCCGAAAAATGGTCGCTTTGTATTATCAGTAGCTTGTCAACCGGGTTCGGATAGAATTTAAAGCCCGATTGAAAGAGGTCTGCCTGGACTATTTTTGAATATACCGATTTGCCTTTTTCACCGGTATAATGTATCCGGTAAAAATTATGACCGGCGAGTGGTGCATTATCGGTAATCTCATAGTCTGAAATCCCGGGAGTGCATTTTAATGCTTCAACGGTTTCAAACCTGTTGCCGTCATCGCTTCTTTCCATCACAAAAAAATCGCCCTCTTTTACGCTGTCGGATTTCCAGTGCAGCCAGATTTTTGCACGGTCTTTAATTGAATAAGAAAAATCAGTAAACAGGGAATCTTTTCCGGCAACCAAAGATTGTTGCGGATTTGTGGTGCTGTCATTAGCTTGTTTTTGTGCCATAGCAAAGCAGCACCATACTATGGCAGTTGAGGTAAGCCAGAAAAGTTTGTTCATAAGATTCCCGAAATAACCAAGACAAAGAAGACAAAGCATAACAAATTGTATGCCTGAAGCTGAAACGGAATGTTTTATAAATAAATTTTTCTGATATTGTTATAATCTTCTTAAAACAGGATTACCTTTTCATCCAAAAACATTCAACAACAGTTATGTATAACCGAAAAATGGCCAGTCGCAAACGAATTGCACTGGTTGCCCATGATAATAAAAAGAAAGAGTTGATCGAGTGGGCTGTTTATAATAAGATACCTCTTTCCAAACACAAGCTTTTTGCAACCGGAACCACGGGAACATTGCTTGAAGAAGCTTTGGAACAGAAAATAACCAAGTTCCTGAGTGGCCCTTTGGGTGGCGACCAACAGATAGGCGCCCATATTGCAGATGGGAAAATCGATGTACTGATCTTTTTCTGGGACCCGATGGAAGCGCAGCCGCACGACCCTGATATAAAAGCATTGCTTCGTTTGGGGGTGGTCTGGAACATTCCTTTTGCCTGCGACAGGGCAACGGCGGATTTCTTAGTAACCTCTCCTTTAATGTACAGTGAATACGAGTCAATAGTGCCGGATTACAGGTTGTATACCAACAGGCTTAAAAATAATCCAGGCACAACAGCCGGTTAAAAATTCAGCTTTCATCATTATTGCTGAATTCAACCTATGAAATTATAAATTTACCAGTTATCAAAAACATCAGAATAAGGCAAGCTGATCTGGTTAGATAAAAAGCTTTGTTTGTAATTTCATAGCTAAGGTTAAAATCATTTTCAAGTTCAAACCAAAACTACTATCATGAGGAAATTCCTACCAGGCATTATTGCCACCCTGTCTTTTTTTTATGGCTGGAGCCAATCAAAAACGTTATCTGGTTTTAAAGAAAACAGTGCAAAACAAGAATTCTCTACCGAAGAGAAATTCGATAGTTACCTGAAAGCAGATAATGTAGGTCAGCTCATCAAAGATATGTCTGCACGCCCGCACCATGTGGGTTCGCCAGGCGGAAAAGCCGTTGCAGACTATATCTACAACAAATTCAAAAGCTGGGGTTATGATGTGCAGATGGAAACTTTTTATGTGCTTTTCCCTACCCCAAAAACACGCGTACTGGAGATGACAGGCCCAACAAAATTCAAAGCATCGTTAATGGAAAAAGTGTTACCTGAGGACGCTACGTCCAATCAAACAAGTGAACAATTACCTCCTTATAATTGCTGGTCTGCCGACGGAGATGTGACTGGTGAGCTGGTCTTCGTGAATTATGGATTGCCGGAAGATTATGAATACCTGGAGCGTTTAGGCATTGACGTGAAAGGAAAAATCGTTATTGCAAAATATGGCCGTTCATGGCGTGGGATCAAACCAAAAGTGGCACAGGAACATGGTGCGATAGGTTGTTTGATCTATTCCGATCCGAAGGATGATGGTTATTATCACGGTGATGTGTACCCAAAAGGGGCATTCAAAAACGAGTACGGTGTGCAGAGGGGGTCTGTGATGGATATGCCTATTTATCCGGGAGATCCGCTCACCCCGGGTTATGCATCTACCAAAGACGCAAAACGTTTGGATAAAAAAGATGCTACCAATCTTTTGAAAATACCTGTTCAGCCGATAAGCTATCATGATGCAGAGCCTTTGTTGCGTTCCCTTGAAGGGCCGGTTGCTCCTGATGACTGGCGCGGTGCATTGCCATTTACCTACCATATAGGCCCTGGAAAAGGTAGCGTGCATTTAAAATTGGAATTTAATTGGGATATCAAACCCATATATAATATTGTAGCAAAATTAGCAGGTAGCGAACACCCGGATGAATGGGTGATCCGCGGCAACCACCACGATGCATGGGTGAATGGAGCCGGTGATCCGATCAGTGGACAAGCAGCCATGCTTGAAGAAGCCAGAGCTGTAAGTGAGTTGGTAAAAACCGGGTGGAAACCAAAACGCACTTTATTATATTGCGCATGGGATGGTGAAGAACCAAGTTTAATGGGCTCTACGGAGTGGGCGGAGATGCACGCAGATGAACTGCAGCAAAAAACAGTTGCATACATAAACTCTGATGGCAATGGAAGAGGATTTTTGGGTGTTGGCGGCTCACACGCATTGGAACCATTTATGAATGAAGTTGCCCGCGATGTTACTGATCCCGAAACAGGTATCAGCGTACTCGATCGTGCAAGAGAAGCGCAGATCATTGGCGCAGGAAGAAGCCATACTTCAAAAAAAGAGTTGCTTAATAAGAAGACAATTAATATTGAAGCGCTGGGTTCCGGTTCTGATTTCTCTGCATTTCTCCAACATCTCGGAATACCTTCATTTAATTTAGGATTTGGTGGCGAAGACCCGGGAGGTGAATATCATTCTATTTATGATTCGTATGATGATTACCGCCGGTTCAAAGACCCGAGTTTTATTTACGGAGTAGTACTTGCAAAAACCGCCGGGCGAACGGCATTGCGCCTCGCCGATGCAGAAGCATTGCCTTTTGATTTTAAATCGTTGTATAAAACGCTGAATAGTTATGCGACTGAAGTAATCGCGCTTGCCGACCAATTGCGTGAATCAACTGCAACTGAAAACAGGCTTATCAAAGAGAAAATATATAGCCATGTTACTGACACTGCATTAAAATTAATGCCACCATCTGCAAAAGATGAAGTGCCTTATTTTAATTTTTCAAGTTTGCAGAACGCAATGGCAGCCTTGGAAAAAACAACCAATCATTTGGCTGATGCGTTGGCAAAAGCAAAATTAGATGGGGCAAAACAAGATGAAGTAAACAAAATGCTGTACAAAGCAGAACAAAAATTATTATTGGAAAACGGGCTTCCTCGCAGAGGATGGTACAAACATGCTATTTATGCACCGGGATTTTATACAGGTTATGGCGTGAAAACTTTACCAGGAATTCGTGAAGCAATTGAACAACGTAACTGGAAAGAAGCGCAGGAACAAATTGAAATTGATGCAACGGTCATAAAAAGTTTTTCCGAATATTTGGAAGGGATAGCGAAAAGCATTCAATAAGTTTTTTAACGTATGAGATATGAGTTATTGAATCGAGTTTTATTTTTCAACTCTTTTCTCTTTAAATCATGAAACTATAATAATTTTTTATAGCCATAGGTTCACAGATAAAATCAATTCAAAAAATCTGTCAATCTGTGGCTATTTTTTGTACACAGGTACTGCAGACTATTATGAAGTAATTATGATCAGAAGCATTTTCACATTTTCAAATCATCACATTAAGAATTAAATTTGTCTTCCTGTTTTTTATGCCGTTCAAAATTCATTCACCATATCCGCCGGCAGGCGATCAGCCTGAAGCAATTCGTCAACTTACAGAAGGCGTGATGAATGGCGAAGAGTATCAAACATTATTAGGAGTAACAGGTTCCGGAAAAACATTTACTATCGCAAATGTGATACAAAATGTGCAACGACCGACTTTGGTGTTGACGCATAACAAAACACTGGTGGCACAATTATATGGAGAGTTCAAACAATTTTTCCCGGAGAATGCAGTGGGTTATTTTGTCTCTTATTATGATTACTATCAACCCGAAGCATATATGCCGGTAAGCGATGTGTACATTGAAAAAGATCTTTCTATAAATGATGAATTAGACAAATTGCGCTTGCAGGCAACTTCACAATTGTTAAGCGGACGAAGAGATATTATTGTTGTTGCATCGGTGAGTTGCATTTATGGAATGGGAAATCCGACGGATTATGAAAACGGCATCATCCGCATCCAGGAAAAACAAACAATTTCGCGGCAGGCATTTTTGCACTCACTTGTAAACTCTTTATACAACCGAACACAAACAGATTTTACCCGCGGCACATTTCGTGTAAAAGGCGATACGGTCGACATTAATTTGCCGTATGCTGATTATGGGTATCGTGTAACTTTTTTTGGGGATGAAATTGATGAGATAGAAAGTTTTGATGTGAACACCGGAAAACGAATTGGCAGAATGGAAAATGCTGCTGTGTTTCCTGCGAATTTATATCTCGCACCAAAAGATATTTTGCAGCAGGTTTTATATGAAATTCAAGATGAACTTGCAGCACAGGTTGATTATTTCAAAGCAGGTGGAAAATATATTGAAGCGCAGCGATTAAGCGAACGCGTGAATTATGATGTGGAGATGATCCGTGAATTGGGATATTGTAATGGCGTTGAAAATTACTCGCGTTTTTTTGACAGGAGAAAACCAGGTACACGCCCATTTTGCCTGCTCGATTATTTTCCCAAAGATTTTTTATGTGTGATCGATGAAAGCCATCAAACGATTCCGCAGGTGAGCGGTATGTATGGCGGCGACAGAAGCAGGAAATTAATTTTGGTTGATTATGGTTTTCGTTTGCCTTCTGCATTGGATAACCGTCCGTTGAATTTTCATGAATTTGAATCTTTATTAAATCAAACGATTTATGTTTCTGCAACTCCCGGTGATTATGAGTTGGAAAAAACAGGTGGTGTAGTTGTGGAACAAGTTGTTCGCCCGACAGGACTATTGGATCCTCCGATTGAAATCCGTCCGAGTGTAAATCAGATTGATGACCTATTGGATGAAATTGATAAGCGTGTAACAAAAGGTGATCGCGTTTTAGTAACCACTCTTACCAAACGCATGGCAGAAGAAATGGATAAATATCTTCATCGTATCAATATCAAATCAAAATATATTCACAGCGAAGTGCACACGCTGGATCGCGTTGAAATATTACGGCAATTACGTTTGGGTGAAATTGATGTGTTGGTTGGAGTGAATTTATTACGCGAAGGCCTGGATCTTCCGGAAGTTTCTTTGGTTGCTATTCTTGATGCAGATAAGGAAGGCTTTTTGCGCAATGAAAAATCACTAACACAAACTGCAGGGCGTGCTGCACGAAACGTTGACGGTTTGGTTATTTTTTATGCAGATACTATGACAGAAAGTATGCAACGGACTATTGATGAAACTACACGCCGTCGCGAAAAACAAATTGCATATAACATCGAACACAACATCACTCCGATGACGGTTAAAAAATCAAAAGAGCAGGTGTTTGCGCAAACTTCTGTGCTGGATATAAAAGGGTATGATCCGCAAAATCCGTATGCTATTGCGCCTGACGGAGAATTAGTAACCGTAGCCGCCGAAGACCAGGAGCAATACAAAACCATTCCGCAAATGGAAAAAGCCATTTCAAAAATCAAGAAAGAAATGGAGAAAGCCGCACGCGATTTGGATTTTATGGAAGCCGCACGTTTACGTGATGAAATGTTTCAATTGCAGAAACAATTAGATGCGATGAAGTGATCATTTCATAGGCCTTTTCCGTGTGCAAAATATAGCTACTCATGTTTATTAAATACGTTCTCTCCCAGTATATAGCCAATTAACACTTGGCAGAAATTTACCCCTTGTTTTTCAATAAGTAAGAGTAGTATAAAACCCGTAAAAAAATTAAGCGAAACACAATATTCTCATTCAGCCGGCGTTTTAAATATGGTTGAGAATAAATCCAATAAATCCAAATCCATGGCAAACCCATACCGTAGGTTATTTAACTTATTTGCATTTTCCGTACTTGCATTTGCAGTATACCTGAATTTTTTCCGCACGGACGATGATTTAAGTTCTCCAAGATCAAATACCGCTCCTCAGCAATCAGTAACAGTTACAAAATCAAAATCAATCGCACAGAATTCGCAGAGCGATAAATCTTCCGTAAAAGAAGAAAAGAAAAATTAGGCTTTCACTGTTTTTTATATGAATTGAATGAAAAATGAACCACAGCATGGCTGTGGTTTTTTTGTGCTTGCCGCAACAGGAATTACTTACCTTAGTGCCGGTTAACTATTCAGCTTTTATGAAAAAAAAATTATTCCTGCTCGATGCACTTGCACTTATCTTTCGCGCTTATTACGCACTCATCCGCAATCCGCGTGTAACATCAAAAGGACGAAACACCAATGCACAATTTGGTTTTACAAATGCATTAGTTGATCTCATCAATAACCAAAAACCAACACATCTAGCAGTTTGTTTTGATACCGAAGCGCCAACAGAACGCCACACCGACTTTGCAGATTACAAAGCCAACCGGCAGGAAGCACCTGAAGATTTGATAAGCGCAATTCCCGATATAAAAACAATTATCAAGGGTTTTAATATTCCTGTTGTAGAGCTTGATGGATATGAAGCTGATGATGTTATTGGTACGTTGAGCAAACAAGCCGCGGCTGCGGGTTACGAAGTGTACATGGTAACACCTGATAAAGATTACGGTCAACTGGTTGCAGAAAATATAAAAATTTATAAACCGCCTTATCAAGGTGGGAATGCAGAGATTATAGGGGAAAAAGAAGTTTGTGAGAAATGGGGAATTAAAGATGTGTCGCAGGTGATAGATATTTTAGGATTGATGGGTGATGCAGTGGATAATATTCCGGGAATACCCGGAGTAGGAGAAAAAACGGCTGCAAAATTATTGACAGAATACAATACGATTGAAAATGTAGTGGCGAATGCAGATAATATAAAAGGTGCATTGGGAGAAAAAGTAAGAGCCGGAAAAGACCTTGCTATCATGAGTAAAAAGCTTGCTACGATTATTACAAATGTTCCTGTTGAATTTCATGAAGAAAATTTTAGATTGAAAGAATGGAATAAAGAAGTATTAAAAGAAATATTTGCGGAGCTTGAATTTAAAACGTTAGGAAAAAGAATTTTGGGTGATGAATTTAATGTTTTCAAAACTGCTCCCGAAGGTGTGCAAACCGATCTGTTTGGAAATGTAGTGGAAGATAAAAAACAAAAACCTGCGCCTTCAAAAGAGATTGTTGAAAATAATAAACAGGAGCCTTCAGATGAAACAGAAAATTCATCAGAAGGAGCAGCAGTTTCAAAAAATATCCACAACACAAAACACGAATATATTCTTGCAGATACGGAAGAAAAGATTGATGAATTGATTAAACAACTATTGAAGCAAAAAGAAATTTGTTTTGACACGGAAACAACCGGCATCGATGCGAATGATGTTGAATTGGTAGGAATGAGTTTTTCGTATGAACCGGGAAAAGCGTATTACATTCCTTGTCCGGCTGATCAGGAAAAAACAAAAAAGATATTACATCAATTCAATCCACTTTTCAACTCATCAACTACAACCTGGATCGGGCAAAATATTAAATACGATATGCTTGTGTTGAAATGGTATGGTGTTGAATTGAAAAGCGACATTTTCGATACAATGCTTGCGCATTATGTAATTGAGCCGGAAGGCAAGCGTGGCATGGATCAACTGAGTGCGCAATTTTTAGGATACGAACCAGTTCATATTGATGAACTGATCGGCAAGAAAGGAAAAACGCAGGGAAATATGCGTGATGTGGAAATAGAAAAAATAAAAGATTATGCAGCAGAAGATGCAGACATCACATTGCAATTAAAACATGTGCTGCAGCCAATGCTGAAAGAAAAAGAAGTAGAACGGGTTTTTAGTGAGGTAGAGAACCCATTGGTAAAGGTGCTTACAGATATGGAATTTGAAGGCGTGAAAATTGATGAAGGGTTTTTGAAAGAATATTCCAAACAGTTGGATAGCGATGCAAAAAAAGCAGAAGAAAGTGTATACCAGCAAGCCGGTGTGCGTTTTAATCTTGCATCACCCAAACAATTAGGTGAAGTGTTGTTTGAAAAACTGCAACTCGATCCAAAAGCAAAAAAAACAAAAACAGGTCAATATGCAACGGGTGAAGATGTATTGCTGAAACTTGCTCATCAAAATAAAATTGTAGAAGATATTTTAGCTTATCGCGAACTGACAAAATTAAAATCGACTTATGTAGACGCACTACCGTTGATGATTAACCGAAAAACGGGAAGGGTACATACTTCTTATGCACAAGCTGTAGCAGTTACCGGGCGTTTATCGAGCAATAATCCAAATCTGCAAAACATTCCTGTCCGCACCGAACGTGGAAGAGAGATCCGGAAAGCATTTATCCCAAGAGATAACAAACATATTTTATTATCTGCCGATTATTCCCAAATCGAATTGCGCATTGTTGCTGCAATAAGCGGCGACCCGAATATGTGTGATGCTTTCCGTCAGCAAAAAGATATTCATACTGCAACTGCTGCAAAAGTGTACAATATAGAAGAGAAAGATGTAACCAAAGAAATGCGTTACAAAGCAAAGAGTGTAAACTTCGGGATTATATATGGACAAGGTGCTTTTGGATTGGCAGATAATTTAGGGATCAGCCGTACTGAAGCAAAAGAGATCATTGATAATTATAAAAAGCAATTTGCGAACATTCAGAAATATATGGACGACACGATCAATTTTGCACGAGAACACGGGTATGTGCAAACATTGATGGGAAGAAAAAGATGGTTGCGGGATATCAACAGTGCAAACTTTACCGTTCGTGGTTTTGCAGAGCGAAATGCGATAAACTCACCGATACAGGGAACTGCAGCAGATATGATCAAGCTCGCAATGATCAAAATCCATCACGAATTCAAAAAAAATAAATTCGAATCAAAGATGATCCTGCAGGTACATGATGAGTTGGTTTTTGATGCAGTAAGAGATGAAATACAAACAATCAAACCGATAATTCTTGATTGTATGCGATCAGCTTTGCCTTTGCCTAATCAAGTGCCTGTTGAGGCAGAGATCGGTGAAGGAGATAACTGGCTATCTGCACATTAAAAAAATTTCACATTAACATATTCTTTGTAAATAAAAACCAAACTTTCCGGTTATGGAATAGTCATACGGAAGTAGTTTTTATAATTTTGGGGTTGCTATAACCATCGTGCAATCTTTAAACCTAAATTTTAACATATGAAAATGCTCCATTCAATGCTTTCCCTGGTTTGTTTTGCAGTTGTATTTACTGCGAACGCCAGGCCGCAGGAAGATTGGCCTAAGACAATCACTGCTTCTGATGGAAGTATGATTAAGATCTATGAACCACAACCAGAATCATTTCAGGGCAACATTTTAAAATCGAGATCTGCTATCTCGATCATTGAAAATGGAAAAACCGATCCGACTTTCGGTACTTTCTGGGAAATTGCTACCGTTGAAACAGATAGGGATAACCGTCGCATCAATATCCAGTCTGTAAAGATCCCAAATATGAAATTTCCGAGCAGTGTGGATGAGAACCAGATTAGTTATTTAAAAACGACTTTGGAAACACAGATACCTGCAATGGGAATCGACCTTTCGTTAGATGAAGTGCTTTCTTCATTAGATGTGAATGCAGAACAGAAAAAACTTTCAAAGGATTTGGATAATAAAGCGCCAATCGTTTATTATTCCAATCGCCCATCCATTTTAGTAGTAACTGACGGTGAGCCGAAATTGCAGCGTAATAATGATTGGGGCGTTGATGTAGTGGTGAACACCCCATTTACTATTGTAAAAAATAATGATGGTAATTTTTACTTATATGGAGGCAAACACTGGTACACTGCTGCATCGGTAACCGGCCCTTATTCTTATGTAGAGAATGTGCCACCCTCTTTCGGTAAAATCGAGAACGCAATAAATACAGCAAATGCAGATCCGGGGTACACAGATTCTGCTACGGCAGAAAACAATGATAAAATCTCAGATATAATTGTTAGTACTTCACCTGCTGAATTAATTCAAACAGATGGCGATCCGACTTTTACTCCGATAGATGGAACAAACCTTGCTTATGTAAGCAATTCTGGAAATGATATTTTCTTAGATCAATCTACAAAACAATATTATGTATTGTTGTCCGGGCGTTGGTACAGGTCATCACAGCTAAACGGCGGATGGCAATATGTTGCAGCGAATGCTTTACCTGCTGATTTTGGGAAAATCCCTGAAGGATCGCAGAAAGATAACGTGCTTGCAAGTGTTGCAGGAACTGATGCAGCAAGGGAAGCAGTGATGGATGCACAGATCCCGCAAACTGCAAAAGTTGACCGCCGTACCGCAACTGCAAATGTTACATATGATGGCGAACCTCAGTTTGAAAATATTCAGGGAACAAGTATGCAATATGGTGTGAATACACAGAACTCCGTGATAAGAGCTAACGGAAGATATTATTGCGTGGAAAATGGAGTGTGGTTTGTTGCAGATGCTCCACAAGGGCCGTGGGTTGTCAGTACAGAGAGGCCGGATGAAGTAGACCTGATACCACCCAGCAATCCTGATTATAACATCAAATATGTTTATGTATATGATGTAACACCGGACTATGCATACATGGGTTATACTCCGGGTTATCTTAACACATTTATCTATGGCCCTACTGTAGTTTACGGAACAGGTTTCTATTACAGGCCATGGTGGGGACATTATTATTATCCTCGTCCATGCACATGGGGTTTTGCCATGCATTACAATCCGTGGTATGGTTGGAGCTTAGGTTTTGGGTATAGCTACGGTTGGTTCAATATTGGTTTTGGCACAAGCATTTGGGGCGGATGGCGTGGTGGCTGGTGGGGCCCGGCGGTGTATCATCCTCCTTATCGCTGGTATGGTGGGGCTTCACGCTATGGATATCGCGGTGGTTATTATGGCAATCGCGTTAATATAACCCGTAATGTAACGATCAACAACAGACGATACACAAATAACATTTATAATTATCGCCGGGATGTAGTAACAACAAACAGAACAGTTAATAATAATTTCAACCGCGGGAATTTTAATAATAATCGCCCGAATGATGGATTTAATAGAAACAATAATCAATTCAACAGGCAGGGAAATAATATAAACCCCGGCAACAGGATGGCTCCTAACCAGGGGCAACAAAGGCCGAATTTCCAGAATAACATTACTACAGACAGACAGGGAAATGTATTTCAGCGCAACAACCAGGGACAATGGCAGCAGCGTCAGCAAAGGCAATGGCAACCCGTACAAAATTCGCAACAAGTACAAAATCTTAACCGCCAGCAGCAGATGCAGAACCGCGGACAAATGCGTCAGCAAAATTTCCAGATGTCACGTCCAAGTAACAACGGCGGTGGTGGAGCAAGGCCTTCAGGCGGAGGTAACCGCCCGAATGGTGGTGGCGGAAGAAGAAACAGGTAATGCCAATTGAAAATGGACAATTGAAAGTTATTGAAAACATTGTCCTTACTACATATCACAGGATTTAATTGATATTATTTAATGAAATAAGATAGCAAAGCCGGAAATAAAATTCCGGCTTTTTTATTTGTCTACATTTATCTGTGAATCTGTGGCTAATATTTTTTGAAGAGAAAATCGGCCACAGACTCACAGATTTTTTGTGTAATAATTTACAATTGACCAGCAGTTAATTTTTTAATTTTGTTAAACGTTTTTGTAAACAAAACGTCTATATAAAAATCCTTTTCCCATGCATTGGTCAGATTATCCGAATATTTTCACGCATATCAGTACAAGATATTTTATGGTGGCAGGAATAGCGTTCCTGCTTTTTTATGTGTTGTTTCGAAAATTTATTTCTTATCAAAAAATCCAATCACGTTTTCCACAGGTAAAAGATTATGCAAGAGAAATCGGTTATTCTTTATTCACGATGTGCCTGTTTGCATTGGTCCCTGTGATCTTTATAAAAAATCCTGCTGTAGCTGTTCATACAACATTATATAAAAACATCAGTGATCACGGATGGGTTTATTTTTTCCTCGCATTCCCCATAATGGCGATCATGCACGACACTTATTTTTACTGGGCACACCGGTTGATGCATCACAAAAAATTATTTAATTTATTTCACTTAGTACATCATCAGTCAACCAATCCATCGCCATGGGCTGCATACGCATTTCATCCGCTGGAAGCGATTGTGGAGATTGGCATCTACCCGATTTTCCTTTTCACCATTCCGATTCACTATTTGCATTTTATTATCTTCTTTCTTTTTTCCATCATCTACAATGTGTATGGCCATTTGGGGTATGAATTATATCCCAAAGGATTTAATAAAACAGTTGTAGGAAAATGGATCAATACATCAGTAAGCCATAATCAACACCATCAATATTTCAAAGGGAATTATGGTTTGTATTTTACATTCTGGGACAGGATGATGCACACACTCCGAAGTGATTATGATGAACGTTTTGAAACGGTTACTTCCAAACAACAATCCATTCAGCCTGTTTTGTAAATGGTTCATTCGTAATTTTGTTGTTTAAGATTTTTCATGAAACATACATTGATTTATTGTTATGATGCTTATTGCGGATGGTGTTATGGTTTCAGTCCTGTGATAAAACGAATTGCAGAAGAATACAAGCATTATTTTACGTTCGAAGTGCTATCCGGTGGAATGATCATCACAGAAGAACAGGTGCCAATAAGTGCCTCAGCGGCCTACATTCAGAAAGCATATAAAACAGTGGAAGAACATACCGGAATAAAATTCGGCGAAGATTTTTTATGGCATATTTTCAATCCCGATAAAAGTGATTGGTTTTTGAGTTCAGAAAAACCGGCTATTGCGATGTGCGTGTTCAAAGAATATTATCCGTTGTTGCAGGTGCAGTTTGCATCCGACCTCCAATATGCATTAAAATACGAGGGGCGTGATCTGTGTGATGACGAAGCGTACAGGCATTTGCTGGAAAAATATCATATCCCTGCAGAAGCGTTTTATAAAAAACTGCATGGCAAGGAGTATAAAGAGAAAGCTTATTATGAATTTGCGCTGGTAAAACAATTGCAGGTAACCGGTTTCCCTGCATTGTTATTACAGGTAAACGAATCCAAATTTTTTCTGCTCGCAAAAGGATTTACAGATTACGATACATTAAAAACACGCATCGATAAAGTGCTTGTTGAAATTGCATCAGCGCAGGACAATTGAGGGGGTTGGTAATTAGTTTCTTTATTTAGATGACAGTTGACAGATGATAGATGACAGCCTGAAGATAATAATGTTTGATATTTTTTCACACTGTCATCTATCATCTGTCAACTGTCATTTCCTCACGCCTGCGGCACAGAATGCAGCGCTACCCGGTTTCCTTCCGTGTCGATAAATACAGCCATATAACCGTATTCCGGCGATATCTGTGTTTTGGGAACCATGATCTTTCCGCCAGCAGCTTCAATTCTATCCAGCACGATCTGCAAATCAGGATTTGCATTCAGGTAAACTAACGGTCCATCAGTTGAAGAAGGTTTGTGAAAACCGTTACTGTCGCAGAGCGAACCACCAACACCCATCATATCTTCCAACGGAAACATGCGCATTTTGATGTTGGGAAGATCAAGTGGTATCATTGAAATATCAAAGATCGTTTCATAAAATTTTTGAGCGCGGTTGATATCGCTTACCGGAATTTCAAACCAGCTGATGGCATTTTTGTAGGTCATGGAAAGTTGTTTTGGTGTTTTGAAAGAGGATGAAAGATATGCAAATAAGCCTATTTTGCTTTTCCTTTCATCATTATAGAATTGAAAATATTTCCTATAAAAATTACTTCACAATTTACATTGAATACCCGCGGAAAATGAAAAAATAGAGGTATTGATATTCGGCTCATTTATTTTTGTAAAGAATGGTTCATTGTATATGCAATTGATAAATACTGATTTTTTATGGGTTAATTCAATGCCTATTGGGAATCCGATAGACCAATTATAAATTTTCCCATTCTTTACTTGCTCTTTGCCTGAAAGAGAAATAGTATTATAGCCTGATAATAAAACTAAAGTTATCGGCCTGTGTGCTGTATTAATCTCAAATTTGTAGTTGAGATATAAACCTGTTTGATTGATTTTAATGTCATCAAGGCCAAAGTTTGTTGCGTTATCCCACTCAAAGAAAAGATTTTTGTATATCCTGAATTGTAGATTTATATTTAAGGCTGTAGGTGCTAAAAAATTTCCCTTATTGAATCCTGTAATTTTTACAGGCAATCTTGTAATCAAAAATGATTCGCTAATATTTTCCCTGCAATACAAATAATTAAATATTGAGTGTAAAATTTTTTTCTTTCTTGAAGGATAGTATGATCCAGTGTCAACATGAGGGATAGGGGCATCACTCAACTCTCCAGAAGAAGTTTTGCTATTAATGATGCTTTCACAATTTTGCCAGTCATTTTCATTTCCTTGTTTATTAATTTTAATATTTTCATCCTTCCCTTGAATGATCTCACTATAAGAAAATGCTTGTGCCTGTGCCGTATCCAACGAAATTCTTGCATAATCAGCTATATAATTATTGTTCTGTATTTTTATCACATGCCTGCTTTCTGAATGGGTATTTTTAATATACCATTTTCCATTAATCAATTCATATCTGACAGATCGTTTTGCCACAGCTATTGGAATAAAAAATAAATTTTTGATGTTGTATTCTGTAAGATCTATCCCTACAAACGCAAATGTTGCTGTATCGATGTATAATGTGCCTTCAACCTCTTTTTTATTGCGAGAGTGAAAATCGATCACATAAACTTTTCTGTTTTCAAAAATTGTTTTTTCTCTTTCATAATATTCATAGTACTTTAATTCATTTAATTTAATAAACCCAGGCCTGGTGTGAATAAGGTCGGGAATAGAGTTAAATCCGCCGACCCATTTAATTTGCCTCAAATCCTCGGCATATTTTGATTTTTTATTTTTCAACAAGATCTGCTTGTTTTGAATTACAGTTATTTGTTCCTCATCATTATATTTTGTGTAAGCAGGGAAAAATATTTTAACTATGGCGTCACTTTTATAAAAATAGTCGCTATCATTTACAATATTATATACTCGAATTATTCCTTTTTGAATTGACGGTTGTTCTAGATAGTTGGAGGGGATTTTTTGAATAGCTTTTTGTAAAATTGCTTTTGTGTTGCCAAACACAGTTACCGCTGCTATTGTTTTTTCTGAGAGCTCGAGGGCAATATCTAAAAAACGGTTTCCTGAATAATTGATTTGCTTTTTTTGATAGCCGACATAACTAAAAGTAATGCCTGTTTCCGTTACTATTTTTTCATCTACGGATATTGCAAATTCTCCTTTGCTATTTGTTAATGTGCCTTTATAGCTGTTAATTATTATTGACACTTGGGAGAGAGGTTTTCCTGAAATTTTATCAACAACCTTTCCTTTAATATTGATGGGTTGACACAATGAGTACGAGTAATAAAACAATAAAAAAAATAGTAAGTGAACTTTTTTCATTGGCAGAAGGGTTAAGGATTTTTTTACTTACGAGTAATTCCAGAATGTTAAAAGTTGTATTTAGAATTTGATAATTGATAAATACATATAATAGCCTCAAACTATTTTCCATTCCACCCGTCTTTTGCAGCATCTAAAAAACCATGAATAACATCTTTAATATTGATAAGAATAAAAATCAGGATGATGAGAAAGATGAGCCGTATCACAAATCGTTTAGTTAATTTCATGTAGTAAGGATTTAATAGAACAATTTATTTGCAAACCAATAATTGGTTAGTACCAAAAAATTTTTGCCAGGTATGATTTGTGAAATTTTTTTAGAAACCTGCTTTAATCGAAAGTTCTTATGACAGGTTGATTCGTGTTGTTGAATTCAATATTTATTATTGACGAATCTTTGCCGTCAAGTTACAAAAATTTATTGTAACATGATTATTTCCCGTCTTATAGCTCATTTTGCCCCATTTAATTTTTTCGTTTTAAATTGCACGTCCTTTTAAACGATCACATAAATATGGAATACAGTAAAATTATCGCAGTTACCGGCCTGCCCGGATTGTTCGAATTGTTGAATAGCAAAGCAGACGGTGCAATCGTCCGTTCGCTGGAAGATAAAAGCTCAAAATTTGTTTCGAGCCGCATACATAACTTTTCTCATTTGGAAAGTATTGAAGTGTTTACCGTTCGGGAAAACGTAAACCTGGTGGATGTATTGAAAGCCATGGAAGCAAGCAGTGAAAAACTTCCGGATGAAAAAGATGCAGCGGCATTGAAAAAATATTTCAGCAAAGTTTATCCTGATCTCGATCAGGACAGGGTATATAGCAGCGACCTGAAAAAAATGGTGAAATGGTTTTCTGTTTTAAAGAGTAACAATGTGGAAATAAAATTGACTGAACCTGCAGAGGAAGAACCAGTAGTTGAAGAAATTGTTGAAGAGAAAAAAGAACCAGCACCAAAGAAAAAAGCGGCTGTAAAAGAAGAAAAAGAAACAGAAGAAAAACCGGCAAAAAAACCGGTTGCAAAAAAGGCTGCTGAAGAACCAAAAGAGAAAAAAGAAGCTAAGAAGGAAAAACCGGAAGCAGAAGCTAAACCAAAAAAAGCCCCCGCAAAAAAGAAAAGCGATAAATAAATTTTAGTAAACATTTGGTTTGATCAGAACGTTGTTTTGACCGAAACAAATGTTTTCTTTTTTTAAAACAGATAAGATGAAGAATAGTGCAGCTATACAAAAACCGGAAAGGCATTTTCTTCCCGGAGCATTTACGATAACAAATTGGGAAGCCCTGGAGCCGTATTTCAAGGACTTATTTGAGCGGGAAATTCAATCTGTAAATGACCTGGAGAAATGGCTGAAAGATATGAGCGAACTGGAAGCCGTGGTGGCTGAAGATGAAGCATGGAGACAGATCCGGATGACCTGCGATATAGAAAACAAAAGCCTTGAAGAAGCTTTTGCTTATTTTGTGATGGAGATAAAACCTAAAATCCAGCCTTATGCGGATAAGCTTAACCGCAAACTGGTTGCAAGCCCATTCACAAAACAACTCGAAGAGAAAAAATATTTCACTTATCTGCGTACGGTTAGAAAAAGTATTGAGCTGTTCCGCGAAGAGAATATTCCATTAATCGCTGAATTAAGTGTAATGGGGCAACAATTCGGTGCGATCTCCGGCAAGATGACCGTAAATATTAACGGTAATGAATATACGCTGCAGCAGGCATCTAAATTTTTAGAGAACGAAGACCGCAACCTTCGCGAAGAAGTTTTCAGAAAGATGCAAGAACGCAGGTTGCAAGACAAGGATGCATTGAACAACTTATTTTCTACACTTGTTGAAAAAAGGGACCAGGTTGCTAAAAATGCAGGCTTCAAAAATTTTCGTGATTATAAATTTGTTGAACTCGGGCGTTTCGATTATACCAAAGAAGATTGTTTCCGCTTTCATGATTCCGTGAAAGAACATGTGTTGCCGCTGGTTGCTATCATCAATAAAAATAAAAAGAAGAAACTGGGGCTGGACACCTTCCGTCCATGGGATAGTGAAGCGGAACCGGCAGGCATTAAACCATTGCATCCATTTAATACGGGTGAGGAACTCCTTCAGAAATCTGTTGCTGTTTTTTCGCAACTGGATCCTTTTTTTGGTGACTGTCTTTCTACCATGGAAAAAATGGGAAGGCTTGACCTGGAAAGCAGGAAGGGCAAAGCCCCCGGCGGATATAACTGTCCGTTGGCAGAAACCGGGGCACCATTTATTTTCATGAATGCAGCAGGGCAAATGAGTGATGTTACTACAATGGTTCATGAAGGCGGGCATGCAGTGCAATCTTTCCTTACACATAACCTGGAACTGACGGCATTCAAAGAATACCCGATGGAAATTGCAGAAGTGGCGAGCATGGCAATGGAATTATTCAGTATGGATGAGTGGGATATTTTTTTTGATGATAAAGAAGACCTGCGACGTGCAAAAGAAAAACAATTGGAACGCACGATCGTAATCTTTCCATGGATCGCAACCATAGATAAATTCCAGCATTGGATATATGAAAACCCAACACACACAGAAGAAGAAAGAAAAGAAAAATGGCTGGAGATACTGAATGAATTTTCTACTTCGGTTGTGGATTGGTCAGGCCTTGAAGAATACAGGAAATACAGCTGGCAGCGCCAATTGCATTTGTTTGAAGTTCCTTTCTATTATATTGAATATGGTATCGCACAACTTGGTGCTATTGGTTTGTGGATGCAATACAAAAAAAATAAGAATACAGCACTTGAAAATTATACCAGGGCACTAAGTCTCGGCGGCACAAAAACATTGCCTGAATTATATGAAGCTGCAGGATTGCAATTTAATTTTTCCGGCGATTATATTAAGGAGCTGATGGATTTTGTGAAAGAAGAATTGCAAAAAGTGATTTGAACGAACTAACACGAATCTAAACGAATTACACGAAGAAATTTTTGCCACAGATTCACAGATGTAGTGGTCAATGGTGAATAGTGAAAACTAAAACAGAATGCCATACTTTCAAAGTATGGCATTCTTTATTGCGTGATTGCCACAGATTCACAGATGTGAATGGTCAATTGTGAATAGTGAATTTTGAAAACAAATTAAATCTGTGAATCTGTGGCAAAAATTTCTTCGTGTAATTCGATAAAATTCGTATAATACTACTCGCCTTCGATCACGAGCTGCTGCAATTGCAACTGGTCATCTAACAAAACAAAATCAGCAGCACTCCCTGTTTGAATGCTCCCATATTTTTTTTCTATTCCAATTAATTTTGCAGGATACAACGAAGCCATGCGTAACGCTTCAGGCAAAGGGATGCCTGCTTTCTCCACAGCATTCACTACACATTTCAACATCGTTAATGCAGAACCGGATAATGTTCCGTTCGGTAATGTGTAATGATCTTCTTTCAACACATGCACATATTCTCCGTGAAGCACTTCAGTAACTGCATCCGTGATAAAAAATAACCGTTCACCCAAAATTTTTTTACTGATCCGTACCGACGCGAAATCAACATGAATGCCATCGCACACAACACTGCTCGCTACTTCATTGTGATCGTAAATAGCACCAACCATTCCAGGCTGGCGCCCTTGCAACGGCGACATTGCATTAAACAAATGTGTTGCCGCAGGGATGCCGGCATAAAAACTGTTTATTGCTTCTTCGTACGTTGCATTACTGTGCCCGGCAGAAACGACAATTTTATGTTTTATCAATAATTCAATGATTGCAGGATCACATTGTTCGGGAGCAAGTGTCATCATCTTGATAACGCCTTTGCCTTTCTGCACCAGCATATTCACTTCATCAATAGTTGGTTGCTTAATAAATTTTTCAATGTGCGCACCTTTCTTAATGGGGTTAATATAAGGGCCTTCCAAATGCAGGCCCAACAAGCCTTTTCCGCCGGTTGCCCAATATTCACGCACCACTTCAATTCCTTTCAAAAATTTTTCTATCGAGTTTGTGGCCATGGTGACCATGAACTGCGTACACCCGCCTTGCATGCAATATTCGTATGTGGCCTCTAATGCTTCAGTCGTTAATTCAGCAGAAAATAATTTTCCATTTCCACCATATATCTGCAAATCAATAAATGCAGGCGCCAGCATGTAAGTGTCGAGATCTTTGATACGATAACCAGCAGGGATTTTATCTTTTTCAACAATGCCGGCAACAACTCCGTCTTTCACCAATACGGCTTTCCCGGTCACGATTTCATGTCCGGTAAAAATTTCACGCGGGGCAAATGCGATTGACATAAACTATAGAGTATGATTTTATGCTTCAATAAAAAAAGGATCGGCATCTTTCCAGAACGGAAATTTCGAACGCACAACATCTAATTTTTCTTTATGCAGTGTCGTGGTAAATATATCTTCATCATGTTTCTTGTGATAAAGGATTTCTCCCGACGGATCAACGACCATTGAATCGCCACTATGATAAATTTCATTTCCGTCATTACCAACACGGTTCACACCAATCACAAAACATTGGTTTTCGATGGCACGGGCCTGTAATAATGTACGCCATGCATTACTGCGGCGTTCGGGCCAGTTGGCAACATAAATAATTGCATCATATTCCAGGCCGGTTTCTGTTTGTTGCTGGCGCGACCACACAGGGAAACGAAGATCATAACAAACCTGCAAATTTATTTTCCATCCTTTTACAGAAGCGATCAATCTTTTTTCTCCTGCCGTATATTTTTCATTTTCCCCTGCATACGCAAACCGATGGCGTTTGTTGTAAAAGCCGGATTGTCCGTTTGGTAACATCCAGATTAACCGGTTAAAATAATTTCCGTTTTCTTCAATGATAACACTTCCGGTGAGAATAATTTTTTTTGCTGAAGCAATTTTTTTCATCCATTCAATCGTCGGTCCATCCATTGTTTCAGCAAGTTTTTCCGGTTGCATACTAAATCCGGTACTGAACATTTCAGGAAGGATAACGATCTCTGTTTTTTCTGAAATGCTGTTGATCTTTTTTTCCAGCATCTCCAGGTTGGCAGATTTATCTTCCCAATAAAGATTTGTTTGAATTAATGTTACCGTGAGCGTGGACATGGTGATAGTAAAGTTAGTGGATTAACATGAGAGTTCACAGTTGTTAGTTGGCAGATGACAGACTGAAATGATAATTTGTTAAAGAAAATAACCTTTCATTAATTTAGGGCATCAGTTAATATCTGTAATATTTTGACGATACTTTATGTAAGTTTGTTTTAATAAGCAAAGATTTAATTATAAGACTGACATCTGTCAACTAACAACTATCAACTCTCTCCACATGGAACGTAGAAAATTTGTGAAATCATCCCTGCTCGCAGCATCTGCATTAACAACAGGTGCAGGTTCATTAGAAGCTGCCCAAAATGCAAGCGGTGCAAAAGCTTTTTATGAATTGCGTGAATACGAAATGCATTTTGGCACCAGTGAAAACGACCTGCATAATTATTTGCAGCATGCCTTTATTCCTGCGTTAAATAAAAACGGAGTGCAACATGTCGGCGTGTTTAAGGAAACAAGCAAATCGGAACCGACAAAAATTTATGTGTTGCTCGTATATAATTCATGGAACGATTATCCTGCTGTCGCAGCAGCCTTAAAAATAGACGCAGATTTTGCGAAGGCATCAGAAACGTATACAAAACTGCCACCGGAAAAATTTCCCTTCACACGCTACACCAGTAAATTTATGATTGCGTTTGACGGGCTTCCGCAACCAATAATTCCCGCAAACTCACAACGCATTTTTGAATTGAGGACTTATGAAGGATATAATGAAGATGCTGTACGCCGCAAAATAAAAATGTTTAATGATGAAGAGATCGTGATCTTCAACCGTACAAAGCTAAACCTTGTTTTTTTAGGTGATGTTATTTCAGGAAAAGATCTGCCCTGCCTTACTTATATGATCACATTCAAGGATATGGAAGAACGGGATAAGAACTGGGCTGCATTCGGCGCAGATCCTGACTGGAAACGAATTGTAGCAGCTCCGGAATATGCAAATACGGTTTCAAGGATAACCAAAATATTTCTGGAACCGGTGGTTTATTCGCAGATCTGATTTATAATGAAATAGTTTCGCCCATCATTTTTTTTGACCCGCTTCCGACAATACTGTTGCTATTAGCTGCATGAATTTTGTATGAAACAGTTGCTTTTTTTTCTTTGAAAATGCGAACGATCTGTTGAAAAGAAAGATTATTTCCTTCGCAAAAAATAATTTCGTTTGCCTGCTGTTGTTCAGCCACAAATATTCTTTGCTGAAGAAATGGTGATTGTTCCAACCTGTTTACCTCGGTTTCATCCCCAATTAAAAATGTTCGTATTTCTTGTTTACTTGTATTTGCTCGAATTTTTCTTCTGAATAAATTTCCAATACCAGATAAAAGGGCCCTAAGCCAGATAGCAATGTTCATTAAAGCACCAAACACAACGGATATGCCCCCGCCAAAATGTTTCCGGCTAAACTGGCTCATAGCCTTATAAAAAAGTTTTGTATAACGGGCATCTTTAACCGTACTTTCGCCTTTAAAATGAATAATTTTTGTATCAGCAAGTGAATAATTTTTATATCCCGCTTTCTGTAACCGATAACTGAGGTCAATATCTTCTCCATACATAAAAAACTGTTCATCAAATCCGCCGGTGATATCAAGTGCTTCTTTTCTTGCCATCATAAAAGCGCCGGACAAAATATCCACTTCGTTATTTTTTGTTTCATCCAAATGCCCGAGATAATAGCCGGCAAATAATTTTGAATGTGGAAAAAATGAGGTCAGTCCAGTCAGCTTACAAAACGAAACCCATGGCGATGTAAACCCTCGTTTGGATTCTTTTAAATAAGTGCCACTTCCATCAATCATATAAACACCAATAGCGCCGGCATCGGAATGCCGCTCAAAAAAATCAATGCAGGTATGAAAGGTATTCTCTCCAACAATCGTATCAGGATTTAAGAATAAAATATATTTTCCTTTAGCTTCAGTTAATGCCTGGTTATTTGCTTTGCCAAAACCAGGATTGTCTTTATTGCAGATAAATTTTACAGAAGGAAATTTCGGCTGCAGGTAATCAACACTTCCATCTGCAGAATTATTGTCAACCACAAAAATTTCAGCTTCAATATTCGCAATAGCTTTCTTTACTGAGCACAGGCATTGCTCCAGGAAAAATTTTACGTTGTAGTTAACTATGATTATTGAGAGTATCATTTCAATGCACTGCGAAGTACGAAATTTTCCAGCGTAGTTCAAAAACTGCCAAAACATTTTAGCTATTTCACTTAGCTAAGACGAGATGCCTTTCTTATCTTTGCGCCATGTTAAAATCAACGTTAATCAGGGCCGTAGAAGAAGGCGCAAAAGTGATGCAGCAATTCTTTCATTCCGATTTCAAAATTTCCAATAAAGAAGGTGTAAATAATTTAGTGACCGAAGCAGACCACGCTTCAGAAAAAGCCATTTTCGAAGTAATTAAAAATGAGTGTCCCGATCATTTTATTCTGAGCGAAGAAGCAGGGGAGATCGTTACAGATTCAACCTACAAATGGATTGTTGATCCGATCGATGGTACCGTGAATTTTGCAAATGGAATTCCGATATGTTGTGTTTCTGTAGGGTTGGAACATGAGGGCGAAATGATGATGGGTGCTGTATATAACCCATTCATCAACGAATTTTATTTTGCACAAAAAGGTTTTGGCGCTTCTCTCAATGATAATAAAATACAGGTGAGTGATGAATCTTCTGTATTGAAATCCTGTTTGGTTACCGGTTTTCCATACACCTACCTTGATAATCCAAATGGCCCGCTGGAAGTTTTTTCACGGTTGATACGCAAAGGTGTTCCCGTGCGCAGGCTTGGATCTGCGGCTATGGATCTGTGTTGGGTTGCTGCCGGGAGGTTTGATGGTTTTTATGAACATAAATTGCAGGCATGGGACAGCGCAGCAGGTTTTTTAATTGTTGAAGAAGCGGGTGGAAAGGTCACTGATTTTTCAGGAAAAAAATATTCACCCTATCAACCGCACATTGCAGCAAGCAACGGAAAAATCCATGATGAGTTACTGAAATGGATCAATAATGAAATGTGAGATGAGTGATGTGAGATGTACGATGTATAGCACCAAAATAATTAAACCCGCTCTATGAATGCAGAAGAAATAAAGATGAGAACTAAACAGTTTTCCATTGATGTGGCATCTTTGACTCTTAAGTTAGAAAGAAATGATTTGAATAGAAATTATAATAATCGATTAATCCGGTCCAGTAGTTCCGTAGGCGCAAATTATCGTGCTACGCGACGGGCAAAATCAAAAGCAGATTTTATAAATAAATTGAAGATTGTTGAAGAAGAGTTGGACGAGAGTTTGTTCTTTCTCGAATTGCTATACGAGTTTAATAATTCCCAACAGGAGTTTATTAACCGGATTCATAGTGAAGGGGAACAGTTGTTAAAGATAATCGTAGCAACAATAAACACATTACGAAGCTGAACAAATCGTACATCTCACATCACACATCGTACATATAATTATTATGGAACAGCGAACTGAAATATCTTCTCTCGGTGAATTCGGATTGATCGAACATCTTACTAAGAATATTGAGTTACAAAATGCATCTACGGTTGTTGGTGTTGGTGATGATGCGGCAGTGATCGACCATTTCGGAAAACAAACAGTGATCACAACAGATTTGCTCATTGAAAATGTACATTTCGATTTGATGTACACTCCGTTAAAACATCTCGGTTATAAAAGCGTTGTTGTGAACCTGAGTGATGTATATGCAATGAATGCAACGCCAACGCAAATAACACTTAGCCTCGGTATCAGCAATCGCTTCAGTGTAGAAGCATTGGATGAATTTTATGAAGGCGTTTATGCAGCCTGCGAAAAATACGGAGTTGACCTTGTTGGTGGCGACACGGCCTCTTCTCAAAAAGGGTTTATCATTTCAGTAACAGCGATCGGTGAAGTTGCGCCGGATAAATTTGTAAAAAGAAGTACTGCAAAAAAAGGCGATCTGATCTGTTGCAGCGGAGACCTTGGCGCAGCATATCTTGGTTTGATCTTTTTGGAGAGAGAGAAAAAAATCTTTTTGGAAACACCAACTGTTAAACCAGATCTTGAAGGAGAACAATATGTTATTGGAAGATTATTAAAGCCCGAAGCAAGAAAAGATATCATTGAATTCTTTGAAACATCTTCCATCACGCCTACTGCAATGATGGATATCAGTGACGGGTTGAGCTCCGAAATTTTGCATATATGCAAAGACAGTGAATTGGGTTGTGTGCTGTATGAAGAAAAAATACCAATAGCAGAAGAAACACGTAACGCAGCTTTTAAATTTGAACTTGACCCGACGGCTTGTGCATTAAGCGGCGGCGAAGATTATGAATTGTTATTTACGATTCCGCAAAGCGACCACGAGAAAATTGTTTTGAACGAGCAGATCAGTGTGATCGGTTATATGACAGAGCCGGAAAAGGGCAGCAAGATCATTACAAAAGGCGGAAATACATTTGATATTACCGCGCAGGGATGGAATGCGTTTAATTCAAAATAAATTAACCTGGCCCGCGTTTTATATAATGCGGTTTTTGAAATGCTGAAACCCGGAATAATTTCCTGATGAGAAATGTTTTTTACTTTATTTTTTTGGTGCTTTTTTCTTTTTCGTGCAATACGGGTAAAGATGCATTTGATCCCAATAAAAAATATTCCCAGCAACAACTAAAGCAGGATTATACTATTTTCAGAAATATCCTGCAGGATTCTCACCCAAGTTTGTATTGGTACACTACAAAAGACAGCTTAAAACATTATTTTGACAGCGGATATGCAAGCATCAAAGATTCCATGACATTACCGCAATTCAGGTCGCTGTTGAGTTATACGATTTCGAAAATAAATTGCGGGCACACTTCTGTACGATACTCAAAAAAATACACCAGGTACCTGGATACCGCAAAACAAAAATTATTTCCATTAAGCCTTAAAATATGGCCCGATACAATGGTAGTGGCAATCAACCTTAACCGGAAAGATTCTGTATTAAAACGAGGTGTCGTTATTACAAAAATAAACGGACTATCCCAGCAGCAACTTACAGATTCGATATTTAATTATGTGGTCAGGGATGGATATAACCTTACCGGAAAATACCAGACATTAAGCAACGATTTTACTTTCGGAAGCTGGTACAAAAATATTTTCGGGTTGAAAGACACGTTGGATATTTTTTATTTAGACAGCGCCGGTAACGAAAAAGAAATATTTACGCCATTATACGATCCAAAAGGTGATACCATAAAAATAGAACGGCGTTCTGTTGTGCAGGAGTTAAAACGCCGGCACAGGCCAAAGCCCTTGAGAAAGCTGATATTCTATCGCAATCTTGAGATAGACACTGTTTACAGTACGGCATTTATGACCGTGAATACTTTTGCTGCAGGGTATCATCTGAAAAACTTTTTCCGTTATTCATTCAAAACACTCAAAGAAAAAAATATTAAAAACCTTGTTATCGACCTTCGTTCAAATGGCGGTGGCGAAACAACAAACTCAACGATGCTTACGCGGTTTATAATCGACAAAAAATTTAAACTGGCAGATTCCCTGTATGCAATTAGCAGGCACAGCGAATATGACAGGTATATCAGCAAGAGTTTTTTATATCGTGTGTTCATGATGTTTGCAACAAAGAAAAAAGATGATGGCAAATATCATTATGGCTATTTTGAGCGGCACTATTATCAGCCCAAATCAGAAAATCATTATAACGGAGAGGTTTATGTGTTGATTGGTGGAAATTCTTTTTCTGCCGCAACTTTGTTTGCCGGTGCTATCAAAGGTCAAAAAAATGTAACCTTGATCGGCGAAGAAACCGGTGGTGGTAATTACGGTAACACAGCATGGATAATACCTGATGTAACATTACCCAATACAAAAATGCGTTTCCGGTTACCGAAATTCAGGTTGGTGATCAATAAAGAGGTAATCAAAAACGGGCGAGGGATAATGCCCGATGTATTAGTTGTTCCTTCAACAGAAGCCATCCGGAAAGGAATTGATTTTAAAGCAGCCAAAGCAAAAGAGTTAATCCGGGAAAGAGCTGCACAAAATCCATAAATGTTTGTGAACTTTACTATCTCGAAACTGTTTAACAAAAAAAGGTCATGCGATTTCCGAAAAAATTAGTGGCAGTATTTTGTTTTTTATGCATCGCGATCGTTGCGGAAGCACAGTCTGCATTATCAACGGCAACATTGCGGAATATGAAAAATGTTGTTGCGCCATTTTCAACCATCACAAAAAAAGATTCACTGATACTGATATGCTTCTGGGCAACATCATCTGATGAAAGTATAAATGAATTAAATGCGATAAATGCAAAGATCGAGCAGTGGAAAGAGGCAGTGAAATTCAGGATGATGGCTGTTTCCGTTGATGAAGGAAAAGCTGCAAATAAAGTACGACCGACAATAAATATGAACGGATGGACATTTGAAGTGTTTGTTGACATCAACGGCGACCTGCGAAAGGCAGTAAATGCAAATAATCTTCCACAGGCTATGATCATAAAAGGAGATAAGGTAGTATATCAGCAATCTGGTTTTGAACCTGGAAGCGAAAACTATTTGCTACAGAAATTACAGGCTATTGCCCGCGAATGAAATAGCTGTTGATAATTTATTCTTCTCATCTTTCTGGTCAACCACTCATCGCTTCGTAACTTGCAACCATGATCGATTATCTCAAAGATTTAAATGAGCAGCAACGTGAAGCTGTTACCCATATTGACGGCCCGCTAATGATTGTTGCCGGCGCAGGAAGCGGAAAAACAAAAGTACTTACCACACGTATCGCACACCTGATGGCAAAAGGTGTTGATGCATTTAATATTCTTGCATTGACATTTACAAATAAGGCGGCGAAAGAAATGAAAGAGCGTGTGGAAAAAATTTTAGGCAATTCGGAAGCACGCAATTTGTACATCGGCACTTTTCACAGCGTTTTTGCACGCATACTTCGCACTGAAGCGCCACATATAGGTTATCCGAATAACTTCACGATCTACGATACTGATGATGCAAAAAGTGTGGTCAAAACAGTAGTGAATGAATTAAACCTTGATGACAAGCATTACAAACCTTCTACTGTGTATAACAGGATCAGCAGTGCAAAAAATGCATTGGTGAGCCCTGCAGAATATGCCACGGATTATTATATACAGCAGGAAGATATGCGAAGCAACCGTCCGGCTATTGCACAGATCTATGACGCATATACAAAACGTTGTTTCAAAAACGGCGCGATGGATTTCGATGACCTGCTGTTGAAATTTTATGAGTTATTAAAAACATCTCCCGAAGCACTTAGCAAATACCAGCGCAAATTCAAATACATTATGATCGATGAATACCAGGATACAAACCCGGCGCAATATGAGATCATAAAATTACTTGGCGCCATGCATGAAAATGTTTGTGTAGTAGGAGATGATGCACAAAGCATTTATAGCTTTCGTGGGGCAACCATTGAAAATATTTTACAATTCCAGAAAGATTATGATGATGTAAAAGTGGTAAAGCTTGAACAGAATTACCGCAGCACACAAAATATTTTACACGTTGCCAATTCAGTGATCAGTAATAACAAAGGGCAGATCGAAAAGAAATTGTTTACTGAAAACGGGCAAGGTGAAAAAATAAAATTGGTGCGCACGATGACGGATAATGATGAAGGCAAATATGTTGCAGACACTATCCAGGAACAGAAGCTACGCAACCATTTCAGCAATCGCGATTTTGCAATTTTATACAGAACAAATTCGCAGAGCCGTGCATTTGAAGAAAGTTTGCGAAGGATGGGGATTGCATACATTATTTATGGAGGTATTAGTTTCTATATGCGCAAGGAAATAAAAGATTTTATCGCTTACCTCCGCGTGATCATGAACCCAAGAGATGAGGAATCACTCAAGCGCATTATTAATTTACCTGCAAGGGGAATTGGAAAGACTTCTGTCGATAGGGCTATACTCGCCGCGAATGAAAATAATATTTCTTTCTGGGAAGTACTGGAACGTGCAAAAGAATTCGGTTACAAAGCCGGAACATTAGAAGCGATCGACAATTTTGTGTTGATGATAAAAAGTTTTGCAAGCATGCTGGAAACTAAAAATGCGTATGAAGTAGCGATGCATGTTGGAAAGCAAACCAATTTTGTGAAGGAACTTTTCAACGACAAAACAACTGAAGGGTTAGCAAAATATGAAAACGTGCAGGAATTGTTGAACTCCATAAAAGAATTTACAGAACGCCCCGACGAAGATGGTGTGTTAGATAGTGATGCAAAAAATCTTGGAAATTATTTGCAACAGATAACATTATTAACTGACGCTGACGATAAAGACCCGAATTCAGATACCGTAAAATTAATGACCATTCATGCAGCAAAAGGTTTGGAGTTCAGTTGTGTGTTTGCTGCCGGTTTGGAAGAAATGCTTTTCCCAAATGCACTTTCCATTAATAGTCGCGAAGAGCTGGAAGAAGAACGCAGGTTGTTTTATGTAGTAATCACAAGGGCGAAGAAAAATTTATGGATCACGTATGCAAATACGCGTTATCGTTTTGGTAACCTTGTACAAAATGAACCAAGTCGTTTTATTGAAGAAATTCCATTAGAGTTCATGGATAAAAGTTTTGCCGGTGGCGGAATAAAAAATCAAAGCTCCCTTGGCTTTGGAAACGCTGGTTCAGCTTATGAAAGAATGAACCGGGGATTTGGGCAGTCGTCGGACAATAGACAACGGTCATCGGAAAGCAAGCCTGGATATCTTTCAACTGCAACCAAAAAACCACAAACTGTTGAGCATGTTCCTTCAAAAGATTTTGTGGCAAGTGATACTTCTAATCTGCAAGCCGGGCAAAAAGTGGAACATCAGAAATTTGGGTTCGGAGAAGTAATAAAAATGGAAGGTTCGGAGCACAACCCGATCGCAACCGTAAAATTTGAATTGAATGGTGAGAAAAAAATTATGTTGAATTATGCAAAGCTGAGGATTGTGGAATAAGAATCACTTCACTGCGCTTTTTAACTCTTCCACATTTTTCTTTTCACTTCCTATAAAAATTTTTTTGTTGAGTATAACAACAGGGCGTTTGAGGAATGTGTATTCTTTCAAAATAAAATCGCGGTAATCTCTTTCTGTAAGCTTCTTGTCTTTCAGTTTTAATTCTTTATACTTTATTGCTCGCCGGCTGAACAATGCTTCATAACTTCCGGCAAGCGATTTCATTTCTTCCAATTGTGTTGGGGTGATGTGCTCTGTTTTTATATCCTGCAATTGAAAGCCTTTATTTTTTGCATCAATGTCTTTTAAAATTGCATTGCAGGTATCACATGTAGAAAGGCAATAAATTTTTTTCACGCTGGTGCGGAACGTTTTATTAGTTCACGCTGCAATATTAATTCCCGCCAGGATTAAAATAATAAATAAATTTTATTCCGGCATAGTAATATGTATCATTCTTTTTAGGATTGCCTCTTATCTTTCCATCCCGTGGTATAACTCCATCTAAATTCCGGAAAGCCATTTCTGTTGCCTTGCTTCCTTTAGCTTCAAGTAATGTGCCATAGTTAACATAGGTTTTGCTAACATCATCCAAATAATCGGTATATAATTTCCTGAAATTTAGTTCTAACGCAAGGTCAATGTCAGAACTGATCTTTTTCTTCACACCAATACCAAACGGAACACAAAATTGATTAAGTGAATATTGTTTTCTTGCAGGGTAAGCAGCAAGCCCTTCTCCTTCTGTGCTTAATGGGCGCAAATATATTTTATTACTGTTGCTGTCATAAGCATAAGGATTAAAATGAAAATACCCGACGCCAAAAAAAACATACGGGTATAAGTCATATGTTTCCGAAGAAAAAATATTTATCTCCATGCACAATGTGCTTTCAAAAATATTTGACTGAAAACTAAGATTTCGATTTTTAAAATCAGGTTTACTGCTATACTTGTCATTGCCACTTACGCTGGCTTGCAAAAGCCCCAGGCGTAGAGCAAAATAATCATTTAGCTGGTAGCGGAGATTTGCACCGTAAGCTGCATGCCAGGTTTTAGTATCAATTAATTTTGAGGTTAGATCCCCGTTATAACCCGATACACCTGCTATTATTTCTCCCTGAAAGGTATGATCCTGCGCATGGCAGATATTAACGATAAGAATACCGATAAAGAAAATTCTTTTCATGGCTGAGACACTAAGTGATTAAATAAATGTAAAAGGATTTATCTCCTCGGATTTTTCACTGGTAGGAAATTCATGAATTCTAATGGGGTGGTTAGAACCTCTAAAATACTCTTTTTTAATTGTAATCAAAATACCCTTAACCGGTTTGTATTATTTCTTTGCAAGAGAAGTTGTTAATCAGCAAAATATGAATATTTTAAAAGCGATTTTTTGCTTAATTTCCTTTCTGAAAGTGATGTAACATGAAAAAAATACTGTTTTGTTTCCTGCTGATTATTACCTCAATAATCACCTTTGCACAATCTGTGGATGAAAAAGCAATTCAAAAACTAATGCAAAAACAAGCTGCTGCATGGAACAGCGGAAATATAGACGAATTCATGAAAGGTTACTGGCAAAATGATTCGCTGATGTTTATCGGCCACGGCGGGATCACCTACGGATACAAAAACACACTTGATAATTACAAGAAGAATTATGACAGTAAAGAAAAAATGGGGACGCTGTTTTTTTCTGATGTGAAAATGAAAAAGCTTTCCGCAGATTATTATTTCATAGTTGGAAAATGGTTATTAAAAAGAATTGGTGGAGATATCGGTGGGTATTATACGTTATTGTTCAGAAAAATAAACGGGCAATGGGTTATTGTGTGTGACCATACAAGTTGATTGCTGAGCGATGATCATTGTTCGTTGATTGATGGACGAGTAAGGAATGTGAATTACGATATTTTCTTAGCACATAACTCTTATATATACTACCCATGAGGAAATTTTCTCTTCCAGGTTTTATAATAGAACCAGATTAATGCTGCGAGGCTGATAATAAAAAAGCAATAGAAAAAAATATTCCCCACAGAAATTTTTTCATTGATCTCCATCATGCCCAAAAAAATCCCGAAAGTCATATTCAGCATTAACCAGAAAAGCCCTATAAAAAGTGAAAGAAGAATTTTCTTCAAAAAAAGTTTTGCTTCGGGTTCCATGCCTGGCATATCAAAATAATTTTTAGAAAAGTTAAGAAAGAAAAAAGATATGCTTATTAATTCACCAGTAATCTTCTGAATTCTGTTGAATCGCCACTAAACACATCAAAATCAACTTTGGTAACAATGCCATTCACATTTCCAGCTTCATTATGTTGCCAGAAATTCCAGTCGCGGTAAATACGTGGGCGTTCTTTTTGCAAATAATGCGCAACCCATAACGGGTATTTATCAAAATCGTCTTTGAGGTATTGCTTGTAAAACTCAACATTAGTATAAATTATCGGCGGCACGCCATAATAACCCTGCACGGTTTCAATCCATTCTTTCACACGCTGGCGCAATTTATCTGCAGGCACGCCATAGGTTTGTTCAACGTCAAGTACCGGAGGAAGGTCCCCGGGTTCTATATTAACAGAGTTAATAAAATTTTCTGCCTGTGCTTTACCGCTTTTTGTGGCAAGAAAAAAGTGATAGGCGCCGCGGATCAAGCCTGCATTTTTTGTTTTCCGCCAGTTGCGCTGAAAAAATGCATCTTCATTATCTAATCCCTCTGTTGCTTTGATGAATACAAAACCGATGCCCACATTATTTACTTTCATATCTTTTACAGATCCCCAGTCAATAATGTTTTGATATTTTGAAACATCAATTCCGTGGATGGGGTAATTAACGGGGATATCTATCCCAAATTCATCGTAATGGACAAAATGTGCACGGCGTTCGAGGATCCAGTCGTACAATGCAAAACCAAGCATAATTAATGTTGCGCTGCAAAGAATGAACAGGATTATTTTCCAGACAATCTTTTTCTTTTTTTTCTTCGCCATAAGAGTTGTGCGGTGCAAATATACTGTTTAGAAAAAAAGAAGATAGGAGTTGGAAGATGGAAGATTGTAACGTGAGAGGTATCGAATAGTAAAATAATGTTCAGAGGCAACGCCTTTGAGTAAAGCTTAGTAAAAATTTATTTTCTTTTACAATTTTCAAACTAAATCATTTGAGTTCGTCGTCAGCGTTTACAGGCTCAATGTTATATGTTTCTCTCATAAAATTTTCTAACAAATCAATGAAAATTTTTATTTTCTCTTCATCGTTTAAATGCGGATATTTTTTTTCGAATGTTGAAGACCAGGAAATATTGCTGATTTCAAGTCCAATTTCTTTTTTATTTACAAAGCGACTAAAATCCCAATTAATATGATGATTATTACATAATGACCACTTGTACATATAGCCATCAACAAAATATTGATATGCTAAAAAACGTTCGATTTTTCCAAAAACCATTGCTGGCCTATTTTTCAGAAAGTAAATTAAATTCCTGAACTCATTTAAATCTTTCTCCATTTACAAAGATTTAGAAAAGCAATCTATCATATTTAAACAATACAAAGAATTTTAAGTTGTTGGTTTGAAAACTAATAACTGCGAAATTTTTAAACTCCTAATTGTTTACCGCTCAATCATTCAAAGGAATTTCTTCAGCACACGCGTGCGCAACGATGCTTCATAGTAGCAATGCCGACGGCTATATAGAATTATCATTTACCCATTATTGTATTATCCATCATTTTGCTTCTGTTTGAAATTCGTAAGTTTGCGATATGAAAAATATTGAGACTATTGAAGACATGTACAAACGGAAATTCGATTGGGTGCCGGATAATATCCGCAAAGAGATCGGGCATTTCAATGTGTTCCGTATGGAAGCTTTTACCGGTAGCACTACTCCAAAACCGATTCCATATACACGAAGGGATTATTTTAAGATCACACTGAACTTTGGCAAAAGCAAAATATTATACGCCGACAAAGTGTTGAATATAGAGAAACAGGCATTGGTATTTTCCAATCCATATATTCCGTACAAGTGGGAGCATACCTGCGGATCGAATGGCGGCTATTTCTGCATTTTCAACCAGCATTTTTTTCATCAGCATGGCAACCTTGGCCAGTATTCTGTTTTTCAGCCAAACGGGATGCATGTGTTCGATCTTTCTGATGAACAGGCGAAGATGCTGGCAGCGCAATATGAACGCATGTTTGAAGAAATAAATTCTGACTATATTCACAAATATGATGTGTTGCGGACCATTGTTTTTGAATTGCTGCATTTTGCAATGAAGATGCAACCGAATGCAAATTTTGAAACACAACATAAGAATGCATCCCAAAGAATCTCATCAATGTTCCTGGAATTGCTGGAGCGACAATTTCCAATCGACAACTCGCACCAGGATATGCACCTGCGTTCCGCTTCTGATTTTGCAAGCCAGTTGAATGTGCATGTAAACCACCTGAACCGCGCAGTAAAAGAAACGACGAGTAAAACAACCACACAAATTATTACCGACCGTATTTTACAGGAATCAAAAATCTTGTTGAAACACAGTGAGTGGAATATTTCCGAGATCGCCTATGCACTCGGCTTTACAGAGCCTACACATTTTAATAATTTCTTCAAGAAAAATGTGCTGGTGAGCCCGACACAGTTCAGGAGTGTTTAAATTTCTTGCAACGGCGCGACGGCGCAACGTGAAGAATTTCTATAAGAAGAACCTGGAAAATTTTCATTCAAAATCACTTTAAAAATTCATCGTCATTTCGAACGGAGCAAATAGCAACTTGCTTTATTCTGATTTTGCTGCGAAGGAAGAAATCTGTTGCTGTTTAGGAGATTTCACATCCCGCATAAATTTGTTTTATATGCAAGTTGTTGATGTGGGATTCGAAATGACGATGTGTTTCAGAATAATCTTCTATCTAAAAACTTTTCGTCGCGACGGCGCGACGTTGCGTGATATTTTCCTATTGTTTGATTTTCGTAAGTACTTGTTTGCTTTTCGCTTGGTTGCGGCTATTGCATGATAGTAATTTTGTTCCATCATTTTAAAAGAAATAAATCATGGAAACAAAAATTCAAAAAAGAAAACTTGGTAACAGTGGACTTGAAGTTTCCGCAATAGGATTGGGTTGTATGGGAATGAGCTTTGCTTTTCCGCCATTTCCGGCAAAAAAAGAAATGATCTCGCTTTTGCATGCAGCTTATGAAAGAGGTATTACATTTTTTGATACGGCAGAAATGTATGGGCCATATACCAATGAAGAATTATTGGGCGAAGCATTGGCTCCATTCAGGAAAGACGTTGTGATCGCTACAAAATTTGGTTTTAAGATCGTAGATGGAAGAATGGCCGGGGTAAACAGCCATCCTGATAATATCCGCAACGTTGCAGAAGAATCGTTGAAAAGGTTACGGACAGATGTGATTGACCTGTTTTATCAGCACCGAGTTGATCCGAATATCCCGATAGAAGATGTGGCAGGAACAGTAAAAGATTTAATTGCCGAAGGAAAAGTAAGGCATTTCGGAATGTCGGAAGCCGGAGCAAATACAATCCGCCGTGCGCATGCCGTGCAACCTGTTGCCGCCTTGCAAAGCGAATATTCATTGTGGACTAGAAAACCGGAAGAAGAAATTATTCCATTGCTTGAAGAATTAGGAATTGGTTTTGTTACGTTCAGCCCTTTAGGAAAAGGTTTTTTAACCGGCAAAATGAATGCAGATACAAAATTTGCAAGCAACGATTTTCGTAGTATGCTTCCGCGATTTACGCCTGAAGCATTGCAGGCAAATCAAATATTGCTTGAGCTTCTTCAAAAAATTGCCGACAACAAAAACGCTACTTCCGCTCAAATCGCACTCGCATGGTTGCTCGCACAAAAACCATGGATCGTTCCGATTCCAGGCACAACCAAACTGCATCGTTTGGAAGAAAATATCGGCGCTGCAAATATTGAATTAACTTCAGGGGAATCAGGCGAAATCAAATCCGCACTGGGTCAGATAAAAGTAACCGGCAACCGCTACACAGAAGAAATGGAAAAAACAACCGGTTTATAAAAATTTATAACGTTAATAGGTATACGACGAAGTCAAATTTTAAATATGGGAACAAAAAGAGTTCAACGGGGTAAATTGCTTTTTCTAATTCCGTTTATTATGACAGTTCTGTCTTCACAAAATGCAATCGCACAAAACCATTATATGCGCATTGCCAGGGTTGTAATTGATTCTGCGCAGTTGGAAAACTATAAAGCCGCGTTGAAAGAAGGAATGCATGCAGCAGTAAGTAAAGAACCCGGCGTACTTCGTTTATCTGCAGTATACGACAAAGAACATCCGACACATGTAACCGTTTTTGAAATTTATGCAAGTGAAGATGCATACAAATTGCACATTCAAACAGTGCATTTCAAAAAATATAAAGAGGCAGTAAAAAATATGGTAAAATCATTGGAGTTAACGGATGTACTTCCTATTGCGCTTGAATCGAAGACGAAAGAATAAAACAACATTTATTACTTAAAGGAATTATTATGTCACAAAATACAGAAGCAATATTTCCGCACGGCGAAAAGGCTTCGCCTGATTATTTCTCGGGGACAACCTGGGTAAAAAGCCTGGTTACTGCAAACGATGGTTTCAATACCATTATCAGCAACGTGGTTTTTGAAGCGGGCGCAAGGAACAACTGGCACACACATCCCAATGGGCAAATATTAATTGTAACGGATGGTGTTGGTTACTACCAGGAAAAAGGTAAAGACATCCTGGTTATACAAAAAGGTGATGTTATAAAGATTCCAGCAGATGTTATACATTGGCATGGCGCATCACACGATAGTTCACTCACGCATATCGTTATAAATCCAAATATTCAAAAAGGAATTGTGCAATGGATGGATAGAGTTACCGATGAAGAATACAACCGTTTTAAATAAAATCAGCAACTGCAAAATTTTGAGTAAATATTTAATTCACCGAATCCCTCACAGTTAAAAACTATTATTGCCATTCATCCAAAATAATTCAGACAAACTTGTCTGACTGTTTTATTTTCGCACCATGACTACGGCAGATACTTCTGTTCGCCGGCAGATTATTAATACTGCGGACAGGTTATTTTACAAACAAGGATACAATCTCACCGGAATTAACCAGATCATTGAAGAGGCTGGTGTTGCCAAAGCAAGTTTATACTATCATTTCCCTTCCAAAGAAGATCTTTGTGTTGCTTACCTGAAACTCCGCGGAGAAAAATGGTCGGCAATGCTTGCAAAATATATTGAAGGGGTATCAGATCCCAGAGAGGCCATCATCAAGTGTTTCGAATGCCGGTCAAAATATTTATTGCAGAATGATTTCAGCGGTTGCAGTTATATACGCATCATTGCAGAAATGCCTCAGCGCAGTGCAAAGATCAACCGCCAGGCAATTTTAAATAAAGAAAAACAGCGCCTGTTTTTTATTGAACAGGTAAGCAAGTTGAAAAAAAATTCCTCGACAGTTAACGATTTAGCCAATACCATATTTCTGTTGTTCGATGGCGCAACCGTGCAATGCCAGGTTTATCGCGAGCTTTCACCAATAGAAAATGCATTGAAAGCATTGAAATTGATTTTATAGTTTTTTGAAAAATGCCCTTAACAGGTCAACTATTATAATATTCAGAAGCATGGCTTTTGCAAAAAAGCTATAGCAGGCTTTTAAATAATTCATGATGAAAGTATTTTTTTCACAGGCAATTCTTTCTATTGTTGCTGTTTTATTTTTGCAAATTGTATATGCACAACAGCATCAGCTAACGTTGTCCGATGCTATTCGGACAGGATTGAATAATTATCAGAGTATCCAGGCAAAACGCAATTATGTAAATGCCTCTGCAGCAATTGTGCAAAACGCAAAAAACCAGTACCTGCCTGATGTTACAGCATCTATTCAGCAAGCTTACGGAACCATCAACGGACAATTTGGTGTATACAGTGCAATGGCTGGGGCAAGTACCGTAGCTTCATCCGGGCTTACCAATGCAACACAAAACTGGACGGCTGCTTTTGGTTCCATTTATCTTATTAATACAAACTGGGAATTTGTTTCCTTCGGAAGATTGCATTCAAAAATTGATATTGCGAGCAAACAATTATTACTCGACTCTGCAAATCTTACGCAGGAAAAATTTGTGCAGAGTGTGAAGATCGCTGGTGCGTATTTAAATTTGCTCATCGCTCAGCGTTTTGTGCAAAATGCACAGGCAAATGTTGACCGCGCCGGTTTTGTTCAGCAAACGGTTATTGCAAGAACAAAATCAGGATTAAATCCCGGCGTTGATTCTTCCATTGCAAATTCTGATCTATCCGCCGCAAAATTAGTGTTGATACAATCGATCAATACAGAGCAACAACAGCGCAATCAATTATGCCAGCTCATTAATATTGTTCCTGATGTTTTGACCCTTGATACAGCTTATTTTTTTAATCAGCCTAATCAATACAATACCAGTTTTGCGGTGGATAGCAACCCCCAGGTATTGTTTTATAAAAGCCGCATCAATCAAAGTTTGTCTGCAGAAAAATATTTACAAAAAAGTATTAATCCAGGGGTGAATTTGTTCGGAAGTTTCCAGGGAAAAGGCTCCGGTTTTGATTATGATTATTCAGCAGTCACCAATGCGAATTATTCCAAAAATTATTTTGATGGAATAAATCCTTCCCGCTACAATTACCTTGTTGGCTTAGGTATTTCCTGGAATATCGTGAGCTTGGCAAAAATTAAGCAACAGGTAAAAGCGCAACAATTTGTTACGGCAGCATATCAAAATGAATATGACCTTGTGAACACGCAATTGAAAGATCAGTTGTTGTTAAGCGACCAGCAAATTGAAAACAGTATCAAAAGCATTAAAGAAGTCCCGTTTGAATACAAGGCAGCATCGGATGCATATCTGCAAAAAACAGTCCTGTATAAAAACGGGTTGGCGAATATTGTTGATGTACAACAGGCATTATACAATCTCAATCGTGCAGAAACCGACAGGAGTGTTGCATACATCAACATCTGGCAGGCTTTGTTGCTAAAGTCTGCAGCATCGGGTGATTTTGATTTATTTATGAAACAAGTGAAATAGGCAATGGTGAAAGGTCAATGGTGAATAGTGCATTATTATTTCACCATTGACCACTGACCATTCACAAAAAAAATATTATGGGTTTAATCAGAATGGCATTACGCAAACCGATCACTATTCTTGTGATAGTGGCTGGTTTATTTTTCTTTGGTATCAAAGCAGTGCTGAATGCAAAGGTTGATATTTTTCCGAATATGGACCTCCCGGTGATTTATCTTTCGCATCCTTACGGAGGGTTTACACCTGACCAGATGGAAGGATATTTTGGAAAGAATTATGTGAACCTGATGCTGTATGTGTCCGGTGTAAAAAGTATCGAAACAAGAAACATACAGGGCTTAACCCTGATGAAGCTTACGTTTTATGAAGGAACAAATATGGCACAGGCAGCAGCAGAGGTTACCGCGTTCAGCAACCGTGCACAAACTATTTTTCCGCCGGGCACAAACCCTCCGTTCATTATCCGTTTTGATGCATCTACTTTACCGGTAGGGCAGTTGATATTAAGCAGTGCCAGGCGAAGCAATAACGAACTTCAGGATCTTGCCAATGTATACGTGCGTGCAAGTTTCAGCTCTATTCCCGGGCTCGTTTCTTCCGGTCCCTTTGGTGGTAATGCAAGGACGATTGTAATAAAAGCAGATCCTGAATTACTACGGCAACATAATCTTTCGCCGGACCAGTTAGTGCAAGCATTGCGGATAAATAACCAATCCACACCCGCAGGCACTGTGCGCATTGGAGACAAGAACTATTTTACCCCGGCTAATACTAACATAAAAGATGTAAAAGATTTTGGTAACATACCTCTTTTTACCGGCGGCGTACAAAACCTTTACCTGAAAGATGTTGCTACTATAGAAGATGGCGCAGATGTAACAACAGGTTTTGTATTAGTGAATGGAAAACGTTCCGTATACCTGCCGATTACAAAATCGGCATCAGCTTCAACATGGGATGTTGTGCAGGGATTAAAAAAAGCATTACCACGTTTTCAGGCACTGTTGCCGGAAGATGTAAAACTGAGTTTTGAATTTGACCAGTCGCAGTACGTGATCAATGCTGTAAAAAGTTTGCTAAGTGAAGGTGCGATAGGCGCTATTCTTACCGGGCTTATGGTATTACTGTTTCTTGGTGATGCAAGAGGCGCATTGATCGTTATACTGACCATTCCTACCTGTATTATTTCAGGCGTGCTGTTCCTGTCGTTGTTCAATCAAACCATTAATATCATGACTTTGAGCGGGCTTGCACTCGCAATCGGCATATTAGTGGATGAAAGCACCGTGACCATAGAGAACATCCACCAGCACATGGATATGGGAAAACCCAAAGCACTTGCTATCTGGGATGCATGTAAGGAAATCGCGTTTTCAAAATTGCTGATCCTGTTTTGTATCCTTGCAGTGTTTGCACCTGCGTTCACAATGGGCGGCATCCCCGGCTCTCTATTTTTACCACTCTCATTGGGAATCGGGTTTTCCATGATTACTTCATACATGATGGCGCAAACACTGGTGCCCGTTTTAGCTAACTGGCTAATGAAAGAACATCACCCGGTAAAAAATGGAAACAGCAGGTTGAAGAAATTCTTCAACAAAGCAAAAACGGAAGACGAAAAAATCTTTCTTGCCTCCGGCTTAACTAAAGAATCTGAAAAAGATACCTGGCAGCAACGCGACAAATTACAGGCGGACGAATCAGGAAAAAAGAAAAAGATCAAGGGCTTCGACAAGTTCAAGTTGTTATATGCACACCAGATGAGCAAAGTGATCCCTTACCGGAAGATAATCGTGATCGCTTATATCATTGGAGGCCTTGCCATTGCTTTTTTGTTTTTAAATATTATCGGAAGAGATGTATTGCCAAAATCAAACGTTGGCCAATTTCAGTTACGTATCCGTGATGAAGACGGGACAAGAATTGAGAAAACAGAATTGGATGTATTAAAAGCGCTTGCTGTTCTTGATACATTGGTCGGAAAAGAAAATATTTCAATCAGTTCCGCGATGGTAGGCATGCATGGGGCACAATATTCCACCAACCCGATCTATCTTTTTATGGCAGGGCCACAGGAAGCTGTGCTGCAGGTGGCACTCAAAGAAGATTATAAAATAAATATGGATGACCTGAAAGACAGGTTCCGCGAAAAGATGGCATCAGTATTGCCGAATGTAAAATTATCATTTGAACCCATTGAGCTGACAGATAAAATCCTGAGCCAGGGCTCGCCTACGCCAATTGAAGTAAAAATAATCGGTAAAAACAAAAAGCAGAATGAAGAATATGTATCCAAAGTAATTGACAAGCTCAAACAAATCCCATATTTAAGGGATGTTCAATTGGATGAGGCCATTCATTACCCTGCAATTAACGTGGATATCGACAGGATAAAAGCAGCCCAGCTTGGAACAAACCTCAATGATATTTCGCGTTCCATGATTGCCGCAACATCTTCTTCCCGCTTCACAGAAAAAAATATATGGCTCGACCAGAAAATCGGGTATGCCTATAATGTGCAGGTGATGGTGCCGGAAAATAAAATGACCACAGTGCAGGATGTGAGTGAAATTCCGGTAAGCCCCGATAAAGCAAGGCCTGTGCTCGGAGATGTAGCTACAATAACCACAGACAGTATATATGGGGAAGATGACAATATTGGTGCTATCCCGGTCCTGTCTGTTACTGCTAATTTATATAAAAAAGACCTGGGGCATGCAACAACAGACGTTGATAAAGCAATCAAATCGCTGGGAGAATTGCCACGTGGGCTAACTATTGAAACACGCGGGTTATCTCAGGTTTTAACCGACACACTGAGCAGCCTGCAATCCGGTTTGCTGGTGGCAATTGTAGTAATATTTCTGATGCTCGCCGCAAATTTCCAATCGTTTAAAGTTTCACTCGTAGTGTTATGTACGGTACCTGCAGTATTGGTAGGGTCTCTTGGATTATTGTTATTAACCGGTTCTACATTGAACCTGCAATCGTATATGGGTATGATTATGTCTGTAGGTGTATCCATTTCCAATTCTGTATTGCTGGTAACAAATGCGGAAGAATTGCGGTTAAAAAACGGAAACGCAATGCTGGCAGCAAGGCAGGCTGCTGCTGTCCGTATCCGCCCGATCATTATGACGAGTGTTGCGATGGTTGTTGGTATGATACCGATGGCATCGGGAATCGGGGAAGCAGGCGACCAATCTGCTCCGTTAGGGCGAGCAGTTATCGGCGGGTTGGTTGCATCAACATTTGCGGCATTATTAATCCTGCCGATGGTATTTGCATGGGTGCAGGAAAAAACAACCACACAATCCGTTTCACTTGACCCGGAAGATAAAGCAAGCAAGCACTATATAGCAGCTTTATACGATGATGACGAAAACAAGACTGAACCAGCAGGAAATTAAAAACTGAATACTAAAAAATTAAAAAATAAATGATGAACGATTTATTAAAAAATGTCGGCAAATTCATTCCTTCCAGGTACAGTATCGTAGCAGGTTTAGCGGCATTGGCATTTTCTTTCACTATCCAGGGCTGCGGAAGTTCAGACGCAAAAGATGATGTAAAAGAAAGAAAAACAGAACATACCGAAACCCCTGCACAGGAAGTTTTTAGTTTGCAGAAAGGGCAGCTCAATTCATCATTCCGGTTACCGGGCGAGTTGATAAGTTTTCAGCAAGTAGATTTATATGCAAAAGTGAACAGCTTCATCAAAAAATTATATGTTGATGTGGGGAGTGAAGTAAAAACAGGACAGTTGCTTGCAGTGATGGAAGCACCGGAAATCAATTCGCAATTATCAGCAGCAGAATCAAAATTAAAATCGCAGGAAGCTGTTTATATAGCCAGTAAAGCAACTTACGACAGGTTATTTGAAACAAGCAAAACCCCCGGAACCATTTCACCCAATGACCTTGATATCGCTCTGGCAAAAGAAAAATCAGACCTCGCACAATTGGAAGCCGACAAAGCTTCTTACCGCGAAATACTTGATACAAAAAATTATCTCGAAATACGTGCACCGTTTAATGGAGTGATCAGTACAAGAAATGTGAGTGCAGGCGCTTATGTCGGCCCTTCCGGAAAAGGTTCCGATCTGCCCATATTTACCTTGCAACAACAAAATAAATTACGATTGGTGATCAGCGTTCCTGAGGCATACGCCACATATCTTAATCAAAAAAATGAAGTGCAATTTAGTGTGAAAGGTTTGCCGGAGCAGGTATTCAAAGCAAAAGTATCAAGGCTCGCCGGGGCGCTTGATATAAAACTTCGTGCACAGCGTACGGAAATGGATGTAGAGAACACCAATAAAAAATTACTTCCCGGAATGGTGGCAGAAGTTTCTGTACCCCTTTACGGAAACGCAAACACATTCATCGTCCCAAAATCTGCCATTGTAAATTCAACGGTAAAACCTTTTGTGATAAAAGTAGTAAACAATAAAGCACAATGGGTAAACGTGGAGATTGGAAAATCCGCAGACGATAAAGAGGAAATTTTCGGAGATCTCAACACCGGCGATGAATTAATAAAAAATGCTACGGAAGAAATCCGCGATGGCGCAGATATAAAAATAAAAGGAACTAAAAAATAAACAGCTCTGTTTATAGCAATAACGATAAGAGCCATACAATAATCATTCGCGTTATGCCTCTTTCAGGCCCGTGGCTTTTTCCTGAAAGCCGTTTCCCCGCATGCATTGGATTCGCCGATTTCTCTTCGTTATATCGGAATGATTTCCTATTTTGCTATGGATGAAATTGCTGAGCCCAGCCATATCGCGCCTTGCCCGTTTCCGCCAATGGGGAATTGAACAGTGGGTTTTAAACCCTGTTGCGGTTCAGCGGGAAACATTGCAGCATTTGGTAACCTCTGCTCAGTATACTGAGTTTGGAAGAAAATATAATTTCTCAAAACTTTTTTCTGTAAAAGAATTCAAGCAGGCCATCCCGATCCATGAGTATGATGATATAAAACCATATATCGAACGCATCATGCGAGGCGAACAGAATATTTTATGGAATACACCGGTGAACTGGTTTGCAAAAAGCAGCGGCACAACAAGCGATAAAAGCAAGTTCATTCCGGTGAGTGAAGAAAGCCTTCAGGATTGTCATTATAAAGGTGCGAAAGATATGCTGACGATGTACTACAATTTCAATCCGGATTCAGATTTGTTGACAGGAAAAGGATTAGTGATCGGGGGAAGCCACACCATCAACCAGATTAATGCGGACGCACATTACGGAGATCTTAGCGCTGTTTTATTACAAAATTCCCCGTTCTGGGGACATTGGATACGTACTCCCGACCTGAGCATTGCATTGTTAGATGAATGGGAAGATAAAATTGAGCGGCTTGCAAAAAGTACAATTAACGAAAATGTTACATCGATTTCCGGAGTGCCCACATGGACGATGATCCTGATAAAACATATATTGGAGATCACAGCAAAAAATACATTGGCAGATGTGTGGCCCTCTCTTGAATTGTATATCCATGGCGGAGTTTCGTTTACTCCTTACCGTGAGCAATTCAACAAGCTGATCGGGAAAGAAATTAATTACCTGGACATTTATAATGCCAGTGAAGGTGTGTTCGCAGGACAGGCACATCCTGATGATTACGGTATGATGTTATTTGTTGACCACGGCATTTTTATGGAATTTATGCCGGTAGAAGAATACGGAAAACCAAACCCTCAAACTATCGGATTGAATGATGTACAAACAGATAAAAACTACGCATTGGTAATAAGCACCAATGGTGGCTTGTGGCGTTATTTGCTGGGAGATACTATTCAATTTACTACGCTGCACCCTTTCCGCATAAAAGTGAGCGGGCGATTGAAACATTTTATAAATGCATTTGGCGAAGAAGTAATTGTTGATAATACGGATAAAGCAATTGCTATTGCCTGCGAAAAAACAGGGGCTATCGTGAATGATTATACAGCAGCACCTGTTTACTTCAGTAATAACAGTAATGGCGCACACGAATGGCTGATTGAATTTGAAAAAGAGCCTGCATACCTGAACCACTTTACTTACGAATTAGATACTGCTCTAAAAAACATAAATAGCGATTACGAAGCAAAACGGCACAAAGATATTGCACTACGCATGCCGGTAGTAAAAGCGTTGCAGCAAGGTGTGTTTACAGACTGGCTTCGCAGCAAAGGCAAACTGGGCGGACAACACAAAGTGCCTCGCCTCTCGAACGACAGAAAATATATCGATGAGATCAATTCTTTTCTACACAAAATTTAATGTGTGGTTGCTAATTCCGGTTGTTTCAATTCCCTGGTAAAATAAATAACTATAAGCAGGCTTATAAACGTGGAAGTAAAAAGCAAATACAGGTAAGGCACATCCATGAAATTATAGAATACTACAATCGTAATTTTTAAACAAGCCAAAGGAATATTAGAAAATTTCCATTTATCCTTTAAAAAGTAACAGGCAAGCATAAACGCAGTTGGTACAGCAAACGAAAGTATTATCAGCAAGTTATGCAAGGCATATATTTTTTTCGGAACAAAAAATTTTGCAAAGCCAAGATAATCTGTAAATACTTCCGGGCTATCCTGCCATACCCGTTTTGAAAACTCAATATAGTTTCCGGGCAAATGAAGTAAGCGCAAAAAAGCATCTGTTCCAAATGGCAGAAGAAATCCAAACAGAAAAAATAAAATGCCCGTCACAAAAAAAGTAAATGCCTGTTTCTTCTTTCTTTCTAATAATAAAAAAATAAAATAAGCAGGTATCCAGCCAACTAAGGCATACCTGCTCAACATGCATAAGCAAACCATTATGCTAATGAAAAAAATTTTTTCTGAAACAATTGCCAGCACAAGCAGAAAGTAATAGGCTATCACAACAGGTTCTTCCGAAAAACTAATCAACCCGTGCGTATCGTCTTCGTAAAGTATCCATGTCAACAGCATTGCGGCAAGTGCAAGGATAATGTAGGATGATATTCTTTTGAAAGAAAGCAGTGCAATAGAATATCCAAAAACAAAAATCAAACACAAAACAGTGATCCATCGTAAATCAATATGCAATATAACTGCCGGAGTAAAAGGCAGCCACATGGCAGGAAGATAGATCGGATCGCTCCCACCCCATATCTCAGGTATCCTGTCATATACATGCCTCCAGCTTCCGGTTAAAAAACGCTTATCCATTGTTTTGATCACCGGCAACATATCTGCATTATGATAATCGACAGGATTATTATGCATAATTGGTAAAGAAAAAAAACAAAGAATAACCAACGTAATTGTGATTAAAGAAACCCGGAAATATGTTTCTGCATTCCGGTTAAAGTCAGGAGTTATTTTTTTTGCATGCGGCAGAAATAAAATAATAAATGCAATACATATTCCACTTAAAAAATATAAAATGGAATTGAAGATTGCTGAATCGGAAAATTCAAGTAAAAAAGTAGCACAGGCTGTTTCAAAAACGAACGCCACAAGCAACGCTGATGATAAATATTTACTTTTGGTCATGAAGCTGGAGATACGCGGCAGAAAGATAAAGCTATATTTCTATTCGATCGGTTTAATAAAGGCATTAACATGAAAATTATTTATTGATGTTTTTCAGGAGTATCCAGTTGCTTAGGGTTGTTGCCGCTATTTATATAACCTTATTTCACATTTCCTATTGGTGGAACAAAAATAACACCTCTTCCCCGCATATTTTTGACTTTGGTTTTAGTGCCGTGGATTTGTTTTTTGTGATTAGTGGTTTTGTTTTATATCAATCTGCATCACAATATCTGCAGGGAGCAAAAGGAAGCTTTAATTTTTTTTTCAAACGGTTGTTACGTATTTATCCATTATATTGGTTTATCCTGGTTATTTGCATAGCCTGCGGCATTTATAAACTGTCATCAGTCAGTGTGACAGAATTTTTAAAAATATGGCTACTATTTCCCAATAGTCGGTTCTTTATATACTCTACCTGGACAATTTGCTATGAAATATTTTTTTATTTACTTCTAAGCATTTATGTTTTTAATCATAAGGCAAAGTGGCTTTTTTTTGTATTACTGCTATTGTCAGTCCTTACCATATTAAAAAAATATTCTCATATAGATATATCCCTAAAAGAAATTGGTATTTACAATGAATTTATTTTTGAATTTTTCCTTGGCATATTTGTTGCAAAAATTTTCAAACAAATACCACTTTGGTTTGCATTATCATTACTAATATCCGGGTTCTATTTTTTCTTTTTCCCGTTAATACCGCAGCCTGAATACGGGATCGTATACGGGATTCCTGCTGCGGCCATCTTATCCGGTGTTACAAATCTTGAGTACCGCAAAAAAATAAATATTCCCGCATGGATTGTCTTAACAGGTAATGCATCGTATGTCTTGTATCTTATACACCAGCCCTTGGTCGAAACAATATTTCCATATATACATTTCACGCCAACAATAAATAGTACCTTTTATTTGGCCATTATTCTTCTGGTAGTTGCTATATCTGTGATTATACATTTGCTAATTGAAAAGCCCATGTTGGAGTATTTAAACAACAAGCTAAAAAAAATTATATGGTAGAGAATCATGCGATAAATACTGCATAATTATTATTCAGCTTAAAATCTTAATTTATTTTTGCAGAATAAAATTGTATGGGAATAAAAGGTAAAATAAAACAATTAAAATTAACCCACTGGTTTTATAATTTACTGCATTATAAAAGCCTTTTGCATAATAAAGCTGCGTACAAAAAATATAATATTCACAAGCCTTTGATCGCATCAATTTCCAGCAAAGATTTTCCGGATAAAGCATCAAGGGCCTGGTTAGATGTTGGCGATTCGAAAAAACTTGTTGCTTTAAAAGATGATTTCAAAGATTTTCCGGATGATCTGCAACAACAATTAGCATCATGGTCAGAAAACGGCTATATTTTTTTAAAAGGGTTTTTTGATGAAGCAACAGTAGAATCTGTAAACCATGAAATTGAAAAATTAGTTCAACAAAAAAAATTATATCCTACGCATGATAATAAACTAATGTTCGCAAACCGGATTTCCCCCTTAATAAAAAATATCACGCTCCAAAAACAGTTAACAGGTATTTTATCATTTATTCTTGACAAAGAAGTGGTGCCTTTTCAAACCATTAATTTTATTTACGGAAGCAACCAAAGGGCCCATTCCGACAGTATTCACATGACGACGTACCCGCTTGGTTACCTTATTGCAGTTTGGATTGCTCTGGAAGATACTACGATGAATAACGGCCCGTTGTTTTATTATCCCGGCAGCCACAAAATGCCGTATTTATTGAATAATGATTTTAATGAGGGCGAAACGGCATTAGCGCTTGGTAAAAAAGAATATTCGGATTATGAAGATGTGATTGAAAAAGCCATTGCTAAAAAAAATTTTGAGAAAAAAGTTTTTCTGGCGAAAAAAGGGGATGCTTTTGTGTGGCACGCAAATCTTGTACACGGTGGTTTGCCTGTTGAAGACCCAAAACAGACTCGAAAGAGCATGGTGATCCATTATTATGCAAAAGATGTGATCAAATATCATGAGATCAGTGAACGGCCGTCATTAATGGAAGATTAGGAGAATAAAATTTCTTTCTGTTATCTTGCATAAAAATCCATCCAACAAAAAACAACAACATGAAATTGCTGGAAAACAAAACAGCTATTGTAACCGGCGCCAGCCGCGGCATTGGAGAAGCTATAGCAGTAAAATTGGCTGAACATGGCGCTTCTGTTGCTTTTACCTATTTAAGCAGCGATGAAAAAGCAAAAGCACTCGAAGAAAAATTAGCCGGTTTCGGAGTAAAAGCAAAAGCATATAAAAGTAACGCTGCCGTATATGCGGACTGTGAAATTTTTGTAAATGATGTTGTAAAAGAATTCGGCACAGTTGATATCTGTATTAATAATGCAGGCATTTCAAAAGATAATTTATTGTTGCGCCTCACCCCGGAACAATGGGACGAAGTAATTAATATAAACCTCAAAAGCGTTTATAATATTACGAAACAGGTGATACGCCCGATGATGAAAGCAAAAAAAGGTTCTATCGTAAATATGAGTTCTATCATTGGTATTACCGGCAATGCGGGGCAAAGCAGTTATGCTGCTTCTAAAGCAGGTATCATCGGTTTTACCAAATCCATTGCACATGAATTAGGGAGCCGCAATATCCGCTGTAATGCAATTGCACCCGGCTTTATCGAAACAGATATGACACATTACCTGAAAGATGGCGACACGTCAAAATCTTTTTTAGACAAAATCCCTTTGGGAAGATTTGGAAGTGCAGAAGAAATTGCAAACACAACTTTATTTCTTGCCAGTGATATGAGTTCGTATATCACAGGCCAGGTGATCAGTGCCTGCGGTGGTTTGAATATTTGATTCCTTTACAAAAATATCAGTTCACTGTTTTTATAGGGTATTGTATTTATAATTTGTTAAGATTGCAATTGACTGTTGACTTTTAAAGTTGTGATCATTAGTTTTGCTACTCTTGAAATTGAAAAAGGTCATATCGGTTTTTCTCATCCTCGTGTTAAGCATACAGTTGCTTCCCGTGAGGCAAATGATGGGCTGGCTTTTATCAGGCCAGATGACTGAGGAGATCGTTCATGCAAATGATTCGTCAAAAAATACAAATACTAACGAAGAAATCAACAAGCATTTTATTGCACAGCAACATGCTTTTGCAATAACTACGCTGAATATTTCTCTCACAAATTTCCGCCACGATGCGGAGGCCTTACACATAAGGCATGCGGATGACATTCTTACGCCTCCACCCAATTGTTAGTTTTTTTTCCTTCGCTTCTTTAATCAACGGATGCTGTAATCATTCAGCATTATCATCTATCATTTTATCTTTCAAACAACATGAAAAAGATTTTTCAAAACGCGGGAGCGGATATCCCAGCGTCAATAGTAGTATTTCTAGTAGCCTTACCCTTGTGCCTGGGTATTGCACTCGGTTCAAATGCACCGTTATTTTCGGGTATCATTGCTGGCATTGCCGGTGGAATAGTTATCGGTTTGCTTAGTGGTTCAAGCCTGAGCGTTAGTGGGCCTGCTGCTGGTTTAACTGCAGTAGTTGCAACAGCAATCGGCAAACTGCCTGTATTTGAAGCATTCCTCATTTCAGTTGTAATTGCCGGTGCACTTCAGATAATCCTTGGTTTTCTGAAAGCAGGTATTATTGGTGATTATGTGCCAAATTCGGTTATCCGCGGAATGCTTGCAGCAATCGGAATCATTCTTATCCTGAAACAATTGCCGCATTTTGTTGGGTATGATAAGGATTTTTCCGGCGATGAAGCATTCATACAAATTGACCAGGAAAATACATTTTCAGAAATCCTCTATTCATTGAATTCTCTTTCTCCCGCTTCCATCGGCATCGGAATTTTTTCCATTGCCATTCTTATACTTTGGGAAAAACCTTTTTTCAAAAGCAAAAAAATATTCCAATGGATTCCTGCACCGTTGGTTGCTGTTGTTGCCGCAATCAGTATCAACGAATTTCTGATAAGCTCGGGGTCTTCGTTCACGGTAAACAAAAATCACCTGGTTGTACTGCCTGTTGCCAATGATTTAAAATCATTCGGGAGTTTCTTTATGTTTCCTTCATGGGAGCATCTTGCAAACTCACAGGTATGGATAACCGGAGTTACGATTGCATTGGTTGCAAGCCTGGAAACATTGTTGAGCATCGAAGCTGTAGACAAGCTTGATCCATACAACCGCAGAACACCAACCAATCGCGAACTCCGTGCACAGGGAGTTGGCAATATGGTTTCCGGGTTGCTCGGCGGGCTTCCTGTAACATCAGTAATCGTCCGCAGTTCAGCCAATGTAAATGCCGGGGCAAAATCAAAGTTGTCTGCTATTTTACATGGAATCCTGCTTTTCCTGAGTGTATTGTTTATCCCTGCCCTTCTCAATAAAATACCATTAAGTGCCTTAGCAGCGATCTTAATAGTTACCGGTTACAAATTAGTTAAGCCTGCTATTTTTAAAGATTTCTATAGTAAAGGTTGGGATCAGTTAATTCCGTTCATTGTTACGATCATCGCCATTTTATTAACGGATCTTTTGATTGGCATTGTGATTGGTATTGGCGTTGGTTTGTTTTTTTTGGTAAGAAGCAATTTCAAATCGTCGGTAATGGTTGTTAATGACGACAACAAATACCTGATACGTTTTCGCAAAGATGTTTCTTTTTTGAACAAACCCATTGTAAAAGAAAAATTAGAATCGGTCCCCGACAATTCCTTTGTACTGATTGATGTGACACGTGCAGATTTCATCGACAAAGATATCATCGATGTGATCAACGAATTTCTGCATCACGCACACCTCAAAGACATCCGTGTGGAGATCAAACGAAGCCAGTACAAAGCGCTTCATCAATTGATCGACACTCCGGAACTGCCCGAACCAAAAGAGGAAACCTATCCTCAAAAAATTGAGGAGAAACCCATTCTTGTATTACAAACAACTTAAAAATTATTAGTATGAAAAAATCAATCTTAATTATCGCAATTGCATTCATTTCTTCTATTGCAGTCGCACAGGCAAAAAATAATGGAGAAGTACCGAAAAAAATTTCTGAAGCATTTTCTCAAAAATACTCATCAGCAGAAATAAAAAAAAGGGAAACCAGGAAGGGTGATTATATGGCAGAATTTAATCTTGAAAAGAAAAGATTTCTTGCTTATTATTCAGCAAACAGCGAATAGATAAAAGCAGAATCAAAAATAAAATTAAGCAATAATTTGCCGGATCCGGTAAAAGAAGCATTACATAAAAGTGAATACTCAAGCTGGTACATCAATTAAATAAAACAAGTTGAAAAGCCGGGCAAAAGTATTTATACTGTTCACGTGCATGATGAAAACAAATTAAGTGCAGGCCATCACGATGCATTGAAAACAGATTATTTACTAAGCTTCAGTTATACTGGTGAACTGATCAAAAAACAACGCTTACATTAATGAGCTAACACGAATGGGAAACGAATTGCATGAAAAGTGGATGACGGTTTAGCCTGAAGAAATTCGTGTAGTTCGTTATAATTGATGTAATTCCTATTTTTACAAAAATTAAACAACAATATGCACGCAATAAAAAAACTATTATTAGAAAATAAAGCATGGGCAGAAGAAAAAAAATCGGATGACCCGGAATATTTTGAAAGGCTTTCTCATTTACAAACGCCGGAGTTTTTATGGATAGGTTGCAGCGACAGCCGTGTTCCTGCCAATGAAATTACAGGTACACAACCTGGTGAAATTTTCGTTCACCGCAACGTTGCAAACCTTGTTATACATACGGATGTGAATTTGCTAAGCGTACTTGAATATGCTGTAGTACACCTTAAAGTAAGGCACGTGATCGTTTGCGGACATTACGGCTGCGGTGGTATAAAAGCAGCAATGACCAATCATGATTTTAAACAGGTATTGAATATGTGGCTGCGCAATATTAAAGATGTATACAGGTTGCACCGTGATGAACTGGAAGCGATTGATGATCTCGATAAACGTGCAGACCGTTTAACAGAACTGAATGTGCAGGAACAGGTAATGCACCTTGCAAAAACATCGATTATTCAACGTGCCTGGAAAAATGAAAACCGTCCGCAGTTACATGGCTGGGTATATGGTTTGAAAGATGGGATTATCAAACCGGTTTTTCAGATGACATCTGATTCAACTATTGACCCTCTCTATACTTATGATGATTTATAAGACCAAACATAAAAGAGTCGATAAATTTATTGGCTCTTTTATTTATATTTTTATTTTCTTCTCTTTGATATAGCTGTGCCATAAAATCATTGTAGCAACAGAACGATGCGGTTTCCATTTTTCAGCCAATACAATAATTTCTTCCTTGCTGGTATGTTCTGCAAGTTGCTTTACTTTTTTTAAACTCTTTATCATGGCAAGGTCGCCGGTGGGAAAAATATCCGCACGTTGTAAAGCCATCAACAGAAAAACATCTACTGTCCAGTCGCCGATACCCTTAATTTTTTTCAATGCTCTACGAATATCTTCATCATCAAGCAATACAATTTTCCGTATTGACAATTCACCATTCACAATTGACCATGCCAAATGCCTTGCATATTTTGTTTTCTGCCTGCTGAAATAGCAACTGCGTAATTCCTCATCAGTAAGCACAAGTAATTTTTTTGGGGTGACAGAACCAATTTTTTCTTTTAATTTATTTAATGCTGCTTTTGCAGATGCAAGTGAAACCTGTTGCTCAAGAATGATATGGATAAGTGTTTCGAAACTGGGTTTGCGTTGCCACATCGGCGGATAACCGTGTTGCTTAAGAATATTTTTTAACTGTTTATCTTTTTTCGCGAGAGCGTCGCAGCGTGAGTGAAAATCAGCTTCATTAAACGCGTTGATCATTTTCAATTATTCATTATCAGTTTCCCCATCACTTCTTTTTAAACTTTTCAATCGCTTTTTTCGATTGTTCGCTTACAATGAGTTTGCCACTTATTGCCGCACGCTCGATCAATAATTTATCCCAATGTTCTGTTCCATGCCAGAATATTTTTTTCATTTCCGCCATCGCGGCAATACTTGAGTGCGATAACGCATCGGTTAACCGGCGTATAGATTCATCCATTCCCGTAACATCAGGATGCAGTTCTGCATACAATCCTTTGCGCCTTGCCCAGTCAGCATTTCGCCACGTTGTAGCATCAATGGCTAATTGCGTAAATGCTGATAACCCGATCTTGCGCTCTACTGCAGGACCAACAACAAAAGGGCCGATACCGATAGCGAGTTCGCTGAGTTTTATTTCTGCACCTTCTGTTGCAATGGCATAATCTGAAGCGGCAACCAAACCCACGCCGCCACCAACACATTTTCCCTGTACACGTGCTACTATAAATTTCGGGCAACGCCGCATTTCATTTATTACATGTGCAAAGCCACTGAAAAATTCCAGGCCTTCTTCTTTATTTTTTATTGCATACAATTCATCGAAGGAAGCGCCGGAGCAAAATGTTTTATCACCGCCGGAGCGAAGCAGGATGACTTTTGTATCGCCGTCATTTCCGGTGGCATGAATTTCTTTTGCCAGTTCTTCCAGTATTTTTCCTGGAAGAGAATTGCTTTGCGGGTGAAAAAATTCTATTGTAGTAACACCGTTATGCGGCTCTACTTTTACATAGCCGTTTTGGATTTCATGCTGCATGGGGAATTGATTGATAAGGATTACTAAAAATCAAATCTACTGCGAAAATAAGAGAGAAAGAAAATTCTGCACCCAACAGATAACAACTATTTAACAGCTTTTATTTTTGAGCGAAGCCAAATAGAAATTCACCCGTTGAACGGAGCGTCGCAACTATGTTACATAGATATTCAAATGCTGGTTAACCAATAATTATTTTATTTTCCGGTAAAGCGTTTTCTCCTCTTCATACACTTCAAAAGAATCAAATTTTCCGTTGGCGCTGCGGATGAATTTCAGGTCTGCAGGAATGTGTTCGTTAATAAAAAATTCATTATCGCCGGCTGATTTCAACAGGAATGTATTATCATGGGCTTTCGCATGTAATCCCAAAGTATCGACATTCATAACTATAGTATCTCCGTGTTCTCCTACAAAAGTTCCGGCAAGGCTATTCAATTCTTTAGCAGATGATTTTATTTCTGTATAGTGAAATTTCTTATGTGCTAACAGCCATGTATATATGCTATCATTGTTGTAAGTTCTTTCCCAACTGTTGTGGTATAAATCCGGGTATTCTGTAAATTTCACAGAAGGGTTATAGGCTTTCAATGCATTGACCATTTGTTCGCTTCGTGTAACAGGCACCACATTATCCAACGCACCATGGAAACACCATACAGGTGTATTGCGCAGTTTCCAAATTTTCGCAGTATCACCACCACCACAGATCGGCATGATCGCTGCAAATTCTTCCGGATGATTGATAGCAAGCGTCCATGTTCCAAAACCTCCCATGCTCAAACCGGTAAGATAAACCCTGTCTGCATCTACATGATACGATTTTTTCAAATAGACCAGCATTTGATACAGTTGTTCCGCATCCCAACCATTTTCTTCATTTCTTGCCTGTGGGGAAACAAGGATAAAAGGGAATTTTTTTCCTGCGGCAGCCAATTTCGGAGGCCCATGCATTTTTACTTTTTCGAGATCGTCACCACGTTCGCCGCTACCATGCAGAAAAATTACGAGTGGCCATTTTACAGTTGTGTCATTATTATATCCGTCGGGCAATGATAGTAGGTAATTTGTCTCACGAATAAATTTCCGGGCAGTTTGCTGAGAAAACGTTTTTGTTACAAAAAAAGTAGTAATAAAAAATACACTGCTGAATAAAATGAATTTTAATTGTTTCATGTTTTGTTTTGCTTAATAAATACAACTGAATATTTAGACGTAGATTTTTATTAAGAAGTTACGCTTCGTCCCGTAATTTATCCTTTCTCACCATCGTTAGTATAGTTGCCAATCCAACCAGTTCATTTTTTTCATCAAAAATTTCAACCAGCCATTTCACAATTCCTTTTTCAATATCATCGCCACGTTTGAAATCTTCAGGGTTTTCGATCTTTCGCAAATCGTTCGGCAACTTTTCTTTGCAGGTGAACCGTATATAAATTTCCGCACCGGGATAAACAGGTTTTGTGAACCGTAATTCATCAATTCCGTAATTCAGCAACACCGGATTTTTTTCATAGCTATCCACAAACAAACCTGCAGCAGCACTCATAATAAAATATCCGTGGGCAACCTGTTGTTCGAACATAGTGCCGCTGAAATCTGTTTTTGTGAGATGTGCATAAAAATGATCGCCGCTCAGCTCTGCGAACCGGTCAATATCTTCAGAAGTAATTGTTCTTTTTGGAGTGATAAGCTGATCGCCTATCTCCAATTCTTCGAAATATTTTTTGAAAGGATGGATGGTGCTGGTGTTGCCTCTTGCATATTGCTGATATTGATTGGTAACTTCGGTTATACTTGAGGGTGAGCCTTGCACAGCTACACGCTGCATATAATGTTTTACCCCGCGGATCCCGCCCATTTCTTCACCGCCTCCGGCACGCCCGGGGCCTCCATGCACCAATGTTGGCAATGGTGAACCGTGGCCTGTGCTTTCTTTTGCGCATTCGTTATTTAGGATCAAAATTCGTCCATGGTGCGTTGCTGCACCAAGCACATATTGTTTTGCTAATTTATTGTCTGCTGTAACGATCGTACTGCACAAAGAACCTTTCCCTTTTTTTGAAAGCTCGATAGCTTCATCAAAATTTTTATAGGGCATAATGGTGGAAACCGGGCCGAATGCTTCCACTTCATGCGAAACAGTTGATGAAAATGGTTTTTCATCTAATAATAATAATGGACTGATAAATGCACCTTTCATTGCATCTGCATCAATTGTTTCCACACTATCCATGTTTCCATAAATAATTTGTGAGGCTGCCAATAGTTTTTGCACCTGGCTTTTTACTTCTTCACGTTGCGATATTCCTGCAAGGGAACCCATGCGCACTTTTTCGTTAAGCGGGTTACCGATTGTTGTTTGCGACAATGATTTGCTTATCGATTTCCACACCTCTTCCATTTTATTTTCCGGTACAAAAATCCTTCGGATCGCTGTACATTTTTGCCCGGCTTTTGTAGTCATTTCTTTTCTTACTTCTTTAATAAAGATCTCCCATTCTTCAGAACCGGGGGCCACATCATTTGCGAGCACAATACAGTTCAACGAATCGGCTTCCATATTGAACGGAACATTTTCTTCCATTATTTTTTTCTGCGATTTCAACATCAGTCCTGTAGAAGCAGAGCCGGTGAATGTGACCACATCCTGCGAAGTAACATGCTCCAATAAATCCCCGGCGCTTCCACAAATCAGTTGCAATGCGCCTTCCGGAAGAATTTGTGAAGTAATAATTTCTTTTACCACAGCTTCTGTTAAAAAAGATGTTATAGTTGCAGGTTTCACCACTGCAGGAACGCCTGCCAGTAAATTCACTGCGATTTTTTCAAGCATTCCCCACACCGGAAAATTGAAAGCGTTGATATGAATGGCAACCCCTTCTTTAGGAACCAAAATGTGCTGGGCCATAAAGGTGTTGGCTTTGCTGAGATTAATCCCTTCCCCGTCGGTACAAAAAAACTCATTCGGAAATTTCCTGCGAAGCGACGCATAAGAGAATAAATTTCCGATGCCTCCTTCAATATCCACCCAGCTATCTGCTTTTGTTGCACCGGTTTGATAACTGACCTGGTAAAAGGTATCAAGATGTTCCCGCAAATGAAAAGCCAGTGCTTTCAGCATATTTCCACGTTCATGAAAAGTCATTTTGCGAAGCGCCGGGTTTCCTTTTGTTCTTGCATAATTCAATATCGCAGCAAAATCTAATCCTTTTGTGGATGCATTAGCAATAGCATCTCCCGTTACTGCATTGTATAACAGTTGTCCCTCTCCATCACCTTCAATCCAATTTCCCGAAATATAGTTTTGTAGTTTTTTCATAAGTAAACAAATTAGCAATTAAAGTTAGCCTAAAATAAAAATAGCCCCGGCTTGGGGCTATCAATATGTTATCATTTCTTTTTTATGCAGCTATGCGTTCATCGATCTCTTTGCTGAGCAAATCGAAAATTTCATCGATGCTGCCCTCGCCTTTCACGAGTTCTACCTTATCATATTTTTTGTAATAATCCGCAACAGCTGCTGTTTTGCGTTCGTATTCATCAATCCTTGCACGGATGATATCTTCATTAACATCATCACTTCTTCCTGATGTTAGCCCGCGATTGAGCAAACGTTTCACCAGTTCATCTTTGCTAACCTGCAAAGCAAGTACTACAGCAATTTCAGTTCCTTTCTGGTTCAGCAATTTGTCCAGAGCTTCTGCCTGGGCGGTAGTCCGCGGAAAGCCATCAAACAAAAAACCGTTTGCCTGCGGGTTATTATCCAATGCAGAACTGATCATTTCAATCACTACTTCATCGGGAACCAATTGGCCCTTATCCATAAAACTTTTGGCAGCCATCCCCAATGGAGTGGCGCCTGCAATTTCGCTACGAAGCAAATCGCCTGTGCTCAGGTGCTTCAGTCCGTATTTGGCTATCAGCCTTTCAGATTGTGTTCCTTTTCCGCTTCCCGGAGGCCCGAATAATATTAAATTAAACATATTGCTTGCTGCACTTGTGATTGAACAAATATAATATACACTCGTTAAAGTTCCTTTAACATTTGCGGCTTTTCCTTAAAATAATTCATAGCAAACATTTGTAATAAAAATGTTAAGCCTGTGGTTTGTCTTTAGAGCGACAAACCAAACGAACAAGGCCTGCGTACATTTGTTTATAATGATAACGAATATGAATAAGATTTTACGAAATTTAACTGCAATAGCGCTTGGACTGATTTTCCAGCACTGCACCTATTCTCAATCGGCAAATACTCAGAAAACAAATGTTATGGATACAACAAAGAAAAGCAACCCGGTTTATTCGCACACAGATTCTTCCCCGGTAAATGTGAGTGATGACCAATGGAAGAAATTATTACCTAAAGATGTATTTAATGTAGCAAGATTAAAAGGTACCGAACGCCCGTGGTCGAGTAAGTTCGAAGATTTTAAGGAAGTGGGAACCTATTACTGTGCTGTTTGCGGAAACCCGTTGTTTAAAAGCGATACCAAATTTGACGCGGGTTGCGGATGGCCGAGTTTTTATGAACCTATAAGCAAAACCAGCGTGATTTATGAAGAAGATAATAGTTATGGAATGCAGCGCACAGAAGTAATGTGCGGAAGATGTAAATCTCATTTAGGGCATGTATTTAACGATGGCCCTCCGCCAACTGGTTTGCGTTTTTGCATAAACGGGGTAGTGCTTGATTTTGAAAAAGCGCAAGCAGCGGAAAAGAAGTATAATGAAGGAAAACAGTGAGGAGTAGAAAGCGGTAGGGAGTAAGTGATAAAGGAGTGCATTTGAAGATTTGATAAATAAAAAAACCTCGAAGATCATGTTCAATACCTTCGAGGTTTTTTTATTTCTGTTAGAAAGAACTTCTTCCTTTCACAATTATCCTTTCTTCATTAAATCGATATTGATAGTAACATCAACTTCTTTACCTACAATTAATCCGCCGGCTTCTGTTGTTTTGTCCCACTTTAAATTATAATCAAAGCGGTTGATGGTTGTTTTTGCTTTGAAACCAACATGTGTTCCACCCATTGCATTTACAGAACCGCCATAATTAACATCAAACGATACTGGTTTTGTAATGTCGCGAATAGTAAGGTTTCCGTTTAGTTTGTATTTGTTTCCACCCAGAGATTGAAATGAAGTGCTTTCAAATTTCATTTGAGGAAATTTTGCTGCATTAAAGAAATCATCAGATTTCAGATGGTTATCTCTCATATCATTGTCGGTGCTGATTGATGCAACATCAACCGTGAAACCAATTTTTGCATCAGAAAAATCCGGTTTGTCACTTTCCATCCAGCCATCGAAACTTTTAAATTTTCCTTCTACATCAGAAACAACAAGGTGAGAAACAGAGAACAATACATTTGTATGTGCTTTATCGAGTACCCATTTTGCCGCCATTGGGGCAACAATTTTTGTATTTGATATATCAACGGACTTCACAGGCTTAAAAGCCATCATAGCGGTTCCTGAAACAGCAACAACTGCCGCAATTGAAACAATTTTTTTCATGTTTTATAATTTTAATGTTTAAACATTGATCAAAGATAATGCCTATTTTTAATACTGTGTATTTTATTTTACTAAACTTATTTTGCTGTGGCCGGGTTTCCTTTTAGTAAAATAACTCCGTGTGCCGGAATAGCAGCTGAGAAAGTATTTTTGAATGAACCGATATTCTGTTGCCTCCACAAATCACGCAACATAAGCTGTGCCGGGAGTTTGAGCTCAGAAAAACTGATCGTTGCTTTTGCTGATTTGTCATTCAAATTAAAAATACCGATTGCTTTTTTACCATCCTGCAAATCTTTTGTCCAAACCTGTATATTTTCTTTATCAAAGATTTTTCTTGCCGATTTTCCCAACGCATCCTGGTCGATTGCAAGTACTTCATCGTTGGTCAATAAGTTTAATGTGAAATCATCTAGCTGGCTCATATCACAACCAATCAGCAATGGCGCTGACAACAAACACCACAAACTGATATGAGTGTATTGCTCATCAGGAGAAAGTTTAGTGTTATGCAAACTTGGTCCCCAACCTACTTTACCAACAACCAGCATATCCGGATCATTGAAATGACCGGGCTGAGCATAAGGCGCGGGAACATCCTGGCTGAAACCAATGCCGGATAAACTTCCCCAGGAATCGTTAATATCCCCGGTTGTGCGCCAGCTATTGCCACCAACTTCTGCGCCCCATTTCCATACATCGCCCATTCCGTATTGACAGAAGCTAAATAAAATATCGCGGTTCACTTTATTTAATGCATCACGCATTACCTTGTATGGCTTCTTATAATCATGCAGCGAAGGTTGTTTAGGCGCAATATCACCATAAGAACACCAGTCGTATTTTAAATAATCAATTCCCCAATCCCCGTAGGTTTTTGCGTCTTGCTCTTCATGCTGGTAGCTTCCGAGATAACCGCCGCATGTTTTCGGGCCGGGAGAAGAATATATTCCCATTTTCAAGCCGAGCCCGTGCAAATAATCGCAAAGTGATCTCATGTCAGGGAATTTTTTATTAGGAACGATCTCTCCGTTATCGTTTCTTTTTTCTGCTTCCCAGCCATCATCAATATTTATATAATTCCACCCATGATCTGCTAATTTTTCTACCATTGCTTTTGCAGATGCTTTTACTTTTTCATCACTCACACTTAATCCCCAGCAATTCCAACTGTTCCATCCTAATGCAGGCGTTAAGCCAATTACATCGCCGCAAATAATAGTGAAATTTTTTGTTGCGATGCCTGATTTATTTTTTGCAGAAAATTTCACTTTGTAATTTCCTTTTGCAGTAACCATGCCCGTTATAACCCCCGTTTGCTTGTCTACTTTTAATCCTGCAGGTAACCCAATTGCATCATAGTTCATCGGCTTTTCGCCTGTTGCAGGGATTTTATATAAGAAAGGAGCGTTTGGCCGCACACCATAAACATTTGCGCCATTTATTTTTGGAGATACCGCTGCTTTCGGAGTTAATATATACGGAATTCCTTCTGACGCTGATATTGCTTTGTTCGTTCTGCTTTCCTGGAAAGAATAAGAAACAGTATATGATTTATTATCCGGCAAATTTGCTTTGAATGTGTACCCGAACGGTTTGGCCTTTGCAAAATCTGCGCTGATAAGTTGTTTGAAAACTTCAGTGTGGGCTGCCGGGTCTTCCACTATAATTTGTAACCGGCCGCTGAAATCATATTTATCACTGGTGGATTCAAGAATGATTTTTTTTGAAACATGCTTGGTATCGCTGAACTCAAAATCATTTGTTGTGTTGATCCTGATATAATCAACAATGTCCATCATGCTTATGCCATATTTACCCGCATACATTCCGCCATCCCCTCCGTGGTCGTAAACCCGCACGGCTATTACATTTTCTTTATCCCACAAAATCCTCGGGTCATTTATTGATACCAAATAAGAACGTTGTACATCATACTCTCCTTGTTTGACATCTGTATTTTTTCCTGCATTTCTACCTATAAATAATCCGTTAAGGTAAAACTCGTCGCCATCATCAATCATTCCCAAATCAAACCGGATCTTCTCTTTTAAAAATGCTTTTTCTTTTATGGATGAAGGAATGACCACATGTAACCTGTACCAACCAAATCCATCATAATTCGCATATCCTTGTGTTTCCCAAACGCTGCCTACTTTGATTGGCGACCAATCATTATCATTGTATTTTGGTGAAGACCAGCTGGAAGAATCGCCGGCTCTAAATTTCCATCCGTTTGTAATATTTACATCCTGTGAAAAAACAAAAACCGAAAAAAACAAAAAGAAAACAACAAGCAATTTTTGCATACAATAAATTTGAGGTAAAGCAAGTTACTAAACAGTTGCGATTAATTATTTTTGCGGCACGCCAACTTAGCTCAGCTGGTAGAGCATTTCATTCGTAATGAAAGGGTCGTCAGTTCGAATCTGATAGTTGGCTCTGATTTATTCACGTAAAATTTTTATGAACGGTTCTTTACTAATAATAATTTTTGATTTTCGTGGAATGAGCGGATCCATTTTTTCGGGCATCACAAAAAGAACAATTACAATGAGCACAGGAAACAACGCATAAGCAATTGTTTTTGCCCATATGTTGTAAAAATCATTTACAATCGCATCCGCGGGATTATTTTTTTCATATAACACCTCAATTGTTTCTCCCTGCTGTAAATCAAGATTAAGATCACTGTTGACAGAGTAAGCATTACTCCCCACTTTAAAATCAATAACTGCATAACTCGACATTCCTAAGGCGGAACCCCAATCTCCATGACCAATGAAAGCCATTTTTCCATTTGTCTTTTTTGCATTTGCAAGCCACACCAAACGTGTCACCAAAAATGGTGCTATGACGATTAAAAATAGAATGAGACAAAATTGATTGCGGCTTAATATCATGGTTTATTTTATTCATCCCAGTCGCAACCGATAGGTGCTCCCGGCGGCATTTCCTCATGCTGTGTTAATGGCTTTGCTTTTTCAGGCGCTTTCATTCTTTCCAATACCAGTAATAAATGCGCTTTATATGTATCGTCTGTAGTAGTTTTTAATTGTGCCTCTGCAAGTTTTTTAATTTCATTTAACGCTTTTTGCATAAAGCTTTTTACGGCGAAAGATGCTTTGTCGTTTACAGAAACAGATAAGATATAAGTAAGCATTAGTTGCTCATTCTGTAATTGAATTAATTCTTCGAAACCCTTTTGGCGTGGCGATTTCCATGTTTTGTTCATCAGAACTGCCATCATCTCGTCTACACCCAAACCGTTAGTTTGTGTTTTATATTGCACCATCCTATCGAGCCGTTCTGTGTTGAACAAAAATGATAACGGAAAATCTGCTGCGGTTTCTGCTGCGGCCAATGGGTCGAAAGCCAGGCCAGTCCTGCGATTGAAAAGTTCGCGGTGATATTCATAACCACTTGGCCTTGGTGGTATCAATTTGATAATATTCTCAGGCAGCGATAAAAATTTCGGGTCCATACAGTCTGTAACTGCATTCAATGCACGCAGTTGTTCTTCTTTTGAAATTGCTTTTGTAACAATTTCCCCATCACCACGCAATGCATAGGTATAATACATGCCGCCAACCATTTTAGTTACTGCTTCCAGTTGATAGCGATGAAATAAATAGGCAGGCACCAATACATCTTCCAGCATTGCCATGGGAACATTATTCCGAATGCTTTTTTCACCGAATTGAGATAATGCTTTTGCTCTTACTTTCTCTACTTCTTTTAATTCATCAATTGCATTCACGCCATTATCCCACAAATGCGCCTGCGGATGTAAGCCACCTGCAGCACGTGCATCGCGGTCGCTGATAAATTGCAATCCCTTTTTTTCTGCATCACTTAATATTTTATTCAACTGCGTATAATCATCGCCGTTATTTCCAAAGTCTCGGTAGCCCCAGTTGATTGCTACTTTATCCCATTCACCAATATCATGACTATATGCATTGTTCAAATCAATTTCCCCTGCAGCATTTACACGCACCATCGGCGGCGGATAATCCATTACACTTGCCCGGTTATTTACACTTGATGCATAGTTGTGCATCAATCCAAGTGTGTGACCAACTTCGTGTGCAGCTAATTGTTTCAACCGTTCGAGCGCCATCTTCAGCATTTTATCGTCCTTGGGAATTTCACCATTTTCAAAAGGAGAAAGTAACCCTTGTGCAATCAGGTAATCCTGGCGCACACGCAATGAGCCAAGCGTTACATTTCCTTTAATGATCTCTCCTGTTCGCGGATCGACAACAGCAGCACCATAGCTCCAGCCTCGGGTAGAACGATGCACCCAATTGATCATATTATAACGGATGTCCATAGGGTCTGCGCTATCAGGTAAAATTTTTACCTGGAATGCGTTCTTGTATCCGGCAGCTTCAAATGCCTGGTTCCACCAGCTTGCACCTTCGAGTAATGCACTACGTATCGGCTCTGGTGTGCCGTTATCCAAATAATAAACGATGGGTTCAAGAGGTTCACTTATTGCTGCACCCGGATCTTTTTTAGCCAGCCGGTGACGGATTATAAAATATTTTTGAAGCGGTTCTGAAACAGGAGTTGCATAATCATAAAATGAAACCGGAATAAAGCTGGAACGTGCATCAAATACGCGTGGATGATAATTATTATCCGGTAACTGCACAAAAGAATGATGCATACGCACCGTTATCGCTTCTGAAGAAGGCGTTACCGATTGAATATAATTGCCGGCACTGCCATCATTGTTAACAAGTGTGATCGTTGCTTCAAACTCGGTATTCTTCGGAAAGTTTTTTGTATGTGGAAGATAAATCGCCGACCGTGTTTTATCCAAACTGTAATTGCCCTGCTGCAAATTTTTGATACGGATTGCTACACGCATGGCATCACGCAAAATAAAATCTGTAGCATCAACCAGCATTCTATTGTTGCTTTCCGCTTCAATGGTAAATCCCCACAACACAGACTGGGCAAAGGATTGCTCCACTGCCCTTTTTTCTGACTCATCATTCGTTACTGCACGGTAACCATAGTTTTGCTGTACCATTAATATCTTTCTGCCATTCCTTACAAATTTTATTATACAGGTACTTCCTAATAAACCTCGGTCGAGCCCGATATCGTTTGAACCTAATCCCGCAGGCAAAGAGACCTGGTATAATAATTCGGTATCGAGTTTATTTATTTCGAGGAAAATTTTTCCTGAATTTTCATCCCAATAAAAATTAAGGTAGCCTTCATATTTTTTAAAGCCGCTAGTTTTTTCTTCTACAGATGGAAGTTTTTGTGCATTAGCAACAGAACAGAAAGCAAGTAGCAGGAAACAAAAATATTTCATCGCAGTATGATTTTGGGATTACAAGATACTGCAAATGAAAAAGCAAACGCTACCGGATATAAATTTGAAATATTTTAAGAAGAAAATTTTACCTGTTGCTTTTCCACCAACGATAACCAATAACACTGCAAATAGTAATTGGCATAAGGGCGAGATAAATAATTCCGGCATTTAATGCTTTTGCGGGACGCTCACCTTGTTGTTGTGCAGTGCGTGTGCAGATAGAACATTGCGCTTGTAAATGGTCAATAGTAAACAGTGAATATGTAGCTGTGAGAAGTAATATCGATATCCACTTTTTCATTCTTGCATATTTTAAATAACAAATTTACGATAAAAGAATTTCAGGCATAAAAATAGCTTATTTGTTCTCATTATTATATTTTTGCAACCCTTTTAACGTGCTTAACTCAATCTCTATACTATGAAGCGAAATCACAGCTTAATGGCAGCAATATTTTTAGCTGCTTCCATATTCAGCAATTGCAAAAGCGGTTTGATTACTGCCTCTAATGGTTGTTATAATCTTATTCAAACTGCAAAATCTCAAAATAAGTCTGGCAATTACAATGATGCATTGAACAATTTCAACACCGTATTAAAAAAATGCGATGCTTATGATGCAAAGGAAGCAGGTTATGCAGGTAAAGCAAATGCATTGAACGGCTTGGGGCAATACAACGATGCATTAGATGCTGCAAATGCAGGATTAAAAATCAACAACACAAGTATTGATAATCTTTTTGCAAAAGCAACTGCTGAACTTGGACTTGGAATGAACAAGGAAGCAAAATCAGATTTAAACACCATTGCAAGCCTCACGCAAAAAAATCAAAATATTTCCGAGCGTGCTACCATTTATGCAAAGATGGCTGAAGTAGATATGAAGCAACAAATGTATTCAAGTGCTTTGCAAAATATTCAGGTTGCCATTTCAATGGATAATTCTAATCTTGATTTTTATATGCAAAGAGGTGACATCAATGCAGCATCAGGAAATCTTTCCGAAGCATTGAGCAATTATGAAGAAGCCATTGCGAAAGGTAAGAATGATGCTGAAGCATGGAAATCAAAAACCATCACACTGATAAAAGTCTACCAGAAAAAATACAATACTGATAATGTTGATGTGCTTGCAAAAAAATTAAGCAGTACTGAAAAACAAAATCTTTGCAACAGCATACAAACTGGCCAAGACAAAGGAATGAGAGATATAAATATCGATCTCGCACAATCTTCAATTTGTAAATAATAAATACGTTCACTATGAAAAAAATTATTCTATCATTTTCAACAGCAGCATTATTTTTCTCGGGCTGCAAAACACTTAATAACACACAAAAAGGAACTGCTATTGGCACAACAGCGGGTGCCGCAGCCGGCGCCCTTATCGGTGGCGGTGGTAAAAGTTCTGTGTGGGGAGCGCTGATCGGCGCAGCAGTTGGTGGCGGAGCCGGCTATTTAATCGGCCATCACATGGACAAACAGGCGCAGGAAATCAAGCAAGCTATTCCTGATGCACAAGTGGAAAGGGTGCAGGAAGGAATTAATATTACGTTTAATTCCGGGTTACTTTTCAAGATCAATTCAAGCGAATTGAGTGAAGAAGCAAAAGCAAATCTGGAAAAAGTTGCTACTGTTTTTATTAAATATCCTGAAACAAATATTTTGATTGAAGGGCATACTGATAATACCGGTGCTGCAGATTATAATATGGATCTATCAAAAAAAAGGGCATATTCTGTAAGTAATTTTTTAGCAGCAAAAGGCGTTGGTTCAAACAGGTTTGAAATTAAATGGTATGGTGAAACACAACCAAAATACCCGAACGATAATGATGCTGACAGGGCAAAGAACCGTAGGGTGGAAGTAGCAGTTATGGCAAACGACCAAATGAAACAACAAGCGAAAGAAGGAAAATTGAATTAAGAATATATTTAATAAAAAAACTCCCTATAAAATTTTATAGGGAGTTTTTTTATTTAGAAAACTTTTATACATCGGCCGTCATTCGTTTCTGCATTTTCTTTCTCTCTTCTTCATTCAAGATCACTTTGCGCAAACGGATAATTTTCGGTGTAACTTCTATACATTCATCTTGCTGAATATATTCCATACATTCTTCCAATGTCATCTGTATTTTCGGAACAATACGTACAGAATCATCGCTTCCGCTGGCACGCATGTTCGTTAATTTTTTTCCTTCCGTTGCATTCACAATCAAATCTCCCGGCTTAATATGTTCCGCAATGATCTGCCCTACATAAACATCTTCTCCCGGATCAACAAAAAATGAACCGCGGTCCTGCAATTTATCTATAGAATATGCTGTTGTTTTTTCCTGGTTCTTCGAGATCAGCACTCCATTATTTCTTCCCGGTATCGGGCCTTTCCAGGGTTTGTATTCAAGAAACCGATGTGCCATTACAGCTTCGCCTGCGGTGTTGGTTAACATGCTGCTCCGCAAACCGATCAAACCGCGTGAAGGGATTTCAAATTCCAGGTGTTGCATTTCTCCTTTTGTTTCCATCACCAGCAATTCACCTTTGCGTTGAGTAACCATATCAATTACTTTTCCGCTGAAATCACCCGGAACGTCAACCACCAGGATTTCGTAAGGTTCATGTTTCTTTCCATCAATCTCTTTTACTAAAACTGTCGGCTGACCGATCGTTAGCTCGAAACCTTCACGGCGCATGGTTTCTATCAAAATACCTAAATGCAAAATACCACGGCCATATACTAAAAAGCTGTCAGCGCTGTCCGTATCTTCAACACGAAGCGCAAGATTTTTTTCTGTTTCTTTCATTAACCTGTCGCGCAACTGGCGGCTGGTAACAAATTTTCCATCTTTACCAAAAAATGGTGAAGTATTAATGCTGAACAACATGCTCATCGTTGGTTCATCTACGCTGATCACCGGTAATGCTTCCGGGTTTTCTGCATCAGCAATGGTATCACCAATATTAAATCCTTCGAGGCCAACTACTGCACAAATATCGCCGGCGTTCACTTCCGTAGCTTTTGTTTTTCCCATTCCCATGAAAGTGTAAAGCTCTTTTACTTTCATTTTTTTGTTGACATTATCAGCCTGCATTAATGTGATCTGCTGATTTTCTTTGATCGATCCACGTGCCACTTTTCCTACTGCAATTCTTCCCAAGAAGGAGGAATAATCGAGCGAAGTGATCTGCATTTGCAAAGTTCCTTCTGAAACCTGCGGCGCCGGAACGTATTGAAGAATTCCATCGAGCAATGGAGTGATGTCAGCACATGGTTCATTCTTGCTATTGAACCAACCGTTTTTTCCAGAACCATAAAATGTTGGAAAATCCAATTGTTCTTCAGTTGCATCTAAATTGAAAAATAATTCAAATACAGCATCGTGTACTTCATCCGGGCGGCAGTTCGGCTTATCAACTTTATTAATAACCACGATTGGTTTCAAATTCAATTGTAATGCTTTCTGCAATACAAAACGTGTTTGCGGCATTGGCCCTTCAAATGCATCCACGAGCAGCAATACACCATCCGCCATTTTCAATACGCGTTCAACTTCTCCGCCAAAGTCACTGTGCCCCGGAGTGTCGATTACATTTATTTTAACGCCTTTATATTCAACAGCGGCGTTCTTACTAAAAATGGTAATGCCACGCTCTCTTTCAAGATCGTTGTTGTCCATGATCAACTCACCGGTTTCCTGGTTTTCACGAAACACTTTGGTAGCGTGCAAAATTTTATCAACCAAAGTCGTTTTACCATGGTCAACGTGTGCAATGATTGCTATATTTCTGATATTCATAATTTGAACGATTGTAAATCGGGCGATAATTCTTCAAGGCACAAATCACAAGCCATTTTTATAAATAAACGCCCGAAAATTGAAGCCGCAAAGGTACGTCAAAACAACGGGAGAGCAAAGAAGAACCGGAAACTTAATTGAATGTTGATGCAAGACATTGATGGGATGCAAGTTACTGGTTTCCAGATGCCGGACTTATGGGTAGCAAGCATGCTGATAAATAATTCAGGAATTTTCAACAAAGGCCCGGTAACCAGCAAAAAGAAACTTGCAACCAGTTATACTCTGACGTAGATTTTTTTCTTTTCCAGGAAATATCCAACAAGCCAGCACACAAGCATAAAAGAAACGGCAAAAAGAAAGGACCCGAAATACAAACCGGCATGTTTAAATATATTTTCATATAACCAATGATACACTGATACACGAGGTTCTGTGTGGAAAATATATAAAGTTGTTGCGCCGATTTCGGATAGGAGGTAAATGAACAACGGGTTTTTGCCGAAAACTGTGAAAAAATAAGTCCATTTTGTTTTTCCGAGGAAGTCGATCACATAGATAACCGCAGAAAGGATGATGCAATCCAAACCAACGGTGTACAAAACAAAAGAACTTGTCCATAATTTTTTGTTGATCGGAAAGCTAAGGTCCCAGAAATATGCGATCACCAGCAAACCAAAACCGGCAAGCATCAGTTTTGCCAACCCTTCATACGTTTTACCTTTTTCCTGGATGAATTTTCCTACAACATAACCGCCAACTACATTTGCGACAGCTGGCAATGTACTCAGCCATCCTTCGGGGTCAAATGCAATTCCTTCGCCGTGATACATGTGATGTTCGCCCATCAGCCATTTATCCAACTTTATTCCTGCGTTGCCTGTTAAACTTAGCGGGTCAGATGCGTCTCCAAAAAAATACATTACCGGCCAATAAAGAATTAATATGATAATGGAAATGATAACTGCTGTTTTTGGTTTAAAATAATAGATCAATAATGATGCAATGCAATATGCCAATGCGATACGTTGCAACACGCCGAGTATCCTTGTATTTGCAATCGGCAAAAGCGCAACATGCCCTTCACTATTCACGCCGATGAAAGGAAACCAATACATCAGGTAGCCGAGTAAGAAAATAATAAATGTGCGTTTAAAAATTTTTCCCAACACCTGCGATTGCTGCAGGTTCACCCATTTGGCCATTACAAAACTCATAGCATTTCCTACTGCAAATAAAAAAGACGGGAACACCAGATCCGTTGGAGTGAAACCATGCCAAGCTGCATGTTTCAGCGGTGCGTAGGAAAATTGTTCACTCCCTGCAGTATTTACAATGATCATGAAGCAGAGCGTCATTCCGCGAAAAACATCAAGCGCTAAAAACCGTTGATTTGAAGAAGCCATGAGCAGTTGGTTTGATTAACTGAAAAATGAACGTTGAATATCGGAAACTTTATGCAAAATTTCAACAAGAGCTATTAATAAAAATTATTAGAAAAATTTCCGGATGATGCGAAACAATAATGAAACAACAATACTGATGATGATCATTGTTGTTATTGGAAAATAAAAACGGAAATTTTCTTTTTCAATACGAATATCTCCCGGCAAACGCCCGATCCAATGAAGTTTGTCATGAAAAAAATAAATAATAACTCCGATCAAAACGACAGCAGCGCCTATCAGGATAATGTATTTACCGGTTTCTGAATTCATTGGTAGATGGTCAATGGCGGGTTGTGAATGACAGGATTGTTTATAGCTTAAATTAATTTATTAACTATTGACCTTTCACAATTCACCAAAATCTTTTTTAAATTGAAGTACAAATTTACAATATGCAAAAAAAATCGTTGTGGGCAATTCCTGTATTGCTGATCATTATTTATTTAGCCGGGCCAGCGCCAGCAAAACCTGTCTATAAAACAGAAATGCCTGTTGTTCCCGCTGATGCATTGCAGTTAGAAGCCTATGTAAAAAACAACGAGGCGCAACATAAAATAAAACCCGATAATGAAGCAAGGATAATCTGGTTTAATGATTCATCAAAACAAAAAACAGATTACGCAATAGTGTACCTGCATGGGTTTTCCGCTTCGCAGGGAGAAGGCGACCCTGTTCACAAAAACATTGCAAAAGAATTCGGGTGCAATTTGTATTTGTCCAGGCTTGCAGAACACGGGATCGATACGGTTGATGCAATGATAAACCTTACTGCAGATAAATACTGGGAATCGGCAAAACAAGCATTAGCTATCGGGAAACAACTTGGCCGGAAAGTAATTTTAATGAGTACTTCAACGGGGGGCACTAATGCGTTGCAACTTGCCGCTGCATATCCTGATGATGTAGCAGCGCTGATATTATTATCTCCCAATATTGAGATCAATGACCCCAATGCGTGGCTATTGAATAATCACTGGGGATTACAAATTGCACATCTTGTTTTAAAATCTGATTTTATTGATGCAAAAGATAACCGCCCGATCTATAAACAATATTGGGATTGGCATTACCGCGCTGAAGCAGCAGTTGCATTGCAGGAATTGCTGGAAACAACCATGACAAAAGAAACATTTGAAAAAGTAAAGCAGCCCGTTGAACTCCTGTATTTTTATAAAGATGAAGCACACCAGGATAGCGTGGTAAAAGTTCCTGCTATGCTAAAAATGTATGATGAGCTTGGAACACCTGATAGTTTAAAAAGAAAACAAGCTATACCAAACGCTGGTACGCATGTAATCGGTTCATACATTAAATCGCATGATGTGGAAGGTGTGCAAAAAGAAATTGAAAAGTTCATGATTGATGTCTTGCATATAAAAAAAGTAAATGAATAATAAACCTGTTTCGTCATTCCATATTCTTTCTCCTGATTTCTATCTTCCTGCATAAAACTACTTTTCGTAATTTTCCGTTTGATTTTAAACGATTGTAGATATGCTACGTTCAAAAATTGCGGGCATCGGAATGTATGTTCCTGAAAATATATTCACGAATAACGACCTGCTCAAATACATGGACACCAGTGATGAGTGGATCCAGGAAAGGACGGGAATCAAAGAACGCCATTTTGCATCACGAACCGGCGAAACAACAACAACGATGGGAGTGGAGGCAGCTAAAATTGCAATAGAGCGTGCAGGAATTACTGCGCAGGATATAGATTTTATCGTCTTCGCCACACTTAGCCCGGATTACTATTTTCCTGGCTGCGGCGTGCTTTTGCAACGAGCAATGAAGATGAAAGAAATTGGTGCCCTCGATGTGCGCAATCAATGCAGCGGTTTTGTATATGCGCTCAGCGTAGGCGATCAATTCATCAAAACCGGGATGTATAAAAATATTTTAGTGATTGGTGCTGAGAAACATTCTTTCGGTTTGGACTTCAGTACACGTGGAAGAAATATTTCAGTGATCTTCGGTGATGGCGCAGGCGCTGTAGTTTTGCAACCAACAGAAAAAGAAAACCAGGGAATATTAAGCACGCACTTGCACAGCGATGGCGAAAGTGCTGAAATTTTAGCAATGTACAATCCGGGAACGCATGCCAATTATTGGGTAAAAGAAAAACTGGCAGACTTTGATAATGCTGAAGTTGGAGAAATGTTCATGAGCCATGCTATGGTGGAAAAGGCGCAAAATTTTCCGTTCATGGATGGTCCCGCTGTATTCAAAAAAGCCATTGTAAAAATTCCTGAAGCAGTAATGGAAGCATTGCATGCAAATAATTACCAGCCTTCGGATATTGATTTATTGATTCCGCACCAGGCAAATTTGCGTATCAGCCAGGTAGTACAACAACAATTAGGTTTGCGTAACGACCAGGTGCATAACAACATTCAAAAATACGGCAATACTACAGCAGCATCCATTCCTATTGCCTTATGTGAAGCATGGGAACAGGGAAAAGTTAAAGAAGGCAACCTTGTTTGTCTCGCTGCGTTCGGCAGTGGCTTTACGTGGGCAAGTGCACTGCTGAAATGGTGAGGAGGATGTAAGATGTTTGAGCAAATGAGAGACGATGTAATTTAGATTTTTGGTATCCTGAAATTTATTGTGCGTTTCTGTGGCAAAAAATATTACTTAGTGCAAAGAAAAATTATATACCTCATCAATCCTATTTCCGGCACGCAGGGAAAATCTTCATTAAAAGAACTCATTGGCAGAAAAACAAAAGAGCAGGGAATTGAGTTTGACATTTTACATACCAATGCCGAAGGGAATTATCATTTTCTAAAATCCAAAATAAAAAAAGAGCGCATAACCGACGTTGTTATATGTGGCGGAGACGGCACCGTAAGTGCTGTGGCTGCTGCACTAACCGGCGAAGAAATAAATATCGGCATCATACCGATGGGATCGGGAAATGGTTTGGCCTTTGCTGCAAAAATTCCTTCGCAACCAACAAAAGCGCTGGATATAATTTTTAAAGGCACTGCGTCTTTCGTTGACGGATTTTATATCAATGATCAGTTTTCCTGCATGCTTTGCGGAATTGGTTTTGACGCTGCTGTTGCCCACGATTTTGCAAAACAAAAACGCCGCGGTTTACAAACCTATATTAAAGTTTCAGCGATCAATTTCTTCAAAGCAAAAGCATATCCGTTCGAGATCACTTCTGAAAAAAATACATTTCATACTGATGCTTTTTTTATTTCCATTGCCAACAGCAACCAGTTTGGAAATAATTTCACCATTGCTCCGCAAGCGAGCCTTAGTGATGGATTGTTAGATATTGTAATTGTAAAAAAGATGAGCCGCTTCATGCTTCCGTTTTCCATACTCGGGCAGGTTGCAGGGGTTAATTCTTTGCAGGATATCAATGATTATGCTTCAAAGAAAAATATCTTTTATTTTCAAACGAAAGAATTAACGATAAACAATCCGCAACAAGCACCGGTGCATATTGACGGCGACCCAAAAAATTCTGCAGTATCTTTTTCGATAAGAGTTGTACCGAAGGCAATCAGATTAATTCAGCCCTAATTTTTCAAATGATCGGTGTGGATCATTTGTTCAAACAAATGAAAAGGTTTTTTATTTTTTTCATTGTAGATCGCATCGCGGATATCCATTTTTTCGCGGTTGGTAAGATGAAAGTTTAATGTAGCGCCCTCATCTTCATTTTTAGGAACATATTCAAATACTAATTTTTCAAACGACCTCCCCATTATTTTTTCCGACAAACTCAATAGATCATTCTGATTATACTCCTGCATCTTGTACCAGTTGTATTGCAATAACAACAACGGCTTTGTAATTATTTCCGTGATGTCGTTTGATTCATACGGGTTATCCCATCCTCCTGTTCTCCGGTCACGGATTTGTATCAGCACAACGCCACTCGTATTTTCTTCCAGCCAATCTTTAAAAACATTTACAAAACGGATGGCTGTTTGTTCACCGAAATTATCACGGAAACCAGCATCCATCACATCAATTACCGGATTTGTCGGCAGCCATACATTCGGTAATACATAAGGAAATGTTGCGTTCATACGAAGTGCTGTGAGCAACCGAAGGTTCATTGGGTTTTGTTTGGAAAAAAATGCACCAAAGTCTATAGCATCCGGATCCATTCTTGGTATTCGTGTGCTGTCATACATCGGCTTCATCAAAAAACTGATTGGTTGTGTGCTGATCACCATCGTCCTGCTATCACGTGTAATAACTGAATTAAAAAGCATCAATGGAATTGTAGCATTCCGTTCATCGACTGCTAGGTCTTTCAATTGCAGGTTTAGGGCACCGTGGGTGTTCATTGCCAGTTTCTGTTCAAATGCATATCCCCTGTCTTTGATATATTCATAATTACCTACCCGGAACTTTTGTGCCGGCGATGCAAGGTCTCTTGCAACAAAAGATGAAAACAATGGGTTAAGCAAATCACGAGAAATATAGTTCACATATTTATGGTCGTGCAAATTGATAGAAGTATCGCCATGTGCTTTGCGCCGTGCCAATTCCCTGAAATATGCAGCGCCAAACATACCACCCGAAGCGCCGGTAATCAGAAAAGTTCTATCCATCAATTCCCCATGGCTGATGCTATCCAATTGCTGCAATACGTTCATTGTAAATGTAGCGCTTCGGTTTCCGCCGCCACTCGTATTAATAATATATAAAACCGGTTTCTCATCTTTCTGCTTTTTTTTCCAGTTCTCCAGTATTTGCAGCATATTTTTCTTATCCCGCTCAGTGTTTTCGGTTGTGCATAACCGTAATAATGATTCTTCATCATAATCAGGGCGTTCATCACGGTTGGTATAATTTAAACCATACGCTTTATTGGTTGGGTCGATTACGTTGTGCTGGTATAAAACATTCAGCAATAAAAACAGTACCAACACAAACGGAATACTCCAGCTCTGAAGAAAATAAGAGAATGCGCCGGATATAGAAATCAATATGGCAAAGAAAACCAGGATGCTTGCCGCAGCAGGCAATTGAAATGCCGGGTGGTCCATAAAAAAACCAACTGTGATCAGGAAAATAAAAGCAATAAAAATAGAAAGGATGGCAGAGAAATGATGACGCCCGAAAATATTCTCTATAAAATCACGGCTATAATGCGATACATCCCTTACTTTTTTTACACTAAACGGAGAGTTGAGGTACCATTGCACTTTTATTAACCTGCTCTCGCTTAACCTTCCCGCAGGTTTTTGAAATTGCGATTTAAATAATTTCGGATCGCTTATAACAGGCGTCATTTGCCGGATGATCGTTTTATCTGCACCAAAAAAATAAATTAATGAAATGGCAATGATCAGTGCAAGCCCGCAAATGAAGCCAAGGATCAGTACAAGTATTTCTGAATAGTCAAGCAATTCTTTGCTTGTATCAAATTGTACGGCTTTAATAAAATAAAAGATCAGAAAGAAAATGGGTATGATACTGTTGTTGATACAGTATTTAAGAAACGGTTTTGTTGTTGTTGCCAAAAAACGAAAATGCCGGCTGAATAAAATAAACGTGGTGATGTTCCAGCTCATAATAAAAATCCCCGCAGCCACGCCCACAATGCCGGAGCTGAGTGCACTTACTTTACCAAGATATTCCGGAGAAAAGAATAAAGCATTAGCACCATATGAACGCATGAAACCACTGTTGAGCGTACTTAATAAAATAAACCAGAAAACAAGTAGTACCTGGAATTTTTTTAAATGAAGCAATACCAGTTGAACGGGGAATGAATAATAAAATACCCTTACAAATCTCATCGCGGTTTTTTAAAGGAATGTAATACGAATGTAACTAAGATTTCAACATTTAGTATGAAACTTAAAAACCATTACGTCATTTCTCACTCCTCACCAAATACAACATATAAATCATCGATAATAAAAATAACATACCGGTTATTTGATGAAATTGCGCAAACCATTCAAAAATCCCCCACTTGCTGGCAACAATTTGGGTACTGCTCAATACGGTTATTATCCCAAGCGCTACTTGCACAAACACCATAAAAAAAGGAAGCCATCTTCTTTTGCTAAAACTTATACTTGTTACAGATGACCGATATGCTTTTACAGTCCAGATAGCTGTTAATATAAAAAGCAAATACGCCAATAAACGATGTACAAATTGTACAGTGATCTTATTGTCAATAAAATTTATTAGCAACGGAGATTGTTTGAACAAATATTCAGGAAACCAATCGCCGTTGATTGTGGGCCATGTCGGTGCTGCATTTGCTGCTTTGTGCCCTGCCATCAATGCGCCAAACAACAGTTGAAAAAATAATATAATGATGATCCCCCAACTCCATTTACGCAATGACGGGTTTCGGATAATTTCTTTTTGAGGAACGAGCAACTGCAATGCAAACCAGAATGCATAGCAAATGAGGCCAAGCGCCAATACAAAATGTATGGCAAGCTTTGTTGGCTTTACATAAATGGCATCTCCTGTTAACCCGCTTGCAACCATTATCCAGCCTACTGCACCCTGCAAAGCACCAAGCAAAAACAAGGTCAGTAATGGCCTTATCATTTCCTGTTTCATCTTTCTTTTCCAAACCAGGTAAACAAAACCAATTATGAATACCACGCCAACCATTCTTGCCCAAAACCGGTGAAACCACTCCCAGAAAAAAATAAATTTAAAATCAGGTAACGTAAAATCAGAATGAAGAAGGTTGTATTGTGGTGTTTGCCTGTACTTTTCAAATTCGGTTACCCATTGCTGTGAGTTCAACGGTGGAACAAAGCCGGTAATTACATCCCATTCTGTAATTGATAAACCAGATCCTGTTAACCGAGTGATACCGCCGAGTATGACCTGCACCAACAACATAAAAACACCGATTAATACCCAGTTGGCGACTGCGCGGGAATTATTTTGCACTAATGATTTTTCCATAACGCACGCAAAGGTAGTTCAGGCGGAGAAAAAAATAAGGAATGAAAAAATTACAAAGGCTTTTTCTTCGTTGCGCTTTCTTTTGCTTTTTGTATGGCTGCAAAAGGGCCGTATTTATGTTGTTGTTCAGAGAAAGTATCTGTGTATGGGCCGAAAGGATGGTCGAAAGGTTTTAATGCAATATCGGGCCAGTCTTTTGTAATGTCTTTTACCGGCCGTGGTTGGGAATTTACATAAGCTGCAACGTCCCACGCTTCTTCATCGGATAACTGTGTGTTTTTATACGTTGTACCAAACGGCATATTATCTTTTACATATCCTGCAAACCTCGACAAACGGTACAACCCCGCTCCGGTATTATAACTATGGTTTCCCCAAAGCGGCGGATATAAATAAGTGATGTTGCCTGCGTTAAATTTTCCCTGTCCATCCAAACCATGACAGGTCACACATTTCGTTTCATAAATTTTTCTACCCTTTTGTACATCAGCGGCCCGGTTTAAAAATGCAGGTTGATGAATGCCGCACCCTTGTGGTTTTTGCCCTTTAGGAACTTCTTTCCCAAGCCATTTAATATATACCAGTATACTTTGCATTTCGCGGCTGTTGCTGTCTAAGCCTTGCCCATTAAGGCTTCGCTCCAGGCAATCATTTACACGTTGAAAAATATTTTCAACTGTTCCGCTCCTTTCACGGAATTTTGGGTAGGTAGAATACACTCCGCTATAGTTATTTCCCCATTGCTTTGTTCCTGCTTCCAAATGGCAGTTTTGGCAATTCATTCCGTTTGTGGTATGCGAAACTTTTCCATTCGGCCCAAGATAAAATGCAGTATTCATAATTAGTAACCTGCCGTACCTTATCATCTCCCCCTCATTATTATTGGGAATCAAATTCGTATCCGGTGCAATCCAGGTATTTTCTTTTGAAGGTGGTGTTGGCTTTTGTGGATGAAATTTTTTTGTGAAGATTCTGTCAATTATCACCACAAGAATAACTGTTACTATAATAAAGGTGATCCGGTTTGAAAAAAATTTCTTCATGAAATGATTTACAAGAACAAAGTTCAATATAGTAAAATGTAAAAAGCAAGAAAAAATTTTTCTTGCTTTTTACTTCGGGGTTTTTAATCAGCCAACAAAACAATATGCACATCCGTGTTCCTGCGCCCGGCCTACAGCCCACACGCCGGACGGAACAACCTGTATACCGGGAATCAGTCCGGCGATCCATTCTTTCTTAATATCTGCGGCATTGCCATTGGTTTCCATCGCAACAATACCAGTAAAAACGGTCAGTGCAGCATCGCATACACAGAACATTACGCCGCTTGCCATAAGGTCTTTTATTCCGATAGGAACGGCACCCATCACCGGCATTACAAAATCATTCGGGCTTGTATTCCAGAATGGGTTACGTGAAGATAAAGCTGTTGCTGCGTCAGCAGCCCTGAAAGCGGGCCCCAATTCTCCGATCTTGAACATGTCTTTGAATTTGTATTTCGTCCAAAGGCTATCCTGCATAGCAAACGCAATTGCATTGTGCCTCAAAATCACAACTGCGGTGCAATCTTTTTCACCGGAGCCTGTTGCTGCATTCGTTAATAAAAAAACTTTGGGCCATGCAAAAGGAAATATGCCATGTGGCTCGGTAGTATCAAATACAATGCGGTGCTTGCCTTTTACTTTGTTGAACCACGCATCTGCATCGTCGGCCTGTTGTTTAAAATTTTTTTCAGCATCAGCTGCAAATGGTGCAAATAAAGTACCAAGGCTAAGTGCAGCAGCACCGCCAGCAACAGTTCCCAGAAATTCCCTGCGGCCTGTTGCAAATGGAGAATCATGTGTTTGCATACGTTGGTATTTTTAATTAGAAAGAAAAATATTACTCGCGTGTCCCACATCAGGAAAATGTTTAGCAAAAGGTACAGGCTAAAATCAGGAGCGGTTTCAGGCGTGTACTAAACAAAGCCGGGAAAATTCCAAACGAAGAATGCTGTTTGATTTCCTAAAGAAAAGGTATGAAAAAAATTAGAATACCAATTAAAAATTAGTGCGGAAGTATATTACGTACCAAGCCATAGAACCAGGTTCCTGCAATTGCGCTTATCAATGCTATAATTACAACAGTAGACCCTGCGCCGATCTGTGCAAACAACGGACCAGGGCATGCCCCTGTTAATGCCCATCCGAAACCAAAAAGCAAGCCGCCGAAAATTTGACCCATGTTAAATTGTTTGGGATGAAATTCAATCGGCTCGCCGTAAATGGTTTTCACGTTGAATTTTTTTATGGCCCACACCGAAATTATGCCGACAACAACAGCAGAACCGATCACACCATACATATGAAAACTTTGAAACCGGAACATTTCCTGTATGCGAAACCACGAAATGATTTCTGCCTTAACTAAAATGATTCCGAATAATAATCCAACAAAAAAATATTTAATGTTATGGTACCACGGGTGTTTTAATTCCGACTCATTAATACACAATGAATCTAATGAACGCACTTCAAAATCGCTGTTTGTTTCTTTTATTATTGTTTGTTTTTTTTCTGCAATTTCCATTCATTAAAATTTTAAGATCATTGGAAGAATAAGATTTGCCATAATAAAACCACCCGTCATAAAACAAACTGTTGCAATCAAAGATGGCCATTGCAATGTTGATAAACCCATTATAGCATGTCCCGATGTACACCCGCCGGCATAGCGTGTACCAAATCCGACTAAAAATCCTCCGCTCACAATCAATACAAATCCGCGTACAGTTAACAATCCCTGCCAGCTAAAAATACCTGTCGGCATTAATGCCGAATAATCATTTACATGATATTGCCGTAATTCATGAATTAGTTTTGGGTTGATGTTGATTGGTTCCGGATTGTTCAGAATTGTTGCGGCAATAATTCCACCAACAAAAATTCCTGCCACAAAAAATAAATTCCATGCTTCCCGTTTCCAGTCGTATTTGAAAAAAGAAATGTTTGCCGGAAAGCATGCTGCACAAATATGCCTTAACGATGAAGAAACGCCAAGCCTCTTGTTCCCTAATACAAGCAGTAGCGGCACGCTTAATCCGATAAGTGGGCCGGCAACATACCATGGCCATGGTTGTTTTATATGCTCTATTAAGTTCATAGACTAAAATTAGTGAAAGAAAGAATTACTAAGATACAAGGAACAAGGTTCAAAGCACAAGAAATGATGTGGATTATTTGCTTAACAATTTAGCACGCTTAGGCTTTAGTTTATTTATTTTTGAAAAAAATCTTTTGCTGAAAATCTTTTATCAACCAAAATTAATTGAGGCCGGTTGTGATGAAGCAGGCCGCGGATGCTTTGCTGGTCCTGTTTTTGCTGCTGCCGTGATCCTGCCTGAAGGTTTTTTTCATCCGTTACTTAACGATTCTAAGCAGGTTACAGAGGTGAACAGAAATGAATTAAGGGCTTATATTGAAAAAAATGCGCTTGATTTTTCCGTTGCAATGGTAGATAATGAAGAGATCGATCAGATCAACATCCTGAAAGCTTCTTTCAAAGCAATGCACAAGGCACTGGATCAGCTAAAACAAAAACCGGGGTTCCTGTTGATAGACGGGAATCGGTTTACCCCATATAAAAAAATCCCGTATCAATGCATCGTGCAGGGAGATGCCTTGTATGCATCAATTGCAGCAGCAAGTATTCTTGCCAAAACATACCGGGACGAATATATGCGCAAACTCCATGAAGAATTTCCACAATACAAGTGGAGTAGCAATAAAGGTTACGGAACAGCAGAACACAGGAAAGCTATTGAAGAATTCGGCTTGTGTAAATACCATCGCAGGAGTTTTGATATTTTGCCATCACAATTAAACATTTTTGAATGATTGTTTTTCCTGAAAATATTTCATTGGAAGATGAACGTGTTTTACTTCGTCCTTTGCAGGAAAATGATATTGAGTTTTTTTTGCCTTTCGCAATGAATGAACCGGAAACCTGGTATTATTCATTGGTCAGCCCGGCCGGCGAAGAAGGAATGAAAAAATATATTTCAACCACTATCAGGCAACGCGCCGCTAAAAAAGAATATCCGTTTATAGTATTCGATAAAAAAGAAAACAAATATGCAGGCAGTACACGTTTTTATGATATACAATTAAACAATCTATCTACACAATTGGGTTATACCTGGTATGGAAAAGAATTCAGGCGAAGCGGGTTGAACAGGCATTGCAAATTATTAATGCTCACTTATGCATTTGAAAATTGGGGAATGGAGCGTGTGGAATTCAGGGCAGATGCAAGGAATGAAAAATCGGTGAATGCTATGAAAGCCATCGGCTGTGTTGTAGAAGGGATTTTACGAAGCCACAGCACGATTGAAGCTGGTGGCAGACGCGACAGCATTATTCTTTCCATATTAAAAAATGAATGGTTCGGCGGAGTGAAGCAGCGGTTGATCGAGAAAATCGACTATTGAGAATTAGGAATAAGAAAAGGGTTTATGATTTATTGCCGAATAAATTAAACCTGATAAAATATTTAAGCAATCTTCTATTTACAGACTTTCTTATTCCTCTTTTTTTATTTCTGATTTAAATTTTCCCACACACCAAATCCCTCTCTCAACACAATCGGTTCGTCACTGGTACAATCAATAACTGTTGAAGGTACCATTCCGCCAATTCCACCATCAACAACAATATCAACCAGGTTTTTAAAATTTGCTTCGATCAGTTCCGGGTCGGTATATTCTTCCACCATTTCGCCGGGCAATGATGCACTCAAAATCGGATGGGTTAATTCTTTCACAATCGATCTCGCAATATTATTATCGGGCACACGCAGGCCGATCGTGTCTTTTTTGCTTTTCAAAATTTTCGGTACCTGTTTGCTTGCCGGTAAAATAAATGTGTATGGCCCGGGAAGCTTACTTTTTAATAAACGATATAAAGGAGTAGAAATGCTTTTTGTGTAAATACTCAAATCACTGAGGTCATAACAAATAAATGATAACTGCGCTTTTTCAACAGGAATGTTTTTGATCCGGCAGATACGCTCTATAGCTTTATGTTCAAGGATATTGCACCCCAAACCATAAATCGTATCCGTTGGGTAAATGATAACGCCACCATCCTGCAGGCATTCAACGATGGTACGTATATTTCTTGGTTGCGGATTATCGGGGTGAAGATGCAATAACATATAACAAGTTAGTAAAAACCGTTGAGGAATTCCACCCGGTTGATTGTCGTGATCGCAACATTTCTTTAACGCTATTCATATTATTTTTGCATAAATTTTTGAACTATGCAATTGAAGCCCGTCGACAAAGTAGAAAGCATCAGTCACGAAGATTTTAAAAACGGCTATTATAATCCGATGAAACCGTTGATCATAACCAATTTGTCGAAACAATGGCCAGCTTACAACAAGTGGAACTGGGATTATTTTAAATCCATAGTTGGTGAAGTGAAAGTTGGTTTATACAACAACGTAAAAAGTGATGCATATACACCGATCAATACGGCAGATGATTACATGAAATTCGGGGAGTATATTGATATGGTAAAAAAAGGGCCTGCAGAGTGGCGGATATTTTTGTTTAATATTTTCGAGCATGCTCCGCAGATCACCAGGGATTTTACCTGGCCGGAAGAATTGATGACAGGATTTGTAAAACGCTACCCGATGTTATTCGTGGGAGGCCAGGGATCGGTTACGCACATGCATTTTGACATCGACCTCTCGCATATTTTACATACACAATTTATAGGCAGAAAGAGAGTATTGTTGTTTCCGTTTGAAGAACAACACAAACTTTACCGCAAACCCTGGGAAGTGTTGAGCCTTGTGAATTTTGAAAGATATTTTGACAAAGAAAACAACAAGCTCGATCTGAAAAATTTTCCTGCTCTTGAGTTAGCTAAGGGTTATGAAGTGATCATGGAGCATGGCGACACACTGTTTATGCCTGCAGGTTATTGGCACCACATGGAATATCTTGACAGTGGTTTTGCCATGAGTTTGCGTGCTTTGCAATCATCAGTAACAGGAAAATTAAAAGGGGCATGGAACCTTTTCGGTATGCGCAATATAGATACCCTCATGAAAAAAACAGCGCCGCATTGGTGGTACGACAGAAAAAAAGACAAGACACTCCAGGCTGCGGCCAGAGAGCTTCAGATTGCAGGCCAGTAGCGGGTTTCAGCAAAATAGAAAGTTCGTAGAAATACTTTATTTATTATTTTGACATAAAAACTTTGAAAAAAATATTGCTTTTTAAAGAAACAGTCTTTATTTTTACCATGCTTATGAGTTGAACAGGTACATAACTAATCATAAGCGCTTCCCTCAGAACCAAGTCCAATCCAATTTCTATTAAATGATCAGAGTATAATACGGCGTGTTATGCCGATATATTCGCCCCCATCTGTCGCGCTATCCTCAACCCTTTAAACCACTATTTGCCGCCCCTTTACAATTGTTGTTGTACAACCCGTTAAAAATTGTCTGTTTAGCATTTTTATTTTTATGCGCAGTTATAAATTATCAGGAAAATTGGTGGTTGCAACAAATACATCTGTTTTATTTTAAAAGAAGTTTGACATCAATTGAAATAGTCTCTGACAACAGAAGCAATTGATGAGGAAAAGATTTCGGAATCTGTTGAAGAGATAAAGAAAAATACGATTGGCACAATGAATTTTAAACAAACATATTTGACCTCTTTCTTTTTGTGGTTTCAGAGGTAAGCACAGGCCGGCGATGTCTATCGCTGGCTCTTTTTTTTAATTGATTTACCCTGGATCAAAGAATTTAAAACTGTGAAAAAACCGACAAAAATTAGCCCCGCAACGCGGGGCTTTTGTATTTTAAATCAGAAATAAGGAGTGAGAAAGGGGCTTATGATAATATAAGCCTGGTGAATTTAAAATGGAAAAAGATAAGATAATAAGAAACATATTTACACCTGCAGGTTTTCTAAGTCCTTATTTTATGTTTCTTATTTCTCATTTACAAAATAGCCCACGTTTCATTTCCACGAAGTAATTTATCCAGGTCTCCTTTCCCTTTTGAAGCAATGATATCTTCTATCTGCAAATGCATCATCTCTTCATAACAAGGCCTTTCCGTTTCAAAAAATACACCGAACGGACGTGGCAAATGGCCCTCAATATGAGGATCATCAAACATTCTTGTTAATATCTGTGCTTTATAAAAATCTTTTTCATCATGTATCCATAAGTCATCAGCGCTGATTCCGTTTCCGATTTCTGCAACAACAGGTTTAAATCCATCAAGTTTGATCCCTTTATTTTGTTGTGCGCCGAATACTAATGGTTTCCCTTGTTCGAGGAATAATGTTTCAATGGGTTTTGTTGCTTTCTCTGTAAAAATTTCAAAAGCACCATCATTAAAAATGTTACAGTTCTGATATATCTCTAAAAACGATGATCCCTTGTGCTGATTTGCCAGAAGTAATAATTGTTGTAAATGCTTTGGGTCGCGGTCCATCGATCTTGCCACGAAAGTCGCATCTGCGCCCATAGCCAATGCCAAAGGATTGAACGGATGGTCAATACTTCCAAACGGCGTTGATTTTGTTACTTTATGTTCTTCCGATGTAGGAGAATATTGCCCTTTGGTTAAACCATATATCTGGTTATTGAACAACATTATGTTCACATCAAAATTTCTCCGCAACAAATGAATAGTATGGTTCCCCCCTATGCTCAATCCATCGCCATCGCCGGTAACGATCCACACACTCAATTCAGGCCGCGAAGCTTTTAACCCCGAAGCAATCGCTGTTGCACGGCCATGAATCGAGTGCATGCCATACGTGTTCATGTAATATGGAAAGCGGCTGCTACAGCCAATTCCGGAGATGATCACAATATTTTCCCTTGGAATTCCCAATGAAGGCATGATCTTCTGTACCTGTGCAAGGATAGAATAATCGCCGCATCCCGGGCACCAGCGTACTTCCTGGTCCGTAGCAAAATCTTTTGCTGTGAGAATGGGTTGGGTTGTTGTTACTTCACTCATAATAAAAAATTCTATGCAAAATTACTCTTTTTATCGTTTGTATGATTTCCATAGGCCTGCTAATACGCTTTGCGTGGTTGCGTCTTTACGAGACCCTTTCTTCTGGCAATGAACGCGCCGAACCGCTGGTCTATTATCGATAGAATTATAATTTATCATTTCGTACATTCAATTGCCAAAAATCACTGCACATGAAAAGAATCATTACCTTTTTTACAGTACTCCTCTTTGCTCATCTTTCTGTTATTTCTCAAAACAGCAAAGAACCGGTTAAAGTGACCGATATGCTGAAAATAAAATCTATCAGCGGGATTACCTTGAATAATGATGGAACAAAAGCTGCATTTACTGTTACAGTAATCGAGCCGGACGGAGAAAGTAAAGTGGATTACAAATATGTGAACCATATTTATGTTGTACCTGCAGATGGTTCATCTGCTCCAAAAGAACTTACCGTAAAAGAAAGTTCATCGCAACCTGCGTGGAGCCCCGATGGAAAAAAATTAGCGTTTGTTCGTGCAGTTGACGGAAAGCCTCAGGTTTTTCTTTTATCATTCGATGGTGGAGAGCCGATTCAATTAACACATTATAAATACGGTGCTGGAACACCGAAGTGGTCGCCGGATGGAAAAGAAATTTTGTTTTCTTCCAATATTAACCTGAAAGATTTAGTAAAAGATTCCTTGCTGAATCCAACACACGCTGTTCCATTATGGCCCATGGAAAAACCGGGAATGTCCAATGAAGAAGCGGTGAAAACAACAACAGCAAAAGCAAATCCCGATGGAAATATTGATGAGATAAGAGCATACCTCGAAAATGATGTGACGGACAAGAAAGCAAAAGTAGTTACGAAACTAAATTTCCAGGATGAGATGAATGTAAATGGTGATGTAACATTCAATCACTTTTTTAAACAAGCTGCTCAACCGGATGCACAGGCGGTGGCAGTAACACATGGTTTTTACCGTTATTTGGGAGCGGATTTTACTCCCGATGGAAAACAACTTATCATTACTGCAGATATTGATTCTGCATTGAATCCTGACAGGTCTTTGGAAAGTGAGATCTATATCGCAGACGGAAATGGAAATAATCTTCAATTATTATTGGGAGAAAAAAGTAAATCGTATAACAGTCCCGCTGTTTCTCCATCAGGAAAATGGCTTGCCTTTCAATATGGCCCTACCTCTTTTGTGAGTGTTCCTGTGCTCGCCATCATGCCATTGAAAGGTGCTGCAAAAGATATTATTGAAATTCCGTTTGACCGCGCAAAAGGAAATTACACCTGGAGCAATGATGAAAAATATCTATACTTCTCAGCACAATCTAATGGCGGTGCACCCGTCTTTCGTGTGAATCTTCAAACCAAAAAAGTAGAACAGCTTTCAGATTACAACAGCGGCATCGGAAGTTTTGATGTGAAGAATAATCATCTTGTTTACGCAAAAACGGAAGTTGCCGATCCATTTGAATTATACAATGCCGACGCTGCTATGCAAAATGCAAAAGCCATCAGCACATTCAACAGCGATTGGATAAAAAATAAACAACTGATCTTTCCGGAGAAACACGAGTTCAAAAACAACAAAGGCGAAACGATAGAGTATTGGGTGATGAAACCGTTGAATTTCGACAAGTCAAAAAAATATCCGTTGTTATTAGATATTCATGGAGGGCCTTCTGCACTGTGGGGTCCCGGTGAAAGCTCGATGTGGCATGAGTTCCAGTTTTTTTGTGCGAAAGGATATGGCGTTGTGTACTGCAATCCGCGTGGCTCCGGCGGTTATGGGTTGGATTTTCTCCGCGCCAATATTAATGACTGGGGAACCGGCCCAACCAGCGATGTACTCACGGCTTTAGATAAAACTGTTTCAGAAGGTTGGGCAGATACTTCAAAATTAGTGGTGAGTGGCGGTTCGTATGCAGGTTATCTTGTTGCATGGATTATCGCACACGATCATCGTTTCAAAGCAGCATGCTCACAACGCGGCGTGTATGATCTTGCCACATTTTTTGGCGAAGGAAATGCGTGGCGGCTTGTGCCGAATTATTTCGGCGGCTATCCCTGGGAAGCTGAAGCAAAAGCAAACCTCGAACGTGAATCACCAATTACCTATGTGCAGAATATCACAACGCCTTATATCATTTTTCATGGAGAAAATGACCGCCGCACCGGTTTTGTGGAAGGAGAAATGTTATACAGAAGTTTGAAAGTATTGGGGCGGCCGGTGGAGTATGTCCGTCATCCGGGAGGTACACACGAACTTACCCGCAGCGGCGATAACCGTCAGCGTATTGACCAGATGTTACGCACCTATGAATTTTTTGAACGTTGGGTAAACAAAAAATGACAGGATAAAATTCAGATCATGCGTACTATTAAAATCATCCTTCAAAAAAATCTTACCATACTTTTTGTAATCATTTCATGTTTTGCATTTTCACAAACTGCAAAAATTACAAAAGATGTTGCGGTAAAATGGTTTGCGTTGGTAAACAAACAGGATACCATTTCTTTAACAGCATTATATTCATTCAATGCACAAATTGTTTCGCCAAACTGGGAAGGACCAAAAACGGGTGCAGCCGAAATTACGCATGTGTATGCCCGTTATTTTTCTTCCACGCCTGATCTTGCGCATACGATTACCAATATCATTGCAACCGATACCGCTGTTATTATTGAATATGTTTTTTCCGGTACATTAAAAAACCCTGAAGCAAATACGCCGGAATATATGCGTGGTAAAAAATATTCATTGAGCGCTTGTACCATTATGTCGGTGCGTGACGGAAAAATCATAAAACAACAAACTTATTTCGACCAGGTGGCATTCCTGCGGCAGGTAGGTTTTTTTGAACACACGAATTAATCCACGAATTTTGCAATTCACGATAATTCGTTCTAATTAATCGAATTCGTGTTTAAACTAAATTATTGTGAAACTCTCTCATCTATCTGAAACATTGATCGCTTCCGAAATTGTAAAGCTCGGTGGCGAGATCCGCGAAAAAATAAGGCAAGGTGAAACGATCTACAATTTTACCGTTGGGGATTTTGACCCGAAAATTTTTCCTATTCCAAAAGACCTTGAAGATGAAATCGTAGAAGCATATCGTCAACACTTTACCAACTATCCTGCAGCTGAAGGCAACCTTGATCTCCGTGAATCCATTGCAACTTTTTTATATGAGCATGAAAAACTGCAGTATGCTGTTGATGAGATTTTAGTGTCCTGCGGTGGCCGGCCGTTGATCTATTCCGTATTTCGAGCGATTGCTGATTCCGGGGAAAAAATTATTTACGGAGTGCCATCATGGAATAATAATCATTATACACATTTCGTAGGTGGCGAGCATATAGTGATTGAAACAACCCCTGAAAATAATTTCATGCCGCAGGCCACAGACATCAAACCACATATTAAAGGAGCTACTTTATTATGTTTATGTTCTCCGCAAAACCCTACCGGCACAACCATTACAAAAAGCGACCTGGAAGAGATCTGTGATATGGTGCTTGAAGAAAATAAAAAACGTTCCTCGACAGAAAAAAAATTATTCGTGATGTACGACCAGATGTACTGGCATCTTACATTTGGCGACATCAAACATTATGATCCGGTTTCCCTACGCCCTGAAATGAAACAATACACGGTGTACATTGATGCGATCAGTAAAGTTTTTTCTGCAACCGGATTACGTGTCGGTTGGGCAATGGGCCCTGCAGAAATATTAAATAAGATGAAAGCCGTGCTCGGGCATATCGGTGCATGGGCGCCGATGGCAGAACAAAAAGCCACAGCAAAATTTTTATTGAAGAAAGAAAAGATCGAAACCTTCCTTGTAAAATTCAAAGCCAATGTGGAAGAACGCCTTCATAAAATTTATAACGGTTTCGCACAACTGAAAAAAGAAGGTTTTAATGTAGATGCGATCTACCCGCAGGCGGCAATCTATCTTACCATAAAAATTGACCTCGCCGGCAAAAATACAGTTGATGGAAAACTATTAAACACACAAAGCGATGTGACTGCATATATTTTAAATGAAGCTCATCTGGCAGTTGTTCCATTCTCTGCATTTGGCGCTGCAAAAAATTCTCCCTGGTACCGGCTGAGTGTTGGAACCTGCCATCTGGAAGAAGTGGAGAAAATGTTTCAGCAACTTCGGGATGCCATGAAAAAGCTTTCATAAAACAAATAATAAAAAAAGAAAACGTTTAACTTTAATAAAAGCATTTATTATGTCTCTTCTGAACAACAGCAACAAAGGAAAAAAAGGAAGTAAATCCGGCGGCAAACAAAATACAAAAACCGGTTTCCAAACCGGCAAAGTAAAAACCAATACCAAAGGTTCCGCGAAAGCTACCAAATTCACGGGTGGTGCACAACGCGGTTCATAATATTATTCAGTAAATCTTCGAAGAAAGGTCGCAAGGCACTAATTACCGATCATTGCTTTAATGTTGCCTACTATTTATTTGTAGTTATAAAAAATAAAGCACTCAAAATTTTTGAGTGCTTTATTAAATTCAATTTTATTTTAATTCTCTACTGTTCTTCCCTGTACAACACGTGTTTTTCTTTCCATTTTATCGATCTCGCTTTTCCGAACCAGCAGCCTTGCCATGGAAAGATCCTGGCAGGTTGCACAACGGGCACGGAATTTATTGTTGTCGAATGAAACAACTGCAGTTCCGTTCTTCCAGTCATTTCCATATAACACATAATTATCGGAAGAATAACCAGTGCCTAATCCAAAAGCAAGGTCGTTATTTCCTTTTTCAAAACTAATAAGCAACCGGTCGTTGATCACTTGCTCACAAACTCCCGGAGTAAACGACGGTACAACAACTTCGTTTACATATTGTCCGTTATCAAATTTTACTACGCCGGAAGTAACCTGTACTTTTTCGTTATCAACATATCTCGACATCACAACTTTCTGATCGATGTAAAATTGTACCTGTCGTAAATCTATATTATCTCTTTCCAATCGTTGTTTTAATTCCCTTGTAAACGGAACAAACCTGTTTTTGTCGGATGTTTTTCGTGAGCTGCTGCAACTGAATAATGAAATTGCGAGGGTGGATAAAATAAACACATTAAAAAATCGTCTCATAGAAATAATTTTAGTGAGCAATGAATAATGGGCTTTTCAATCATAAAAATCTCAGGCCCAAAGTTCGATAATTTTTAAAGGCTATTTGACTTTGATAAAACGGGATAGTTTGATGTTGCTGAGTGCTTCCGCTGTTATTCTAATGTTAAGGTTCTATTCTTATTAAATTTTTTATTCTATTTCATCATCAAATTGAAGCAATGGATTAATAGAAACAGTATCACTATTTACCGGGTTTTTTTGTGATTGCTCATTGATCAGTTGCGCTACAAGAGATGTCCATCCTGTCTGGTGGCTTGCACCCAATCCATGCCCGGAATCGCCATGAAAATATTCGTAAAACAATAAAAGGGTTTCATTCCCGGGTTTTTTATAGAACTCGTTATATTTTCCGTAACAGGAGCGTTCTCCTTCTTCATCTTTTTCGAAAAGGCTGATGAGCCTGCGCGTTAATTCATCTGCAACTTCTTCCAGGTTCATCTTATTGCCTGAGCCGGCCGGACATTCCACTAACAGATCGTTTCCATAAAATTCCCCGTATTTTCTTATTGCCTGGATGATAATATAATTTATCGGCATCCACACTGGCCCGCGCCAGTTAGAGTTTCCTCCAAAAAGATCGGAGGTAGAATCTCCCGGGTCATATTGAATAGTATAATTCACTCCGCTGATTGTAATTGTATATGGATTTTTCTCGTGATATTTTGATAATGCACGGATACCCCCGGCCGAAAGAAACTCAGCTTCGTGCAAAAGTTTTGCAAGAAGTTGTACTAATTTTTTTTGAGGAACGAGAGATAACAACATTTGTTCTCCATCGCTTCGCTCTTCATTCGGCCAGTAACGGTTATTTTTTAAGCGGTAATTTTCAAACCATGTAATACGTTTTTTAAAATCAGAAAGTTTATCTAATGATTTTTTCTGAATGATGGAAACAGCAAACAATGAAGTCAACCCAACGATCGAGTATATACGTAGTTGAACCGGTGAAGAACCCGCAATAGAAAGTGTATCATAAAAAAACTGGTCTTCATCATTCCACATTCCCTGTTCGTTCAATGCTTCTGCGATCAACACAAATTGTTCAAAAAATTTTGTTGCGGTATCTTCAAACGATTCATCTTTCATGGCAATTTCCAGTGCAATATCCATCATGTTCAATGCATACATTCCCATCCAGCTCGTTCCGTCTGCCTGTTCCAGTTGCATGTCGCTCGACAGGCGGTGGCTGCGATTGAACACACCAATATTATCCAATCCAAGAAAGCCTCCTTCAAACATATTATTTCCGTTTCCATCTTTCCGGTTGATCCACCAGGTGAAATTGATAAGGAGTTTTTGAAATATTCTTTTCAAAAAAACAATATCTCCTTTGCCGCTTTTCTTTTTTTCTATTTGGTAAACCTGCCACGCAGCCCACGCTTGCACTGGCGGATTTACATCACTGAAATTCCATTCGTATGCAGGTATTTGCCCATCGGGTTTCATATACCACTCCCGCATGATCAGTAAGAGCTGGTTTTTAGCAAACACAGGATCTACTATTGCCATTGAAATACATTGAAAGGCAAGGTCCCATGCCGCGTACCACGGATATTCCCATTTATCAGGCATTGCAATGATGTCCTGGTTTTTCAAATGTTTCCAGTCGTGATTCCGTCCGTTTATTTTTCCGGGATTGACAGGCGTAATTCCATCACTCGTGGTAAGCCATCTTTCTACATCAAAATGATAATATTGTTTGCTCCACAATAACCCTGCAATAGCTTGCCGCTGTATTTGCATTAATTCCGGTGACGCCCCGTGAGAAAGTACGGATGCATAAAACGCATCGGCTTCTTCTTTGCGTTGAGTGAAGATGGAAGAAACGCCTGTGGCAAAAGGGTTCTCCATTATTTTATTACTAAGCCGCAGGAAAATTGTTTTTGTCGCACCACCATCAATATGCAATTTATATAGGGGGGAAAATTTTGTTCCCGATTTTTTCTTGCGAAGCAATTCTATATTTTCTCCATTGATAATTGCGTCGTGAAATGCATCTTTTACAAAAGGAGAAATATTCGGAGTCCCGGAAACTTTTTTTGTGTTGGTTTCATTTTCCGTAAACAAACAATCATTGGCTTGCTGGAAATAAAGATAATAAGCGCCGAGCCTTGCGTGTGATGCCTTAACAGAAGTTTTATCGCGTGCAGAAATCACTGGTTTTTTTTCAAGGCCATCATAGTTCCAGCGGTTATAGAACCATAGGGTAGGCATCACCGTTATATCCGCTACTGCTGTATTCCGGTTGGTTACTTCTATCTTGATAAGAATATCTTTCGAGTTTTGCTTGGCGTAAGTAACCAGCACATCAAAATATTCATCCTTATCAAATATTCCTGTGTCAAGAATTTCGTATTCGGGATCCTGCTTTGTTCTTTTTTTGTTTTGCAGCAAAAGGTCTTTATACGGAAATTCATTCTGTGGATATTTGTATAAAAACTGCATGTAGTAATGCGTCGGAATATTATCTAAATAATAATAAAGTTCCTTCACATCTTCTCCATGATTGCCTTCATAATTTCCGAGCCCGAATAACCTTTCTTTAAGGATCGGGTCTTTGCCATTCCACAGTGCCACAGAGAAGCACAGGTTTTGAAAAAAATCAGAAATACCTGCAAGCCCGTCTTCGCCCCATCTATATGCGCGGGAATGTGAATGATCAAAAGGGAAATATCCCCAGGCGTCTCCATTGGAGCTATAATCTTCACGCACGGTTCCCCACTGGCGCTCACTTAAATATGGGCCCCATTGCTCAAGAGGTATTTTTTTGGCAGCGTTAACCGCCAGTCGTTGGTGTTCTGCAGTCATAATTTTTTATTGCGTTAATCCGGGTATGGAAAACTTTTTAAACGGAGCAAGAGATCGTTAGAAAAAATTGAAAGAATAATCGTTCTATAAAGTTACTGAATGCAACGCATTTTTATACAACCTGGGAAAGAATGAATATCGGATCAGTTAAATAATAAATTTTTCTAAAAAATCCATCCGAGCAATAAACAAAACAGCACAATCACCGGAGATGGGAGTTTTGAAAATCCGAGCAATAACGCGGTACCAATGATAACGCCAATATTTAAAATAGAAATTTTCACGCTTTCCGTAGAGATATCTTTCATCATATAAAATGTTGCAGCGAGCATTATGCCTACAACAGCTGCATTAATTCCTTCCATTGCCCGATATACAGCCGCGTATTTTTTCAAATTGTGCCAGATAGGAAAAAAGAAAAGCACGAGCAGTGCGCTTGGTAAAAAAATTCCAAGTGATGCAATCACACATCCGATACCCTGCATTGTTTTTCCATAATCTTTCATGGCAATGCCACCCATAAAAGAAGCAACAGAAAAAACGGGCCCTGGAATTCCTCGCACCATACCTGCGCCGGTATAAAAATCGTCCTTATCAATGCGGATGATATGCGGGTTGCGTTGCAATAATTTTTGGGATTGAGGGCGTGCTACAAATTGTTCGTACATCATCGGTATTAACACCTGCCCTCCGCCAAAAACAAGGCTTCCGAAACGATAGGTATTTTCAAATAAATTCAGGGGTCTTCGGTCCGGCCAATTGTTTTTTCGTGCCAATTCGCTTCCTGCGCCGGCTAATAAAAAGATAATAGCAAACAGCCAGATATTTCCCCATTTTATTTTTTTTGGTGGCTCACCTTTTTGCGGAATACGTTTACTGCTTAAGTTGGTAACAAAACCTCCAAGAACAATAAGTATAGGAAATATCCAAGGCGTTTTAAACAGGAAATATGTTGCGGCGGCACTAACGGTCATGATTACACGCGTAATTGGGTTGTGTATGGAAATTTTAAACGCCTGCACGGCGGCATACAATAAAAACCCAACAGTCATTGGTTGAATGAATTTAAATATTTCCGGCTTTAGAGTTTGTTTTCCCAGGTATTCGACGAGAAAAGAAAATGCGCCCATCAATACACAAGCAGGAAGAACCCATATTATCAGCGTAAGGACGGCGAGCGGAATGCCTCCTCTTTTGTAGCCGATCAACGTTAGCGTTTGTGTAGAAGAAGCCCCCGGCAACAATTGGCAAAATGCATTATAATCCATCAATTCTTCTTCAGTAACATCATGCCTTCGGTTTACAAACGTTTTCATCATCATTCCCAAATGGCCCTGTGGACCGCCAAAGGCAGTAATACTATGCAAAAACACAGCTCTTAAAAAGGGAATATGTCGAAGCAGGACCATTCTTAATTTCTACGGTAATAAATATAACTTGATAATCACGGCTACAATTTATCATTTGTTGAAAACATTATCAAAATGAATCGGGTAATGATGATTTTTCCGGGGTTGATGTTGTACATTTAAAAGTAAAACCAAAATAATTGTATGAGAAAGTTTTTTCTTTTTTGTTGCTCAATCATTTTCATTTCTTTTTTGGCAACGGCTCAAACAAAAGAGTTGTATAATAAAATAAATTCTGCTGCAGATAAAATTGAGTCAAAAACTATTTCCTTGCGAAGGGATTTTCACGAACATCCTGAATTAAGCAACAGGGAATTCCGCACATCAAAAATTATTGCTGATTTTTTGCGTTCGCTCGGGCTAGAAGTAAAAGAGGGTGTCGCTAAAACAGGTGTGGTTGGTATTTTGCGTGGTGCAAAACCCGGACCTGTTGTGGCTTTACGTGCAGATATGGACGCTCTTCCGGTAACCGAACGAGTTGATATTCCTTTCGCATCTAAAGTTACCACAACATACAATGGAAAAGAAACAGGGGTGATGCATGCATGCGGACATGATTCGCACATGGCAATCCTTATGAGTGTTGCAGAAATCCTGGCTTCACTAAAAAATGATTTGAGAGGAACCGTGAAATTTATTTTCCAACCTGCAGAAGAAGGCGCTCCTCTCGGCGAGCAAGGTGGCGCAGAATTGATGGTTAAAGAAGGTGTTCTTGAAAATCCGAAAGTTGATGTGATCTTTGGGTTGCATATTAATTCACAAACTGAAGTTGGAAAAATTGCTTACCGACCCGGTGGAACAATGGCTGGCGTAAACGATCTGCATATTGTTGTGAAAGGAAAGTCTGCCCACGGTGCTTACCCCTGGTCTTCTGTTGACCCGATTGTGGTTTCTGCAGAGATCATTAATAACTTACAAACGATCGTAAGCCGTAACGTGAACATCACAGAAAATCCGGCAATTGTTACAATCGGCGCAATAAATGGCGGCAACCGTTCTAATATTATTCCTGAAAAAGTGGAAATGGATGGAACCATCAGAACGCTAAGCACAGCAGATGAAAAATTAGTAACAGACCGGGTAAGGGAGATCGCAACAAAAATAGCTGAGGCAAACGGGGCTGTTGCTGAAGTAAAAATTCCTTATTCCAGTCATTATCCCGTTACCTATAATGATCCTGCTTTAACACAAAAAATGTTGCCTTCTTTACAAAATACAGCAGGCGCTTCCAATGTATTATTAAAACCACCAGTTACAGGAGCTGAAGATTTTTCTTTTTATGAAGAAAAAGTACCAGGATTATTTTTCTTCCTGGGGGGCATGCCAAAAGGAACTGATGCGCAAAAAGCACCATCACACCATACCCCTGATTTTTTTATTGACGAAAGTGGTTTTAAACTTGGTGTCCGTGCCATGTGTAATCTCGTGATCGATTATATGTATACTACAAAATAATTTTTGTGCACATCGAAGCGCTTCGCGAATACTGTTTGTTAAAAAAGAATGTTACTGAAGAATTCCCTTTCGGTGATTCTACATTAGTATTTAAAGTAAAAGGAAAAATATTTTTAATAACCGGGATAGACCGTTCACCATTTCAATTCAATGTAAAATGCGATCCTGATAAAGCGATTGAGTTGAGAGAAGAGTTTGACTGTGTAAAGCCCGGATACCACATGAATAAAAAACATTGGAATACGATCATTGCTGACGGTTGCCTTTCTGATAGGTTATTGAAAGAACAAGTTGATAATTCTTACGAACTTATTGTCGCATCTCTTCCGGCAAAAGAAAAAAAAGATTTTTGATTTTATTTATAATACCCGTTTCTTTCAATTTCATCGCGGGCGGCTTCTGTAACTAAATAGCGGATTGATTTTCCTTTTTGAACAGACTCACGGATATGGGTAGCCGAAATTTGCAGAAGCGGCGCATCAAGCACTGTTATTTTTGCCTCAGGGAAATCAGGTAATTTTTCAAATCCGGCTCTTTTATAAATATAAAGGGGGTGATTTTTTAAAATATAATTATAGTTTTTCCATTTCGAAAGGTTTTGAAAGCTGTCGCTTCCCATAATAATTGAAAATTCGTGATCGGGATATTTTTCGCTTAAATAAATAAGCGTGTCGGATGTATAGGAGGGTTTAGGCAATTTGAATTCGATGTCCGATGCTTTCAGTTTTGTTTCTCCTTCTATGGAAACCTGGACCAGGTACATCCGGTGATATTCGTTTAATAACGCAGCAGATTGTTTAAAAGGGTTTTGAGGGGAAACGACAAACCAAACACGATCCAGATCTGAGTTCTGTTGAACAAAATTCGCAATGATCAGGTGTCCATGATGAATTGGATTGAATGATCCGAAATATAATCCAACTTTCATTTAAGTTATTGAAAATCAATGATTAATTTAATTCCTCTACAAAGATATTCTTTGCCTCGTCAATACGCAAACTAAGGTTATATCCTGAAACTGTAATGGAAATCGGGTCTCCGAGCGGTGCTATTTTTTCAACTTTTACAATCTCTCCAGGTACGCAACCCATTTCCATTAGCTTTAACATCATATCATTTGCATCGAAAGAGTGTATCTGTCCTTTTGCTCCAACCGGTAATTCTGATAATCGCTTCATTTTTAAATTATAAACAAAAGTACATTTGTACAATTAAACAGGCTTACGATTTTGGAAATGAGTAATTCTAAAACAAATCCTCCGGTCTATTTTCATTATACTGATAAACCATTCTTTTTTAAGGAACGAGCAAGATGCAAGAAATCAATCTCAGATCTATTTAAAAGGGAAAAGGTAAAGCTTAAAGAGATTCATTACATCTTTTGTTCTGATTCTTCCTTGCTTACTATTAATAGGAAGTTTTTAAACCACAATTATTATACAGACATCATCACTTTTCCACTATCGGAGCAAGGCAGCCCTGTTACAGGAGAAGTTTATATTAGCATTGATAGGGTAAAAGAAAATGCAAAAACATTTAATACCTCTTTTTCAAATGAATTACTTCGGGTAATATTTCATGGGGCTTTGCACTTGTGCGGCTATAAAGACAAAACAAAGAAGCAAAAGGAAGTAATGAGCCAAATGGAAGATAAATCCTTGCGGTCTTTTCAGAAATAAATTACTTGTTTCACATGAAACATATAAAACGCCGTTCCACGTGGAACGGCGTTTTATATTGCATTTTCGATTTGCCTTTCAAAATGTACCTTTGCGTTCATGTTTCCCGAATACGATATTATTGTTGTTGGTGCAGGCCATGCAGGTTGTGAAGCGGCTGCAGCTGCGGCTAACCTTGGGTCAAAAGTACTTTTGGTAACAATGAATATGCAGACTATTGCCCAAATGAGCTGCAATCCGGCTATGGGTGGTATTGCAAAAGGGCAGATAATTCGGGAAATTGATGCTTTAGGCGGTTATTCTGGGATTGTTTCTGATTTAAGTATGATACAATTCCGAATGCTGAACAGATCAAAAGGGCCCGCAATGTGGAGCCCAAGGTCTCAAAACGACCGGATGCTTTTTGCTTTAAAGTGGAGAGAAATGCTCGAGCAAACCCCAAATGTAGATTTCTATCAGGACATGGTGCGCTCACTCATCTTAAAAGGAAACAAAGCCTGCGGTGTTGTAACAGGATTAGGCCATGAGATTTATTCTAAAGCAGTTGTAGTTACAAGCGGTACGTTTTTAAACGGGGTAATCCATATCGGTGAAAAGAAATTTGGAGGCGGAAGGGTTGCTGAAAAAGCTGCTATTGGCATAACTGAACAGTTGGTAGAATTTGGGTTTGAAAGCGACCGTTTAAAAACAGGAACGCCACCGAGAGTTGATGGAAGAAGCCTGAACTATTCTAAAATGGAAGAACAGAAAGGAGATGAAGAAATTGTGGGATTTTCTTTCACAGAAACACAAAAGCCAAAAGAACAAAGAAGTTGCTGGATAACATATACAGATTCAAAAGTTCATGACATATTAAAAACTGGTTTTGACAGAAGCCCCATGTATACCGGCAGAATTGAAGGTGTCGGTCCAAGATATTGTCCAAGTATTGAAGACAAAATAAACCGCTTTGCAGAACGCGACAGGCACCAGCTTTTCATAGAACCAGAAGGATGGAACACAGTTGAAATCTACGTAAATGGTTTTTCAACATCATTACCGGAAGAAGTTCAATACGAAGCACTTCGTAATATAAAAGGGTTTGAAAATGTAAGGATATTCCGCCCGGGATACGCTATTGAATATGATTATTTCCCGCCCACTCAATTATCGCATTCATTAGAAACAAAACTAATTGATAATCTTTTCTTTGCAGGTCAAATTAATGGAACAACCGGTTATGAAGAAGCCGCTTGCCAGGGGATTATTGCCGGAATAAATGCCCATCAAAAAATAAATGACCTTTCTTCATTTATCTTGAAAAGAAGCGAGGCTTATATCGGCGTTCTGATCGACGACCTTATCAGCAAAGGAACTGATGAACCCTATAGGATGTTTACATCGAGGGCAGAATTCCGCACACTTTTAAGGCAGGATAATGCAGATCTCCGATTAACTGAAAAAAGCTATGAATTAGGTCTGGCTTCCAAAGAACGTTTTCAAAAAGTAGCCGAAAAGAAAAAGAATGTTGATCAAATAAAAAGCATTCTTAAAGATTTATCCATTGAACCACAGGAATCAGAGGAATTCCTGCTTCAAAACAATTCCTCTGCACTCACACAAAAGCAAAAGGCATTACAAATACTTCTTCGCCCGAACATTAGTCTTTCTGCAATGAAGAATGCTTTGCCCGAATTAAGCTCCCTCTTGAATAATTATGATGAAGAAACTATTGAACAGGCAGAAATTCAGATCAAGTATGATGTTTATATAGAAAAAGAAAAAGAATTGGTAAAGCGAATCAGCCAATTAGAAGAACTTTCTATCCCTGAAAATTTTAATTACGAACGAATTTCAGCTCTTTCGAATGAAGCACTTCAGAAATTCAAAAAAATAAAACCAAGAACTTTAGGACAGGCAAGCAGAATTAGTGGTGTAAACCCCAGCGATATTCAAATTCTGATGGTTTATATGGGCAGGTGATCACAAGCCATATTTCCTGCTTATTTCCAACATTCTTTCTATCGGCTTTTTTGATGCCGTTAATAATTGTTTATTCATAACAATTTCAGGTAATTCATACTTCATACACAAATACAATTTTTCAAGAGTATTTAATTTCATGTGTGGGCAATCATTACAAGCACAATTATTTGTTGGCGGTGCTGGAATAAATGTTTTATTAGGCGAAGCGATCTGCATCTGGTGTAAGATTCCGGATTCTGTAACAACTATATACTCTTCTGCATCATCTTTCTGGGAGAATTTAAGTAACCCTGTAGTAGAACCAATATAATCTGCAATCCGAAGCACGGCATCTTCACATTCCGGGTGTGCAATTACTTTTGCTTTCGGGTGACGGATTTTCAACTTCGTTATTTTCTCTAAACTAAAGATTTCATGAACCATACAAGCCCCGTTCCACAACACCATTTGCCTTCCTGTTTTCTTTGATAAATAAGCACCCAAATTTTTATCCGGAGCGAAAATAATTTTCTGCTCTTTCGGTAAACTCTCAATAATTTTTTCAGCATTACTAGATGTACAAATAATATCGCTCAATGCTTTTATCTCTGCAGAACAATTAATATAAGAGATCACAATATGACCAGGATATTTTTCTTTGAATTTTGCGAACTCTGGAGCCGGCGCAGAATCAGCTAATGAACATCCCGCATTCAAATCCGGCAATAAAACTTTCTTGTCTGGATTTAAAATTTTTGCAGTCTCTGCCATAAAATGAACACCAGCAAAAACAATGATATCCGCCTGTGTTTTTTCTGCTTCCTGAGCAAGCCCTAAGCTATCCCCGATATAATCCGCTATGTCCTGTATATCCGCGTCCTGGTAATAATGTGCAAGAAGTATTGCATTCTTTTCTTTTTTCAATTTTTCGATCACGGCAAACAAATCCAGCGACGGGTCCACATTAATATCTAAAAACCCGCGGGAAAAAATTTTTTCTTTTGCTTCAGCAATGTTAATATCTGACATAATAATTAAATAATACTTTATTTATAAAATTACTCTATTACTATTATCCCGGTGAATTCGTGGATAATATTTTGGGTTGAAAACACTATTCATATTTAACCATTAGTTATTCACTGTAATCAACAACTAATCTACACCGCAAAACTCTTTACAGTAAACGAAGCAGTACTTTTTATTAACACAGGGCATTTCATTTACTTCTGAATAATTTTTCTCTTTACAATTGTTAAACAAAAATGAATAACTGAAAGTTTATAAAGGCAAAATGAATTGCACCACAGCCAGAAAAAACTTTTCTTCTTTTTTGTACCACAATTTTTTCTTCCTCAACCCTCAAAATCCACGCAAAAACGAGGTTATTAATATAATGCTGTGGATTGGCGTTCCACAGGCTAAAAAAATTTTTGTTTTTCCTACTTCAGACCAACAACAACGAAAGAATTATCCATACATTAAAACCCTTTGTTGATGCCCGTTTTAAAGGCTTTTCCACAATTTGTTCATATCCTTTTTTACGCTATTTTTGCCATCCGTTTCTAAAAAACACAGCGTACAAAATTATGTCAGTTATTCAAACAATCAGGGATAAGGCAGCGTGGTTAGTTTTTGGTCTCATTGCATTGAGCTTAACCGGTTTCTTGCTTATGGATGCATTTGTTGGAAAGAGCCGTTTATTCGGAGGCAACTCAACAGTTGTAGGATCCGTCGATGGACAAAAATTGGATTATGTAAAATTTCAACAACAAGTTTCTGAACGTGAAGAAGGATATAAGAGCCAGGGCTACCCCATGAACGATATGATGCAACAAAATATCAAAGACCAGGTATGGAAAGAATTTATTGAAAACAGCGTAATGGATGGTATATATGATAAATTAGGAATTGATGTTGGAGATAAGGAACTGAACGATATGCTGGTTGGGCCAAACGCAATTCCAGATATCAAACGTTCATTCACTGATCCAAAAACAGGGATCTTTGATGCGCAAGCCGCAGCTTCTGCAATTAACCAATTAAGAACGATTTATAAATCGAAAAAAACAACAGACAAAGGTTACGACCAGGCAAAACGTTTTTTTGAAGAATCAATTCCGCAAATAATAAAAAGCCGGCAAAAGGATAAATACATGGCGCTTATTGGCAACAGTACATATATTCCTAAATGGATGGCAGAAAAAATGAATGCCGATAATAATGAAATTGCTTCTATCAATTTTGTTGACGTCCCGTATTCCACAATAGCTGACAGTACAATAAAAATCAGCGACGATCAGATCAGCGATTATATCAGCAATCATAAAGAGCAATATAAACAAGAAGAATCCCGCAGTATTGCTTACGTGGCATTCAATGCAGCACCAACATCCGCAGACAGTGCAAAAGTTTTACAGCAGTTATTATCAGTAAAAGCAGAATTTGATTCTACAAAAGACGTTGCTGCATTCATTGCAAGAAACGGGTCTGAAACAGGATACCTCGACGAATATCTTGCAAAATCTCGTATCCAGGTTCCTAAAAAAGATTCTATTTTCCCTCTGAAAAAAGGGGAATTATATGGACCTTACCTCGATGGCAATAATTATGTGTTGGCAAAAAAAGTAGATGAAAAAGAACTTCCGGATTCTGTACACGCACGCCATATATTGGTTGCTGTTATTGATCCTAAAACCGGTCAGCCAATCATGGATGACAGCACAGCAAAAAAGAAAATTGATAGCATCAAAACGTTAATAGATAAAGGAGAGCGTTTCGATAGTTTAGCTGCTAAACTGTCTGACGATGAAGGCAGCAAACTAAAAGGAGGAGACCTTGGGTATTTCCCGGCAGGGCAAATGGTAAAAGAATTCAATGATTTTTGTTTTGATGGAAAGAAAGGAGATAAAAAAATTGTGAGAACGCAATTCGGATATCACTATATAGAAATTTTAGATCAGAAAAATTTTGAGCCGGCATATAAGATAGCGTATCTGTCAAAAGCAATTGAACCGAGCACAACAACCACAGATAGTGCGTCAGGATTGGCAAATCTTTTTGCCGGACAAAGTCGCGATGCAAAGTCTTTCGATGACAATGTTAAGAAACAGAATTTGCAACGCCTTTTTGCTAACGACATTGCGCCAACAGAATCTAATATACAAGGAGTAGGCTCTGACCGCCAGTTTGTGCGGTGGATATATAATGATAAAACAGGCGTGGGAGATGTTTCCGAGCCATACAATATCGGGGATAAATATATTGTTGCTACGGTAACAGAGATCAATAAAAAGGGAACGATGAGTGTTGCAAAAGCTCGTCCGCTTATAGAACCCATATTGCGTAATAAACAAAAGGCAGAACAAATCTCAAAAAAAATCGGAACGGTTTCTTCGCTGGATGCAGTTGCTTCTGCAACAGGACAGCAAGTCCTGAAATCAGATAGCATTTTATTTGCTTCTCCATATATTCCAAACGCAGGAAAGGAAGATAAAGTGATCGGTGCATCATTTGACAAACAATTGCAGGGGAAACCAGCATCGCAGCCTATAGCAGGAAATGGCGGCGTGTTTGTTATTAAAGTAAATAATGTAAGCGCAAAATCAAACACAGGAGCAGACCTCGATCAATTGCGCAACGTGCAACAGCGTCAGCAAGCTTCGATGATCTCTTTCCGCGTCATTGAAGTGTTGACGAAAGCCGCGGATGTAAAAGATAACCGGGGAAAATTCTTTTAAAAAAAAACTTAGTTTATAAAAGAGAGCAAATTTTGCTCTCTTTTTTGTTTATGAATAAAACGATTTAAAAAACATTTTCAGTCGTAATTTTGCAGAATAATAAAGATGTCAGAAGAAATTATAAATAAAGTTGCACAGAGCCAGTTACTCACACTTAACCTGGAAGAATATTTTCCTAAAGAAGAAATCGTTGTCTTTGATCTGAAGCCTTTTCTTTTTATGGAATTAATATTAAAAGAAAAAGATTTCCGCGAAGCGCTACAAAATACAAACTGGCAACATTACCAGGATAAAATTGTCGCGGTTACCTGTAGCGCTGATGCAATAATTCCCGTGTGGGCATACATGTTAATAGCCACATATCTGGAACCTTATGCGAAAGATATAATAATGGGAAATGAGAAAAAAGCAGCGGAACAAATTTTGCTAAAAAATATTCAACAGATAAACATTGAAGGATACACAGATAAACGTGTTGTTGTAAAAGGTTGCAGTGATTTGCCTATTGGCGAAGTTGCGTACATGGAAATCACAAAAAGATTAAGGCCGCTTGTAAAAAGTATTATGTACGGAGAACCGTGCAGCACAGTGCCTGTGTATAAAAGAAAATAGCTTTTGTGATTTGCATATAGAATTATGCGAGTACAAAAAATCTGAAAGAATGCGTTGAACGATCCGCTTGGCAGTCTAAACTTTTTAATATGGATGTTGAAATTTTAGCCCGGGTTCAGTTTGCATTCACCATTGCATTTCATTACATCTATCCTCCGCTTAGTATTGGCCTGGGTTTAATCATCGTAATTGCAGAAGGTTTGTTTTTGAAAACAGGAAACCCGTTGTATGAACAAGCCACACGATTTTGGATAAAGATTTTTGCATTAATATTTGGTATTGGCGTTGCTACCGGGATCATCATGGAATTTGAATTCGGAACAAACTGGTCAACCTATTCAAAATATGTTGGTGATATTTTCGGAAGTGCATTGGCAGCAGAAGGAATATTTGCATTTGCATTAGAATCCGGGTTTCTCGGAATATTAATTTTTGGCTGGAACCGTGTAAGCCCACGCGTTCATTTTATTTCCGCACTGATGGTTTTTTTCGGGTCGCTTTTTTCTGCAGTATGGATCGTTGTTGCAAACTCGTGGCAACAAACCCCAGCTGGTTTTCATATTGTGGGAGAAGGAATGAATGCCCGTGCAGAGATAACAGATTTCTGGGCGATGGTTTTTAATCCATCAAGTGTAGACCGTTTGTTGCATGTGTGGTGCGCTGCTGTATTATCCGGCGCATTTTTCGTATTAAGCGTAAGCGCATGGTACATCATCAAAAATAAACATCTTCCGATCGCACGTTCATCTTTCAAAATTGCATTGACCGTTGCAACCATTTTTTCTTTATTGCAATTATTCACTGGCCATAAAAGCGCAGATGGCGTTTCAAAATATCAGCCGGCAAAATTAGCTGCGGCGGAAGGGCATTTCGATAGTTCCGCAAAGGCGGATATGTATTTGATAGGATATGTAAATAACAAAGAAGAAAAAACAAGCGGCATAAAAATTCCCGGCGGATTATCTTTTTTAGTAACAGGAAATTTTAATGCTCCGGTAAAAGGATTGAATGCTTTTAAAAAAGATGAAAGACCGTCGCAGGTGAATACTATTTTTCAATTTTATCATGCGATGATCATTGTAGGAATGATGATGATCGCAATGACACTTTATGCTTCTTTTTTGTGGTGGAGAAATAAATTGTTTGAAAAGAAATGGCTGATGATTTTGTTTGTATGGAGTGTGTTATTACCGCAGATCGGGAACCAGTCGGGATGGTTTACTGCAGAGATCGGCCGCCAGCCATGGATCGTATATGGATTACTAAAGACGTCTGATGCGTTATCAAAAGCGGTAACGGCAAACCAGGTTATTTTTTCACTGATCTTGTTTACGGTTGTGTACATTTTTTTATTTGCATTGTTCCTGTTTTTACTCAATAGAAAAATTCAGCATGGGCCTGTGGAATATAGTAACCAGGAATTAATCGGCGATGCAGCAAAAAGAGATAACCCGATCATGACACATTAATAAAACCAACAAAAATGTTTCTTGGAGTAAGTTATAATGTTTGGTGGTTCCTGGTGTTTGGCGCAGTAATCAGCGGCTATGCAATACTCGATGGCTTTGATCTCGGTGCAGGTTCGCTGCATTTATTTTTGAAAAAAGAACAAAGCCGGCGCATTGCATTAAATGCCATTGGCCCGGTTTGGGACGGAAATGAAGTGTGGCTTGTAATCGGCGGCGGCGCTTTGTTTGCGGGATTTCCAATAGCTTATGCCGCTATCTTTTCTGCATTCTATATTCCATTTATGGTGTTTTTAGTTGGATTGATTTTTCGTGCAACAGCCATTGAATTCAGAAGCAAGGAACCGATGTTATGGTGGAGAAAAATGTGGGATATTTTTTACAGCATATCAAGTATAATTATTGCATTATGCCTTGGCTTAATGTTGGGCAATGTAGTAAATGGGCTGCCATTGAATGCGCAAAGAGAATTTTCAGGAAACTGGCTTTCTTTCTTTAACCCGTTTGCAATATTGGTGGCTATAACAACATTAGCATTGTTCATGATGCACGGGGCCATTTTTCTTACTATGAAAACGGAAAACCGCTTGTATGCGAAGCTGCATATCCTTGCAAATAATTTTATTATTTTTTTTGTGATCAGTTTTGTGATTACAACATTGTATACGCTTTTATACATTTCGCACCTGAGTGATTTTTTCAAAAGCAATCCGCATTATTTTATTATTCCATTATTAATGACACTTGCCATTGCAAATATTCCACGCCAGATAAAAAAGGGGAAATACCGATATGCATTTATCAGTTCTTCTGTAACAATCGCATTGCTGTTGATAATGGTTGCGCTTGAAGTATTTCCTTATTTATTATACTCGCCGCAAACCCCTGCAAACAGTATCACCATTGATAACGCTGCATCTTCCATAAAAACGATGAAGATATTATTGATCATTGCAGCTGTAGGAACGCCGCTTGTTGCTACATACACATCCTTTGTTTTCTGGACATTCAAGGGAAAAGTTGTTTTGGATGAAACGAGTTATTAGGTGAGTTATGAAAAATTGATTGTATTAATTTCATTGCAAAAAATTATGTTGATAAGAAGAGCTACAATAAAAGATATCCCCCGGCTTTCTGTATTGTTTGATCTGTACAGAATTTTTTATAAAAAAGAATCTGATATCAACGGTGCGAAAAAGTTTTTGGAAGAAAGGATTTTGAATAATGAATCCATCATTTTTGTTGCAGAAGAAGAAAATTTGTTACTTGGTTTTACACAATTATATCCCTTATTTTCCAGCACGCGAATGAAACGTAGCTGGGTGTTAAACGATTTATTCGTGTTACGAGAACATCGAGGAAAAGGAATATCAAAACAACTAATTGACCAAGCAAAAGAAATAGCTAAAGAAACGCAAGCCGCAGGAGTCGCTTTAGAAACAGAAAAAACAAACCTCATCGGAAATAATCTTTACCCTTCTTCCGGATTTGTGTTGAATACAGAAAATAATTTTTACTGGTGGAGTAATGAATGAGGAAAGACGGAAAGGCCGAAAGTCAGAAAAGTCCGTGGTGTACTTCTTTCGGTCTTTCCGACTTCCTCTCTTACGGACTACCCTCTACAACAACGTTCCCCGCATTACAATAAAAGCTACCGTAAAATAAATTACCAATCCGGTTACATCTACAAGCGTTGCAACAAACGGAGCTGATGACGCAGCAGGATCAGCGCCAAGTTTTTTCAATACTAACGGTAACATAGAACCGGAAATCGTTCCCCATAATACTACACCAATCAATGCAAAGAACACAGTTGTTGAAACAAGCAGCCAATGTTCTCCGTAATTATACCAATTGAATTGCTGCCAGATGGTAATTCTTAAAAAACCCACAATACCAAGAATTGTTCCGAGAACAATACCGGACAAAATTTCTTTGCGCATTACTCGCCACCAGTCTCTAAAACCAATTTCACCGAGCGCCATTGCACGAATGATTATTGATGAAGCCTGCGAACCAGAGTTTCCGCCGCTTGAAATAATCAATGGAATAAACAAGGCAAGTACAACGGCTTTGCTGATCTCTCCTTCAAAATGACCCATAGCTGTTGCGGTTAACATCTCGCCTAAAAATAAAATGATGAGCCATCCTGCACGTTTTTTTATGAGGCTAAAAAACGGAATGGTTGTATAAGGCTCATCCAATGCCTCAGAACCCCCGATCTTTTGTATTTCGCGGGTGTCTTCTTTTTCTGCTAACCTTAATACATCATCCAAAGTTACAATTCCGAGAAGTACGCCACTGTCGTCTGTTACAGGCAAAGCAAAGCGGCTGTTGTTCCGAAATACCCGTATCGTTTCTTTTTGCGCATCGTTCGCACGTAAACAAATGAATTGATAATCCATTATCTGTTCTACAAGCGTAGACGGATCAACCACTAAAAAATCTTTTATATTAATATCATCGATCAGCACGCCCTGATCATCTACAACAAATAGAAAATTCAATGTCTCTGTTGCACGCCCGCGTTGTTTAATGGTATCAAGCACTTGTTGAACCGTATCCGTTTTTTTAATAGCTACATAATCGGGCGTCATCAATCTTCCGACAGAACCTTCTGGATAACCGAGCAATTCCAATGTTTCTTCACGTGCTTCAGGGTTTAATATCTTCAATAATTCTTTCACAGCATTTCCGGGAAGTAATGCAAGAAAAGCAGTTCTGTCATCGGGCTTTAATGCATTCAATAACTCTGCTGCTTTTTCTTCAGGCAACGATCGGATGATGACTTCCTGTTTCTTTTTTCTTAAAAATTTAAACGCACGGGCTGCATGTGTAGGATCAAGGTTTTGGAACAACTTCACCGCCCAATTGGTGTATTTGTTTGTGAACTCCACAATATCTTTCGTGGACATTTTGTTCAACTTCACAAAATCAGTAATACGATTGTGCTGCAACAGGTTTTTGATATCATTCAGGTTGAGCATACGAAAAAAATTGAAATGCTGAAATAATCGGTACTAAAAATCGAGCCCGAAAAATTAAGGATTTATGCTGAAAAGCAAGAATGAAATATGAGAAGAAAAAATTATTTTCTTTTATGACGCAACTAATGCAGCAGCCCCGAAAACACCGGCGCTATCCCCAAGAGACGGTTTAAGAATTAACGTGTGTACGGCATCATTAAAAATATTTTTCTGAAGGCTGGCAATTCCTTCTGAGTACAATTCATCAATATTTCCAACGCCACCGCCAACAACAATTACATCCGGGTCAAGAATATTTGTGATCACCGAAATAGCCCGCCCGAAAAAATAGGTAAGCCGCTCTATTGTCCTTGTAGCAGCAGGATCATTTTTTGCACGATGGTTTTCCACAATCTGTTTCAATGAAATTTTTTTTCCGCTGATGCTTTCATAAAATTTTTCAGTGGCCGGGCCAGATATAACTGTTTCTACACAACCTGTTTTTCCGCAGTAACAATGGCCACCAGATTCATCCAAAAAATTATGGCCCCACTCGCCACCAATACCATGGTGCCCGTTCCAGACTTTTCCGTCAATCACAACGCCACCGCCAACACCGGTTCCCATAATAATTCCAAAAACCATTTTTGCACCCGGAGCTTTTTCTCTTACAGCACCCAAAGTTGTTTCAGCCAGTGCAAAACAATTTGCATCGTTTGCAATAACAGCAGGTACGCCTAATTTTTCTTCAAGGTCTTTTTGAAAAAATTTCCCGTTCAATGAAGTGGTGTTACAGTTTTTCATCCTTTTGGTTAGCGGATCTGAAATTCCCGGCGTTCCAAAACCTATTTTCGCAGGAACAAGGCCGGAAGTTGCTTTCATCTGCTCAATTAACCCTGCGATTTGATTGATGATATGATCATAGCCTTTGTCTGATTCAGTATTAATACGTAGTCGTATAATTGACTGTGGACCATTTACCGACGAAAGAATTATTCCTTCTGTTTTTGTTCCGCCAAGGTCAATTCCCCAAAGTTCATTACTCATGTTGTAAGATGTGAGAAGTAAGAAGAATTATTGCGCTGCTACAAAGTAAAAATAAGTTCGAAAACCTGTATTTATTTTTTAAAGAAAACTTATTTTGAAATGGATTAGCCAATTTATTTTTTATATTTGATTATACCGACGATTGCCTGCCAGGATTCTTCCATCCAACCAAAAGTTATGCAAACGAGTGAACTGATCAATACATACTATGTAGATGCGAACACGTGGGATGAAATGTATACCAACTCTTCCGTGCGGGACCAATACAAAAGTGTTGTGGAATTTATGCAGCAATTAAGTATTGATGAATTGAACAAGAAGGAAGAATTAGCCAGGCGTTTGTTCATGAGCCAGGGCATAACATTTACCGTGTACAGCAGCGGCGAAGGAATAGAAAAAATTTTTCCTTTTGATATCATTCCACGTATCATCACAGCTTCCGAATGGGATTATATAGAAAGAGGGATTAAACAACGCCTGAAAGCGCTTAACCTTTTTTTGAAAGATGTGTACAACGAACAATTCATTATTAAAGACGGGATTGTTCCGATAGAAATGATCTATAGCTGCCCGCATTACCTGCGGGAGATGTATCGCTTTCCTGTGCCGCATGATATTTATGTACACATTTCCGGGATTGACCTGATACGAAACAGCGACGGGTCTTTTTATATATTAGAAGATAACCTTCGTACACCCAGCGGCGTTAGTTACATGCTCGAAAACCGAGAAATAACAAAGCGTCTTTTTCCTGATTTGCTTCCGAAGAATACTGTCCGCACGGTTACTGAGTATCCGAATATTCTTCACAAAAATTTAGTAGCGTTATCGCCGAGGCAGATTTCGCATCCTACTATTGTTTTATTAACTCCGGGAATTTATAATTCAGCATATTTTGAACATACAACACTTGCGAGGTTAATGGGAGTTGAATTGGTAGAAGGAAGGGACCTTGTTGTAGATAATCATCGTGTGTATATGAAAACAACATCGGGATTGCAACAGGTGGATGTTATATACAGAAGAGTAGATGATGAATTTTTGGACCCGCTTGTTTTTAACCCTGGAAGCATGCTTGGTGTTGCAGGAATAATGAGCGCTTACCGGAAAGGAAATGTGGCTATTGCCAATGCTGTTGGAAATGGTGTTGCAGATGATAAGGCAATTTACACGTATGTTCCTTCGATGATCCGTTATTACCTGAACGAAGAGCCGATCCTGAAAAACGTTCCTACCTATCATTTGGGAAAGCAGGAAGAACGCGAATATGTTTTTTCAAACATGAACAGGATGGTAATAAAGAAAACAAATGAAAGTGGCGGGTACGGAATGTTGATGGGGCACACAGCCAGTGAGCAGGAAATTGATGCGTACAAAAATGAAATTATCAAAGATCCGCGCCAATACATTGCGCAACCGATAATCAGTTTGTCTTCATCTCCATGTTATATGCAGGGAAAATTGCAACCCCGGAGAGTTGACCTGCGGCCGTATGCATTATGCGGGCCGGATGGGATACAAATTGTTCCGGGGGGATTGACACGCGTTGCATTGCGTGAAGGTTCATTAGTAGTGAATTCATCGCAGGGAGGAGGAAGTAAAGATACATGGGTGCTTGCAGGATAATAACGCGGATGTATAACCGAAACTACATTGGGAAACCAAAACGTAAATCAGATTCATGCTTAGCCGGGTTGCAGATAGTTTATATTGGATGAGCCGTTATATGGAGCGGGCAGATGGCATATTGCGCATGCTTAAGATCAATTATGCATCATCGCAGGATGATATCAATGAATTTTCCTGGAAGTCTGTGTTGCGCATCTTCACGTATTTGGAAGAAGAGCAGGCCAATGCAATTGCACATCATTCGCGTGCGGTGCTTCAATATATGGTGACAGATAAAGAAAATCCCAACTCCGTGGTGAACATCGTTACGCATGCAAGGGAAAATGCAAGAAGCGTTCAGGACCATATCACCAAAGAAGTCTGGCAATGCCTGAATGATTTTTATCACACCGTTCGTACAGATCAACTTATACAGTGGTTAGATAAAGATGATCCTGTTACTGTTTTAGATGTGCTGATAAAACAAGGAATGCTCTATTATGGAACAGCGGATATTACTATGGCAAGAGGCGAAGGATATAATTTTCTGAACATTGGAAAATTCCTGGAACGAGGAGTTCAATCTGCTGATATTCTCGATGTAAAATTCCGCGATCTTGATTATGATCTTTCAAAAGCAGACACGATATATTGGAAATACATGTTGCTTTCTATTTCTGGTTATGAATTGTATCTGAAAACATACCGAAGCGGATTTGAAGCGAAGAATGTTGTTGAACAAATTGTTTTGAATGTCGATTTTCCCCGTTCGGTTTTGTATTCGATAAATCAGTTACATCGTTATTTTGAGCGCTTCAAATCAGAAAAAAATGAGGAAGGTTACCAGAAGATTAATTTCCTGATCGGGAAATTAAAAAGTAAAGTAAAATATTCAACGGTAGATTCTATACTTAAAGAAGGCTTGCATACGTATTTATCAGGAATCAAAGAAAGCCTGTATGAAGTTGCGAATGCACTCAATCAAAATTACTTTGCATATACTTAAACTACATTCTCTATTTTTGTTAACCGTTACATTGTAAAACAATCAAGTTAAACTAACTGATGCCCCGTTTTAATATTCACCACGTCACAAAATATACATACGAGTCCCCTGTTCGTGATAGCGCCAATCAAATTGTTCTTTTCCCTATCGAAGATCAATACCAGGAAGTAATGAAACAGCAATTGTTTATTTCCGGGGAGCCAGACGTAGAAAAATTCAAGGATTATTATGGCAATGAGATCGGGTTGTTCATGAACGCAGAACCGCATACCGAATTAACGATCGATTCCAAAGTAGAAGTGATCACGCGGTCAAAGCGGAGACCTTCTGATGACAAAAATAAAGAAGCGCAGTGGGCGAATATATATGCTGCTGTTAATGATCCGTCATACATCGATTTTTTAAAACAGGAACAATTCAATGCGTTGGATGAAGTGCGTGTAATTGCCAATGCAGATGAATGTATTATGCTTACGCCATTAAAAGCTGCAGAACGATTTAACGAGTATGTATACACGAACTTCAAATACATTAAAGGCGTTACTTCTGTAGAAACAACCATTGATGAGATCTGGAAATTAAAAGCCGGCGTTTGCCAGGATTTTGCACACATATTATTAGTAATGCTTCGTATGATCTGCATTCCGGCACGATATGTCAGCGGGTATATCTGTCCGAATAAAAATGGCATGCGTGGCGAAGGCGCAACACATGCATGGGTAGAAGCATATATTCCTTTTTATGGTTGGCTTGGCCTGGACCCTACCAACAATTGTATTGTTGATGATTTGCATGTGCGACTTGCCGTGGGAAGAAATTTCAGTGATTGTTCCCCTGTGAAAGGAACGTATAAAGGGACTTCAGACCATGTGCTGGAAGTAGGCGTTTCTGTTTCTTATGAAGATGGAAAAACAAGTACAGAGGAAAAAATTGTATTAACGCCACAATCCGTTAAAAACGGAGTTCCGCAAAATTCATACAGAAGATATATGGAAATGATGCAGCAACAGCAGTAATCTATTTATTGCTGTCACTGAATTTTCCACCGGCAGGCGGACGATATTCCCCGAAAGGGATCTTCAATAATTTTTTTATACGGTTATTTTCTTCTTCTTTCATATACGTATCAATTCCGTATTGAAGTGCCTTGGTATCTTTTACGGAAACAAATGTTCTGAATATTCTGTCCCAGAAAGAAAAAATATTTCCGTAGTTCGTGTCGGTTAATGGTTGTGTATAATGATGGTGCACTTTGTGCATATCCGGTGAAACGATCACCCAGCTGATTGCATTGTCCAACCATTTTGGCAAAGAAATATTGGCATGGTTGAATTGCGATAACAGAACCGATAAAAACTGGTATAAAAAAAGAAGCCACACCGGCGTTCCTGCAACTATTACAGCTATCCATGTAAACACAGCACGAAAAATACTTTCACCGGGATGATGCCTGTTCGCTGTTGTTGTATCAACCCACATATCCGCATGATGAATGATGTGGAATTTCCACATCCATTTTACCTGGTGCTGCAACCAATGAATAAACCACGCACTGATAAGGTCGAGGATCATTAATCCTAAAAGCAGGAATAACCATTTTGGAAGATGAAAAATAAAAAGCAAACCGATATGGTAATGGCTGAAATATTCTGCCGACATTACTGTAACATATGCAAAAGCGAAATTTACAATGAGTGTTGTGAGAGTGAAGAATAAATTCAACCCTGTATGCCTTGCCTTATTATATTTAAAGCTGAAAAGCGGAATAATGCCTTCAATGATCCAGAAAAATACAAGCCCGGCAACAAGCAATAATGTACGTTGCCAGGAATGAATATGCTGAAAAAAATCTTCAATGGTTTGCATGGTAAAATATATTCGTTTAGTAAGGTACTAAAAACAGTTTTATTCGTCAAGAGGCATTTCATTGAAAACAGATTTACAATGCGCACATACAAAAAAAGTTTTTACTTCCTGTTGTGCACCATTCACTAACATAAACAATAATTTTTGCGAAAGATTTGAAGCTGTTTTTACCTGCACTATTTTTTCTAATGAATGATTCCCACAATCAGGACAAGGAATAGTTTGCAAAAATTTTTTCTCCGCATCCTTAAGAATGGATTCTGCACGTTCTGCCTGTAATTCATAGACCATTAATTTTATTCCACCAATCGCAGGGCTTAGCAATGGATCGATGGTGAGCGTATATTCATCTTTTAAATAACAATTGATTCCCTCATCCTGCAACAAGGAAAGCTGAATATTTGCAGTTACATAATTATCAAATGAACGGATTTGTACAAAATTCATTTTTCAATTTAATAAAAAACCCCGCATTATCGCGGGGTTGAATATTATAACAGGAAGATTAACTATTCAACATCAACGGCATTACCAGCATTAACAATTCTTCGTTCTCGTCCTGGTCTGTTGGTTTTATAATTCCGGCTTTAGTTGGAGTAGATAATTCTATTTTGATTTCGTCTGAATCTGTAGCGCTCAACATTTCAATCAAAAATTTTGCGTTGAAAGCAATCGAAAGGTCTTCGCCATCATACTGGCATTTCATGCGCTCGTTTCCTTCAAAAGAAAAATCTACATCCTGCGCAGCCAGTTGCAATTCGCTTCCTTGTATATTTAATACAACCTGGTTGGTACTTTTATTACTGAAGATACTAACACGGCGTAACGCACTCTGAAAATCGGTTCTGCTGAGTGTAAGTTTATATGGATTATCTACCGGTATTACCACTTTATAATCGGGGAAACGTGCATCGATCAAACGGCAACTCATTTGTGTGCTTCCATGATGCACAAAAAGATGGTTACTGTTATAGCTCAATGTAATCTCATCTTCATTCAACGGAAGCGCTGCCTTTAATAAATTCAGCGGCTTTTTAGGAACGATAAGTGAATCGCTTTTCGGGCAACTTACATCTTTGCGTTTATAACGGACAAGCCTATGCGCATCTGTAGCAACAAACTGTAACCCCTTTTTATCCATTTCAAAAAATACACCTGTCATTGCCGGGCGAAGATCATCGCTGCTCACAGCAAACAATGTTTTACCAATTGCTGTAACCAATGCAGATGAAGTTGTAGTGAACGAAGTGGTATCGTCAGCAGCTGGTTCTTTCGGAAAATTATCAGGGTTTTCTCCCATCACTTTATACTTTCCGTTATCGCTGGTCAATTCAACAGCAAAATGTTTATCGATATTAAAAGTAAGTGGCTGGTCGGGAATATTTTTTAAAGAATCGATCAGGATTTTCGCAGGTATGCAAACTTTACCACTGTCCTTTGCTTCCACATCAAGGTGAACTTTCATTACCGTTTCAAGGTCTGTTGCAACAACGGTGAGCTTGTTCTTTTCTACCTCAAATAAAAAATCTTCCAGTATCGGCAAAACCGTGTTGGCATTGATTACTCCGCTGATCTGTTGTAACTGTTTCAATAAAGCAGACGAGGAAACGATGAACTTCATGAGTATGTGTTTGCAGCGAAACTACTGATTTTTAATTAATACCCAACACGTGAAAGTTGGGCAAATACCACAATCCGGCAATTGTGAATTTCTTGTGATTAAGAATGAATAAACCCGCTAAATTTGAATTTTAGCCGGATGTTACCAAAGAAAAAATTATCGAAAGAAGAGGCTTTACAGAAAGCAAAACGCTATTGCGATTACCAGCACCGTTGCCACAGCGAAGTAAAAGAGAAATTGTATTCGTTGGGCCTATGGAAAAATGAAGTGGAAGAAATCATTGCGCAACTTATAGAAGAAAAATATCTCGATGAAGAGCGTTTTGCCATTCATTTTGCACGGGGTAGGTTCAGGCTCAAAGAATGGGGTAAAGAGAAGATTAAATATGAATTGAAACAGAAACGTGTGAGTGATTATTGCATACGTAAAGCAATCGGGGCAATTGATGAAACGGAGTATGAAAAAACACTGCAGAAACTTGCCGGAGAAAAAAGGGAAGCATTGAAATCAGAAAAAAATATTTTTATCCGGAAAAGAAAACTGCAGGATTATCTAATGCAGAAGGGATACGAATTCAATACTATTAAAAAAATAATTGCTGAAGAGAAATAGCAATAAAATAAAACCCCGCATTTGCGGGGCTTTATGGACGATGGTTTTTCACATCACATTCGAACCGTCCTTAATAGGTTTTATAATAATTCCTTTTTGCGTTGACTATTTCATTATCGCGTTGTACTCTCAATTCATGAATTTTTTGCCTTCTTTCTTTACGCGTTAACGATTTATCCTGTTTTACAGAATATATCCTATCGGCATAGTCGGCTTTAATATCATGGATCTGCATATCCAGTTTGGTCGGGCGGTATCCGTAACCATATCCGGGATATGGATAATAAAACGGGCTATAAAAAGGATAGAAAGGTGCATAAAACCCACCTGTAACAATTACACGAGGCCTGCTATAATATACACCACCATGGCTAAACCGCTGAGCCGATGCGCTGATTGCCAGGCCAAGTGCCAGCATAATAATCATAATCTTTTTCATAATCGTGTATTTTATACCGGTATAGACGCAAAAACCGCGCAAAAAGTTTATCGCGGTTTTTGGAATAACATTTCTGTAACAAGCCCTTTTAGAAAAATTTAACAGTACGAATGAGTGGAGGGAGCCGGGGATAAAAACGTAAAAAAATTTTGGACAAATCGCTCTAAATTTACTTTTAATATTTTTTACACTCAATTGCAGATTTTGCATATTCAATCGAAACTCCCAAATGTCGGCACAACCATTTTTACCGTGATGAGTGCATTAGCAACGGAATATAACGCCGTAAACCTCGGTCAGGGTTTTCCCGATTTCCCCATGGATACACAGCTTATTTCAATGGTGGATAAAGCAATGAAAGATGGCTATAACCAATATGTGCCGATGCAGGGATATATGCCGCTGCGCGAAGTGCTGGCAGAAAAAATAAAATTCCTGTACAATACTAACGTCGACCCACAAACGCAGATAACAATAACACCGGGCGGAACCTATGCAATTTATACAGCACTCACTACAGTTTTACAACCTGGCGACGAAGTGATCGTGTTTGAACCTGCATACGATAGTTATATTCCGAATATTGAAATCAATGGCGCAATTCCTGTAAGAATCGATTTACAATTCCCCGAATATAAAATCGACTGGGATGAAGTACGGAAAAAGGTTTCTCCCAAAACAAAAATGATCATGTTGAATTCGCCAAACAATCCTACCGGCGCAATTTTGCATGAACAAGATATTCAGCAACTGCGGTCAATTGTGTCAGGAACGAATATTTTTATCTTGTCTGATGAGGTATACGAACATTTAGTGTTCGATAATTTTCTTCATCAGTCCATTCTACGCTACCCAGATCTGCTGGAAAGAAGTTTTGTATGTTTCTCCTTCGGCAAAGTATATCATTGTACAGGATGGAAGTTGGGTTATTGCGTTTCTTCCTCCTCATTGATGAATGAGTTCAGGAAGGTACACCAGTTTAATTGTTTTAGTTGCAATTCGCCAACACAGGTAGCTTTGGCTTCGTTCTTAAAGAACAAAGAATCTTATTTATGGCTTGCTTCATTCATGCAGGCAAAAAAAGATTATTTTGAAAACCTGATGCAACAAACAAAATTTACAGCATTGCCAAGTTTCGGAAGTTATTTTCAATTGTATAAATACAACCGCATCAGCGATGAAACGGATAAAGATTTTTCTATCCGGATTACTAAAGAATATGGCGTGGCAACCATTCCCGTTTCTGCATTTTACCTGGATGCAACGGATAATAAAGTTGTGCGGTTTTGTTTTGCCAAGAAAGAAGAAACACTTGAGTTAGCTGTGCAACGATTAATGAAGATTAAATAAGGATAGCCACAGATTCACAGATTAATCCGAGACAATCTGTGAATCTGTGGCTATAAAATATTGTTATGAAAAAAATAGATACTATAGTCTTTGATTTAGGCGGAGTGCTTATTGACTGGAACCCTGATTATGTGTATAAAAAAATTTTTGCTGATGAAAAAGAAATGAAATGGTTTTATGAAAATATCTGTACTCCGGATTGGAATGAAGAACAGGATGCGGGGAGAAGTTTGCATGATGCAACAGAATATTTAGTAAAAAAGTATCCGGAACATGAAACTAATATCCGTATTTATTATGATCGCTGGGAAGAGATGTTAGGGGGACCGATACATGAAACAGTGGATGTGTTGAAACACCTGAAACATTGCACGGATTACAAATTGTTTGCGCTTACCAACTGGAGCTCAGAAACATTTCCGGTTGCATTTGACCGTTATGAATTTCTGCATTGGTTTCATGGAAGATTAGTTTCCGGGGAAGAAAAAACACGCAAACCATTTAAAGAGATCTATGAATTGCTGATGAAAAAATTCTCTATAGCTCCAGAACGTTCAATTTACATTGATGATAATTTCAGGAACCTCGTCCCCGCGAAAGAATTGGGATTTCACATTATTCATTTCAAATCGCCACAGCAATTCAAAAAGGAACTGAGCGGGTTATTGGAGGAAGAATTGGTATAATAGAGATGATAGTTGACAGATGTTTGTTGTCGGACTGAAAATTCAACATCGTTTATATTATTAAGGCAGTCATCTAACATCTGTCAACTGTCATCTTACTTCAACAACTGGTAAACAATCAAACTCATTACATACGCAAGCCCAGTCATATAAATCAATTGGATTGCGGGCCATTTCCAGCTTCTTGTTTCGCGGCGTACTACAGCAAGTGTGCTCATACATTGCATGGCAAGCATGTAAAAAACCATCAGGGAAATGCCCGTTGCAAGTGTATATACTTTGGTGCCATCTTCTTTTTTTGCAGCGTCCATGCGCTGTTTCAATGTCAACGGGTCGGCATCTTTGCCGCCTTCAACGCTATATAATGTTGCCATTGTTCCAACAAAAACTTCCCTTGCTGCGAATGAAGTAATTAATGCAATACCAATTTTCCAATCGTAACCCAGCGGATGAATAACCGGTTCAATCGTTCTTCCCAAAACCCCTGCATAAGAATTCTCCAGCAATGCAGACCTTTTCTCTTTATTAAGCACATCTGCCTGTTTCGGGTTCTGTTGAATCTGCTGGTTATATTTTTCTGCAACAGCATTCATTTTTTCTTTCGGGCCATACGAGCTCAATGCCCATAAAATAAGGCTTATTACCATGATCACTTTTCCAGCATCGGTCACAAATATTTTTGCTTTGGTGATCATCGTTACAAAAACATTTTTCCATCTTGGCGCCCTGTACATCGGTAATTCTAAAATAAAAAAACTTTTCTCTTGTATTTTGATAAACCATTTTGCCACGTAAGAAACAATAAGCGCCATTAACAATCCCATCAGGTATAATCCCATCATCATTAAACCTTGCAGGCTGATAAAACCAAATACTAATTTTTTCGGTATCACTAATGAAATCAGGATGGTATAAACCGGCAATCTTGCGCTGCAACTCATTAATGGTGTAATGAGAATGGTAAGCAAACGTTCTTTCCTGTTCTCAATATTTCTTGCACTCATTATTGCCGGCACTGCACAGGCAAACCCGCTGATCATAGGCATTACACTTTTACCATTCAATCCAACTTTTCGCATAAGCTTGTCCGTTAGGAAACTGATACGGGCCATATAACCGGTATCTTCCAGCAATGTAATAAGCCCGAACAAGATCATAATCTGTGGTACAAAAACAAGAATGCCGCTTAATCCTGCCAAAATTCCGTTCACTAATAAATCGCTCCACCAGGCTTCGGGCAAAAAACCGGCAAACCAATTGCTGAGGTGTGAAAATGTCCAGTCAATTCCATCCATCGGAAATTGTGCAAGCCAAAACACACTTTGAAATAATAAAAATAAAACAGCCAATAAAATAAAATAACCCCAGCGCCTGTCCAACAAGACAGCATCTAATTTTTCCGTGAATAATGTTTTTTGTAATGGATCGGGTTCGGAAACTGTTTGCTGCATTACCTGTTTGATGCGGCTGTAACGTTGCAATATTTCTTCTGCCTGCACTTTTGTATGATTGAAATTACGGGCAGATTCTATGCTTTCAATTTTATTATGAGAAGAAGAATCTAAGTGAAAGTTTTCATGATTGATTAAATAATGGATGGCGGTGTAATCACTCATTCCGGGGAATAAATGTTGCACATCGTTTACAGCATCAACAGCCAGTTGTTTGTTTTCAATAAAATCATGAACAGGCGTTTGATATAATTGGGCAGCAGTTTGTGCAATCGCTTTTTTTAATTGCGGTATCCCTTTATTTTTTCTTGGATTAACAGCCACGACCGGAACACCAAGTTTGCGTTCCAATTCTTCAAGATCAATCTCAATCCCTTTTTTGCGGGAGAGATCGAGCATCGTCAATGCAATTACTACCGGAATTTTCAGATCGATGATCTGCGAGCAGAACAACAGGTTTCTTTTTAAGTTACTTGCATCTGCAAGTAATACAACCATGTCTGGTTTTATCGCATCATCCTGCCCCAGTAAAACCTTATACGTTACCCATTCATCGGCACGTTTCGGATATAAGCTATATGTTCCGGGGAGGTCAATAATTGTTGCGGAGAGATCATGCGACAATTCTGTAGCTCCTGTTTTTTTATCAACAGTTACACCGGGAAAGTTTCCGACTTTCTGGTTCAAACCAGTCAATGCATTGAACAGTGAACTTTTTCCACTGTTTGGGTTGCCTACTAATGCTATATGAAGCTTGTTTTTTTTCACTGATATGCATTACGCTTCGTGAGCCTGCAAAAATAACACGGAAATGCTTACCCGGCTTACGAAATCGGGAGTGATTGCCGGATTATCTTTTATGCACGACCAGTTTTCCATCTTCATAAAATGGAAGTACATTGGCAATATCGGGAGTTAAACAATAACGGATATCTTTTTCCAACCCATAACCCGATAAACGATGATAATGCGAAGCATTTTTTTGTTTGATGAATTCAAACAAATCATTTTTTGCATCGCAATAAATTGTCTCTGCTATTTGCGAAGAATCGCAATTGATGGAAAAATTATCTTTTATCTTATTGATCACAGCCCCTGCAAATAGTAAATCTTCGAGGTTTACTTTATCTTTCCATGCTGCACAGCCGAGAATAATATTATGATTTTGTGCAAGTAGATAATCACATACTGCGCTAAGATTCGGAAACGATCCGGTAATGATTTGCCCAGCCCCTTTTTCAAGCGCCATGTGCAGCAGCTTTGTGCCGTTTGTAGTAGTAAGCACCAATGTTTTTCCGCCAACAAATTCTTTCGGGTATTCAAACGGGGAATTGCCATGCTTTAATCCTTCCGCAATTTTTCCATCACGTTCACCTGCTGTAATGCCGTCAATTTGTTTTCCAAGCTCGATGCATTTTGCAACGCTATCTACAGGTATCACGCATTTCGCGCCATTGAATAATGCGGTAGCTATGGTAGAAGTAGCCCGCAATACATCTATGATTACAACAGTTGCATTATTAAGATCATATAAATGAAGCAATGCCGGGGAAAGAGATGTGTGCAGTGTGGGTTTCTGGTTCGCCATAGCTGCAAAAATAACAGATAGCTGAGAAATACGAAACAGTACATTGCTATAAAGAATTAAAGCGCCGTTAATTTATTTGTTCAGAATAAATTTCCATTTCTCCGTTTCCGCATATTCTTTAATAACATGGTTGCGTTGCTCTAATAATTTTTTTAAATAGTTGGTAAGAAAAATGTGATTGGCGATTTTTCCAAAATTTCCATAAGGAGTTTGAAAAGAAAAAAGATCGATGATCAATGAACCATTATCAACTTGTTTGAAATGATGTTCGTGTTTCATGCTCGTGAAATCGCCATCCATCATTTCATCGGTGAAGGAAAATGGTTTACTAAGCGCCGTGATCTTTGTTTTTAATATTCTTGTTTTGAAAAGATGTTTTGCTTTCCAGGTAACTGTTTCATCAAAATCAATTAAGCCTGTCGTTGTTCCGGAAACTGCTTGTTCATTGGTATGCGCCATTGATTTTTTATGAAGGTCGATGCTCCTGCTTAAATCGAACACACGTTCAATTGGTGCAGCGATAAATGTAGTAAGATGAATGGTTGGCATTTTTTACATGGATTTGGATCTGCAGAATTATAGCAAAAACCCTTCCATTATTTCAGAAACCAAAACTAATTAAAAGGAATTTTTACCACTTTGGCATGCAATAATTTATCACGCACTTTTATAAAAATTTTTGCATCGATATGTGCAAAAACAGTACTCACATAACCTAGCCCGATCGCTTTTCCGAGGCTTGGCGACTGTGTTCCAGATGTTACTTTTCCTATTGTCATGCCTGAAAAATCCTTGATCTCATAATCGTGCCTGGGGATCCCTTTATCGATCATTTCAAAACCAATCAGTTTTCGTTTTACCCCTTCGTTCTTTTGTGTTTCAATAATGTTTTTTGCGATAAAATCTTTGGTGAATTTGGTGATCCATCCGAGCCCTGCTTCCAATGGTGAAGTGGTATCGTCAATATCGTTTCCATACAAACAATATCCCATTTCGAGGCGCAATGTATCGCGGGCACCTAAACCAATCGGTTTTATTCCCTGCGCTTTTCCCGCTTCGAAAATGGCGTTCCAGATTATTTCTGCTGCATTATCCTTGTCTTCAAAATAGATCTCCACACCGCCGGCGCCGGTATAACCGGTTGCGCTTACCAATACATTATCAACACCTGCAAATTTTCCTTTTACAAAGGTGTAATATTTTAAATTGAGGATATCCATTTCCGTTAGAGGCTGCAGGATCTTCGTTGCGTTCGGCCCCTGGATTGCCAGCAAACAGGTTTTATCAGAGATATTATGCATCTCCGCCCGGGCAGAATTATGTTGAGATATCCAGTTCCAGTCTTTTTCAATATTACTTGCGTTTACAACGAGCATGTACACATTATTTTCTTCAATACAATACACTAAAAGGTCATCTACAATTCCGCCTTGATTATTAGGAAGGCAACTGTATTGCGCTTTTCCCGCAGTAAGTTTTGAGGCATCGTTGGATGTAACACGCTGAATGAGATCAAGCGCATGCGGGCCTTTCAAAATAAATTCACCCATGTGGCTCACATCAAACACACCGGCATTATTTCGCACAGCAGCGTGTTCATCATTAATCCCGCTATAACTGATCGGCATATAATATCCAGCAAACTCCGCCATTTTAGCTCCCAGTGCAATATGTTTTTTTGTGAATGGAGTATGTTTCATGTAGGATGCTTAATTGAAATTTCAAAAATAATAATTGCGAAAGTATAACATGCAGTTCAGCCCGCCAACAAATAAAAAGGCCCCCGCCTTTCGGCATGAGGCCCATGTTCCAACTTCAACCAAAACTACTAGAGATATTTTTTGATATGATTAATGTCCATAACTGATCACTCTTGAAATTTTCCATTCTCCGTTTTTTAATTGCCAGATCATAGCAAACTTGAACGTGCCACAGATCTGTTGGCCATTTTCTGTATGGCAGAAACGATGTTCGCCAATTTCCATTGCGCCGAAATTTTTTACAGGATATACCTCAAGCGTTCCAGGCACCAGGTCGCGGCGTATATCTTTATTATTTTGAAAAACCTGTGTAAAGCCAGTTACATTTTCAGTATAGTTTGATAGTCCGCCTTTATCGTGATAGAATTCGAGGTCCTCGGTAAAATATTTTTTTATTTCATTTATATCATGTGCATTATACGCATCGAATAAAACACTGTCCATGTGTGCAATGGTGTTGTATAATTCGGTGTTTGTGCTGGTATGATAATTATTCAACACTTCATCAAATTCTTTTGACATTTTCCATTCACCATTTTCCTTTTTCCAACTGCGTGTGAATTTTGATTCTTCAGCCTTTGCATATTTATTTCCATCGGCGAGCACATAAAAATGTTGTATGCCTGTTTGTAATACTTCATTATTATCAACCGGAAAAATGCGCATACTTCCCGGTTCAACATCTCTTTTCATTTTTTTCAAAGAAGAACCATTTGCATTACAAAAGTTGTGTTTGATGCTGCTTAAAAATTCTTGTTCTGTTTGTTTAGATGAATGTTGGAGATCGCTATTCATTTGCCAGAATTCAAAATCTTTCGTAATGATTTTTTCTATGGCACTCAAATCGCATGTATTAAGCGCCGCATTAAACAACAGGCTGTCCTTAACCGTTAGTTCATCCATTGTTTTTTGGATAGGCTCGTTCTGTGCACAAAGATTTTGTGTTGAAAAGCACATAACCAATAAAGAAGCTGTAGCCATCAGAAAACGGATCGCTTTCGTTTCCATATATTTTTATTTTACTATTTGCTTTGAAAAACCTGTTTGTTATGCTCAGAATAATGTTGTCAAAAAATATATTGGCGATGATATCTGGTCTGCGTTCTCATTCTTTGCCAATCTTTTTTCTGCAGTTGCAGAATCTTTTTTAATAGGCTCTTTTTTGGGTGCAGGTTTTGAATGATTTTCTTTTATGGAATCGGTATTGCTTTTATAATGGTATACGCCGGTTGCAGGGGCTTTAGGTTCTTCTTTTTTGCGATTATTATCATCGTCCCCTTCATCCTGGTATTTTTTATCCGTTCTTTCCAAACCATCTTTTGTCATAACGTATTCTACTCCTGCTTTCCAGCCATAATTATCTCCCCAGTTATCATCCCAATCTTCATCATCACTGATGTTCCATCCGTGGCGGCGATTAATGTTTATGTTGAACCAATGGTAATCATCAACGTCTTTATTAATTTCTATTTTTTTGCCTACAGGAACTTCAAGTACAACAAGCAATTGCTGGTTCCTGAATTTTTCATGCTTGCTTATTCCGAAACCATGGGCTAATAAAATGGTGCTGTCTTGCTGGGTGATATCAAAACTTATTTTTTGTGCAAGCTCTTGTGCTTTCGATGTTGATTCTCCCCTGCTGAAACGCAGACGATGAACATGGAATGAAGAATCTTTACTTTTTACAATGTTAATACGGACGGTATTTAAGATTAATGAATCATAATTTTCACCGTACAAAGGCCAGTCAGTATCCCAGTTCATTCCCCAGTTGCGTAAGTGATAATGATGCTCGGTAATACTATTAGCAAGATCGATATACATTTTTCCTTTTGCTGGCTGAGTGATTTTTACTTCGTCTTCTACAAAATCTTTCACCCTGAAATTGCGGACAAACATGCTGAACAAAACTATTGTGCAAACCAGCCCGATGATCCACAAGCTTCCGAATACATAACCGAGATAATGATTGCGTGAACGTGCCCCCATAATTCTCCTGATGAGCCAGGTTAATAAAGCAATTAATGGAACGCCTAAGAACAGCACAAGGCTTGCCCATGCTAAAAAGTTTTCAGTAAAGCCAGCTAATAAAAAACCTTTTAATGGAAATACTGCCATGCCGCCGAATAATAAACCAATCAACACGCCAAACAAAGCAAGCGCAATAACTCCGGCAATGAATAGAAAGAATGCTTTGAATAATACACCAATCACATGACCAACGCCCGAACCGCCTTCATTATATTTTCGCCTTTCATGAATTTCAGATGCAAAAGCCCTGCTTTTTTCCTGGGCCGTTGTTTTAAATTCACCGGCAAAACGTTCAGCCCCTTCTTTTACAGAGGTGCCTACTTTTTCAGCACGGCCCTTGAAGCCTTCAAGGTCTTCTTTAATAGTGTTTGCAATAGAATTAAGGTCTACTTTTTCGCCGCGCATTTCTAATTTTTCTGACGCAGTTGTTGCAACAGGAACTGCTATCCATAATATAATGTAGGTGATGATTAATGTACTTCCTAATCCACCCGAAATAAACCTCGGCCCGTTAAATCCATAATCCCAGTTCCATAATGCTGCATGGAAAATGCCAGAAGTAATACCAAGTACAAAAGGCAACGCAAAAATCAACCGGGGTATCCATGCCTGGATATTAAAATATGCTGCAAGGCCTCCGGCAACACCGCCAATCACCCTGTCGTCAGAACTCCTGTATAATCTTTTGGTGATGTTTGAATGAAGTGATTGTGATGGTACTATGATCCACAATAAAAGATATACCCAAAGCAATGCGCCGAACAGCACCACAAAAATGATACGCAAAATCACAGGATCAATTCCAAGATAATTTGCCAAACCACTGCAAACACCACCAATCAGTTTATCATCGGCGTTCCTGTATAATCTGCCTCTTCCCGGAGGTGGCGTATAATTGTACGCACGTTGTTGTGATTGAGATTGCGACTGTTGCTCACTGTTTTGTTGTTTGGAAGAAGAGCCATTATTTACGCCACTATCGGCATCTGCGGCTTCAAAATCTTCTGGTCTTCCCATGCTGTTAATGATGTTGGTAACGTCTGCATCTGTAATGCAATTCGCACCTTTTTTCAGAAGCTCTGAAAACAGTTCAGCAATGCGGCTTTCGATGTCATTGATGATCTCATCTCGGCCTTCTTCGCTCGCGAAATATTTTCGCAAACTGTCGCTGTACTGTTTAAGCATATCATAAGCGGATTCCTCAATGGGAATTACCCTGCTATGAAAATTTATGTTGATGACCTTTTTCATCTTAAATGGTTTTGAATGGTTGAAGTTTAGAAACTTGGGTTTTGGTTGGTACTGTCGGGCATACTGTCTGTTTTATTTGCCAGCATGTGTACAGCATTCGCTAACTCGTTCCAGGTGGCTTCCAGTTCTGTGTAGAAAGCCTGGCCTTTTTCGGTGAGCGAAAAATATTTACGCGGGGGACCAGAATTGCTTTCTACCCAGCGGTAGGTTAACATGTCGGCATTTTTTAGCCGGGTCAACAATGGATATAAAGTCCCTTCCAGTATATGCAGGTTGCTGGCTTTCATCTCCTCAACAATATCGCTCGGGTAAGCTTCCCCGCGGCGGATGATAGAGAGGATACAAAACTCCAGGATACCTTTCCGCATCTGGCTTTGTGTGTTCTCAATGTTCATAACTAATCATTTTCTGGTAATGCCTATTTGGCAAGCTATTTTCAATCTTCACAAACCCTGTTTTCCTCTTTCCAACACAAATATAGGCAGATTTTAGTACTATGCAACACAAAGTACCGTATTAATAAAGGTAATTTTTATAAACAGGGAATGATTTTTGCCCTGAAATGCAAGCTGGATGAGGATTTACAACGAAAACATACAAAAAATAAATTTTTTAAGGAATTGATGGATGGCTTTAAAATTTAAATGAACGGTAATAAAAAAAGCCACAGATTCACAGATTTAAGTCAAATCTGTGAATCTGTAGCTGAAAAACTAAAATTATTTCTTCAACCCAATCTCTCTTAATCGCTCATCAAGATATTCTCCGGCTGTAGCATCAGGATATGCTTTTGGATGATTCGCATCAATACAACTCGACAAGCACGCCAAACTCATCTGGCTTTTTGGATGTAAAAAGAAAGGAATGGAAAAACGCGAAGTATGCCAAAATTCCCGTGGCGGGTTTACCACGCGGTGTGTTGTTGATTTTAATTTATTATTGGTGAGCCGCTGTAACATATCACCAACATTAACCACAATTTGCTCGGGTTGAGAAACAGCATCTACCCAATCATTTTGCTTGGTAAGAATTTGTAATCCTCCTGCTGAAGCACCAACTAATAATGTTATAAGATTGATGTCTTCATGTTGTTCAGCACGTATTGCAGATTTTGGTTCTTGTGTAATCGGTGGATAATGTATTGCCCGGAGGATGGAATTTCCATTATGCACATATCCTTCAAAATAATTTTCTTCAAGCCCGAGATATAATGCAATTGCCCGCAACAATGCCCTTCCTGATTTTTCAAATGCCTTATATGCATTTAATAATGTTGGGGTGAATGCAGGCACTTCTCTCACAGTTACATTATCCGGGTATTCTGATTTTACCGGATCATTATCTTCTACCGTTTGCCCGAATTGAAAAAATTCTTTTAAATCCGGAGCATCGCTTCCTTTTGCATGTTCTTTTCCGAAGGATGTATAACCACGCTGCCCAGCCAATCCAGGAATTTCATATTCTTTTTTTTCACTTAATGGCAAAGCAAAAAACTGTTGCACGTATTTATAGAGGTCTCCAATCAACTCATCCGGAATGCCGTGATTTTTTACAGCAACAAAACCAACTTCTTCATACGCATTGCCTAATTCTTTTACAAAAGAAGATTTTCTTTTTTCATCACCGGATAAAAAATCCGCAAGGTCAACAACGGGAATAGACATATTAACGGTTCGTTTATTAGTAAAAAGAATTTTGTAATTAGATTTACAGATAAAATTAAAAATTTTGGAACAAAGAAGAATTTACATTTTTTGTTTCGTGACTTTGCTATTCATATGCTCCTGTTCCCCTGCTTATAAAAAATATATTTCCGGTTATCACTTTAATTCCAACAATCCTGTTCCTGATTACAGCAATCTTGACTACTGGGCAGCAAATCCATTCAAAAAAAATTTGTCAGACAGTATTCCCGAACCGTTGCGGGCAACATCGATAAAAGATACAGGCGTTGATGTTTTCTTTATTCATCCGACAACATATATAGACAAAGAGGGAAGATGGAATGCCTCCATTAATGATTCTGTTATAAACGCAAAAACAGATTATACAACTATTTTGTACCAGGCAAGTGCGTTCAATGAATACAGGATTTTTGCTCCACGGTACAGGCAGGCTAATTTACTCGCATATTATACAAAAGATACCGTTGCTGGCAGAGAAGCGTTATGGAACGCATACAAAGATGTCCGCGAAGCATTTCTGTATTATCTCGAACACTACAATAATGGCAGGCCAATCATTATTGCTTCGCATAGCCAGGGCTCAACACATGCAATTCGTTTGCTGAAGGAATTTTTTGACGATAATAATAAAAAATCAAAATTGGTTGCAGCATATATTCCCGGAATGATAATTCAGAAAAATTATTTTAACCACTTGTCGCCTTGCAAAGATTCTTCAGCAACTGGCTGCTTCATTGGCTGGAGAACATTTAAAGTCGGATATGAACCGGACTTTGTACAAAAAGAAAGTGGAGATTGTTTTGTAACAAACCCCCTTACGTGGACATCAACCGATGAATATGCCGGAAAAAATTTAAACAAAGGCGGCGTACTAACAACATTTAATAAGGTTATTCCCGAAGTTGCAGATGCACAAATTCATGATGATGTATTATGGGCGCATAAACCACATTTCCCGGGAAGTTTTTTATTTCGAAGAAAGAATTATCATATCGGTGACATCAATTTGTACTATGTGAACATCAGGGAAAATTTACGGACGAGAGTGAAAGCGTTCAAAGCGGTGAATGGCCAATGAATGGTCAATGGTGAATCGTGAATAATATTTAGGGGGCAACTTTCTCAGCAACTATTGACCACTCACAATTCACCAAATCATTCTTTCATTAATTTTTTTTCGGCATCCGAAATATCAACGATCGCATATTTTCCGACTTTATTGATCAACGTTTCATCGAGCAATTGCACCACATTTTCATAACTCGCATCTGCAGTTGGTTTGATGAGCAACATCATTTCTTTTCTTCCGCCTTTATAATTTTTATCCATAGCAATTTGTTTTTCACGAATGATCTCACCAATACCATTCGATTCAGAATAGTTTGTTTTGCCAAACAAACCTTGTTGCAATGATACATCCAACGCACCATGATAATAATAGAGATTGTTGTTTTTACCCGCTAAAACAGTTAAAGCCGCATCATTACCAAGCTTAGTACTGTTGCCATCTGCAGGCAAATTAAAATGCATTGCTTTTGGTTTCGACAAATTTGTAGCCACAAAGAAAAAAGTAATCAACAAAAAACCAAGGTCGACCATTGGCGTGAGATCGACTTTTGTAGAAAGCTTTTTGCAACGGCGCAAAGAACCTTTATGCCGGTTTTTACCGGCAGCAACATCTAATTCTGCCATAAAAAAGAATTTAATTTTTACAGGAAGAAGAAACTGTTATTGAGATTCGTTAGCGAGAGATTTCCATAAATTGGTGAATGGAGAATTGTCAATGGCGGATGATTTATTCAGCAAGTTTCCTTATCAACTATTCACCATTCACAACTCACCATTAAAATTCCGCATTCTTTGGTGTACGTGGGAATGCAATCACATCGCGGATATTCGTCATGCCTGTTACAAATTGTACCATGCGTTCAAACCCAAGCCCAAAGCCTGCGTGAGGAACTGTTCCGAAACGGCGTGTATCGAGGTACCACCACATTTCTTCTATGGGAATATGCATTTCACGCATTCTTGATTCTAATTTTTCCAAACGCTCTTCCCTTTGCGAACCCCCAACAATTTCACCAATGCCTGGGGCAAGGATATCCATTGCCGCCACTGTTTTTCCGTCATCATTCTGGCGCATATAAAATGCTTTTATTTCTTTCGGATAGCCGGTAACGATAACGGGTTTTTTAAAATGTTTTTCTACCAGGAAACGTTCGTGTTCACTTTGCAGATCGATTCCCCATTTTACATCATACTGAAATTTTTTCTTTTTATAATGATTACTGTTCACTAAAATATCGATCGCTTCTGTGTATGTGATGCGTTCAAAATTATTATTGATAACAAATTCTAATTTTTCTACCAATCCCATTTCACTCCGCTCTGTCTGTGGTTTTTGTTTTTCTTCATCTTCCATGCGTTGTGCTAAAAATTCCAGGTCTTCTTTGTTATTGTCCATCGCATACTTAATAATGTATTTGATGAATTCTTCAGCCAAGTTCATGTTATCTTCAATATCATAGAAAGCCATTTCGGGTTCTATCATCCAGAATTCTGCAAGGTGCCTTGCCGTGTTTGAATTTTCTGCACGGAATGTCGGCCCGAAAGTATAAATCTCGCTAAGCGCTGTTGCCGCCAATTCTCCTTCGAGTTGCCCGCTCACTGTCAAGTTGGTAGCGCGGCCAAAAAAATCTTCTTTAAAATTTATGGAACCATCTTCGTTTCTTGGTGTGTTATCAAATGGCAGTGTGCTAACCTTGAACATTTCACCTGCACCTTCAGCATCAGATGCGGTAATGATCGGAGTATGTAAATAAAAGAATCCTTTTTCATTAAAAAATCTATGCACGGCAAATGCCAGTGAATGGCGTATACGGAACACAGCGCCAAATGTATTTGTGCGGAAACGCAAGTGAGCGATCTCACGTAAAAACTCAAGGCTGTGTTTTTTAGGTTGAAGCGGGAATTTTTCGGCATCGCTATCTCCCAAAATTTCTATTGATTTTGCTTTAACTTCAATTTTCTGTCCTTTACCTAACGATTCAACAACTTCACCGGTAACTTTTAACGAAGCGCTTGTAGTAATGCGTTTCAAAAAAGAATCGTCATACAAACCAAGCCCGACAACGATCTGCACATTATTATTTGTAGAACCATCATTCAGCGCAATAAACTGGTTGTTGCGAAATGTGCGCACCCATCCCATAACAACTACTTCCTGGTTCCTGGCTTCCGAAGCAAGCAGGTCTTTAATCTTCACTCTTTTGTTGAACATATCAGAAAAATTTAAAAGTGGCGCAAAGATAATTACGATTTTAGTGCATTGATTGCGAATGGGCTATTTTACTGTGTTTAGCAGTGATATTTTCTGATAATTTTTTTTGTTAACAACAAACTTTTTTTTGCTTTTCTGCGTTTTTATATTATTATTGCAATGGAATTGAACTGATTAGCCATATCCTAAGTTTCTCACAACTCATCAGTTTTAACGCATTTCTGTTCATCATATTCAAAAATTCATTTCAAATATTTTACTAAAGCAGTCCAGCTGTTTCAATGGTTTTTAACTCTCAAGATTTATTATGTACGATATCCTCCAATTGAACGACATGCTCGTTCCCGAACTGCTTGATATAGCAGAACAATTAAAAATTCCAGGTTCTAAAAAACTCGACAAACAAGAACTTGTATATAAAATTCTCGACAGGCAAGCCGTTGCTGCGAGTGAAACAAAAAACAATAACGCTGCAGGCGAAGACAAACCCAAGCGTAAACGTATTATCAAAACTGCAACTGCAAATTCAAACGAAGAAGCAATTGTGGAAAGCGATGAAAGCAAACCTGCAAAACCAGAGCCTAAAAAAGAATTAAGGCGAAAAGAAGAAAAGCCACTTCTGAAAAAGCCCAGGAAAAAAGAAGAAGAAATTATTGATATTCCTGCAGAGGAGAATCCAGCAGTTGATAATGAGCTTGCAAGCGACGAAGAAGTTTCTGAGATGTTACATGAAGACGCAGAAGCGGCGCCGGAAGTAAACCGGAGCAGTGAACATCATGCAAATAAAAATTTTACTCAGCGCCGCAGCGATGCTTTCAATATCGAATTTGATGGTATCATCCAGGCAGAAGGCGTTTTGGAAATGATGCCTGATGGCTATGGTTTCCTCCGCAGCAGCGATTACAATTATCTTTCTTCTCCTGATGATATTTACGTTTCACCATCACAGATAAAATTATTCGGATTAAAAACGGGCGACACTGTTCAAGGCTCTGTTCGCCCTCCGAAAGAAGGCGAAAAATATTTTGCTTTGCTGAAAGTGGAGACGATCAATAGTAAAGGCCCTGAAGAAGTACGCGACAGGGTCCCGTTTGATTACCTGACACCGTTGTTTCCTTTTGAGAAATTAAACTTATTTACAGCTCCGTCAGATTATTCAACAAGAATAATGGACTTATTTACTCCGATAGGTAAAGGGCAACGCGGATTGATCGTGGCCCAGCCAAAAACGGGAAAGACGATGTTGCTGAAAGCAGTTGCCAATGCAATTGCAGCGAACCATCCAGAATGTTATTTAATGATCGTACTGGTTGATGAGCGCCCTGAAGAAGTTACCGATATGGAACGCAGTGTAAAAGCCGAAGTAATTGCTTCTACATTTGATGAACCTGCAGAAAAACACGTGAAAGTTTCGACTATTGCCTTGCAAAAAGCAAAACGGTTGGTTGAATGTGGCCACGATGTTGTGATATTGCTCGATTCTATCACACGTCTCGCTCGTGCACATAATACAGTTGCCCCTGCTTCCGGGAAAGTATTATCCGGTGGTGTGGAAGCAAATGCTATGCAAAAACCAAAACAGTTTTTTGGCGCTGCCCGTAAAATTGAAAACGGTGGATCATTGACAATTCTTGCAACAGCACTTATTGATACCGGAAGTAAAATGGATGAAGTTATTTTTGAGGAATTCAAAGGAACGGGTAATATGGAGCTTCAGCTTGACAGGAGATTATCCAACAGGCGCATTTTCCCTGCTATTGATTTGGTTGCTTCTTCAACACGCCGCGATGACCTTTTGCTGGAAAGAGATGTTTTGCAACGCATGAACCTTCTTCGTGTATACCTGAATGATATGAACACAGAAGAAGCAATGAACGAGTTGCTGAAACGCATGCGCGGAACAAAAAGCAATGAAGAATTCTTAGCAAGCATGAACGGATAACGGTAACGTATATCCTAAATCAGCGCATCAATTTTTTCAGCTAATTTTTTGTCTTTATCTGTCACGATATCCCCCGCACTGTGGGTAGATAACCATATTTCCACGCGGTTATATACGTTTGTCCATAGCGGATGGTGGTCCATTTTTTCCGCTTCAATGGCAACACGTGTCATAAAGGCAAAAGCTTCAGAAAAATTTTTGAACTCAAATTTTTTATAAAGGGAATTATTTTCTTCTTTCCACATAAAAAATGATTTATAATGAGTTAAACCAGCCCTCAATTTTTTAAAAAATAAGATGCCCTTTGTTTTTTATTTTTTCATTTGTTAGCTCGGTTACAAGCTGCACGGCATTTATATTTTTAACGGAACCGATCAGGTCGTGCAGCATATCATTATCCACGGCATCACCTTTCAGCAACCATAAAAAATCCAGGTGCTTGAATTCAGGTAAAAGATATTCTCCATCAAACTGGTTATTATACAGATAATGTACCAATGAACTGTTGGGCTCAGGATATTCATACACGCCAAAAAAATATTTCCGCTGTTTTTTGCTGAGCTGGATTTCAATTTCGTTGTTAATCCGAAAATCAAAACGCAAAAAATTATTCAGCTGCCAGCAAAACTGGTAATCTTTTACAGGAGCAACAATGCCAAGCAATCTTGTTTCTTCGAAAAAATCGCTGGCGAGTTCGTCAAGGTCGAGTTTTAATTTCATGGAAAAGCAATAATCAGGATTATTGAATTCTTTTAGTGGAAAGTTAAACTATTAAAATTGAACAGCAGCTTCGGAAACATCATTCCCTCTTTTGTATTTTACTTTTGTATTATCGCCTTTCTTGAATTTCGATAGGGCCTGCATATAGTTTTCGAGAGATGAAACAGGATAATCTCCTAACTGAACAATTACATCCCCGGTTTTCAATCCTGCTTTTTGCGCAGGCCTTCCGTCACTCACACCATCTACCCGGACGCCGCTACCGCTGAATGTGTAATCCGGCATAATTCCTAATGTAACACTGAAGCGGGTTGAAGAAGCGGTTTGTGTTTCCCTTGTTTTAGCGAAAGCTAATTTTCCTTTGTCGTTTAATTCGTCAATAAGGGTGAATATATATTTTATAACATACAGCTCGCCTGTATAATTGATCTTATTATAATCATCGGTAGGTTTATGATAATCGCTGTGGATACCGGTAAAGAAAAATAAAACAGGAATATCTTTCCTGTAAAAGGAGGTGTGGTCGCTTGGACCTGTTCCGCTCGAATCGAATTTTATCGTAAAATATTTTTTTTCATTTGTGGTTTGAAATATTGTTGACCATGATGGAGAAGTTCCATATCCACCGACAGTCAGCACATGTGTACTATCATTCAACCTTCCCACCATGTCCATGTTGATCATATAATTTACTTTGCCAAGATCAATTGTTGGATGCTCAACAAAATATTTCGAACCAAATAATCCCAACTCTTCGCCGGAAAAAGCAATGAATAAATAATTATTGTTTTTAAACTTCGATTGTTTCAACAGTTTTGCGATCTCCATTAATGCAGCAGTTCCACTGGCATTATCATCCGCTCCATTGAAGATCATTTTTTCCGGTCCGCGGTATAAACCGTTTCCATCTTCTCCATACCCAAGATGATCATAATGCGCTCCAATTACAATACAATTTGCAGCGCCATTATCAATATACCCGATAACGTTATTTGCGGTCCTCTTTTTATCGGTAATATCCACATTGATTTTTACTTCCAGCGACGCTGATTCATCTTTCAGATATTTTTTTCGTGCTTCTTTTGTTACATATAAAACAGGAACAGTTGCTGTTTCGGATTTATCTTTTGCATTGAAAGAAATATTATCATCCAGTTTTGAGGTGTTATAGAATATAACCGCAGTTGCACCTTTCAAAACACAATCTTTTACACGTTCATGCATTGAATTATCCAAATCGAAATGTGGATTATTCTGATTGGTATCTAACATTTCTTTCAGGTCGATGAACCAGGGAACACCACTTTCCTGCAAAGCCATTGCCGGCGAGCCTTCCACATTTTTTATAGCACTGAATGCAAGTGGAAAATATTCTTTATCTGATTTCAGTTCAACATTGTTTATGGAGAAGTGAGTAGCAGATGTGATTTGCTTTCCATCATCTATTACAAATGGTTGAAACCAACTGTTTTGTCCACGTGGCTGCAAACCTGCTTTCTGAAATTCAACACTTATATAATCGCCTGCTAATTTTTCACCGGCAGTTCCTGCTCTTCTTCCTTCTAATTTATCATCTGCCAGAAAACGGATATGTGTTTCTAAATTGATAAGAATGACCTTGTCGGCTTTTTTTAATTTTTGCGCAATAGCAAATTGAAAAAATGCAGGAAGAACAAAAAGAGCAAGCGAAATTTTTCGGAACATAGATAATGGTTTGAACAGGGTAAAATGCGCAACAAAGGTATACCCGGCAAACGCTATTCCAAAAAACTGTAAAACAATTTATTTTGATATGTTTTTCTTAAACGCATGTTATCCCGCAATTAATAGTTGCTGAAAACTTTTCTACACTCATTTTTTTTCCTTTACTTTTGCAGATTGACCATTTTTAAATCAGTAAGCAAGGGCAGTTCACAGTTGGCAGCATCGATACAACTGAAAACTGAAGACTGTAAACTGTAAACTTTCATGCATGGCGCTACCGCACCTTATCAAGTATGTTTACACCAATGGAAGTGATGAAGTGATCCGGCGAGGGAAAAAAATCCACGCTATCGGTTATGTGGAACTGATAGAGTATGATGAATTATTTGCTTCAGTTACTTTTCGTGTTAAAGACGATAGTTATTCTACTTATTATAAAGTTTACATTCAAAAATTCAAAGATCCCAAAACACTTTCCATTCGTTGCAGTTGCCCGTATAACCTTGGAGATATCTGCAGGCATGAAGCCGGTGCATTGATACAATTACAGGAACTGCTCGACCGCAATATGCTAAAAGCTGATGAAGTACATTACGATCAGCAGCACACGGTTGTTAAAATGAAGTTTATTGACCTTAAAAGTATACGGGTGCTTTGTTCTCCACAAACATTAGCTGATGCTGAAAAATATTTGCGTACACAAAAAGCAAATATTGAATTAGCAAGAGATGAAATGGTAAAAGCAACAGTGAACCTTGATGACAAAGATTATAAAGTGATCATCCGGAAAAATGAAGAACGGAATTTTGATACGAGTTGCGATTATGAAGATACCGATCACCCGTTGTGCCTGCCAAAAGTGATTGTGTTTTTGCAATTGCTGAATACACAAGGCGCATACTATTTCGATTCCATCCGTAATTGGGATAAAGAAAAAAATAAATTGCTTGAAGCTTACGGCTATTCCTTGGATGATGACCTGAAAGGGAAATTCGAATTCACCTATAAAGACGGGAAACCTTTTTTGCGTGTACTTGATACGTCTATCAAACGTATTGCGCCGGTGATGCAAAATAAACTGAAACCGGTTGATGTAGAAGCAACCCCGGTTGTAGATGTGGAAGAAGAAAAAACATCCGGGTCATCACTTCGGTTAGGCATTGTGTTTAATTTCAATCACGATTCATATCCCGGTTTTCAACTTGATGTCGTTTCCGGGGAAAGTAATGAAGAGCAGACCTCATATACAGGTAAAGTAGAAAAGATCGATCTCTCAAAATTTGTAAATACGGATCCGTTTTCTGAACCGGATAAACAATTGTTTCCTTCAATCCGGAAGATGCAACCTGCAGAGATCACAAAATACCTGAACCGGAATTCACCATTCAGTGGTATTTGGGAGAATATTGTTCATCATGAAGAAGATGATCTTCCGGAAGAAACAAAAAGTCTGATCGCTGAATATGTTCAGCCCAAACTGAAAAAATTATTTTCAGAAATTTCAACAAATCCTTTTCTGTTTTTTATTAATGGAAGAAAACCATTTAAAACAGAAAACCTTCGCCCGATCGGAATTCATGTTGACCCGATAATTCCATTCTTTAAAGTCACAACGCAAAAAAATAATTTTGAAATAACCTGTTATGTAAAGATCAACGGGCAAACTGTACCATTGGCCAATAACCAATGCGAGAGCAATGTTGTTTTCTTTTATAATGATAACCTTTATCTGTGGAATAAGCCGGAAGACGTGATGCTGATAGAAAAATTTTCTGCGAAAGGAAAAATGGTAATTGATAAAACAGACTGGCAGGTGCAGATGAAGCAATTTGTACTTCCGCTTACAAAAGAATACCATGTGGAATTTGAAGGGGAATTAGTGAAAGAAGTTAAAGACGGTGTTCCTGAAAAAAGATTGATGTTGCAGGAAAAAGGCGATTACCTTGTTTTTCAGCCATTGTTTTCTTACAAAGGGTTTGAAACAAAACCAGGAGGTAAAGACGAGATCATTGTGCCGGATGGAGAAAAAGTGTTGATCGTTCGCAGAGACAGGGAATCTGAATTACAGTTCATCAAAAAATTAGAATCCCTTCACTCGCAGTTTGTTTATCCTGAGGGTTCGCACAGCCTTGCATTGAAAGGAAGCGATGTGTTGAAGAACAACTGGTTCTTTTTATTTGTTGACGCTATGCAGGAAATGAAAATCCCTGTTTATGGATATGATGCGTTGAAAAACTTCCGTTTCAACACAGCAAGGCCGCAAACTAAAATCCATATCAGCAGCAATACCGATTGGTTTGATGCACGAGTGGATATTTTATTTGGCGACCAGAAGATAACGGTTGCCGATGTAAAAAAAGCATTGGCAAACCGCCAGCAATTTGTACCGCTGAACGATGGTACGCTCGGTGTGTTGCCGGAAGAATGGATAAAAAAATATTCGTTGCTGTTCCGTGTAGGTGAAGGGAAAAGCAACGAATTGCGTTTGTCGAAATATCACATGAGTGTGATCGATGAATTGTATAGTAACCGTAATGAAGAAGAGCTCATCATCCGCCTCGAAGAAAAATACGAACAACTAAAAGAGTTCAATCATATTCGTGAGATTGATGCACCCCAACATCTCGAACATATTCTTCGTCCTTACCAGGTTCATGGGTTTCACTGGTTAAATTATTTGCATGAAGTGAACTGGGGCGGAATCCTTGCAGATGATATGGGTTTGGGAAAAACAGTACAGGCACTTTCTTTTTTACAACATTATAAAGATCATCATGGCAAATTAACCGCACTGGTAGTTTGTCCAACAACGTTAATGTTCAACTGGGAAAATGAAATAAAAAAATTCACACCCAATCTTACTTATCATATTCATCATGGTGGTGAGCGGGCACGCAATAAGCAATTACTTGATGATAAAAATATCATCATTACTACCTACGGAACATTGCGCAGTGATATAAAATTATTGATGGAAATTCCGTTGGACTATGTGGTGCTTGACGAGTCTCAGGCAATAAAAAACCCTGCCAGCAAAGTAACAAAAGCAGCATGCCTGCTTCGAGCAAAACATCGGTTATGCATGAGCGGTACACCGCTTCAGAATAATACGTTTGATATTTTTGCGCAGATGAATTTCCTTAATCCCGGAATGCTCGGAAGCCTCGAATTCTTCCGGCAGGAATTTGCAATCCCTATTGATAAGTTCGGAGAACAAGACCGTAAAGAACATCTTCGCAAATTGTTATTTCCATTCATTCTCCGCAGAACAAAAGAACAGGTTGCGAAAGACCTTCCGGAAAAAACGGAAACGATTTTGTTCTGTGAAATGGAAGATGAACAACGGAAAATTTATGACGCCTACCGAAATGATTACCGCGATAAAATTCTGGGAACTATCGATACACAGGGAATTCAGAAATCGCAGCTTACCATTTTACAGGGCCTAATGAAACTCCGCCAGATCTGCGATTCTCCTGCGATCCTGAATGAAACTGAAAAATACCCGAACCATTCTATCAAGTTAGATGAGTTGGCAAGAGAGATCACTGAAAATATCGGCGATCACAAAGCGCTTGTATTCTCGCAATTTTTAGGAATGCTTGCTTTGGTAAAAGCGAAACTGAAAGAACTTGATGTGAAGTTTGAATATTTTGACGGAAGTACATCTGCTATTGAAAGGGAAAGGGCTATTCAGAGTTTCCAGAATGATGAAAGCTGCAGGGTATTTTTGATTTCGTTGAAAGCCGGTGGTGTCGGTCTTAACCTTACGGCAGCCGATTATGTTTATATTGTCGACCCTTGGTGGAACCCGGCAGTAGAACAACAAGCTATCGATCGCACACACCGTATCGGGCAAACAAAAAATATTTTTGCATACCGCATGATCTGTAAGGATACGATTGAAGATAAGATCCTTCAACTCCAGGAACGTAAAAGGGTTCTCGCCAAAGACCTCATTGCCGATGATGATGGTTTTGTTAAGAGCCTGTCAAAAGAAGATGTAGAATACCTCTTCAGCTAATTTGTTTTTAAATTCACCCTCTCGCAACTATGTTACACCACTGGTAGAAGCTGCCACCAGGTTTTCATCCTTTATTTCTATTTTAGTCATCAAGTGAACCAAACCGCATGAAAGGATTATTTATTTTAGCATTATTGCTTACGTTTTATAGCCACATTACATACGCTCAAAAGAAAGTTACCGGAGCAGTAAAAGGAAAAATAGCAGATTCTACAGGACGACAAGATCTGAGCCAGGCAAGTGTTTCCGTTACATTGGATAAACATCCGGAAAGCACACAATTCGTGGTTACCGGAAAGAGTGGTGCTTTTATGGTGCGAAGCCTCAAGCCCGGCGACTACAGTATAGTCATCAGCTTTGAAGGTTATGCACCAATTTTTCAAATGCTTAAAATTGATACAGGAACTGTTGACCTTGGAACGCTTTATTTGCAAAAGCAAACGAAGGAAATGGCAACTGTTATTGTTGAAGCACCACCGATGAAAGTGAAAGGAGATACGGTGGAATACAATGCCTCTATGTATGCCACAAAACCTAATGCAGTTGCAGAAGACCTGCTAAAAAAATTTCCGGGAATACAAGTTGATGCGAGCGGTAATATTACTGCACAAGGAGAAACAGTGCAGCGTGTGTTGGTAAATGGTAAACGTTTTTTTAGTGATGACCCGAAGCTTGCCACACGCAACCTGCCACCGGATATAATTGATAAGATACAAGTGTTTGATGATCTTGATGACCAAAGTAAATTTTCCGGTTTTGATGATGGCAACCGCGTAAAGACAATCAACATCACTACCAAGAAAGACAAGCGCATGGGCTATTTCGGAAGAACCGTTGCTGGTGCAGGTACTAATGAAGATTATGATGCAAGTGTTAATATGCACCGATTTGATAATGACCAGCAGGTTTCTGTATTAGGCCAGGCGAACGATGTCAACAAACAAAATTTTACGATACAGGATATATTAGGAAATTCTGGTGGAAGGCGCGGAGGCGGCGGGCCTGCGGCTGCAACCAACCAAAGCAGCCCCGGTGTAACATCCGTTTGGGCTGGTGGTGGAAATTATAAAGATTCATGGGGTTCAAAAACAGACATTACCGGAAGTTATTTTTATAATTTTCAACATATTTCTTCTAATGGATCATCTAACTCAGTAAAAACTTTTGATCAACCGGATACTTCCAATATTTCTAATGCCAGTCAATCGGCTTTACAACGAACCACCAATCAACGGATTTATTTTAACCTCGAGCAAAAATTCGATAGTAACAATTCTTTGGTGTTTCGCCCAAATATCACTTTTCAAAAATCAAGCCCGGAAGGTTCGTCAAATTCTTCAACAGTTGACCAGAATGGAAATCCCATTTATAATACTACCGGATTTACCTCCAGTACTAACAGTGGATTTAATATAAATGGTTCAAACCTTACTTTGCGGCATAAATTCAAACACCCTTATCAGACATTATCCCTCGATATCAACGGAACGGTTAACACCAATAACGGTGATGGCTACATGAAATCTACCAATAATTTTTTTACGAGGGGGGTATTATCCAAAACAGATTCGCTAAATCAGTATTATAATGATTCGCTTCATTCGTATAATTTCAGCCCAACGCTTTCTTATACACAACCAATAGCAAAAAACCAGGTATTGGAGCTGAACTATAATTATACGTATAATAATAACACTACCATTAATAATACTTATGATTTTGTAGATTCTGTGAAAGGGTATACCAACTTTGACAGCTTATTCAGTAATTCATACAAGTTCACTTCTACATCAAACCGATTCACATTAAATTACAGGATTCAAAGCAATAAACTGCATTTGATGTTAGGGTCTGGGCTGCAATTTTTAGGCTTTAACAGCCGCAATACTACAAAAGACATTACTGTTGCACATAATTATGTGAATTTTACCCCAACAGTAAATCTGCAGTATTCTTTTTCAAAGACACAACGCTTGCGTTTCTTTTATCAGGGAAGAACAGGGACACCAACAGCTTCGCAACTGCAACCACTTACTACAACAACAGACTCAATAAATTATGTTGTGGGAAATCCTGACTTAAAACCGCAGTTTACACACAGCATTCGTATGCTGTATTCTTCATTCGACCCTGCCACGCAACATGTAGTTTTTGCAACAATCAATGCAAGCACAATTGTAAATGATATTCAGAGCGCCATTGTAAACCGGCCTAATGGCGGGCAAACGAGCACTTATGTAAACCTGAATGGAACATATAATGTATCAGGATATTTTAATTATGGATTTGCATTAAAAAAACCTAAATCAAACCTGAATTTTATTACCAATGTAAATTATTCCCAGAGCCAGACGTTGATAAAAGATTCGATCAAGCAGATTGATTATTCGCATGATTATATACGAAATACATTGCTTGCAGAAACCGTATCGTGGACAACTAACATCAAGAAGAATTTCGACATGAATTTTAGTTATGCCATCAACTATAATATTGCAAGAAATTCTTTGCACCCACAACAGAACCTTGATTATTTCTCTCATAAATTCAGTGCGGAAATAACAGCATATACAAACAGCGGATGGCTCATTGCCACAACATTTGATTATACATACACAGATACCCGTGTAGCCGGATATACAGCCAGTGTTCCGTTGCTGAGCCCAAGCATTGCAAAATCTATTTTTAAAAAGAAAAACGGAGAGATACGCCTTACGGCATTTGACCTGCTGAACGCAAATACCTATGTAAGCAAAACTATCTCACAAAATCTTATTACCGCAAGCAGATCGAATACACTTAGCCGTTATGTTATGCTCACGTTTACCTGGAACCTCAATAACTTTGCAGGCTCACAACAAAACAAAATGCCGGGTATGTTCAACAATTTCCGCAGAGGTGGCGGCGGTGGTTTTCGTCAGCCCATAAATTAATAAAAGCCAAATAAAAATGCCGCATCTTTCGATGCGGCCAGGCACATACATTGTGGTTTCAGAGGTAAGTGCTTTTCTTTTATAAGAATTTCAAAAATTATTTGTGTTTTCTTTCGTGGTAAGAAACTTTGGCCATCGGGGAGCGGCCGCTCAATATCACACACAATAACGTTTTCAGGAAGTGATATAAATTGGTGGAGGGACGATAGCTTTGTTTGTATATTTTCGCCGTGTGCGTGTTAAAATACATCTCGTTCTTTTTCATTGATATTAGATTTTAGTGGAAAAGAGGCATGGGAACGGGTTGATAACGAAGTTTTTCGCATATTATTATAGGGCATTTGTTAAAATATGCGTTAGTACATTTTCTATTGCATCAACCCTGAAAATGTTGTAATATTGATACAGGGCTACTAACCATGAAAAGATCGTTTACCACACTTACCTTTATTGTTCTGGCGGCAGCGTTGCATGCGCAGGGGGTCTTTTCTAATAAAACAAATGCTACTCTCGAAAAAGTCATCCAGGATTATCCCAACCGGTTTAAAAACATCAAAGGCGAAGTTATAATTGAAAACCCGCAAACAACCGAATACAGATCTAAAGTTGAGGTACCGGGCTCAACTTCGTGTACTGTTACCCGTTATAGTTCTAAAAAGGATGATGTATATAGCTGGACCTGCATCGTTTTTGAAGGGGATAATTTTGACCAGGTAAGTAATAAGTTCAAAGAAACATTTAACCAGATAAAAAATACGATCATTAAGGTAGAAGGGCAAAAACCGTTTATTCTGAACGGGCAATATGAAACACCTTCAGAAGAAAAAAAATTTACCACTGTAATATTTGAATTGTTACCAGCCGTTGGCGAAATGAAAAAAGTAAAAGTTGACCTCTCTCTTGAATATGAAATGACAGGCTGGAAAGTTTCTTTAAGTGTTTACGACCGCGACAGAAAAGATGACGAACAAGGGACTATTACAGGAAGATAATTTATTTCCCTTCTTAAATCAACAACATGTAATTTTTCAGCACCGCTTCTATTTCTTCTCGCTTGAATGGTTTTGAAATATAATTATTCATTCCTGCTTCAAGGCATCTTTCCCGGTCGCCTTTCATTGCATCCGCTGTTAATGCTATGATCGGAACCAGCCCATGCGGATCTGGTAACTTACGCATCAGTTTTGTGGTGGTATATCCATCCATTTCAGGCATGTTCACATCCATAAAAATAAGGACAGGGTCATAATGTGGCAACGCTTCCAGCGCTTCTTTTCCGCTATGCATTTGTATCACTTCAAATCCCATTCTCTTTAATACTTCGGAGATCAGCAACATATTGATCGGGTCATCATCAATCACCATAATACTTGCAGCCTGGGATATTTTTTCAATCACGGGTAAAGATGGATGTAATGAATCGTTCTGCATTCCTTTTTCAAACAAGGATAATAATGTGCTGTAGAGCTCATGCATCTTAACAGGCTTCGATAAAAATTTACTGATTCCTATCTTATCTGCATCATACTGGTACATGTTTTTCTCAATAGATGAGAGCATCAAAATTGTGGGTTGGTTTCCTGTGGTTTTCTTTTTAATTTCTTTTACCAACGTGATGCCATCCATCTCCGGCATGTGATGATCTGTGATGATGAGATCGTATGGCTGCTTGCTTTGTTCTGCGTGTTGAATTTTTGTGAGTGCAGTGCGACCATCGTGAACTGCTTCGCTGTTGATGCCGAGATAACTTAATATTTCCTGCATCAGGTGTCTGTTCGTTTCATTATCATCAACCACCAAAACCCGCTGCAGTAAAGGTTTTCCGGGCGGCAGGATTTCCGGTAATTCATTAGCAACTTCCAACGAAATATGAAAAGTAAACACACTTCCTTTGCCTGGTTCACTTTCAACAGAAAGCGACCCGTTCATCAATTCGGTAAGGCTTTTTGAAATCGTCAACCCCAAACCTGTGCCCCCGTATTTTCTTGTCGTTGATGTATCTGCCTGGGTGAAGCTCTCGAAAATCTTGCCTAATTTTTCCTGCGGTATCCCTATTCCTGTATCGGCAACATCAATGGAAATATCCATGAACTTCTTATCTGCCTTCAAATAAATATCACTTGTCCTTTTTATCGACACAAATATTTCTCCTTGTTTAGTAAACTTGATGGCGTTGCCGAGGAGGTTTACAAGCACCTGCCTGATGCGGACCGGGTCACCAATAAATTGTGAAGGAATACCTTGCTCAACTTTAAAAAGCATTTCCAGTTTTTTCTCGTAGGCTTTTACGGTGAGTATATCAATCGTTGCTTCAACCAATTCATCCAATTTGAAAATGGTATTCTCTATCAATAATTTCCCGGCTTCAATTTTAGAGAAGTCAAGCACATCATTAATGATATCAAGCAAACCGTACGCAGAGCGTTTTACATTTTCCAGGTAATCGCGTTGTGTTTTTTGGAGGTCGGTTGTCAGTACAAGGTCTGTGAAACCGATTATACCATTCATAGGCGTACGTAATTCGTGGCTCATATTTGCCATGAATTCACTCTTAGCCTGGCTTGCAGATTCCGCCATCTCTTTTGCCTGTATCAGTTCTACTTCAATTTCTTTTCTTTCAATTGCTGCAGAAAGCGACGATGCATACGATTTTAAAATTGAAAATTCCGCTTCCGTCCATTCTCGGCCTTTTTTAAATTCGTCAAAACCAACAAAGCCCCAGAACTGGTCTTTAATGAAAATAGGCACAGCAACAGACGATAGTAATTTGGAACGCTGATAAATTGCAATCAGTTGTTGGTCGCTTTCGTTGTCTCTATAACTGATGAAATGCTGACCGGCTTTTAATGGCGCAATAATGCCTTTGATATTTTCAAAAGGAATATTTTTTATTGTAGGGTTATTCAGCCTTAAATCGGCACTGTCTTCTGTCCATTCGAAAACTTCCGAGGTATACCATTTTTGCTCATTATTATTAAAATGATTCTGGAAAATATATACCCGGTCAACCATTGCATTTTTCCCCAATGATTTTATTGATTCGGAAATTGCCTGGTTAAGATTTGTATTGATAAGCAAAGCATGTGTTGCTTCTGCAACAGCCTGCAACAACTGGTCTTTCTTTTTTATATTTTCCTGGATGGATTTTTGAACCGTAATATTTCTTGATGTACAGATCAGTTTGATAACTTCATTATCATCGATGATCGGTTTCAGGATACTTTCAAGCCATATATAAGAACCATCTTGCTTGGCGATGCGGTAACGGATAGTAAGCGTTTCGTTATCTGCCAAAGAGTTCCTGTTTTCTTCTGAAGGGAAAAATTTAAAACGGTCGTCGGGATGAACATACTGCACTATCGATCTTCCGATGATATCATCTACTTCATATCCCAGCACTTTTGTTACCGAGGGAGACAAATACCACATCGTTCCATCAGCAGCATGAACACTAATGATATCTTCAGAATTTTCTGCAAGCAAACGGAATTTTTGCTCACTGTTCAGTAATGCATTTTCAGATTCCTTTTGTGAAGTAATATCCTGCGCAACTCCAAAAAATGTTTTGTTGTTCAGCACTTTTCCTTTTACAGATAAATAACGCATCCACCCTTGTTCAGTAATAACGCGACAGGAAAATAAACTTTCATGCTCTGGTTCGTTTTTATTTTCTTTCGCTTTTGAGAACTCTTCAAGCACAGCAAGAAAGTCTTCGGGCACAATATATTTTTGAAGAAACTCTTCAAGATCGATTTTGTTATAACTGTTTTCAATGGCAAGCAAAGCCATTAATTCTTTACTGAGTTCTATCAGCCTTGTCTCAAAATCATATTTCCACGAACCCATTTTTGCATACGTCATTGTGTAAGACAAAGTTTCAATCGCCTCTTCTTTTATTTGTTGTGATTGTATTTTCGCTGTAACATCAGATCCGATTCCTTGTATTTCCTGGACGAACCCTGATTCATCAGTGAGCGCAAGAAATTCCCATTCGGTCCATAGAAAATCACGCGTTTTGCCAATTGGCTTTTTTATTGTTAACCGTGAAATTTTTCCGGGGTTTCTCCAACAATCATCAGCAGCCTGCTGGCAGCGAAGCATATCTTTCGGAAAAATGGTTTCGTAAAAAAACTTACTGTAGATTTCTTCTTGTGTGTGTTGAAATGTATTCATGAACGCAGGATTGGCATAGGTAAAATTGCCAACCTTGTTTATGCGGATCACATAGTTTGTTTGAGAATGAAGAATAGATGCGAGATGTGTTTTTTCATTCAGCAGGTCATTCTTTGCCTTTTGTAGTTCGGAATAATTTTTTTCTCCACGTTTGAAAGCAGGTTCAAGCACCATGATCACCAAACATACAATTGCAATGATCAACGAAATGAATTTTCCCGTATCAATTGTTGAAGCTTCGTTGTTTTTTTCATTAACGATAGCGGTATATCGTTTCGTTATTTCTCTCATTAACGCCAGGTAGCTCTGCTCGTTGCTCATGGTAGAGCGCAGGTACAAACCTCTGTTTGATGCTAGAGAATTGGAATCTGCTTTTGAAAGTTCCGTTCCGATTTTAACGAGCCCGCTATAATGCGGGTTTGCGGAAGAAAGCAATATGCGGATATCAAAAATCTGTTGCGGAATCGGGAGTTGCTCGCTGGCATCCTGCTTTGCCAGGAATTCCTGTTGTTTCTGAAATGTTTCTATCGCAGCAGCAAGGCTGTCTTTTACGGATTGTGCCTGCTCGTTGTTAAGCACAACGCCGGATAATATCGCAACGTCTTTTGCGATTACCTGGCTAAGGGTTTGTTGCCGGCCGGATATACTTCTTGCTTCTGTATACTTATTGTTTTCCGTAGAATTGATATGCATCAGGTAGTATGCAAAAAAATTAAACAGAAGCACAAGTGCAAACAGAATAACGGATATACGGATGAGCTTTCTAAAGGGACTCTTCATGGTTTTTGCAGAGGATTTGCTCTACAGTAACGAAAAATCCGGCGTTTAAGTTTCTGTGAAGAAGAAAAAATTAATAAAAAGCTATGAATCAGTTCTTTGAAAAAAAATACATTTTAATAATAGCCTGATGAACAGGTTTTTAGAAAGAAGATATTTTAGCGGGAAACTACAGGCTTTCCGGGGAAATAATATTTCCAGAACCACATGATAGTGAAAGATGGAATGAAATCTGTTCCGGGAAAAATCTCTTCGATGAAATTGAAAACGCTTCCAAAGGCGCCTTTCCATCCACCAAAAGTTTTATAAAAAATAATTGCAGAAACCGGTGCCCAGATAATATCTCCAAACTCGCCGATGCCGGGAATAATGTATGTCATGCAACCGATGGCATCCATCAAAATGCAGAATAATAGGGAAGGAACGGGTTTATTCATATTAAACATATATTCAAAACATATACCAGATTCTTCTTTTGAAATATTGTCAAAGCATTTTATTTGTCTGTGGATTTAATTTCAGACATCCATTTTATAGCATCTGGTTCTCCTTTTTCAACTGCCATTTCCATGTAACTCATCGCTTGTTCTATTTCTCCTTGCTCAAATAAAAACCTGGCATAAAAATACTCTAACCAATCAACTGGTATCTTGATGTTCTCAAACGCTTTTTGAAAACATTCCCGAGCTTTGCTTACCTCGTTTCTTTTTTGATGATATAATGCCATATTTCTGTAAGAATAAGCGGCATCGTTCTCTTTTGTTTGTTGCGCTATAGATAAATAATATTTTCCGGTATCAGTATCGCCAAGCATTATAAAAGCAAAACCAATATTATCATTGGCATAGCCAAAACTTGGATTAATCTCCAAAGCTTTTTGAAAATTGCTTATACTTTTTTGGTATTCTGTTTTCCATAGATGTGAATATCCAATGTTATTGTATATAGTAGCTTTTAAAGAATTGCTTTGTGTAAGAAAAATTGCCTTTTGATAGGCACTTATCGCATCATCAAAATTCTTCTGTTTCGAATATTGAAAAGCTTCTTTAAAAAATGATTTTGCCAAGAGTTCTTGTTTGTTGATAACAGGATTTGCGTCTTGTGCGATATAAGAAATTGCATTTTCAAATTCTTTCTTCATATCTGATGGCAAAAAATTTTTCCATGCAGGATTAGGTTGATCAATCATGCTTGAATGAAGTGCCATTGCATAAACCATTACAGGAACCGGCATTGAAGAAGTAAAATTCCAGCTTCGTTGCCAAAACCCATCTGTTTGCTTGCCAACATCTGTTATTGTTTGTGCAAGTATAACACCCCAACCTTTGAAAATGCCAATTAAATAGAATACAAAATGATGTTCGTTATGAATCCAATCTATATTTACTTCAGCAAGGCGAATTTGAATAAATTGGAAAACAACGTTAAACAGAAGGCGCTTGGGATTTTTTATTATCGATTTAGCAAATATTAATTTATAGTTGTGGCCACTATCTGTTTTAATGGCTTCAAGTTCGCATTCAAAAGGCATTCCCTGAAATGAATAAGGCGTTTCACTGCCGTCTCTGATGTCTTCAACTACAGTAAAAGAAATTTTTGAAGGGGCTATTTTATTTAACAAACAGAGATCTTGCAAAAGTGGCTCAATTGCTATTTGTTTATGTGCAAAAGATTTTGGGAAGAATGTTTCTGTATATAAAATGGGATTAAAATCACCGGAAGGGTAACCATAAGATTTTACAAGCCATTTGAAAGTATCAGTTACCCACTCTTTGTCCGTATCTGTGATATAAAATCTTTTATTATCTCCCATTTCAAAATGATCAATAATCAATTACCTGTTCTTCAATAGTTGCAGGGATATCTCTCCACTCATATTGCTGGTTGCGCAATTGTGGCTCAAAACCTGCTTCACGTATTGCAGCTTGTATCCCTTTAGCAGTAAAGCGGTGCGGTGCACCTGCAGCACTCACTACATTTTCTTCAAGCATGATACTTCCAAAATCGTTTGCACCTGCCCGTAAGCAAAGCTGTGCAGTTGCTTTCCCAACAGTAAGCCATGATGCCTGTATGTTTTTTACATTCGGCAACATGATGCGGCTCATAGCGATCATCCTGATATATTCTTCAGGAGTAGTTAGATTATGAACGCCGCGGATTTTTGTAAGCAAGGTATCAACATCCTGGAACGTCCATGGTATAAATGCGAGGAAACCCTTTGCCTCTGCGGGTTTGCGGGATTGTACTTCCCGGATCCTTACAAGATGTTCAAATCGCTCATGAATGGTTTCTACATGCCCGAACATCATGGTTGCAGATGTAGTAATAAAAAGTTTGTGCGCTTCATGCATTATATCGAGCCATTCCTGGGCACCACATTTTCCTTTACTGATCAATCTTCGCACCCGGTCTATTAAAATTTCCGCACCCGCTCCAGGCAGAGAATCCATCCCGGATTTTTTCAACGCAACAAGTACGTCATGGTGGCTCATCTTTTCCAGCTTGCATATATGTGCAACTTCCGGGGGCCCGAGTGTGTGTAATTTTAAATTGGGATATAAATTTTTCAATTCACTGAAAAGCGATGTATAAAATTTTAATCCTAATTCCGGGTGATGGCCGCCTTGCAGCAAAAGCTGGTCGCCACCCCAGCGAAATGTTTCCTCGATTTTTCTTTTGTAGGTATCAATATCCGTAATGTATGCATCGGGATGTCCCGGTATCCTGTAAAAATTACAAAACTTACAATTAGCAATACACACATTGGTTGTATTTACATTCCGGTCTATTTGCCAGGTAACTTTACCATGAGGCACCTGCTGTTTGCGCAATTCATCTGCGATATACATCAGCTCAGTCAATGGGGCTTGTTCAAATAATGCAACTCCTTCCTCAACGGAAAGAAATTCGAAATCCGAAGCTTTTTTATATAAATCTGACAAACTCATTTCACGCTTTATTTTGATCTGCAAATTTAACGCAGCAAAGCCGAAAGCAGCAATTTATCTGAACGGTTTGTCATACGAAAAGCGAGGCGTATATTGTGTTGAAGAAATTGATGAATCAGATTGTTCATTACTTCTCTTGAAATTACTTACAATGCGTTGCCTGAAAAATACTAAACTAACTCTTGCTCTTTTTTCCAACAGCAGGCGCAGGTTTTACCCTTTTTTTTTCAGTTTGTTATTTGTAATAACTATTTCAAATACAGGCAACGCCCAGGAAGAATTCATTCAACCGGCAACACGCTACTTAACGAGTTTCCCTTTTCATGTATTGACTGGTGGAATAATTGTATTAAGGGCGCGGGTTGCAGATGTTCCCGATTCCCTGAATTTTATTTTAGACACAGGCAGTGGAGGTATTTCGTTGGATTCCTCTACATGCCTGCATTATAATCTTACGCCCCTGCCTTCAGATAAAACTATTAGAGGTATCGCCGGGATACGAAGTGTGAGATTTATTTATAACGAAAAATTGATGCTTCCCGGATTGTCTGTTGATAGCCTGAATTTCCATGTGAACGACTATGAAATTTTAACGAGTGTATACGGAGAAAAAATTGATGGTATAATCGGTTATAGTTTTTTGTCCCGCTATATTGTGAGGGTAGATTACGACAGTTCTAAAATTTATGTTTTTTCAAAAGGGTCCATAAAATACCCCAAAGGCGGTTACATGCTACGCCCGGTTTTAGTTGGTATTCCGGTGCAAATTGCAAGATTACGAGACAACCATGACATTTCTGCCCGCTTTTATTTTGATACAGGTGCCGGATTGTGTTTGTTATTGTCGTCTGATTTTGTAACTGACAGCGCTGTACTGAATACAAAGAAAAAAAAGCCTGTACTTACACAAGCACAGGGATTGGGTGGAAAAACAGAAATGAAATTAACAACTATCAGGGAGTTTCGCCTGGGGCCCTATCGTTTTAAAAATGTACCAACCTATATTTTTGATGATGAATTTAATGTTACATCATATCCATCTCTCGGCGGATTAATAGGGAATGATGTTCTTCGAAGGTTTAATATAACTATCAATTACGATCGCCGGGAAATTTACCTGATGCCTAACTCTCATTTTCGAGAACCGTTTGATTATTCTTACACGGGGCTTGGCATCTATTGGGTAAACGGGGAAATTGTTGTTGTTGATGTGATGAAAGATTCTCCGGCAGAAAAAGCAGGATTTAAACAAGGGGATATTATTATTGCTGTGAATAATAATTTTACAAAAAACATCCAGGTATATAAAAATATGTTCCAGGTACCTGGCGATAAAGTAAAAGTAATTGTTCAACGCCCCGACGGGCTTGCCGAGCTTGTTCTTAAGGTCAAGAGCATTTTATAAATTCTTTGCGGCGCATATATCCAACTCTTCCTTACTTTGCATTTCTTTTATCACAATTCTATGATACATTTTGAAAAATTCGAACTGAAGAATGGCTTACGCGTTATTGTACACGAAGATGTTTCTACGCCAATGGCCGTGCTGAATATTTTGTATGATGTTGGCGCACGTGATGAAAACCCCGGCCAGACAGGTTTTGCGCACCTCTTTGAACATTTGATGTTTGGCGGATCTGTGAATATTGAAGATTTTGAAACTCCGCTGCAACTTGCAGGCGGAGAAAACAATGCATTCACTACAAACGACCTTACCAATTATTATGTGCAGTTGCCTGCAGAAAATATTGAAACAGCATTTTGGTTGGAAAGCGACCGCATGCTTTCTCTTGCATTCAGCGAAAAAAGCCTCGAAGTACAACGCAAAGTAGTATGTGAAGAATTTAAAGAACATTACATCAACAAACCCTATGGTGATGTTTGGTTCAAAATGCGGGAGATGGCGTATAAAGTCCATCCGTACAGATGGATGACGATCGGGAAAGAATTAAGCCATATTGAAAATGCAAAACTGAGCGATGTAAAGAATTTTTTCTTTAAACATTATTGCCCGGTTAATGCCATTTTGGTTGTTGCCGGAAATATTAAAACAGCGCAGGTAAAACAGCTTGCAGAAAAATGGTTTGAGGATATTCCGCCGGGAGAAAAATATGTGCGTCATTTACCGGAAGAGCCGAAACAAAATGAAGCAAGGACGTTGGAAGTAAAAGCAAATGTTCCGTTGGATGCGTTGTACAAAGCGTATCACATGGCTTCGCGAACAGAAGACGGCTATTATTATGCAGAACTGATCACAGAAATTTTAGGTGGAGGAAATTCATCGAGGTTATACCAATCATTAGTGAAAGAAAAAAAGTTATTCAGCAACATTGAGTGTTATCAGACAGGATCAACAGATGCAGGCCTTGTAGTAATTGAAGGCAAACTGGTAAAAGGTGTGAACATGAAGGATGCAGAAAAAGGGGTTGATGAAGAAATAGAAAAAATAAAAACAATATTGGTAGAAGAAAAAGAGCTCACCAAAGTGAAGAACAAAACGGAATCTGCTATTCAGTTTGAAGATATGTCGGTAATGAACCGTGCTGCAAGTTTAGCGATTTACGAATTGCTTGGTGATGCAAACATGATGAATACGGAACTTGCAAGATATCAATCAGTCTCTGCAAACGATATATTATCAGAAAGCAAAAAAATCTTTGACGAAAAAAATTCCAACACGCTTTATTATTACTCAACAAATTAATTGAGTAAATTTGATAAAATCTTTTTCCATGATAACGAAGCAAAAAATATTGGAAACAATAAAGGCCATGCCGGAAGAAAATTTTGATGATCTTGAAGTTGTAATAGAGAGATTGGTTTTGCTGGAAAAAATCCAAAAAGGGATTGAACAAGCTGAACGTGGTGAAACAATTTCTATCGATGAGTTGAAAGAGGAAATGAAGTTATGGTAAAAGTCCGCATCACTCAATTGGCAAAAGAAGACCTAAAAAGTATTAAACTTTATATACAGAGAGATTCTTACCAGAACTCAATTAAAATTATTGAAACTATTTTAGACAAACTCCAACTCCTTGAACAATATCCGGAAATCGGAAAAATAATTGCTCACACGAACAATGGCCCTCTACGACAAATTATTGTTTACAAATACAGGATTATTTATCGCTTTCAAAACAATACAGTTGAAGTATTAACCATTCATCACGGATCGCGATTGCTGTCAAACAACCCCGGGATTGGAGAATATTTTGACGAATAAATAAATTATATGTTGAACAGAACAATAGCTCCGAAAATTGTTGATGCTGTGGATTTTCATCTGTCGCTGCCTTTATATAAAAAATATATTTTAAAAAACGGTGTGGAAGTATACGCAGTTGAATTAGGCGAGCAGGATGTGCTGATGGTAAACCTTGTATTTAATGCGGGTAATTGGTTTGAAGAAAAAAACCTGGTTGCCGCAACAACAAATTACCTGCTGAAAAACGGTACCACAAAAAAAAATGCATTTGAGATCAACGAACATTTTGAATATTACGGATCGTACCTGGGCAGGAGTTGCCAGAACGAAACTGCAGAGATCAGTTTACATTGTTTGGAAAAATATGCGAACGAGTTATTGCCCGTAATAGCAGAGCTGATCACTGATTCCGTTTTTCCGCAAGAAGAACTGGATATCTACAAAAAAAATTCGCAGCAACGGTTGCAGGTGAGTTTGATGAAGAGTGATTTTGTTGCGGGAAGATTGATCGATTCGTACCTGTTTGGCGGGCAACATCCTTATGGTAAATATGCGGTGAAAGAAGATTATGAAAATTTGCAGCAGGGAGAGATAAAGAATTTTTACAAAGAATTTTACCAGCACGGCAAATGCAAAATATTTATTGCCGGGAAATTGCAGAAAGATATCATTGAACAATTAGATAAAAATTTCGGATCGCTTCCGTTGAAAGCTTGGAATATTTCTGAAATAAATACTGCACACAAGATCATCCCTGTAAAAGAAAAAAAATACAATGTGCTTAATGATGCCAATGGTGTACAAGGATCTATTCGCATTGCACGGAATTTTCCAAACAGGCATCATCCTGATTTTCAAAAAGCGGGTGTGCTGAATACCATTTTCGGCGGATATTTTGGTTCGCGGTTAATGGCAAATATCCGGGAAGACAAAGGATACACGTATGGTATTTACAGTTACCTGATGAACCACATCCAGGAAAGTGCGTGGCTGATAAGCACAGAAGCAGGTAAAGAAGTTTGTGAAGCTGCGGTAAAAGAAGTGTACAAAGAAATGCAGTTGCTATGTGATGAACCTGTGGATGATGAAGAACTGCAAACAACTCGCAATTATATGATCGGGATAATTCTCGGCGATCTTGACGGTCCGTTCCAGGTTGCAGGAAGATGGAAGAATATTATTTTGAATAACCTCGACGAAAATTATTTTTACCGCGGTATAGAAATTATTAAAACGATCACCACAAAAGAATTGCAGGAATTGGCCAACAAATATCTGCACCCGAAAGAATTTTATGAACTGGTAGTCGTGTAAATCGTCAATTCTTCCTAACTTTTCGGACAATTCTTTTTATGAATTTTATCGTCCGCATTATTATTACAGCTGTTGTTGCATTTGGTTTGTCGTATGTTTTAAAAGGCATTCACATTAACCTCTTCACAACAGCATTGATCCTTGCATTGGTTCTTGCTATTTTAAATGCAATCCTGAAACCGATTTTGATAATCCTCACATTGCCGATAACTATTTTCACATTCGGTTTATTTCTGTTGGTGATAAATGCAGCAATTATTTTATTAGCTGCAAAATTTGTTAACGGATTTAAAGTTGACGGGTTCTGGTGGGCATTATTGTTCAGTTTTTTGTTATCTATCCTTACTTCTGCATTGTATAGAGGCGATAAAGAAGAAAAGAATAATTGAAAACCCTTTAGCTACATTGTATGCATTTCGACCGGAAAGATTTATCTAGCGAACAACTTATTGATATCTATAAAAGCATTTTGCTTCCGCGAATGATAGAAGAAAAAATGCTCGTATTGCTGCGCCAGGGAAAGATCAGTAAATGGTTCAGCGGTATTGGTCAGGAAGCGATTGCAGTTGGTGCAACCCTCGCTTTGCAGGATGATGAATGGATCATGCCCCTACATAGAAATTTAGGAGTATTCACTTCCCGCAAAATGCCGCTGCATAAATTATTTATGCAATGGCAGGGAAGTAAGAATGGTTATAGTAAAGGGCGTGAAAGAAGTTTTCATTTTGGTTCGAAAGAACATCATATCTGCGGAATGATCTCGCACCTCGGCCCGCAATTAGCAATTGCAGATGGTGTTGCGTTGGCGTATAAACTTCATAAAGAAAATAAAATTTCATTGGCATTTAGTGGCGATGGCGGAACAAGTGAAGGTGATTTTCATGAAGCATTGAATGTCGCCGCAGTCTGGGATCTGCCGGTGATATTTATTATTGAAAACAATGGCTACGGATTGAGCACTCCGGTGAACGAACAATACCGCTGCAAAAGTTTAGTGGACAAAGCTGCAGGATATGGAATGGAAGGCGTGCAAATTGATGGCAACAACGTGTTAACCGTGTATGATACGATTAAAGGAGTCCGTGAATATTGTATAAAAAACCAAAAGCCATATTTGATAGAGTGCATGACGTTCCGTATGCGTGGGCATGAGGAAGCAAGCGGAACCAAATACGTGCCTAAGGAATTGTTTGAAGAATGGGGAAAGAAAGACCCTGTGGCGAATTATGAAAGTTTTTTGCTGCAGGAAAATATACTGAATGAAAATTCGGTTATACATCTACGTGAGGAGATAAAAAACCATATTGAAGAAGAAGTGAAGATCGGGTTTGCTGATGAAGCGATTGTTCCGGAAAGCAACGAAGAAATTGGCGATGTGTATGCCAAGAGGTTAATAGCGAATAGTGAATCGTCAATTGATATTCACCATTCACCATTCACCGTTCACAACATCCGTTTCATCGATGCGATCAAAGAGGGTTTGCACCAATCCATGCAAAAAAATCCGAATTTAATTTTGATGGGACAGGATATTGCTGAATATGGCGGTGCTTTTAAAATAACAGAAGGTTTAGTGAATGAATTTGGAAAAGAAAGGGTTCGTAACACCCCATTGTGTGAAAGTGCAATTGTAGGATCTGCGCTGGGATTGAGTCTGGAAGGATTTAAAAGCGTAATGGAAATGCAATTTGCGGATTTTGCAACCGTAGGGTTTAACCAGATCATTAATAACCTTGCAAAGATTTATTATCGCTGGGGACAACATGCAGATGTTGTTATCCGCATGCCAACCGGCGCAGGAGTTGGCGCCGGCCCTTTTCACTCACAAAGTAATGAAGCATGGTTTGTGCATACGCCCGGGTTGAAAGTGGTGTATCCCTCAACACCTGAAGACGCGAAAGGTTTATTAATAGCAGCAATCAATGATCCTAACCCCGTTTTATATTTTGAACACAAAGCGTTGTACAGAAGTGTTAGTGGTGATGTGCCGGGGGAATATTATGAAACCGGAATCGGCAAAGCAAAAAATGTGCGCACAGGAAATGATATTTCGATAATCACTTATGGTGCAGGAGTCCATTGGGCAACGAAATATGCAGAAGAAAATCCGGATTTGTCAATTGATATACTCGACCTGCGTACATTATTACCATTGGATTACGATGCCATAAAAGAATCCGTTTCACGCACAGGAAAAGTTTTATTATTGCATGAAGACACATTGATCGGCGGAATCGGCGGAGAGATTTCTGCATGGATCAATGAACATTGTTTTGAATTATTAGATGCGCCGGTGATGCGTTGTGCATCACTCGATACTCCGGTTCCATTTAATATAGAACTGGAAAAAAATTTTTTAGCTAATGCAAGGTTGAATGAATATGTGAGAAAGTTGATGGAATACTAATTTGAAAATATAGTGAATTGACAATTGATAATGGATAATTGACAATGAACTGCTCACTGCTTACTTTTTTCAATTGTTCAATAGTAGCACAACCGATGAAAGGATTGCGACGCAAGAATGCTCAACCGGAGTTAATGAAGCTGGTATAATAATTTGAAAATTTGAAAATGTGGTGAATGTGAAAATTATTATAGCGCATCGAACATCATAACCCTCTTAAAAAATCGGCGTTCAATTTTAAAACGATAGCACACGGATGACGCGGATGATTATGATTAATTATGATCAGAAGCATTATCACATTTTCAAATTAACTATGGACAACATTCACATCCGATGCCCGAAATGTAAATGGGAACCAGATGGTCAGCCTTACTGGCAATGTACATGCGGAACAAACTGGGATACGTTTTCCACCGGCGCAAGATGCCCTGGTTGTGGTAAAGTTTGGGAACACACACAATGTGTAATTCATGCAGGTGGCTGCGATAAATGGAGCCCGCATTTGGATTGGTACGAAGGATTGGATGATGTAGTGAATAAATTAAAAGAAGAAATAAAAGAGAGCTGGCATACGGTGCATTGATTCTTCATTCACCATATCATTCCTCTAAATGATATTCATCACCGATCAGTTTAATCAATTCCGTCGCCATTTGTTTTGCAGTATTTACCCGGGTATAATATCCCCAATTCCTGGATTTATAATTGATAAAGCTGTTTGCAAATTGATTTAGTTTGATTGGATCACGCATAAGAATCGGCATGTCATATATCGCACCATTCTCCATATTGAATTGCGCAGCACTGTCCTGCATATTTTGATTTGTCCGTTGATTAAAATCAGATTCATTACATAACTCATCTTCGAACGCATACACTTTTTCAGCAGCAGCATTAATAGATAAGACTTCAATTTTCAACGTGCCTTCAATCAGCGATTCATACTCCATAATTTTTGCAAGTATTTTTTTGTTTTCTATGAGCCTTAAATTTCCGGAACTTTTTAACTGCTGGAATGTGGGCATTGTTGGCATATACGCAACTCTTGTTTCATTGATCGGCGTGTTCCATTTGCCTGATAAAATATAATTGAACTGTTTTGCATTGGTAACATTATAATAAAGCGAATCGAGCATCGGCTTCACATAAAATATTTTACGCAAAGCAACATTGTATTGAGCTGTGTCATATTTCAATTCATTTGCCAAGGAAAGCAAATATTCTTTTTCTTTCGATTTATCATTGATATGCTCACGCAGGCTCTCTGCAAAAAACCCTGTGGTCACAGCTAGCACGATCATGATATATTCCAAAATATATTCTTTCCACGGTTTTGAATGATGATGCAATTCAGGATGGTGATGTACTTCCATATTTGTTTGAGATTTAAAGTATAATCTAGTTTGTAACTTAAGCTAATGGCCTTTTTATTCCAGGTGATATTTTTCAGTATAAAAATTTATTAATCTTACTGCCTTTCCCCGAAGCAGGGTTATCAGCAGATCCATATATACACAGGTACTCCGGTACATCAGCGCTTCATTAAAAAACTTGTTTAGTAAAATTTTGTCTTTAGTAAACACTTCCAGTTTTTCGGGCATAACTGTTTTTCCAAAAGTTGTATCCATTATTTCCGAAAAGATAAAAACTGCGTTGCGGGTGTTTTTTACCTCGGTTGCTTTTACCTGCATAGAAGTATTTTCAGTTTTTAATACGAAGCGTAAAAAAGCATCGTATTTAATAATGCTATCCGCATCTTCTTCTTCCAGCAACCGGAGACCTCCGGCATTTTTCAGTTGTTCTAATGTTCTGTCGGTATAAACAAGATCAGCAAAGCCAGTTGTTGCATCTATTATATTTTTTAAAGAGCTCGTTGCATTTTGGTTATGAATGATTGAATCATAGCATGTATACAGATGATTTAGCTCTGCTTCCTGTTTTTTGTAGTAGTTTATAACACCGGAGAACCTTGCCGTGTCAATTTTAAGGTCCTCCACAAAAGATTTTATGTACTGCTTTCCCCTTTCATTTTCACTATAATGCTCACGCCAGTTCTCTGCCAAAAAACCACAGAATACAGCGAGGAACAACATAAAAAATTCAAAGAAATAATGCTTCCATCCTTGACCGGGGGCTTTGTGCAGTTCGTGTGCGTGGGTTTCCATAAACAGTTTAAAGTTTTGAGTTTATAGTTATTCAACCTGGTATTGTTCTTTAATAAATGCTAAAATGCTTTTGCTTTCTTTGTTCACATCGTCTAAATATCCTATCAATGAAGAAATTCCATAAGCCCATATTCTCCTGTTGGCGTACGCTTCATTCAATATTTTTTTCCCCTGCTCAGTCAGTGGCACAGGAATGTCTTTATTTTTTTTCAGACTGATAAAATCAAAAAGCTCTCCGTAAATCCGCTGATCGGCAAGTGCGTTATTCATCAGGGTAGCCTGACTGTTAAAAACTTTTACGATCTTGTCATATTTCAATATGCTGTCAGCAACTGCTTCATTTCTTATCAATCTTAAGCCACCGCTGTTTTTTAATTGTTGCATCGTTCCATCATTAGATACAAAATCTGCGAAACCCAGATTTTTGTTCCACAAACGAAAAGCGTTATTTGAATTATTGATTATTTCGGGAGATGATAATTCCTGCATCACGCTATCTAGCCCAACTAATGTTTTGTTCAATCTTATCAACACTTTGTTTGATAACGATGTATCAGATTTTAAATCTTCAACAAGAGAGTGTATATATTCTTTTTCATGATGATGTTCTGCTAATTGCTCACGCCAGTTCTCCGCAAGGAAGCCGCAAAATACTGCAAGGAATAACATAAAAAATTCAAATAAATAATGCTTCAATCCGTGTCCGGGAGCTTTGTGTAATTCGTGTGCGTGGGTTTCCATTTTTTATCTCTGATTTAAGAGTGCAAGAAAAGTTATCAGTCGTCAATTCACAGTTTTCAGTTCTTTAAATTCGTAGTTTCTGATTTTAGTTTTTATTTTTTTGATTTAGGCTATTCATTGCTCAAATCATATTCTTTTTCCAGAAGCCCGATCAGTTTTTTTGCCTGCCCGGCAGCAGCAGATGCACGGCTATTCATCAATTTCAGGAACCCGTAAAAATATTGATAGTGCATCATCACCGCATTAATGTCTTTGGCATCTTTGCTGACAAAAGGGGGATTACTTTTTATAATCTGCTTCAGGGAATCGCCGCCCAATTCGATGGCTTTGTAGACAGACAAAAATGTAGCAGCACTGAATAACCTGTCATTCGTTGCGATCAGGTTATTTACCCGGGTCCGCTGCAAGTCCGACCAATAATCAAATGATTTTATTAACTGGTAATATAAAGCGATACTATCTGCTACAGCCCGGTGTTTTATTAGCCGGAACGAACCAGTACTTGTCATTTGCAAATACGTTTTTGCATTCACAGACGGGATAAATGATCCCATCATCGTTAATTTCCTGGCGAGATAATATATCTTGCCGGTGCTCGCATTATCGTTTTTCATTAATAAAAAAACCGTGTCAATCATTTTACAATAACCGAGGTTGAGTGAATCAAACGAATCATACATGTTCACATCGCTTTTCAAATCACTGACCATTGAGCGAACATATTCATCTACTTGCCTGCTATCAGAAATTTTTTCGCGGATATTCTCTGCAAAAAAACCCATCGTTACTGCAAGAAATATCATTAAGAACTCCAAAAAATATTCTTTGAAATTTTTCTTTTCCACGTGTGGGTGATGATGAACCTCCATAATATGTAAAATGATTGATGTAAGATGTCCTTAATTCGAAATTCCTTATTTAGTTTTTGGCCTTTAAATTTTTAGTTTTTCTTTTTTCATAACCAGTATTGGACCTCTTCTCTTCATCATCGTTGAGCATTCTTCAACATCAATGCTACTATTAAGCTTCAGTTTTATCCCCATGTTATTGGTCAGCAACCAACAACGGCATCCACAATAAAAAATGAGCACCTCGTTATCCATTATCCATTTTCAATTCTCCATTGCCTATACACTATTCCCCACTCTCCAGATGATATTTGTTTTGCAAGAATTGTATTAATTCATTCGAGCTCTTTTTAATATTCTCTAGGTCAGGAATGATGGATCTACGTGATCCGTTCATATACACTATATACAATTCTAGCTGCTTTAATAATTTCGGATCGTATGTTAAAAGAGCAGGGTTATCATTTCCTCTTACTATTGTTCCTGTAGCGGTTTCCTGCTTATGAAAAGCAACCGGATCAAGAATGTTGGAAGCGATCGATTGATAATGTTCAAATTCTTTTAAACCACCATTCTCGAGTAACCGAAGATGAGGAAACAATGCGTAGTAATCAATGATCCTGTTTGATGTCTCAATATCCTGTATCAATCTAAAACCTCCGGTATTCAACTGATCAAACGTTCTTTGATTATTTACGTAAATACCTATTCTTGGGCCAAGGCGTCCGGCATAATAAATCAGATCGCCTTGTTTTTTTATCTGCGAAGGATCATTTAAAACAGTGAACATTGAATCCAGCAGAAGCGCCAGTGTTTTCGATTCACTGATTGTTGCATCCGCGTTTTTTATATCTGCTTTCAGATCGGCAATCAGCGAAACGATGTAATTTTTTTCCTTTTCCTTATCACTAATATGTTCCCTCAGGCTTTCTGCAAAAAAACCTGTGGTAACGGCAAGAAAAATCATTACATACTCCAATATATATTCTTTCCAGGGTTTTGGTTTATGTATCAATTGCGGGTGATGATGAACTTCCATTGCTATTTCTGAATTGGAATTTAAGATTTTAAAATTCGAAGTTTCCTTATTTAGTTTTTAATTTTTTTTATTTTAGTATTTCTGTCGACACTTTATTGTTCTGCTCCTATACCATATTTTCCTTTGATCAGCCTTTTTATATTTTCAGCTTCTTTAGTTTGAGCTGTGATCATATCCCTGATAGTAACACTTAATCCCCGCACCTGGCTAATGTTCAGCAATATTTTATTGATAGCAACAGGATCTGTAGAAAATAAATAAAGATCTTCTTTTGGTTTAAACACAGCATCTGTTTCTGTAAAGATTTTTTTGAAATCATTCCCTCTTAAAATAGGTTCGCTATTATTCCACAATTTTGCTTTCATGTCAAGCAAAGTGTTTTGCAGGTAAGCAATAAAATCAATTTGCTTATAGTAATCGATCAGCGTGTCAGAAACCTGCTTATTGCTTATCAGCCGCATTTCCCCGGCATTTTTAATTTGCTCAATGGTTCTGTCCGTAACATATATTTTAATCCCCTGCTGCCTTGCTATTCTTTGCAAAAAATAATAAATGTTATTCGCAGGATTGTTCAATGAAGCATGGTTCAGCAAATCAAAAACAGTATCAGCCCCGTGGATCTGTTGTGCATTGATTGCACGAATCAGCAGAGGTAGCTTTTGTTCATCGATCGATAAATCATTGACAAACGATTCCAGGTATGTGTGTTCTTTTTCTTTATCTGCAAAATGCTCCCTGATATTCTCCGCGAAAAACCCCATCGTCACTGCAAGGAATATCATTAAAAATTCAAAAAAATATTCTTTGAAATTTTTCTTTTCTACGTTTGGGTGATGATGAACCTCCATAAGATGTAAGATGATTGATGTGTGATATTAGATGCCCTTAATTCGAAATTCCTTATTTAATTTTTGGCCCTTTTATTTTTATAGTTTTTCTTTTTTGGTAACCAACATTGGATATCTCTTCATCATCCTTGCGTCGCACTCTTCAACATTAATGATACTATAAAGCTTCGGTCTTCTCCGCTTGTTGTTGGTCTGCGACCAACAACGGCATACACAATAAACAGTGAGTATCTAATTATCAATAATACATTATCAATTTTTATTTAATTCATCATTGCCCATTCACTATTCATCACTCTACAAATGATATTCTTTGTTTATTGATTCGATCAATGCTGCTGCATATTTTTTTTGTTGTAATAACAAACGACATTCACCTACAAAGCTTGATTTCCGTTCATGCAGGTAAAATATCAGCATGTTTATTTTATCCTTATCGTTGCTTCGCAATTGCGGGTTGCTGGCAGGTTTCAGTAAATTTTCCATTACAAGATTTGCAGTTACAGAATCAACGGAGTATGCGCTTACCTTAAAATCAGTTGGCACCATTGTATTAAAAACGGCTGCATCAAAAAGGCTTCCCAATAATGGGTAAAGTAGTTCTGCTTCTTTATTATCAATCTGGCTTAAATTAATGTAGCTATCAATAATTTTTTGAAAATCCATTAATCCGTTAATTACATTTTTATTAGAGATAAGCCTGAAATTTCCCGAATTTTTTAATTCGGTAATGGTATTATTGTTTGCAGAAAAAACCCTTGACCTTGTTGAAAGCCTTGCATAATAATACATGTCGCTGCCGCGCAATGTATTTACCGGGTCCTTCAGCAAAGAGATCAGGCTGTCATAATCATTTACTTTTTCAAAAAGGTTCGGCACCCAGATATTTAAACTTGCCGTGTCTGCTATCAGGTCTTTTTTAATATTTATTATATATTCTTTTTCTTTTGAACTGTCGCTTATATGTTCGCGGATATTCTCTGCAAAAAATCCCATGGTCACTGCAAGGAATATCATTAAGAACTCTAAAAAATATTCCTTGAAATTTTTCTTTTCCACGTGCGGGTGATGATGTACTTCCATAATATGTAAAATGATTGATGTAAGATGTCCTCAATTTGAAATTCCTTATTTAGTTTTTGGCCTTTAAATTTTTTAGTTTTTCTTTTTTCATGACCAGTATTGGACCTCTTCTCTTCATCATCGTTGAGCATTCTTCAACATCAATGCTACTATTAAGCTTCAGTTTTATCCGCATGTTATTGGTCAGCAACCAACAAAACGGCATCCACAATAAAAAATGAGCAGCTCGTTATCCATTATCCATTTTCAATTCCCCATTGCCTATACACTATTCCCCACTCTTCAGATGATATTCTTTTCTTAATGTGGTTATCAAATTAACGGCATGGTTCTGCATTTCCTGCAAACGGAAATTATAAAAACCAACAACTCCTTTGTAGACCACTACTCTATTGCCCAATTCTATCACTTTGTTTTTATCTTTAATGAGCAGATACGCACCATCATAATCTGATGGCAAGATCTTTGTTCTTCCACTAAGATTTTCCTGGTAGTATTTAAAATTGAGTAAAACAAATGAAGAATTTATAGTCTCATTTTGATAACGCTCATAATAAGCTTGCTGGTCAGCAAGTTTTTTGGCCATATCATCATAAGCTATAATGCTGTCAACCGCAGCTTTCTGTTTTATTAACCGCATGCCGCCGGAATTTTTCAGTTGCAATAATGTTCTTTCTGTTGGGCTGACAAACGAAGGGTGTACAAGCCCGTATCTGTAAAGTCTGTAAATCTCCATCTCTTCTTTCGGTGTGCCGCTATAATTGAAACAAACAGAGCATAAGCTATCTAATCTGTCCATCCGTTTTTCATTTTGCTCAAAAGAGCTTTGAATGTTAGTAGTATCTGTGATTGCATCCTGGATCATCGATTCTACAAATTCTTTTTCCTTGGCATTATCGGTAACATGTTCACGGATGCTTTCCGCAAAAAAGCCCATTGTTACAGCAAGAAATATCATTAAGAATTCTAAAAAATATTCTTTGAAATTTTTCTTTTCCACGTGTGGGTGATGATGTACTTCCATGTGTTATTCCAGATGATGTTTCGATTTGTAAAATTGAATAAGTTTTGTTGCTTTTGTTTTCATTTGAGTTAGTAATATATGTTGTGCATTAATAACCCTAACATACAGTTGCAGTTCATTAAACCATTTATTTACTAAAGCTTTGTCAGCAGAAAATAACAAGGAGCCTTGCACAACATCGCTGCCTATGTCATTTCCCGTCATGTTTGATACGTTTTGTAAGGGTGTGTTCACTTTAAAATCTGCAAGATCATTCAGTGTATTACGCACATTGTCCTGGGCTTCCTGGTAAATTGTTGCCTGAAAATCGTAATAATGTTTATAAAACCGTTGATAACTCATGATGCTATCGGCATCTTCTTTTTCGAGTAGCCTGAAATCACCGGTGCTGCCGAGTTGAGTTAATGTGCGGTCATCTAATTGAAATGATCTGTTCACTTTTGAGTATTTAACCAAAATTCCCATGCAGGCATTAGAAGTTAAGTTCTTGATCACGGTATCATAACATTGATACATGGAGCCTAGCGCAGACAATTTTGCTTCATCAAACTGAAGAACATCTCCAAGCGATGCGGTATCTGCCATTAAATCTTCAATTAATGATTCAACATACTGTGTTCGTTTATCATTATTTACCAGGTGCTCCCGCAAACTTTCTGCAAAAAAACCCATGGTTACGGCAAGGAATATCATTAAGCCTTCGAGCAGATATTCTTTGAAATTTTTCTTTTCTACTTTAGGGTGATGATGGACTTCCATTTGTTCTATAGAGATTTAATTTTTCTGAAAATTATTTGCTTACATCATATTCATTGCGCAACATTTGCAATAGTTCATGGTTTGCCTTTACATATTGAGCAAATTGCGACTGTCTCGATGATCTTAGCATGATACGATAATAATATTCAAGGTTTAAAGCATCAGATTTGTTGAAATCATTCAGATTTCTCATCTTCCTGCTTACCAAAAACCGGGCATTATGCTGCTGCAAAGTTTCTGTCATCGACAAATTGCCTTCATTAAGAACAGAATCGAGTAGCTTGAAATCAAAATATTTTAAAATGAATGGCCTTACGTTGGAAGCTGCAAAATTGTATTCCTGCTGTTGCCGCTCCCTGATCTTTGTGATGTCTACACCAAGCTCGCCTATTTTGCTTTGCACATCCATGCTACGGAAATAACGTAACGTGCCGGAATTTTTTAGCTGGTTGAGTACACCATCGTTTGGCTCGAACGTTACAGCAGTTGTAATAAAGAACGACCATGCAAATGCACTGTAAAATTGTTTTGGCGGATTTACAAGATCACTGTCGCTTACAATATTTCCAAATAATTTAAGGCTTTCTTCTTTTTGCAGCCTTTGTTTAATTACTTGCTGTGCATGTATCGAATCAGCAAACACTTCCTGGTAAAGGCTTTTTGCCAGTTCGCCGGCTTGTTTATTTTCAGAAATATTTTCCCTGATATTCTCTGCAATAAATCCCATGGTCACAGCAAGGAATATCATTAAGAATTCGAGAAAATATTCTTTGAAATTTTTCTTTTCTACGTGTGGGTGGTGGTGTACTTCCATGTTATTCGATGTGATATTCTTTATGTAAAAATGCGATTGTGTTTTCAGCTTTTGCCTCCAGGTTTTGAAGATGGTCTAACATTAAATAGTCGCTGCCTTTTATTTGGGTCAAATAAAAAGCAAGGTCTTGCTGTACAGTTGAATCGTATGATCGTAAAGGTGGATTGCCTTGCGGCTTTACAATTCGGGAGCCAATTGTTATTTTATCAAACACAAAAGGATTGTACATGCGGCATAAAAGCGAGTAAAGCTCTTTTCGTTCTGCGTCCTCGTCATTCTGTAACTTATAAATAAATTCAATGGTTTTTTCATAGCTCATGATGCTGTCAGCTGCTGCTTCATTGCGAATAAGCCTCAGCTCTCCTGCATTTTTTAGTTGGGTGATGGTGCGATCGTTGTTTACAAATATTGGATACCTTGTAACATTGCGCCCTAAAAAATACAGGTCATTTTCATGTCCTTTTATTTGATGAGTGCTGAGAAGAAACAGCAATGAATCAATTGCCTTCAGTTTTAAATTTTGAATTATAAAAATCCGGTTCTTAATTTTTACAGTATCTGTTTTTACGTCTTCAATAAACGTTTTTATATAATCATTCTCTTTATTTGCTTCCACAATGTGCTCCCTTAAACTTTCCGCAAAAAAGCCCATTGTCACAGCAAGAAATATCATTAAGAACTCTAAAAAATATTCTTTGAAATTTTTCTTTTCTACTTTCGGGTGATGATGAACCTCCATTTTTATTTCTGATTTCGGGATTTGAGATTTGCAAAAAAAGTCGTCGGTTTTCAGTTTTCAGTTCTTCAAATTCGTAATTTCTATTTTTAGTTTTTTATGTGGAACGGGCATTTGTTCTCTCTTCAACATCGTTGCGTATTCTAAGATGTAACCAAATAATTTTTTATGCGGCTAATCTTAGTTCATACGGTTTTTGTTTTTTAATAATGGCGAATACCCTTTCAATTAATTTAGCACGGATGATG
>JAFEAE010000024.1 GCA_018266575.1 Bacteroidota bacterium
AAGATCAGAAGCAATGATTCTGGAAAATAAGATAAAGGCAAGAGGTATTAAACGATTTTTGGAATCTCAATAAATTTCGGGATGTAGCGCAGCCCGGTAGCGCATCACGTTCGGGACGTGGGGGCCGCTGGTTCGAATCCAGTCATCCCGACCAATCTGAAACCCGCTCTGGTAGCGGGTTTTTTGTTCTGTGCAATAATCGTTTATCAAATTCTTTTATGAACGCATTTTATAAAAAAGTTTGTATCGTTACCGGTGCCGGGCAAGGTATCGGCTTTGAAATATGCAGGCAGTTGTGTTTGCAGGGCGCATCTGTATTGTTAAACGATATTGATGAGGCATTAACTGCAGAAGCTGTTTCGAGATTAAAAACTGGCACCGCTGATTGTATCGGAATGCATGGGGATGCGGGCGACGTTGCTTTCATTCAGCAAATGGTTGATAAGGCCGTGACTGAATTTGGCAAATTAGATATAGTTGTTGCCAATGCAGGCATCACGCTCTTTGCTGATTTCTTTGAATACACCCCGGATGCATTTTCAAAAGTGATGCGTTTGAACCTGGGCGGAAGTTTCTTTTTAGCACAAGCTGCCGCAAAACAAATGAAACAACAAAAAAACGGTGGAAGCATTTTATTTATGAGTTCGGTGGTTGGCCACCAGGCGCATAAAAACCTCGCTGCGTATGCTATTACCAAAGCAGGTTTGGAAATGCTTGCAAAAAACCTTGTCATTGAATTATCTCCTTTCAATATCACTGTAAACGCCATTGCACCAGGCGCAACACTTACAGAGCGGACATTAGACGATAAGGATTATGAAAAAACATGGAGCCGCATTACTCCGATCGGCAGGCCCGCTACAACATTAGACATTGCAAATGCTGCATTATTTCTTGTTTCACCAAATGCCAGAAATATAACAGGGCAAAGCCTGGTCATAGATGGAGGATGGACAAGCATAAGCCCTTCGCCGTATGAATAAAATTCAATGTAATTCCGGAAAATTATGTCCTGGAATTATCTGTTGATGAAACATATTGAAGAAGGAATAAATTTTATTTCTTCGAAGATTTCTGATCTTTATTTCAAAATAAAATACTGCAATAACATGCCTTGATAAATACTTTATAGTATGAAGTAGCATTGTTTTATTTCCACAAAAAACGTCTGTTATTTTTAATTTCAGAAAATGTAAATTAGGCTATTAATTATTTCAATCTAAGCAATGAACTTTTTAAAAAGGCTATTTCATTCAAGCCGCTACATCAAACTCTTTTTGAGTTTTTGCATTCTCCTGTCATCGTTCGCGGTTTGCAGCCAGCAAACAGTTTATTATCCCGACTCTGTATGGCAAGCCAAAAAACCCGCTGAAGTAAAAATGAATGCGCAACTGTTGGACAGCGCAGTAAGTTTTGCCATTTATAATGATAGTAAAACGAATTACAATCTTAGCATAGCCAATATGGAGGCGTATATTAATGAACCCAATTACAGGATGCTTGGGCCGATGAAAGACAGGAGCAAACCTGCAGGGCTCATCATTCGCAATGGATATATCGTTGCAGAATGGGGAGATGTGAAAAGAGTTGACATGACTTTTAGTGTTACCAAAAGCTATTTATCTACAATGGCAGGATTGGCAATAGATAACCATTTAATAAAAAATGTGGATGACCTGGTAAAAGATTATGTAACTGATGATACCTATGAAGGCGCTCATAATTCAAGGATCACGTGGCGCCATTTGCTTACACAATCTTCTGACTGGTCGGGAAGCCTTTTCGATATTTATGATTGGGCAGACAGGCCTGTTCCAAAAGGTGGCGGCATCGATGAATGGAAGAACAGAACGTTGTTTGAGCCGGGCACGCATTTTAAATACAATGATGTACGTGTGAACCTGCTCGCCTATTCGTTATTGCAGGTTTGGAGAAAACCATTGCCTGTTGTCTTAAAAGAAAAGATCATGGATCCGATAGGCGCTTCCACAACATGGCGCTGGTATGGTTACAATAATTCATTTGTAAATATTGATGGTTTGATGATGCAATCGGTAAGCGGTGGCGGGCATTTTGGCGGTGGCCTTTTTATAAATACGTATGACCATGCCCGTTATGGATTATTATTTCTCAGGAAAGGAAAATGGAAAAATGTTCAACTCATTTCTGAAAACTGGGTGAAGGCTGTTCAGCAACCGTCCGTTGCAAACAAGTCGTATGGTTTTATGTGGTGGCTCAATGCAGATGGCAGGTATAAAGATATTCCCAAAACCATTTATATGGCAGAGGGGTTTGGCGGAAATTTTATTATAGTTGATAACGAACACGATTTGGTAATGGTAGCCCGCTGGCTGGAACCTTCCAAAGTTGGTGAATTTATAAAACTGGTAATTGACTCTGTAGAGAAATAAAATTGATAGTAAAGATTATGGTAGTTACCCGTTGAATTAATATTGGGAGTGAGATATTCTTTTTATTTATTTTTTAAAAGAACTGCATGTAAACTGTCATTTCCCATTTTCCCTGATAACACTAATTGATTCTGTTCATTTGAAATCAGTGTTCCTGCAAACGCATTTTTTTGATCAACAGGATATCTCCATTCTGCCGTAAAATTTTTGTTTTGCCTGCCGAACTGATATGAACCTATAAATCTTCTTTGCTGGCTATTAAATTCAAAAACAATATTATTCTCTTTGTCAAAATAAATAATTGTCAATACACTATCCTGGCATGAATTCGCCGCTACCGGTTTTTGATTGATAAACAAATTGTGCACTGAATATTTCCCTGTAAGCTGCGGGTTTTTATCTGGCGGGCCGTAAGAAAAAATCAATAAGAGAGGAATTAAAAGTACAGATAGCTTTATAAAGTTTTGGATAAACTTCTTTTTAAAATGAAAATCAGGCATAGTACTTTTCGTAAGAAAAAACAATTCGACAAGTTTGTTATATTCCTGCAACAACAAATAAATTATGCCAAGCAATAAAATCAATGCATGTGCCAATTCTCCTGCTTCCAGGCCATAAAACAAATCAATGAAAACAATATTCAGAAGAACCGGAAAAAGAATAAAGCTGCCAAATAATTTTGTTCTTTTAAAAAGCAACAAATAAGAACCGGCAATTTGCAGCAACCCTACAACGCACGTAAACGCATACGAATGCCCGAAATACGCCCATGTCAATTGCTCGCCTGAAAAACCACTGAACGGCTGGTCTAATATTCCAAGTGGGGTAAAAAATTGCAGGTGAAATATTTTTTGCCAACCAATCATCGATAAATCGATCGCAATAAAATAACGTAGTACACCTTGCCAAAAAGCTAAGGTTGCAGGTGAACCTGTTTGCTTTTTATTTTCATTGCGGTGCCAGGCAATTGCAAACATCATCACAATAATCAATACTGACAAAATACATGCAGCAGCAAAAACCGGTGGAGGTATCCACTTGTTTTTAAATTCCCATATTGTTCTGTAAATAATTCTTTGCGTAGCAAATGACGCTGTTAACCCGGCAAGAAAACAAGTAATAATTTTTTTTAGCAGTGAGGTTTGGTGCATTATTTTTTTTGGTTGAGATGCAGGCTATAAAAATTTCCATAAAAAAATTTATAGCTCCTATTGATTATTATTATTTATAATACCAACAGTATATCTTTCCTCAACATTATTGCCTTCGATTCTTACAGTGGAAGAATCGCAATCGTTTCATCTTTAGTGCTCGTATTGAGCCGTTGTCTTTTGTTCAAGTTGCAGAATTAAATTTATCCTGCTTTTTACAACGCTGTTTTTATCCTTTCTTAATGCAATACTGTCAACCTGGATAATTTGCCTGGTAACTTTTGTATATTAGTTAAGATGATTGAGACATGAACCTGACCATCTGCCATAAAATTTTTGGAACAGTTTTCTTTCTTTTTTTCTGTTTGCAATCCATAGGGCAAGTTGCATGCTATACTAATTACAATGCACCCGCATATCATCAGGATTTTGGGTCAGGAAACCGCGACAGCCTGCCGGCAGGCAGAACAAGCTGTTTTTACACTACTGATAGTTGCCCTGCTGAAGGTTACTATACTATTATCGATAGCATACCTGCGTGCGGGAATAATAATTGGAAAGAAACTGCAGCGATACCTGTAAACGGAAATTTTATGTTGGTGAATGCACCTGCAGTACCTGGTGCCATTTACAGTGATACTATAAATAATTTATGCGCCAACACGAACTATGCTTTTGTTGCAACATTCACGAGTGTAGTTCTGCCGGCTTCTTGTAATAACCATCCTACCCTGCCGGCGTTCTCCATGCAGGTTTACGATCTGAGCGGGCAACTGATTAGTGCTTATACCGGCCCTGTTCTTGTTCCGCAGGTATCTACGGAGTATGTGGATTATTTTTATACAGGAAAGTCCAATAATGCTGTCGTAATAAAAATTTATGACATAGTGCCTGGTGGTTGCGGCAATGATTTTTCTTTGGATAACATCTTTGTTGCTCTCTGCGGCCCATCTATCCAGGCAGGTATATTTGATACAATGGCACCCGGAATAGATATTTGTTCGAATGACAGCCCTGCGGTTGTGTTGCAAGGTAAAATTGGTTCAGGTTTTATGAATCCTTATTATCAGTGGCAGGAGTATACCGGCGGTATTTGGCAGGATATTCCCGGGGCACTTACAACTTATTATCAACCTGCAATCTCTGATTCAGGAACATATTTATACCGGCTTATTGCTGCAGAAGGAAGTAATATTTATTACAACAACTGCAGGTTTATTTCTGATGATGTTATCATAACTGCACACAATCCGGCTGCACCAGGCACAGCTTCAAATAATGGCCCCGTTTGTGAAAATGGAATAGTACAATTATCTGCAAGTCCTGCCAGGTTATATCAATGGATCGGGCCGGGGGCATTTTCTTCTATTGAATATGATCCGAGTTTTAAAGCAACTCCCGGTACAGCTGGGGTCTACACTGTTTTTTTAACTGATACCGGTGGATGCGTAAGTTCTGCTTCTACAACGGTAAATATTTTACCTGCACCAACTATTTCCATTAATGGTACACAAACTATTTGTATCGGCGATTCTGTTATGTTGAATGCAAGCGGCGGCAATACCTACATGTGGGCTCCGGTAAATGATTTATCTGATCCTGATATCAGCAACCCTTTTGCTACACCATCAACAACCACCAATTATACCGTTACTGTTACTAATAATGCAAATTGTTCTGATACAGCAAGCGTACTTGTTATTGTAGATACAAAACCGCTGATAAGCGCAGGGGAAGATCAGGGCATCATAAAAGGGCAATCTGTTAAGTTGGATGGAAGCATTTCAAATCCCGACAATGTAAATTTCAGTTGGATTACTTCACCAACGTTAAGCGATGTGACTATACTCGATCCGGTTGCAGATCCTGCAATAAATACAAATTATATTTTAACTGCAACATCAACAATCGGATGTGGTTCATCAGCAGATACCGTTTTAGTAAAAGTGTATAAAGAACTTCCAGTCCCCAATGCATTCACACCAAACGGAGATGGGGTGAATGATGTGTGGCACATTCGTTTGCTGAGCGATTTTCCCGATGCAGTTGTTTCTGTCTACAACCGTTATGGGGAAAAAATTTTTGAAAGCAGTAAGAACAATAAAGATTGGAATGGAAGATTTAAAAATGAACTTCAGCCAGCTGGTGTATATGTATATATGATCGATCTTAAAAATAATTTCCCTCCGATAAAAGGCACTGTAATCCTTATACGGTAATTTCCCGGAATGCTTATGCAGGGAGATTATTAAGATATCTCCTGTAATTACAGAAAAATTTCACAAAGCTGCATAGCTAACGTTTATATATAAACGAAAAATTGAACGCATTCATATTTTATGAAAATGGGATGACGCCAAGTACAATCCAAAAGCTTTTTAAATCAGCAAATACATTTTCATTAAATGAATTATCAGATATACCCGGTTTTGTTCTGCAGAATACAGCCTGTTTTAATTTTTAATAAACTCTTATCAAATTCAGTTTCATTTCATGATTGCTTTGTACCTTGACCTGCCTTTAAAACCTAAAACCAAGACAACAGGATATGAGAAAATGGATTACACCTTTTGTATTATTATTACTCGCTGAAGTAGTTCATGCCCAGAAAAATTCAGGTGCGCTAACAGGTAAAATTATTACGCCTGATAAAAACCCTGCTGATGTTACTGTTGAATTAAAATCATTGAAACGTGTAACAGTAACCGACCGGAACGGTTCTTTTTTGTTTCAACATCTCCCAGCATTTAAGGATACTTTGATTATAACATCTGCCGGGTCTGACAGGTTTATGCAGGCAGTTGCTATCGGCGATAATCAAACTGTCGATCTGGGTACGATAGAAATACACTTTACTATTGTGCAGTTACAGAATGTAGAAGTAAAAGGAAGGATATCCAACTCTTATAAAAGTGATTATTCTTTTTTGAGCACTAAAACACAAACCTCGTTTTTAGATATCCCGCAATCCATCTCGTCTATAACAAAAGAAATGATCGCAGACAAAATGGAGTTTACGGTAAAAGATGCTGCCGATGAAGCTGCCGGAGTAAACCATTACTCTGGATTTGATGATTTCACCATAAGAGGTTTTAAAGCTGAAAATGCACGGCTTATCAATGGCCTGAGAGGATACAACACAACATATACAAGTACGATGCTTGTTAATGTTGAAAGAATAGAAGTGGTGAAAGGGCCATCTGCTACCTTATATGGCAACTGCGATCCCGGGGGAACTATCAACCTGGTAACGAAAAAACCATTATCTACTAACGAAGGAAGCATAAGTATTTCAGGTGGCACATGGAACCATTTCCGTGCGTTGGGAGATATAACAGGCCCGGTGAATAAGAATAAAACATTGCTCTATCGTTTCAATGCAGGTTATGATGAAACACATTCTTTCCGAGACCTCTTTTATGCAAAATCTTTTGAGCTTGCGCCTTCGGTTTCGTATATACCAAACGACAGGATACAATTGAATGTAGACCTTTCTGTTTCACACATAAATACTATTCTCGACCGCGGCCAGCCGGGGATTCAAAATAATTATTCATTAACATCCACTCCTGTAAAGCTGATCGTTTCACAACCTGGAAACTACCTGCATGAAACTGATATTGCCACTTCCATTTTGTTTTCTTACAAAATAAATAAGCAGATCAATTTCAACAGTGGTTACCTGAATTATATCACGCAACAAAACACCGCAGAACACGGCGTGCATAGTTATATCACTCCCGACTCTGTAAACCTATATTATACAAATTGGAAATACCATACTACAACACACACTTTCAATGAATACTTTACATTTCATTTCAACACCGGGAAATTAAACCACCAGTTCCTGGCTGGTTATGACCTTGTGATCAGTGATGTTAACCTTGATCAGAAATATTTTGAAGATGCAAATCGCTTTGGCAGCGGCAGCGGTATTGCCGGAACCTTTAGTTTGCTAAGGCCGGTATATGCAATGCAGCCGGTTGACAAATACCAGCAGTCGTCCTATAATACTGATGCCACTAATGTTGAAGCATCGGTATATCATACACAAGGCATCTACATACAAGAGCAGGCGAGCTGGAAAAAATGGAAATTTTTGTTTGGGTTAAGAGAAGAATTATATAGTGCCGGCGATGATGACGATACCACAGACCAATCGAAAGTAAACATACTAATGCCGCGGGTTGGTATAGTATATACGCTCTCGCCTATCGTAAATTTATATGCTACATATAACAAAGGTTTCGATCCGTTTGAAGCATCAACGAGTACACAAATTTTTAATGCGCCGTTTAAACCGGTAACAAGTGAGATCATTGAGGCCGGTGCGAAAGTAAATCTGTTTCATAATAAACTGGCTGCTACCCTATCCATATACCAATTGACGTTGCACAATGTTGCAGTGAATGCCAATGATATATCTGATCCCAATTTATATGTTCAGCAGGGAGAAGATAGGTCGAGAGGTGTTGAAACGGAAATCGACGGAGACATTCTTCCCAATTTAAGTATAGCTGCATCATATTCATATTGCGTTGCAAAAGTGATAAAAAGTAAGATTGCATCGCAGGTGGGGACACTTGTAGAAAATGCGCCAGAAAATATGAGCAATAGCTGGATAAAATATGTTTTTTCAAGAGGCTTACTCAAAGGCTTCGGAGTTGCTGCCGGCCATTCACAGGTAGGTTGGAGAAACACCTTAGAAACAGGATTGACATTGCCGGGTTATATTTTACTCAACGCGGGTATACGTTATTCGTATGATCACTTCAACATTGCACTAAATCTTAATAATATTACAGATAAAACATACTGGCTCGGTGCCTACAACAATGTAAGCAAATGGCCTGGTGCTCCAAGAAACTTTATGGTGCGTGCCGAATACAGGTTTTGATTTTTCAGGGTTATGTCAGTGAGGAACTATGCGCATGCTTAAAATAATAATAGTACCCGTATTGAATTCTTTAAAAACATACTAACTTCTGTTACCAAAACCAGCATAATGAAAAACTTCACTCTTTTTGCGTTAATTACAATCCTTGCTGCTAACGTTGATGCACAAATGCTTTCCAAAACTGAAAAAAAGATCATTGGCAATGTGGAGGCCGGAATGCCTGCGGCTATCGAATTGCTTAAAGAATCTGTAAACATAAACAGCGGAACGTTAAACATTGCGGGTGTAAAGAATACAGGGGAATTATATGCTAAAGAATTACAGGCACTTGGTTTCACGGTGACATGGATCACCATGCCTGATTCGCTCAAAAGGGCCGGTCATCTTGTTGCTTACCGGAAAGGGAATAAAGGAAAAAAGATTTTCCTGATCGGTCATCTCGATACTGTTTTTGAACCCGACATGCCCGCAAACCCATTTCGCATGTTGAACGATACCACTGCAACAGGACAAGGGGTGAATGACATGAAAGGCGGAGATGTAATGGTAATAGCTGCTTTGAAAGCATTGAACCAGCAAAAACTTTTAGAGAATACAACTATCACTGTATACTTTACCGGTGATGAAGAAAATGCCGGGCATCCGCGAAGTGTGAGCCGTGGCGATTTTATTGAGCGAAGCAGGCAACATGATGTTGCACTTGCATTTGAAGGCGCACAGGGATTGGACACGGTTACTACTGCACGCCGCGGCGCCAGCGAATGGAGATTGGAAGTAGATGCAGAACAAATGCATTCTTCCGGAATTTTCAAACATGGATATGGAAGCGTGTATGAAGCAGCACGGATTGTAAATGAGTTCCGGGAAAAATTAAGTACACAACCTTTTCTTACATTTAATCCCGGCCTTTTTATCGGTGGTTCTGATGTTGTGTATGATGAGCATGCGCAGAAAGGAACGGTTGTTTCAAAAACAAATATTGTTTCACCAAAAACGATTGTCATGGGCGATCTTCGTTTTCTGACTGAAGAGCAAAAAGAAAAAGCAAGGGACACCATGCGCATGATCGTTGCGCAACATTTGCCCGGAACCAATGCAACGATTTCTTTTAAAGATGGCATTCCTTCTATGGCACCTACAGCAGGAAATGATTCACTGCGCAAAATAGTAAGCGACATAAGTATGAGCCTGAATTATGGGGGAGTGTTTGCCTGTGATCCCGGAAGCAGGGGCGCCGGGGATATATCGTATATAGCAAATTATTTGAACTGCTTAGACGGCCTCGGCTCCTCCGGTAAAGGCTCGCATGCACCGGGAGAAACGATCGATCTTTCCATGTACCCAAAACTGATCAAACGGGCTGCATTACTTATTTACAGATTAACCCGATGAACTAACGGTGATATATAATCGAAAGAAACTGAACTCATTTTATGGATTTAAAGCAGGTTAGCAGAATTTCGTTGCCAAACTATATATAAAAGAAGCTTTATTCATTGGTGAAATAGTTAATATTTCCATTTTACTTTCATTTGCCGGAATTACGCAGTATATTAATGGCACAATATTTTATTATATTTCTTCAAACAATATCCACAACAATATGCGACAGTTTTTTTCATACCCCGTTTTTATACTCTGCATTGCTGTTTTTATTTCTTCTTGCCAGGATGAAAGCAAAGAAAAAAAAGCAGATATACCGAAAGACAGTACAACAGCCGGAACAGGAAATGGAAACTTGTCTAAAGATTCTTCCACTATACATATTGATTCTTCTTCGGTTTCAGCGGCCAATGCAAACGATAAAACCAAAGCCGGCCCTGCTGCACAGCCATCACTTACTGATGCAAAGAGCTCAACTGATAAATCAAAAACCGATGCCGCAATACCTGCAAAAAAAGTAAGGGAAGCGCATGAAAACGATAAAATACCAAAAACAGTTACACCTGCACAAGCTGCAACTAACAGCGCACCTCCAGCCGATAATACAAAAATCCAGTCGCCTGATAATATTCCTACAGCTACCGAAAAACCGTTTGTTTATAAATACGGGATCATTCCCTGGGATGCAACAGCAGACAATATCACTTCATTTAAAAATGCGTTCCCCGATAAACAAACCAATGTGCGGATAAATTTTGATAATGACCCTGATGCCGCAATGCAGGATGTAAAAACAAAGATCATGAAAGCATTGCACGATGCCGGATATACTAACGTAGATGCTCATTCGAAAACATTTCACCCTGCCAGGATACCAAAGGATATTCACTACGAATTACAACATGATGGAACTGTGATAATCTGGCTGCCGCCTGTAAATAACCAATAGCTTATTTATTGAGCCCTACCATTTTTTGTTTCAGGTTTAAGAAAGTTTCCATTGGCCCTTTTGTAGAAAAAAGGTTCAATAACCATGCAGGCACCGAGCCGCCGGGATCCAATTCCAGAAAGTATTCAATGCGGATCTTTTTGTTTGGGGCGGTTGTAATATTCCAAGTGCCCCTTGAAAAAGCAAGCCGCACTATATTTTTCTTCTCCGGCTGATAATTTTTAATACTCACGGAGATTAATTTCATGGAATGAGTAGACGAGTCGAAAGTAGCTTTACAGTGCGCATAAAAATCACGGTTGTTTGCAGGCCATGGAACATCGATCTCCGAATAATAGATCAACTCGGTATTACTGATCTTTTTTACTATTACACTCGATTTTGTCGCATAAGCCCACTCCGTATATTTTGGAACATCCAATAAAATTTCAGCAATTTGTTGTACTGTTCCGGGAAATTCCGCTTCGACTTTTATATCGTTGAATTTCGAACGTTCCGACGGCCGGTTGTACATTTTTATTCCATCCTGCTCTTTCACCAACTCCCATTTTCCCGGTGCTTTCGCAGGATATGATAATGATAATAAAAGAAATAAAAATAAAGTTGCTTTCATCATTTTAAAATTACCTAAAAGCAAAAACAAAGATGATTAATGAATGTTAAAAAAAATTTACGATTTACGATGTCGGATGTACGATTTCTTTGCAATGGCAATTAGCATTCAGCTATACGCTTCGAGCATTTTCAATTTTCAATTATATAGTTTTTAGTCTTTCTTATTTTTAGTTTTTATTTTGAGTAACCGGCATTTGTTCTCTATTGATCGTCGTTACTTTCGATTCTTCCACTGGAAGAATCGCACACTTGTACAGCAACAATTCTATTGAGCCATGGCTTATTGTTTATATGCAACGAATAATGAATGAGTTTTGTTACTGGGTGAAAATCCTTAATAGCTTTTGATATGAAGTAAGACGATTGATCTCATTTCATATTTTAAACTTCCTGAAATTTAATATTCAAATTAATGCTGAGGTATGCAGTACTTAATTGATTTCTTGATAACCATAATCGGTCACCACAATTATTATTTTCTAATTAATAATTAAATATTCATTTTTTTTAATTCTTTCACTGCATGATCGCAGGCACGTGCAGTAAGCGCCATATACGTCAGAGAAGGATTGACACAATTTCCAGATGTCATACACGAACCATCAGTAATAAAAACATTTGGCACTTCATGCATCTGGTTAAAACTATTCAGTACAGATGTCCTCGGATCTTTTCCCATTCTTGCCGTGCCCATTTCATGATTGGCATTTCCGGGAAACGACATCGAACTGCTGATTGAAATATTTTTCAGGCCTGCACGTTCAAGCATTTCTTTGGCGGTGCTTTTCATATCATCGTGCATCTTTTTTTCATTTTCTTTGAACTCACAGTCAATCGACACTAAGGATCTCCCCCATTTATCTGTTTTGTTATGATTGAGTGTAATGCGGTTATCTGCATAAGGCAAACACTCACCGAAACCATAAATTCCAATATGCCATCCGCCTGGTTCACTTATTGCATCTTTCAATGCTGCGCCGATATCATGGTCATCTTGCTGCCTTCCACGATATGCACTCATTCCGAAATGGTACCCGCGAAAAAAATCAGCATCCTTTTTATTCACATTCCTGAAACGTGGGATGTATGCAGGTGTCGGCCTTCTGCCATAATAATAACTGTTTTCAAATCCATCTATATCAGCAGAAGCAGAAAGGCCTTTATGATGATCCATTAAATTTCTTCCAACCTGGTCACTGCCGTTACCAAACCCATTTGGAAACCTTGATGAAATTGAATTCAACAAAATAAATGTTGTTGCAACCGTAGATGCATTCAAAAAAATAATGCGTGCATAAAATTCAATAGCCTGATTTGTTTCCGTATCGATGATCTCCACTCCTTTTGCTTTTTGTTTCCGATCATCATAAATTATTTTATTCACAAGCGAATGAGGGCGTACCGTTAAATTCCCGGTTGCATAAGCAGCCGGCATTGTGCTGGCGTTCGTGCTGAAATATGCGCCGTACGGGCATCCACGGTGACAAAGGTCACGTGCCTGGCATTGCCCTCTACCCTGCACTGGTTTGGTAAGATTTGCGGTACGGCCCATGATGACTTTTCTATCCGTATAATTTTTTTCTGTTTTTTCTTTGAAGAATTTTTCAACAGCATTCATTTGAAATGGTGGCTGAAATATCCCATCAGGCAAATGTTTGATGCCTTCTTTGCTCCCACTCACGCCAATGAATGATTCAACATAATCATACCATGGTGCAATATCTTTATAACGTATCGGCCAATCGACAGCAATACCTTCTTTTGCATTTGCTTCAAAATCTAGATCGCTCCAGCGATAGCATGCACGCGACCACAATACAGAACGTCCGCCAACAATATTGCCGCGTATCCAATCGAAGCGTTTCATTTCTTCATAAATGTTTTCTTTGTCGTTGATGTAAAAATGTTTATTGTCTTCACGAAAAGACCAATGCCTGCTTTGCACAAAATGTTTTTCTTTATCTTCTTTTGATAAACTTAATCGGTGCGGGAAATCCCAGATATCTTTTGTTGCTGTCGGATAATTCGGGTGAACAAGATTTACCCCGCGTTCAAGCAAAAGCACTTTCAATCCTTTTTCACAAAGTTCTTTTGCAGCCCATCCGCCGGTAATACCAGAACCTATAATGATCGCATCATACGTATTTTGTTTTGCGGCTTTGTTATTGATAAGAAGAGAATCTCCGGGCATAATTATTTTTTGAATACTATTATTTGCTTTTCAATTTTATCTGTGCATTCTGTAAAATCTGTGAGAAACATCAAAATTTAAAATGTTTTTTCATTGCATCCACATAATATGCAAGAGCCTGTTCAGGCGCCGCAATTTCCGGGTGCCATAACTTTTCCCACTCAAAACTGTAGTATCCCTTATAATCCCCATTTGCCAACAGGTCAATTGCATCAAATATCGGCACATCTCCTTTTCCAAGAAAAACATAATTTATTTTTCCATCATCAAGCTTCGCATCTTTAATATGCGTATGCAAAATATATTTGTGCAACTTCGCATATACATCGGCGGGAGGTTCTTTAGTGATCGTCCACATATTCGCTACATCCCAGATCATCCCTACATGAGGGTGTTTTGCATCTTTCATTACTTTTTCAAGATCATTACTATGAACAAGGTCGCCATGTGATTCGACGAGAACAGCAACCCTGCTTCCCTTTGCATGTTCTCCAAGTTCAAGCAACCCTTTTACGATCAGGTCGATCGTTTCATTTTTATCCTGGTCTTTTGGAAAATTATTCGGGAACACACGTACAAAAGGGCATTTGATCTTAACCGCCAGGTCAATAAACCTGCGTCCTTCATCAAGATTTTTTTTCCGTTCTGCAGGATCTGCAAAGTGTAATGTTGCGGATGATCCTAAATCAGAAAAACGCAGGTGATGATCCTGCATTATTTTTATAGTATCCGCAATATTTTGAGGGGAATTAAATTCGCTGCATTGCAGCAGATCTAGTTGTTTTTGTATGCCTCGAAGTTCTATTGCATCATAGTTATGTTGCGATGCAAATTCTACGATCTCTTTAAATGTCCAATCAGGACAACCCAATGTTGAAAAAGACAAGAGTGGTTTTGCCGTATCCCATTTGAGTGATGAAGGCGCCAATGCAGAAGCTGCAAGTATTGCAGAAGTTTGCAGAAATTCGCGCCGGTTTGAAGGTTTCATAATCAAAGAATATGAGTATGATTAAATTTTAACGCAAGGCCATGAGCAAAATAATGAATTACTTCTTGTACCAATTGTTAATTTTCTTTCAATGGTTTACAAAAATATTTCAAATGACCGTCACCAAAAACTAAATTGGTGCTATCTGCCTGGTAAGTAAAAAATTTCCAGGCAAATTTTCCTGATATAATTCTTATCTCTGTTTTATTTAGGGTAACCGTACACGTTAGTTTCTGCGTTTCTGACCCGCGAAAAAAAGTAATATCCCCCGACGCAGTAACATTATCGATCCTTACAGGCAGGTTCAGGTATTTGATCAATTGTTCGCTGTCTGCAATGCCTCCGGGTTTCGCCTGTCGCCGATATACAAACCATTTTCCAAGAATACTGTTTGAGTTAACGGAGATCGGCTGATCGCCTTCATTTTGTTTCACTGGTAGCTTTCCCAATTTTTCATACCAGAAACTATCCACCTTTTTTAATGTATGTATGAATTTTGAATTATCGTCAATCACCAGTTCGTTCGCAGACAGGGATTTGACCAGGTAAACATCTGATGCAACATATAGATTATTATCGCCATCAATTTCCGCTTCGCCATTTAAGGTCAAACTTGTCGCAACACTTGTTCGTGTCTGCACTTTATTACTATCGTAAAATTTCAATAAGATACTATCATTGAATTTTATCCTGCTACTGTCGCTCCTGTTTTTGCGAATGGTTTCCTGCCATTTTCCTTTAAGCTGGGCAAGTGAAAAAGAAGCCTGGGAAATCCTGTTCTTCCTGGCATTTTGAAGGTTCTCCCCTTTACGTTTGTATTGCGCTTCACTATGGGAAAAAACACAAACGCTCAATATCGTAACCAAAAAATAATTAATCCGCATTGTATGTTATTTTTATTTCATGGGGTTAAAATATTTCTCAATTAAAAATAATGAAAATCTATAGTAAGAATGTATGGGGCTAAATGATCATCGTATTGCCAGGGATCTTGCAAATTTAAATCCTGCATAATCCTCTTTAATTCCTAAAGGGATATTACCAAGGGATTCAACGGCATTATCTCCATATAAAAAATTAAATATGGTTATCCATTCTGTACAGTCTTTATTTTTTTCATAGAAATCATTCAGGGAATTGAAATCAAAATCCAATATTATTTTATAACCGGTTCTTTTTGCAACCATTATTTCCTGGTCAATATGGTCTTTCAATGTTTTTGGCTTATCATGGGCAAGCCAGTAAACAGTGCGGTAGCAATATTCTTTTGTTCGTTGAATGATCATTTGCTGATTAAAATCCTCGCTCGTCCAGAAAACTGGAATGCAAAAGCTCCGCTTGATGAGCGCATTCATTTTAAACTTGCTGTCATAATCTGTGGTAAAATGATTTGTCCATCCGCCTTTCAAATCATCGGCTAAATTGAATGCTACTTTAAATACTGTTGATGGCAGATCTGAGACATCTTCATTAATAAGTTGTAGTGTTTCTGCAATTATTTTTTCTACATCTGTTTTTTTTAATTCCCGGAGTTTTGTAATGGCATACTCTTTTGCCATGGGGTTAAAACCTCCGATCGGGACAGACAGATCACCTTTCGTTTCTCCCTGTAATGTTTGGAGGTATTCATGGAAACGCTCGACTGTTGCTGGTTTCTCGTATAAATCGAGCATGATATCGATAACAGGAAGCAATTCAAATTTCATTGAGAAATCTTTTCCTATAAATTATGAGTTACAAGCGATTTGTTGCAAATTAAGAAAGCCCCATGCTTCTTGATTCATAACTCATACTTCATAAAATGTATCTACTTTCACTCCGTTACAAAGTGTTTGATATACTACGCAATAACGTTCTGTGAGTTTTGACAAACTTGTTATCTGCTCTGCTGTTGCTGACGACTCAATCTGAAAATAAAGCCTTATATTTTTAAACCCAACCTGTGCCTCTTTGGAAATACCAAGTGTGCCACGAAAATCAAGGTCTCCTTCTGCTCTAACGATTCCGTTTTTTATTTCCACGCCGATCGCTGTTGCAACTGCAGACAATGTAACACCCGCACAAGCTACCAATGCTTCCAGCAACATATCGCCTGAGCATGCAAGCATTCCCGTGCCACCGGTTGCCGGATGCAACCCTGCTTCCACTAACGCACGCCCCGTATCAACTTTGCATGAAATCCCTTCGCCAATATTTCCCTGTGCCTTCAATGTTATAATTGCGGAACCAGGATCCGCTTTATATTTTTCTTTAATAGGCGCCTGAAGGTTTTTGAGTTCCATGGAATCCATAAAAATATTTATAGGTTGATTTACTGAATGCAGATAACGACAAATGAAGATAGAATTTAGAATATGGCAGATAGTAGCCTGAATAATTTCACAATTTCATTCTTCATCCACCTTCTGACTTCTGTCTTCAGCCTACTAACTACTCTCTACTTCGCCGGCGTTATCACAATATTCCTGTAATCGATCGGGCCGTGGTCTCCCTGTATCAATATTGGGCCGGGCTCGCCTTCGTTGCTGTTAATTGCGCCACCGGTGATGCCGGGGATTTCCCGGTTACATATCACCGTTACACCGTTCACAACAAGTGTTACCATTCTTCCTACAAGTGTAACATCATATGTTTGCCACTCACCGGGGTCTTTGGCCATTTGTTCTGTGGGTTCAATAAAACCATAAATCGCGCCGAGATAATCCTTGCCGGGAAGTTTGCCTTTGCTGTCTTCTATCTGTATTTCATAGCGGCCGCGTAAGTACACACCGCTATTGCTTTCTTTCGGATAACGAAATTCTATATGCAGTTTAAAATCGTTGAATGTTTTATCCGTTACCAGGTTGCTCCCTGAATGCGGGCTACGCAAAATCCCATCCTGCGCTATCCATTGATTGTCGCCCGTAGCATGCCATCCTGTTAAATCTTTTCCATTGAACAGTTGAATAGGCTCGCCCCAAACGGGTTCTTTATCGCGGCGTAAACGAGGCGCCCGTTTTCCCGTCCAGTTAAATGTTTTACCGCTGCTTGTAACCCCTGTTCCCACCAGGCTATCCCCCTTCAATATTCCTTCCATACTCATATCCCTGTCTTCACGCTCCCACTGCGGCGGAATAGAAAAACTCATTTTATTATCTGCAAAATTCACTTTGGAAATCGGCCTTGCGCTTCCGCCAGTGCTCACAAACTGGCCTACCAATGTTTTCAATCCTGAATGACGTACTTCAAGCCAGGATGGATAATCTTTTCCCGGGGTATGGATCGTGATATCCCAACGCCCTTCGAGCGGGGATCCTTCCTGAGCAAAGAGGTTTGTCTTTGTGAATAATAAAACAGATACAATTGCGGTAAATGCTAAACTGTTCTTTCTGAATTTCCCTTTCATATTACTATTATTGAATTTAGTGCTGTAATGTACTAAAGTTCTTTATTTGCTTATTAAGTTTTGTCGTTTACACATTTGAAATTAAATTAACATTAGGATAGCATTTCAGAAGCCGCCAGGCAGTGAAGATCTACGTCTATAAAAATAACCCTTAACCTTTCTGCCGTGATCACCAATAAAAAACCACAACTGCTTTTCTGTACATGTTTATTTTTTGCTTCATTAGCTAACGCACAGACTTTTCTGCGAAAAATTGAAAAGCAGCGGACAATCGGAGCTGCAAACGGCAGCCTGAATTTCCAGGGAAGCATTTCAAGTGGCCTTGGATATGGATTTGGATTTAACCTATTTTCTATCAACAGTGCTTCAGTATGTGTCGGGACAAATTTAAAGTTGGGTTTTGAGAACAGGTACGGCCTTGGATATCTTGCTTTTCTTGCAGATTACCTTTCACCGGGAACTATTGAAGAAAGCAACAATCTTGCTGATTATGCAGAATTCCCGGCATACATTCATTTTAATTACGGATATGGATCGAGCCATAAATCAACTAAAAGATTCGGATTTTATTTTGGTGCAGGTGCCAGTTATTTGATTACCGGTTATGCGCACGATTCCACAAATTCCTATCCGGCTTCATTTTGGGGAATATCGGCGGATGCCGGAATACGTTTCGATCATTTTGAATTAGGTTTCTCCCGCATTTTCTCAATAGGCGGTGCATTACCCGGACTTCCACAACCGGCTTTTTACCAGGTCACACTGTATTCTTTCATAGGCAGTTGGGAAAAATGGTAACCTAACTGTAATGCATACCCGAAAATTAGCCCTGCATCTTATTTTATTATATAACTATGGAAACCCTTATGTTTGACAATTGTCAATAAATACGGGTTGTAAGGGTTTTTCACTAAGTATCTCACAAAAGATAAAATTCATTTTTGAGTTAGTGTATCGCAGTGTATGCCTTACAAATGAAGGCATATTGATAAAACTAATATCCAAATTGAAAATGAAAAACATTTCTACCTTTTTTACCAGGCAATTATTCGGTCACAAAAGTTCTACCCGTCGCATTATTTTTTTCCCGGGAAAATTAATCGTTGTTTCGACGATCATTTTATTGCAATGCTTTACTAACCTGCAGGCGCAGGTTACAGCAATCTATTCTGACTATAATGGGTACTGGACGAGCAGCCTCAGCTCGATCAGTACAACCTTGCCAGATAATAGCCATAACATGCTTGCATTTACATGGAATGGAACAACATTCTCAACCGGCGTTAATGATGCGATACTTACGGCTCATAGCATAACATTCACGCCGCTGAATTTCCGCGCCTTTCCTATCAACTCTGTTCCTAATACTTCGGGCGGATCTTATTTTGTGATGCTCGGCCAGAATTATGACGGAGTGAATAATGGCGTTTTAAATAACGGTGTCACCCCTTTCCCGGCTAATCCTACAGGAGCACAATTAGCATCTTTCCTCACCGACGGAAAAAAAGGATTAGATCTCGGGACAGGGCTTGCTAACATTCCTGCGGGGTCAACATTAAAGTTTAACCTCAGCTCTAATGGAATCAGTGCTTCAGCTATTAATGATGGAAAGCCAGATATTTTTGTAACACAGATGGCAACACCAAGCTCATCTAATCTTGACATTTTAAAGTTTGTAGATGCATCGGGAAATACCGTGGGTAATCAAATTACTATTGATCAGACTTCTTTGAGCCCTATAGGAAACTGGACAGCAGATTTTTATGATTTCAGCACCGCAACGCAGACTAATTCAAGCTTTATCAACTCTTCCCGGCCTATGCGTTTTTTTGCTGCAGATCTTTCTTCCTTTGGTATAACGGCAAGTAATTATGCAAACGCTGTTGCGTTGGTTTATCAACCCAACGGAACATCAGACCCTGCATTCATTGCATTTAATGAACCCGCAATAAGCGTGGCAACACAATTAACACTCACATCTCAACCTACAACATACAAAACTGCAGTTACGATGACAACATCTGCGGTTATACAAGTGCGTGATGGCCTTGGGCAAGTGATCAATCAATCCGGCATACCGGTTACCGCATCTGTTGCAACAGGGGCCGCTGTAACTGCCGGAACAGTTACTGTGAACACAGATGCAAATGGTGTAGCTACATTCTCAAATTTGCAGATCGTTGGCGCCGGAACAGTTACCCTGTTATTTACCTCTGCAAGTCTTAACCAGGTAGTGAGTGCAAACATCACGAATATTACTACGCTTCCGGTAAGTTGGATAAGCTTCACGGCAAACCAGCAAAACGAAAATATAGTATTGAACTGGAGTACCAGCAATGAATTGAACAGCGGAGATTTTATTATTCAACATAGTGATGATGGAACAAGCTGGACAGATATCGGAACAGTAGCGGCAGCAGGCAATAGCAGTTCAACACAACAATATAATTTCGTTCATACATCACCGGATAAAGGAGATAATTATTACCGCATCGAAGAAAAAGACCTTGATGGAAATGTTGTTTATAGCGACATAACGCACGTATTGTTTTCGGGTGAAAATAGTATTAAGGTTTATCCCAACCCTGTGATCAGCGGAAGTTTCACCATACAATTGCCGCAGGCCGCAACAGTATCGTTATACAATATTTCGGGTGCAGAAGTGTTGCGGAAAAAATTGCAGGCGGGTAACCGGCAAATCGATGTAAGCGCATTGTCAAAAGGCGCATACCTGTTGAAAATGGACAAGCAATCGATGACACTTATTATACCATAAGCTACGTGAATAGAGTTTACGATTTGAGATATACGATATACGATTTGTTCGGAATAGCAGTTAGCTTTGAACTATGAGCTAAGGCATTTTCAATTTTCAATTATTTATTTTTTAGTCTTTTGAATTCTAGTTTTTATTTGATAACCAGCATTTGTTCTTTTTCATAATCGTTGCTTTTGATTTTTCCATTGGAAGAATCGCACTTTTGTACTGCAACAATTCTATTGAGCGCCTTTTGATAGCAACAGACTGCTTATTCAAACCTGCCGGGTTTCAAAAACCTGGCAGGTTTTTTATACATCTTAAATTATTTTTCAAAATCGATATGGAAATTTTACAACTGTGCATCACATAGCTAAACGCTGCACATGGACTCCTTAACACTACACATCATTCACCCCGCTTTTGAAAAATTAAGACGTTATGGTTCCGGTTTACATTTGCTCGCGGCATTGATCATTTTACTGCATGCGCTGAGCCATGTACACCAGCAGGAATCACGCCCGGTTTATTTCTGGTGCCAGCTTATTATTGCCACCGACATTTTGATCCTGGTATTTGCAGGCCGCGGTTTGCTGGAACATTCTTCCAGGATCAATTTGTTCTTCCGTGGTGTGGAGATCATTTTTTTCCTGGGTATTGGCATTTTAATGCTTATGTCCGGAAAATGGCTCACAGGTTTTTCTCATATCGGTTTGTTCGTTTTATATTGTTATCTCCTGTATTGCGAACAAGGCATTTCAAAAAGCCATTTGCTTTCCATCCATCATACCGGTATGGAAATACCACATATACCCAATACACGGTTTTTTTTATGGTCGAATATTAACCGCATAGAAGCACATTACGATTCCATTCAAATTGGGACTTCGAACGGGGAGATATTACACTTTTCCCTGCGAAAAAATCTTGATTTCGACGAACTCGAACAAATTCACGAATTTTGCAGGCATTATCTAAAGAGTTGACAGTGGATAGTTGACAGATGACAGACTTATAATAATTAAACTGCAATTATTTGTATAGTTTGTTTAAAGTTCGCCCTGGCAACTGTCATCTGTCAACTAACAACTTTCTATGGCTTCACCTTACACTCTTTATTCCGACGGAAAGGGAAATATTTTTGAAGACACTACATTGTATGCAACCGGGCGAAGCGGGTGGGATGCGCTTCCTGTTCCTGCCGAAGACTGGATTGAATTGCCCGACGGAGGCTCTTTGTATGAACTCCCGGGGCGCCGCGGAATCGGCATTGATGTAAAAACCGGAGAAATGCGCCTGTGCGAAAAAGGCTGGGCTGTTGCTGCATTTATTCCGCCTGCGCATACAGGTCTATATCTTGCCGCTTACGAATCTGAAAAAGATGCGCCTACACTCCCATTGTTTTGTTATACAGCAGCCGGCTGGCTGAATGAAACTTTTTATGTTCCTGCGGTCCGCATCGAACCGGATATACGCCAGGAATGCTCCGGATACGACTCCGAAAAAATTGCAACAGGTGCTCAACATTTATTGCAGGCTTATCCGCATAATCGCCTGGTTAAACATTTAATGGAGAACTGTTGTATGACATATAATTGTCCTGCGGCGCGGAATTTTTCATTAAGCAGGTGGGAATGCCCTGTACCGAGTTCACCGGCATGTAATGCCAATTGTATTGGTTGCATTTCATTTCAACCGCAGGAAGAATCGATTCCATCCACGCAAGACCGTTTGACATTTAAACCCAGTGCCGAAGAAATTGTAGAGTTCACTGTTCCACATTTGCAAACTGCACCATATCCGATAGTAAGTTTCGGCCAGGGTTGCGAAGGCGAACCATTGCTGATGTGGGAAACAATCCGCGAATCTATTATTGAAATGCGCAAGCATACTGATCGCGGAAGCATTAATATCAATACCAACGGTTCAAAACCCAATGCCGTGAAAGCCTTATGCGAAGCGGGGTTGGACAGCATCCGCGTTAGCACGAATTCTGCACGGAAAAATATTTACGAAGCTTATTATCGTCCGAATAATTATGAGTTTCAAGATATAGTTGAAAGTTTGAAAGTCGTTCGTAGTTATGGCGGATGGGCTTCTATCAATTATTTTATTTTTCCGGGAATGACGGATAGCGTTGAAGAATATGAGGCATTGCGAAAACTGATTACGGAAACAGATCTGACGATGATACAATGGCGTAATTTTAATATTGATCCGGATTGGTACCTGGGAAGAATCGGAGTGACGGATACCGGCGAATTTATGGGCATAAAGCAATTGATGGAACTGATACGTGAAGAATTCCCAAAAGTCAGATTCGGGTACTTCAATCCACCAATGGAGCGTATCAAAGGAAATTATGAAATGGATTTTGCGCACTTTTAATTCGGTTGTGCCTTGCCGTTAGTAATAAACCCAATAGCAATCCTGCAGTACAAGAGTGCGACCTGCCTACCGGCAGGCAGGCGCAACGATGCTTAACCGGAGTTACTGCACCCTGTAACCAAAATATTTTATTGGTTTATCACAACGGCGCAACGGTTTTTGATGAATACTTTGTGGTGTTACAACACTGTCTGAAATTATTTTATCTCTCAACGATACAGAAGCGTAGCCGTTTCGGGAAATCATATGGCGCCGTTACGCCGTTGCGTGAAATTATTTTCTACCTTCCTTGCATGAACCCAAAACCACAGCGTGGAATTTACATCGGCATTTTACTGGCAATAATCACTACACTTATCTGGTCGGGTAATTTTATTGTGGCAAGGGCCGCGTACAAAGCGATACCACCGGTAAGCATGGGTTTTTTCAGGTGGCTGACTGCGACTGTCATCATTCTTCCCTTTGCATGGAAAAAAGTGGTTGCTGAAAAAAATATCTTCTTAGAAAATAAAAACTATTTTTTCTTGACGGCCTTTACTGGTATTACGCTATTCAACACCTGTATTTATGTTGCAGGGCATTACACACCTGCAATTAATCTTGCACTCATCGGCACAACATCTTCTCCCATAATGGCGGTTATCCTCGCCGCAATTTTTCTGAAAGAAAAAATAACCTGGCAACGAATTACCGGGATGGTTATTTGTATATGTGGCATTCTGTTGCTTATGGGAAAAGGAAGTTTACAACATATACTTCTGCTCCGGTTTTCAATCGGCGATGTATGGATTTTGCTCAGTGCATTTTTCTTTGCCATATATAATGTGCTTGTACGGAAAAAACCTTCAGGCATTTCACCGCTTGCATTTGTCGGTGTAGTTTTTACAACGGGCACATTGATCCTGTTTCCATTTTTTCTTGCCGAACAACATTACACGGGCCCGATACATTGGAATTTTAATTTGTTTTTAATAATACTATATCTCGGGCTTGGCAATTCAGTGATTTCTTATTTATGCTGGAATGCTGCAATAGCAAGGCTTGGCACGGCACGCACCGCACTTTTTGGAAACCTGATACCCGTTTTCAGTACTATTGAAGCAACGTATATTTTGAGTGAACCAATTTTATGGATACATGTTATCAGTATGGTTATCATAATAATTGGACTGATAATTGCTAATGTAAGAATCAGGAAAACGTAACCGCTTTACATTCTGAAACCGGCGTTATGAAAAAAGTTATTATTATTGGTGCAACCTCAGGCATCGGAAGGGAACTGGCTGGCTTATATGCCAGAACTGGCTGGCTGGTTGGCGCAACAGGGCGCAGGCAAGACCTGCTCTACACACTTCAGTTGGAATATCCCAACAATGTTATCACAGAATGTTTTGATGTTACTGCAAATGAAAGTACCAATCATCTGAAATCGCTTATTGCAAAAATGGATGGCATGGATCTGCTCATTTACAATTCCGGTTTCGGGGATGTAAGTGAGTCTTTGAATTGGGAGCTGGATAAAACTACTGTTGATACCAACGTGAATGGTTTTATTGAGATCGTGAATTATTCTTTCAATTATTTTGTGCAGCAGGGTCACGGCCATGTTGTAACTACTTCATCTGTCGCATCGCTTCGCGGAAACAGCATGGCACCTGCATACAGTGCCAGCAAAGCGTTTCAGAGCGTTTACTTCGAAGGGTTATATATGAAGACGAAGAAAATGAATGCAGAAATTTATGTAACAGATGTACAGCCCGGTTTTGTAGATACGAATATGGCAAAAGGCAATAAACGTTTTTGGGTGGCTTCACCGGAAAAAGCAGCGCAACAGATTTTTGATGCGATCGAAAAAAAGAAATGGCGTGTATACATCACGCAACGCTGGCGCATGGTGGCTACCGCCATGAAATGGATGCCGGATTTTATTTACCATAGGATAGCTTAGTAAGTATGAAGTATGAGGTATGAACTATGAAGTTGGGAAATCTGATTTCATAGAAGCTTCTTTGGTTCATACTTAATAGTTCATAGCTCATACTTAAAAAGATTAACATTTCCTGAAGCAGCGAAAGGGCAATTCAACGTAATTTGCAACATTATCAAAAACACATAAACCAGCATGGCAACATCATCATACATGAATGATAATTTCGAGGCCCAGAAAAACATGAAAGCTTCCGGTTATACAGCAATGGTGTGTGCGCTTATACTGATCATATTACTTTTTGTAACATGGACTTTGCCTACAATTCCGCCGCCACCCATTGAAGACGGCATCGAAGTAAATCTCGGCAACAGCGACCATGGATTAGGAACTGACCAACCATTTTTACCCGGGAAACCATCACCACAGGACAACGAAAAATATACGCCTCCCAAACAAACAGTTGTTGAACATACACCCGCAAAAGATGTAGAGACAAACGATAAAGATGAAGACGCGCCTGTTATTAAAAAACCATTGATCACAAAACCTGAAGCAACAAAGATCCCGGAAAAGCAAGTTGCAAAGGCTACGATGAAAATTTCAAAGCCGGTGGAAACACCCGCCCCTGTTAAGCCCAGGCCCAAAGCGGTTTTTCATGGGGTAAACGGAACTGGCACCGGCGGCAATGATGCTGATGATTATAAACCCGGGGGCAATCAGGGAATTGCCGGCGGCAAAGGCGACCAGGGACAACCGGGAGGTAACCCGAATTCAAATAATTATAAGGGAAATGGTGGCACCGGAAATTCGGGAATTAGTTTGTCAAATAATTTAAGACAAAGAGGTATTGCCAGGTATCCAAGTTTTACAGATGATTTTAATGAGAATGCAAAAGTTGCTGTAGATATACATGTGGATGCTGCAGGTAATGTTACTTCAGCAGACTACCAATTACGCGGTTCCACAACCTCGGAATCAAAATATGTAAGTATTGCATTACAAAAAGCAAAGCAGGTAAAATTTAATTCCGGTAACGATGAATCTGTCGGCACCATTGTTTTCAACTTCAAAGTGCACAATTAATCTTCGCCTTTATTTTAGTGTAATCTCTTCTTCCCGGGATAATATCCCCGCACCTCATTTTCACATTTTACACATTTCCGGATTTTCACATTAACTCCTATTTTCGCTGCATGACTTACGATGAAACGATCGATTATCTGTTTACCAAATTGCCTATGTTTGAAAAAACAGGTGCTGCTGCATTTAAAAAAGACCTGACAAATGAGATAATCCTTTGCAAAGCTATCGGTGACCCACATACGAAATTCAAATCTGTGCATGTTGCCGGAACAAATGGCAAAGGCTCCGTCAGCCATACACTTGCAGCAATATTACAAACTGCAGGTTATAAAACAGGTTTGTATACTTCCCCGCACCTTAAAGATTTCCGTGAACGGATAAAAATAAATGGAGAAATGATCTCCCGGGATTTTGTAGTTGATTTTACAGAAAGAATAAAGCCTTTGATTGATGAGATAAAACCTTCATTTTTTGAGATCACCGTGGCGATGGCCTTCAAATATTTTGAGGAACAAAAAGTTGATATAGCGATTATAGAAGTTGGATTAGGGGGAAGATTGGATAGCACCAATATTATTACGCCGGCATTGTCTGTTATCACAAATATCAGCTATGACCACATGAATATGCTTGGTGATACATTAGAGAAAATTGCCTTTGAAAAAGCAGGCATCATTAAACCCGGCGTGCCGGTCGTTATCGGTGAAAAAAAATCACCGACTGCCCGGGTTTTTGAATCAAGGGCCAAAGAATTAAACGCAACTATCCACTTTGCAGATGAAAAACGCTTCGTGGCGGAATGGAAAACGGAGAAATATGAGTTGATCGTGGAAGTAACAGAAACACATTCCAATGATAAAAACTATTACCATCTTGATTTAACGGGAATTTACCAGGTCAACAATATAGTTACCGTTCTGGAAGCAGTTCACCAGTTGAAGCAAAAAGGCTGGAATATAACGGAAACGCATATCCGAAAAGCATTGAGCCAGGTAAAACATTTAACAGGTTTACATGGAAGATGGGAAATTATTCATCACGAACCTTCAGTAGTCCTGGACGTTGCGCACAATGAAGATGGTATCAGGCAACTGGTACGACAAATTGAATTAACAGACCACGAATCATTACATATTGTTACCGGAATGGTAAGAGATAAGGAAATTGACAAAATACTTTCGCTGCTACCTAAACATGCAGAGTACTATTTCACTAAAGCGCAGATTCCACGTGCATTACCAGAGAACGATTTGTGGACAAAAGCTAAAGCAGCCGGTTTGCACGGAGATCATTATGCAGATGTGAACACAGCTTTGCAAACCGCTTTTGCAAAAGCAGGCAAAAAAGATTTGATCGTTGTTTGCGGAAGTGTTTTTGTTGTGGGAGAAGTGAATCAATATTTCAGCACACCTAATTTCTCCAACCCATAAAACAATGCAGTAACATGCATGCTCTGCACGATCTGGTTTTCACGCAGCATTTTTTTTACTTCATCAACAGAAAATAAATACACTTCAATTTCTTCGTTGTGGTCAAGTTCCTGTTGATGCGTCAATGTTCCGCCAGTTGCAAGGTAGATATGCATCCAGTTCGTATTTGTAGAAGGGTTTGCAGAAGTCTTTCCCAAATATTCATAATGTGTAAATGTATGGCCGGTTTCCTCCAATAATTCGCGGGCAATTGCATCCTGCAATGAAGCATCGGTCTCATCCACACAACCACCGGGAATTTCGTAATTCGTTTCGCCTAATGCATGGCGATACTGTCTTTCTAAAATTATTTTTCCGTCGGCAGTAACTGCAACTGCAGTAACCCATGTTGGAAATTCATACACATAATATGGGGAAACGATCTTGCCTTCGTTTGTTTCGCAGGTGTCTTTGCGGATCGTAAACCAGGTATCCTTGTATAAATATTCTGAAGAAATTTTTTTCCAACTGAGGTCTTTCATTGCAGGGAGTTTGTTGTTTGGGAATGCAGTTCATAGTTCATAGTTAATGGTAAGAAAGATTCGTGATGATTGTCGCACTCTATAAACTATGAACCATTAACTATCAACCATGAACCTTCAACCTCTCTACCATCCTTTGCTTTCTCTCAATGCTGTAATATGGCCTACATGATGTTTGCCATGCCAGGCGTACATTCCAAGAAAATGCCAGAGTGTAAATGTTTTATTGTGCTCAGGGTGTACGACAGTCCTGTTCCACTGCTCTTCCGTCAAATTTTTTAGCGCTTCGTACCAGCGGATATGTAATGCATGCAACAAGGTCAGAGAAATATTGATAGGCAGATTTTTTACATCATCCAATTCTGCCCACAATTTTTCCTCGTAAGGTTTTATTGTCGGGCTATTCTCCGTCAACCCAAGTTTAAAACGAACGTATGCATTAATATGACTGTCTGCCACGTGATGCACCAGTTGTTTTATTGTCCACCCGCCTTCGCGGTAAGGTGTTTGCAATTGGGCTTCGTCCAGGTTCAAAATCGCGTTTTCCAGCATTAATGGAAGATATTTGATAGCATTCAGCCAATCTTCTTTCTGTTTTTCCGAAAACGGCTTTGGTTCATATTTACCGATGGGATAACGGGGATCAGTAACCGCAGATGTCATAATTATTTATTTACGATGGAAATCAATTCTACTTCAAACAAAAGTGTAGCGCCGCCGGGAATACTTCCTGACCCTCTGTCGCCATAGGCAAGATCAGATGGTATCCACAGTCTCCAGATGCTTCCTTCTTTCATCATCGGGATTGCTACCTGCCATCCTTTGATCAATGCTAATATTGGTGCAGAAAAGGGTTTGCCACGTTTATAAGAGCTGTCGAATTCCTTTCCATTTAATAAAGACCCTTTATAGTGTGCAAGGATCGTATCAGTCACCAAAGGTGTTTTCCCTGTTCCTTCCTGCACAACCTGATACTGTATTCCATTATCCAGTTCAGTAACCCCATCCTGTTCTTTATTCTTTTGTAAAAATTCTTTACCCGCTTCTTTCTGTTGCTGAATAAAATTTGTCATGATTATTTATATGTTGTAGAAAAATTAATCTTCACGAAGAACATGACCTGTAAGATTGATGAACACATCTTCCAGGTTTGCTTTCTTAACTTCTTTCGGGCGTTCGAAACCTGTCTCTACAAGCTTGTCGATCAGTTTATCCGGGGTATCCAATGCAATGATCTTTCCTGAATCAATGATCGCTACACGGTCGCACAAAACTTCCGCTTCATCCATATAATGCGTGGTGATAATTACAGTTGTCCCTTTAGAACGAATATCTTTGATAAGGTCCCACAAGTTACGGCGTGCCTGCGGGTCAAGGCCTGTTGTCGGTTCATCCAAAAAAATAATTTTGGGATGATTGATAAGTGTTGTTGCAATGGAGAAACGTTGTTTCTGGCCGCCGCTTAATTCTTTATATTTTGCTTTTGCTTTATCGCGGAGGTTAACCGTATCTAATAATTTTAAAGGGTCGACAGTTTCATTGTATAGCCCGCCGAACAAATCGATCAGTTCAGTAAGTTTCAGGCCCGGGTAATATCCGGATGTTTGCAACTGTACACCAATGATTTTTTTTATTTCGTCTGGTTTTTTATCGAGATCGATCCCGTCTACGTTCACTTCGCCGCTTGTTTTTTCGCGAAGTGTTTCGATGATTTCCAGCGTTGTTGATTTGCCTGCGCCGTTTGGCCCCAGCAACCCGAAAATTTCTCCCTCGAACACTTCAAAACTGATACCTTTAACCGCTTCAAAATCCCCATATTTTTTAGTAAGGTTTTTTACGGTAATGATTGTATTTGCTGCCATAGCTGGCAATTTACATCAGTTCTTTTTTCAAGCCAATAAATTTGTGAGAAACGGAAATTAATAGTTCCAGTAAAAGAGCAGAGATTTAATGTTGGAAGTTATCGTTCAACCCAAGAATGAATCCAGAAATGCTTCGTTTTGCCTGTGAAAAAATGACAAATACCGGTATACAAAACAAGCTAAACCATTGTTGATAATTTTCCTGATGATTTATTATGAACGATGAATTAATTTCGCATGCTGTTATCTTTAATTTTTAATTCTTAATTCTTAATTGAACACATTCATCCTTGCAATAGAATCATCCTGCGACGAAACCAGTTGTGCAATTTGTAAAGACGGCATTATTCTTTCCAACATCATTGCCAATCAGAAAGTGCACGAACAATATGGCGGTGTTGTGCCTGAATTGGCAAGCCGTGCGCATATCCAAAATATTGTTCCTGTAATTGATAAAGCGCTTGCAACTGCCAACTGCCAGCTATCAGCTATTCATGCTATTGCCTTTACGCAATCTCCCGGATTGATCGGCTCGTTGCTTGTTGGTTCGCAGTTTGCAAAATCATTATCCTTATCATTACAAGTCCCATTGATCGCAGTGCATCACATGCAGGCGCATGTTCTTGCTAACCTGATCGACGCCCCCAGGCCTTCGTTCCCTTTTTTATGTTTAACGGTAAGTGGCGGGCATACACAAATTGTATTGTGCGAATCCCCCTCAAAAATGAAAGTGATCGGTGAAACGATTGATGATGCTGCCGGCGAAGCTTTTGATAAATCTGCAAAATTACTTGGGCTTCCTTATCCTGGTGGGCCCTTGATTGATAAATATGCTGCCACAGGAAATGCAGATCGTTTTAAATTTCCGGAACCACAAGTTCCGGGGCTCGATTTTAGTTTCAGCGGATTGAAAACAGCGATACTCTATTTTTTACAGGAGCATACCCATGATAACCCAGATTTTGTTCAGCAAAATCTCGCTGATATTTGTGCATCGATCCAGAAAAGAATTGTTTCTATTTTATTGAACAAACTGAAAAAAGCTGCACTTCAAACAGGCATAAAAGATTTATGTATTGCCGGAGGTGTTTCTGCAAACAGCGGCTTGCGTAATGCATTCACGGAGATGGGTAAGCGAAATCATTGGAATACTTTCATTCCTAAATTTGAGTATTGTACCGACAATGCCGGCATGATTGCCATTACCGGCTATTATAAATTTCTCGATAAAAACTTCTCATCCTTGAGCATCAGCGCTTCTGCAAGGGCAGAATGGTAAAACATGTTTATCAATTATTCGTAGCGATATTCACCGTTGGTGAAAAATCAAGTAGCTTGCATCACTGAAAATTGCAACTCTTTTCATGCCGAATTCGTATTTCCGTTTCAAACAATTTACCATTCACCAGGATCAATGCGCCATGAAGGTTTGTACCGACTCCTGTATCCTCGGTGCATGGTTCGCTGCAAAAATCCCATCGTATTCTTATGTACTTGATATCGGAAGCGGAACCGGGTTACTAATGTTGATGCTGGCGCAAAAAAACAAAGCAGAGATCAATGGTATTGAGATTGATCTTACTGCAGTTAAACAACTCAAACAAAATATTGCCGCAAGTAAATGGAAAGAGCGATTAAAAGTATTTCCCGGAGATGTACGCTCATGGTCGTTTTCGGAGAAATATGATTTTATCATCAGCAACCCTCCTTTTTATGAAGGCGATCTGCACTCTGAATACGAACAAAAAAACATAGCGAAACATAGCACCGTACTTGGTTTTGAAGATCTGCTTTCTGCTATTGATACCAGCTTAAAACCTTCCGGTTCGTTTGGGGTTTTGTTACCTTACCATCGTGCAGAAGCGTTTGAAGAAATGGCTTTGAAAAAGAATTTTTTTTTGATGGAAAAATTATTGATCAAACAAACTCCTGCACATGATTATTTCCGTGCTGTATTACATTTCTCCCGCAGTAATGAAGACAAGTTTTCTTCTTTTGAACTTACTATTCAAAATGAAAAAGGAAATTATACCGGCGAGTTTGTGGAGCTGATGAAGGATTATTATTTGTATTTGTGAAGGGGTGGGTGAAGTCAACTGAAAGTTGAAAATGGATACTTGAAAATAAAGAAAACTTGTATCAGTAAGCATCATATCATGTAAATCATTTAATCATGATAATAATAGTTCAGACAATCGCTCAATAGAATTTCATGTGTACAAGTGAGTGACACAACGATGCTCAATAGTAGCAATGCCGCTGGTTACCAAATTCATTTTTTCTTACGGATATAGACAAACGTTATACCTGACAATGATTGGCAGAAGCTGACGCCTGCGCCCGATGTTAGGATAATATTTCCAAAAAATATTTTTTATCAACCAATAGTTATAATTTCTTTTTCATTAAAAATATATTTCACCCTCACCTCTTCATCAAAAAACACCAGGTTAGCTTTTTTCCCAATGGCAATGGATCCATATTCTTTGTTAATTGCCGCAATCCTTGCCGGAGTAGTAGCAGCCATCCTGATTACTTCAGTTAAAGGGATACCAGCTTCTTTCCACATGGTTTTTACCAAAAAATCCATTGTTGCCACACTTCCTGCAAAAGAACTTCTGTCGGGAAGTTTGGCCACGTGATCTTCGATGATCACAGCAACACCGGATTCTTTTGATCCCAGAACAGAAGTTATTGCATCTGTGCCTGCCGGGCGGATGGCATCGGTTATCAATGCTATTTTATCTGCACCTTTTATTTTGTATACCAGTTGCAGAAGCGGAACAGGCAGGTGCCTGCCATCTGCAATAATCTCCACGTCGAGGCTATCGATCAGGAACGAGGCTTCAACTACTCCGGCATAACGATAGGCATTTCTCCGGGTCACTCCGTTCATTCCTGAATACAGGTGCGTAACCAGGCTGTAGCCGTTCTTCACCGCCATTTCTACATCACTATATACTGCATCTGTATGAGCTATAGATGCGATCACTCCTTTGTTATGCAGCACATTGCCCATTTCCAGTGCGCCGTTAAGTTCTGGTGCCACACTCCATCTTGCTATGCAGGAAAATTTATCAAGCAAGTAATTATATTCTTTGGCATCAGGCTTGCGAATGAACCTTGCATCCTGCGCCCCTCGCTGGTCCATCGCAAAATACGGGCCTTCAATATGAACGCCCAGCCATTTCATACCACTATCATCCAGACGCGAAAAATTCCGGTACGATTCGAGCATATTATTTAAAGACTCAAGCGTGGAGCTGAGCGTAGTGGGCATCATTGATGTTGTGCCATGCCGGTAGTGGGTAAGTGCAATTTCACGCATCGCTTCTGCAGAGGCATCCATAAAATCATGTCCGCCACCTCCATGAACATGCAGGTCAACAAAACCCGGAGAAACAAAAAGCCCGCCGGCATTAAACGTTGAAACATCATCTAACGTTAATGCATATTCGAAAATATCTTTTATATATCCGTTCTCAATCAAAACAGAACCGTTTTGGATAATATTATCCGGTGTAATGATTTTTCCGTTATTGATGATGAATTTCAAAACTGAAACGAATTAATCTTGTTTTAATAATGAGGATGACTCTTTATCCAGGTAAATTACACAATGCTCATGATTTTGCAGGATACTTGCAGGATACAAAGGTGATATTTTATTTGCCAGGCAGTTTTTTACCGCGATGGCTTTTCGCTTTTCAGGAACCGAACAAATGACGTATCCGGATTTCATGATCTGTTTTACAGACATGCTAATTGCTGAATGGGGCACCTCTTCCAAACTGCTGAACCATCCTTCATTCAACTGTTGCATGCGGCAGGCTTCATCAAGCCTAACCATTATAAACGGAGCATCAGTATCAAAATCTGCAGGCGGATCATTAAATGCAAGGTGTCCATTTTCCCCGATGCCGACCAATGCCACGTCAATATGAAACTCTTGGATGGATTTGTTCAACAATTCAACCTCCTTAACAGGATCGGTTTCGCCGTTGATAAGAAACACATCTTTCAATGTACCTATCTTGTCAATAAACCTTTCTTTGAGATATTTTCTGAAACTCGCCGGGTGATTTTCGCTGATACCAATATATTCATCGAGATGGAACATGACCACTTTGCCCCAGTCAATCTCTTTGTCAGCGGTCAGATGTTTTATGGTTTCAAACTGGCTGTTGCCGGTAGCCATAATAATGCAGGCAAATCCTTTTTCTTGAATTGCCGACCTTACCAGGTTAGCTGATCTTTCACCTGCAGCTTTGCCCAACTTTTCAGGAGTATCAAAAATTTCTACTTTCATGACATGATGGATTGTAGGCAAATGTAACCATGCGGCCTGTTTTATATACAATCTTCATGCAATGATTTTTTCCGTATTAGATTTTGCAAAAAAATCGTTCAGTTCTCTTCCGGAATGAACGTTTATTATAAAAATACTTAAGAAGCTTTGAAATCTCCGGAAACATTTTCGAGTATGCATACCTGTTATATTTTATATTTGTTGACACCAGCGTCTGCTTGCTTCGGGGCGTGATAGGTTATCCGATGCGATTATATCCGGCAGGCATTATATTGCATTAACTGTGAGTACAGGTGGCGTTGAATATTTCTGGATGATGTTCCCGAAAAAAGCCGACATAAAACCTGGCATTTTTGTTTGGGTTCCGGGATTGAGGATGATCAGGTCTGCAGCATGCATTGTAGCAAATTTATTGATGGCTTCGGCAATATTCCTGTTCTCTGTAAAATCTTCCTCAACCTGTGTAGGGCAGTTTTCAGTGACCAATTGCCTTGCCCTTTTCATATAATGCTGAACTTTATCTTTTGTTTTTTCATTTCCGATCCCAAGTAATTTAATTGTGGTATTATGGGTCGACGCTATATATATACCATACATCATTTTCCTTATTGGTAAAAAGTCAGTAACAGGTATTACAATTGAATAAAGTTTGGTTAATCGCCTGTTAGACGGAATAGTAATCACCGGAATATTTGTTGCTATTGCAATTTTATCGGGATTGATGTACATTTTTCTTTTGTTTGCTTCATTTACTTTCTGTCCAATCAAAATCAGATCGGTCTCGTAGAGGTTTGCATAGTCGATAATAGTTTCATCCCATGAGCCTGCTAAAATGTTTTGACTTATCCTGATTCCCTGTATGCCGATAATTTTCAAAAAGGAAAATAATTTCTGAAACTGGAACTCAACCTCATATTTATATCCCCGGTCAAGTGCAGGCGCATTTACATAATGCCCGGTGGTTGCTAATGATGCAAAAGCAGAAACATGCACAACATGCAAAAGATCGATTGAACATTGGTATTGTTTTGCAACTTCGATGGCCTTTAGAACAGCGTTTTTGGATCTTGCAGAAAAATCAACAGGAACAAGTATTTTATTGAAAAGCTTTTGCATGGAACGCAGTTTGGAGTTTACAATATTATCGGCATACTATAAAAAACAGATTAACGCCTAATTAAAAAGCAGTTAAAATTTTATTCAAATAAAAACCTGCTATGTGAAGGAATTAATATTGGGCAAAACAATTGTGAATATTGTTCCTTTTTCGATGTCTGATACAACACTTACCGATCCTTTATGTAGTGCGAGTATCCGTCGGGTCAACGTAAGCCCAAGGCCGAAGCCGGGTTTGTTCTGTACATTATTTGCACGGAAAAAAGGCTGGAAAATATTTTGAATATCTGACTCTGTAATTACATCGCCTTTATTGATAACCTTAATAACTGCTTCTTTATCATAAAAAGCAGTAACAACTGTAGATTGATTATTGTCAGAATATTTGCACCCGTTTTCAATAATATTTTTCAAGGCAATGTAGAGCAGGTTTGTATTACCAAAAACCGTCAGTAATTTTTCGTCTTCCTGGAAAACTTCAAAATCCAGCAGCACACGGAAACCTTCATTTTGTTTCTGCACATCTGTCAATACTTTAAAGAGAAGGTCGTCAAGGCGCACTTCTTTCAGGTCAATGCTTCCCTGCGAGCCCGTTTTGGCAATATCAAGAAGGCTGTGTGTGAGTTGCTGCAGTTCAACAATATCTTCATGGATACTTTGTAAAACATCTTTATACTCCCCTATAGCCCTGTCTTTTTGTAATGCCACTTCCACCTGGCTTGAAACGGAAGTTAATGGTGTAGAAAGTTCGTGCGACGCATTGGAAATAAAGCGCCGTTGTATAGCAAATGAATCCTGCAGCCGGTCAAGCAGGTCATTGAATGTTTGTGCAAGTATTGACAATTCATCCCTGGTGTTGCTTATTTTGATACGCTGGGAAAGGTTTTTTGAAGTGATCAGTGTCACTTCTTCCGTGATCCTTGCCATGGGCGAAATCAGTTTTTTTGCAAATAGTAATCCGCCCAAAAAAGAAAGTGCCGCAGAAACAAACAATGCACCGATTAGTATTTTTTTCAATTGTGCCAGGAACTCACGGCCATCAATATCCGAAGCTGATACGGCAACTACAAAATCACTGCTATTGACGTTGTAGTAAATGGCAATGGCTTTTTTATTCTTATATGGGAAAAAATATTCTCCGTTGTTCCTTGCTTCGGCAATAATATTTTTTGTAAGGAAAAGGGAATCCCCGGTTGTATCCGAATACATATATTCATGTGCCTGGTTTTTATTAACGATCGAGACACTTTTATTATATAAAGAGGCAACTGCTGCCGAATCCATTTTTTGCAAGAGGTAAAAATTGCTGTCTTTTATTTCCGCATACACTGTTGCCGTACTGAGTGCCCTGTTTTTAAGCCTTGTCCTGAATGTATCCTTTCTTTCTTTTGCGGTGAAATAATAAATTGAAAGGCTCACAATCGTAAAAAGGATTGTTACCAGTAAGGAAAACAGTAATGCTATTTTATATTTTATACTCATGTATCATCTGTCTTTCATAATATACCCCATCCCTATTTGTGTATGAATAAGTTTCGGCTCAAAATCCTTATCAATTTTTTTTCGGAGAAAATTTATATACACATCAATCACATTCGTCCTGGTATCGAAATCAAGGTCCCACACACACTCTGCTATATCTATTCTTGAAAGCACTTTATTCCTGTTTCGCATAAAATATTCCAGCAACTGAAATTCCTTTGCGGTAAGAATGATTGGAATACCGTTGCGTGAAACTTCCTTGCTGTCAACATTCAATTCTAGTCCTGCAACTTTAAGAATATTTCCCATAGGAAGTTGTTGGTTCAATGTACGTTTCAGCAATGCCCTGATGCGCACGAGCAATTCTTTAAATTCAAATGGTTTTACCAGGTAATCGTCTGCGCCGGAATCAAAACCTTCAATCTTATCGTCGGTTGTACTTAATGCTGTGAGCATAATAACAGGTACATGCTGGTTGCGGCTGCGAATAATTTTACAAAGGTCGTAACCATTAATGCCGGGAAGGTTAATATCAGTAATAATAAGGTCGTAACTGCCCGATTCGAAAAGCCGCAAACCAATTTTTCCGTCGTAGGCCGCTTCTACATAGTAACCCAATTCTTTTAATCCTTTGGTGAGCGTATCCGCGATTTTTTTTTCATCTTCGACTAAAAGCACTTTTATATCTTCCATAACCTGATTTTTTTTGAAACCGCTTTGCAAAAATAAATGAAACATTTTTTTCATCGACCGGCGATGCCTTTTCTTTCATAAATGCAAAGAGATTATAAAAACAACGGTACTGATTTTATTAATTGAAATTAATCCAGCGTGAAAGAGTGCCAGAATTTCTGCCCTGACGGAGGAATATTGAAGCGGGAATGTTTTCCGGGATTGTTATTACCGGCACTGTTGCATGGCTAATGACTTGTTGCACAAAATGCCCGAAAAAAATATTTCCCCAGTTATTTTTTTCGTATGAAGTATTTATTGCTATGAGGTCCGGGCTTTCTTTATCTGCAATTTCCAATAGTTTCTTTGCATAATTTTTGCAGGCATGAAACCTCAGGTAGTAGGTTTGTTTTTTGCTTGCCAGTACTTTTATCAGCCTGTTCATTTCTTCTTCAATAAATCCCGGCTCACGTTTCTTGTTCGCTAAAAATAATCGAGTGATGGTTAACACAGAACTGTTCTTTTCAACAATCGCTTCAATGGTCTTGTATTTTTTTAGAACACTCCCGCCTGTTTTTACCGGAAATAAGATTCTTCTGAAACTGGTAGCTTTATGTTTTGGCGGCACGGTCAGCACAGGGATATTGCTATACCTTACCAGTGAATCAGTAATATTGCCATACAATATTTTCTTTACCACGGATGAATCATTAGCTGTAATTACAATCAGCCCGCAATGCAACTCGGTTGCTTTATTTTTAATTACACGCAACAAATTGCCTTGTTCAAGGTGTACGCAAACATCTACATGGTATTTATCGCGGATAGTTTCCTGCGAATGTTTTAGAATTTCCAGCTCGTTTGAGTCCGTATCCTGAAATATCCTGAACACGGAAATACCAGCATCTGCAGGCGCAGCATAAAAACTCCGGTTTTTTACATGCAGCAAATGTAGTACTGCTTTATGGCGCCGGCACATTTCTATTGCAGTAGTTAATGCATTGTCAGATGGCGCTGAAAAATTAACAGGCACCAATATATTTTTAAGAGAAATAATTTCGTTCATAATGTTACGTCATTAAACTGTAATAATATTTTTCCAGGACATTTTCAAGGTAACGCTATCTTATTGGCATGCTATTAAACTAATATTAAAAGCTGATTAAAATAGTTTTGCAAATACAGCAATTGATCATTGACCAAGAAGCGTATAAAACCGTTGCGGGGCATTATTGAAAAGCAAAAACGTTTTCAGAGTGTACCAAAATGGTTTGGGTAGGATATGCAAAATCAATATGCTCGCTCCTGAATTTTTCCATTATCAAAAAATTAATGGATTGTTGCTTATCCATATACAGGTTATAATCAGCACTCATCACATAATACACAAATTCGAAATCAAGGCTGTAATTGCCAAGATGTGAAAAATGGCCACGGTCAAACGTTACCAATGGCTGCATTTCAATTATTTTTTTTACGATCTCAGGGATTTTTTTCAATAGTTGAACGGACGTTTTGTAGGTAACACCAATTGACAACACCACTCTTCTTTTTTCCATGCGTTTGTAATTATGAACACGCGAATTGGTAAGATCGTGATTGGAAAATATCAGTTGGTCCCCGCTCAACGTCCGTACCCTAGTAGTTTTGATGCCGATATACTCTATTGTTCCCATTTTGTCATCTACTATAATAAAATCCCCGATCTCAAAAGGTTTATCAAAAAAGATGATGAAATAACTGAAGAGATCGCCGAGTATGCTTTGCGCAGCCAATGCAATGGCAATGCCACCTACTCCAAGCCCGGTAATTAGTGCCGTTACATTATAACCTAGATTGTCTGCAAGAAAAACAAGTCCTATGGCCCAAGTAAGTACATTGACAACAATGATGATGCCCCTCGCCTGTTTCCTTTTTTCTTCAATATTCTCATGTTGCTGCAGATAGCGGTTTATTAAATGGTTGAGCATAAAATTTGCCAGGCGCACAGCAAAATACGTGCAGGCAATCAGTTGCAAAACAGTAATGGCTTTTGCAATTTTGGGGGATGGTGTGAGATAAGAAATCCCTGAATATACAGCAACAAAATAAAGAAAGGGATAAACGATTTTCCGGACAGCAAGCACCGCTACGTCATCCAGTTTTGTGACTGTTCCTGAACTCCATTTTTTTAATGCATTGAAAAATATTTTCCTGATGAAGGCAAGAAAAATTACAGATAAAAAAATAATAGCAAGGGCAATGGACCATTCGCTTATTGAATTGCCAAAATATATATTATTCCAGAATCTGCTCATAATAAAGTAAATGATACTATAACACGCAGCAAGCATTAACGGCATGTTATATTTTTGTTTACGTTCATTTACAAAATTAAAAATCATTGCCCGGAGATTTTTTTGTATATACTGCAAACGGGAAATTTTAATGACATTATAATCTTGTTTTAATCTGCTTTAAGCAAGCGGCAAATAATTTTGTTACTACCAAACAATAAGTCACTATTAACTTTTTTGCCTCTGATGCTGCAATAGGATTGATTGCGGTTTGATTGTCTGAAAATATTTAATCTTAAAAATAATTACATTTTGCTGTTACGCTTCGTTTAAAGAATGAAATAAAACGTAAAATGATTTATGAAAAAAAATGATGCCTGCTTCATTAAAACATATTGGTATAGTCGGCGGCGGAAGCTGGGGCACTGCGCTTGTAAAGATATTTTCTGATTCTGGCATTCCCGTGTCGTGGATTGTGCGTGATGAGGATCAGGCGCAATTCATCAATCAAAACGGACGCAACCCGAAACAACTCGGGGCTGCAGGATTAAACAAAAAGTATATTCATTCCTCTACCGATTTTAATGCCCTTGCAGAAACCGGGTTTATCATTTTCGCAGTGCCTTCTGCTTACTTTGAAAATGAATTGAAAAAAATAAACCCGGTTTACCTGCAGGACAAACACCTCGCAGTTTCTATCAAAGGGTTTATTCCCGGTTTAAACCAAACACCAAGTGAGCATGTCGCACACTACCTTAATAGTCAAATCCCGATAATGGTTTTGGCCGGTCCATGCCATGCAGAAGAAATTGCAATGGAGCGCAATACCTATCTCACTGTAAGCAGCAATGATGCTGATTGGGTAGATGAAACCTGCAACAAGTTATCCGTGCAATATGTAAAGGCTATTCCGAATAATGACCCACGTGGTGTGGAATATACTGCAATATTGAAAAACGTGATTGGTATTGCCGCAGGAATTGCTGCAGGATTGAACTATGGGGAAAATTTTCAGGCAGTACTTATTTCAAATGCAATGCGTGAGGTAAATATTTTCCTCCAAAAAATTTATCCTGCAAAAAGGGATTTATTTGATTCTGCATATTTCGGCGACATGCTTGTTACTGCATATTCCGAGTACAGCCGCAACCGGGGGCTTGGCAAACTGGTTGGCCGTGGCATACAAGTCAGCAACGCATTGCAATCTATGGAAATGATTGCCGAAGGATACCATGCAGTAGCAGAGCTACATCCGTTGCTTAAAGGGCTTGAATTGTCGTTACCGATTATGACTGCGGTTTACCGTATCCTTTATCAGCATGCCAACCCGTTTTTAGAATTCAAGCTGGTTGAGCAACGATTACGTTAACCTAAATTTTTTTTATGTTATTAGCAACTGACCTTGACGGGACTTTTTTAGGGGGCAAGAGTTTGCACAAACAACAGCTATACCGGTTAATCCGCAACACCACCGGCTTTCAGTTGGTTTTTGTAACAGGCCGTGGGCTGGAGACAGTTATCCCGTTGCTGAACGACCCGATAATCCCTAATCCCGATTTCATTATATGTGACGTAGGCGCTACTATCGTTAATGGATATACGCTGGAGCCTGTTGCTGCCTTGCAAAAAGAAATTGAATCCCGCTGGCCGGGTGTTTTAAAAGTAAAACAGGCATTGAATGGCATTGAAGGAATCGAGCACCAGGAAGTGCCGCAACAAAGAAGGTGCTCTTATTTTGCAACAGATGTAAAGATCGTGCTGGAAGCAAAAGAAAGAGCAGAAAAAATTGGTTGTGATGTGATCTTTTCTGCAGACAAATTTATGGACGTGTTACCAAAAGCTGTTAACAAAGGAAGCACGCTTGTTAAACTTGTAAAATACCTCAATATAAAAAGTGAAGATGTGCTTGTTGCAGGCGATACACTTAATGACCTTGAAATGTTCTTTTGCGGTTACCAGGGCGTAGTAGTTGGCAATGCAGAAAAAAAATTGATTAATGCCACTCAGAACAATGAGCTTATTTATCATGCAGAAACAGCAGGCACCGGTGGCATTATGGAAGCGTTCATGCATTTTGATCAATTCAATAGTTTGAAGGCAGTTATAGAAAACCCTGTTGAACTGAAAGAAAGCAATCATGAGCAACAGATTGTAATGATGTACCACCGTTTTCCCTATGAAAGAAAAGTAATCAACGGCAAAACTGAATTAACTGCGCCGAAAAGCCCAAATGGGATTTTGCCAACGCTGAAAAGCTTTTTTGAAAACGGCAGGTCCGGAGTGTGGATTGCTTGGGAAGAAGTTGCAAACAGCGGGGATATTTTACGCAACATGTATATCGACCAGGTGAATTATCCAAACCTAATGGCTTCGCGTATCGGGCTTACAAAAAATGAAGTGGACATATTTTATAAACTATTTTCGAAGGAGGCATTCTGGCCTACTATTTTTTCTTTTATTGATAAAGTAAAATTCAATCATCACCACTGGTATCAATATGTACATATAAACAGGTTGTTTGCAGAGAAAGCGGCTGAGCAGGCAGACACTGGCGCCATTATCTGGATACACGATTACAACCTGTGGCTTGCACCCGGTTTCCTCAGGCAGTTGAGACCAGATGTGAAAATAGGTTTCTTTCATCACACTGCTTTTCCTGCAGCCAATACTTTTAATATTCTTCCGTGGAGAAGAGAAATCATCGGTAGTTTACTGCAATGCGATTATATCGGTTTTCATATTCCGCGATATGTGGAGAATTTTATGGACGTTGCAAAAAGTTTATACCCCATCCGCGAAGTGGAACAGATAAATTGCGCACCGAAGTTCCGCACTTACAGCACAGCTTTAGGTGTGGCTAAAATGACCAGTGTATTTGATACCGGCCAAAGACGGATAAAGATTGGTGCTAACCCTGTTGGCATAAATTTCAAATATATTCATGAGTTGCTTGAGCAAAAAAACACCAGGGAAAATATTACCAAACTAAAAAAGCAATTTTCCGGGAAGACGGTAATACTTAGTGTAGAAAGGCTCGATTACGTAAAGGGTCCACTTGAAAAAGTGCTTGCCTTTGAAAAATTCCTTGATGAGTACAAGGAGTTTCATGGAAAAACAGAACTGATAAATATTTGTACACCGCCCGCACAGGGAATGAAAGTGTACCAGAAAATACAGCATGATGTGGAACATGCCATTGGCCGGATCAATGGGAAATATGCAAGAGTGGATTGGGTGCCTATAAGGCTGTTCTTCCGCTCATTTCCGTTTGAAGAAGTGCTTACCTATTACGCAGTTGCCGACGTTGCGTGGATCACTCCTTTGCGCGACGGATTGAACCTTGTAGCAAAAGAATATATTGCGGTGCAGGGCGCACAAAAAAATGCTAACGGCGTATTGGTGCTTTCCGAATTTGCAGGTGCTGCTGTTGAGCTTCCTTATGTTATTACTACCAATCCGTACGATCCACTTTCATTGCGGGAAAGCCTGCTGCAGGCATTAACTTTATCGGAAGAAGAAAAACAAATGCGCATGAAAAGGCAATACGACCATGTGCAATATTATGATATTGATTTCTGGGCAGATGATTTTTTAAGCCAACTGGTGGAAAAAGGAAAACTTTCTGGTCTTTCAGGCGAAGTGAATCCGGCAGAAGAAAAATACAATATGTATTTACCTGGCTGAATAAGCAAAAACTTACCTCTTTTTCAAGAATTAATGTTTTACAAATAACAGCAGGCATCCTTATTTTTGGCACATCTAGGTTATTATTAAAGTATTATCTTTCCCGGGTTGGTCACTATGAATATGTATGTAATGCCAAGACTTGCATAAGCAGTGCATTCTCTTAAAAACGTGCAAACTGAAACAAATCCTGTTTAAAACAAGGGCTTCCGAATTTTTTGTTTTCGTCGGGTATGCATCCACGTTATAATTTTTGAGTATATTAGGATATGTATACAAATAAGTCATTCCCAAAATTCTTATTCACCATTATTTTCCTTTGCGTGCATCTGTTTCTATTTGCACAGTATTTATCCAATACGAAAGATAGCATAGTGATACCTGTTCGTATTCATCCCGATAATCCGAAATGTTTTTTGTTCAGGGGCAAACCCATGTTTTTTTTAACAGCTACCGAACATTACGGTTCTGTTATGAACAGGCCGTTTCGTTACGAACGTTACCTTGCAGATGCGGCAGCTAAAGGTATTGCATACACGAGGTTGTTCCTTCTTTTCAGGGAATTGCAAAGTGCCACGAACCCCTACTCTACCTGCAAACCTGAGTCGCCGGATTATATTTCACCTTTTCAACGTACAGGGCCGGGTAAAGCGTTAGATGGCGAATTAAAATATGATCTTGACAAATGGAACCCCGAGTTTTTTTCACGCCTGCAAAAATTTCTTGACCTGGCATCGTATTATGGAATTGTTGTTGAACTAACACTTTTGAGCAACACTTATGAGCCTGATGTTTGGGCATTAAATCCGGTGAATGCTGATAACAATATCAACGGAATGGAAAAGATTGAATGGCCTGGTTATATCACAATGAGGAACCCAAAAATATTTGATTTGCAGAAAAAATATGTCCGCAAGATCATTGAGTTCACCAAACGATATGATAATGTTATTTATGAAGTTTGTAACGAACCTGGCGGAAACCTCCAGGGCAATAACAAAAATGCCCAACCGCCGGAAGTAAATCAATGGTTGATGCAAATTGCAGATGTAATCAGTGATGCTGAAAAAGATATGCCTAATAAACACCTGGTAGTTGGTGAAGAAGCTTATAATGATTCGCCGTGGCAACAGACATCAGATAGCTCTTTTCGCGGTTTGAAATTTGATGTGGTAAATATTCATCCGTTGCCCAATACAACTTATCATGGAAAGAGTTATGATATGGGAGAATTTATGTCGAAACAATTAAAATTAAAAACGATCCGTGATTATTGCCTCGCAACATACAACGAAGCGAAGCCATTGAATTTTGATGAAGACAATGTTGCCAGTGAATATAAAGATTACGAAGGATGGACGATTGATAGAAAACGTGCATGGGTAACACTTTTTTCCGGCGCACATTACGACCTGATTGATTTCAGCATCATCAACTATTCGGAAACAGGAACTGACAGCTCGCAAAAATATCTCAGGAGCTGGTTTAAAAATTTATCTGCATACATGCATTCTGTTGATATTGTAAAAGCAAAACCAATTGCAGGCTGGCTTAAAGAAAAGCCGGGTAACTTATTGGAAATTGCTTTTGTAGTGCCTGGTAAAGATTACAATATCTACCTCGCGGACGAACGTGAGCTAACGGACAAAGATGCCGGGAAAGTTATTCGTGGTGATATCCGGTTTGATCTTCCTGAAGGAAAATATGAAATTCGTTTTTACTCTCCGGAAACAGGATTGTATTCACCCGGAATAAAAATCAGCGGAGCAAAAAACCTTCAATGTAGTTTACCTGAAATAAATGGAGATATTGTTATACGGATTTCGAAAGTAGATTAAGTTATTCGTGAGGGTGAATGGCCAATGCGTTGAAGTTTAAGAGAGTTTTTATCGTACAAGCATCAACGTTATACCCGATGTTTACAGCACAAGCGGGCATTCGCTCCGGGAAACAATTTTAAAATAAGAACAGATTGTAACAGCAGGAATCAAGTGAATCACATTAATCCCGGTTCAGACAATTCTTGCTGTTATAATTTAAACACTTCATTGTTTTGTATACTATTTTTTCTTCAGCCCGGATAAATAAGCGAGCAAATTTGCGAGGTCCTGGTTGCTCATGCTTTCATATAACCCTTCTGTCATCATCGATTCCGGCAGTTCTTTCTTTGAAAGGATATCACTTGTTTTGATATGTTTGATTGAACCACCTGGAGATTTCAAATCAAGCCCGGTTTCTGTTTTACTGGAAATAATTCCGGTGAGCGTTGATCCATCTTTCATTTTTATTTCCCATCCCTCAAAACCGAAACTGATACCCGCAGACGGATACACAATTGCTTTAAACAAACCTGACGGAGGATATTTCGATCCTATCTCTGATAATGTCGGCCCAAAATCCCCGCCTTCCGAATTCACACGATGGCATAATGCACATTTATTAGTGAAAATATTTTTCCCTGCAACGGCATCGCCTTTCAATGCAAGCACGTCAGATTCTATAGGAACTTTTTTATTGACTGTAGTTGCATTTTTGGGCAGATAACTTGCCGCTTCTGTACGCACCGATTTTTGCCACGCATCACGAACGCCATATACCACATCCGCAATTAAATCACCCGGAACTTTTTTATTCTTTAGCAACTCCAATACTTTCTTTTCCCCGTCGCCACTTCTTCCGATTTGTGCAGCCGCATATTTCCGAACAGTCAACGCATATTTTTTCGAAAGAGCAACTGTCTGTAATATCTCCAACGATTCTTTGGTGCCGATACCTGATAATGCCAGAAGCATTTTGTTTGTTTTAGAAGTGTCGTTGTTATTGATCACACCCCAAATCAATGCGCTTCCTTTTTGAGATAATAAAAGATTGATTGCATCCTCAGCTGTATCACTACCTGATTTAGCGAGCGCAAATTGAAGCAGGTTATCATTTTCTGAATGCAATTGATAACGCCTCACCAATTCCAGATATTCCGGCGTTTGCGGAATTGATTTCAATACCTCCGCCAATGCTTTTTGCGCAACAGCAGATTTGCTTACTGTGTTATTATCGAGCAAATGCAGCACGAGTTTATTGAGTTGCACATCCTGCGAATTATTTTTTTCAATCATCGCCAGCAACAATTTTGATTTTGCAGGGCCACTATGAAAATCAAATGCACGGAAGTACCTCAACCGTTCTTTCATCGGGACATTTTGTTGTGCGGCAAGTTGTGCGAGATACGGAAGTGCTGCTTCATTTCTTGCACGCCACACGATATCGCGTGAGCCTGCTGTTTGTAACGGATCTTTTATTTTGGTAAGAAAGGCCGCGAAGCAAGCATCCCATTGTTTGTCTGCACCAATACCAAGTGCTTCAAGGTACCACCTGTCTTTGCCATCATATTGTACAGCAAGTGTTGCCCATAACCCTGCAGCTTTAGGAGATTTGTTGTGATGTAATGCCAATGCACATTCGCGGCGCACCTGCGGATCGCTATCATTTATTAACTGGCTTACAACATCGATCACATCATTTTTTTCAATACCACCACGAATTCCCATGATCCGTAAATCCGGATTTGAATTTGTAATTGCCTGCTGGATGTATTTTTGAGAATTTGCTCCTGCAATTTTCAAAAGCACCCAGAAAGCCCTTGCCCTCATTTTTGGATTACCATTTCCGTTCCATAATTTCTCCAATTCAGGAATTGCTTTGTCGCCCATTGCAACCAATGCAGTGAATGCATGGTAGCGTGCAGATAAGTTTGGGTTTTGCAAAGCAGCAATTGCTCCTGCAACATTTGTATAGTCTTCTTTTTTTATAACGTATGCAGCGCCTGGCGGGGCAACCCGGTAAATCCTTCCTCTTGTTTGGTCGCCAGCCTGGTGCCCGCCCACTCCGGGATCATACCAATCCGCAACGATCAACGAACCATCCGGCGCAATGCAAACATCCGCAGGCCGGAACCACTGGTCTTTTTCTCCCTTCAAAATATTTACGATCGCTGCAGAATAACCGGCGCCATTTTTCTTTACGGTATATGAACGCACCACGTTCGGGCCTGCATCGCTATGTATCAGCTGATCATGAAAAACTGCAGGCAATAATGATCCTTCATACACAACCATTCCTGTTGGTGACCCCGCTCCTGTTTGCAAAAGATTGGGCACAGAGCCCGGATCATTCAAATGCCAGTGGCGATAAGGAATAGAATCTTCAAGATTGATACGGTTCTCCTGCCAGCTTGCTTTTGTCATCTCGTCTTTATAGCCATAATTTCCATATTGCATCACATAGTTGATGCGAACGCCGCGGTTGCCATCATCATCATTATCGCTTTGCCATAATGTGCCGTAACTATCAACTGCCACTTCATACGGGTTGCGAAAATTTTGTCCCAGGCATTCTACATGTGTTCCATCTGTGTCGCACCTGAATACCATTCCCTGCTGGTATTTTTTCGGGCCGATCTCATCACCATCCTGGTCAAGCACGGGTTTTCCCTTTTTATCTTTCAATGTTTTTCCTTCATTACCAAAATTGAAATATAATTTTCCATCAGGGCCAAACGTAAAAGCATGCATGCCATGATCGTGTTGCTCGCCACCAATTCCCTGGAATAAAATTTCTTTGCGGTCGGCAACATCATCGCCGTTGTCATCATAAAAAATCCATACATAAGGGCTTTGAGAAATGATCACCTTATTTCCAAGCACACAAACACCAAGCGGTGCATTTATTTCAGGCCCCTGGTAAAAAACTTTTGCAGTATCTGCTTTTCCGTCGCCATTGGTATCTTCCAAAATCATGATCCGGTCGCCTTTTGGATTGGTTGGGTTTCCATTCACAGCCGGGCGATAATTATACGCTTCGGTTACCCACACCCTTCCTCTTTCATCCACATCTATATTGGTAGGATTTTTTAACATCGGCTCCATGGCCACTGGTTTTACTTCAAGCCCATCGGCTACCACAAGGCCTTTCAGCGCATTTTCAGGCAGATGCTTTTGTTCTTCCGTTAATGAATCTGTGGCAACAGCTTTTTGCTGACTGTTTTGCTGATTATTATTGCAGGAAAATAAAAAAGCAAATAAAGACAGGGCTACAATAGTTTTTAAAGAATTATACATGCAGGGAATCATTTCGGCTTGGGGCATTGGGCTTCTTTTTAAAAGAAGTACAAATTATTTTATTTATTCCATGAAATAATAAATTTCCGGCAACTTGTTTTAAAATGATGGAAGATTGCTAATAAAGAGGTCAGATATAACCTCAAACTTTGTGGCTTAAGATTTTATGTACTTAGCATTTACTTAGCTTCTCAGGCGAGTCTCCGCAGCATGAATTTACATCTTTATGAAACTTACGCGGGACTCGCTGTAAACTAAATACTTTTGACTACCCTTTATGAATTAGCGACGAGTCCCGCATTAACCTGTGACAATGCAAATCCCCAAAGCGGAGACTCGTCTGAGAACCTAATTTTATGTACTTAGCATTTGTTCTACTATTAAGCATCGTTGTGTCACTCACTTCAACTGCAACAATTCTATTGAGCGCTGCAAGTGCAACAATGTTTACTATTTTCGGTTGCGTGTAACCGGTAGTTAACAAAAATATTTGTAAACACAACCCATGGTCTCAGGAGATTTTAAAAATGGGCTATTCAAAGGCAACTCTAACCGAATCTTTTCTTATTGAATAAACATCCAGGGAAACAACATCTTTTTTTGGTATTCGGCCAACACTAAAAATAAATATTTCCGGTTCCCCATCCTTATCCAAATCATACAGAAAAAAATCGGTGATTTCAAAAAATGTATTCTTTATATTGAACGAATCCACTCGGCTTGTTTTTTTATCCAACATTTTAATTGAGTTGGGAAAAATATTATCAATCAAAAAATATTTGTCGCCAAAAGAGTGGATTCTCGTTTCGGTTGACAAGATATTTCTGCCATCAACCAATCTGTTTGCACTATCTAACACGGCAGGATTTTTAATAGCGGGACTACCAATGTTCTTGATTTGTAAAGTGCTTGATGATGCTAAATTAAATTGCTTATAAATATTTTCGGTAGTGTCATTTTTAAAATCGCCCACTAACTTAAGGCATTTATTTTGATGATCATAAAGGATGATACTGATAGAATACTGAGGTACTTTTGTTTGCGACGGTTGAAACATAAATAAAGTATCATTGATAATAAATATGGAGGAGTTTTTATAGGCAACATCGCCAAATAATTTTTGCAAAAAGAACGACTGCTTTCCTTTATCCGGTGAAATATTATTTTTATTTTCCTTTTCCCGGCAAAATTGGAGTATGTATATCATCAAGACAAGTGATAAAAGAACTCTCATAATAATTGATTATTTTTCCTTTGATGATGATATAACTACAGTTTATAAATATGAGAAAATAAAAACCTGACATTTACACCTGGTTACGTAACTAACGCAAATGCCTATACGAATACCAACGATCACCGGAAAATTTTAAAACTTCCCCTGGTCCACCTCATTAATAAAAGAGATCACGCCGTTCATAAACACCTGTTGATCGTCCCACATGGAAAGGTGGCTGCCGTTCGGGCAATAAAGGTATTTGCCATGCTGAACCATTTTACTTTGTGCTTCCATCGCTTGTGGGTCCATCGTATCGAATTTTGCACCGATCATCAGTGTGGGTATTTTTATTTCTTTTAACCGGTCCCTGATATCCCAATTGGCGAGCCTTCCTGCAATACCGAATTCCGACGGGCCTTGCATCAATGTATATATTTCTTCATTGGCATGTTTAAATGCACGGTTTACCCCATCAGGCCATTCCTTTAACCTGCAAATATGTTGCTGGTAATAATTCGGCAACAATAACTCCATATAACGCGGGTCCTTAAAATCTTTTTTTGCTTCCAACGATTTTATTTCCTGCAGCACTTTCGGATCCATTTGTTTCGCCAGCACTTCATCAGCATACTTTCCGTATTCGGGGCAACTTGCTACCATGTTGGCAACAATTAATGCTTTCATGTTCGACTGGTATTTCAACGTGTATTCCATAGCAAGTATACCGCCCCAGGAATTTCCAAGTACATAAAAATTTGAAGTATCCGCATGAATAGCTTGTCGCACCTGTTCCACTTCTTCTACAAATCTCGGAATTGTCCACAAGCTGCTGTCCTTAGGTTGATCACTATAATAAGAGCCTAATTGATCGTACTCGTAAAATTCAAAACCTTCCTTTGGAAAAAAGCTTTCAAAGCATTCCATATATTCATGCGTCATCGCCGGTCCGCCGTGCAGCAATAAAATTTTTATATGTGGGTTATTGCCAAAGCGCTTTGTCCACACTTTGAAATTGCCTGCGGGAGTTTTTATATTTATGAACCTGACACCTGCTGACTGAACACCGGTATCCCCATAATTAAAATAAGCAGACACCGGCGTATTGCTTCCGGTAAGTTTAGTTTCATTGTTTTGACAAGAAAAAAGAAAACATATAAGGCATAAGAAAAAAATATTCTTTCTCATAAAATAAATTGAACAACTAAGTTAGAAAATCTCATGATTTTTTTAGTCGTTATAGTTGGATTTGAAAATTTTCTCTGCAAAAGGTTCAATTTTACTTCATATCATTCACTAAAAAATGAACGATCCGGCAGGCATGCCCTTTGCTGTTTTCATTTTTATCATCAGCAATTTTAATAATGATTTTATGCTTTCCGTTTTTCAGCCCACTGCCTAATATCAAATACCAGGGCAAATGAAGAAAGCCGCTCCACTGTGTGAACAAATCCATTTTTTTATACATTCCGTTGTCAATGGAATAAGAAATAATTCCTGCATCAGCACCGGAAACAATGCAGATGCCAACAGCATTTCCTTTAAATGAAAATGATAATGCAGCTCCCGGTTTATCCGCTTCGAGTACAGGAACGTGTACAAAACCTTCACGGGTATCCAACTTATCTGACGGAACCCAATCGTTGACAAACTGCCATTGCTTGGTATGTTTTGCTTTTTTAATATCTACATATTTTCCGTTCGCGAAATTTGATTGGTTTAATGGTGAAGGGAGTATCCGGTTTTCAATTAAAGAAGCTGTATCCGCAAAACATTTTTCCAATAATTTTTTGATCGCCTGAAAATAGAGTTCCTGTCCAAATGGCGAAGGATGCAGATCTTTAAAATCATTCTCCCAGCTAAACTCATGATTGCTTAATTTGTCATGAACTTCTTTGGCAAGATTTATGGAAGGCAGGTTATAATGATCGGCCACCAATTCATGATTGTACACTTCAACCGGTGTTTTTCCATTATCATAATCTTTTGTCTTTTCAGGATCAGCAAAAGATAGCATGACAATATCCATCGCAGGATTGCTTTTTTTTGAATGAAGGATGATCCCTTCCAGCGATTGAACCTGCTTGATGCTGTCGGTGGCGTTTGCTTTGTCATTTACTGCGGCTTCAATAAAAAGAAGATCGACCTTTCCGGAATCGAGCACATCTCTTTGCAAACGGAAAGCATGTGGCAAACTTCCCAAAGATGGGATGCCTGCAGCAATAAAACAGAATTTTGTACCGGGGAATTTTTCTTTCAGGTAAGCGCAAACTTTGTCTCGCCACCCGGGATTATAAGTGATAGAGCCGCCAAGAAAAGCAACTGTTGCTTTTTTGTTTTTTGTGATGGCTGCATAACTATTATTAAGCCCACCACGCGTTTTCATAAACAGCTCAGGGTTTAATGTATCAATGCTTGTTCTTAGCGACTGGGCTGTAAGAACAGTTGTTGAAAAAAGAATGACAGCGAACAGAAACGTTTTTTTAGACATATAGGCCTGGTTCTTTTTTTGAAAGCAATCAATAAACCTTTAAGGCCTATCAATCCTCCAAATATAATTTTTACAAACCGAAACCTTTCATGGGTTTACCAACATTCGTCCAATTTACAACATGCAACATTGTGTACTCCATCTTGACGCCCCTTTTGCCGGGTGCTTACCGGTTAGTAATTATAAAAGATGTTCCAGCTATTGTTGAGAATTAAACCTTCAGATAAAACCGGTCAACTAATGCAAGCGCAAGGGGCCAGCAAAGCCATTTTTAGAAAAAGACTTTTTGGAGATAAATAAAATATCGTTAACTTAAATGCCCCTTTAAAATTTCAGCGCATGATGCTTACCTTGCACAAACAATGGAGCGCCATAGATATTGGCTCTCCTACCAAACAAGATATTCGCCAGGCTATAATTGAAGCCTGCGTAAAAGATCATGCCGATACGAGCTTTTCCCTTACCGATACGGAATTGAACAGCCTTACATTATTGATCCGGGACGGCCTGGAAATCACAGCAGTTTTTAACGATGATTATTATATAGATTACCGTTTTAAAACATATAGCTGGCAGGAAGTTGAAGCTTATTTTAATTATTTTTTGTACCATGGACGTGAACAAATGAAATCAGTCATGCTCGAACGGATGCAGGTTTCCAAAAAAAATCCCACAAACAAAAAAACAGGGCGTGACATAACCCTATCTTCGGTTATTCATTAGCGTTAGATACATCTTATAGGTTTATTATTGTAAAACCACAAACATCCAGGAACAGGTTTACTTTCATAGATATTGATCCCTTTCACAATATATTTCCTCTTTTTTTCAATGTATGATTCTGAACATTGATTGTATCAAAAACAGACAGTTGATCTATGTTTCTGCAATTAAATTACTGAATATCAGTTTCTAACTCCCGGGCATACTTATTGAGTAAATTAGTTTTTATCTTTTCAATGGATGATAACCGAATTTGGATTTTGCTGTCCCGCAAGCTTTCCGGGAATATTTCCGCAGATGAATTAAAAGACTTAGAAAAACTTTTAAACGACGACCCGCATTTATCTTACCAGGTGGATATCATCGTTCGTTTGTTTGACGCAAAAAAAACGCTACGGACAGATACAACAGAACAGGCACTCAAAAATCATCTACATAAAATAAAAACTAACAAAGCATTCACTGACCGCCTTGAAAATAATAATCATTTTATGCTAAAAAATTATTTCAAAATCGCCTGGCGCAATATCACACGCCACAAAGTTTACACTGCTATTAATGTATTTGGCCTTGCATTGGGTATTTGCGCCTGCATAACCATTTACCTGGTCACTAAATTCGATCTTAGTTTTGATAAATTCCATCCGGATGGAAACCGCATTTACAGAATTGTTGGCGAATTACAAAATGACAAAGGCGATAAAGAATTTTTGAATAGCGTTATTAATGATGTTGCAGCATTTCAAAATCAAATCCCCGGGTTTGAAGCAAAAGCAGGTTTGATTGATTATGGAGAAAATGTTACTATTCCCGATGGTAACAAACCTCCAAAAAAATTTGATAACCGCATCGCCGGATCTTACAATACTTCTACAATAATTACCTGGCCGGAATATTTCGGCATATTCAAATACAAATGGCTTGCAGGAAATCCACAGACCTTGAGTGAACCATTCAAAGTTGTATTGACAGAAAACAGGGCAAGGAAATATTTTGGCAACATTCCTATTAACGAAATGATTGGCAAAACGGTGATCTACCAGGATTCACTACGGGTGAACGTTTCGGGCATTATAAAAGACTGGACAGAAAATACTGACTTTGGTTATACTGATTTTATTTCCATTTCCACAGCAACACATAGTTTTTTAAAGCAACGATTCAAAACAGAAGATTGGAGCATTCTTCAGCCACATAATTCCCTTACGATGGTAAAATTGGATAATGGAGTAACGGCCAATAAAATCAATAAAAGATTTGCTGCTTTTATTAAGGACTATGTAAAATTTCAACAGCCGGGAACAAAATTAACTATGTACCTGCAACCGCTGACTGATATACATTTCACAAAAGAATTTCGCAGAGGTGATGATGGCGATGATTTTCGAAAAGCGTATATGCCCACTCTGTATTCATTGATGGGAGTTGCTGTATTTATTTTATTGATCGCTGCAGTGAATTTTATTAATCTTTCCACTGCACAATCTATTCAGCGTGCAAAAGAAATCGGTGTGCGGAAAGTTTTAGGCAGTAACAGGCTTAACATCACTTTTCAATTTCTTACCGAAACTTTTGTGTTAACAGTTTTGGCTGCTGTAATATCAGTATTATTAGTTAACCCTGTGCTTGCTTTATTCAAAGATTATATTCCCGAAGGAATTGAATTTCATATTTTCAATATTTCTACTTTTCTGTTTTTGTTTGGTGTTATACTTATTACCACCGTTTTTGCAGGATTTTACCCGGCAAGGGTTTTAGCTTCTTATTTACCCGTTCTGAGTTTGAAGGGAGTCAACTTTCAAAAAGGTTCTGAAAAAATTAATCTCCGAAAAGCATTGATCGTTTTTCAGTTTACTATTTCCATGTTGTTTATCATTACTGCAATCATCATGGGCAAGCAAATGAATTTTATGAAGAACGCCGACAAAGGTTTTAACTCGGATGCAATTATAACTGTAGACAAATGGCGCGACCACGATGATAAACTAAAAATTCTTGCAGAGAACGTTCGGCATATTCCGGGAATAGATAAAGTGTTGTGGCAGGGAAATAACCCGATGGGATTTGCAAAAGCATCAAACACATTTAAGTTTAAAGGAAAGGAAGAAATAACAATTAACCCTGTCATTGAAGAAGGCGATGATCATTATATATCTTTTTATAAGATGAAATTGGTTGCCGGCAGAGATATGATGCCTGGTGATAGCTTGCATGAATTGATAATAAATGAAGCGATGGCAAAAGCGATTGGGTTTACCAATCCGGCAGATGCTGTTGGCAAACAACTTTTTAATGCTTTTAATACAACACCTCAAGGAGCAAATGGCTACCCAATAGTTGGAGTTGTTGCAGATTTTCATCAGGGTTCATTACACGATGCAATTGAACCGGCTATAATAACGAATATGAAATTTTTCAGGCATCGCGTTGCCATTAAACTTTCGGAGAAAGAAAAAAACACAAAAGATGTAAAAACAATTTTAGCTGCTGTTGAAACGGAATGGAAAAAAATATTTCCTGATGAAACATTCAATTATCAATTCATGAATGAGTCGATAGGGTTTCTTTATGGGCAGGAAGAAAAAACAGCATGGCTTGTAAATGTTGCGATGGGATTAACCATTTTCATTTCCTGTATGGGTTTATTTGGACTTGGCATGTTCACTGCAGAACGAAGGACAAAGGAAATCGGTATACGAAAAGTTCTGGGAGCAAGTGTTGCAAATATTACAGCCATGTTGAGCCGGGATTTTGTATCGCTCATTATATTGTCAATCATAATTGCATCGCCGGTTGCCTGGTATTTTATGAACCAATGGCTGCAGGATTATGCATACCGCACCAATATCAGTTGGTGGGTATTTTTACTAGCAGGCGCTGCTGCAATATTTGTTGGTTTGATAACTGTGAGTTTTCATGCCATCAAAGCTGCTTTGGCAAACCCGGTGAAAAGTTTAAGGAATGAATAATGAACGGTAAATGGTAAATTGAAAACAGGGACAGATTATAAAAGTAAGAGTCCGGTGAAACATGGCTTATACAATTGCCCGCTACCAGCAATGCTGCCGGTTGCAAAAAATAAAGAAGATGTACGTTTATGTACATCTTTTTTGTGCGCGGAATTTGCTTAAACCCGAACGAGCTTACAAAAAATATTTCAGTAATAATTAGTTATTGAAGATCATAAAATTCAGTTTAGTGATTGAACAGGAAAGTTTAATCTACTTTACTGTATAGCTATAACAATCACTGCTTAAAACAGGTTCCAAGCTGGCAGAATCCACTATCTGAAAATGTATCCTGAATTGAGTGCCGCTTGGTATGGCTGACACATTTCGGTATAATGCTTCATATGCAAATCCAAATTTATCGGTGTGTATTGCCTGTGGGGTTAATCCCAACCCAAGCGTTAACCATGCTGTGCTTGAGCAAGTACTATCGGTAATCGGGTTAACTGCCCGTTGTAACAGATAGGTGTGATTAGGTGTAAGGTTAAACACCCAGGTGTAAAGATTAATATTATGTACCGTATCGTTTTGCCTGAATTTGACAAAACCCAACGATCCATTGAAGCCTTCTTTTGAACCTTGTCCCCTGAGCACTACATTGAGGTTATAAGGAGCCGTGCATCCGGAAGTGTCGATCTCATCAAATGTATGATGCCGGAAATAATCTACTGAACCTTTTTTGCAGGAGCCCATATACATTAACAGACCAGCCACCATTATGCCGATAATAGTGTTGCGTACGTAAAACGTTTTCATGAAATTATTTTTTTGGTTACTAATTGATGACAACATGAAAATAATTCCTTCCACAAGCGATTGGAGATATCAATGAGCATGTTGCGAAAAAAAGCGAGCAGACGGCAGTAAATAAGGGGCCATTATAGTAAAATAGGTGTAATGAGTTTTAATAAATCTTCTTTTTTCCGACGGGCTACCGGTACTTCTAAATTATCCTGAAGAATCAAAGAGCCACCTTCACCTTTAATATACCTGGTGGCATAACTCAGATTTACAAGGAAAGAATGATGCACACGAAAAAACGGGTGAATGCTTAACAGGTCTTCAATTTCCTTAAGTGTGCGTGAGATTAATAATTGTTGGCCGTTAGCCAACCTGATGTTTGTATAATTGCTGTTGCTCTCGCAGATAACTATATTGGCGATTAAAACAAGCTCAAAGCCATGTAGTGTAGGCAATGCAATTTTTTGAGAAGAAATATCCCTACGGGGTTTTAATTGGCTGAGCATCGTTTTTATTTGTTCAAGAGAGGTATGGTTCGATTTGGCTTTAAGTTTATTAATAGCAGTTACCAGTTCATCTTTATCGACAGGTTTTATAAGATAATCAAGTGCGCCGAATTTTATAGCACGTATAGCATACTGTTCAAATGCCGTAGTGAATATGATATCAAAATCGACCTCTTTTAATTCCTCAAGCATTTCAAATCCATTTTTCCCCGGCATTTCAACATCAAGAAATATAAGCTGAGGCTTTTTATCAAGTATGATTTCCAAACCGCTTTTTGCATTGCCTGCATCGGCAATTATTTCAATTTGAGGGCAATATTTTGCCAACTGCCACCGCAATGTGTCGCGACAATTTTTTTCATCATCTATAATTATTGCTTTGATCATAAAGTGTACTTATGAAATAATTTCCACCGGCATTTTTATTTCAACACAAGTTCCTGCATTTTTTCCGTTTTCATCTACAACATCTTTTATAACAATCCGGGTTTCATTATTGTCTTGTTCATTTAATAGTTGCAATCTGTCTTGCGTAAGTTGAATTCCTAACGAAACCTTTCCGTTAATTTTTTCCTGAACTTTATCCGGCCTCCCTACTCCATTATCTTTTACAACGCAAATCAGAAATTCATCACCTTGTTTTAAACAGATATCAATTTTGCCTTTTCCGCCTTTCTTCGGCTGCAGCCCATGCCAGATCGCATTTTCAACAAAAGGCTGTATAATTAAATTAGGGATCATCACGGCAGAAGCATTAACTCCTTCGTAGTGAAACTCGTAATTAAATGGCGGGTCAAACCGGCTTTTTTCAAGATCCATATACAGGCAGAGGCAATTTATTTCATCTTCCAGAAGAATAAACTGCATTCCGGATTGTTGCAAAACCATGCGTATCAGTTTTGCAAATTTGGTAAGATAGTCTGATGCTTTTTCCGCTTCATTGTTTATTATAAATTTATTAATGGAATTAAGGCAATTAAAAATAAAATGTGGGTTCATCTGCGAACGCAATGCCTGCATTTCCAATTCAGTTGCACGTTGCCGCAGTTCGATAGTTGTTTTTTCATTTTCCAGCTTTTGCATAGCTAATTCTTTTTCTACCATTTGCCGTTTGCCTGCTTCATTTTTTCGTTTCAATGAAATATTTCTGAAAATTATAAAACCAAGTGTTGCGAATAACAATATTCCGGCAATCAAAATATTTTTCTTTAAAGATTCATTTTTCACCTGCTGCCGGCTTATTTGCAGTTGCTGTTGTTCGATAAGTTTTTCTTTATTCAAAACATCAATCTGATTTTTTTCTTTTTCATTTTCCACAGCAGCCTGGTGAATTGCCAGTTTTTTTGAAAATATATCCAGTGCAACGGAATCTTTTATTAACGTATATTTTTTGAAATAAAAGTAGGCACTATCTGTCCGTTTAAGTTCATCATACAAATCAAACATCAGCAAATACCCGTCACGCAAATATTGTTTTGCTTTTTGAGCAGATGCATACTGCAATAACTCCCTGTTATAATAAAACGCTTTTGCATTTTTTTTTTCGCCATGGTAAGCCTTTGCCATATCCAGCAACAAATGCATCAATTCACTTTTATTATTATACTGGTTAACCAGCGTTACATTTTTCATCAATATTGTCAACGCATCTGCAAATTTTTTTTCAGCCATTTTTTTTTCAGCTTTAGAAATATCAGGTAAATCATAGTAGTTGCTTCGGATGGTTAACAACTTTATACTTTGCAGGTATTTATCACTTTCATATAATGTGGAATCGTATTGATTGGGTACATAATAAGCATCACCAAGATCAACTAAGGGATGCCAGGTGAAATAATCAGCTTTCGGGTATTCTAAACTTTGAAAATAAAAATTCAGCGCTGATGCACGGTCGCCTGCAAGACGATATAAGTCACCAATCTTTGCCACTATTATGGCCGTGTTATAAGAATCATTAATACTGTTGAAAATGCTGAGGCCCTGGTTAAAATATGCAAATGACTTTTCATATGCCCCGGTTTCAAATGCTGCAGAGCCTTTAATGACAATAGCCTCACCTAATTGTTTTTTTATATCATTCAACTGCGATAACTGAATAATTAGATCGCAGGTTTTCACAGTACTGTCATAATCCCCCCTGCAAAAAAATGCAAGTGCAAGGTTGAGATAAGTATCGGCCAGTATTTGTTTGTCATTTAATTTATTACATAAAGTAATCGCTTCTTTGCAAATTTCTTCCTGCAATACAAAATTGCGCATAGCCACTCCTGCAATATGTGCTTTGTTATTAAGAGCGGTAACCAGCCCTTTTTCATCATGCAACTGTGAGGATTCATCTATTGCTTTTTGGGCAAATAGCCTGGCAGAATCTGCATTCAGGTAAATGTATGCAGTACTTAACGTGTTCAGGCAATTAATTCTTGCATCCCCGTTAAGCTGAAGCAATTCCTTTTTCAGGCTATCGATTTTTGTTCGCTGTGCATAAACAATATTTGAGAAAGAAAGAGCCAGGCAAATTACAGCGATGTATAACTTATCCGTAAAGCAGGCTAATGGTAATTTAAATACCGGATCTGGCAGGTATGATGAATAAGGCTGCGAGTGCATAGTAAAAACGAATATCCTAAGTTAAATAATTGCGGTAACAAAGTGTAAGGCAAGCGAACATTAATGAACAAATTTTGCGCTATCACCAATTACTAAATTATCCTTTCCAATTACTCACCTGGAATCACCAATGGATAAGTCAATAAGAAAAATTCATAAACTTGTTAATTTATAGATGAACTTTATATACCGAAATAATTTCAAAATAACTGCTCTGAAAAACCGGCTAAAGTTTATGAAACAACATCTTTTAGTTTTTTTTCTTTTTGCTATTTTTCTTCAGTTTACACCTATTCATGCGAGTGCGCAGGATTCTTCGGCAAAAAAGGAAATCGATGAACTGCGTTTGAAACTTAATGCGGACGGAACGCATTACATCAAATTAGTGTTGCTTGGCCAACTGTGGTTGCGGCTTAACCAGAATAATCCTGCATCTACTGTTTTGAAACAACCTGCTAATGAAACTTTTGATATTGGCATCAGGAGATTGCGGTTTCAGTTGTTTGGGCAAATTACTGATCACACCTTTTTTTATCTTCATTTCGGACAAGACAATTTTAATTTTCTTTCACAGAGAAAATTTACATCCTTTATACAGGATGCATTGGTTGAATTCAAAATTAAAAAAGGAAGCGAAGCATTTATACTCGGTGGTGGACTTACTATTGCAAACGGCCTTTCCCGTTTTACACAACCACAGTTAGTAAACATCGTGTCAACCGATATTCCGGTTTTTACGTTGCCGACATTTGATCTTACTGACCAGGCAGGACGCAAGCTGAGCGTTCTGGCCAGAGGACAAATAGGGCATCTTGATTATCGTGCTATTTTAAGCAATCCTTTTCCTGTAACAACAAGCAGCCCGGCTCCCCCAACAGGCAATCCTGTTTCTCCAAATGCAAGTTTCGCACAACAAGGACATTCTTTACAATACAGTGGTTTGTTCATCTGGAATTTTTTGGACCGGGAACCACATGTTATATTATTTATGCCGGGAACATACTATGGCAAGAAAAAAGTTTTGAACCTTGAAGCAGGTTTTATTTCGCAAAAAAACGCCACTTGGTACAGTAAAGATAGTGGCCGCACTGTTGATTACCATCCGTTAAATTGCTGGTCGGTTGCCATATTTTACGATGCCCCGTTGAACAAACAAACAGGTACTGCATTGAATGCCTACCTCGGATACTTTAATTACGATTATGGGCATGGATACCTTCGTTATGTTGGAGTAATGAATCCCGCAGATGGATTGGCTTCGGCAAATTATATCGCAGGCAGTCAGGGCAATGCCTTCCCGATGTTTGGTACGGGAAATATTTTTTATGCACAGGTTGGCTATTTATGCAGGAAGGACCTGTTTGGTAACCAGGTTGGCAGCTTAATGCCGTATGCAACTTTGCAAACCGCCATGTATGACCGGCTTGATAAACGAATGTCAGTTCTCGATTTAGGTATTAACTGGTTTGTAAAAAATAATACGAGCAAAATTTCCTTTGATTATCAAAACAGGCCGGTTTATCATTTGCAGAATGCTGACCTAATAAGGGAATCAGGCCGAAAGGGACAATTCGTATTACAGTATCAATTCTTTTTTTAAGGAACTAAGAAAAATTATTGCGGAAGGCCGACTTTATTGATTAATTCTGCAAAACGCTTATCCTGATTAAAAGAACCCCAACGAGGATCTGTCTTCAACCAAACCAGCCAATTTGATCGTTCATTATACGCATTCTCCAGCCATTGGAATGCATGGCTATCGTTAAGCCCTGCATATACCAGTGCAATTCCATAAGAGGTAACAAATTGATGTAAGGACAAAGACATCATGCTGTCTAAAATTTTTTTTGCCTGCAGTTTCTCACCAGCTTCACCATACACGTGGCCAATGGCCGCCAGTGCTACAGGCCAGTTTGGATTACCCGCCAATGCATCCTGATATTCTGCAATTGCTTCCGGATATTTTCGTTGGGCTTCAAAACTTCTTCCAAGCCAAAGATGAGTCAGGGAAAGCTTTTGATCCATCTTAATGGACGTATTTAATTGCTTTATTGCAGCATCATAATTGCCGCTGTAATACAAACTAAATCCGATATCTGTTGCAATTGGCGCAGAAAGCGGATCCAATTCAGCAGCTTTCTGTAAAACTGCAGCAGCCTCATCATATCTTTTCATAGCGGTAAGATAATATCCATACCAATCGTACGCCAATTCATAGTTTGGGTTCAATGCGATCGCTTTCCGGAATTCCTGCTCTGCTGCAGCCCAATCCCAATCGTAATAAAACCTGTAATAACCAATGGATGCGTGTGGCGCCGCCAATGTTGAATCTAATTGCAATGCTTTAACAGCAGCCTGCAATGCTTTAGGAAATGCCTCCGCAGGCGCAATAAAACTGCCATATCCTAACGCCGTGTAGCAATCTGCTATTCCGGAAAATGCCAATGCATAATTACTATCTGTAGCAATAGCCTGGTTAAAATACTCAATTGCTTTTTTAAGATTCGGCGGGGTTCTTTTATTCCAGAACGATCTGCCTTTCAGGTATAATTCATACGCTTCGATGCCGGGGCTTTTTTTTGATTCATTTTGTGAATTGTGTAAAACGGTTACCTGTAATTTCTCTGCTATGGCATTGGAAATTTTATCCTGGATAATGAATGCGTCGTTTGCATCTTCGTCAAACTGTTCCGACCATAAATTAAAGCCATCCTCCACGTTGATCAGGCTGCTATTCACACGCACACGCCCGGCCTGCTTTTGGATGCTTCCTTCAAGAAGAAGCTGTACGCCAAGTTCTTTACCAACTTCTTTTATATCGATGCTTTTGTTTCGGAACTTAAAAACAGAATACCTCGCTGAAACTTTTAATCCTTGTAAGTGGGAAAGAGAATTGATAATACCTTCACTAAGCCCATCACAAAAATATTCCTGTGAGGTATCATTGCTCAAACTTAAAAAGGGAATTACTGCAATAGATTTTTCATTACCGGGTATATCTTTCTCTTTTTCTGAAACTTTCTGTTTCGAAACAAAAAAAAGTATTGCAGCAACACCAATAATTACTATAATAGCAATTAGTTTTTTCATACGATTGCAGTTTTGGCTGAATAAAGCCGGTTACTCAGCTATTTCTGATCTTCATTTATAAAATCGTTTTCTTGCAAGCCGTTTATCAGATCAAACAGGAGCGTTTGAGATAAAAAGTTAGTTGAATGAAAGTTACTGATTTGTTTTTATTTTTTACAGGGGATATTTACCTGAGAAATGCAAGCTGAATAAAATCCTTCGATACAAGTCGGTGCTGTATAAATATCTAATGTAAGCAATGCACCATCTGCTAAAAATAAAAAAGATGTACGTGCATGTATATCTTTTTTTGTGCCCAAAACTAGCCTGAGTTTGAAGGAATTCTTGAAGGATATTTCAACAATTATTCACTTTGTAAGGTAAAATCAACGTGCTCAATTTTTCATTTCTAAATTAAACACAACCTTTTGTTTTAATTTGATTGACTAGATTTGCTATGCACTTTCCAAGTCATTCTTAAAGATATTGGATGTTTTTAGTTCATTTAAAGAAACGACAAACTCACTCGTTCAAATTATTGTTGTTTATTTTAAAGTGATTAGAATGAGCTTTGATCAGTAGTAAGATATTCGAATTTCATAGTATCCTACAATCATCATGATTATTTGAAAGGGGCGATAACGACCTTAATCCCTCTGTTTGGAGAATTTGCCCAATCCAGAAGTATGTTACTGTCAATTGATGTATATACATCTTTTTGTGAAGGATCTTCCGGAAGATTTTTCATGGGCACTAACATGAGGTAGTGAGGTTCCATATAATCAAGCCTGTTGTCCATTGTCACACCTTTGACTTGTACGTAGTGAAATCCTTTTTCTTTTAGCCGCTGCAGGCTTTCAACCGTAAGAGTTATGAAAGAACGTATATTTTCTGAAGTTTGTTTTTTCAACCGGGATTTTTGTGGGATAAAAAGTAACTACCTCTTCAATGTAAAAAAGTAAAGCTATTTGGTAAATCGAAGCGACGTTGTAACTATTATCACTTCAAAAAGTGATTTTTATCAATTTTTGAAACGACTATTTGTAATCTGCGATATGGATGAGCTTCTTTACATCCATGACAATTATTTTCCTTCCCCGGGTTTCCAGTATGCCATCCCTCTTAAATTCAGTGAGCATGCGGACTATGTTTTCCCGTGCAGTGCCAACAAGGCTTGCAAGATCGTCGCGGCTCATATTGATTTCGACTGGCATGCCTGGTTGAAAATTTGTTTTGTATTTTTCGCGCAATACTACAAGTTGGAGAGCGAGCCTTTCGCGGACAGGTTTTTGTGCAAATAAAGTAAGGTTATTAATGAGAACCGCAAATTCATGAGCGAGTGTTTTTAATAGCCGCCTGTTTAAAATAGGTGAATGTTGTAAAGCCCAAAGAAAATCTTCTTTCGCAATAAAACTGATGAGTGATTCTTCTAACGCTACCGCGGAATCCGGGTAACGCTCTTCAGCAAGCACTGCATGATAGCCCAGTAGTTCTCCGGAATTTACTACGTATACAATATGCTCCTTCCCATCTCCATCAAGTTTATATTTTTTTGCTTTTCCTTCTGCTACAAAAAAAATCCCTGAAGGAAAAGCGCCTTCGCGGAAAATAATCTCCCCTTTCCTATATAGTTTATCTGTCTTGTGTGCAGTAAGCAATTCCATATCTTCCGAAGGTAGTTCAGAAAGTATCGATCCGCTTTTGAAATCCCAGTTGTCGATAGGAAAGATATCTTTTATGCTCATGGTAACCGCAAATTTATCTTTTTTAAAATTGACATAAATCACTATTTGCTGTGATAATGTTCAACGCGGGATAAATAAGCTGCAAATAGTTTTGCAATATGCATTTTGACAGACACCGTAAGAGAGATTTGTATTACACCAATGATCATGAATGGATAGACTTCCAAGGGGCAGTGGCATTTGTTGGGATATGCAGGTTTAAGTTAACCGGTTTCAGGAAGATACAAAAGATACAATGCTGTGAACCCTCTATTATTCAAAGGGACAAAATCATTGCAAGAATCTTCTCTAATGAATTTGAAATAAAAGTTCATATGCCCGTTGCAGGGAAAATTTTGACATTCAATGATATCTTTCATGATGATCAAAATCTGGATCAATTGCTGCGATATCCTGAAGACACTGGCTGGCTTTTTAAGATTGCACCATTGCAACCCTATGAAAGAAAAGATTTGTTATCACCCGCTCTATATGCAAAAAAAAATCAAGGGATAAAAGTTTGAAACATGATTAATTCCCTATTTGATAAAAAAGATGGCCGCCGGAAATGGTTTAGATCAGATGATAGGTTTAATAGCCTTTATCCTTCATCCATACAAGAGCTGGCAAAAAGACATTGGACACCTCTCAGGATGGCGAAAAAGGCTGCAGGTTTCCTGGCAGATGGGACAGCGGGTCAAAGGATATTAGATATTGGAAGTGGCGTGGGGAAGTTCTGCCTGGTGGCAGCTTATTATTTTCCCAAAGTATACTGGTATGGCATTGAACAAAGAAAGCAATTAACTACATACGCCGATGCTGCTAAAAATTACCTGCAATTAGAAAATGCTTTTTTTAATCATGGAAATTTCACACAACTCAACTTTAAAAATTTTGATCATTTTTATTTTTTCAATTCGTTCTATGAGAATTTGGATGATTCTGATAAAATAGATGACAGCATTGCTTATTCAGAAGAGTTATATATCTATTATAACCGGTACCTGTCCCTGCAACTGGAGATGAGGCCAACAGGCACTAAGATTGCAACCTTGCATAGTTATGGAGAAGTTATTCCATCCTGTTATAAGGAGGTGGGCTCTGAATTTACGGATGAACTGAAATTTTGGATAAAAGCAGAATAAAACATTTAAAAAATAGTGAAAAGAAAGATTAAGTATTACCGGTTGCTCTGGCTCAAATATGATCTTCCGGCAGGCATATCTGTTTTTCTGGTGGCACTTCCACTTTGCCTGGGGATTGCGCTTGCCTCCGGAGCCCCGTTATATGCAGGCCTGCTCTCAGGTATTATCGGAGGATTGCTGGTATCACTATTGAGCGGTTCCCAACTCGCTGTCTCCGGCCCTGCAGCAGGACTTACCACTGTTGTTTCCGCTTCCATTCTATCTTTTGGAGACTACAGGATATTCCTGCTTACAGTAATTATAGCTGGTTTGTTCCAACTGTCGCTTGGGTTATTCAGACTGGGGACGATTGCGAATTATTTTCCTTCTTCTGTAATTAAAGGAATGCTTGCCGCGATCGGGATTATTTTGATCAGTAAACAAATACCTCTTGCTTTTGGATATGACAAACCTGATTTTTGGAGAAATAGTTTTGTACATATCATTTCTTCGGAAAACATTTTTGAAAAATTCAGGAGCTTTAACCGCGAGACTGCTACATCTGCAATAATCCTTACTATAGTATCGCTTACTATCCTGTTTTTATTGCAAAGCCCGTATGCAAAAAAACTCAAGGTTCTTCCCGCGCCATTGGTTGTCGTTATTGTCGGTATATTGCTCAATGGTATTATGGCCAAATTATTTGCTGCTTACAGTTTGAAACATGCACAGCTTGTAAACATTCCCGCTAACATTTTTTCTTCGATATCGTTTCCTGATTTTTCAAAATTGTTTGAAACATCACTTATTTGGAAAAACGGAATAGTGATCGGGTTGCTCGCTTCACTCGAAACGCTATTATGTATAGAAGCGATTGATAAACTTGACCTGCATAATAGAATTACACCGGTCAATAGGGAATTAATTGCACAAGGGATTGGAAATATCGCTTGTGGTTTACTTGGTGCAATACCCATCACCGCAGTTGTAGTAAGAGGTTCAGCAAATGTTGATGCCGGTGCACGATCAAAACTTTCTTCGTTTACTCACGGTCTCTTTTTATTGCTTGCAATTATATGTATCCCGTCATTGCTCAATATGATCCCCTATGCAACGTTGGCTTCGATCTTACTGATAACCGGGTTTAACCTTACCAGGCCTCGTTTATACAAACATATGTGGAGCCTCGGATGGAAACAGTTTTTACCTTTTGTAATCACTATATTCATAATCCTGATCAGTGACTTGTTGATTGGTGTGAGTATCGGTTTGCTCATTTCTGTTTATTTTATCATTCAAAATAATTTTAGAGCTGAATATAAGATCAGCAAGGTCATGCATAACGAAACGGAGATCTATTATGTAAAGCTTAACACGAATGTCACTTTTCTAAATAAAGTGAACCTGCAAAAAGCACTGGATGAAATTCCCGCCTACAGCGAACTTACCATTGATGGAAGCGAATGCAATTTTATTGACTACGATATTTTAGAGATCATCAGCGAATTTCAAAATAAAGCTGATGACAGGGAAATCAACGTTTCCTTGAAAGGTATTCAAAAGATAAATGTGAACACTATCCACTAGCAAAAAGTTATCGGATTTTTTTAAAATCTAATAAAGAATAATGAATAAGGATCAACACTTGCAAATCTCCGCTACGCTTGAAGAAGTGACATCTACATTGCATCAATGGTTCAGTTCAGACGAACAATTCAATCACCTGTATCCTTTACCTGTTCAGGCATTAGCGAAAAGGCACTGGACACCCCTCCATGTTGCATACCTGGCCTCAAAGCATCTTGCAGCAGAAACCGGTTCCCGTATACTGGATATTGGAAGTGGCGTAGGTAAGTTTTGCCTTGCAGCCGCTTATTACAGGCCTGACTCTTTTTATTATGGGATCGAACAACGGAGGCCGCTTGTCAGAGATGCTGAAACAGCAAGAAAAATATTAAAGTCAACAAACGTGTCTTTTATTCATGGAAATTTTACCCAGATAGATTTTAAACAGTTTGATCATTTCTATTTCTATAATTCATTTTATGAAAACCTGGCCTCCACAGATAAGATAGATTATGACATACAATATTCAGAAGAACTATACGATTATTATTCCCGCTTCTTGCGCAAGCGATTGGAACAAAAACCGGCAGGTACAAAGCTTGTGACCTTTCATAGCATGGAAGATGAGCTTCCTTCCGGCTTTGAGTTAGTAGGTTCGGATTTGAGCAATCTATTGAAGTTCTGGATAAAAATATAATTATAGCTTAATTACAATTAGCAATGTGCGCTGATAAAAAAAATAATGGGCCAGGGTATTTATGGAGCGTGTTCCATCATAAATGTTCACGCTGCAGAACAGGTAGAATGTTCAAAGTAAAAAATGCATATCACCTGAAGCATTTTATGAAAATGTATGACCGTTGTCCTGCTTGTACACAATACTTTGAGATAGAACCCGGATTTTATTACGGAACGGCGTATATAAGTTATGCAATAACAGTTGCACTTTCTGTTGCCACTTTTATCGGGTGGTGGCTGCTATTAGGATTTTCACTGGAAGACAATAGCGTATTAAAATGGATTGTATCGAATATGATTGTGCTCATTCTGATACAACCTTATTTGATGCGTTTATCACGTGCTATATGGCTGTCATTTTTCGTGCCCTATAACGCGAATTGGCAAACTGAAAAACCCGAAGATCCAGAACGTATGTAACTTATTGTTTCTTCATTCTCGGTGTGATTTGCTTTCAAATTCAGTTGTACTGCCATGGTTCCTGTCCCCACGAACCACATTTCAAAATTGGATATGGCGAGTTGGTTAAAATATTTTGCATGATAATGATAGATACCCGATACAGTAAATAACGGGTTGTTTTGCGAAAAGGTCATTTATGGTTGCAGCAAGTTCAGACGGCTCTAATAACTGACTTTGTTTCCATGGCTAATTATTTTGTTTTGGCAATTTTTTAAAGGAGAAAATTCCCGGGGCAAAACTTAACAAAACAAGTGTTTATGATGATTTTCTTTTTCTTACATACAGTATTCAGAAATGAATTCTTTTTTAATCCTTTAACTAATTTCTTTGGATCTTTTTAAAATAGAAAATAAAAATTACAGGTATTATTAATTTAGAATAAGGCATATTTTACAAAAATGTATTATCCTTGATATATTTGCCTTGTGAAAATATTCTTATACATATTTTCTTCATACATCCTGTTGCTTTCAGCAATCCCCTGTTGTGCAATAGGAAATTGTAATGATAGCAAGTTGAATAAAAGCGAGCAACAAAAAGATGCAGGTAAAAACGATGCTTGCGGAAACTGTTCTCCGTTTGCAACCTGTGGAAATTGTACAGGATTTACTGCAAAGGTTTCTATTATTATAATGAACAAGCCACAGCAGGTAACGAGAGGAGTTTTTGTGCATTGCCCGGACGATCCTCTTGAGATGTATATCCCTTCATTCTGGCAGCCTCCGCGGTTAGGTTAATCATTTATTCTTTCACATTTTTATTAACCTAATTTAAGATAATGAGATCATTATTCATCTGCATGCTTGTACTATTATGCATTGTTGAGTCGCATGCACAAAATACGTTTAATGCACAAGTCAAAAATGAACAAGGGGAACCTTTGCAAGGCACAACAGTTGAAATCAAAGTTTTGAACAAAACTTTTTTTGCAGATAGCAATGGAACGACGGTAATCAAAAATATCCCGCAAGGAAAATTTGAACTACTTTTTTCACATATTGGTTACCGTGAGTACAAAGCTTTTTTTGAATTCCCCCTGTATTCCGACACAGTAATAACTATTTACCTGGTGCCAATTGAAAAAGAAGAAAATGAAGTTGTGGTAACAGCAACACGAAGCAGCCGTACAATTTCCAACATACCTACACGTGTCGAAACAATTTCGGGTGAGGAAATTGAAGAAAAGGGGAATATGAAACCGGGTGATATCAGAATGATGCTGAATGAAAGCACAGGCATTCAGCCCCAACAGACATCTGCGATAAGTGCCAATTCAAGTATCCGGATACAAGGGCTTGATGGAAAATATACGCAGGTTATCCGCGACGGATTTCCTCTTTACTCGGGTTTTTCAGGCGGTCTTGGATTGCTTCAAACTCCTCCTTTAGATTTAAAGCAAGTTGAAGTAATCAAAGGTGCTTCTTCAACATTATATGGCGGAGGCGCAATTGCAGGCCTTGTCAATCTTGTGTCTAAAACGCCCGAAGAAAAAAGGGCACTGAATTTTTTACTTAACGGAACATCTGCCTCGGGATTTGATGCCAGCGGGTTTTATTCTCAAAAGTTCAATAAAATTGGCACAACTGTTTTTGCATCCTACAACCATGGTTCTCCTTATGATCCTGCCGGTATTGGCTTAACTGCAATTCCCAGGTTCAATCGTTATACATTAAACCCCAAGCTGTTTTTTTATTTTGATAAGAATACATTGCTCAGTTTCGGCGTTAATATGACGTATGAAAACCGATTAGGCGGAGATATAAAATATATAGAAGGTAAAGAAGATAGCACGCATTCTTATTTTGAAAAAAATAGTACTAACCGCTATAGCACGCAACTCTCTTTCAGAAGAAAAATAAATGAGCAGCTAACATTTGAAATAAAAAACAGCATCGGATATTACAATCGCACAGTTCAGATTCCCGGCAACTTATTTTCCGGTTTCCAGCTATCCGGTTATTCAGAATTGAACATTGATTTAAAGACGAAAAACGCTGAATGGATTGCAGGGCTCAACTATCTTACTGACAAATTCACGCAGGATAAACGCGATTCAGTGACCCCGGTTGATTACAAGCAGAAGACTATCGGGGCGTTTATCCAGAACACATGGAACATCACAAAAATATTCTCTGTCGAATCAGGCTTGCGTGTGGACCATCAAAACGATTATGGTTTTTTTGTTTTGCCTCGAATGTCGGCCCTGATGAAATTCAACAGCCATCTTACTTCAAGAGTAGGTGGCGGTCTTGGTTATAAAACTCCCAACGTATTCAGCGATGACGCAGAGCATGTGGATTTTAAGAATGTTTTGCCGATTGACATAAAAAATACCGAAGCTGAAAAATCTTACGGCGGAAATTTTGATATTAACTATCGCACTTCGCTTGCGGACGGAGCAATCAGGCTTAGCCTTAACCAACTTTTTTTCTACACCCGCATTAATAACCCTACTGTTTTCACACAGCTTGCAAATAGCTATTACGAATATTCGCAGCCAAAAGGTTTTATTGATACGCGAGGCATAGAAACGAACCTCAAAATCACCTATAAAGATTTTAAGCTTTTTGTTGGCTACACTTTTGCAGACGTGCATAAGCATTACGCTATAACAGAAGATTTTCCGCTTGTTGCAAGGAACCGTTTAAACAATGTTTTCATCTATGAAGTTGAAGGGAAGTTTAAAGCAGGATTGGAAGCTTATTATTATTCACCGCAAAAATTAAGTGACGGCACAACCGGAAGAGCATATTGGCTCTGCGGATTCATGATGGAAAAAATATGGAACCGTTTTTCTGTGTTCGCGAATTTTGAAAATTTCACTGACACCAGGCAGTCAAGGTTCGGAGCTATTTATAGCGGTTCACTTTCGAAGCCGGTCTTTAAAGATATTTATGCGCCACTTGATGGCTTTGTTTTCAATTGCGGCTTTAAGGTGAGGCTTTAAAGCTGACCAATTGAATTATGAACGGTATTTGAAAATGATTATAAAATTGATAGTTTTATATAGTGCGAACTACATCTTTCATATTGTTGATTATTTTCTTCGCTTTCACAAGCGAACAAATAATCATTTCCTATCATTGCAGGCAAAATAAAAAGGTTTCAATGTGTTCAATGTGCGGCAAGATGAAGAAGGGCGAAGGCGTGTGCGGAAAAATGAAAAATAAAACAGGAAAAAAAGAAAGTAATCAACCGCAGTGTATTGATTGTCCTTTATGCCTGTTTTTAATTCATACACCGGTTAATCATTTTCAGCCTGATATTTCTTTAATAAAGAGACAATACAAAATTTGTAATCCTGAAAATCTTTTGTACTATTTTAGTCAGCAATGGAAACCACCCAATCCTTTTTCTTCTCTGGGTTAATTTAATTTTTAAATTATAAAACTTTTTTATGAAAACATTAATGCGAATAGCATTTGTGGGTCTATTGGCTATAAGCAGTTTTGCCTATGCCGGAAAAGGCAAGAACAAAACTGTAAAAGCAAAACAAGTTTGTCCAACAACTTGCAATAAACCCGAGTGCAATAAAAAATGCCCAAGCATACCGACAGTGTGTGCACAGCTTCATTGCGCTCATAAAAGCTAATAAATAAGTCACAGCTTTAAGCCCCCAGTAATTGGGGGCTTTTTATTATTTAATAGGTCTTTAAATCAGTAACATTTACTTTCAGAACAACTCCAGGTTTGTTTTAAATAAGCCAACAGCATTGATTTTAGGGGAAAAGAAAAATGGCAATTCAATTATGAATTGCCAAAGTGCTAATTGCGTGCCCAGAACAGGAATCGAACCTGCACATCCTTGCGAATACCAGATTTTGAGTCTGACGCGTCTACCAGTTCCGCCATCTGGGCTAGCCCTGCTTTCGAGAGGGATGCAATATTACACCTTAAAAGGGTTCTATCCAAAACAGTAGCAAACTATTTTGGGGATAGTGGAAAGTGGTCTGTCTGAGTGATAAGTCTGGGCTACAAAACTTACCACTGACTACTTACCACTTACCACTTTAATCTATATCTTGCCGCCAAACTAACGATTGATGATACGGATAGGATTAATCAAAGAAGGAAAAATTCCGGCAGATAACCGTGTGGCGCTTACCCCTGCACAATGCAAATGGATACATAAAAATGCGCCGGGTATCCGCGTGGTGCTGCAATCGTGTACGCACCGTTGTTTTTCAGACAAAGAATATGCAATGGCCGGCGTTGAAATAAAACAGAATGTGGATGACTGCGATATTTTACTGGGCATTAAAGAAGTGCCGGTTAACCAGCTGATAGCAGGAAAAACCTATTTATTTTTTTCGCACACCCGGAAAAAGCAACCGCATAACCGGGAAATGTTCCGTGCGATACTTGATAAAAAAATCACACTGATCGATTATGAATGCCTGGAGCATGAAGACGGGCAACGCATTTTGGGTTTTGGTTTTTTTGCGGGTATCGTCGGCGCTCATAACGGCATTATGGTTTATGGAAACCGTACCGGCGCTTATCACCTCGACCGCGTAATTGGCAAAAAAGATTTTCGCCAGCTTATCCATACTTATTTTGGGTTGAAGTTGCCCGACATAAAAGTTGCAGTTACCGGTTCAGGGCGTGTTGCGCACGGTGTGCTCGAAATAATGAACCTGCTTGGCATTATTGAAGTGGATCCCGATGAATACCTGGAACGGGCATTCTCCTACCCTGTGTTCACGCAATTAAAAGGCGCAGACCTTTATGCGCACAAACTAACGGGCAGGTATAACCGCGAAGATTTTCATTATAACCCCGGAAATTATAATTGCAAATTTCATCCATATACAAGAGTAACGGATATTTTAATGAATGGCATCTATTGGGATAAGGATATGCCGCGTTTGTTTGAATGGGAACATCTTGCCGAAAAAGATTTCTGCATAAAAACCATTGCAGATATTACGGATGATAAAGAAGGTTCTGTTCCCTGCAATCTTGGTGATGTTTCGATTGAGCAATTGGTATATGGTGTTGATAAAACAACCCGGCAGAAAACGGCGCCTTACCTGGAAAATTCGGTGGATATGATGGCTGTCGGCAATTTGCCCAATGAACTTCCCCGCGATGCTTCGCGGTACTTCGGGGAACAATTGATAAAATATGTATTGGAAGACCTGATAAAAGGCGATTCCGCTGTTATTGATAAAGCAACCATTGTAAAAGAAGGAAAAATAACCCCAGCATTTGGTTACCTCAGCGATTATGCTCTGCAGGCTTAGTGCAATTAAGATGACAGATGTCAGTTGGCAGATGACAGTCTCATAAATGCTACAGGTTACATATTCAGTCTCTCATCTATCCCGCATCATTTTTTTGAAATAATCAAAACTCTTTGGTAAATTTAAATACCGCTATAAACATGAGAGGACTTCCATAAATCGTCTCTTAAAATGGAACGTTATGAAAAACATGTTTATGCTTGCTGCATGTATTAGCTTCAATTCAATTTTTCTCTCTGCACAAATCCCTGTGTTCATCGATCCAACGGGAACGTATACCCTAAAAGGCGATGTAAAGAATAACAGGATCATGACAACTTCCGGCGAGATCAGGGTTTTGATGATCGACAGCGAAAATATTGCCATATACTTTTTTATTGCAAAAGGTTATCCCGGTTATGAATCTGCATCGTTTACAGACACCCTCCATTATACAGAGAATAAAGTAGAATATAAAATATCGTCAGATGCAGACTGTTCCATAATGTTTTCATTCAGGCACGGCGAGGCCGAGATCACACAAACATATTCCGATCCGCAGGGCTGTGATTTTGGAAAAGGTATCTTAACATCATCCGTCTTCGAAAAATCATCAGCAGAAAAACCGGTGATCAAAGGGATGCAGAAGCATGATGGAGGATATTAATTGTTTCTATTCATTATTTTATTTGATAGACCAATGCTTCGTAAGGATGAAGCATAATACCATCGGAAGGTTTTGCATAATTACCCAAAATCATTACTGCTTTGCTGAGATCAAAACCGGTATTCACTGTTGCAGGCTTGCCTGTAAAATTTAACAAGACAAGGAATTTCCGGGGGCCTTTCTCCCGCGTATATGCATACACGTTAGGATTATCTTTGTCCAGTAAGGTATAACGCCCATATATAAACGCAGGATTATCCTTTCGCAGGCGAACGGTCTTTCTGAAATAATTTAAACAACTGTTGCTGTCTTTTTCCTGTGCTTCTGCATTGACCGTTTTGTAATCCGGGTTCACGCCTATCCATGGCGTGCCTGTACTGAAACCCGCATTGGTACTGCTATCCCATTGAAATGGCGTCCGTCCGTTATCTCGGCAACTGAACCGGATTTCTTTTAGAAATTTTTTCAGGTTGCCGCCGGTATTTTTCAAATGCCGGTATTCATTCAATGTTGGCATATCGCGGTATTCTTCAATTTTTGTAAAACCGGGGTTCATCATCCCTAACTCGTCGCCATTATAATAATAAGGTGTTCCCCGCATCGTCATAAGAAAAGTGGTCAGCATTTTTGAAGATAACTCACGGTACGCCGGCCCATCATTTCCAAAACGGCTCACCAATCTTGCCTGGTCGTGATTGGCTAAAAAAATGGACAGCCATCCGTTATTTTGAAATGCACTATCCCATCGTGAGAATACTTCTTTGAAGTGCAGCAGGCTGTAGCCATTTGATTTAGCAATATCAACTCCGTCAAATGCGTAGGCCATATTCAATTCTTTGCGGTTGCTGTCTACAAGGTCATGTGCATCTTTAAACGAATTTCCGGCTCCTTCGGCAACACTCATCACATCATACCTGCTTAATATTTCCCGGTTCATTTCCTGTAAATAATCGTGCAAATGCGGGCCCATTGCATAATACTTCACAAAGTTTTTTTCAAAACCTTTTGGGAATTCAGGAAAAGTGGTGTCTTTGGCAACAAATTGAAACGCATCGAGGCGAAATCCATCGATGCCTTTATCTGCCCAGAATTTCATAATGTCAAATACTTCTTTACGCACTTGCGGGTTTTCCCAGTTAAGGTCTGGTTGCTTGCGGGAGAAATAATGCAGGTAATAAGCGTTCGTTTGCGAATCATATTTCCATGCATCATGATTAATGTCGAATAAGCTGTACCGGTATGGCGGTTTTCCACGCTCTGCATTCCACCAATGATAATAATTGCGATATGGGCTATTGCGTGAGCTCCTGCTTTGTTTAAACCATTCATGTTCGTCGCTGGAATGATTAACAACCAGGTCCATCATCAGTTTAATATTTCGTTTATGCATCCCCGTTATAAGGCTGTCAAAATCTTCCATCGTACCGAATTCTTTCATTATATTCCGGTAATCGCTGATATCGTAGCCATTATCGTCGTTTGGGGAAGAATAGATCGGGTTCAGCCAAACCACATCCACACCGAGGCTTTTGATATAATCCAATTTAGAAATGATCCCTTTCAAATCCCCTATCCCATCTCCATTTGCATCTTTAAAACTTCGCGGATATACCTGGTATACCACTGCTTCTTTCCACCAATCTTTTTTTGTTGCAACAGAATCTCCCGGATTTTTGCTACCCGGCTGATCTTTAACCGGGGTTTGACAGGAAAAAAGAATAGTATTCATGGCAAGAACAGCTAAAACAGGTTTTAATAATCGTTTTTTTAAAGCAATCATTGGTCTTAATTTACTAACGCAGGAAAATAGTATAACCTAATTTACATATTTATTGTCAATGCTCAACCAGTACATTATTCACGCCATTTTCAATCATTACACGTTTAAGAAACAACCAGGAAGTATTCTTATTCTTAATAATCAATTTGTCGGAAACATGTGTTTCGCGAATTGAGCCAAGCATATTTTTTATAAAGAACTCATTTGTATTTCCCTTATCGGCAAGCGGGAAAGAACCGCCGCCAAGATTGTACCGGTTATTCCTTGTCGCATAGCCATTAACGTTAGAAGAGAAGTTATACATATTATTGGTAGAATCATTCCAGCTCAGTATTCCCAATGCAAGCATAGATGCACCATTGTATGGGTTTTTGAATTGAATGGTTTTCTTTGGTTCATTCAGAATGATCTGGGCCAATGTGACCTTTCCATAAAAATTATCAATATCAATAAATGGTTCAGGATCTTTGTTTGCGTTGGTATTGGCGATCTTTCCACCATTTAAAACGAATTCCCCTTTGTCGCGCAATTCAAGAAATTTAGAACCCGATCCGTTTTCGTACCAGGTGTCAAAAAGTATTATCCTTGCATTTTTTTCAACACTGTAGGAATTCCCCATATTAGAAGATTCTCCCCCCAATATTTTCAGTGCTGCAGGGAATTTGTCATTTGTTCCGATAACTTTTATGGATATTCCGTCTTTGCTGCAATAATTGTGTTGGAAACATTCTAACCGGAAATCGGTTTTTGAAAACCCATTGATGAAGAGATTTGTTGCTACACCATGATACAACAAAAGCTGGTCAGCATACATAATATTTCCAACCTGGTCATTATCATGAATGACAATCCCGTCAGATTTTCCTTTTCCGTTGAGGTATAGATCCTGCAAGATAACTTTTGCGGGAGAGCCAATTTCGAATATCGCTTTTACACTATCATTTGCAGTATTCAAAACAGAAGATAACCCATCCCCAACCAATGTTATTGCAGCGTTGCCTGGAATATGGATTGTTTTTGAGACGGAATATGACCCGTAATTGAAATGAATAATGCTGATCTTTTTTGAAGCGATTGCTTTATTAATAAGCAATTGGATAGTATCCGTACCCATCCTGCTGTTCACTTCAATGATCTGATCGTTTACAGGAACAGCAAATGGTATTGGATTTAATGAAGGCAAACTTTTTATTGGCGGTATTCCTGTTTTGGTGTCAATGTCAATTGTACGGCCTGATGTATTCACGAATAATTTTTGTTTTGCTGTAAAATTATTTCCTTCCAAAGTAAGGTCTGCCGGAGGTGTTTTAAAATTATCTGTGTTATCGATCACATAATTCTTTCCTGAATCAGGTGTGATAAAGGTGTTATCCAAAAAAAGCACATTGCCTTTTGTAAACAGCAGCGCCATTGTTTTGTCCTTATTGGTAATAATTGTATTCCGTTGAATAGTTATCGGCGAAGTATTACTGAATTGTGACGCAGCAATAAAACAATTGGAATTATAAGAAACATTATCACGAAAAGAGAAAAATTCCGAATTGCCAAGAGATATATCTGCATGCGAAGAATTTTTGAAAATGCTCCTGTATACATGAAAATTACCTGCACCGTTTCCCGGTGAATTATTGGCAACGCCATTGACACAATTCTCAAAATAGCAATCCCAAACCCACCAGTCCAATGCATTAAAACCTCCAAGTGAAATTCCCGTTGCGGAGCAATTATAAAAACGGCAACGGCGAATAGCAAACTCAGCATCCATTTTGGGGCCCGATTTTAAACCGATCGCAACATCTTTAAAAATTTCATCACTATGCTGCGTTCCTGAGTTTGCAAACTGCACTTTTCCGTCCCACTCATGCGCAATAGCAGCTCCGGCTTTTTTTGATCCGTCCCATGTAAGGCGACTGTATTCACTATACGAAACTCCATTTAGAAAAAACATTTTTGCGCCTGCAACGCCAGCCCATTTGATGATCGTTTTTTCAGGGCTCTCTCCGATGATCGCTATACCTTTTCTGCTCTGCATCGTTAATGTCTGGGTGATTTTATACGTGCCCGCAGAAATATATAAAACCGGTGAATGATTATTCTGCCCCAAATCATTTAATGCCAGTTGCAATGCGTGTGTATCATCATGTACACCATCGCCATAAGCGCCATAAACCGCCTTAAGGTTCGTCCAGCTTTTAAACGGGCCGTAAAAAATGTCTTGTTGTGCCGAAGCATTGGTGAAATATATTATCAGAAAACAGAAAAAGAATAAGCAATAACGGTAACGCATACTCGAAATTTTAAATCATCAGAAGAAAGCTTTCCCAAATTTAAGCCCGTTGAATTTAATCTGTATTTATTTTCGTCCTGAAAAGAACATATTAACAATATTGTTTAGCCACTGATTTTCATCGCAAAAATCATATTCAATTCGCAAAATATACTTCCCCGGTTCATTTTTTTTAGTTAGATTGCATTAATGATACTCCGACAGCTTTCATCTCCTGAAAATTCGAATTCCGTTTACACAATCCATATTTTAAAAACAGGAGAAGTTATTACGTCTGTGCAAGATTATATGAAATTTGAAGACAGGTTTTCCTGGGTTGATAAAAAATTTATTGTTGAACGCATTTTGCATGCAAGGCAACGTACAGATGAAGAAAAAAAATCGGTGATTGTAATTTATGAAGACGGACAGGTTATCAAGGAATATATCAATATCGATAACAGTTTTACTCCCCTCACCTATTATTGATTTTATTATTGCACATAAAACAAAAGCAGGTAATAAAATACCTGCTTTTGTTTTTAATTGAACGGAGTAATTTAAAAATGGCGATCATTTCTGCCATTTTGAAAATAAAAGAGAATGACCATTTTCATACCGGATCAGGATAATTGCTTCAATGGATATTGGATTGGGTAAGGGCTTCTGCAGCCAAAAAATGGTCATTGTTCTTCATAGTGAATAACGGATATTGCTTGCCTGCTTTTCATAGGATTTGGAAATGACTCTTTGGGTTTTTGCGTAACCTTTACGGTTTAGGATAAGGCCACAAATGCATAGGAACTGGTTTGGTTCATGGTTTAAGGTTCGGAAATAAAAAGGATCATTTGTGTTTTAAAGGTTCCGGATTTCGGTTTTGGATTCATAGGAAATTATTTGTTCTCATTTGCCGATACAAAGAAACAACAAGAGTAGTTCCTGATAAATAGCTCTAAATACTTGTTTGATGTAGGTTACCTGTTTTTTGAAAAGTAGTTTAAAAAATATCCAGTGCTGTCGAATAACTACTACAAAACTGTCTTCATGGGGCATTTTTCATAACTTACATAAAACAATTTGATATGAGCCATGCATTTGTGAAGGAAGAAGACGGACAATGGCTGCATGAAATTGCGCCTACATTAAACGCATTAATCGTTTATCTTACCCGGGAGAATAACGGCATTCGTGTATACGAGATAAAGCAATCGTTAAATAAAGAAGGAAAAGAAATTCATGTAATGAGCAACGGGCTTTCCTATACAAAAGATGCAGATGGACGGTGGGAAGTTTCCTTGTAGTTTTTCGTGCATAAAATATTTCCTCTCTCTTATCGAATACAGTTTCGTATCAAAAAAACCGGCTTTCATCGCAAATATCGGCAGCAAAGCAATTTCATGCTGTTTATAATATTATTTTAGAGCAATGAAACAGCCCTGGTATTCCAGAAGATGGTTTGTAGTTGCATTGCATATTTGTGCATGGGCTTTATTATTTTCCCTGCCATATCTTCTTCGTACTGTTTCCGATCATGATCATCACCCACAACACGATAAAGACGATAAAAGCAATGCAGGCACGTATGTTTCCATTTTCATGAACCTGGCATGGGTTGCACTTTTTTATCTCAATGCATTTGTGTTGATTCCCCGGTTGATTTACAAAAAAAGATATTTACAGTTTACGGGGTTGCATGTATTACTGATGCTGTGTGCAATACTGGAGTTTTCAATATTGATGAAAATCTTTTTCAGTGATCTTGGGTTTGATCTGAAGCCGGCTTTATTCAATTTCTTTATTTACCTTTTTATAGCTGCATTGAGCACTGCATATAAACTGATCAGCGATAAAATAAATGCTGATAAATTAGTGAGTGAAAAAGAAAATGAAAACCTGAAAACCGAACTTTCATTTTTACGTTCGCAGGTTAGCCCGCATTTTATGTTCAACGTATTGAACAATATGGTTGCATTGGCAAGAAAAAAATCCGATCTGCTTGAACCATCCCTCATCAAATTATCTTCATTAATGCGGTATATGTTGTATGAAGCAGATGAAGATAAAGTTTCATTGGAAAAAGAAGCTGAATACCTTCAAAGTTATATAGACCTGCAACGGCAACGCTTTGGCAAGAATGTAGAAATTAATTTTTCAACAGAACCATTCACAGAAAATTACCAGATTGAACCCATGTTATTAATTCCGTTTGTAGAAAATGCATTCAAACATGGATCAGGGATTGTGGAAGATGCGCAGATTGATATCAGCCTGATTGCAAAAAATAATATCCTGCAGTTTTTTGTAAGAAACAAATACAACCCGCAATCTTCGGAAACAAAAGATAAAACAAGTGGTATCGGTCTTACGAATGTAAAACGAAGATTGAACCTTTTATATAAAAGCAACCATTCGTTATTGATCACCCAAAAAGATAATTGGTTCACTATTTCCCTTCAACTAAACCTGCATTAAATGTTACGATGCATTGCAATTGATGATGAACCGCTGGCGCTTGAATTGCTGGAAGACAATATCAGTAAAGTGCCTTTCCTGCAATTGGTGGCAACTTGTCCGAATGCAATGGAAGCGATCACTGTTTTACAGCAACACCAGGTTGACCTGATTTTTTTAGATATACAAATGCCGGGGTTAACAGGGCTTCAGTTCATACAAAGCCTGCAACAAAAACCAATGATAATCCTAATTACGGCGTATGAAAAATTTGCGTTGGAAGGTTTCAATCTTAATGTAACAGATTACCTGGTAAAACCCGTTGCATTTGATCGTTTTCTGACAGCATGTAACAAAGCTTTGGAATTATATCAATTAAAAACATCAAACATTCCTTCACCGGCCCCTGATTATTTTTTTGTGAATGTTGATTACAGCATGCTGAAAGTAACTGCTGCAGATATCAGTTGGATCGAAGGTTTGAAAGATTACATCCGCATACACTTAAAGGGTTCTTCGCGGCCGGTGATTACCAGGATGAGTATGCAATCGATTGAAAAATTTTTATCCCCTGAAAAATTTATTCGTATACATAAATCATATATTATTGCTATCAGCAGCATTACTGCTATACGAAAAAGCAGTGTGTTCATAGGTGAACTTGAATTACCGGTTGGAGAAAATTACAAGGATAATGTGATTGCTTTAACAGGCAAACAATAACCGGAATTGAAGCAAGTACTTAACTTGCTTTAAATTTCAAATTATCAAGCGATTGATTTAATACGAACGCATATATGAAAAACACAGTGCTCTCTTACATCACATTATTCTTTTTTACTGTTACAATTTTTTACAATCATTCTTTTGCACAAACAACAGAAACGAAAGGCCTGCCTCAACTTGGCGAGAAACCAATAAAGGAAGTTATCGGTGCAATGACGTTGGAAGAAAAAGCAAAACTCGTTGTGGGCAACGGTTTCAAGATGCCCGGAACAAAATCCGAAGGGCCTGTATTAGGGCAAACGCAGGATAGGGTTGCCGGGGCCGCCGGAACAACCTTTGCAATACCGCGTCTTGGAATACCTTCTATTGTTGTTGCAGATGGGCCGGCAGGCGTGCGCATTGATTCCATAAGAAATAATGATCATTCAAAAGCATATTATGCCACGGCATGGCCGGTAGGGTCATTGCTCGCATCATCATGGGATACATCCCTTGTAAGAAAAGTCGGAGATGCGTTTGGTAATGAAGTCCGCGAGTATGGCATTGATATTTTATTAGGTCCTGGAATGAATATCCATCGCAACCCGCTCGGTGGACGCAACTTTGAATATTATTCAGAAGACCCGGTAGTTACAGGAAATATTGCAGCAGCATTGGTGAATGGAATTCAAAGTAACGGAGTAGGTACGTCGATAAAACATTTTGTGGCAAATAACCAGGAAACAGATAGAAGCACGGTTAATACTATTCTAAGCGAACGGGCATTGCGTGAAATTTATTTGAAGGGATTTGAAATTGCAGTGAAGGAATCCAATCCGTGGACGGTAATGAGTTCATACAATTATATCAATGGTGTGTATGCTTCAGAAAGCTACGATTTGCTCACTACTATTTTGCGAAAAGAATGGGGCTACAAAGGTTTTGTAATGTCGGATTGGTTTGGTGGCAAAGACCCGGTCGCTCAGCAAAAAGCAGGGAATAATTTATTGATGCCGGGAACAACTGAACAAAGTGAAAAAATTATAGATGCAGTTAAAAAAGGCACCCTTAGTGAAAAAATACTGGATGAGAATATTGAACAGATATTGAATATCATTCTTAAATCGCCGTCGTTTCAGAAATACAAATATTCGGACCAACCCGGTTTGCAGGATCATGCACAACTATCACGCGAAGCTGCAGCAGAAGGAATGGTTTTATTAAAGAACCAGGGTAACGCATTGCCATTTTTGCAACAACATTCTGTCGCATTGTTTGGTATTAACGGATATGATCTGATCGCAGGCGGCAAGGGAAGCGGGGATGTAAATAAAGCATATAAAATTTCATTGAAGGAAGGTTTGACAAATGCAGGTTATACTCCAGATGCTGAACTTGAAACATTGTATACTAACTATCTTGTTGCTGAAAAAGCAAAACAGCCCAAAAAAAGCATTATAGAAGAATTTACAAACCCCACCCCTCCTATCATTGAGTTAGGAATTGATATTGCAACAGTGCAGAAAAAAGCAAATGAAAATGATATAGCCGTAATTGCTATTGGCAGAAATGGAGGAGAAGGACAAGACCGAAAACTAGAAAGTGATTATTATTTCAACGATATAGAAAAATCGATGATCAAAAAAGTGTCGGATGCTTTTCATGCACAGCACAAAAAAGTGATCGTTGTATTGAATACCGGCGGTGTGATAGATGTAACCGAATGGCGTGATGATGTCGATGCAATATTATTAGCATGGCAGCCGGGGCTTGAAGGTGGAAATGCAATTGCAGATATCCTGAGTGGAAAAATAAACCCATCCGGAAAACTGGCAACAACATTTCCAGCATCCTACAAAGATGTTCCTTCGGCAAAAAATTTCCCCGGAATTGAATTTCCTGAAAAAGCTTACGAAGGTTCAATGGGCAGAAAATTAATTCCTGCCGAAGTAACTTATGAAGAAGGAATTTATGTTGGCTATCGTTATTACAACACGTTTCATGTAAAGCCTGCTTATGAATTTGGTTATGGTTTGTCGTACACAAATTTTGCATATAGTAATCTTACGTTAAGTTCACCGGTGTTTAATGGGAATATTACCGCGGATATAACGGTAACCAATACCGGAAAAGTTGCAGGCAAAGAAATTGTACAATTATATGTCAGCGCTCCAACAAAAAATATCGATAAACCTGTTGAAGAGTTAAAAGCATTTGCAAAAACAAATTTGCTGAAGCCCGGAGAGTCACAAACAATAAGTTTTACATTGAATATAGCTGATCTTGCTTCATTTAACACCGCACAGTCTGCATGGATCGCAGATGCAGGGATGTACACAATAAAAATCGGGGCCTCGTCACTTGATATAAATCAAGCAAAGACTTTTCAATTGGAAAAAGATTGGGTTGTAGAAAAAACAGCAAATGTATTGTTCCCTGCTACAACAATCAATGAACTAAAAAATAAATAAAAAACAACTTGAATTAGTTTTCATACGTCGTTAATAAATCGATAGTTCATGCTTTAACATAAGAGTGTGCACTTATCAGCTTCCTCTTATTGTTTTTACCATTATATTTGTCGATAGCTAAGACTTATGAGAAAATTGTATGTCATTTTCACCATACTTATCCTTGGTGTTGCGCAGCATCTTTATGCGCAGGCGCCAAACGGAATTGACATTCAAAAAGATCATCAATTACAGATCTTCCGCACACATTCACCGATAACTATTGATGGGGAATTTAATGAACCAGCCTGGGATAGTGCAGGCGTTGCAGATGATTTTTGGGTAAATTACCCGAACGATCAATCAAGGGCTTCGCAAAAAACAGAGGTAAAAGTTTTATTCGATAATAACAATATTTACTTCGCATTCACAGTGCATGATTCTGCTAATGTAGTAATTCAAAGCCTGAAACGCGATCTCGGCCACGATAATAATGATGCAGTTGCTATTGTTCTTGATCCATTAAATAAAAGACAGAATGGCTTTTGGTTTGTACTGAATGCATACAATGCCCAATCTGAGGATCAATTGCATTTTGGAACTGCAATTACCTACAGTTGGGATAATAAATGGTTTTCGGCAACAAAACGTTATCCCAACAAATGGACTGCAGAAATTGCTATTCCATTCAAAACACTTCGTTATACCACAGATAAAAAATTATGGGGTATAAATTTTGTACGTGTTGATCAGAAAACATATGAGTACTCTACATGGACACATGTGCCGGTTTCTTACAGAACGTACGATCTCGGTTATACGGGAGCGTTAGTATGGAACGAGGCACCGCCCAAACCCGGAAATAATATTGTTTTACTTCCTTACATTACCGGTGGTGCAAACCAGGATAAACAAAACAATGTGCCGACAAAAGGGACTTTCAACGCAGGCTTCGATGGCAAATTAGCGGTTACACCTGCCCTGAACCTCGACCTGACAGTTAACCCTGATTTTTCGCAGGTAGAAGTTGACCAGGAAGTAACTAACCTTACACGATATGATATTTTTCTCCCTGAAAAAAGGGCATTCTTCTTAGAAAATTCTGAGATATTCGGAGGGTTCGGTGCTGCGAATTTTATTCAACCTTTTTATTCCAGATCTATCGGGCTGGATAAATATGGCAATAAAATTCCGATAATCGGTGGGGCAAGGCTTTCGGGAAATGTTACCAAATCAACACGCATCGGAATAATGAACATGCAAACAGCAGATCATGGAGATTATCATGCAGAAAATTTTACTGCTGTTTCCGTACACCAAAACCTTTTTTCGCGTTCTGTAATAAAAGGATACTTTTTAGACCGCCAGAGTTTTCAACCTGATTCTCTAAATCAAAAAGACCCTTTAAGTAAATGGGGAAGAAATGCTGGAATGGAATTCGATTACAGTAATCTTACCGGATCGTTTGTTGCTACGGCTTCTTATAACCAATCTTTCAAACCAGGCACTACTGATAAAAATAAATATGTAGAAGCGAGTGCAACTTACCTGGGGAGGCATTTTTCTTTTCAATTAGATGGCTTGAGTGTTGGCACTAACTATTATACGGATATGGGATATGTTCAACGTATATCAAATTACGATGCATTGCGCGATACATCCATCCGGGTCGGGTTTACACAATTTTATGGCGAGTTGAATTATAAAGCCCTTCCTTCAAAAGGCGGGATCGGGCAACATGTGATTGACCTGACTTCTATTGTTACACTCAATCCTGACAATAGTTTCAATGAACGCACACATACCTTAAAATACCTGATCAGTTTCAAGAACACATCCAGTTTTAGTGCATCAGCCACTGTTGATGAAGTAAATCTTTTATACCCGATCAATTTTACAACAACAGGCAAACCTCTTCCCGCAGCACATTATAATTTCACACAAGGCTTGCTTACCTATTCATCAGACATCCGCAAACCTTTCAGCCTTACTGTAAATGCAGGAGGTGGATATTTTTATAATGGAACAATACAAACTATTTCCGGAAGCATTAACTGGCGCAAGCAGCCTCACATCAATTTAGCAATACAGGCAGAATATGATAAGCTGCAATTCCCGGGGCAATATAGTTCAGCAGAAATTTACCTGGTGTCCCCAAAAATTGAAATTGATTTCAGCACAAAAATATTCTGGACAACCTATCTCCAATACAACACACAACAAAACAATTACAATATCAACAGCCGCTTTCAATACAGGTTCCGTCCTATGAGCGATATTTATCTTGTTTATACAGATAATTATTTTACTAATCCTAATTTGAAAAACAAGAACAGGGCTGTTGTATTTAAAATGAATTACTGGCTTAACCTTTAGTGCTTGTTATTGCTGCATTCCCTGCGACGCATCCATACCGGATGTATTCATATTTTTTCTTTTGAAAAGGGAAATATCCATCTTCCCGAAACGATATGTAAAATTCAAACGTAACATCTGTGGGTCGCGAAGCCTGTTGTAATCCTGTATAAAGAATACACTTTCAGAATGCTGATCCGATTTTCTCGACCGGAATATATCACTAAAACTAAGGCTCACTGTCGCTGCATCATTCTTCAGGAAACTTTTGCTGATAGCAGCATCAACACTATAGAACGGACGGATATATCCCTGGGAAGAACTTTGTGATTGCATTCCCGGAGGGCCGCCCATATTATTGTTATTATTGTTGACCGGTAAATTTGTTTTTGATTGATACGTTGCAGTCAGTTGCAATTTGAATTTTGATGGAAGCTTAAAGTTGTTGTTTAATTTACCGAACCAACTCCACAATGCATCCTGCGAAGTACCGCTGATATTATCTGTGTTTATTTTTGAATTATACAAATTTACGTTTGCCGTAAAATCCCACCATTTTGTTAGGGTATACACCACCGTTAGTTCCGCCCCTATAGTATAACTTGAATTGGCATTGATATATGTGTTGATAATATCCTGTTTTCCGGTTAACTCATTCAATGCTGTATCCAGATATCGCGTGATGAGGTTTGTTGTGTATTTATAGTAAACAGAACCAAGAATGGTATTGTTGCCGTGTAATGTTTTGAGGTACGAAAATTCCAGGGAATTGGTAAACTCCGGAACTAAATCCGGATTACCTCTCGTAATATTCAAACTATCAGAATAATCTGTGAATGGAATAAGTTGAAAGAAGTTCGGCCTGTTGATCCGCCGTGTATAACTTAATTGTAATTCTTGTTTATCATCAAATTTCTGGCTGAGAAATATTGATGGAAATAAACTGATCGGGTAACTATTACTGAAATGTTCTTTAGTAGAAATAAGGTCACCCGAATAAGCAGAGCTCTCTGCACGCAATCCAAGTTGGTATCCGAAATTTTTGATCGAACTGGTTACAGAAACATAACCTGCATAAATATTATTGCTGTTTTTATAATTTGTTGAAGCCGCTTCGGAATAAATAAATGCATTCGCTGAATCGTTAAAATAATAGTTGTCATTAATGTTTGCGAGTTGCTGGTTTTGTATGCGCAAACCAGCTTCCAGCTTGGTTTTGGAAGATATTGGATTTACATAATCTGTTTGTAAGGTCAGGAATTTATTATTCCCGTCACCGATGGTTTTCTGTTGCCCTACCGCATCAATGGTACTTCCTGCGCCGTTGGAAAAATAATTAGTAATGTATAAAGAATTGTTATCGTTCTTTCCTGAAAAATAATTCATATCTGCCGTAAGCGTTTCACCTTCTTTCGGGAAAAGATGTTTCATGCCAAACTGAACTCCATACGCATTAAACTCCCTGCCCGTGTTTGTGGTACGTTCACTGTAGGAAGAAACGGTTCCGGTATTGAATAAACTATCTGTTGTACTTGTTAGAAATTGTTCGGGCTTCATTTCGCCATGCACACGAATTCCAGCGAGCGAGAACGAAGTACGGTTTGTCATAAAATAATCCAATCCCAGCCTCCCGAAAATAAAAGCGCCTTTATTTTTGTCCTGGTTTTGTTGATGAATAGTTGTAACTGTGTCGCCAAAATTTGTACGGTCTGTTGTTCCGTTTGTCCGTCCTTTATTCTGGTTCACAAATGCACTTGCACTTATATTAAATTTTCCCTGTCGCACATTGAAATCTCCACCACCATTTACCGCTCCGTATTTATCTACACCGGCACGCACGTTTCCGTTATAACCCGTTTTCCTGTTCTTTTTTAAAATGATATTCAATATCCCCGCACCTCCGCCAGATGCATCATATTTTGCAGAAGGGTTTGTGATCACTTCAACACTTTCAATAGCATCTGCAGGAATCTGATCGAGTGATAAAGTTGTTGGCCTTCCTTCAATATAAATCTGTGGTGTACTGTTTCGCAGTGTTACATTTCCGTCGAGATCCACATTTACAGACGGAACATTTTTCATTATATCCAACGCTGTTCCTCCCGCATTCACAATATCTTTTTCAACGTTATAAACTTTTTTGTCAATATCCATTCTCAGTGTCGGCTTACTCGCAGTGACTGTTACCGATTGCAATTGTTTTACTTCTTCGATCAATTTAATATTTCCAAGATCTTTATCAAACGAACCTGCTGTCATTCCACCAGGTTGCCCACTTGCTGGAGGCGGTTGCATTTGAAAACTTGTTGTTTGCTCTGTGGCTTTATAACCTGTTGCCGATATTTTTAATTTGAATGCGCCGAAAACCGGTAAATCTTCAAAACTAAATTCGCCATTAGCTTTTGTAGTCACACCTTTTACTAATACATCTTTTCTTTTTTGGGATGCCGTATCAAAACGGTTTTGCAGCAGTAATACAGAAACATCGCTGATGCCTTTTCCTGTTGAGTCAATTATTTTTCCATAAATATGCCCGATGGCTGGTGATGCCTGCATTTTTCCGTTTCCACCCATTGCAGGCGGCTGTGCAAAAACAATATTTTTACTAAGGAAGAATATTGCAAGAAGTAATAATTCTTTCATAAACGCATTTTAAATCAGGGGCAAAACTAACCTGCATGCATGCTGTGCTATGTGCAAATGAGACAAGTAGCTGAAATGCTGCGACGAAACAGAGGAAAAGAAAAAATCAGGATTGAATTTTTGCTGCCTGGCTGAATTTTTTCAGGTCTGCAAGATCAGTTGGAGAGAAGGGTTCGTTGTTATTGTATTTTGTTTTTAAGAACAAAACACGTTTATGCTGCGGATATTTTTCAAGTATCTTGTCGATGAGTTGAATGATGTTTTCGTCTTTCTGATATAATGGTTTTGCTTCCGGTTTTTCAGATTTGTACCGGGTGGGCATCCGTTTTATTATTGCTTCAAGCCCTGCAAGTTTTCCCGGGGCAATACCGATTATTTTGGATGATTTTCCATACAATCCCTGCAATTGTTTTTTACTCAGGCTTCCGCGTTGCTGGTATTGTTTATAAAGGCTGATCACAAACGATGATACCGGATAAGCAAGAATGCATTCTTCCAGCAATTCATTCACGATATCAATTCTGGGTTTTTCTTTTTTCATACCTTCTAATGTAAAAGGTTTAGGGTTTAGGATGTACAATTCGATTTTTTTAAAAAAAGATAAAGTATGTCACACCTTAAACCCTAAACCTTATAGCTCTAAATCATTATTTCTTTTCCAAATTAAAAAGGCTATCGACAAATTCATGCTTATTGAAAACAAGAAGGTCTTCCATTTTTTCTCCCACACCGATAAATTTCACCGGTATCCTGAATTGATTGGCAATTGCCAGCACAACTCCGCCTTTTGCAGTGCCATCGAGCTTTGTAATTGCAAGAGCGGTTACATCTGTAGCTGCAGTAAATTGTTTCGCCTGTTCCAATGCATTTTGCCCGGTTGAACCATCGAGCACCAACAACACTTCATGTGGAGCATCGGGCATTATTTTTTTTACTACACGGTTTATCTTGCTTAATTCATCCATTAAGTAGATTTTATTGTGCAGCCTTCCCGCTGTATCTATGATCACCACATCCACATCTTTTGCAACACCACTTTGTACAGTGTCAAACGCAACAGCCCCGGGATCTGAACCCATGCCTTGCTTTACAATTGGTACTCCAACGCGGTCACTCCAGATCGATAACTGGTCAACGGCCGCAGCACGAAATGTATCCGCAGCGCCTAATAAAACAGATTTGCCTGCTTTCTTAAAATTGTATGCGAGTTTGCCAATAGTAGTTGTTTTGCCAACGCCATTCACACCAACAACCATTATAACGTAAGGCTTTTTTCCGGAAGGCGTTTCAAAATCTTTGTAAGATTGCTCAGGTGCATCAACCAAAATTGCTTCAATTTCTTCCTGAAGTAATTTATTAAGTTCGCTGGTGTTGACGTATTTATCTTTTGCTACACGTTTCTCAATTCTATCTATAATTTTTACTGTAGTATCGATACCAACATCTGCGCCAACGAGTGCTTCTTCCAGGCCATCCAGTACTTCTTCATCAACCGTGCTTTTGCCTGCAATGGCTTTTGTTATTTTGGAAAGAAAACCTTCCTTGGTTTTTTGCAGCCCATGATCGAGGCTTTCTTTTTCTTTTTTCCCGAATAATTTGTCAAAAAATCCCATTATGTTTTCTATTAATTGCTATTAATGAAAGTATGAAAATTTTACACGCATCTTCAAAGCCCCTTCAGGGGTTTGGGGTTAAACAACAAAAGCTGCCTCTTTTGCGAGACAGCTTTTATATCTTACTTACCCAATAAGTTATTTTTGAGCCAGGTATTCTTTTATCTTGTCTTTATGCACAATAGCTTCTTTAAAGGTATATGCACCTGTTTTTGAGCTACGCACTGCACGGATTACCTTCGTCCAGTTTTTTGCTTCTGCCGCTGCCTTGGCGTCCTTACTTTTAATCGCGGTTTTTGCTGCTTTTGCCATTGTAATTAATTTGAAAATTTCTCAATTACTCAATTACTCATCTTATTGAGTAATTGAGCAATTGTCACATTTATTTTATTTCTTTATGAACAGTTACTTTTTTCAAGATCGGGTTGAACTTTTTAAGCTCCAGTCTTTCCGGAGTGTTTTTTTTGTTTTTGGTGGTGATGTAACGGCTTGTGCCGGGTTTACCACTTGCTTTATGTTCAGTGCATTCTAAAATTACCTGAACTCTGCTTCCTTTCTTTGCCATATTAAATTAATTTGAAAATCTGATAATTTGAAAATTTGACCGGTTAATTGATAAATTTTCGCATTTAAATTTTCTCGCCGCTTGCCCTTAATTGTTTAACGACTGTGTATAAACCGTTTTTGTTAATAGTACGTAATCCTTCTGAAGAAACTTTTAGGGTAATCCATTTGTCTTCTTCAGCCAGGAAGAACCTTTTCGTTTGTAAATTAGGTAAAAACCTGCGTTTAGTTTTAATGTTCGAGTGAGAAACCTTGTTCCCAGACACCGGAACTTTACCTGTTACCTGACATACTCTAGCCATGATTGCTGAAAATTTAGGACGGCAAAGGTCGTTAAATTCATTGAATTAGCAAAAAGAATTGAAATAATTTTCAGAAGCTTTTTACACAATTGTGAATTATACGCAAATTTACACCAAATGCCCGGTTGCTGGTCACTAGTAACTGGTTACCAGATATTTTAATAATTACTTAATTTACCGTTCACACCCGCTTCGCTTACTTTGTATGAAACCGGGTACAAATGGCAGTTATGAAAAGAAGAACAATAGCGAGGGACATTAGCTGGCTCTCGTTTAATGGCAGGGTATTGCAGGAAGCAGCAGATATCTCAGTTCCCCTGCGCGAACGCATCCGCTTTCTCGGTATTTTTTCCAATAATATGGACGAGTTTTTCCGTGTGCGTGTGGCTACATTAAAACGAATGATCGAATTCAGCGGTAAAGGAAAGATCAATATGCACCTTGAAACCGCACCGGCAAAGATCCTGGACGAAATACAAGATGTGGTGCTTAAACAACAGGATGAATTTGATTATATCTGGGAAAATATTCGCCGGGAACTGGAAAAAGAAAAAATCTTTTTGGTAAATGAAAAACAGCTTACCAGGGACCAGCAAAAATTTATTCAAACACATTTTGAAGAAGAGGTCCGTTCGAATATTATCCCACTGATGATCGAGAGCATTCCGCAATTTCCGTTTCTCCGGGACAAATCGATTTACCTTGGTGTTGTTCTTTCACGCAAAGATGGGGCGATGAAACGCAAATACGCGTTGATCGAAATCCCAAGCCGCACATTGGGAAGGTTTGTTATTCTTCCATCCGCAAACGCGGATGAACACTATATCATTTTGCTCGAAGATATTATCCGGTTCAACCTCAGAAATATTTTTTCTTATTTCGGTTATGATAAATATGGTTCGTGGATTTTCAAAGTAACCCGTGATGCCGAAATTGATATCGACAACGACGTATCAACCACATTGATCCAGAAAATTGAAAAAGGTTTGAAGAACCGCCGAAAAGGGAAACCCGTGCGTTTTGTGTATGATAAAGAAATGGATGCAGGCTTGCTGGAATATCTTATCAAACGATTGAACCTTACAAAAAAAGGAAACCTTATTCCCGGCGGCCGCATTCACAATTTTCGTCACTTCATGGATTTCCCGGATGTATTTCCAAAAAGAGGGCAGCGAAAAAAGCCATTCACACATCCCTCATTAATAAAAGCGCCGCGTGTAACTGATGTTGTATTGGAGCAGGATGTAATGTTGCATTTCCCGTATCATTCTTTCAATCCTGTAATTGATATGCTCCGTGAAGCGGCGATCGATCCGAATGTTACCGCTATAAAAATTACATGCTATCGTTTGGCATCAAATTCAAAGATCATTAATTCTCTTATTAATGCTGTGCGAAACGGCAAACATGTTACCGTGATGCTTGAACTCCGTGCACGTTTTGACGAAGAAGCCAACCTGGAATGGAAAGAAAGACTGGAAGATGAAGGCGTAAAAGTTTTGCTTGGGATTCCGAACATAAAAATCCATGCAAAACTCTGTATGATCAAGAAAAGGATTAATAACCGAACGATTCACTATGGATTTGTAAGTACCGGAAACCTTAACGAAAAAACATCTATGATATACGGGGACCATTGTTTGCTTACATCCAACAGGAATATAATGGCCGATGTGAACCGCATTTTTAATTACCTGGAAAAATGGAAAGACGGCCCGGGACAATTGAAAGCATGTAAAACACTTATACCCTGCCCTACTTCGCTTCGCCGGGAATTAATGAAAATGATCAACAAAGAAATCAGGAACGCGAAAAGCAGAAAGCCTGCGGCAATCACTTTAAAAATGAATTCTGTTTCTGATGAAGAACTCATCAGCAAATTATACGACGCAGCCAAAGCCGGTGTAGAAATCAAGCTCATTGTCCGTGGTATTTATTGCCTGTTCACCGAGAACAAAAAATTCAAGGCGCCGATCACTGCAATCAGTATCATCGATGAATATCTCGAACATGCACGGGTGTTTATATTTCATAATGGCGGTAAAGAAAAAGTTTATATATCTTCGGCAGACTGGATGGTAAGGAATTTAGATCATCGTGTTGAAGCAACCTGTCCTGTTCTCGATACTGCAATTCAAAAAGAATTAAAAGACATTTTGGATATCCAGCTTTCTGATAATGTAAAAGCACGCTGGCTGGATAATGAGTTAAGCAATGAATACAAAAGGGACAGATCGCAGAAAAAAACCAGAGCACAAATCGAAATTTATAATTACCTGAACCAGAAAAATACGAAGACAACTGAAGCACAATCTCAACCTGTGAATGAAGTTACGGCTGAAGTGATTTCTATTAATTGAAAACTGACCCATAAATGATGCGATTAGGAGCAATTGACATTGGCAGCAATGCCGCACGACTGCTTATTTCAGATGCCGTAACCGATAACGGCAAAACAGCATTCAATAAAGTAAATCTCGTTCGTGTGCCACTGCGTTTAGGTTTCGATGTGTTTGAAAAAAAAGAGATCTCGCAGGAAAAAACAGAAATGATCGTAAACACACTCAAAGCGTATAAATATTTACTGGATGCTTACCAGGTAAAACATTTTAAAGCTGCAGCAACATCAGCAATGCGTGATGCTGTTAATGCAAAGGATATAATCGATCACGTGAAAAATGAAACAGGTATTACAATTGAAGTGATCAGTGGTGGCGATGAAGCTGCTTTTATTTACGAAAACCATATTGCAGAAAATATGGATAAGTCAATGGCCTACCTGTATATTGATGTTGGTGGCGGAAGCACTGAGCTTACTTTTTTCGCAGAAAACAAACTCATCTTTAAAGAATCGTTTAATATCGGCACGATACGTTTGCTGAAAAACCAGGTTACCGATCAGCAATGGGATGTAATGAAAGAATTCATTAAAAAAGAAACAAAAAACCATACCAACGATATCGTTGCGATCGGCTCCGGCGGGAACATCAACAAAGTATTTTCATTATCAAAAAGAAAAGACGGAAAACCCCTTCCTTTGGAGTTATTGAAAGATTATTATAAAGAACTCGGAAGTTTTTCTTTAGAAGACAGGATCCGGATTTATAAAATGCGTGAAGACCGTGCAGATGTGATTGTACCTGCTTTACAGATATACATCAACGTTATGCGATGGGCGAATGCTGAAGAAATCTTCGTACCGAAAATCGGCCTTGCAGATGGATTGATACAACATTTGTATGAGGAAATAAAAACTAAAAAACAAGCTTAGCAGAATTAATTTAAAAACATTCAACACTCAATAATAAATAACCAATGTTCAAGTAAAATACATATACAAATTTCCACAACATAAATATCAAAAAGGTATTTCAATTGGGCAGTTGATATTTTGTGCTGATTATTGATTGTTTATTTTATAAAATCCACCGCACTATTCCGAGAAATATTTTCCATATCTTAGCATCCGCTTCAAAACATCCGTAAAGCGAGGAGACATCCGGGTATGTTTTATTCTAATGCAGAGCCATATTCTCTCCCCAATTTTCTTAATTGTTCATAGAAAATAACTGAATATGTCTGTACACACAGAAGCTAAAAAAGTTACCACACACACGCTGGAAAAAATGAAAGAAAAGGGTGAAAAGATCTCTATGATCACTGCCTATGATTTTTCGTTTGCACGCATTTTTGATGCTGCCGGTATTGATGTAATCCTCGTTGGCGATTCTGCTTCGAATGTGATGGCAGGGCATGAAACCACATTGCCAATTACGCTTGATCAGATGATCTATCATGCATCATCTGTTATACGCGGGGTAAACAGAAGTTTGGTAGTTGTTGATATGCCTTTCGGTTCTTATCAATCCAATTCAAAAGAAGCATTGGTATCTGCATTTCGCATAATGAAAGAAACCGGTGCACATGCAGTGAAATTAGAAGGAGGTGAAGAAGTTTTGGAATCAGTGAAACGCATCATCGCTGCAGGGGTTCCGGTTATGGGGCATTTGGGATTAACGCCCCAATCCATTTACAAATTCGGAACATATACAGTACGGGCAAAAGAAGAAGCGGAAGCTGATAAATTGCGCAAAGATGCCAAACTACTTGAAGAAGCCGGGTGCTTTGCTATTGTATTGGAGAAGATCCCTGCGACGCTTGCAAAAGAAGTTTCTGAAAGTTTACATATTCCAACAATCGGCATCGGCGCCGGAAAATATTGTGATGGACAAGTGCTTGTCATGCACGACATGCTTGGCATCAACACAGAATTCAAACCACGTTTTCTTCGTCAATATTTAAACCTGAATGAATCTATCACAAATGCAGTTCATCAATATATCAAGGATGTGAAGTCAACCGATTTTCCAAACGAGAATGAGCAGTATTAAAATGATGTCCGATGATTGATGTGCGATGGCCGGCTTAAAATTTCAGAGCGAAATATTTTAATTCTTTCAATTCAATAAAATGATTTTGATTTATCAATAACAACTTTAAATCTACAGCCCAACATCGATCATCGGACAACGATCATCATCATTATTCATCGTCTCACATCTGCATCTAGTATATCGTATAACATCAGCGACCTGTTCTTGAATTTCAGTTTGGAATATAAACTCCTGCAATCAGTTGCTTCTGTAACAGAATTTACAACACTGAGTTTGTCGTAAAAAAGAAACTGAATGTGTTTCTTTTCTTTCTCAAGTATCCGGTTCACTTTTACAATGTCTGAAAAAACACTTCGTCCATTTGTTTTTTCTGCCAGCACTGCAAAATTTCTGTGATGATGATTGGTGGATTGCAATTCGAGAACCTGGCAGGAACAAATCTTTCCAATTTTTCTTGCAGGCACATACACAGAATCGTCCTTACCGCCCCCATCTTTGAACAAAGAAATTTTAAGAAATGGCATTGACCCGGAGACAACATGTTTTTTTGCCGACGAATAAATTGACAATAAAATAAGGGCTGAAAATACGAAACCTTTTCGTAGAGATAAGCTCATTCAGTACGGATTTAAAAATGAAAAACTCAGAAATTATGGGATACTGAACGAGGTTTTAGTATGAGTTCAAAAGGAATGGAGATCACAAAGAATGAAAAAAAAACTGATTATTACAAGCGCCTGTAAAAAAAATTTGCATTCAACATATAAATTGAGTCTTTGTATCATTTATTATAATAGTTTATAATGTTTTATGTTATTACTTAATTGTTAATAAATAAACATTTTTCGGCAATTTTTAATTAATTTCGTTATATATCAAATCTAATTATTATGAGAAAAACAGTCTTAGCACTGGGGTTAATTTTTTGCTCGTATTTGCTTTTTGCACAGCAAACAATTACAGGGAAAGTAATTGACCGGAAAACAGGTAGTCCTATATCTGGAGCATCTGTAAGGGTAAAATCCACAAAAAAAGGTACTTCTACGGATAATCAAGGTCTTTTTAAAATAAATGCTAACGCAGGTGATGTATTGGAAATTACAAGTATTGGATACAGTAATGAGTCTGTGAGTATAAACGGATCTTCAGATATCACTGTTAATCTTTCAGCTACTATAACTGACCTTGGGGAAATTGTTGTTGTTGGTAGCCGTGGCGCACCAAGGGTGAAAACAGATAGTCCTGTTCCTATTGATGTTATTAAGGTAAACCAGGTTGGGGAAGTAACTGCGAGAATGGACTTGAGTTCTATTTTAAATGTAGCTGCTCCTTCATTTAACTACAATAAGCAAAGTGGTGCAGATGGTGCGGATGCCATTGATTTAGGAACATTACGTGGGTTAGGCCCAGATCAAACGCTCGTTTTGATTAATGGAAAGCGCAGGCACCAAACAGCTTTCGTTGCTTTGTTCGGAACCAGGGGACGCGGTAATTCAGGAACTGATTTAAATGCCATACCCGAGTCAATGATAGATCATGTGGAAATATTGCGTGATGGCGCATCTGCTCAGTATGGGTCAGATGCTATTGCAGGTGTAATCAACATCGTTTTAAAAAAAGATATAAATCATCTTACTATCAATACAGGATGGAGCGGATATTATGACCATAAATACAATTCTTTGAATAGTTTTGATAAGACTCAATTTGAAACAGGTAGCCAAATAGATGGCAACGCTCTTACATTGGGAATTAATTATGGTTTGCCGATCGGGAAAAATGGAGGCTTCATAAATTTTGGCGGCAATTTCCTTTCTCAAGGAAAAACATTCAGGGAAGTCCCTGACACCAACGTTGCAACCAATCCCAAAGCAATTCCTTTTTATGCAGTAAGGCGTGCATTTGGGGACGCATCCGTAGCTGAAGGCGGTGCAATGTTCAATACTGAAATTCCTATTGCAGGGACAAAAGCAACATTTTATTCTTTTGGAGGCTATAACTATAAGAATTCAAATGCTTATGCATTTTCAAGAAACTATCCCGATCATCCTGAAAAATTTCCAACTGATGGGGCGGGAAATATAGTTTATGTTCCCGGATTAATGCATACGACTAGTGATGGATCGGTATTTTTTGATCCAATCGAAGATGTTCATATTACAGATATGTCTCTTGCAGCAGGCATTAGAGGAAGTACGCATAGTAATTGGGATTGGGACATCAGCAATACTGTTGGTTATAATAATTTTCATTATTATGGTGACAGAACTTTCAACGCTTCATTTCCGGTTGGCCAACAAACAGCCCAGACCCATTTTGATGATGGTGGTTTCTCTTTTCTTCAAAACACTATTAATGCTGATATAAGCAAGCGTTTCTCAAATGTGGCTCAAGGCTTGACTTTAGCGTTTGGAGCAGAATATCGTTACGAGCAGTATAAAATATACGCTGGCGAAGAAGCCTCATGGAAAAATTATGGATCTTATTTTGTTTCTGGTGGCGACACTACTTACAAAGTTTCAGGCGCACAGGGCTTCCCCGGATTCGAGCCTGCAAATGTACCAGGCAGTTCAGTACCCGGAGATGCTGTGAATGCCAACAGATCAAACGTAGGGGCTTACGTTGACGCGCAAATTGATATTACAAAAGCATGGCTTGTTGATCTTGCAGCAAGGGTCGAGAACTATAATGATTTCGGTTTCTTAAGCACATATAAATTTGCAACTCGCTACAAAGTCAGTGATAACTTTAACCTGCGCGCATCTGCGAGTACAGGCTTCAGGGCACCTTCATTACAACAAATTAATTTCAGCAACACTTTTACCACTGCCGGTGTCGCAGGGATCAGCTATGTAAAAATTGCCCCGAATTATGGGCCGATCGCAAAAGCGGCTGGTATCCCTAATTTGAAACAAGAAAAATCTGTGAATGCGAGCCTTGGTTTTGCCTGGAAACCTATTAACGGCCTTACCATCACTACTGATGGCTATTTAGTGAAGATAAAAAACAGGGTTGTTTTATCCGGTGAGTTTGATAATACTACACCTGCATTAGCGCCAATCTTAAACTCATTGAATATTAGCGACGCTGAATTTTTTACAAACGCTGTTAATACGACTAATCTTGGTGTCGATGTTGTTGTTGATTATACAAAAAAATGGAACAAACAATCTTTCAAAATTTTATTGACCGGCAATATACAGCACATGAAGATTGACAAGATCAATGTACCCACCGCATTGAATGATACTTACTTTGACCAACAGAAATTTTACAGTACGAGAGAGCAGGCATTCCTTCTTGCTTCCGCACCTAAAGCAAAGTTTAGTTTGTCCCTGGATTATACGATAAAGAAATTTGGAATAGGTACACGTCTTACTTATTTCGGCAAATTGACAACACAAGGCTTTGGCTATTCAGGTGCGCCAGGTGTAGCGGCTGGTAGCGGCCTCCCGGGAGATCCGGATATTTCAGGAGATGCAGGAGGTTACAATCCTTATGTAGCCACAGACGATGGCTCGACTACAGTGCCAGAAAATTTTGTTTTCCATCCAAAAGTTACAACAGACCTTTACCTGTCATATAAGTTCTGCAAGAACTTTACCCTATTTGCAGGGGTTGATAATATCTTCAATGTTCACCCTGATCAATCGGTTGTTCCGAATGCAAAATATGCTTCTGCGGATGATAGCGAATCAGGCGGCCCTTTTGATGCAGTGCAAATGGGCTATAATGGCATGCGTTTATTTACAAAGCTTGCGTTTAATTTTTAAATCCCTTCGCAGCATAAATTATATCAGGCTATCGCATACAAACCGGCTGGTAATTCCAGCCGGTTTTTTATTTTAACTGCAGGAAACTTATATTAAACCATTCACCGATAATACAGCGAGCTTTATCTAATTTTATATATTATACTATTAAACTCTTTTAGCTTTGGCGGAAGATTCATCAATCATAAAGCAGAAGCCCGTGAAAAAAAAGGTTGCCCAGGTGATCATTAATATTGCTGCATGGATATGTTTCCTGCTGCTGCCCTTTGTTTTTTTTTCCCGTCCAAAAGAATCATCTTTTTTACCTGAGCAGCCGATAACTTTTTATTTTGTGGTTAGCAATCTGCTGTTCATTGCATTCTATTATTTCAACGGCTATTTTCTTATTCCGAGATTACTTGCGAGGGAACGCATTATTTTTTATTCATTGGTCATTATCAGTTTAATGATTTTTTTTGGGATGATCCCAAGATTATATGATTATTTAAGCGATAGTTTTTTACATCTCCCCCCTTCCCCATGGCGGCTTACCCGGTCGCCCGGACCGAATTTGCGGAGGCCAATATTATCGCCTGGTTCAATTTCTGTTTTTTTATTAGTGTTTGTTATCAGCACAGGTGTACATGTTGTTGGTCAATGGTTTCAATCTGAAAAAAGGGCTAAGGAAATTGAAAATGAAAAACTGAGTACAGAACTTTCTTTTTTAAAATCCCAGATCAATCCGCATTTTTTATTCAATACATTAAATAATATCTATTCCCTTGCCGCAAACCAGTCTGATAAAACTGCAGAGGCCGTAATGAAGTTATCCAGCATTATGCGCTATGTATTAACAGAAGCAAAAAATGAGACAGTGCCGCTCGAAAAAGAAATCCTTTTTATCAAACACTATATTGAATTGCAGAAATTAAGACTCACAGAAAAATCATGTCTCGATTTTAAGATCGAGGGAAACCCAGAAGGTAAGCAGGTTTCGCCGCTTTTGTTTTTGCCATTTGTTGAAAATGCTTTCAAATACGGCATCAGCACACGTGATTCTTCCCCTATCAAAATAGCAATGGAAATTAAGAACCCTGAAGTGCATTTTTTGGTGAAAAACAATAAGCACAATGGCACTTTGTTAAAACGTGCAGACAATACCGGCATCGGAATTACAAATGTAAAAAGAAGATTAGATTTACTTTATCCGGGTAAATATAAACTCGACATAGCCGATGAAACAGCTTCCTACACCGTCAACCTAAATATCAAATTATAATGATCACTTGTATTGCAGTAGACGATGAGCCACTAGCACTTGATATTTTGAAAAAATATATCGAGAAAATATATTTTCTTGAGTTAAAAGGGATTTTTACCGATCCCTTTGAAGCAAAAAAAATGTTGGATGAAACCCCTGTTGACCTTGTGTTCCTTGACATACAGATGCCAGACATCAATGGGATAGAGTTTTCCAGGATCATCAATAAAAAAAATACTGCTGTTGTGTTTACCACAGCTTTCAGTGAATATGCGGTAGAAGGGTTTAATGTTGACGCAATCGATTATTTGTTAAAGCCTATCGAATACGACCGCTTCCTGAAAGCAGTTTACAAAGCAAAAGAATATATCGACTATCTCTCCAACCAGGAATTACAGGAGGGGTATATTTTCGTGAAGTCGGATTACCAGATGGTAAAAATAAATATCAAGGATATTTTATACATCGAAGGATTAGATGATTACATTAAAATATATCTTCCGCAAAAATCTGTGCTCACATTGATGACATTAAAAACTATTGCGCAGAAATTACCTGCAAAAGAATTTTTCCGCGTTCATCGCTCATATATTGTCCCAATCACAAAAATTGAAAACATCAGTAAAAGTAAAGTCAAAATTGCTGACAAGGAAATTCCTATCGGAATTAGTTACAGCGAAAGCTTTTTTGCAACTATGGACAAAAAAATGAATTAATACATAGTTTCTTCCCCGGTATATTTTTGCAACTCACCTATTTTATTTGCAGTGTGGATGTTGTTAGAATAATTTTAACAAGCAAAATTATTTTTCAAGCAACCATAAAAAAACAATTACCGTAACTCAAATTGTACATGCTTTTTTCATAAGTAGGTTTTAAGTTAAAGTTAGGGTTCCTGTTTCGCAGTTAATTCCTAACTTGCTTGCGGTTTTTCCAAATCGCAAGCATTTTTTATGGACTTTCTCAAACAACTCAAGCTCAGCAAAAATAATAGCGGTACAGCAACAGGATTGCATTGGCTTCAATCAGGTGCTGCCACAATAGAATCATTTTCTCCGGTTGATGGAAAATCAATCGGAACAGTAACGAGCACGGACAAAAAAAGTTATGACGAAGTAATCATCGCTTCGCAAAAAGCATTCAAAGAATGGAGAACATGGCCTGCTCCCAAGCGCGGAGAAATAGTCCGGCAAATTGGTGAAGCATTGCGGGCTTACAAAGAACCTTTAGGCAAATTAGTTTCCTATGAGATGGGAAAAAGTTTGCAGGAAGGTTATGGAGAAGTACAGGAGATGATTGATATCTGTGATTTTGCGGTTGGATTGTCCCGTCAACTGCACGGATTAACGATGCACAGCGAACGAAAATCGCATCGTATGTACGAGCAATGGCATCCGCTAGGCATTGTCGGGATTATTTCCGCATTTAATTTCCCGGTTGCCGTATGGAGTTGGAACGCTATGCTGGCCTGGGTTTGCGGGAACACATGCGTGTGGAAGCCTTCGGAAAAAACACCGTTATGTGCAGTTGCTTGTCAGCATATTGTGGAAGACGTTTTTAAAAAGAATAATGTACCTGATGGATTAAGCGGATTGATCGTAGGCGAACGTGAAGTTGGGGAATGGATGTCGAATGATACCAGAGTGCCACTTATTTCTGCAACAGGTTCAACAAGAATGGGAAAAGCCGTTGCATCTGCAGTTGCAGGAAGATTAGGAAGATCGATATTGGAGTTAGGCGGAAATAATGCGATCATCATTTCAAAAGATGCAGATCTTGATATTGCAATTTTAGGATCATTATTTGGAGCTGTTGGAACTGCCGGGCAACGTTGTACAACAACAAGACGATTGATCATTCATGAAAGTGTCTATAATTCTATAAAAGAAAAATTAGTATCAGCATATAAACAATTAAAAATCGGGAACCCGCTTGATGAAAAAAATCATGTCGGGCCGCTGATAGACAAACAAGCTGTTGAATTATATCTTCAGTCTATTGAGGCATGCAAAAAAGAAGGCGGCAATTTTATTGTTGAAGGCGGGGTTTTACGGGGAGATGGTTATGAAAGCGATTGTTATGTGAAGCCTTGCATTGCTGAAGCAAAACCTGGCTTCAAAATTGTACAACACGAAACCTTCGCTCCCATTTTATACTTGTTAAAATATTCCACCATAGATGAAGCTATCGAAATACAGAATGGCGTTCCGCAAGGGTTATCTTCATCGATAATGACATTAAACCTTCGCGAAGCAGAAAAATTTTTATCGGCAGAAGGAAGTGATTGTGGCATTGCCAATGTGAACATCGGAACTTCCGGTGCAGAGATCGGCGGAGCATTTGGTGGCGAAAAAGAAACCGGCGGCGGAAGGGAAAGTGGCAGTGATGCCTGGAAGGCCTATATGCGCAGGCAAACCAATACTATCAATTATTCAACGCAACTTCCACTTGCGCAAGGCATTAAGTTTGATATATAATTTCATATAAGCGCCGGTTCATCAAAATAATCCAACTGTTCAAGCGTTATAGATGGATAGATATCTTTTGATGAATCATCCTTGTGCTTATGATTAAAGAAATACGCTTACTTCTTTGTTGTCTCATTGGTTTTTCAGCGCTTAACGCCCAGGTCAGGTTAGCCGGTGAAATCGGCATTCAATCAGCCAATGTTATTGAGAAAAATTCAATTCCCGGTTGGGATTCAACAACAAAAAATTTATACTCGTCCAAATCAGGGTTACGTCTTGGAATTCTTGTCGAAATTCCTATCGCCCATAACTTATATTTTCAGCCAGGGCTTAACTATAATTCAAAAGGAAGAAATTATACAAAGAATTACGATTCATCCGGAACAGCGCTTACGGATTCTGTGTATGCAAAAAGTAAATTGCAACTCGGCTACATGGAAATGCCGCTTTACATCACCTACAAGCTTCCTCTTTCTGCAAATCACAAAAACAGTTTCTTTATTGGGGCAGGCCCATATTTTTCGTTCATCCTGAATGCTTCGATGAATTATCAAAATCTTACTCGGCTTAACGATACTACAGTTTCATACACAAAAAGTTCAGAGGACCTTCTGATAGGAAATGCTGTGAACAAATACAAAACATTTGATTTTGGCATAAACGCAAAAGCAGGTTTTGAATTTGGTAATGTTATGCTTACCGGATTTTACAGTCGCGGTTTGAGCAATTTTTTTACAGCCTCTTACAATGGCACTTTTCATCACCAGGTATTTGGTGCAACATTAGGCATCTGGATAGCGAGAACATCTCCTGCTGTTGCAGTTCCCGTTGTTAAAAAAGATACAGACAAAGACGGTATCCCTGATGAACAGGATATGTGCCCGCTTCAACCAGGCACCGCAAAATATAGCGGTTGCCCTGTTCCCGATGCAGATCATGATGGTATTGATGATGAACACGATTCTTGCAAAACAATTGCAGGCGTGGAAAAATATAATGGCTGTCCTGTTCCTGATACAGATGGTGATGGTATTGACGACGAACATGATTCCTGCAAAACAGTTGCGGGTGTTGCGAAATATCATGGCTGCCCGATTCCCGACAGAGATAATGACGGAGTGAATGATGAAGAAGATAAATGCCCTGATACTCCCGGTACTAAAGAAAATAACGGGTGCCCTGTGATCAAACAGGAAATTAAAGAACAAGTAAATTATGTTGCGCATAATATTTTGTTCAAGACTGCGAGCGACAAACTCACACCAGATTCCTATATAGCTATAGATGAATTAGTGGCACTTTTGAACAAACATCCCGAATTACATTTAACCATCGACGGATTTACAGACAATACCGGAACAGTTACATTCAATCAAACATTATCACAAAAACGTGCAGATGCAGTCAAGAATGTGTTGATCCAAAAAGGTATTGATGAAAAACGGTTGACGTCCGCAGGGCACGGACAAGAGCAACCTATTGCAGACAATTCAACGGAAGCCGGCAGGGCCGCTAATCGAAGAGTTGAATTAAAACTATCACAGGAGAAACTTTAAGTAAAGGTAGCCAGTTACGGAGTTTAACAATGGCAGAATGCTTATACAATCAGCATTCTGCCGTTCATATAATTGTTAAAAAGTATTGGCATATTGAACCTTACATTCATAAATTATTCAAAAAATAAGATATTTGCCGGATTAGTTCGCCAACAAACAAGCCGCAAAGGCTGTTCATCTATAACAACAAAAACTCAACAATGAAGCGCTGTATGAAAATGTGGTTTATTGCAACATTAGTATTGCTTGCTCACTACTACACATTCGCACAAGGAAACTCCGTAAAAACAGAATTACCCAAAGGATGGCATTTAATGGATAAATCCCAGGATGGTTATTATGGAATAAGCCTCAAACAAGCCTATGAATTTGTTCACGAAAAAAACCTGAAAAGCAAAACAGTTTTGGTAGCTGTTATTGACTCCGGTGTAGATACCTTACACGAAGATCTAAAAGATGTTTTATGGACCAACCCAAAAGAAATTCCGGGAAATGGTATTGACGATGACCACAACGGCTATGTAGATGATATTCATGGATGGAATTTTATTGGCGGGAAAGATGGAACCAATGTGGGAGATGATTCGCAGGAAGAAGCAAGGGTATATTATGAATACAAAAGCAAATTTGATTCAACAAATGTAAATCCTGCAACATTAAAAGGAAAAGATCTGGATGAATATAATATGTGGTTATTTGCCAAGAAAAAAGTTATGGGCGATGGTACGGATAAATCAGTTGACCTGGTAATGTTAAGAAGGGCATTGAACGCATGTGTAAAAGGCGACAGCATTTTACAACAAGCAATGAACAAAACAGAATACACCGGTAATGATTTAGATTCATTCCAGGCAATAACTGATGAAAGCAAAAATGCAAAAGCCGCATTGTTGTGGCTGTTCAAAGCAAATAAGATAATGGATGTAACAAACAAAGCTTTCATTACAGATTTCAATGAATATGTTACACAGGAAGAAAAGAAAGAAGAAGTAAAAGAAAATGCACCGAAAGATACCCGCAGGGAAATCGTTAAGGATAATGAACTCGATATTAGCGACCGCTACTATGGAAACAATGATGTGATGGCAGGCGAGCCGATGCATGGCACGCACGTTTCCGGGATAATCGGAGCAGAAAGAAATAATGGGAAGGGCATGGATGGTGTTGCAGATAATGTGCGCATTATGATGATCCGTGCAGTACCTAATGGAGACGAGCATGATAAAGATATTGCACTTGCGATCCGTTACGCAGTTGATAATGGCGCACGTGTTATCAATATGAGTTTTGGAAAGAACCTTTCCCCGGAAAAAGAATGGGTTGATGACGCCGTAAAATATGCAGAAAGCAAAGGCGTATTATTAATTCACGCTGCGGGAAATGACGGAGCAGACGTGGATACTGTTGGAAATTTCCCTAACCCTGATTTTAAAAATTCCAAGGCCGTTGCAACCAACTGGATAACTGTTGGCGCAAGCAGTGATCCGTTGGCTGACGAAGATTATAAAAGTTATACTGCACGATTTTCAAATTATGGTAAAAAGGAAGTTGATGTTTTTGCCCCCGGAACAAAAATTTATTCAACACTTCCAGGGAAAAATCAATACGGAAATTTGCAGGGAACGAGTATGGCTGCGCCGGTTGTTACAGGCATTGCTGCTTTCATTCTTGAATATTACCCTAACTTAACTCCACAACAGGTTAAATACTGCATCGAAAAATCTGCAGTAGATCCTACAATGAAAGTAAAAAAACCAGGAACAGATGATGAGATGGTGGACCTTTCCGACATCAGCACTTCCGGCGGAATTGTGAATGCGTATGGAGCCATTAAACTTGCCGCTTCATTGAGTGAAAAAAAGAAAGACCAACTTCCAAAATCAACATTGGAAACTAAAAAGAATTAATAGCTGCTTTAATTAAAATTAATTTTAAGAATGTCCCGAAATTTCGGGACATTCTTTTTTACATTTACACAAAAAAATATGGCTACCAGGAAAGATGCAATTGCTGCGGATTTTTATCACGGTTATATAAACGCTGCTAAAAGCGATGATGTGCTGAAAGCAATAAAAACAAGCACGAAGGATTTTAAAAAGTTATTAGCTGACATCCCCAAGAAAAAAATTGATTATGCTTACGCTGAAGGCAAATGGACAATTCGCGAATTGATTCAGCATATTATAGATGCTGAACGGGTGTTCACTTATCGTGCGTTGCGTTTTGCAAGAAAAGATGCTACCCCATTACAAAGCTTTGATGAAAAAAGCTGGACTGAAAATTCTCAAGCTAATAGCCGCAAATGGAAAGATATGGTTGATGAATTTAAAGCGGTACGTGAAGCAACTGAGTGCCTGTTCAAATCATTCAATGAAGACCAACTATTATCGAAAGGAATTGCCAGCAATAAGGAGATCAATGTTCTTGCATTAGGATTTATATCTGCTGGGCATGTAGAACATCATATCAATATTATCAAAGAAAGATATCTTTAGAAGATGACAGTTGGCAGATATCAGATGACAGACTAAGAATATAAAAATTATTTCTTTTTTATCACACAACTGCTTAAAGAAACTATCATCGCTAACATTAGAATATATCGTATTGCTGTCAGTTCAATTTTTTTCCTGGCAGGATTATGTTTTTCCAGTTGGGCATCACGTATTCCAGATATACAGCAAAAGTTGCATCTAAATAATGCCGCATTAGGTGGTGTTTTATTGGCGCTTCCTTCGGGATTATTAACTTCTCTCCCAATTGCCGGTTGGCTTGTAGCAAAATTCGGAAGCCGCATTGTTGTTATCTGTGCAGCATTATTATATGCATGCACACTTCCAATGTTGGGCATTGTTCCGCAAACGTGGCAATTAGTTGCGTGCCTTTTTGTTTTTGGGATGGCAAGCAATATGCTTAATATTTCGATGAACACACAAGCGGTAAGCACAGAGGCATTGTATGAAAGGACTATCATGGCTTCGTATCATGGATTGTGGAGCCTTGCTGGTTTTTCCGGCGCTGCAATAGGAACGTTGATAGTCGTTTTAGGTATCGCTCCCTATCAGCATTTTTTGATTATTACATCAGCTCTTTTGCTGATTTTAAGTATTGCATCCCGGTTTTTATTGAAAGAAGATTCAAACAGGAATGAACATCAACCCATTTTTGCAAAACCGGATAAATCCCTTATTAATCTTGGCATCATTGCATTTTGCAGTATGATCTGCGAAGGTGCCATGTTCGATTGGAGTGGCGTTTATTTTCAAAAAGTCATACATCCTGATAAAACATTAGTAGCTGCGGGTTATACCGCTTTTATGAGCACAATGGCAACGGGCCGTTTTATTGGTGACTGGTTCACTACCAAAATTGGCATTAAAAAAATATTACAGGTGAGTGGGGCACTAACCGCAACCGGTTTATTGATAGCAATTTTATTCCCGTATTTTATTACAGCAATTATCGGTTTTTTATTTGTGGGTGCCGGGGTTTCATCCGTTGTTCCTTTAGTATATAGCGCTGCCGGGCGTTCAAAAGTTTTATCGCCCGGAGTTGCCATTGCCGCTGTTTCTACAATTGGTTATCTTGGTTTTTTGTTTGGCCCGCCTTGCATTGGATTTATTGCACAGGCAAGCAGTTTGCGCATTTCTTTTGCGTTGATCGCAGTTTTGGGCTCAGCTATAACGGTGATGGCTACACGAACAAAATTTGATTAAAACCATCAATGCAAAAAGACCGGATTAAAACTAATCCGGTCTTTCTTACAAAATATAATTTACTTTATTTGTTGTACACAAGGTTTCTCTGAGTAACCATGTCGTCAACAACTTTCACAGCTTCATCCAGGTAAATATCTTTTTTCAACGAGTTCAGCCATTGATTGTAACGAGCGGCTTTGTCTTTATCGCTTTGTATCCTTGTAGTATCCTGCGGAAGCGAAGCAATACTCATTTCTGTAGGAAGTTTGCTCAATGTTTCAATTTGTTTGTACGTAGCTTTTAATTTTTTCTGGTCGTCCCTGAATTTTTCAAGGTTCAGTGAATATGATTTTTCGTTCTGTTTATCTAACCATTCTGCATCCTGGTTGATAATATTAAATGCCCCGTTATTTTTAATTCTTTCACTGCTCGCATTTTTAATCGGGGTTAGATCATACGCATATTTCCATGGAGTATAATCTGCTTTTTGTATCTCGTCCCACGGCAATGCATCCGGGTTATCTTTCTCGCGGATCTTGGAAAATTCTGATAGATCAGGCAACACAATATCTGATGAAACACCACGCAATTGTGTAGAGCCGCCACTAATGCGGTAGAATTTTTGCAAGGTCAGTTTCACTGTTCCAAGTTCGCTGTTTGCATCCATAAAACCAGAGTTCTTATCAAGCCCGATATTTCTTTGCACAGTTCCTTTACCATAAGTTGAAGTGCTACCAATAATAACACCGCGTTTGTAATCCTGTATCGCTGCTGCAAAAATTTCTGAAGCAGATGCGCTATACTCATTAACCATCACAGCTAATGGGCCATCATACAAAACAGATTTATCATTGTCCCTGTAAACTTGGGCTTTCCCTTCCCGGTCCCTTACCTGAACAACAGGTCCCTGGTCAATAAATAACCCTACCATTTGTACAACATCATATAATGAGCCTCCACCGTTGTAACGAAGATCCATGATGATACCGTCAACCTTTTGTTCTTTTAATTTTAAAATTTCACGTGCTACATCAATGGAGCAACGATTTCCTTTTGGATTATCGAAGTCTGCATAAAATTCCGGAAGATAGATGTACCCGATTTTTCCTTTGTCACTGTTTACAATTACGCTTCTCGCAAAGGTTTCATCCTGCACAATTTCATCCCTGATAATCGGAACAACTTTAATAGAACCATCAGCTTTTTTCAGCGTAAGTTTTACTTCAGTACCTTTTGAGCCGCGTATCAATTTCACGGCATCTTCAACAAGATAACCGGTGATATCAACAGGTTCCTGGTTGCCTTGTGCCACTTTCATAATAACATCATTGATGTTGATCTGGCCTGATTTCCATGCCGGGCTTCCTGTTAACAATGATGCGATTTTAATATTGCCGTCATCGTCTTTAAGTGATGCACCTATACCGAAAAAACGCCCGCTCATTTGTTCATCAAAATATCTTTTTTCAACTGGTGGGAAATAGTCGGTGTGCGGATCCATTGTCTGAACGATCGTTTCAACAAAGGTGTTGAATCGGTCGTCATCATTATTCGCTTTTGATTTTAATCTTTCATAATAACGGTCCATAACTTTTAATGCACGCATCCTTGCTTCTTTTTCTAACTCCGCATTGCTTTTTGCAACAAAGCCAGGTTTCTTTTTATCTGCTTCTTGTCCATCCAAAAGTTCACTATATCTTTCGAGTGTCAAATATTTTAAACGTTTACGCCATGCTTCTTTTCGTTCAGCTTCATTCTTTGGGAAATGTGCTTTATCAAAATCGAGGTTAATAGTTTCATCTTTGGAAAAATCAAAAGGCTGTGATAAGATCTCTTTATAAATCGCTTCCGTTTCCGGAATTCTTTTTTTCAACAAATCAACAACAGCTGGAACAAACTGAACTTTGCTTTTTCCCAATATTTCATCATCAATTGTTGTTTCGTATTTTGCTTTTAAGGCATCAACATCTGATTGTAAAAGCACATCTTTTTCCACATCCACTTCCGCCAGGTATTTTTTGAAAATATCTTTGGAAAAATTGTCATTAATATCTTTCGGGCTATAATGGATTTCTTCGAGCATCTCCCCTACATTCTGTAAAATGCGCTCATACTTTGTGGGTTGTATACCACCAAAACCAAGGGAACGGAAGGCAACAAAAATTCCACAGCCAAGGACTAGTACCAGTATTGGTAAATTTCTTTTACTCATCATATTATTAATCACTTTTTTGATCATCTTAAACCAAAAATAACGATAAAACCAAAGCTATGTTGCAGCATAAAGCCAATATTAACAACTGGTTTGTGAGATTTTACACGAACGGGGAATAGCAGAAAGGAAAGGAAAAAGAAAAATCCCGGCATTACCGGGATTTTCGGGTGGCCAATGGGGCTCGAACCCACGACCCTCAGAACCACAATCTGATGCTCTAACCAACTGAGCTATGGCCACCGTTTGGGCTGCAAAATTAACAGAAATCTCATTTCCTTCAAAACAATATTTTCAATTTTCGCAGCGCCGTTTATTTGACGTTTCTTTGCAGCTTTTATAAATCGTTTGCTATGGTTTGGTGGTTGTATACGATTCCCTTTATTTCCGCATTTATTCATTGGCTTACTATATGGATGGCATTGAAACTTTTGTTCCATCCACAACAACCGAAAAAGATTTTGGGTTTTACGTTGCATGGGGTATTCCCCAAAAAACAGCAGCAGATTGCGCAAAACCTTGGAAAGATTGTAGGGCAGGAATTATTATCGTTTGGAGACATTGAAAGAACGATTACCAACCCTGAAAATGTGCAGAAAATTTTGCCATTGGCAGAACAACACATCGATAATTTTTTACGGAATAAATTGAAACAAAGCATGCCTGTTGTTGGTATGTTTATCGGCGATAAAACAATCAACCAGTTGAAAGCTGTTTTTATGCAGGAACTGGAAGAACTATTCCCGGTGATCATGCAGAATTATGTTTCTAATATTAAAAACGATCTTGATCTCGAACGCATCGTAGTAGATAAAATCCAGAATTTTTCTTCCGAAAAACTGGAACAAATGTTGCACCAGATACTTACTAAAGAATTCCGTTTTGTAGAGGTTATCGGCGCGGCTTTAGGCTTTTTCATCGGCTTACTGCAAATCCTTATCACTCTTTTAATTAAGTAGATTTTATCGTACTAATTTTGCCCTTCCATATTGTTATTTATGCCGTTTGTATATAATAGGTAATATATGTCGGTTTTTTGATAGGAAATTTGCGCTCAATTATGAAAATTTTATACATGAAATATTTATTGATGTTTATAGGCATCATGGCTTTACATTATCCAGGCTTTTCACAATTCCAGGGAGGAGCTGGCGGCCGCGGTGGCGGACAAGTTCCAAACATAGGGCATTTTTATGGCAAGATCGTAGATTCAAAAACTAATAAGGGTATTGATGGCGCTTCAGTTCAGTTAATCAAAAGCCGTTTTGACAAGGCTACAAACAAGATGAAAGATTCTGCAATAGCCGGATCGATCACCCAGCATGGAAATTTCAGTTTTGAAAACTTACCTATCATGGGAAGTTATCGCTTAAAAATATCTGCGATCGGTTATAAAGCAATCGATCAGAAAATTGCATTCGATCTAAAATTCAACCGTTCGCAAAATAACAGCAATCCCGATAATGCAATCGATAATATGCAACAGGCATTATCTGCAGTTGACAAAGACCTTGGAAATATCAAATTGGAATCAGAGGCACAAACGCTTGAACAAGTAACCGTGACCGCTTCCAAGCCTTTAATATCATTAGGTGTTGACAGAAAAATATATAACGTAGAAAAAGACATTTCTGCACAGGGAGGCACCGGCGTAGATGTAATGAAAAATGTTCCATCAGTGAATGTTGATATTGATGGAAATGTAACATTACGCAATAGCACACCAACAATTTTTGTTGACGGCTTACCAACCACATTAACACTTGACCAGATACCGGCAGATGCGATCCAGAGTGTGGAAATCATTACAAACCCCGGTGCAAAATATGACGCTTCCGGAGGTACGTCGGGAATTTTAAATATTATTTTAAAGAAGAACCGCAAAGCTGGTTATAACGGGAATGTACGTTCAGGTATTGATCAACGTGGCAAATTCAATCTTGGTGGTGATTTGAATGTGAAACAAGGCAAGATAAATTTATTTGCAGGTGGAATGTACGGGCAAAGGAAATCTATTTCTACCGGAACAACATCACGTACGACAACGTATCCAGACAGCCTTAATCTTCCCGGAAACAGGCTTACCCAGAACGATAAAAACATCAATACAGGTTACTTTATTTTCACCAGGTTTGGCATTGATTATTTTTTAGACAACAGGAATACACTCTCTGCATCCGGGAATATAGTGCATGGCCATTTTACACCATCGCTGAACAGTGATTTATATATTGACACACTTTACCCGAATACCGAAACACATTCATATACACAACGAAATTCAAATACATCTGCCACCTTTGACAATAAAGGTGGAATGTTGAGTTTTAAACATACATTTCCTAAAGCAGGAAAAGAATGGACTGCAAATGCCAATTACAGTAAGGGGATGAACAAGAATGAAAACCTTATCAATTCAAATATCTTCCCGGTAAAAGATAATCCTTACTATTATCAATACAATCAAAAACAAGTTGGCTCAGGAACGAATGAATATATGACTGCGCAAACGGATTTCACTAACCCGATTTCTGATAAATCAAAAATTGAAGCAGGCGCACGTGTTGCAATAAGAAACATCAGCAGCCTGAATAATATTGAGATTGATTCCAGTGGCACATATAAAATAGAACCATTATTATCTTCTCAATACAGCTATCACGATAAAGTATACGCAGGTTATGTAACCTATTCGAACGTGATAAAAGATTTCGGTTATATGTTGGGGTTACGTGCAGAAAGTTCACGCTATGACGGAAAATCAAATTACACTGTAAAAGAAAATGGTGGCGGGCTGAATGATACTCTTGGAAATTTCAGCAACAGTTATCCGATTAGTCTTTTTCCAAGTGTGTTCTTAACTCAGAAATTTGGTGGTGAGCAGGAATTGCAGTTGAATTATACAAGAAGAATTGACCGTCCGAGTTTCTTCCAGTTGTTTCCATTTACTGACTATTCTGACTCAACAAATATCAGCCAGGGAAATCCCAACTTGAAACCACAATTCACCAATTCATTTGAATTGACGTATCAGAAAACATTCCCAAAAAATAATACATTAATTGCGTCAGTATACTATAAACATACAACGAATTTAATTACGCGTATAACAAACCCCGGAATCGATCCGGTAAATAATTCCCCTGTACTGATCAGCACATTCATCAATGCCAATTCAAGTTTTGTCGGCGGGTTTGAAATCATAAGCAGGAACACAATAACAAAATGGTGGGATGTTACAAGCAATATCAACATCTTCACTTCCAAGATCAACGATTCGGCTGCGGATGTGATCGGGCAAACTTATAGCTGGTTTGGAAAGATCAACAATACATTCAAGCTAAGCAAGAAATTTACGCTACAGATCACCGGTGATTATACTTCTAAAACGGTGTTGGCGCCGGGTGGAAGTGCAGGCACATCAAGCAACACAAGCGGCCGCGGATTCGGATCAACAGTTAGCGGAAGTGCGCAGGGATATTCAAAACCAACAGGCGGCGTAGATGCTTCTGTTAAATATGAATTCCTGAAGAATAAAGCAGCTTCGATAACATTAAGCGTGAGTGATATCTTCCGCACACGTGTTGCAGATGTATATACAACATCAACTTATTTTACGCAGGAATATGACAGAAGAAGGGACCCGCAATTCTTCCGCCTTCAATTCAATTACCGCTTCGGCAAATTCGATGCGAACCTGTTCAAACGCAAGAACATGAAAGCAGAAATGGATAGCATGCAGGGAGCACAAGGTGGAATGCAGCAATAACACATCCTCTTTGAAAAACTATACAAAAAGAAAGGGCTGAATATTATTTCAGCCCTTTCTTTTTGTATTTCTACAGGATATTTTCTTCGTTATAATTGTATTGCTCTTTGATCTTTTTTATGAATTCATCGAGCGGTATTTTATCATTTGTATTCCGCTCGCCACGCTCCCATTTTTCTATTTCATTTGAAATATGTTTTTTCTGCAACGCATTTAACGTGTCCATCATATCTGCGGTAGCTTCTCTTTTCTTTTTGTATAAATCTTTTTGTTTTTCGAAAACCAATTCTTTATCGCCGCGCATTTCATTTTCAGAAAAAGCCATTTGCATTAATTCTGTTTTAGCAAGTGCCACATCATACGGACCCACATTCATAATTAGTTTTGAAAGCACAGGGCTTATCTCGATCAGTATTATCAAAAATGAAATAAAGAAATTTGCCCAGAACACACTTCCTTCCTGCGATGAAAGATCGGAAAGCGCTTTATTTCTTTCCAAAAACCCAACTTTTGCATTCAACTCAGTTTCGTATTGTTTACGTTTCTGTTCCGTCAGCGATTTATTATTATTAAGGATACTATCCTGGTAATTTATTTTTTCGCCCAATTGTTTTAACTCGGGAGAGAATTGCTGTAAGGCAAGATTATACGCCTGTTGTTTCAATAAAGTCAGCCGCTCAATGCCACGTTGTTTTGAGCCACCTGTTCCGTCTGCTTCGTGCAAATAATCTTCCTGCAATTGATGTAATGTATCTTCAATAGATAATTTACGCAGCATCAAACGGCTTCTCTCCTGCCCGGCATTGTATACCGCTGTCTTACTTTCTTCGTTCAGCAAACTGTCATTCAATAAAATTTTTTTATGCCGGTTCTCTGCTACTTTAACATCAATTTCTTTTTCAAATATTTTTAATTCCAAAGGTCTTGCAATAGTGATGGCAATAAGCAATGCCAGTAAAATCCTTGGAACGGCCATCCACAATTGTTTGTGCGCTGAAACACCGTATTTGCGCATGGTGGAAACTAAAAACCGATCAAAGTTAAAAATGATCAAACCCCATATCAGGCCGAAAGCAATTGCCCAACCTACATTATCAAATACGCTGTAAATAGCATAGCCTGCAGAAATGGACGCAAGTACAAACGTTGCCAGCAGGACACCCCCCAAACCAGCATACCGTGTATGTTCTGAGGGATATTCTTTTAATAGCGATTGATGTGCGCCTGCACACCACCATAAAAAATGAGATTCGTTTTCTTTTTTGTTTCCGCCGAATGTATCATACGAATACACGCCGTTAACCCGGCCATTGTTATTGGTCGCAGCCATAAATTAATTGCTTTAAATGTTGATTGAGGTGAAGCGGGAACAATATAATAACGGCAGATAAAAAGAGAAATTGCAAAAGAAAAGCTAAAGAAAACACGAATTAAATAAAAGAAAACCACAGATTCACAGATTATTTTGCTTTGAATAATCTCTGAATCTGTGGCAATATTTTAAATGTCAAATTCGTGTAATTCGCTCTAATTCATGTTATGCAGAGATTGCAATATTTTCTTTTTTCAATTTGTAATAAATTTTTTTAGCAAACTCAACAGCATGTTCCCCATCTCCATGAATGCATATTGTTTCTGCAACAATAGGAATTTCATCACCAGTTACAGAAATTACTGTTGATTGTTTTATCATTTTCAACACCTGTTGTAATGATACATCGCTATCTGTGATTAATGCATTTTGCAAACTCCGGGATGTTAAGCTGCCATCAGTTTGATAAGTCCTGTCTGCAAAAACTTCATTATAACTTTTGAGGTTTGTCTCTTTTGCGGCGTCGATCAATCTACTGCCGGATAATCCGTATAAAATAAGGCTTTCATCAAAATCTTTTATAGCCTGGCAAACAGCGAGTGCAAGACCAATATCTTTTGCCGCCATATTGTACAATGCGCCGTGTGGCTTTACATGATGAAGTTTTGCATGAAATTTTTCTGCGGTTCCGGCAAGAGCAGAAATCTGTTCAAATACGATTTTGTATATTTCTTCAGGCGATAGGTTCATATTTATTCTTCCAAAATTTTCCTTATCGAAAAAAGATGGGTGTGCGCCAATCGAAACATTATATTTCAATGCGGATTCTATGGTACGCATCATTGTTTCAATATCCCCCGCATGATAACCGCATGCAATATTTGCAGAACTGATATAAGGCATGATAGCACTGTCATTAGGTTGTCCTTCCCCCATATCACAATTCAGGTCGATGCTTAACATACCAGCGCATTTAAATGATCCGTGCATGCGCGGTGCAAAACCTGCAATTCTTTTTGCCTTGCAATTAATAAATCTTCTGCGGCTCGTATGGAAGTGACCTTAAATTTAACGCAATCACTCGGGCGCAGTTGTGCGAGTTTGGGAAGATGCGAAGATATCACGTGCGCTATACGGGGATAGCCACCGGTTGTCTGATGATCTGCCATTAAAATAATCAGTTGCCCGTCTGGCAGTAATTGTATGGTTCCAAAATTCACTCCGGAAGAAATCAGTTCAAAAGGTTTCTTTAAATTAAGCGGTGTTCCTTTTAACTGGTATCCCATCCTGTCGGAGGAAGGATGTATCATGAAATTATTATCTAAGAAATTATCCTGTGAAGATGCATCTAACTCTTCCCACTCTTTTCCGGGGATAACAGATATTTCGTGCGGGTGATGATAGATTTTATTATTGTCGGCTTTCCATGGTAATGCACGAAAGTTTGCATCATCATGTAACAAACCGGCGAAATAAATACTATTTTCTTTGAAATGTATCTCATCTCCTTTTCGTAAAGGCCTGCCATCTTTTCCACCGGCAGCAGCTTTTAAGTTAGTGCTATAACTGCCTAGCCATTTGTCGATACAAGGCCCGCCATGAACACTGATATAACATCTTGCCCCAAAATTTAATTTCGGAAAGTGAAGCACTGTATTTTTTCGTACAACAACAGGCTTCCACAATGGCAATAATTCTTCATTTAATGATGCAGAAAAATCAGCACCGGTAATTGCAATCAATGCATTTTGTTCAAACAAAATCTGCGGTCCCGGAAAATGAACTTCTAATACGGGCTCATCAACACAATTGCCGACAAGCATGTTTGCAACTGATGCCGCAAACCTGTCCATTACGCCGCCTGCATTTATTCCCCAATGGCTATAGCCATATCTTCCCAAATCCTGGATAGTATCAAGCAGCCCTGGTTTGATTACTGAGATAGACATAAAAAATAGAGGAATTAAAATACTAAATAAACCAGATTAAAACCTGTTAATCAATAATTATTTTCAAATTCTTCTTTTGTGATCGGGTAAAATTTAATGAGGTTTCCACTTTTTAATTTTACCGGAGAATCTGCAAATGGCTCAAACAGTTTTATTGGAGTCCTTCCTACGATCTGCCAGCCCCCGGGACAATTTAATGGGTAGATGCCGGTTTGGCTTCCTGCGATGCCGACACTTCCGGCAATGACAGGGACGGGTTTTTGTTTTCTGGGAATTGCAATTTGCTCATCAACTTCCGCCATATATGAAAAGCCCGGCAAAAAGCCGATCATATACAGTCGGTACGTTTTTGAATGATGTAATTCTATGACCTTTTCTACCGGAATATTTTTCTGCGCTGCTATAAATTTAAGATCATTGCCAAACATTTCATCATAACAAACCGGAATAGTAATAATATCTTCATCTGGTTTGTATTCCCTTGTGGCTGATTCAAAAGCCTCCAATAATTTATCTATCACAAACTCAAAAGCTGAGGCAGGCAACTGATATCTTTCCTTTATTAAAAACGGATCATATACTATTGAAACGGAGCTATAAGCAATGATTATATCTTTTAACCCTTCAAATGAGTTTTTCTGAAGCCAATTTTTTATTTCGATTACTTTTTGGTTCAACCCTTCATTGACTATGTTTCCCAGGTCTAAGGTTGCAGAGGAATCGCCGAGCGGAAATATGGTACAATCACTGTTCAAACTAAAATGATATGCCGTTAAATTAAGCAAAATGTAATTAATATTTGAACGATTATTTCAAGCCGGTGTTTTATACCTTTGTGCCTACGAAGAATTTAGTAAGATCGCCTGCATTTTGTTTTCCGGCCAAAACCGAACAAATGCAAACCACTGCTTGTCAATGATAAATCATTCCTCAAACATCGTTTGAAGAATGTATTTGAAGCGTACCGATTTTTTATTTTCAACGTTATACATTAAAATTGCACGCCAACAGGCCTATTTTAAACCGTTAATCAAAGTATGGCAAAGAACTTATTGATCGTGGAGTCTCCGGCAAAAGCAAAGACTATTGAGAAAATCCTGGGTAAAGATTTTGAGGTAAAAAGCTGTTATGGCCATATAAGAGACCTGGCGAAAGGTGATATGGGGATTGATGTAAAAAATAAATACAAGCCCACCTATATTATTCCTGACGAAAAAGAAAAAGTAGTTAAGGAACTCAAAAGCATAGCTAAAAAGTCGGATGAAGTTTGGCTTGCAACGGATGAGGACCGTGAGGGCGAAGCTATAAGCTGGCATTTGTGTGAAGTGCTTGGACTGGACCCGAAAACCACCAAGCGCATTGTTTTTCACGAGATCACAAAACCTGCCATTCAATCTGCCGTTACACAACCCCGTACGGTGGATATGAACCTCGTGAATGCACAGCAGGCAAGACGCATATTGGACAGGATTGTTGGCTTTGAATTAAGCCCGGTTCTATGGCGCAAGATGAGCGTAAGAAATAATCTTAGTGCAGGCCGAGTGCAAAGTGTTGCTGTGCGGATAATTGCAGAACGTGAACGTGAGATCAATGCATTTACAACCACAAGCACATTTAAAATAGAAGCGCAGTTCACCGCAAATGATGTAAGCAACAAACCTGTAACTTTTTCTGCAGAAGGGAAAAAATACAATACAGACAGTGATGCAGAAAATTTCCTGAAGAGTTGTATCGGCGCAAAATATACTGTCACTGATATACAGGTAAAACCTGCAAAGAAATCGCCGGCAGCCCCTTTCACTACTTCTACATTGCAACAGGAAGCATCAAGAAAATTGGGATACTCCGTGAGCCGCACAATGTTGCTCGCACAAAAATTATATGAGAGCGGTAAGATCACGTACATGCGTACTGATAGTGTGAACCTGAGTGATACCGCAATGCAGGATATAAAAAACCAGATCACCAATCAATATGGAAACAGATATGTGCAGGTAAGAAAATTCAAAAACAAAAATGAATCTGCACAGGAAGCACACGAAGCAATCCGACCGACATACATGGAAAACACAACTGTTGAGGATATGGATTGCAAACGCCTGTACGAACTGATCTGGAAACGTACTATTGCATGCCAGATGGCAGATGCCGAGCTGGAAAAAACAATCGCAAAAATCCAGGTATCAACCAACAAAGAAGAACTGACAGCAAACGGTGAAGTATTGAAATTCGATGGGTTTTTAAAAGCGTATAGGGAAGACCGTGATGATGATGATATTAATGATGATGAACACCAGGAAGGAATGTTACCGCCGCTTTCTGTGAACCAGCAATTGCCGTTGAAAGAAATGAAAGCTATTGAACGTTTCAGCAGGCCTTCGCCAAGATATACCGAAGCTTCATTGGTAAAAAAACTGGAAGAACTGGGAATAGGCCGCCCTTCTACTTATGCACCAACGATCTCTACTATTTTAAAGAGAGGTTATGTTGAAAAACGCGATAAAGAAGGTGTGAGAAGGGATTTCAGGATACTTGTTTTAAAAAACGACCATATCGGCAAAGTAACAGAGCAGGAAAATACCGGTGCAGAAAAATCAAAATTATTTCCAACAGACCTGGGATTGGTAGTTACAGATTTTTTGAAACAGTATTTTGACGACATCATGGATTATAATTTCACTGCACGCATTGAAGAAGAGTTTGATGAAGTAGCGCAGGGAAAAATGAAGTGGAACACAATGATCGATGAGTTTTATATACCGTTCAAAAAAGATGTTGATAATACAATTGAAACCGCGGAACGAATAAAGGGTGAACGTGAGTTAGGAATTGACCCGGCAAGTGGAAAAAAGGTAGTTGCAAGAATGGGGCGTTATGGGCCAATGGTACAGATTGGTGAAGCAAATGAAGAAGAGAAACCTCGTTTTGCAAAATTAAAAAATACACAAAGCATTGAAACAATCTCGTTCGATGAAGCAATGGACCTCTTTAAATTAGGCGAACCTCTGGGAGAATACGAAGGGCAGGAAATTTCTGTGAATATCGGAAGGTTCGGGCCCTATGTAAAATTCGGCGATCAGTTTGTTTCTATTCCACGTGGTGAAGAAGCTTCATCTGTTGATTTGGGAAGGGCAATAGAGATTATTGAGGCAAAAAAAATTGAAGACGCGCCGATTGGTTATTATGAACAGAAGCCGATAACAAAAGGCAAAGGGCGTTTCGGGCCATATATAAAATGGAATGATCTTTTTATAAATGTACCGCGTGCCTATAATTTTGATCATCTCACCCAAAAAGATTGTGATGAACTGATCAAAAAGAAAATTGAGAAAGAAGCCAACCGTTATATACAGCAATGGCCGGAAGAAAAAATTGCCATTGAAAACGGCCGATGGGGCCCATTTATCCGCTTCGGAAAAAAGATGATGAAAATTTCCGGCAGCGGTGCTAATGGAAAATATACTGCAGAAGAATTGGCGGTGATCAGTTTGGACGAAGTGAAAAAGATGATTACATCGCAGGACCCGAAAGCATTTGAGAAAAAGATTTCCAAAACAAAAAAAACAGGCACAACTCAGAAAGTTGCCGCTAAAAAAGCAGCGACAAAAAAAGCAGTTAAGAAGAAAAAATGAGCTGTGTATTTATTGCGTAAACCCGCACACAAGATTTCTATTTTCTGATCGTTATTAATTAAAGTAATTGTGAATTTGTGGAAAACATTTTCACTGCTGTTCGTGTAACATCAACGAATATTACTTTTTAATTGTGCTTACAGACCACTAAATCGTATACCCATGCAGGAAAACAAAGAAATCAAAGCCTTGTTCCACTTGATCGACGATCCGGATTCCGAAGTTTTCTCCTCTGTCAGCGACCGCATTGTAAGTTATGGAAGAGGGATCATCCCTAATCTCGAAAATTTATGGGAGAACACGATAAGCGAAGATGTACAGGAAAGAATTGAGATACTCATTCACAAATTACATTACTCAGACCTTACAGAAGATTTTCAACGTTGGAAAACCAGCAGCTATCATGATTTGCTTACAGCGTCATTGTTGGTCTCAAAATTTCAATACCCGGAATTGAATTCTACATCCGTTTTGCAGGAAGTAGAAAAATTAAGGCGGAATATCTGGCTTGAATTGAATAATTATCTCACACCACTTGAGCAAGTGAATGTGTTGACTAGTATTCTTTACAATTATTATAGTTTAAAAGGCTCAGAAGTTGCTTATCAACATCCCGAAGAATTCCTGATCAATAAAGTGATCGAAACAAAAAAAGGAAATGCAATTACTAACGGTATACTATACCTGCTTTTAAGCGAATTGCTCGACATACCAGTGCGTGCGATCAACATTCCACGGCAGTTTGTACTGGCCTATATCAAACCGGAATATGACACATATAGCTATTCCAATGAATCTGCAATGAACCGCATTGAATTTTTCATCGACCCGATGAGCGGGCAGGTGTTCACGCATAAAGATGTAGAGAATTATTTCAAACGTGTTTCAGTACCACCTGTTGCTTCGTATTTCAAACCTTTATCTCACCAACGCATTATTCAGACATTGCTGGAAGAATTCAGCAAATGTTTCGACAACGATAAAGACCAATACAAGAAACATGAATTGATGAATTTATCTTCATTATTAGGGGATTGAACTTTTTTAGTTGACATTTATCAATATTTTTCTATACTAACGGGCTATCACAAACGCTTATCCTGCACTTGCTGAAACCTTTTATTGTCAATGGTTTTCACAATTTTCCCAAATTATATCATATTCTTTTTTTTGATTTTTTTTAAAAAAATTCCCATAGCACTTGCATATTCCAAAATCGGGTATTACTTTTACTCCTGATTGATCGTAATCCCTATTCCTCCCAGAATTACCACACAATTTATCCTCGAATTTCCGGTAACAACCTTTTAAAGTTTTTTTGATTTCATATTGAATTGAATGCATAAAACATAATTGTTTCTTGCCATTCTGCCGTTGATCTCCCATACCTACACTGAAAGCCATTGAGCAGTTTACCTGTCGTGTTATTCCTATTCTTTTAAATTTTTGTAGCCACAAATCCTGATCAACCGATGTTTTCCAGTTTCCTCAAAACCTGTCCGGTTTAGTGCCGGGACAACTATGCCCGTATGATCTCAACCTCTAATAAACAAAAAGAAAACATCATGAAACAATTTCTACTTGTATTGCTGGCATTAGTCAGTCTTACAACCGGGAAGCTGGTTGCACAAACGGTCACTTCTCCTTCAGGGTCGGTATCTGTTATACCTGGCGGGAGTTTCACATTGACAAAATCAAGCAGTGGCTGGAGCGGAAGCGGAAGTTATTCGCTGTCTGTAACTCCAACCACAAGTAATTTTTCGCTTGGCAGTTTCAGTGGTAACAATGCAACGGTTACAGCATCTTCATCAGCATCTGCAGGTTCATATACTGTTACGTTAAAAAAAGGATCAACGTCGTCTACCAATACTTTTAAAGTTTATGTTTATACCATAGATGCAGGTAGCGACCAAACAATTACACTACCGACAAGTTCTGTAAGTTTTACAGGAGCATCTGTAACGAATGGGACTGCACCAGCAGCGACTTCATATTCCTGGACACAAACATCGGGGCCTGCCACTGCATCAATCAGTAATGCTACATCTTTAACAACGGCAAGCGCTTCAGGTCTAACAGTTGCAGGTACTTATGTATTCCGCCTGACAATTAATGGAAATAGTAGTTTGTATAATGAATTAACCGTTACCGTAAACCAGGCACCATCTGCTACGATGAGCCCATCACCGGTTACAATTACCCCGGGCTCTGTGAGCCTGACAACCTCTGCAAGTAATTTTCCCGGGTCCGGTAACTATAGTTATTCATGGGCGGCATCCCCATCAAGCGGGGTTACGCTACCATCAGCAACATCAACAGGAAGTTCAACAACAAAGACTTTTTCATTCACAACTACCGGCACATACATTATAACGGCTACGGTTACACGAAGCACAGGAACAGCCACCGTTAACGACACTGTATATGTAGTTACCGGTGGAACCAAGGCTTATGGAACTCCGGTATATTCCTCTAATGTTAAAGGCGGCCATGCGATGATCGGAAATACAATACTTGCTTCAGCATCATATAGCGACAATAACAACAGTTCTTCAAGCACAAGTACTATAATGAATTATTTCAATGTTGCTTCGAACGGTGCAACAAGTATTTATGGTAATGACAATTCAGATATGGAATATGTGAATATTGACAATGGCGCTACATCCGGAATTTATAATTCATCGTCGGCAGACTTATCATTGCCGTCAGGAACAAACACTATTAAATTCGCACGTTTATACTGGGGGGGACATTTAAGCAGCAGTGATTTCAGCAGTTCAAATCTTACTACAGTAAAAATTAAAAACGGAACCGGTAACTATGGCTCAGTAACCATCCCGGCAACACAGGTAAATGTAATATCGCAGACCAACGGTAGTGGCAATACATATTATTTATACCAATCTTATGCTGATATTACAAACTTTGTTCAATCACACGGACAAGGCACTTACACCCTTGCTAATATTCCGGCTTCCACTGGTAAATACAGCAATAGTGAAGGCGGGGCTTATGGAGGATGGACAATTGTGATTGCTTACGAAAATACAAGCATCGCATCATATTATAGTATCCGTATTTATGATGCATTTTTATTAGTTGCGCAGAATTCATCTGCACAAACAGTTACCTTGAGCAACCTGAATGCACCTAATAATACACTCACGGCATCAGATGCATATTTGTCAACTTTTGCATGGGAAGGCGATGCCAACCTTGCAGCATCAAGTTCAAATAATGCCGGTGATTATTTACAGATCAATGGGCACACCTATAGCGATGCGATAAACCCTGCGACAAATATGTGGAACGGAACAATTTCTAATAACGGAAGTTTTGTAACATCTACAAACCCGAATTATAAAAACCAGATGGGTATTGATATCGATCAGATCAATGTGGGGGCTAACTATGGCATTACTCCAAATACAACCTCTGTAACCGTGACTTTTGGTACAGAAGCCGACCAATACTATCCAAGCGTTTTCGCCTTCAGCATTAAGATGAAAGATCCATTGGTAACAATCAACAAAACAGTTACAGGAAGCAAATCTCCTGTTACAAGCTTGTTCGCGAATGAAACGCTCACTTATGTTATATCCGGACAAAATACCGGTTCAGGTGATTTAGCAGGTGCATATATTACAGACACCTTGCCAAGTGATGTAACGTATGTTCCGGGTACAATTAAAGTTTATTCCTATCCATCGGGAACACCGGTAGCTATGACCGATGTTGCCGGAGATGACCAGGCATTTATCTCTACCACCCCATCCGGCAGACAAGTACTTACATTCTATGTTGGTACGGGAGCAACAAGAAGTGGTGGTGGTGTACTTGCAGGAGCAACGAGCGACCAGTATAAAGTACAATTCCAGGCAACAACACCTTCAACAGTTAATGCATTGACCACAGTTTCAAACACAGCTTATATTACCGGCACAGGTTCGCAATCCGGTAATTTATCAACAACAATTACAAACCAGTCGACAGCAATTATCAGCCCGATAAATTCACTGCCGATCAAGATCAGCTCTTTCACTGTAACAAAAGAAGGTGATGATGCTATTATTAAATGGACAACCGTAACCGAAAAAGATAACGATCATATGGATGCACAAAGAAGTTCGGACGGAATTAATTTTGAAACAGTAGGCAGTGTAACAGGAAACGGAACAACTACATTAACGCACAATTACCAGGTTACTGATCCGATAGCAGGTTTATCAGGAATATTATATTATCGCATTAAAGATATAGATATCGATGGAACCGCATCATACAGCACTATCATCGCATTGCGATTAGACGGATCTTCATTATCAACCAGTTTCTCAGTATATCCGAACCCGTTTGTATCAAACATCAAATTGAACATCAGCAGCACAAAAGAAACCAATGCAACAGTTAATATTATGAACATTGCAGGACAGCGTTTATCAGGTATGGCAACAAAACTTCAGAATGGATCAAATGTATTGGTATTGCAAAATTTAAGTTCACTACAGCCAGGGATTTATGTTATTGAATTAATAACTGAAGATGGTGACAAATACTATCAGAAAGTTGTGAAACAATAACCAGCAACGGTACAAACAACCTTAACAAAAAGCCTCTCGAAAGAGAGGCTTTTTAAATTAAGAATTAAGAATTGATAATTTATAATTCTAAGTTTATAAGCTCTACTATAATTTGCTCACTGCTTCACAATTCCTCTCACTTTTTTATCCGCTCAAAAAAATATTTTTCTCTAAGACCTCAAATCCTTTAAATTTATTCTTTCATTCATCAACCCTCAAATTGTACTAATGGGAGACTTGCAGATCAAGAAACAATCAAAAACTTACGATGCTGTTATTGTTGGTTCAGGCGCTGGTGGCGGAATGGCCGCTTATGTGTTAGCAAATGCCGGGCTTAAAGTTTGCCTTCTCGAAGCCGGCCCGATGTTCGATCCTAAAACAGATTCCAATCAATTAAAAAATCCCTGGGAATCTCCTCGTCGCGGGGCAAGCACAAAATTTCGCCCTTTCGGTGATTTTGATGGCTGCTACTGGGGATGGGAAATAGATGGTGAGCCCTATACGCATGTTGGCGATACAAAATGGGAATGGTGGCGTGCCCGCATGCTTGGTGGCAGAACGAACCACTGGGGAAGAATTTCATTGCGTTTCGGGCCAAAAGATTTCAAAAGAAAAAGTATTGATGGATTGGGTGATGACTGGCCGATCGGTTATGATGATGTAAAACCATATTATGACAAGATAGATAAAATGCTCGGCGTGTTTGGCACTAACGAAGGATTACCTAACGATCCGGATGGGTTTTTTCTCCCTCCGCCAAAACCAAGGTTGCATGAACTTTTTATCAAAAAGGCAGGAAATAGTATAGGCATACCCGTTATACCATCCAGGCTTTCTATTTTAACCAAGCCAATTCCTTTGCCCGGTGGCGGAGACAGAAATTGCATCTTTTGCGGGCAATGCGGGCGGAGCTGTAAATTTTATGGAGATTTTTCTTCGTCATCCGTTTTGGTTCTACCTGCAGTAAGAACCGGCAATGTTGACCTGGTGACAAATGCTATGGCGAGAGAAGTGCTTACAAATAATGAAGGGCTTGCAACCGGGGTTTCTTATGTAAGCAAAGATGATATGCAAGAATACCAGGTAAGCGGAAGAACCGTAGTGCTCGCTGCAAGTGCGTGCGAAAGCGCCAGGTTATTATTAAATTCTAAATCAGCAAGGCACCCGAACGGATTAGCAAATAGCAGCGATGCAGTTGGAAGATATTTGCACGATTCCACCGGGGCAGATATGGGTGGCATTATTCCTGAACTTGTTGACAGGAAAAGATATAATGAAGATGGCGTTGGTGGCATGCATGTGTACACACCTTGGTGGCTCGATAATAAAAAATTGGATTTTCCCCGCGGCTATCATATAGAATATGGCGGTGGGTTTGGAATGCCTGTATATGGCTTTAACTGGGGAGTGGAAGAAATAAACGGAAGATTCCAGGTGAAAGGAAAACAGAAACAGCCTGGAGGATATGGCATTTCTCTAAAAGAAGATTATCGCTATTTCTTCGGTGCGCATGTTGGCATGGCCGGCCGTGGTGAAGCGATTGCCATGAAAGATAATCGCTGTGACATAGACCCCAGCGTAGTTGATAAATATGGCATACCTGTGTTGCGCTTCGATACAAAACATTCTGAATACGAGATCAAACAGGCAAAGCACATGAAGGAAACTTTTGCGGAAATCCTTCATGCAATGGGTGCAGCCATTACCTGGGGCGGCGATGATAATGAAAAAAACAATTGGGGCTTGCATAATCCGGGAAATATTATTCACGAAGCAGGAACAGTGAGAATGGGCAATGACCCTAAAACATCCCCACTGAACAAATACAGCCAGGCACATGATTGCAAAAATGTTTTTTGTGTTGACGGTGGCCCGTTTGTTTCGCAGGCTGATAAAAACATTACATGGACTATCCTTGCATTGTCTATGCGCACAAGTGAATACATTGTTGATGAAATGAAGAAAAGGAACATTTGATTAATTAATAATTGGCAATTAAGAATTCAGCTAACGTTAATGGCTATACGAAATTCGGCGCTGAATAGAATATCAACTGTACAAGAGTGCGACGCAAGGATGTGGAAGAGCGGACAAATGCCGGATACCAAAAAAGAAAAACTAAAGAAGAAAAGATTAAAAACTAAAAAAGAAATTAAAAACTGAAAACTGTGGACTGATGACTGAAAACTATATTTCAGAAATCGTACATCGTACTTCGTAAATCGTAAATTTTATGGACAGACGTAAATCGATAAAAACATTACTGATAGGTGGCGTTGCAACAAGCGTACTGGTAGATGCATGTGCCCCCGGCGATAAAAAAGCAGAAGAACAAAAAACGGCGGCAGGCGCAGACGCAACTAAAACAGATAGCATCACGCGAATGAAGGAAGAGCAGGAATACATGAAGAAACTGAACGCCGAGCCGACATTTTTTAATGCACACGAAATGGCAACGATCACACTGCTTGGAGATATCATCATTCCTAAAGATGATATCAGCGGAAGTGCAAGCGATGCTAAAGTGCCTGAGTTTATTGAGTTCATCGTGAAAGATATGCCGGAACACCAAACTCCCATGCGTGGCGGTTTACGCTGGCTGGACATGGAATCGTTCAAACGTTTTGATAAGGTATTTACAGACCTTAACCATGACCAGCAAATACAAATAGTGGAGGATATTGCGTATCCTGAAATAGAATATAAGGAGAATGGTAAAACAGTGAAACGCGGAAAGGTAAAACCCGGCATGCAACCTGGTGTTGCGTTTTTCAGCCTGATGCGTGACTTGACTGCTACAGGATTTTACACAACTGAAATAGGTTTTAAAGATGTCGGCTACAAAGGCAATATGCCTAATCAATGGAATGGCGTGCCTGCAGATGTATTGAAACAATACAATATGGCTTACACAGAAAAAGAGTTGAAAGAATGTGTAAGTTTTGATAAAGCCTAACTGTCGGTCGAAATACGTCGAATTACGACTGATTAATTCTCAATCATCATTGAGTAATAGCCTTCTTCGCTTAACACAAAACTGTTAGGTACAAAAGCAAGCAGTGATTTATTAATCATAGCTGCTGCTTCCATTAAGTAAGCTTTGCCGATCTCGGGAGTGCGTACTGCAAATTTCCAGCTCTGCACTTTTAAATGAGCAATCTTGCTTTCCTGGGTGACCTGGTTTTCTAATTGCATAAACTGTTTGGCAAGCTTATGCTGCGTGTTCTGGGTATAGGGTTTCATAAAGAACGAATATTGGATTTAACAAAACGGACAGAACACTAACGTAGGGCAAATACAGAAATTGTATTTTTTGGTAAAGAGTTATTAACTAATCGTAACTCATTATGTGCTAATCAGCAGAAAAACAACGGGTATCGTTTTTTGTCCACAGATTCTGCTAATTCTGATTTTTAAATCTTTTGGAAATCAAATGGTATTGCAAGGCTTTTTGAAAAGTGTATTTTTGTAAAAAATTCATTAATGCAAACAATGCTTCACAATCCACACCCTGTTGAATTAAATGAGGTTGAAACAGGTACCTTAACAAACACGGAAAGCCCCTGCAACCTGATCGTGTGGAATGATGAAGTGAATACATTTGAATGGGTAATTGAAACATTAATGGAAGTTTGCGGGCATTCTGCTGAACAAGCCGAACAATGTGCAATGATCATTCACACACAAGGGAAATATGCCGTTAAGAATGGATCGTATGATGATTTAAAACCGTTGTGTGATGAAATAACCGATCGTGGTATCGGCGCAACCATTGAAGTGACCTCTTCTTATTGATTTTATTTCTTACAATAATTTTTCTTACAACTCTTTCGTTCAATCATTGTGATGAAGATATTCATCACTCACGATTCACTATTGAGAATTCACCATTCGCCACATGCCATTATTTGCTCTAGAAAAAGAACTCATCTTCCCTCCTGTTCATTTAGCTGAACCGGATGGGCTACTTGCTGTTGGTGGAGACTTGTCTAAAGAACGCTTACTGCTTGCCTATAAAAACGGGATTTTTCCCTGGTATGAAGGGCAACATATTTTGTGGTGGAGCCCCGATCCGCGTTTTGTTTTATTTCCGGATGAATTGAAAGTGAGCAAAAGCATGAAACAACTGATCAAAAAAAATGAATTTGAATTCACGGTCAATAAAGCATTCAGCGAAGTGATCAGCAATTGCAAAACGATTGCACGCCGCGGACAGGAAAGCACATGGATAACTGATGAGGTAAAGGCAGCATATATAAATTTGCACAAAGTCAGTTATGCACACAGTGCAGAAGTATGGATGAATAATGACCTGGTTGGCGGTTTATATGGCATCAGGTTGGGAAAAGTTTTTTTCGGAGAAAGCATGTTTAGCAAGGTCAGTAATGCAAGCAAATATGCGTTCATCAAATATGTTCAGCAATTACAATCAGAAAATGTTTCACTGATCGATTGCCAGGTATATACCGAACATCTCGAAAGTTTAGGCGCGAAAATGATAAGCCGGGAGAAGTTTGTGGGAATGTTGAAGATGATGACAGTTGATAGTTGACAGATGACAGGCATAAAATCAAATGTGTAAAATAATTTTGAATATAAATTTTATCAGCTACTTACATGCAAAGACTGGCAACTGACAACTGTCATCTGCCAACTTCTCACTTCTGGTACGTCGCCACCGCATAATGTTTCAGCGTGGTAATTTTTAATTGATTGCCGTCAACATGCACTAATTTATATTCCCTGAATTTATTTTCATTATCCATAAAGCCGATAATGCAGGAATATTTTGCATCCCCTTTTTTGATCACCGGTTTTGGTATTGTGCCGAAGTTGGGGAGTTTTAGGGTATCCTCCCCTGTTAGTTCTTCAAACTGCATTTTTATGAGGTAATGAAATGTTACCGGCGTTTCATACAACTTCACTGAAAAATACCAATCGTTGATAGGGTTGTCTGTTTTTTCCCTGAATTGGTCAACGGGTTCTTTAGCTACTTCTTTTCTGAATTCCGGAATATCATTTGTAGGATTGAGAACAACAGGTTTGTTGCCTGATGAATCTGTTGCAGAAGTATTTGAATTTCCTGACTGGCACGAGATCAAAGCCATTACGAGATAAAAAGCAAAAGAGGCCGACACGATTTTTTTCATAAACTGGTTTTCAATTTGTGGTATGCAAAGAAACGACTTATTGAAGAAGATGTTGCAGGCTGATTTTTTTTGAAGGCCATTTTTCTGCATGCTGGTAAATAAGCCCACGCATATAATCGTTTTCCGGATATGCAGTAATATAATTTTTAAATTCTGCAGGCTCTGTTATTACTGCATCAGACGGAAGATAACCCATTCCATAAAATTTCCCTCTTTCTACAAGTATGCAACTTTGTTCGTAAGCATTTCTTCCATTATCTATCAATGTAAATGAAGGCAGTTCTTTTTTTAATGATGCGATCGCTTGTTCCACACGTTCATTATATGCAGCAGCATCTTCGTCCTGCTCACATGCACCGTTACAATATTTTTCTTTAATGCCATTACATTTATCATCGCCGGTTTGAATGAAACAAAGCTTCGGGCACAGGTTAAATGTATGTACCAGCTTACGCAACAAATTCTGTCCCTCGATCATTAACGAAAAAGTATATAACGGTTCCAAATGCTTTTTTCTTTTTTCAATAGCTAAACGCAGGTATCCATTACGGTCTAAAAAAGCGTACAAGCCATAAACATGTTCAAACCGTTTCAGGCTCCGGTTGTATTGCGGCCATAATCTTTTTATCTCGATACATTCTAATAAAAATGCCATCAGCTCCGTACCACATAATTGATGAGAAATTGAATAGATATTCCGCAAAAACTCTTGTTTCTGCCGGTTTGGTTTGTTATTGGAAAAATGGCTGCACACCCGTTTTTTGATGTTTTTTGCTTTGCCTACATAGATCACTTTTCCTTTCTGATCATGAAAATAATAAACACCGGGAACCATCGGCAATTGTTCAACCTGTTCTGCAGGAAGGTTTGCAGGAAGATACTGTTCATTATTCCTGCCTTTGAGCATTTGCTCAATGTGATTATTCGCATCATTCGCCCTTATTTTTTCAAACAGTTCTGCAGTGGCTAAGACATCACCGCCTGCACGGTGGCGGTTGGAAACATCAATCCCTAATTCACGGCACAGATTGCCCAGGCTGTAACTTGGCAAGCCAGGGAAAACTTTTCTTCCCAAGCGAACAGTGCAAAGTTTTTTTGAATTGAGGTCAAACCCGGCGTTTTTTAACTGGTGTTTTAAAAAGGAATAGTCAAAATTTACATTGTGGGCCACGAAAACAGCTTCTTTCAGCAGGTCATAAATTTCAGCAGCAACATCCTCGAATAACGGGGCATTGGCAACCATTTCATCGTTTATGCCGGTTAATGATTGCACATATCTCGGAATGCTCATAACAGGATTAATGAGGGTTTCAAAAAATTTCACCTGTTCGTTGCCGTTATGCAACACAATAGCCACTTCAGTAATTGCGTTATTTGAAGCATAGCCACCTGTTGTTTCTATATCGACTATCGCAAACATCAAACTGTTTTGTATTAGCCTATAAAGATAAATAGAATTGGCGGCAAGATCCGGATCATCCAATAGTTTGTACCCTACCGTTTAAGCAACCATCCGTAAACCCCTTCTGAAAGCGAGTGTATGCAGGCATTATCCTGCCATCTGTTAACCTTTAAAATTCAAGCCCATGAAAAAAATGGACTCTCTTAATGCAGGGGAAAGCACAGCTTTAGCCGCTATTACAGCTATTCTGTACTTCTGCGCCATTCTGCTTTTCGCTTACGTATTCACCTTGTCTTAAGGGCTTTAAACCACACAATTTTTTTAACTCCGGCATAGTCCGGAGTTTTTTATTTTTGTGGTTTTTAACAAAAAAGCCTCTTGGAATTTTGCATTAATTAAAAGCATGTATTATATTTGAAGTGGATATAAAAGATAAAAAACACTCCTTATCTTTTGACTGGCACTCCCTCCAAATCGTAGAAGAAACCCATTGATCGTTGATTGTTTAGTAATTCCCCCTTTGAAAATTAAAAATTTTCAGTAATCAACTATGGTTTCACCTTTTAATTTTTAGTATGAAAAAGAACACGAATTCATTCCATTTAGGAGAAAATGTACAAACAGCGCTTTTAGCTGTAGGTTTTCTTGGTTTAGTAATGTTCCTATCCTATTTGTACTGGTTTGCATAAATAAAACTGTTGCGTAGATGGTAAAACTTTACTAAACACCTACAAGGCGGCGTTCATTTATTCGTGGGGCATTAATTTTCCCCGCTGGTATTTTTTTGACCCCAATTTATTGGGGTTTTTTCTATTTTGCACCTCTTTCCTTGCCTAACATTTTGTAATTTTGCAGCCCATAATAGCAACTATTTCAACTCCCAATATGGAATTAAGTAAGAATTATACTCCCGCTGCAGCAGAAGAAAAATGGTATAAGCATTGGCTGGCAAAAGGCTATTTTAAAAGTGTGCCTGATGACCGCAAACCGTTCACTGTTGTAATACCTCCGCCAAACGTCACAGGCGTGCTGCACATGGGGCATACGCTAAATGAAACCGTGCAGGATATCCTGGTAAGAAGGGCAAGAATGAGCGGGTATAATGCATGCTGGGTGCCGGGAAGCGACCATGCTTCTATTGCTACCGAAGCACGTGTAGTGAATATGCTGAAAGAAAAAGGAATTGATAAGAACAGCCTTACCCGCGAAGAATTTTTGAAGTATGCATTTGAATGGAAAGAAAAATACGGGGGCATTATTTACAGCCAGATTGAAAAATTAGGTTGCAGTGTAGATTGGAACCGCGTTGCATTCACTATGGACGCAGATTATTACAAAGCGGTAATGAAAGTATTTGTAGATCTATATAATAAAGGGCTTATCTACCGAGGTGCAAGAATGATCAACTGGGATCCTGCAGCAAAAACAGCATTAAGTGATGAAGAAGTTGAATATAAAGAAGTACAGGGGAAATTGTATTACGTAAAATATAAGATAATCGACAATGCTCAGTCGTCAGTGATCAGTTCTGACGACCGACAACCGACAACCGACGACTTCATTGTCATTGCAACGCAGCGCCCTGAAACAATTATGGGCGATACGGCTGTATGCGTGAACCCTAACGATGACCGTTACACGAAGCTGAAAGGAAAGTCGGTAATTGTTCCGCTGGTGAACCGTGAAGTACCTGTAATTTTTGATGATTATGTAGATAAAGAATTTGGCACCGGAGCATTGAAAATTACTCCGGCACACGACATTAACGACTATAATCTTGGATTGAAATATAACCTGCCGATCATCGACACCTTAAATGAAGATGGAACGTTAAGTGACGCTGCACAGGTTTTTATAGGGCTCGACCGGTTTGCTGCCCGAAAAAAAGCAGTGGAGCAATTAAGGTCGGAAGGCTTACTGGAAAAAGAAGAAGATTACCACACGCGGATCGGTTATTCACAGCGTACTAACGTTGTAGTAGAACCGAAAATCTCCACGCAATGGTTTTTAAAAATGAAAGAGCTTGCAGGCCCTGCTTTAAAAGCTGTTATTGACGGTGAAATAAAAATCCATCCCGGAGATAAGTTTTTGGCAACCTACAAATACTGGTTGGAAAATGTAAAAGACTGGTGTATTAGCCGCCAGCTTTGGTGGGGGCAGCAAATTCCGGCATGGTATGATGCTAACGGTAATGTATATGTGGGAGAAAGCGAGGACATGGTCCGCAGTCAACAGTCATCGGTCATCGGAGCGCTAACGCGAGATGCAGACGTTTTGGACACATGGTTTTCTTCCTGGCTTTGGCCGATGGAAGTATTTAAAGGCATCACTAATCCGGGGAATAAAGATTTCAATTACTACTACCCGACTTCTGTATTGGTAACGGGACAAGATATTATTTTCTTTTGGGTAGCAAGAATGATCATGGCAGGTTACGAATTCGAAAATAAAAAACCATTCAACGATGTATATTTTACAGGAATGGTTCGTGATAAGCAAGGAAGAAAAATGAGCAAGAGCCTCGGCAACTCCCCTGATCTATTAGAACTGATCGATAAATATGGCGCCGATGCAGTCCGTTTTGGGATCATGATCTCCTCGCCTGCCGGTAATGATCTGTTATTTGATGAAGCAAGCCTGGAGCAGGGAAGAAATTTCAATAATAAAATATGGAACGCACTGAAGCTGGTGAAAATGTGGGAGAATAAAGTCGGCAGTTCTCAGTCGTCAGTTGACAGTTTTGCTGTAGAATGGTTTGAGAACAGATTGAATGAAGTCAAGAAACAGATCGATGAATTATTAAAAGAATTTAAGTTAAGTGAGGCGTTAAAGATTTTATATTCTTTGATCTGGGATGATTTCTGTAGCTGGTACCTCGAATGGGTAAAGCCTGGTTTTGATCAACCCATTGAAAAAAATGTGTACGAAAAAACAGTTTACTTCTTTGAAGAACTGATGCAGCAATTACATCCGTTCATGCCGTTTGTTACAGAAGAGATTTTTCATTTGTTGAAAGAACAGGATGTTGATTTGTGTGTGAAACAATATGCAGAATATAAAAACTCAGATCCGGCTCTTTCAAAACTTGGGAATTCTTTACAGGAAGCGATAACAGCAATCCGTGATGCAAGAAATAAAAATCAATTGAAACAGAAAGAAACTATAAGGATATACATCCGGTCAGAAGTTTCTTCAACATATAAAAAATTCGAATCGATTCTTTCAAGGCAAGCCAATGCTTCAGCAGTTCTTTATAATGAAGAGCCAGCTAATAAAACAATAACGGTTGTATTGGGGAAAGATAAATTCTTCCTGGAAACAGAATCTGTTGTTGATACTACAAACCAGAAAGAAGAGTTACAGAGAGAAATAAAATATCTTGAAGGTTTTCTCCTTTCTGTAGATAAGAAACTCAGCAATGAAAAATTTGTTCAAAATGCAAAACCGGAAATCATTGCACTCGAGCAAAAGAAAAAAGCAGATGCTGAAGCAAAAATAAAAGCTATTGAAGAAAGCCTTGCTAACATGTAAGCCTATGCGAAAAATATTTCCAGCTAGAAAATATCTTTCACTTGTTTTTCTGATCGTTGCTAATTATTCTTTTGCACAAAATGCTGAACAACGTTTTCTTGAGCATTTAACGGAAAACCGTACTCCCGGAATGACCCATTTCATGCAAGGTGTTTCTAATTCCACTACAGAAATAAGTCTTGCTGTTCCATTAGGCTTGTTTATTACTTCGAGGATCAACCATGATGAAGTAATGCAGCAAAAATCATTGTATGTACTTGAGAATATTGCTGCAGGAAGCGGGATAGCCATTGTATTAAAATATGTTGTCAACCGGCCACGGCCGGCAACACAAGATTCATTGATCATTCCTGCGAGTGACATGGGCAGTCCTTCTTTTCCTTCGGGCCATGCATCAATCGCGTTTTCAACGGCAACAGCATTAAGCCTTGCTTACCCTAAATGGTATGTCATTGCACCCGCATATTTATGGGCATGCACAGTTGGTTTTTCAAGAATGTACCTTGGGGTACATTATCCGACAGATGTATTTGCCGGTGCAGTAATCGGAACAGGGAGTGCTTTTCTGTGCAGGGAAGTTAATAAATGGCTGTTTCATTCAAAGGATAAGAAAGCCAGGATTGTCTGGTACTAATTATTTACTCAACAAATTTATCGGCAAAATAAATTCCCATTGGTTCGGGCCACGGCCTTCAAAATCCGGGTCAAGCAAATGGCTGTAGCGGAACCCAAAACTTATACTCAACTGGTTCCACCATTTCGTATCGAAATAAATTTCTGTTCCAACTGAACGGTATGTTGGCTCAAACCTGGCACCGTTTGTAAAAAAATCTAACGCCTTGGTATAGTCGAAAAAAAGATTAGCCCTGATACGCAGGAAATAAACAATATCTCCAAATCCCCAGTCAGGATACGCGAGCGGGAAATTGTAATTCCCGCCAAACCGGTACATCCGGTAAAAATTCTCCGAACTATACCCTCTCGAAAAAGGAAAATTATTGGAGAAAATAATATTGTTTAAACTATCCCGCTGTTGAAAAGCCGCACTTAACACCAGGCTATGTGTATAAGAAATTCCAGGAAGGTAAATATACCCCGAAGCAAGAAACTGGTTTCCGCTGAATGTAGTAATTGCTCGGTTATAGCTTAACGTTAGTGTCTGTGCAAAACGCGGATATATCTGCATCTGTGCCTGTTGCACCTGGTTGGAGAAAAAAATGAACGGATCAACATACGTGAACGCTTTATTGCTGAACGTGTCTTTAAAAAAGCCGGTATAGTAACGTTTGTTATAGATCACATCGCTTCCGAATTGCAGTGAGGTAGATGTCTTGTTTTTTACAAAATGCAGCGGGATGCTCATCCCTGCATTTACCTGCGCTTCATTCCAGAATACTTTTTGATTTCTATATAATCCGTTCCTGTCGAATGTATAATTTAAGCCCGCATCAATCCAGGGAAATAATTGTCCGTAGGTTGCGTCAACGCCAACTCTTTTATATCCTTCATTCCGGTTGTATTCTGCGAACAATTCCGATTCCATGGTGTTTAATACATTCTCGCTAACCAAAGAAAAACTGTAATCAGGATCATCTATATATGGGCGCCAGCTGTGAAAATTGAAAAGATTAAATGATTGCGAATATTTACTCACACTATATTGTCCGAAAGAAATTTTATTAAGCAGATCCGCCGGGTCTTTTTCCAGGGAATGTACTTGTTGTGTTATTAATGGCACAGCAAATTCAGTAGCAGAAATTTCCCGGAATTGCATATGCTCTTTATCTGAGTTGTGTATCGTATAACCCACAGCAGTAAAGGAATTCCATGCATAATATCCATCCGAAGCAGCAAGTTGGTAATTTCCGGTTTCATCGTTTTTAACCGGCAGTATTATTTGATATAAATGATCATTTACAAAAGAAAACAGATCATCTCTGCCGTTATGTGTCGCAGAAAAAAAGACAGTATCCTTTTGTACAGAAAGAAATGCAACCGGGTTCATGCTGAAAGGCAATAAATATTTTGCCGAACCATCACGGTCATCTATAACTGCTAACGACATTTCTCCCAATTGATTTCGTACCGCAGAAATAAGCTGGTGTTCATTATAGAATTTTGGATAGGTATAAAATAAACTGTCTTTATTGGGTATCGTATTTTCAATTTCACCGGAACTGCTATTCAGGATAACCAATTCGCTCTTGCCATCCGGGCGGACATTAACCGCAACCACTTTATCTCCGGTTGCAGAAATATCAGGTGAAAAATATTTTGTGCGTGCAGAGATCTTTTTATCGATGCCGGTTTTCAAATCCAACAAATGAATCACGCTGAAATCACGCCAGCTCCATCTTGCATCCGTTTCGTAAGCAGCATAAACAACCATTCCGTTTTTACAGGAAAAATAATTATCCAGGGAGATTGCCCTGTTTTTAATAACACGTTCTTTCCCTGTCAATATATTCCGTTCAACAAACGCCGGGATTTTCCGGTAAGTAGTTTTTACGAATACAATATGCTCATGATCGATGAATTGCGGAAACTCCTCGTCGGCAACAAAATGTTTCTGCTCACGTGTATGCATATGCGCAGAATCAGTTTCCGTTGATTTTGGCTGCTGCCCATTAAAATAATGCAACGCATTATCCCGGAATTGATCAAACGAAATACCTGCATATTTTTTTATCCCTTTTTGCAAAGGGTAAAACAATCCTTTGAACGAAGCTGCGTCGAGTGTTACATTTCTCCAGAAATCATCTCCATATTTTTCCCGTCCGTAAGCTACCAGCATATATCCTAACGGGTAATGATCGGGTACATAATCACGCAATGAACCATTGCGTAATTTCATCCATGAATATTTTTTTTCAGCAGCCCACAATGACCGGTAACCATTAAAAAAAAACGGCAACCTGCCCCTGCCTTGGTTGCTTACTAAGGTTTCCTGGTATACGGCATCACCTTCCCAATACCAATTTGGTATAGCAAGGCTATTACCTAATTCCTGCCCGCCTTCGCCAAACAGATAGTAAAGAACTTTTGATACCCCAATGCGATAATTGTTATACTGCTGCACATGCCTGTACTCATGGATCGCCAATTGTTGTTGCCACGGCAGGCTACCTAGGTCCAGGCTATTTTGCGCTGCTGTCAGTTGAAATTCGCTGCGAAAAGGTGCAAGGCTTACGTAAGCGTTGGAAATCGTGGTCTGGTTTTGAAAAATAATATTGATCTTACGTTGATGCCCACCCGCAGTTTGCAAAGTTGCATTGCTTAATGCATGAACGATCGATGCTACCTGTAGCGCCTGAGTTTCCAATCCCTTTGGGAAAATAATGCGTGCAGTATCTGTATTGATCTGGTTCCATTTCAATGAGGGTGGGTTACCCCCAAATTGCTGTGCATTTAATTGTACAGTTGCAACACTCAGTAAAAGAAAAAAAGAAATCCGGAATGAATACATATTCAGTTCTTGCAAACATGAAATTAGGAGAAATTTACGACGTATGGTTTATCATGTACGATTTCTGAAGTACGATGTACGATTTCTACGAAATAGCAATGAGCTGTTAGCTATGGGCCTCGGGCGTTTTCAACTTTAAACGCTCCATTTTCAATTATTTATTTTTGTAACCAGCGACATCAACTTTCTTCACCATCCTTGCGTCGCACTCTTGTACAGTAGAATTTCTATTGAGCGATTGTATGAACTATGATTTTATCCTTATTCAACTGATTCACCTGAATAATAATTTTCCACAGAATACCGCTGAGATTTTTTGAGAACCGCAGAATCTTTCTGCGAAACCCTGCGTTAAACTCCGTGTTATTCTGTGGTAAAATTCAATTATCTCTTATCACTTTTCAATTCATTCATCTTGTTCGTTTACTGCTTACTCTTAATGTATCCCTTTCAACAACCTGCTCCAACGCACACCTCCGTCACCGAGACTCATAAAAATAAATGCAGCTTTTCCTACAATGTGGTCTCCAGGAACAAATCCCCATACTCTCGAATCCTGCGAGTCATGCCGGTTATCACCCATCATCCAGTAATAATTCATTTTAAATGTATATTGGTTGGTTTGTTGCCCGTTTATGAAAAATGTATTTCCGTTACGCTCTAATTTATTTCCTTCATACGTGCGGATGATGCGTTCGTATATGGGATAATTTTCTGCTGTCAATGTTAGTGTGGCCCCTTTCGCTGGAATCCACATTGGCCCGAATTCATCAATCGTCCAATGATGAAAATTATCGTACGGAAAAATCTTTTCTGCCGATGCATCAGTGATCATCTCCGGTGTGACAGTTTTCGCCACCCCGTTTTTTATTAGTTTTTGTTTTGCATCTGCTGTAAGCAGCATATAGTAAATATTCTTTTTTTCTGTAGTGAGGAACTGTTCATTATTATTTATATCAACATTATATTCTTCTTTCATAACAGTTTCATCCAAAGGTTGCCCGTTTGTTTCTACATAATAAAAATATTCCGACTCGGGTGGAAGCGAAGCAGCAACTCCGTTTACATAAACTACCTGGTCTTTTATTTGCAATGTATCCCCTCCAACCGCAACGCAACGTTTTATATAATTATCTTCTTTATCCACCGGGTGAACTGCAAGCGGATAATCGTCCGGATCATCTGCAACAATTTTTCTCCCAACATCGGGGTTTCCGTTTCCTAATTTCCGTATCACATCATAATACAAAATCTTCGTACCATATTCTTCTTTATTGATCACCGTATCGCCTTCAGGCATGTTGAATACTACAACATCATTTCGTTTCACCGGTTGTTCAAACCAACGTGTATATGGAATTTTGATCCACTCCACGTACGATTTACTATTTGTAAAAGGGATACTGTTATGAATGAATGGAAGCGCTAATGGCGTATTTGGGACACGCATTCCATAACTGAATTTGCTCACAAACAAATAATCTTTCACCAGTAATGTTTTTTCCATCGAGCCTGTTGGTATGGCATACGCTTCAAAAACAAATGCACGGATCAATGTTGCAGCTACAACAGCAAATACACCCGCATCTATCCACTCACGTACTGTAGATTTTTTGTGGCTGCGAACAACAGCAGTTCCGAGATATTTTTCTTTTTTATCAAAACCGAGGTAGATGAAATAAAGCACAGGCAATAATGCAGCCATTGTATGTTCATATAATTTGAATTTGCCAAAGGTTTTTGCAAACTCAACAAAAATACTCATCGAAATAAACCACCCGGCAATCGGGATGAATTGTAAAAAGAAAAGATAGCGCGGACGTTTGGTGAGCGAAAAAATTATCCATGTGTTATAAAATGGAATTAAAGCTTTCCATCCGGGGATATTTGCTTTCTGAAACATCTTATACATTCCTGCTGCAGGAAAAGTTACAATAAGCAGTTGAATGATGATCAGTACAAGTAGTTGGTGCGTTGGCATAATGATATTTTTAAGGTTACCCAAAATAAAAATATCATCGCTACGAAAAGAATACCGGCGGGGAAAATTTTGTTAAATCCGATGAATGGAAAACTGATGATATTACTTATCAACAGTTAACCCTGCAGTCAGATATTCTCCGTTTAACCGTGCTATATTGGTGAGGGAAATTTCTTTCGGGCAAACAGCTTCACAGGCGCCGGTGTTGGTGCAACTTCCAAAGCCTTCTTTATCCATCTGTGCGATCATATCAAGCACGCGTGTTTTGCGCTCAGGTGCTCCCTGCGGCAATAATGCAAGATGAGAAACTTTTGCTGAAACAAATAACATCGCCGAACTGTTTTTGCATGCTGCCACACAAGCACCGCAACCGATACAGGCTGCTGCTGCAAAAGAAGAATCAGCTTTATCTTTTTCTATAGGAATTGCATTTGCATCAACGGCATTACCTGTGTTTACTGAAATATATCCACCAGCCTGGATAATGCGGTCAAATGCTGTTCTGTCAACCATGAGGTCTTTAATAACCGGAAATGCATTTGCCCTCCATGGCTCAACAACAATGGTATCGCCATCTTTGAATGCACGCATGTGCAACTGGCAGGTAGTTGTTCCCTGCCATGGCCCATGTGCTTTGCCATTGATGTACATGGAGCACATTCCGCAAATACCTTCACGGCAATCGTGGTCAAAAGCAATAGGTTCTTTTCCTTCACGGATCAAACGTTCATTCAATACATCAAACATTTCTAAGAAAGACATTTCGGAAGAAATATTGCTGACATCATACGACTCAAAACCGCCGCTGCTTTTCGCATTCTTTTGTCTCCAAACTTTCAATTTCAAATTCATTGTGTAATGTTCCATGCCTAAACAAGAGTTTTATAATTATTCGAGAATACTTTTCTTTTAAACTTAGGTTTTGATCCAAAATTTAAAAGTAACCCGACTTCAATGTTTGTTGCTTTGAGATAATTTACTAACTGCACTTCATGCTCTTCAATCAAACCATCACCAGCTTTCAGTTCTATGATGATTAAGTTTTCAACAACGACATCTGCAAAATACAATCCTACTTCCTGTCCATCGTAATAAATCTTAATTGGAATTGGCCATGAACTTCTAATGCCAATTTCTTTAATTCAATCAACAGTGGCTTTTCATAAATTTTTTCTAAGAATCCAAATCCTAATTTATTATAAACTATGAAAAAAGCTCTTATAATTTTTTCACTTATTTCGGAATGTTTAAGGCTTTCAGGGTACATAAAATAGACCGCGGATTATTATGATCTTTATGATTACCGCAGATATCATAACAGTCATAAAATATCTGCGTGCCATCTCTCATTTTCAGATTACCTTATTCTCACATTATTTATAGCTTCTCTGGCTCGGATGCGCCACATCAAATATCAACGGCTCTTTATGCAATTCCCAGTTGCTGTCGCCCTTTAATTCCCATGCAGATACAAAACAGAAATTGTCGTCGTCGCGTTTTGCTTCACCATCTTCTGTCTGCATCTCTTCGCGGAAATGGCCGCCGCAACTTTCCTTTCTGTTCAATGCATCGATACACATTAATTCTCCCAGTTCAATAAAATCGGCAACGCGGTTTGCTTTATCCAATTCAGGGTTCATTTCTTTTATTTCGCCCGGGATCTTCACATCGCTCCAGAATTCTTTTTTTAACTGCTGTATTTCTTCAATAGCTGTTTTCAATCCTGCTTCATTTCTTGCCATTCCACATTTATCCCACATAATTTTTCCAAGGCGTTTATGAAAACTTTCTACGGTTTGTGAGCCGTTGATGTTTTTCAGTTTGGAGATCCTGTCTGCAACAGCTTTCTCCGCTTCTTCAAATGCAGGATGTGTCGTAGGGATTTCTGCAGTACGGATTTCATCAGCTAAATAATTTCCTATTGTATATGGGATCACAAAATATCCGTCAGCAAGCCCCTGCATCAATGCTGAAGCGCCTAAACGGTTTGCACCGTGATCGCTGAAATTCGCTTCACCTAATGCATATAACCCCGGAACCGTTGTCATCAATTCATAATCCACCCACAATCCACCCATTGTATAGTGAACAGCAGGATAAATGCGCATCGGGACTTCATACGGGTTTTCGCCGGTGATCTTTGCATACATGTCGAAGAGGTTCCCGTATTTTTCTTTCACTACTTCCATTCCGTGATGACGGATTTCTTCTGCAGTAGGATTTTCAATTCCGTGTTTGCTGCATTCAATCTTTCCATAACGTTCTATCGCCGATGCATAGTCGAGATATACGGCCTGCTTTGATGAACCTACTCCGTAACCTGCATCGCATCTTTCTTTAGCAGCCCTCGATGCAACATCGCGTGGCACAAGGTTTCCAAAAGCAGGATATCTTCTCTCCAGGTAATAATCTCTTTCGTCTTCTGGGATTTCATTGGGTTTGCGTGTGTCATTTTGTTTTTTAGGGACCCATATACGTCCGTCATTTCTCAACGACTCAGACATCAACGTTAGTTTTGATTGATGATCGCCACTAACGGGAATGCATGTAGGATGGATTTGTGTGAAACAAGGATTGCCGAAATACGCTCCTTTTTTATGTGCTTTCCATGCGGCAGTAACATTGCTGCCCATGGCATTTGTAGAAAGATAAAACACATTGCCGTAACCACCTGTACATAACAGTACCGCATGGCCGAAATGCCTCTCCAATTCTCCGCTTATGAGGTCGCGTGCAATAATACCGCGGGCTTTTCCATCGATGACCACCACATCAAGCATTTCGTGACGGCTGTACATTTTTACATTGCCTAATGCCACTTGCCTCTCCAAAGCCTGGTATGCACCTATCAATAATTGCTGACCGGTTTGTCCGGCTGCGTAAAACGTACGCTGTACCTGCGTTCCGCCGAATGAACGGTTACTCAGCAATCCTCCATATTCCCTTGCAAAAGGCACACCTTGTGCAACACATTGGTCTATGATATTCACACTCACCTCAGCCAAACGGTGCACATTTGCTTCTCGAGCACGATAGTCGCCACCTTTTATAGTATCATAAAATAAACGAAATACACTATCACCATCGTTCTGATAATTCTTTGCAGCATTGATACCTCCTTGCGCTGCGATAGAGTGTGCACGCCTTGGTGAATCCTGGAAACAAAATGCTTTTACTTTATATCCAAGTTCACCGAGTGCTGCTGCTGCTGAAGCGCCAGCTAAACCTGTACCAACAATGATAATCTCTATCTTACGTTTGTTTGCAGGGTTAACTAATTTCACGTGCCCTTTGTAGCCACTCCACTTATCATCTAACAACCCTTCTGGAATTTTGGAATTCATAATTCTTAATGTGATAATGTGATAATATGATAATGTGATAATACTCTAATCACGATCTATCGTATCTTATTTAAAATTCCTTATTATTTTATTTTGAAAAAGATGAAATGTCTTCAATTCCATTTTCACATTTACCACATTTCCACATTTTCAAATTAATTTACCCAGCCGAAATACATACTAACTGGCATCAATGCAAACAATAATGGTACGATTATAGAAAACCCGACACCTAATCCATTCACTAATTTTAAATAGCGGTTGTTTCTAACCCCAATCGTACGGAATGCACTTTGAAAACCATGCAACAGGTGATATGCTAACGAAATACAGGCAAGCACATATACAATCACAACCCAGGGCTCTGCAAATGTTTCTTTCATCAATGAAAAAAGATCGTGCATTTGTTTGCCATCAATCGTTGTTTCTTCAACTCCTGTAAATCGTGATGGTATCCAGAATTGTTTCCAGTGAATAATAAAAAATATTAATAGGATAGTTCCTAACAAACCCATCGAACGTGAATACCATTTGCTGCCGCGGTTGCCAAAACTCACTTCATATTTTACAGAACGTTTTCCGCGGTTTTGAAATTCCAGCATCAACCCCTGAATGATATGGAGAAAAATCCCCACAAACAAACCGATCTCCAATAACCTCGGCACCCAGTTCGAGCCCATGAAATGTGCAGCTTTATTGAACATCTGCCCGTGATCATCTTCATTAAAAATTGTTGCGAAAATGCAGGCATTCAACCCTACGTGAACTACCAGGAAAAGGATCAGAAAAATACCTGTCAAACCCATTATAAATTTCTTACCGATGGAGGATGTAAAAAAAGCAGACCATTTCATATAGTGCCTCTGTTGTTGAGAATGAATCAATGCTGATGCGCTGCAAAAGTACTACAGGAATGCTTTAAAAATTATTTTGCAGGAATTTTTTTATAATTCAGCACAGATGGCAGTTGTTAGTTAACAGGTTCAAAGGAAATAAATTCTTGCATTTGTGGTTAGCTGATATTTTTTTTGTATAAATATGAGTCGGGATGAAACATGATTTTCGTAAACAGAATTGACTCATACACTTTCGATTCCGGCAAATGACAACTGTCATCTGTCAACTATTTATTATTACTTATAAATCCGCACAGTTTACTATCTTAGCCGCCCAAAGAACCAGTTAAACCATCTATGAGAGAAATTATGCTTGGGCGGAAGCTATGTAAAAGAAGCATAAAAGTTTATAATGATCGAACGATCATTATAAGCCATTTTAAAATCAAATTTTACTTAGATGAAACAACAAGATGATTTTGAAGCTAACCTGGCAGGCGATGAAGGAAGCGGGGATGAAAGCAAGTCGAGTTGGTTCAAGCGCATCAAAAAAGGCATTCTTACAAGTACTGCCGAAAAAAAAGAAACTCCTGAAGGGCTTTGGACCAAATGCCCAAACTGCAATTATATATGCACTGTAACCGAACTACGTGAACATTTATTTGTTTGCCCTAAATGTGGCCATCATCACCGCATCGGGAGCGCTGAATATTTTGAAATCCTTTTTGACCAGGGAAAATATGATGTGATGTTTGAAAACATCCGTTCAAAAGATTTTCTACATTTCACAGATTTGAAATCGTACGAAAAACGCCTTGAAGAAACCTGGTCGAAAACCGATATCACCGATTCAATACGTGTTGCAGCAGGAAATGTAAAAGACCAGCATCTGGTTGTTGGATGTATGGATTTTGAATTCATCGGAGGTTCACTGGGAAGTGTGATGGGTGAACGTATTTCCCGTGCTGTTGATTATTGTTTAGATCACCGAACACCACTTCTTATTATATGCAAATCCGGAGGAGCACGAATGATGGAGAGTGCATTTTCATTAATGCAGATGGCAAAAGTTACCGGAAAATTATCGCAATTGACTGACGCAAAAATTCCATTCATCTCTTTACTGACCGATCCTTCATTTGGCGGAATCTCCGCTTCTTTCGGAATGCTCGGCGATCTGAATATCGCTGAACCCGGCGCCCTTATTGGTTTTGCCGGCCCTCGTGTTATTAAAGAAACAATTAAAAAAGAATTGCCCGAAGGTTTTCAACGTAGCGAATTTCTGCTCGAACACGGTTTTCTTGATTTCATCGTAAACAGAAAAGAGCTCAAAGAAAAAATTGCTACACTAATAACGCTCTTCAAAAATTAAACCATCCGGTTACCAGTTACTGGTGACCAGTAACCAGTTCCATGCCTGAGATAAAAAACCGCTCCGCATATCACGATTATTTCATCGAAGATAAATACGATGCCGGAATGGTATTGGTGGGAACCGAAGTAAAATCGATACGCGAAGGAAAAGTAAGTTTTGTTGATAGCTTTTGTTACCTGGACAAAGGGGAATTATGGGTGAAAAATATGCATATTGCAGAATACCGTTTCGGTACTACCAATAATCACATTGCTGTTCACGACAGGAAATTATTGCTCACCAAACGCGAGTTGCGCAAATTGGAAACAAAAACAAAAGAGAAAGGTTATACTATAATCCCTTTGCGCATTTTTTTTAATGAGAAAGGATTGGCAAAAATGGAAATCGGTTTAGGCAAGGGAAAGAAACAATACGACAAACGCGACACGATCAAACAACGCGATTCCGACAGAGAGATAAAGAGATTTTTGAAGAAATAGCCAGTAAGACTGAAAGAAACATTCTACAATTATAACCCACTCTGCTGACTTATAAACTTTTCTGACTTCCCTACCTTCTAAATTAACTCTCCCCCAAACTCTGCCAACGACCTGATCTTCACATCAGCAGCTCCCCATTTTGGTAGTTCATATTGGTCAATTGCCGGGATTACGACGCATTTCATCCGTGCAGCTTTTACCGAGATCATCCCGTTAAATGAATCTTCAAAACAAATACATTCCAATTGCGATGATTGCAGTGTTTGTGCACAATTCAAATACACTTCCGGATGCGGTTTGCTGAAGGGAAGTAATTCTGCAGAAGAATAACCATTAAGATATTTCCCGATACCTAACTTTTCAGCAACCACATTTATTAATGCAACCGGAGAAGAAGTTGCCAACCCGATCTTAAATTTTTTCTCGCGGAAAAAATCAAAAATATAATCTACACCGGGCATCGGTTGTGCATGTGCTGCAATTTTTTCAATGGCTTTATCAACTATATCTTCTTCTGCTTTTTTTGCAAAACGTTTATCGAGGTTTAAATAATGAAACCAGTAATCGATCCATTCCTTTGTCCGTAAACCGGTGGTATAATGATATTGCTCCAATGTAAGCGCCACATCAAATTGCTGCAATGTTTCGATGCCCGCTTCCTGCCAGTATGGTTCTGAATCGATCAGTAGCCCATCCATATCAAAAATCACTGTATTTATCTGCATAGCTCCAAAGATAAGATGCAGATAAATTGTATGACTTCTTTTCTTAAACAGAACTTAGTATTATGTTCACAATTGCGTACTTTCGTTAGGATTGAGTGCCTAAATATTACCTATGGCTTCTTCGTATATTGATCGTTTAAAAAATTTCAGGTTAATCAGGAAAATTGTTTATGTGATCGTTGGAATGATCACCTATCCTGGCCTGATGCTCTTTAATAAATTAAAAATCTCCGGCACCGAAAACATTGAAAAATTACCAAGAAAAAATGTGTTGTTCGTAAGCAATCACCAAACTTATTTTGCTGATGTAATTGCATTCCTTCATATTTTTTGTGCAGTAAAATGGAGAAAGAAAAATAAGTTAGGCGTTCCTTATTACTTACTCAATCCTTTTACCAATGTATTTTTTGTTTCTGCGGAAGAAACGATGAAGAAAAATTTTATGGGGCGTTTTTTTGCATTGGCCGGCGCAGTAATGGTGAGGCGTACATGGAATTCGGATAGCAAGGAAGTGCGCCGGGGGCTTGATGCATCCGATACAAGAAAAATTACTAATGCACTTGCCAATAGTTGGGTGATCACTTTTCCGCAAGGGACTACAAAACCTTATGCTCCGGGAAGAAAAGGAACTGCATTTATCATTAAGAAAAATAAACCAACCGTTATACCAGTTGTGATCGATGGTTTCTGGCGGGCATTTGACAAGAAAGGGATCAGGTTACAAAAAAAAGGGGTACAACTTTCCGTAACATTCAAACCACCAATGCAGATAGATTATGAAGCCCCTACTGAAATTATCCTTGCACAGATCATGGATGCGATCGAACAAAGTAAAGAGTTCATGCCGACAGGGGACCATCATTGGGAAACGCAGGAAGCGTAATGAAATGCCTGATTTCTGATTGGGAGATTTTGGGGTTTGTAAAGCAATCGGCAAAAACAGAAATCTCAAAATCACAAAATCCTACATCTGAAATTCAATTAGTCTTTCACAAAAAGTGCCCTTAATTCCTCTGCATCTTCCGGTTTCATTTTTCCACCAAGTATGAGCCGCAATTGTCTTCTGCGCAAAGCGCCGTCGTAAATCTTTTTTTCTTCGTCCGTTTCCGTAACGATCTGTGGCACCGGACGGGGTTTGCCATTTGGGTCGAGTGCAACGAATGTATAATATGCTTCATTGCTTTTGTATTTATACTGTTGCAAATGGTCTTCGCCCCATACACGCAGATGCACTTCCATCGACGTATTAAAGGCGCGGCTTACTTCTGCTTCAATGTGCACAACATTCCCTAATTTGATCGGGTTCTCGAAAGAAATATTATCAACAGATGCTGTAACAGTGGGCGCATTGCAATGTTTGCCTGCAGCAAGTGCAGCGGCAATATCCATCCAGTACATCAGGCGCCCGCCCATTAAATTTCCATGCAGGTTTGTATCGTTCGGCAAAACCAATTCTGTCATTAATATATGTGAATCTTTAGGAGTTCTTGGTTTGAGGGTCATGTGTGAAAAATTTTTTTGCAAAGATAGCTTCAGATTTCTCTGATTCAAATGTTTTGAAATATTTGTAAATAACGAGCAGGATAAAACTCTTTAACTTATTGTTTGTGGAATTAATGCAACAGGATTTCTACAAACAATAATTTTATCCTGTTGTTAATACAATGAATTACAGATGAATGACCACTGGCATAAAGTTGGCATATTTAGTCATGAAGGATATATTTAAAAAATAAAAAATCAATCATGAAAAAATATTTGTTATTTGTTGTTGTTATCTGTTCAATGATTGCTTTCTCCGGATGCGCTGCTGGATATGTAGAAACCCAACCAGGTGAAATTGTAGAAGTGCAAGGTGTTGCACCTGGCCCGGGATATATCTGGATTGGCGGCGATTGGATTTGGAGTGGAGGAAGATATACATGGCGTGCTGGCCATTGGGCACATGGTCGTGCGGGCAGAACCTGGACACACGGTCATTGGGAACATGGTGCAAGGGGTTACAGATGGCATGGTGGCCATTGGAGATAATGGCGAATTTAGAAGCGGACATAATTTTATGCCCGCTTTTAAATTATTATACTTTCTAAAGTGCGCAAAAAATCATTGTCTGAATCTGCTCCAATACCCGGCTTCTCAGGTATTTCCAGAAAATAGCCTTTATATTTTATCCCATCAATAACAGGATCAGTTTTATGCCCGAGCAGGCATGTATCCATATCATAAAAAATAATGTTATTGTGTGCTGTTGCAAAATGTGCAAATGCAGTTAATGCAATTCTGCTCTCCAGCATTCCGCCCATCATGCAAGGGATCTTATGTTCTTCACAAACTGTATTGATTCTTTTTGCTTCCAGTATACCGCCTGATTTTGCAAATTTTATATTTACATAATCGCAGGCTTTTGCTTTTATTAATCGCTTTGCATCATGGTGATCGAACACACTTTCATCTGCCATGATTTTGATTGGAGTTTTTTTTAATAATAACGGAAGTTTATCATCATTCCATTTACGCATGGGTTGTTCGCAAAATTCAATATTGTATTTAGCTATTGCATTCAATACTTTTTTTGCCGTTTCATAATCCCAGCCCTGGTTTGCATCAATACGGAGTTTGATTTTTTTTCCTACAGCTTTCCTGATCTTTTTTATCCGCTCTATATCTTCATCGCCATTCTTTCCCAATTTTACTTTTATAATTTTTACTCCATTCTTTTTAAATTCAATTGCCTGGTGTGCCATGGCAGCAGGAGTATCAATTCCAATAGTGAGGTCAGTTTCTATTTTCTTCTTTTTACCGCCAAGAAATTTATATAAAGGTTGATTCGCATTTTTTGCAGCAATATCAAACAACGCCATATCAAAAGCGCTTTTTATAGTTGCGTTGTATGCGGTTAAATTGTGCAGTTCATTCATCCGTTCTTCAATACTCAACGGATCTTTACCCTTCCATAATTGTGCAAAATCTTTTGCCATTTCAAAACATGTTGCCTGAGTTTCCCCTACGATCATTGGAAAGGCTGAGCACTCTCCTACTCCATAAAACCCGGCATCTGTATGAACACGAATGAAAATATTTTGCGCATAATGCATCGTTCCGGTTGCGATAGTAAACGGATGCATCGGGATAGAAAATTTGTATATTTCGGTTTGTGTGATTTGCATGAAATTTAAAAATTGTGAGTATGCCGGGAAGTCAGAGAAGTTGGTAAAGTCAGAAAGAATGTTTAAGCCAATCAAACTATCTTTCGGTCTTCCATCTTTCAGTCTTTACTGACTTTATTAACTTTTTTTCCCGGGGCCATACACTGCCCTTCCGGGTTTTGCACCTGTATGTTCGCCATCTTTTAAAACCTGTACTCCATTTATAAAAACATCGATCATGCCTACTGCTAACTGATGTGGCTTTTCGTAAGTGGACGATGCATTTATTTTTTGCGGGTCGAAAATAATTACATCTGCAAAATTTCCAACTTCAAGCGTACCTCTTTTTTTGATATGCAGTTGCTGCGCGGCAAGCCCGCTCATTTTTCTTATCGCTTCTTCCAACGTCATTAATTTTTCATCACGCACATATTGCCCGAGCATTTTTGCAAAATTTCCATATGCTCTCGGATGCGTGCTGCTTTTCAGAAACACTCCTTCCGGCGCCATACTTGCAGCATCCGATCCTAACGACATGTAAGGTAGCTGCAATTGTTTTTTTACATTGTCTTCGCTCATTAAAAAATAAATCACTTCAACGCGGGAATGATCTTCTATGACAAGATCAAGAATTGTTTCTTCAGGTGTCTTACCACGCATTCTTGCAATTTCGCTCAAACGCTTGCCGGTTAAGTATTTCAATGAATCCTGCTTAAACCCTGTGCAAATAATATTATCTGGCCCGGCGCCGAGGTACAAATTTTCCCAATCGTTTGCTGGTGTATCCATTTCTTTCATGATCTTTTTTCTTGTTGCCGGATCCTTCAATCTTTCTACCCACTTATCTAATCCGCCTTCCTGCACATAAGTTGGCATCGATGCATCAAAACCTGTTGCTCCTGCAGTGTATGTGTACATGCATGCAGTAATATCCAATCCTGCTTTTCTCGCGCTATCAATTTTTTTGATGAGCGTATCCATTTTGTACCAGTTGAATTTACCGGCCGCCTTTAAGTGATAGAAGATTGCAGGGATGTTTGCTTCTTTGGAAATTTTGATCAATTCGCCGGCACCTTGCAACAATTGATTTCCTTCGCTGCGTATGTGTGAAATATATGCGCCTCCATAAGAAGACGCAACTTTGCACAGTTCTATCAATTCCGGAGTTTTTGCATAAGCTCCCGGTGCATATATTAATGCGGAACCAATGCCAAGCGCACCATCTTCCATTCCTTGTTTTACCAGTAATTTCATTTTACCAAGTTCTGCTGAATCCGGTGCACGGTTTGCAAACAACAATAAATTTTCACGGATAGTTGCAGCCCCAAGAAATGAAGCAACATTTGTTGACACACCTTTCTTTTGCAGGTATTCCAGGTAATCTTTTAATGATGTCCATTCAATTTTATACCTGATATCTCCCTGGTTTTTTTCAGCAAGTTTTTTTAGCGTATCAGTAAGCGGCCCCATTGACTCACCTTCTCCAAAAACTTCTAATGTCACTCCTTGTTTGATAGCTCCGAGTGAACGCCCATCCTGTATCAATGTTTCCATCGACTGGCTTTGCATATCAATAAAACCGGGACTCACAGCCATTCCTTTCGCATCCACCTCTTTTGTTGCTTTTGCATCGGAAAGGTCGCCGATGAATGCAATAGTATCTGCACCGATGCCGATATCGCCTTTGAATGGTTTTTTTCCTGTGCCATCATAAATTATTCCGTTGCGGATGATGGTATCAAATTGCTGGTGTGTTTTACAGGAAGAAAAAATGAGAATAATAAATATTGGAAAGTATAGCAGATGTTTTCTCATGTTGAATATGATTATAACCGAATGTAAGAAAATTTACAATTGTTTACTGCGCACTTTTTGTGTTCCCAACGATATTGCTACTATGAAACTTCCGTTGCGTCGCACCTGCCTACCGCAAGCAGGCTCTTGTACGGCAGGAATTCTATTGAGCGATTGCCTGAACTTCGATTTCTCTGATTTTATGATAGCTGTGATTGAATCCTCATATTTACTACTCACTGCTTACTGCTCACCGCTTACAGTTGACCATTCACCATTGACCATAAAAATTTCCTTCTTACATTTGCCGCCATACTAACATTCGTTTGCATGAGTGAACAATCACCATCAATTTCGTTTGACAACACAGAGAACGCATTTGAATATAAATCCGACAAGGAATTACAGAAAGCTGATTTTTTGTTTTCGTCCATGGGCTATGGCTGGCTCGTGAAGCTTGGCACCAAACTAACGCCCTGGGCTATACGAAACAGATTGCCGATAAATGGTTTGATCCGTAATACTATTTTCTCTCAATTTGTCGGTGGGGAAACACTCGAAGAAACAGCATCTGTTGCCAAAAAATTAGGCGAATACCATGTGCAGGTAATATTAGATTACGGCGTGGAAGGCGGTGAAGACGGTGAAAAAGGATTTGACCATGCCTGCGATGAATTTATCCGCGTGATCAACTATGCAGCAACGCAACCGAATATTCCGTTCATGAGTATCAAGGTTACCGGTTTTGCACGTTTTGGTTTGCTGGAAAAATTAGATAAGTCCGTAGAGTTGAATGGCGGCACTTTAATGAAGCGCTATACTAAAGCAGTTGACGCATTAACAGAAGAAGAAAAACAGGAGTGGCAACGCGTCAACGAACGCATGCTAAGAATTTGCAAAGCCGCTTCAGAAAAAAATATTGGTGTGCTGATTGATGCAGAAGAAACCTGGATTCAGGATCCGGTGGATGTGTTATCGATATTAATGATGGATCAGTTCAACAAAGAAAAAATTGTAGTGTATAATACCATTCAATTATACCGCTACGACAGGCTTGCATTTTTAAAAGATTCCTACGAAGCTGCAGAACAACGCAATTTTATTCTTGGCGCTAAATTAGTACGCGGTGCATATATGGAGAAAGAAAGAAAACGTGCTGCCGAATTAGGTTATGTATCACCGATACAACCAAATAAAGAAGCAACAGATAAAGATTATAACCTTGGTTTGAAATATTGTGTTGAACGGATCAACCGCATTGCACTTATTGTTGCTTCGCATAACGAGTATAGCAATCTTTATACAACTCAATTGTTGCAACAAAAAAACCTTCCGCTAAACCATCCGCATATTCATTTCTCGCAGTTGTATGGCATGAGTGATAATATTACTTTTAATCTTGCCAAAGCAGGGTGCAGTGTAAGTAAATACCTTCCATTCGGTCCCATCAAAGATGTGATCCCTTACCTGATGCGCCGGGCGCAGGAAAACAGCTCGGTGTCCGGGCAAACAGGTAGGGAATTAGGATTAATCCGAAAAGAATTGAAGCGCCGCAAAAACTGATTTTAGTTGCATATTTAGCCGATTACCGGGAAAGAATTTCCTCGGAACATTCCCAAAATGAAACTCACTTTGCTGATTTTGGGAAGTAAAATAGCTTGTTCTGCCTTGTTTCCTGTTTAAATTGGCATTGGAACATCTTTTGATATACATATTCCGGTTTTTCATAGGATATTGGATTTTAAAAGCGGGGCTGGATTTTTATCCTGGCCCCTTTTCTTTTTTATTATTCTTCAAGAAAATTCTTTGGTTTCTCTACCCACTATTTGAATACAAGCCGAATTAAAAACGGAGACACAAGCCGATGCGTGGACTTTGGTATAACGATCTGCAGTGTGCAGTGAAAAAACAACATTCACATATAAACCCTAAATTGCAGCGCTTTGCAGGATTGTTAGCTCAGTTGGTTCAGAGCGCTGCTTTGACAGAGCAGAGGTCACTGGTTCGAGCCCAGTACAATCCACTTACACCCTTCGCTCAATAGTAGTACAACTGATGAAAGTATTGCGACGCAACGATGCTGAAAAGTGTTGATATCGCTGGTTACAAAAGATAAGAAATAAAAAATAAGGAATACTAAATAAAAATGAAAGGTTGAATTTGAGAACTGAAAACTGACTACTTCTAACTATCCACACCTTTCCCCCACTTCACCATTCACCACTCGCCATTCACCAATGTGGCGTAACTTGCAGCTATGCAACAATACCTCGATCTTTTACAGCATATTTTAGATAATGGTATTTCAAAAACCGACCGTACCGGAACCGGAACCACGAGTTGTTTTGGTTACCAGATGCGTTTTGATTTGAAAAAGGGTTTTCCGTTGGTGACTACAAAAAAATTACATCTCAAAAGCATTATTTATGAATTGCTTTGGTTTTTGCGTGGCGAAACAAATATCAAATACCTGAAAGAACATGGCGTAAGTATTTGGGATGAATGGGCTGATGAAAATGGCGAGCTTGGCCCTGTTTATGGAAAACAATGGCGCAGTTGGGAAGGTAAAGATGGAAAAGTGATTGATCAGATTACAGAATTGATTTCGCAGATAAAAAAAACGCCTGATAGCAGGAGGCTTATCGTAAGTGCATGGAATGTTGCCGACTTAAAGGAAATGGCGTTGATGCCGTGCCATACGCTTTTTCAGTTTTACGTGGCAGATGGAAAATTGAGTTGCCAGTTGTACCAGCGAAGCGCTGATGTATTTCTTGGCGTACCCTTCAATATTGCATCGTATGCATTGCTGACGATGATGATCGCACAGGTCTGCCACCTGGAAGCCGGTGATTTTGTGCACACATTTGGCGATGTGCATTTATATAGCAATCATATTGAACAAGCGAAACTTCAATTGACAAGAACGCCATTTGCATTACCAGCAATGCAGATCAATCCGTCTGTAAAAAATATTTTTGAATTTAAGTTCGAAGATTTCAAATTAGAAAATTACCAAAGCCATCCGGCGATAAAAGCAGCAGTGGCAATCTAGGTATGAGCTATGAGTTATGAAGTATGAAGTAAAAACAGCTTATAACTCATAGTTCATAACTCACAACTCATACTTATTATGATTCTTTCTCTCATCGTTGCGGCATCGGAAAATAATGTGATTGGAAAAAACAATCAACTACTCTGGCGTTTGCCAAATGATACCAAATTTTTCAAAAACACTACCTGGGGAATGCCGGTGATCATGGGAAGAAAAACGTATGAATCATTGAGCGGCGAACCATTGCCGGGAAGATTTAATATTGTTATCTCCCGCCAGAAAAATTGGAACCCTGCTAATGAAAAAGCGCAGGTTGCTTCTACATTGGAAGAAGCTATACAACTTGCAAAACAAACAGATTGCAAAGAAGTTTTTATTATTGGAGGAGGACAGATTTATGCTGAATCGATTTCACTTGCGGATAAAATTTATATGACCCGCGTTCACACCGTTATTGAAGGCGATGCTTTTTTCCCGGTAATAGATGAAACAAAATGGCAGCTACAATCTAATATAGATTTTCCTGCTGATGATAAACATGAGTATGCGTATAGTTTCCAGGTGTGGCAAAGAAATTCCTAATTAAAAATTAAAAATTAAAAATCAGGAATTGCTAATTTCACGGGATGTATTCCAGATTCCAAATCGCCCGGAAATATCTCCACTATTATTTCACTTCTTCCAATGGTAAAGGCCACGGAACACATTCTCCGTTTGTATACGATTTTATAATAAACGTATTAAATGATAAAAAAGAATATGATGCTTATTCCTCCATTGAATCGTTACGTGATCAATTAAAAAAAGACAACCGCATTTTAGAAATCGAAGATTTTGGTGCTGGCTCTGTTGTTAGCAAAACCAATCAACGCTCTGTTGCCGAAATTGTACGCAATGCTGCAAAACCCAAAAAACTGGCACAACTTCTTTTCAGGATCGTGCAATATTATAGACCTAACGCAATGCTCGAGCTGGGGACTTCATTAGGAATTTCTTCCGCATATCTTGCTTCCGGAAATGCAAATGGGAAATTAATAACAATTGAGGGGTCGCAGGCAATCGCAGAAACCGCTGCAAAAAATTTTCAATTGCTGAAGTTGACAAACATTGAATTAGCGACGGGAAATTTTGATATTATTTTGCCGCATATATTACAAAATTCATTCTCACCCGACTTCGTTTTTATCGACGGCAACCATCGTAAAGAACCAACATTGAACTATTTTCATCAATTGCTTGAAAAAAGAACAGAATCTTCGTTATTTATTTTTGATGATATACATTGGAGCAGCGAAATGGAATCAGCCTGGAAGGAAATAAAAAACCATCCTTCGGTTATGCTTACCATTGATCTTTTTTTTATCGGGTTGGTTTTTTTCCGCCCGGAATTTAAAGTAAAACAAGATTTTATTATCCGGTTCTAAAAATCCTTATCTTCAATACGGAATTTCAATTGTTCGGCATAAATTCTTCATTATCCTTATGATCATCGGCGTTCTGAAAGAACCGGCATACGAAAGCAGGGTTTCCTTATTAGCAGAAAGTATTTTACCCCTTATTAAAAAAGGAATAAGCATTTATGTCGAATCCGGCGCCGGCGAAAAAGCATCATGTAACGATGATGACTATGCGAAAAACGGAGCGCTGATCAAATCTTCACAGGAAATTATTTCTTCCGCAGACATTATTCTTTCTATTAACCCGTCACCAGTCGTCGGTGATCGGTCGTCGGTCGTCGTTCTGGGAATCTATCAACCTTTATTCAATCATTCGTTAATGGCGGATTGGGCAAAGCAACAAATCACTTCTTTCAGTTTAGATATGCTCCCCCGCACCACACGTGCCCAAAGTATGGATGTATTGAGTTCACAGGCAAATATTGCAGGTTATAAAGCAGTGTTGTATGCCGCAAATATATTCCCCCGGTATTTTCCTATGTTCATGACAGCGGCAGGAAGCATTGCGCCGGCAAAACTGTTGATACTCGGTGCCGGTGTCGCAGGCTTGCAGGCTGTTGCTACAGCAAGAAGGCTTGGCGCTGTAGTGGAAGTTTTTGATACGCGACCGGCAGTAAAAGAAGAAGTGATGAGCCTCGGTGCAAAATTCATTGAAGTGGAAGGCGCCGCCGATGCATCGAAAGCCGGAGGCTATGCAGTTGAACAATCAGAAGAATTTCAGCAACGGCAAAAAGCAAAAATTGCCGAGAGTATTGCAAAGGCCGATATCGTTGTTACTACCGCACAGATTCCGGGGAAAAAAGCGCCCATACTTATTACTACTCCCATGATCGAAGCCATGAAAAAAGGTTCGGTGATCATCGACATTGCTGCTGCAACAGGTGGAAATACTGAGCTTACAAAAAATAATGAAACAGTTATTCATAATGGAGTAAGCATCGTTGGTAATTCTGCATTGGCTGGAACAATGCCATATGATGCAAGTAAAATGTATGGAAAAAATGTATGGAACTTTTTACAACTCATCATCGATAAAGATGGAAAACTGAATTTGAATTTTGAAGATGATCTTGTGAAAGGTGCATGCATTACGCACAAAGGCGAGATTGTGAATGAACGTGTGGCGAATAGTAAATAGCAAGAAGTAAGCAGTAAGAAGTCTGCTAACTTGGTTTTGCTTTCTGTTCGCTGCTCACAATTATTAATTCTTAATTTCTAATTCTTAATTATGCTCAACTGGATTTCCGCACATCAGCAAATGATCTACATTGTCATCCTGATGATTTTTTTGGGAATTGAAGTGATTGGCCGTGTACCAAGTGTATTACACACTCCATTGATGAGCGGGGCAAATGCGATACATGGTGTTGTTATTATCGGCGCCATCATTGTAATGGGAAAAGCAGAAGACGGAAATTATCTCGCATTGATATTAGGTTTTTTGGCTGTCGTTTTAGGAACAATAAATGTTGTGGGAGGATTTGTGGTGACGGACAGGATGCTGGAAATGTTTAAGAAGAAGAAATAGGTCTGAACTTGGATATTCGCGTTGAAAAACTAATGTTTAAAAAATAAAAACTAAACCTGACCCTTGAAATGGAAAATAAATATTCGGACCTCGAAAAGAGGACGGAAAAATTTTCTCTGGATGTGAGGAATTTTTGTTTGACTTGCAAAAAAGACATAATCAACAGAGAATATATTGTACAGCTAATCCGTTCTGCCGGATCTGTCGGTGCAAATTATATAGAAGCAAATGATAGTTTGAGTGGAAAGGATAAAAAAATGAGAATTAAGATCAGTAAAAAAGAAGCGAAAGAATCAGGTTTTTGGTTACGGCATATTTTGGTTTATAATGACCAGCATTTGGAAGAAGCAAGAGTAAAACTTGAATCCGAAGCCAATCAGTTGATGTTAATATTAGCTTCTATCTTACGAAAACTGGAAGATTAGTTTCTGGCTAAAATAAAGTATTTAGTTTTTATTTTTTAAACATTAGTTTTTAGCATGAGCCTTCTTGCAACCATATACATAATTTCATCGGTGACCTTCATTCTCGGATTGAAGATGCTTTCTAATCCGGCGAGTGCACGTCGTGGCAACCAGATCGCTGCTATTGGAATGACGATCGCAATTCTCGGAACTATTTTTTTGTATGAAGATAACGGACAGAAACTTCATAATTACGTTTGGATTTTTGCAGGAATAATTATCGGAGGAATTGTTGGCACACTCGCTGCAAAAAAAGTGAAAATGACTGCAATGCCCGAAATGGTAAGCCTTTTCAATGGAATGGGTGGAGCTTGTGCGGCGTTGATTTCAATTGTGGAGTTTAATCATATGCAAAACGCTGCAGAAATATTAAAAGGAGATCAATCTAATGGATATTTCATACCAAATTTTTCATTCGGTTTTATTTACATTATTTGTCTTGGGTTAGTAATTGGCTCTATTTCTTTTGCAGGAAGTATTATTGCATGGGGTAAGTTAAATGGGAAAATAAAAGATTTCAGTTTCAAAGGACAACATATCGTCAACATAATCTTATTAATTATTATTCTTGGGTTAGCAGCATATTTGCCTATTCATTTTTTAGAATCAATAAATAATATTTCTTTCCACTTTTATATAATTCTTTTTTTAGCAATTCTATACGGGATATTTTTCGTCCTTCCAATCGGTGGTGCAGACATGCCTGTCGTAATTTCCTTACTAAATTCTTTTACTGGTGTTGCTGCCGCATGCGGTGGTTTTTTATATGATAATAAGGCGATGCTTACGGGTGGTATATTAGTTGGCGCAGCAGGAACGTTGCTTACGATTTTAATGTGCAAAGCCATGAACCGCTCTTTGAAAAATGTATTGATCGGTTCATTTGGCGCATCTGCAACTTCATCCGGAGTAAAAAAAGAACAAGGAGCTTACAAAGAAATTTCATTGAGCGATGCAGCTGTTGTAATGAGCTATGCGCACAAAGTAATGATAGTGCCGGGATATGGATTGGCAGTTGCACAAGCACAACATGCTTGTCATGAATTGGAAAAATTATTGACAGAAAAAGGTGTTGAAGTAAAATATGCGATCCATCCCGTTGCCGGAAGAATGCCGGGCCACATGAATGTATTACTTGCAGAAGCAGATGTGAGCTATGATAATTTATTAGAGATGGAACAGGCGAACGAACAATTCCCGACAACAGATGTGGTGCTTGTGCTTGGTGCAAATGATGTCGTTAACCCAGCTGCAAAAACAGATCCTTCCTCTCCTATTTATGGCATGCCTATTTTAGATGTTGAATTGGCAAAAGCCTGCATCGTTAATAAACGCAGTATGAAACCGGGATATGCCGGAATTGAAAATGATCTTTTCTTTCAACCAAAAACATCAATGCTATTCGGCGATGCAAAAAAAGTGTTGCAGGATCTGATCGGAGAGATAAAGAATTTATAATAAGTATGAAGTATGAGCTATGAAGTATGTTCGTAAAAATTTTACACCTGCTATGATAATAAATGTGAAAAATATTTTTGTAACAAGCATTAATAATTCTATTAAACATCGTTGCGTCGCACTCTTGTACAGTTACAACGCTATTCAACGCTTCACTGGTTCTAAAATACTTTTATTTAAAATCTCTCGTGTGACGTCTTCTTATGTTAGAAGCCAATATTAATAAATTGTATTTCAAATTTTAATAGTCTTTTTAAGACCTGTCAGGTTTTGAAAAGACTATTTGATATTTCTACTTCATAGCTCATACCTCATACTTACTTTAAAAATTCCCGTAGCATTGCAAAATATTTTTCCGGTTCTTCAACCTGTGGATTATGTCCTGAATGCTCGAACATCACAAACTTTGCCTGCGGACAATATTCTTTAAATTTTACCATCATCGCCGGAACTGCAACACGGTCGTACCTTCCGCCAACGATCAGGACGGGCATGTGCAATTTTTTTAATTGTGTGCGGTAATCAAAATTGCCGATATCGCTTCCTACAATAAAATCGCCGTCTTTGCCAACCATTTGATAATACAATTTTGTATTCATCCTGTTCGGGTAATCGTAATATACTTTCTGTCCTTTTTTAGGTTTTAAATTATCAGGACTGTATGAATATAAAAAGCCATAAGGCACACGCCCATAAATTTCCTGGTGCAACGGATCTGAAGAAACGTATCCATGCTCGCGGATTATCATCAACGTATCCCACACTTCTGGATAATTTTCTTTTATCTCGTGATTGCTGTTGTCATCATTTTCCTGCCACATCACAAAACTGTGAAACGTGTTTGCAAGAATAAGGTGCTTTACATGCTGCGGATATTTCAACGCATAACCTTGTGCAACAACCCCGCCATAAGAATGTCCGAGTACATTGATCTTGTCAAAATGCATTGCAATGCGCAAGCTTTCTATATCTTCAATATCGCGGTCAATGCTGTATTCCTTCACGTCTTTTGCAGTGTCTGATTTTCCTCTGCCAAATGCATCAAAATAAACGAGTGTGCTTGTTTTTGCCAGCGAATCAAACGAACGATAAGAAGGATGAGCGCCGCCGGGCCCACCGGGAATAATGATCAACGGATCGCCGTTACCAAATGACACTACCCACAATTTTGCTCCGTTCACCGTAATATATTTTCCATCTTTTTCACTGTCGGGAAAAGGTTGTGCAATAACAGCAGAAAGGATATAAAAACTGAAAATAAAAAGGCATATTTTTTTCATAACAGGAAGTTGATGCGTTGGTTTATAATAATTTTGTTTGCTACAAATGTAAAAATTAGGATTTGCAGTTACCCGAAAAATTCATTGCATCATTAACAGGAATAAAAGGCTTCGATAAAGAAGCGTTTGAAAAAGTGCATTTGGCGCAAGAACAGGTTACGTCGATACGGCTCAATCCCGCAAAGGTTTCGTCAATGGAGAATGGTGAATGGTCAATGGTTAATCGTCAATGGTCAATCGCTAGTGATGAAAAACCTGCACCTTCCGATAGCTCGCTATTCGCCATTCACCAGAAAGTTCCCTGGGCTACACACGGCTATTATCTTTCCGAACGCCCTTCATTTACATTTGATCCTCTTTTTCATGCAGGAGTGTATTATGTACAAGAGGCTTCGAGTATGTTTTTAGAACAAGTATTAAAACAAACAACTGATCTTTCAAAACCATTACGTGTACTAGACCTTTGCGCTGCGCCCGGTGGAAAGTCAACATTGCTGCAATCCATAATTTCCACGGAGAGTTTGCTGGTATCGAATGAAGTGATCAAAACAAGAGTTAATATACTCACAGAAAATATCACAAAATGGGGTTCTGCAAATGTTATGGTTACGAATAATGATCCTAAAGATTTTGAGCGCCTGGAAAATTATTTTGATGTAATTGTTGTGGATGCGCCATGCAGCGGAAGCGGTTTATTCCGCCGGGAGCCTGAAGCAATACAAGAATGGAGCGAAGATAATGTTGCCCTTTGCAGCCAGCGCCAGCAAAGGATCGTAGCGGATGTGTGGGCATCATTAAAAGAAAATGGGATATTGATTTACTCGACTTGTTCGTATTCTAAAAAAGAAGATGAAGATATTAATGACTGGATCGTTGATACGCTGAATGCAGAAAGCATAAAGCTTAATGCGAATAGCGAATGGAATATTACAGAAGCGATTTCGGATAAGCATGGCTGTTATGGTTATCGTTTTTTCCCGGATAAAACGTTGGGCGAAGGTTTTTTTATTGCCGCTTTCCGGAAAACAGAAGGCAGCGAATTCATCTTTCCGAAACTTAAAAAAAATGCGTTTGAAAAATTATCTAAAAAAGAAGAAACAATAGCGAAAGAATGGCTCGCAAACAATAATGATTACAGTCTTCTTAAAAAAGAGAACAGCGTTTACGCGTTGCCGGCAGATCATGTAAATGACATTCAATTTATCCAATCATCATTGTATATTAAGAAAGCAGGCATTTTAACAGGTAAACTTGTTCATGATGAATTAATCCCCGAACATGAATTGGCAATGAGCCTAATCATCAATGATAAAATCCAGGCTGTTGATTTATCTGAAAATAATGCAATAAATTTTTTGAGTAAGGAAGAAGTAAATGCAGGTACTTCCGTTAAAGGATGGACGCTTGCAAAATATAATAACCACAATCTTGGCTGGATGAAAGTACTTCAAAACCGTGTAAACAACTACTACCCTTCCGCGTGGCGGATCCTGAAACGGAAATGATCAGATCTTTTTGTAATGCACCAAATAGAGCAGCGTGTTTTCAAATGTCTTAAAAGATTTCGGGAAATCCCCTCCGCCAAGGTTATAGCACATCAGCAAATCGTCATTGGACTCTAACCGGTAAATACAACTAAATGTTTTCCCTTTGTTAGGGCCGAAAATACCCGTTATTAAAAGTGCTTGGGGCTCGCGGTTACCGATCATTTCTATCAGCCCGCTGTCTATCACTTCATTTTCTCGCAACTGGTATGATGTTTCATCCAGTTCAAGTATCATATTTGCAAAAACTGAAGCGGATAATTGTTTGCCACCCAATTCGGCTTCTTCAATCTTCCATTTTCCATTTATCGACATAATTGTAACTTGCGTTTTAATATTTCATTTGCAAGATAATTGTGCATATTTGCGTTGTATTTTGTAAACATAATTTCATGCCAAAATTGTTTTATTTAGTGTTGATGGGTTTAGGTTTGTCAATTACTGCTTCCGCGCAATCAGACGAACTTATTGTACAAAATGAAAGCAACAAACTATTCCTGATACATACAGTGGCCCCAAAAGAAAACTGGTATAGTATAGGCAGGCTCTTTAATATCAGCCCCAAAGAAATTGCCCCGTTCAACGGAACGGAAATAACCCGGCCTTTGAGTATTGGTGAACATTTAAAAATCCCGCTGACCGCTACCAATTTTTCACAGAACGGGCAAAAAACTGCCGATCAAACTTTCGTTCCGGTTTACCACATCATTGCGGAAAAAGAATGGCTGTTCCATATCAGTTCAACACATAATAATGTGCCGGTGGAAAGCCTGGAAAAATGGAACCATATCAAAAAAGAACAGGCGAAAACAGGTATGCACCTGATCGTAGGTTATTTAAAAGTAAAGCCAGCCCTTTCCGCATTAGCGTCGGGTGCAAAAGAGCAGGTAACAGCGGTTACAGAAACAAAACAGCCGGATAACAAACCTGCAGATAACCCGCAACCTGTTGTAGTGAAAGAAGAGAAAAAAACTACACCGCCGGTTACACAACCAAAAACTTATGCGCCTGTTAATAAACCTTCTTCAAATGCAATTAATACCAGCAATACAAAAACAACAGGTGGTTATTTTGCGCCTGATTATACAAATGGAGGCAACAACGCAACAGGAATGGCTGGCACATTCAAAAGCACCAGCGGCTGGCAGGATGGAAAATATTATGCATTGATGAATAACGTTCCTGTTGGAACAATTGTCAAAATCATAGCTCCCGCAACACAAAAAAGCGTTTATGCAAAGGTGTTAGGCCAATTACCCGACATGAAAGAAAGTGAAGGGCTGACTGTTCGCCTAAGCAATGCCGCAGCTAACGAACTCGGTGAAGGCGAGTTTAAATTTAATGTGCAGGTGCGGTATTAGGGGTTAAGTATGAGCTATGAATTGTGAGGTATAAGGTATAAGGCATGAGTTCTATAAATTGTAATAATAAAGTATAACTTGCGCCTCCATTTTTTTTTCACCTTTCACCTTTCACCTTTCACCTTTCACCTTTCACCTTTCACCTTTCACCTTTCACCTTTCACCTCAATTAAAATCCTCCGAATCAAAATCTTCATTGCCATGCGATGAAGGCCCGAGGTTTACCATTGACCCGATCAAATCTTTAAATTCGATTTTTCCTTCCACAATTTTTTTACTGATCAGTGAATATGCAGATAACCCATGAAGCACAAACTCCATCAACAATGCCATTTCTTTTTCATTGGCATGCTTGAAATATTTTTTGATCAATGCATGCAATCCATCTACTTTATATAGCAATTGAATTTTGTCTTCGTCTTTTGTGTTGAAAAATAAATTCACCTGGTTGCCTTTATCAAACCAGGATGTGATCGGCCTGAATGGGTTTTCTTCTCTTCCTTCTCCGCTTTTTCTTTTCTTCAATTGATCCGGGTTGGGGAAATAATTTACAAACTGCGAGCGGAATGCCTTCTCCAATAAATTAAATGCAACCTGGTAAGGCCCCTCCTGTTCGCCTTCATATACCAATTCAATCTTTCCTGTTATGGATGGTATTATCCCTACCAAATCACTCATCCAAACCTGAGTTTCTTTTTCTTTATTTAAAATTGCCCTGCGTTCAGCAGCACTTACCGCATTTTCATATGCTGCAATAGTTAGCCGCGCAGACACACCACTTTTTTTATCTACATATTCACTTGCACGTGCTTCAAATGCAACCTGCTCTATCAAACGCTTAACGAGGTCACTCACTTTTACAACCGCCTTTTGTTCTTCCAAAACATCTGCTTCCTGTTCCGTAATTGCAAGTGCGGTGTCTATGCTTTTCGGATAATGAGTTAATATCTGGCTTTCGATGCGGTCTTTCAGCGGGGTAACAATCGAGCCCCTGTTCGTATAGTCTTCGGGGTTAGCAGTGAACACAAATAAAATATCAAGCGGCATCCGCAATTTAAATCCGCGTATCTGTATGTCGCCTTCTTCCAAAATATTAAATAGCGAAACCTGTATCCTCGCTTGCAGATCCGGAATTTCATTGATCACAAAAATGCCGCGGTTGCTTTTCGGGATAATTCCAAAATGCAATACCTGTTCGTCTGCAAAATTCAATCGCAGGTTCGCCGCTTTTATCGGATCGATATCGCCGATCAAATCCGCAACACTAACATCCGGTGTTGCTAATTTTTCACCATACCGTTCGCTTCTGTGCAACCAGCTTATCGGCGTTGCATCTCCTTTTTCACGAATAAGGTCCCGTGCAAATTTTGATATCGGAGCAAACGGATCATCATTCACTTCACTGCCTGTAATGAATGGAATATATTCATCGAGTAATTCGATCATTTGTCGTGCCATTCGCGTTTTTGCTTGCCCGCGCAAACCGAGAAACAAAATATTATGCCGCGACAATAACGCACGTTCCGTATCCGGTATCACCGACTCTTCATAACCAACAATTCCCGGAAATGTTGCTTCTTTATTTTGCAGTTTGCGGATAAGATTTTGCCTGATCTCTTCTTTGACAGATTTCCTTTTGTATCCAGCTTTTTTTAATTCGCCTAATGTTTTAATGTTTTCGATATTCATCTTTAGAATTTACGATTTACGATGTGTAATGTACGATTTGTGAGAAAAGTCATCAGTTTTCAGCCCACAGTTTTCAATTCTGAAATTCTTAGTCTCTTTTTTAGTTTTTAGTCTTTCTTATTTTAGTTTCCATTTCTGGGTAACAACCATTTGTTCGCTATTCAGCATCGTTGCGTCGCACTCTTGTACTGCAACAATTCTATTGAACTTTAGTACTCTCGGCGAAATGCTTTTGAATTTCGGTTATTCATCAGTGTTAGTAAGCAATAAACAGCGGGCACTTTATTATCAATTCTTTCATCTCCCCAAACCCAGGCTCAGGCTAATACACTGTTTTTCTTTTTCCACTTTCAAAATCCCTGAATATAAATGCACCCAAATGATCGAGTGATGCAAAAAACGCTTTACCATTATTTGTTTCGGTAAATTCTGTTACAAAACGTTGCAGGTATGGATCACTCGCGATCATGAATGTAGTGATGGGTATTTTTAATTTTTTACATTGTGCGGCAAGGTTCAGGCAACGGTTAGTTATTTTTCTATCTAACCCAAAACTGTTTTTATAATATTTCTTCCCGATCTTCAAACAAGTTGGTTTCCCATCAGTGATCATAAAAATTTGTTTGTTCGGGTTACGCCTTCTGCGCAAAATATCCAATGCCAATTCAAGTCCCGCAACTGTGTTTGTATGATACGGCCCAACCTGCAAATACGGAAGGTCTTTTATTTCTACCGGCCATGCATCATTCCCGAATACAACAATATCCAGGGTATCTTTCGGGTATTTTGTAGTGATCAGTTCACTCAATGCCATTGCAACTTTTTTTGCAGGCGTGATCCTGTCTTCACCATACAAGATCATCGAGTGGGAAATATCGATCATCAATACGGTAGATGTTTGCGTTTTAAAATCCATTTCGCGGATCTGCAAATCATCTTCCTGCATCCTGAAACTTTCCACTCCATGATTGATCTGTGCATTACGGATTGATTCCGTGAAATCAATTTGTTCTAATAAGTCACCAAACTGAAATGGCCTTGTATCGGAGTTTGTTTCATCGCCATTCCCTTGTTTGAATGTATTGTGGTTTCCTTGTTTTGTTTTTTTCAGCTTCCCGAAAATTTCTTCCAATGAACGTTTCCGGATTCCCTGTTCAGTTTTTGGTGTGATCTTTATTTCACCGGATTGTTTGTTTTCATCGATGTACCCTTTTTCTTTCAGGTCATCAATAAAATCCCCCATTCCATATTCTTCATTGGTTAAATCATATTCACGGTCCAACTGGTTCATCCATTGCAATGCTTCGCCAACATCACCATTGGTGTAGGTAAGCAATTGCATGAACAAATCCAGTAACTGGTCGAATTTGGATTTACCCTGCTGGTTTTTATCAAATTTTGAAAAGTGAAAACCGATCATCTTCTATTCTTTAATTTTCTATAATGAAGGTAGTAATAATTCTTTGCGGTTGTAAATCTGCAAACTCCTATAATAAACAACGTAAAACTAAAATGGTTGCACGATATTTTTTTATAATGAATATAAAATCACCGTTTATAAAAAATTTATACTTATTAAATATGTTTGGATATGTGAAAAAAAATATAATTCTTTGCAGCACTTTAATACGATGATTTGTCATAATCTGAAATAAGCTACTGTCCAAATACATTACAGTTTATCTTTTCACCCATTCATACTCCACGTGGTCTATTTGCATTAGCCACATTAAAAACTAAATTCATTTTCTTTTATAACCGAATTGATTTATTCAAGCTTCTCATTATACATCGTAATGATTAGTTGTTAATCTGCCTTTAAGAATTTTTTATTAATCAAAATTCAATCACATGAAAAAATTCAAATGCCTTTTAACGGCATTAGGCAGTTTTGCTATTATGACTGTGTTTGCACAGACAAGAGAAGTAACCGGACGGGTTACCGATGCATCGGGAAATGCTGTTCCCGGTGCCAGTATAAAAATCAGGGGAGTTAAAGCTGGTGCGAGTGCCAGTGCAGACGGCATCTTCAAAATAAACGTGCCTGCAAATGCTGTACTAACAGTAAGCGGCATAGGTTTTGAAACACAGGAGCTCTCTATAGGAAATTTAACCACAGTATCAATTATTCTAAAACAAGCAACATCAACACTCAATGAAGTTGTCGTTACTGCATTAGGCATTAAGAGAGAAAAAAGGTCTCTTGCATATGCTGTTCAAACGATTAGCAATGATGAGATCAATAAATCAGGCAAAGGAAATGCAGTAGCCGAACTTGATGGTAAAGTATCCGGATTGACAGTAATTAATAGCTCGGGTGACCCTGGTTCAGGTACTTATTTTAATTTAAGAGGTATTACCTCATTGACGGGAAATAATCAGCCGTTAATAGTTGTTGATGGAATCCCAATTGATAATTCAATTAATGCGTTTGATCCTACCGGACAAGGTTTTGCTGCATCAGGAGCGAATGGAAATTTAACGGGAGGGGCGCAATCCACTAATAGAGGTGTTGATCTAAACCCTAACGATATAGAATCCATCACAGCATTAAAAGGCCCTGCTGCTACGGCGCTTTACGGAATTCAGGCTGCCAGCGGTGCAATAATTATTACTACAAAAAAGGGAGCTGGTATCGGAAAAAAATTAAACATTTCCTTTAATTCATCTTATACAATTGATCAGGAGAACAAATTACCCGGGCATCAGGAAGTGTATGCGCAAGGCTCTGGCGGCGTTTATTACGGTCCGGCATCTTCAGCAAGTGGAAAACGACTTTCCTGGGGGCCTGCTATAAGTACATTATCAAGAGACGACATTGCTACACCTTATGACCCGAATGGAAGCATTGTTTCGAATAGTAGCCCAAATGCAAAATTCGCTGCCAAAGCATATAATCCTTATACATTCTTTCAGCATGGGTTAACCTTCAACAATAATATTGCCGTTTCCAGCGGCACAGACAAAAATGGATTTAGAATGTCATTGGGTAATTTGTATCAAACAGGTATCATTCCTAAATCGAAATTCGATAAGACAACATTTAACATTAGTGGTCAGGCAGAATTAACCAAACGCTTAAATGTAACAGGCGCCATCAATTTCATCATGTCTGATAACGATAAAGTGCAGCAAGGTTCTAACATTTCAGGAGTAATGTTGGGCTTATTAAGAACACCACCAACATTTGATAATTCAAATGGTCTTTCCGATCCGGTTAATAATCCTGCCTCATACGTGTTGCCAAGTGGCCAGCAAAGGGACTACCGTGGTTCTACTTCTTATGATAACCCATATTGGACTGTTAACAGAAACCCATTCACTTCAAACCTGAACAGAGCGATTGGCTATGGCAATATGATGTATAAGTTGCTTGACTGGATGGATGTTAATTACAGGTTAGGCGGAGATGTTTATACTCAAAGCGATAAAAGCGCTTACGATATTTACTCAGGGGCTTTCCCTGCAGGAGCTATTTATGAAATTGAATATAGAAATCAGCAATTCAACTCGAATCTTAGTGTGAACCTCCACAAAGAATTTTCCAATGATCTCACAGGTTCATTGATATTGGGACAGGATTATTTTACACTTTACTCAAACACAAGATTTACTCAGGGAACAGGATTGGTATTTCCTAATTTTTTAGATATGTCTAACGCGACTTCGTATCAATCGAGTGAAGGCACATCCAAAACAAGAAGAATGGCTTATTATGGACAAGCGGAACTGAATTTCAGGCAAATGATTTACCTGACCCTTACCGGCAGGCGCGAAACTTCTTCAACATTGCCTGTACAAAACCACAGCTTTTTTTATCCATCTGCAAGCCTGGGTTGGGTGTTCACAGAACTCGAAGGGCTGAAAGGAAATAATATTTTAAGTTTTGGTAAACTGAGACTTTCATACGCGCAGGTTGGTAAAGATGCTCCGGCACAGGCATTGCAAACTTATTTTAAGTCTGCCAGTATTGTGGACGGATTCACAAGTGGAATATCTTTCCCTTTCAATTCAATTCCCGGATATCAGTTGAGTTCTGCTACAGCAGTTATAGGCAATCCGGATCTAAAGCCAGAGACTGATAGGTCATACGAAGCAGGATTGGATTTATCTTTCGTAAAAAATAGGATTAATCTATCCGCTACTTATTATTATCAAAAATCAATCGATCAGATTTTAACTGTTCCGATCGCCTACACGACGGGGTTTGCCGCGATTTTGAGAAATGCCGGGACACTGAGAAATTCCGGAGTTGAAATCTCACTTAATACCACGCCTCTGAAACTTTCAAATGGATTACGTTGGGATGTGAATGTTAACTGGTCGATGAACAAAAATAAAGTATTGCAGCTAGCTCCGGGTGTAAACACATTATTTATTGCCGGCTTCACAAACGGTGGCGTTTATGCTGTTGCTGGTCAACCTTATGGTGAAATATATGGAACAGATTATATAAGAACTACTGCAACTAAGGGCTCACCAAGTCAGTTAGTGATCGATGATATTGCGGGAGATGCAGGATATGGAATGCCTATCGTTGGAACAACATCGGTACCACTAGCTAATTTTACTCCAAAATGGATAGGGTCAGTTCTAACTACTTTAAGCTTTAAGGCTTTCTCAATCGCCGCCCAATTAGACGTCCGCCACGGTGGACAAATGTGGAACGGAACGAAAGGAGCAATGCAATATTTCGGCACTTCCACCTCCACACTTAACCGGGGTCAGTCAACTGTGTTTAATGGCGTTTTAGGGCATCCTGATGGCTCGGGAAATATTGTACACTATGTAGGCGCAAATGAAGTTGCCGGTGCAGGGGATCCTAACACGATTCAGTCATCTTATAGCCAATATTACTGGCAGAATATAGGCAGCAGCTTTGTTGGCCCGACATCAGTAAGCATTGAAGATGGTTCTTTCGTACGGTTGAAGCAAATAAGCCTATCATACGATGTTCCTAAAAAAGCACTTGGCAAATATCTCCATGGATTATCATTAACCATTTTTGCAAACAACCCGAAACTCTGGACCAAATACAGTGGCGTCGATCCGGAAACAAGCCTGGCCGGTCCTGCAAATGGCCAGGGTATTGATTATTTCAATAACCCTGGTACAAAAAGCTGGGGAGTAAGGTTAAATGTTGGTTTATAAAATTTTTAAAAAAAGATTATGAAACATAAAAATATAATGACAGCCATAATGATATTTATTTTGGGAACATCATTATTGAGCTCTTGTAGTAAAACTTTCTTTTCAAATGCAAACACAAATCCCAATGCGCCTGCGCCTTCTTCCATACTTCCGTCAACGTTGCTTTCAACAGTAGAAGGTTCTTTAGCATATACTCAAGGCGGCGATCTGTCACGATTCACACAATATTTCACGCAGCAAACATTAGGAGCGTATAACCAATCCAGCGCATACTACACGTATGTAATAACCAGCCAGGATGTGGATCAGTTATGGGGCAATTTATATACCTCCGTTATGGAGAATGCAGATACCCTGGTTGGTTTGTCGGATGCTAAAATGTATTATGCCTATAGCGGTATCGGTAGGATACTGAAGGCTTATGCTCTGCAAATAACAGTGGATACCTGGGGAAGCGTGCCTTATACCGATGCTTTCAAAGGATCCAATGAATTCTCAGCAAAATATGACGTAGACAGCACTTTGTATAATACGATTATTATCGGTTTACTCGATGATGGATTGTATTATCTTAAAAATACCAGTCTGGGTCAATCCGGACCTAATGCCACCCCTGGGACAGACGACATTATTTATAATGGAAATCTTTCTAATTGGATCAAATTCGCCCATGCTATTAAAGCACGTATATATTTGCATCAAAGCAAAACCAATCCTTCAATGGCTGTTAATGCCCTTACAGAAATTGATTCTGCCTTCACATCAAATGCCGACATTGCTCAATTTATTTTTGGCGATGCTCCGACTGCGAATAATCCTGTTTTTCAATTCAATGATCAGCGGGCATATACTGATTATCCAAGCGGCACACTCGCACAAACAATGGTATCCCTTAATGATCCAAGATACCCGATGTTCTTCGACAGCACTTACAACGATTATGATGGCGTAGGCATCGGTACTTATTATGGAAATACCACATCTCCTGTTGAGTTTATTAGCTACGATGAATTGTTGTTTGCAAAAGCTGAAGCGACCCTAAGATCCGGCGGGTCGCTTACTGATGCTCAGACAGCCTATGTTGCAGCGATTAAGAATAATATGCAGAAACTCGGTGTATCTTCATCGAGCATAACAACATATTTAGCTGCAAACGGAACATTGCCCACTACAATGACAGATGCGATTGCTCAAATCGCCGCCCAGGCAAATATTGCACTATATTTAAATCCGGAAGCATGGACAACCTGGAGAAGAACGGGTAGCCCCGCCCTGACACCGGCAGCGGGCACACAAATTCCGAGAAGGTTGCTTTACCCTTTATCAGAATTAAACTATAATACAAATACACCCAAAGGATCTACTTTATATTCACCAAAAATTTTCTGGGATAACTAAATATCGAATAACCATAAAAATAAAAAAGGCGATTTTCTAATCGCCTTTTTTATTGTCAACTAAAAATTAAAATAGTTTTTTCAGCTTTTAAATATCTCAAAAATCTCTTTAGATCATTTTCTTCTTCGCATATACATCCCCGTTAAAATAAAAAGAGACTTACGAAAACAGCCTCTTTTTTTATTACTAATATTCCGGTTTTTTATTTCTTCTTCCCTGCCTTCGAATCCGATACCTGTGCCGGTGGTTTTGTATTATCGATCACCGGTGTTGATTTTTCAGAACCAGGTATCGCAGCACCAGGAGCATATTGTTTTTCCATCTGGTCTATTTGCATCAACAACCTGAACGTATAAAAAATATCCTGGGCAAACTGCATTTGTTTATCAGACAAAGCCCCTCCTTTTCCCTGCAATAACATATATGCATTATTTGCGAGTTGCTCATCACTCATATTTTCTTCACCGAACGATTTATAATAACGCATTTGTTGCTGCAGGTCTTTTTTCACTGCAGCATTTACTTTTTTCGCCAATGTCAGATCGCCAGATGCATAACAAGCCTGCAGGAACTGTACAGAAATCCCGTCGTGCTGGTTACCGCGGTTACTTGTCATTCCATAAGGGAAATTTGATTCCCGCACACTCTGGTCAAAATGTTCAAGTATTTTTTGTGCAGAATCTTTTTTGCCTGCATCAACCAGGCCTAATGCAACCTGTGCATAAGAAAGGCGAAGTGTATTTAAGTGCCTGCGGTTCTCTTCATCATAATATACTCCTTCCTTATCTGCACCGCCGAATGCAAATTTTTCCATCAGGTTTTTGTAAGCAACATCATTGTCAACAAAACTATTTTCAACCGGAACAAGCAAATAAGATAGACCTGTTAACCGTACATATTTTTGCAATCCAAGGTCATTCAACTCTTGTGTGGAAGTAAAACAGATCGGCCTTTTCCAGTTATTTGAAGCAATAACTGCATAAATAGCAAGATCGTTTTTTAATAAATAATTCCTGTTCTGAGGAATATCAATTTTTAATTCATTGACAATACTATCGCCCGTATGAACCAACCAGTTTTCGCTTTTCGCCACATTCGCATCAACCGGCACACTGAATTTATGCGTGGGGAAAAAGTTGATCGGGTCCCCATCTTCCTGTTGTGTTACATATTTATTATCCTTGCCACCGCTTACTACATCTTTAAGTGTGCTATACAAATCATAATACTTATTCTTGTCATCATAACCAGGGATTGCATTAAAATACGCAACATTCAAATTATTTCCCTGCACTTGTTCAGGAGTAAAAATCACATCGAAGGGTGCGCTATTGTTTATTTTGTAACGCAATTCGTTCATGTACCAATCTGTACCTAATAAACTATTTACAACAACACGCACATCAGGACGAATACCCTCTACTTCCTGCGCATACCACAAGGGATAAGTATCATTATCACCGAATGAAAACAGTATAGCATTAGGCGGGCAACTTTCTAAATAATCCTTTGCAAGGTCCCTTGCTAATGTTTTTTTACTTCGGTCGTGGTCATTCCATTCCTGTTGTCCCATCAACACAGGAACTGCCAGGAAACATAAACCGGCAGCAGCATAATTCGCCATTGCAGGTTTTGTGATTTTTTCAAATAACTCTTTCACGAAAATCACCCCTAAACCAATCCAGATCGCATACGCGTAACAAGAACCGGCATAAGCATAATCACGTTCGCGTGGCTGATATCCGGCCTGGTTCAGGTAAATTACAATTGCAAATCCCGTAAAAAAGAACAATAACAAATTCACTAAAAAATCTTTCCTGTTTTTTTTATATTGAAAAACAGCTCCCATTAAACCAAGGATAAATGGCAGCAGGAATAACCTGTTATATGATTTGTTTTTTGTGTGAATGGAATCGGGGAGTTTGCTTTGGTCACCGTAAAAAATATTATCGATAAAAGGGATACCGGTGATCGCATTTCCATCTCTTGGGTTACCAAAACCTTCCAGGTCATTTTGTTTACCGGAATAACTCCACATAAAGTAGCGGAGGTACATCCACATATTCTGGTAGCGCACAAAATATTTTATGTTATCAAGCATTGTTGGCTGGTCGCCATCTGCAAGGCCTGAGAATTGATGATACGCATCAACCTGATTACGATCGTTATTATAATCCCACATGCGGGGGAATAAATGCGGACGTAATTTATCTACGTCCCAATCCGGGTGTGCTTTTTGGATTTCGCGAACCTGCGCATCATCCGGAGGTGCACTGAAATCTTCGCTGCTAACTTTTCCGGCAATTTCATATTTATCTTTTCCTTTCACATATAAGTCACCGGTAGTTTTTGAAGGCGGGCGATACGTAAAATCAGGTCCATACAACAAAGGCCAATCTCCATATTGGTCGCGGCTTAAATAACCAACTAAATTTACCGGGTTATCTACATTGAACATATCAACAGCAGGATCTGCATTGGAGCGGATCATTGTTGTGAAATAAGTAGAATATCCAAGCAACATAAATGCAATGCTCCACAAACTTAACTTTAGGTAATAATATTTTTTCTTTACTGCGTAAATAATACCGAAAGTTAATAGTGCTGATAACAATACAAAGAAAAATCCAAACCCTGTAAAGAATGGCAAACCTATGCTGTTTACAAAGAAAATATCAAATGCTGCAGCTCCTTTGATGGTATATTGAATAACAAATTTCTGAACGAAACCGGTGATCACACAACCAATAAGAAATGCAATGACCGCCCCTCTTGTAGTGGGTTTGTATCTCCTGAAATAATAAACCATTACAATGGCTGGGATGGTAAGCAGGTTGAGCAAATGCACACCAATGGAAAGCCCCATCACATAAAAAATAAAAATGAGCCATTTGTCAGAACCCGGTTGATCTGCCTGGTGTTCCCATTTTAAAATTGCCCAGAACACAAGAGCAGTAAAAAATGCAGACGATGCATATACTTCGCCTTCAACAGCACTGTACCAGAATGAATCGCAGAATGTATAGGCCAACGCGCCAATTACGCCGGCGCTCATGACCGTGAATAACTGGTCTTTGCTTAGTTCAATATTTGCTTTCTGAACAATTTTGCGTGCAAAGTGCGTAATAGACCAAAACAGGAACAGGATAGAAAATCCGCTCATTATTGCACTCATAAAATTTACTGCACGTGCTGCAGTATTACCGCTATCACCAAAAAGAATAATAAAGAACCTTCCAAGCATCACAAACAATGGCGCTCCGGGCGGATGCGGAATCTGTAATTTAAAACAACTGGAAATGAATTCGCCGCAATCCCAGAAACTCCCGGTCGGCTCCATGGTCATAATGTACACAGTGCAGGCAATCACACACACAACCCAACCCACGATGTTATTCACTTTGTTAAAGTTCATATTAGCATTGGTTTTAAAGAATTGGCAAATATACAGTTCTGTGTAGAATGATGAAATTCAACAGCCCGTTTTAACGATTATTTTTTAAGTTTAGCGCGGCTTATTCGAAATAAACTCTTATAGTTTGGTAGAATAAACGGTTCTGCAAATATTGGTTCTGGGATTGTTCGGAAAACCCCTGCAAGCCAAACAAGCCTGCGGCATTTCCTTTGTTGATAGCAATTTCAAGATATCCTGCAGAATTGAACAGTGCTAGTTTTTCTCCTTCGTGCACATCTGCGTATGTTTCACTGATCTTATCAATTACTTCATCGCGTTTGAAAACAATACGGAAGCTCCTGCCCTTTCGTTGTTCTTCAAATTCATTTCTTGTGATATTCACAATTACGTTTTCAAAGTTGTCGATAAAAATAATCTGCCCTTCAATCCATGTATCACCAAGCAATGGCCGTAAATGATTTTTTTCTGAGTAGGATACATCGGGAACTCCGATATCTTTCAGGCTTTTCCCGTTTACAATATCATTGATTGCATTCCCGATAATTGTTGTGCAATACAATGTGTTTTTTATGGCTGTTTTGTCTAACGGTAACCCAATAATTATTTCCGGCTTTCCTTCCAGTATCATTGCAAGCAATCCATTATCTGCGCAAAGAATATATTGTTCGTTGTGAAATGCAAGCAGTAATTGCTCAGGCTTTTGCTCGAATAAATTGACAAGAATGATATGATAGGTGAATGGCGGAAAATTTTTCAATGCATTTCGGCAAACATAAGCTGCCTGCGGATAATTGAATGGAGATAATGAGTGGGAAATATCTGCAATTATAAAATCCGGGTTTACCTGGAGCAATTGGCCTTTTACAGCCCCGACCAAATAATCTTGCTGGCCAATATCAGAAGTCAGGGTTAAAATTGCCATGTGTTATAGAAAAATTTTTTAGAATAAGGGAAGAAGTTTTTAAATATGCTGATAGTTATTTTACAAACTTTCCTTTCTTAAAGTAAAAATTGTGCACCAGTTTATCAGCAAGCGACGGAAAAAGCTTATTGAGCAATACGGTGAATTTCCCGGTTGTTGTTAATACCAACGTCCTTTTTCTTTTTTCGATTGCACGTAAAATATGTTGTGCACATTCTTCCGCTGTCATTAATTTTTCTTCATCCATCGGGCTTTCACCTTGCGCATCTCCCCTGTTATTTAATGCCGCATTGCGGATATTTGAAGCAGTAAAACCCGGACAAACCCACATTACATTTACACCATTTTCCATTAATTCTGTACGCAATGCTTCCAGCCAACCCTGCAATGCAAACTTGGAAGCAGAGTACCCTGTTCTTCCCGGCAACCCGCGGTAACCCGCAGTTGATGAAACACCAACAATTGTTCCTTTTTGTTTGATGATTTCCGGCAATGCATATTTTGTACAATAAACCGAACCAAGAAAATTAATTTCCATCACTTTTTTTATCACATCAACATCAACATCGGCAAACAAAGAACGCATGCTGATACCTGCGTTATTAATAATAATATCAATTGTTCCAAATATTTCAACAGTTGATGTAATGAACCGTTTGCAATCCTCTTCGTTGCTCACATCACATGCTTCTGCATGCAGTAACACGTTTGGATATTCAACCTGCAACTGGTATAATTTATCATGATTCCTGGCACAGGTGGCAACTTTGGCACCCAGCGGTATCAATGCATCCACCAATGCTTTGCCAATACCATCCGTTCCACCGGTAACTACAACAACTTTATTTTGGAAGAAAGACATTTTTGTAAGAATTATGCGCAAAAATAGGTGAGTTAACGTGTGGAATAAAAACAAATGTTGATAACCATCGAAATGTGTCAGTAAAATATTATTTTAAAAATTTGGCAGCAACTTATTTTGCCTTATTTTTGCACTCCGAAAAAATCGGATGATTCCGTAGCTCAGTTGGTAGAGCAATACACTTTTAATGTATGGGTCCTGGGTTCGAGTCCCAGCGGGATCACAGTTCTGAATATCAAATCTTCTCAAAACACTTCAAAAGCCCTGCAAATACAGCATTTGCGGGGCTTTTTGTTTTTGGCACTTATCAAAAAAAAGCAAACAAAATCAAATTCCCGGTGGCAAATTCGAGGCGCAAAAATCTGAACACCATATTGACGCCTCGAATTTTCCTGAAACCCGCAACCAGCAAGATGTTCAGAAAATAAACATCTTGTTTTCAACATGGCTTTGAAACTAATTTTAAAAATTTTAAAATGGATTTTATGAGCCAAAGTTTTAAAGTATTATTCTTTATTAGAAGAGGGAAAAAATTTAACCAGGAGAAGGCACCGATCAATGCACGCGTTACAATAAATGGAGAGCGAGCCGAATGGAGCGTGCAAAGATATTGCGATCCAAAAAAATGGAATCAAAAAACAGCAAGAAGAAATGGTATGGGTGAAGAATCAAAATCACTTAACTCTTTTTTAGACGCGCTACAAGGAAATATATTTTCAATACAGAAAGAATACATGCTAAAAAATATTCCACTTACATCAGATATGGTACGTCAAAAAATATTACACAAAGAAAAAACGCTCCAACGAACATTAATTGAAGTCTACAAATATCATAACGATCAGTTTAAAGAATTGGTAGGATTACAATTTTCTGAAGGCACATTTAAAAAATTCAAATCAGCATTAAAGTCAGTAGAAAATTTTATTAAATGGAAATTTAAACGCGACGATATGTATTTGACCGAACTCAATTATCAGTTCATTACTGATTATGAATTTTATTTAAAATCGGTTCAAAAGATGCAGCATAATTCTGCCATAGGTAACTTGAAAAAGTTGAAAAAGATTGTTCGAATCTGTGTAGCAAATAAATGGCTTGAACAGGACCCATTTTATGTTTATAAAATGAGTATTAAACCAACTCATAGGAATTTTCTTTTTAAAGAAGAGCTTGAAAAATTAGAAGCTAAAAACTTTTCTATCGCACGATTAGAATTAGTGAAAGATATTTTCTTGTTTAGCTGTTATACGGGTCTTGCATATACAGATATTATGAATTTGAAAAAGCAGGATATAAACGTGGGAATTGATGGTGAACTATGGATATTCACAAAACGATGCAAAACAGATAATGATTCCAGGATACCATTATTACCCGTTCCGAAAGAAATAATAAACAAGTATCACAACCATCCAACCATAGTAAGACAGGTATTTGTTCTGCCGAAAATTTCTAATCAAAGATTAAATAGTTATTTAAAAGAAATTACTGATCTCTGCCAGTTCAATAAAGAACTCACATTTCATTGCGCACGCCATACTTTTGCAACAACCGTCACTCTCAGTAATGGCGTACCAATCGAAACAGTAGGTAAAATGTTAGGACATTCAAGCCTTCGCACGACACAACTTTACGCAAAAATTATTGACCGAAAGGTTAGCGACGATATGAAGTTGTTGAATGAAAAATTGAAAGTTATTGAAATAAAAAAAGAAGAGACTTTGTGATTTAATATCGGTAACGAATTTTAATCACGGCTGGAATCAAACGTCCTTAATATTTTTATAAGAATTAATCAATTACAAGATCAAACTTTTCCCAATACATCGATTCGCCTACCAAAGAAAATTTTAAGAAAGACCTAAAAATGCGGGATAACAAGTTGATGCAGCGAATCATTTTTGTATAATAATCCCTGAAAGGACAGGATCGTTTAAAATCCGATCCATTTCACTGTGTAAAATATTTTGGACATCTTCTTTAATCTGTAAATAATTTTTCTGCACGATCAAGTGATCAATTTTTCGCTGTGGAGGTATCGGTACAAATGCATTTCGTTCTTTTAACAATTGATCGTGGTCATTGATAATTTTTGCATGAAATGCCTTTAATTCAATCAGGTTGTTTGGTTCGTCGGCGACCATGCCCACAAATTCGCCGGAGGAAAGTGAAGTAATTTTTGACGCGGGTATTGCCGTATCCATCTGCAACGATTGGCTAAGAGAAGTATCCGAACTGTTGATAGAAATACTTTCACGCTGCTGCATAATCTTTCCAAAGCGCTCTGACATTTGTTTCGCGGTGTCCCCCATCACCTGCCCGCATACTACATTGCCTGCGATATTCATGATCACATCCGCCTGCTCTTTACCGTAATCTTTTCGCAGCTGGCTCAAATCTTGTACAGCGAGTGTAGTGGAGACTTTATTTGAACGTGCTGTTGCGATTAATATATCAATGCTGTTAATGTATATAGTCGGGAACTCGTCAAATACCAAAGAGGATTTCAGTTTATCTTTTTTGTTAATCAGTTTTATCAATCTTGCAATGTATAGTGAAAGTACGGTGTTATACACTAATTGCTTTTGCGGATTGTTACCAGCGCAAACAATTTTCGGTTTTTCCGGGTCATTAATATCAAGTGAAAAATCGTTACCAGATAACACATAATATAAATCAGGTGATGACAATTTACTCACCGAAATTTTTGCGCCTCCAATTTGTCCTTCCAGTTGATCCATCACGTCATTTACCAGTGCGTTAATAAATGGATTGATCAATACTTCTATCTCGGGTTCGGTTCGCAGGATCGTAAATAATTTTTCATAGGGCAATTGGATAAATTCGATCATATGTGGAAGTGTGCAAAATTCACCATTCTGGTATTTTCGTAAATACCAGATCACCGCCGTTAGAAAATTGATCGGCGACTCCACAAAAAAATCACCTTGCCGGTTAATCCAGTTTCTGTTAATGGATAACATCATCGTACGTGCAGATTCTGCAGCATCTGTGATGTCATGCATTGTAGAAGGATCAAGCGGATTGCAGCGATGTGCACGCTGGATGTCGTCAAAACTGATCACATGGAACGTCGGCTCAACATCGTAATTGTTCTTGTATTTTAAAAAATAATTGTAAGCAATTTTAGAAAGGTCATCAAATTTGAAGTCATAAATAAACATCGCAAATCCTTTCTGAATATGTTGCTTGATGATGTGTTGGATCACGAAATACGATTTGCCAGCACCTGGAGATCCGATGACTAAATTCCCTCTGAAGGGATTGATGATATTGATCCAGCTGTTACGCAGTTTCGATCTGAGTTGATAGGTTGCAGGCAGGTTAATGGAGTATTCATTTTCAAGCAGCCGTTCTTCTTGTGGAAAGGTTTCATTTTGCTTGTTGAAAATATCCTTGTTGTTCAATTCATTTTTTATCATTCGCGATAAAGATGTGCCGCCAGCCAGAAACAAACAAAATCCTAGCGAAGTTGATGTAATATATAATATCGCGTTTGTTGTCATTGAAAATTGTAGGTAGACCAAGTAATAGCTGGCAAAAAAGAAAATCATACCTATGCCTATTTTGATAGCAACATTACTTCCTGTTATCTTCAGGCTTTTTCTTCCTCTTGCACCGACCAAGGATACCGCTAAAAATCCAAACGCAATTATTTTAGAAAAATTAAATGATTTGAATAAACCTGTGCGCTGAATGTTCAGCAATATCCGGTCAGAAAACTTTGAATAAAAATTCCAGGATCTAAACGCGGTGTACCAGTAAAAATAAAAATGAAGTAGCAGTACGATAATGCTGATCGCTCTTGTCATATCCACAATTTTGCGCAACCCTTGTTCGTTCTCACCTGTCTGCATGGCCATAGTAAAAATTATAAATGGTTAAATTGATTTTGATTGTGACTCGCGTTTTCTTTTTCGCTTTCCTTTTTTTAATTGATAGGGAACAAATGAAAATGACTGTTCTGTTTTTAACAGTTCATCGAGCACTGTTGCTTTTTGATTGAAAGATTCAACAGGCTCCAATTGCTGTTCAGGAAGTTTCTTATTCTGTAGCATTTTAATCTGTGTAACTAAAGCCTCTCTTTGTGATTGTGCATGGGATTCTTTTGCTACAACTCCTTGTGTGCATCTTTCCATGATAGCAGAAGCACTGTAATATTTCCCAAGGTCACTCCCATTGAATACGCATTTTGTTTGATGGTCAATGAAAGTCATGCCATAAATCAACCCTTCTTTATTTTGTCGCAGCACAGTGCTGATCTTTTCCTTTTCCAGCCGACTGATAAATCCAGACAGCTCAATATTTTTAGCGTTGAGTTGCCAATCAATCATTGCTTTAAGGCGTTGTTTGTACTGGTGTTTGAGCGATTCATTCTCTACAAATTTTTTTTCGAGGCTTGCAAGCGTTGGCTTAAAATAAAAACTGCTGGCTTTGATCGGAACGCCAAGGGGATTTCCGTCTTGGTCGAGCACGCGGTATTGCAGTCCATTACGTTCACGCATCCGGGTGCCCTCCGCTCCCCTGTCTGCTTCTATATTGTATAATTTTAAAATGGCGTTTAGTTCTGCAAGCGACGCATATTTATATTTATCAATTACCTGTAGTAGCACATTTGCAATTGAACGTTTAAGCTCCGATTTACCATAACTTAATTTATGTGCATGAACAGCATAGAGTTTTAAGGCTTCAGAAAGTTTTCTGCCTTCAGCACGAACAAGATTAAATTCCCTTTCAATTTCTTTACGCGCGTTTTCAGATTGTATTTTCCCGAGGTTGTGCAAGGAGATTCGGCTTCCATCATCCCTAATATTTGTAGAGACAATATGCAAGTGAGGATGAGCAGCATCGTGATGATGATAGACCAGATACGGCTGATTGCCAAAACCAATTTTTTGCATATACATTTCTGCGATCGCACGCAATTTATTTGTGTTCAGTTTTTCGGAAGGATCAAAATTCAAGGATACGTGCAGGGTATTCACTTTTGTTTGTTCATTGAGTGAAGTGAGTCTTTCGAAATGCCGGAGCTTGTCATAGAAATGCATTTCGTCTACGTCTTTCAAAAAGTTGTTGGCAGCAATGCATTCTGCTTGACCTTCCTTTAATTTCTGTTCATTATAATTTAGTGCACCGGCTATACTTTTCCCCGTGCGGATTCTTGCGACCATTGCTCTGCCATTTTTAGAATATGCTGTTTGATTTCATCCACCTTCTGAAAAAAAATCGTTTTATGTTTTTCATTTTGCTCGGCCCAGGAAACGAGTTCGTGCATATGCGAGAGCGTGTGTAATCTTTTAACGGTTTGATTGAAATTGTGGCCGATGGCATTTAGCTCATTTTTTAATTGCACCATTTCTGACACAAAGTCGTCGAGAGATTTGTTGCGGTATTTAATCGTTACCGGTTTATTAAACAATTTCTTGCGCAGGAAATCACTTCTCTTCCTGGAAACAGAGGAAGAGAACTCATCGTTTATTTTTTGGAGTTCGTTTGTTGAAACACGGATATGAATCCATTTATCTTTTTTATCATTCATCGCAAAATCATTTTCACTGTTATAAAAAAACCGGCGACCGACTCCGGAGGAAAGCCAGGAAAGCCGGTTGTGACACAACCGTACATCTTGCTGGGTTCGACGATAGGAACCCTCCCGGCATTTTTAGGTTCTCTCTGCTTTTCTTATTTCCGGATGCAAGCCATATGTGTATCAAAAATATCTTAATCTAAAAGAGAAGTCAAGATGTTCAACATTTAAACATGTGAAACGATTTCATGTAGCGGTGATCAATACCTGATTTTGAAACTTATTATTTATTATTTATTTCTACAGGTGCCTGACATAAAATCATTTTGTTTCACATTTTTTATGCAGTTGTCCAAACCACAAGCTGCCGCGCCGGAGAGCGTGGCAGCTTAAATAGCATTAAAATAATAGCCGCCGCCTGCCTTTTGCACTATAAATGATTTTTAAATTTTTAAATCATTCCTTCATCTGCGAAAGAATAGTATCCCTCGTCTGTCATGATAAGATGATCGATGACTTTTATATCAAGTAAATCACCTGCTTGTTTGCATTTTTGGGTCAGGCTTTCATCTGCCTGGCTCGGCTTTAAATTGCCTGAAGGATGGTTGTGGGCGAGAATAATGGAACATGCTGTCGCCTTGAGTGCCGTTGAAAAAATGAGTTTAGGGTCTGCGAGTGTTCCCGTGATCCCACCCGACGACACGTTATAAATTCCAAGTACTTTACTAGCGCGGCTAAGTAATAAAATCTTAAATTCTTCCTGCAGGTTAATCCGGTCTGCGTTCCAGTTTTCTTTTAAGAACTCATATGCTTCTTTGGAACTCAAAACCTTTGGACGTTCAGAAGCTTTCATTTTTGAACGGTATATAAGTTCCACTTCATCGATCTGGTACCAATTTCTTGCCGTTGTTTGCTTTTCCATAACTGTCGTTTTTGATTTTTAAAAAATTAATTATGGAACACCATCGCGGGTTTTGCCGGACGATGCGCAAGGAGGAACGGAATAAAGGATAGCCATGTGCGTTAGATTTTGCGTTTATGCCGTAGTTCCTTGCATGCTTGTCCGAGGCAAAGCCCGAACTTTGTGCAAAGAATTAATGCAAAAAAAAATGTTTATACCATTATAGGTTGTGTACGAAAATCTTTCAGGTTCAGAAAGAAACCACGTTGCACAAGCATGCCTTCCCGAAACATATTCCAGAGCAATGATGCCCCGAGGTTAGCAAGTGAAGAATTGATAAACAGGTCTTGCTTTGTGAGCGCTTCAGCGAGTGAGCAACTTGGCTCATCGTTCTCTTTGTTTTCGTTTAAAAGACTTTTAAACTCCTCTGTAATAAAAGGAAGTTGCCGAACTGGTTTGTATTGTTTTGATGAAGGTTGACGAATGTCGCTTACCGTTGAAACTAATACCTGCCCAGTACATTTGCTGTTACCAAAATCAATCCAGTACATTGGTCGGGCAAGCGAGTTTGTATTTTGGAGATTATGTTTCAAGATTTCAGCTATTTCAAAACGTGCTTTTACCGTGTCCACGCAACTGATAGTAATATTCGCGCAAAATTTTTCGCTCGCGTGCCTCGTAGAAAAAAATTCAGGATGCGCTTTCCAGTTTGTTCCGAAAAACCGGTTAAGCCTGTCGATTAGCGCGACTGCTTTGGGGATCCCGATTTCAGATGGCGCAAAAAGTTGCCGTCCGAGATTTGCTTCTGTTATCACATCTCCATCGAATGCATGTACAAACAATCCTGCGTGATTCAAATTATTAAGTGCGTGATTTATTCTGGCGAGCGCCGTTAACACCTGGCTACCTGTGCCACCTGCACCAATAAGGTTAATCAAAACCGGATTGGTTGGGTTTATCAGGTAATTATCCACAAAGTGAACCCTTGCTTTTTGCTGTATCATAAAATATCTTTTAGTTTTTTTCCGCTCGCTTTTAAAATATCAACAGGGAATTTGTTTTCTTGTCCAACGAGTAATTTCCATAATTCAACGATGTTCATATCTACCGGAGATGCATTTCCTATCAGGTGGCTGAAATAGCTGTTCCAGAAATACAGCTCCCACTTACTAATAAATTTTTCGAGGCAAGTATCTTTTGCAATATCAATATCCACCGTTCCCATGCATACCGAACCATCATTATGGATATTAAAAAAAGGTGCGTGATACAATTCAGATTTTTCGTTTGGTCTTTTATCATTATGCAATGCAAAAATTTCGAGCCTGTTTTTATGGGCTTTCCACACAAGCGCAGGAATAAACGCTTCGCCACATGGTATGCCTAATTCTTTTTTAAAAAGCATTTTCACTTTTTGCGGCTTAGTGTACCAAATCGCGTATCCTGTTTTTTCAGGTTTCAGGAAAAGCAATCTTTCGTGAATTATTTTTTCCGGTATCAAAAAGCCATGCTGCAATTCATCCGAACTATCAAGGCATTCTGCAAGTGCGATGGATTCATTAACGGTCAGTGGATGTGCATTGACAGGTTTTCCATGCTGCGTGATATCATAGGCTTCCACATAAATTTTTTGTGTATCGCCGAGGCTTTGGTGTATAAGCAAAGCTTTTACCGGAAGGTATATTTCTTTAAAAACGGCGGTTATATTTTTCATGTCCATTCATTTAATAGTGCTGCAAGCGTGTTGAGGTTTTTAAAAATTCTTTCTTCAAATGAAATGTCGTTATCGATTTTTTTCTGTGGCGTATCAAAGAACTGCAACACAACCGGTTCATGTAATTCTGCTTCCTGTAATGAAATATTTACCCATTCGACAAGCTGTTCATCGAGCCATCCTTCGAGCGACCATGAAAAAGAAATATAGGTGTCCGGATAAGCGTTGTTATCTTCTTCTTCTAAAAACAATTCAGGGAAAATATTCTTAAATAAATTTCTGTTTGGGAACTGCCTGAATAATTCAAAAAAATCATTAGCACATGCAAGCATGTTTTTCTCCCATTCATTCTTTGGATGAAATAAATGTATGCGCCTCTCCCACTCCTTTACATGTCTTGCATCCGCTATTTGCTTTTCCAGTTTTGCGGATTCCTTTTTCATTTGGCGGAGCGTTGCCCGCATATCCCGAAATTCATTTTTCGAATACTCACTCCGGTTATCGCCCAGTTGTTCCTCGATACATGCGTAGGTACTCCCCACATAACTGCAATCATTGGTATGAAAAGGAATTTTTAGTATTTGATACAGGTAAGCGAAAACAGATAAAACAAGTTCGGCAGATGCGCGATGTCTTTTTTGATTGATTCGTTTTGCAAGCGGTTCGACTGGCATATAATAAAGGGTCTGACCAGTATTACAAATTTTCGCGGTGGCAAGTGTTATTGATTCATCGTCCGATTTTGTAATCAGTAAATGCAATGACGCATCTTTTTCATGTATCTTCTTTTCCGCGTGCTGAAATGCAAGCAGAATATTATACGGAAAAATAAATTCAGAAACATCTAAAACATCAAAACCGAAAAGGTTTGAGAGGTTCTTCAGTGACGTGAAAAATTCATGCTCTGTTTTCTTCCGGTTACAAAATTCTGCTTTCGGTTCAGCAAGTGGGAGAAACGAGTGATTCAGAAAACCATCACGAGCGTTGAAGCCGGTGCGGATTTCCGTTTTGTTAACCGCACTTCGCTTGCATCCGGCAGCCTGTCGAGTCCGTTTGTGAAGTGTTGTATGTTTCGGAATAAGTGCCATTGCTTTGCTGAAATATTTTTTTTGATTGTCTTTGCCTTTTTTTGCTTCATGGTTTATCCTTTTGTCCCGATTGTCGTTATAAAATTGTACTGAACTTCATCATTTTTGATTTCAGGCCCTTCAATTTTTGCGGTTGTGAGTAAAGGGTATGTATTGGAATAGAAATGAAGTACCGCGTCGGCGTTCATGGTTGCCGATGGGTCTGTAAGCCGTAATTCAACTCCGTTGTTATCAAATAGAAAAACGCGGGGCAAATTTGTTGTCTGTAACATATCTTAAAATTTTAAAGTCAGAGTAAGGAAAGCTGACCGTGTTTGGATTTTAGTTCTTCAAGCTTGTTTTTTATTTCTTCGGTATGTTCTGGGAACTTATCGGGTTTTGGAAGCTGCGCAATCGCTTCGCCGTATTTTTCTTTTTCTTCGAGTTCCGCAACCTTTTTCATCTGCTCTTCAAATTTTTTGGAGCGTTCGTCTTTTTGTTTTTTCTCGGCATCTTCTTTTTCACGCATCATCTTGGATTCCTGTTTTGCAGTTTCTAGTTCATCCAAATATTGTTGCATGCTCGAGAGAAGTGTTGCCGTTTTTTGCGCAGGCATTTCGATAGCCGGAAAAAAACCTTCATCCAGTTCGTGGGTAGTCCCCTGCAATATCATGGGTGGTATTGCATTTTTTGCATCATCTTCTACCTTGTCATTTATGACAAGGACAGATACGAGCCAAGCATCGTTTTGTTTTTTCTGAATCGATATTTTAAAATCAGCGGTTACGTTTAATGAACTTAGCCTTTCAAAAAAATTCGTCTGCATAATCTTACGTTTTTATGTGAATGTGTATTAATACAAATGTTGTTTTCCCCAACGCAGCACCAATTTGCCGTCTGCATCGGTATCTTTTTCTATCAGCATATCCAGAATATTAAGGTCTACGCCGAACTCTTCATAGATCGCTGTGGTTGTTGTCTCGTTGGTGGTCTTAATAAAATCGTTGAGTTTTTCTTTTGCCATGAGAAGCGCAAGCAAGTTGAGTTCAATCGTGTTTTGATAGTTCACAAAATGTACCTGCGTGTGCCGCTTGCTATCGAAGCGGATAAACCGGAAATAGAACTGCGAAATTTTAGGTATGTTCCATTGCAGGGATTCAATCACGCACTTGTTACAATAAGGAATGTTCACGGATGATTTAAGCGCCTGTTGTGTACAAACCAAAATCCCGTTAAAGGAGTTTTTGAATTGTTCCAAGATTTTTCTTCTTTTTGGCACAGGTGCTTCGCCATCGATATAAAATATTTTGCGCTGTGGAAATGTATTTTGAAAATAGCTTGCATAATCCTTCGCGGTTTCCTTGAATATTGTACCAATGGCAGCAAGCTCATTTCCCCAACCGCAAACAAGTTGTTTTATCTTCTCATATTTCTGCGGCAACCCTGAACCTGAAAAATGCGGCATCAAATGAGGGATGGATGTTGCTTTAATGAGCGCTTTGATTTGACGAATCAATCTTAAAGCAGCTTCTTTGCGTGCGTTCCCTGTCGTTGTATAAAAATCATAGACGACGGTCAAAAAATCCTTCAGCAAAATTCCGTACAATGATTTTTCATCTTCGCTCTGTTCAACGGCATGGGTGTGAATGCTGTATTTTTTCTCGCCTACGATTTCTTCAAACTTGCGCGTAATGATTGTTTTTGAAATAATTTCTTTAAGCAGTGAGGCGTTGTAAATATCCTGTGTCTCTTTTTTTATTCCGAAAACGGTCGAGCGTTGCGGGCAGAAACAGGCTTTAAACAATGCCGCGCCATTGTAAGCCGGAAAAGGATATCCCGCGCGCGTGTTTTTAATTTCAACGATATCATTTTCTTTATTGGTTTTGTATATTGTTTCTGCCCAACAGGTAAAAGCTGTTGAATTATTATATAACAGCTCCAATTGCGTGTACAGCTCGTTGATGTTATTTCGTGTAGTCGTTCCCGTTGTAAGCAGTTTCATTGTTGCTTTGCGGAAACAATTGATAGCGGCACGGCTGCGCTGGCTATTTGCGTTCGTGAGTTCATCGCTTTCGTCTGTCAGCAAGGCAATTTTATAGGCAGCGCATTTGATAAATTTTTTGATATGCCTTTGCAGGGTAACAAGTCTGTCATAGCTAATCAAAATGATTTGACCTTTGCGGATGCGCGCGATGTCGCTGATGCATTCCACTTGCAAAAAATCAAAATGGTACAAAGACAGCCTTTCTGTCCACGTGGTATTGATGGCAAGTGCAGGGGCAAGAATAAAAGCATATTGATATTCTTTCTGCCAATATGTAAGCCATGCCATGCCTGCAACAGATTTGCCGCCACCCATTTCCCAGGCAAGTATGCTGAATTTCTTTTGCAAGGTTAACCCGAGGTCATTTTTTTGCATGGCATTTAACTCAATAACAGGAGCATCGGAATCCGGAAACAAAGTGCCGTTGTTGCATTCGGGGATTAATCTGAATTCATTTAAAAATTTATCAATCTCTTCAGAGCGTTGCATTTCTGAGAAAGGTCGCAACTGTACGTCTAAGTTGTTTTTCTTGCGGTCGTACAATTTTTTAAATTCCCTGAATCGTTCGCCAGTCATAAGTATGTCATGCACTGATTTATTCCACTCGTGCTGTTTTAATGATTTGTGATAGGCTTTTTGTTTCAGACCATAATTTGTCTTTACGATTTTTAAAACCTTTCTTGGCGGCTCATCGTTTTGATGATGCAGGATTTTTTTCAGGTATCGTAAAATCTTCTCGGGGGTAAGTTTGATTTTCTGCCATTCTTCCTCGTCAACATGGTCGGGCTTACGCTGCTGTTTTAATTCGTCGAGTCTTGCAATAGCCTTAGCATGATATTTAATTTGCAGCGATGGATTTGATTTTATATGCCAGAGGCATTTACGGATTTGATATTGCAATCCGGCATCATCAATATTATTTTGGACGGAAAGCAAATGCAGCTTGGGGGCGTCTTTTTTGTTTTGTTCGTAAATCGGTGCAATCAATTCGGTAAAAATCTTTTCCGGTTCAAAGTCTGTATAGCAGTCATGCTTATATGTTTTTGCAGCCGCTTCCAACCCCTTTTTCTGCAAGAGCAAAAACTTGGTTTCAATAGCCGCTTCAAAACTGTCGGTGGGAAGTTTGCATTGCGCGATAAAATCAAAATGTTCATCGACCCACTCGATTTTTGATTTGTCCTGAAATTCATCTGCGAGAAAACTTAATGGAACGATGACAGCCAACAGACCGCCGTAATTTAAAACCTCGCTCGCTTTTCTGATATATGCGAACTGGCTTACCCCAATAATTGTATTCAGGTTAAACGGTGGGTTTCCAATAACAATATCAAATTTTTCTTCCGGCGCATAATACACAAAATCACCACGCGTAAGTATGGCAGACGGGTAAAGGAATTTACAAACTGTAAAAGCATTGTTATCGATTTCATTTCCGTAGGCAGTAACATTATTAGGAAGGCTATTGAAGAAATTACCAATACCACAAGAAAGGTCTGCCACTAAGAAGCCCTCCTGTGGTTGTATTGCCTGAATGATTTTTTCACACAACCGACAAGGTGTAAAAAACTGACCTTCTTCCCTTTGCTTTTTAGCTTCTGCATATTGATAATAATTATCAAAGCTGTCACGCGAAAGTCCGTGCAATCCACCCTTTCCGGTGTATGCATTGAAAATTTCTTCACAAGTAATCCCTTGCAGGTTGCCGGATTGAATGAGTGCTACAATTTTCCGGTTATAACTTTCTCTTTTTTCAATCGGCACTTGAATGCCTAATTCTTTATAGCGCATACATTTTATTTTGTTTGTGTTAATTCACCGAGTTCAAAAAATTGCCAGAATTTTTCTGCAGATTCAAGCGAGGTAAATGCAACATCTATTCTGCGATTCTTGAAAAATCGTAAAGTCAGATTTCCCTCAAGAGTGTAAGATTGATTGAAATCGAATTCGTCTTTCCATTGTCGAAGCAACTCATCAAAACTTTCAGGGCGTTTATTGCTGTCAAACAAAAACAGGCTCAAAGCATCTAAGAGTACAGGTATTTTCTTATCGCTGTAATCGAGTGAAGGCGTACTGCCGTAGCCGAGCCAATAAAAATCGGGAAATTGTATCTTGTTGTTCTTGAGCGTTGGAAAATATCTACTGTACTGAAAGCATTCCTGAAACCTTGAAATGATTTGTTGTTTGCCCGATGCGCGTAAATCCGTTCCTGATTGTTCGATAATATTATCAACAATCTCTTCTACCGTCAGCGTATAGGTAGAATTGCTTTCTTTGTAGTAGTAGGTATCAAAAACAAGATTGTACCTGTTTTTAAAATAGCCTTCGATGTTGGCAGTAAAAATCCGGTGAAAGGTTTGAATCATTTCAATTATCGGGTCTTTCACCTTGTCAAAACTGTAAAGATTCAAATACGGATTTTGAGGATTTATAATCTTATTTTCATGGCTGTGTATAGTAGACAAAATATCTACATACATTTTTTGCAATACAGAAAGATGTGTTTGATATGCCTTAAATTCTTTGTCGCAAAATTGTTTATCCTCTTCAGCAATCAACTCCATACAATTGATTTTAACCGCATCTAATTTTTCAAAAATGGAAAGCATAAAAGATTTTTTATAATCTCCTGAAACCCTTATTGGCAATGCGTTTCAGGAGATTTGTAATGGTTATAAATTTACTAAATTATTTAGTATTTAGTGCGTAAAATCATGGTTTATTTTAAGATTTTTCACGCCGTAATTTCTTCGGTTACAGGTAACCGTTGTTCTTCTTTTGAAGTATTTAAAATGTAGTCCGATGCAGCTTGTGCCTGTGTTGCTGCTTTCAGGATTAAGCGTTTGTCATTCTTTAGTACGGCAAGCCAACTTTGAATATAAGCGGCACTATTAGAAATTGTTTGTTGTTCAATGCCGCTTATGGCGCAAAGAAATGCGGCTGTTAATTCTGCAGTCAGTTCTTCCTTGCTGTACAGTTCTTTTCCGAAACCGTCGGACTCTACCAACTCTTTTCTGTTTAGTCTTGAAGAATGCCCTGTGCTGTGAGCGAGTTCATGGAAAAGGGTTTCATAGTAATATTCATCGCTTACAAATTGTTCAACAACGGGAATTTGTATATAATCTTTTGTTGGTTCATAAAATGCATCGTCACCGCCATGCATGATTTTTGGTGTATTGGGCATTCCGGTTATTATGTTTTCACAGGCTGCAATTTTTGCTCGATGGGAACGAAACAGTTCTTCCGTTTTTGGAAATTCAATTCCGTGAGTTTGTTCAATATTAAATACGGTGTGAATTTTTGGCACTCTGTATAAAACGCGGTTTGTTGGTTCTGCACCTTCAACGGCATCTTCTTTCCGGTCTACCGATGCCCACCAAACGACATTATAACCTTTTTGCCCTCTACGGATCGTGCCGCCCATGTCAAGGGCTTGTTTGTACGTTAGGAAATAAGGGATTTTATATTGATAAAACTTTGTAACGAAATTCAGCAAAAAGCAATTCCATCCTTTATAGGTTCGTCCTGAAACGATATTTTTAGGCAGCCCGAGCGTATTCCATCCCTGGCGCCAGATTATTTGTCCGCGTTCCAGTTGTTCAATCACGAAATTGGTTATTCGTGTATAGGTGTCCGTTAGTGTATGTTGACTTTTCATTGTTTTATAATTTGTGATGAAAAAAATAAAGGCACTGCCACAAACTGCGCCAATGCCATTGCATTTTTAAAACGGCAAATCTTCGCCTGCGTTTGAGGTTTGAACAGATGCTGCAGCTTCTGCCGGTTTTGTAGTTCCGTGAATTTTGATGGTGTTTACGTGCAGGTTGAGGGAGGCTTTCGGCTCGCCCTGCATATCATTATATGCATTGAGGTATGCCCTGCCTTCCATTTCAACGAGCGAACCTTTTTTCAAACGTTCGGAAATTTTCGTTCCGAACCAGTACGCGCAATTCACATAAAGGGTGAATTGTTTTGCTTCGCCTTTTTTAGGTTTGTAGTAGTCGTTCACAGCTACCGAAAATTCCACTACTTGTTTTTCGTCTTTGAGTTGTTTCACAACTGCGTCTTTTGTAATCCTTCCGATGATTAACATTGCCTTTCGTTTTAATGATGAAAAAAAATTGTTTTGTAAAAGAAAAAGAGAAAAAAGAAAGCAGTTTTAAACCGGCCCACGCACCCCGGCAGCGTTGGCTGGACACCAAATGGAACGCGGAATAAAAAGACGGCATGCGTGCGGGAGGCACATCGCGTTTTATGCCGAACCATTTGGTTCCGTGCCCAGGAATACGCCGGTACCTTGCTTTCCTTTTTTCTCTGATTTTACAAAACCAGGGGGTACGGCAAAACGGGCCTTGTTCATTCAAAATGCCCCGCTATGTTTCTGCCGATGAACGGAGCGTCGCAACGAATGTTACCTACCGGATCAAATGCCGGTAACCAAAAAATATCGCTTATACTATACCGTTATATAGTTCCCACGCCGGACAAAAAGATTATATTCTCTTTTACTTAGTTGGTCTTCGGGGAAGAAGGGAACAGTGCTAAAAAAATTACGCGGTTCTTCGTTAAGTTTCCGGTCAAGCTTTTGGAAATCGAAAATCGAATGAAAGGAATGCCGGTGATCGTAATACACCTGGTATTTCTGTTTTTGAATCTGGTTCAAAATAATTTCATCGCCTTTAATAAGCCTATATTCCCAATCGAGATGATTTGCCTGGATATAATTTTCTGCAATCACTTTTTTCTGCCCGAGCAATAGTTCATTGCAAAAATCCTGGGGCTTGATCTCTACGAGTAGCGCGGAGCCTCCGGACTTAGAGCGCACCAAAAAATCGGGGATATATGTTTTTATCCCTTCCCGCAGGTAATTGGTGGATCTTAGTGTTTTCGGGTCATAGGCGATTTGAACCGGTTCGCGCAGAAAGCGGTAATCATCTTCAACAGCCAGTGCATATTTGAGTTCCAGGAGCGAATGAAAGCAGCAACCCCTGTAGGATATTTTATAAGATGGTTTATAAGCAAAATTACGGTTGTGCATAACTGTTAGTTTAAATGGCAAATGGATATTTTGTGACGGCCACTGTTTTAGGTTTTTGTATTACGAGGGGTTTATCGAGGCTGCGGAAATGAATAGCTTCAGCGATATGCGGCAACGCGATTTGCCCAGCCCCTGCGAGGTCTGAAATCGTACGTGCGATTTTTAATATCCGCGCATACGACCTCGCCGAGAGTTGGTATTCTTCCATCTTTTGCCAGAGGAATTTTCGTGCCGAAGGATCTGTCCAACAGTAGAGCGTGATGTCCTCATCTGCCATCTGGGCGTTTGCGTAAATCCCTTGCTTGCCTTTAAAACGGAGAAGCTGAATATTCCGGGCTTTTATCACACGGTCACGTATAACCGAAGATGCCTCACTCTGGGTTTTTTGGCTAAAGAGTTCTTCTAGTGGAACCGGTTCCACTTCCACCTGCAGGTCGATTCGTTCCATCAGCGGGCCAGAAACTTTTCGCCTGTACCAGTACAGCGCTCGTTTACTACAAGTGCATTTGCGCAAGGGGTGACCGTAGTAGCCGCACAAACAAGGGTTCATCGCGGCTACCAGCATAAAGGATGCAGGAAATTCCACAAACATTCTTGCACGGGATATATAAACCTTGCCCTCTTCCATTGGTTGCCGCAACACTTCAATCGCAGACCGTTTAAATTCAGGAAGCTCGTCCAGAAAAAGCACGCCGTTATGGGCAAGCGATATTTCGCCAGGAACAACAAAACTTCCGCCGCCTGCCAGTGCCACATCACTTGCTGTATGGTGCGGGTTCCGGAATGGCCTCTCCGTGATCAGTCCATGTGCAACATCCGGTGCATTGGAGATACTGTGGATACGCGTCGTTTCGAGTGCCTCGTCTATCGTCATGGAAGGCAGTATTGAAGGAAGGCGCTTGGCAAGCATGGTCTTGCCGATCCCGGGAGGGCCAACAAGAAGCATGTTGTGGCCACCTGCTGCAGCAATCTCCATAGCACGCTTTGCATTTTGCTGACCGCGGACATCTTTAAAATCGAGCGTAGCATCAGAAGACTGTTCTTTATTCAATTTGCGTTGTACCGGTTCGATTGAGCAATCGCTTTGCAGGAAATCAACTATATCACGGAGATGGCTAACCGAAAATACATCAATACCATCTACTAAGGATGCTTCCGCTGCATTTGCAGCCGGCAATAAAATTCCTTTGAAGCCTTCTTTTCTCGCAAGCGTGGCCATACATATAGTGCCACGGACAGGGTAAATGCTCCCGTCAAGGCCGACTTCTCCCGCAAGTACATAATCGTTTAGTTTTCCAATATCATCGATGTTCCCGGAAGCAAGCAATATCCCAACAGTTACAGGCAGGTCAAAGGCAGTCCCTGTCTTTTGAACGCCGGCCGGCGCGAGGTTGATCACCAACCTTGTCCTTGGCATCTGGTAACCCGAAGATGCTATTGCTATTCCAATACGCGAAAGGCTTTCCTTGATGGCATCATCCGGAAGGCCGGTGATCTGGTAACCGATGCCGTTGCTTACACTGACCTCGATGGTCACCCGAAAAGCATCCGCTCCCCAAAGGGCGGCACTGAATAATTTTGCCTGCATAGGAATTGTTTTAGCGGTCAAGGTTAATGAGTGCATCGGCAATAATCTCTGTGATATACCGGATATGGCCTGTCAGATCCGGGTAGGTTGAATAGATGATGCTGCCATTGACGAGGATATGGCTTCCCCGTACAAATGACCGCTCTGCAAATTCGGCGTTACCCTTCCAGGCCACTACATCATGCCATGTCGTGACACGTGTGGTATCATTATTTTTTCCTTTGTATTCATGATGCGTGGCGACGCGCATCGTTGCTTTTTTATCGCCGCTGGGAAGTATCCGTATGATTGGCGAATCGGCTACGTACCCGATAAGTTGAACGTTGTTGTGTTTCATTGCTTCGATTTTTTCGTGACACAAAAATGCGCCACCGAAAAACCGCTAAACGAATTTTACATGCGTGTATGCTGATATACCCGTGTAAACACGGATAGAGGGAATGGAAAACTTTGGTAATTTTAGTACTATGGAAAAGAAACCTGTCCTCTGCCTGAATTGCGGAGAGCCGATCAAAAAAGGGCGCTCCGATAAAAAATTCTGCGATTCCGCCTGCAAGGATGAATACTATAACAGCCGGAAAAGTGACGAGCACCAGGACATCAAAAAGGTCGACCTCACGATAAAAAAGAACCGGAGAATATTAAAGAAGTTACTGGGAAACCAATCCGAGATCATTGTAAAGAAGGACTCATTGCTGGAGCAAGGTTTTAAATTTGATTATCACACCCATCATGTGATCAGCAAGCTAAAGGGGAATGAATTTATATTCTGCTATGATTACGGTTACCACAAAACGCCGGATGGACAATTCAAGATCGTAAAAGGGTTCATGAAACGATAGTAACGCAGATGCATAACCGAAAATCAGGCATTTTCTTTTTCGCTTGCTTCGAGGATATCCGGCAGTTGCGGGAGCATTTCGATGACCCATTGCGGTAACAGTTTCTCGTGCACATGCCAGGTTCCGTCTTCTCTGTAACAGGTAAAGTAATGACGTTCGCCTCGGTCGTCGCTCGTGTCGACATCATATTCGAAATGTTCATTTATTTTTTTCCTCCGGAAATTAAATTCGCGTGGCCGCCCCCCAGCTTTCAGTATCCTGGTAAATGCAATATTTTTATGGAACATCAGGGTAAGTGATTTTACGCGAAATTAGAAAAAAATGGCCTACCAGGTTTATGTCATCGAATTATCGAAACGGGTATTCACCGAAAACAGGAAGTTCCGTGACGCCAACCCGCAGTTCAACGGCGTGTTGGAATGCCTCTATGTCGGCATGACCAGCAAGTCGCCAGCTGAAAGATTTAAGCAACACAAGACCCGTTTCGTGAATAAGAAGGGCCATAACCTTTCCGCAAGCATTGTTTATAAATACGGGGCTTACCTGCGGCCAAGCCTGTATGACCATGTCAATGAAAAACCGATGGACAGGCAGGAGGCACTTGCTGCGGAAAAGAAACTCGCCCTGGAGCTCCGGCGCAAAGGCTACGCGGTGTGGTTCAACTAATATTTCCTTTACCGTTCGTCGAGTTCATCCATTTTCGACACCAGCCTTTCTTTTAAGTGGTCGAGCAACTGCGCCCTGCTTTTTTTCCTGAGGCGGATCTCGTTGAAGACATGGTAATAATTCCCGAGGTCGACCTGGAAGAGCTTTCCGAATGCCAGCGCGATCTCTTTGATGCCAGCAGCACCGTTGTTATAGACGCCGCTAGCCTGGAGTGCATAGATCAGTTCCACAAGCGCTGCTTTGGAGGCAGTCCATTTGAGGAGGGATATATTTTTCTTTGGTGTGCTGTGGTTTATTTTTTCTTCGAGATATTCCGATAATAGTTCGTTCGCCATTATTTCAGCAACCAGCTGATCATGGCTGGTGGAAAAATCCGGGTCGCGGTCGCTGAAAAAATCTTCACCCATACCGGGTTTATTTTTCCGCGTAAAATATTTTTCATCGTTATCCCTTGCGTTGCTTCTATAATAACTATAAAATGCAGCATGCGTGTTGTAGTGCAGGTGCATGCCTGTTTGAAACTTCCGGTAATAATTGGTTTTTATTTCTTCAGGTGCCGGGGGAAGGTTGAGTTCGATGGCATATACGGCCGACCAGAAAATATAGCGGGCCAGGAATTTCGGCTTGATGGTTTTGAAGAAAATGATCTCCTGTTCTTTTTCAGGGCCCGATGCGAGAAAGCGTGTACGCAGTAACGTCAATGCATACCCGCAAATTTCGGTATTGCGGTAAATTTGCTGAAGCCCCGTGTCATCGGTGGCGAGGCTTTTTTCCAGTTCCCTGAATTGGATTTCGCATTGTTCAAGGAACGTTTCATGTGCAGCGGTCATCGGATAAGCTTTTGGTTTACCCTAAAACTAATGCCTTCAAAAAGCTATTGCAGCTATAAAATTTGCATATCGTCCCTTGCGGTCACCCGCAGTTATTTTCGATCTGCTCCCCGATCATTTCAGAAAGTTCCGAAGGGGCACGCCCGACCTCGATCCATTGCGCGTTTGTGTCAAGGGTGATATACATCGTCCTTGTTTCGTCTATACGTGCCTGGTAGTAGTCCGCGAATACCGGCCCCGGGCGGTACAGGCTGGAAATGGCCACCTGGTGGATGCCAAAATAATCAACATAGAAAAACTCAAAAAGGTGTTTTACTTCGCTCATCAGAAAAGTGATTTTTGCAAAGGCTCCGGGTCATCGTTACCGAGCGGTGGCAACCCGGGATAGTCCCATTGTTTCAAAATTTCAGAACGGTAGTTCATCGATTCTTTCGAGCGCACCGAACGCACCGGGTAATAAGAAAGTTCCTCAGATGGGATTTCAGTTGCTACAATTTCCGAGATACCCGTATCCGTTAGCTCGGGATCGAGCCATTTTAGCTCCGTTTCTTTGGGAACCATGAGTGGCATGCGCCACTTGTTATCACCATCATTGTGTATGCCGCGCATCACTTCGTTTGCATCCCGCGTGCCGAGCGAAAACATTCCACGTACTTCACCAGTCTCTACATTGGGTGGGATCTTGGTATTATAATAGAACTCGCCAGGTATACAAAACATGTCGCGACCCTTGATCGAAACATCATACGGCACTTTATTTTTCCAACCATTAATATGCCGGTGTTCAAAAAAAGAAGTCACGGGGATCAGGCACCGGTTCTTACGGTTGCGGTACCAGAAGGAGGTTTTGTCTCCAATGATCCTTTCGGTGCGCATGTTCCCCATTTTGGTCCGCTGTACTTTAATTTTTTCCGGCGTATCCATATAGGGCGCAATGATGCACCACTCCATAAATTTCAGGTGGTAACGGCCATCACTATACGTAATTACGGGATAGCGCCTGTAGGCAAGCGCGAAAACATGCACCCCCATATCACGGTCAAAATCCATTTTGTCATCATGCTGCAGTGCTGGAAAATATTCGTCGAGCAGTTCCAGCGCGGAATAAAAAGAAATATCAAGGCACATACACTTTTTTTAAATTACTGTTTTTCGATCGTCTCCAGCAGCACCCAATCTTCCTGGTCTTCGAAATTAAATTTAAGAAAAATGTCCCCTAGTTTTTCATAGAGGCCGCTGTAAACTTTGTTCTTGCCCTTGGTAGTGCGCCAGGCCGGGTGTTTCATCCGGAGGTAGTGCCGGATCATCTCTTCGTATGCCGGCGGCGGTATCCATTCAATTTTTGTTTTACCGACATAGAAAATTTTAAAGCCTTTCGGTTGCATGGAAGCTACCTGTAACTTGATAACATGTTCTTCTACTGACCTGTCATACAAGAACGCATTGGCGTCGCCTGCCAGGTGCTTCATATGTTCTTCTGCCAATTCTTTTTCTTCTCCGGTATACCCCCGAAATAAAAACGCGGCCCTGACATCTTTTGAGAGGCCGCGGGGAAAAGACTGCCGTACAAAAAACTGTTTCGCTTTCGCATCTGACAATTGATCGCCGAGGATATTTGGCGTAAAAAGCGGAAAAGGGTTATACATAACGTTTATGACTAACCGAAAAGTTCGCCCTGTTTGGTTGTCACCGGCAAATTTAAGAATTCAAACCGGCGTGCGATCTTCCAGGCCGTCTCCCCCACTTCACGTTTCAAAAGCAACATACTATCTGCGATAAACCTTCCCGTAAAATTTTTATGTTGATATGCTTTCCAGGCATTTTCATACTGCCAGGGTTTAAGTTGTCTCGCGACAGTAAACATCGGGTCATCGATAAAATGCGGTTTATGGTCCTCGTTTAATTTCAGGAGCTTCTGCCAGGGCTTGATCTGCTTCACTAAATCTTTGATAGGTTCTTTTGTCGGCACATCGATAAAAATCGTGTGCGAAGGATAACTCCCGAAATCTTTCAGTTCCACTTTGACCGGGTGAAAACCCATGGCCACAACATTCAGGTGGTTGATGATCCGCTCTTCCATCATTTCTAATTGGCGGAAGCGGACAAGAGCCAGGTTCGGCTTGCCCCATTTGGCAGAAGGTGCGTCGAAGGTTTCCGCGAACTCTTCCTTCACTTTTGAAATTTTGTTTTTTAATTCTTCATGCGGGTCCAGGATCAGGAGGTATTCATTCTGCCGGTACCCGGCGTGGGATACAAAGACCGCGTGCTTTTGTGCTGTTATCTTTTTCATGGCTCATCTATTTAGCATAAATTTACTAATAAATTTAGTATTACCAAAAAATTCTTACCTTGCTAAAAATAAAAGCTATGGACGACCTGCAGGTACCGGAAAACCAGCGCAAATTCATCACTGATTATGCTAGTCTTTCTTTCAAACGCGAATACCGCGAAGGCAACGCGGTCTATTATGCGGCATTTCATCCCGAATTTATAGACGATGAAGGGCTCGATCAGACGGGCAGGTATTTAATTGTACTATTGCATTACACAGGTATGTACACGTTTCATATGGCAAGACAAAATAATCGCTGGGTGATTGATAGTGAAAACACCTCTTACCTTATTGCCAAAGTGGGAATGACCAGGATTGACTGGATCGGGGCATGCTTGAATAATTTTAGAAAGTAATTTAATGTTCGAATCCAACCAAGCCGACGGAAAAAGCTTCACAAAAATGTGGAGTTTTTTTATTTTGATAAGTATGTGAGGAAAATAAGAGTGAGAAATCACTCATTGTTTCCTGGTAGCTTTAATAATAACTTTCGTTCCCTGCAACACTTCAAATGTGTCAATAACACCATCGTTTTTTGAACTGAAAAAAACACAAGTATCATCCGGGGATGAAGCAAGAAAAAAAGTATTAAACCCGGTTGCAAACATTTTTTCAAGCCTCCTGGCGTTGAGCTCGAGGCCATCACTTTTCTTTATTATTGAAATTTTTATTTGCGGATCTTCGCTATAATAATCTCCGACATATTTATTAATCAGCGTGTCGGGAAGTGTAACTAGTTTTTTTACAAGAGGATCATAAATACCTTTCCATCTGTACACAATTGCAACACTGTTTACTATCTCGTTTATCAGCGACTGCCCATTGTCTGAATTGGTGAAAATTACAACTCCGTTGTCCCCTGTAAAACTTCCATAATAAGCCGACATGTAACCGTAGTTGGCGCCGATATGCATAAAATATTTTTCACCGTTTTGATTTCGGATGAATGTGCCTAATGCAGCATCGGAATTATTGATGACTGGAGTTAACATTTCTGCTACTTCATTTGGTTTTAAAATAGCATCTTTATTTCCATGCAGTGATTGCTGGATAGCAATAATAAATTTTGCAAAATCAGTTGCCGTTGTCCAAAGGCCATCCGGTGCTTGTTCAGGGTATAAACGATAGTTGCCTGGTAATACTTGCATGTCTTTATCATACGCGCAGGCATAATTTTTTATAGCATCACCCAGCGGCTGTGAAAACGTGCTGTTTGTCATTTTCAACGGTTTTAAAATAAGCTCTTGCATCAAGCTATCATAGTTCGCCGAGATATTATCGTCTACTATTTTTCTGATAACAGTTGTTCCTCCACCGGAATATCTAACTGCTGTTCCGGGAACAAGAACAGGTTTAACTGCTTCATTACTGGAAGGCCTCTCTCCATTAAGAATTTGATTAATCGTTGGAATGGAATCCGTTTTAGAATAGCCGGAAAAGCCGCTTGTACTTAAGCCTGCGGTATGACTAAGTAAATTTTTTATCGTAATTGTTTTACCTTTTGAATATTCATTATCTGGAAAAACCCACGAAGACAAATAGCTTCTGATATCTTTTTCTAATGATAACCGTCCCTCTTGTACAAGCTTCATAATGCCCAATGCGTTTACGGATTTGCTGAGGGAGGCTGCCTGGTAAAGCGTTGTTGAATTTGCAAATTTTTTAGTTTCTGTATCTGCATACCCATACGCTTTGGCCCATTCTATTTTACCGTTATGAATAATAGCCATAGAAACAGAAGGAACTTTATAAAATTTCATCCTGTCTAAAAGATTATATTTTGGCACAACACTATCTTCAAAAATTATATCCCTGCTTTCTGTGAGATTATTTTCTACTGCGGGGATTTTATTTTCCTGGCAAAAAGTAAAACCAAATAATAAAAAAAAGAATGCTGATAAAATAAATATTTTCTTTTGAACCATTTTTAATTGTTTGAAACTTTGTCGGCAAAAATTATTTGAACTAACCTGAATTATTAAATGATTTGGAGTTTCGTATAAAGAATAAACAACTATCAGACGACAGCAGCCCGCTTAGGTTACAGCTGAGCTGATTTATTTTTCTCTATTTCAAATTTTTATCGTCAAAGACTATAGCACATTCCATAGATCTGCGATTATCAGGTTCGGACCCAGGCTGTTCAAGCCGGCTTTTCTGATATAAATATGGAAATTTTCTACTTATTACTTTCAGTATTTATTATCGCCTTTGCGCGTCTCAAAAATTGCGGGCCGTAGCGGTACTTCACACTATCGATCGCCTGGTAGAGCCGGATCATTTCCTGGGTGTCGTCGAAAAGGGAGATCTGATAATTGCCCGGAATAAGATGCGAGAAGCGGATACCGATCAGCCGTACGAGCATGCGGCGCTCAAATAATTTATCAAAGAGTTCGCGGGAGATTTTTAAGAGCACATGATCGGCAGCAGTGTAGGGAACTACTTTCTGTTTTGTTTCCGTATCAAAATTCGAGTAGCGCATTTTGACGGTGACACAACCGGTCAGTTTGTTTTGTTTGCGGAGTTCAAACGCGAGCTCTTCGGTCATGCGCACGAGTGCCGAATGTAAAAAATCAATATTGATGGTATCGGTCTGAAAAGTGGATTCTTTGGAAATGGATTTTGCCTCACGGTAAGGTATAACCGGGGTTTCATCGATGCCGTTTGCTTTTCTGGAAAGATCGATGCCATCTTTACCCAAAAGATTAAACAGCAATTCAATGGGAATTTCACTAAGCGTGTGAATGGTCTCCACTCCCATCTGGTAGAGTTTGGTGGCGCGTTCATTTCCGATGCCCGGTAGTTTTTCCACGCCCAGAGGCGCGAGATAATTTTTTTCCGAGCCAAATGCGATTTCGATCTGGCCGTTGGGTTTCACTTCATTGGTCGCGACCTTGCTGATGAGTTTGTTGCTTGCGAGGCCAAAGCTGATGGAAAGACCGGTTTCCCGGATGATCTTTTTTTTAAGCTCTTTGGCAAGTAGTGCAGAGCCATGAAAGCGTTCCATGCCGGAGAGATCGATATAAAATTCATCTATAGAGGATTTTTCATAGAGCGGGACGTTGCCAGCAATTATTTCTGTGACCGCGCGTGAGTACTTGCTGTAGGTTTCCATATCACCGGACACCACGATCGCTTCCGGGCACAACCTGCGTGCAAGTTTCATCGGCATCGCGCTGTGAATGCCAAACCTACGCGCTTCACAGCTGCAGGATGCCACTACGCCCCTGTCACCGGATCCCCCCACCAATAAAGGCTTACCCTTGAATTTTGCGTTTTTGAGACATTCCACTGCCACAAAAAAAGCGTCGAGGTCGAAATGCGAGATATGCCTATTTTCTAATTGCATGCCTTCTTTTTTTTATTCCGGCTTTTTCCAGCTTCACGACTTCGATACTGTACACCCCAAAATCCTGTGTCACTTTCCCCGTGATCTTGTAGAAACCGGATTTCGGCGGGAGCCTGCGGTGGATGTCCGGGAAATGCACCGAATCGATCCAGTTACCGGCCACATCGATGAATGTCCCGAAGCTCATCTGCTGTCCATGCACAGTGCTTACCGGCTTGTGCGTGATATGATAACCCAGCAGCGTGATCACTTTTCCTAAATTATCTTTCATATCGCTTCCCAGTTTGAATTGCGAGGGGGCTTCATCGACGATATGAAAGGGGTTGCCGACAGGGAATTCCAGGATTTCAATCTGGTCATACGCATCATCCATTTCATATATGGGAAGCTCCGGCAATTCAAATTTTTTTTCGTCGTGGCCGAATAAGGATTCGTGTGCAGGAACATGCTTCTCATTTTTCTTTTGCAGGAAGGAAGCTTCCCAAAGCAATTCTTTTTTTGATTTGCCAGTGAAGGCAAATGCACCGACACGGATCAGGATATTTAATTGCTCGATACCTGCATCAGTGCGCTCGATAAAATCCTGTAAAGAGAGAAATGATCCTCTTTCATTTCGCTCCGTGATTATTTTTTGGGCAAGTGTGTTTCGAAGCTCTTTGATGTGATGAAGACCCACCCAAACATCAATGCCTTTAATATTCGTTTGTACATCACCGTTATTCACGCAAGGCGGATGGATATCCGCCCCTGCTTTCGCCAGTTCATAGAAATAAAGTTCTCTTCCATAGAAGCCGCCGAAATTATTGATGACCGCCACCATGAACTCCCGCGGGTAATAGGTTTTCAGGTGCAGGCTCTGGTAACTCTCTACCGCAAAGGATGCCGAGTGCGCTTTGCAAAAACTGAACTCGGCGAAGCTTTCGATCTGCCGCCATACTTCCGCCACTGTTTTATCCTCGTACCCGAGGGCCATGCAATTGGAAAAAAATTTCTGCCGGAGATAACCCATCTGGTCTTTCACGCGGTACTTGAAACTCGTGGCACGTCGCAAGAGATCTGCTTCCGCCATCGTAAGCCCTGCCCACTCATGTACGACACGGATGATGTCTTCCTGGTACACCATTACCTCATACGTTGATTTCAAAATCTCTGCAAGCTTCGGGTGCAGGGATTGGTATTCGCGTTTATTGTGGCGCGCGATATATTCGGTCATCATGCCAGAACGGCCCACACCGGGGCGGATGATGGAACTTGCGGCCACGAGCGTTTCGTAGTCTGAACAATGGAGTTTCTGGTTGACATGCCGCATCGAAGGTGACTCGATATAAAAACAACCAATGGAATTGCCGATGCTTAGATTGTGATTCAGTTTCGGATCCTTTTTGAATGTATTTACTTCGTGAATATTAATATCAATGGATTGATTTTGTTTGATCAGCTTCAGTGAATCTTTGATATGGCCCAAACCCCGCTGGCTTAAGATATCCAGTTTATATAAACCGATATCATCCCCGTAATACATATCGATCTGCGCCGTGGCAAAACCTTTGGGCGGCATAAACAACGACGTATACGCATAAATGGGTTCTTCGGAAATGATCACGCCTCCTGCATGGATGCCGATATAGTTTGGAAAACCGCTGAGAAATTTTGAAAAATAGAGTATCCATGCCTGGATGCTTCCCTTCGGGTATACATTGCCGTTATTCTCCGACAATTCTTTTCGCTCATTATCCGGAAGGCCAAATACTTTTCCCAGTTCCTGCGCCAGCGAACGATGATTGAACGTTGAGTACACGCCGAGCAGCGCGACATGATCCCTGCCATAGCGCTTGAAAATATAATCGAAGACATCATCCCGGTCCGTCCAGGAAAAATCAATATCGAAATCCGGCGGCGAGGTCCGGTGCGGGTTTAAGAAGCGCTCGAAAAAAAGGTCGAGCTCTATCGGGTCAACGTCAGTGATCTGCAGGCAATAGGCCACAATGGAATTGGCGCCACTGCCACGCCCCACATGGTAATACCCGCGGCCTTGCGCATAGCGGATGATATCCCAGGCGATCAGGAAATACGCGTTGAACCCGAGCTGGTCAATGATCAATAATTCTTTATCAACCCGCTTTTTTGCCTCTTTATTGTTCAAACCATAGCGCCATTGCATCCCATCATAGGCAAGCTTTGCCAGAAAAATTTTGTCATCATTACCGGAAGAAGAAAATAGTTGCTTTGTTTTGTCCTTGCCGAATTCCATTTCAATAGAACAGGAATCCATGAGCTTCCAGGTATTCATTACAATAGAAGGATACCGTGAAAAATGCTGCAACAATTTATCCGGGGAAATAAAAGTTTCGTGTTCCCCGCATACTGCTTCTGCAGGCAATTTCGACAACACGACGTTATGGTCAATGGCGCGAAGCAATTTGTGTATATTAAAAAAACCTTTGCTTTGTACGGTCACCGGTTGTCGCACGATAAATTTTTCAAGGGCATTCACACCATATAATTTCCCGAGTTCGGTGTACTGGATGCCGATGAATTCATCTGCGGATAATTCATGAACAGGTTTCTTTCCGATTGGATAGATGGTATAACAGCCATCTATAACCGAAAAATCCGGGAACGGTTTTTCTTCCATCAGGTGTTCCGACAAAAAGCGGTTGATCGCGGCAAGCCCCGCGTTGTTTTTTGCAAGCACGATATACAGCAACTGATCGCCGTTGCGTATCTCTGCCCCTACAATTGGTTTAATGTTTTCTTTCCGGCAGCATTTCACAAATTCCCAGGCGTCGCAGGTTGTGTTGATATTGGTGAGGGCAAGGGTGGTTACACCCAGTTCCATAGCGGCCTTTACGAGCGCTTCCGTAGAGAAAGTGCCGTAGCGCAAACTGAAATAAGTCTTGCAATTGATATACATGTAGGTTCATTGATGCGGCTAAAGTAAATTATTTAACTAAATAATTTAGTATAATTTATACTAATTATTTTAGTATTTTTAATCTGCACCCTATTGCCGTGTTTTTGGTAACTTCAGCCTAAACTGAATGCTTATGCAACGACGATTATTCCTGCAGTTGCCGCTGGCAGCTGCTGCCCTTGCCGGCGCCGCACAGGGGGGCCCACAGCAAGACCTTAAAAAGGGGATCATGGTAGAAGCCGGCAAAGACCGCTACCAGGAAGAACTGCTGATCATGGGCGGGCAGTTTGACTGCAAGGTTTCGGCCAGGGATACTGGCGGGGCGCTGCTGGTGTACGACACGGTGCGCCACGAAAAAGGCGGCCCTGCCCTTCACCTCCACCACAGCCAGGATGAAATGTTCTACGTTATCAAAGGTGAATTCTTAGTAAAGGTCGGGGACGATACTTTTTCCCTGAAGCCGGGCGATACTGCGTTTGCCCCTCGGAAAATACCGCACGCTTTTGCCAAGACCAGCGAGGGGGAAGGGCAGATGCTTATCCTGTTCCAGCCCGCAGGTTCCATGGAAGATTATTTCAGGCAGGTAAGCAAGTTCGGGAAAAACATCCCAAAGGACCAGCAACAGGTTTTTAAAGACCTTTTCAAAACCCATGGGATGGAACTGGTGGGGCCGCCGCTGGCGTACGGGTAGGGATTGTAAGCTCCCGCGGAACGGAGGTGTTTTTTTCATTCGAATGGATCATCCAAATTATTGTGCCTGTTAGTTTGAAACCAACAGCCTTACAATTTAGGGTGAAGAAAAGCTCATGGTACAAGCGATGTGCATGGATGATTTTGATCCCGAATATAAATTTACGGCAGAAAGCTGCAAAGCAGCCGAAGCACGATGACCAGCTTCCTTACTGGCAAAGATTAGACACTCAGGTTTCAATTATTTTTCTTCCCCTTCATTTTCACATCGGAACTTACGTTGATCGGGATTTCTTTGCCCATCATTTCTAATACCCCCTTTATTCCCACTTCTACAGAGCAATTAACCAACATGCCTGTTTTAATATCTACTTCATACTCTCCTTTTTGGGTTCCATTGAGGTTAGACATAACTTCATAATTCATGTAATTTGTTTTTACGCTGTCGCTGGTAATTTCCCCATCAGATTCAATTTTGGCGATGCCATCACTGATGGATTCAAGCGTAAAAAAATTTTTTGAGAGATAACCAATATCCCCTGTTTCTTTTGATATTATTTTCCATTTATCACCAATATGGACTGCAGAGTCAGGGAAAATCCGGAAAAGCTGGTCAACATTTTTCTTCACTAATTTTTGTTCAACCAATTGTTGCCATTGTTTTTGCATGGCTTCTTTTGTCTGAAGATCAAGCGTAACTGTTTCTGAAAGTGTTTTATTCATTACATCCCTGTAGCCATCTATTTTTATTACTTCGCCGGAATTATTTACAATTGCAGTAATAACCGAGGAAGTTAATAAACCAAGCATTTTTGACGTTGGGTCGGAAGCAGTTGATGAATCTGCGGCATCAATATCAGATTCTCCATTTGCATTTTTTGAATATACATGGATCTTTTTATACTGCAGGCTTACGATGAAATGACCGAGGCTGTCTGTATTGATCTTATAGTTGATGCCTACATTGGTTTTGTTTTGCGTTTCAATCTTTTTTTCATTTACTTCAATTTCTACTGTTGAATTGTTTGAAATATCATAGTAATAATCTGATCCGGAAGCAGGTTTTATATTCAGCTTAAATAATTTATCAGCGCTTGCATTATTTCTGTTTGATCCTGGTTGAATTTTGCAGGAGCAAATAAGAATTATAAATATATACAGGCAGGTATTTTTTTTCATACACTCTTTATGAACGTTTTATTGGTTTTTCGCTTTCATTGCAACTTCCAGATCCTTGATCTTTTTCTCAAGACGCTGCAATGTTTCATTCTCTAAAGTTTGTTGTTTTGTTTCCAACTCCTTGTTGCGATTGTTTAATTGTTCAATCATTTTATTTTGTTCAATTACATATAAAGTCAGCTCTTCAATTTTTTTCAATAATGTTGCCTGGTTTTCTCCAACGTTTAATCCGTTGGTTTGTACTTCATTCGCCGAAGGTACATCAGGAAGATGCTTATTCTCTTCAATATATTTTTGAAGGTCGGCTAATGGCAACAAATGATACCCATTTTGAAAAACATAGTCGGACCAGGTTTGTTGATCTACTACTACTTTTTGCGCTCTTACACCCCCTACAACAAAAAGTTTTGTAGTTTGATCCTGAAAAGTCGCCGCTGTTGGACTAGTCCCTATCCCTACCTGTCCCGAATTATGGATAACCATTGTGGTAATCATATTTGTCAGGTCGCTACCGGCTGCCCCAGTTGGCGCATTTTGAAAAACAATATTACCCAGATCAGTAAGAAAAATACCAGATGAAGGTGCAGCAACAATTCGGGAATTAATACTATTTGTTGCATCCCAGGTAATGTTATAACCGATAGCTTTCCACCCGCCATCCTGGAAAATGAACCGATCTCCTATTTGTAGTTTTTCTAAGGGATTATTAGTATTAATGCCGACATTACCTACACTGTTGATGGTCATTCGCGGTTGTAAAACAGCATTTGCATCTGTATTCCAAAAAAGCAAGGATGAACCATTACCCGTGTTGTTTCTCTGTGCATACACAAGTGAGCTACTCGAAGGGCCTGTAGCAAGCGATAGTTGCACTGCAGCATAAGCTGCTGTTGATGGGTTCTGAATGTTTAATGCATTTTGATCGCCTCCACTTGCGCCGGCAGTACGCACATCTAAGCGGGACCACGGTGCAGTAGTTCCTATTCCTACATTCCCGTTGCTTGTTATGCGCATACGTTCATTCATAACGTCGCTGAGGCGTGTAAAAAACTGTAGCGATCCGTTTGACCCGCTTCCAATAACCTCCTGGTAGCCGCTTAACTGTGCTAAATCGTTTGCAGTGGCACCGGTACTTAATGACAACACAGAAGTCGGGTGGTTAGAACTGCCTGGATTGATATTGGCAATGCGCAAACCGATAAACTGGCCATCAATAGAATTACGTACATCTAATTTTGCGGTAGGACCAGTTGTTCCAATACCTACATTGCCGGTATTGCTGTTGTAAATAGTTGTGCCGCTTGTTGTCCATTGCGCATTTGCAACTGTTGTGGCAAGCACCAGAAAAATAAGAATGAAATTTTTTCTCATAGCATGGTTTTGATTTAAGTAAACTAACTGTTATGTATATACGAAAATATTGTTGCAGTTTAAATAACAATTAATCAACTGCTTTTTTACTTGTAGTACTATAAAATGAAGCTTGTGCGTTTATTCTGCGTTGCCGATGAGAGGCCCACAAAAGAAATGTTGAAAATTATATCGTTAATAAAATAATCACAACGATTGCTGCAAAACCGGCAAAACCAAACCATATCCATTTTATCAGTTCCCTGTCATCGTCTTTTAAAAATAGATAGCCGAGCAAAAGGGCGATCGGGCCTAATAATAATCCTTTCAGGAGCCAGCTTATTTTTTGCAATGTGGTAGGCCCTTCTCCATACTCATAATATTTCAGCATTTTTTTAGCCCTGCGCTGGGATAATTTGAAAGACAACCTTTCAAAAAAATTCAATTTTCTTCCTTTCAGTTTTTCATAATCGGCAATCGTCATTTTAGAAAAGAGTTGCATCTGCAACACTTTTATTTTTTCGTTAGTTGTCAAAGTAGGACTACCAACAGATTCCGTTTTGCGATTAGTTGAAACAGAGGAAAAATTTGAAGCTGCTTTAGTTGTAAAGTTCAAAGCCAAGAAGCAAAAAGTAACAAAGGCAATTTTTGAAATTTTCATTTGATAATTGTTTAGGGTTTTTGAATTGTGTATTTTATTTATCCCTGTCGTTGGTGAGCTAACGCGCATGGCTATGCGCAACACCAACAACGGCGGAGAGGATCTTTTCTGGAATTTTTAGTTGAAATTTTTTATTCTCCATTATACTGTCTAATTCTTTGCTGCCTTCTTTATATAATTCACGAGTTATAAATGCAGAGAAATAATTATATGTTTTGCCGTGAACAGTTATTTTGGAGACTTTGTTCCTGAACATTCTTTTTCCCATATCATAGTTTTCTTCACGATTTATTTTCAAATGCGTGTTCTCGTCCATAATTCCCAATCTCATGGTAGCTATATTTTCAGTTAACTCCTGTCTTACCAATTTTATCGGCATTGAATCGAATTTTAAATAATAAAAATCTCCTTTCTGCTCAAGGTCGCTCGAACCTTTGGCTTGAACTCCATAAATGACAAACAGGTAGCCTTCATAGTCATGTGGAATCTCCATCAAAAAAGCATGAGGTTCAGTGCATGATGTTGCTAAAAATAATATGATAAAGAGGATTTTTATGTTCATACATCAAAGTTAAATATACTTTACATCATGGATTTGTAATATCACCAAAGGGCTCATATAAATCTTCCATGGTTTTAATTGATTCTAAAAAATTTTCTCCGCGCCGCTGTTGGTGTTGTACGCTGCTTTTGTGCTTGGCTCACCAACAGCAAATGCGCTTGGAAAACATTGTTGGTGAGCTAACGCAAACGGCTACACGCAACACCAACAACGGCTGAAGTGAGGCATAGGTTTCCTTATTTTTTACTCTTTCGAAAAAAATAAAAATACCCTTTATAGTTTATAATTCTGTCTTTACCAGAAATAATGACTTCTGTATCACCAAATTCGTCTTCCTTTGAAATAGACAAAACCAAAAATGTCTCGCTAAGATTTTTGAAATTACTTTCATCAATTTTATAGTCTGAAAAAAAATCCTGCTTATTAACTTCCATCAATTCATACTTTGGATTTACTATGGTATCATTAAAAAAAACAAAAACATTTCTATCAATAATCATACTTCTTTTTAGTAGCTTATTAGCGTGCTTATAATCCATTGCAGTTACATCCTCATCTATCCACTTATATGAATAATATTTTCCGAAATAAAGTCTTTTTGCATTTTTACTTATGCTTTGGCTTTTAGCATTTAAAAACAATAATGATATCATTAAACAAAAGGATAAAAATCTCCTTGATTTCATATAAATTATTTTTTTATGAAATTTTTCCAACCAATAATCCATTCCTTTCTTTGGCACTCCAAAAAAGCTTTGAAATTATTGTAGAGAAAAATATAAGATTCTTGAGCACTCCGAGCAATAAGACCATCACTTTCTTTTTTTGGTTTACCACTGTATCTATATTCTAGAAAGGTTTTGTATATTGTTGCTGCTTTGTAGCTTAATGAATTAACCATTTTCTTTAAGTCATTGCCAAATCCTCCGTTATAATTAGCAATTACTAATGCGTCAAACTCTGATTGAGTTAAAGGAACTTGAATAGCTTTTTTAACTCCCTTTTCCCCCCTATTGACTGCATCATCATCGCGCAGTAAATCTTTGGCTTGGCTAGGTGTTATCCCATTTGACCACGTTGCATGACTTGGCTTATTATAGTCTAATGGAGCTTTTTCAATTAAATGACCATACCCGACTGTCGCAAATTTAGATGGGTCATTGTATGGACAAGTAATTAAACAATTACCATTTTTGTCGTAAATATTTTCTTTAGCTTTTCCAAGACCCTCCGCTACCATTAAAAATTCCAAACCTTCTTCACTTATGTGCATTGTCTGAGGCATGAAGGCTTCTACAGAGTTACCTTCTTGATTAATCTTCCACATTTTTCCATCTATTGTTGAATATCCGCTACCTGGCTTTAAAGTTATGGATATTCCTGGTGGCGTTGAAGCAAGAGGAGCATTTATTAAATCAGAAGCTATGACTGCTCCATGTATTATAATGCTTGTTACATCCATAACCAATTTAATCACGCTTTCTGTTTTTGATACGATTGAGGTTGCTTCCGCAAAATGAGCCGCAGGCTTTATAAATTGCATCATATCATTTGCCGCCTTATACCCATACGTAAAATCATGCCCCCCGTCTGCAACTATACCTCCTATCGAACCCCCAACATCAAGTCCATCTATATCAACATTAGCGATTGGATCGTCAGCGGCATATTGATAAGAGCTTAAAAACGGGTATTCATCAGTCAATGGATCCATCTGCATAAATCTTCCTATCTGCGGATCAAAATTTCTAAACCCGTAATCATACCAATTTAGATCTGCATCATCAAATAACTCCTTATCGTTATAGAGATAATTGTTCTTAATATTTCCTTCATTGGCATCAGGTAGTTTTTTGCTGCTTATACCCGCAATCTTCAACCCAAACGCGTAATAGTGGTTTTCTTCAATAATATTTCCTGTGGTAATGTTTACGGCAAGGTTATCAAAATACACATCCTGGTCGCTGCGGTTGCTTACATACACATAGGCATACCCGTTTTTCGGAGCCTTAATGTTCAATAACGCCAATGGTGATGGTGAAGATGAAACAGGTAATTGCTGAACGCCACCGTCAGCTGAGGGAATAAGATTAAATCGTTCATCAAAAAATAAAATAGTCAAATAGGCTTGTGGTGTACTTCCTGTTCCGTTATCCGGTTCAACGGCAGAGGTGAATGCAGGCACGCCGTTTAATTGGGTTGTAATTGCAGACGCATTACTATGCACCAATGTTCCCGTTGTGGCATTACCGCCAACGGCTTGTAGCAAGCTGCTTAAAATATTAGAAATAATATTTGGATTGGTATTGTTATATGATGCTTGCAGATAATATTGCACTGTTGCACTTACCTTGTCCCCCGCCATTACTTTTTGCAAAACATTCGGGCCAATAAAATGGCCTGATAATTTGCCCAGGTGGCTTACAGATGCGCTTGTGTTGCTTGTCCATCCTGCCGGCGTTGCAATTCTTGTGGATTCCACTTCATTATTACTACTTTGGAAAACGGGGTCTTCCGCACTTGCACGGTTTGTTTCCATGGTGCAGGTATTGGTAGCGCTATGGGTTTCTTCCGTTAATATCATGCGCACATTCTGCTGGTAATCCATAACAAAATAATCCCACACACCAGACACCCCCCCACCCCCTGAAGGGGGAGCTGGCAACACCATGTTGCCGCCTTCGGTTATTGCATCGTAGCCATTGCCAGTGCTGTAGGGTGTCATCACCCTTATGCGCCCTTCTTCAAAATTGATGTAGGAAAGCGCTGCGCCTGTTCCCGAAAACGGTGCAACAGAAGATGTAGTTAATGTGGTTGAAGTTTCCGTATATACATACTGGTTAATATAGGTTGTAATGGTGGATGAGCCTGCTGTTTCCGGAATAAATACGCGTTGCAGTTTTTCTCCGTCGGCGCTATACACAATTTCAATTGTTCCTTTTCCTACAATGCGTACCTGGTCTGGCTTATCCAAAAAGTTATAATGGACACCGGGAGTGCCTGCCGCGCCACCATTCAGGCTTTGTGCATTTTTGTTCAGGTCAACCACTACATTGCCATTGGCATCATACACATAATCTGCTGTACCTGCTGCATTGGTGCCGTCTTTAAAATCACCGAACTGGCCATTCATTGTGGTCGTTGTCATGTTATCTGTTACGCTCTGCAATTTGTTGCTGTAACTATTATAGCTATATCGCAGATCGTCGATAACAATAGGCGCAGAAGTGCCGGGCACCACCCCTTTGTGCTGCATGGCTTGCAGGTTGCCGTTATAATCGTAGGTGATCTGGCCTGTGTAGCCGCTCACAGAAAAGTCCATCGTGTTGTTTGCCCATCCGTCGCCGGGATGTTGCTGCTGTTTGAAAGCCGCATTGATTAAGCGTCCCGCATTGTCGTAGGTATAATCATATTTTCGTTGTGCATCATCACCTTGTGTGTTCCATACAATGCCTCCTACCTGGCCGTTTAGCTGCGCTGTTGCAAAGGTGTTATCGAGCTTATCATACCCGATGTCCATTCCAAAAAAATGCCCCCATTTATTATAGCTCGCTGCAGTTTTTAATGCATAGTCGCGATTAATACCTGTGATCTGGTTATGAATATTAAAACTATAATTTAACGACTCAAGATCAGGCAGTCCGGAATTCGGATTGTTATAATTAGGGTCGAGATGTTTTGTCATCACGCGGCCCATATCATCATAATCATAGGTAGCAACTGTCTTGAGTGGATTAGTGTATAGCTGTTTCTGAATGGAAGTAACACGGCCAAGCTTATCAAAAATATATTTGTTCAATGTGATGAACCCTGTGTATTGTGTGCCGGGGTTTGAATGGATATTGCATGAGCTTAACAACCTTCCATCAAAATGATATTGATTGGTGGTGATATCTGTTCCGCTTTTAATATTGTCTTCAATGGTTTGTATATGCCTTCCTTTTTCATCGTAAAAATTTGTTGCACTGAGAAACATGCTTGTGCCTAATACACGTGTCATACTGCCGGTGGGCATACTCAGTGTGCGTTGCGATTTCGCAATAGGTATCACATTCGGATCAGAAGTGCTGTATGCAGAAGTGTTAGTGTAGCTGTTATCAAATGTTTTTGAAAGAGGGAAAGAATAATCATCGTAGAATAAATATTTCAGTATCGTGCAAACGGAAGCATTGTTAAGATTCGTTGATGAAACAGGATTATTAAGCGTAGTAACGGTGTTTGTTGATGGCGATGTGGCAGCAGTTGCACTGATCTGTGCTGTAAAATTATCGCTTGTAGTACTGCTGAAGCCTGCCGTAAATGTAATGCTTGTTTGTGCAGAATAAGTAGTAACCGATGCATCACGGCTATCCACTACAAGATTTATAATGGGTGTACTTGCATTGGTGGTTGAAACAGTAGTGGTGGTTACCGCATTGGCAATATCTGTTTGTAAACTTGAAATAGATTCAGTGGTGTTATATAATGTGGTAATTACGGGGCGGTCAAGATCGTCGTATAAATTTGCAGTCCATTGTGGAGTAGAAAGTGCAGCCTGGTTACCATCTTGCATAAACACCACCCTGTCGCGGATATCGTAAAGCATATTGAGTGGAGAAGCTCCGGGGGCTTTTTTCCAGATCGTTCTTCCTTTGTCATCATAATTATATTGAAATACCTGTTCTGCAAGAATGGTTGCGCCATTTGTTCCGGCAAAACTCCAGCTATTTGCATCTAAATATTTAACACCTTCCGGTTGTATTTGAAAACGCAATAGTCCAAAATCATCATACACATTGTACGTGCATATCCAGCCTGAGTGCGCTACAGAAGGAGAAGGATCTATTTGCACTTTTTTCAAAATCAGCTGGCCGGATTTATTGGTATATTCAATAACCTGCTTACTGTTAACATCGGTGTAACTGAGTTTATATAACAGGTCTGCTGCATATGCGCCATAATTTACAGGTGCATTTCCCTGCACATAGCTGGCCCGAAAAACCTGCACATTTTCAGCAGCAGTATTCATATCGTAATTAGCCGAGTTGCCTGCACTTGCATTCCAGGATGCACCGGGTTCTTTCACATTCATTACACGGTTAAGAGGACTGTTATCAAATGTTATAGAAGAAAATGCTGAGGTTTCATTGTATGTGTTTGCATTGGAATAATATGCGGGCTGGTCTGTAAGTGGGGCCGTCTTATATTTTCCGGATTGATTGGTTGAGGTATATGGTAAATATTTTTTTGGTTCACGGCCCATTACATCATATTGCGAGAATTGAACCATATCCCCCCAGGTATTTGAACCTTGTGGAGGTGTTGCAGTCCCTGCACTTACTTTTTCTACAGATCTTCCTAATCCATCCAAATAGGTAGTTGTCTGCAATTTCGAACCAATTGCCAATTGGTCAATCGCAGTCCATGATGTCTGAGCTGTAGTGAGTACATCATGCTCCCTGATATAATTGATATCTTCCCAATTCACGGAAACCACGCTGATCTTGACAATGTTTGAATAAAGGAATGTGGAAGTAGTTCCGTAGATTGGTAAAGCTGTAGAAGAAATAGCTTTTCTGCGATAATACAACGTTTGAGAAGTTGAGGTCAATGCCGGTGGTGAATAAGAAGCGGTTGTAGCAACTACTGTTACTGTATAGGGCGATTGAAAACTCGGCGAAGGGCAACTTTCCCAGGAATAAGTAAGGCCGGTATTAGGGAAAGCTGCCTGGTTAACCTCAACAAGCTGCGATGGGGTTTGCGTGTAATTATAACTGTAAACGCCTGAGCTTGGCCCTATAGAATAGCTGGGATTCCACATCGGGGTTGTTTGTGCCAAAAGGCTATTCATATTGGCAAGGAAAGCAATCATGAAAAAGATCGCCAGACACAAAATATTTTTACCGTAACGTATTGTCATCATTACTTTTTTAAAACCATTTTTTAGGATAGGCATACCTGTTATATAAGTTTTTTTAGCAAATCATTTACACATTAATTATCCGGCACCTGCGCATTCATGATCAAACTGAAATTATTTATCAAATCATTGGCCCCTTCCAGTACTGCAAACAACCTCCCTTTTTCGCTGATCACAAAAATCTGATTAGTGCTTGCCAGATCATAATCAAAGTGGGCATTGCTGCTTTTATTGGTAAGCCATTGCAACAAGCTATTCTGGTTCACTGCAGCTTTTTTGCCATATACAGGTTGGGTAATAGCAACACTCAGGTGTAAACTGTCAACCAAAGATTTTTTTAATACTGATGTGAGTTGGGTTAATCCTGCAAGTAAGCTTTGCGAAGCATCAAAATCTTCCACAGGTATTATAACAACCGCCAAATTCCCTGCGCCGGTTTTATAGAGGCTATCCAACGATTTCAATCGTTTGGTATCGGGAGAAGAAGTGCTGCAAACAGCTATTATTGTTTTCTTACCTAAATAGGTGCTTAAAGAAATTGAAGTGCCTGATATTCCATTTAATGAAAGGCCTGAAAAAGCAGTTTGTGAAATAGCTGCATTTTTATAAATAAAAAAACATAAAATATAAAAGAGTTTTTTCATGTCCATATCTTTTAATACATGTATAAAGTACCGTTTGACGTAATTGGAATGCTGGTGAAATTTCCGCATGTAACACTTGTAGCATAGTAGCTATGGAATACACTGAAATTGTAAGTACCCGATCCTGTTGTTGGGCACATTTGAATTCCATACGTGCCATTCGGAACAGTTCCTAAAGTGCCAGAAGAAGTATTTGCATTTGCCGTAAAATGATAATTAATACCCGTTGTTGTATTTGTCAGTGTGATATTAAACGCCACCGTCTTCGTGTTTGAATAGGTCAAAGTAATTGTAGTCTGTGTGCAAGGCCCATACGTATTCGCAGCATTTTGTCCATTAGCATTAATATCATTTGTGGCCAATTGATTGGCAGCAGCCTGGCTTACCGATGAACTGTATGTGCCAGGTTGAACAGTGTACGTGTAGGATCCTCCTGTATAACCTGTTCCACAACTGGCATTCGTCCGGGTAAATACCTGGCTTTGGGAAGCGTTATAATATAAGTTTGCCGGGCAGGCTGTTGATTGAGCACCAGCATCTGACCATCTTGTTTGATTGTATGTGGAGCTACCGGGGTTGATATCCGTTTCCTGCACAAAAAGGTGAGGAGGCAAATTGCCATTTACAGAAAGACAATAAGTAGGAGCACCTTCCAACCATGTCCAATCCGCGGCAGTCGTTAGCGTGCAAACAGCATGTGCCGGATCATTTGCATAGGCCTGCGCATTAGCAGCAATTTCTGTCAGCGCTTGCTGGTTTGCATCAGCCTGGCTTATGATGGAACTATATCTTCCTGCAGGTACGGTATAGGTAACCCATCCTCCTTTATACCCTGCACTCTCATTGCATGTTTGCGTACTATCAGATTGTGATTGGACAGTATTGTAATATAAAAGAGAACAACTTCCATTAGTGTTCGCATAAGCTTGACCGTTAGTTAACAGATCTATCTCTGCTTGCATATCTGCATCGAACTGGCTTGTTGTTGAACTATACTTTCCCGCTGGGATTGTAAATATTGCAGTGCCTGGCTGATACCCCGAAGCGCAATTTGACCTTGTGATCGTTTCTGATAATAACCTGCTTTGAAACGACGTAGGACATCCAATTCTTTTAGAGGGAGATACATTGTTGTACTCATACATCTTAACCACATTCTTGTTCTCATCTTCAATAAACTGCATTCTTCCAAGATTATCGTAGGCATAGTAAACAATCCTGTTATTTTCATCGCATTCTGAAGTTTTACCAATTAATGGATCATAAGTAGTAGTTCTCATCCTTGCAGTCTTTGGATATAGTCGCAGTTCATCAATGCTAACTGCGGAGGACGAAGTATTTTTTACTATCACACTTGCAGTTCCCTGTGCTATGCTATATTCATAATATGTAAAACCATTGTAGGTAGGTGCAGATTTTACGAGGGTTGCACCTCCTGTTACACTTACATTCCCGTTGCTTGCCCAGAAAGAAAGAATATAAGGCCGGGATGTATTCAATGAAGATGCTGTTAGTGAATTAGCACCGGAGGCTTGTAATGTAAAAGTATTGACACCAGTTGGAGAAGTGACATTAAGGTTATAACCAGCAGGGCCAGTTAAAAGCCAACCGCTTCTTGTCAGGTCCTGGCTTTCAAAACTTGTATATGCAGGTTTGTCTGCTACAGGATCAGCATTGATAACTGATGCTGTGATATATTTATCATTGTAATCATAGATATTGGTTACCGATCTGCCACCTTCATCTTTTACGCCTGTTAAATTACTGTTAGCGTCATACGTAAATACCTGAGGGATTTTATAAACAGAATAATTTGTTGTCGCAGGACCGCTGTAGTTGACAATACCAGAAGCTGGTTGGTTGAATCTTTGCTCTATTATTCTTGATGGTTTAATATCTCCGTTGGATACCTGAGCAAACTCTGTAACCTTTTCACTCAAGAATGTTATGGCTGAAGTTGATGAATTAAGAACTGACGAGGTTGTAGCGACAGGTAGAGAAACAATATTATTATTTATTAGTGTTGTCAACGGGCCACCAGAAAAGTCGCTTGTGTATTTTATGTTCTTATAATTAACGTCACCATTACTTTGTACACTTGTGATTTGGTTGACATCAAAATTATAAAGATAATTATATTGATATGCAGTTACCGTCTGAACAAAATTTGAAGCATCGCCAACACGGTAAACTTTTTCATAAGATGAATCTAATTCCACTCTTCCGGTATAAAGGCTATAAATATCAACAGTCATATTGGAGTTGGATGAAGTAGTATAATTGGCCGGATAATTTACCGGGTCATATTTATAATTATTAATGCTGGTCCAATCAACGTTACGCTGAGAATAGCTATATCCCACAGTACATTTACAAGATTCCAGGCCTGTATAAAAACATTTAGGACAGGTTCCAATCACCGGGCCCGTAGTGATTTGTCGCTGTGCGTTTGTAAAATCATACACATTTTTCGTCTGCTTGATCATATTGCCCGAAGCATCGTAGATGGTTGTCAATTTAGGCAAGCCATAAGCCCAGGGAGCAAATCGTTGCTTAACCGCGAAATCTGTATTTGCTGAAGGGAGCCATAATGCATAATCATCAGAACTGGTAAATTCCTGAACTGTTTTTCCTATCGTGCCAGGATTCTCGACGACCTCCACTCGCTTATATTGGGTCGGTAAGGGGCCTGCCTCATTTAAATTACTATTGTGGTAAATGGGGGTTGCTCCATCTTTGCTGTAATTGGCAGTATAGCTCAATACTATTGTGACCACAGTAGATACGATATCAAGTACTACCGCGACAATTTCTCCCCAGCCTGTTTCAGGACCAATTACATTAATAATATCTATTACATCCATTACAACGCTAAGAATGGTGAGATACGGAGCTATCGCGTTCATAATATTTTGGAAGGTAGATAAACTCGCTGCCTCAGATAGGGAAAGTATCCCCGGATACATGTAATGATAGTAAAAGACACAGCCAGACGAAAAGCTACAGTGAAAGCCCCTTTGCTCTGGAGCGTAGTGGCTTCCAGAAACTATCATATTTGCCGGTGGTTCTAATCCCCATAATGAAGAAGAACTGCCAGTTCCATTGGTTACATAATTGTATTGAGTGGTAATAGCGTTATTACAATCATTTGAATAACCTCCGTCTGATGAACTAGTTTGAGAAACATGAACTCCTCCCACCATGACATCTCCAGTACCATTTAAGTTTCCCATATTTTGAGCATATTGATAGGTTATGCTCCCCCCTGTGGGATATATAATTTCCTTAAGTAATCCATTCTGCGCATATCCTGCTTTAGAATTCAGATAAACTCCATAAACAGGTTGGCCGGATACAGGATCTGTATATGAATTTGCTGTAGAAGGATTCAGAAAACAAAGCCCTTTTAATTCGTAATAATTGAGAAGGTTTATGGAAGATGCTCCTGCTGTAACAGGTTGCGAATTATCAAAACGCACACTATTACTTCCATTATAAAATCCCCAAACATCCTTTTGATAACAAAAAGACGGAGGTACGTAATCATCACTTGCATTAGAACCCTGATAATACTCAAAAGTATATGGAGGGCTATCTTCTTTCAGGTCAACACCTAATTTTTTAACGGATTTCAGACATAACCTTGCAAAGTTTTTTTCATCCGGTAAAACAGGGTTACCATACTTGTTTTTTATAAAGTATGTGGTATTTAACTGGTATTCGGAAAGATACCTCCCCTGGTACTGGATGTCCACTGCGGACATGGCAAATTCATTGCTAAGATCAACTCGTTGGTACGGAGAATATTTAAATGTTACCGTATGACCATCCGGATAAGTTATCGAAGAAATTTCCTGGTTAACAGTTACCGAGGTTTTGCTCGATACTATTATGTAATCATGCCATTGATTATAGGAAACATCCGCTCCTGCGGTATTCGAAACAGTTAATGAAGTGTAGCTAAAAAGTATTTTTCTCGCGGTGAGGGGATCGTCAATTTCTGAAAGATACCAATTGGAAATAATGTACGGATTTACTACCACCTTATTATCAAATCCGATTTGAAACCCGGCTTGAAAATACACGTTGCCAACCCCAAAATTTGGCTGAGCAATAGGGACGGTCACTTTTTGGTCACAAAATTCTTCACATAAAACCCGGGTCAACCCATGTGTAGTAAATTTATAAATCAGGCCATCAACATCCTGAATTGAAAAGGACGTAATAGTAGTTCTAATTCCCTGATTGGTCATTGTAGGGTCCCGCTGAAATGTTATTTTCAATTTAGTATCTCCTAATGGAATTCCGTGATCACCTCCTGTTGTATCTAAGACGAACATCCCAGATTTGCCATTGAACTGAAAGCTAAAACGATCTAATTCCCTGTCTTCCTGGGTAAGATTGTGGGGAGCATATAGTTGATTTTTAGCACCGAAGATTGGATATTTGGTTAACGCATTGGGGCATCCGTTTGCTGGATCTATCGTGTGATACAAATATCCGGCAGGGTATTTTGTGAGGTCATTATCCTGCTCTTGGGTGGTACTCATATTTGTGTAATAAGCAGGCTGGTCATCCGGTTCCCCAACCTGCATGCGTGATATAACTCCGCCTGCTACAAGGCTCCATCCCTGGCCCACATTGGAAGCGACATCATTTACCCTAAGCCCATTGCCGGAATTATAGCTCAGCGCTACCACAGAAGTTAACCTGCTTTTGTCATCCTGCCAGTTAAACATAGGGAGAGAAAATACGGCACTACCTGTTTGCAGGTTAACCTGGGTTTTACCGATTACAAAAACAAATAGTAAAAAACTAAAAACAATTATCCTTTTCCAAAACATATCGTTACGTTTAGTTCAGTTAGTATTAATTATCTTTTTGCTGTAAAATTTTCTTCTCCAGCATTTCTATTTTTTGCTGAAGCAATTCCAGTTTTTCATTTTGCCCTTTCAATTTCTCGATCTCCTTATTCTGATCAATGATATATAAAGTGAGTTCTTCTATTTTCTTTAGTAGCAACGCCTGGTTCGCTCCCACGTCAATTCCTTTTTCGTTTATATCGGCTTGAGAAGGTATTTCAGGAAGATGTTTATTTTGCTGAATATATTTTTCAACTTCGGTTATAGATGGCAGTGAGTATTTTGGGTCGAACACATAATCTGGCCAATTACTGTATAGTTTTACTACTGCTTTTGTAAAGATTGCAGATCCGTTAACAGCAAGTTGATAACCCTGTGTATTGCCAGTCGCAATTCCCACATTACCATTTTGATCTATTCGCATTCCTGTTGTGGCATTTGCCCAGGGAGAAATTATGAACCCAAATGTACCTCCTCCCATAGCAGTTCCCCCATATATGATACCTGCGTCACCGGCTTGTGTAAGATTATTCCAAGAACCAACACTTAGTGAATTAGGGTGAATTCTGATAAATCCTGTACTTGTGTATCGCATCGTAAGTCCATCGTTTGCTGAAGTGGTTTGCATATCAATTTTCGTTGCGGGAGTCGATGTTCCTATTCCAATACTTCCATCTCCTCTAAGAACAAATTGTGTAGCCCCTGAACCATCATCCTGGGCTTTTAAGAAATAACTATTCTGAGCGTTCGTAGGTGTACTAAAGCTTGCACTATGCAAAAAAAGAATACTTTGTGGAGAAGAAGATAACTGATTATATGCCTCAATATCTGCAACAGGTGTAGAAATACCAGCTCCAATTTTTCCGGTAAAATAAGAAAGAGCTGAATTAAGATAAATGGCATCTAAAGGACCGCCTCCTGCCACAGCAAATTGCAGAGCTTTATAGCCGGTCACATTTGGACGCAATACGTATCCAAAGGTTTGACTTGTCCTTGATATATACAGATCACCACCATCAACTTGCATTGTTCCATTTGTATAAATATTTCCGCGAACATCTAATGTATTTGTAGGGGAATTTGTGCCAATGCCAACATAACCGCCGTCTGTAATTCTCATTTTTTCAGAAAAACCTCCTGCCGCAAGATCAGTAGCCGAGCCGAAACGCAAGCCTCCATTTGTATTGCCGTATTTCCAGATTAATGCATTGTCTGCCCAGTTCTGTACAAAGCCGGTAAGGCTACCTCCAGAAACATTGGAGGCAGCGAGATGCCCTATTACTTGTAATGGAATTGATGGTGTTGTTGTTCCTATACCAACATTGCCACTTGAAGGAAATGTGTTTTGTGCATTTACAAATCGTGATACAAATAAGAACAGTGCTACGTAGATAAAAATTTTTCTTTTCATACTGTTAGAGCAATTTATTTATTGATCAATTTTTTCAAATCATTGATTTGTTTTTGAAGAAGCTCAAAACTTTCCTTCATGCCCTCGAATTCCTTATTTTGATTTTTTAAATTTTCTATTTCTTTGTTCTGAGTTATTATATAGAGGGTAAGCTCTTCAATCTTTTTAAATAGCTGAGCCTGATTTGCGCCAAGGTCAACGCCATTCTTTTCAATATCGGCAGAAGAAGGAACTTCAGGCAGGTGTTTATTCTTTTGTATGTATTCTTCAAGTTCGGTTATAGATGGTAGTGAGTATTTAGGGTCAAATACATAATCAGGCCAGGTGTTATATAATTTTACTACAGCTTTCGTGAAAACTGCAGAACCATTTACTGCAAGTTGATAGCCCTGCGTATTAGCGGTGGCAATACCAACGTTCCCGTTTTGATCTAGGCGCATGCCGGTAGTTGCATTTGCCCAGGGAGCAATCACAAAACCAAATGTCCCGTTCCCGACAGCAGAGCCCCCAAAAAGCAAGCCTGCATCTCCTGCCTGCGTTATGCTATTCCATGCCCCAACTGCAAGAGAATTTGCTGCCATGTGTACCCATCCTGTGGTATTATATCTTAAGTGTATGCCATCGTATTGATTGGCAGTTTGCAGGTCTAATTTATAGAGTGGATTTATTATTCCAATGCCGACATTCCCATTACCGAGTAAAGCCATTAAATCATTATAGGTACTTGCTCCTGTTTTTTGACTAAACAGAAATGAGGTTCCTGCATTGTTAAACACATTCCACATGTTAACTTCTGCTCCACCACTAGTTCTATTCCATGTTACAGTTAATCCTCCTGCACCATTATTAGCCGGAATTGTTTGAGTGTTAAGTGCTGTGTGGAAACTGCCGTTAACATCGAGAGTGGTAGTTGGAGAAGTGGTGGAAATACCAACACTTCCAGTATTCGTTATCTTCAAACGGTTAGTCGAACTTCCATAAGGGCCTGTCCAAATATTAAAACTGTTGTCGGAAGATTCTTTTGTCAATAAAAAGCTATTTGGATCATTATTACCGAGTAGTATTGAGGCGTAACCTGAATTTGTGATATGCAATATAGTTGCAGGAGATGTTGTCCCAATACCTACATTACCACTTGTAGGAAATGTGTTTTGTGCTTCTGCATTTTGATATGTACTTATAACGAAAGCAATTGATACTATAAATACAATTTTAGTTTTTGATGTTTTCATTTTTCAAAAATTATATCCTATTCTGAATTTGAAAGGTTGAGTTTTAGGTATTTGCTGATAGCTTAAAAAATCCCAAAGCAATTGCAGCTTGGTTTTCTTAAATACTTTTGTATTCAACGAAACAATTTTACTTATGCCAATTAATCCGCTTTGTTGCCAATTGCTAAATGTGTGCAGGTCTGCAATTGAATAAAAAGGTTGCTGATAGTTATATTCAAAACCACCAGATGCAAAAAAGCTTTTCTTTATTTGCAGATCAATAAAACTTCGAAGCCCGATCCCCTGGCTACTCAGATTTATATGTTTGATATCTGTTCCCCAGCCAATTTTATAACTGGAACCAATCCCTATAACATTTTGATCATTGATTTTATATCCAAGAGAAACGCCTATATCTGTAGTTGTAGGGAAAAAAGTTGAACTTTTCGTCGTTTGC
>JAFEAE010000025.1 GCA_018266575.1 Bacteroidota bacterium
ATATTCTCACATCTCACATCTCACATCTCACATCTCACATCTCACATCTCACATCTCACATCTCACATCTCACATCTCACATCTCACATCTCACATCTCACATCTCACATCTCACATCTCACTATTCCCCATCTGCCTGCTTCATATTAAAATCAAGCGGAAAATCTAATTTGAAAGAAATATTTCTTCCCATATTATGAATGCCATGCGCCGGGTTTGTATCATCCGGGCCGTAGTAAAAATATTTCAACCGGCTCAGGTGATCGAAGTAAGCAACGTTGAACAAATTATTCCCCATCACATAAATATTTACGATCGTCTTGCCTTTCTTATTCGTAACTCCCCCGCCAATACCGGCGTTGAATAAAGCGTATCCTGCAGTTGCCGTTTCGGTATTATCTGTCAAGTATACGCGGTCTTGTTTTGCATAATAAGCCAACTGTACTTTTACAAAACCATTGGTGATATGGTTTCTCTTCAACTCAAAATCATAACGTAATTCCGATGTTCCGTGCAGCGGCGGAATAAATGGCAAATATTTGTTGCTGTCGCTTTGCAGTTTAGGATCAACTCCTTTATTCAATGCATACACCGCGGATATACTGTTTTCGAAATGCAATGCTTTAACTGGATGAATATCTATGCTTAACTCTCCACCATATAATTCCGCTTTTCCTTGCTGAAATTTGTAGGTTTGGTTTCCCGCAACAATTACAGAATCGCCACCATTCGCACTTAAAAGGCGTTGATTAAAAATATAATTAGATATCGCATTGTTGAACACGCTGAAATTAATGACAACATATTTTGAAGAATATGCTAACCCCAGATCTTCCTGTAAACTAAATTCTGGTTTGAAATCAGGGTTTCCGATCTGATAAATATTTGTTCCCGGATGAACGCCGTTTGCTGATATTTCAGAAATATTCGGCGCACGGTAACCACGTGAAATATTTGTTTTAACTGAGAAATGATCAGTGAAATTATAAGTAGCCCCCAGGCTTCCTGAAAATCCCGAAAATGTGTGTTTGTAATTATAGAATGGCTTGTCTGCACCAACTGTGTCAGCGCCGTAAACCGGTGTATCAAAACCAGAAACAGGATCAGGTTTTGTATAAAGCTCAAAGTTTGTGAACGAACGGCTGTCGTAGCGTACACCTCCAGCAATATCCAATTTGTCAAATGTTTTCCTGATCATTGCAAACGGGCCGAGATCAAACTGATGATAATTGGGAATGATGAATTCTGTTCCCTTCGTAACATTATTATCCTGGTACATTCCATTCACACCGAATGTTACATTCCACCCGTTGAATTCTTTTACAAAATATTTCAGGTCGTACGAAAAAGTATTCAGTTGCAAAAATAATCCGGCAACATCAAGGTAAGGGGTTTCGGGATGACTGAATTCGCGGCGCACACTTCTCTGAAAACCTAAATTCAAATTCAACCTTCCGCCACCAATTGTAAAATTATTGGTAGAGTACACTCGGTAATGCTGCACATGCTGATGCAATGGCGTGATGGCATAAGAAGTAAGCCATGATTTCGGCACAATCGGGCGGGGCAATGTATCTGCTTCTGTGTTTTGATAGGTAAACCTCCCGAGAGAATCCCGGCTGCCATCAGGAATTTCCTGCAGGTCATCAAACAACGACAAACTCAAATGCGAATACCCCCAACTCTTATGCAAGCCTAATGAAACATTTGCATCTGTTTCTTTAAACCCGGTATTGTAAACCCTTCCATCAATTTTGTTTTGATAATTGGTTGCTTCTTTGTGCGAGATCCTTCCCATCCATTCAAAACCATTTTTTGTTGCACCTAACATTGCTGAGCCACCGAACATACGATTGTTGGTTTGATATTCTGCAGTTACACCACCGATCATTTTTCCTTCCGGTGCAGGCGGTGTTGGAATTAAGTTTACAACTCCTGCAAGGGCATCCGATCCGTACGTTAAACTCGCGGGGCCCTTGATCACTTCTACCCGATCTATCCCATATTGATCAACTTCAATTCCATGTTCATCGCCCCATTGCTGCCCTTCCTGTCTCACACCATCATAGAGCGTGAGTATACGATTATATCCTAATCCACGAATGAACGGTTTGGAAACATTAGGCCCGGTTGTCAATGCACTTACTCCCGGCACTTTCGCAATAGCATCAATAATATTTGTGCTGAGGTTAGTAGATATATACGCATGGCTGATCGCAACAATCGGAACCGGGCTTCTTTTGATTTGTGTTGCTTTTGATAAGCCGGTAACCACCACGGGGCTTTCTTCAACATATTCATCAGTGAGTTCGAAATTGGCAACAGTAGCTCCGTTAATTGAAATATTTTTTGTAAGCGTTTTGTATCCTATCGAATGTACTTCGACCAGGTATGTTCCGGATGGAAGTGTATTAAATCTGTACCGGCCGTTTGAATCGGCAACAACCCCCAATTTTAAATCAGGAATATAAACTGATGCACCGGGAACAGGGTTTTGTTTTCCTTTTTCAGTAACCCTTCCGGATAAGGAACCTTCAGCCGGCAATTTAATTTCAGGAATATTTGTTGCGCTGTTTTGTGAAAACACAATGCCTGTAAACAGGAATAAAAAAATAAAAAGTATTATGCGGAGTGGAGATAAATTCATTGGAATATTTTATTAAGTGAATAGCTAAATAATTAGATTGATCTTTAGCAATCGTTGTCAGTAAAGAAAAAAGAATATTCCCTGAAACTTTTTGCAAGAGCAGGATCAGGAAATAATACCTGCAGGAGGGCCGCGAAGTTCAGCGTAGAAGTGATGTTGTGAGTAAAACCCGGTTACAACATCTGCAAAATGTGGTTTGAAAAAAATTAATGCTTTTATATGAAGCGGATTGAAATCATTTATGAACGGAGATTCTACCACAAGGTTATCGCAGTTACAATTAAATCCTGAAGCAAATAATTGTGCTGAGGCGTTATGGCTTGATTGAAACGGCGTATCCTTGTGATCCGCTATAATATTGTGCAAAATAATTTTAGGAGTAATACTGAAACCGAAAACGACCAGCATTAATACTGCGAGAAATTGCCGTATGATTAATTGTTTACGCAAGATTATTTGCTACAATGTTGCAAATTAGGTGTTTTTTTGAAAACAAAAACCCACACGCAGGAAAATAACTTCTTATTATTTTTTTAACACAACAGTAAATGTTGATCCAAAGCCTGGCTCGCTGTCGCAATAAATAGAGCCATTCAATTCTTCAACGAGGCGTTTTACAATAGCCAAACCCAGTCCTGTAGAAGGTTCGCCTTCGGTTGATTGTGAAGATATCTTACTGTATTTTAAAAACAACTGAGGTAATTCATCCTTCTCAATTCCTACACCTTCATCTTTTACAATAATTTTTGCTGATCCATTTTCTTCTTCAACAGATACCCAGATATTTTTTTCGCGTTGTGTAAACTTCACTGCATTCGATAATAAATTTTCACAAATCCGAGTTACAAGTTCTTTATCGCAGATAACGTCAATCGCAGAAGAAGCCGTATTGATATGAAGTTTGATATCTTTATTTTCTGCCATCGGGCGAAAATTTTCTCCGACAGACCGCACCAATGAATTCAATTCTATTTTTTCCAGGTTGATCTTTTGCTGATTGGTTTGCGATTTTTCAACCTGCAATATTCTCCGGATGAGCTTTTCTCCGTATAATGTTGCCTCCTCAATTTTTCTGATTGATTTTTTTTGTTCGCCGGTAAGGTTCGCTTCATCATTACGAAGCAACTGGCTCCACATTCCTATAGTTGCAAATGGTGTGCTCAGATCATGCGACACAATACTGATAAGCGCATTTTTTTCAAAATTCAGTTCAGCTAATTTTTCATTTTGCTCAATGATCAACGCATTGGTATCCTGCAATTTTTTATTGGCCCTTCGTTTTGTTATTAATGCGAGTGCAATAATCAACGCAATCACCAACAACGCACATGCAACTATCATGATCATGCGACTGCGAAAAATGGCTTTATCAACTGCAGCCTGCAAGACCAATTTTTCATTTTCCCGTTGCCGTGCATGATATTGTTCCTGTAACCGAGCAATAGTTTCGTTGGTTTCGTTGTTCACCATTGCAGTATCGAGGTTATACCACTTTAACAGATAATCATTTGCTTTTTTATAATCGTTCTTATGCTGGTACAATTTTGCATACAGCGAATAATTATCTGCCTGTTTGCTTCTTGATTGCAGAAAATCGGCGATCTGCATAGAGGAATCGGCATATTTTTTTGCAAGGTTGAAATTAGATTCTTCGATGTATACGTCCGCTATATTCAGGTAATCTACCCAAAGGTCTGCTTTCTTATCCGGTGTAAGATGTCGTTTACGGTTGATCTCGAAATAAGAAAGTGCCATTGAATATTCTTTCTTAAAAAAATAGGTGTTGCCAAGATTATTATATAATGAAGAAAGGTCATTCCCCTCCCGGTGGAATGATTTGGAAAGGGCCAATCCTTTTTGCAGAAAGAACAAAGCGCTGTCATGTAAATTCAGGTTATTATAAATAGCACCAAGGTTAATATATGAATCAAGTAATGAAGAAGTATCATTTTTGCTTTTCATATTTATACATTGCAGGTACACATTCTTTGCTTCCACAAAACGTTTCACTTCTGTATATACAATAGCGAGGTCAGTCAATTCTGCAATTTCCAGTTCTGCATTTTTTTGCTGGTGTGCCGTTTCAAGGCATTGCAGGTAATAATTGATCGCCTTATCATAATCGCCTTTGTATTCTTCACATAGCCCATGCAAACGCAATGAATATAATTTTCCTGGAGAATAATTCAGCGTTGAAGATTCTTTGGCAATGAAATTGGCATAATAATCCAGCGAGTCAATTTTATCTTCGGAAAAATTCATGCACCTCGCATACAGCGACCGGATCGCACTGGTATCTGTTAGTGCAAGTGCAGGAAAATATGCAGTTAGAAGAATGGTAATAAAAAATAATCGCACCGATGTATAAAGATTACATGAAAGTAATTTAATGAATCTTTCAGTGGGGCAAAGAATTATTCAATGATCTTATGTTTCAATGCAAATTTCACAAGCCCTACTGTATTGTTCACGCCGAGTTTTGCGATAAGGTTTTTGCGATGTGTTTCAACAGTGCTCACACTTAAAAAAAGTTGTTCCGCAATTTCAGCATTGCTGTATTCGAGGCAGATGAGTTTCAGGATTTCCTGTTCGCGTTTGGAAAGAATATCCTTAATATTTTTCCCGTTAATGGTGATCGTGCTCCGGAAATCTTCAGGCACATCGGCAATATTTATCTCTTTACTGAAATAGGTTTCGCCATTGTGGATTTTTACCAATGCTTCGTGCAGTTCGGCAATCGGCGAATTTTTTAATATATAACCCTGGATATTATGCTTGATCAGTTTATGTATGTAACGCGTTCCCCGCAATAAAGTGAGGTATGCAATTTTCTGATCGGGTTTTATCTCTCTGATCTTTTTCAACAATTCGTCTTCCTTAATATCGGGCAAAAAAACATCGAGCAATAAGATATCAGGATCAATGGAAGGCAATTCTTTTAGTAACGAGGCCCCTGATAAAGCAGTTCCAACAACTTTAATTCCGGGCTGTTTGTCCAATAACAAAGCCAACCCTTCAAGGTACATCTCGTGGTCGTCAGTCAGAAATACGTTGATCACACTCACAAAAATTAAATAAAACGTTAGTCCTTCAGTTCATTTTCCCAGGCAATCAATGAGCAATATAAATCATTATCGGTTAAAGAAACCCTTAGACCAAGGGTTTTTTGGTAGTTTGAGCACGGGTAAATAAAAAAGCCATGCAATTGCATGGCTTCAAGCTTCTTCAAAAAGGACTTTAATTAATATTTTCAATTATCCCGGCAATACCCTGACCGCCGCCAACGCACGCCGTTACAATTCCATATTTTTTATTCAACCGTTTCATATCATTGGTAATCTGGATGGTTAGTTTGCAACCGGTGCAACCTAATGGATGGCCTAATGCAATTGCGCCGCCATTAATATTAACGATATCCGGGTTCAATCCTAATTTTCTGATCACCGCTAATGCCTGCGAAGCAAAAGCTTCATTCAATTCGACCAAATCAATCTGACCTAAACTCATATTTGCCTGTTTTAAAACCTTCGGAACAGCTTCTACTGGACCAATCCCCATAATGCGTGGATGTACGCCGGCGCTTGCACATCCAACTAATCTTGCAATTGGTTTTAATCCCAATTCGTTCACCATTTTTTCACCCATCACAATCACAAAAGCTGCACCATCACTGGTTTGTGAAGAGTTGCCGGCGGTCACGCTTCCACCAGCAGCAAACACAGGTTTCAGTTTTGCCAGTGCCTGCAACGATGTATCCTGTCTTGGCCCTTCATCTGTATCGAATGTAAAATTCCGCTTTTGTTTTTTGCCTTTTGCGTCAACATAAATTTCTTCCACATTCATCGGAAGAATTCCGTTCTTAAAATATCCGTTCTTTATAGCGTTGATCGCTTTTTGATGCGAGCTGTAAGAAAACTGGTCCTGGTCTTCACGGTTCACATTATATTCTTTTGCTACAGCTTCAGCAGTTAACCCCATGCTTAAATAATAATCCGGCTCTTCAGAAGCTATTGAATAAGCAGGGACTGTTTTCCATCCGGCAGTCGGCACCATCGTCATACTTTCTGTGCCACCTGCAATAATACATTCAGCCATTCCTGTGCGGATTTTTGCTGTTGCTATTGCAATCGTTTCCAAACCGCTTGCACAATACCTGTTAACAGTGACTCCCGGCGCATGAATGCCAACAGCCCTCGCTGCAATAATCCTTCCGACCTGCAATCCCTGCTCCGCCTCCGGAACAGCATTGCCAACAATTACATCGTCCACACGTTTCGGGTCAAGTTGTGGAACCGAGGCCAGTAACCCTTTGATAACATCAACAGCCAGATCATCAGGGCGATAAAAACGAAGCCCACCTCTTTTTGATTTTCCGACAGCAGTGCGATAGCCAGCTATGATATATGCTTCCTGCATAAAATATTTTTAAGTATAACAATCAATCGTGTTAAAAGTTGTCTATTCAACTTTCTATATCAAAGATAAAATTTTCAATCAACTATCACAAAAAACGATGTGTTAATCTAATGTATCTTCGCGGCGATTTATGTATAAACTGCTTCGTAACATTTTATTTCTTTTTCCTGCGGAAAGTGTCCATCATTTTTCCATGAATGCATTAAAGTTTGCATGTAAAATCGGGCCGATAAAAAAAATCATCGTCTCATCATTTACCTATAAAAGCGATTCTGCTGTAAGAAAAATTTTCAATCTTTCTTTTTCCAATATGGTTGGACTTGGCGCCGGTTTTGATAAAAATGCACTGTACTTAAATGAACTTCAATGTTTGGGTTTTGGCTTTGTGGAAATAGGAACAGTAACACCTTTGCCACAACCTGGAAATGATAAACCAAGATTATTTCGTTTGAAAAAAGATAATGCCCTCATTAACCGGATGGGATTTAATAATGACGGCGTGAAAGTGATTGCTGAGCGACTGAAGAAATGGAACAGTCGTCGGTCGTCAGACATCGGTCATCGTCTTATTGTTGGTGGAAATATTGGAAAGAATAAGATTACACCGAATGAAGATGCGTGGAAAGATTATGAAACCTGTTTTAGGGAATTGTTTGATTATGTAGATTATTTTGTGGTGAATGTAAGTTCCCCGAATACGCCGGGATTGCGTGAATTGCAGGAGAAAGATGCATTGAAAAAAATATTGGGCAACCTTCAAACGATCAATCATCAGCAACAATCTCCCAAACCATTATTACTAAAAATTGCCCCGGATTTAACCTGGCAACAAATTGATGATGTAATTTCTTTAGCAACAGAAATTCAACTTTCAGGATTGGTTGTTTCCAACACTACAATCAGCAGAGAAAATTTACAAATTTCAAACGATGAGTTACAAAAAATTGGTGCCGGAGGATTGAGTGGTGCCCCGTTGAAAACAAGATCAACAGAAATTGTAAAATACATTTCTCAAAAAACAAATAATACTATCCCGGTAATTGCTTCCGGTGGAATTTTTACCAGTGCAGATGCAAAAGAAAAATTAAATGCTGGTGCATCATTAATCCAGGTATGGACCGGGTTTATTTATGAAGGCCCTGCAATTGTGAAAAAAATTCTTTCCGGTTTATAATTGATACCCAACCATCGGCCCGATAAAATATGTACGATTATATGCTTTGTATAAAGCGCCTCTCAAACCAATAGTAATTGGAGAATTGGGAATTTTGAATTCGTATTCTGCAATAAGGTTAATACCGGTAGTTCTTCCTTTCGTTGTTGCCGATGGCCAGGTAATAGCAGATTTTCCATCGCTGCTTGTAGTTGTCAACGGGTATGCACGTTTAATATCATAAAAAGAAAAAGAATATCCTAAACCAATTCTTGCTAATTGCGTTTCTGTTTGAAAAGGTACCCAGTATAAATTGAAATCAAGTGTGTTTGCTTTTGTATATTCATGAACAGTTGAAATACGTGGATAGCCGCTCATGTCTGCATGTTTCACTCCTATTCCGCCTTGTATTTGATTGATGAGCGAAAAAGTATATTCGCCCGCAAAAGTATATCCGTTCAAACCGGGAAAATCATGCGTGTAACCTGCACCAAATTTTATTGTTCCGGGAGATGACTCGTTGAACTGCGCTTGTAGTTTGCCGATAGCAAATAAAAAAAACAATACGATGATCCGTTTCATAGAGTTACGTTTTCGAAATACTGGAAATACAATTTTACTTTAGAAAACTATAAGGGTAAATCAGCGTAGAATTTGTTCGATAGGCTATTTCGGGTATGATATTGCTATAACTGAATTTTATTAAAAAAATTGTGCAGGAAAAGTTTATGATTTATTGTTTGTAGTTAGTAGTTCTGCGATGCGAAATTTACTATTGAACTCAAACATTAATAACTACAAACAACCAACCACAAACCATCAATCATTTACTAACAATTTACCAATAACGTTGCTGCAACAATACCTGCAGTTTCTGTCCTCAACCGTGTTTCTCCTAATGCAACTGCTGTGAAATGATGTTGAAAGGAAAGCGAAATCTCCTTTTCAGAAAAATCACCTTCAGGGCCAATTAAAATAATTTGCGAATCTATTGCACTATTTGCTGCATCCGCCAAGGCGACTTTTGCACCATCAGCACAATGAGCAATGAATTTTTGGGCATGAATAGATTTATTAATAACGGATTCAAATGAAACAGGTTCACTCATTTCGGGTAGCCATGACTGTTGGGATTGCAACAAGGCACTTATCAAAATATTTTTCATCCTGTCAAACCGGAAATGTTGTTTTTCAGTCCGTTCACAGATCATCGGGATGATCTCCGTAATTCCCAACTCTGTCGCTTTTTCTAAAAACCACTCAAACCTGTTTGTGTTCTTTAATAAAGAAATTGCAATTGAAATTTTCCGCGGTTTTCGTTCTTCATAACTACTGCTTTTAATAACTACAGCGCATTTCTTTTTATGTGCACCTGCGATCTCACAAACAAAAATATTTCCTTTGCCATCTGTTAATTGCAATTGCTCACCTTCCTGCATGCGCAATACCTGTACTACATGCTTTGAAGTGTCTTCCTCAAGCACAACAGGATTTTGTTGCGCTGAAATATCTTCTGAAAAAAAAACAGGTAATGCCATGTTCAAAAAATCTTTTCAAAAAAAAGGAGAATGATGTTTCATTCTCCAGTATAAAATTATCAATACAAATTTAAAACGGTGTGTCTTCTTCATCCATAGGAAGATCGTTCATTTTGCTTCCTGCCTGTATATAAAGCTTGGCAGCGCCACCGCCTTCATCATCCTGGATGGGTTTCCAGCTTCCCGGGGGCAACCCGATATTTCCAAAATTGCCGCCGTCATTATCATCCATAAATTTCTGAATATGCAGCAAAGCACGCAACTTCACATTTTCCAAAGAACCGTTACGGTGCTTCGCGATACGTAAGAAAGTCTCTCCTTTATTGCTTTCACCCATTTCATTTTGAGTGATGTCGTAATATTCCGGGCGATATAAGAACATAACCATATCCGCATCCTGCTCAATTGCCCCCGATTCGCGAAGGTCACTAAGCTGCGGCATTTTATTTCCTTCTTTTCTTTTTTCTACTTCGCGGCTTAACTGGGATAACGCAATTATTGGTACCTGCAATTCTTTTGCAAGCCCTTTCAGGTCTCTTGAAATCCGGCTTATTTCCTGTTCGCGATTACTGTTTTTGCCATCACCGGCGCCACTCATTAATTGCAGATAGTCGATAAGAATGAGGCCGATATTATGCTTATTTTTCAACCTGCGGCATTTTGCACGCAGTTCAAAAATATTCAACGCTGCTGTATCATCAATAAATATCGGTGCTTGTGCAAGCCGTTGAATTCCTTTTGCGTACAATTGTTTCATCTCGTGTTCCTCGAGTTTACCGCGTGCAATTTTTTCTAACCATATCTCGCTTTCTGCAGATAAAATACGTTGTACTAACTGGCTTGCACTCATTTCAAGGCTGAAGAAAACTACAGGCGTAGGCTTTGCCGCATTAAGGGCAGCATTACGGGCAAGGTTAAGCGCAAATGCCGTTTTACCTACCGAAGGTCTTGCTGCAAGGATGATAAGGTCTGTTGATTGCCATCCAAATGTCACTTTATCTAAAGTTGGGAATCCTGTTGGCACACCCGTGATATCTTCATTTTTATGGCGCAGGTCTTCGATGCGCTGAATTGTTTTTACCAGCACCGTATCGATGCTATCAAAGTTCTTACGAAGATGGTTATTCGTAATTTCAAACAGTTTGCTTTCCGCATCATCTAACAAATCAAAAACATCGGTGCTGTCTTCATAAGCATCGCCAATGATTTCACCGCTTATGCGGATCAATTCGCGTTGAATAAACTTTTGCAGTATAATTCTCGAGTGTGCTTCGATGTTAGCTGAAGAAACAACGGCATTCGTCAATCTTGTTACATAATACGCCCCGCCGGTAACTTCCAGTTCGTCCTTGGTTCGTAATTCCTCAACTACGGTAAGGATATCTATCGGCTGGCTTTTTTGTGCCAATGATTGCATCGCCCTGAAAATGCGCTGATGCCCTTCCAGATAAAAACATTCCGGCTTTAATATCTCCACTACCGTGTCAAAGGCACTTTTCTCCAGCATAATTGCGCCGAGTACTGCTTCTTCAAGGTCTTTTGCCTGTGGTGGTACTTTTCCATATACCATCGTGCTCATGTCTATTGATGGCTTGCGCCTGAGCTTTCTGTCTTTGTTGAGGTTAGTTAGATCCATTTTAAAAACCGTCCAGAAAATGAAAAATATGTTTATCTGTCAGTTGAAATTGTATAGCTCACTTTCAGTATGGAGATGGCAATTCCAACATGGTTAAATCAATTTTTTTAACCAGGCTCATTGGGTTAGTGTTTCAGCCTTATATTAAGAAATTGTTACCGTAGCGTGAACCAAATGTTATCCCTTTGAGTCAGGAAGGCGAATATAAATTGGGATTTGCTTCCGAAAAAAATTTTTCTTTCGCTATATTTTTCCTTTTGCTATTCACACTGTTATTCACTAATCGGCACAGCTTATTAACACCACCATTTGAGCTTTACACAATTTAAAAAAGTTTTATCCTTCTTTCGCGATTAATTAACAACTGAATGTGCAAAAAGATTTATCCAAAAAAACTTTGCCGGTAATTAAATACTGCAGATTATCATTTTTATAGTTACCCTAATAAATTTATTGCTTTAGTAAACGAAACGTGCCTTTGGTGGCAGGTTTCGTTTACAGTTATCTTTTTTATTTTATTATTGTTTTACAGGCTGAACAGGTTTCTTATCCTTGTCGCCTTTGTTCTGGTTGTTATTGTTGTTACTATTGGGCATCCTCCGTTGAAACCTTTGCTGGTTCTGGTTTACAGAAGGTTGCTGCCTTGCATTATTCTGAGGTTGCAGAACCTGGCTGTGATGGTTAAATGAATTATTATTCGGATTAGCCTGTTGTTGGTTTTGCGCGTTATTATTCTGAACCTGGTTATTCGATTGCCTGTTAAACTGATTATTGGGCTGTCTTACCTGTTGCTGGTTTGGATTATTATTTACAGGTTGCCTGTTGAACTGGTTATTGTTATTAACCGGCACACTGTTGGTATTCGAAGGCTGGTTATTGGCTGGCCTGCTAAATTGATTATTATTGTTTGAATTTACCGGTGTATTATTTTCTGCAGGCCTTATGACAGGCTGATTATTATTAAAATTGTTCGATGGCCTTTCATTAAAACCGTTCTGCCTGTTATTAGTGTTATTGTTTGCTGGAGCAGCAGGTTGATTATTCGTTGGCAGATTATTGTTATTAGCCGGACGTGTAAATGTATTGTTGTTCGAATTATTCGCAGGGGCAGATGTGTTATTGTTATTATTCCTGTTTACTTCATTATTAGGGTTGTTATTATTTGTATTCAACGGCCTCACTTCACTCAGGCGTTGGAAACGCGCCGGTGCAACACGCTGTTGTGAATTGTTATTATTAGAATTATTAGCCGAAGCAGCATTTACCCTTGGCCTGAACAAAGACATCTGGTTATTACTATTGTTGAATTGCTGGCCCGGACGGTTTGAATTCACAATTGTAACCGGCCTTACTGTTGATCCTGTTTCGCGTGACACTTCAGAAGGATCAGGGCCTGCAGAATAGCCATTTCTCCTATTACCATTAAACCCATTACCATTTCCTCTTCCTCTATTATTGTTATTATAATTGTTGATGACTGTTGTGTTATTGATAATCGTTGTGTTATTAATGATCGTCACATTCCTTGTTTCATTCACATAATAATTGCGCACGTTCGGGCTTGTTACATATTGATGAGGAACAAAGCACCAGTAATTATTCGGGGGATTGTAACTCGAAAAGGAAACATCAATACTTACACCAGGACTTAACGGGGCCCACCCATAATAGTCGTTGCTTCTTCTCCAGCTTACCCAGGCAGGGGCCCATTCATAACCCGGCACCCACATCCATCCATAAGCTATATCATAAAACCACCTTCCGTAGTGAAACGGGGCCCACCCCCAATTATAATCCGATGCCCAAACCCATCCTGCATCGGAATAAACCCAATGACCATTTGTAGCGTAAGGCTTAAACCCATAATCAACTTCCGGTCTCCATACATAACCGTAATTTGGATAATCGATCCACTGGCCATAAGGGCTGAGGTCATCATAAAATGTTTGATAAGAAACTTCATCTTCTACCGGCTGTTCCGGAGGCGGAGGTGGCGGATTATCGTGAACAGTAACATACGTTGGGCCACATGAACTTAATGCAATGCAACAAATAGCGAGAATGTAAAAGGCGCTTTTCATAAAAAAAATTTAGGTTGCTAAAATCAGTTTGAGATACCACGAACTGAGTTTATCAGTCTGCAAAAATATCATCAACTTTTGAATTATCGCTGCATCATTTTATTTAGCAATAAATGCACCATAAAAAATTTTTTCAGTGATAAACATCAGTCGCAAGTATGACCTGACTATAATCGCAAAGTCAAATTGGTAACACCCATTTAACTTTTTTTTACAAAAGATTATAAACAAGGGCTCTTATGCATTGCGGATTTAGCTTGCACGTAAAAAGCTATCTTTGCTTTCCGAAAAAAATCATCAACAGGAAATGACAATCAGTTACAATTGGCTCAGTGAGTATTTGCCGGTGAAAATTGAACCGGAAAAATTATCAAAAATCCTTACATCGATCGGGCTTGAAGTAGAAAGCCTTGAAAAATATGAATCCATCCCCGGAAGTTTAAAAGGATTGGTTGTTGGCGAGGTGATTGAATGCATACAACATCCAAATGCAGACAAACTAAAACTTACAAAAGTAAATATTGGTGGTAGTGATTTGTTGAAAATTGTTTGCGGCGCACCAAATGTCGCTTCCGGGCAAAAAGTAATTGTTGCACAGGTTGGCGTTACTATCCATCCGCTGAAGTCTGAACCAATAACAATGAAAGTAGCAAAGATCCGCGGTGAAGAAAGTTATGGAATGATTTGCGCAGAAGATGAAATCGGTTTGGGAGAAAGCCATGCAGGGATATTTGTTCTACCTGATAATTTAAAAACAGGCTCGTTTGTTGCTGATTATTTTAAACCGTATGAAGATTTTGTATATGAAATCGGATTGACGCCTAATCACATGGATGCAATGAGCCATTTCGGAGTGGCAAGAGATGTTTGCGCCTATTTATCGCACCATGAAAATAAAGAATACAGGGCAAAAAATCCGTCAGTAAATAATTTCAAAGCAGTGACTGTCAATTCACCTATTTCTGTCACCATTGAAAATACAAAAGGATGTCAGCGTTATTCTGCAATTCTTATCAAAGGAATAAAAATCGCCCCGTCGCCAAAATGGATGCAGGATAAATTAAAAGCAATAGGTGTCCGCCCGATCAATAATATTGTCGATATAACAAATTATGTGTTGCACGAAACGGGACAACCGCTTCATGCTTTTGATGCAGACGAAATAAGAGGCGAAAAAATAATTGTAAAAAACCTTTCCCAGGGAACCCCGTTCATTACGCTTGATGAAAAGGAACGAAAATTAAATGCGGAAGACCTGATGATATGTGATGCGGAAGGGCCCATTTGCATTGCCGGTGTATTCGGCGGGCTGAAAAGTGGTGTAAAAGATTCTACTCAAAATATATTCCTGGAAAGCGCATGGTTCAATCCGAACGATGTAAGAAAAACTTCCATTAAACATGGATTGCGCACAGACGCGGCAGCACATTTTGAAAAAGGAATGGATATTTCTAATACAGTAAATGTGTTGAAAAGGGCAGCATCATTAATAAAAGAATTAGCTGGCGGCGAAATCACTTCTTCTATCGTTGATGTATACCCGAAGCCAAATGAAAAAACACAGATAGCTTTAAAATATCATTACCTGAAAAAATTAAGTGGCAAAAATTATCATCCCGATACAGTAAAGGCAATCCTGCTTGCATTAGGATTTGAAATGGTTAAAGAAGGCATGGACGATGTCCGTATATCCGTTCCGTTTCATAAACCTGATATCACATTACCGGCAGATGTTGTAGAAGAGATCATGCGTATTGATGGTTACGATAATATACAGATACCTTCTTCAATCACTATTTCCCCATCTGTTGAAACAGATAAACATTTATCATCTTACAAAGAAAAGATCAGCAATTACCTGGTAGCTGTTGGTTTCAATGAAATATTTACCAACTCCATAACAAACAGCGCATATTTTACCAGCGAGGAACTGGAACATGCGGTGAAGATGATCAATAACCTTAGTGCAGAATTGAATATTATGCGTCCGTCGCTATTGGAAACAGGGTTGGAATCAATTGCGCATAACCTTAACCGTAAGAATGCAAACCTTCGTTTTTTCGAGTTCGGAAAAACATACAGTACATCCGGCACAGGTAAATATGAAGAAACCAATCATCTCTGCTTATACACAACAGGAAAGCTTTCGGAAGATTCCTGGAAGGGAAAATCTGTTAACACCGATTTTTATTATCTGAAAGGTTTATGCAATACGATCATCCAACTAACAGGAATGCATAACCTATCTTACAAAAATTCAGAAAACCCGAAGTTTGAAACAGGTTTATCTATCCATATTAATAACCAGTTGATCGCTGAAGCAGGCGTTGTAAAAAATAAAGTATTACAGGTATTTGATATCAAACCACCTGTGTTTTTCGCAGATTTTAACTGGGATTTACTGTCGGAAATGGCTTCAAAAAACAATATTGAATTCAAAGAATTGCCGAAACAACTCCCTGTTCACCGCGATCTTTCTTTAGTTATTGACAAAACATTGGCGTATATTGAAGTAGAAAAAACAATTCAGAAGGTCAACCTCGATAAATTGCAACAGGTGGAACTTTTTGATGTTTTTGAAAACGAAAAACTGGGAGCTAACAAAAAATCAATCGCAGTTAGTTTTAGTTTTTTAGATGAAGAAAAAACGCTCACCGATAAGGAAGTGGATACGATGATGAGCAGGATAACAACGGCCCTGGAAAGAGACCTGAGCGCTGAGATCAGGAAATAGAAACCAATTTCTGTCACTCTTAATTCGTGTTGTATGAATGAATTTGAACAATCTCTGCAACGTGTGAATAATAAGCTACAGCAGTTGCTTAGCCAATATCAGTCTTTACAAAAAGAAAAAGAAAAATTAGAGCGAGAGCTGGAAAAATCTCAGTTGAAAAACAAAGCTCAATTGTTACAGCTTGAGCAGTTGCAGCAGCAGGCAGAAGTATTAAGGCTATCGAAGAATGATATGGACATAGAAGAAAAAAAGGCGCTGGAGAAGCGCCTTAATCAATACATTAAAGAAATAGACCGCTGCATTACATTGCTGAACGAATAATTTCAAACACGTTTTACCAAACGCATTTTGGTTTCATCGCTTCCTCTTGAAATTTCGAGGGTGTACACTCCGTAAGGCAAATCGCTGAGCCCATTCCAGTTGAATACCTGTTGGTCATTTGCAGCTTCTGTTTCGAGTGCGCTGCAAACAATTCCCGTATCATCTTTCAATACGGCTTTCAGCAGGCATTGTTGAGGGTGATCAACTTCAAAGGTCAACCGGTCAATAAATACCGGTGACTTCATTTTTACGAACATGATTTGATTTGGGTTTAGTTGTTTCTATATAAAAGTTTTTAGGGTCAGGTATCAAAAATATTCGTTGTCAAATTGCTTAACTTCGAATAAAATATTCGTAGGAATCAGCCTGTGAACAAAGTGTGAATAAATTTAAAACAAGATTTTCAACTATGCAAGAGTTAATTCCAATAAATGTTATTGTGGGCGACCGGTCATACCGCATCCGTATCGAACCACAAAATGAAGAAGTGGTCAGAAAAACGCTAAAAACAATCAATGATCAGATTATCGAATTCAAAACCAATTTTGCCGGAAAGGATATGCAGGATTACGTGGCCATGGTTTTGTTATGGTATGCCACACAAGTACAATCGTCCGATAAAGAACAATCAGGAAATAAAGAACTACTCGAAACATTACTTAAAATGGAGCATCAGTTGGATAAGGCGTTATAAATACTTTAGTTGCTGCAAAATCCTTCTGTCAAAAATTACTATCTTCGCCGACTAACACATTTCCATGCATTTATGGAGTTTGGGAATAAACATACGATTGTCAACTTTTTAAATTACAAATTAAATGGATGCGAACCTTATATACATCATAATTGGTGCTGTAGCTCTTGTCATCGGGATCATAGCGGGTAAGCTGATCTTTGCGAAAAACACCCAAAAACAAATTGAAGAAGCGAACCAACAGGCTTCAAAAATCATATCCGAATCACAAACAGCAGCAGAAAATCTAAAAAAAGAGAAAATATTAGAAGCAAAAGAAAAATTTGTTCAGCTTAAAGCAGAACATGATAAAGAAGTTCTGGAAAGAAACCGGAAACTGAGTGAGGCTGAAAGCAGGATCAAACAAAAAGAGCAAAGCATTAACCAGAAATCCGAGAATTTAGATAAACAGTCTAAGGAAAACGAAGCAATAAAAGAAAACCTTAACCGGCAAATAGAAGTCGTTAACCTAAAACGTACTGAACTGGAGAAACACCAGGAAGAACATATACGCCGGTTAGAAAAAATTGCTGCTTTAAGCGCAGAAGAAGCAAAAGCACAGCTTATTGAAAGCCTTAAACATGAAGCGCAAACTCAGGCATTGGCGCTTCAGCAGGAAATTATTGACGATGCCCGCCAGAAAGCGAATAAAGAAGCAAGAAAACTGATTATACAAAGTATTCAAAGAACTGCTGCAGAACAAGCTATAGAAAATTCAATAACTGTTTTTAACCTGGAAAGTGATGAGATCAAAGGCCAGATCATTGGGCGTGAAGGAAGAAATATACGTGCCATAGAAGCAGCTACAGGTGTTGATTTGATTGTTGATGATACACCCGAAGCTATCGTTCTTTCTTCATTCGATCCGCTTCGCCGTGAAATTGCCCGTCTTTCTTTGCAGCGCCTTGTAACCGATGGTCGTATTCACCCGGCCCGCATCGAAGAAGTGGTTGAAAAAACGAGAAAACAGATCGAAGAACAGGTAATGGAAATTGGTGAACGTACCGTGATTGAGTTGGGCATTCATGGTTTGCATAAAGAGTTGATACGAATAGTTGGGAAGATGCGGTTCCGTTCTTCTTACGGACAAAACTTATTGATGCATAGCCGTGAAGTAGCAAACCTTTGTGCGATTATGGCTTCAGAATTGGGGTTGAACCCAAAACTGGCAAAACGCGCCGGGCTTTTGCATGATATAGGAAAAGTTCCGGATGAAGAAACTGAGCTAAGCCATGCTTTACTCGGTATGAAGTTAGCTGAAAAGTATGGTGAGAACCCAGCCGTTGTTAATGCCATTGGCGCCCACCACGATGAAGTAGAAATGCAATATGTGATCTCCCCCATTGTTCAGGCCTGCGATGCGATCAGCGGAGCACGCCCGGGCGCAAGAAGGGAAATCATGCAGCAATACCTTCAGCGCATTAAAGACCTTGAAAACCTCGCAATGGCATATCCAGGAGTTGAAAAAGCTTATGCAATCCAGGCTGGCCGAGAATTGCGCGTTATTGTAGAAGCTGATAAAGTAACTGACGGAGATAGCGCAAAGCTTAGCTTTGAGATCGCACAAAAAATTCAGACCGAAATGACCTATCCGGGCCAGATCAAAGTAACTGTGATCAGGGAAAAAAGGGCAGTGAATGTGGCAAGATAGTTAAGGTATAGGGTATAAGGGTTTAAGGTATGTTTTTCCTCGCACCTTAAACCTTATACCTTTATCCAGTCTTTTAAATTCTCCCCAATAAATTTGGTTTATCTCCCCATGAATCTTACCTTTGCCATCCTTAAAAATTTCAAGTCATGAACGCGGCAGTAGCATTTGTACACGAACAGTTAACTGGCAAAAAAGAATTCCCTAAATTCAAAGCTGGTGATAATATTTCAGTTAACTATAAAATCATTGAAGGCAATAAAGAGCGTATTCAAGGATTTAAAGGCGATGTTATTAAACGCCAGGGTATTGGGCACACTGCAACGTTCACAGTACGTAAAATTTCTGACGGTGTTGGTGTAGAAAGGACTTTCCCTTTGTTTTCACCAAACATCGAATCAATAGAATTGAATAAGGTTGGCCGTGTAAGACGCTCAAAACTTTATTTCCAGCGTGAAAGAAGCGGCAAAAGCGCTCGTATCAAGGAAAAAAGATTTTAACTTTTTCCGACTCCTTTTCTTGTGGATTAAGGCAACTCATTATTGCCATTATCGTCAATTTTGTATTAACTTTGTTTTTCACAATTAAAAAGTAGGTTATGGGAGATTTATTTAGCGGTCCGCATATTTTACTTATTGCATTAGTAGTGCTCCTCTTATTTGGTGGTAAAAAAATTCCGGAATTGATGCGTGGTTTAGGAAGGGGCATCCGCGAATTTAAAGATGCAAAAGACAATGTTAGAAGAGAGATTGAAGATCATATCAATGATGATCATAATTCCGGGTCGGCTTCAAACAAGCAGGTTTCTTCTGGCAACTCTTCTGTCAACAATTAAATTATTACTACTTTATTAAGTAGCAGGACCTCGCCATTAATTTAGCGGGGTTTTCTTTTATTTACAATATTTTTATCGGGCATTTCCAAAACTTCCATGAGTCTATTTAAAAGAAATTCAAAAAGTGGCGATAGAGCAGAGATGTCTTTTATTGAGCATTTGGATGCACTGAGAGGGCATCTTTTCAAATCTGCTGTGGCGGTAGCGCTTGGTGCAATAATAATGGCCGTTTATAATAAATTTATTGTAAAGAAAATTTTGATGGGGCCAACCCATGGAGATTTTCCCACTTATGGCCTTCTCTGTAAGCTTAGCCAGAAACTCGGGCTCGGCACGAAACTTTGCATGACAAAAATTAATGTGATGATGCAAAGCACCGCAGTTGCCGGACAATTCGATGTATATTTCAACATTATTTTAATTGGCGGGTTCATCCTCGCATTTCCTTATGTTTTCTGGCAGTTCTGGAAATTCACAAAACCTGCATTAACGCCAAAGGAATTGAAAAATACGAGAGGCGTTATTTTTTGGGTTTCATTATTATTTTTCATTGGTGTTTTCTTTGGCTATTTCGTGATTGCACCATACACTATTAATTTCTTCGCCAATTTTTCTATTGATGACAATATTGAGAACAAATGGACAATTGCAAGTTATTTCAATACAATAGTTCCATTGATTTTAGGAGCTGGTTTAGCCTTCCAACTTCCACTTGTGATGTATTTCCTGGCTAAAATTGGCGTTGTTAGCGCAGCCTATTTGAGGCGTGTCCGCAAATATGCAATTTTGATCATGTTGATCGTTGCCGGCATTATCACTCCGCCTGATATGTTGAGCCAGATTGTTTGCACGCTTCCATTAATGCTTCTGTATGAAATCAGCATCCTCCTTTGTGTAAAGGTCGAAAAACGCCAGAAAAAAGAAGAAGCCGAATGGAATTAATTCAACCAAAAATTTCTTAATCTCTAAATAACTTCTCATTGTTTTCCTTTTCTTCCATAAAAAATTATCATTCGTTTTTGCAGGAAAATCCGGACGGGTGCAGTATTGCCGTTGAATATTATCTTAAAAAAATCGACGCAGCAAGACGCTTAAATGCTTTTCTGGAAGTGTATGATGAAGAAGCAAAAGAGAGGGCAATTCTTTTGGATCAAAAAAGAAAATCCGGTGCTTCATTAGGCAAACTTCATGGGGTTGTTATTGCATTAAAAGATGTGATTTCTTATAAAGATCAAAAGCTCTCCGCAGGTTCAAAGATCCTTGAAAACTTTATAGCCATTTATAATGCTACTGCAGTTGAACGATTGTTAGCAGCAGATGCAATCATTATCGGAAGAAATAACTGCGATGAATTTGCCATGGGTTCAACCAATGAGAATTCTGCTTATGGAAACGTATTGAATGCATTGGATACAACGAGAGTTCCCGGAGGTTCATCAGGAGGTTCTGCGGTTGCTGTTCAAGCCGGGTTGTGTATGGTTAGCCTCGGAAGCGATACCGGAGGCTCCGTTCGCCAGCCTGCAGATTTTTGTGGGGTTATCGGTTTGAAGCCGACTTACGGGCGAATATCCCGTTATGGATTGATCGCTTATGCTTCTTCATTTGATCAGATTGGCATTTTTGGGAATACTATTCCTGATGTAAGACTTGTTTTGGAGACCATCCAGGGAAAAGACGATTTCGATAGCACAGCTTATCCACATAATGGTTTAGATATCAACAAAATTGATGAAAAAAAGAAATTGAAAATAGCCTATTTTAAAGAAGCTTTTGAACATCAATCCCTTGACCCTGAAATCAAAAAAACACTATCTGGATTTGTCGAAAACCTAAAGTCGGATGGACATTCAGTAGAAGCAGTTGATTTTGAATATCTTGATTATATAGTTCCGACATATTACGTTTTAACCACAGCTGAAGCTTCTTCCAATCTTTCCCGTTTTGATGGTGTAAAATATGGATACCGGGAAAAATCCAAGAATATTGAGCTTGCAGAGTTTTATAACCGGAGTAGGTCAAAAGGGTTCGGAAAAGAAGTGAAACGACGCATCTTGTTGGGAACCTTTGTGTTAAGTGCAGGCTACTTCGATGCTTATTTTACGAAAGCCCAGCAGGTGCGAAAAATTTTAACAGATCGTACCAATTTGATCTTCAAAGACTTTGATATAATTCTGCTTCCTACTTCACCTACTACTGCCTTCAGGATCGGGGAAAAAACTGACGACCCGATTGCTATGTATCTCGCTGATATTTATACAGTTTATGCAAATCTAACCGGCATTCCCGCCATCTCATTACCACTTTTCAGGCATACAAATGGCATGCCTTTTGGTATTCAAGCTATGACAAACCGATTTAATGAGCTATCTTTGCTCCATATCTCAGAGCTATTGATACAGCAATATAAGTCCTACGAAAATCCCACTTTATGAAAACGGCAGATTGAGCCATTTAGCCTTTAAAGCTGTAAATCTCTTTTCTGTTTCCATCCAACCCTGTGAAAAATGATACACCCATTAATTTAGCTTTTTGTATCATTTTTAAACTTTTAGCAATGACAAAAAAAAGACTTTTATTGTTGGGTATTATTGTTTTAGCCATACCCGTTACCTATGCGAATAAAATTTTCAACCAGAGAATTTTTAATTCTGCTTTAGAAAAAGACACTACGGTACAAGCTACTAAAGCCGTTGCGGTTGCTTCAAAAATCAATTCTCAAAATGGGTTTAACGACCTTTATATAAATACCGTTTATACGCCGGATGCCAGCAATGGTTCAAGGTTAAACCCCCGTGCAGTAAGTTTCGTTCAGGATTATATTGAAAAGAACCAAAAGGACCTTCAAAACATGAAAAGCTGGGGGAGGCCTTATTTTAACCTGATTGACGGGATTTTAGCACAATATGGCTTACCAAGGGAATTAAAATATCTTGCAGTTATTGAATCTCAGTTAAAACCAACATCAGTTTCATGGGCTGGCGCTGTTGGCCCCTGGCAATTAATGCCACAAACCGCAAGATTATTAGGATTAAAGGTTACCCATAGGTACGACGAACGCACCAACTACTATAAGAGCACCCGGGCAGCTGCAAAATATTTAAGGGACCTGTATACCGAATTCGGTGATTGGTTATTGGTAATTGCCGCGTACAATGGCGGTTCGGCACACGTTTATTCGGCAATGCATAAAAGTGGCAGCCGCAATTTCTGGGATTTGCAATATTATCTTCCGGCTGAATCCCGCAATCACGTAAAGAAATTTATTGGCACACACTATATTTTTGAAGGACAAGGTGGAATTACCACTTTAACTAAAGATGAAGCTACTGAGCAGCTATCAGGTTCTTCCATGTATGTATTTCACAGGAAGTTGAGCAAGGAAGAATTAAACAATTCGAAAACAATTTCTGTTTCCGGGAAATATCATTCTTCAGTTATTGCCAAATATGTGGTGATGGACATTGATGAATTTGCACGTTACAACCCTGAATTTGATAAAGTAATGGCAAGCACGAACAATACTTATGAATTGAAGTTACCTGCGGATAAAATGGAATTGTTTATCGCGAATAAATACCAGATATTAAATGAATCGGTTCAAATGTTATTGAACGATGCTGCGGACGATGATTCAACTGTTCCAAAAACTGCTGTTGCCAAACGCGATGGCTTGAAATAAAAAATAATAGTCAAGTTATACCAAAGGTTAAAAGTATTGGTCCAATGCCAATACTTTTTTTATTCCTTCTGCTTTTAATAAACATTCTTCGTATTCCAAGGAAGCATCACTGTAATATGTGATGCCAGAGCCAACCTGGTAAGAAAGATTTTTTTTTGCTTCATCAAAAAAAATACTTCTTATCACCACATTAAAATCAAAATTTCTTTCTGGAGTAACGTAGCCAATTGCGCCGGAAAATAATCCACGCCTGGTCCTTTCATATTGTTCTATCAGTTCAAGCACCTTTTTCTTTGGAGCACCTGTCATCGAGCCCATAGGGAAAGTTGCCTTAATAATATCGATCCAATTCTTTCCAGGTTCTGGTTTTCCGATAATAGTAGATATCATTTGATGGACTTGTGGAAACGTGTAAATGCCATACAATTCATCTACTTTCACAGACCCTTCGATGCAGACCTTTGATAAATCATTCCGCACAAGGTCAACGATCATTACATTCTCAGTGCGGTCTTTTTGGCTATGATATAATTTTTTTTTATTTATGTCATCTTCCTGTGTATCATAAATATTCCTTGCTGAAGTTCCCTTGATAGGTTGTGACAACAATATATCTCCCGTTTTCTGAAGAAACCTTTCCGGGCTTGCGCTGAACAAATATTTTTTTTCGAGTTTATAAAATGCGGCAAATGGTGCGGGGGAAATTTCAGCAAGTTTTTGATATGTTTGAACGGGATCTAAATCTACATCCTTCGCAAAAAATTCCTGGCAAAAATTGATTTCATAACAATCCCCGCGAAGAATATGCCGCTTCAATTCGTTAATTGTTTTTTCATATTCTTCCTTAGAAATTTTTGATTCGATTTTTACAGGCCTGCCAAAATGTTTTTCAGTTGCAAATCCGCCTTTTAAAATTGAATGAAAAATTTCTTCATGATCATTTTTGAATGACCCGATTCTTATCACATCATCTTTTAATTCGATAACAATTTCCGGAACGAAAAAAAATAAATCCGGAAATTCTATGAAAGAAATTTGAGAAGAAGTAAGTTGTTCCGTTTCATTTTTTAAATCATATCCCAAATGCCCGAACAACCAGTCTTTATGCTGCTCACTGAAAATTTTTAATTGTTCAAAAGCATTACCGGCTTCAGCCTCAAGCCTGGCAATACAACCAGCGCCAATAAGGCATTCGTGCTGATGATAAGAAAATACAAACTGATTATTATCTAAGAAAGAAAAAATGCTGAACTGGTTATTAAGCCAATTCAGCATGTTAAATTTAAAATGCTTAAAATCCGTTACGGGAAATGAAATAAATGTTCTTTCCACAATATCAGGAGGGATATCTAAAAATCGTCATCCTCTTCTTCGAAATTACCTTCGCCGAACAGGTCTAAATCTTTAAAATCCTCATCTACTCCAAATTCATCATCATCTGAAGATTTTGAACCTTTTTTAGCAGGACCAGACGAAGTGCTTTTTTTCGACTTCGATTTTGGAATATCAAACTCATCAAAATCTGGGTCCCAGTTGTCTTCTTCCTCTACTTTATCCCAATCATCAACTTCATCAGCATCGTCGTCCAAGTCATCGTCATCATCATCGTCTTTTTTAGATTTAGATGATGCTTTAGCATTTTTTTTGGGTGTTGATTTTGGAGTATCAAAGTCATCGTCGACATCCTCATCATCGTCATCCGTTTTCTTTTTGGATTTAGAAGATGGTTTCGCGGCGTCATCCTTTGGTAATTCAGGCGCAGATTTTTTTGAACCTTTTTTCTCCTTATCAGATTTTGGTGCCATATTTCTAATAAGATTAGATTGTAAAATTTCAGCGAAGTTTTTAATTCGCCAAATTTTTTAAATATTTTTTTAAGAAAAGTTTATCCTGCTTTTTTATAAATTTTCAATCAACTGTTCCCGACCCGGGCCGTTTGAAATGTACGCAATGCTAACATGTAGATACTTGTTAATATACTCCACATATTGCTGCATTTGTTTTGGCAATTTCTTAAAATCTTTTATTGCCGTAATGTCAGATTTCCAACCGGGAAAAGATTCCAATAATGGATCTATAGTTACCTTCTCCATCTGGAATGGCACTTCTTCAGTTTTTTGTCCATTAACTTTATAGGCTGTGCAAACTTTCAATTCATCAAAAGCGTCCAGCACGTCAGCTTTTGTCATTACAATTTTTGTAACCCCGTTTATCATGCAGGCGAATTTCAAAGCTACCAGGTCGATCCAGCCGCACCTGCGCGGCCTGCCGGTTGTAGCGCCAAATTCATTACCAATTTTTCGCAGTTCTTCTCCCGTTGCATCTTCAAGCTCTGTAGGGAATGGGCCGCTTCCCACTCTTGTACAATACGCTTTGCTTACACCAATAACATCTTTAATTTGTTGTGGTGCTACACCCAAACCGCTACATACCCCTGCGGAAATTGTATTGGAAGAAGTAACAAAAGGAAATGTGCCGAAATCAATATCAAGCATACTTCCCTGTGCACCTTCCGCTAATACTTTCTGGCCTTTTTGTATTCTTTCATTAATGAAATATTCGCCATTTACAACCTTGAACTGGCGCATGAATTCCACTGCTTCAAAAAACTCTTCTTCCCAGGCAGAAATATCTTCATGAAAATTCAAACTGTCTAACAACTTCTGGTGTTTAAGGCGAAGTTTGATGTATTGCGTAACAAAACTTTTATCACTCAGGTCACCAACGCGCAAACCATTTCGACCGGTTTTATCCATATAAGCCGGGCCGATGCCTTTTAATGTGGATCCTATTTTTTCATTTCCTTTGGATATTTCAGAGGCTTTATCCAAAGCACGATGTGTAGGTAAAATAAGATGTGTACGTTGAGAGATATATAAATTCTTTCTGTAATCAATTCCGAATGATGCAACTGATTCACATTCTTTTTTCAAGGTAACCGGATCAAGCACTACCCCATTTCCGATAAGATTGGTAGTTTTTTCATGAAAGATGCCCGAAGGGATTTGATGCAAAACAACTTTTTTGCCATTAACATATAATGTGTGGCCTGCATTCGGACCGCCCTGGAAACGTGCAATAATATCGTAACGCGGGGCAAAATAATCTACAATTTTTCCTTTTCCTTCGTCGCCCCATTGAAGGCCTAAGATAACATCAACCATTCAAAAAAATTTATACTGTAAAATTACCAAAGGGGCAAAAATAGGGAAATATGATATTGCGGGAAGATTGTTTTTTCAAGATACTTTAAACATTATTCGGTATCATATCTGTCAACTGTATGAATACCTTTCAATTGTTTCAAGCGCTGTACTAATTCTTCCAATTCTTCTTTATCGTGCACATAGATTTTTATATTGCCTTCAAACAAACCTTCTTTAGCTTCAATAGTAATAGCGTTTATATTTAGTTTGAGTTCACCTGAAATTAAATTAGTTATCTTATTAACCACACCTACATCATCCATACCTACAATGCGGATACCTGTGAGAAATGAAATTTCTTTGTTCTTCGCCCATTTTGTTTTTACTACACGGTGCCCGTAATTCGCCATCAGCTTTGCAGCATTCGGGCAATTTGTTCTGTGAATTGTCAAACCTTTTCCTGTAGTTACAAATCCAAACACATCATCGCCGGGAATCGGTTTGCAGCAATTGGCAAGTGTATAAACGATCTTGTCGCTGCTTTCTCCGAATATGATCAACTCTGTATCTTTTTTAGGAAGATGTGCAGCAGAAGAATCTGTTTTATTTTCCGTAGCAGGTTTTATCGGTTTCGGCGGTTCCAATCTGTCCCCAATGATCTGAAATTCTTTCAACTCTTTCAGATCAATATTTTTTACTGCAACCTGGTAAAACAAATCGAGTGAAGAACTTAGTTTATAGTATGCCGTTAGTATGTCAATGTTATGTTGGTTGTATGCGGCTTCCAGATGTTCAAGCCTGCGTTGCACAATATATTTTCCTTCATCCGCAATTCTTCTTTTTTCATCTTTCAATGCATCTTTAATCCTGCTTTTTGCTTTTGCAGTAACAACAAAATTCAACCAGTCTTCTGTAGGTCGTTGTTTGCCTGAAGTAATTATTTCTACCTGGTCGCCACTTCTTAATTTATAACTTATCGGCACTAATTTATGGTTCACTTTTGCACCTATACATTGCACCCCAATAGCGCTGTGTATAGAAAATGCAAAGTCCAATGCAGAAGAACCAACAGGCAGCATTTTTACATCGCCTTTTGGTGTGTACACATAAATTTCCTCTGCAAGAAAACTTGTTTTAAAATCCTGCAGAAAATCTACTGAATCATTATCCTGTGTATTCAACACTTCACGGATCTGCTGAAACCATTTGTCGAAGCGGCTTTCATCGGCTGCACCTTCCTTATATTTCCAGTGTGCGGCCAATCCTTTCTCTGCAATTTCATTCATCCGCTTTGAACGTATCTGCACTTCAACCCATTTTCCCTGCGGCCCCATCACCGTAGTGTGCAACGCTTCATAGCCGTTCGATTTCGGATTGCTCAACCAATCGCGAAGGCGTTCCGGTGAAGGAGTATATTCATCTGTAATTAATGAATATACTTTCCAGCAATCTTCTTTTTCTTTTTCAGGGGGAGAATTTAAAATAACACGGATCGCAAACAGATCGTACACTTCTTCGAAAGCCACTCCTTTTTTCCGCATTTTATTCCAGATAGAATGTATGCTTTTAGGGCGGCCATACATTTCAAAATCAAATCCGGCTTTTTCTAATTTTTCTTTTATTGGTTTGATGAATTCATTGATATACCTCGAACGTTCGCGTTTTGTTTCAGATAATTTCTGGGCGATCTCTTTGTATTGCTCCGGCTCAAGATATTTCATCGCCAGATCCTCCAGTTCAGTCTTCACATTATACAAACCCATACGATGCGCAAGAGGAGCATACACATAAACGGTTTCGGAAGATATCTTCAATTGCTTTTCCCGTTTCATGCTATCGAGTGTGCGCATGTTATGCATACGGTCAGCAAGTTTAATCAATATTACACGCGGATCATCAGTTAGTGTTAATAATATCTTTTTAAAATTTTCTGCCTGTTGTGAAGCATTTACATCAATTACGTTGGAGATTTTTGTAAGTCCGTCCACAATGCGTGCGATCTCCGGGCCAAATTCTTTTTCTATGTCTTCAAGCGTAATGTCTGTATCTTCTACAGTATCGTGCAGAAGCGCACAAATAGTGGAGCGAACGCCAAGCCCGATTTCTTCCACGCAAATTCTTGCCACAGCAAGCGGGTGAAGAATATAAGGCTCGCCGCTTTTGCGCCGCATGGTTTTATGCGCATCCACTGCCATTTCAAATGCGGTACGCAAGAGTTCTTTATCGCCCGGCTTTAATTTAGGTTTTAATGATCGTAATAAGGAACGGTATTCGCGGAGGATCAGCCTCTTTTCCTGGTCTTGAGTAAGGTTATATTGCGGTGTCACTGCTACAGCATCCATAGTAAACGAATTTACGAAAATAGGCTGACAGTAATTGCGTTAAGAATTGATTGTTGAGCAGAAATCCCCTATTTTTACACCCCTTTTGCGGGTGTGGCGAAATTGGCAGACGCACCAGACTTAGGATCTGGCGCCGCAAGGCATGTAGGTTCGACTCCTATCACCCGCACTTCTACCCCATCGTTTTTGCTTCATTTTAGAGCTGTTTTTCCACCAAATTCTCTTAACTTTGCAGCCCGTTTCAATTTTCAGGATTGAAATGAAATTGCACGGTACATTTATCCATCAACAAATTTTTAAATAATGGCAACAGTAACAAGGGAAAACATCAGCCTGCTGAACGACAAGATCACCGTGAAAGTGGCTAAAGACGATTATCTCCCTTCTTTTGAAAAAGCATTGAAAGAATACAGCAAGAAAGCAAATATCCCGGGTTTCCGCAAAGGAATGGTGCCTGTAGGCATGATAAAAAAAATGTACGGAAATTCCGTATTGACCGACGAAGTATTGAGAACAGTGGAGAAAGAACTGACGAATTATATGACGAGTGAAAAACTCGACATCTTCGCTCAACCATTACCGTTACCCGAGAATGATGCACGCCAGATTGATGTGAGCAGCCCTGCAGAATATGCATTTGCATTTGAAGTTGGGTTGAAGCCTGAATTTACTATTGCTGACCTGGCCAAAGCAAAACTGACCCGTTATAAAATTGAAGTGACAGACCAGATGGTGAACGATGAAGTAGAACGTTTGCAGATACGCAATGGCAAAATGACCGATCCGGAATCTGTAACAGGTGATGATAATGTGATCAATATAACATTTACAGAAAGCGATGCTGACGGAAACGCTATTGAAGGCGGAATAAGCAAAGACAATTCGTTATTGGTAAAATATTTCAATGAAAATTTCCGCAAGAACTGGATCGGAAAAAAGAAAGATGATTTTGTAGTATTACAATTAGCAACAGCTTTCGATGAAAAAGAAAGAGAATGGATCATCAGCGACCTTGGCCTTGACAAAGAAGATAAAACAGCAACAGAAAAATATTTCAAAGTAACCATCACTAAAGTTGGTTTGGTTGAAAGAGCTGAACTCAATGAAGAGTTTTTCAAAACTGTTTATCCGAAAAAAGAAATCAAAACAGAAGAAGAATTTAAAGCTGCAATAAAAGAAGAGATCAACAACTACTGGGATGCACAAACGCGCAGCCAGTTGCATCATTCCTTATATCACGAAATACTCGATCATACAAACATCGATTTCCCTGAAAGTTTCTTAAAACGCTGGATCCAAAGCAGCGGGGAGCAGCCCAAATCTGCAGAAGAAGCAGAACACGAATTCCCTGTTTTTGCAAACCAGTTGAAGTGGACACTTATCGTGAATAAAGTTGTTACTGAAAATAATATTGAAGTAACTGCTGATGATATCAAAGCTTCCGCAAAACAACAATTGCTAAGCTACATGCAGGGGCAGGTTATGGATGAGGAGCAACCATGGATAACCGATTATGTGAACCGCATGATGCAGGACAGGAAATTTGTTGAAGAAACCATGCACCGTATTCAAACTGATAAAGTATTTGCATGGACAGAAACACAGATCAAACCAACAGAAAAAACTATAACTGCTGAAGAATTCAATAAAATGCAGCAGGAACATCAGCATCATCACCATTAGTAGTCGGCGGTCATCAGTTATCGGTCGGCAGTGGTGAGATTTGGTTTTACCTTATTAATTGCGGGCAGCTCATGAATAGTGTTCAGAAGCTCCCGCAATTTCATTTTTCCCATGAATAGTGACATTATATACGGGGGGTCTAACTGACGACTGACCACTGACAACTGACGTCCGCCCGGCAACTCTGTCAGTTTTTTGGCAGTTTAAAAGTTTGGACGGAGATTTGAAAGGAAAACAGGTATTCAGCAATTCTAAATCGAATAATAGTATTATGAACTTTCAGAATGAATTTGAAAAATATGCTGTGAAACACCGTGGTATTTCCAGCAACACGCTCAATGATTATCAAAAATACAACGTCACTAATCTCACCCCAAACATCATCGAAGAACGTCCTATGAACATTGCCGTTATGGACGTATATAGCCGTTTGATGATGGACCGCATTATTTTTTTAGGTTATCCTATTAATGATGAAGTCGCAAATATTGTAACCGCGCAGTTATTATTCCTTGACAGTACCGATCGCCACCGCGATATACAGATGTATATTAATTGTCCCGGCGGAAGCGTTTACTCAGGACTCGGTGTGTACGACACCATGCAATATGTTACCCCGGATGTTTCTACAATTTGCATTGGCATGGCAGCATCAATGGGACAAGTATTGATGTGTGCTGGAACAAAGGGAAAAAGAACTGCGTTAAAACACAGCCGGGTTATGATGCATCAGCCAAGCGGCGCTATTGGCGGGCAAGCTACCGACATTGAGATCACCGTAAATGAGATCAAAAAATTAAAGAAAGAATTATTTGAGATCACAGCTTTCCATACTGGTAAAACAGCAAAACAAATTGAGAAGGACAGTGACCGCGATTATTGGCTTACTGCAGAAGAAGCAAAAGAATACGGGCTTGTAGATGAAGTGTTGTTACTTAATCCGCGTAAAGAAAAAAAGGATAATTAATCATTCAGAATCATTTTATCTTCTAATAAAATTTCAATAACAGATTTATGAATTATTCAAAATACATTTCAGATCCGGTAAGAATGGACGATGAAGAACCGGAAGAGCAAGAGCCAAAAGAAGAAAAAGGCCCGGATACCGGCATGCTTATGAAAAAGATGGAGAAATATTTCTTCGATAAAAGAAGCGTGCAGTTATGGGGGCCGGTTGATGACCGTTCAGCAAAAGATATCGTTACAAAATTATTATTGCTTGATGCAGACAAACCCGGTGAAGAAATAAAATTCTATATAAACAGCCCTGGTGGAATTGTTACAAGCGGAATGGTTATCTATGATACTATGAAAATGCTGAGCAGTCCCGTAAGCACCATTTGTATGGGATTGGCCGCATCTATGGGTTCTATCCTTTTAAGTGGCGGAAAAAAAGGCCGCCGGTTTATTTTTCCCCATGGTGAAGTGATGATCCATCAGCCAAGCATCGGCGGATATTTTCAGGCAGTAAGCGCTGACCTGGAAATACAGGCAAAGCAAATTAAGAAGACGAAAGAGATCGGAGCAAGGATATTAGCGGAGAATTGTGGAAAGAAAATTGAACAGATCTATAGAGATTTTGAACGTGATTACTGGATGGATGCCAAAGAAGCCGTAGAGTATGGTATTGTAGACCAGTTAATTGATAAAGTATAACCGTAAAAAAATTGAAAACAGGAAGTTCCCTAAGGAATTTCCTGTTTTCATTGGATTTCGCGAATAAGTTGAATAACTTTACGGCAATAACGTAAGCAAATTTAAATGGCAAAAAATACCTTGCATTGTTCCTTTTGTGGCCGCAGCCGCGATGAAGTAAAAATCCTCATTGCAGGCCAGGAAGGGCATATCTGTGAAAATTGTGTAGAGCATGCACAGGAAATCATTCAGCAGGAATTAATGATCCGTGATGAAAATTCATTATCGTCATCTCATTTCAAACTCAATGTAAAAAAACCCGTTGAAATCAAACGCTTCCTGGATGAATATGTGATTGGCCAGGATGAAGCAAAAAAAATACTTGCAGTAGCCGTATATAATCATTATAAAAGGTTGCAGCAAAAAATTGCTGACGGCGATATCGAGATCGAAAAAAGCAATATCATCATGGTTGGCGAAACCGGAACAGGTAAAACGCTTCTGGCAAAAACTATTGCCAAGTTGCTCAATGTTCCTTTTGCAATTGTAGATGCTACTGTTTTTACCGAAGCCGGTTATGTTGGGGAAGATGTAGAAAGTATTTTATCAAGATTATTACAGGTTTGCAATTATGATGTTGCTGCTGCTGAAAGAGGGATCGTGTATATAGATGAGATCGATAAAATTGCAAGAAAAGGTGATAACCCTTCTATAACACGCGATGTTAGCGGTGAAGGTGTACAACAAGGTTTGCTGAAATTACTGGAAGGAACAGATGTATTGGTTCCACCACAGGGCGGTAGAAAACATCCGGAACAAAAATTAGTAAAGATCAACACACAAAATATTCTTTTCATTTGCGGCGGTGCGTTTGACGGAGTGGATAAGATCATTGCAAGAAGAATCAATACCAATGCCATTGGCTTTAATGTAAATAAAGACCAACAGGAAGCTGCAAAGAAAAACCTGTTGCAATTTGTAAACGCAACAGACCTCAAAGGATTTGGGCTAATCCCCGAACTACTGGGCCGTTTACCGGTTGTTACACATCTTAACCCGCTTGATAAACCTACATTGCGTTCTATTCTTACTGAACCAAAAAATTCCCTGGTTCGCCAATACAAAAGATTATTTGAAATTGAAAACATCCATCTTTCCATTGCAGATGATGTACTCGATTTTATGGTTGAAAAAGCAATAGAATACAAATTAGGCGCGAGAGGGTTACGCAGCATTTGCGAAAGCATATTAACAGACGCCATGTTTGAATTGCCTTCTACCAAAGAAGACAAATTTTATGTTGACCTGGAATATGCAAAGAAAAAATTTGACAAGAGTAAGATGAGTTTGCTGAAAGTTGCATAAACTGTCTGAACCAGGATTTATGTGATTTGTAGGATTATTATGATATTTGAACCACGCACAATTGCGTGGTTTTAATTTTTATGTTATGCAAGATCTGATTGAACGCCTGATGGCACAAGGGCTTACCGAAGAACAAGCTTATAAAGCAATTGAAGTGATCAAGAATTTCACCAAAGAAAAATTTCCGCTTTTTTCCGGTGCAATAGATAAATTGTTTGATAAATACGGGCCGAAAGACGAAGAAGATTTTATACCGTAACGTGAGTAGGCGATGATCGGTGGTTGTTGATCGACATATTGTGAAGCACCTTGCAATAAAGTCGAGCATCGAACAACGATCATCAATCATCGTTTCCCCGAACTCAATCCTTCAACACTTCTCTTGCAATAACTATTTTCTGGATTTCAGAAGTGCCTTCGCCGATTGTACAAAGTTTACTGTCGCGATAAAATTTTTCTACCGGAAAATCTTTTGTATACCCGTAGCCGCCAAAAATCTGCACTGCTTCAGTAGAAACTTTCACCGCAACTTCACTGGCATAATATTTTGCCATTGCTGCTTCTTTCGTCATAGGCAATCCTTTATTTTTCTTATCAGCAGCCTGCATGGTTAATAATTCTGCAGCCATGATATCTGTTGCCATATCAGCCAGCTTAAATGAAATACCCTGGAAGCTCGCAATTGGCTTATCAAACTGGTGCCTTTCTTTCGAATATTTTAAGGCAGCCTCATACGCTCCTTTGGCTATGCCTAATGAAAGTGCAGCAATGGAAATCCTTCCGCCATCCAATACTTTCAATGATTGTTTAAAACCTTCGCCAACTTTACCTAACCGGTTTGTATCGGGCACGCGACAATTATCAAAGATCATTTCGGCAGTTTCGCTTGCACGCATACCGAGTTTATTTTCTTTTTTACCTCCGCTAAAACCGGGAGTATTGCGGTCAACTATAAACGCAGTTGCATTATCTTTTGTACGGGGCTCGCCTGTTCGTGCAATAACAACGGCTACATCACTGCTTTTGCCATGCGTGATCCAGCATTTCGTTCCGTTAATGATCCAATCATTACCGTCTTTTACTGCAGTACATTTCATATTACCTGCATCGCTTCCGGTATTTGCTTCTGTTAATCCCCATGCACCTATAAATTCCCCGCAAGCTAATTTGGGAAGATATTTTCTTTTCTGCTCTTCATTACCAAACGTAAGAATATGTCCTGTACAAAGCGAGTTATGCGCAGCGAGGCTCAATCCTACAGCACCGCACACTTTGGAGATCTCTGAAATGATAGTTACGTACTCTATATACGTTAATCCTGCGCCACCATATTCTTCAGGAACAAGAACACCCATCAATCCTAATTTTCCCATCTCTTTAAAAACAGGAACAGGAAATTCCTGGCGTTCGTCCCAATCCATTACATGAGGCTTAATATGCTGTGCAGCAAAATCAGCAGCTGTTTGTGCAACCTGTTGTGTTATTTCTGATGTTTGAAAATTCATGCAGTTTTATTTTACACAGATAAGTTTAAAAAAGAACCACGCAATTACAAATTAATAATTGCGTGGCAACACTGGCAAACATTCATTATAATAAAAACAAACTACCTGGGTGAAACCCATAAAACAAAGGTAATATGCTTTTTCAAAACTAACAAACGTTAGTTAATTGACAGGTAAGGGGCGATTTTCCTGAATAACTCCTGAGTTATAATAGCAATTTGTTGAATTTCTTCAATAGATTTAAAAGTTCCGTGTTGCAAGCGATATTGTACAATGGCATTGGCGATATTCCATTTTATATAGGGATGCTGCTTTAGCACATTTGCATCCGTCGTATTAATGTTTATCTTTCGGACAAGAACATCATTTACTTTCAAATGCGGTTTTATTTTTTGAAAAGTTGAATCCGGTAATCCATAGGTTTCCGCAATCTGGCTAACACTATAAAAGCCTCCCAATTTTTCCCGGAAATTAATAATGCGGTTAGCTAATTTATTTCCAATACCAGGCAAGGCGATCAATGCAGAAGTATCTGTTGTATTAATATCAATATCGCTGATGCGGGAAAAATCTTTATGCGAAGAAGTTGTAAAACGAGGCTCATCTTTATTTTCTTTCTCAACAACATTTTCAATTTGCACATAAGGGGATATCCGTTGATATTCTTCTTCACGTAATCCATAAATTTTTTTCAGATCGTTTGCCATACGAAACTTTCCGCCTTTTGATAAATAGTTATTTATTGTGCGAATTGTTTTATCTCGCAATCCCAATTTCTTCCATTGATCTGATGAGGCAGTATTCGGATCAAAATAAAATAATGCTGTTTTTACTGAATTTTCGTGGGGAACCGAAGTTTCTTCATTATCGTTTTCTTCCTGCTTATACTCACGTTTATCACTATGCGAAAATGAATCTGTGCGCTGCTGCGTTTTTAGTTGCGCAATTTCATTTTTAAATTTTTCAAATTCCTTTTTGTCTGTACTGATTTTTGGTGAAGGATAGAAATAAGGGAGAATAAACACGAAGATGATCAATCCAATCAAACCCAGGATACCGATTCTCTCTTTCTTTGTAAATAAAAAATAGTCACGGATGTTTTCAGGTAGCACGATCAAAAAAAAATTGATGAACCCAAAATAAAGGCTCATCAATTTGCCGGAAAATACCATTAAGTGGTAAGAAAATTGTCATTGATAGAAGAAGATGAACAGTAATTTCAATTTGAGGTTTCATTCAGTTTCAGTGAGCACGATTACTGTTCACCATCTGCTATCAACGAAAATCACGATCAATAATTTGGATATGGCGCATAGCGGTAGCGGTATCTTGGCCTTGAATGGTACACTCTCGGTCGCGGTCTCAGTTCGGGCAACACTCTTCCTAAACCAATCACCAATCCAGCATTTAAATTAAACTGGTAAATCCCAGAGTAGCCGGAAGTAGTGATATTTCCACCACCTTCACCCGCATAAAACCCGGCACCGGAGCCATCAACAGGTGCTAACAATTGCGCCTTCAAACGCAATCCAATCCGGGGATTGAAATAAATATTTGTTCCTATTTGTGCACCCCAGGCAAACTTGGTGTCGTTGGAATAACCATCAACGCCAGGGTAAAGAATGGATGCGCCTAACATGGCACCAATAAAAGGGCGGACCGGTGATCCCGGGATATTAAATGTTTGCACCGGGCCAAACATAATATAATCCATTGCCAGGTTGCCTTTACTCAACTGGTCAGTTGGATAACCATACTGATAGGTGCCAGATGTTGTGTTCATGTGCTGATACATCAATTCCAATCCAAATAAACGGTTCACATTAAAAATCATCGAGCCGCCGATATTTGCTGCTCCGTCAATTTTTGCATAGGCATTGTAATAATTGATCCTGTCTGCAAAAGTATATCCACCCATCGGAACAAGCTCCACATACGTTTGTGCAAAAGTTACGCCTGCTGTGGTTAACAGTACGGATAAAATAATAAGCACTTTTTTCATACGAGATAATTTTTCATTTTGATTGATACGGGCTGTTATTGTGTGAGGTTGCCCAAAATTTGTTAATCGCACATTAACTTCTGAACAGGTTAATGCTGCGGTTAGACTTCTGTAAAAAGTGAAAGTTTAAATTTTTATTTGTAGCCCGTCATAAGCTAATTGAATTCCCGGCGACAGGGAATCGTTTACCAGCCTGTGTTTGCCGAGTTGATGGCTGATATGTGTGAAATACGCTTGTGGAATTTGCAATTCATTAACCAAATCAATTGCCTCAGGAAGATTGAAATGCGAAATATGTTTTTCTTTACGCAATGCATTCAAAACAACAATTTCGCTGCCTTTGATTTTTTCTTTTTCTGATTGATCGATCCTGTTTGCGTCAGTTATATATGTAAATTTTCCAAATCGAAAGCCAAGCACCGGCATTTTTAAATGCCACACCAAAACAGGAGTGATAGGTATATCGCCAATTATAAACGGTTCGATGTCGATCGTATTTAATTTTATTTCAGGGATGCCCGGGTAACGTAAATCTGCAAACGCATACGCAAACTCACGAATGATAACTTCCTGTGTCATTTCGTTTGCATATACCTGCATCGGTTGCTCTAAAAAAAAATTAAATGCACGCACATCGTCTAACCCGGCAATATGGTCTTTGTGCGGATGTGTGAAAATAATTGCATCAAGCTGTTTTACATTTTCACGCAACATCTGGTAACGGAAATCAGGTGTTGAATCTATAACAATTGTTGTTGTTGCAGATTGTATCATCACGCTGGAGCGAAGGCGTTTATCTTTTTTATCGGTAGATGTACAAACTTCGCAATTGCATGCGATCATCGGCACACCGCTACTTGTTCCTGTTCCGAGAAATGTTATTGTAAGAGGGGGATAATTCACTAAGCAAAAATAAGAAATAGGAGTTTTGAAATGAGAAATAACTAATTAGAAATAAGGAATAAGGAAATCTGATAATTCATCTTACACAAGAGATTTTCTTATTCCTTATTTTTTATTTCTTATTCCTTTTCTCCCGCTGCTTCATACGCAGCCATTACTTCTTCGTATGTTTTGCGTGTTTCCGGTGTTAATAATTCGGGAGTGATCTTTAATTGAGGAATGATATCGATCAGTGTATTGATGCGCCCTTCAACCTGCAGAAATTTATTTAATACAACTACTTTTTTTTGTTCCAGGATGCAATAACCACTTTGAAAAGTACCACGTTCATAACGGGTAATATATTCTGCTTCATCCAAAACTTTCTCTATCTTATCCAATGTAGCCTGCGTGTATTTCATAACAAATTTGAAAATATGAAAATGTGAGAAATTTGAAAATTGAAGATCAATATTCCAAATTCATTACAAAGATAGTTGCATCATTCATTATCATATTATCACATTTTCCACATTTATCACATTAGGATTTGCTTGTCATTTTGATCACCGGAATGATCATTTCTTCCAGGCTCACACCACCATGCTGAAATGTGTTGCGGTAATAATTCACATAGTAATTATAATTATTCGGGTAGCATATAAACCCATCTTCTTTTGCAAAGATGAAAGAAGAATTTACTGTCGGCACCGGCAATCCTGCTTCACGTGGATCGCGGAATGCAAGTACTTCTTTCGGTTCATAATTCAAATTACGCCCATGTTTATAGCGAAGGTTGGTGGTAGTTTGTTTATCGCCTACAACTTTGTATGGTGTTTTCACACGCACACTTCCATGATCCGTAGCAAGCACAATATTGATTTTCTTGTCTGCAATTTTTTTCAATGCCTGGTTCAATGGCGAATGTTCGAACCAGCTTGTGGTAAGGCTTCTGTAACTTATTTCATCGCTTGCCAGTTCTTTCAAAACTTCCATTTCTGTGCGGGCATGCGAAAGCATATCCACAAAATTATACACGATCACATTAATGTCATTTCCGAGAAGGTTGTGCACATTGTTCACAAGATCCTGTCCTGCCTGGTGGTTCAGCACTTTCGTATAAGAAAATTTCAGGTGCTCCGCTTTCAAACGTTTTAATTGCGCACGGAAAAAATCTTCTTCAAATAAATTTTTACCTCCTTCTTCTTCATCATTTTTCCATTGTTGAGGAAATTGCTTTTCAATGTCAACCGGCATTAATCCGGCGAAAATAGCATTTCTGCTGTATTGAGTTGCCGTTGGCAAAATGCTGTAAAAAGTATCTTCATCTGTGATTCGGAAATTCTCTGCAAAAATTGGTTGAATGGCTTTCCACTGATCAAACCGAAGATTGTCCAGTAAAATAAAAAACAATGGCGCACCTTTTTCAACATGTGGCAACACTTTAAACTGTACCAATGTGTGCGATAATATCGGTGCGCTTGTTGCTTTTGGTTTTACCCAGCTTGCATAATTTTTTGAAACAAATTTAAAAAACTCGGTATTGGCTTCCTGCTTTTGCGACTGCAATACTTCCTGCATTTCAGGGCTATCGCTTTTTTCCATTTCCAGTTCCCAATACACTAATTTTTTATAGATCTCCATCCATTCGTTATAATCAGGATTACTGTTCAGCGCCATGAATAAGTTGCGGAACTGTTGCTGATATGCGGTAGTTGTTTTTTCTGCAACCAGTCTTTTATTATCAATAATTTTTTTAAGGCTCAGCAAAACCTGGTTGGGGTTCACAGGCTTGATCAGATAATCGGTGATCTGGCTGCCGATCGCATCATCCATCAGGTTCTCCGTTTCATTTTTCGTGATGAGCACTACAGGCACCTGCTGATTGATCTCTTTTATTTTTGCAAGCGTCTCCAATCCTGTTATGCCGGGCATTGTTTCATCGAGTAATACTACATCAACAATATTTTCTTTTACAAAATCAACCGCATCAAATCCGTTCGTCATCGAGTTGACTTCATATCCTTTATTCTCCAGAAATAAAATCTGTGATTGAAGGCTTTCAATTTCATCATCCACCCAAAGTATTTTTCCTAATGGCATATATTAATTTACGATTTTAGATTTACGATTTCTGCGGAATAGTTATCAGTCGTCAGTCTGCGGTTCTCGGTTCTTCAATTCTAAAATTTTTTTTAGTTTTTAGTCTTTAAATTTTTATTTTTTTATTTTGGTAACAGGCGACATCAACTCTCTTCAACATTGTTGCGCCTGCCTGCCGGTAGGCAGGTCGCACTCTTGTACCACAGGAATTCTTTTGAGCGATTGTCTGAACCAAGATTTTAACCTGATTTTGTTGATGCCCTGATTCTCATTTTCAATTCACTTCATTTTCAATTTTCAACTCTCCTATTAGTCCCAAAAATCTCCTGAATTCCGGTTCAGATATTTCAAAATTAATTTTTCTCTCCAGCAATGCTAAATTTGCAAATCATTTTTACCCGTTTTAACAAATAAATATAAGATGCCAAGCAGCGAAAGCAGAAAAATAATTAACGACCCCGTGTATGGTTTCATTACATTAGATCATCCTTTGCTTTTGCAAATTATTGCGCACCCTTATTATCAACGCCTCCGGAGGATCCATCAAATGGCATTTGCGCATTTGGTTTATCCTGGGGCTGTGCATACGCGATTGCATCATTCGTTAGGTGCATATCATTTAATGTGCAATGCGCTTCACGAATTAAAAAGTAAGGGCATTAAGATTACAGATGATGAAGAACTCGGTGCAAAAATCGCCATTTTATTGCACGACATCGGCCACGGGCCATTCTCGCATGCACTTGAAAACGTATTGATAAAAGATGTAGAACATGAAGCAATATCCATTTTGATAATGCGTGTATTGAACAAGGAATTCAACGGGCAACTGGAAACCGCGATCAATATTTTTACGAATAATTATCACAAGAAATTTTTGCACCAGTTGATATCGGGGCAGTTGGACGTAGACAGGATGGATTATTTAACACGCGACAGTTTTTTTACCGGTGTTTCTGAAGGAGTGATTGGTTATGACAGGATCATTAAAATGCTAACCGTATTTGAAGGAGAATTGATGGTTGAAGAAAAGGCAATTTATTCTATCGAAAAATTTCTGGTTTCACGCCGCTTGATGTACTGGCAGGTTTACCTGCACAAAACAGTTTTAACGGCAGAAAAAATGCTGGTTAAAATTGTAGAACGTGCTAAAGAACTGATCGCAAAAAAAGAGATCGTATCATCCGGTTCATTAGCGCTTGATTTTTTCCTTGGCATTACTTCCACCGAAATAAGCATTGAAAAAAATTTAGACAAATTTTGCCAGCTCGATGATTTCGACCTCACGAATGCCATAAAAAACTGGATGTCTCACCCCGACAAAGTATTATCAGCCCTTTGCCGTTTTATCATCGACCGTCATTTATTAAAAGTAAAACTACAGGCAAACCCGATCGATAAAAACCTCGTACAGGAATTAAAAAGCAAGTTTGCCCTGCAACTGGGCATCAGTATGGAGGAAGCCGGTTATTTCGTTTTTTCCGGGGAAACGATCAATACTACATATAACCCCTCAGACGAGCGGATAAATATTTTATTCAAGGACAGATCGGTAAAAGACATTTCACAAGTCGATAACGCTTTAATCCATCAAACTTTATCAAGCCCTGTGAAAAAATTTTATATTTGTTATATGAGATAATGTTCACAAGAGAAGTTCATAGATGATAGTTCATGGATCATAGAAAAACAGGTATTGCCATGAGCCATCAACAATGAACTATGAACTATAAACCACGATAACCCAATAATTTTATGCAATTCCCAGCTGCGCAGATTGCGCTTTTAATAGGCGGAAAAGTTGATGGCGACCCGATCGTTTCTGTTTCTTCATTCGGAAAAATTGAAGAAGCTAAAAAAGGGCAGCTTGCTTTTTTAGCCAACCCGAAATATGAAGAACACCTGTATACCACACAAGCTTCAATTATTATAGTAAATGAAACGCAGGAATTAAAACAGGCTATTGAGGCAACATTGATCCGCGTTCCGGATGCGTACACTGCTTTTGCCACACTGCTTTCCAAATACCAGGAAATTGTTGCACAACAACTCGTAGGGATACAAGAACCATCTTACATTTCAAAAACAGCAACACTTGGTGAAAAGATATTCATAGGCGCGTTTGCTTATATCGGAGAAAATGTATGCATTGGCAACAATGTAAAAATCCATCCAAACGTATATATCGCCAATAACGTAAAAATTGACGATAACTCTATTTTACATGCGGGAGTAAAAATTTATCATGATTGTGTGATCGGTAAAAATGTAACAGTGCATGCAGGCACAGTGATCGGAAGCGATGGTTTTGGTTTTGCCCCACAAGATGATGGCAGTTTTAAAAAAGTGCCGCAGATAGGAAATGTGGTGGTGGAAGATTTTGTTGAGATTGGCGCGAACGCAACAATCGATCGTGCAACAATTGGTTCAACCGTTATTAAATCCGGGGCGAAACTTGATAACCTGATACAGATTGCACACAATGTTGAAGTAGGGAATAATACAGTGATAGCTGCCCAGGCCGGAGTTAGTGGTAGTACAAAAATCGGTAACAATGTAATGATCGGCGGACAAGCCGGCATTGTAGGGCACTTACAAATTGCCGATGGCAGCAGGATCAATGCACAAAGCGGTGTTACCAAATCAATAAAAACCCCGAACGCAGCAGTTACCGGTTCGCCTGCATTTGAATATACAAATGCATTGCGTAGCCAAGCTGTGAGCAGGAAACTTCCTGAAATTGAAAAACGTTTGAAAGAACTTGAAGCATTGGTAAAACAACTGCTTGAAGAAAAAGTGTGAGTTTAATTAAGAATTAGAAATTGATAATTAATAATTCTGAAATTCATAGCTCATGACAAATGGCTATTATAAAGAAATCGTATTTCCCAAATCGTATTTCGTAAATTAATTTATCACTCCTAACTTTCAATCTCAAATTTTATTATGGCAACTAACAAAGATGCATTTCTACAGGCAGTGAATGCCGGTTATACGTTTAAAACCGAATCAGTAAAAATCGGAATTGGCATGCTCGACGGGCAACCGGTTGATGGCGCTATGATCAATCTTCCATTAAAAACAATGAACCGTCATGGATTAATTGCCGGCGCAACGGGGACGGGAAAAACAAAAACACTTCAGATGATCAGCGAATCGCTCAGCGATGCGAGTGTACCAGTTTTGGTAATGGATATAAAAGGTGATTTAAGCGGACTCGGCGCTGCAGGAACAGTGAATGATAAAATTACTGACCGTTGTAAAAAGATCGGGATAGATTTTAAGCCATCTGCTTATCCCGTGGAATTTTTAACCTTAAGTAATGAAAAAGGTTCGCGGTTACGCGCCACCGTTAGTGAGTTTGGCCCGGTACTATTATCAAAAATTTTAGAACTGAACGATATCCAGGAAGGGGTGGTTGCAATGATCTTTAAATATTGTGATGACAATAAATTGCCACTGCTTGACCTGAAAGATTTTACTAAGGTGCTGCAGTACATCAGCAATGAAGGGAAAAACGAGATAGCAAAAGATTACGGAAATATTTCAACGACTTCAACAGGAACAATTCTCCGCAAAGTGGTAGAATTGCAACAGCAAGGAGCTGACGTTTTTTTTGGAGAGAAGAGTTTTGAGGTAGACGACCTGATGCGTATTGCAGATGACGGACGTGGAATCATCAGTGTGCTGCGTGTTACAGATTTACAAGATAAGCCAAAATTATTTTCTACGTTCATGTTGCAGATGCTTGCAGAATTATATGCTACATGCCCGGAAGAAGGCGACCTGGATAAACCGAAATTAGTAATGTTCATAGATGAAGCGCATTTGGTTTTTGAAGAAGCAAGTGATGCATTATTAAAACAAATTGAAACGATCATCAAACTCATACGTTCAAAAGGTATTGGTGTATTTTTCTGTACGCAAAACCCGATGGATGTTCCTGCAAGTGTACTGGCACAATTGGGGTTGAAAGTGCAGCATGCATTGAGGGCGTTTACTGCTGCTGATAGAAAAACGATTGTACAGACTGCGCAAAACTATCCGACAACTACATTTTATAAAACTGAGGACCTCATCACACAACTCGGAATTGGCGAAGCATTTGTGACAATGTTGAATGAGAGTGGTGTACCAACTCCGCTTGTACATTGCATGATGCGTCCTCCACAAAGCAGGATGGATATTTTAAATCCTGCAGAAATAGATGCGATCGTTGCAAAATCTAAAATTGCTGCAAAATATAACCAGGTGATCGATAGTGAAAGCGCTTATGAAATACTGACAAAAAAATTACAGGACGCGGCAAACAATAACCAGCAAAATAACAACAGCGGCGGAGGCGGAAAAGCGCAACCATCTACATTAGATAAAATATTGGCTAACCCGGCAGTTCGACAAGTAGAAAGAACTGCGGCAAGTATTATTACAAGAAGTTTATTGGGTGCGCTTGGTTTGGGCGGGAAGAGCAGAAGATAATAGTGGTAAGTGATAAGTGATAAGAAATAAGCCTGAAAAAAGACTTACTATTGATTACTTATCACTTTGTTTTCACAATGCCATTTTTATCAACCACCAAAATATTTTCAGCCTGGAGATGATTAATTACTTTCCAGGCTTTTTCTTTTTTTATGTTCGGAAGATGCTGTAACAATTGTGTCGCATCAATTGAGTTTGACGTTATGATTTGAACGATTTGCTGATGAATATTTTCAAACTCCTCTTTTGAAAGATCGGTGTTTTTTTGTTTCAGGCAGTTATCACAAATACCACAAGGTTTTGCATTTTCATCGCCGAAATAATTTGCTATAAACTGGCTTCTGCATTGTACAGCTGCATTTACATATTCCAATAACAATGCAATACGTTTCTCATATCGTTCTTTTCTTTTTTTGTAATTGGTTTGATTGATGGCAAGGTCTTCTGCTTTTATCCTGTTCTGAATAAAATATAACTGTGGAGAATCTTTCTGCGGTATATATTGAATGATGCCGAAACTGTGTAATTTTTTTAACGCTATAATTATAGCATCTGGTTCTTTCTTTATTAAAAAAGCAATTGTTTTTTCATGAATAGAAACAGATTGATCGAATATTGCGGGATAGGTTCTTAATAAGATTTTAATAACAGGTTCGAGGTCAGGGTTGGCATTTTCAAAATCGTATAGCAATTCTTTATTGGTGGAAAACGCAACTTTTGAAGGAAGAAAAACCTGCTCATTGAATGATACTAATCCTTCCTGCTCCAGTGCTTTTAATGCATGCACAACAAGCTGCGCATCAAGTTTAAATTTTTTAATGAAATCTGTAATATCAAAATCATAATAATTTCCTTCACCGCTTCCGGACGGGATTTGCAGATAATTCATAACCGACTGATACACTTCCCGGATCTTTTCCAACACCGGAAAATGCACGTCAGGCAATAGTTTCAGCTCATTGAGTTCTTTGTGTGTATATAATAAAACCGCGTATGATTTTTTTTCATCCCGTCCGGCACGGCCAGCTTCCTGGTAATAATTTTCCAAACAATCCGGCACATCGGCATGAATAACCGTACGCACATCTGGTTTATCAATACCCATCCCGAATGCATTTGTAGATACGATCACACGTGTTTTATTGCTGATCCATGCCTCTTGTTTTTTATTCCGCTCATCGCTTGTTAATCCTGCATGATAATAGTCTGCATCTATTCCCTGCATGTTCAAAAGATCAGCAATTTCCTTTGTGCGCTTGCGGTTCCTGCAATATACGATACTGCTTCCGGGAACTTTTTGAAGGATCTCTTTGATCTTATTGATCTTCACATCCACATTAAAAATGCTGTACGATAAATTTGCACGCTCGAAAGATTGTTGAAAAATTTCCCATTCTTTTTCCCCTCTTCTCTGGAGAGAGGTCAGGGGTAAAGTCAACTTTTCGCATATATCTCCCTGCACTTCTTTTGTAGCAGATGCAGTCAATGCAAGAACCGGAACTCCGGGTAATTCTTCACGAAGCGTTGCAATACGCAAATATGGCGGACGAAAATCATAACCCCATTGTGAAATACAATGCGCTTCATCAACTGCAATTAAATTGATAGTAAACGATGGAAGATATTCTTTGAACAAACTTGTTTCCAAACGTTCGGGCGAAACATACAAAAATTTGCAGTTGCTTTCGCCTGCCACTTTCAAGGTGTTGATCACTTCTCTTCTGTTCATCCCGGAATGAATAGAAAAAGCGGTGATGTTTTTTCTGCGCAAACTTTCTACCTGGTCTTTCATCAAGGCAATAAGCGGACTTATGACGATGCACAACCCTTCAGTCATTAATGCCGGCACCTGGAAACAAACTGATTTCCCTCCACCTGTAGGTAATAACGCCAGCACATCTTTTTTCTGCAGCACAGCATTGATGATTTCTTCCTGCATTGGGCGGAAAGAATTGTGTTTGAAATATTGCTTTAGTATTTCTTGCGGGCTATTCAATTTATGATATACGAATTGGGATTTACGGTTTGCCTGCTGCAAGCAGGTTTCTTCAAAACTAACACTCCTTATTAGTTTTTAGTTTTTTCTTTTTTAGTTTTTGTTATTATGTACTCAGCGGCATTGCTACTATTGAGCATTCTTGCGTCGCACACTTGTACAGTTGAAATTCTATTCTACAATGTGCAACAGGCTGATAAAAGTATGCCATACCTCGGAGGTATGGCATACTTTTATAATTCAGACATTAGCGGAGAAACCTAGAGCTCAATAGCAATATTATCGTTGAACGGAGCGCAACGATGTTCAATCGAAGATATAAAGCTGGTCAACTAAATATTTTCATTTCTATTTCCGGCGAAATAAAAAATCCTTCCGCAATTACCGGAAGGATATGTACATGCTGCATGTTTACAGAATGATGAATTATTTCTTAACTGCTTGTTCTGCTTTGTCTTTCAACTCTGCAGCTTTAGCTTTTACAGTATCACCAACAGCTTTAACAGTTGAATCGATTTTTTTAACTACCGTATCTGCCGCAGCCTTTAAGGTGTCTATGCTAACTTTAACTGTTGAATCAACAATTTTAAGGGTAGAATCAACTTTTGTTGCAGTTGAATCAGTTCCGTTATTACAGGAAGCCATTGCGGTTGCAATAACGAGGATGGCAAATAATTTTTTCATTAAAATTTTCTTTAAAAATTATGGGTAATATTCAACACTCAGGTAAAATACGCCGGCAAAATTCAGGATGCCAGGTTTTATTTTGTGTATTTCACTTGATCGTTGAATATTTGTTATTGAGTGTTGAATGTTTTCTTTCAAAATATTTCACACTGAGTTCAGGCAATTATTTTTTGCGGAAGAATAATCGTATCGGCACACCCTTAAAATTGAAATGCTGGCGCAACTGGTTTTCCAGGTAATTTTTATAAGGCTGTTTTATGTCATCCGGAAAATTGCAGAAAAATGCAAATGACGGAACATGTGTCGGTAGCTGTGTTACAAATTTTATTTTGATTGCATTGCCTCGTACAACGGGTGCATGATATGCTTCCACAGCTTTCAGCATTACTTCATTGAGTTGTGAAGTTGGCACTTTGCGCAGGCGGTTTTCAAATACTTCCAATGCTATTTCGATCACTTTGTAAATGCGGAGTTTTTCTGTTGCCGAAATAAATAATATTGGCAGATCGGTGAATGGGGCTAAACGGTTCTTCAATTCTTTTTCATACTCCTTCGCTGTATTGGTTTCTTTTTTTACCGTATCCCATTTGTTCACCAGCACTACGATACCTTTTCCTTTTTTGATAGCAAGGCTGAAAATATTCAAATCCTGTGCAGTAATCCCTTTTGTTGCATCGAGCATTAATAAACAAACATCCGCTTCATCCATCGCATTGATAGCTCGTATAACGGAATAAAATTCCAGGTCTTCATGCACTTTTGTTTTCCGGCGGATACCGGCAGTATCAATTAAAATAAATTCTTTGTTGTATAATTTATAATGCGTGTGAATAGTATCGCGGGTTGTGCCCGCAATGTCGCTTACAATTGTCCGCTCCTGCCCCACCAATGCGTTTAACAATGAAGATTTTCCAACATTAGGCTGGCCGATAATTGCAAATTTTGGAAGTGTCAATTCATTGGCTGTTTCTGCCTGGTCTTTGTCTGAGATAAGAGCAGCTATGGCATCGAGTAGTTCACCTGTTCCACTACCCGTCATGGAAGAAATAAAAAAGATATTATCAAAACCCAGACTGTAAAATTCAGTTGCCTCTAACAGGCGATCGCTGTTATCTACTTTATTCACTGCCAAAAAAACAGGTTTGGTGGTCCGGCGCAATACATCCGCCATAGCCTCGTCAAGATCGGTAATGCCGGTTGCCGTATCAACCATAAAGATGATCGCATTGGCTTCTTCAACGGCAATGAGCACTTGCTTTTTTATTTCGCGTTCAAATACATCATCACTCTTCGGAACAAAACCACCGGTGTCGATGACATTAAATGATTTTCCGTTCCAATCGGTAACACCATATTGGCGGTCGCGTGTTACGCCACTCACATCATCAACGATCGCTTTGCGCTCTTCCAGCAAACGATTGAAGAATGTGCTCTTTCCCACATTCGGGCGCCCTACTATTGCTACGGTAAAACTCATTTTTTATGTTTGATGTACGATGTGTGATGTACGATTTCTTTAAAAACTTACGACCTACCACTTCTTACTTATCACTTCAATATCCATATTCTCTCAAATGCAATTCATCGTCGCGCCATTTGGCACGCACTTTTACGAACAATTCGAGGAATACTTTTTGTTGTAAAAATTTTTCTATATCTTTTCTTGCTTCTGTTCCGAGCTTTTTGATCATCTTTCCACCTTCACCTAAAATAATACCTTTTTGCGTTTCACGTTGCACAATAATATCCGCACGTATCTTTATTAATGTTGATTTCTCTTTAAACTCCTGTATCAGCACGGTTGTGTGATAAGGTATCTCTTCTTCATACAATGAAAATATTTTTTCGCGGATCATTTCACCTACAAAAAATTTTGTGGGAAGATCGGTGATATTATCATCTTCGAAAAATGGCTCGCCTTCCGGAAGATAATATAGGATCGTTTGTATAAGTTCTTTAATATACGAACGTTTCAGTGCAGATATGCCAACAGGCTTACTGCAATAGGGTTTGGATGCAAAAAATAAAACAGCCTGTTTTAATTTCTCTTCCGGCACCTGATCGATTTTATTCAGTACAACCAGTGCCGGAACTTTTAAATTCAATGAACTGAATAATTGATCGTTTTCTTCCAGGTCGTCATTTGCGTCGAGCATTAACAATGCGAGGTCTGCATCTTCCAGGGAATTTTTTACGGCCTGCATCATTTTTTCATGCAGCTTATACTTTGGCTGGATGATGCCGGGAGTATCTGAAAAAATGACCTGGTATTCTTTTTCTGTAAGTATGCCTTTAATGCGGTGCCTCGTTGTTTGCACTTTATGCGATACAATAGAAAGCTTTTCGCCCATTAATGCATTGAGGAGCGTGCTTTTACCGGCGTTCGGTTTACCAAATATGCTTACAAAGCCGACTTTCATAAATTCGAAAACTACCCATAAATTAAAAAGGCTCTTATTCAGAGCCTTCTGGTGAGTTGCGAAGGGAGGGTTCGAACCTCCGACCTTCGGGTTATGAGCCCGACGAGCTACCGCTGCTCTACTTCGCGATGTGGGCTGCAAATTTACGTTTGATCTTGATACTACCCAAACATTTTTATTTCTTATCCCAAAAGTATTTTAGATAAAAAAATTAGTGTGAATCTTAATAAAAAAAGACAGCCGAAAAGCTGTCTTTTTTTATTAAGGTTGAATTTATCTTATTCCTTATTCAATTTTATAGAACTCGATCCGCTTAAATGCTGCCCTTTTATTATTGCATTTCCTTTGTAATATACATCACTGCTGCCACTGGCATCCACACTCAATTCTTTGTTCACCGTGATCTGTATGGTAGATGATCCTGAAGCATGCACATCGCAGTAATCTGTCGACAGGCCATAAGCTTTTAGATTACTTGCGCCACTAACATTAACGTTAATATTAGATGCATTTCCACCAATAGTTGCATCGGAAGAACCGGATTGGTCGATAGTTAAGACCGATACTTTTACGTTTCCTTTAAAATCGCTCGATCCACTCAAATTAATGCTGAGATTTTTTCCAATGATCGATCCATCTATATATACATCACTTGAGCCTGACGCGGAAAGCGCATCCAATATTTTAAATCCTACATAAGCTTTCATTTTCTGTCCGCCTAAATTCCAACTTATATGCCCTGTATTTTGTACACGAATAATTAATGTTCCGTTTTTTACTTCCGTTACGATCTTATCCCGGTACTTTACATCTTTCGCACTTACTGCAACTGTCTCTTCATTACCCTGGCTCAGGTACAAATCAATTGCATTAGAAACAGATATGGAATGAAAGCTGCTTCCGGTTGTGCGCACTTCTGCATTCGGGTCATTGATCACTACTTTCTGCGCAAACACAGAAAGTAACATCAACCATGCAACTACTAAACAAACTATTTTTTTCATACCCGAATTTATTGCAAAAAACGCATTATGCACGAAGAAGAAAGTAAACAGTTAGCGGTAAGCAGGCCCAGATTTAATATTGTCAACTGTGAACTGCTCACTGCTTACTATTCGCTGCTCACATCTTACCTTTTAGAAACACTTCCTCCACTGCTTGTATTGATGGTACGCACAGAAGCATCTCCACGATATGATATATGCCCGCCGCTGCTTGCACTTGCCACCAATGATTTTGAAACACTGACATCAATATGGGCGCCACTGCTTGCATCCGCATCACATTCTGAACTTTGCAGATCAGCAGCATCAATATGGCTTCCGCTGCTTGCATCTACTTTTATACTTGAAGCTGTTCCGGAAACAACAGAATGCGAACCGCTGCTCTGGTCAACTGTCAATGTTGTTACCGTTACATTTCCTTTGAACCATGCGCCGCTGGAAAAATCCATCGCTAATTTCCCGGAGTTGATCGAACCATCAACTTCCACATGCGCACCTGAACTTCCTTTCAATGCATCCAATGTTTTGCAGGAAACATACGCACGAAGGTTTCTGTGATGGTCTGTAGAAAACCAATCGTGGTTATTATCATAATAAATTTTCAATACGCCATCAACCACTTCAGTTTTTATTTTATCCCTGTCTTCTGTGTTATCTGCACCAACTGCAACTTTTTCTTCACCACTTTGCGTGAGGTATAAATGAATACCGGTTGCTACTTTTATTGCATGAAACGATGATACATTGCGCACCTGCGCATTTGGGTCGTTAACTACTTTATTTTGCGCAACCGCCGAAGTGATTGCCAGCAACCCGATGAATGCAAAAATTAAATTTTTCATTTTACTATCAATTATTAATTATCAATTCTGAATTATTAATTACTTATCCTCTTTTAGACACACTGCTCGATCCACTTGTACTTGTATGGCGGATAGTTGCGTTGCCTTTATAATGAACATCGCTTCCACCGCTTGCTGTAACATTCAGTTCTTTGTTAACTGTTATGTACATATCGCTTCCGCCGCTTGCATCAATATTGCACGCATCGGAAATAAGGTCGTACCCATGAAAATCGCTTCCGCCACTCGCATCAATGGAAAGGTTAGCAACGGTGCCGGAAATATTTACATCAGAGCCGCCACTTTGATTTACAGTGAGTTCATTCGCATTAATCTCTCCTTTCAGGTCGCTTCCCCCGGAAAGATGAACACCTAATTTATCTGCTTTAATTGTTGTCTCAGTCATCACATCCGAACCGCCCGAAGCGCTGAGATTGTCCAGCGTTTTAACAGACACATACGCTTTCATGTGCTGGTTCCCCCAGCTCCAGTGAAAACCATCTTCCTTATCTAAATAAATTTTCAGAATGCCATTTTCCACAACAGTTTTAATCTTGTTGCGCACATCAATATCGCTGGCACTTACTGCCACCGCTTCTTCACCCTGGCTAAGGTAAAGGTCGATGCCATTGGAAATTTTTATGCCGTGAAAGCCGCTCACGTTGCGCTTTTCAGCATGGCTGTCGCTAACCACTTTATTTTGCGAAAACGCCAAAAAACCAAAAAGGAGAAATGCAGTAGACAGAATTATCTTATTCATAAACATAGTTTTTAAAAAGAGACACTATAAAATAAACAATGTTGCATGCGAGCAGCCCGCATACTAATTCAGACGGTTTGCCGTATTAAAAAGTTACACGGCAAATAAATTTTCTCTTACCTTTGTGCCGTTTCTCAGATTCCTCGGGGTGCTTTGGCCCTGAGCTTGACGAAGGGTACTTCGCCGGGCTCGGTACCAAGGCTGAGATGATACCCGTAGAACCTGAACAGGGTAATGCCTGCGCAGGGAAGGTGCTTCAGACTTCTTGGTTATTTTTTCCTACGCATTTATTTCCTGTAAATCAGAAATGAGAAATAATTAATCAGAAATCAAAAAGTATGGTAAGCATGCACCAAACTTTCTCATTCCTTATTCCTGATTTCTTATTCCTCATTTCATCAAATGCAAGATTTAGTAAAACGATTGTGTAATAAGCAGCATTGCTACTATTAAGCATCGTTGCGTCGCACTCTTGTACAGATAGAATTCTATTCGGCAATGTGCAACAGTCCTTATTAAATATTGCATGAAGACTTTGTTACCAGTTATAAACCGATCAGGGAACAAATGTTATTCACTACAGTAGTACAAAGGCTAAATCGAAGCTCCTCCCGAGAACGGGCCGTACATCATTCTCGGGGCGCCTTTTTTGTTTCTTTTTTGGCGAAGCAAAAAAGAAAATGAAAAAAACATTTAAAAGAAATGAAAATGAAAAAACTACTTTCACTAATATTATACGTCACAATATCACTAACCGCATTTTCCCAAAACCATATAAAAGGAAAAGTAATAGACGCTTTATCCGGAATTCCCGTTCCCAATGCAACAGTAGAAATTGAAAATGCCGGAACAACATTAACGAATGATGCAGGCATTTTTGAATTTAAAAAGATCAATGCAAAAAATGATGAACTGAAAATCACGAGTATAGGTTACAAACAGTATAACGCAAAGATTATTGCTGTCGAAAACGAATTACTGATAACGCTGGAGCCGGTTCAGTTATTCCTTCAACCGGTTGAAGTGAGGGCCATACGTGCCGGCGAAAAAGCGCCATTCACCAAAACAAATATTTCCAAAAAAGAAATTGAGAAAGCAAATCTCGGGCAAGACCTGCCTTTTATTCTCAATCAAACGCCTTCTGTTGTTATCAATTCCGATGCGGGTAACGGTGTCGGCTATACGGGAATTTATATCCGCGGCACAGATGCAACACGGATCAACATGACCATCAACGGCATTCCTTACAACGATGCGGAAGACCAATCCATTTATTTTGTCGACCTTCCTGATCTTGCGTCGTCAGTTAACAGCATACAAATACAACGTGGGGTCGGAACTTCATCAAACGGTGCCGGTGCTTTCGGCGCAACCATGAATTTCTCTACCAATGAATTCAACGAGAAAGCCTATGCAGAGATCAACAATAGCTACGGCTCGTTCAACACTTGGAAGAACACCATCAAAGTTGGCTCTGGTTTGATCGGTGATCATTTTACATTGGACGCACGGTTATCACGTATCAGCAGTAACGGTTACATCGATCGTGCAACAAGCGATTTGAAATCTTTTTATTTGTCTGCTGCTTATTACAGCAAAACATCTTCCCTTCGTTTCAATATTATTTCCGGCTATGAAAAAACCTACCAGGCATGGAACGGAATTCCCGAAGCAAAATTAGAAGGCGACAAAGCCGCACTCGACAAACATTATGAAGACAATGTCGGTTCCTTATATTTCACCCAGGCAGATTCATTGAATTTGTACAATTCAAACAACAGGACGTACAATTATTTCACTTATAAAAACCAAACAGATAACTACTGGCAAAACCATTACCAGCTTTTTTTCAATCATCAGTTCAACTCACGGTTATCACTAAACGTAGCCGGGTTTTTATCGAGAGGTTATGGTTATTATGAAGAATATCAACATGGCCAATCATACGCAGATTATGGATTATCACCGGTTGTTGTTGGTACAGATACAATTTCTACAACAGACCTAATACGCCAGAAATGGTTAGATAATTATTTTTATGGAGGCATTTTTTCGCTTCAGTACAAAAGCAAAGGCACACAACTTACAATTGGCGGCGGTTGGGATAGATATGACGGGAAACACTACGGCCTGGTAAACTGGGCGCAAAACGGCGACATTCCGGAAGGCTATCAATACTATAATGTGCCTGCACATAAAAGCGATTTCAATGTGTATGCAAAATGGCAGCAGCAATTAGATGAACATTTTACAGCATTTGCCGATTTGCAATTCCGCACGATCAATTATCATATCAATGGTTTTGAAGATAATCCCTCCATCATTGTTAATCCACAATACAATTTTCTAAACCCGAAAGCCGGTGTGAGTTATAATAGCCACGACTGGCAGGGATATTTCTCTTACTCACTCGGCAACCATGAACCCAACCGCGGAGATTTTGAAGCCAATCAAAGTGATCTTCCCAAACCGGAAAAGTTGAATGATTTTGAATTGAACATAGAAAAGAAGAATTCCCTCTATTCCCTGAGCGCAACCGGGTATTATATGTTGTATAAAAATCAATTGGTGCTGAATGGAAAAATAAATGATGTTGGAGAATATACACGGGTGAACATTCCAAATAGTTATCGTTTGGGAGTTGAACTGCAAGGCAGCATCAAACTCACCAACTGGATGAACATTGCCGCTAACATTGCGTTCAGCAGAAATAAAGTGAAAAATTATACAGAGTATATCGATGATTATGATAATGGCGGACAAAAAAGTTATTCGTATAAAACAACGGATATCGCATTTTCTCCGTCGGTAGTTGGCGGTGCATCTGTAAATTTTTTACCGTTTAAAAATTATGAACTGAATCTAATCAGTAAATATGTTAGTAAAGAATACCTCGACAATGGGCAGCATGAAGACAGAAAATTAAATGGTTATTATGTACAGAATTTACGGATGAGTTATGCCATCAAATCAAAAACAATCAAGGAAACAGATTTTGTTTTCCAGGTAAACAATTTATTCAATAAAAAATACGAGCCTAACGGATATACCTACTCGTATATTTATGGCGGAGAACTGATCACGGAAAATTTCTTATTCCCAATGGCAACAACCAATGTGATGCTCGCGATAAATATAAAATTGTAAAATAAATTTCAATTTCAATGGTTCTGTGGCAGGCTAATATTGCCACTGAAGCACTAAAACACAGAAGCTATAATTCTTACGCGTTGAAATCAACATAATTTTAGTAATAAACATTGTATATTTAGCTACGCCATTAATAAACTAGATAAACTACTGCCATGAGAAAAATATTTTATTGTTTAACATTTATCGCTGCATGTATTTCTTTCATCCCCGTCGTTGCACAAACTCCCGAAGACAACCTCAAAAAATTAGGGATACAACTTCCTAAATCTCCAAAACCTGTTGCATCGTTTGTGCATTGTGTACGAGTGGGTAACCTGCTATATCTTTCCGGCAAAGGGCCTGCACGGGCCGATGGAAGTTTTATCACAGGAAAAGTCGGAAGGGATTTAAACATTGATTCCGGTTACTATGCAGCAAGGTTAACAGCCATTGCTCATTTAGCTGTATTAAAAGATGAATTGGGAGATTTAAGCAAAGTAAAAAGAATCGTAAAAGTTTTTGGAATGGTAAATTGTACAGAAAATTTTTATGACCAACCAAAAGTTATTAATGGTTATAGCGATCTGATGATCGAAGTTTTTGGCGAGAAAGGTAAACATGCACGCAGCGCTGTTGGGATGTATTCTTTACCCTGGAATACTGCTGTAGAAGTTGAAACAATTGTTGAAGTTGAGAATTAATTATTTTCTTACCGTATAAAATAAAAATGCTTTGCGAAATGATCGCGAAGCATTTTTATTTTGAGAAATCTCTTCTTAATTCTTAATATCTCCACTCATCGAGTATCCATGTCTCGAATATATGATATGGCTTTTTTCAGTTTTAAGATATTTATTTTTCATGGTTGCATGTAATTCTTCTGACTGCTGCACGCCATTAACTATTAACACTCCGTCGTCTAATTTCAATTCAACATTTTCTTTGTCAGTTATAACGCCCTGTTCAGCGAGGTCATCAATGATATTAGTAAGCGGCCAACTGGTAAATGCGTTATTATCTGCCAGCTTTAAAGGATAGCCTTTTATAGCTATAGGTTGCATCGCCTCCATATTTGCGTTCCCTTTAAACGTAATTGTTCGTTCAGGCTCTACAGGAACAGCAAGATTATCCGTTGTTTTTACGGGATAGCCTTTTATAGTAATGGGCGAGTTTACATCAGCACTTACCTTGCCTGCAAAAGTTATTGCTTCTTTGGCCTCTGTAGTAGTCCCGCTTTTTCCTTTACCTTTCACAGGGTAGCCTTTTACCGTTACAGGCGCATGCGCATCTGTATTCACTTTGCCAGCAAAAGTAATAGCTTGTTCAGGATATGCTGCAACTCCATTCAACACTATCGGTTCCATTGCAGCGTTAATTGGTTCTGCACGGAATGAAACAGACGGAGTGGCCTGTACTGGCGCTGCAAAGGAGTTTCCGTTATTATAATCCTGAACCATCTTATCTATTTTCAAACGTTGTTCTTCAAGTTGCAACCGTTCATTTTTTAATTCCAGTATTTGTTGGTTCAGCAATTTATTTTTTTGCTTGTAATCTGATGGCTGCAATGATTTAAGCTGATCTTTTATTTCGTTCTGGCGTTTCAGTAAATCGTTTGACAACATCATCAATTGTTCATTTTGTTTTTTTAATTCTGTCCGTAATTCTTCATTCGATTTTTTGGATTGTTCCTCAGCAATTTTTTCCTGCAATTTTTTCAACTCTTCCATATTTGCATTTGCTGCTTCCTGATCATTTTTCAATTTCAAAATTGCATTTTCATTGGCTTGTTCCTGCAGTTCGCGAAGTTTCGCCTCTTCCTGGTTTGTCAATTTCTCTTTATCTGTCATTTCTGCACGTAGCTTTTCCTGCAACAGTTGTTGAGCCTGTATTTCTGCCGCTTGTTTCTTCATATCCTCCCGAAATGTGTTGATCAATTCCTGGTAATAACTTATTTTATCATCAGGGATTCGTTTCCCATCAACATATAATTCTGTTACTTTTCCGCTTACTTCGGTGAACTCATATTTCTTTCCATTGATAGTTAAATTATATGTCGAATTGTTGCTCTCCAGAGTTTTACCCGGCACAGTATCGTTCTTAATTTCTTTTGCCTGCATTGTTTTTAAAGGCAACTTTTCTTTTACTGTATTTTGTTTGAATGCAATTGTTATTAAACCAATAACAATTATTCCGGATGCCAATGAAATCTTTTCCATAGTGTTTAATGTTTTATTGTTGTTCGTAAGAATTCTTTTTATACGGTTAAGCAAATGATTTTTCTTTCCGGGAAATGCAAGTGCATATTTCGAACCATTAAGTTTGTGTTCCTGGAACGATACCAAAGCATCCACAAATTCTTTTTTGCTTTTTGTTTCTGCAACTGCAATATCATCACAACAATTTTCGCGTTCATCGCGGATCAATGAGGATATCCACAAAACCGCAGGATTGAAAAAGAAAATAACTTCTGCAAAATTCTGCAACAAATTCATCAGGTAATCTTTCCTGCGGATATGCGCCAGTTCATGCACCAATACGGCTTCCACTTGTTCTGCCGGCAATTGCGACATCAACTGGAAAGGAAATAATATTACAGGCCTAAAAAAACCAACCATCACCGGCACCTTCACCATTTCAGATTCTAATAATACAACCCTTTGATGAATGTGCAGTTTCACAGCAAGCTGTTGCAATTTGTTTTTCCAGTAGGCAGATGCAGGATGCGTTCTGTAATATTTAATGCGTTGGATATAGACTGCATTTGCTATTAAACGCAACAATTGTGTACTCAGAACGACAAACCAAATTATTACTATCAATGACGCATGCGTATTAAAATAATCCGTGAATGATTCAAGAAAAGTCCGTTGTATATGCACTTCTGTTATTGGTGAAGCAGCTGTGATATTTACGTGATTGATAAAATTGTTATTCGCAGTCAGCGCTATTTTATCATTATTATTCACAGAAGAAAAATCATACTGCCGCAAAAACGTAATACATGCAATTGATATAAAAAGAAAAAACAAACCCGACAATATATTATACCGCAACGCTGAACTTGATTTTTTGGTGAGCATCATTACAGCACCTGCAACAACAGCCAGTAATAAGCCCTGCCATAAAGAATGGACCAATGTCCAGCAAATTGCCTGCATGATTTGTTCATTGAATAATTGCATAAAATGAGTTTATTGTTTTTAGTTGCAGTTAATAGCTCATAGTTGATGGCTCATGGATTTTGCACAATTATGAACTATTGCCCATGAACTATCAGCTTATTTCTTATCCATACTCTTCAGCAACTCTTTAATTGCTTCCAGTTCTTTCTTTGATGTTTTTTTATTGCCAAGCAGTTGCATCATCAAACTGCTGGCAGAACCGTTATACATCGAATCCACAAAACGTTCCAGTAAAAAATTTTTTGTTTTCTTTTCTTCTTCTGCAGGATAATATACATGCTTCATACTGCTTTCATCTCTTTTCAAAATCCCTTTTTCCGCCATGATCTGCATGAGCTTTAATGTAGACGTATATTGCACCGCACGCTTTTCTTCATTCAACGTATCGTTCACAAATCTTACCGTGGAGGGGCCGTGCTTCCACAACACCTGCAAAATCTCCAGCTCCGATTTTGTAGGTTCAATTTTGTTTGCGCTTTCTTTTTTCTCCTGTTTCATGGCTTAAAGATAGGAAACTTTTCGTACGAACAAATATTTAGTGAAGATTTTTAGAAAATTTTTGCATTTAGGGGAATTATCACCCAACAACGCGGCGGCGCAACGTATAACACAGGTTATCCAAAACAATCCGTTGCATCTTTGCGCCTTTGCGTGAAATTTTCTTAAATTGAGGTTCAACCAAAACGTATATGAGAAAGCTATTCATACTCCTCACTTTTCTTGTTTTTGCACAATTATACATCTCAGCCCAATCCACAAAACGAATGATAAAGCCAGCGGATATTTACCGCCAGCCTTATGTCGGAAGCGGGCAGGTTTCCCCCGATGGCAATTGGGTGCTCTACACACTCACTATGACCGATTCATTAAAAGACAAACGCAACAGCGATTTGTGGATGGTGAGCTGGGATGGCGCACAAACCATTCAACTCACCAGTGACGAAGAAAGTGAAAGCAATCCGAAATGGAGTCCCGATGGAAAATATATTTCTTTCACATCATCACGACAAGATAGTAAATCAGGCCAGGTTTGGCTGATGGACCGCCGCGGCGGTGAAGGAAAAAAACTCACCGATATAAAATCCGGTGTAAACGATTATGCATGGAGCGCCGATTCAAAGAAATTATTATTAACCATCACCGATAAAGAACCCGAAGACACGAGCAAAATAAAAACCACAAAACCACTCGTCATCGACCGCTATCAATACAAACAAGATGTTGAAGGTTACCGCTACAAAAAATTGTACACGCATTTATATCTCTTCGACATCGCTACAAAAAAATTAGATACACTCACCCGCGGAAATTTTGATGATGGCGGCGCATCATGGAGCCCGGACGGAACACAAATTGTATTCGTTAGCAACCGCACACCCGATCCTGATAAAAATGAGAACTCAGATATTTTTGTGATTGACGCAAAACCAAATGCAACGCCAAAACAAATTACTTTATGGGCAGGCGCCGACAACTCCCCTCGCTGGAGCCCTGATGGAAAATGGATCGCATACACCCGCAGCACAGGCAATGCAGATTATATTATGTATGATGAACCTGTTCTTGCAATAATTTCAAAAGATGGTGGCGAACCAAAATTGTTATCACAGTCATTAGATCGTCCTGTACATTCTCCTCGCTGGTCTAAAGATGGTTCTTCAATTTTTGCATTAGTAGAGGACGACAGGCAGGAATATGTTGCGAATTTTTCTGTTGCAAACGGACAACTGAAAAAAATTGCAGATGGTGAACGTGCATTTACTTCTATCGAAACAACTTCTACTAATGATTTGATCGTTAGTATGACCGATCCGCAAACACCATCAGAGATCTATGCGCTTGAAAATGGAAAAACAAGAAAGCTCACAAAACATAATGATGATTTTCTCGCACCGCTTTCTCTCGCAACGGTTGAAGGCTTTACTTCCAAAAGCAGTGATGGCACAACTGTTTCAGGCCTTTTGTACAAACCTGCGGATGCTGCAGCAAATCAAAAACTGCCGCTTATATTATTCATTCACGGCGGCCCGGTCGGACAAGATGAATTTGCATTCGATCTTACCCGCCAAATACTTGCTGCAGGTGGCTATGCTGTTGCTGCAGTAAATTATCGCGGCAGCAGCGGACGCGGATTGGATTACTGCAAAATAATTTCTGCCGATTGGGGAAACAAAGAAGTCATCGATCTGCATGGGGCTGTTGATTACTTAGTAAAAAAAGGAATTGCCGATCCTGATAAACTCGCCGTTGGCGGATGGAGTTATGGCGGCATCCTCACCGACTATCTTATCGCGTCCGACAATCGTTTTAAAGCCGCCTGTAGCGGCGCAGGCACGGGCTTCACGCTTTCGTTGTATGGCGTGGATCAATACATCAATCAATACAACAACGAAATCGGCCCGCCGTGGAAAAGCATGAACACGTACATCAAAATTTCTTACCCGCTGCTCAAAGCAGATAAAATAAAAACGCCCACGCAATTTTTTAGTGGCGAAAAAGATTTCAACGTGCCCACTGCAGGCAGCGAACAAATGTACCAGGCGCTACGCACACTCGGCGTGCCCACGCAACTCATCATTTATCCGGGGCAATTTCACGGCATCAGCATGCCAAGCTACCAACGCGACAGGTTAGAAAGATATTTGGCGTGGTATGATAAGTATTTGAAGTAAGAGAGTGAATGGTGAATGGAGAGTGGTCAATGGTGAATAACAGTTTATAAAAAAATCCTTGTCTCGTTTATTTGTATTTACGATTCACCATTCACCTTTCGATACCAGCATCCGATCTCCGGTTGAGCATCGTTGCGTCGCAATCCGTTCATCGGTTGTGCTGCTATTGAACTTTAGTATCCTCCGTAAGTTTCATCAAAAATATTTTCAGCAATTACTCAACAAGACCTGTCAGGTTTTGAAAACCTGACAGGTCTGTGAAATTGCGGAATTGAAATTTAGGTTTAGAAGATTAAATTTGAATAGACATTGTTTATCCATTATATATCCTTTTATGAAGTCAAAAATATTTATAGTTCTCACCTTATTGCTAATACTCATTTCAATTTTATTATTTGGGAAAGGGCAACCATTCAACCTTTCATTGCCTATCAATGCGGAACGGTTCAATCAGTTCGGAGGTTTCATGGCGGGATTATTGAGCGGAGCTTCTTTAATTTTATTAATCTTCACCTATAATGAAACAAAAATTCAAACTTTTGAAAATTCCTTTTACAACCATTTACAAATAAACGATTCAATTACTCTTGCTCTAAGAAATAATTCTAAAGAGATTGAAAAATTGAACAATGTCGATTATAAAAATCTATTCTTGAATAATTTTTGTTCAACCATTCAAATGCAGCAAGACCAGGACGAATGTTATTCGTACGAAAAAATGAACGCTGCAAATGATTATTTTGAAATAACATATAGAATACTTCATGTTAGACACAAATACAAAAACGAGCTTGAACAATTCTATAAAGATTACAATTGGCAAATAGGGCATTATATTAGAAGTTTTATTTCAATTGTGAAATTAATTAGTGAAAGTAAATTTGCTGCGAACGGTCATCAGTATATCCGTATTCTTAAAGCTCGATCTTCAAACGATGAATTACGTTTGCTATTTTATTATATCCTGGGAGTTCAGAATCAGGATAAGAAATGTTCTTTGGCTAAACTTTTTTCGAAATATGATTTATTTGATGACCTAACAGAACTCATAAAGGATGGTGATATGGATTCGTATAGAAATATTCTTAAGAATTGTAAGTAAATGATTACCTCCGCCGTTCCGCTATTGCAGGTCGCCGACCAACAACAAATAATCACCGATTATATTTCATCAATCACCCCCTATTCGCCATTTATCATCCTAACTTTCATTGAAAATTGTTTTTCGTAACTTTATCCAATAACTGATAAAATATGCGTACAATATTAACAGCCGCACTATTCATTTCGGTTTTCTACGCAAGTGCACAGGTTCCCGTGTCGTTGGGTTTCTCAGAATATCCTCAAAATTTATTCTGGAATAATAACCCTCAAAATCTTTTGAATAAAAAATGGTCGGTTACAACATACAGTGCTATTTCTACAGGATTACTTTATTATAATGGATCCGCTTCAAATTTTGTAGCAGCACCAATCGGGCTGCAGCTCAACCGCCAGTTGAATAAAAATTTTTATGCGTTTGCAGGTGTATCCGTTGTTCCAGCTTATATTCATTCAACTAATTATTTTCTTTCTTCAGATGTAAGCAAACCATATCCCGGCAATATTTTTAATGTAAACAGCTTCGGTGTATCCCCAATGGCGCAAATGGGATTGATGTATGTGAATGATGACAAAACATTTTCCATCTCCGGAAGCATCAGCGTTCAACGCGGAGGCTATTATTATCCACAGCAAACTCCCCCTCCGCAAAATAATACGCTCATAAAAAACAGGTAAAGCGCTGTTGAAAACATACTATCAAGACAATATTCCAAAAGGATTACATTGTAGGTAGAAAAATTTATGCATTCATCAAAACTGCCACACATGATTATCGCAAAACGATTGCCACGCAGGGAATTCCTTAAAACAAGCACAACTGCTGCCATTGGAGCTGCATTGCTACCTGAGCTTGCATTTTTAAAACATTTTTCTTCTCCTGCAAAAATTTCTTTGCAATTGTATACAGTAAGAAGAGAAATAGAAAAAGATTTGCCCGGCACACTTCATCGCTTGGCTGCGCTTGGCGTTAAAACAGTAGAGACGGCTTTCTGGCCAAAAAATATTTCACTAAAAGAAGCAGCAAAATATTTGAAAGATGCCGGTTTAAACGTTTCTTCCTGTCATATTGAAATTCCGGTTGGCGATCACAAAGAAGCGATGTTGCAAACTGCGGAAGCGTTCAATTGCAAACGCATGATCTGGCATGGCTGGCCCGAAGATAAACGTTACAGCAGTTTGGAAGGAACAAAAGAGTTGATCCGTATTTACAACGAAGCAAATGCATTTGCGACATCAAATGGCTTGCAATTTGGATTGCATAATCATTGGTGGGAATACCGAAACCGAGTGGGTGGCCGTTTTGTGTATGAATGGTTGCTCGAAGGGGTTGATAAAAATATTTTTTTTGAGATAGATACATATTGGGTGAAAGTTGCCGGCCAGGACCCTGCAGCCATCATTTCAAAATTTGGTAACCGCGCCGAAATGCTGCATATGAAAGATGGCCCTGCAATATGGCGCGAATCATTGGCAGAAGACAATCCCGACCCGATGGTGGCACTTGGTAAAGGCGTTCAGGATTTTCTCGCGATTGCAAAAGCAGCAAACGGAAATGTAAAATGGATGGTAATAGAAATGGATACTGTTGCAACAGATGTTTTCCAGGCAATAAAAGAAAGCCGCGATTACCTGTTGAAGAATAAATTTGCTGAGGATTAGAAATTCCTTATGTAATTTCTTTCATGTTATTTTTTTTAAATGGCAAATAATACATCGCAGCATATTTTAAATACATCGGCTAATCTCCTGGGTTTTTGTCTTTTTGTGGTTACATCTATGCATATCACCAATTATGCGGCCAACAGTATGATCGATGAATTTACCTCGGCTGTTTCGCTGCTGCTCATCTTGTCTTGTTTGCTTTCCTTTTTTTCTATTAAAACATTAAATGCAAAAAAAGAAAAACAGTTGGAAAAGGTTGCGGATTACCTGTTCGCAATTGCGTTAAGCGGTATATTTATTATTGTTATATTCATGACATTTGGATGGCTGAAATAAATCGCTTTATGATTCAACATTTTTTTCTAAAAATATTTATTCCTTTTTTTTGCATTGTTTCGTGCGCAAATCACCAACCAGCTAACAATGCGGAGGATACAAGTGTAAAAGATACTGTCATCGCAACTGCTCCTTCAGCTATTGATACATTTCCTGCAGGCAGAATCCTAAAAAATATTTCCTGCAAAAATGATGTTTCTCAGTCTTACGCGTTATATATTCCTGTTACAAAAAGCAGCTATGCATTACCGGTAGTCTATTTTTTTGACCCGCATGCCGCCGGGTATTTGCCACTGGAAAAATATAAATCACTCGCAGATAAATATGGTTTTATTCTCGTCGGCAGCAATAATTCAAAAAATGGCAATGAATACACAACAACGGAGAATATCTGGCAACATTTGATTGCCGATACAAAATCGCGTTTGCATATTGATGCATCACGGATATATGTTTGCGGGTTTTCCGGCGGGGCAAAGGCTGCAGGTTACCTTGCACTAAATCATACCGAAATAAAATCAGTGATCGCTAACAGCGCGGCATTACCTGATGGAACAGCAGCAGGCAATTTTAATTTTAGTTTTACCGGGCTTGCCGGAGATGGTGATATGAATATGACAAATGTTGTTTCTTTTTGTAATGATCTTGATAGAACTACAACCCGTCATCGCTTATTGGTCTTTAACGGAAAACACGAATGGGCGCCTGAAACAGCTATGAATATTGCTTTTGAAGGATTATTGTTTGATGCGATGCGCAACAAACAAATCGTTCCTGATAATGCTTTCATCAAAAATTACATTATCGAAAGCAAAAAAAGGATTGATGAAACCACAAAAACAAACAACCTGATCACAGTTGCTGATGAATGTAAACTTTCGTTGAGCTTACTCGATGGATTGACGAATGAAACAAATTTTTTCAAACAGGAATATGCATCGATCACGTCAAATGCAGCATATCAAAAACAATTGAAACAGGCTGAAGATTTATTTGCAACGGAAGAAAATATCAAAGCAACATACCAGCAGCAATTTCAAAACGGCGACATTAATTACTGGAAGAACACTATTGCTGCATTGAATGAAAAAGCAAAAGCCAAAACAGATGAAGGCGCTATGTATAACAGGTTGCTTGCTTATTTGTCGCTTGCTTTCTATTCCATCAGCAATCGGTTTATCCAGGGAAATCAAAATGATGGGGCAGCATATTTTGTGAACCTGTACAAACTTGCCGACCCGGCAAATAGTGAAGCATGGTATTTTTCAGCAATAGTTAATGCACGAAAAAATAATAGCAAGGCTGCAGAAGACGATTTGCTGAAAGCTGCCGAAAATGGATTTGCCGATAAGAACAGAATGGAACAACAACCGGAATTTCTAACGCTCAATTTGAATTTTTCTGCAATTGAAACTAAAATGAAATAAAGCTTGTTGCTGTTACTAAGCTGAAACCCGATAGAATTTATGCAGTACAAGTGACGATTCTTCGGCCGGAAAATCGAAGGCAACGATGCTTAATAAAAATTCCAAAGCCGTTTAAAAACTTTTTATTGACAGACTAACCATGTTGTTGATTTAGTAACCCAAAATAATTATTTTACTTCAGTCTATAATTCTTCAAAATGATCAATCAAGCTAAAAAATCCCTATGCGTTTTTTCTATTCTTTTATTAATTCTGGGTTGTTACGAAAATAAGAAGCAGGCAACATTATCTACTAATTGGTGTGACAAGGAATTGAGGCCTTCTCTTAAAAAACTTACAGAAATAAAAACAAAAAGAGATTGGTTTAAAGTGTATGCTGCAGGAGAAAATGTTTATGCCATTGTTGAACCATACAATTACCAGGAAGTAATTTCTTACCTGATATTGGGGAAACAAAAAGCGTTGTTGTTTGATACCGGAATGGGAATGGATTCGATATCTCAGGTTGTAAAAGAATTAACCTCGCTTCCAATTACAGTGTTGAATTCGCATACACATTATGATCATATTGGCGGCAATTACGAGTTTACAAATATACTTGGAATGGATACCGCTTTCACACGCGACAATGCAGCGAATGGAATTCCGCATGATAAAGTAAAACAGGAAGTTTCCCCGGATGCATTTTGCCAGAAACATTTACCGAAAATGGATACGGCGAATTATAAAATAAAACCATTTGTAATTTCTACATTTATACATGATGGTTATAAAATTGATATTGGAGAAAGAACGTTAAAAGTAATTTCCACCGCAGGGCATACGCCGGATGCGGTTGCGTTGCTTGATGAAAAGTCAGGCTATTTATGGTGCGGGGATACTTTTTATGAAGGCCCGATTTTTCTTTTTTCAAAAGGAACAGATCTCGCATCGTATGAAAACAGCATTACTAAACTTTCATTGCTCATTCCAAAATTGAAATATGTTTTCCCTGCACATAATAACCCGGTATGTGATCCTAAAGAATTAACAGACGCTAAAAATGCATTTGAAGAAATTAAAAGCAAAAAGAAAAGCGGGAAAGATAATAATGATGGAAATGAATTATTTACGTTTGATAAATTTTCTTTCCTGATCGGCAAGGGATTTTTAAACCAAAAGTGATGCTGAAAAAATTACTGATCACTTTGATCTTATCTTTTTTCCTGACAGTAATTCCCATGTGGCTAATATGGGCACATCATATGTTTGTTACCGGGTTAAATCCGTTTCTCGGTGTGATTTTTATGGTAGTATCAATAGTAACTACGGTACTACTCTTCGTTTTTATAATCAGAAAAATTTCCGGTTATCTTAAAGGAAAGATTTTTTTTACGCCGGCAGTTTTATTTGCGATAGGGTTTTTTAGTTTCCTGATCGCAGATTTGATGACACAAATATTTTATGGAAATTCAACATTGGATATTCATTTGCATGACACCTATTATGTGATCGCTCACACACACGTCATGCTATTTCTTGCAATTATTTTTGGGATATTTTCTGCCACTTATTACTTCTACCCGGTAATATTCAAAAGATATATGAATGCCATCTTAGGCTATATCCATTTCTGGGTCACTTTCTTTTGCGCTTATCTTGTATTTTACCCGCTGCATTACGAAGGATTAGCGGGTATGCCCCGGCGTTATATAGATTATAGCGGGTGGAATAGCTATAATCAATTTTCAAGTCTGAATGAATTCGTTTCCAAAACAACAATTGCATTATGTGTAGCGCAAATCTTGTTTCTGTTTAATTTCTTTTATTCTACGATTTATGGGAAAAAGAAAATTTACGAAGGTTAAATTTTATTTTCCCGTGCCTATCTTATCTATCCATGCAAGCATTCCGCCAGAGACGTTCTTTGTATTTGTAAAACCCATGCTTTCAAGGATCATACAAGCTTGTCCACTACGGTTGCCACTGCGGCAATACACAATTAGTTCCTGGTCTTTCAGGTCGTCAATTTCATCTGTTTCCATATTCCTGATATTTCCAAGAGGGATCAGTTTTCCGCCTATATTAAATTCTTCATGTTCGTAAGGTTCGCGTACATCCACAATATTCAATTGTTCTCCTGCATCTAATCTCGCTTTCAATTCTTCAACGGTAATGATCTGCATGTTATTTGGTTTTTAAAATCATAAATTGTTATTGCACTTTCAATGTATCTGTAGAGCGTTCCGGTTTTTTTACACTCAGCCACAGGTCGATCGTTTGTCCCTGGTGAATATGATTGGGCTTGAATTCTTCATCATAAGTAGGTGGCGACTGGCGATATACAAAAGCATTATCAGCATCAGTCACATCATTATCCGGCACAAGTGCACCAAGTATCAGCCTGCTTGAATCCAATCTCAATTTTGCTTCGTGAAATGTTAGCCCGATAAGATTAGGCACTGTAAATTCAAAACCACCAATACCATTTCCAAGCACTAAAGTAATCTTGCTTCCTTGCTGAATTTTTGTGCCGGGCTTTATTTCTTCATCATTATACATTTGTTCAAGGACAGAATTTTTTGCAAAGTCGGGCTTGAAAACGGTATCTCCTATCTTCAATCCATAATGCTCCAATACCATTGAGGCATTACGGATGGTCATGTTAACCAGGTTTGGCATTTCTACAAAAGGTGCCACGGCCCTGTTGATAGTAAGATATACTGTGCGGTTTACTTTTACAAGATTATCTGCATCCGGAAATTGTTTCACCACACGCAATGGCGGAACAGTATCATTGAATGTGGAATCCTGTACCTGCACATCAAAGCCCTGCGATTCCAGTGTTTTTTTTGCGTCATCGAACGACATGCCGGTTACTGCCGGTATTTTTAAGGTTTTACCGTGACGGGTCATGAGGTCGAGGGAGCCGAGAAAAATCAACAATACCAATAACAGGATAATCATCGCCGTTAGTATGTTGACCCAAAGTGGTTTGCTGGTGATAAATTTAAACACGATGTTAATTTAATGTGATAATGTGCAAATATGAAAATGTGATAATTCTTTATTTTGATGATTGCTCAACATATTTAACCTGCTGCATTTTCACATTTCCTCATTTTCAAATTTTCAAATTCTTTTATTCCTCAAAGCATCTTCAATTAATGCTGAGTAAAACTGCTTCAACGTCCATCCCATTGCTTTTACCTGTTGCGGCACAATACTCGCTTCGCTCTGGCCGGGCACAGTGTTTATTTCAAGCATATAAGGTTCGCCTTTCGCTTCATTGTAAATAAAATCTATCCGTATTACCCCGCCACAATTAAATACCTGGTACACTTTTTTTGCCGTAGCCCGTATTTTTTCTGCAATAGTTTCATCAACCTGTGCGGGAGTAATTTCATCGGTAAAACCGGGAGTATATTTTGCTTCGAAATCAAAAAATTCCTTTTTTGTTTTTATCTCTGTAAACGGAAGTGTAATGATCTCTCCTTTTGAGCGGAATACACCAATCGTAAATTCCCTTCCGGTAATAAACTCTTCGATCAACACCTGGTCGTCTTCTTTAAATGCTTTTTCAACAGCAGCGCCAAGTTCTTCCGAAGCATTGCTTACTTTCGACATACCGATGCTCGACCCGCCGTTATTCGGTTTCACAAATACCGGGAAATGTAATTGTGAAGCCACTTCTTCCAGGTTCCCAAATTTTCCTTTGATCAATACAAGAGATTTCGCCACATTGATCCCGGCAAATGCAGCAACAGCAACTGTATATCTTTTATTAAACGTAAGCGCAGAAGTTGCAGCATCACAAGAGGTGTAGGGCAGCTTCATCATATCAAAATACCCCTGCAATTTTCCATCTTCGCCAGGTGTTCCGTGGATGCCGATCAGGACCGCATCAAAATTTATTTTCTTTCCATTATCTGTTATCGAAAAATCTTCCTTGTCGACCGATGACCGTTGATCACCGTCTGCAACATACCACCAGCCTTGTGAAGTAATATCAATTTTATAAACATTGTATTTCTGCCTGTCAACATTATTTTCAATTGTGATGGCGCTTTTGTAGGAAATGACCGATTCGCCGGAGTAACCACCTGTGACGAATGCAATATTGGGTTTCATCAATGCAATGAATTTTCAGCAAATAAACGAAAAGGATTCCAGTTTTATGATATGCTGTTATTGTACAAAAAATGTTAATGTTTACGGCTATAAATAAGAAAGGTGAAGGCATGTTCTCCTTCACCCTTTTATGACGGGAAATATCACCCGCCTATAATAAGTAGCGCTAAGGCTACAGTTACAAAAACTGAACTGATGTTAAGTTAAGAAAATTTCGAAATAAGCTCCAAATCTTTGTGGCTATTTTTTTATCCACCGGCTTATTTTATAAATGCATCTTATCTTTTTTAGCTATTAATTCTTCCACAGTCTCGCGGTACATTTCATCCGGAACGCAGCAGTCAACCGGGCAAACTGCAGCACATTGTGGCTCTTCATGAAAACCCTGGCACTCAGTGCATTTGTTTGGCGTGATGTAATAGGTGTCGACACTTATAGGTGCGTTACGTTGCTCTGCATCCACAACGCTTCCATCCATTAAAGTAAATTTCCCTTTTACGGTTGTTCCGTCTGCAATCGCCCATTCTACGCCGCCTTCATAAATCGCATTGTTCGGACATTCAGGCTCGCACGCCCCGCAATTGATACATTCTTCTGTTATTTTTATAGCCATGTTTTTTAAAATTAGGGGAATTAATAAAGTTATTTTTGTAACCCAAATATAAAAGGATTTATGCATTTACAACAACGGATCAATTTATTGGTAGAATTAGGTAAATATATGTCGTCGGATGATGAGGCGTGGGCTGCCGCAAAAAAGAGAGCATCACAGGAAAATAGCTGGTTCATTCCCGAATTTATCGATCTCGCGATGAAGAATATTGTGAATGAATTTTTACAGGAAGAAAAATTAACAGCATGGGTAAGGAAATATAACCTGCCACAGGAGAACAACTCCATGAAGAATGTAGGACTGGTAATGGCAGGAAATATTCCGCTTGTAGGTTTTCACGATTTTCTGTGCATATTCATTTCCGGAAATACACAAACTATTAAAGCTTCATCAAAAGATATCGTTTTGATAAAACATCTCGCAGAAAAATTATTTTCTCTGGATGAATCAACCCGAGCTCTTATTTCATTTTCAGAAATGCTGAAGGGTTGCGATGCTTATATTGCAACAGGCAGTAATAATTCTGCCCGTTATTTTGAATATTATTTCAGCAAATACCCGAATATCATTCGCCGTAACCGCACATCTGTAGCGGTTTTAAGGGGAAATGAAGCTAAAGAAGATCTGGAAAGATTAGCAGATGATGTGTATTTGTATTTCGGATTGGGTTGCAGGAATGTGACTAAAATTTATGTTCCGGAGCAATATGATTTTATTCCGTTGCTCGATGCATTTAACAAGTATAATTATCTTTCCGATAACCATAAGTATAAGAACAATTATGATTACCAGTTGGCATTGCTTATCCTGAATAAAAAATATTACATGTCAAATGAATCAGTGTTGCTGTCGGAAAGCAGTTCTTATTTTTCCCCGATTTCGGTATTACATTACGAATACTATAAGAACACAGAAAACGTTTTAGAAGAGTTGAAAAATAGTGAAGAGATACAATGTGTTTCGGGTTTAGGCTTTGCCCCTGGAAATGCGCAGCGGCCGGGATTGGAGGATTACGCAGACGGTGTTGATACTATGAAATTTTTGCAGGAATTGTGATCGTGTGACAGGTGTAAACTGAAATTTTTTCTTTTATAACGCACTAAAAAACCTATGCATAATTTTTGTGAAATTATTTTAATGGGGCCAATGATAGCTTGTATACAATTTATTCTTTTTGTAAATTTGAGGAGAAAGATCTACGAAGACCTTAGTAAATAATTTGTTAAACTGAACCTGTGGTATAAACTGAAACCAAACCTTGGCGTTATTTTGTTGTCTATAGGCGCATAATTCAAAATATCATTAGTATTAAAATTTTAAAATTACCATGAAAGCAAAACAAGTAGTAGCAGTAATCTTACTCAGTGCTTCAACAGCATTAGCTACCATGTGGGGGTATAATCATTTCGCGGTGAATAAAACGTATACATATTCCCAGGATTCAAGCAAAGTTCCCGCGAACTATGCTAAATTTTTTGATGGCGAAAAATTCGCCGGTGGGCCGGCTGATTTTGTAGATGCCGCCAGTGCAGCCATTCCGGCAACTGTACACATCAAAACAAAATCTGTCCGTACAGTAAGCAATAACCTTCCCAAACGCAACCCGTTTTCAGATTTATTTGGAATAGATCCGGATGATTTCTTCGGTGACCGCTTGCGTTCAATGCCTGAAATGGCTTCCGGCTCCGGTGTAATCATCAGCGATGATGGTTATATCGTAACAAACAACCACGTAGTTGACGGAGCAGATGAAGTGACTGTGACTCTAAGCAATAAAAAATCATTCAAAGCAAAAGTAGTAGGAACAGACCCGAGCAGCGACCTTGCAGTGGTAAAGATCGATGCAAAAGGATTGCCGTTTTTATTGTATGGAAATTCTGATGATGTGAAGGTGGGGCAATGGGTACTTGCCGTAGGTTATCCATTAACGTTAGAAACTACCGTTACCGCAGGTATCGTTAGTGCAAAAGGAAGAACATTGGATATTAATGCACGCCAAAGCAAAACCCCGATCGAATCATTTATCCAGACAGATGCTGCAGTAAACCCGGGTAACAGCGGCGGCCCGCTGATCAACACTGATGGAAAATTAATTGGCATCAACTCAGCAATTGCATCACCAACAGGTTCTTATGCCGGTTACTCATTTACGATACCAGTAAACATCGTGAAAAAAGTTGTCAGCGATTTGATGAAATACGGAACTGCACAAAGGGCTTATCTTGGGATCAGGTATGCCCCCGATAATTTAAGCGATGATGTTAAGAAACAGGAAGGCATCAAAGATGGTGAGGGTGTTTATGTAAGTGAAGTCCCTGCTGATGGCGCAGCAGCACAGGCTGGTATTAAAAAAGGTGATGTGATCACTAAGATAAACGGGATGACATTAGGAAGCGCTGCAGAAATGGTTGGACAGATTGCCACTTTCCGCCCTGGAGATAAAGTAAGCGTTACTTATAAAAGAGACGGGCAGGAATATACAGTTCCGGTTGTGTTGAGAAATAACACAGGAACAACAGATATCGTAAAAAACACAGTGCTGGATAAATTAGGCGCCGACCTTCAAACCCTAAGTAAAAAAGATGCAACTTCTTTAGGTGTAAAAGGTGGTGTTGTTGTGAAATCTATCGATGAAAAAGGATTGTTCAGCAAAACAAGAATGGAAGATGGGTTTGTTATTTTAAAAGCAAACGGAAAAGATATCAGCACAGTGGAAGAATTGCGGAAGATTTTAGATGATAACCAGGGCGCATCTGTAAAATTAGAAGGTGTGTATCCGGGTTATGAAGGCGCGTTTACGTATCCGCTGCAGTTGAACAGCAATGAATAATTTTATTTGAATAGATATAGAAAAGCCCGGAGGTTTTCCGGGTTTTTTTATTTAATAAGGAACACAAAATAAAAAATAAGGAATGAGAAAATCTGTGATGCAAAATGCGGTATAAGATTTTCTCATTTCTTATTCGTATCAAATTATCTTTCAAAAACCAAATAACTCCACGGATATATTTTTACCGTTTTGTTGGTAGAAAAATCAGCTTCAGTATTTGTAAATGTGTTTTTATAGATGCCGCCAAATTCGTTATCGGTGATCTCTACAAGTAATTCTTCACCTGAAAAATTCAATAACACTACTACTTCATTTGATCCGCATTTTCTGCTGAAAGAAAAAATTTTATCCGGTGCAGATGTTTGTAAAAGGTGCGTGGTTACGTTATTATCACCTGCCCGCAGTGCAGCATTTCTTTTCCGTAATGCTAATAAAGGTTTGTAAAAATCATGCAATTCAAATTTCCCATTCCATTCAATCGGGTCTTTATCAAAAAATTTCAGCCGTTTTTGATTTGGCATTTCTTGTCCGCTATAAATGAGAGGCAACCCATTCCATAAACAGCTAAACACAGCAAGGTTGATGGCCGCATTACCATATTTTTCATACTCCGTGCCGTTCCACGAATTCTCATCATGATTGGATGTGAAGAATGCACGAAATGCATACGGAGGGAATTCATCGTTGTATTCCTGCAACATTTCCTGCAAACCTTTTATATCTGTTTGCTGCTTTGCAAATTCTTCCGTTTTGTGCATCCAGCGCCAGGTATAGGTTGCATCAAAAACTTCATGATAACTGATCTCTTCACATTCTGCCAGCCAGAATAGTTTTTTAATTGGCTCCAAAGCAGTTCTTGCTTCCCTCCAAAAATCAAGTGTTACCAGGTGCGCCATATCACATCGGAAACCATCAAGGTCAAATCTTTCTACCCAAAATTTCATTGCATCAATAACAGCTTTGCGTGTTTCCGGGTTATCATAATCAAGATCGATCACATCATCCCAACCATTTCGTTCTGTAAAATTTCCAGACGCATCTTTCAAATAAAAATCAGGATGTTCTTTAGTCCACCGGTGGTCCCATCCTGTATGGTTAGCCACCCAATCGATGATCACTTTAAATCCGAGCTGATGTGCATATTCAACTAAATTTTTAAAATCATCCAATGAGCCATATTCAGGATTGGTATCTGTATAATCCGAGCAGGCATAATAACTTCCTAATGTACCTTTTCTTTTTTCAATACTTATCGGAGTGATTGGCATGAACCACAAAATCTCAATACCCATATCTTTCAATCTTGGCAACTCCCTGGAAAATGCATTAAACGAACCCTCATACGTGTATTGCCGGAGATTAACTTCATAAATATTCGAATTATAACTCCATGCTACTGACGGAAATAATTTATTCATATTTCAAATGTACGATTTGAGATGTACGATGTACGAATTCTTTAATTTCAGGAACAATATAAAATTATTTATCTCAAATATTGAAATTCCAGAAGAATGCATTCTATGAACAATGACACACTATAACAAATCGTAGATCACAAATTGTACATCTCAAATCGTACCTTTACAGACGATGAAAACCTTCGACATCCCGATAATTTACCGCAGCCCGCTGATCACGGCAATTAAAAACAAACGCAAGCAGCAGGATAAAATGAAAAAAGATTTTTCTCCTGCATTACTGGATTTCGGAAGCCTGCATATATATCTCGCACGTCATTTTGGTTTTTGTTATGGTGTTGAAAATGCCATTGAAATTTCTTTCCGCACGATCGATGAAAATCCGGGTAAACGGATTTTTTTATTGAGTGAAATGATCCACAACCCGCAAGTAAATACGGACCTGCAATCAAGAGGTTTGCAATTTTTGCAGGATACCAACGGCAATCAATTGATATCGTTTGATGAACTGACGAGCGATGATATCGTTATCATTCCTGCATTCGGTACAACATTAGAAATTGAAGAGAAATTAAATGCAAAAGGAATTCAAACAGAAAAATATAATACTACTTGCCCGTTTGTAGAAAAAGTGTGGACACGTTCCGAGCAGATCGCAAAAAATAATTACACGGTTATTATTCACGGGAAGCCAAACCATGAAGAGACCAGGGCAACGTTTTCGCATGCATCTTCCAACACTCCGTCGATTATTGTAAATGATATGAAAGAAGCGAGACAACTTGCGAAATATATCAATGGAGAAAAGGCCCCGGAAGAGTTTTATATTGAATTCAAAAATCAATATAGCAAAGGTTTTGACGTAGAAAAAGATTTAGGGCGAATCGGTGTAGTGAACCAAACTACAATGCTCGCAAGCGATACACAAGCTATTGCAGATTTTTTGAAAGGGACGATGATCAAAAAATATGGATTGCTTGATACCACTGTTGAGGAACGTTTTGCAGATACGAGAGACACCTTGTGTTATGCTACAAATGATAACCAGACAGCCGTAAAAGGGTTGTTGGAAACAGATGCAGATTTTGCAATTGTTGTTGGTGGTTATAATTCTTCAAATACATCTCACCTTGTAGAATTGTGCGAAGAAACATTGCCAACTTATTTTATCAATACTGAAGAAAAAATTTTATCTGCCAAAGAAATCCTGCATTATAATTTCCATACCAAACAGGAAATACTTTCAACAAGTTTTCTGACTGAACATTCTCCTGTAAAAATTTTAATCACCAGCGGCGCATCGTGCCCCGATGCTATTGTAGAAGGGGTGATCCGCAAACTCGTTAGTTTTTTTCCTGCAGAAAAAACGATTGAAGAAATGACGGAACTTTTCCATTGATGAAACAATCAACACTCAATAATCAACATTCAACACTCAAGTAAAATACATTTTAAAAATGTAACATGTCATATTTCATTTGTGTATTTAACTTGTTCATTGATCATTGAATGTTGAGTGTTGAATGTTTATTCTTCACCAACAAATCCCAACAATCACAAAAAATCTCAGTTCAGGCATACCTAAAAACTACAAAGCCCGACATTCTCAGCCGGGCCTTGTTTCTACTAACCAGGGTTTGGTTATAACGTTATAATAATTTAAAACTCTCTAAGAATTTAGTATTGAAATCCCCGCTGCGGAAACGTTCGTCTTTCATCAATTGTAAATGAAAAGGAATAGTTGTTTTTACTCCTTCAATCACATATTCACTTAATGCACGGTGCATCGTGTCAATCGCTTCATTACGGGTACGTGCAACCGCAATTATTTTTGCGATCATGGAATCATAATAAGGCGGGATCGTGTAACCTGCATAAGCATGTGAATCTACACGGATGCCATGCCCTCCAGGCTGGTGAAGCGTAGTTATTTTTCCGGGTGAAGGACGAAAATCATTATATGGATCTTCTGCATTAATGCGGCATTCAATGGCATGTCCCTGCGGTTCGTAGTTCATCCCGCTGATCGGTTCGCCTGCCGCAATTTTTATTTGTTCTTTGATCAGGTCAAAATTAGTAACTTCTTCCGTCACGCAATGTTCCACCTGGATACGGGTGTTCATTTCCATGAAATAAAAATTGCGGTGTTTATCTACCAAAAATTCTATCGTTCCAACACTTTCATAATTAATCGCAGAAGCAGCTTTAATCGCAGCTTCACCCATTCGGTGACGCAATTCAGGGGTCATAAATGGCGACGGTGATTCCTCAACCAATTTCTGGTGGCGGCGCTGAATGGAGCAATCCCTTTCACTTAAATGAGAAACCTTTCCGTATTGATCGCCTGCAACCTGTATCTCAATATGGCGTGGCTCTTCCACAAATTTTTCCATATACACCCCGTCATTCTTGAACGCAGCACCAGCCTCAGCCTTAGCAGTATTGTACGCACGTTCCATTTCTGCTTCTTCCCAAACCACACGCATACCTTTACCACCGCCACCTGCTGTTGCTTTTAAAATAACCGGGTAACCGATTTCATACGCCAATCCTTTTGCATGATCTAAACTTTCAAGCAAACCTTCGCCGCCGGGAACAACCGGCACACCGGCTTTTATCATGGTCTCCTTTGCAGTGATCTTATCTCCCATTGAATTGATCATTGCAGGTGTTGGGCCGATAAATTTTATATTATGCTCGCCACATATTTCAGCAAACTTTGCATTCTCTGCTAAAAAACCATAGCCAGGGTGGATACCATCCGCATTGGTGATCTCTGCGGCAGCCATGATATGCGGAATATTCAGGTAGGAATCGGAGCTCGCAGGTTTTCCTATACAAACAGCTTCATCTGCAAAACGGACATGAAGGCTGTCCTTATCTGCAGTGGAATAAACAGCAACTGTTTTAATACCCATTTCGCGACATGTACGAATAACTCTCAGCGCAATTTCCCCGCGATTGGCAATTAATATTTTTTTGAACATAGAGTTAATGTGATAATGTGATGATTCTATAATTTGATAATGTTGCTTTAATCACAAGAACAACAATTATCTGTCAGAAGATGAAAAGCTGAGTAATTTAATTAACTGTTGATTTCCTTTTTGCAGTTCCGATTATTTTACTCAACAATTTTTGGATCACTTCCAACTCTCCTAACAATTTTTTACATTCAGGGTAACTTTTTGAATAATCACATAGCAACAACCAATATTGTGTTTCATCCGCTTCTTTAGCTGCTATTTTAAACTTATGAATAAAATCTGCCTTACTTTCTGCATTTTGTGCTTCCATGGCATTTGCGCAAATAGACGTAGCCGATTTAAGCAATTGCCTGCTGATAATTATTTTTTTCTTTTCTTCCAATGATTCACAATAGCCAATCATTGCCAGGGAAAAATCAAATGATAATTTCAGCACAGGGTTACTGTCAATTAAATTCTTTTGCATAGGTCGGGTTTATGTGGGGGAAGATAATTATCAAATTATCCAATCAGCTAATTATCTCATTAAACAGGTTCCACTAAAAACAGAGGTTGGTCATATTCAACAGGCGAAGCATCTTCAACAAGCACTTTTACAACTTTACCTTTTACTTCGCTTTCAATTTCATTGAATAATTTCATGGCTTCAATAATGCAAACAACTTTGCCATTATCAATGTCGTCCCCGACATTTACAAAAGCAGGTTTATCCGGCGATGAACTGCGATAGAATGTGCCGATCATCGGGCTTTTGATGGTAATTAAATTTGATGCTGGCGGTTCTGCTGCTTTTGGTTTTTCTGCAACCGGTGCAGGTGAAGATGAAGCAGATGAAGCAACCGGCTGCGGTGCAACCTGTGCTACAGGCTGAACTATCGGTGCAGAAGCAATTACCTGCTGAACCGGTTCTTCTTTTTGTTTTATGGTAAGCCTGAAACCTTTCTCCTCAATTGTCACTTCCCCGATATTGGACTTGTTGATCATTTTGATCAGTTCCTGAATCTGTTTAAAATCCATATTGATGAATTTACAGTTAGTGAATGGGCGGCTAAGATAAGAAAAACTAATTCCCAACCTTTAAAAAGAGGTAAAAAAATGACTTTGTTCAGTCAAAGCAGGAATAAGGTATCGGGAACGGATTGAAATATATTACTTCACTCTTTCTACGTACTCACCTGTTTTTGTGTTCACACGTATCAACTCGCCTTCATTTACAAAAAGCGGTACATTAACGGTAGCTCCCGTTTCTACGGTAGCTTGTTTCAAGGTACGTGTGGCAGTATCGCCTTTTACCCCAGGTTCTGAATACGTAACCAATAATACAATTTTATCAGGTAATTCCACACTCATGGGTTGCTCTGTTTCTGTATTGATCAGCACTGCAACTTCTTGCCCATCCTTTAGGAATTGTGGGGCATCAACCATGTTTTCCTGCAAAGCAATCTGTTCAAAAGTTTCATTGTCCATGAAATTATAGCCAGAGTCGTCTTTGTATAAGAATTGAAATGTTTTTTTTTCTACGCGGACAGGATAAATAGTATCGCCACTATTCCATGTTTTTTCAATGGAACGGGAGTTATCCACCCCTTTCAGTTTTGCCCAAACTTTTGCGGCTGCACGAGCAGTTTTATTTTCTCCAAATTCAACAACTGAATATAAACTACCATCCAGTTTAATGATCATGCCGCGGCTGATATCTGCAGTATTTGCCATAAAAATTTACGATTTACGATATGTGATGTACGATTTCTTCCGATCATACATACTTCACAGGTTTCTAACAGATTTTTAGGACGGCAAACATACGGCAAAAAAAGGAGGGAAAAAATTGAAAAAATGAACATCATAGGAATCATTCCATACTTGTTAATTCTTCTATAAGCTGATTTCTTATAGCACGCAATTCAATATATAATAGCTGAATGGAGCTTTTTTATATGTTCATTAATTTCTTTGATCGGATTATCGCTTTCGCTTTTGTTTTTACTTCGCTATTTCTTTCCTTTTGCAAAGTGTTATGTTCCTTTATCAATTTTAGGAGATCTGCATTTGCGATGCCTGTATTTTCAGGGATTGGTTTAAAAAAATTCTTTTCTTCATTCACATATTGTTATAAGAAATCAACATTCTTTACTTTGAGTTCAGTTTCTGCGGAAGTCTCACCTACTAACCTGCTTTTATAATTATCAAGCAATATTTCTAAAACATTTTCATAATTCAGCGATGATTCTTCGTTAACACTTCCTTTTATTAAACCAAACGACTCGCCTTTTTCATCTTTTTTTGTTATCCCAAAAAATTCAATAGTGTTACCATATGATTCACGAACCCAATCGTTATAAAAATTCCCCCAATGCTCGTGGTTATTGAATTCTGCATAACCAGTTTTTGAAATCTTCAGGCTGAATTGCAATTCTTTATTTTCATAAGGAATTTGAATTTTATAATAACCATTTGCGTCTGTATAAAAAGTTTTTCCTGTTTCAGGGCAATATAGTTTTGCGTTTGAAATAGTATGCCTCGTTTTTGAATCCAGTACAAAGCCGGCGAGATTTATATTTCGCGAAGCGTCTTGTATTGTTGAAATTATTTTTTTTGTTTTTATCAATATCACTCCGTCTTTCGCCTTCTCTCCATATCCTTTTGTTGCGGTTGAATCTTTCAATACTGTGATGGATTCAATCTGATCTGGGTTTACATCTTCTATTTTTGGTATTTCTTTCCCATCAACCAGAATGAGCGGTCTCGGTTGACCGGAAATCAATTGAATATGTGCAATTTTTTCATTTTTCATCAAACCTTCAACTCCGGTGCTATCTGAAGAGAGAGAAAATTTTCCTATTTCTGGTTTTGTAAAAATTTCAACCACACCGTGTTCGCCTTTTTTGCCGTATTTTTTTATAGCATCTTTCCCTTTCAGCACATTCATGCTTTCAATAACATTAGGATTGATTATCGGGGCGAAATTTAATTTCTTTGGTAACTCAACCCCGTCAATAACATATAGTATACTATCGGATAAACTGTTTTTATCGTATGGCCTTTTTGCGGATAAATTTTTAATAGCAGGCGGAACAGTATCTTTTTTTGTAATTGTGCCTGATGAGGTATGATCATACAGCGCAACATTTGCAGGTAAAGGTACAAAATCGGGCAATTTCCCGTATACACTTTCAAATGCAGGCCTTTCTTTCGGATCCGCATTATCCATGTCATATATCTGAGGTTTACCGTTTTTTGGAACAGCAATCACGCGACTGTCTCCCGGGAAAATAATCGCATATACATCGGCGTTAGTATGGAATTGATTTTCTGCAACTTCAGAAATTTTTTGCCAGCGGGCAATATAATCTTCACCTCCTGAACCTTCTTTCCGTATCATAAAATCTACTGCAGATCCAAATTTTGTACGCATATCATCGATGGTTGATCCGTTTTGGTAACCATATTTTTCCACTCGTCCATCTTTATAAATTACAATCTGCCGTTTATGATCTTCACAACTATAAAACATGCTCACTTCAGGATGAGCATTTTTTAATTCCATCATTTTGCTAAAGCCATTGTTTGACTCTTCCATTTTCCTTAGCAAAGCAAGTGCGTCTTTATATGTTGGCTCGTCCGGGTCTTCATGAAAATAAAGAACATCAAATAATACCTTTTGAGATTTTAAAGAAAGGCTCCTTAAATGCAATACATCTATTAGTCCATGAGATTTCATTTTAGAAACAGCAAACCCGGTTCCACGTAAACCGTTTTCATAACCTGCTTTACTGTAATGCAAAAGAATCTTTACACTATCACCGCTAACGGGGATTTTCATTTCATAAAAACCTCGGCTGTCTGTTATGGCATTTTTGCCTGAAACAGAATCTGTAACCAACACTCCCTGCAACGGTTGCTTTGAAGAAATATCTGCCACAATACCAACTTCATTAATAACTGTATCATGACTGTGCTTAAATAACCCTTCATATTTATCCCTGAAAGCCACTAACAAAATAGCAATCAGCGGAAGCAAAAACAGGAATTTTCCAAGCTGTACTTTTGCGCTTTTTAATGCGTTCATCATAACAATTCTTTTTTTGAGTGACGAGAAATTAAAGTTGTTGGTGATGCGGTATTGCGGTGAGCCGATCACTTTCAGCAAATGATATTGGTATGCTTTTTTATCAAACCCTTTTTGCAAAACAAAATGGTCTGCAATGAATTCAAGGTTTTGTTTGATGGCATATCGGATAAGCCACGCAAACGGGTTGTACCAATTGATCATACAAAGAAATTCTGCGAACAAAATATCGGTGGTATGTTTTTGTTTTACGTGAACATATTCGTGCAAAATAATTTCTTCAAATTCTTTTTCGGTATGCAGTTTCGGGTTGATGAAGATGGAATTACCGAACGAAAACGGGATAATATTTTCAGGCACTTCGTAAATAATTGTTCGCTCATCTGTCATCACTTTTGCCGTTCTTTTTATTTTTTGTACTGATAAATATTGAACGATAAACCTGGCAAATAATGCAAGTGCACCTGCTGCAAAAACAATGATGAGCACATTCCAGTAATTAAATACCTGGTTATTATCCGGAGATATATTTGCAATGCGCCCGGATGTATAATTGTTCAGCGTAGGTATAAAATGTATAGCAGGAAGCGTTACCAATTTTTTTTCTTCAACAATGGGGGAAATATTTATAAACGGAATGATAAATGATAACGCTGAATACCCGAGCAGGAACCACCTGTTCCAGTTATAAAATGTAAGCCTCCGCAACAATACCTGGTAAAAAAGATACACGGAAGAAATGCTGATGGAAAATTTCAAAAGATAAGAAATGAGTACCGGCATAAAATAATTTTAGGGTAAAAATTTTATTTGCTTTTCTTTTTCTCTTCAATGAGGCTGATGATCTCTTTCAGTTCTTTTGCGCTGAGTTTTTTTTGTTCAACAAAAAAGTTCACTAACTCTTTATAAGAGCTCCCGAAATAATTTTTTACAAAACCCTGCATGAATTTCTTTTTATAGTCTTCGTGCGAAACAAGAGGTTTGTACAGATATAGATTGCCGACGAGCCTGCTGCTGAGATAATTTTTTTTCTCTAAATTTTTTATGGTGGATGCAAGTGTAGTATATGGCAATTTCGGCTCCGGCATATTTTCCAGAAAAGTCTTCACATTGCCTTCCCCCGTTTTCCATACTGCCAGCATCGCTTCTTCTTCCTGCAAGGTTAGTTTTTCCATATTTTTTACGAAGTTTTCGTAAATCTACGAACATTTCGTAATTATACAAATAAAATCTTTTCTATTATTTTTGTGATATGTGTTTTGGGAAATACAAAGCACTACTGAACATCATGAAGAAAATAATTTTGTTACTACTGATAGTTACGCCAGGTTTTGTTTTACAAGCTCAGCAACAGCAGCCTGACCAACAGGCTCCGTATCAGAAATTTCCGACTATTCCGCCTTTCAAACTTTTGAAAGTAGATAGTTCTACTTACATAACTAAAGAAGACATTAAGAGGCATCACCTTACAATGATTATGTTTTTCAGCCCGGAGTGCGACCACTGTAAACATCAAACGGAGGATATCCTGGCAGAAAGTGATAAATTTAAAAATATAGAAATTGTAATGGCGACTTTTCAGCCATTTCCTGAAATGAAAGAATTTTATAATCATTACCGCATTGCAGATCATCCGAATATAAAAATGGGAAGAGATGATAAATATATATTACCTCCTTTTTACCGGATCCAAAGCCTGCCTTTTATAGCATTGTATGATAAGAAGGGCGATCTGATCACTACCTTTCAGGGCAACCAAAAAGTAGATAAAATATTAACGGCCTTTGGGGAAAAAAAATAGCATCAAAATAATTCATCCCGGATAACATCTTTCACAAATTATCGTACTCTTGCAGAAGTTTTGTGCAGCACAATTTTTAATTGAATTGTCAAGCAAAAATCATTATTTGTTTTTTATTGATAATTATTACCCTTTCGATTCTCTGCCATGTGTTTATAATTTCTTAATGGACCTATGACTGTAGAAATACAGTTAAACTGTTTCTTTGCAAACCAAAAACTTTGATTATGATTAAACGACTGTTGTTAACAGCACTTTGTGCTTTTTACGCCTGTTTCCTATTCTCACAGGAAACAACTTCACAAATTTTAGGTACGATTTCCGACGGAAAAGTTGGATTAGGTGGCGCTACTGTTGTTGCGATACACGTACCAAGTGGTACAAAATATACGACCACAACAAGAAAGGATGGCCGCTTCAATTTGGCAGGTTTAAGAGTAGGTGGCCCATATACTATTACTGTATCTTATGTGGGTTTTAAAGAAGAGAAACAAGAAAACATCACGCTTTCGATCGGGCAGGATTTTGCCGCTGATTTTACAATGACACCGGATACAAAACAACTTTCCGAAGTTGTGGTTACAGCAGGCCGCCAAAACAAAATATTCAACAATGCACGCACAGGTGCACAGGAGATCATAACACGTTCACAAATCGAGCGCTTGCCGACGGTAACACGTGCCGTTTCTGACTATGCACGCCTCGAGCCTTCTGCGAATGGTTTGAGCTTTGGCGGCGTTACATCTGCTTACAATAACATAACGGTTGATGGTGCAGATTTCAACAACTCATTCGGCCTTTCAGGAACACTTGGTGGCCAGGCGGGTGCGCAGCCGATTGCATTGGATGCCATAGATCAGATCCAGGTAAATATTTCTCCTTATGATGTAAGACAAGGTGGTTTTACCGGCGGCGGGGTTAACTCTGTAACAAAAAGCGGTACCAATCAATTTGCTGGTTCTGTTTATTATAACTGGAGAAGCCCGGGAACATTAGGCTATAAAGTTGAAAACACAACTGTTCCTAAAACGCCTTTTAGTTTTAACATACTTGGAGCAAGCCTCGGTGGTGCAATCATAAAAAATAAATTATTCTTTTTCATAAATGCAGAACAGGATTTACAAAGCGCACCGGCAACAGGTGTAGTTGCATCTGATGCCTCACACTCACCCGTTCCGGGAGTTGTTTCGCAATCTAATGCCGATACATTAACTGCGCTTGCGAATTATTTGAAAACTACGTATAACTATGATCCGGGAGCTTTCCAAGGGTATTCATTCAAAACAAATAGCTATAAGGTTAATGCACGCATTGATTACAACATCAATAATGAAAATACGCTATCATTAAAATATAATTATCTGAAATCTTATGCTGACCAGTTTGCCAGCACGAGCAGGCCTGGAAGTGGACAGATTACAGGCGGCCAACCAACAAGCAACGCCAACCCTTTGCCATTTTATGGAAGTGGTTATAGGATCAATAACAATTTGAATATCTGGATCGCAGAATTGAACACAAGGTTGAGCAATAAAGCTTCTAACAAATTCCAGGTTGGTTACACACAGGAAAGAGATTTCCGCTCTCCACAATCTGCTTCTGAATTTCCTTTGGTAGACATCTTGAATGGCGGGAATATTTATACAACTTTTGGTTATGAAATGTACACTTATCATAACACATTGAATATGGATTCATATCAGTTGAATGATATCTTTACTTTTTATAAAGGTGCCCATGAAATCACGGTGGGAACACAGAACAGTTATAAAAAGTACCAAAACGCTTTTGCTCCAGGTTATGAAGGTGTTTTTCAATTTAATAGCCTGAGCGATTTTTATTCAGGCGCATTGCCCAAAAGTTATTATCAACAATACTCAACACTTAAAGGAGGCGCTTTTCCCTGGGCTTATGCCGGAGCTACTAACTTAAGTTTATTTGCACAGGATAAATGGAGAGCCACACCTAATTTCACTTTAACGTATGGGGTTCGTTTTGACTACACAACTTACTCAAGCAAATTCACTGACAATCCTAATTTCGACGCACTTACATTTAAAGATGGAGCACAGTATAATGTTGGTAAAGCCCCCAACAGTTTTATTGTTGTTTCTCCACGCATAGGTTTTAACTGGGATATTACTGGTAAAAGAGAGTGGCAGTTAAGAGGTGGCGCTGGTATTTTTGAAGGTGCTCCGCCTTTTGTGTGGGTTGAAAACCAGGCAGCAAATAACGGTGTACAATTTGGCAACTATACTTTAACCCCCACTAGCACTGTTCCTGCATTCCCATTCACACCATCTCCATCAAACAATCTTGGTACATACCTTACAAATTCCGGCCAACAGCAAACATCCACTCCGACAGGCTATGGAGTTGCATTGGTTGATAAAAGCTTCAAATATCCAAGTAAGTTAAAGTCAAACATTGGTTTGGATAAAAGATTTGAAGGAGACTGGGTGATCACAGCTGAATTTAGTTACTCAAAAGATATCAACGCAGCTTACATGTCTAATGTAAACCTAAAAGAAACAAACGCTTTTGCAGTTTCAAATGGCCCTGATGAAAGATTGCGTTATAATTTAACAGGAACATCAACAAGTGGAACAAACTCCAGCAATAAATACTATAACGGAAGTTCTTTACAAAACCCGAATATTTCCAGTGCCATATTACTTTCAAATACGCACAAAGGATATTCGTATGCAGCAACATTCCGTGTACAAAAAACTTTCAAAAATTTATTTGTAAGCGTGGGCTATACACACAGTGATGCAAAGAATACCATGGAAGACGGAAGTACTGCAAGTTCATTATGGGCAGCAAGGGCCGTATCAAATACCGATCCTAACGCAGCAACACTGTCAAGGCCAGGATGGTACCAACCTAACCGCATAGTTGCTTATGCAAGCTATAAATTTGAATATGCAAAACATTTTGCAACTTCTATCGGTGCAATTTTCGAAGCAGCTCCCGCAGGTGTAAATTCTTATGTATATAATGGTGATTTGAATGGAGATGGAAATACAGGTAACGACCTGATCTATATTCCTCGTAACGCATCAGAAATTAATCTGATCGATGCAGGCTCTTATAATTCAGCTACAATGTCAGGAACTACAACCGGAACTGCAGCAGATCCAAGGACTTCAGCACAAATATGGACACAGCTTAATAATTTCATCAACCAGGATCATTATTTAGCTAATCACAGAGGACAATATGCACAAGCTAATTCCGTAGTTTACCCCTTCTTCAAACACCTTGATTTGAATGTTACACAAGATGTGTATTTGGTTATGAAGAATAAGCAAAAACATACGCTGCGTTTTACGCTCGATATCCTGAACTTCGGAAACATGTTGAATAAATACTGGGGCATTGTTAAAACCCCTTCTTCAACCAATTTCCTGAAATTTGAAGGTATGGCAGCAGATGGTAAAACACCTTTATTCTCTTTCCCGTTTGCTGATGCAAGCAGTTATACACCGTACGTGAATAGTTTTTCAGACAATACAAACCTGACAAGGCTTGTAAACAATTCTACCCAGGCGGCATCACGTTGGATCATGCAGTTTGGAGTAAGGTATCTGTTTAATTAATTCATAAAAACTAATTAAACTAAAAACACCAAAAGAATAATTTATGAAAAAATTTATATTGATTTCAATAGTTGTTGCAGCAGTTGTTGCTTGTAACAAAACAACAACATTGCCAACATACACTCCACCTGTTTCAAAAAACCTGGTTGTAAAAACATTTGCACACACTGCAGATACAGTAAACGTTGGGGATACCATCTATTTAACAGCAACAGGAACGGTGTATGATTCACTAAACCTTTATGGTTATTTTTCTATTAGCTCGTCTTCAACAGGATCTCCTGTGTATACTGTTGGAAGTTCATCTTCACCGATTAAATTAGCAACAGCACTTGCCACAAAAAACCCTACAGATACTAACAGTTTTGTGGCAACAATAGTATTGCCAAAACTCACAAATGTATCAGGGAGCAAACTTACAGTAACGGGTAACTTTGTTTATCCACTTAGCTTGAGTAGCCAGGGTGCTAATATTGTAACAGGTGTAGCAGATGCAGGGCAATTGACAAAGACAATTTACATTCAGTAAGAATAAAAAACCTAGAATAAAAAAACCCTGCAAGTTTTGCAGGGTTTTTTTATTTATTTTAAAAGTTTATGACTCCTAATTCTTCATTTTTAATTACCAATTATTAATTAACTCACGCCCCATCCCCATTTTAAAAATACCGGCATCGCTTCTGCCCATGTTGCTACATCATGTTTTCCATTTTCCAATTCGAGGTATTCAATATCTTTTTTTTCATCATATCCTTTTGCAACAAGTTCCTTTATTAAGTCAAGCGTGTCGTCTATAGAATCAATAATGCCATTATTATTTCTATCATCTTCCTCATCGCCTGCACCACACTCAAAAAAGAATTTTAACCCTGCAGCATATTTTCCATTTCTTATTTGCTGATGCATGATACGGTCTGTATCGTCACTATAGGTTTTATCATTTTGATCTTTTGTACGCCACCATAATGAGCCTGAGAAAATACCTACTTTAGAAAAACCGGACGGATGGTTCCACACAATATCCAAAGCGGTTAATGCGCCAAGGGAAAACCCTGCAAATGCTTTTTCTTTGAACTCTTCAACCAGGTAATTTTTTTTGATATAAGGGAAAAGCTCTTCAAAAATAAATTGTGAATAGGCAGAAGCCTTTGCGCCCCTGCCTTTATAATCTAAAATTTTTGAAGTACCATATTCCATCTTTCGCTCTTTGCCTGCATGTATGCCCGCACAAAGCAAAGGTGAAATTTGTTCGCCTCCATACAATTCATCCAGCATCCCTTCCAAACCTAATTTCTCCATATCCTGCCCGTCGTTAATTAATAGCAAGCTCATTTCGCCGGGATCTGTAACATGGGTTGGCAGATAAAAATCTATATCTACGTCACGTCCGAGGTTTACGGATTTCAATGAAACACTTTCTTTAAGAATTCCACGCTTCTTTTCAATTTCCATAGCTTCAAAAATAGGGAAATAGAAATAAAAAAGCTAGCGCTTACGTAATTGCATTTAATATCTACATTCAATAATCAATTTGTTTGTTTGTTGTTTTAAAAATAAATTTGGTTACAACAGTTTTATTATGGCAATACAAGAAGAATATCACAAATGGTACTCGCCAAGCATTGGCCGGGATTTTGAAATGCTTGTTTTCGGTTATGGCGGGCAACCGGTTATTTTGTTTCCAACATCAAAAGGTTCTTATTATCAGAATAAAGATCAAGGACTAATCGAATCTGTGAGCTGGTTCCTGGAAAATGGCAAGGTAAAAATTTATTGCCCGGATAGCATTGATGCAGATAGCTGGTATAATAAATCTGTTCCTCCCGCAATAAGAGCGTATAACCATACCTGTTATGATAAGCTGATTTTGGAAGAAGTAGTAAGCCGTGCTCAAAATGAAACCGGATATCATAAAATGGTAACAGCTGGTTGTAGTTTTGGCGGATACCATGCTGTTAATTTTGCTTTCCGCCACCCGGAAGTTTGCAGTTATTGTTTCCCGATGAGTGGTGCTTTTGAAATGAAACAATTCATGGACGGGTATTATGATGACAACGTCTATTATAATAACCCTGTAGATTTTATTCCAAATGACAACAACCCCGAATTATGGAATATGGGAATCATTCTCGGCACAGCAGAATTTGACAGTTGCAGGCCGGATAATGAACGATTGAGTGATATACTAAACCGGAAAAATATTCAACATTGGCTAGATATCAGGCCAAATGCAAACCATGATTGGCCAATATGGAAGCAAATGTTCCCGCATTACTTATCATTAATAAAATAGTTACGAAACGATTTTAGTATTGTCGACACATCGATCAAAAAATAAAACTAAGTATATGAAAAAAATTGGCATTCTGTTCGGTAAAGAAAGAAGCTTTCCTATGGCGTTTGTTGAACGCATAAACAGTAAAAATATTCCGGGCATAATCGCAGAACCTGTTCGGATAGATAAAGTGATGCAGGGGGAATCGAGTGGTTATGCGGTTATCGTTGATCGCATTTCTCAGGATGTTCCTTTTTATCGTGCATTTTTAAAGAATGCTGCGCTGTGTGGCACGGCTGTTATTAATAATCCTTTCTGGTGGAGCGCTGATGAAAAATTTTTTAATAATTGCCTTGCCACTAAAATCGGTGTACCTGTTCCTAAAACAGTTATTCTTCCTTCGAGGGACCATCCTGTTGATACCAGCGAACAATCTTTTTCAAACCTTGCATTTCCCCTGGATTGGGAAGGCATCTTCAACTATGTAGGATTTCCCGCTTACATGAAACCATTTGCAGGCGGAGGATGGAAAAATGTATATCGGTTAAATTCTGCAGATGACTTTTTTCAAAAACATAGCGAAACAGGTGAGCTGGTAATGTTATTGCAGGAAGAAATTGTTTTTGAAGAATATTACCGTTGCTATTGCATTGGCGGAAAGTATGTGCGCATCATGCCCTATGAGCCACGCAACCCGCATCACCTGAGATACGTGAGCGATTTCAGCCCTTCTGCAGAACGTTTGCAACAGATGGAGCAAATAGTATTGCGCATCAATCATTATCTCGGTTATGACTTTAATACGGTTGAACTTGCACTTCGTAACGGTGTTCCTTATGCGATAGATTTTTGTAACCCTGCGCCGGATGCAGAAAAAACAAGTGTTGGCGAAGAAAATTTTAACTGGGTGGTGGAAACTGCAGCGACTTATGCCATTGAACGTGCCCAATCCCACCAGGATGGAATGGATAATTTAACCTGGGGAGAATATCTGAAAAGAAGTACGGCAAAACAAATATTAGTATGATTGATGTGTGATGCACGATGTACGAGTAATAGCAGGCAGACACTAGCTATTATGGATACCCGAAAATGAGAAATCGTACATCATAAATCTTAAATCGTACATATTTATCACACTTTAAACTTAAACCCGATTTAACATGGCTAACATCAATTACAAACATTTTACGCTTGGTGTTGAAGAAGAATATATGGTGATTGATCCGCAAACACGCGAGTTGAAAAGCCATGAACAAAAGATCGTGCATGAAGGGCAAAAGATAATCAAAGACAAAGTAAAAGCCGAAATGCACCAGGCTGTTGTTGAAGTGGGCACAGATATTTGCCAGAACATTGAGGAAGCTTATAATGATGTATCGCTGTTGCGGAAAACTATTTCCGGCATTGCAGATTCATTAGGCTTCTGGATGGGTGCTTCAGGAACACATCCGTTCAGCCATTGGGAAAGCCAGTTGATAACAGACCATGTACGTTATAATGAAATTGTAAACGAATTACAGGAAGCCGCAAGAAGCAACCTGATCTTTGGTTTGCATGTGCACGTGGGCATGGAAAGCCGTGAAATGGCTAATCATATTGCAAATTCAACAAGATATTTTTTGCCTCATATTTATGCATTAAGCACCAATTCCCCGTTTTGGGAAGGCAGGCAAACCGGTTACAAATCATTCCGTACAAAAGTGTTTGATAAATTCCCACGGACAGGTATACCCGAATATTTCGAGAGCATAGAAGCATACGAAAACTATGTAAAGCTTTTGGTGAAGACAAATTGCATTGACAATGCAAAAAAGATCTGGTGGGATTTGCGTGTACATCCATTTTTCAACACGGTAGAATTCAGGATATGCGATGTGCCAATGACCGTGCAGGAAACAATTTGTATTGCTGCATTATTCCAGGCAGTATGTGCAAAGATATATAAGCTTCGTTCACAAAACCTGAATTTCATGATGTATCAACGTGCATTGATCAACGAAAATAAATGGAGGGCAAGCCGCTATGGAATTGATGGGCATCTAATTGATTTTGGAAAAGAAGAAGAAGTGAATACACGGGTATTGATCTATGAATTGCTGGATTTTATTGATGATGTAGTTGACCATCTCGGCAGCCGTCACGCCACAAAATATGTAAGCACGATGCTGGAAAACGGAACAGGGGCAGACAGGCAATTGAAAACTTTTGACCAGACAAAAAGTTTATCAAGCGTCGTAGATTATATTCATGAACAATTCTTACATGGATTGTAATACCAATTGAAAATAGATAATGGATAATGGATAATTGAAAACTCCTGAAATTTTATAGAGTTACCAAAAAATAAAACCCCGGAAAAATTCCGGGGTTTACTTATATAGATCAGTTTATTTTTTTTGCAGCGTGTCGGACGCTTTTATTGGAATTCCCAATTCTTCCAAATCCTTAATTGATATTGCAGGAGATGATTTTGAATTAATATTTGAAACAACTTTATTCCCTACTGCAACAGCTTGCTCTTTTGTATCAAAACCCCTTCTTCCAAAAACAGCAGGAACAAATTCCTGCCGGATATATGATTTGCCATCAACATGGATTTCATATCCCCAGCCTAATGCCGTCTGTATCGGCAACACTTCTACATACACCATTCCTTTGGCTTGCTGGGAAAGGGCAAATTCTCGTTTTTGCTGACCGATGTAAGCAGCGTAAAAAGCAATGACCACTAATACTATTACACCAGCTATCAAAAACTTTCGGCTACTCATGGCTGTTAGTCCTGCTGGTTATAAACCTGGTCTGGGAAGAATTCGCATGTAGAACTTACACCGCTGCTTCCAGACGCACCTGTTGTAACAAAACCACGGTTCTGCAATGTAAATGCAACAGCATAATTTACTGATGGGTTCTCAAAAGCAGTCCTTGTTGTCCATAAATCGCTGGCGATATCATATTCCCAGGTTGTAGTACCAGCAGATCCGCAAGTAAGAAAGGCTTTAGCGCCACCTGTCCCGCTGATACCAGATTGTACTTTTGTCATTACAAAAGCAACAGCACCTGAACGTTGGATATCCGTATATCCATCATCAAATGTAGATACACTTACATTGGTTATTGCATTGAGGTGTAACCACGAGTTTGCTGATTGTGCTAAATGATATTGATCCGCCGGAACATCATTCGGGCTGAAACGATAAAAATCGTTTACAACACCTCCGGATTCGCCAACACCAGTTACAACATACCCCATATTATTATATACAAACGCAACAGCTGAAGATCTCTTAGTACCTGTAAATGTTGTCCATTCCTGCCATGCATCTGCGCTTGGGTCATATCTCCAGAAATCCCCATAATAAAAACGGCCATCATAACCTGTTCCTATATAGCCATAATTCTGGATACCAAAAGCTACTGCATCATATCTCGGGCTTCCTGGAAATGAAGCTACAGCAGTCCAGTTATTTGAAGCAGAATCATATTTGTAGAAGTCTTTCAGCACATTAATAGCAGAATCCAGTCCGAGCCCAACGTAGCCTTCCCCACCAACAGCAAAGCCAACAGCATCTGTTCTTCCAACACCTGGCATGTTCGCAACCTGCGCCCATGTCAACGAGCTATCCGTAGAAGGAGTTGCTCTATAAAAGTCAGTATATTTTGTTTGATAATTATCTACACCGGTTCCTACATAAGCTGAAGTCCCACTACCGTTGCCATCCTGATTAATTACAAACCCAACAGCATGAGACCTTGCCGGCCCCTGGAATGGCGCAACAAAACGGTACCAGTTGCCAGATTGAGTTCCTGGCACATATGTTTTTCCGCACGAATAAAGGATCACAGAAACAGACAAAACAGCCATAGACAACAATGAAATGTGAAAACGCTTCATAAGTTTTTTTTGATATTTTTCGCTAAAGTATTAGTTGGCATTGTAGCAAAATCGTTAAAATGTATCTTCAGAGGTTTTCAATCTACAAAAAAGCATTTTTTATAGACAAATCAAACCTTTAACATAAATTTGTTTGTTGCTACAATATTTTCTTCCGCGAAAGTATAGTATTTTCACGCCGAAAATAAATTGTTACCATTTTTTTGAATAAAATAACAAAATAACAACATCTTTTGTAAGGCCTTTTTGTATATGAAATTCGAGTGTTTATCATATAATTTTATCAAATCATACATAGTAACAAAAAACTAACAGTTGCACCCCTTATTATTGCAGCTTCTTAAAAATTTAGAACCATATATAACAAAGAAATTAGCAGCTAATGAGCATGACAAGGATCCTCCGAAAGAAGAATTACAGCATGATTTGTTTGTTATCAGGCTTTGTGCTTTTTTCATTTATTGCCTGCGATAAGCCATCCATTTCCTTTGGTACTACGTTCATTAATAATAACAATACAAACATTATTGTTGTAGATACTTTTACTACTGCATTATCAACGGTACGCCTCGATTCATTCCCCACAAACAGCACAGGGGTAATGTTGATAGGGAGTTACAATGACCCTTATTTCGGAACGATCACTTCGAAAGCTGTTTTACAATTTGGGGTACCGTCAATCCCTGTGCTTACCACCCAATCGGTTTTTGATTCGATATCCCTGATCATGCGGATCAATAAAACATTTTATGGTGACACAACAATTCCTCAACGTTATTATGTAAGCCAGTTGGACACTCCTTTGCGATTGCCATTACCACCGTTACCACAGGCTTTTTTTAATAATAAGGTGGTAGGATTTAACACAAATCCTTTAGGTTTTACCGATGTTACAATTAAACCCACTGCACTTATAACAAAAAGTATTTATTCAAAAGATTCTGTACAGATAGAATTGCCGGATACTTTAGGAAAAGATTTGATGCACCTGATGTACACCAAGTCAGAAATTGTTACCAACCTTACCGCATTTCTTAATTATTTTAAAGGCCTGTATATCTATTCAGATACCGTTGCAGGTAAAGGAGTGATTTTTGGTTTTAATGACAGTGCGATTATCAGGTTAGTATATCATGATCCGGGCGCAGTTTTTACCTATCATAATGTATATTTCCAAATCAATAACAGAGCATATCAGTTCAACCAGGTAAATACAGACAGGTCGGCAACCCCGCTTACTGCGCTTAATAGTGCCCCAAGGCCGAATCCGAACGTGTGGACAGAGGTCCCTTCGTCACAAACAAATCATAATGCATATTTGCAATCAGGAACAGGCCTGCAAATCAAAATAAGGTTCCCCACTATTTCAACATTATCTCAGTTTTCTGATTATCTTGGAATCTATAAAGCAGAATTAATTTTAAAACCCGTAAGTGGTTCGTACAATCCCCTTCTACCTTTACCTCCTCAATTAATTCTGTCACAGACAAACGAAAATAATCAGTTAGGCTCTGTGCTTACTTATGGAGGAACTGTTCAATATGGCAACCTTGTCACCGATTATATAACAGGACAGAACACCGGCTATGTTTATGATGTAACCAGTTTTATAAAGCAACAAGTCGGCTTACCTGCAAGTAGCCTGAATGGGTTAATGTTAAGTATACCATCACCATCAAACTATACAACAATGAATCGTGTTGTTATCGGGGATCAAACAAATAAAGTATTTAATGCCTCACTTAAAGTCTATTATGTTTCTTTACCCCATTAATAACCATTAAGGCAATAACTCTTCATGAAAATATTTTCTATCATATTATTACTTTCTGTTTCTTCAGTTGAATTATTTGCACAAACCAATAATTCACCTTACTCTATATTTGGTATTGGGGATATTGACGATAGCTATTATAACCGTACAACCGGCATGGCGAACACGGGGCTTGCATACCGCTCGGCCAATTTTATAACATTAAACAACCCTGCATCATTGAGTGCTTTAGGCACACACTATATTGCAGGCGAACTTGCAGGAAGGGGAACAATGATAAATTACTACGGTGCAGGTGTTAATGAAAATTATAATCAATCTTCGGACATTACTTTCAAGAAAATAATCATTGGCACAAAACCAACTAACCATTGGGGAACAAGTGCAGGCCTGGTCCCATTCAGCTCACAAAATTATGAGTTCAATAACCCACAGCCTATTTTAGGGGCGCTGAACGAAGCATCTACAGCGTATTACCAGGGAAATGGCGGTCTTAATAAAGTATACTGGGCTAACTCTTATGATTTCTTCAATCATGTATCAGTTGGCCTTGAAGCATCTTATCTATTTGGATCGGTGGCGCAAAAAATAATTTTGCTTGACCCTAACGGAAACGAAATTGTTTCTACCAACAATACTACAACCATGACCAATGGGTTTCTTACCTATGGCCTGCAATATTATACAAACATTGGCAAGAAATGGGATGTAAGCATTGGTGGAACATTCTCTAATAAAACAAACTTGCTTGCAAAAAATACTCAAATTGTTCTTGCCCCGGATTCATCTCAGCTATATGTTGCCCCAAAAACTGAAAATTATTTTACCATACCCAAAACTTACGGTGTAGGTATTGCTATAACAAGAAGTAAAAAATATACTTTGGTTGCTGATTATAAATTCCAGAATTGGTCCGCACTGAATTACTCCGGTTATAATTATGTTCTTACCAATAGCAGCAGGTATTCTGTAGGATTCGAAATTTCAAAGCAAAAAACACTCATCAATAACCTGTTGTATGAAACCTCTTTCTTCCAATTCGGGTTTTACTACAACAAGTCATATGTGCAGGTATTTGACCAACAATTAAAAGATATAGGCGGTTCTGTTGGTGTTGGTATCAATTCCAAGCATGGTGTGAGCTATACCATTTCTTTCCAATATGGAGTGAAGGGTATTGAAAACACACAACTCCTTCAACAACGCTACGGAAGCCTGACGTTTATTGTTTCATTAAGGGATGCGTTATACAACACAAGAAAAGTAAGGTTCCTCTGATCGCAAGATTTATTCAGGAAATTTCTTTTAAAAATATTCAGGATGTTTTTTGTGCAGTTATAAACCTACAACATTCGCACACGTGAACCATAATGTACATACACGGAAAATGCATGCAAGGCCGGTCCAGGTTTCCGGCAACCTTAACTGCATCATTATAGAACATAATAACAAACAAAGCGCTATCCTGCATGAATATATCACCAAAACATCAAGGCTTCATTTTGCAGGAAGATCAGAATCTGCGGCCGACATTTATCAACAGGTTTTATTGCACAAAGTGGATGTGATTTTCTGGGATATCAAGTTGCTTGACATAAGGATCATCCAGCTCCTTCGTGAATCAGGGCATTATCCTATTGTGATCTGTATTGCTACAAAAACCGAGCAGGAAAAGAAAGAAACGGATATGGATATCTTCAGCTATCTTACCAAGCCGCTTTCCTTTGAGCGTTTCCTGAATATCATCGATAAGATCAAAGAATATTTATCAACCCCGTTGTCAGTTCAGCAAATAAAAAACAAACGGTTTATATTCATAAAATCAGAATACAAGATTATCAAAGTAAAATTTGAAGATATTTTGTTTTGTGAAGGGATGAAAGATTATACGCAGGTTTACCTGAAAGGCAAAAGCGAACCGATCTTGACATTAAATAACCTGAAATTATTTTTTTCAAAATTGCCTGCCGATGAATTCATCCGTGTGCATCGTTCATATATTGTTTCTATAAACCACATCGATTCTATAGCAAGGAATGAGATTTATATTGGCAAGAAAATTATTCCTGTTGGCGATAGTTATAAAGATGAATTTTACCAGGTGATAGATGCCCACTCATGATTAACCCACTTCCATTTCCTGCAGGTGTTCTGTAGCAATATGTAAAAAATTAGGAAGCACATGAATGTTCGTCCACATGATTTTATCAGGATCATTTAATTGTTCTATCATGCTCTTCCATTTTGCTTCGCCATAATTACTGATCACTGTCTGCTTTTTATCTTCACGTTGTAAATACATCGACATACCAGTGGCATCTGCTTCCGGGTGAAATTGTGTGCCGATCATATATTCATTAAAACGTATCGCCATAATTGCACGCTCCAGTGGAACATGCGGGCGTTCTTTTTCAATTGCTAATATCTTCGCACCAAACTGATAAAGTTTGTTTTGATCAGGTTGAATAACCTGGTAATCACGACTGTCAACAGCATAAAACGGATCACGCAAGCCATGAAATACAACTTCATGTTTTCCGTCACGGACCAAATGAATGGGGAACACACCAAATGCAGTAGAACGGCGCTTTACCACCTGTGCAATTTTATAATGCCTGCAAACTAACTGATAAGAATGGCAAATAAAAAAAACATATTTTTTTATTGGTTGGTGGACATCATTGTTCCATTGTTCAACTTGCTGTAACCAGTTAAAATATTTTTCTTCCCACTCGCTGCCTTCACTTTCAAGCGGGCTTCCAGGCCCACCACTGGAAATGTAAATATCATAATTCATATCAGGTACTTGCTTATGCACACGCACTTCAAATTCATCCCAATGTAAATCCTGGTTACTTTTTGACCGGTACTGATCCAATATTTCACGGATGCAACGCATGCCCTGGTTGGGCAATCCTTCGTTCATATCCAATATGGCAACACGTATTTTTTTCTCATTAAACATAGCTGCAAACATAACGATTTTTTAACGCTTGAATTGCCCATAGCCGACAAAACTGCTGACCAAATAAGTAGGAAGTATGAGCTATGAAGTATGAAGTAGGTGTAAGCTTAAAGGTAGAAGGTTAGGGTTAGGTATTTTGAATCAAAACAATCTCAACCGATGAAGAGTTCATACTTCATAGTTCATAGCTCATACTTACTTCCCTTTTGGACACAACCAATTCATTCTGTAACTTCCAAACATAAAATCGTGTCGTTATGGTACCATCACTGCGCAAAGCCTTTAATTCGGCATTCACAAAGGAGCAGTATGAAGCATTTTTAAAAGACCTCAACAGCCTTCATCCAGGCGCTATAGAATTTCGTGTAGCTGAAACCCCGGTATTTATTTCAAAAGAATTTGGAAACAAAATCATCGATGCCTGCGAAACAATTGTTGATGTAATAACCGATCCGGGATTTAAACAACTGACAGACCGCGCCATTCCAAAAACAGATTATGTTCCTAACGAGAATGCACATACGCACTTTATTGCATTAGATTTTGGAGTGTGCATTAATGAAAATGGGATTCTTGAACCGCAACTCATAGAAATGCAAGGGTTCCCGACATTATACGGTTTCCAGGTGTATTATCCGGATTTATTAAGAAATTATTTTTCAATTCCGGGCAACTACAGTCAATACCTGAACGATTACACTAAAGAAACGTACCTGAACGACCTTAAAGAAGTAATCATTGGAAATGTGCCTGCAGAAAATGTGATATTGTTGGAAATAAAACCGCATCAGCAAAAAACAAGGATTGATTTTTATTGCACGCAGGATTATCTTGGCATCCAACCTGTATGCATAACCGAATTGATACAGGAAGGAAGAGATATTTTTTATATCAATGAAAAAACAGGTAAAAAAACTCATGTAAAACGCATTTATAACCGCATCATTTTTGATGACTTATACGCACAAAAAGATTCTCTCGGAAAATTTGTTGATATCACACAGAACCTGAATGTTGAATGGATCCCGCACCCAAACTGGTTTTACAGGATCAGCAAATACACGTTGCCTTTCATTCATCATCCGTTTGTACCAAAGACCTATTTTTTGAATGAAATAAAACAAATACCTACCGACCTTGAGAATTATGTGTTGAAACCGCTTTTTTCCTTCGCAGGGCAAGGAGTCGTTATTGATGTAACGCCAGAGGATATTGATGGGATAAAAGATCCGGAGAATTGGATTCTGCAGCGAAAAGTAAAATATGCAGATGCCATCATCACACCCGACATTCCGGCAAAAGTAGAGATACGAATGATGTATATATGGAAAGATGGAGAAGCAAGGCCAAAATTAGCGATCAATCTCGCACGCCTCAGCAAAGGCAAAATGATTGGTGTTCGATATAATAAAGACAAAGAATGGGTAGGAGGAAATGTTTGTTATTTTGAAAGATGAGTTTATTGGCATCCAAATTTTCAGATTAAAAAATGGATTTACAATTAAAAGATAAAGTAGCAATTGTGCTTGCAGCAAGCAAAGGTTTAGGTAAAGCCTGTGCTTTGGCTTTAGCTGCCGAAGGTGCAAACGTAACGATCTGTGCACGCAATAAAGAACAATTGAAGAAAACAGCAGAAGAAATCCATAGTGTATATAAAACAAAAGTGCTTGCAATCCCAGCTGATGTAAGTAATGTGAATGAAATAGAAAAACTGGTAGAAGAAACAGTGAAAGAGTTTGGAAGAATAGACATACTCGTGAACAATGCCGGCGGCCCGCCTTTCGGAAAGTTTGAAACGTTTGATGATGCCGCATGGCAATCTGCATTTGAAATAAACCTGATGACCAATGTGCGATTAAGCAGGCTAACAGTGCCGTATATGCGAAAAACAGGAAGCGGAAGGATTATTAATATCCTCAGCCTTTCTGTAAAAACATATTTGGAAAACTCAGTCTTGTCAACCAGCATGCGCTTGGGGGTTGCAGGCATGGCAAAAATGTTATCAACTGAATTGGGGATTGATAACATCACTGTAAACAATGTTGCACCGGGGCTTATATTAACCGACAGGATCAAAGAAACCATGTTTCATAACATTCCCGCAGGAAAAACAGAGGAAGATGTATTACACGAACGCGCAAAAGATATTCCTTTGAAACGTATTGGGAAACCGGAAGAACTTGCATCTCTTGTTGCATTTTTAGCATCACCGCTCGCAAGTTATATTACCGGCGCTACAATACAGGTGGACGGCGGCGCAGTAAAATCTATTTATTAAGTATGAGCTATAAAGTAAAAACGTTTTTATTATCTCAACTCATACTTCATAGCTCATAACTCATACTCAAAATCATGCAACACTTAAATGACATTCCCGCAAAAGAAATAAGGCCGGGTTTTTTTGGCAAAATGGTACACGGCGACAAAAGCACATTGGCTTTTTGGGAAATAAAAAAAGGAAGCAAACTCGAAGAACACAAACATGAGCATGAACAAATAACGCATATTCTCGAAGGGGAACTGGATATGACCATTGGTGGAGTGTATATGCCACTGAAAACCGGGATGGTGTATGTAATCCCATCCAATGTGCCGCATAGCGCAGTTGCACGTACTGATTGTAAAGTAATTGATTCATTTGCGCCGGCTCGGGATGATTATAGATGATCTTCTTTTCAATTCAATAACAAACAAACCATCACAATTCAACATGCTGTTACTAAATTGCACCGATTAAAAATGGAACATTCTCATCATCATACACACGATCATTCGCACAGCCATCATCACGGGCACCACCATCATCATATCGATCTGAAAGAAGTGAACCGCGCATTTGTGATCGGCATCATATTAAATTTTGCTTTCGTCGTTATTGAAGTGATCGTTGGTTTATCTATTCATTCACTTTCTTTACTATCTGATGCCGGACACAACCTTGCAGATGTAGCAAGCTTAGCGCTATCATTAATGGCCATTCGCCTGGTGAAAGTAAAACCAAATGAAAAATATACGTATGGTTATAAAAAAACAACAATACTTGTTGCGCTCTTCAATGCTGCAGTATTATTGCTTTCCATCGGCGCTATTGGTTATGAAGCTATACATCGAATATTATCCCCGGAACCCCTCCCTGGAAAAACAATTTCCATTGTTGCAGCGATCGGCATCTTAATAAATGCACTCACCGCTTTATTGTTCCTGCGCAGTAAAGACAACGACCTGAATATTAAAAGCGCATTTTTACATTTGCTTTCCGATGCAATTGTTTCTGCAGGCCTGGTAGTAGGTGGTATTATCATTTTGTATACCCAACTATTCTGGATCGATGCAGTGTTGAGTTTGATTATTGCTGCCGTTATTTTATTAAGTACCTGGCAATTACTTCGCGATAGTTTGCGGTTATCATTGGACGGTGTACCTGAAGGAATAAACCTGCAACAGGTAAAACAAAATATTTCCCGGCTAAACGGCGTCAAAGATTTTCACCACATTCATATCTGGGCATTGAGCACTAATGAAAATGCCCTGACCGCCCATCTTGTTGTTGATAAGGACAACAATATGGACAATATCGAAAAAATAAAACACAAGGTGAAGCATGAATTGCAGCACCTGAATATTCAGCACGCTACCTTAGAAATAGAAACCGAAGCAGCACCTTGCGAAGAACATGATTGCTGAAATTATTTTTTCAAAAGCGATTTTAATTTTGACTCGATATTTCTTTCGTCAAAATCAATCAACCTGATTATTCCGTCTTTGTCCAATAAATATGAAGCAGGAATGGCATTTACATCATAAGTAATTGTTGAAGGCGCATACCATCCTTTGTTATCATTTACCTGTATCCATGGCAACTGGTCTTGCTGAACAGCCTGCTTCCAGTTTGCAGCGTTACTGTCAATCGAAATTCCATAGATCTCAAAACCTCTGTCATGGTATTTTTTATACAGTTCAACAAGTTTCGGGTTATTGCGCCTGCATGGGCCACACCAGCTCGCCCAGAAATCGATCAGTACAATTTTCCCTTTCAGGTCATAAAGGTTAATGATCTTTCCATCAAACCCAGGCAGCGAGATTTCCGGTGCAGGCTTTCCTTTTTTTGCCTGTGAAAATGCACCCACTGAAACACTTATTAAAACAAATACCAATAATATAGTTCTCATTTGCAACAATCTTTTTTAGTGAAGAGGGATTGAATAAATTTTAGTATAGAAAGAAATATGGAAGAAATAGTTTGCATGATCAGTTTTTAAACGCATTCAAAAAATTATACTCCAGTTTTAGCATAAAATAATTTTCAGATAACCGTTGCATATTGCCGCTGAACTGCGTCCGGTAAGAAACGTCAAGCCGTGCAATACTATTAAAAATAAACTGAACAGCTGGCGCTACGTCAAAATAATATCCTTTGCCGTCAAGCGACGAGGACCCGAGCCATTCACAATACAAATTTACGTTTACCTGCCTGAAATTTTTGTATTCAGCCGGAAACAAAAGATATCCTGCAGAAAAGGAATAGTTAGCCGCATGGCTGGAAACATCAAGCGCTTCTTTTGGCTGGTTAATATTGGTGAACCTGTTTACATACGCAACAGATAAGGACAGTGCAAGTTTGTGCAGCAGTTGCGTTGCAACAATTCCTGCCAGCAACCCAGAGTTGCTTCCATCCAGCTCAATTTCCTCGCTTCTGTAAAAATTATTATTCACCCGGACCCCTGAAGGATTATTTACAAGGGAAACTTTTCCAAAAGCAGCCATCCTGAAATGACTGTGTATATCATCATTGGAAAGAAACCTGTATTTACCGTACACACTGCCGCCTTCAAATTTCATATTGCTTTGATACATGTTGGAGGCATATGCATTAACGTGAACCATAATTTTCTTGCTAATTCCAAGCATGATCTCGGGATCTAACCTGTATGTGTACCCGCTTTCATACTTCATCTTGAATAATTTCGAATTAAACCTGAGGCCAATACTGCCGGCAGCCATATTACTCGCCGGTTCGGTTGAAACATATAATTCCTGTGCATGAACAATGAACGACAGGCATAACATGATTATGCAACTGATAATTTTTCTCATAAAAAAAATTTAGCAGGCAACGGGAATTGCCTGCTTAGTTCATTAAATAGTTACATGGTAAATCCTGCTCCCGGAAGCAACAGCGTCATCTTTCGATTTGCAGCAATTGCCCATTGTGCCGGTTTGGTAGCACGACATAGAAGTGTATGTACTGAATTTTTTGAATTCTTTTGCAGAAATATAATTCTTGTCAATTAACTGTAAACGTTCAATTCCATTAAGCGTCTGTGGTTTTACGTTCATAAAATGAAAGTTCATTCCTGAAACAGAAACATGTGCATCATTTTGTATTTGCTCATTGGAAAGGTTAACCGTGATCCAGAACTTAGCAATGGAAAACCCTGCATCTTCCACTTTCTTTTTGATCACATCAATATCAACAGGAACATCTTTTTTGAATGAGAGTATAAACAGGTTCTTATTTAAATTCACATCTACTGATTCAATAAAAGGGACTGTTTTCAATGCCTTATTGATTGCATTGCTGCACATAGAACAGGTAAGGCCACTTGCCTGGAATTCTGCTTTTTGTAATTGTGCATTTGTCAGGAAGGGGATAAAAAAAACAATTGCAAGAAGGTAACTTTTTATGGATTGCGTTTTCATGTAAATAAATTTTAGAAATAAATGAATTGATTTTTCTATTGCATAAAATGTTATGCATATAAATCACCTGAACGTGATCCATATAAAAATCAAATCCTGAAAACGCAATTATGCAGGTAAACAAAAGTCATCCGTTTATCCGGCGGCGAATGATATTGAAGTGCTATTGATTTTTCTATTCCCGTAAGTGATGTAGAAAAATCAAGGAAAGAAGATGGTAGTATTGCAACAAATTGATCAGCAGAAAAGTCAGCTTTTACAAGCTGCTGATCGTCGGTAAGTTTAATAAATTTCGATTCGTTGTGGCAGCAACCTTTTTTATTTTCCATTCCGCATTTGCCACAAGTGCCGCTGTTGTTTTTGTTATACACATAATCCACACTGCTCACATGCCCCATGCAGTAATGAATGTTCACAGCTACCCCGCTCGCTACAGCAAAGTACAACAATGAAAATATGCCGGATAACAGTTTCTTCATAAAATTAACTGACTGTAAAATTAATACTATTATTGAGAGATAAAAGTTAAACCTCATTCCTGGGATTTTTCATTCGGTAAACTATGCAACCAGAAGATACTTTTTTATGGGGATGATAAAAATCAAATCGAGATAACAATCAGGTATGCTATACTTATTTGAAAGTCAATTCACAAAACCCCAGAAAAACCCAAAGCGTATGCGAAAGCCTGATGCCGGATAATTTGGTGCAGAGAAATTATAATTATTAAACCCAAAACCTGTACTACCGCTAATTTGTACAGTGTTTAAATTTTCTGCACGGATATATGCTGTAAAACTGCGGATGCGCAAATGCACATATGCTGCAATATCCGGCAAGTGCATGTGGATCGTTGTATCATTTTGTGAGAAGAATTGCCCCGTTAACGGATCATATCCATCTGCTTTATATGCAGTATAGTAACGAAAATCCAGACCAAACGCGAGGTTCAGGTTTCTGAAACCTAAATTTCCTTCATAACCAAACTGATTACGTGTAAGTATCAGCGGAATATGTACCGGGGTTGATCCAGCGGCTTGTTGTAATTGAACAGCAGCACGCCAAACCCAATGTTTGTGCAATCGTGTTACTTTTTCTGCATTCACCTGTAACATATTAAATAAGCCAGACTCCTGGTTTTCTTTTGCATACTGGGTGAAGTACATGTAATTGCTGACGAGATAATAATTACCCGTTAATTTTAAATGAAGCTTTGGTTGTTCGATGGATGCAAATAAGTTAGTGGAATTTTCTTTGTTGAAATTTTGTGGTATGCCATAACTGAAACTGCTCGCCCGCGTATATATAAACGAGGGCGACCTGTCAACATTCTGAAAACCCAATTGCAATGAGCCAACTTGTTTACTGATATACCGCCGCAAACTGATCGATGCATTATAGTCTGCCGCATTATACCCACTCAAATAAAATTTTCCGTATGCTTCAATATCCCATTTTTGATTTTTTGTTCGGTTTCTATATTCGCCATGAATATAAATATTGTAGGTCGAGCGGTTTGTACTATCAAACTGCCCGGAAAACATCTCAGCTGTCGCCCCTACTTTAATAAACTGTTGCGGGTTTTTGGAATCGGGGAATTGATAAAGTGAAAAATCATTTTCAAACTGTTTCCATTTATCTTGCCTCGAAAATGTATCAGAAGGCGTGGTAGGCTGGATGATATAAGGAGATGGAAATAATATTCCGTAATTGGTATGATAATAATTTGTATCAGGAAGCTGATCAAAAAATTTATAGTTATAGGTGTTGTATGAAATAGTATGTTCAGCCCTGAATTGAGGATAAAATAATGGGATTACCGTGGAGTCTGTTACTATAGAATCTTTTTTCCCGATGATATCATATTGCTGGCGGTACATGAAGGTTGCATTGTTGTACTGGTTGCCTGTATGAATGGTGCTGGAAAAAATATTAATGCTCGCAGCGCTGTTTGTGTTGAGATTGGTTGGAATATTTGATTTGAGTGAATATGCATCAGAATCAATAAGGTTATAATTCTTCAAACCTCCGTTTTCAGACGAGCCGAGACGATTTGCAACAATAACGAAAAAAGATTGATAACGTTTATTAGGAGATTGGTACCATGAATTCACCCTGTAATTATTGTGATTTGTATTTTGGCTGTTGAAAGTTCCGGGAGAATTTACCAACCTATATTGAAAGCCCCAGCTCCAATTGGATTTTATATTTTGTGTGAATTTGATATCTATAAACTGCTCGGCTTTGCTTCCGATCATATAACCAAGTTCTGCGTAAGGCCGCGTTGATGTATAAAACTTTGTTTCTTCGGCAGTGAACTTATATGTGTCGTAACCGTGTAACCCTTCATCCCATCCCGATTTCATATTCGGGGAAAAAATAAGATTTTTCGCAGCAGTACCAAAATTTCCAAGGTCAATATAATTCCATGGCACAGGGATTTTTTTGTAGAAATCAAAAACAGATGAATCTAATTGTTGCAACCGGCTTGAATCAAGATACCTGAAATGTATGGTAATAGAGTCTTCTGCATTGGTACGATGTTGTAATAATGTGTCTTTACTTTTTGACCCGCTCCCTTTTCCAAGTGATTGAAACCTCGACATCGGGTTTTGTGCACTAAGGTGAATTGCTGTCGCCAACAAACATGCTGTTAAAACAATTATTTTGACACTTGTTATTTTCACCATTAAAAAATTGCCGACAAATTAATGATTAAGCGATGCATACCGGTTATAAGAAAGTTAATATTACAACTCATTGATGAGTTCTTTGAAAATGGCTGTGAGCTTAGGTTCTGCTTCATTGGCGGCCTGCAGCACTTCTTCATGTGTTATGGTATTTTCTTCATCACGTATACCGAGATCGGTGATCACACTGATCGCAAAAACGGGCAGGCCCATGTGAACTGCTGCGATCACCTCCTGTACTGTACTCATCCCTACGACATCCGCCCCTGCAATATGCAACAATTTATATTCTGCGCGGGTTTCAAATGTGGGCCCCGTTACTCCGGCATAAACCCCTTCACGCAAGGGAATATTTAATCGTGCCGCAATCTTCTTAACTTTTTGAATCAGCCCTTTTTTATAAGGTTCACTCATATCCGGAAAACGCAACCCCAATTCTTCATCATTTTTTCCCAGCAAAGGATTTACCGTAAATAAACTGATGTGGTCTTTAATGATCATTAAGTCACCAATCTTAAATGCGGGGTTCATTCCACCTGCTGCGTTTGAAATAAGCAATGCGCTGATGCCTAAAAATTTCATTACACGTATTGGAAAAACAACTTGCTGTGCGGTGTACCCTTCATAATAATGAAACCTGCCAGCCATTGCTACAACCCTTTTCCCATTGATCTTACCAAAAATTAATTTGCCATGATGGCCTTCAACAGTCGATACCGGAAAATGTGGAATATCTCTATAACTGATTTCTTTTTCAACTTCAATTTCTTTTGCAAGGTTACCCAAACCGCTACCTAACACAATTCCCACTGTTGGCTGATCCGGATAATTCTTTTTTAAGAACGCAACACTTTCACTTATCTGTTCAATAATAGTCAATGCCATAAATAAGAAATAATAAATGCGTGCAAATATAAGAAAAGCTTAGTGGCGATTATCGAATTTAAGTAGTGACAATTTGAAATTTTATCTTACAGATTTCAACGATTTATACAGATACTTTTAACAATTGTGTTTGATTATATCGCGTTTTTATAATAACAACTTTCAATTGCACTAACACAAGAATTTACTACTGTTATGAAAACATAAACTAAATGAGTATTTTTAGTGTTCTATAAAATCTTACATCGATATAATGCGTGCCAGGCGATTTGTTTTTTTTATTATTTTTTTTCCTTTTTTTTCTTCATTAACGAATGCACAGTTATGCAGCGGCAGCCTTGGTGATCCCGTAGTACATTTAACTTTCGGCGCTGGAAATAACCCTGGTGCGCCTTTACCTGGCACAACCACTACTTACCAATATGTAAGCGGAGGATGCCCTAATGACGGGCAATACACTATCGTTAACAGTACTGCAAATTGTTTTGGCAATACATGGATAACTATTCCTTATGATCATACAGGTGACCCCAACGGATATTTCATGCTTGTAAATGCGTCGATAGAGGCACAGGATTTTTATATTGATACTATAAAGGGATTGTGTGCAGGAACAACTTATGAATTTGCAGCCTGGATAGTGAATATACTGAAAACCGATGCATGTAATGGAACGGGTATTGAACCAGACCTGACATTTAACATCGAAAAAACAGATGGTACCGTACTTAGCAATTACACTTCCGGTTTTATCAAAGCAACAGGATTTGCTTCATGGAGGCAATATGGATTATATTTTACAACCCCACCAAATGAAACGAATGTTGTACTTCGTATCCGCAATGATGCCCCCGGAGGATGCGGAAACGATCTTGCATTAGATGATATTACGTTCCGGCCTTGCGGGCCATTGGTGTTGGCATCAAGTGCGAACAGTATTTCAGACACTATCAGTCTCTGTGAGTATGATAATACAACATTAACCTTCAACGCTTCTGTTTCCGCAGGATATAATAATCCTTTATATCAATGGCAGTTCAGTGTGGATAACGGGAATACATGGGCCGATATCCCCGGGCAAACTACAACTACACTTGTAAGAGCCCCTGCTTCAACCCCCGGAGTTTATAGGTACAGGTTAAATGTCGGGGATGGGAACAATATTAATTTACCCTCATGCCGTGTTTCTTCGAACGTACTAACGGTAATGGTTAACCCAAAACCAGTACCCGTTGCATCAGTCAATAATCCGCTGTGTAATGACAGCACTATTTCTTTATCTGCTTCGGGTGGCGGGAATTATATGTGGAGCGGGCCTGGTAATTTCGCAGATACGATACTTAGTGGTTCATCCCCGGCATCAGTTAATATTTCACATGCTTCATCAGATAACAATGGGAAATATTATGTAACGGTTACCAGTACTGCCGGGTGTGTGAACAAAGATTCTGTTACAGTTATAGTCAATCCAAATCCTGTTGCAACAGCAGGTAATGATATTACACTTTGTAAGGGGAGTACAACAACACTTACTGCAAGTGGCGGCACATCGTATATATGGTCGCCATCGATTGCGCTTTCGGCAAATAATATTGCAAACCCACAGGCAGATCCGGATACAACAGTAACTTATATTGTTACAGTATATAATCAATATCAATGCAGCGACACCGCGTCTGTTACCGTTAACGTTATCCCCACACCTGTTGCTAATGCGGGACCCGATAAAAAAATAATGGAAGGTCAGTCTGTAACATTAGAAGGGTCTGTAAATACACCGGATGTAACTATTTCGTGGACGCCTGTTAATTTTATAGATAATCCAGCTTCATTACAACCAACTGTTACACCGCAAAGCGATATTACGTATACGCTCAAAGTGACTTCCACGGTAGGATGCGGGGTATCGACAGATAATGTATTCATACGTGTGTTTGAAAAGATAACTATTCCCAATGCGTTCTCACCAAACGGAGATGGGATAAATGATGTCTGGAATATTAAAAACCTCATCACTTATCCGGAAGCTGAAATAGAAGTATTCAACCGGTATGGACAACCTGTATTTCACAGCAGTGGTTATAATAAGCCGTGGGATGGAACACTTAATGGAAAATCCGTTCCTTCAGGAACGTATTATTACATCATCGATCTGAAAAATGATTTTCCGAAACTGAGTGGTTCTGTGTTTGTGGTGAGATGAGTTGAAAGTTGAGGACTGCAAATAATAAGAAGCAAGTATCAAAGATTATAACGTTTATATATAACCGAAAAATTATTTGCTTTCTTTAAGGCTATTTACTAATCTCTCAATTTCCTTGTTATAATATACAAGGCTGTCTTTATATTGGTCTGTATCCTCGCTTACGGCTTTATAGATAAGATTATAGCTTTTCACCCTCAATTCACAATAAGAGAGCAATTTTTGATCCTTCTCGTGTAATTGATCAGGTAAATTCAATTTTTCAAGGCTATTAATCAAATTGATATTTTCATCCCAATAATATAATCCTCTCTCTTTGATCTCGTAAAGTATTGAGTCTTTGGGGCTATCCCGCTTCATTTTGAATAATTCCAGTGCTTGTGATTCATTAGAAACAAATTGTTTTATCCCTGCATCATATTTGCCGATGTCATCGGGAGTCTTTTTATAAACTGTATAGGCAATTCCCAGTGCTAACGCCGAAACAATCATAGTGGTTATATACTTCAGGTTAGGGAATTCCGCTTTTTTTAAGCTTGGTACAAACCCATATCCGATCAACATGCCGCTTAACAATCCTCCAATATGCGCTGCGTTGTCAATACCACCTTTCATTCCATTCAACAAATTATAACCAACAAAAACCCCGATACTTGTAAGCAATGCCTTCCTTGCTGTTTTTTCAATAAAATTTGTTGTTAACAAAGCAAGAAAGACTCCATACATTCCAAAAATTGCCCCGGATGCGCCTGCGCTTATTGTTAAGTTATGCCAGTATAAACTAACACTGCTTGCAACAATACCTGTAGAAACATAGGCAACTAAAAATCTTGTTCTTCCCAAATAGGGTTCAAGCAATACTCCTATGTAAAGCAATGCATACATATTCATGAGCAAATGAAAAATACCGATATGTAAAAAACAATTTGTGATCAATCTCCACCATTGCCCATCCAATGTTGCAGGCCTGAAATTTGCCCCCCATGCAATCAATGTTTCGTTGTCTGGCAGCAAAATATTTGCTCCCGAAACAGCCATTGAAATGAAGATGAGTATGTTTAAATCAATAAGAACAGGAGTGATAAAATAGCCCTGCACAGGTTTGAATATCGCAAGTATCCCTGTAATTTTTTCTTTAGAAGAGATGGGTGATTCGTTTAGAATATCCTGATCGCCTTGTATCATATTTGGCTTCAGGTCTTCATATTTTTTTTCAAATTCGTACGGCGCCATTGTATTTTTCAGCTCTTCAATAACGGAGACAAAGTGCCGGATGTTTTGCTTATTTCGTCCCCAATCCGTCATCTGGTTTCCGGTACATTCGCTTTTTAAATTTGCGTTTCCGTTTTCAATTCTCACTTTAATTTCTTCACCCGTTGATCTCATGGAAAATTTTGTAAATGCAATAAATCCCGATTCGCTTAACTGACTTATATCCCACTCAAGTTTTTTTGCTGCTTCAGTAGCCAGTACGAGAAATTGTTCGTTAGATAAATTTTCTAGAGCAAAATCCTGAATAAATTTTGGAGAAAGGCCGAAAGCCATATGGGGTTATTTTCGTTAGTTGATGGTTACATCGTTAGCTCAGCATTTATAAATGTACACAAAGAATGCAGAACCTGAACTATTGTGAGTTCAATAAAAACAAAACGTAGCAGCATAGTGTTTATGGTTAGACCAGGGCGAGCAGCAAACAATATATTCCCGGGGTATTGTATAAAATATATTATTTACTGCTTGCTGTTAATGTGGAACAACGCCATCACTATTTTCAAATCTTTTGCTGTTATTTTTTCGCAGGCGGAAACTCACGCTGCTTTTCATCTATTTGGGCAATCTTTCCGTTCTTTATTAAAATATCATCTACCAGGTATACAGAATCTGCCTTTCCTTTTTTGTCTGTCCATTTCTGCAGGCTCCAAACAGTGACCCAGGTATCGCCTTTATCGGGATAATATGCAGTAAGCCATGTATCAGGCTCAAGCGACATTGTGGCTGCGGCAGCACGCATTGGGATCATCATCGCCATCAGGCTGTCTTTCTTTCCTTTAAAATAGAATTTATCGGCAATAAATTCTATTGAATCGGCAAAATAATCGAACGAACCTTTTACATCGCCGTCAATATATTTTTTGAAGGAAGTAAGTGCAAGAACAGCATTTTTTTCATCGCCCGGCTGCCAGTTCAACGAATATTTCGCTGTGAAAGGATATGTGTATGTTTCTTTTTTTGCAGTTGTGTCTGTTTTTGTTTCCGAAGTTTGCGTGCCGTTGTTACAACTGGCGATAACAACGCATAAAAAGATCAATGGCAAAAAGTGTTTCATAAATTTAATTTTTACGTTAAATAAAAAGCGCTTTCAGAAAATGCGGAAGATTTTGAAGATTGCAGGGGTAACTGTTTCAATGGAGTTTCTGAAGATAATAAAAAAACAGGAACCTGAATTGATAATTTTAGTTGATTTATTTATGTGCATATTATAACAGCAAATTTGCCGGTAAGTCATTCAGCCATTCCCAAATCGTAATTCGTAAATTACTTCCACTGTCTTATCTTAGCCAAAATTTTAGTGTATGAACCTTCACGAATACCAGGCAAAAGAATTACTTAAAAAATACAATGTACCCGTACAGGAAGGCATTCCTGTTGATAGTGCAGGTGCTGCAGAAGAAGCATATAAACAAATGAAAGTGCATACAGGCAATAGTTTCGCCGTAGTGAAAGCGCAGATTCATGCAGGCGGACGCGGAAAAGGAAAGATCAAAGGAACGGAACAACGCGGCGTTGCAGTTGGCAAAAGCGCAGAAGAAATAAAACAGATCGCGACAAATTTATTAGGCGGCACTTTGGTTACTATACAAACCGGCCCTTCAGGAAAAGTAGTGAACAAAATTTTAGTTGCGCAGGATGTATATTATCCAGGTCCAAACCCGGTAAAAGAATTTTATCTCTCTATTCTACTCGACCGTGCAAAAGGGCAAAACGTGTTTATGTACAGCACTGAAGGTGGAGTGGACATTGAAGAAGTTGCACACAAAACCCCTGATAAAATTTTTAAAGAATGGGTTCACCCTTCAGGCGGTTTGCAACCTTTCCAGGCAAGGAAGATCGCTTTTAATTTGGGGCTAAGCGGCGAGGCGTTTAAAAACTGCGTAAAGTTTGTAACGAATTTATACAATGCGTATGTGGGTTTGGATTGTTCGATGCTTGAGATAAACCCGTTGTTCAAAACAAGTGATGAAAAGATCATTGCAGTGGATTGTAAAATGAACCTCGATGATAATGCATTGATGCGCCATGCAGACCTTGAAGCGCTGCGTGATATCAGCGAAGAAGACCCTACAGAAGTTGAAGCAGGAAAATACAATTTGAATTTTGTAAAATTAGATGGCAACGTAGGGTGTATGGTGAATGGTGCAGGCCTTGCGATGGCGACAATGGATATGATAAAACTAAGTGGCGGCGAACCTGCAAACTTTCTCGATGTAGGCGGAACTGCAAATGCACAAACCGTGGAAGCCGGTTTCCGCATTATTTTAAAAGACCCGAAAGTAAAAGCAATACTCATTAATATCTTCGGAGGTATTGTACGTTGCGACCGTGTTGCACAAGGGGTGATCGATGCATATAATTCCATTGGCGATATTAAAGTACCCATCATTGTACGCCTGCAGGGAACAAACGCAGAAGAAGCTAAAAAGTTAATTGAAGAAAGCGGCTTGAAAGTGCAGTCTGCTATTTTATTGAGCGAAGCAGCAGCATTGGTGAATAAAGCAGTTGCGTAGTTTTTATTGAAAAAATATTTTTAAATCCTGTTTCAATGAGACAGGATTTTTTGTTTTTGTTTCTCACAGATGGCACGGATTGCACAGATTATTTTTATTTGAAATAATGTGCGATAAAGAGGTTTCTTGCCGATTATAAAACCGATCAGGGAACAAATGTTCTTCATCACAGTAGTTCAAAAGCTCAATCGAAGCTCCTTCCGGAAACGGGCTGTACCTCGTTTCCGGATCGCCTTTTTTGGTTATTTTTTGGCGAAGCAAAAAAGAAAAGAAAATAAATGAAGTTAATTACAAATCCTGCCGTTCAAGAATTACGGCGAAAGTTTTAAATATTATCATCGAAACTCAATCTTCTTTTTTCATGAATTGTTTTTGCGAATCCAAAATATATACCTGCATACTTTCAGGAGTTGATTTCCTGCAGAATCTGTAGGAAGGGCGGTATTTGGCCATAAATTGTTTTAATGAATCGCCCTGCAAATGAGTGAGGTTGATTATTTCTACTTCTGAAAATTTATAATCGATATAATATTGCTGTTCATCATAAGAAAGTCGTTCGCGCAATTTCCGTTTTTGTTTTTCTTCGGTTGAAAAGTAAGTAACAGGGCTCAATGTTATACCAACTCCGTCCGGTGGGCCATGCTTGTTTATAACGGTTCTGTTAGGGTCATTGTAATATGATTCATAATAATCATGGCGGTCGATCGAGTCAACCTGGTATGCATTCAGGTTGCGCACCGTAACAGTTGCCAAAACTTTTTCTTTGGGTTGCAAGGAAATATCCTTGCCTGCATTGATCATGAAAAAAGTAACAAGCAGCGTATCCGGAAAATAATTTGCAGAAGAAAAAACAAGTGTATCGCCTTCCTTTGCTTTGATCATATAATTCCCTCCAAGATCTGAAACTTCAAATTGCCTGTTGGAAATATTACGTACGGTAACTGCAACCAATAATTCATCGCCTTTTTCATTGAATATTTTGCCATGCATTTTTTGCTGCGCATCCGCAACAGAAGATATCAAACAGAAAAAAAATAAAAGATAAGCAGCATAACGAAACAGCATAATTCAATTTGTTTTCAGTGATAATAATAACAGCCCATTTTCATCCTGATCTTCACAAAATCCTGTTACACAAAGTTTATTGTTTTTTTCCGGTACGGGCAAAATAACATGAAAGATGCCGGTGAATTAAATTAAATATCACCCATTTAAAAAATAAGTAATTTTAAGAAAACCCGTTTTTATGAAATCAAAAAAATCAAGGCCGAAACCTCATTTCGGCATGGGATGGGTGCCAGACCATCCCGATCAACGCGACTTTACGTACACCACTCCTCAGGCTGTTTTTGCTACGCTTCCTACAACAGCAGACCTTCGAAAAAAATGCCCGCTGGTTTATAACCAGGAATGTTTAGGTAGTTGCACGGCAAATGCAATTGCTGCCGCTATTGAGTTTGAACAAATGCGGCAAAATAAAAAAGATGCATTTATGCCATCCCGGCTTTTTATTTATTACAACGAACGTGCTATAGAAGGCACTGTGAACTCCGACAGCGGCGCACAAATTCGTGATGGGATTAAATCTGTTGTCAATCTCGGCGTATGCCCTGAAAAAGAATGGCCTTATACACTCGGTACATGCCAGGTTATTGGCGAAAACCCGATAACAGGCGAAGACATTTATGATACCGGGGCAAAATTCAAACAAAAGCCACCGAAAACCTGCTACACCGATGCTACCAAATTCCAGGTGTTGCAGTATCAATCGGTGATGAATGTAGCACAACAAATGAAGGGGTGCCTTGCAGAAGGTTTTCCTTTTGTGTTTGGTTTTACCGTTTATGAAAGCTTTTATAACATCGGTAAAAATGGCATCATGCCATTGCCTGCACACAATGAGCAGAAAGTGGGTGGCCACGCTGTAATGGCTGTTGGTTATAACGACCGCAAGCAGGTTTTTATCATTCGCAATTCTTGGGGAACAGGTTGGGGAGATAAAGGATATTTTTATATGCCTTATGCATTTATTACAAGTAATAACTGCAACGATTTCTGGACTATAAGAATTGTTGAATTATAATATCTAAAAATTTTCACAGGCTGATTGCAATCCACTATTTTTAATTCATGTTGTTATTAGCACTGGCAATAGCTCCCGGAATTGCAATCAGCCTGTACATTTATTCAAAAGACAGGTATGAAAAGGAACCGTTAAGCCATTTAGTGGTTTCTTTTTTTCTTGGTATGATCAGCACCATACCTGCATTGATCATTCAACTTCTTGCCGGTGATATCCGGGAAAAAGCAACATCGCATATCATTCTGTCTTATGCGCTTTTTGCATACATCATTGTTGCATTAAGTGAAGAAGGAAGTAAATTTTTTATGCTTCGGTTATTCGCGTATCCGAAAAAAGCATTCAGTGAGCCGCTTGATGGCATTGTATACTCCGTAATGATCGGGATGGGCTTTGCAACTGTTGAAAATATTGAATACGTATACAAGTTTGGTTTGAGCACGGGGATCATCCGGTTTTTTCTATCGGTTCCTGCACATGCATCTTTCGCTGTATTGATGGGTTATTATGCCGGGCTAGCAAAAATAAATCCGTCACGATCGCTTTGGTTATTATGCAAAGGGATATTTGTTGCCGTATTTTTTCATGGCACATTTGACTTCTGTATTTTTTTACAACAGAATGAAAAAATAACAGAATATATTTCCACAGGATTATTATCATTCGGAGCATTTGCATCTTTCTATATTTCATTCAGGCTGGCGATGCGTGCTATCCGGATACAACAGGCTTTATCCAAAGAGGAATTTGAACAAAATAATTTGAAAAATTAATTTAATCTGGTATGCATCCGGGAATTTCAATTCGTTTCGCAGGCACAGAAGATATAAACATTATCGGCTTCCTGGCGCAGCAGATCTGGCCTGCAACGTATGCCGGCATTTTAGAAGAAGAACAACTCAACTACATGTTGAATTTGTTTTACAGCCCATCTTCATTAAAAAAACAAATACTGGAAGACAACCACATCTTTTTGATAATTGAAGATGATGAAGAACCGGTTGGTTTTGCCTCGTATTCGTTCATTAGCCAGGGAATTTATAAGCTACATAAAATTTATGTATTGCCAAACCAGCAGGGAAAAGGCTTGGGAAAAACGATTGTAGATTTTATAGTGAATGAAATCAAACCATTGAATGCAACTGCGCTTCAACTGAATGTGAACAGGCACAACAAAGCAAAAAATTTCTATGAGCGTTTAGGCTTCACTGTTATTAAAGAAGAAGATATTAATATCGGCAATAATTATTTTATGAATGATTATGTGATGGAGAAGCGAATTTGAAAATGTGGAATAAGAATTGATAATTTATAATTGACAATGGATAATGAAAGAACACAAATTATCAACTATAAATTCTCAATTACTCATTCACCTTCCCCATTGCCGCCAGTTTCATTTTATGAGCTGTTTCATGCCCCAGGTAGCTTTCGATCCTTCCTTCAATAAAATAGATCAATGGAGTAAGAAGAAGCGCTGCTGTGGCTTTGAAAAAATAATTCATCATGCCAATCGCAAGAATTTGTTGCCAGGTAAAATATGAGCTGAATGCGATAAATAATACAATATAGCTATCTACCAGTTGTGAAACTAGTGTAGAGCCGGTAGCACGCAACCAAAGGTGTTTATTGCCAGTTCTTCTTTTTATACTATGAAAAACGGTTACATCAACAATCTGGCTAACTAAAAATGCAATAAGGCTTCCGATAATGATGCGCATGCTTTGTCCAAAAATAGCGCTGAAAGAATTCTGGATATTTTCTACTCCCTGTTTACTACTGCTGGCAATCCAGAAATCAGCAGGCGGCGTACCAATTGCAAGGAAATACATGAGAAATGCATAAGAAATCAATATCACAGCTGTCCATGAAATCCGTCGTACTGCACGCGGGCCGTAGTACTCATTCACAATATCCGTGATCACAAATTCAAAAGGCCATAACAACACGCCGCAGGTAAGGTTGAACGATAAACCGCTTTGCCCGAACATTGAAAAATTTACAGGGTGAATACCTAATAATTTTTCCAACGAAAATATTTTTGTGCCGATGGCTTCTGCGATCAATCCGTTACAGCAAAAAAAAGCAACAAACCCGATGAATAATTTCGTGGGCTTGTCTTTAAGGATATTATGTATCATTTAAACAGCAGGATTAGTTCCGATATTAAAAAAAGTAAATTAACGAATATCAGCCAAAGCGGTATATGTTGTTTTAAAGGTTTCTTTAAAAGCAATAAAAGAGCATAACACAGAAAAATTATTGCATTAATCCAAACTGCAACAAGGTATCCCAAAACAACAATTGCAGACATTAACTCACCGGTTGGCGGGTTAGGTATCCATTTAACAACCGTTGCAACCAGGAAACAAACATTGCATATAAAAGCAACCCGCGATAAAAATCCTATCCATCGCATAAAACACACTGAATTTTTAAAAACACGTCAATAATATTTTTCACATTTCCAAAACCTGCAATTATGCCCAAAATAGCATTATTTTGCCGGGAATAATTATTAAGGTTATGAATTCACCGTTGCTGAAAAAAGCGCTGCCACATATTATAGCTGTTGCATTGTTTTTAATTATTGCTATTATCTATTGCAAACCTGTTTTTGACGGAAAAGTAGTAAACCAATCGGATGTGCTTCACTGGAAGGGAATGGCACAACAATCTTTCGAGTATAAAGAAAAACACGGCCATTTCCCGTTGTGGACAGAAAGCGCTTTCAGTGGCATGCCTGCGTATACGATTGCAATGGATGCAACGTCAAAGATCAGCACAGGTTACCTCAGCTATTTAGTAACATTTGGTTTGCCTGAACCTGTAAGTTATTTATTCCTTGCCTGTATTTGTTTTTACATTCTAACCCAGGTTCTACGGATAAATCCGTGGATAGGAATACTTGCGTCTCTTGCATATTGCTATTCAACATTCAATCTTGTACTGATTAATGTTGGGCATAATACACAAATCCAGGCAATCGGTTATGCGCCTGGTGTTATTGCGAGCGTAATTCTCATTTACCAAAAAAAGTATTTACTGGGATCTGCATTACTAATTATCTTTTTTGGTTTACAGGTAGGCACACAACATCTTCAGATTGCTTACTATACTTCAATTGCACTTGCGATATTGTCTCTTGTATTTTTGATTTATAACTGGAAACAAAAAGATATAAAAAGCACTTTCATTGCTTTCGCTATCACAATTATATCCGGGGCTATCGGCTTTGGGACTTATGCAGTCAGCATGTTGCCCTTTCAGGAATATGCCAAGGAAACCAAACGCGGTGGCAAAACAGCTCTTATAAATAATTTATCAGACAAAAACAAAACAAAAGGGGGCTTTGATAAAGATTATGCATTTATGTGGAGTTACGGTATAAGTGAACCACTTTCTTTTATAGTTCCAAATATTTTTGGCGGAGGATCTGAAGGAAGATTAATTTCCGGCAACTCTAAATTCGCAGAAAAGGCGGCAGAGATCGGTTATCCTGAAGACAATGCGTTGCAAATTGTAAACACACAGGCGTACTGGGGAACACAATTAAATACAGCAGGCCCGGTATATATTGGCGCAATAATTTGCTTCCTCACAATCTTCAGTTTAGTATACCTGAAAAGCTGGCATAAATGGTGGCTTATGGCAATTTCTGTTTTTGGCATCTTACTCGCATGGGGAAACAATTTTTCTTTGCTTAATTATTTTCTTTTCGACCATATGCCCATGTATAATAAATTCCGTGCACCTACGCAGGCATTATTCCTCGTTCAATTTGCATTTCCCCTACTTGCAGCTTTAGGTCTGGATCAATTACTGAATAACAAGGAACAACACCAAATAATCTGGAAAAAATTTTTAACGGCTGCATACATCACTGCAGGAATATTAGTGATCCTTGTGGCATTTTATTTCACAGCAGATTTTAAAACGCAAAGAGATAACCGTATAAAAGATAGTTTCTCCGAACAAATTCTCCAATCTTCGGCTCGCGGCAAACAACCAACACCGGAAATGCAACAGCAAGCTATTGATATATCAAGTTCTTTGATAAAAGGTTTGCAGGCAGACAGGCAATCTATATATGGAAGCGATTTGATCCGCACCATTTTGCTGATAGCCGTTGCCGTTATATTGCTGGGGTTATACCTGAAAAGCAAAATCAAACCAGTTATATTAATTACCGGGTTGATTGTGTTAAGCTCGTATGATTTGTTGGCAGAAGGAAGGGTGTATTTGAATGAAGACAATTTTGCGGAACCATCAGATTATGAATCTGCATTCAACCCAACTCCAGCAGATATCCAGATCAGTAAAGATCCGGATCAGAATTTCCGCGTATTAAATGTTACAGCACCGGGCGGCCCTTTCCAGGATGCAAGCACATCATATCACCATAATTCGGTTGGAGGTTATTCACCAGCAAAACTTGGGTTGTACCAGGATATTATCGACAGCCAACTAAACAAAAATAATATTATGGTGTATAATATGCTGAACACAAAATATATCATACAGCGAAATCCCGCAACAGGGCAAGAGCAGGCTGCGCTCAATGCAGGTGCGTTCGGCCCTTGTTGGTTAGTGAAAAGCATCCGCTATGTAAAAGATGGATCTGAAGAAATGAAAGCACTTGATAGCATAAACGTAAAAGACACTGTTATTGTAGAACAACAATATCAAAAGATAATTAAGTTCGGACCACAGCCTGATAGTACCGCAACGCTTTCATTGGTTGAAAATCTTAATGACAAAATAAAATACCACTTCACATCGAAAACCAACCAGTTTGCAGTGTTCAGCGAAGTATATTACGATAAAGGATGGAATGTATTCATAGATGGCAACAAGGCTGATTACTGCCGGGTAGATTATATTTTACGGGGAATGCCGGTTCCTGCAGGTAATCACACTATTGAATTCCGTTTTGAGCCTGCTATATATAAATTAGGCAATACAATTTCTGTGCTTTGTTCTATCATTGGTTATTTACTACTTATAGCGGCTATTTATTTTTCCTGGAGAAAAAAGAGCATCGCAAAATAAATTCTTTATAAAAATTCCGGCCGCTGATGATTGCCAGCGGTTTTTATATTACTAATAATGGCAACAATTATCAGCATCATTTCCTATCCATTTCTTCCTGCTAAAAGCGGCGGACAGAAAGGTGTTGCCTTGTTCAATAAATATTTTTCCCGCTATCACAAGCTCATTTGTGTTACCACAAAAAAAAATAACCCTCTAATTGCAGAAGGCTATGAAGTACAAAATATTTTGTCTGATTCAGCAATCCGCTATATCAACATTTTTTATTTTTTTAAATTAAGAAAGATCATCCGGCAAAATAATGCAACGCACATTTTGCTGGAACACCCGTATTACGGATGGCTTGGTGTATTACTCAGGAAATTTTGCAGGGTAAAACTGGTTGTCCATTCACATAATATCGAAAGCCTTCGCTGGAAATCACTTGGAAAGTGGTGGTGGAAAATTTTGTGGTACTATGAAAGGTTCACGCATCGTAATGCCGACTATAATTTTTTCATTCATGAAAATGACAAAAGATATGCAACCGATGTGTTCGGCATACATGGCGATAAATGCATCATTGTTACTTATGGAATTGAATGGAATAATATACCTTCAAAAGAAGATGTAATATCTGCAAGACAGCAATTGCGCAACCTTCACTCTATTAGTGTAGGTGAAAAAATATTATTATTTAACGGGGCATTTAATTACAAGCCCAATCTTGATGCACTAAAAAAAATTTTCGACATTATAAATCCTGTGTTGCAGCAAAAAAACAATTTCCGCTATCGCATATTAATCTGCGGCATCGGAATTCCTGAAGAAATCATGCAATCATCATACCCCAATATTACTATTGTGGGTTTTGTGGATGATGTGAGCTTATACTTTAAAGGCACGGATGTTTTTCTTAACCCTGTAACAGAAGGCGGGGGAATAAAAACAAAATTAGTAGAAGCATTGGGATACAATGCAAATGCCGTATCTACAGAAAACGGTGCTATTGGAATTGATACCGGTTATTGCAATGGCAAATTAATGGTCAGTGAAAATGAAGATTGGCAAATGTTTGCAGATTTAATTGTAAAAGCTTCAACGTATACAGCAGATATAACTACTACATACTTTGAACATTTCTTTTGGGGAAATACTACAAAAAAAGCTGCAGCATTTATTGCAGAAAGTGATTATAATGCTTTATAAAAAAAAGGCTTGTTTTTTATTATAGTAACACCAAGCCTTAATAATGAAAAAATATTCCTGCAATACCCACTAAACTGTGTAAACGAGAACCTGCTTTTTTTCCCCATTAATAATTTTGCAACGATCAAGCCAAGAAAAAAAACAAGTATTTCTATACTATAAAAAAATAACATAACCAGGAACCATAAAACCCCATATTGCTTTCTGATCCTTACGAAATTTGAAACGATCAGTTGTAATCCTTTTTTATCATAAATATTATAGTAACTCTTATCATCCGAATTAAATGTACCTGTTGCTGTTGAACCCATAATATGAACCACCTTGCATTCACCAAAAATGCAAAGTTTGCCGATTTTTTTTAGGCGGCTGCACCACTCTGCTTCTTCTGCATACAAAAAAAAATCTTCATCCATCAATCCTGCTTTTTCAATTGCTGCTTTTTTTACCATTAAAAAAGCCCCGTTAATCCAATCTACTTCAACCAAAGAATCTGAATCAGGTAGATTTGGCTTTTTTATTTTCAATGAGCCTCCAAGCCACTTAACAAATGCGCCAGTATAAGGGAGCGGCAATAAATAATTCAATCCTCCCCGAACAAAATAATTGCCAGAAATCTGTGGACTTAAGTCCGCATTTAATAATTGAACCCCGGAAGCAACATACTCAGACGATTTAAAAAGCTGAAAACATTTTTCTAATGCATTATCCAGTATCAACGTATCTGAATTCAACAATAGCACTGTGTCTGATTTAGATTGCCTGATACCTTCATTATTTGCTCTTGCAAACCCTGAATTATATTTCATATCGACCCATATCACATGCGGATGTGATGCAAGAATCAATTGTTTGCTATTGTCGCCCGAATCATTATCCACGACGACGACTTCAAATGAAATTTTTTTTGTTCCTGCATAAACAGTATCCAGGCAATTAATTATTAATTGCGGTGTTTTATAATTTACAATTATTATAGATAAATCAGGAGGCTGCTGCATCAAAAAAACTTGATTTCAAATCTTATTTAGAAATTTGAAATTATACAAACTTGTAATTATAGCACAATTATTATTTTAATAAATAAGGGCTGCATAAATACAGCCCTTATTTGAATTTGTAAGCTAATAGGATAAGGTTCAGGATATCTTATAAAGATTAGGTTTAATGGCCTGTGGTGTACTAAATTTTTTTTACCGCATAATAAAAGATTATTTAGTAAACTATATTTTTCCCTACCCGGAGATATTTTGTTCTAAGGATATCTAATGCTTCTACCTGCTGGTTAGTAATTGCTTTATTATAAATCCTCACTTCATCAATTACCCCATTAAAATAATATGGAAATATAGTTGACTCATTTCTACCAATGAATAAATCGCTTGTATTCGGAGTAAATGAAACAGTTCCTGAATTGGTTTGAGTGCTAATCAAAGCTCCATTTACGAAAAACCTGGATTTCGATCCATCATAAGTATATGCGATCGTATACCATTCATGTTGCCTCAAAAAAAGGCTATCATAATCAGAGCCTGTTGCCTGGCTGGTATTCCAATCTCCATATCCGCCATAAAAAAACTCGTGTGCTGTATCAGCTGTAGGCGTACAACTACTTGAACCTACGAGAGAGGGGTCATCAAAACGTAAGAAATAAAATCCATTAATGTTGTCTGTTGGTGCGCCTTTGCCCAATATCTGATTTATATGGCAGTTACCCGAATAAAATCCGTTCACCTTAACGATGGCAAATAGTGTGATATTATTTGGGTTAATACTCGCACTATTTGCTACCTGCATATAGCTGGAAGAACCATCAAACAAGTAGGCATTATTTGGATTACCGAAGCGGTCCGTTGTAGCTGTGGCATTATTAAAAGTGATTGCATTGCCATGACCACTACTATCATTCAGGTTACCACCTATAAAATTATAGTAAGCTACCAATCCGTCTGACAGGTTAATCAGGGTATCAACAAGAGTTACGGTGTCTTTAACAATTGTAGTATCCCTTACTGTAATATAACTTGTATCATGAACAGTTTGAGTTTTTGTACATGAAGTAACTGAAGTACCAAAGAACGCGAAAATCATAAGCGTAAATAGTATTCCTGCAAATAATCGTAAAAAAGTCATGTTATGGGGTTTTATTAAAAATTGGTTACGGAATTATTAATTCTGAAATTTAGAAAACATAAATTATTTTATACTCAGAAGTTAATAAGTGTGTTGAAAATGCCTATAAGTGTGCAATTTGAATGGAAGATTATTTCAATATATTAAATCTTGATAGGAATTCATCCTTACGCCGAACAGCAACATCGATCAAAATACCATCTTTCATTTCTACATAACCACCTCTGCCACGATGATATTTTTTTATTTGTTTGAGATTAACGATATGTGAATAATGGATCCGGTAAAATATATTTTCAGGGAGTATCATTTCATATTCCTTAATATTCTTTGAAGTGATTATTTTCCCGTGTTCGGATGTAAATACATGCGTATATCCTCCACTTGCTTCACAACGTATGATATTTTCTGTAGCAATAAAAATCAATCCTTCTTTGGATGGCATTGCAATTTTCTTTTTTGACTCATCTTTTCTTTCCATATTTTGCAACAGGTTTTGCAGCTCATAGTTAGCATGCCTGGAATTTATGCGTTCTGTTGCCTTTTCAACAGCCATCTTAAGTTCATGAATACTTACCGGCTTTAAAAGATAATCAACTGCACTATACTTAAAAGCTTTTAATGCATATTCATTGAATGCAGTTATAAAAATTATTTCGAAGCTTACTGGCATTAACTTATTCAGCAAATCAAAGGCATTACCATAAGGCATTTCTATATCTAAAAAAACAAGTGATGGTTTGTATTGCTTTAATACATCTTCAGCTTCCTGCACGTCTTTTCCTTCTGCAACAACATTAACTTCCGGGCAAAATTCAGCAAGCATTCTTTTTAAAATGCGGATATTTTTTGGCTCATCGTCTATTATAACAACGTTTATCATGTCTTTGAATAGAATTTAAATGTATGTTCTAACGGAAAAGAAATAATTACTTCCGTGCCTAATCCCTCGTGCAATTCATTTTCAAGATCATTGATCAGAATTTTAATGGCCGGAGAATGTGTTTTATTAAACATCTCTATCCTTTTGGCGGTCAGCTCCATTCCCTTTGATTGATATTCGATCGGGATTTTACTTTTATACTCATGTGAAAGCCTGCGTCCTATACCATTATCCGAAATATTAACAGAAAGGGTATGTTGATCTTTTATTATTTTAATAATGATCTCTCCTTTATCATCATTACGATAGCGGACACCATGACGTATTGCATTTTCTACATACGGCTGTAAAATCATCGGCGGAATATAGTATTCTTGTTTATTGATGTTTTCTGTTATTATTTTAAAAGAAAATTTATTCTCAAAACGGCGTTGTTCAAGTTCCATGTAAATAACCAGGTAATCAATTTCGTCTTCCAGATTAATCGTTGGTTTGGAAGAATTATCCAGAGTTGACCTGATTAATCGGGAGAATTTTGATATAAAATCGTTTGCGCCTAAGATATCCCTGTCGATCACATAATGCTGAATAGAATTTAAACAATTGAAAATAAAATGAGGGTTCATCTGGCTTTTTAAAGCCATTTGTTCCAATTCAGCAATTTTGGTAATCGTATCCGATCTGTCTTTTTCTCTTTTTTGAATTACCCGGATCCTATTATTAACCAGGTGCCAAATAATATAACTACACAACAGGAAAAGTAGCGCTCTGAACCAGTTTAGTTCCCATACTAGTTTTGAAATGGAAAAATGAACAGATACCAAATTGCTTTGTACTCCAAATTTGTTGATAGCTTTTAATTGCAATTCATAATTCCCCGACGATAACGAGGGGTAATTCAATGATAAATCGGTAGTTCTTTTCCATGTTGTATCCAAGCCAAGCATCCGGTATTCATAAACAATTTTACCGGCTGATTTATAAGAGATACCTATATATTGAAAAATGATGTTGTTATCAGAATGTTTCAATATAAAGTCATTGGAGTCTGCAGGCTTGTGGATACCTGAAACTGTAATGCCTGTAATTAACAAGTTGCAGATCGATTTTTTAAAAATCTTGGTATAGTCAAAGTAAGAGAGGCCTTCAGGTGTGCCCGCATAAACTTCGTTGCTATCTACATAGAGTGCATTTATTATATCAGAGTTCAGCCCATCAGCACTTGTGAATTGAACTATATTATAACGCCCATCTATAATCGAAATCTTATTCAACCCTTTATCAGTACCAACCCAGATAACATTCGAAGAAATAAAAATATTCCGGCAAATATTGCTTGTCAGCCCATCTTTTTCTGTAATGTTACTTACAAGTCGATCGTTTTTATATCCAACCAATCCTGCTCCGTTCGTAGCTATCCAGATAATACTGTCGTTCGATTCTGCTATTCCGTTTATTCTGTTGTGCAGTGCTTTTATACTATCGCCGAGGTAAATTTTTTTATTAGTTGTTGTATTGATCTTATGTAAGCCATTAATCGTTCCTACATAAATGAATTGATTTTTTTTATAAGAACAGGTTGACCTATCCGGCCAGATAAGATTGAGATTGAGTGGTGAAATCTTTGTGGTAGTGCTAATGGAAAAAACAGATTGGGCAGTACTTACCAGCAAACTGTCTGTACCATAAGGATAAATCGATTTCACTGAATAAAAAAGCAACGAATCACGTATTCTATTTTCATGCAAAAAAAACAGCCCGTTATCAGTTCCTGCAATTATATTTTGCCCATGATTTTTTATCCGTATTGAAGTAATCCTTCCACGGGTAGATCCACTCCATATTTTTGAAGAATTAATTGTTCTGTTGGCGGAATTTATTTTCCATAAATAAAAATTATCTGACCCGGCATAAATAATGGAATCATTTTTCTGAATACAAAAAACTGATTTTGCCTGTTCTTTTGAAGAGTAATTAATAAGACCACCTGGAGGTAAGCGGTAAACCCCTTTGCCCATTGTGCTAAACCATAAGTTATCCTCGGTGTCCTGAGTAACGGAATTAATTGCCTGATGCAGTACAAAAGTATCTGTAATCTTCCTTGCTTTAATATTGTATGCATATGCCTCATCAACCGTATTAAAACTAATTACACTGTCGTTAACATCAGATATTTTTATAAGCCCATGTGATAAATTTATTGTTGTTTCGCCCGGGTCACGTTCTTTATATGTGATATATAAACGGTTTTGGTGCAGCAAAATTTTTAACTGGGGGGATTTGTAAACAAGTTCATCTTTATCAGGTAATTGATCATCCAGTTTGATTAAAGAATTACTTGTTGTTTCATTTACTTTAACTATAAAGCGGGTGTGGTCTTTTTCATCTTTCGTTTTTTTAATCAATACAATTTCAAAATTTTTGTACAAGGCCCTGTCAACACTGGAAACATCGAAGGGGTAACCTTCAAAATTTGAAATATTTATCATTTGGCCATTAGCTTTAATTATATAGACGTTATATCTTTCCGTAATAATGATATCTCCTTTCCCATTTTCAGCTACATACACTATTTCTGAAGTAATATTAATTTGCTTTAACAGGGAATCATTCTGGTTGTTATGTATTTTACCTTTCCAATAATAACAAATTGAATTCCGGAATGGGGTAATCCAAATACGGTTTTTGGAATCAACAAAAAGATTTACTATCTCATTGTCTGGCAATCCATCATTAGTATAAAAGTTTTTGAAATGAGTACCATCAAAACGGCTTAAACCTGTTTCTGTCCCAAACCACAAAAAGCCATCTCTATCCTGAACGATAGCATATACGGTTGAGCCTGCAAGGCCATCTTTCACATCATAATGAACATAATTATATTCCTGGCAAAAAACAGAAAATGCTAAAAGCTGAAATAACAACAGAACGAAAAACTTATATGAAGCATTAGCTATCATTTGCCAGTATTAGATTTTTTTAAAGTAAATAATAAAACTTACCAGCATAAAAAATTTAGAAAGGGGCCCGGTTTTCAAACACCACAAAGGGAGCCTGTTTTGAAAAGCAATGATTTTCTTAATTACCAAAGGCGGTTCCCCGGAATATCCGTTTTCTGAAATATCGCGCAAACTTCTTACACTAAGATTTCTTAAGAACCGCCAATATCCATCGTATACAAAAATATTGCTGAGTTGTGCGGCCCCTATCTTATCAAGTAAATAAAAACTCTCCGGGATCTCTACTTTTTTCACCCGAAAAACCTGCTTTGTAACCTGTAGCGAACCCAAACCTACATTAACTAATTCTTTATTGATATAAACAGGTTTTGCTGCCTTTATGTAACGCATATAAAATTCTATATCGACAAGCCATTTGAAATTTTTATCATAATAAATCTGTTTGTCATTTTTATGGATCACAACACTCGGCGGCCCGATAACATTTTTTGCGAAAAGCGTTACCGGGTTTTTCCTGATCATTTTGTACCTGAAAGAATTGATGAAAACAGGTTCCTCCTTATTCTCATCCAAATAAATATTCCGGTAAGCAGAGAAAAAAAAAGAGGAAGCCGGATTATTGTTTATTGCATCAACAAAATATTGCAGGCTGTTTTTGGCGCTGAACCAATCATCATCATGCATTAATTTTATCCAATCCCCTTTAGCTTTCCGGATTGATTCGTTCCAGTTTTCGGGTGTGCCTAACTGTTGGGTATTTCGATAATAGGAAATAGAGAAATTTTTTTTATAAAAATTGCAAAGGTTTTCTACTTCGTTTCCCGGGCTGTCGTCTGTTACAATCACTTCAAAATTTTTGAAGGTTTGTATAGCAACAGAATCAAGTAAACGTTTCAGGAATTCTGTCCGCTTATATGCCGGTATGCAAATGCTGATAAGAGGGGCCATAATAAAAAACTCATCAAATATAACAGATAATGATTTGCACAATAATGAATATTATGGTGCAAGCGATATCCGTATCTGCAAACCTCCGCGTGTTGTGGTAATTGGCGGTGAGCTTGAGATTTTTGGTTCGGTTCGTCGTTGATCAAAATAGAATTTTACATTGATGCGGTTGCTCAATACATAATCTATCGAAGGTGAAATAGTAATCACTTTCTGGCCGCCTGTAGGCAATGCTGCTGTTTGATCGATGTACGTATTTGCGGTGACATCATCCCGAATACTAACATCAAGCCGTATCGTTAATTCGTTATCTAATTTTTTTGATGGTGCAGTTTTTCCAGGCAATTTTAAATTGAACGGAATTGGCAGTCCTTTTTTCTTCCAACCTCCCCCAAATGTAAATTCGGTAGAGCGCTGTTCCGTCATCTGATAGTCTATCAGGCTTAAACTCAGCATCCTTGATTTATTGAACCCGATGATCGCCTGCATGCGGTTCACAAACGTCATATCCAATTTCAGCAATGGAGAGAATTGTTCACTGATCGTAATATTCGGCACTGCATAAAATGGAATAAAATTTCCTGAAGCAGTATCAATAAACCCGGGGTATCGTATCCCTAACGGATCCTGGTACAACAGGGATGAACCGAAGCTTCCCATGCTCAATGTGCTTGAGTATGCGTGAGTAAGCGTAAAATTTGTAAATATCTTATCAAAACCGGGAAGCTTACTTAATCCTTTGTAAGAAATGTTCCAGTTGGGTTTTGGTAAATAGCCACCAAAAGGATTTGTTTTGATACCGGAATTGTATTCATTGACCAGCGCAATGTTCTTCGGGCTTTTGCCTGTGTATGCAGCAATAAATGCCGGGATTAAGACATCCTGCGAATATTGCCCATAGCCTTTATAATATCCGTCTGTTCCTTGTATGCCTGAATATGGATTGTCTGAGCCCAAGCGCTTTGAAATGATCGACCGGTAGCCTTCAAACTTCTGGAAGGTTTGAGAAACCTGGTCGGCCCTGTTCTTTTCAAACAGTGTTTTAAATGAAATAAAGCTTATACTGAATGTTCCGCTGCTATATTGATTAAGATGTGCATAGCCGCCACTTCCCGTCGTGTCTTTAAAAAGCTCGGAATATGCCTTGCCCAACGTTTTATTAAAATTCACATCGATATTAAAATCGCGGAAAGGTTGTACCTGAGCAGTTATGTTCAGGGTTTGATTATACGTTTGCTGGTTTTGGTTATTCAATGTTGTATCATGAGACATTAGTCCCTTTTGTGCAAGCCTGTCAACAAAATTGAAATCTGGTTGCTTTCCGAAGACGTAACCCAAACCGGGCTCATTTGTTTTTGGATCCATCCCAAGAAGTTTGGTACTGTCCATATATCCGTAAATCATCGACGAAGAATTTTCCGAATAATTAATGCTTATTCGTTTTACGGAAGTAATAAGGTGCCCTACAAATTTTACCAACGGATTTAATTGGGGTAATTCATTCGGGTCTTTTTTCTTTTTATTTAAACTGTCTGTTTTATTTTTTGCAAGGTTAGGCTGATTTTGCGGAGCAGGTTTTTGCTGCGTATTTCTTGGTTGTTGTTTTGGATCCAATGCACGAAGCCACCGCCATTTGCTATACAACCGTGTAAAATCAAGCTCACCGGTTGCACTTTTTTGTTGCGTGTTTTGCAAGATATTTCCCTGAGAAATAGCCAACCGTGATGCTGCCAGCCAGCCATAAGTTGCATTATAACCTACTCTGAAATTCGTCCAGTCGAGTAGCGGGATTTTATTTGTTGGCAATGTATAACTGATGTTTGCTGTTTGCTGATAAGAAAGGTTTCTTCCTCCTTTCCAGAAATTACTCCACATTTTTTGACGGCCTTGTTTGTTCAGGCGCCCGCTATCTTCATCTACCACGGCAAGGTTTACAGCAGAAAAATCAAGGTTCAATGATTTAGTTAGGTCCCATCGCAATGCATACGTCCGGTTGAAATTAAAATATTTGTTGAATGTTTCCGGCAACTCATCTTTCGGCCCGCCTATGTTCCGCGAACGGTACGCGCCGAATTGCCGGTTAACATCTGCACGGAAACTCAACAGGGTCGGCATCGGGTTAAAATTAAGGTCTTTCAACAGGGTAAACCATGCCGATCGTGATTTTACACGTTTCTTCAAAGGCTCCCAGAATTTTGGGGCGTGATTATAATTATAACCAAGGCTTCCCTTATAATTTTTCAATTGGTCTTCTATCGCTAATGAGTTGTGATGTTCGGAATTCGTATACGAATAACTGATATCGAAATTTTCGATACTCCATAGTTTCAGTTTTTTTGCGGTGAGATTATTCTTTCTCACGTTCGTAAAATTCAATGTTGTTATTGTAGTTGCGTCAACTGCCTGTTGTTTGATAGAATCCCGCTGGCTTGCAGGTGCAGCTTTCAATTTGTCTGCTAACGTTACATCAAGATCAAACGGATCGTATTCGGGCTTGCTGGTAATTTTTGAAATACTTGCATACGTAGGAATAGAGATAGCTGCTTTTTTAGGAAGAAATTTTCCGAGTTCAAGGCTTGTTGCTGCATCAAACTGAGTAGTGTTATCAAACGATCGTTCGTTGATATGCTGATCGATACTTCCAAAACCGGCAGACTTATGGCTTCCTGAAACATAGACTGTTCCGAGATCGGCGAGTTTTACATCTACCCTTCCTACTGCGGCCCAACCACCTTTGTCATTTATCTCGGATAACCGCAATTCATCAAACCAAACTTCAGTGCAGACATAATTTGCAGAAACGTTTTGTACACCAAGGAAAAATGTTTGCACCTGGCCGAGATTAGGATTTCCTAAGATAGCATACGATCTTCCGTCGGGATCGGTTTCACGGTAATATACATTCGAAGCAACAGCGTTATTGCGATCCAGTTTTAGTTGAACCAGTTTATTCAGGCTCAAATTAAGGCTATTCGAATCCGGCCATATATCCGTATCCTTATATGAGCCTTGATATAATGGCGTTCGCCTTAGTGGTATTCTTATTTCATAATAATTGCTGATAAAATCACTTCCAATACGGATTACTGCAGTAAGGTCATAATCATTTAATGGGTCAGGGCCATTAGGGGTAGCAGGTACACCTTCAGCATGAATGAACATATCTAATTTTCCATAACGGCGAAGATCCATATTCATGGTTTTATACACACCACGGGCATCGTTATGAGCCAAATTGCATATCTGCAAACTCATGGATTGTTCGTTCTGCAATACATTCACGTTGTTTGTGCTGAGCAACTGCTGGCGCAAAATTCCGGGGGGCAATACATAAGGTATTGGTGTACGTGAACTGTTTTGTTCAATATTAACAGCAGTTACATTAAAAGATGTGGAAGAAGTTGTTGGCAATAACGTGTAGTTGCCTGTTGTGTCCAACACATAGTCAAAATTACGCCATGAGTCACGCACCAACTGGAATTCTGCGAAACGGCAAACAACAGAGTCTGTAAAACCAGTGAGGAACATCCTGATGAACTGGATAGATTTGAAATCGGGTATGTTTCCTATCTTTTGTGTATACGCACTGATTGGAATCCTGAATTGATACCAGGTTTGAAGAACATTGTTATAATAAAAAGACCTTTTATCAGTAATATAATTTTTACCAACAGCATTAGCCGTATCGCTTAATGCAGCCTGATCAAGATTAATCTGGTATTCAAAATATTCTTCAAGCTGGTTTAAAGTATTATCATGATTCAGGTCTTCCTGATCGGGATACATACTTGAAGCGTTGATATATTGCTGGCCTGTAGTTGCAACAGGGGAATTGCCTTGCGGGTTATTATAATTTTTATAACGGCCAAGTATACCCGTTTTTGACTGGTCATAACTCGCGTCACGATAATTCAAAAAATCATCGTTCGATGGATCTGTAAGCGCTTTCTGGTATACGGCGGATCCTGTTCCATAAGTTGCTGCAATTTTACTGAGGTAATTTTTAAACTGTACACGCTCGCTGTCATCATTCAATCCATCAAACCCAACATCCTGGTAAGGCCTGTCAGTAGGATCGTTACTGAATGCATTCGTAACCTGGATTGGGTTCAACGGCATTTTCCCCCATGCCGAAGTATCCGTTGCTGCTGTTATGTTTGGAGTGGGTAAACCATTTTCATACAATTTCTTTCCATCTTTTACAATATCTTCGGAAACGCTTCCCAAATCAAAATACAATTGGCCGCTGTTAGCTCCTGCTGTGCTTGTTAGAAAAGGGTTTTCCATCCAGAATTCAATGTACTGAATATTGTTTGTTTCGAAATCTGTTTGGTCAATCGCACGCATGATACCTCCCCAGCGTTTTTGCGGGTTCAATAGTTTTCCGTTTTGATCTATACTGCCTACACGTGCATCAAAATTATAAGGGCCTTTTTCTGTAGGATAATATGCCAGGTCGAAGGTTACCAATTGTGCCTGTCCGAATTGGGGGGTTTGCTGCGGAAACAATTGTTGGGCATTGACAGGTGCAACACGAGGGTCATTCAGGTTATCATAACTGGCCGGGTTATTTGTATTTGATTTATCCTGCAACGTAGGCTCAATATTATACCATGCAAGTTTTGCGCGGTTGAACCCATAATCCAGTGAATCATTCAAACTCGCTTCAGGAAATAATCCATTGCCCTGAGGTGTTGAAGCAAGTGCCCAGCTTGTTAATGGGAAACGGAGGTCGATGGAGCTTGTTGATCCTTCAAAATCGTCAATATAAATTGTTCCGCTGTTTCCTTTTCCGATTTGTGGCGGATGACCAGGTTTAAGGAATGCACTTTCACCATAAGCAGTGATCGTACTCATTTCTTTTGTCGGATATAATTTATTCAACAGCCTTGTGAGAAAAGGCGCCTGCGAACGATAATTGAAGTCCAGCCCATACATCGTGTTGCGTATCGGATCTTCATTATAATTTGTTTTGGTGAAGAACGGGCGTTCATTCAACCGCTCAATTGTTCCACCAATATTCAGTGATTCTTTTGCAGTATTTTTTGCGAGATAATCCAAACGAATTCCCATGAAACTCCGCTGCTGCGTATTGAAGCTTGCATTGTTTTCATAGGATACATTTACGGGCACACCGGAATTAATGATTGCCTGGTTGATCACTTTTACTGTTCCGAGATTATAATCTACCGTATAATCAACATTTTCTTTTAAGACTTGTCCTCCGGCTGTAACCACCACCGAGCCCTGAGGCACGTTAATAGCGCCCAACGAAATATCCGAAGTTGCCTGGCCTTTCGCAACACCGCTAATAAGATACCTGTCCACATTGGCATATAATGCTGTAGCTACTGCCTTTATCGTATCATATAATTGATTGAATACATAATTCGGTGCAAGTGTTTGCGAGTTTCGGAATGCAAGGGAATCCAGGTCCCGCCCGAAAGGTTGTAACAATGGGAAAATAATTCTTCCCTGGGATGAAACAATTGTGTAACCTTCCAGGTAATCGAACACACCATCCGGTTGCGGATCGTTATGGCTGTTCAAACGGTCGAGGTTCAATACACTGATCAGTGGAACACCTTGCTTGTCGCCTTCAGGCAAATATCTTTTATCTCCTTTGCTTGGCTGATCATATAAAACGTTCAACTGAAAACCTGTTGGCTGTACATTGGTAATAATATTGCCTGTTGCAGTTTTCAGTGTGTACACGTTCTTCATCATCAGGTTCCAGATTGGAAGATTGGTACGTTGCGATGTAGCTTTCAGCAATTTCAAATACAAAACTTTTGAAGTACCTGAATAATTTCCCGAAGATGTATCCGGTGGGATATCTTGTGAAAATTCGCCAACCTGGTAAATATGCCCGTTATAACTGTATTGATAAGCCACAGCAAGCACATCGTTTGGCTGCAGTTGTTGTGTTAAAGAAATGAAACCGATTTGCGGATAGAATTGATATTGGGTAGAATCCAATTTTCGTGCATATACTTTTTCAAAATCCTGTATCTGCGTTAAACCAAGTGAATTTAATTTCTGAACCGCCTGTGATGATATACGGCTTGTTGGGTCGCTGACAATTTTCTGGTATTCATCGTTGGCATCGTTGAACGGGTAAGCCAGTCCTGATTTCGAGTGTACATTACTGTTATATGGGGAGCTTTCACCCAAATCCATCAAACCAACTACATCTCTTGCCTGTGTTGTTCCCGTAATACCGTTGCGGTTTGTTACCCAAACTTCTATACGCAATATCTGCACCTGCGATGTTACAACAGGCAATTTCGCCATTGCTTTATTGAAGTTATTTTTGAAATATTGCGCAAGCAAAAAGTGCCTGTTCTCATCATAATCATCTGCTTTGAACTGGTAATTAGTAGTCATTGCGCCACCTTGTAACCCTACTGATTGATTTTGCGAACGTTGGTTTGCCAATACCGCTGTAACGGTTAACTTTCCAAATTGCAATTGCGCTTTAACACCAAATAACGATTGCGCACTTGCCATCAATGTACTTTTCGTTGTGAACGAAGTGTTACCTGCTTCAATGCGTTTGATGATCTCATCGGGGCCGCCTTTATAATCCAATTTCAATTGGTTCATGAAATCAAAATTGGCAAGCGTGTTATATGTGATGGGTAACTTAAGTTTATCACCAATATTTCCCAACACACTTACATTCGCATCCATATTAAAATCAAACCCGCCTGTTCTTCTTGCACTTTCGGGCAATGTAGGGTTTTGAACATTCTGCCCCTGGTAACCCGCGGTGATATCTACATTTCCCTGTGGTTTGATATCAACTTTTCCCAACCCGAAAATGCGGTTGAAAAGATTATCGCCGACATTCAATTTTGGTTTTGGTTTTTGGCGGTTCAATGCATCAAGCATATCTGCACGCTGGCGGAAATAATCATCTTCGGATTGTTGCGCCCTAATGCGCATAAGTTCATCAAACGTTAGGTAAGTTGGCTTACGGAAATACTTGTTGCCTATCTTTTCAACAATGTAGTATTGCTTTGTTTTAGGATCGTACTCAATCGAGTCTCTTAAATTTTTGGGGTCCTTTAGATTAAAAGGGTTTTTATCCGGAAAAGTAAATGGATCGCCGCGCCGGTCGCTGATGGGGAATTTCAACGTGTCAGCAGTTTTTGCAGGCGCTGTAGTATCGGCCTTCTGATATGGGGAAGCCGAAACTTTTGCGCAACACAAACACAACGCAGCGGTTAGCAAAACTGTTGCCAGGAGCGAATTAAAAATATAGCGGGCCAAACTTTCCTCAAGAATTAGTTAGGTAGAGATGGTTTACTATAAGCTAAAGGGTTTTTAGTGCTTTCTTAATAATGTCCTCAACTTTGCCCGGTTGTTGATCGGCTGCAAGCACTTTTTTGATGGCTTGTTCCGCCGCCGGCCTGGCTATGCCGAGAGCTATTAAGGCATTTAACGCATCCTGTTCCAATGTATTGTTTATCAATGAGGAAATATTTGTTTCGGGAATATTTTTCCCAACCTTATCGCGGAGCTCTAAAATGATGCGTTCTGCAGATTTTTTTCCTATCCCTTTTATGCTTTCCAACAGCTTAGTATTGCTTTGCATAATAGCACGTGCAATTTCTTCCGGTTTCATGGATGATAACATCATTCTGGCAGTTGAAGCGCCTACACCGGAAACACTGATCAATTGAATGAACATCTCTTTTTCCGCCACATCAAAAAAACCATATAAGCTTTGCCCATCTTCCCTGACATGAAAATATGTCTGTAAAATTCCCTTTTCCAGGTGCTGGATTTTAGAGTAGGTATTGAGGCTGATCAACACTTCATAACCAACGCCATGCACATCTACATGTACATACGCTGGCGTTTTCACTACAAAATCCCCACGCAAAAAAGTTATCATGGATGCGAAAATAGGGGAAAAGAATCAAGTGAGCAGTAAACAGTAAGCAACCTGAAAATTTATTCTTTGTTTACTATTTGCCTGTTACCAACATTCTATCTTATAAATTCTAGCTACTATCTTCTACTTTAATTTTTAATTATTAATTCCTAATTACAAATTACTTTTGCCGGATGAGCCAGAAAATTACCGCAGCTATTACAGCAATAGGAGGATATGTACCTGAATACCGTTTAACAAATGCAGAGTTGGAAAAAATAGTTGATACCAACGACGAGTGGATACGTACAAGAACAGGTATTTCTGAAAGAAGAATATTAAAAGGTGAAGGCAAAGCTACTTCAGACCTTTGCGTTCCTGCAGTTTTAGAATTATGCAAGAAAAGAAACCTTGACCCGATGGAGATTGATTGCATGATTGTGGCAACGGTTACACCAGATATGTTCTTCCCCGCAACTGCAAATATTGTTTGCGATAAAGTTGGTGCGAAAAAAGCATGGGGGTTTGACATGAGTGCCGCATGTTCCGGCTTTTTATATGCATTAACAACCGGAGCTATGTATATTGAGAGCGGGCGTTTTAAAAAAGTGGTTGTTGTGGGTTCTGATAAAATGAGTGCAATTGTTGATTATACTGACCGCACTACTTGTATTATTTTTGGCGATGGTGCCGGCGCTGTTTTGCTTGAACCAAATACAGAAGGTTACGGGGTGCTCGACAGCATCCTGAAAAGCGATGGAAGCGGAAGAAGCCACCTGCACATGAAAGCAGGGGGATCATGGCATCCTGCTTCAAACGAAACTGTTGCAAACAAAGAACATTTTATTTACCAGGAAGGGCAGGCTGTTTTCAAATTTGCCGTAAAAGGCATGGCTGATGTAAGTGCCGAATTGATGGAACGTAATAATCTTAAATCAGAAGATATTGCATGGCTGGTGCCACATCAGGCGAACAAACGTATTATCGATGCAACAGCTAACCGAATGGGGCTTTCGCATGATAAAGTGATGATCAATATTCAGCGTTACGGTAATACTACAGCCGCAACAATCCCTCTTTGTTTGTGGGACTGGGAAAGCCAGTTGAAAAAAGGAGATAACCTCGTTCTTGCTGCATTTGGCGGAGGTTTTACCTGGGGCGCAACATTGGTGAAGTGGGGATATTAATGTGAACAGTAAGCGGTGAGCGGTGAGCTATTAGCTTTGAGCAGTTAATAGAAAATGCACTTTCTCCTAACTTCTATTTTCTAACTTCTGGCTTGTTTATTTTCAGATAATTTTACTATTTTTCTTGCCTTATTGAATCCATGAAAAAAGTTTTACCCCCTGTTGTCGTATCTTTTTTACTGACAATACAACTTACTGCCCAATCATCAGCAAAAGCGGTTAACGATGCATACCTGATCAGCCGGATGGTTGAAAAATTTCACGTACAGCCAAGACCGTTAGATGATGAAATGTCTGCTGCAATTTTTGATCATCTTCTCGAAAGCCTCGATGACGGCCGTATTTTTTTTACGCTGGAAGATTATACCAAACTCATTCCCTATCGGCTAAAAATTGATGATGAAATCAAAAACAAGCAAGGAGCTTTTTTGCAAATGCTTATTACTACTTACAAATTGCGCTTGCAACAGGCAGATACAATGACTGATAATATTTGCAAGAAACCATTCAATTTTTCAATTAAAGAAAAACTCACTATTACCGAAGACACCTCCTATCCTTCCGGTTTAACAGGAATGCACAACAAGTTATACAAGTATTTAAAATTGGAAGTACTGAATGCATTAATTGCTGTTACAACAAATCCTGATTTACATATCTCTCTTTCTAAAAAAACAACAGACAGCCTTGAACCGATATTACGCAAAAAAGCAAATAGGTCAATTCAACGATTAGTAAACCGGGTATTACAAAGCCCGCAAGGGGTAGAAAATATTATCGGCAATATTTATTGCCAGTCGCTGGCTTCATGCTATGATCCGCATACCGCATATTTCCCTCCCGATGTGAAAACTGCATTTGAAAGTATGCTCGGAAACAAACCACTCGAATTTGGATTTTCTCTGAATGAAGATGAAGATGGCAATCCGCAGATCGGGCACCTGCAACCGGGGAGTCCTGCATTTGCGAGCGGGCAGATCAATGAAGGTGATAAAATATTGAGTATAAAATGGGATAATAAAGATGCGATCGATGTTTCTGATGCAGGGATCGAGGAATTAAACCATATACTCGCGGCATCAGGCGGTGATCGGGTAACCATTACTGTTAGAAAGACCGATGGCACCACAAAACAGGTGACACTGCACAAAGAAAAAGTTGATGCGGATGATGAAGATGATAATAAAGTAAAAGGCTTTTTATTAAAAGGAAATAAAACGGTAGGATATATTTCGCTCCCTGATTTCTACAGTGATTGGGAAGATAACAGCGGCGTTAACGGATGTGCGAACGATGTTGCCAAAGAAATAATAAAATTAAAAAAAGAAAATATTGAAGGATTGATCCTCGACTTGCGCTACAATGGCGGAGGTTCAGTAAAAGAAGCGGTTGAACTTGCAGGGATTTTTATTGATGCAGGCCCGGTTGCTCAAATAAAAAGCAGGGAAACTAAAACACTTACTTTGAAAGATGTAAACCGCGGCACCATTTTCGATGGGCCGTTGGTGGTTTTGGTAAATGGTTCAAGCGCTTCCGCTTCGGAACTTGTTGCAGGTACTTTGCAGGATTATAACAGGGCGTTGATTGTCGGTTCACCAACCTATGGAAAAGCAACAGGGCAGGTTGTTTTACCGATGGACACTACGGTAACCCTGGAAACATACAACGGGAAAACAGAAGCTGCGAGTTATATAAAGGTCACCACGATGAAATTGTACCGTGTTACGGGAAAAACTGCGCAAACGCATGGTGTGGTTCCTGATATTGCACTTCCCGACCCTGCAGAAGTATCGTCAGAACGTGAAGCCAATGAAAAATTCGCATTGCCTTCAACTCCTATTGATGCGAACAAATATTATCAGCCACTTGCGCCTTTGCCTGTTGCTACAATTGCTGCTGCTATTAAACCGCAGATTGATACATCGGCTTATTTTCAAGCAACTGCACAGTACATCAAACAAATGCAGAAAGCAGGACAGAAAAAAGATATCTCCCTTTTTATTGAAGATGCAAAACAAAAGCCAGCGGAAAAACCTCAGCCGCCTGACCAATCTGACTATACCGATAATTCACATACATTCACTGTGGTAAATCATTTATATGAACAAAGAAGGATCCAGGCGAATAAGAACCTCGTGGATGCAAATGAAGAACTCAAAGAAAACCTGACCAACGATCCCTATATCAAAGCCGGATTTATTATTATTAATGCCATGATAAAATAAATATTTCCCCTAAACAAAACCTTTTTTATGATTACGTATAAGCATAGTTGTTATATTTTCCTTTTACTTTTTTTCAGCTCATTCGTTCATGCACAAAATCTTGAAAACCCCGGCGATTATATGACTGCAATCACCAATGCACGAGGTGATATGGATAGCAAGTACATGCAATATGTGAGTGCTGCCGCTCACGGAAGGCGTGCACGTAAAGTGGAAAAATTGCGGGAACAGGTGTTGGATAATATCACTCAATCGCGATATAAAACGATCGACCTTCCAAAATACAAAGGAGATAATTCATTGCGGCAGGGAAGCATTGATTACATTCAGATGTGTTACCGCGTTTTTAGTGAAGATTATAAGAAAATTATAAACGTAGAAGAGCTGGCAGAGCAATCTGTGGATGAAATGCAGGCTTATCTACTTTTACAACAGAAAGTTGGAGAAAAATTGCATGAAGCGCATGCTGAACTTGCACGGATTACCAAAGAGTTTGCTGCGAAGTATAATGTACGACTGGTTGAAGAGCAAAATGAACTGGGACAAAAAATGGAAACTGCGGCGAAACTTAATACATATATCGACAATGTTTATCTTTCTTTTTTCAAATGCAATTGGGAAGACCAGCAAATCGTGAACGCGATGAACAATAGAAAAGTGAACGACATTGAACAGGCAAGAAATGCATTATCAAAATACGCTGATGAAGGTTTAAAATCACTCGATACATTAAAAGTTTTTGACGGAGATCCTTCGCTTGCCAATGCATGTCGGCAGGCAATGCAATTCTACAAGAACATGGCAGATAAAGATATTCCGCAGCTCACCGATTATTATCTCAAACAGGAAGAATTTGAAAAATCAAAAAAAGCATTTGAATCAAAATCGTCATCAGCCAGAACGAAAGAAGATGTTGACAATTACAACAAAGCTGTGAAAGATATTAATAATGCAGTCAATTCATTCAATCAAACCAACACAAGGGTCAACAATAATAGAACTCAGATCGTAAATAACTGGCAGGATACTGAAAAAAGATTTGCAGACGACCACATGCCGCATTATCGTTAGGTTTTTCGTGTTCTAAAAACTCAGGACAACTCCTTTTCTAAGAAAACCATTTCCAAAGGTTGCTTCGGAATACCAAATTCTGTTCCTTCAGGAAATGGTTTTTTCTTTCCGGTATTTTTATAGCCATATCTTTCATACCAAGCGATCAGTTCATTGCGAACAGAAATTACAGTCATGAAAATGGCAGTGCAATTATTATTTATTGCATACTCTTCTGCTGCCTGCAATAGTTTTTTTCCAATACCAAAACCTTGTAATTCCGGCATTACAGTAAGCATCCCGAGGTATAATTTTTCTTTATGCTTTTTCAAATAAACCGAGCCGATGATCTTTCCTTCTTCGTTGGTGCATTTTAACATCACTGCTGTTTCATCATTCAATAATTCTGTAAGGTTTTTCTCATGCGTCCGCACACCGTCTAACAAATCTGCTTCCGTCGTCCATCCTTTTTTTGATATTTCTCCCCGGTATGCGCTATTAATCAATTGAACAAGTTCAGGAACATCGCTTAACTCTGCAACATCAATTTTCATCTTCTTTTTTTTTTGTAAATATAACCGGGAATAAAACCTGTCAACAAAAATCTTTCCGAATTCCGCAAACAATAAATATATTGGCTGACAATTTTTATTATGGCGCTCAGCAGATTTTGGCTGGTTATCATTTTAGTTTCCACCGCATACATCCTTGTATTTCTTTTTGCCGGCAAGAGCTATACTATTGACCATATTGTGAATGGGAAAAAAGATGACCCCATCCTACGAAAAGAAATGTATATACAGGATGCGCCTGCGTTTTTAAAAGACACATTAACTAAGGCCAAAGATCATCGTTATGTTTCCAACGATAGCACTGTTATACTTGATAATGGCATTGTAAAAATTTCTTTTGGCAAACTGCCTACAGACGGAATTTTACCTACCTGCAAAAACACGATATTCGATCTGTTACTACCATTGGTCGCTTATCTGAGTTTTTTCTGTGGCATATTGCAATTGCTAATCGATTCAGGCGCATCGGATAAATTGGCAAAATTATTAAGCCCCGTTTTTGTGAAAGTGTTCCCTGAAGTTCCGGCCAATCATCCTTCCATCTCGTACATGACGTTGAATTTCGCGGCAAATTTTCTTGGTTTGGATTCTGCTGCTACTCCTTTTGGCTTAAAAGCGATGGAAAGTTTGCAGGAGCTTAATCCGGATAAAGAAAGAGCAAGCAACAGCCAGATCATGTTTATGTGCCTGCATGCTGCGGGACTAACGTTGATCCCTACCTCAATTATCGGTTACCGTGCTGCACAAAACGCACATAACCCTGCAGACGTAATGTTGCCATGCATCATCACTTCTTTTGTGGGAACTATTGCTGCACTTGTTATTGTCGGCATCCGCCAGAAAATAAATTTCAGGAGCGCTGCATTGCTCACAAGCATTGGAGTTGTAGTCGGAATTATTTGCGGATTGCTTGTTTATATTACACGGCTTGACCTGATCGGGAAAAATCATTTCACCAATAACATTTCAAATGTGTTGTTGCTCGGCATTATTTTTATCATCCTCATTTATTCGTTCACCAAAGAAAAAAAATTTGCAGCGCAGGGAAAAAATGTTTTTTCTTCCTTTGTAGAAGGGGCATACAGCGGTTTGAAAACCGGGCAAACTATTTTTCCTTATATACTTGGTATGCTCGTTGCTATTTCGCTGTTCCGGAACAGTGGTGTTTTTGAAATGTTTTCCGATCTTCTTGGAAAAATATTTCTTTCAGTTGGGGTGAATAAAGATATTGTGAACGCCTTGCCTATTGCCATTTTGCGGCCATTCAATGCGGCAGGTTCAAGAGGTTTTTTGATCGATGCCATGAAGACTTATGGTGCAGATTCATTCACCGGAAGATTGGCTTGCGTTTTTCAATGTGCAGCAGAAACCACTTTCTATGTGATTGCTGTATATTTTGGAAGTATCAAAGTAAAAAATACCCGGTATGCGCTTAGCACCATGTTGCTTGTTGACCTGATCTGCGTGATCGCTGCTGTTTTTATTTGCGTGTTGTTTTTTAGATAGCAGAAATTTTATCTTCCATTCCTGTTAACGCGCCATTAGCAAAAAGAAAGGAACCATTAACAAACGTTGCAGTTCTTTTTTATTCTAACCTTCATGTTGCCCTTTTGCAACAACAACGTTCCTTAATTTAAAATCTCTTGTATGAAAAAGAAGTATTTATTAATCGCAATGGCTATCTGCATTCTCGGAACAACATTAACCGGTTGTTATTGCGGTTACCATGCTCACTATTACCATCCTCATTATTATCATTATTAATGAAAGATCAATCCGAAATTTGAAAGCCATCTTTCCAGGTGGCTTTTTTAATATAAAAAATACAGCTCATTTATTTTTTTTCTGAATTGCCCACAAAATAAAATCTGTTGCAGGAACGGTTTCCGCACCTGTCTGCCGCAGCATCGTTATCAGTTGCCCGCGATGGTAAGTGCTGTGGTTAAATACATGATGAACGACCTGGTATAAAGGCATATTGAATTCTACACCCTTCAGGTTTTTGTAATACAGGTTTTCTGCAAGAACAGTTTCATCAACCAATGTTATCCAATTCAGCCAGGCTTCATCTTGTCGCTTCCACGATTGCGTGAGCTCCCTTACCGATCCTGAAAAATTATCCGGTGGCGCTGTAATATTTTGTTCTTTATGCAAACGCCTCCACCATATATTTTCTGCGCCAAAAACGTGGTATACCATTTTATATAAACTCTCAAAACTGCTTGTTATCTGTTTATGATGTTGTTCATAACTGAGTTGGTTGATCGCATCGCTTACTGCTTCATTTGCCCACACATTATATGCTGCATATTGTTGTAATAACTGTTTCATAATAAAAAGAAATATCGATTACTTTTGATTTTTGTTATCAAATTTAATTATTCAATTTTCAAAATGGCCGATAAAAAATTTCCGTTAACAGGCATCAGTTCCGTTGCATTGCATGCAGCAGATACCCAAAATGCAGAATATGCTCACCTCACGCCGATCTATGCAACATCAACGTTTACTTTTGATACTGCGCAACAAGGCATGGAACGTTTTGCCGGCAAAGACAAAGAAAATATTTACAGCCGCTGGGGAAACCCCACATTCAAAGCAGCGGAGCAAACCATTGCTGCATTGGAAGCATTTGGGCTAAAAGATAAGAATGGAGAACAATTACAATTAAAAGCGTTGTTGCATGCAAGCGGGCAAGCTGCTATGACAACCATGTTCATGAGCAATTTGCAAGTGGGAGATACATTGATGTCGCATTTTTCTTTATACGGCGGAACGTATGAGCTAATGCACAAGGTTCTCGAGGCAAGCGGCATCAAAACGATCATTATTGATATGCGTGACCTGAACCAGGTAGAAGACACCATCAAAAAAAACAAGATTAAATTAATACACATCGAAACACCGGCAAATCCTACTATTCAATGCGTGGATATTGAAGCCGTGACAAAACTCGCAAAGCAACACGGCATAATTGTAACCGTTGATAATACTTTTGCCACACCGTATTTACAGCAACCATTTAAATATGATGTTGATTTTGTTTTTCATTCTACAACAAAATTTTTGAATGGGCATGGCACAGCAATTGGCGGCGTTTTGATCGGGAAAGATATTGAGTTCATGAAAACGAAAGCATGGAAATGGCATGCATTGCTTGGTGGAAGCGCAAACCCGTTTGATGCATTTCTGTTGATACAGGGAATGAAAACGCTGGAACTGCGTATGGACAGGCATTGCAGCAATGCAGAAAAAGTTGCTGCCTTTTTATCGAAGCACAATAGTGTGGCGCATGTAAATTATACAGGGTTGAATTCACATCCCGACCATGCGGTTGCAAAAAAACAAATGAACCATTTCGGGCCAATGATGAGCTTTGAGCTAAAGGGCGGGCTAGAAGCCGGAAAAAAATTCATTGATAAATTACAAATGTGCGTACGTGCCGTATCTTTAGGAACAGCCGATACCTTACTCTCCCATCCTGCAAGCATGACGCATTATAGTGTTCCGCGTGAAGAACGGATCCGCTTTGGTATTACGGACGGACTGATACGAATGAGTGTAGGAATAGAAAAAGTGGATGACATTTTGAATGACTTAGAGCAAGCGATGAGATGAGATAATTGACAATGGATAATGGACAATTGACAATGAGTTGCCGATGTAAAAGAAGATAGAAGTTAGAAGATGGAAGATAGAATGTTTGCATTTGAAAATAGTAAACAAAGAACAAATTTTCAGACTGCTTACTGCTCACTTCTTACTGCTTACTTTGCCCAATAGAATTGTTGCTGTACAAGTGAGTGACACAACGATGCTAAATAGTAGTACCAACGCTGACAAAATAAAATTATATGAGAAAAATTTTTACGCTGTTACTAATCAGCACTGCGCTTTTTTCATTTGCACAAAAACAAAAATTTTCTGAAGACAAACGTTTCGCCGGGCTCGACACTGCATTTGCACGTGTGCTGAAAAACTGGCATGCCGCAGGTTTTGCCGTTGCTGTTGTCGAAAAAGATAAAGTGGTTTATGCAAAAGGTTTCGGGTATCGCGATTATGAAAATAAAATCCCGGTTACACCAACTACTTTGTTTGCGATTGGTTCATGCACAAAAGCATTTACAGCTTCGGTGATCGGAATGCTGGTGAAAGATGGCAAATTAGATTACGATAAACCGGTAAGAAATTATTTGCCCGAACTAAAGTTTTATAATGATGAAATGAATAATAAGATCACGCTGCGTGATATGATGTGCCATCGCACGGGTTTGCCTCGTCATGATTACTCGTGGTATTTCTTTATTACAAATTCACGCGACTCATTGCTGCAGCGCATTCAATATATGGAGCCTTCTGCAGGCATAAGGGAAAGATGGCAGTATAACAATTTTATGTTTTTTGCACAAGGCGTTGTTGCAGAAAAAATCACCGGGAAAAAATGGGAAGATAATGTGCGTGAAAAAATATTTGTACCTCTTGGAATGAGTAATTCATTTTTTTCTGTGGATGATATGGCAAAGAATACAGATGCTTCTATCGGGTATGGACTGAAGAATGACAGCATCATAAAAAAACTGGATTATTATCATATCGATGCGATGGGGCCGGCGGGAAGCATCAACAGCAGTGTGAATGATATGTCTAAATGGGTAATTACATGGATCAATGACGGAAAATTTGAAGGCAAACAAATTATTCCGGAAACACATCGTAACGAAGCGATCAGTTCGCAAATGATTGTTGGAGGAAGTACGCCGGATAAAGAAAACCCAGACATTTATTTTTCCAATTATGGTTTTGGCTGGATGCTGAGTTCTTACCGCGGGCATTACCGTGTTGAGCATGGCGGGAATATTGATGGCTTTTCTGCAAGCACTTGCTTTTTTCCGAGTGATAGTGTCGGCATCATTGTATTGAGCAACCAGAATAGCTCTTCTGTTCCTTCTATTATAAGAAATTTAATTGCCGACAGAATGTTGAAATTAAAATATAAAGACTGGAACTCAGAGTTAAGGGCAAGAATTGAAAAAGCAAAAAAAGAAGACAGTAATGCAAAAAAGTCTCAAGTAATAATAGAAAAAAAGATTTCTACTGCAGCACATCCGTTGAAAGACCTTGAAGGATTATATACTAATAATGGTTACGGAACATTTGATATACAAGTGCAGCGTGATTCATTGTTTGCATTTGCTGGCAAGAAAACAATCTGGCTTCGACATAAACAATATGACATTTTTGATGTGTTTGAAAAAGATGCGAAAGAAGGCATCGACACTTCTGAAAATAGCAGCCCAATGCAATTTCAGATGAATACTAATGGCGATATAACAAGTCTTGATATTGTTCTTGATGCATCAGTGAAACCGATTTCGTTTGTAAAATCGCCAAGAGCTAAAGAAATTTCAAAAGACAGTTTGCTAAAATTTGTTGGTGATTATGATTTGAAGGGTATGACATTGAAAGTAATTATTAAAGATGAAAAAAAATTAACGCTTATTGTTCCCGGGCAACCCGAATATGAGTTGGTTCCTGTTGATAAAAACAAATTCAACATAAAAACATTAACCGGTTTCACCATTCAATTTAATGTGGATGATAAAAACGAGGTAACGGAATTACTATCCATCCAACCTAACGGAATTTTTAAAGCAACAAGAAAAAAATAAAAAACCCAACATTTAAATAGCGAAAGAAAAATGGATATTAAAATAAGAAGAGCGGTGAAAGAAGATTGTCCGCGTTTACTCGAACTGATTAAAGAACTAGCATTGTATGAAAAAGCGCCGCAGGAGGTAACTGTTACTTTAGAGCATTTCATCGAAAGCGGTTTTGGTGAAAAGCCCGTTTGGTGGGCGTTTGCAGCAACCTCACCCCAACCCTCTCCTGAAGGAGAGGGAGAAGAAATTCATGGCTTCGCGTTGTATTATATTCGTTACTCAACATGGAAAGGCCAGCGCATGTATTTGGAAGATATTATAGTTACAGAAAAAATGCGTGGCAAAGGATTAGGAAAATTATTATTAGACCGGTTAATAATAGAAGCGAAAGAAAAAAAATTAAGCGGCATCGTTTGGCAGGTGTTGGAGTGGAATGAACCGGCAATTAATTTTTACAAAAAATACAATGCCTCGTTTGATGCGGAATGGGTGAATTGTACGATCGGAGTGTGAGGGAGATGACCGATGATAGTTGCCAGATGATAATTTGCAACTTCGATTTTCACACTGACATCTAACAACTGTCACCAGTCGTCTTTTACACTGCTTCAAGCTCCTCCAACTCCTCTTCCGTAAAAACTCTCGATTGAATATAGAACCTAACGCCCATGGGTATCTCTAAAGAGAAACTGCTTCCGCGTCCTTTGGTTACATCTAAAATTAATTGCGTGTGTTTCCAGTATTCGAACTGGTCTGCACCCATATAAAATTTACAGCCTTCAACCGTTCCGAGGCAAACGTCACTTCCGCCGATTTTAAATTCGCCTTCGGGAAAACACATGGGTTGCGATCCATCACAACATCCTCCGCTTTGATGAAACATCAGAGGTCCGTTGCGCTTGCGCAATTCATTGATTAACTCTATTGCTTTGAGGGTTGCAATTACGCGTTCGGTTTTCATAAATAACAATTGCCTTTATTTAATGTGTCAGATTCTTCATATCGTGTTTCTTATGTGCCTATGTGGTGAAAAAAATACCATCTAGGCCCATAAGTAACGCAGACAAACTTTAACAGCACAACAAGTTCAATTTTAATAACGTTGTTACACATTGCCGAATAGAATTACTATATGTACAAGAGTGCGACGCAACGATGCTTAATAGTAGTAATGAGGATTGTTACCTAAAAAACAGAATTGACATGGCAGTGATTGATAAATCAAAAAACTGCAGCAGCATTACCAAGAACGCCACCGCAGTTTTTCATTAATCCGATCAGAAAAATCCGAGTTTCGATTTGCTGTAAGAGATAAGCATATTTTTTGTTTGCCTGTAATGATTCAACATCATCTTGTGTGTTTCGCGGCCGAAGCCTGATTTTTTGTAGCCGCCAAATGGAGCATGTGCCGGATATGCGTGATAGCAATTCACCCAAACGCGGCCTGCTTGTATGGTACGCGGCACCTGGTATAATTCGTGAGCATCACGTGTCCATACACCGGCGCCTAATCCGTACAAAGTATCGTTTGCAATTTCAATCGCTTCTTCTGTATTTTTAAAAGTAGTTACACAGGTAACAGGGCCGAAAATTTCTTCCTGGAAAACGCGCATTTTATTATTGCCTTTGAAAATAGTTGGCTTGATATAATACCCATGTTCCAGGCCACTGTTCTGATGATATGCTTCACCGCCGCAAAGCACTTTTGCGCCTTCCTGTTTTCCGATATCGAGGTAACTTAAAATTTTATTGTACTGGTCTTCGCTTGCCTGTGCTCCCATCATTGTTTTTGAATCGAGCGGGTTACCCATGCGAATTGCTTTTGTACGTTGAACAACTTTATCCATGAATTTATCATAAATATTTTCATGCACTAAAATCCTGCTCGGGCAGGTGCACACTTCACCCTGGTTCAATGCGAACATTACAGCACCTTCAACAGCTTTATCAAAAAAATCATCGTCTGCATCAGCAACAGATTCAAAGAAAATATTCGGGCTTTTTCCGCCGAGTTCCATGGTAACAGGGATAAGATTTTCAGAAGCATATTGCATGATCAATCTTCCTGTTGTTGTTTCCCCGGTGAAAGCAATTTTGCTGGCTTTCGGCGAAGTAGCAAGAGGTTTCCCTGCTTCCACTCCAAAACCGGTTACAATATTTAAAACTCCGGGGGGTAAAATATCACCGATCAGTTCTATCATACACATAATACTTGTAGGTGTCTGTTCTGCAGGTTTAACAACAACACAACAACCCGCCGCTAATGCAGGGGCGATTTTCCATGTGGCCATCAGCAATGGAAAATTCCAGGGAATAATTTGCCCGACTACACCAATTGGTTCATGCAACTGTATGCTCACAGTAGTTTCATCATGTTCGCTTATTGTTCCTTCCTCTGCGCGGATCGCTCCTGCGAAATACCTGAAATGATCTACTACCAATGGGAGGTCTGCAGCACGTGTTTCACGTATTGCTTTTCCGTTGTCGATCGTTTCAACAATAGCGAGGTATTCAAGATTGTCTTCAATAACCTGCGCTATCTTTAATAACAGGTTGCTTCTGTGAGCCGCTGAAGTTTTACTCCAGGAAGGAAACGCGGCCCACGCAGCATCCAGGGCTTTGTCTATATCTTTTGCGTTGCCACGTGCTGCCTGTGTAAATACTTTTCCATCTATTGGCGAGATGTTATCGAAATATTCACCGCCTGAAGGTTTTGTGAATTTGCCATTGATATAATGATCGTAATGGTCTTTAAATTTCGGACGGCGTGCGACAGTTGATGGCGCCGCTGCTGTAGCTGTACTCATAATGGAAGCAATTTTTAAAATTAGATAATGAGTCCAAGGTTTGTATTTTAAATGTTAAGTGAAGTGAAAATAGTATCCTTCCATAGCACAATTGTACCTTTTGTTTGTTGCAGAAAATAAATCGATGTACCTTGAAACAGCTTCAAAAACGATTGGGATGCCTGCAAGAAATTATTTGAAAAAGATCGATCTCACCCATCCAAAATACCTGCAAACATTAGTAGAGAACAGGCGTATTTTTAATTTGAATAACTGCGAGCTGAATATTTTTGAAAGCTACCAGGAAACATATCGCGTGCCGCTAACCTTCAACGATTTTGTAATTACAAGCATGGTTCGTGGGAAAAAAGTAATGCACTTATTTGACAAACCTGCATTTGATTACCTGCCGGGTGAAACGGTGATCGTCCCTGCCAATGAAACAATGGTAATTGATTTCCCCGAAGCACAATCAGAAAACCCTACACAATGTATCGCACTTGCTGTTGATGGAAAATATATCAGCAATACAATGGATTACCTGAATGAATATTACAACAATGATCCGGATACAACCCGCAACTGGAAATTGCAATTCAACCAATATCATTTTGATAACGATACAGAGATCACAAGCCTTATTAATAAATTCATTCGCATTTGCAGCAGTGCAGATAAAGCAAAAAATATTTTTGCCGATCTGAACCTGAAGGAATTATTGATCCGCATTTTGCAAACGCAGCACCTGCAGCAGGTGATTGCAGAATCACATCACGAAAACAATCACAACAGGTTGCAATATGTTTTGCATTATATACATGAAAATCTCACAGAAAAGATCTTCATCAATAATCTTTGCAACAAGGCCTATTTAAGTCGCAATGTTTTTTTCAAATGGTTTAAAGAGCAATTCGGCGTAACTCCTTTGGATTATATTAATATGGAAAGAGTAAAACTTGCCAAACAATTGCTTTCATCTAAACAAAAAAGCATTAAGGAGATTGCATTGCAATGCGGCTTCAGTGATGAAAATTATTTTGTACGTTTATTTAAAAAGATAGAAGGCATTACCCCTGGCGCATACCAGCATTGTATGTATCAGTAAGATCAATTCACCACATCCGCTTGCATGGTCTTATCAATTTTCAAAACCAATCCCTGCAAAACTTTACCAGGACCGACTTCAGTGAATTTTGATGCCCCATCTGCGATCATCGCCTGAACGCTTTGTGTCCATTTTACTGCGCCGGTGAGTTGTTCTTCGAGGTTCTTTTTTATTTCATCTTTGTCAACCACTGCTTTCGCAACTACGTTTTGATACACTGCGCATTTAGGAGTATAGAAAGTTGTTTTTTCAATAGCAGATTTCAATTCTTCTTTTGCAGGCGCCATCAAAGGTGAATGGAATGCACCTCCGACCGGTAATATCAAAGCACGTTTCGCACCGGCAGCTTTCATGCGTTCGCAGGCAATTTCAATTCCTTTTAACGAACCGCTTATTACCAATTGCCCCGGGCAATTATAATTAGCAGGAACAACAATTTCCCCGGTTTCTTTTTGCACTTCATTGCAAATCTCTTCCACTTTATTATCATCCAGCGCAAGTACAGCAGCCATTGTTGAAGGATTAAGTTCACACGCTTTTTGCATGGCTTGTGCACGAACAGAAACTAACCTCAACCCATCTTCAAAACTCAAAACCCCATTTGCCACCAATGCAGAAAACTCACCCAGGGAATGTCCCGCTACCATATCTGGTTTGGCGTTTTCAATACTTTTGAATGCAATAACTGAATGCAGGAAAACAGCAGGTTGGGTAACTTTTGTCTGGCGCAGTTCCTCATCGTTGCCGTTGAACATAATATCTGAAATGCGAAAGCCTAATATTTCGTTGGCTTGTTCGAAGAGTTTTTTTGCAAACACACTGTTTTCATAATATGCTTTTCCCATCCCCGGCAATTGAGAACCTTGTCCGGGAAATACAAACGCATGCTTCATACTGAATAGGCATTTAGTGAAACAAATATGCCACAAAGCTTGCATTCAGCAAAGAAAATCTTTGGAGATCAGCTACGAGCAGTGAGCTATCAGCTTTGAGCACTCATAGACATTTCTATCCTGATTTCTATATTCTGTCTTCTCGCTTCTCTAATGTAGCTTCGCCGAAATAAGTTTAATGAATTCGCTGCGGGTTTCATTCTTTTCAAATTCACCCCAGAATGCAGAAGTGGTAGTGACAGAATTTTGCTTTTGCACACCACGCATCATCATGCATAAATGCGAGGCTTCAATCACCACGGCAACACCAAGCGGATTGAGTGTTTGTTTTATTACATCCAATACCTGGGTAGTTAATCGTTCCTGCACCTGCAAGCGGCGTGCATAAACATCAACGACACGTGCAATTTTGCTTAGGCCGGTTATCCATCCATTGGGAATATATGCGATATGCGCCTTGCCAAAGAACGGCAACATGTGATGTTCGCACATGCTGTAAATTTCAATATCCTTTACGATGATCATTTCACTCACATCTTCGTGAAATTTTGCAGAATTTAATATAGCTGCAGCATCCAGATGATACCCCTGTGTTATGTACTGCATTGCTTTCGCAATGCGCTCCGGTGTTTTTAAAAGCCCTTCGCGTTCAGGATCCTCGCCCAATAACGACAAACACTCTTTATAATTCTCAACAAGCCCCGAAGTGATCTTCTCGTTATATTGCTCAATTTTATTGTACGACATAAGTAGTGTTAAGTAAAAAGGAAAAATTAAAAAGGTTAACAATATTTATAGCAATTCTTTCTTCTTTATTTTTTTCATTTTTAAATTTTTAGTTTTTCATTCACCCCGGGTACTCCACAAAATTCCTATCGGTCTCGTATAACCGAATATGCAGGTCATATTTGTTATCTATCTTGCTTCTCAAAATTTCATAGATCACTATTACAATATTTTCTGCAGTCGGGTTACTATTTTTAAAATAAACAGTATCCAGGTTAAGGTTCTTGTGATCGAATTTTCCAAGAATGTTTTCTTTGATGATATCTGATAACAGTTTCAGGTCGATCACATATCCGGTTTGCGGATCAGGTTCCCCGGTAACTTTCACTTCCAGTTCATAATTATGCCCGTGATAATTTGGGTTGCTGCATTTCCCAAACACTTCAAAATTCTTTTTCTCGTCCCATAATGAATTATACAAACGATGTGCAGCGTTAAAATGCTCACGCCTGAAAACAGCAACTTTTCTACTCATATCCATACAAAATAACTGCTTGTGGTAACAAATGAAAGTCGGTTCGCCGACATAATTATCCATCCTTAAAGAATACGAAATATGAATTTAAACCGATTTTCTGAAAATAAACAACTGAAAGCAGGAATAACAGCGATGCATATTGTTTTGTTTACTATTTTTTATTATTCTCCGAAATATTCTACATAAATGCGCGGAGTTTCGTATAATTTAATAGCATGAAGCTGCACTTCAGCAGGAAGAAATAATTGAAGCTGCTGCCAGATTCCAATTGCAAGGTTTTCTGTAGAACACATTTTACCTTCCAAAAAAGGAACATCGATGTTCAGGTTTTTATGATCTATCTGTTCGATCACTTTTTCTTTAATAATCTCGCTTAATTTTTTTACATCAAACACAAATCCGGTATCGGGATTTGGCTGCCCTTTTATAGTAACATATAATTCATAGTTATGGCCATGCCAGTTTTCATTGGCACATTTTCCAAATACTTCTTCATTATGCTCCCTCGTCCATCCGGGATTGTATAATTTATGCGCCGCATTAAAATGTTCTACACGCGTCAGGTACACCATTTATAAAAAATTTTTGCAAAGTTAACATTTAACGTAGGAAAGTCAAGCCGCATAATAATTCAGCAGCAATTGCGGATATTTGCAGCATGCATATTCTCATAGCATCAGCCACCGGTTTTGAAATTGCAACAACAGTTGATTACGTTGAAAAAGAAAAACTTCTGTTCCAAAATCATGAAATAAGTTTTTTGGTAACCGGCATTGGCGGGGTTTCAACAGCATATAACCTGGCAAAAAAAATAAATCAAAAAAAACCGGGTATAATATTACAGGCAGGCATTGCAGGATGTTTCATACAAAAAGAGCTGGGAACCGTTGTTGCAATTACTGATGAGGTTTTCGGTGATCTTGGAGTTTGGGAGGAAAATCAGTTCAAAACTATTTTTGACCTGAACTTGACCGATAAAAATGAAGACCCATTTTCGAATGAAATTTTGCCAAACCCTTATCACAAATTAATTGAGCTTACTCAATTAGATACGGCAAGAAGTATTAGCGTTAATGAAATAACAACTGATATTAAGTATGAGGAATATTACGAACAAAAATTTTCCCCTGTTGTTGAAAGCATGGAAGGCGGAGCTTTTCATTTTGTTTGTTTGAAAGAAAAGATACCGTTCCTTCAAATCCGTTCACTGTCAAATTACATCAGGGAACGTGATAAAACAAAATGGAAGATGAAAGAGGCGGTCACTGCTCTCAACGATAAGCTCATTATGATCATTTCTGAAATTTGTAAGCATGACGAAACTTACTTTGGGGTTTAGCCCTTGCCCAAACGATACTTTTATTTTCGATGCGTTGGTAAATAAAAAAATTAATACCATCGGATTTGAATTTGATGTGGTGTTAGAAGATGTGCAAACACTGAACCAATGGGCAATGCAGGGCAAATTAGATATTTCAAAAATAAGCTATGGTGTATTACCACTTGTATTAAATCAATATTCGTTACTCGATTCCGGCGGCGCATTAGGAAAAGGGGTTGGACCGCTGTTGATATCAAAAAAAAATATCCCCATTTCAGAAATTAACAATTGCAAAATTGCTATCCCCGGAAAAAACACAACTGCACATTTATTATTTTCATTAGCGTTTCCTGAAGCAAAACAAAAACAATTCATGGTATTTTCTTCGATTGAAGAGGCTGTGTTATCCGGCGAAGTTGACTGCGGGGTGATCATTCATGAAAACCGTTTTACCTATCAGAATAAGGGGTTGAAAAAAATAAAAGACCTGGGGGAATTCTGGGAAGAAAAAACAAGGTGCCCGATACCGTTAGGTGGAATTGTAATCCAAAAAAAAAATTCGAAAGAAATCAGGCAACAGATCGATTCACTAATAAAACAGAGTGTGGAATATGCTTTCAGTAAATATCCGTCATTGCCGGATTATGTAAAACAACATTCGCAGGAAATGGAAGAACAGGTAATGCGCCAGCATATTGATCTATATGTCAACAATTATTCTGTTACTTTAGGGGAAGATGGCAAACAGGCGATACAAACACTTCTGAAAGTCTATTCAACAATAAATGTGAATGAAAAAATCCCTGAATTATTATTATGATGAAGTGCTCTTCAACGCCTTTGCATACGCTTCCAAAACCCGTTTTCTGGCAAACTCGTGATCAACTATCGGCGATGGATAACCGAATTCTTCAAACTCAGGCACCCATTTGCGGATATATTTAAGCTCGGGATCAAATTTTTTTGTTTGCAGGTATGGATTAAAAATCCTGAAGTATGGTGCTGCATCACAACCACTTCCTGCAGCCCATTGCCAGCCACCATTGTTTGCAGCGAAATCAAAGTCCAATAATTTTTTTGCAAAATAAGCTTCGCCCCAGTGCCAGTCGATCAATAAATGTTTGGTAAGAAAAGACGCAACGATCATCCGCACACGGTTATGCATGTAACCTGTAGCATTTAACTCACGCATACCTGCATCAACTATAGGATAGCCGGTTTGCCCATTGCACCATTTTCCAAATTCTTCTTCATCATTCCTCCATTTGATCCATTCATATTCCGGTTTGAAAGATTTGCCTTTATTAATGTGTGGGAAGTGCCATAAAATAGCGTGATAAAAATCCCGCCATATCAATTCATTCAAAAAAATCTCGCTCAATGATAAAGAACGATCGACCAGGTCGCGAACACTCACTGTACCAAAACGAAGGTGCACGCCAAGCCTACTTGTGCCATCAACTGCAGGAAAATCACGTTGCGATGCATATTTGCGAATAAGTTCCTCATTTAATTGTTTCGCAGGAAATGGTTGTTCAACGGCTTTGAAATTCATTGATTCCAAAGAAGGAATTGCCTGTGGTTGCTGTTTGAAAAAGTTAGAAAAATATTTTTCCGTCGGATATTTTTTATAATAAAATTCATTCAGGATACTTTTCCATCGTTTGCTGTAAGGTGTAAAAACAGTATAGGGTTTCCCATCATCTTTCAATACTTCATTCTTTGAAAATATTACCTGGTCTTTATATGTATGAAATGATCCGCCGGAATTCTTTACTAATTTTTGAATCGCTTCATCGCGTTGCTGTGCGTATAATTCATAATCTTCATTGGTAAAAACATGTTTGACCTCGTATTTCGAAAGCAGGTTTTTGTACACTTCTTCAGGAAAACCATAATACACTTCAAGCGAAGAACCGAGTGCAATTAATTTTTGTTGAATTTCATTCAACGCAGCATGAATAAATTCAACTCTTCTGTCTGCTTTATCTTCCAGCTTATCTAAAATATTCCTGTCGAAAATAAAAACGGGAACAACCGGATGACTACTTTTTAATGCATGATACAATGCTGCATTATCATTCAATCGCAGATCTCTTCTGAACCAAAAAACAGAAACAGGTTGGCGCATAGCTTAAGAGGAAATATTTTTCAGGTAACAATCTGAATTCAAAAAAAGTTGAGTGCTTTTAAAAAAGATTTCTGATAAAAGAATCGTATAGCTGGCGAGTTTGTTCGTTTTTAAATTCTTTCTTTCCCAAATATTTCACCCAACGGATGCCGTTTATTGCATTGGTCAGAAAAATTTCATCAGCATTTTCCAGATCATTGACCGTACATCTCTGCTCACTAATTTCGTAACCGGATGTTTTAAATTTTTCAACGAGATATTTTCGCATTGTACCGGCAACACAACCCTCTGATAATGGCGGTGTGTAAATTGTTTTATTCTTCGTAAAAAAAATATTTGCTATAGATCCTTCACAAATATTTTCTTTTGAATTTAACAGGATCGTTTCATTGAGTTTGTTTTCATGCGCATACCGCATTGCCATGGAATACAGCAAAAAGTTATTTGATTTAAGATTGCTGAAAATGTCGCATGTTTTTCTTCCACGGGGAAAAACAGTTGTTACAAAACCTTCTTCATTGAAGTGCAATGCTGAAGCAGGAATATTGTCTGTTTGAATAATAAACTGAGGGATATCGTTTGTTGCTTCATTGATCGTTACTTCACCCCGAAAAACCGTCAAACGCACTCTTGCAGATTGTTGCCGGTTATTTTTTTTACAAAGTTCTTTTATATGTGCCGTTAAATTTTTTGCAGAAAATGCTGAAGGAATATTGAATTGCAAAAGCTTTAAACCTAAGAACAAGCGTTCAAAATGGAATGTATCCAGGGGAATATTATCATTCGCAACCCTGATCGTTTCAAAAATACCATCGCCGTATTTGAAGCCACGGTTGTCTGCGCTAATAATTTTTTCTTCTGAAGAAATTATGTTGCCGTTATAATTAATGAATCTATCCATATAAAAATAAAACCCCGGAAATTCCGGGGTTCAATCTATTAAAAAATGAAAAGCAATTATTGCTGTTCTATGATTTTATTTTTTACTGCATACATTACCAGGCCTGCCATTGATTTAGAACCGGTTTTTGTTTTCAGTTTGTCGCGAATGGCTTCCACGGTGCGAGGACTGATATCAACGATGTCTGCAATTTCTTTGGTAGATTTTTCTTCACACATTAATTTTAAAACGGTTAATTCTTTTTCGGTAAGGTTCACATCCTGCGCCATACCTATTTCCGGGCGTTTTGTACGCAAGCCTGTAAGCAGCGCTTTGTTAGTTAACTCATTAAAGAAAAATTCCTGTTCATAACAGGTTTTAATCGCCTGGTAAATTGTTTCTGAATCTGAATTTTTTGTGAGATAAGAGTTTGCCCCGATCTCCATGAGTTTGGAGATCATGGAGTGATCGTTGTGCATGGAAAGGATGATTACTTTAACATGCGGGTAAAGCTTACGGATTTCGGGCAGTGTCTGGATCCCATCCATGATCGGCATCTGGATATCCAATAATATTACATCAGGTTCAATGTGTTTTAAAAGATTGAGTAGTTGCATGCCGTTATCTGCTTCTGCTACCAGCTCCACATCTTTTTTCACAGACAGAGCAGTTTTTACACCCGCCCTGAAAAGCGTGTGGTCATCTGCAATGGCTACTTTAATAATGTAGTCGGTGTCGGGTTTTTTCATTCGGGTATATTTTTCAAATTGTTATTCATGGATATACTTATTCAAATAACTACAAAAGGAAAGAAAAATTGCATAAGTTCCTATAGGAATTTTACGAAATTATTATTTTTCAGGATATACTAAAAACTAATTTTCATTAGCGGTTTTACGATGGCAACCGAGTGTTTTTGCTATAATAAATGCTGTTTTTTTACGATAAAAAGCGTAAAAAATGTATTGTTAAAATAGGGCAGTAATGCTCTTGTGTACATTGTACACCAATTCTATTTTTGTTCCCGAAGTTGATTGACGAGGATAAAAACCTCAACCATCCAATGTCCTAGTATAACCGTCCAGAAAAGTTTTCCAATATTCTATGAAACCCAGGTAAAGTCCAATGTCAATCAACTTTCTTTCGCATCATTCTCATAGTAATAGTTTTTGGTTTCTCCGTATCCTTGGAAACGTCAACCCTAACCCAACCCTTCCAAATCCTTTGAAAGCTGAATAATCTCCCCTTAGTTCATTTACCTTATTACACCTGTGAAAAACTACGATCGGTTAGTCCGAAAAATGATCCAATCCTTGTTAAACCTTATCCTCCTTTTTAGCATTCCCTCTGTTCTGTGTTTTGAAAAAATGAAGTTTTGCCTGCAACAGGGCGTCTGCAGGATCGTTTTATCCGCACAAAATAAAAGCGCACCGGTATGATGCGCTTTTATTTTTTAATCAATTAGTTTATTTCGCATACCATACATGATCAGCCCGGCAATTGTTTTTGCACCAACTTTTGTTTTCATGTTCTGACGTATAGTCTCTATTGTGCGGGGGCTCAGGAAAACTTCTTTGGAAATTTCTTCTGTGGTTTTATCTTCTGCAAGGAGCTTTAAAATGCGTACTTCTTTCTCTGAGAATTTGATTGGATTGGGATAGAACTGGCGCACCTGGCGTTTTGTTTGCAGCTTTGAGAGCACTGCTTTATTTACCAAGTCGTTAAAATAAAAATCATCATTCATACATGTGAGAATCGCCTGGTAAATTTCTTCCGGGTCAGTTGTTTTTGTAAGATAGGCATTGGCGCCCATCTCCATCATTTTAGAGATCATTTCCTGGTCATCATACATCGTTAACACAATTATCTTTACTTCTTCATATTCTTTACGAAGCATGCCAATTGCATTGATACCATCAATCTCGGGCATGCGGATATCCATCAATAATACATCAGGCCTTTTAATCTGCATTTTATGCATCAGGTCTCTCCCGTCTTCAGCTTCCCATAAAATTTTCAGGTATTCCTTGTTTTTAAGGGCCATTTTAATTCCATCTCGAAAAATTTTGTGGTCATCAGCAATCGAAACTTTAATAACTAATTCAGCAGTCATACCAGGTAGTTTGTAAATTTAATTGGGTAACGAGTTCGCTAAATCAGGTACGCATATAAATGTGTTTCATAAGGTGAGGTTTGTATTGTGGTAAGAATCCACTATTGTGCGACGTATTTTTTCAAATTAATAGAAAACATACCAGGAACATCGAGCAATTTTACTATCGTAAAAGTATTTACTGCATAATAAAATCGGGCAGTTCTGCTATTTGCCGGCATAACAGAAGCTTCTATTTTTGTGCCAGAAGTTGATTGATAAGGATTACAGTCCAAAACCAGTCCAATATCCGTTTACCGTCCAGTAAATCATTTCAATATCCTGAAAACCAGCAGTATAAATTCCGATATCAGTCAACTTCTTCTTACTTGTAAAGAACTTCTCAAGAAATACAAAATTTCAAAATACAGTTTATCGGGTTTGTTTCAAGAGGAACGAAAATAATACTCCATGTATTGCAAATTTATGTGCAAAATACTGTTGCAAAATTTCTGCTTACTCAGCTTCCTGCACACAATTATCTTAAAAAAATCTGGTGAAGCAAATTTCTAAAGATTTACACTTATCCACATTTCCCTAATTGATGTGCATATCTTCTCAAACGTAAGTCTTCTAAGGAAGTTTTACTAAAAAGTAAATAGTAATTTTACTATTTTTACAAGGAATTTTTACGCAATTTAAAATAGTAAAGAACCGTTCATTCTATCGTAACTATACTAAAAACAAGTTATTAAAGCAATTTACCTCTTTTTAATCAAAACAGGCTCCATTGTCCACGATTTTTTTTAGGGGTTATTTTAATTTATAACAAGCATTTTTTGAAACCTTCTAAAAACTTACTATTATGATGCAAACTGAACTTCAAATCAGAAAAAATTACGCTGAAGTTGGCGAGATCATCAGCCAGGAATTAGCTGAAAAATTTGTAACTGATTACCAGGAAACTTTTTCTCCAGCTAACGATTTTTTCGTTGTTGGTAAAAATGTTATGATGCAAATTCTTTCCCAACCAGGTTGTGCAGGAATGCGTTTCTACAAAGCGTTGAACGAATTTGGCCAGGAAACTCTAGTTTATCTTGGAATCGACGCTAATGGTAACAAGCTTACTGAATATTCAGTAGTAAATGAAAATGGTGCATTGACAAGTGTTACAGCTCTTGTTGGTGACAGAAGTGGTGTTGGTACTGGTAAAGGACTATAATACGTATTAAGTTTAAGCGTATATTAAGACATTACTTGTAAGATTTACGCTCATTTTATATATTTGTTGATGTAAATGAGTGTACAATTAATAAGTACATATAGCCCACTCTTACCTTTAATTTTGTTTCTAATCTTTTCATTAAGAAAAAGCAGAGCAGAGTTAAAGGTAATTTTTTTGTACATACTTCTGGCTTTCAGCATTGACCTTTATACTACCAATACTAATTATGGTAAGAACCATATTTTTGCATTCCTTACTGCTTTTACAATTTTGGAATACCTCATGGTTTCCGCGTTTATCTGGCTCTCTCTTTCGGTAAGAATATTGAAAAATATAATTATTTTTCTATCGATTGGATTTGTGATCTATATGATTATTTATTTCATACACAATGATAAAACCACGTTTGACGCAATCCCTTCATCGGTAGAAGATATCTTGTTGATGATGTATTGTATTATGTACATGTTTGAACAGATTGCCAAACCCCAGATTGGTTTTATTTATGCCACCCCGAATTTTTGGGTTGTTCTTGCCTTTTTTGTTTATACCTCTTCAACACTTTTTCTTTTCATAACCACCAGCTCATTTTCAGAAGATGAGCAAGACAAATATTGGGTAATAAACCTGATTTCTAACATCGTTTCCAATATCCTTTTATCAATTGCGTTTATAGTTAACCGTAAAAGCCAAAAAAATCCGGATAACCCTGATGATAGCTATTTGAATACCGTTTCATAATGCCACCCTATAACCCTTGAAGAATTTTACATGATATTTTTACAAATCCTCAGCGAAAGCAATAAGGTTTCTACCGTACTATTTTTTGGTACAATCGGTATGCTTGCCCTTACCATCGGGCTTATTGTTTTCATTATTTTTCACCAACGGAAAGTTATCCGTTATCAAATGCGCCTGCAAAGAATGGAGCAGGACCAACAGAAGATGCTCCTGAATGCATCTATCCGTATGCAGGAAGAAGAGCGCCAGCGTATTGCGGCAGACCTCCACGATGACGCAGGCCCTTTACTGGCAACTGCCCGTTTATACCTCAATGAGAACTTAGTGAACCTCGATAAAGCATCCCAGCTTCAAAGCATTTATAATGCTAAGCAAATTATTGACGATACCATTCAATTGATCCGGAACATTTCTCACAGTTTGATGCCGCCGACATTAAAAAATTTCGGGTTAGAGTCTGCCGTAAACGACCTTTTTCAAAAAATCAGCGGCTCGGGTAGTATGAATGCCAGTTCACGTTTTCATGATTATCGTGAACGGTTACAACCGGAAACGGAGCTGATCATTTTCCGCGTGATACAGGAACTGGTAAACAATATCCTTAAGCACAGTAATTCAAGCTTCATCCATCTTACCCAAAATACAAGTGGAAATAAATTTTTTATTCGCCTGCATCACGACGGAAGAGGTTTAACACAAAGCGATTTTGAAAAATTAAATAAAAGCAATGTAGGGTTAGGATTGAAAAATATCCAGAGCCGCCTGCGTGTATTGCATGGAAAAATATTCTTCGAAAAAGACATGTCGCAAACGTATTACAAAGTGACTATCGAGTTAATAAAAGAAGAAGAACCTGCCTCTGATAAAAAATAAGATTTAGTACCTTTAGAACGATATAGGCGATATCTATGAGTGTAATAAAAGTTGCTATTGCAGACGATCACAAAATATTTCGTAAGGGAGTGATATTATCATTACGCCCTTATAATAATATTAAATTCGTGCAAGAAGCAGAGAATGGACAGGAACTATTAGACGGGCTGGCTGCATCTGAACCTGATGTTATTTTAATGGATCTGCGCATGCCATTGAAAGATGGTATAGAGACCACCAAGATCGTTGCAAAGCAATATCCGCATATTCATATTGTTGCATTAACAATGTATGAAGACGAACGCTTTGTTAGCCATATGATGGAAATAGGAGCTAACGGATATTTACTCAAAAGTGCTGACCCCTCCGAAATAAAACGTGCAATTGTTGAGGTATCCACAAAAGGATATTACCTGAACAATTTCGTGAACAGGATTTTATTAAAAAAATCACATTCGCGGACAAAAGTAATTCCCAACCTGAACATGGAAGTTTCTTTAACTGACCGTGAACGGGATGTAGTAAAATATATCTGCATGGAATTTACTGCACAGGAAATTGCACAAAAATTAGATGTGAGCCCGCGAACAGTTGAAGCAATCAAAGATCGCCTGATGGAACGCTTTGGCGCAAAAAACACAGCAGGGCTTGTATTCTTTGCGGTGAAAAATAATCTTATCGATTAGAATCCCCATATCTTTTAATTATCCAATAACATTTGTATCCTGCGAAAAACCGGTTTGACAGAAACAAAACTGCCCGATGCCCAAGACAACCGGTTATTATTTTATGGACTGCTTTTCCGGAGTATGCCTTTTTCTTCCGCTATTACCGGCAATTATTCTTTTCATAAAAAAGGGATATCAGAAAGAAGCAACAAATTTCCTGATGATCCTTTGTTTCATCAGCTTTATCAAAGGCATGCTATTAGTTATTCCTGGCATCACAACTAATATTGCTGTTACCATCAAAAACATTTTTATGTTTCTTGAACTGGTAATTATTCTTTTCATGTTCAAAATATTTTTTTCCGCAAAACTCAACTATGCATTTACTATTTTTTCTGTAATATTTTTTTCATCCATAATTACATACTATCTATTGAATGGGTTGAACCATGAAAGAATATTGTTTAACCAGATGCAAAATGGCATTATCATTTTTGTTTCAGTCTTTGCTTTGATACAAATACTCAAAACAGAAAATTTATTCGTACTTCAAAATCCTTTATTCTGGGCGGCAACTGGCACTGTATTTTATTTTTCTATCTCACTATTGGTAGGAGCAGTAAATGATTCATCAGGCAGTAAAGATTCATTAATTATTTTGAATATTGCAGATCTAGTAAGGTATTCGTTATATTGTATTGCCGCTTTTTTTTATCGCAATATTACAAATGAAGAAAAGGAAAGTTACCGGGATTAAATTTTCATTTCAGGAATATCTCCTTCAATAACAAGTTTACCTGCAGTTTTATTTTTTATTTCATCAACAGTCACACCCGGTGCCCTTTCTATCAATTTGAAACCTTCGCTTGTTATGTCTATTACCGCCAAATCCGTCACTACCCGTTTTATGCATTTAACCCCGGTTAACGGCAATGTACATGATGGCAATAATTTCGGTTCTCCCTTGGCGTTAGTATGTTGCATAGCAACAATAATATTCCGGGCACTTGCCACAAGGTCCATCGCACCACCCATACCCTTAACCATTTTTCCGGGTATCTTCCAATTGGCTATATCGCCTTCTTCAGAAACTTCCATTGCGCCTAATACTGTAAGATCAACTTTTCCTGCTCTTATCATTCCAAAACTTTCTGCGCTGTCAAAAAAAACCCCTCCTGGTAAAACAGTAACAGTTTCTTTCCCTGCATTAATAAGATCAGCATCTACTTCTCCCTCGGAAGGATAAGGGCCCATACCAAGCAAACCATTTTCTGATTGCAGCATGATATGCATTCCTGCCGGAATATAATTAGCCACTAATGTCGGTATGCCAATGCCAAGGTTTACATACATACCATCTTTCAATTCAAATGCAATACGTTTTGCAATTCCAAATTTGTCTAAAGCCATATTGATAAATTGAAAAGATTACTTGTTGCTTTCTATAATGCGTGTAGTTTTTCGTTCAATTCGTTTTTCATAATTTTTCCCCTGGAAAATACGATGAACATAAATCCCCGCAACATGAATTTGATCGGGATCTAATTCCCCGGGTTCTACCAAATGTTCAACTTCTGCAATGGTAACTGTTCCGGCTTTTGCCATTGAAGTAGAAAAATTTCTTGTTGTCTTACGAAACAATAGATTTCCCAGGTAATCTCCTTTCCATGCTTTCACGATTGCGAAATCTGCATGCAGCGCATACTCCATAAGGTGCGGTTTCCCATCAAATACACGCACTTCTTTTCCTGTTGCAATTTCGGTTCCATAACCTGCAGGAGTATAAAACGCAGGAATGCCCATTCCAGCCATCTGAATCCTTGTTGCTAATGTTCCTTGCGGTACAAGATCAACTTCTAATTCCCCGCATAGTAATTGCCTCTCGAATTCTGCATTCTCCCCAACATAAGAGCTGATCATTTTTTTTATCTGGCGTGTTTTTAGCAGCAGGCCCAATCCAAAATCATCAACACCTGCATTGTTGGAAATACAAGTTAAATTATTAACCCCCTTTTTTACTAAAGCGGAAATACAATTTTCAGGAATGCCACATAATCCAAAACCACCGAGCATAATCGTTGCGCCGTGCTGAATATCAGAGATGGCAGCATCTGCGTTTGTAACTATTTTTTTCATACAGCTATTTTGCTGTATAAAAATACGATTAATGAATGTTTTGAAAGAAGTGTTTATTTTTTTGGTTTCTCAACAGGCTTGGGTTTGTACATCTCATTTCGTTGCTTATTTGCATAAGCAGAAAGGCTATCAAATAGCGGTTTGGCAAGATCTGGCCGGCTTAGATAAAACTCATAGCTTCTATTGAATTGATCTTTTGTAATATGATGAATTGCAAAAACCTCCTGGTATAATTTCATTGTTTCGCGGCCAACATTAATTTTCAATGAATCTTTAAGAAGATATTCCTTTGAATATTGTTCTGCCTCAATAACATCCCATAAGATAATTTTCATGGAATCCCTTTGAATAATATCAGAAGGGACGCTGTCTTTATCAACACAACCAATCAGCGAAAGAAAAAAGAAAAAGAAAAAAATCCTCGTCATTGCAGGTCTTGTTTATACAAATTGATATTGCCGATATCCATTTTTGTCAGCAGGTCGAGCGCCCTGCTTTTTTCATCAGGTGTGCCTTTCTTGAAAATTTTAGAAATTTCATTTGCCTTGCTCTGGAAAAAGAACTGAAGGATCATCGTGTTCGGTGTTTCCGTGTTTACTGTGTTTAACTGATTTAAAGCATTTAATACTGCTGTTCTTCCGTCTGTTTCTTTGTCGTACATCTGATCCAAACCAAGCCTGTAATAATTGTAGAACGCATCATGAATGAGGGTGTATTTACTGTTGGTTAAATTTTCCATCAGCCAATAGCGGTTCCGTACTCCGTCAAAAGCTTTCCATCCGACAATGTTGGATCCTTCCGGTGCATTGTCAACAATATTCTGCGCTTTTTGAAAATACGGATCACCACCTCGCAACGAAAATGAATCAAAATCCAGGCCCAATATTGTGTAAATATAGTATGCAAAAACTGCAGTCAGGTTTGCGGCAAATGGTTCTGAGCCCTGCACCCTTGTTTCAACAAAATCCATCGGCTGAAATTCAACATACCTAAATATCACGTTTTCATCAATCATATTGATCAACGGACTTGAATAAGAAGAATTGAAAACAGGACGGGCTGCCTGAACGGTAAGCGCAGCCTGAAATTCATTATTATCGAGCGCTTGTGAAATATTTAATGAAAAATTGCACACAATCCTTTCATTCTGTTGAAAGGTTTCGTTAGTCCATTTTCTGTTATTTACAAATGTGATCAACGCTGCCTGCAGAGTTTGAAAAATTTTATGATCGACAGAAGACGGAACACGGTTAGCCAATACCGTTATATTAGCCTGAAGCTCCTGTGCTTGTACTATTGTGCGTAAACACAACGTGCAAACCAATAAGAATACGATTAATTTACGCATACAGCATGTTTACAATTCTATCAACGATATCTTTTGCAACTTGTTGTTTGGGTTTGGTATCGTAATGTAGTTCATTACCGTTTTTCTCGAAAATGGTTATCTTATTAGTGTTGTACCCAAAACCAGCGCCAGCATCATTAAGCGAATTAAGTACAATCATATCTGCATTCTTTGCTTTCAGTTTCTCAAGTGCATATTGTTTCTCGTTAGATTTTTCCAGGGCAAACCCTACCAAGACCTGGCTCTTCTTTTTTTGTGTGCCGAGGGTTTTGAGGATGTCTTTTGTTTTTACGAGTTCTATTGTAAATACATCTTTACCTTTTTTGATTTTCTCATTCGACTTTTCTACCGGTGTGTAATCTGCAACTGCAGCCGACATGATTGCAATATCCACATCTTTGAAAACATCATTACATGCATTATACATTTCTTCTGCTGATTCAACTGAGATTGCTTTTATATGTGGATTATCTACCTGTAAAGAATTTGGACCCGCAACAAGATGTACTTCTGCTCCACGGAGTGCTAATTCTTCAGCAATGGCAAAACCCATTTTTCCGGAAGAATGATTGCCAATAAAACGCACCGGGTCTATAGCTTCATAAGTTGGGCCAGCTGTTACTAATGCCTTTTTACCTTCAAGGTCTTTTTTCAAAAAAAAAATCGTTTCAATAAACTGAATGATTGTTTCTGGCTCGGCCATTCTTCCATCGCCAAATAAACCACTTGCCAATTCGCCTTTTTCTACAGGAATAATTTTATTACCAAATGTTTCTATTTTTTGGAGGTTGGCTTTTGTAGAAGGATGTTTCCACATATCTTCATCCATCGCAGGTGCAACAGCCACAGGGCATGTTGCGGATAAATATACAGCAAGCAATAAATTATCGCATAACCCATTTGCCATTTTAGCAAGCGTATTACAGCTCAACGGCGCAATGATCATCACATCTGCCCATCTTCCAAGCATTACATGATTTGCCCATGAATTTTCGTCAGATAAATCAGTAAGTACAGGGTTCTTTGAAATAGTAGAAAGAGAAAGTGGTGTGACAAAATCTTTTGCTGATGGGGTCAGAATTATTTTTACTTCAGCTCCTGCCTTTATCAATAACCTCGTAAGCAAAATAGATTTATAAGCAGCTATACTTCCTGAAACCCCAATCAGTATTTTTTTTCCCTGCAACATGATAATAAAATTATGCCTTTTACCTGTGCAATAGTTTTAAAAAAGATACAAATAAAATACGGCAGCTTTTAGTAGCTGCCGCATATACTATATTTGAAAAGAGAGATGATTAGCTGAATAAATCATCTTCATTTTTACGATAGTAAATTTTTTCATCCATGAACTCCTGTGTTGCTAACAAGGCAGAATTCGGCATTCTTTCATAAGCTTTTGAAATTTCGATCTGCTCTTTATTTTCGTGGATTTCTTCAAGACTGTCTGTATGAGTAGCAAATTCCTCCAGCTTATTATGCAATTCTTCTTTCAAAGAAATATTTATCTGGTTTGCCCTTTTTGCAATGATGGCAATGGACTCATACAGGTTTCCTGTCTTTGCTTTTATATCAGTAAGGTTTTTTGTCTCTACGACATTTGTGGTGTTGGCATTAACCTGCCTTCTTAGCCGACTCATTTTTTATTGCTTTAAGATTATTTTGAGATAAAGTTAAGTAACTCTGAACTTCTTTAATCAATTTACTATCAGGGAAACGGTCAGTAAAATCATTACAATCTGAGACCACTTGCAAAAAACGCTCTTCTTTTCTTTCTTCAATACTCAAATTCGCATATTGATAATCAGATTTTATTACAAAAAGTTTATACTCATCGCTTTTTTCAGAATCAGGATAAGTATTTATTAATGTATTGAACGTAATTGAAGATGCCTTAAAATAACCCAGGTTGTAATATAATTCTGCACTCTTAAAATCTTTCAATTCGAGTTTTGCCCTGCATTTGTCAATTATTTCTGTTGCATCTTTTATTTTAGGAGAACCCGGATGCGTATTAATAAACGCTTGCATAAACCCTATTGTCTTAGTGGTATTCGTCTGATCCAGTTCAGCCTTTGGTGATTGCTTGAAAAAGGTGAACGCTCTCATATAATCCATTTCCTCTGCCTTAGGGCTGTTAGGAAATACCTCTACAAAACCTTTAAACAGGTTTTCTGCATTAGGATAATCTTTTAAATAAAAAGAGCAAAAAGCAAACTTGTAATACAAATCTTCAAACTGTGGGCTTCCTTTCAATACCGGGAAAAGTTGCTCATACAATTGCTGTGCATGGTTGTAATCTTTCTTTTCATAGTATTTATCTGCCATCTTTAACTGGTAGTCATAATCCTTGCTTTTGAGCACTTTAGCGAATCCGCCTCCGGTACCCTGAAATAAACCAAATCCTGTTTTGGCCTTATTCAAAAACGAGCAGGATGAAAGTAAAAAACCACTAATTAAAACAGCAAATAGTAATCTCATAAAGGCGTGCAAAGTTAATGCTTTTGGGCAAATATGAAAGTATTTAGTTCGAGCCCCAAAAAAAGTAAGTTAATGATTGCATAAAAAACCCTCCGTGTTGCGGAGGGTTTTATCTATTAAGCTAATGAGCTATTATTTCTTCTTTCTTAAGTTCGGATGTGGAGCAGGAACCGTGTTTGGTCCTTCTTCACCAGTGCCATCTTTAAGATCGATAGTGTTTTCGTCACCACCGCTTTGACCATAGCGGAAGATAAACCTATCTTGGCTAACACCTTCTTTTTCAACCAAGTATTTAATTACTTCATTAACGCGGTCCCAGCTTAATTGTTGAGCAGCTTTGCTTGACTCGCCGTAACCGATAACAGCTACTTTGCAATTAGGATTATTGCGCATTTTTTCAGCTATGCTCGCTAATAATGCTTTAGCATCTTTGCTTAATGTAACTGATTTGCCTTTGAAAGTAATGCTTGGTAAATCACCAATTGAGCACCTTCTGCTACGCAAATCCATAGTATCCAACATTGCCTTGATGTCTTTGCAGCACTGTGGTTCAGGGCATTTACCTACACCATCAGCATCTACTGGCTGACACTGAGTTGGAGTGATTAATTCTTTGTCTTTGCAATCAGGAACTCCATCGCCATCTGTATCGCGGCTTACACCGTGAGTATCAACAGGGCATCCTTTCGGAGTATTTGGCTCAAGATCGAATTGGTCAGTAACACCGTCACCATCAGCATCATCCAAAACAGGTTTTGGAAGTTTCATGTGGCGAGGGGCGTTGATTTCGCTGTAAGCGTAATCCAAAGGATTAAGCCACCATAAAGGTTCAACTGCTTTTTTACCAATGTTATAATTCAAACCAAGAGAAAGGAATCCGTAAGAATCAAAATCCCTTGTTTGAGCAGGGCTTGTTGATGTACCTGGGTTATAATTTGATTGCCATTGCTGGCCATCAATCAAATCAGATTTTGTAATTGTGTGTTTATATTCAAGAGCTATATTAAACTTGTTATTAAGCTTAAATTGAGCGCCAGCACCAACTACACCTACAAATATCAAAGGTGCACCGCCTAAAGTAGGTTGGCCCGGATCTCTTTCAGCCATTGTTTCAAAAGTCTTATCCATTCCTGCTTTAAGGGCTTTCTTAATATCTTTTCTGTTGCTGTAAACAGGGTTTTGAGTAATACTATTGTAAAGAGTTGTATATGGTTGCCCACTAGCATCAAGTGCATTATAGAAAGTACTATAAGTTGCTGCTCCAAAGCCACCAAAAAGATAGGCTGCAAAACCAGTTTTCGCCTTATGAAAACGAATATTATTTAGCGTTACAACACCTTGCAATGATAATTCATGAACAGTTGACCTGTAATTGTAATATACAGGAGAGGTCGCCGGTGAATAATATTTGTTTAAAACAGGGTTATTAACATAACCATCTGATGGTTGGAAATTCAATCCTTTTAATCTTAACCAATCATATTCAGCGCGTAATGAGAAAACATAACCAAGCGCTTTTCTTACATGAAATCCGAAGCCACCTGTTGGGCCCCAATATCTTACATCTGTAGAACCAAAGGGTAAACCTCCTTTAACGCCAATTTCCCATTCGTTACGTGGCTTAGCTGGAAAAGGGTATGCATTGTTAAGAAATTCATTGTGTTGCGGTAATCTTTTTGCCGGTATCAAAGAAGAGTCACGGATGTCGTAACTACCGACACTTTCTTGGGCGAACAAACCTGCCGAAAACAGGCTCATTAAGCCAATAAACAATACGTACTTTTTACTTGCCATAACTGAAGTTTATGTGAATGAATGAATTAAACGCTGTTAAATTATTTGCAAAAATATCAATTGATGAGTAAATACCAAATTTTTTTGCAAATCCAGCTTATCAATTTTGTTATTACTCAATTACGCTTAGAGACAATAAGGAGATTGAATTAGATGCATTACCGAAAAATATTTCAAAGTAGTAATTTGCCTACTTTTAACATTCTCATGCAACAAGCGCAAGCAATACTAAAGGATGAATTGGATCTTTTTGAAAAAAAATTCAAGGAAGCAGTAAAGAGCCAAACGCCTTTACTGGACAGGATTATGCGGTTTATTGTAAACAGAAAAGGCAAACAGCTCAGGCCCATGTTCGTTTTATTGTCTGCAAAACTATGCGGTCCTGTTAATGAATCAACTTATCGTGCTGCATCATTGGTGGAGTTGTTGCACACCGCATCATTAGTACACGATGACGTTGTCGATGAGTCTTTGGAGCGTAGAGGTTTTTTTTCCACCTACGCATTATGGAAAACAAAAATATCCGTCCTGGTAGGTGATTATTTATTTGCAAAAGGGATGTTGCTGGCACTTGACCACAATGATTTCCGCATCCTTCAACTTCTCTCCGATCCCGTCAGGCGAATGAGTGAAGGCGAGCTGCTGCAAATTGAAAAGGCCAGGTCATTGAATATTACCGAAGAAGTTTATTTTGAAATCATAAAAAACAAAACAGCGTCACTACTTGCTTCTTCGTGTGCCGCAGGGGCTTATTCAACTTGTTCGGACGAAATACTAACAGGTAAGCTCAAACGCTTTGGTGAAAATGTAGGTATAGCTTTTCAAATCAAAGACGACCTTTTTGACTATGGGAATCAATCAGTAGGTAAACCTACCGGAAATGATATTAAGGAAAAAAAACTAACCCTACCTCTGATTTATACATTGAACAAATGTGATAAAGCAACTAAAAGAGAGCTGATTTATATTATTAAGAACGAAAATAAAGACCCTAAAAAAATACAAAAGGTAATTAGCAAAGTGATCGAATCAGGAGGGATAGATTATGCCACAAAAAAAATGTACGAATACCGGGATCAGGCATTGAAAATTTTGTATGAATTCGAAGAGACCGAAACCCGCAACGGATTGGAAGAATTAGTACGTTTCACAACAGACAGAAAATATTAGTTATTGATCCAGTATAAACAGACCATTATCTATGGAAAAAAGATGGAATATTATACAACCAGACACAACAAAAACCGCAGAGCTTTATTCTTCCCTAAAAATAAATGCAGCGATATGCAATATTTTGGTTCAGCGCAATATCGACACATTTGAAAAAGCAAAACAATTTTTTCGCCCGCAACTAAACGAATTACATGACCCATGGTTGATGAAAGATATGGATAAAGCTGTCGAACGGATCTTATCTGCATTCAACAAAAAAGAAAAAATATTGGTATTTGGCGATTACGATGTTGACGGAACTACTTCAGTAGCCTGCATGTTCAGCTTCCTTAAGAAAAATTACGACCCGGAGCTTATTGATTTTTACATACCCCATCGGTACCGTGAGGGTTATGGTGTTTCAAAACTGGGGATTGATTTTGCTAATGAAAACAGCTTCACTCTTATTATTTCCCTGGATTGCGGTGTGAAATCTATTGACCTTATCGGTTATGCCAAAACGTTAGGAATTGATTTTATTGTGTGCGACCATCATCTTCCCGATGCAGAACTTCCGCCCGCAATTGCTATTCTTAATCCAAAACAACATGATTGCACTTATCCTTACAAAGAATTATGCGGTTGTGGCGTCGGCTTTAAATTGATAACAGCAATTGCTCAGCGATTAGGCATTAACGTTAGTGAGCCTTTTGAATACCTTGACCTCGTTGCGACAGCTATAGCCGCAGATATCGTTCCGATGAACGGCGAAAACCGTGTGCTTGCCTATTATGGTTTAAAAAAAGCAAATGAAAACCCCAATAATGGGATCAAGGCATTATCATATTTAAGCGGATTAAAAAAAGAATTGCATATCCATAATCTTGTTTTCATGATCGCACCTCGCGTAAATGCTGCAGGAAGAATGGATGATGCAACAAAAGCTGTGCAAATGTTTATTGCAGATACTTATGAAGAAGCTTTGCGCTACGCTGAACTTTTACATTCTGATAATACGGACAGAAAAGAGGCTGATATTAATATCACAGAAGAAGCGCTTGCCATTATAGAAGCAGATGAAGAATTGATAAACCGTAAATCAACTGTTGTTTTTCAACCCCACTGGCATAAAGGTGTCGTTGGCATTGTTGCGTCACGCCTCATAGAAAAATACTATCGCCCTACTGTTGTACTTACCAAAAGCGGTGAAATACTTGCCGGCAGTGCAAGAAGTGTACGTGGTTTTAATTTATACGAAGCCATTCATGCGTGCCGGGAAAACTTATTAGGATATGGCGGCCATTTCGCTGCGGCAGGTATGACTCTTTTGCCCGAACAGGTTGAAGCATTCAGTTCCAGATTTGAGGAAGTAGTTTCATCAACAATAGAACCGCATTTGCTGATCCCGGAAATTATTATTGATGCAGAACTGAAATTTAAAGATATCAACAGCACATTTTACAATATCATCAACCAAATGGAACCATTCGGACCGGATAATATGCGTCCTGTTTTCATAGCCAGGAATACAACTGATACTGGCTATTCAAAAATTGTAAAGGAACATCATATCCGTTTTTCCCTACGGCAGGATAATATTGTTTTCAGCGGAATAGGGTTTAATATAGCTGAGAAATTTTATTTGCTCCAGCTCAAAAGCCCTGTGGATGTTGTTTTTACCATAGATGAAAACGAATGGAATGACCAGAAACATCTTCAATTAAAAGTGATTGACTTCAGGTTGTCAGAAAAATAAAATGAGGCATAAAATGTATGCCTCATTTTAAAAAAATATAAAAGAAGGTTTATACGATGATCTTGCTTTTCGGATTTCCTTCAATCAATTCCACACTTCGGTTAATGAACTCCGTTAGATTGTTTCCTTTTAACAATCCCTGAGACAACAATGCGAGATCTGCAAGATTATGAACTATTTTTTCCTGTTTTTCTTTATCATCTTCATGCAACACATTTTGAAAAACAGGATGGTTACCATTCACTGTTAATGTCACTTCATCTGGCATATTGCTGTAAAAGCTTCCCATTGGACCCTGCATCGCAGCCATATCTTTCATACGGCGCATAAATTCCGGGCGTGTTGCAACAACCGGCAATGATTCTGCACTTAATCCTTTTACATCAACAGTTAAATGTAGTTCCGGAATTTGAAGGTTGAAGAGTTCTTTCAATTTTGCCTCTTCATCCTTGCTTAATACAGTTTCTGTTGTTTCAGATTTATCGATCAGGTTATCTGCAATCTCAGAATCAACGCGGGTGAAATGAACATTTTCCCATTTCATTTCCATCTGGTTTATGAAACCTGCATCGATCAATGTTTCGAGCTTTACTACTTTATATCCTTTAGCTTTTGCCTGTTGAATATAACTGTGCTGCTGAACCGGATTGGTTGTATAAAGAATAACCAATTTGCCATCTTTATTTTTTTGCAGCGTTTCTGTTTCATTGCGGTATTCTTCGAGTGTATAAAACCTTCCGCCATCAGCATCTTCCATGATGTGGAACTTATTTGCTTTCTCGAGGAATTTGTCGTCTGTCATCATTCCATATTTCACGAACAAACCAAGGCTCTCCCATTTTTCTTCAAACTCTTTTCTTTCTTTGGTGAAAATTTCTTCGAGTTTATCGGCGACTTTTTTTGTGATGTGGTTATTGATTTTTTTCACATTCGGATCGCCTTGTAAATAACTACGGCTCACGTTCAACGGAATATCCGGGCTGTCGATCACGCCATGCAACAACATCAGAAATTCAGGAACGATATCTTTCACTTCATCCGTAACAAAAACCTGGTTGCTGTATAACTGGATCTTATCTTTCTGGATTTCGTAACTCTGTTTGATTTTAGGGAAATATAAAACACCGGTAAGATTGAATGGATAGTCAACATTCAGATGGATCCAGAACAAAGGCGTTTCGCTGAAAGGATATAATTCTTTATAAAACTTCTCGTAATCTTCTTTTGTTAATTCAGAAGGTTTTTTAACCCAGATAGGGTTGGTGTCATTGATCGGTTTTCTTTCTTCGTCTTTTTGTTCTTCTGCAACATCCGTGAAATAAATCGGAACGGGTAAAAATTTGCAAAATTTTTCCAGGATTGATTTGATGCGGTATGGTTCTAAAAATTCACTGCTGTCCTCATTGATATGAAGAACGATATCTGTTCCGCGATTTTCTTTTTCTGTTTCTTCAAGAGTGTATTCCGGGCTGCCGTCACATTCCCATTTTACGGCTTGCGCATTTTCGCGAAAACTTTTGGTAATAACATCCACCCTTTCACTCACCATGAATGCAGAATAAAAACCCAATCCAAATTTTCCGATGATATTATTTTCATTCTGTCCCTTGTATTTATTCACGAATTCTTCTGCGCCGGATAAGGCAACCTGGTTAATGTATTTATCGACTTCTTCCGCCGTCATTCCAATTCCTTTGTCGGAAATGGTCAGCGTTTTGTTGGCCGCATCTAATTTCACTTCGATGCTGAGGTCACCCAATTCTCCTTTTGCTTCGCCGATGGAAGAAAGTGTTTTTAATTTCTGAGTAGCATCAATAGCGTTGCTTACTAACTCACGAACAAAAATTTCGTGGTCACTGTATAAAAATTTTTTAATGATCGGAAAGATATTTTCAGTCTGAACCCTGATTGATCCCTTAGTCATAGTATTTACGATTTACGATGTTAGATGTACGATTTCTTACAGTATTCAAGTCCGCAAATATCAAACAAAATGCCATTTGACATTAGCTGACAAGAAGGCGGTTTTTAGTTGATTCGTTGAAAAGTTGATAAGTTAGCGATATCAATTTTATTTTGGGAAATGAAGTCACGGACCAAAGCTCAATAGTAGTACTGACGATGAACGGATTGCGACGCAACTATGTTGACCGGAGCGCTGATGCTGGTATCAAAATAGCTGTGAGCTTTGAGCAACGAGCCGTGAGTAAAAGCGCTCAAAGCTCATGGCTAAAAGCTCTAAGCTTTCCAGAACTTTCTTTTGTTTTCTCGCTTTAAAAGCCCTACTTTTGCAGCCCATTTAAAATTTATTTATTAACAAAAATCAGGGAAATGAACAATTACGAATTGATGGTGATTTTTACCCCTGTGCTTTCTGAAGAGGAATATAAAGCCGCTCAGAAAAAATACACTGCCCTTGTTAGCGATAACGGAGGCAAAGTGGTGCACGAGAATCCCTGGGGACTAAAATCACTGGCGTACCCGATCCAGAAGAAAACCACAGGCTTGTACTGGGTTCTGGAATATAGTGCGCCATCCGACTTCAATGAGAAGCTGAAAATTCAGATTCTCCGTGATGAAACGATCCTTCGTTTCATGGGTACCAAACTCGATAAATACGCCGTCGAGTACAATGCTAAAAAGAGAAGTGGCGTACCTACCGGAAACGAAAAAGTGGAGGCATAAACCATGGCAAAAGCAAATGAAATCAAGTATCTCACAGCGATAAAGCCTGAGAAACGCGCCAAGAAATTCTGCCGCTTCAAGAAGTACGGTATCAAATATATCGACTACAAGGACGCCGAATTTTTGAAAAAATTCCTGAACGAGCAAGGTAAATTATTGCCTCGCCGCATCACCGGCAACTCGCTGAAATACCAGCGCAAAGTGTCTGATGCTGTGAAAAAAGCCCGCCAGATGGCATTATTGCCTTATGTAACAGACCTTTTAAAGTAAGGAGGATATCATGGAAGTTATATTAATACAAGACGTAGACAATTTAGGTGCAGCACACGAAAAAGTAAGTGTAAAGCATGGCTATGCACGTAATTACCTGATTCCCCGCAAACTGGCTGTAGAAGCAAATCCTTCCAACCTGAAACAACTGGAAGAGCGCATTAAACAGCAGAAAAAGAAGGAAGAAAAATTACTGGCAGAAATCAATAAAGTGGTTGAAGTGCTGAAAGAATCCTCATTAAAGATCGGGGCAAAAACAGGCACCAGCGGAAAGATTTTCGGAAGCGTTACTTCTGTGCAGATCGCCCGTGCGATCCGCGACCAGAAAGGCTATGAGATCGATCGCCGCCGCATCCACATTGTTGATGATGTGAAGGAATTAGGCACTTACAAAGCAAAGATCGATTTCGGCAACAGCAACGAAACCGAAGTTGAATTTGAAGTTGTAGCTGAATAATCATTCAATACATTCTTATACTCAAAACCACGCCCAAAGCGTGGTTTTTTTGTTTGCGCCAAGATTTCGCCCAGGTAATTTCAGCACAAGAAACGGGCTGTTTATACGTTTATCAGGAAAAGGGGGTAAAATTTCCTTTAGAAATAAAAATCCCTATCTTTACAATAGCTCTTCTATTTTAGTATTTACAGTGCACTGTCGCTACTTCCTTTTCAGTTAGTTTCCTCAGTTCATCGTAGTAGCTATGGTATCAGAGTGCGTTTTTTTCATTTTTAATTATTTTTTACAATGAACATTTATGTAGGTAACCTCTCCTGGCAAATGACCGATGAGGATTTGAGAAACCTTTTTGAACAACATGGCACTGTTGCATCAGCAAAAATCGTTAAAGACAAAGTATCTGGCCGCAGTAAAGGCTTTGGCTTTGTTGAAATGCAAGATGATGCTGAAGCACAACAGGCGATCACCAGCCTTTACGACTCTGAAGTGATGGGTCGTAAAATTATCGTTAACGAATCGCAGCCAAAACAAGGCGGCGGTGGCGGAGGTTTCAAAAAGAGAAGCTTCGGCGGCGGCGGTGGTGGCGGAGGCTACAAGAAAGGTGGTTACAACCGCGGCGGCGGTGGCGGCTACGACAGGGATAGAGATTATTAATACACTTCATCAATAATAATACGTCTTTGTTCAAATCCTTCTTTCGGGAAGGATTTTTTATTTTAAGAATATGTAGATTGCTTTTTTAAAAATTACTTTACTACCAACTCAACTGTAATGAGAAAATTAATCATCCCGCTTATTGCGATTGCATTTTTTATTTCATGTTCGCAACAACAAACTGCTGCAGATAAAATTTACATTAACGCAAAGATATGGACAGGTGATTCTGCTAACGACCGTGCAACGGCAATTGCTATTAAAGACAGTGCCATTATGTATGTTGGCAATGACTATAATGCGTACAAAGGAAGCAATACACAAATAATAGATGTGGATGGAAAAATGATCGTTCCCGGTTTTATTGATAACCACACTCATTTTTTAGGCGGTGGATATCAACTCGCCAGTGTAAATCTTCGCAACGTAAAATCACAGAAAGATTTTATACAGGTGATGAAAGATTATTTATCTGCGCTTAAGGATGACCGTTGGATTATGGGTGGTGATTGGGACCATGAAGCATGGGGCGGAAATTTACCTACAAGACAATGGATTGATAGCATTACAGGAAACCATCCTGTTTTTATAGAAAGATATGATGGGCACATGTCGCTTGCAAACTCTCTTGCATTGAAATTAGCTGGAGTTAATAAGAATACGCCTAACCCGCCAGGTGGAGAAATTGTGAGAGACCCGAAAACAGGTGACCCAACAGGTGTTATGAAAGATGGAGCAACAAGTTTAATTGAAAAAGTAATTCCTCCTCCTTCGCAGGATGAGTTGGATGAATATTTACAACGTGCCGTTCAGGAAGCATTTGAACATGGCGTTACTGAAATATGTGACATGAGTACTTTTGGTGGTTGGGCTGATATGGGAACTTATCGCAAGGCACATTCAGCAAATAAATTGGACCTGCGCATTTATTCATTCGTTCCGTTGCGTACCTGGGCAAAGTTGGATTCGTTTGTGAAGAAGGAAGGTTGGGGTGATGATATGCTGCACTGGGGCGGATTGAAAGGTTTTGTGGATGGTTCACTGGGTTCAACAACTGCATGGTTTTATAAACCATATCTCGATGCGCCAACAAAAACGGGATTGCAAATTACAGATACCAATGATTTGCGTAGATGGGTTTTAAGTGCTGACTCTGCAGGATTGCATTGCGCAACTCACGCAATCGGCGACCATGCCAATGGTTTTATTTTAAGTGTATATGAAGAAGCTGAAAAAAGAAATCCAAGCAAAGATCATCGTTTCCGTGTAGAGCATGCACAGCATCTAACGGCAACGGATATCCCAAAATTTGCTGCATTGCACGTGATTCCATCCATGCAGCCTTATCATGCTATTGATGATGGCAAATGGGCATACAAACGTTTGGATAGTGCACGGTTAAAAGGCACTTATGCATTTAAAAGTTTATTGGCAGATGGTGCAAATGTCACATTCGGTTCAGACTGGACAGTTGCACCGCTTGATCCAATTGCAGGAATTTATGCTGCAGTAACGCGCAGGACATTAGATGATAAAAATCCCAACGGCTGGTTCCCGGATGAAAAGATCTCAGTTGAACAGGCATTGATATGTTATACCGCAAATAATGCTTATGCAAGTTTCCAGGAAAATAAATTAGGCAAACTTAAAGTGGGTATGCTTGCAGATTTTGTAGTATTATCTGACGACATCCTAAGCATTGCACCTGAAAAAATCCGCGACATAAAAGTGCTGCGCACAATTGTGAATGGGAAAGAGGTGTGGGTAAGGAAGTAAGTCTGAACCTGGATTTATATGATTTAACTGATTTACTTGAATGAAAAAAGTTTTCGAAATATTTGTTGAATGTGTTTTTTGGATTGCAATTTTCATGTCGCCACTTTTATTGAGCATTGCAATTGCAGTAATCATTTATTCTTCAAATAAAAATCTTTCGTCAATTTCAATCTTTATTATTTGTATTGGCTTTTTATCAGGAATCTCTTTTGCAGAGAGGATTAGAAGAAAATATGTTGCACGAATTATATGGCAAAAATTATTGGCGCTTCTAATATTAAGAAAGATAAATAACTATTTAAAGTGTAACCCTTCTGCTATAACCACAACCTAATCAATTTCAAAATTCTTGTTGCCAAAAATCTTTTACACTCTCGCCATCATTCCCGCGCAGGCGGGAATCTGGATTTGCTATTTCAGGGCATATCTTTTGGTTCAAAATAATTCAACAGCAGATGCCTGCATGCGCAGGCATGACGGCATCTCACGAAATAATTGTAACAAATTTTTGTTTCAAATCCAGATGGCTTCGTTCCTTGCCATGATGCGAAACCTGTAAATTAATTTTGAAGATACATTCACAGCCTGAAGTTCAATAGTAGCACAACCGATGAAAGGATTGCGACGCAACGATGATAATCGGAGTTACTATGTTGGTATCAAAATAATTAAGAATTAAAAATTGATAATTAATAATTCTGAGGAATATACAAAGCTGAACAAATCATAATTCGTAAATCTGAAATCGTAATTTCTTAATGCCCTAACTTTAGCAACAAAAATATTTTTATGAAGCGTAGAAATTTTATCAAGAATGCTTCGCTGGCATCAGCAGGATTGACGATTATTAATTTTCCGTTATTCGGGAAAAACGCGCCGAGCAATAAAGTGATCGTTGCTGTGATGGGTGTGAACAGCCGCGGAAATTATCTTGCAAAATGTTATTCGCAATTGTCGAATGTGGAAGTGGCATATATCTGTGATGTGGAAGACAAAGCAATTCAAAATGGTTTGGATGCATTAAAAGATGTACCGCGAAAACCGACAGTGTATAAAGATATCCGCAAATTGCTGGAGCAAAAAGATTTTGATGCACTGTTGATCGCTGCTCCTGATCATTGGCACGCACCGGCTGCGATCATGGGCGTGCAACATAACAAGCATGTATATGTGGAGAAACCTTGCGGACAAAATCCTCATGAAGGCGAATTGCTTGCACAGGCTTTGCATAAATATGGGAAACATATTCAAATGGGCAACCAGCGCCGCTCAATGCCAACTTTGATAGAAGCAGTGAAACAGGTTCGTGATGGTGCAATCGGCAATCCTTATTTTGCAAAAGCATGGTATGCGAATAATCGTAAATCAATTGGCTACGGAAAAAAAATCGCTGTACCATCAACGTTAGATTTTGAATTGTGGCAGGGCCCTGCTCCAAGAAGAGATTACCAGGATAATTTAGTGCATTATAACTGGCATTGGTTCTGGCATTGGGGAACAGGTGAAGCTTGTAATAACGGAACGCATGAAGTGGATTGCTGCCGTTGGTTTTTAGGAGTTGACTATCCAACGAAAGTTGTTTCTGCAGGCGGGCGATATGCATTCAAAGATGATTGGCAAACACCGGATACACAGGTTGCCAGTTTTGAATTTGGTGATGCAAAATCTATTTCATGGGAGAGCAGGAGCTGTAATATTTTTCCGGTAGAAGGCGCAGGACGAGGATTTATTATTTATGGAGATAAAGGATCGTTAGTAAATCTTGGTGGTGGCGATTATAAAATTTATGATGAGAAAAATAAATTAGTAAAAGAAGTAAAACCAGAAACGGCTGCTGATCCAACAAACCCGATCAGTGCTACAGGAAACCTGGATCTATATCACTTTGAAAATTTTGTAAAAACAATTCGTGGTGAAGCAACATTAAATTCTCCGGTAGATGAAGCACAAAAAAGTGTATTGCTTTGTCATCTTGCAAATATTTCCCAGCGCACCGGAAGAGCGTTGCATTGTGATTCCAGTAATGGCCATATTTTAAATGATGATGGCGCAATGAAATTATGGAGAAGAGAATATGAGAATGGTTGGGAACCGGTTTTGAGTTGATTGGTTGAAAAGTCAGCCGTTGCATATCAACTTATCAACGTTTCAACCATTCAACTATTTCAATTCTCTTATCTTGATACTGCGAAAGCTCACTTCATTGCCATGGTCCTGTAATAAAATATGCCCTTGTTTTGCTTCGCCGAAATGATCCCAGACTTTGTATTTACTGATCGCAACAAGGTCGCGGAATTCTTTTGAACCACGTTCATATTCCAAAACTTTTATACCATTCAGATAATGTTCAACATGGTTGTTCGGGTAAACAATTATTCTTCCTGTATTCCATTCGCCGATCGGGTGAATAAATCGTTTTTGTTTATCTGCTTTGATAAGATCGTACAATGAAGAAAGTGTGCGGTCCCCATCTCTTCCGAGTTTTGCATCGGGATGCAATGTATCGTCGAGCAATTGATATTCCAGCCCGATTGCAGAACCTGTATTATGTTCATTAAGCGTTACAAAATATTTTACACCGCTGTTCGCACCTGCAGTAAGTTTGAATTGAAAAGAAAGATCGAATGCACTGTATTCTTCCAATGTAACAATGTCGCCGCCATTACCGCCTTCTTTTCCTTCTGATGCAAGTACCGTAAGCACGCCATCTTTAACCTGCCAGCCTTGTTCCGGGAAAACAGGTTTGTATGCGCCACGCCAGCCATTTGTTGTTTTTCCATCGAACAATAATTTCCACCCGTTTTGTTGTTCATAACGGGTAAGGCTATTCGTAATATTATTGAGCACATAAATACCTGCAGGAAATGGAGTGGGTTTGAGATCAGTTGTTTTAATTACAATATTCTTGAAATAAATTTTTTCTCCCGCAAGGTTTGTATTATTACCGATTCCATGCACCTGCAACCCTATAAAACCTTTTGCATCCATCGTGTCAACAACATAAGCTACCGGAATATTATTCAGCCATGTTTTTATTTCATGCCCGATACATTCCACTTTAACATGATTATACTGGCCGACTTTAAAAGCACTCTGAGCATTATGATTTAATGAAACAGGGTATAACCAATCCCGCCGCCCTTCATCATAAATTCCACCACTCCATCTGCGTGAAGAAGGATCAATTTCAAACTGGTAGCCATAAACCTTGCCTTTGCCTTCATAGCCATTTGGATCAAAATGACTGCGTAACTGCACGCCTGAGTTTGCAGTGGTATCATCAACTTTTATATCAGCCTCTAAAATGAAATCGCCATATTCTTTTTCTGTCACTAAAAATGTGTTGCCGGAGTTGGCAACTGTGGTGCCTACAATATTTCCGTTCTCTACTTTATACTCGGCATTACCTGCCAATCTTTTCCAGCCATTTAGTGTTTTTCCGTCAAAAATCCTCTGCCATCCATTTTGCGCATATCCATTACCGGTAGTTATAACTATTACAGCCAATATTAAAAGGAATGATTTTTTCATATCGAACATTTGTATAAAATTAAGCAGAAATAACCTGCGCTATTTTTTTATCACCCATAAATATTCAGCAAATCCCATCAGGTCCCAAAACACATTCCCCTGTACATATCCATTTTTTATTAAAGATAAAAGGGCACGTAATGGCAAGCTGATTATATAAAACCAATTGCGTCGAACTCCGGATGATAAAACAGTACACCCATTATCTTCGAATATTTTTCTTAATTCATTGACTGAATAGATTCTTACATGCGTATCATCATCATAAAAATTCAAAGTTCCTTTCATAGAAGGCAACCTCGTGCTTTTTGCGCCGGGATATTCAATATAAAAATATCCGCCTGATTTTAATTTTTGTAATAAACCGGGTAAAACAGCATCTCCATTATGTAAATGTTCAATAACATGTGCCATCCATATGCCATCGAAAAAATTATCAGGAATAGTGGAAAAGTTTAATGCGGTTAAATCGAGCTCATAAAAATCAGACATGGCAGCAAAATCTTTTTCGTCATTATTATATGTTTTTTCCCTGTCGATGCCATAGTATTTGCAATGGGGGAACAGAGCAGTGATCCGTGAAGCAGAATGGTTGCCCGACCCGACATCGAGCAATGAAAAAGGTTTATTGCCAAAAGATTTTTTCATAAACCGAAGCTTGAAATTGCTAACGGTTTTCAGATAAGAAATGACACTCATAGTAAAAAATATCCTTGCAGATTTGCTTGTTAAAGCAATAATACTAATGCGATGCAAATAAAGGGTAAATACTTAATGAAACGACATGCTAAGTAAAGAAAATAAAGTGGAGTGGTTATATTTTTTGTGGATTAGAGAAAGGGAAAGAAACTATGTAAATAAAAAAGCCCCGTAGTAAACTACGAGGCTCAATGAATATGGCAGCTACCTACTCTCCCGCATTGTGGCGCAGTACCATCGGCCATAAGGGGCTTAACTTCTCTGTTCGGTATGGGAAGAGGTGAACACCCTTGGAAAAACCACCATAAGAAGATACAAGGTTTAAGGCTTAAGGCTTGAGCAATTGCTTACATCTTATACCTTTGTCCAAACACCTTAATACAGTTACATATTGGGAGGTTGTAATACAAAGTAAAAAAATTAAAGCATACGGGCAATTAGTACTACTTGGCTTTAGTGTTACCACTTTTACACCTGTAGCCTATCAACGTCATAGTCTCTGACGACCCTTAAAAGTAAACTCATCTTGTGGAAGGTTTCACGCTTAGATGCTTTCAGCGTTTATCCTGTCCGTGCGTAGCTACTCTGCACTGCACCTGGCGGCACAACAGATACACCAGCGGCACGTACGACCCGGTCCTCTCGTACTAAGGTCATGTCCACTCAATTTACTGACGCCCATCACAGATAGGGACCGAACTGTCTTGCGACGTTCTGAACCCAGTTCACGTGCCACTTTAATCGGCGAACAGCCGAACCCTTGGGACCTTCTCCAGCCCCAGGA
>JAFEAE010000026.1 GCA_018266575.1 Bacteroidota bacterium
TCGGCAGAACATAAAATCATTCAAACCCGCAGTGTGCCAAAAAAATATTTATGTAGTAACTTTATAATCATATCATCAATCGGGCGAGCCCCTAAAATCGCTTTACATAGGAACCTAATGTTAGCGGCAGCATTGCTGTTCATCCGAAAATGTGTCATATCATTTTACCTTAATTGTTCCTTTCAGCAGTCCAAGGAAATTTATTTTGTCAAATGTAAATTCAATTTGTTTTTGGTCGTGGCAATAGTTTACAATCATTGGAAATAGTTTTGCTTTGCTTGCTCCAACTCTTAATGTGTAGCGGCTTTCGCCTTGAGCATGATTATCAAAAACCGCTATTTGCTTTTCCCAATCAAGCATATGTATGGTATATTTCGTAGTTGTCCGATATGCACTGCGGACGGCAAACTCAAAAGTATTTTCGTTAATAGTCTTGCAACTATCAACGACATAAGCATAAGGTCCATCCATGAAATATTCTATGATGGTTGTGTCTGTAATTATTAAGTTGCTATTATTGCCATAATCACTAGGTGAATAGAGATAAAAAATTCCTTTATAGTTGTTCAGTTCAAGCCATCGTTTTGGTAAAGAAGAATTTATTGCTTCCCGCTTAAATACCGGTTTACTGTTGCCAAAGATTGATTTGATTGATTCGGCATAAGAGAGGGAATCGTAATTGTGAAAGTGAAAACTTTTATCTGTCCACCAACTATAATACTCTGACTTCACATTCTTGTCTATGTAGATTGCATGATAAATCCCTCCAGACATGTCACGCAAAATAAAAGCTGTATCGGAATAGACTTTTTGTCCAAACGAAGAGGTTATAGTCAGGATAAAAATGATTGTTAAAAGTTTCGACATTGTTCTGTTTATTATAATACTTTTTGCTAACGGCGGTTCTTGTCTTTATTAAAGTCATCCAATAATTGCATGCCGTCTTGAAATAAAGAAAGGTTGATTTGAGCCGAATATCTATTGCTATTCTTTTCTTTCTGAACAATTGTCGAAACTATTTTCCCTTCCGTATAGTATTCTGCTTTATCATAAATTTTACCAATGCCCTTTTTGCTACTTATCAATTGAAGTCTTGCAAAAATCAGTTTATTAAACTTATAGTAATAAGTCTTATTAACAGTAATGTTAACACCTCCATTGTATTCAATTCTGAAAACTGTGTCATTTTTTAGATTAGATAAAACATAGATTCCATAACCTCCAACTATCTTTCCATTCTTTTCAATTTCACCGTCGTCAATTAATCTATTATAGCTTATATTTTTTAGATTGTTGCTGCTATTTATTGAGTCAATAAATTTCACATAGGAATTTACGTCCTTGATTAAAGAAGTATCGGCTTGTGCAAACAAAGAAATAGTCGAACAGATTGTCGCTATGAAATATATGAAATGTCGCATTGAATTGCCGCTAACGAGCAGGTATTGCCGATGGTGGGGAATTTTATATTCGTCCGCCCGGAACTGCTGCCTGGCTTTTTGATAAAGTTAAATATTAAGAACTAAAGCTGGGCTTTATTCGTCGAGCCCCGAACCACAGCACAACAGAATTACCAATGCTGATTGCTCCAATGTCAAGCCCCACTATTGGCAATACCAATGTTGGTGGCTGGCTTTCTTTTTATCCTGTTTGTTTTTCTGATGTTGTTTAGATAATTAGAAAAAGGCTTAGTAGTTGACTTTGTATTTTTTTCGGCATTTGCCTTTTCAATTATTTTTTCTGGTGCGTCAATTTTATTTAAAAAGACATTAATTCCCGTAATGGTCTGATTGCCGCTATACTTCGTTTTTCTATAACTAAGTTTGAAGCCGCCCGATGTAACAATATTTAAGATGTCATTGAGATAATGGCGAAAATCCTGTTGTGAGGAAAAGGTAAGGTCATCAACATATCTGGTGTAAGTTATTCCGTGTTTGCTACAAAGGTCTATTAGCTTTTTGTCCGTTTCAAGAAAGACAAGATTTACAATATGGGTACTTGTCGGTGTGCCTTGTGGCAATTCATATTTCCATGTCGTAAGTTTTGTCAACCAGTGAGCATAATGTGGAGAAAACTTAAGACCAATAAAAGTGTTGTAAACCCTTTGAAAGTCTATGTTTGGATAGAACTCTTGAAGGTCGGTTGTAAACTGATACTTGTTTCCTTGATGAGGTTTAGCGTTTGATATGTTGCTTCTTTTCTTTACGCCACCATGAACAGAGTTAGGCAATTCTATTGATGCTAAAATTCTATTCTTAATATTTGTTTGAATTACTTTTAGCTCTTTTAAAGACGGTCTTATCGTCCGCTGTTTTATTGTTCCGTCTTTAAACCGCTTAAAGTCTCCCGTTTTCTTGTCAGTCTTTTGCTCAACCCACTCTTTGTAATAGGCGTCCAGTTTAGAAATGAGTTCTTCAACCTGTGCAGGTTTGAAACCTATTGTTGCACATAATTTTTTGAACTCATTTTTTTTAAACTGCGAAGAATTCATTGACTAAAGATTTTACAGACGGGCTAACGATTTCAAATGCCTTTCTTTTGCTTGGTTGAACATCGTCTTCAGTCATTGACAGAAAGAACAAAATAGGCAATGGGATTTTTAGGTTATCGCTAATTTCCCGAAGAGTTGAAAGGTTTGGTTCTTTGGAGTTGCTTTCAATTTGTGAAAGATAAGTTTGCGTTATACCACATAAAGAAGCAAACTCATTTTGAGTAAGCCCTTTTTGCTTTCTAATATTTTTTATGATATTTCCTAAGTCCATTTTGTAAAATTGAAAAAATTAAGGAGTGTTCGGATTTCAATTCAGCATCTTATAACTTCTTTTCTGTTTTCAGACAAAAAATTTGGTTAGTAGCTCAATCACTTTAGCAATTTCTTCAAGAATTTGCTGATTGGTTTTACCTTTTTTTTGTTTCAGTTTTTGAAGTCTTTCTAATGCTTCATCTAAGACGGTTTTGTCCTGTTCCGAAAGAGAACACTGGTTCTTTGTGATAATCGTGATACTTTGTATCAAGTTATCAATGTTTTGATTTTGTTTTAATCTAGACATAATACTTGTTTTAATGACAACGACATTGTTGCCTGCTTTTTCAACAACGCCGAAGTAAAATGCCTGAGTTAAAGTCTATACACTTAATGTGTAATCAATGTTCCCATACACTCACTTAAATTTCCTGCTTATAATAATTAATAGCATAATAACGACAAGAACAATTCATATCTAGCCAATGTCGCAACGAGGGACAACGTGACAAGATGAATGATTGTGTGCCGTTAATTTACCCGTTAGGGTTGTCTTTGCAGACAGTCAAGTGAACTCCATTAAGAGCATAGACATCAAAACACTTCTCAAAGAACTATTACAACGTAAATATAGGAGAATATTCCTGTGAGTTAATAAATGTCCCGATTTTATTTTTCCACATTTTTAGAGATTTTGTGGAAGAAGAGCGGTTTTGTCCAACTGTTTGTGTTAGCGGAGTGTTGCTGATAAGCTTGCCACCAACACATAAATATACGCAACAAATCCCTTTCCACCGGTTTTTCAATCCATTGATAATCACGAAAACCCATACGCGTTTTTTGTATTGTTTGTTGCGTCAATGACAATATTGTTTTTTTATAATATGTTCCATATCCGCATAGCTTCGCCACCTCACTCACATTTACTTTAGTGGAGCGCCTTTCATTTAATTTGCCCTGCCTTTGCTTTTCACCACAGTATTTCGCCTCTTTGCCACATATCGTCCAGTGGGCTGGCAATGTTCACCAGCTTTTTCCTGCTCACATGCAAATAGCGCTCCGTGGTCTTTATACTGAAATGGCCAAGTATGTCTTTTATATATCTTATATCGATGCCTTTTTCAAGAACGTGCGTAGCAAAACTGTGCCTCAATGAATGGAAGCTCACTTGTTTTACTATGCCCGCCTTTTCTTTTGCCTGGTAAAAAATTTCCTGTGCACTTCGGGTGCTATATGGCGTTCCCGGGTTCTCTCCTTCAAACAGGTACGTTTTGGGCATTGAAGGCATGCTTTTTAAATATGCCCTTAATATATCAAGCAATAAAATACTCAGGTTCACATAACGGTCTTTTTTTCCTTTGGCACACTCAATAAATATCAGCATGCGGCTGCTGTCAATATCATTCACACGAAGGTTTACCACTTCGCTCACACGAAGCCCTGCGCTATAAGCAGTGAACAGTATGGCTTTATGCTTCAGGTTTTTTACTGCAGTAAACATCCTGGCAACTTCGCTTTCTCCCAAAACTTTCGGCAGAATGATCTGTTTTTTTGGCCGCGGTATTTCCAAAAAAAATTTTTCACGTTTCAACACCTGTTCAAAATAAAATTTTAACGCGTTCAGCCTGCTGTGTGCCGTGTTTTCCTTTATGCCTTCTTTCTCCATCGCATATACCATATATCTTTTTATATCGCCAACGCTAAGTTCATCAACAGGTTTGTTTTTCAGCACACGCAGCAATTGCGCAAACTCATTGCAATAGGTTCGTATAGTACTGTCGCTGTACGCTTTTAGCTTTAGTTGTTCGGTTAATTTTTCAATTGCCTGTGTATTTTCTTTGCAGAATTTTTTTTGTGCAGTTGCGGGTACAACTTTTTGTATTGCCGCAGTTGTATTCTTTTGCTTTTTATTTTGCAGGTATTTTTTTAATGAGGAAATATCAAGGGTTGCAAAACCTGCTACAGCTTTGCGGATATTCTCATAACAATTTTTATTGAGGGGAAGATACCAGCACTTCTGTGACTGGCTCCATTTTATCAATGGGATTTTTCTAACAAGGTTGTTCAGTTGCTTGTCATTTTCAAAATGCACCGCAATACATTCTTTGCCGCGATGCAGGATAGGGTTCAGGTTGATCGTTTTCATGATTCAAATTACAATTCTCTTTTATTTTACAGGCATTCATAATTTTTTTACATGTTAGTATATAGGCCCAATGCTTCATAGCAGCACTACCGATGAACGGATTGCGACGCAACGATGCTTAATAGAATTACCATCGCCGGTATCAAAATTCTCTTTACAGAAATCCTTATATTTAGAATCTAAAAAATTGCTGTATGAATCATAACCCTGGAAGAAGGTCTTTCTTAAAACAAATCGGATTGAGCGGTACTGCCGCTGCTGTTTTTCCTGCCGGATTAGCACTTGGTGAATCAAACCAACGGCAACGTATAACCGAAAATGTTACTGATACTAAAACAGGCAGCCGTGTGTATAACGGCGCTTACTCGCACGAATACCTGAGCCGCATTGCATTCCCGATGGGTGGTTTCGGCACGGGGATGATCTGTATTGAAGGCACAGGCGCATTGTCGCATGTATCCATAAAAAACCTGCCTGATGTATATAATGAGCCATGCACGTTTGCCGCCATTTCTGTGAAAGGATTGAAGAACGGTGCTAAAGTGCTGGAAGGGCCTGTGCCGTTGTGGAAACATTTTGGCCGCCCCTATTCCGGCGAAGGCTCGGAGAGTTCTACGATCGGGCTTCCGCGTTTCCGTAATACGTCGTTCCTCGCAAGGTTCCCTTTCGGCCATGTTGATATTTCGGATGATGATATACCGATGAAAGTAAAGATCACAGGGTGGAGCCCTTTCATTCCCGGCGATGAAAATAATTGCAGCATGCCTGTTGGCGCCATCGAATATCATTTCACCAACACAAGTAAAACAACATTGGATGCCGTGTTTTCTTTCAACACCAAAAATTTTGTGCGTGTGGATGATGGCAAAAATAAAATCACATCAACCAAAAATGGTTTTGTGATGACGGAAGAAGGTACAAAAGAAAAACCGTTCCGTACCGATATGGCTTTTTTTACAGATGATGATGCAACGGTTGTTGACCATTGCTGGTTTCGCGGCGGATGGTGGGATGGGTTGACCATGGCATGGAATGCGGTGAAAAATGCAGAAGTAAAATCTGTTGCGCCAGTTGAAAAAGATGCGCCGGGTGCATCGTTGTACGTTCCGTTTTCAATCGGTGCAGGAAAAGAAAAAACAATCCGCGTGATGATGGCGTGGTATTCGCCGGATACTGATCAGACCTATGGTGATGTAGGAAAGAAAAAAGAAAACTGCGACCCGGCAAATGGTTGCTGCAACTCCCCTTCCGATATCGGCCTCGATAAATACGACCAGAACTTCGATGGAAAATATTATAAACCGTGGTACAGCAACCGTTTTAAAAATATTGATGAACTGATCTCCTATTGGTCTGCCCAATACGATGATTTGAAAAAAAAGAGCACACTTTTTAAAGATGCATTTTATGCAAGCACATTGCCGCCGGAGGTTGTTGAAGCCGTTGCTGCAAACCTCACCATATTAAAATCAACAACGGTAATGCGCCAGTATGATGGGCGTGCATGGAACTGGGAAGGCAGCGGCGATACGTGGGGTTCGTGCCATGGCTCATGCACCCACGTGTGGAATTATGCGCAGGCTACCTCGCATTTATTTCCGGCAATGGAGCGCAGCATGCGTGCTACAGAATTTTGCGAAAGCCAGAGTGAAGAAGGCCATCAAACATTTCGTGCCGTACTTCCGATACAACCTGCAACACACGATTTCCATTCTGCTGCAGACGGCCAGCTTGGCGGCATTATGAAAGTATACCGCGAGTGGAGAGTGAGCGGCGACAGTGAATGGCTGAAAAAAATTTTTCCGATGGTAAAAACAAGTATGGAGTATTGCATCCGTACCTGGGATCCGCATGAACGTGGTGTGATTGAAGAGCCGCATCATAATACATACGACATTGAATTTTGGGGAGCCGATGGAATGCACACCAGTTTTTACATTGGTGCGTTAAATGCGATCACTGCGATGGGAGAATACCTGAACAAAGACATGTCGAGATATAAAAATCTTTCTGCATTGGCGAAGAAAGCAATCGAAACAGAATTGTACGATGGCGAATTTTTTATTCAGAAAATTCAATACAAAGGTTTGAATGCAGGCGACCCGACAACTGCAAAATCTTTCGGCGGTGATTATTCCGATGAAGCAAAAGAATTGCTGCAAAAAGAAGGCCCGAAATATCAATATGGAAAAGGATGTTTGTCGGACGGTGTGCTTGGTGCATGGATAGCACGCATGTGCGGATTGAATGACCCGATGGATACATCAAAAATTAAAAGCCATTTACTTGCCATCCATAAATATAATCTGAAACAAAATCTGAGTGAACATGCAAACCCGCAACGCCCTTCATTTGCCGTTGGCGATGAAGGTGGTTTATTATTATGCACCTGGCCAAAAGGCGGAAAACTTTCATTACCGTTTGTGTATAGTGATGAAGTGTGGACAGGCATCGAACACCAGGTTGCTTCTCACCTTATGCTGATGGGACATGTACAGGAAGGATTGGATGTGTTGCGTGCATCACGCAACCGTTATGACGGAAGGATTAGAAATCCATTCAACGAATATGAGTGCGGGCATTGGTATGCACGTGCGCTCGCAAGCTATGGATATCTGCAAGCGCTTACTGGTGTACGTTATGATGCTGTGGATAAGAAATTATATGTGGATTCAAAAGTTGGCGACTTTACGAGTTTTATTTCCACGGAAACAGGATTCGGAACAGTAACACAAATGATGGGAAAAGTTACGGTGAATGCTGTGTATGGAAAGATCGATGTAGACAAGATTGAAATTGCAAAAAAAGCGTAGGCAATCAATTAATAAATAAGAATTGATAATTAATAATTCTTTGTTGGTAAAAACGTTTCTTGCCAACAATAAACCGATCAGGGCACCGCTGTTCTTCATCACAGTACTACAAAAGTCAAATCGACGCTCCTTCCGGAAACGGGCTGTACATCGTTTACGGATCGCCTTTTTTGGTTCTTTTTTGGCAAAGCAAAAAAGAACAAGAATAAAAGATGAATTTAATTATAGAATACTGTTTATCTGAAATAAAGCATTCTATTATTGTAAAATTTATTACAAGTGGTTTTCTTAAAAAGAAATTATTCGTGTAATTCGCCTTCCAATTCGTGTCATTATAACCATATACAATGAAAAATGTTTCAATCTCTTTTATATTCTTATTCTTTACAATAGCCGGTTGCACACAATCGCAGCCACGCATGGACTTTGAAAAGTACGAACCGAAATCCACCCTTGTAGTTCCACAACATATTATCACGCATGCAAAATTCCCCTTCATTGATGTACATAACCATCAATGGGAAGTTCCATCACAAAACCTTACTGAGCTTTTTAAAGAGATGGATGAGTTGAATATGAAAGTGATGATCAACCTAAGTGGAAAAAGTTACAAAGAAAGTCCCGGGCGGAATGGTGATTTTGATGTGCAGGGAAATGATTATCTCGTCCGCAGCATTCAACACATAGCAGAAACAAATCCAAAGCGTTTGAAATTATTCACCAATATTTCTTTCGTTGGCTTTGGAGAAAAAGGGTGGACAGAAAATGCCGTGAAAGAACTGGAGAAAGATGTACAATCCGGCGCGTGTGGTTTAAAAATCTATAAAGACCTTGGCATACATTTTAAAGACGAACATAATAATTATATCCGTATTGACGATCCGCGCCTTGATGCTGTTTGGGAAAAATGCGGCGAGCTGCATATCCCTGTGCTCATTCATTCTGCCGATCCGAAAAGTTTCTGGGATGCTGTTGATGAAAAAAATGAACGCTGGCTGGAAGTTACTACACATCCCGACCGCAGCTATTATAAAAAAGGATTGCCCACATGGGACACTTTGATCGCGGAATAACATCGAATGTTTGCAAAACATCCGCATACCATATTTATTGCCGCACATTTCGGATGGCTTCCGAATAATCTTCCTGCATTGGATAGTTTACTTACACAGTTACCAAATGTATATGTGGAGTTTGGTGCCGTGATTGCAGAGATCGGAAGGCAGCCGGTTACTGCAAAAAATTTTTTTGAAAAATACCAGGATAGGATCCTATTCGGGAAAGACAGCTGGGTTCCTTCAGAATATCAAACGTATTTCCGTGTGCTTGAAACCAACGATGAATATTTCCCTTATCACAAAAAATATCATGCATTCTGGCGCTTGTACGGGCTTGGGTTGAGTGATGATATCCTCAAAAAAATTTATTACAAAAATGCATTGCGCATTATTCCCGGAATTGATAAAACGCTTTTTCCTGATTAAGTATGAACTATGAGCTATGAAGTATGAAGTATGAAGTTTAAAATTATTCCTTACTTCATAGCTCATACCTACTACTTATGCAACAGAAGTTTCTATTGGTTGTATTTTTTTTGTCTCTACCGCGGGCGTTTTTGTATTGTGCTTGCGAAGGAAATATACATGCCAGCAACCGATAAGTAATGCAATGATACCTTGCGCCATCACGGTATTCTGCACATCTATTTTTTGCGATACATACCCGATGATCAGCCCGCCGAGTGGCTGCATTCCGAAAAATGCCATCGCATAAAAACTGATCACACGGCCACGCATACCTTCTTTCACTGTTGTCTGTATAAGTGTGTTGCTGATCGTAACCTGCGACATCATTCCGAATGCACCAATCGTTGCGAACACAAGCGCCAATGCATACCAGGGAGCATGAGAAAATAAAATAAGCCCTGTGCCAAAAACAAACGTGTTAATAGCTAATATTTTCCGAAGGTTCGTCCCCGGTTTTAATGATGCGAGAAAAATTGCACCGGAAAATGCACCCAAACCAATGAAACTATCGATCACACCAAATGTGGAAGCAGTGCCATGAAAAATATCCCTCGCATATACCGGTATCAATGTTGTGTATGGAAGAACAAATAAACTGATCAAAGCAAGCATGATGAGGACAGATGAAATTGCAGGTGTTTGTTTGATATACTCAAAACCTTCTTTCAATTCAGTAAAAACATTTTTGTTACGCGGCTTCGGTGTGTATGCCGGAAGTTTCATCATCAGCAACGAAATGATCACAGCTAAGAAACTAAGCGCATTCAATCCAAAACAAAAAACATCGCCGAATTTTTCAATGATGATCCCTGCAATTGCCGGGCCGATCAATCTTGATAAATTCACCATAGAAGAATTCAGTGCAAGCGCATTGGGCAATAATTTTTTATCATCTACCATTTCATATACTAATGATTGCCTTGCGGGAACATCAAACGCATTGATGATGCCAAGCAAAACACTCAGTACAATAATTTCCCAGATGGCATAATGTTTTGAAAAGATCAGAAGTGTGAGCAATAGCGATTGTACCATTGATGCAACCTGTGTCACTAATAATAATTTGTAGCGGTTGTAACGATCGGCAGCAACACCTCCGAGAAATGATAAAACAAATGAAGGAAACATCGTAGAGAACAGCATTACACCTAACATGAATTTGGAATGGGTGAGCGCATATACTACCCAGCTCACTGCTGTTTTTTGCATCCATGTTCCGATGAGCGAAACGGATTGTCCTGAAAAATATAACCGGTAATTGCGGCTTTTAAACGCATTGAATGTTGTCAGCTTCATAAACCAAACGCTTCTTTCTTTTTGTATCACTCGTAGTCAACCAATCTTGTTAATGGCACAATCGCCCTTTCGAGTGCACGCAATTCTTTAGGCGAACATGTTTCTTTCAACGCTTTTGTCAGCCACTCATCACGTTCGCTTCTTACCTGGAGCAAAACCTGGTAGCCTTTTTTCGATAAAGAAATCATGCATTTGCGTTTATCAATCCCGGAAGTTTTCCGGTTGATATAACCCAGCTCTGCAAGATGGTTCACTATCTGCGACATAGATTGCGTGGTGATTTTTTCCATTGCAGCCATTTCGCTTGGCAACAAAGTTTTGTGCTGATCAAGAAGCGCAAGTGTTGAACGCTCAGTAAGGGATAACAAGCTTGCAGATTCTGATTTCACCCGCAGTTTCCGGATGAGCCTGGATACCACCGTGCGCAGCTCGGAGGCAAGTTGTTGTTCTGTTATTTCGTATCGTGAGATCATTAACTAAACTTGTAAGTTTACCTTACAAATTTATGGAATTTTCTTTAGAGTAAGCAGTGAGGAGTAAATTGTAAACGGAAAGCAAAAAATTGTAAGCAACGTCAGGCATCAGGGTTGATGACTGACAACTGATAACTGACGCCTGATTTTAACCTTTCATTTGTAACATAAATCATAAGTTAACGTATTATTTGTTGTTCATACCAAACCCTTAATTATGTCTTCACGCATTGTTATTGTTGCTTATAAGCCAAAACCTGGCAAAGAGAATGAACTGAAAAGACTCGCAAAAGCTCATCACGATGTCTTATGGGAACAAGGCCTTGTGACAGAGCGAAAACCGATACTTATGCAAGCCGGCGACAAAACGATCATCGAAGTTTTTGAATGGAAATCGGAAGATATCATTAAACATGCACATACTAATCCTGCAGTATTGAAGTTGTGGGAACAATACAGCCAGGTTTGCGATTATATTCCTGTAGCGAATGTGAGTGAGAGTGCAAATTTGTTTTCAGAATTTAGTGCGGTGTAGGTTTCTCGGAAAGGCGCAAAGAGGTGATTCTGATTATTTCATTATTGAGTAAAATGAAAATGGCGCTTATCAATGCGCCATTTTTATTTGGGAAAAATAATATGAATTGGAAAATTAAAATCTTCTGCGGTCTCTGTCCCTGTCATTGAAATCGCGGCGTCCGCCACGGTCTCCACGGTCTCTGTTATCACGAAAGCCGCCACCCCTGTTATCACGGAAACCGCCTCTTTGATCGCCGCGGTCGCGAAAACCGCCGCTATTTTGATTACCTGAATTTTGAGACTGATCGTCTGCGAGCTTTACCGACAACTGTTTTCCTCCTGCCAGGTATGCACCATTTAATGTTTGAATAGCCTCATTTCCTCCAGCTTCATTTGCCATTTCTAAAAAACCAAAACCCCTGCTTTTACGGGTCTGCCTGTCAATTGCTACTTTAGCTGAAATTACTTCGCCGTAGAGTTCGAACATTTCACGCAAATCAGTATCATCGAAATCATAGGGAAGGCCGGCGACAAAAAGTTTCATGTTAGATATTTTAAGCGAAATTATATCTAATTTATCACAATTGCAGCATAAATAAAAACACAAATTTCACAATATAATCACACCTGAATAATAGCCCTGAAAACCCTATTGGAAGGTGATATAAAGAAAGATTCATCGCCCTTTTTTTGCAAAAAATTTATAACCGCTTTTTTATGATCCCTGCATAGGCATGAGTTTACTCTTAGGCTAATTTCATCTTATTCGTTATTCTTTTTTGAATCGCCAAAAAACGAACCGAAGCCTCATCCGTCCCGTTAAAAGCGGGGCACCTTCTCCTGCCGAGAAGGAAAGAAGCTTAGATTAAGCTTTGGTACTACTGTGATGAAGAACTTTTATGCCCTGATCGCTTTGCTATTGGCAAAAAATGCCTAAAGCAAATAATATTTCTTTATTCCAATGATCAGATAAAACAACAGCAACTGATTTTCTTATTCTGATAGCAGCAGAACAGAAATGCAAATAAAAAAATTCCTGCGAACAGGGGGAAGACAATCTTAGATGCCTGGTACCCCGGCATCACAAATCTCCGGAACTACAATTTGGAAACTTAACTGGTACTTTTTTCCATGGCATTAAACATTTATTTTCGGGTACAATATTTTATATGCGTAACTATCTTGTCATACTCTCATTATTTATGGTTGCAACTTGCTTTGCCCAGAAAACAGATAAAAAATTAACGGCACAAATTCAGGAAGCCATCACCGGTTTTCATGGTGATATTGGAATTTATGTGATGGACTTGAAATCGGGCAAAACAGTTTCCATCAATGCAGATACGCTTTTTTCAACAGCAAGTATTGTAAAAGTCCCGATCCTTATTGGCATTATGGATAAGATAGAAAAAGGGGAATTGAATTACCACCAGCGGTTGACCTACACCGATTCTTTATATTATGCAGAAGGCGATGATATACTCTCCGATTTTAAACCGGGCAGCACCATTGAACTCAGCAAAGTAATGATGCTGATGCTTACCATCAGCGACAATTGTGCGAGCTTATGGCTGCAAGGCCTTGCCGGTGGCGGCACACGCATTAATCAAATACTCGATAGCCTGGGTTTGAAAGATACACGTGTGAACAGCCGCACGCCGGGGCGTGAAACAAACCGCGGCGAATATGGTTGGGGGCAAACCTCACCAAAAGAAATTGCCATGCTGATGAAAAATATTGTTGACGGAAAGATCATCAGTAAAAATGCAAGCGATAAAATGCTGCGCCTGATGAGCCGCCAATATTGGGATGAAGAAGCGCTGTCACAAATTCCTGCCGGTGTTTTTACTGCTGATAAAAACGGCGCACTTGATGCAAACCGCAATGAGCTAATATATGTAAATGGAAAACATCCTTACATACTCAGCATCTTCACCAAAAATAATAAAGACCAGAGTTGGGAAAGCACGAACGAAGCATGGACACTCACAAGAAAAATTTCGAAGTTGTTGTGGGAGTATTATGGGGAGTGAAGTAATTGCGCCAAAAAATTATCTATTATCTCTATTTTCGTCCGAAATCAGCCGGGTTTTCTCCCCATGCCCTACTTTCCCATTTCAATATTTTATTTGGATAACTATTTTCTTTCAACCATTTCTCACCCCTTTCAATTAATTCAAAAAGTTTTTTGTTTGCCTCACTTTCATCATGTTTTGTCCTCGCAGTTTTTCGCTTCGCCCAACTAATTGCTGTTTTACTGTCGGAATAAATTGGTGTAGCCAAGGCTTTATTTTTACAATAAGCCAATGCATGCACAATAGCCAAAAACTCAACTATATTATTTGTACCGTCAGCGAAAGGCCCTTGATGAAATAATTCTTTTTTTGTTTTGAAATCGATACCACGATATTCGGCAGCACCAGAATTTGTATTCCATGCTCCATCAACTACAATGCTCTCTTCAATTGGATTGCCAATTAGTAACAACTCTTCTTCGCTAAGAGTAGACTCAATAAAATCGTGTCCGATAAACTCATTACTGTTTCCATCAAATGCCTTTTCTGCAAGTTGAGCAGTTTGAAATGATTTATACCTGGCTCCTACAAAACCATCAACTTGCTTCTTGCATTCTTCCCAGTTACTATAAATGCCCGGCTCCCGCCCTTCCCATACCACATAATATTTTTGCTTAGCCATATTTGTATTTTTAAATGTTCAAATATAAAACATATTTTTGTTTTATTATAGAACATTGTTACTTTTGTAGAAATAAAATTTATCTATGAGTCATGCTATTTCACAACAGGAAATAGGAAAGCGCATTATGCAATTGCGGAAAGCAAAAGGGCTATCGCAGGATGAACTGGCAAAAAACATGGAAATATCGAGGACCTCATTGGTGCAGATAGAACAGGGCAACCGTTACCTTGATGTGATGGAATTACAAAAGCTTTCACTATTGCTCGGATTCTCCGTAGATGAATTCCTCTCCAAAGATTTTAAGCCAGAGGAAAAGGAAGAGATTAAAGAGCCCAAAACGGCAAAGCAAAAAACCGAAGTCCGTGTTTCAGTCCCTGAAATGAACATTGCAAAATTTAAAAATGTACTGCTTTACATTCTGGAAAAATGTGCAGGCAAACCCAATGTCGGAGAAACGGTTTTATATAAGCTGCTTTATTTTTCTGATTTCAATTATTATGAATTGTATGAAGAACATCTTTCCGGCGCCAAATACCGTAAGCTTCCTTTTGGCCCTGCGCCACGGCGTTTTGAAAGCATTGTAAATATGATGATTGAAAAAAATGAGCTGAAAAAAATAAAGACCGAATATTTCAATAAAACGCAAACCCGCTACATTCCGTTGGTGAAGCCCGACCTTACCCAACTAAAAGCAAGTGAAAAAGAAGTGATCGACCGGGTGATAGAGCAAATGAGCGACTGGAGTGCAAGCGGCATCAGCAATTATTCGCATAACGATTTGCCCTGGCAGGTAACGGAAGATGGCAAAGACATAAGCTATGAACTTGCCTTTTACCGCGAGCCGCCATATTCTGTAAGAGTTTATGAAGACGAAAATTAATCCGTATGGACTTCACATCGCTTTTGGAATTTGAAAAGGACCTGAAACGACTTTTGAAAAAATACCGGACGCTGAATGAGGATTTGGAAATTGTGAAAAGTATTCTAAAGACAAAACCGGATGAACGTCCGCCATTTAGTTTTCGTATTGATGGATTGGCGATCACTACCTGTGTTATCAAAGTGAAAAAGATCGCATGTCGCTCCTTAAAAGGACGTGGAGTAAATAGCGGCTTTCGATTGATCTATGCATGGTTTGAAACCGAACAGCGAATTGTATTCATAGAACTCTATCATAAGAATGAAAAGGAAGCGGAGGATAGAGCGAGGATAAAGAAAAATTTTGAGTAGCAGGCTTTATTTGACAATTGTCGTGGTCTGTAAAAAATAATAAAGACCTGAGATGGATATTCCCAGGAAAATTTCAAAGTTGTTGTGGGGGATTTATGGTGAGTGAGATGACGCATTAAAGAAATGGAAATACTAACTATTTAACATCCTTCTCAACTTTATCCAAATCAACTGTTTCAGTATGTCGATATAATTCTCGTATATGTTTTGAAGAAATTCTAAATTGACTTCTTGCTTTTAAAACTGCTTTTGAAGAAATATTATCAATATGAATTCCTGGATCGTAAATAATTTTTCCACTAGCTATGTTATCAACAAAAAGCGAAAAATCAGTTCCTTCGCCTAAAATAATATTGTTGGAATATCTGTACTGCCTATATGGGATAGTATTTAAAAGTGAAGGTATATAACTTGCTTTTGCATGTTTTTTGATCCAATGATTTAGCATTTTTGAAAATGACCATGAAGCAGCTATATTTTCATTCAAGTCAAACAGAAAGACCCCACCATTGGGGTCACTAATTTTTTTACTGGTAAAATCGAATCCAATTATTCTTAAAGTCAATCCGGACTTTTTTTGAAAAGATTCATGCTTATGATAACCTGTAAAATCCATTCTTTCCCTGTCTGACAAAGATTGATACCCATATTTTCTAACAAATGCAATACCTCCTTTATCCTTATAAAAACCACCATCAGGTTCCGGAGTCATCAATGTAATTCTTGCACTATTAATAAGATGCAATTTTTTTACTCCAAATTGTTTTATCTCCCATCCTAAGTAATCAGGTTCAGATTTGCCATTTTGAATAATTCCCAGTTCTGCCTCAAGTGTTAAGCCACCACATCTGCTTTCATTGCAAGGCGCAATCAAGAAACCTGGTTTAAGCTGCTTAGAATTAATCCATCCTTTTAAATAAATTTCTTTTAGTCTTAAGAGAAGTTGAGATTTTGTATCAAGAATTAATTTCTTTGCCTTAATAGCAAGTGAGTATAAAATTCCAATCATTGGAATATTCTTTAAATTCGAAAACTCTTTTGAGATTTCGCTATTAGCATCAGATGCATACCCAAGTATTTGATCAGTTTTTGAAACTCCAAAAAATAAATATCTCCCCGGAACCGTATTATTTAAAATTGCGGAAGGCGCTTTTTTGCAGCCCTGCACGAAACCAGAAAATCTAACTTCTGGATATTTAGGATATAAAATAAATTTTGCATTGGGTGCTAGGAATTTATTTCCTTCATCATCCATCCAAGAAAAATTACACGCTGCATGGAAAGTTTCCTTCTTTGCGTGGGGATTTAATACTGCCTGAAAATCGTTTACAGGAAATACATTTAAGATTTGAGTATCCCCGCTAGCGAGATAAATCTGTTGTTTAGAATTATTGTTTTTAACTAATTCTTTTACATAAACTGTTTCACAGTTTTGATCAGAAAACAATTTTAAAAGATTATTTAAAGTCATTTTCTCTTGCAATTATTTTAGCTATTTGTTCTCCAACTGATTTTATCAGTGGCATAACAACCGAGTTCCCAAATTGCTTGTAAGCTTGATTATCAGAAACAGGTATTTTAAATTCTCGAAATGGAAATCCTTGCAATGCTGCACATTCTTTGGGAGTCAATCGCCTCGGTGGTCTATTTTCCTGAGGTATCAAAATTTCCGCTCCATCTTTATAATAACGTGCACTCATTGTTCTGCTTATTCCTTCAAGATTGACAAGACCAAATCCAAATCCATTGCCTTTTGCCTTATGCTTTTTTGCATATTCCTGAAGATAATTCCAGAGATGGTTAGACAAAGTGTATTTAGGGTCTACTTTTTTGTCAAGAATTTTTTTGATTTTATGATTCGGCTCAGGAAGAACAACTTTATTAAAATCAAATGAAATATCAGAACCATAATAAGATTTATCAAAGCCGACAATTATAGTTCTTTCTCTATGTTGAGGGACAAAATGCTTACCGTCTAATACTTTTGAATCAAAAGAATATCCTAATTCTTCAAGAATATTTTTGATGACCTTAAAAGTATTTCCTTTATCATGTGAAACAAGATTCTTTACATTTTCAAGAAAGAATGCTTTAGGTCTATGTTCTTTAATTATCTCTGCTATATGAAAAAATAAATTTCCTTGCTTTACATCTTCAAATCCATGTTTTCGTCCTAAACTATTTTTCTTTGCTACTCCTGCGATAGAAAATGGTTGACATGGAAAACCAGCACACAGAATATCAAATTTCTTCGGAATGAAACTTTTCGTTTCCGATTTGGTAATATCTCCAAACGGTATCTCACCAAAATTTGCATAATAAGTTTGTTGCGCATATTTATCATATTCAGAGCTGAAAACACATTTCCCACCTAAACTTTGCATCGCCAACCTGAAACCACCAATACCTGCAAATAGATCTATAAAAGTAAATTTTGCTTCTTCTTTACTGAGAGCAGGAAATGGAACCTTAGCTTTAATTTCAAATAAATACTGTTGAATGGCTTCTTCTAATGTAAGATTGCGAAATCCATTTATTTGATGAATATTTTTTTTAAAATAGGATTTCGCGATTTTTTTCGAATCATTAGAAAGAGTATCAAAGTGTGTTAATAAAATTTCATCTGCTAAGAAATTATTTTGTTTTTTGATGTTACCTTTTTGTTTGTATGATTCGATATTTATTTTTTTCCCAATCATTATTTCTTCTTTTTTCCATTTGAAAAAAATTCTGAGTCAAAAAAATCTTTCACAGATATTTCAAGCGCACTCATTATTCGTTCAAGGGTTCCAACAGAGATATTCTTTCTACCTTTTTCAATGTGAGTGAGAAAGCTTCTTTCGATATCTGCTTCGTAAGCGAATTTTTGCTGTGATAATTTTTTTGCTTTTCGTAATTCAGTTATACGCTTACCGATTTTTTCCTGTAAGTCCATACACGAACATATTTTAGTGTGTCCTAAAAAGAGGTATGTTTTAAGACACAATGTGAATAGTGAATAAATAAGAATTCTTAAGAATCTGTACTCAGGAAAGTTTTTTCAGAATAGAATAAAGAGTAGAATCGAGCTTTGATTTTTTTAAGTTGCATTCCCAAACATTAATAATTTTCCAGCCCCCTTTTTTTAAAGTTTTTACAGCTTTTGCATCATTAGCTTTGTTTTGATTGATTTTATTCAACCACCATTCCGTTCTGGTTTTTGGCACTACAAAATATTTACAGTTCTTATGCCCATGCCAAAAACAACCATGTACAAAAATTACTGTTCTGTATTTTGTCAAAACAATATCTGGTTTTCCGGGAAGTCTTTTATCGTGTAGTTTATATCGGAATCCATGTGCATGCAAAAATTTACGGACGAGCATTTCAGGTTTTGTGTCTTTGGCCTTAATGCAGCTCATATTATAACTGCGTGTTGGTTTATCATGCACATCTGTCATAACACAAAAATAAGTGTAGTGAGCGATTGCTGAATTTTATTCCCCCGCTCATGGGCTGCGGGATTGAGCGGAAAGCCCGCAGCCGCGAGGCACGAGCGGCGAGGACTTGCAGCGAAAGCCCGGACAGATGCTGAGATATATTCTGCTGCTGAAAGCCCCGGATTATTTTCTTCAAAATTTTTATCTCAACAAATCTGCTGAGAAACAACGCAAATAATTTTTGCAGTTGACTGTTTTCCGTCAAACATCATTCAGAAAAAGAAGGTGCGTTTGTAAGGCCATAAAAAATGAAAAGGATTGCAATGTATCCTTTCACCATATCAACCCGTAATAAATTGGCAAGCGCCCTTTACCGGTATGCCTTTCTGCTGTCACTTTCCTGGCAAGGAGAGTGCTCTTATTATTGCAGAAAACCGGCAGGGGCGCTTTAATGATATAAAGTCAACCTGTTTATTTAATGATGCCCGAAGCTGCGGCCGCCACCACTGAAATGTGTACCACCACCGCTGCTGATATGTGAGCCGCCGAATGATCCGCCGCCAAAACGCATGCCGCCGTAATTGCTTGCCCGCTGGAAATTCATGGTGCGTACCTGCCCCCTGGAATACATTTGCCGCTGCCGTTGGAGTACTGCAGGGTTCATCTGCCTTGCCGGTGCAGACCAATTCCTGTTTACACGCTGCTGCCATTGCCCCTGTGCATTGTTTCGATAAATATTTCCCTGCCTGTCTGTAAACATCGTTTCCCTGTTGAAGCCATTACCGTTGTCGGCCCCTGCAAAATGCCTTTCAGGCCGCATAACACCCTGCCTTCCTCGGTACACGTTGTTGTTGAAACGCATGTGCATGTGTGTGCCGGGGTTGATAGTGATATTGCGGCCATAGAAACCACCGCGCAGGTCGGACCGGAAACGGCCGCCATGCCAGTTGCGGTAAGCGGGGCGGTACGTTGTTGCGCCACCCCACCAGCCACCGCCATACCAGCCGCCCCATCCGAAACCAAAACCTGCATCCCAGCCAAAACCATCATCGAACCAGTCGCAATCATAACATGAGCCAAAGCCCCAGCCAGACCATGGATTGTAGCACATATCAAATCCCCATGTCCATGGACGCGGATAATAATACATACCGATCCACGGATCGTAATCATAGCCTGTTCCATACACTACCGTGGAGCCATCTACATAACTGTTCAGGTAACCTGACGTGTAGCCATCATAAACATAGTCGGGTGTTGAATCATATATAGAAACATATTTCGCATTGAACACCGGGCAGTCGGGCGGTATACGGTCAATCTGTTGGGGCCTTGTGGTGCTTACCACCCACGGGCCATCAGGTGAATCGGCAATAAACCATATACCATTATCAACAGCATAATAATGCCCCTGTTCTTCCAATACCGTAGAGCTTGTGTTCACTGCATATTGCATATCCGTTCCTGCAATAGGTTTAAATATCGGGGAGCCGTCGTAAACAACATTTGTGGAAGCTGATCTCCTGTCGATCTTTGCTGTTTGTGCAACCTGCGCATCAAGCACAGCTTCTCTCGCTGCATCAGTGCCTGCTACATTTGCAAGCACACCATCCTTCGGCGAGCCTTCAGGTATTTTTGCAAAATCCGCCGGCAATTGGTTTGAAGGTATATACTGCCAACTGCTGTTCTCATTTAATGCATGCGACGAATACCATCTTCCCGACAACAACACATAATAAAGCTGATTTTGTGTATCTACGAAAATATCATTGTCTGAATTTTTTACATACAGTAAAGAAGTGCCGCTTACCGGAACAAGGTCCGGTGAGCCGTCTGATTGTATCAGCTCAGCAGGTGAAGTGCTTACAACAATATCATACACAATATTGTCGCGTGTTTCATCTGTTGGCAGGTCGTTATTTTTTTGCGCTGATTTTTCAAGTGACTTTGCAATGCGTTTTAATTTATGTTTCACTTTATCATTGGTAAAACTATAAGGCCCGGATACATCAGGCGCAACATACCAATGGCCGCCACCGTGCAGGTAGTATTTGCCATCTTTAAATTTTACGATAACAAAAGGGCTGTTCACCACCATCTCAACACCCCACTTTTTATTTTCTTTTAAAATAGGGGAACCGTTAATCGATACAAGCATGGAAGGCCGTGTCCGGAAGATAAGTTTAGGAAGCGCATTATTAATTTTGTCTGCCATCGCTTTTTCATCCTGCTGTTCATCAAGCGAAAGCATGACTTCATCCAATGGCAAAACACCGGAAACTTTTGGAATGTACGATTGCAATACAGACACGAGATTATCTTTTGCAACAAGGCTGCTATCTGCAGGTATTTTGATATGATTTATATGCTCCGACTCTACAACAACCTCACGCGTGTCTCTGTCGGTCTCAACAGTTTCTGTTGACCAGTAAGTGCCGAAAACAGGATCCGTTGCTTCTTTATCCCTGACGGAAAATGCAGACCTGCTTTTAAGCATGTTGCCTGCGAAATATTCTGCTTGTGGCTGATATATATTTATTACAGTTCCATCGGAAGTAGTAATTGATTTTGGCCATTCGCTTTGTGCACACACGGGTGCTACAATTAGTATTGCAATGGCCTGCAGGATGAACCTGCAAAGATGCTTGTTCATATGTTTAAATTTTTGCTTCCTGTGCATCACAGTTTCTGTGAGCGGCCAGGAGCACATTCGGAAATTTGATTTAGAAAACCGGCCATAAAAGTTTGGCCGAAAATCAGGCGGAGAAATGCATGGCAGGAGGCCCGCGCATGCAAGCTGTTTGATTTTTCCCGGAAAGAATGTTTGCAGATAAAAGGGCAGCAAATATTTGTTTATGCCTGGTGACCCCGGTAACAGTATGAGAGATGTCCTGTAAATAAAAAAAATGAGGAAAATCAAAGCGTTTGTCAAGAGAGCCAACCCTGCAATTTCCGGGATGTGCACAAAAGTCATTTCTGTTTATATTATTCGCTGCTATTGTGCCCCTGTGCAATGAAACTGAAACATGGCGTGATGATAATTGATAAAACCTGCATGTAGATTGTTCTGCAAGTACGGCAAGGCAAATTATTGAAAGAATAATTTTTGAAATCCGTCGGCAAATAATATGTCTGTTCCTGAACATACCTTTTGATGCGTTGACCCTTTTGCAGGATTAAAGCATAGTTCAAAATTAATTTTTTTAAAGCTGATTGAAAAAAATGCGGTCATAAATATTTGCAAAATGATAAAGGTTATACGCAGCCTGAAAATGTTTTTGCCGGAGTTGATGATACGGTAAAAGAAATTCCGGTGTAGTGCTGTTACGATCACGGAAAGGCCTTTTTCGGTTGTTCATTTACGTTATAAAATTGTTTTAAATGCTGAATATCTAAGAATGTTTTACCCGAATGTTTTACATACCGGTATATAATCAGGTTATTTGCAAATGCCTGTGCTATCGTGGAGAGTAAAGCAGCCTGTTGCATTTTAATAAGAAATAAGGAATGAGAAAGTCTTTTGGTGGGACTTCCGTCAACCGATTTTCTCATTGCTCATTTCTTATTATACATTCCTTATTTCACCGCCTTATTACTATACACGATATAGTCAAAACTGTGCGCTTCGTATTTTGAATCGGGGTTGAATACTTTGATGGTGACAGTATGTTTTCCTTTCGGCAGGTTGTATTTCCAGCAAAGGTCGTTGATGCGTGTGGTAAAATTCACGGGCCATTTTATGTTGCCGGTTTTCTGATTGTCGATATACACTTCTGCATCAAAAATATAATCTGCATAGGATGCATTTTTCTTTATGGCTTCTCCACGCAATACAAAACCGGTTCCTTCAAAATCAAATGAAATTTCTTTATCAATAATGTGATCGAATTCTTTTTTATCAACAGGGACTAATCCGACAAAACCCTGCTCGAATTTTACCTGTTGCGGTGTTTGCACATTGATCGTTACGTTGTCTGAACTCACAACGCCTTTGTTTCTTTTAATATTTTCCAGTGCATGTTTAAAACTGATATCATATACTTTGCGCAGCGAAATGGTAGTGTATTTGAAATCGATATCTTCTGCTTCTTTCAATCCCATTTTCCAATATGCAGGAATATTTTGATACCCTAACATCGCACCCAATATTCCGCCCGCTGATGAAGGGTTGCAATCCGCATCCTGCCCTGCACGTGTAGCAACCTCGAGCGTTTTTGAAAAATCTTTATTGCCATATAACAAACCCATCACCACATACGCGGAATTTAATTTCGCATCGATATCAAAAGGTGCGAAAACGCCATCCGGACAAGCAATTTCAGACGACCATTTTTTCTGCAACTCAAACCATGTCTGATGCCAGTCCTTCGGATATTTTTTATACCAGCTGATAACATCGGTTATGCATTGCCGGTAAGTTGTGTTTGCTGGTATTGTTTTCAGCGCTTCATCAATGATATAATGAATATCGTCCGACACAAATGCCAGTGAATATAATGCGCCGATGAATACACCGCCATACCAGCCATCTCCGTAATTCATGATATGCCCGATCTTATCGCTGATGGCAGAAGCAGTGTTTGGCATTCCGGGCGACATCAATCCTGCATAATCCGATTCGATCTGGTAATCGATATCATCTGCATGCGGATTGTTTTCCCAATAGCCGGATTGTGGCGCTTTGGTGCCATTCAGAATATTATACCGTGCGGATTGGTTGGCATGCCACAGCATATAACCTGCATGAGCAAATGCATTTGCAAAAGAATCTACCGGTGCATCCATTCCGTATTTTTCAAACACATCTACGAACGTGAGGTCCATATACAGGTCATCATACAAGCCAGGATTATTGATCATCGTTTTTTTCAAATATCCATCGTACCATAATAACGGTTGATAATCCTGGATGAAACTCCCGTCAAAACGAAATTCATACGGGCCGCCGAACGTCACGCCGATCGTTTGTCCTGCCCAGCCACCCATGATCTTGTCTTTCAATTTTTCTTTTGAAAGCGTGATGGTTTTGGGAAGATTAGTTTGTGCGTGAAGAAATGTGAATAAGAGAAGCAGAAATGTTGTGAGAAAAATATTTTTTTTCATCTGGCGCAATGTTTAAAGAAGTATAATCTTTATGAAGATACTGTTTTAGTGATTATATAATTTGTAATCGCTCTCGCCGTCATTCCCGCGAAGGCGGGAATCGCACCGATTCTATAAAGCAAAATTAATTCAATGGGATTCCCGCCTTCGCGGGAATGACGTGTAACTCTCAAATAATTTTGCAATTATTCTTGAGTCTTCAAGCCTCGACAAAAATTTATTCAATCTTAAACTGCTGCTGCACAAAATTCCATCCCTGCACATCTATTAATGGAATAACATTTCCGGATGGCGTGTAATCAATGATCACTTTTTTTTCTTCGCCAGGCAAAACAGAAACATAATTATCGCTGTAAAAAACCGGAAGCAATCGATTGTGCGTTTTCGGGTCAACCAATGAAAGACGATTGAAAAATGCTACGGGTGCATTCGCTTCATTACTCAACGTAACTTCAATTTTCCCCGTCTGTAATTCTTTTGCTTTGATATGCAGGCGTGATGCGGACATATGTTGCAAGCCGGAATAATTCCCCGTTGAATCCGCCAGCCAATATAAATTATCGCTGATGGGTTTTTGATTTAAGTCTAATAAACGCAACACGAGAAATGCTCCTTCCTGTTTCGCAGCATAGCGCAATTCGCGATTAAGAAAAAGATATTTTTTTGCATCTGTCGGGCCGACTTCAGAAAATACTTGTGTAACTAATTTTTCTTTTCCACTCATATCAAACAATTTCACCTGCAGCATCATATCGCGATGTGTTTCAAATGTGTTGTTTGCAACCATCACAGAACTATCGCCTGCATTAAAGAAAATATGCAGCGGCTCCCCTGCTGTGTGCAACCCATACAAACACGCATTCGGATCGAGGTAATAATCGTACATCTGCCCACGCATCGCTGTCCACGGATTTTGTGTTTTCCAGATGATGACTCCCGTATACCATTCCCACATGTGCGAAGTGAATCCTTCAATGAGCGAACGGTACTGATCATAATTCACCAACTGCGCTTTCCATGCAAAATCTTTTAAATCAGTTGGTTTTCCATAAGGCGAAATGGAATTGCCATAGCTGATATATTTATGATAATTCCACACCGAATCATTCACATCTTCCTGCCCATTTCTTTCCTGCGGAATAATCCTGTTTACTTCCGGCATAAAACGTTTGAACGATTCATAATCGTTAATACCAACCGAACCGATCTCTGAATTGAATGGGTATGTTTTGAAATTGAAAAATGTTTTGATATGCTGAATGCCATAAGGCCCGTCTCCATTGCCTCCGAGCGAATTGTACGACATGCTATCCGAATTGGAATAATCAATAAACCAACGAGTACCGTCGAGTGAAGGCATGATGGAATCTTTCACTGCATGAAAAATATCTGCTGGCAATGTGATCTCATTTCCTCCGCACCAGATTGCAAGTGATGCGTAATTGCGGATGAGTTTTACCTGGTCAACAACAGATTCCAAATATAAATTATGGTCATCGGGATAATTCCTGCGTGTCCATTGATCATCAAGTTTCATCGGGTCCTGCCATCTTCCGTTACAATCTCCTGAACCCCACAGGTCCTGCATAACCAGAATTCCATAACGGTCGCATGCCTCATAAAATTCAGGGCGCTCTGTAATAGCACCGCCCCACACACGAATAAGATTTAAGTTCATATCACGATGAAAACGTATCTCTGCATCATAGCGCTTTTGTGAAAAGCGAAGCATCTCATCAGAGATGATCCAGTTGCCGCCTTTAATAAAAATTTTCTGTCCATTTACTGCAACCTGTTTGCTTTTCGTTACATCATTCCATGTCGTGGTGATCTCTCGCACACCAACAGAGATATTTTTCTCATCAGAAACAGTTGTGTTGTTTGTAAGGAATTGCAATTTGATATCATACAAATATTGTTCGCCGTAATTATTCGGCCACCATAATTTCGGATCTTTTAAAATCAAATTATCTAATTGCACAGGCACACTCGAATTTGCCGGAATAGTAATTTCTTTTTTGATGATATTATTTTCTAATTGATACATCAGCACACCTGTTACTGCATTGCCTGTTGCATTCTGCAATGTTGCCGATACTTTTATTATGGCAGGATTTTGTTTTCCCGCAGGCATTCGGACACCGGGGACCTCCGTTACCACATGTACATCATTTATTTTTATTTCGTGTGTATGTTCAATAATTACTTTATCCCAGATGCCGGTGTTACGGTCGCGGATCGGTTGTATCCAATCCCATCCTGCCACATATTGATGCGATACATTTCTTGCAATGGTTCCATCACCACCTTGTCCGCCATTCGGATTACCAACAACATCCGGCGGATACACGATCACCGCAAGCCTGTTATTTCCATCTTTGCGAAGCAACGACGTGATGTTGTATCTCTGGCTTAAGAACATTCCTTTGTGTACTTGCGTATTTAATTTTTTTCCATTCAGAAAAACATCACAACTGTAATTGATGCCGCGAAAATGCAGCCAAACCTGTTCATTGTTTTGCGAAGCAGTTTCTTTAAAATTTTTTACAAACCAATAGGTATAAAAATCTTTTCCGATAGTATATATATCAGGAATTTTTTTATTGTTCATTCCGTAAAACGGGTCGGGCATTTTTTTATTCGCCACCAATGTAGTGAGCACAGTTCCGGGAACTATCGCCGGTTGCCACGAAGAAAGTTTTGTTGAAGGATCGGATAGTTGTATGCCGCTTGATTTTATGGATGATGCCTGTGCACATATCCAGCCTTCATTTAATTCATAAGAATTTTGCGCAAACCCTGTAATACTTAAAAAAGAAAAAAGAAAAAAAACAACGAGAAAGTTTCGGTTCATGATAATCATATTCGGGAATGAAAAGCATAAAATTATGGCAAAATTGCCTGACCCGAAATTGAATTTTCACGCAGAGGCACGGAGATCGCAGAGTTGCTTTTTCTCCGCATACCCCGCGCCTCTGCGTGAAATAATTATCTAAAACTAAATATAATCTTGAAGCATTCCCGTTGCGTCGCTGCGCCGTCGCGAGGCACTAACTCAAAATTTTGTGATCACACTTCCCTTATCATCTTTCAATGTAGTTCCCGCTTCTTTAAAAACAACATCTGCAGGTTTAAAATTTATTGTTCCATCTGATTTTACAAAATCTGCAAGCAGTGGCGATTTCTTTGGGTAACCACTTGCTAAAAACACAGAAGTGAGGCAACACTTATCATCTTTATTTCCCTGTAAAAAAGTTTCGTAGCCCAAAGCAGAAAATGTTTTTTTATCTTTTATTTCAAACTCCCACAAACGCCTGAATAATTTCGGGAAAATTACCGGCGGTTTTTTATCTGCCTTTGCAGAATAACTTCCATCTTTTTTGCTGTGTATTAGTGTGCGGTCGAGTGCCGCCATTTTGTAAGATGCATATTTCCAGATACCCAGTTTGTTTTGCATCGCATTTTTTGCAAGGTTAGCAATATCCTGAATTTCCTGGTTAGTCATGGAATTATAAAAGGCAGGAAATGCATAACCGTTCTCAATCAGCCAATGGTTCACATCAACTGTTTTCCCTTTACTGTTAACAATGCTGATATCACCTACACAACGGCCGTATTTATCAAACACATCATTTGGTTCATCCACTTGTGTGAATACAGAACAGGCGAGTGTAGTATCTTTCGTTTGCGACTGCAGGTATTTATACAACTGCACGGTTGAGGTTTCTCCCATGTGTTGCCTGTATAATGGAGTGCCGGTCATGTAATGCAATTCAGGCGCATCAATGCCTTGCAGGCGCATCGTTACCAAACTTTTGCTGTTGATCACCGGTTTAAATTTTTTCACAGTAGTGCCATCACTCTTTTTTTCATTCGTCCAGAAACCCGCATTGTTCAGCGCTTTTGTTTTTTTAATTTTTCCTGCAGCAGAAGTGAATATGATCGTAGCCATATCCACTTTTACTTTCACCGTATCCGCATCAGAGTCTAAAGTGTTGCCGGCTTTAATATTTTCCGGCCAGAATTGGGTGAGGTCGATCGTTCCGTTGAAGGTTAATAATCCGGGCATGATGATAAAGTTTATGATTAACAAAAAGAATTGCCAAAGTAAAAGACGGAATTTTTATGCAGGGGCAAACATTAATTTCCGATTAATTCTGTTGAAGTTAAACCCGGCGTATCTGTAAGAAAAAATCATGGGGCTGTCACCGACGGAATATATCCCGGCATCAGTTCGGGCTTTCGCTATTACTCCGCCACAAAGCCAACGCACAAAGCTTCAGCGGGGTAACCGCTCAATCCCGCAGCCCGTCGGCAGAAGAATTCGGGTCATCACTTTTATTTTGGAGTCGCTGAGAATCATGCTACATTAGTATATCATCCCTTTTCATTTCTTCACGATTTAAAAAATATCACCATGGCAAAACCTGTAAAAAAGCCTGCTAAAAAAGCAGCAAAGAAAACCGCCAAAAGCTCTCCGAAGAAAGTGGCAAAAAAAGCGGCAAAAAAGATTACAAAAAAAGCATCTAAAAAAAATGCGCCAAAACCAGGTAAAAAACCGGGTAAAAAATTCCTGATCATTTATCACGCTCCGTTCGAAGCAATAGCACAAACCATGAATGTTACCCCCGAGCAACAAGCGGAAGGCATGGCTCTGTGGATGGCATGGGCAAAACGTGCAGGACAAAATATAACCGATCTTGGTGCGCCGCTAATTAACGGAAAGCGCATCAATGCAAAAGGCGAATCATCGCCAAGTACAAAAGAAGTTTCCGGCTATTCGCTAATGGAAGCGGAAGATTGGGAAGAATTACTGGACCTGCTGGAAGGGCATCCCCATATTTCCGGATGGCATCCTGAAGCAACAATTGAAATCCATGAAACAATGTTGCTGCCGGGAATGTAAAATATAACGTCAACGCATATACGATTCTAACGGTGCTGTTTGCAATTTGAAAAGATCATTTTGTTGCTGTTAACAAAATGATCTTTTTATTTATCCTTCAACAATCATTTTCTTTGCAGCATGAGGCCGGTGAATATAAAAACACGTGAAGTACTTCGCGGAATTGCGCAGTTAAAAATTTCTTTCCGTAAAAATTATATCCATTACCTGCAGGAAGCACTTGGGCTCGCCATCTTCATGGTATCTGCTTGTTTTTTCAGCGCCATGCTCGAAGCAAAAAATTCATCATGGCATCTTGCAATTCCTGATAGTGGGTCACGCAATGCTATTATGGGATTGCTGATGGGCGCAACCGCATTATTCATTTTTTATTCGCCATTTACTGCACCATCAGGTTCACATATTAATCCTGCTGTTACAGTTACTTTTTTTCGTTTAGGCAAAATGGAAAAATGGGACAGCATATTTTATATTTTATTCCAGGTCGCCGGCGGGCTGATCGCTGTTTATGTTATGGCTGAATTAATCGGAAAAAAACTGACCGCCGCACCGGTGAACTATGCCACCACTGTTCCGGGCAAATATGGAACTACAGGCGCAGCAATTACAGAATTTATGATTGCTTTTTTAATGATGACGATGATCCTTTTCACTACTTCGAATGAACACCTGAAAAAATATACACGCATCATCTCCGGTTGCTTTGTTTGTGTATATGTGATTGTTGCCGGGCCGATATCCGGTTTTGGCATGAACCCTGCAAGAACCGCCGCCAGCGCTGTTCCTGCACACATCTACACATCTTTCTGGGTTTATATGATCATGCCGTTTGCAGGAATGCTAACTGCCGCGGAAGTTTTTGTGCGGAGCAGAAAAAAAATTTAGTAAGCAGTTAGCAGTTAGCGTAAGCAGGCTCATTTTTCAAAATTGTTTATCGATTATTTTAACCAAAACATTTCACTACTTACCACTTATCGCCTATCACTAACCACAGGCTTCTAACCTCTTACTTCTTACTCCCAAAAATATCTATAGCTTTGCATCCATTTTACGTCAATGGCAAATTCAACTGTTTTATTAGTAGATGATGAAGAAAAACTAAGGGCGTTATTAAAACGCATCATCAGCCTGGAAGGTTTTTCCATATTTGAAGCCAGCAATTTAAAAGCCGCAGGAAAAATCCTGGAAAAAGAACCTGTCGATATTGTTTTATGCGATGTAAAACTTCCCGATGGCAACGGTGTTGATTTTACGCAGTATGTAAAATCAAAGTTCCCTGCCGTTGAAGTAGTATTGATGACTGCTTACGGAAATATCGCCGATGGTGTACAGGCAATGAAGAACGGCGCATTTGATTATATCATTAAAGGCGACGACAATGATAAGATCATCCCCTTGCTGAAAAAATCCATGGAAAAAGTGCAGTTGGAAAAACGTGTGGAGCATTTGGAAAAACAAGTCAGTAAAAAATACAGCTTCGATAATATACTCGGCGAATCTTCATTAATAAAAGAAGCTATTGCCATGGCAAAAAAAGTGGCGCCAACCGATGCCACTGTTTTGTTATTGGGAGAAACAGGAACAGGAAAAGAAGTATTTGCCCAGGCTATCCATGGTGAAAGCAAACGTGCAACAAAACCATTCATGGCACTTAATTGCAGTGCATTCAGCAAAGAGTTACTGGAAAGTGAAATCTTCGGCCATAAAGCCGGTGCATTTACAGGAGCAACAAAAGATAAAAAGGGATTGATCGAAGAAGCTGATGGCGGAACACTTTTTTTAGATGAGATCGGTGAAATGCATGTTGATCTTCAGGCAAAACTGTTACGTGTATTGGAAACAAATGATTTTATTAAAGTAGGTGATACAAAATCAACGCGAGTAAATGTGCGTATCATCGCTGCAACAAACCGTAACCTTCAATTAGAAGTGAATGAAGGAAAATTCCGCGAAGACCTCTACTATCGATTAAATGTATTTGCTATCCAGTTACCGGCATTACGCGACAGAAAAAAAGACATCCCTATGCTTGCAGATCATTTCATGAAACAATTCAGCCGAAAAACAAACCAGCGTGTTGAAAGCATAAGTAAAGATTTTATTGAACATCTTCAGCAACACGACTGGAAAGGAAATATCCGCGAATTGAAAAATATTATGGAACGTGCGGTGATCCTTGCCGACGGGCAAGAACTAACTACAGATAATCTTCCTTTCGAACTACAGGTAACAGGACGCAAATCATCAACACTTTCAGCATTCGATCTTGCCAGCGTTGAAAAATTACATATTCAGCGTGTGCTCAACCACACCAAAGGAAATAAAACAGAAGCAGCAAAACTGCTTAACATTGGCCTCACTACACTTTACCGAAAAATAGAAGAATACGGTTTAGGCCAATAACATTCAAACAATTATTTTCATTCTGAAAAAAAATGCCTCCTGTAAAAACAGGAGGCCCATAACCAAATTGCGATACTAAGAAAAATGTAATTCTCTGATTTAAGCAATGAATATCCACCTGCCAAAAAAATGCCCCGATTTGTTAATGAGTACACCGTTGCGCTGAAATGCGGCACCAGGCTGTCAGTTGAGGGATATTAAATTTCTGTAAAGCATTTTTTTTCTCCTGCAATACTTTTCATAATGGAAAATATTTTCATTATGAAAAGTACATTCATGCATAATGTGCAAAAAAATAAAATGTATTTCCCAAAAACACATCTGTTCATTTATAGAAATGTATTATATGTTTTGTTATCAATCTGAAAAAAAATTTTCAATTTGAAAATACATTTTGAAGAATAAAGTTTCCGCACGCATAGTTCAAATTCTCCCCAAATCCTTTCTGGTACTGAATTTCAAGGGTTGACTGCTGTTTTTATTTTTTCTTCTGGTACATTTTTGGCAAACTGTTAAGCACTTCTAACAACCTTCAAATTATTCAGTAACGATTGCGCCGGTAAATCTGTTCAGGCGATCATTTGTGGTAATGGCCTGCATGACTAATCTGACAAACACGTTACCATCTAACTGTTAAAAAAATTTTATGACAAGGAAATGTTCTATTTGCCTATTGGGATTATTGTTTTTTTATTTTAGTAAAATCTATAGCCAGCAAGCAAGCGTGCTGATCGAAAACAACAGCAACTACGACAAGGTTATTATTAAAGACTCGCCCAATGCGGCACAGCACGATACAATTGCTGCAAAACAGAAAGCTTCTTTATTTACAAGCATCGGCAATTTTCTTCATTTAAATAATAACACAAAAACCACATTGCATTTAACGGAAGATTCGGCTGCAAGCGAACCATTTGCTTTCGGAGATTTTTCCTGGTTAAATGGCACAAGCCGCAAAACAAGCCCGCCTGCTTTCGATTCAAAATATTTTACAGGTGATGTGACATTTGATTTGAATTACACACATTCTTACAATCACCCGATCGATAATACTGTTGTTGGCTCAACGGCACTAGCAAGAAACAACGAATTGCAACTTTCGTTCATGGGCGTTGGCGGTGATATTCATGTGAACAATGTACGTGGAAGAGTAATGATGCAGTTTGGGACGAGATCAACAGTTGTACCAAGAAATGACGGAAGTTCTTACAAAGGCCAGTACGACCTGCAAACAATTTACCGCTACATCAGTGAAGCTTATGCTGGTTATCATTGGAACAAATGGCATGGCATTAACCTCGATGCAGGAATATTCATGTCGTATATAGGTTTGTTTTCTTACAACAATTTTGAAAACTGGGGATACCAGCCTTCATACACTTCGGATAACACACCATGGTTTTTTAACGGGTTACGCTTGCAAACTTTTCCAACCGACAAATTAAAAGTTGAACTCTGGCTGATCAACGGATGGCAGAGTTATGGCATGTTCAATCATTCTCCCGGCGCTGGTGTTTCGATCTATTATCGCCCGAAAGAAAATGTAGATTATGTGTTCAACAACTATTATGGGAAAGATGATGAAGGCGCACCAAACCGCTATCGCCTGCATCTCGATTATAGTTATGAACGCAGGTATTACAATAACCCGCATGCAAAATTTTTAAAGAAGGCTGCTTTCTCGATCACAGCGGATTTTGGATTTGAAAACGGAAATGGTGTTACGCCATTCGGAACAAAATCTACTGCGGGAAATCCCGGCCTTCCCGCTCAAAATTTTATCAGCGGAATGTTTTACAACAGGCTATGGTTAGGCGAACATTTTGGCTGGACGTTCGGTGGAGGTTACATGCATAACCCCGGGCAATATTTGGTGCTTGCACCAACTGGATATGCAGATACACTATACCAGGCGCAGACCGGCCCCGGCTCGACTTTCGATGCGTGGGATTTTTCAACAACATTTGATTATATGCCCAACCAGAACATGACGATTAAATTAGAATTCGTTCATCGTGCCATTGTGCATTTAGGCGCGGCTCCGGGAACAACTCCATTAAAAGGTTATTTCGCGGGTCCGGGTGGCGTTACTTCTCCGAGTGGCTATACTAACACCGGCGGATATACGTACACGTCGAGCGGTGCATCTGTAGCGCCACCGTTAAGCAGTTGGGGCGGATGGATGCCGGATATGGTAAACCAGGAATCGAGGATCATCCTTGCTTTTTTAGTAAGGTTTTAAAACCTGTTGCAATACATTTTTTAATTGCAAAACTCCGGGTTATGATAATAACTATTGAAGGGAAAAAAGTCAACTCAATAATAAAAAAAATAATAGCAGAGAAGTTTGCATTAGATGAAGATGAAATACAAGATGATGCAAATTTCCAGAACGATCTGGGGGTTGATTCACTCGACATTATTGAATTGCAAATAGCAATCGAAAAAGAATTCAAAATAAAAATAGAAGATGAAGAGGTTGAGAAAATGAAAACACTCAGTTCAATTATTGATCTGATTGAAAAGAAATCAAACTATGGTCATTTGTAAAACAGGTTTATTCATCAAAAAAAATTTTTATGACACAGAAAATAATGATGGTATTATTATTCTCCATTGTATTACATAATGCCTTCGCACAATCAAAACAAAATACTACAAGCGGGATTTATGTTAACGCTTCAGATTTCATTAATCATAAGCTCACCTATCAAATCAATTGTAACAATACTAAAGATAAAATGAGGCTGAATGATTTCTTTGGCTCATCAACAGGTTATGTTTTAAGCAATGGAGAAAAACATGCCTTCAACAAAAATAAAGTGTATGGTTATTTGAGTTGCTCCAATAAAAATTATCGCTTTTTCCAACATTCATCATACGAAATACTTGACACAGCAGGGTTCTTCATTTACTATCAATACCGGGAAGAAGAAATAAATAAAGGAAAAGAGCCTGTAAAAAAAGATGAATATTTTTTTAGCGCCACCAGTAACGGCCCGGTACAATTGCTGACTATCGACAACCTGAAAAAAGCATTTCCCGGGAATGCCAAATTTCATTATGCATTGGATGAAACATTCCGGTCAGATAAAGACCTGATCGCCTATGATAGTTTCAGGCGCAGCTATAAAATCAAATACCTGTACAATGAATCTTTAAAATAATCAACTGATGCCATCAGGAAATATTTTAATAGTTGATGATGAAACGAAACTACGCGAGTTGATCAAACGCATTGTCTCATTGGAAGGTTATACTGTTTTTGAAGCGGCCGATATCCGGTCGGCATGGAAGGTTCTTAATAAAGAAGATATTGAGGTGGTTGTATGTGATGTAAAACTTCCCGATGGAAGTGGCATTGACTTCACCAAAGAAATCAAAACAAAAACCTCTACCGTTGAGATCATTCTGCTGACAGCTCACGGAAATATTCCTGATGGCATTCTTGCTATGAAAAACGGTGCATTTGATTATATCACCAAAGGCGATGATAATCACAAACTGCTTCCATTGATCGATCATGCGTTGGAGAAAGCACGTTTGCAAAAACGTGTTAAACAGCTGGAGAAACAAGTAACACTGGCCTTCAGCTTTAATAATATTATCGGCGAATCACAGGTGATAAAAGACACCATCATGCTGGCAGAAAAAGTAGCGGCAACCAATACAACGGTGTTATTACTTGGTGAAACCGGCTCCGGAAAAGAATTATTTGCACGTGCCATACACGGCGCAAGCCAACGTGCAGACAAACCATTTATAGCAATCAATTGCAGTTCGTTTCCGAAGGACCTTTTGGAAAGCGAAATCTTCGGGCACAAAGCAGGCGCATTTACCGGTGCTATAAAAAACAAAAAAGGATTGATCGAAGAAGCAAATGGCGGTACTTTGTTTATGGATGAAATTGGTGAAATGCATATTAACCTACAGGCAAAATTATTACGTGTACTGGAAACAAGTGAATTCATAAAAGTGGGCGACACGTCTCCATCAAAAGTTGACGTACGTTTTATATCTGCTACAAACCGCGACTTGCATGATGATGTGGAAGAAGGAAAATTCAGGAAAGATTTGTTTTATCGCCTCAACGTCTTCAATATATACATACCACCGCTTCGCGAACGAAGAAAAGACATCCCTGTAATAGCAAATTATTTTCTGAAATTATTTGCAGAGAAAATGAATAAGAATGTTACAGGTATGACTAAAGAATTTTTACAGTTCATCGAAGAACAATTCTGGAAAGGAAATATCCGTGAACTGAAAAATGTGATAGAACGGGCAGTGATATTGTGCGAACACCCACTGCTTACCGTTGAAGACCTGCCTTTTGAAATGCGCATGGCGCCGCAGCAGCAACAACGCACACCGGTTTCTGCATTTGACCTGGCAAGTGTTGAGAAATTACACATACAGCGTATTCTCAATTATACAAAAGGGAATAAAGTAGAAGCAGCACGTTTACTAAATATTGGTTTAACAACCATCTATAGAAAAATGGAAAGTTATGGCATGAATTGAATATTAATTCTATAAATTTACTTCCTCCTGGCAAATCTGTGAAAAATGAAACTGATATTTCCATTCGTAAAAAAACGGGTTAAACTCTCCGTCATTTTGCTGATCATTTATCTTGCATTGATACTTACCGTTATTTTTATCCAGTTGTTTGTTGAATAATTCTTTCCTCTTTTTCCTATTAAAAGGATCCGACTCTCCTGTTTTGAACAATTCGCTATGCCTTTCAAAATGAAAAGCACTCCTCCATTTTGAAAGGGTAAACATGTTTAACTGTCTTATTTATAAATTTTTAATAATCTCTGAAAGCTATGCCTGTATTGGGTTGTAGCCGAAAATAGCCAGGCAGGTTTTCCTCAGGCATTTTGTTTGGGTAATGTTCAGCAAATTCTGAACAATGAAACATTACATGAAAGCTGTTCTCAAAAAAGCAAAACCCTTTCATTTGCTGATAGCTGTTTATTTATTACTAATCGCCACTGGCATTATGCTGCAGGCATTAAACTCTTGATTATGCTCTTAACCGCTTTATTAATCCTTGCAGGCATTATTTGCTTTGCAGTTTTTTTTAAATCAATCGATTTTTTCGATAAAATATAATTGTCATGATGATCTTATTTATTCTTTCCATTCTTGTTTTCGCATACTTATGTTATGTATTGATAAAACCGGAAAAATTTTAAAGATGGTAAAAGGCTTAAGCTAAACGGTGTAAAGGTTGTTGCAGAATCGCAGCTTATACCTTAAACCATAAACCTCAAATTATTTTTATGAATTCAGAACTCCTCGGAATAATTCTCATCTATGTTACCACTGTACTGCTGGCAATTCCGCTCGGCAAATACATCGGAAAAGTATATGAAGGAAAACCAACATGGCTCGATGTGATTTTAAGCCCTGTTGATAAATTCTTTTTTAAAGCTTCGGGTATAAAACCTGAAAAAGAAATGAACTGGAAGCAGCATTTGCTTGCTCTGCTTACGATAAATTTTGTGTGGTTTCTTTTTTCGATGTTCGTGTTAATGAACATGAGTTGGCTCCCGCTCAATCCGGACAAAAATCCGTCGATGAGTGCGGACCTTGCATTTAATACAACAGTAAGTTTTATATCAAATACAAATCTCCAGCACTACTCTGGCGAATCTGGTGTTTCTTATCTTGGGCAATTGATACTGATGCTGTTTCAATTCATCAGTGCAGGCGTTGGCATGGCAGCTTGTGCAGCGGTGTTCAATGCCATGAAAGAAAGAACAACGGAGAAGCTCGGAAATTTTTACAATTATTTTGTAAAATCATGCACAAGGATATTGCTGCCGCTATCCATTGTTATTGCTTTACTGCTTTTGTTCAACGGCACACCGATGACGTTTAAAGGAAAAGACCAGTTCGTTTCTTTGCAAGGAGATACTGTAAATGTAAGCCGCGGCCCTGCGGCAGCAATGGTAGCCATTAAACAGATCGGTACAAACGGCGGAGGTTTTTTTGGTGCAAATTCTTCGCATCCGCTGGAAAACCCCAACTATTTTACAAATATTGTCGAGAATGTTTCGATCATTCTCATCCCCATAGCACTTGTATTTGCAATGGGATATATGTTGAAAAGAAAAAAACTGGCGTGGATGGTTTTCGCTGTAATGACCGTAGGTTTTTTATCTTTTGTAATTCCGTCGGTCTTTTATGAAATGAAAGGAAGCGACAATATCTCACGGTTAGGCATATCCCAAAACCGGGGAAGTATGGAAGGAAAAGAGATCCGCTTTGGTGCAGCAGCATCGGCCTATTGGGGAATTACTACAACAGTCACATCCAATGGTTCGGTAAATGCCATGCACGATAGTTTTACTCCATTAACCGGAATGTTCGCATTACTTGGAATGATGGTGAATTCGTTTTATGGCGGTGTAGGCGTTGGCTTTTTGAATTTTTATGTCTATATAATAATTGCGGTATTTATTTCCGGCTTGATGGTTGGTCGTACACCGGAATTTCTGGGAAAGAAAATTGAAGCAAAAGAAATGAAGATCGCAACGATCATTGCATTGCTTCATACGTTACTTATCCTAAGTTTCACAGCATTGTCATCACATCTCTATGCACATGATCCAAAAACATATGCAGCATGGTTGAACAATCCGGGTAATCATGGTTTCTCAGAAATGTTGTACGAATACACATCATCTTCTGCAAACAATGGTTCCGGATTTGAGGGGCTTGGTGATGGTGTCCCGTTCTGGAATATTACCTGCGGCATCGTAATGATCCTTGCACGTTATCTTCCGATCATCGGACCGGTTGCGATTGCAGGCATTCTTGCAAAAAAGAAATATGTACCGGAAAGCGCAGGTACGTTAAAAACAGATACAAGCACTTTTGGTATTATGATCTTCGCAGTGATCATGATCGTTGCTGCGTTATCATTTTTCCCGGCATTAGCGCTGGGGCCAATTGCGGAATTTTTTACGAACAAGTGAGCGCCGTAGTTAACAATTCACAACTCACCATTCACAATTCACAAAATCATGGCAAAAAAATCATCCAATAAACTCTTCGAACCGGCTTTGATGAAAGAAGCGTTAAAGCAATCTTTCGTAAAATTAAACCCGGCAATACTCGTTCACAATCCGGTAATGTTTACCGTTGAGATCGGCACTGTTATAATGATGGCTGTTTGTATCTGGATCATCACCGGTGAAAAATCACAAGGCGGGCTGGCATATAACCTTATTGTATTTATCATTTTATTGCTCACATTGCTCTTTGCAAATTTTGCTGAAGCAATTGCTGAAGCAAGAGGTAAAGCACAGGCTGACAGTTTACGCAAAACGCGGGAAGACACACCTGCAAAAAAAATATTCGCAGTAGGGGATATTTTTGTGAATGAAGTAAAAGTTGTGCCTTCGTCACAATTAAAAAAAGGCGACCTCTTCATTTGCGAGGCCGGTGATATTATCCCGATGGATGGCGAAATCATCGAAGGGCTTGCAACAATCGATGAAAGCGCGATAACGGGAGAAAGTGCACCCGTGATCCGTGAAGCAGGTGGAGATAAATCGAGCGTAACAGGTGGCACGAAAGTATTGTCCGATAAAATAAAAGTGCGTGTAACTACAGAACCCGGCGAAAGTTTTTTAGATAAAATGATCGCATTGGTAGAAGGCGCTTCACGGCAAAAAACGCCCAATGAAATTGCATTGACGATCCTGCTTGCAGGTTTCACGATCATCTTTATCATTGTATGTGTAACACTAAAACCTTTTGGTGATTATGCAAACACACCGATAACCATTGCTGCATTTATTTCCTTATTTGTTTGCCTGATACCAACAACGATCGGCGGGCTATTAAGCGCCATCGGAATTGCCGGTATGGACAGGGCGCTTCGTGCAAATGTTATAACAAAAAGTGGTAAAGCTGTTGAAACTGCAGGCGACCTGGATACGTTGCTGTTGGATAAAACAGGAACGATCACTATCGGTAACCGCAAGGCAACCAATTTCTGGCCCGCAAATAATATCGATAAACAAAACTTCGTGGAAGCATGTGCGTTAGCCTCATTGGCCGATGAAACTCCTGAAGGAAAATCTATTGTTGAACTTGCTGCTGTCAATCCGAATACATTCAACACAAACGGTGCACGTTTTATTGAATTTACAGCAGAAACAAGAACCAGTGGTATTGATATGCCAAACGGGCTTAAGATACGCAAAGGTGCTTTTGATGCCATCAGGAATGTGGTACTAAAATCAGGAAATACATTTCCTGCAGAAACTGAGCAAAAAGTAAAAGAAATTTCAAGCAATGGCGGAACGCCACTTGTAGTAAGTCAGAACCAAAATGTAATCGGTGTAATCGAATTGCAGGATATCATCAAACCTGGAATACAGGAACGTTTTGAACGCTTACGCAAAATGGGCGTCAAAACGGTGATGGTTACCGGCGATAATCCGCTTACTGCAAAATACATTGCTGAAAAAGCCGGCGTGGACGATTTTATTGCAGAAGCAAAGCCGGAAGACAAAATGAATTATATTAAAAAAGAACAGCAAGGCGGCAAATTGGTAGCGATGATGGGAGATGGGACAAATGATGCCCCTGCTCTTGCACAAGCTGATGTTGGCGTTGCAATGAACAGCGGAACACAGGCAGCTAAAGAAGCGGGCAATATGGTTGACCTCGACAACGATCCGACAAAACTGATCGAGATTGTTGAAATAGGAAAACAATTATTGATGACACGCGGAACTCTCACTACATTTTCTATTGCGAATGATGTAGCAAAATATTTTGCGATCGTGCCGGCACTATTCATTGCATCCATTCCCGGTTTGCAGGCATTAAATATTATGAAACTGCACAGTCCGGAAAGTGCAATTCTATCCGCAGTGATTTTTAACGCGATTGTTATCCCGTTATTAATCCCGCTTGCATTGCGTGGTGTGGCTTACAAGCCAATCGGCGCAAGTGCATTGCTGAGAAGAAATTTGCTGATCTATGGGTTCGGTGGGGTAATCGTTCCGTTTATAGGAATTAAGTTGATTGATGTGCTGGTGAGTGTTTGGTTTTAAAAAATAAAAAACTATGTACCTAGCTGTAGTACTACTATTGAGCATCGTTGCGTCGCACTCTTGTACTGCTGATATTCTATTCTACAGTAGTTCACAAACGGCAACAGTTTATATTTCTCGCAGCGACGCAACGTTGCGGCTTTGCGTCGTTGCGGGAAAATATCCTCACAATAAAATTTAAAATAAAATGAAACAACATATTCTTCCTGCATTAAAGCTTACATTGATCTGCATTATTTTTTTCTGCGGGATCTATACATTAATAATTCTTGGCGCAGCGCAATTCACTCCCAATAAGGGTTTGGGTGAAACAGTAAGTTTTAAAAACAACGTTGTTGGATATGCGCTTGAAGGACAGAATTTTACTGCAGATAAATATTTTAGCAGCCGCCCTTCCGCGGTAGGTTACAATGCAGCCGGAAGTGGCGGTAGTAATAAAGGCACTTCCAATCCCGATTATCTAAAAGATGTTCAATCGAGGATAGACAGTTTTTTGGTGCACAACCCTTCAGTAAAAAAAGAAAATATTCCTTCGGAGTTGGTAACAGCATCAGGAAGCGGATTAGATCCGGACATTTCGCCGGAGGCGGCATATATTCAAATAGCAAGAATAGCAAAAGTCAGGAATTTAACAGAAGACCGGTTGAAAGCATTGATTGAAATGCATACACAACAACCGTTACTGGGTTTGTTCGGGCCAGCTACCGTGAATGTATTGCAACTGAATATTGATTTGGATAAGCTGAATTAATTAAAAATTAGTAATTAAGAATTAAGAATTTTGTGTGCGATGTTTATTTAACCACATAAGAACATGGATGCAATAGAGGCTAAGATTTTAAAACTATGATTTATTGATTAAATGAAACACGTGATTTGTAAGAATCATAATCGATCAAAAAATCAGAGAAATCATAATTCAGACAATTCGCTCAATAGAAGTACTGCAGTACAAGAGTGCGATTCTTCCACCGGAAGAATCGAAGGCAACGATGTTGAAGAGACTTGATGTCGCTGATTACATAAAATAAAAAAACTAAAACAGGAAAGACTAAAAACTAAAAAGGAAATTTAAAATTTAAGAACTGAAAACTGCCGACTGATAACTGAAAACTATTCTCATGCCTGATAAAGATCAAAATGTGCAGCATTTTCTTGAACTCATTCGCCAATCGCGGCGTGGTAAGTTCAAAGTGTATATTGGCATGAGCGCTGGTGTGGGAAAAACATTTCGCATGTTGCAGGAAGCGCAAACGCTATTGCGCAATGGTGTTGATGTGAAAATCGGTTATGTGGAAACACACAAACGAAAGGAAACAGAAGCGCTGTTGGAAGGGCTGCCGGTGATCCCCAGGCGAAATTTATTTTACAAAGGAAAAGAATTAGATGAGATGGATGTGCAGGCGATATTGAACCTGCACCCCGAAGTGGTGATCGTTGACGAACTGGCGCATACAAATATTGAAGGAAGTAAAAATGAAAAACGCTGGCAGGATGTGATGGATATCTTGGATGCAGGCATTAATGTGATCAGTGCGATAAACATTCAGCATATTGAAAGCCTGAATGAAGAAGTAAAAGAAATTACAGGCATTGATGTGGCAGAACGCGTACCCGACAAAGTTTTGAAAGAAGCAGACGAAGTAGTGAACATTGACCTCACGGCAGATGAACTGATCACGCGGCTGAAAGAAGGAAAAATTTATACGCCCGATAAAATTGCGATTGCCATGAAGAATTTTTTTCAGTCGGAAAAAATTCTTCAGTTGCGTGAGCTGGCATTAAAAGAAGTAGCATCGCAGGTAGAGCGAAAAATTGAAACGGAATTACCACGTGGTGCACATCTTCGCCCAGAATATTTTTTGGGGTGCATTAGCAGCAATCATTCCATTGCAACAAAAGTGATACGAAAAACAGCGCGGCTTGCATCGTATTATCATTCCAAATGGTTTGTGCTGTATGTACAAACGCCAAAAGAAGCAGGGGATAAGATCGGGCTTGCGGAGCAACGCCACCTCATCAATAATTTCAAACTGGCAACGGAATTAGGCGCAGAAGTGCTCCGGGTAAAACATACCAATATCGCCAAAGCGATCATCGAAACAGCAGAAGAAAAATCGATCACTACTATTTGTATTGGCAAACCACATCTAACTTTGTTTAATGTAATTTTAAGTACAGCGGTTTTCAATCAATTATTAACCAAACTCGCCGCGTCTGATATTGACGTGGTAATACTTTCGTAATATGGCAATGCGGTTAAAAGCAAAGTTGTCGATCAGTTTAGTTTTTTTATTCCTGGTAATTTTATTATTCGGCATACTGGGGATCTTTTACATCAGCAAACTGAGCAACGATGCACAACTCATCTTGAAAAACAACCATGAGTCGTTGGTGTATTGCAACAACATGTTGAATGCACTTGAAAATTTCAAGATAAGAAAAGACGCTGTTGAACAATTCCGCGACAATCTTTCCAAACAACAAAATAATATTACAGAGCCTGGAGAAAAAGAGGTGACAGATGAACTGACAAAAAATTTCCGGGAGTTGCTTGCCGATCCGTCGGACTCGAGTAACTACCCGGAGATACGTTTATCTATATACCAGATACAGGACCTGAATGAAATAGCTATCTTACGAAAAAATGCCGTTGCAAAGAAAACGGCAGAAGACGCAAAGCTGATACTCACCATTATTTTTACAATCCTAACGTTGATCGCATTCACGTTTATATTTAATTTGCCAGGAATCATTTCCAATCCTATCCGCACATTGTCTGAGGGTATTTCGGAGATCGCCAATAAAAATTACAGCAAACGCATTTACCTGAAACAACATGATGAGTTCGGAGACCTGGCAAATGCATTTAATATTATGGCCGGGAAATTAGATGAATATGAAAGCAGCAACCTCGCACAAATAAAATTTGAAAAAAGCAGGATAGAAACGATCATTAACCAGATGCGTGATGGAATTATCGGGTTAGATGATAAGCGTAATATTTTGTTCATTAATGCTGTTTCAGAAAAATTATTAGGGCTGAAGGAAGCGGACATTATCGGGAAATATGCTCCGGACGTGGCTTTGAAGAATGACCTGATGCGGAAATTGCTGCGTGAAGAAAAAGAAAAAGAAGAGCTGAAGATTTTTGCAGATAATAAAGAAAGTTATTTCAGCAAGGATATTTTGAATGTTACGAACAACGAGCAGGTTATTGGCAATGTTATCGTGCTACGAAATGTCACCCCATTCCATGAACTGAATGAAGCAAAAACAAATTTTATCGCAACAGTTTCGCACGAATTGAAAACACCGATCTCATCGATAAAAATGAGTGCACAGTTGTTGAATGATGAACGTATCGGAACGTTGAACAACGAACAAAAAGAACTTTCCAACAGCATAGAAGATGATGCGGAACGTTTGCTGAAAATAACAGGAGAATTATTAAATATGGCGCAAGTGGAAACGGGGAATATTCAATTAAAAATCCAGAATACATATCCGGAGGTTATTGTAGAGCAGGCATTACAAGCCGTGAATTTCCAGGCGCAGCAAAAGAATATTCAGCTTCAAAAAAATATTGAAGAAAAACTGCCCGCAATAAATGCAGATGCCGAAAAAACAACGTGGGTACTGATCAATTTCATTACTAACGCAATCAAATTCTCGCCTGAAAAAAGTAAAATAGAAATTGATGTACATCAGCAAGGGGATGCTGTTGATTTTGTGGTTCATGATCATGGAAAGGGGATAGATGAAAAATACCTTCCAAAAATTTTTGAACGCTATTTTAAAGTCCCCGGCAATTATGAACGAAGCGGAACAGGGCTCGGGCTTGCTATTTCAAAAGAATTTATAGAAGCACAGGGCGGGCATATCTGGGTGCAAAGCAAGGTTGGTGAAGGAAGCAGCTTTGGGTTTGCGTTTAAAAAGGTATAGATATCTCGCGACAATTTTTCCCGCAATGACGCAGAGGCAACGTTAGTTTGGTTGGTATGTGAATTCAAAACCCTCGGCAACTCAATTCATAATTCATAGCTTATCACTTATAACTCCAATAACAGCTTCTTAACGAATTTTAGAATTCCGTCCCCTTCTTTTACAGCCGGAAAAATATAATTTAGTGACATCAACCGGATGTATGGGTAACCATTTTGCAATGCTCACTGCTTTGCTGCTATTGTCTGTCCTGGTGTTTGCGCAACCGAACAATGATTCTTTATATCGTTCATCAAATTCTTTGCACAAATACGAGGATGATTCAACATTCTCGGTGCTATTCAACATCAGCACAGTTTTTACAACAGCGAAAGACCCGAAGATCAATAATTTTCTTACGAAATATGGTTATCATCCTCCTCAGAATATCCCGGTGGGAATAAATCTTGAAATTGCAACAATTCCTTTCAATAGTAAAATGATGTATAGCCTGCAGGGAGGGACTATCATTTCAACACAGGACATTGTTTCTGCGCATTTCACACTTGGAGCCTACCGGCGTTTCGTAGAAAGAAAACATTTCTGGTTTCTTGCCGGCTTGGGCTTAGGAACACACGGCGACCGGGTTGTATTAGATGGAAATATGCCCGAAAGTTTTGACAGTCTTGCAAAAGCTTACAACAAATTGCTTTCATTGCACCGCACCGGGTTTTTAGTTGAACCCGCAGCCCGTTTTTTCTGGAACCCTATTCAAACAAAAAAAATACAACTCGGTTTATTTGCAGGAACAGCTTACGATTTTGGGTTTAATACAAAATGGAAGCTTGGTTACTTTAAAGAAAACGGGCAGTTCACTTCATTCAAACGCATAAGAAACACAACCAACGTGCAAACCCAAAAAGAATTTGGCTGGGCGTTTACCGATGGAATAAGCTTCTGCTTTAAGTTTGATTAGTTTCTCTATTTTTTCATTGAAAGTTCATGCGCTTCGCCTGCCTTGATATTTGCTGCAGGGTTTTTCATAAATTCATCTTTGCATTCTTTAGAGCAAAAGCCATACACTTTACCATCAATGATTGCGGTATCACCCACCCCTGCGGTAAGCGGCATAAAACAACTGTAATCCAATTTTGAAGCAAACTGAATTTTGCTGAAATCTTTTTTTGCTGCAACTGCAGAATCAATTTTCATTTCCTTTGCCTTCGTTTGTTCGTTGGCGTTATGTCCGCAACTGGCTAATGCAAAAACAAATAATGTTGAAATGGTGAGTATGTATTTCATAAATGATTTTTATTTTTTTGTTCTCACAGATTACACGGGTTACACAGATATTATCATAGCAATGAGCATAAATTTATCTGTGTAATCTGTGGCATCTGTGAGAAACTAAATTTTACAATGCAAATGTAACATGCATCATACCTTTAAATTTCAATTTTGTTTGCCCTTCTGCAAAATTTTGTGCAACGGGTAATTGTCCGTTCACCCCTATCCCGATCTTGTTAAAATTAAATTCAACGCCAGCCACTGCCGTTGTTATGTTGCTTCCGGTATATTGCACCATTTTGCTTTGCAAAGTATTGCCGGCAACATTCTCATATCCCAAACCAATATTCGGAGAAACTGCATTTTTACCCATGGCAATATGATAGTAAGCAATCAGGTTACCAGCAAATTTATTACCATATTTATATTTATCATTGTTAACGGTATTGATCTTATAATTTGCTGAAACATTTATACCAATATTCCCAACACGTAAACTATAAAGTGCATTCAGCAAAAAATCAATACTGCCTGTTCCCAATTGTGCATTAATGTCGGCTACCGTTGTAGATGAGTCATTAACATCTACATTGAATATACCGGTGGGTACTTTTATTCCGCCACCTACCCAAAGCTGCTGATCGACCAGTTTCCTCGACTCAGTTCTGGCTGTTTCATGAAAAACCTGATATTGTCCCACCACGGTTATATCGCCCAGGCCTGCAGGTTTTGTTGTGCCATCGTCATCTATTTGTTTATTCTGATAGTATGGAATAAATGCAAGCAACTGGAATTTCTCCCCTAAACGCAGCCCTCCCCATATTTCAATGGTGTTGTAATAATTTGTGCTGAACTGGGTAGGATCGCTGATAAGTTGTGTGTGGTATTGCGCATAATGATATCGTACACCGATGAACTGATGTTTAAAATCCGGCAACAAGCCCATGTATAAATTTCCACCGCCGCAGCCGCAAAAAGGGCAAGCCTGCACATAACAAATGGAAAGAAACGAACATGAAATTAATATGATTAATTTTTTCATTGTTTTAAATAAAAATGTGAATTGATATAGTAATTGTCAATAGAAAGTAGTCAATGCCAAATCTGTAATGTTACGTGTTGATTGCAAAAACTATTTGATAAAATATTCATCAAATAATCAACATATAGCATGTAACATGTAACCTAAAAAACTTACGCTTTACCCGGAGGATGAAAAATAGAAGATGGGAAGTTGGTATATTTCTTTTCGATATAAGCAAAAGAGTATTGTGTTTTTCTCAAGAGAGCGAAAGCAGGGTTTTCGTTCTCTTCGCAGAATAACTGCACATCAGATTTATCTTTTGAAACAGATGAATTGTTCTTTGATCCATCTTCATCTTTTTGCAATTGTTTCTTCAAAAAACATTTTCCATGGCAACAGCATTGAGGCTTATTCCTGTTTTCGCAAAGTGTTGATGCAATAAAGTTTTGGTTTACCCGGTAATCAAGCAGTACAATGGCTTTATTGAATGTGCTTCCCAGCACAGCCAGCAAAAAAATAATTATTGAAATATATTGCCCGATCCTCATTTCGCAGCATTGCAGATTTTGCAATTGCAAAAGTAAGGAGAAAAAAATAAATACCTTGAAAAACAAAATGATTAAAATCAGGAAAGGAACTTATCAGGATTAGGAATAAAATTTAAAAATGCCTGGAAATTTGCCTTATATTTTTTCTTATCCAACTTATAATAGAATGCGCCTTTCTTCGAATTCATTTTATCTTTTTCTTTTTGCTTTATTAAAAGCCCCGTGGATAATACTTTACGGCTGAAGTTGCGGTTGTCAAAAACCGTATCGTAAACACCTTCATACAAGCTCTGCAGTTGCGGGATAGTAAATTTTTGTGGTAGCAATTCAAATAAAAGAGGGTGCAATGCTGCTTTATAACGTAATTCCTTTTGTGCGATCCTCACCATTTCATCATGATCGAAAATCAGTTCAGGTTTGTCTTTTAATAAGAACCATTCTGCATGATATTCATCACTGATCTGTTTTTCGTATTGATGAATATCGATCAATGCGAAATATGCAATAGATAATGTTCGTTCAACCGGATCGCGGTGGGGATCGGCAAAAGTTTGCAATTGCTCCATGTACACACCTTCCAAACCAGTAAGTTGTTTCAATACGCGGTTAGCAGCTTGTTCAGGGCTTTCTTCGGGTTGAAGGAACCCCCCCATCAAACTCCATTTATTTTTTTCGGGTTTAATTCCACGCTGGATCACCAGTAATTTAATATCAAACCCGTCAAACCCAAAAATAATACAGTCGACTGCGACAAGAATCCGTGTTTGTCCTGAGTAACGGTGCATTAGTAGAAATTAATTTTAGAAATTGGATATTAGTTGGTTAAGATATACATGTAATTAAAGCTGGTTAGCGTTATGTGAATATAACATTATTTTAAAGGTAATGATTTGGGAAATATTTTCACGCAGAGGCGCAAAGATCGCAGAAGCATTTATCTGTTTTTATATCTCTGCGTACTCTGTGTGCCTACGTGCAATTCAAATTCAAACATTATACTAACTCTTATGCACTCCTGCATAAAATATGTTTGCCCTAACTTTGCGGGCTTATGAAAAATTCTGCAAGAGCATTTTTGTTCGACCTGAACGGAACAATGATTGATGATATGGAATTCCATGTAAAAGCATGGTATGGGATTTTGAATGACCACCTCAATGCAAATCTCGATTGGGAACAGGTACGCCACCAGATGTATGGAAAGAATTCTGAATTATTTGTCCGTGTTTTTGGTGAAAATCGTTTTACACCTGAGGAAATGGACCACTGGTCGATGGAAAAAGAAAGGCGTTATCAGGAAAAATTTTTACCTCATTTAAAACTCATCCACGGGCTTGAACCATTTTTGAAAACAGCGAAAGAAAAAAATATCAAACTGGCGATCGGTTCTGCAGCGATTCCTTTTAATATTGACTTCGTGTTAGATAATCTGAATATACGCAGTTATTTTGATGCCATCGTCAGTGCAGATGATGTTGCTGTAAGCAAACCGCATCCGGAAACCTACACAAAAGCAGCTTCAATGCTTCAGGTTCCGCCGGAAAACTGTATTGTTTTTGAAGATGCGCCTAAGGGGATAGAAGCTGCACAAAATGCAGGCATGAAAGCAATAGCTATAACTACCATGCATAACCGAAATGAATTTGATAAATACGATAATATTATTGCGTTCATAGAAAACTACAACGATCCTTTTTTGGAAACGCTTTTTGCTTAAGTATGAGCTATGAACTATAAACTATGAAGTAAGCAGTCATTCAACAACTCATAGTTGATAGCTCATACTTACCCCCTTTCCATACATAATAATTATTTTAATTAATTACGATCTGTTTTATTTGACCGAACGAAGATTCCTTTTTTGCATTTTTTGCAAAATTCAACCGCATAATTAATTTAATAATCGATTTTATATCACTTCTCATTTTTATATGATTTGACTGTTAGCAGAAAAAAAGTTTTAGTCTACCGAATATCACAAAACAGGCAGCTTTTTTCCGTTTTATTTGTCTTTAGTATAATCTTGTATTTATTTTAAGAATTATTTATTAACTGACCAATCCTAACGTCATGAGCAAATTACAATTCCTCATTGGGATACTGTTATTCCAATTTTCCTTATTGTACGGACAGACCAAAGAAATTACCGGAAAAGTTATTGATGCAAAGGACCAGAGCCCGTTGGGTGGGGTTACTATTACTCTAAAAGGTAGCAAAGGCGTTGCACAAACCGGCACTGACGGTACCTTCACTATTAAGGTATCTGCTAAAGCAACAGCATTGCATTTGACTTACATCGGTTATGAAAATAAAGATGTGGAGATTGATGCATTGACCGGTTCTGCAGTAATTACACTGCAACAATCATCAAAAGCATTGAGTGAAGTTGTTGTAGTAGGTTATGGTAAGGCATTAAAGAAAGATCTTACCGGTTCTATTTCCAAATTGGCATCTAAAGAAATAGAAAACTTTCCGGCGCCAAGTTTTGAATCTGCAATTCAGGGAAAAGCACCGGGTGTTGTAGTAACATCAGGAAGCGGAAAATTAGGGCAGGCAATACAAGTGAGTATCCGCGGAATTTCTTCTATCTCTGCAAGCAGCCAGCCATTGTATGTTGTGGATGGTTTGCCGATTACTTCTACAAGTGTTTCTGATGGAACAAATGATGATACCAACCCGCTTGCCGATATTAATCCTAATGATATTGAATCCGTAGAAGTTTTGAAAGATGCTTCTGCTGCTGCAATCTATGGTGCACGTGCTTCGAATGGTGTAGTATTGATAACAACAAAAAAAGGAAGGAACGGACAGAAGACAACTATTGAATTAAATGTTAGTCACGGTGTAAGTAACCCTGCACGCAAATTGCATTTCTTAAATGCAAAACAATATGTAGGGCTGATGCAGCAATCTGCAGTCAATGATGGCACCTATGATTTCAACAACCAGATCTCAGGATATAACACAGTAGATGATGCGATCAACGATTATTTTACAAGTATCTACCAGCCAATACTTGATCAATATTCATTGGGAACTGACTGGAGAAATCAGGCAGTAAATACAAACTGGCAGGATGCACTTTATAACAAAAATGCACCTAATGACCAGATCAATCTTTCTGCAACAGGCGGAAATGATAAAACACGTTTTTTCATTTCCGGTTTTTATAATACACAGCAGGCAATTGTAATTAATAATACATTCAGCCGTTATGGAACGCGATTTAATATTGATCATAATGCTACTGATAAATTAGTGTTCGGATTAAACCTTGCAATAGACAGGTCACAACTCAACAGGGTTACCAACGATGATGCTTTCTCTACACCCGGACAATTGGTTGCACAATTGCCTATTTCTCCTTATCTCGATCCTGCGACAGGTTTGCCAAATAATCAAACACTTTACCCAAGCGGTATTTATGATGCGTTGTATGATTACGATCACCAGATCACTTATCGTACTATAGGCAATGCCTATGGCAATTATAAGATTCTTCCTACATTATCTTTTCAATCTGAGTTTGGTGCTGATATCCTGAACCTGACAGAAAATGAATTTGCTGGGAAAGAATCTCAGGATGGTAATGGGGTTGGTTATGGGGCAACAGTAATATCACAAAGTGTTTCATTCAACACGAATAATTATTTCACATTTACTCCGCATATCGGAGAAAATAGTAAACTTAATGCTGTACTTGGTATGAGTTATTTGCAAAATGATTACCAGCATGGTTATGCACAGGGAAACAATTATCCGTCAGATGCGGTCAAAAATTTATCAGGCGCCACAAGTATTACCGGTGCCTCTATAACCAATACCCGCTATACATTCTTATCTTATTTTTTAAGAGCAAGCTACGCATATAAGGAACGGTATCTTTTATCACTCAGCGGAAGAATAGACGGTTCGTCGCGTTTCGGCCCATCAAGCAAATACGGTGTGTTCCCTGCAGCATCTGCTGGATGGGTTATTTCTGATGAAGATTTTATGAAAGATTCAAAAGCACTTAGCTTTTTGAAGTTGCGTGCAAGTTATGGTTTAACAGGTAACTCAGAAATCGGTGAGCAGCAATTCCGTTCATTATATACTGTAGCAAATTATCCAAACCTTCCTGGTTTTGTGCCAACACAATTGGCTAATCCTGATTTGAAATGGGAAAAGAGCCGTCAGTTCGATATCGGGCTTGATTTCGGTTTTCTTAAAAACAGGCTCACAGGAGAATTTGATTTCTATACAAAACATACAACAGACCTGTTGTTGAACACGAACATTCCGTACACAACAGGTTATGCATCTATCTATAGAAATGCAGGTACGTTAGATAATAAAGGATTGGAGCTTGCATTAACATCAAAAAATATTGATGGCGCTTTCAAATGGACAACTACGATCAATATTGGTTACAACAAAAATAAAATCGGTGATATAAAAGGTCAGATTATCGAAAGTGCTGATGGCTTACAACGTGCAGTGGAAGGGCAACCGATCGGGGTTTTCTATATGCAAAAGTTAATTGGTGTTGACCCGCAAACCGGAGATGCCTTATATGCAGATGCGCAAGGGAAACCAACAAACGACTATACACAGGCTGCCCGTATGGTTGTAGGTAAATACACTCCTGATTACACAGGTGGCATCACAAATACATTTTCGTACAAAGGTTTTGACCTTAGCGTATTCTTTTATTTTGTAACAGGCAACAATATATACAATGCAGCAGGAAGGTTTATGAGTGATGGCTTTTATAACGGATGGGACAATCAAACCACCGATATGTTGAAGAGCTGGAAAAAACCGGGGGATATCACAAACATTCCAAGAACAGGTTACTACTGGGGTTCAGGAACAAGTAATTCTTCAGAGTGGTTATACAAAGGCGATTACTTACGTTTGAAAAACCTGACCATCGGTTATACTTTCCCGAAATCATTTACATCTGCTTTGAAAATTTCGTCTGCGAGATTTTATGTTAGTGGAATTAACCTGTTGACATTTACCAAGTATCCCGGCGATCCTGAAGTAAATACCAATGTGGTAAACAATATTGCAGGCGGTGAAGATTTCTATACCATACCACAGCCGAAAACAATCACGTTTGGGCTTAATATCAAATTCTAATCTTTATCCACTTACATTAAAACAAACAGAAATGAAAAAGCTAATATATATTTTCTCCGTTCTTTCATTCATCCTTTTTATTGCACCTGCGTGTAATAAAAAGTTAGATGTGTTACCACAAAACAGTGTAACACCCGATCAGATCAAAACTTCTTCTGATGTGGAAGCATTACTTTTTGGCGGCTATGAATTATTACAAAATTATGGCGCATTTGGCGAGCAGTTCATGCTTATCCCCGATCTGCTTGCATCCCAAAACCAGGTTGATTGGGTTGGTACTTATTATGAATATGGTGATGTTCAAAACAAAGTGATTGTAAGTAACAATAGTATCCCGCAATCTATATGGTCGAATGGTTATGATATCATCAATATTGCAAATACTGTTCTGGATAAATTAAGCATCGTTGATAGTGCAGATAAAGCAACAGTGGAAGGTGAAGCAAAATTTTTAAGGGGCACTATTTATTTTGAGCTGGTTGGATTGTTTGGAAAACCATATTCAGATGGAAACGCTTCATCAAACCTTGGTGTGCCGATTGTGCTGTTACCTACCTATGATTATGATTCAACAAAAAATAAACCTGCACGTGCTGCAGTAACTGATGTGTACACGCAGGTTATCGCAGACCTTCAGGATGCAATTGGAAAACTTCCATCTACAAATGCCAATTTCCGTGCAGACATGTACAGTGCAAAAGCCATCTTATCAAGGGTGTACCTAAGCATGGGAGATTACACCAACGCAGCTACGCAAGCTAATGATGTAATTGAATCCGGGAATTTCAGGCTAACTGATACGTACGACAAAGCGTTCAATAATAATTCAAATTCTTCAGAAGATATTTTTGCGATACAGGAAACAAATCAAAGTAATGTAGGAACAAACAACCAGGGAATTGCAACATTCTATTGCCCGCACGCGGGCCTTCCTGCGGGCCAACCAGTTGGCCGGGGCGATGCACAAATAGACCCGGGATATTTTGATTATTTTGAACCTGCAGATTTCAGGGGTACTTTTTATACCCAAGGTACAAGTATTGCAGGCGAAGATGGGAACTATACAAACAAATGGCAATTCTTTTATAAAGCAATCCCTGTTGTCCGCCTTGCCGAAATGTATCTTACACGCGGCGAAGCAAACCTTATGTTGGGCGGTGCACCAATAGGCGGAGTTACTCCATTGGCAGATATTAACATGATAAGGCAACGCTCCGGCGCAAGCACATTAGGCTCAGTTGCTGCTTCTGATTTCATTGATGAGCGTTTCCGCGAATTAGGTTTCGAAGGCGACAGGTACTGGACCTTACGGCGTACAAAAAATGATATCGACGGTTTGGGTTATGACGATAATGCGCTTATCTTGCCTATACCACAGCGGGAAATAGATGTGAACCAGAACCTGGTTCAAAACGCTGGCTACTGATGACTAACGTTTGCATGTCCCTACACAACCGCAGTTTTTTAAACTGCGGTTTTTGTTTTACACAAGAATGAAATGACTAAGTCAATCTGTGAATCTGTGGCTTACTTTACAAAAATCCCCCTTATCTTCCTGTTTTAAAAAATACTGACGATGAAAAAAATCCTTGCTGCCGGTTTATTACTAACGGCAATGCATATCCAATCTCAACCAACACCAAAATCTCTGCAACCTTCTGATATTTACAAACTGCAAACAGTGAGCAACTGTAAAGTTTCACCTGAAGGGAACTGGATAGCTTATATATTATCTTCTGTAGATTCTGCGAAAGATAAATATGTGACTCACGTTTGGATGTGCGACTGGGAAGGAAAATCGAATATACAACTCACAACCGGCGATGATGGGGATGATGCACCGCAATGGAGCCCGGATGGAAAATATCTTTCCTTCATTGCAGCACGGCAAAACAGTGACGACGATAAGGAAGATAAAAGCAAACTCTGGCTACTCGACAGGCGCGGTGGCGAAGCGCAAAAATTAATTGAAGTAAAAGGAAAAATTACAGATTACGCCTGGAAACCGGACGGAAAGAAAATCCTGCTTGTAATAAAGGATCCCGATTACTCGGATACTGCCAAAACAAAAATTAAAAAGCCCTTTGTTATTGACCGTTTTCATTTTAAGGAAGATATTGAAGGCTACTTAGACAACCGCAAAACACATTTGTACCTGCTCGATATCACTTCAAAAAAAATTGATACGCTCACCCGCGGGAATTATAACGAAACTTCTCCATCATGGAGCCCGGACGGAACACAGATTGCATTTGTAAGCAACCGAACAAATGAGCCAGACCAGAATGAAAATTTTGATATCTACACCATGCAGGTTGCTGCCGGAGCGGAAGCAAAACAGCTAACACACTGGAAAGGCGCCGATACTAATCCTATATGGAGCCCCGATGGAAATTATATCGCTTACCTGCAAACAACCAGCGATGAAAATTTTACGATGTATGGACATACTATGCTCGCAATTGTGTCGAAAGATGGAAGCAACACAAATATTCTTTCTAAAAATTTAGACCGCCCGGTACGTAATGCAAGATGGTCGAAAGATTCAAAATCAATAGCAGCAATCGTTTCTGACGACAGGCGTTGTTACCCTGCATTATTTTCCATTAATGGCGGCAGCATGAAAAAATTAGCAGACGGTGATGTTTGCTACAGCGAAATAGAAAACCGGAAAGAAAGTGAGTGGGTAACGGTGATGAGTACCCCAAAACTTCCGGCAGAAATTTATGCATTACAAAATATGGTTGCAACAAGAATAACGCATACGCAGGATAGCTTCGTAAACCATATAACACTTGCCAATGTGGAAGGATTTCAATCTACAAGCAGCGATGGCACAAAAGTTTCAGGCATATTATATACACCTGCAAATGCAGGAAATAAAAAACTGCCATTGATATTATACATTCATGGTGGCCCGGTTGCGCAGGACGATTATGAATTTGATATGGAACGACAGGTCATGGCTTGTGGCGGGTATGCTGTGGCAGCAGTTAATTATCGTGGAAGCGATAGCCGAGGTTTAGCTTATTGCCGCGCCATTTTTGCCGATTGGGGAAACAAGGAAGTAAAGGATATTATCGGAGCGGCAGATCATTTAATTGCAAAAGGAGTTGCAGATTCATCGAAGATGGGTATTATGGGCTGGAGTTATGGTGGCATTCTCACAGATTACACCATTGCAACGGACCCGCGCTTCAAAGCCGCATCCAGCGGGGCCGGCAGCGCATTGCAATTAAGCATGTGGGGCGTTGATGAATATGTGAACCAATACAACAATGAACTGGGTACTCCCTGGGAACATCTCGATAAATATCTGCAACTCTCCTATCCTTTTTTAAAAGCGAATAAAATAAAAACGCCTACATTATTCATGGCATCGCAGAGTGATTTTAACGTGCCTTCTGTTGGTGCGGAACAAATGTACCAGGCATTGCGAACACTTGGCATACCAACCCAGTTGGTTATTTATCCCGGCCAGTTTCATGAGATCACTGTGCCTTCTTATCTCGAAGACCGTTTGCAACGCTGGTTGAATTGGTTTGATAAATATTTGAAGAAGTAGGTTATGTATGAAGTATGAGCTATGAACTATGAAGTAAGTTATTATTCAAGCAACTCATACTTCATAGCTCATAGCTCATACTTATTGGTATTATATAACCGATTTTTTGTACCAAGCAACAAAATTTCTATTAAGCATTCTTGCGTCGCACTCTTGTACAGCAACAATTCTGCTCAGCGCTTCCCAACAGGTAACATACTATTATTAAGACCTGTCAGGTTTTTAAAACCTGACAGGTCTGTAATTTCTAGTGATAGATTTTTTAAATAGATGAGTTGCCGGTTATGAGCCGCTGAATAAAGTTTCATCCGTACAAGTGTGCGACGCAAGAATGCTTAATAGTAGCACTGCCGCTTAGTACATAATAAAAAACATTTGCATTATTGGCAACTTGCGTTTCTGTTTGAAATTTCGTCAGGCCGGGACAGTCAGGCGTGGTTACCAGAAACGGACGTATATCAACATCAGCAGGATCAGCGTAATGACAACCAGCGCCGTTGTTGACGGACTGAGTTTGAACATTTGTTTGTCGAGTGCAAATGCTTTTGGATTTACTTTCGGGCCGACAAGGCTTAATGAAACCATTACAAGCACCGTAAAGAAAAACGACCATCCCATACTTACCAAGAATGGAATTTCATAAACACCTTTGCTGTTGATGAATGCAGTATAAAGCCATGTTTCGTGGCCGAAAAGCTGTGGTGCAAAATCATTGAACAAAACTGCCATCGCAAAACCGGTTATCAACCCGGCAATTGCTGCGGTGCCTGTTGTGCGTTTCCAGAACATTCCTAAAATGAACATTGCGAATATGCCGGGGCTGATATAGCCAGTGTATTTTTGAATATAGGTGAAGCCGCCTTCTTTGCTGATGCCAAGCAGATCGTTCCAGGTGAAAGCAACAGAAAAAAACATGGCAACAAAAATGGCGATGCGCCCCATGCGGACCATTTGTTTTTCATCTGCTTCTTTACGGATATATTTTTTGTAAATATCCAGTGTGAAGATGGTGGAGATACTGTTTGCTTTTCCCGCAAGCGAAGCAACGATGGCTGCTGTTAGCGCCGCCAGCGACAACCCTTTAAATCCGTTCGGAAGAAAACCTAACACCGATGAGTATGCGTTATCCGGGTTAAATTTTCCGCCGGTTGACATTTCGGCTTGTAAAGAACCATTTTTATACAATACAAACGCTGCAATACCCGGTAGCATCACGATAATCGGCATCATCAGTTTTAATAGTCCTGCAAATAAAATTCCGGTACGTGCAGTTTGCAGGTTTGCACCTAATGCACGTTGTGTGATGTATTGATTACAACCCCAGTAATTCAAATTCACAATCCACTGGCCTGCAAAATACATGACAATGCCCGGCAGGATAAGATATTTATTTATTTCATTTTGCGGTGTGCTTGCATCTGGCTTTTTTAATATCATGTGAAAATGGTCCGGCGCATCGCTTAGTAATTTATTAAACCCTGCAAGGGCATCTTTGCCAAGCCCGAACTTTTCACTGACCAGTGTTAATGCAACATAAGTTGTTACTAACCCTCCGATGATCAAAACCAATACTTGTATAACATCTGTATAACCAATCACCTTCATTCCGCCAAGTGTAATAACAATTGCAAAAATGGAAAGGCAGACCATGATCGCGTGAAGATGTGCGCCACCAAGAAGGTTATTAATTGCAAGGGCGCCGAGGTACATAATCGATGTGATATTCACGAACACATATAATAGTAACCAGAAGATGGTCATGATAAGGCTCACCGTTTCGTTATACCGCGTTTTTAAAAACTGCGGCATGGTAAATATTTTGTTTTTAAGATATACAGGCATGAACCAGATGGCAACGATAATAAGCGCAATGGCAGCGATCCATTCATAAGCAGCAATAGCAATCCCAACAAAAAAACCATTTCCACTCATACCGATAAACTGCTCTGCCGAAATATTTGATGCAATGAGGGAAGCTCCGATCGCCCACCAGGTCAGTGAACCTTCAGCAAGAAAAAAGTCGTGTGTGTCTGTTACCTTTTTTTTCTTGCGCTGATACACCCAATATCCATAACCTGCAACAATGAAGAAGTAAATAATGAAGACAATGTAATCAGCCCCTACCAGTTTGTTGTGCATAAGCAATCGTTACTTAGATGATGAAAAAGAATGATAAACTCCGGTGGATTTTATGCGGAAATATAGTTCATTCTTTCAGTGGCACAAAAAAACCCGGAAGAAAAATTTCCGGGTTTTACAAATGTCAAAACAACGCTTATAATTACTGGTTGTTTATTAGCATTTTTTATACATTAATGAACAAATGTTCTTTCTGCCTTCTTACTTTTTTGACTGAAGCCAATGGGTCCTTTTCTTTATCGCGGTAACCAAGCGCCAGTATTACTGTGCTGCGCAATCCTTTTTCTTTCAGGTTTAATATTTCATCAAACCGATCGGGGTTGAACCCTTCCATCGGCGTTGTATCAATGCGCATCTCGGCTGCTGCTGCCAATGCGGTTCCTAAAGCAATGTACACCTGGCGGGATGCCCATTTCAAATTATCTTCCTGTGAGCGTGACAACCGGTTTTTCTTCAGGCTGTTTTCAAATTGCGCAAGGTTTTCAACCGGAACATTTCTTTCTGTTGCTATCAGGTTCATGTATTCATCGATCTTTTCAGCCGTTGTATTCTCCCATGCAGCAAATACAAGCAGGTGTGAAGATTCGGTGATCTGCGGCTGATTATTAGCTGCCGCCTGCAATGTTTTTCTCACTTCAGGGTCTTCTACAATTACTACTGAATATGGCTGCAAACCTGCCGATGATGCAGACAGGCGTATTGCTTCTAAAATATAATCCAATTTATCCTGCGGGATCTTTTCCCCGGTCATTCTTTTTGCGGCATAGCGCCAGTTGAGATGTTTTACGAGTTCCATATTGTTCTGATTTTTTGAATGATTATGTTTTACAGATACAAATTTCCGTATATTTGCTATACATTATATATCGATATACGATAGTATATCAGTATACTAAAAGAAACCAAATTGATTACTATGCAAATACATGACAAAGGGGAATGCAAAAAGAATATGCTGCCGGTGCGGGATGCGCTTGACATACTGAGTGGCAAATGGAAACTGCCCGTTATCATTGCTTTAACATTCGGCAATAAACGTTTTAAGGAAATGCAGCGTGAAATTGATGGCATTACTGCAAAAATGCTTTCAAAGGAATTAAAAGAACTGGAGATGAACCAGCTCGTGAAACGCACTGTATATGATACATTACCGGTTTCGGTAGAGTATTCCCTGACTTCTTATGGCAAATCCCTGGAAAAAGTAATTTCAGAATTACGTGCATGGGGAATTCAGCACCGTAAAAAAGTAATGCGGGGCTGAAATAGGAAGTATGAAGTATGAGCTATGAAGTGAGAACTATCTGGTGGAATACTTCATAATTCATAGTTCCTACTTCCTGCTTTTCTTCAGAGTAGCGCCTCATACAACACTTCAACCGGATGTAATGCTTTGCGGGATGTTCCGTCTTTGATCTGGTGGCGGCAGCTTGTTCCTGGTGCAGCAATGATTACATCCTCTGTTTGTTTTCTTACTGCAGGAAATAAAACCAACTCACCGATCTTCATTGACAAATCATAATGTTCTTTTTCATAGCCAAATGATCCTGCCATTCCGCAACAACCCGAAGGAATGGTTGTCACTGAATAATTTTCAGGGAATGATAATAATTTCACAGAAGGTGCGACGGATGAAAGCGCTTTCTGCTGACAATGCCCGTGCAATTGAACAGATTTTTTTTGTTTCGTGAATTGTTCTTTTTTGATATTTCCTTTATCAATTTCTGTAGCTATGAATTCATCAATAGTGAACACATTTTTAGAAAGATTTTTAGCTGCTTCAAAATTTTCATCATCCGCCAGGTCAATATATTCATCGCGGAAAGTAAGGATGGCAGAAGGTTCTATTCCAATTAATGGAGTTGTTTGATTGATCAATGGACCAAGCAATGAAATATTTTTGTTGATGATCTTTTTTGCATCACGGATCAACCCTTTGGAAAGCCATGTTCTGCCACTTTCTTCATGATCGGGAATGATCACGTCATATCCCAGTTTCTCCAGCAATAAAATACTTTTAATACCAATTTCAGTATCGTTAAAATTGGTGAATTCGTCGCAGAAAAGGTAGATCAGTCGTCGGTTGTCTGACGTCTGACGTCCGACGTCTGATCTCCGATGTCCGCTATACCATTTCTTCAACGTTGTTCTATACATTAAAGGCATTGAACGTTGCGTTGCAAATCCTGAAAACTTTTTAATGAGGTTGCCTGTGAAATTATTTTTTACAAAGAAGTTATATATGCCCGGTATCATCGCACCTAATTTCGCCGATGCGGAAAAATTCGCAATGAGTTTCGAGCGGAACGGAACGCCGTTTGCATCATAATAATGCTGCATGAATTCCGCCTTCAACTTTGCAACATCCACATTCGAAGGGCATTCTGATTTACATCCTTTACAACTCAAACATAAATCCATGACCTCATAAATCTCTTTATTATCGAAACGATTTTCTTTTGTGGAGTTGGTAAGAAATTCACGCAAAATATTTGCACGTGCACGTGTGGTATCTTTCTCATTTCGTGTAGCCATGAACGATGGGCACATTGTTCCCCCGGATAAATGCGTTTTGCGGCAATCACCGGAGCCGTTGCATTGCTCCGCATGTTGTAAAATATCCTGGTTGTAAAACCGAAAAAGCGTTTTGAATTCCGGGGTTTGCTGACCGGGTTTGTAACGCAGCATCGTATTCATAGGAGGCGTATCCACAATTTTCCCCGGGTTAAAAATATTTTCCGGGTCCCAGGATCTTTTTATCTCACGGATCAACCCGTAATTTTTCTTGCCCACCATTCTTTCAATAAATTCCCCGCGTAATCTTCCATCGCCATGTTCGCCGCTTAATGAGCCGTTATATTTTTTTACAAGTGCTGCAATTTCTTCAGCTATCGTACGGAACATTTTATTTCCTGCTTCAGTTTTCAGATTGAGGATTGGGCGCAGGTGGATTTCCCCGGAACCTGCATGCGCATAATGCACAGAATGCAATCCGTATTTTTTTAGTATTTCATTAAACTCGCGAATGTATTGCGGAAGATCGTTCACGTCTACAGCCGTGTCTTCAATTACAGGAACAGCTTTATCATTTCCGGGCATATTACCAAGCAATCCTAAACCCGCTTTTCGCAATGCCCATATTTTTTTGGTATCGTCGCCATACAATACCGGAAAATGATACCCCAATCCGGCTGCACGCATTTCTGCTTCTACATTTTTAGTGATCGTATCAATTTCTTCACGACTGTTTCTTGCATATTCAATCACTAAAATTGCACCGGGATCTCCCTGAACAAAAAAACGGTTTTTGCTTTGCTCTATATTTCCTTTTGTACATTCAAGAATATAATGATCGATCAATTCACTCGCACTCGGATTATATTTCAATGCGATGAGATTTGCACGTAACGATTCATCAATGCTGTTAAAATGCACGCATAATAATCCAACTTCTTTCGGTGGAAGCGGAACTATATTTAATTTTATTTCGGTAATAAATGCCAATGTGCCTTCAGAGCCTGCAATAAGTTTACAAAAATTAAAATCTTTTTCACCGGCAGTGAACGGAGCAGAATCGAGCAACACATCTATCGCATATCCTGTATTTCTTCGTTCAACGGATTTCTTCGGATATTCTTTTCGTATCTCAACCTGGTTATCGTAATTGCTTAAAATACTTCTTACCGTTTTGTAAATATTCCCTTCGAGGTTAGTCAACTCGCATTTGCTATGAAACTCATCAATGCCAATTGTTTTAAATTCCGCATCGCTTCCGTCACTTAAAATTGCTTTTACTTCCAGCAAATGTTCACGCGTGCTTCTGTAAATAATTGAATTGCTTCCGCAGGAATTATTTCCTACCATACCACCAATCATCGCACGGTTTGCGGTAGATGTTTCAGGCCCGAACAAAAATCCATACGGCTTCAGGAACATATTCAATTCATCACGGATAACGCCGGGCTGCACACGCACCCATTTTTCTTCTTTATTAAATTCCAGGATTTGTGTGAAATTTTTTGATACATCCACTACAATACCATTTCCTACAACTTGCCCTGCGAGCGATGTTCCTGCCGTTCTTGGGATCAGCGATGTTTTTTGCTGATGCGCAAATGCAATTAATTTTTTTATATCATCTGTTGATTTTGGAATTGCAACAGCAAGAGGCAATTCGCGATATGCAGATGCGTCTGTTGCGTACAATGTGCGCATCGCGTCATCAAAATAGAATTCGCCTTCTAATTGGGTTGCCAATCCGCTAAGCTTGTTTGTTATTTCATTCATAATCCTGTGCTGTGAAGAGTTGCAAATTTAAGCTAATATCAGTTGTGTTTTTGAGCGATTTCTATAGCACGAATTCAGGCGAATTATTCAAATACAAATATTGCTATTAAGGATTATTATTGGCATTGAAACAGAGAAGTCCTGAAACCAGGTCCTTATATTTTTTTCGCAACCCTTCCCTGTAATTCGGAAAAATTTGTACCCTCAAACGCCCATTAATAACATTTTGCTTTATTTTTTTACATTCACTGATTATCTTTACCCCTATTCAAAAATTTTTACTACATGAGAAGTGTCTTTTCTGTGTTTGTTATTATCACTTTACTAATAACAAACCTTTCGTTCGCACAAAGTGTTACTCCCAAGTATGACCAGCACGAAGCATTTGCACCATTATTTTATCCGTCTTATGGAGATGATATACGTACTGCTGCAGGTACGCCGGGGCCAAAATACTGGCAAAATTCGGCAAGCTACAAGATCAACGCAACGCTTGATGATGTGAATCATTCTATCACCGGCACTGTTATTATTTCTTATAAAAATAACAGCACGGAAAAATTGCCTTTCCTGTGGCTGCAATTGGACCAGAATATTTATAACCTGAAATCAAGGGCCGTTGCAGCAACAGCTATCAGCGGCGGACGTTGGGCAAATAGAAATTTCGACGGCGGTTATGATATTAAATCTGTAAAAATAATTTCCGGGAAAAAAGAAGAGAATGCGGACTATCTCATTAACGATACGAGGATGCAGATCAAATTAGCGAAACCGGTTAAAGCAAATGGCGATTCAATACGAATTAAAATTGATTATTCATTCAGCATTCCTGAATATGGTACTGACCGTATGGGAAGATTAAAAACAAAAAGTGGCGACTGGATCTACGAAATTGCACAATGGTACCCCCGCATGTGCGTATTTGATAATGTGCTGGGCTGGAATACCCTTCCTTATTTAGGCCAGGGGGAATTTTACCTGGAATATGGCGATTTCGATTTCAGCATCACCACATCAGCAAAAGAAATTGTTGTTGCTTCCGGTGAATTACAAAATCCAACTGATGTATTAACAGCAGAACAAATCAAGCGATTGAAAGAAGCAAGAGAAAGTGATAAGACCGTAATGATCCGTTCGGAAAATGAAGTGAATGATCCGTCAACACGCCCGGCAAAAGATAAAATCACCTGGAAATTTAAAATTAAAAATGCACGCGACGTAGCATGGGCCGCATCAAAAGCATTTGTGTGGGATGCAGCAAGGGTGAATTTACCAAGTGGTAAAAAAACATTGGCGATGTCTGTGTATCCCGTAGAAAGCGCAACAGAGCAGGGCTGGAAACGATCGACAGAATTTGTGAAAGGATGCCTTGAACATTATTCAAAGCAATGGTTTGAATTTCCATATCCTGTTGCAACAAACGTTGCAGGAATTGTTGGTGGTATGGAATACCCGGGAATTGTTTTCTGCTCTTCAGGTGCACGTGCCGGAGGTTTATGGGGAGTAACAAGCCATGAATTTGGCCACACCTGGTTCCCGATGATCGTAGGCAGCAACGAACGAAAATATCCATGGATGGATGAAGGTTTTAATACGTTCATTAATTCTGTTGCAGACAAAGCATTTAACAACGGCGAATTTTACAATGCAAAAATCAACAGGCATAGCACAGCAAGATTCATGTTCGGGGAAAAATCAGAAAGCATCATGACTGTTCCTGATGTTACTGCCGCAATGAACCTGGGAACAAATGCATATCGCAAACCCGGCATGGGACTTGAATTATTACGCGAAGAAATTTTAGGTGAAGACCGTTTTGATGCTGCGTTCCGTTATTACATAAACAACTGGGCATATAAACATCCTACACCCTGGGATTTTTTCCATGCAATTGAAAATTACAGCGGAGAAAACCTGGATTGGTTTTGGAGAGGATGGTTCCTGAATAACTGGAAAGTTGACCAGGCGGTGAAATCCGTTGAATACATTAACGGGGATTCTACAAAAGGTGCAATTATTACCATTGAAAATATCGGACAGTTACCGATGCCTGTTACTGCTGAAATCAAACAAGCAAATGGAAAAACAGAACGAGTGAAATTACCTGTTGAAATATGGCAACATGGAAGTAGCTGGAAATTCAAATACAATTCGACAGATAAGATAACTGATGTTACAATTGATCCCGATAAACGTTTGCCAGATGTTAACGATACGAACAATAGTTTGGATACAGCGAACAAAACAACATCAACTTTAGACCCGAAAACAATTGAACAATATGTTGGCACTTATACAAGCACCCAAAGTTCATTGAAAGCGGTGATCAAAAGTGAAAATAATGTATTAATGATTGAAGCAGTAGGGCAAGGATCTTTTCAGATGACCCCGGTTGGAAAAGATAAATTCGAATTGGAAGATGGACAGGTAACGATCGAATTTCACCCGGAAAAAAATGAATTTGTATTGACAGAGAATGACAGACATTTGTTGTTTACGAAAGAGAAACATCCTTTTTAGTGAGCAGTAAACAGTGAGCAGTAAGCAGTCTTAAATTTTAAGCACCGTTTACTGCTCACTGTTTACTTTTACAGTCTTGTTTTCCAAATCTCCACCTGTTGATTTTTCCATGAAAGAAAATCACCCTGAAGGATATGTTCGCGGGCTTGTTTAACAACATGCATATAAAAAGAAAGATTGTGGACACTTGCAATCGTCAGTCCCAAAATTTCTTTCGACTTCATCAAGTGCCGTAAATATGCTTTGCTGTAATATTGGCTCGCTTCACAATCAATGCCATCATCAATGGGGGAAAAATCTTTCTCCCATTTTTTATTATCAATGTTGATCACACCTTTTGATGTAAACAACATTGCATTTCTTCCGTTACGCGTTGGCATCACGCAATCAAACATATCAACTCCTAATGCGATACATTCTAAAATATTCCAGGGCGTACCGACACCCATCAGGTAACGCGGTTTTTCCACCGGCAGGTTATCACAACACAATTCACACATTTCGTATAATTGTTCATCAGGTTCACCAACACTTAGTCCGCCAATTGCATTGCCCGTTGCATTTTTTGAAGACACGAACTGGCACGAATTGATACGAAGGTCTTTGAATGTGCTTCCCTGCACAATCGGAAAAAGGTTTTGCGTATAACCATACTTGTTAGTTGTGTTATTGAATCTTTCAAAGCACCTGTCCAACCATCGATGCGTGAGCTCCATCGATTTTTTTGCATAAGAATATTCACTGGGATATGGTGGGCATTCATCAAATGCCATTATTATATCGGCACCTATCGAACGCTGAATATCCATTACATTTTCAGGAGAAAATAAATGTTTCGATCCATCGATATGCGATTGAAACCAAACTCCTTCTTCTGTAATTTTCCTTGTTCCTGCCAACGAAAAAACCTGGTAACCGCCGCTATCCGTTAATATCGGTCTATCCCATCCATTAAATTGATGTAAACCGCCGGCAGCTTCAAGTACTTCAATTCCGGGGCGCAGATACAAATGATACGTGTTGCCTAAAATAATTTGAGCCTTTACATCTTCTTTCAGTTGTTGTTGTGTAACAGCTTTAACACTGCCAACAGTTCCGACAGGCATAAAGATGGGCGTTACTATTTCTCCATGATCCGTTGTGATTTTTCCGGCCCTTGCTTTTGAATTATTGTCGGTAGCTGTAAGTTGAAACGATAATGCAGGCATAAAGTGCGCAAGATACAGTATTCGGTCGTCAGTCGATAGTAGTCGGTCCTCAGACGACCGATAACTGGCAACGGCTCAGATTTTCTTCTTACATTCGCGCTTGTGCATCATTATTGATGCATAAACCAGGACACGCTTATGGAAATACTCAAACCCTATTTTCACCTACCTATACTATTGTTTATTTTATTTTGTCTGATCACATTCATCCAATTATTTTATTACGGATGGTTTTTCCGGCGCTTTGCTTTTTTCAAACCACGTACTAAGGATAAATCACAACAACATCCTGTTAGCGTAATTATCTGTGCAAGAGATGAAGCCGGTAACCTGTCTATGAATTTACCGGGATCGCTCGTACAAAAATATCCAAGCACGCATGAGATCATTGTTGTGAACCATAACAGCCAGGATGATACACGTTATTTACTGGATGAATTCAAAAAAACATTCAAAGGGTTGCATATTGTAACGCTTATACATGAAGCAATCGGGATACCCGGGAAAAAATATCCGCTATCGATGGGCATCAAGGAAGCCGAACATGAAATATTATTGCTTACTGATGCTGATTGTGTTCCCGCAAGTGAATTCTGGATACAAAAAATGCAGGATGGTTATGATGATAATATAGAGATCGTCCTGGGTTATGGCGCTTATCATAAAAAACCCGGATCTTTGAATAAACTGATTCGCTTCGAAACATTTCATTCAGCGCTTCAGTATTTATCGTATGCGCTTGCAGGTATTCCTTACATGGGCGTTGGCAGAAATCTTTCTTATAAAAAAAATTTATTCCTCCGCAACAAGGGTTTTTCTTCCATTAATCATCTGCCGGGCGGCGATGATGATCTTTTTATTAATCTCGTTGCAACAAAGAACAACACGAATATTGTTATTGACCCGGAAGCTTTCACACTTTCCAATCCGAAAAAAAAATTCGGTGATTGGATGCGGCAGAAAACAAGGCATTATACTACAGGCAAATATTATAAACCGAAAATAAAATTTTTGTTAGGTTTATATTCTTCAACTCATTTTCTATTTTATCCGTTATTTATTACAAGCCTGATTTTATTTAACTGGAAATATGTACTGCCAGTATTTGCACTTCGATTGATTGTACAGGGATTTATTTATTACAGATCGATGAAAAAATTAAACGAAGGTGATTTGTTTGCATGGTGGTGGTTGTTCGATATCTGGATGTTTTTGTATTACATCATCTTTTTACCTGCATTATGGAAAAAACCACGCCCAACCTGGAACTGATAAAAAAATATTTTACCGATTTCACTGCACAACAATGGGAGCAGTTTTCTGCATTGTATGATTTATATAAAGACTGGAATGAAAAGATAAATGTAGTTTCCAGGAAAGACATTGATAGTTTATATGAGAAGCATGTATTGCATTCATTGAGTATTGCTGCTGTTTATGATTTCGCAAAAGATATGACGGTAATTGATATTGGCACCGGCGGTGGTTTTCCCGGAATACCGTTAGCGATTTTCTTTCCGGAAGCACAATTTCATTTGGTTGATAGTATTGGCAAGAAAATTAAAGTGGTAGATGTGATAGCCCAATCCATTAACCTGAAAAATGTAACCACACAACATACACGTGCCGAAGAAATAAAGAACAGGAAATTTGATGTTGCTGTATCGAGGGCTGTAGCGCCGTTAAGAGAATTGTGGAATTGGGCGAAACCTTTGCTTTCCAAAAAAAATTATCATTCATTACTCTCAGAAGAAGATCGGAATATCCCATCAGGGTTGATTTGCCTAAAGGGTGGCGACCTGATAACCGAAATTGCTGAAAGTGGCTGCAAACCTTATATTACAGACATTTATGAAATCTTTCCCGAAGAATATTTTAAAGAAAAATTCATTTTGCAGGTATTAACTAAGTAAAAACTCAATTTTAATTACCACAAAAATGGTATTGAGTTTTAGATAAATCGTGTGAACTTCGCACTATGGATATTTCTGTTTGTATTGTTGATGATAACAAAGATATACGCACTGCCCTTGAGCAGATCATATTGATGTCGGATGGGTATTTGTTGAGCGGTAGCTTCTCCAATGCGGATAAAGCTCTGGAGCAAATTCCATTGTTAATGCCTGATGTGGTGTTAATGGATATTAATCTTGGTGAAGGGGAAAGCGGTATAGAATGTGTGAGCCAGCTCAAATCGCAATGCCCGGAAATATTATTCATGATGTGTACTGTGTATGAAGAAGATGAAAAGATCTTCGAAGCACTTGCTGCCGGAGCAAATGGTTACATCCTAAAGAAAACTTCCCCCGGAAAAATATTGGATGCTATTAAGGAATTGTATGAAGGTGGGGCTCCAATGAGCAGCCAGATAGCCCGCAAAGTAGTTACAGCCTTTCAATCAAGGCCAAACGAAGCCGATCAATTTGAAACGGCCACTCAGGGGAAACCCATCAATATTCTATCAAACCGGGAAAACGAAATATTGGTTTTGCTTGCAAAAGGTTTGTTATATAAAGAAATTGCTTCTCAACTGTTTATCAGCCAGGAAACTGTACGCAAACACGTTTATCATATTTACGAAAAACTCCACGTCAATAACCGGGTAGAAGCTGTTAACCGCTTTTTTGGAAGATAGGTAAAAGCCGTGGTTTTACAATTCCATCAAAAAACCAGACAGGTATACCACTAAAGTGGTATTTTCTTTATACAGATACATATTTACTTTCACTTAAGCTGCAGGGTCAAATACTGTGTTCAATCATTATACCTTCTCCTATTGAAAATAATAACCCTATTGAATAAAGTAATTTTCATTGACCATACCTTATCACCTTAAACAAAAAACCACCAGCCGGTTGACTGATGGTTTTTGTTTTTATAGCTAAATCTTGTTACCAGTTCAATTCTATCTTATTATTTCTCCTGTCTACATCTGCCATTCGCAAGCTTGGATCTATGTCTATAATCTTCATGTCAGTAAGGCGGTGATTCAGTTCAAAAATATAAGTCGGGCTTGTCCATTTCCATGGTTCACAATTAACCCTGGGAATTGATTTTTCTTCTACCGGTTTCTCACCAAACATAAAATATTGCGGTATATAAGCCATTTCCTTACTTCCATCTTTATATTGTACCAGCACATCCAGTGGCATCGGCATTTTACCGATCATTTTTAAACGGATTTTTGTTTTACCATTTTCTTCCCATAAACTGTCGATTCCATAGTCAATCGTTTTGGTGGTATTGATCCAATATTCTTTATACCAATCCAATTGCAGGCCACTCACTTTTTCTGCAATGCGCATAAAGTCGTTTGCGTTCGGATGTTTGAACCGCCACAAGCGATAATACTCCAATAAAATTTTATCCCTTACTTCGGCGCCTGTTATATATCCTAATTGTTCGAGGAACACACAACCTTTTGTATACGCTGCATTACTATAACCATAGTTGGTATTAAAATGATCTGCATGGGTTGTCATCGGCTCTTCCAAACCGCTTTTCACGAGGCTGAAATATGCACGGTAAGAACCTGAATGGTCGTGTGGCAAAACATTATCTAACGAATCGATATACTGTAAAGTTCTTGTATCGTTATTTTTCTCCGCGATTTTCCTGGTTACATTATCACGATAATAAGTATCCACCAATTGAGAAGAATAATCGGCAAAACCTTCATCCATCCATGCATACATAGATTCATTGGTTCCCAGCATCCCCTGGTACCAACTGTGCATCCATTCATGAAAAGCTAGCCCTGTTCCCGAGTTAATAACTAATGTGCTCATCGGGTATTCCATTCCACCATCCCCGCCTTGTACAAAAGAATATTGTTTGTAGGGATATTTTCCAAAATGCTTTTCAATAAAAGGCAACACCTCTACTGCGGCATCTGCAAGTGCATTCCATGCAGCATCATTTGCTGAATTATTTTCTTTGTATTTATAAAGAACATTTATTGTTGGCCCATTTGGAATATGGCGCACCAGGTGTTTAAATTCAGGATCGGCAGCCCACATAAAGTCATGCACATTAGGTGCTGTGAAAATCCATGTGAGTTTATCGCCTGCAGGGCGCATTACTTTTATTCCGGCAGCTTCATACCCGTAACCGATCTGTGAAGCATTTTGCAGGTAACCTGTTCCGCCAATAATATAATTTTTGTCGATCGTGATCTTTACTTCATAATCTCCCCACACACCATAAAATTCTCTCGCAACATAAGGAGTAGGGTGCCATCCTTCATAATCATACTCGCACATTTTCGGGTACCACTGGCTCATGGAATAACGCACGCCTGTTTGAGGGTTATCTCTTCCGCTTCTGCGGATCTGTAATGGTACCTGTGCTTCAAACTCCATTTCAAAAATTACGGTAGATTTTGGAGGAATGGGTTTTGATAATCTTACTTCAAGAATAGTTTCATCTGTTGTGAATGACTGTGCAACACCATTCATTTTTAAGGATACTATTTTCTGGTATCCGATTTCATCAGGCTTAAGATTTAAAATCCTATCCCTTACGCGTCCGTCCCAATCCTGTTGTTCATGGCTTCCGTGGCCAAGAATAATTTTTCCGAGTTCGCGGCTTCGGTTATCCATCATACTGTTTGGCTGAAACGCATTCCAGTACAAATGATAAAAAACTTTTCGCAACGTATCAGGAGAATTATTGGTGTATTCCAGGCGTTGCTTCCCGCTAAAACGATTGGTAATAACATCCATATTAATATCCATCGAATATTTTACACGCTGTTGCCAACGGTCGGGTTGTGCAATCGTTGCAAAAAAACTACACGTTGCAATTAAGAAAAGTAAAAATCCTTTCATAATAGTATAGAAATTAAAGCGGCAAATTTCGCTAAATACGGGTTATGCCGAAAAGAAAATTTATTTAACCTCTCTACATGTGCGTATCAGGAAAAATAGCAATACAAATTCTTATAATGTGAGATTGTCTTTTAACAACCTGCCGTCGTTACTGAAAAGCAGGTTCTTCTTTTGTATCCCGCTTTTTGCAACCTGAACACGGTATTGAATCTTATCTTCAGGAAGGTCAATGGTATAAACAGATTTCAATTCCCAATCCGCATATTTACTCTTATCCAAACCATCTTTCACATTTGCAGGCAAGTCATTTTCAGAAATTTCCTTTTCCGTGCTTTGCCACTCTCCTTTCGAATTAAAACGCGCTTCATATTTTTCATTGTTCATTTCAAACAAAGCTGAAAAAACCGTCAACTTATCTTTCCAGGTAACATTTGATGCGCCAGGGTATTTTGATTTCAATGCTTCAGTTACTTCTGCAGGAATTTTTCTTATCTGGGCAAAAGAAGAAATACTAACACAAATCACTATTGAGAAAATGAATAACGAGGCAATAGCTTTTTTCATAAAACATTTTTCTTTTTAAAATGCAAAAATGAGTCCTTTCCCTGGAAATTTTGCTATAAGAAATCTTAAAAAAGACAAAAGGAAAAATTAAAAAATAAAAAACAGTTTGCATTTTTTAATTTTTACTTCCCCTGTTAATCTCCACAAACACTATCTCTGATCCGAGAAAAAATTCTGTTGTGCAGAAATTAAAAGCATCGCTTACACGATCAAAATATTTAATAACAGCAGCAATGAAATCAAAGTACGATTAGGCAACGAGGTGAACGAAAGTATTTTGGTAAGATTGAGTGAAACGCCGACAAAGATCAATCCTGTTAATACTGCCGCAGCCCCCCGGTAACCACAAAGAAGTCGGCCATTCATTTATTATGATGCTAATTTTTTCCCTGCACAGTAATTACAATTTCTCCCTTCACCCCCTTCTCTTTGAAATAGTAAAGCACTTCTGTGAGTGTGCCGCGTTTGTTTTCTTCATACATCTTCGTTAATTCACGGCTTACGCAACATTGTCTTTCTTCCCCAAAATATTGAATGAACTCTTCCAATGTTTTTACCAAACGCATCGGTGATTCGTAAAAAATCATTGTGCGTTCTTCATGGGCCAATTGCTTCAGCAAAGTTTGCCGCCCCTTTTTTATCGGAAGAAAGCCTTCGAACACAAAACGGTTCATTGGCAATCCGCTGTTCACTATTGCAGGAACAAATGCAGTTGCACCAGGCAAACATTCTACAGGCACTCCAACTTTAATGCATTCCCTCACTAATAAAAATGCAGGATCTGAAACGCCCGGCGTACCTGCATCTGTAAGCAATGCCATTGTTTTCCCCTGCAATAACTGATCTGTTAGATGATGCAGCACTTTGTGTTCGTTGTGCTGATGATACGGAGAAAGTGGTTTGATAATCTGATAGTGATTGAGCAGCTTTAATGAAGTACGTGTATCTTCCGCAAGAATAAGATCAACTTTTTGCAAAACTTCGAGGGCACGAAAAGTAATATCCTGCAAATTGCCGATTGGTGATGGAACAATGTAGAGCATGTATGAATTTGAAAATGTGGAAATATGAAAATGTGGAAATGATTTGAATTACATTTTCAAATTTTCATATTTTCAAATTGCTAATTGACTGATATCTCAAAATATTCCATAACAGGATTTGCGAGTAATTTCTGGCTCGCTTCTTCAGCTAATTTTTTTGCCTGGTCGGCAGAATCTGCTTCTATCTGAAGTGTGATGTTTTTTCCGATACGGACATCATTAATTGTATTCAATCCCAGGCTTTGTAATCCGCTCATTACTGCTTTTCCCTGCGGATCCAACAATTCTTTTAAAGGCATCACCTTAACCTGAACAAAAAATATCATGAGGTTTTATTTTTGAACGCCAAAGATAAGACAATGTAAAAAATGAACGTGACCGGCACTGCAAGCCATTTGAAAAATACTGCAGAAATTATCAACACAGCGAGTAAAATAATTTTTGGAAGATTGTTTTTGATGGAATAATCTTTAAACTTCAGTGATAAGATTTCCAGCTTGCTAACCATAAGATAGCTCAGCACGACGATGATCGCGTACAATACCCATTTATTAAGTAATAACGAAATCAATTGTTCATTATTGGTGTTCCAATATATTAACGGAAAAGAAGCGATAAGCAATCCTACTGCCGGGGTAGGCACACCTTTGAAACTGTATTGCTGCGAATTATCGAGATTAAATTTTGCAAGGCGGTAAACTGCAGCACATGGAACAATGAATGCTGGCAATAACCAAAGCATGGAAGCATCAACTCCGTTTTCCTGTTTCATAAAACTCATCCGTAAAAACTGGTATAATATCATTCCGGGTGCAGCGCCAAAACTTACAGCATCTGCCAGCGAATCGAGTTGCTTTCCCTTATCTGAAGTTGCTTTGAACAAACGTGCAACAAATCCATCCAGGAAATCTACCAAACCTGCAAGCCCCATGAACAGAGAAGCCATCCAGATTTTTTCCGGCATGTCAATAAGTTGTGATCCATCAGGACTATACATGACTGATATGCCGTTTTGCAAAATGAACACAATTGCGATGCAGCCAAAAAAAAGATTAAGAAGCGTGAAGAGATTGGGTATTTGTTTCATTCCGTTTTCGGTCGACAGTTGTCAGTCCTCAGATAGTTACAACTGTTATATTTTATTTTAAAGAATTTATGAGTGCTTGTATTTGCTTCACCAAACTTAAGTAATTATCGTATAAAAGCTTGAATTGTTCTTGCTGAATGTATTTTCTTCTTATAGCAATATGCAGGCAAGCTACAACCTCAATTGCAGACCGATTTGCAATTACTAAAAATCTTTTGAACTCAACGTTAGATTGCAATGTCGATCCTTCAGCTATATTTAACACAACAGAATCTGCAGCTCTTTTCGCCTGGCTGGATAAACTGTACATTTCCAGTTTGGGAAATGTAAGAGCAATTTTGTCTATTTCATCAGACAATTCAAGAGCCTTATTCCAAACGGTAAGCTTTTCAAATTTGAATGACATAGGGATTTTGTTTTCATAAATAAAGGATTGCAGTTCTCGGTTGTCGGTTTTCAGTCGTCGGATAATACCGATAGGTGCGTTGTTCCACTAATTCAGCATGACTGCATTAAAGTCCGTCGACTGACAACTGCCGACCGACAACTATTTTACTTCCGCATTAAAGTCTCTATTTCCTCAACAGTAATCGGGATTTTTTCCATCAGGTCTTTGTTGCCGTTTCGGGTGATCCATACATTATTTTCAATTCGCACGCCGAGTTGTTCTTCTTCAATATAAATTCCGGGTTCAACTGTAAATACCATTCCTGCTTTGATTGGTTCAGTGCGTGTTCCAAGATCATGTACATCAATTCCCAAATGATGAGAAATGCCATGGTACATATATTTCCAGTAAGCTGGATGTTCCGGCGTTTGATTTTTAATATCTGATTTTGTGATCAACCCGATCTTATGAAAAACCACGTTAGCTTCTTCCCCAACCAATTTTGAATATTCAGTAATGGAAATTCCTGGTTTCAATAAACTCTTTGCATAGTTATGCAAATGAAGGCATGCATTATACACTTGTTTCTGACGCTTGCTGAATTTGCCATTCACCGGAACTGTGCGTGTAAGATCAGCACAATAGCCGCCGTATTCCGCGCCAAAGTCCATCAACAATAATTCGCCATCTTTACACTCGTTGTTGTTGGAAATATAATGCAAGGTTCTTGCACGGTCGCCGCTTGCAATAATGCTATTATATGCCGGACCTGTTGCCCGTTGTGACAGAAATGAATGAAATATTTCCGCCTCGATTTCATACTCCATCACGCCAGGCTTAATGAATTTCAACAGACGTCGGAATGTATTGTTGGTAATATCAATCGCCTGCTGTATTACTTCTGCTTCCAATGGTGTTTTTATTGCACGCAATTGCTTCATGATCTTTGCTGCGCGGTGATAATGATGCAGGGGATATCTTTTTTTCATGTCTTCCACAAAACGGTATTCACGGGTCTGTATAAGACTTGCTTTACGGTCGTTTTCGTTTGAATCGAGATAGATATTATCCGCAAGATGGATCCATGGTTGTAATAATCCATCAATAGAATCAAGCCAGATTATCGTTTGAATACCTGAACTCTTTTTCGCTTCTTCCGCACGCAATCTTTTCCCATCCCATTTTTCTTTCAATTCGTTCGGACGAACCAATACCAACACTTCGCGGTATTTCGGATCAGGATGATCAGGAAATAAAATAACCATGCTATCCTCCTGCATAATCCCACTAAGCCAGAACAGATCACTGTTTTGTTTAAATGTAAAAAGCGCATCGCCATTTGATGGTACTTCATCATTGCTTACAAAAATGGCAATAGAATCTGGCAATAATTCTTTGGCAAAACGTTCCCTGTTCTTGATAAAAATTTCAGGGTTAAGTGGAAGGTATTTCATAAAAATTCACAATTATAATTCGAGGATTTGTAAATGTAAGGAATGATTTGGTTGTGAATGAAGAAACGTCCATGGTGAATAGTGAATCGTAAGTTGTGAATTTGCAAATCCAATTCATTATTTCTTACGAAATAGTTTGGGGGAGTTTATCATTTTTTCAAAAGTTTCGATGCTATTCATCAATATTTCCTTTGGGCTATATTTAAACAAAACTAACGATCGTTAGTTAAATTTTATTCACTAAATATCCGCTTCGATTAGTTATTTTCAAATTTAAATGTATTATTTACCATTGTATTAGAAAAAATTAAATTTTAGTTTTGTCGTTTAACCCAATTAAAAATTATTGCCTGCCATGTCAGTTCCGGTTATTTCCATACCTGCTAACCATTTAGCGAGAATAGGTCTTCGCATTTCCGACAGCATTCATTACCAATTGAGTCCTGAAGAATTGGTTCATCAGGCATTGCAAAGAGGCGATGGGATTTTGAGTGATTCAGGTGCATTAGTTATTAAAACCGGAGAATTTACCGGAAGAAGCCCGAAAGATAAATTCATCGTTAAAGACCAAATTGCTTCTGATACGGTTAACTGGAACGAATTCAACATCCCGCTCGAAGAAAAATATTTCGATATCATTTACAGGAATGTGATCCATTACGTCAACAAAATACCTGAGTTGTGGATACGTGATTGTTACGCCTGTGCCGATCCTGATTTTCGGTTAAGCATCCGCGTTATAAATGAAACACCCTCAATGAACCTGTTTGCGTACAATATGTTTCTTCGCCCTAAAGAAGAAGAACTGGATACTTTTCAGCCGCAGTGGCACATCATCTCCGTACCAGGTTTGAAACTCGATCCAAAAATTTGCGGCACAAGGCAACACAACGCCACCGTTGTCTCTTTCAAGCATAAAGTCATACTGATCGCGGGAAGTGGTTATACCGGAGAAATAAAAAAAAGCGTATTTACCATACTGAATTATATTTTGCCTCACGAAAAAAACGTGCTGAGCATGCATTGCTCTGCCAATATTGGTGATTATGGCGATACTGCTATTTTTTTTGGTTTGAGCGGTACCGGAAAAACAACGTTAAGTGCAGACCCGAATAGAAAATTAATTGGTGATGATGAACATGGCTGGACGATGAACAGCATTTTTAATTTTGAAGGTGGTTGTTATGCAAAATGCATTAACCTGAAAGAAGATAAAGAGCCTGAAATTTATCACGCTATTAAACCGGGTGCTTTGGTAGAAAATGTTCAATTTTTTTCCGGCACTAATCGAATCAATTTCAGCGACGGCTCTGTTACAGAGAACACACGCGTTTCATACCCTTTACACTATATCAGCAATTCGTTGGAACCATCTATCGGTAATATTCCTAAAAATATTTTTTTTCTTACCTGCGATGCCTATGGTGTATTACCCCCGATTTCTAAACTCACTCCGGGGCAAGCGATGTATCAATTCATTTCCGGTTATACTGCAAAAGTTGCCGGCACAGAAACAGGGATTACCGAGCCGAAATCAACATTCAGCGCTTGCTTTGGTGCACCGTTTTTACCGTTACATCCGGCAAAATATGCAGAGATGCTCGGCAATAAAATGAAAAAACATAACGTGAATGTATGGTTAATAAATACCGGTTGGTCGGGCGGCCCTTATTTGGTTGGTAAACGCATTGACCTGAAATATACACGTGCCATGATCACCGCTGCATTAAATGGAGAATTGGATAATGTGGCATACCAAGTGCATAACCTCTTTGGGTTTGCTATCCCTGAAACCTGCCCGGGGGTTCCTTCAGAGCTATTAAATCCTGAAAATACATGGGCAGATAAAGCTTTTTACAAACAGGAAGCCTTGCAACTTGCTAACCGGTTTATTAAGAATTTTGAGCAGTATGCCAAGGCTGTTAACCCGGAGATTTTAGCTTCTGCTCCAAAAATTTAAAATATTTTGCTAAAAAATGTACGTAATTACAAATAAATTACTGATATTGGCAGGCAAAATTTAACTGCTATAACGAAGTCTCTAACATTGTTTGCCAAAAACCCCATCAACATTTTTGATGGGGTTTTGATTTTTAACAAACCTCTGCTAAAATTTTCTGTTGTGGTTATGCGTTGTTCAGCAAAATAATATTTTAATACGATGAACCCATTATTGAATATTTTATGGATCACCGTTTTTTCTGCAACAAATCTTTTCCAAAAAAATCCGTTGATAGAATGGAAAGAAGGGAGCCGTTTAACATGGGACGATTTTAAACGACGCCCTGACCCAAACTCACCAAATGCAGCACTTACAGGCTCCTCCATAAAATTCAACTTTCATTACAGTAATAATAATCTTCAATATCATATACAGTGTTTGTTTGACAAGAGCAGTTCATGGGGCCGCGTAAAAACAGATTATATTTTATCGCATGAGCAAGGGCATTTCGATATAACGGAGATATATGCACGAAAATTAAACAAAGCGTTGAAAGAATATGTGGTGAAGGACCCGGATAACCTTAGCAAGGATCTGAACAGGATTTATCAGACTGAAATGAAAGAATTAAATGAGTTTCAAAACAAATACGATAAGGAAACAAATTTCTCCATCAATAAAGATCAACAGACAGAATGGCTTGTGAAGATCAGGAACGAGTTAAAGGGATTGGAAGGTTTCGCGGAATATAGATGACAGTTGATAGTTGACAGGCAGAAAACATTATCAACTTGACATTTAGAAACTGTCATCTGACATCTGTCAACTGTCATCTAATTCAGTCTGTCATTAATTTTTCTAAAACAAACCGTACAACTGCGCATCAATCTTAGTAATGATCTCTCCGAGATGTTCGTCGTTCTCTGCAAATTTATTCTTATCAATATCCACAATTAACAAAGGGCCTTCGCGGTAAGATTCTATCCATTTATTATAAAAATCATTGAGGCGCTTCAGGTAGTCCAAACGAATATTCTCTTCATATTCCCTTCCGCGTTTTTGAATTTGCGCAACCAGTGTTGGAACGGAAGCCTGTAAATAAATTAAAAGGTCCGGTGGTTGCACCAATCTTTTCAAGGTTTGAAAAAACTGAAAATAATTGGTATAATCTCTCTTGCTCATCAATCCCATTTCGTGAAGATTGGGAGCGAAAATATGTGCATCTTCATAAATCGTCCTGTCTTGTACAACTGTTTCCGTTCCGCTATGTATTTCGAGCAATTGATTTAAACGGCTGTTGAGAAAGAAAACCTGGAGGTTAAAGCTCCAGCGTGGCATGTCCTCATAAAAATCATTCAGGTAAGGATTGTGGTCCACATCTTCGAATTGCGGTATCCAGCGATAATGCTTGCTTAGCAATTCCGTTAGCGTTGTTTTTCCTGCACCGATATTCCCGGCAACTGCAATGTGTTTTGGTTTCTTACTTTTTGACATGCCTAAATGTAAAATCTATATTCTAAAATATAAAATCTAAAATCATACGGCAGGGTATGGAAAATATCTTTAAATATATAACAAGCTAATGATACTTCAATCCTATCGCATCACGAACTAATTGCAATGTAGCTATTGCACTCGCCCTTGCTTTTGAAGCGCCGTGTTCCATTACTTGTTTCATATATTTTTCATCCCGGCGAATAGCCTGTGTACGGCTGCGGACCGGCGCTATAAATTTCACCATATCTTCAGCCAGTTGCTTTTTCATATCGCCATAACGGATAGAGCATTTATTGAAATCATCTTCAAATTTTGCAGTTACTTCCTTTTCACTCACAATATTCATCAGGTTGAATAACCCTTCAATATAATCCGGCTTGACAGAATTTGGCGTTGTTGGCCCGCTATCGGTTTTTGCCTTCATTATTTTTTTGCGGATCAGGTCGTCATCATCTGCAAGGTATAGCGTGTTCATCTGATTCTCACTCTTGCTCATTTTCCCGCTTCCGTCGAGGCTCATTATTTTTATCAGGTCATCCCCATAATTAAAAGCATAAGGCATCGGGAAAACTTCTCCGTAACGATAATTGAACCGTTGCGCAAAATTTCTCGTCATTTCAATATGTTGTTCCTGGTCTTTCCCGACCGGGACTTTCACGGCACGGTGAATGAGTATGTCTGCAGCCTGCAACACCGGATAAGTAAGCAACCCTGAATTTACATTTTCAGGTTGCATTCTTACTTTATCCTTGAATGTAGTTGTTTTTTCAAGTTCTCCTGTATATGCAAGCATATTCAGGTACAAATACAATTCTGCAATTTCAGGAATATCGCTTTGTATATACAACACACATTTCTCGGGATCAAGCCCGCTTCCGATCAATTCAGAAACTAACCGAAGCACATTTTCTTTCAGTTCTTTTGTATTGGGATGTGTTGTCAAACTATGCCAATCCACCACGCAGTAATAGCAATCAAATTCTTCCTGCATATTCACCCAATTGCGGATCGCGCCGAAATAATTTCCAAGGTGTACAAAACCAGTCGGGCGGATACCACTTAATACTATTTCTTTTTTTGCTGACATAAGGACGGCGAAGATAGGAAATAGTCGTCGGTTATCGGTTGTCGGTCGACGGTTCTGATTTTCGAAAAATCCAACCAAAATCTAACCGCATAAATAACCAAGAACTTAATATTCATGAACACTTTTAGAATACAAGACTGACGACTGGCAACTGACGACTGACGACCGCTCTCCCCGCTCATCTAATTCCTTCCCAAAGTATTCCTGAATCCATTATTTTTGTTCATTAACGATTTTTTATGGAAGTAAATGATGCTTTGATTGATAACCTCGCGAACTTAGCCCGGCTGCAATTTGATGATGCCGAAAAAGAAGGAATAAAAAAAGACCTGCAACGCATGATCACTTTCGTAGAAAAACTCAATGAACTGGATACAACAGGCGTTGAACCGTTATTACACATGAGTGATGAAGTAAATGTATTGCGCGAAGATGTGCCCAACGGTTCGGTAAGCCGCGAAGAAGCATTGAAAAATGCACCTTCAACGGACGGAGTTTATTTCAAAGTGCCGAAAGTAATTTCAAACCCTTCGAAGTAAATGCTTTGCAAACTTAACTTATGAGCACACCAATTATACATCTCGAAAACATTCAGAAAAGTTATTACATGGGAAAACAGGCATTGCCTGTGTTGAAAGGTGTTTCCCTTGATATTGAAAAGAACGAATACGTGGCATTGATGGGGCCTTCCGGTTCCGGGAAAAGTACATTGATGAATATTCTCGGGTGCCTTGATTCGCCAACTGAGGGGTTATATGTTTTGAACGGACAAGATGTTAGTAAAATGGCTGATGATGACCTTGCAGATGTCCGTAATAAAGAAATTGGTTTTGTGTTCCAGCAGTTTAATTTATTGCCAAGATTAACAGCAGTGGAAAATGTTGCGCTTCCGCTTGTGTACTCAGGTATTCCTAAAAAGCAACGTTTGGAAATTGCGATGAATATGCTGGAGAAAGTTAGCCTTACAGACAGAAGCCATCACAAACCAAATGAATTGTCGGGCGGACAATGCCAGCGTGTTGCTATTGCACGTGCATTGGTGAATTCACCATCGTTGATCTTAGCAGATGAACCAACAGGTAACCTCGATACAAAAACTTCTATCGAGATCATGGATATTTTCAGTGCTATACAAACTGCCGGTAATACAGTTGTCTTAGTAACGCATGAAGAAGACATTGCAAACTATGCACACAGAATTGTTCGCTTGCGTGATGGAGTTATTGAAAGCGATAAAAGAAAAGAAGCTTCAGTTTTAGCATAAACTAATCTTTCCACAATTTATTTCCGAAGGGGCTTAAACAAATAAGCTCCTTTTTTTATTACTTAATTTTATGGCGAAAAAATAAATTATTATGTCCGCAAAAATATATACAAAAACAGGCGACAAAGGAAAAACGAGTTTGATCGGCGGAACAAAAGTGCCTAAAAGCCATATCCGCATTGAATCCTACGGAACTGTTGATGAACTGAATTCCTTTATCGGTTTATTGAGTGATCATCTTTCAAATGATCATTCTAAAAAAACAATTAAAGAAATACAGGATCGTTTGTTTACAATCGGGGCATCACTTGCCTGTGATCCGGATAAAGAGCCTGCATTAAAAATTCCTGACCTGAAAGAAGAAGATATTCTATTCCTGGAAAAAGAAATAGATAGCATGAATGAAGTATTACCTGTGATGAAGCATTTTATTTTACCGGCGGGGCACGTTGCCGTTTCAACAGCACATATTGCAAGATGTGTTTGCAGAAGGGCTGAACGCATTTGTGTCGCTATGACAGAGAATGAAATTTTTGTAGAACCATTAGTGATAAAATATCTCAACCGCTTAAGCGATTATCTTTTTGTTTTAGCAAGATTTACCGGGCATGAATTGAACGTAGAAGAAGTGCAGTGGAAAACAAGATAGAGAATATGTATGATTTACGATGTGGGATGTACGATTTCTTTAGGTGCAAGGCCTTGAGTAAATCTAAACTTTCCGATAAATGATGTTTAAAAATAAAAAGGAAAATTTGAACCGCATAAATCGTATATCATAAATCTAATCTCGTACATCAGACGATTTTTCCGTCTTTCATGTGCAACACCCTGTCGCTCATTTTTGCGAGTTCTTCGTTATGCGTAACAATAAGAAATGTTTGTTTGAATTTATCACGCAGGTCAAAAAACAATTGATGCAATTCGCCCGCATTGGCAGAATCTAAATTTCCGGTTGGTTCATCCGCAAAAATGATATCGGGATTATTTATTAACGCCCTTGCAACGGCAACACGCTGTTGCTCGCCGCCGGAAAGTGCATTTGGTTTGTGGTCTAATCTTTCCCCGACCCCCAAACTCTTTAATAAACTTTCAGCTTGTTCTTCTACTTCCTTTTTTTTTCTTCCTGCGATCCAACCTGGAATGCACACATTTTCCACCGCATTGAATTCCGGCAAAAGATGGTGGAACTGAAAAACAAAACCAATATGCTTATTACGAAAAGCCGATAGTTGTTTGCCTTTCAGGTCCGTAATTTTTTTATCCTGCAGCAATACTTCCCCACATGAAGCAGCATCAAGCGTTCCCAAAATATGCAGCATGGTGCTTTTCCCGGAGCCAGACGGGCCAACAATACTCACAATTTCCCCTTTATCAATGTGTATATCTACTCCTTTCAACACCCACAAATCGCCATAATATTTCTGTATACCCCTGGCTGTTAGCATATTTTTATAATTAATAACATTGTCAGTTATACCACAAACGTACACGTTCACGTTGAAATATGAGTATTTGACCCCCAAATTTTAAGGTTACGTTTATTACCTTTAAAACAATAGATTTGGAATTTTCGTTTTAAAAATTACTTTTGCGGAAAATTAAGGGTAAGCAGGATACACCGAAAGGCATCAGCAAGAACGGGAAATGAAGTTTGTATCTGTCCTTATAAAAATTATTCAGAAAAATTTAAACAGGAAAAGATGTTCTGGACACTCGAATTAGCCAGTTACCTGGAAGACGCACCCTGGCCGGCAACGAAAGATGAGTTGATTGATTACGCGATCCGTTCCGGCGCTCCAATTGAAGTGGTGGAAAATTTGCAGGAGTTGGAAGACGAAGGGGAAATTTATGAAGGCATTGATGATATCTGGCCGGATTACCCTTCGCAGGAAGATTTCTTCTTTAATGAAGATGAGTATTAAATGGGATGATGTGAAGGTGTGATAATTTGATAATTCTATTTAAATAGAAGTTGTAACCGTTGCGTTCAACTATAGAAAATAAAAAATCGCGTGATCTATACCACGCGATTTTTTTTTGAAGGTTTTCAAGAATTGTCAAGTATCCATTCTCAATTTTCAGTTCGTATTATTTTGCCATCTGGTTGATGATTTCTTCGGTTACACCCGTCAGTGAGAAACCTCCGTCGTGAAAAAGGTTTTGCATCGTAACCATTTTTGTAAGATCGCTGAATAAACTCACGCAATAATTTGCACAATCATCTCCGGTTGCATTTCCCAAAGGGCTCATTTTTTCTGCATATGTATAAAACGCATCGAAGCCTTTTACACCACTTCCTGCTGTTGTAAGCACCGGTGATTGTGATATTGTATTCACTCTTACTTTTTTCCGTTTACCATAATGATAACCGAAGCTTCTTGCTACGCTTTCCAGCAAAGCTTTTGCGTCAGCCATTTCACTGTAATCGGGGAACACGCGTTGTGCAGCAATATATGTAAGTGCGATTACGCTGCCATGTTCATTGAGCGCATCAAGGTCCCATGCTGTGCGTAAAACACGGTGCAACGATATTGCAGAAATATCCATTGTTTTCTGCCCGAAAGCATAATCAAGATTGGTATATGTTTTCCCTTTGCGGACATTAATACTCATTCCTACAGAGTGCAAAATAAAATCAATACCGCCGCCAAAGTGTTTCATTGATCCTTCAAATAATTTTTGAAGATCATCCATATTGGTTACATCAGCCCCGATTACCGGCGCGTTCACTGCCTCAGCGAGTTTGTTGATCTCACCCATCCGCAATGCAACAGGTGCATTCGTTAATACTAACCGGGCGCCTTCTTCATGGCATTTAAGAGCCGTGCGCCATGCGATGGATTTTTCATCAAGTGCGCCGAATATGATCCCTTTTTTTCCTTTCAGTAAATTATATGACATACAAAACCGTTTACTTTTTAGGGCGTAAAAATAAGAAGTTATTTCATTGAAAAGGGAATAAATACAAAGCAATGCGCACTATTAGAAAAGTATATATGAACACCAATGCAAATACCGACAACAAATAACCGAGGAAACGCCTGCCTGATTTACGAGGTTGTATTTTATTTTGCAGAAATTTATTAACAAAATAGCAGGGAATAAGCAAAATGAGAATGAAAAGAAATTGGCTGAGCATGGTTGCGATTTTAATTCATCACCATTTCACGGGCATTCTCCAATGCAGCAGCAGTGGGCTTTTCGCCGCTTAGCATTCTTGCAATAGCAGTAATACGCTCATCCTTATCAAGCAAACGGATATTTGTTTTAACAGCATCACCTTTTATTTCTTTATAAACAAAATAATGAGCGTCTGCTTTCCCGGCAATTTGTGGTTGATGCGTGATGCAAATAACCTGCCGGTTCTGTGTAAGGTTTTTAAGAATGATACCAACCTGTTTTGCCGCTTCACCGGAAATACCCGTATCGATTTCATCAAATATTAAGGTTGCCAGGTCGATGGATTGCGCAACAAGGGATTTTATGCACAACATCAACCGGCTCAATTCCCCGCCAGAAGCTACTTTTCGGATAGGTTCGAAACGGTTGCTTTTATTCGCATCAAACAAAAATTCTATTTTATCAATTCCTGAATCGCTTAATTCAATTTGTTGCAACTGTACTTTCAGTTTTGCATTGGGCATTCCAACCTGTGCAAGTAATTTATTTACTTTTTCTTCAAATGGTTTTATCTGCGTGAGCCTGTTTTTTGAAATTTTTGCAGCTTGTTGTGTTGCTTCCTGTAATAATTTGTTAGCTTCTTTTTCTTTTGCGGCAATGGTATCATCAATGTTCAAAACGGATTGTAATTTCTCTTCGAGTTTATTTTGCAGATCAATTATTTCATTGGTAGTTTTTACTCCATGTTTCTTCAGCAATTTATATCCAACGGAAATCCGCGCAGAGATCTCTTCAATTTTCTGCGGGTCATAATTCACGTGGTCACTTATCTGTTCTGTTTCATCTGCTATATCCTGTAACTCTATTTGGGCAGACTGTAGTCGCTTCAATAATTCCGGCAATTGCGGATGATACGTTGAAAAAGATTGTAATTGGTTCAACGCAATTTTTAATTGTTGTACCACGGGCTGTTCACCTTCCTTGAGATCGGCATATACTTTTGTTAGTGCATTTTTTATCCCTTCTGAATTGTTTAATAATTTCAATTCGTTCTCCAAATCTTCCAGTTCATTATTTTTAAAACCGGCTTCTTCTAATTCGTCAAAAAGAAACTTATTATAATCAAATTCTTTTGTGAACTGCAATTTCTTATCATCTAATTCTGCTAATTCTTTTTTTATGGAAGAAAGTTTACTGAAAGCAGATTTATATTCATTAAGCAGCTCATTATGCGCTGCAAGTGCATCTAAAACGTCTTGTTGAAAATCTGATTTACCTAATTCCAGCGTATCAAACTGTTGATGCAGATCGACTAACAAATTGCTTAAAACCCGCAACTGGTCAAGGTTTACCGGAGTGTCGTTCACAAATGCACGTGATTTTCCATTTGCAGCAATTTCCCTTCGTATCACCAGCTCTGCTTCCGAATCAAGATCGTTTTCTGACAAAAACTTTTTCACTTCTTTTTTAGTATCAACCACAAATGTCCCTTCAACAAAACATTTTTTTTCGCGGTTAAGTAACACGGAAGTATCTGCCCTGTCGCCAAGTATCAACGACAACGCTCCCATCAAAATTGATTTTCCCGCGCCGGTTTCGCCAGTGATAACATTTAGTTTTGACGAGAATTCAATATTAATCTCATCAATGATAGCGTAATTAGATATATGAAGTTGACGAAGCATTGACGCAAATTAAAAAAATATAGCCACAGATTCACAGATTAAAATTAGTGAGTGGTCAATGGTGAATCGAGAAAGCTTTTTCCCAAAATCTGTGAATCTGTGGCCAAAATAAAAAAGGCACTTACTTAAAGTGCCTCTTGAATTTTTTCTGACGACCGATAACGGCCGACCGACAACTGCTTTATTTCACTTCCACCGAATTATTCAAATCATCATCCACCAAAATACGTCCGCAGTTTTCACAAACGATAATCTTTTTCCGTTGCTTGATTTCACTCTGGCGTTGAGGCGGAATAGCATTGAAACAACCACCACAAGCATCACGTAATACCGGCACCACAGCAAGGCCGTTGCGATAGTTCTTACGGATACGGTCATACGAAATCAATAAACGCGGTTCAACTTTTTCACGTGCTTCTTCAGAAAGTTTATTGAAATGTTTTTCTTCTTTTTCTGTAGTCGCGATGATCTTGTCTAATTCGTCTTTTTTATTTTTCAGCACACCTTCTTTGGTAGAAATATTTTTCTTTGCTTTATCCAGCAACACTACTTTTTCAGCAATCTCTTCATTCGCATCTTTGATATGTTTTTCAGAAAGCTTTACTTCGAGTTGCTGCATTTCAATTTCTTTATTGATCGCTTCAAACTCGCGGCTGTTTTTTACGTTCTGGCTTTGTTTGTCGTATTTTTTTATTAGCGCTTCTGATTCTTTGATCGCTTCTTTTTTCTGGTTTATAAATTCCTGGATGCCGTTTATTTCTTCTTCAATTCTCGTCTGGCGCGAGTGCAAACCGGCAATTTCATCTTCGAGGTCGCTCACTTCCATCGGAAGTTCGCCTTTAAGAATTTTGTATTCGTCCAACTTAGATTCAATTTTTTGGAGGCTAATCAGTGAACTGAGTTTTTCCTCAACAGAGAATTCTTTTACGTTCGACATATAGTAGTTTAAATTTTTTTTATGAAACCAGCATTAGTAACTCCGGTTGAACATCGTTGCGACGCTCCGTTTATCTTTTGAAATTCTATGGAGCATCATACGAAATAGCGAACTGGATTGGTTTTGACACCGGTTTTAAGGACGGCAAAGGTAGGAAATTTTTCCCGCAAAATATCATACAGAAGGCCGATGGTAAACTGCTCACTTTCAAAGTGCCCGATATCGGCTAAAACAAGTTTTCCATTGGCATCAAAAAACTCATGGTATTTAACATCGGCAGTAATATAAAAATCTGCTCCGGAAGATAACGCTTTGGAAATGAGAAAACTACCGGCACCGCCGCAAAGCGCAACTTTCTTGACCGGGCGCCCGGTCAATGGTGTATGGCGGATAACCACCAGCCCAAAAGCCTGTTTTACCCGGTCTAAAAAAACATGTTCATCAACCGGTTCCGGCAGCTCGCCGATCAATCCCGAACCTATACGCATATCTGCATTTGCCAGGTCAATTATGTCGTACGCCACTTCTTCATAGGGATGCGATTCCAGTAAAGCCTGTAAAATTTTTCCCTGCAAATAAGCAGGAAAAATCGTTTCTAATTTTATTTCATCTTCATAATGTCGTTCACCGATTTTACCAACAAATGGATTTGCATTTTCCGAAGCCTTAAAACTTCCTGTTCCCTGTGATGAAAAACTGGATTCGCTGTAATTCCCGATCACGCCTGCACCTGCATTAAAAATTGCGCTGCGCACCGCTTCAAGATGAGAAGCCGGAACGAATGTGTACATTTTTTTTACCGTTGCAGGCTTAGGCATTAAAATCTTCCTGCTGATCAATCCTAATTTATCAGCCATTTGAGCATTAACGCCGTTGATCACGTTATCTAAGTTTGTATGGATCGCATACATGGCAATATCATTTTTTATGGCGGCGATGATTGCTTTTTCTACATAATTTTTTCCCGTGATCTTTTTCAGTCCGCCAAAAATGATCGGATGGTGTGAAACTATAAGATTACAATTTTTTGAGATTGCCTCATCCACTACTTCTTCTGTAGCATCAAGACTGGTGATAATGCCCGTACATTCTCGGTTACTGCTTCCTGTTAGTAACCCGGCGTTATCATAATTTTCCTGGTAAGATGGCGGTGCAATGGTTTCAAGATGAGAAATAATTTCGGAGATTTTCATTGTCTGAACCGGGATTAATGTGAGATGATTTAAAAACCTGGCACAAGTTCGGAAATATTTTCTCGCAACGACGCGAAGCCGCAACGTAACGCCGTTGGGCCTTTGCGAGAACTATGAAAAACCTGCCGTTTGTAAACCAGAGTTGAATAGAATATCAACTGTATAAGAGTGCGACGCAACGATGCTCAACCGGAGTTACTATTGTTAGTTTCCAAAATAAAAAAACAAAAAAATAGAAAAGCTAAAAACTAAAAGGGAAACTAAGAATTTCAGAACCGACGACTGTAAACCGAAGACCGATAACCATTCTGCAGAAACCTGTTTGCAACAGGTAAGTCGTAAATCCGCAATCGTAATTCGTAAATAAAAAATCCCGCAACTTACGGGATTACTATTTTAACTTATCACTTACCACCTACTACTTACAACTATACTAGCATCCTTAAAGGCTCTTCCAGCAAGCTTTTCAGCGTGAGCAGGAATGCTGCACCTGTTGCGCCATCTACAACACGGTGGTCGCAGCTTAATGTAAGTTTCATTATGTTGCCGGGAACAACCGCACCATTCTTTACAACCGGAACTTGTTGGATAGCACTTACCGCAAGGATACATGCATCCGGGGGATTGATGATAGCAGTGAACTCTTCAATGCCAAACATCCCAAGGTTGGAAATAGTAAATGTGCTGCCTTCCCAATCGCTTGGTTGCAGTTTTTTGCTTTTTGCCCTTGCTGCAAAATCTTTCACTTCTGTTGCAATCTGCGATAATGGTTTTGTATCTGCAAAACGAACCACAGGTACTAACAATCCATCTTCAACCGCAACTGCAACGCCAATATTGACATGATGATTGATACGGATTTTATCGCCAAGCCAACTGCTATTGACAGCAGGATGTTTTTTCAATGCAACTGCGGCAGCTTTTAAAACAATATCGTTAAATGATATTTTAACCGGGGAAACTTCGTTGATCTTTCCACGGCTTTCTACTGCTTTATCCATGTCTACACTCATGGTGAGATAGAAATGTGGAGCAGAGAATTTACTTTCAGCCAAACGTTTTGCAATAACCTTGCGCATCTGCGAAACAGGAACTTCTTCAAAACTTACCTGTCCTGCAGGAACAGATGAAACTGTAGCTGTTGTTTGCTGAGGACTGCTAACCGACGACTGTTGACCGCTAACAGGCTTATAATTATCGACATCACTTTTTACTACTCTTCCGCCATCGCCGCTTCCCGGGATTTTTGAAATATCAATCCCTTTTTCGGCAGCCAATTTTTTTGCAAGCGGTGAAGCCTTTACTCTTCCATTCGATGATGCGGCAGGACTTGCTTCTTCGGCAGCTACTGAAGCAGAAGATACATTTTGTGCAGCAGCAGGTGCTTCTGTTTTTGCATCGCTGACAGTAACTCCGCCTTTTGCTGCAGCGACTATTTTTTCTACATCTACTTTTTTCTCATCACCGATAATTGCAAGCAAACTGTTTACAGAAATTTTTTCTCCTTTTTGTGCACCAACGTATAATAATTTTCCTTCTTTATAGCTTTCAAGTTCCATTGTGGCTTTATCTGTTTCTATATCAGCCAACACATCGCCTTTCTTCACAGAGTCTCCAACTTTTTTATGCCAGTCTGCAATTACACCTTCTGTCATAGTATCGCTCAAACGCGGCATCAGGATCACTTCTTCTGATTTCAAAAGATCGGCCGAAGGCGCTGCAGTTTGTGTTGCAGGCTCAGCAGTTTTTTCTGCAGTAGCAGGCGCCTGTTGTGCCGGGGTTTCTGTTTTTGCCGGAGCAGCTTTTCCACCGGAAACCAGTGAAGAAATATCTTCGCCTTTAGCACCGATGATTGCAAGCAAATCATTCACCTGGATCTTTCCCCCTTTATCTGTGCCAACATATAACAAAGTGCCATCTTTATAACTTTCAAGATCCATGGTAGCTTTATCGGTTTCTACTTCAGCAAGCAGATCGCCTTTTTTCACTGTGTCACCTACTTTTTTATGCCATGCCGCAATAACACCTTCTGTCATGGTATCACTCAAACGGGGCATTAAAATAACTTCAGCCATAATATTGTCAGTAATTTTAATTTTAAAACGAAGCCCGAAATTAAGGAAAAGTTGCGAGGATGTATGTTTAGGTATTTTTCAAATTTTTACACCCATTTCTTACATGATATATGAATGTTACAAACCCGAAGCATGTTGCTCTTAACGGAGCTTTGGTCATAAAAATGACCAACTATTACCAACATTAAGTTCCTGCCGCACATTTAAGCCCTGTAAAGGCAAAATATTGGTTGCAGTAAAATTCTACAAAGCAATTGAGTTTTGTAAGAACGATAAATAATGATTTTGAATGTGAGGCGTGGTATACCCTTCAAAATTTTTTGATCAATCACAATCGATACGGTTTCCGAAACGGATGATATGCCCGTCAGGCGCTTCTATCAGCATTTCACGCATGTTCCATGGTTTGCTTTCGGGAAGTGAAAGTATTTTTGCTCCCCTAACCTTGATGTGATTGTAATATTCGTTCACATTATCCACCATAATACTCAACCATGTTCCGGGGTTTCCCTCGCCTTGTTTGCAAAAGAAAACTTCTACATCAAACCAATATGCTCCTCCAAATGTCGGCGGGTCGTCCCATTCCCACTTGTTTAAAACCCAATTTTTCTGTAAAATATTCCAGGCTCTTTCGTATATCTGTTGAGTATAAAATAGTTACTGATTTTTCGAGTTTCATAATTTATTTTTAGCCATAAGATGAGATTTATATTATGAAATAATTAATTCTGAAAGCTGCTTTCAGCTTTATCTTATCATAATTAATTTAAATAGATTTTCCTGCTGGCACTTAATTTTACCTATATCATTTTTTTTGCTAAATTAGTTGTAGTTATTTTCCAGGTCACACCCTCTTCAACCACATCGCACCTTACAGAAAGAACAGCAGCCGTTTTCATTTTATGCAACAACAATTTTAGATTTTGAGAAACAAGATCGAGATACAAATTCAGACTCCTGCAACGAAAGAGCAATTGATGCAGATACGCGATGAGATCCGAAAGATCGATGGCCTGGAATCTTTTGACCTTCGCGTCCCCCCTGCACCACTCACTCCCGGAAAAATGGATGGCGGCATTCTTGCGTTAAGCGCAATTGTGCTAGATGCCGTTATTGCAGGCGTAACACATTTCACTGCAGAAAAAACTGCTGAAACTTTTTCAGAACAGATTGCCGGCGCTGTGCGCAGGGTAATGGGCATGACTAAACACAAGCCTGAGGCTATGGGACCGGAAGGATCACCCTTTGAAAATAACGATGTGAGGATCGCAATCTCCGAAACGAATAACGGGAGAAAATCGCTTACTTATTACGATGGGAATGGCGCGTCGAATTTGTATAGCAACCGCGAGTATTCCATAGATCCTGAATGTACGTATGCAATACTGATCGGTACAAGCCAGTATGATGACAAAGCAAATTTTTCCCCGATACCACCTGTTGCAGGTAATATGGATGAGATGTACCGTGTGCTCAGTGATAAAACATTAGTAGGCCTGCCTTATGAAAACATCACACGTTTATATAATGAAAGTTGCATCAACATCAAAGAAGAAATAAGAAATGTAACAAGGACCGAAGGCATAAAAACATTGATATTTTATTATGCCGGGCATGGGCAAAACACCGGGAACAATCAACTAAGCCTTATAGCTAAAGACACCCGCGCAATTGATGAGGAGTTGCATAATGACATTCCGTATTCTTTTATTGAAAAGATGATGGGTTCATCCCAGGCAGACCAGAAAATCATTATTCTTGATGCATGCCACAGCGGGCTCGCAGCACAGGGAAATAATAATTCATTTGATTTTGAACCTGTGCTCGGGACTTTTACGTTGGCATCTACTTCTGCAGATGATTCTTCTTATTTCAAGAGAGACGCTGCTAATACTTACTTTACCAGTTTTCTTACTGATGCATTTAAAGAAGGTTTTACAAGCAGCAATACAATGCTTTCGTTAAATGACCTTTATAATTATACAAGCCAGAAACTTTCAAAAATCCGGTTACCCGTTCCCGTTTGTAAATCACAATTTAAAAATATCAGTGCCGATAAATTTTATATCAGCCCTAACCCTTCATTTTCCCTCGAAGCAAGGCTTGGCCTGCCAAAACAATTATACCTGCAGGGAAAATATGAAGAAGCAAGGCGTGAATATATTCTTCTTGAAAAAGAATATCCCGACAACCAGGCTTTGCGTAATGAACATATAGAGTTTGAAAGAAACATTGAATTCAACAAGCTGGTAAAAGAGGGCGATATCTTTTTTTATAAAGAAAGAAAATACCGGGCTGCTCAAATGAAATACCGTGAAGCACTGACAGTTAGGGATGATGAGAGTGTGCGTGATAAAATTGCAGATTGTGAAAACCATATTCTTGGCGAACCACAACAAGATAAAAACCAACAGGAGTATCAACGGCAAAAACAGCAGCAGAAATACGAAGCACCAAAACCTGTTCCAATACCTCCACACCCTATACCTTCACCATTTGAAAAAAACAGGGCGCAAATAATTGCCGGCATTATTGGGATAGTCGTATTTGGTTCAATATACCTGATACTTCATCATAAAACATACCATATACAGGATAGTGACGGAAGTTATTATAAGTACACCGGAGATACCAAAACAATAAAGATCGGAGATGAAAAAAAGGAAATACCTGATGGTGAAGGTGAAGCGGAGTTTGATGATAACGGTGCCACATACAAAGGAGGATGGCGGGATGGGAAATTTAACGGTAAAGGTTTGTTTACGTGGAAGAGCGGGGAAATATATGATGGCTATTTCAAAAATGGATACCGTGAAGGCGATGCAAAATACACCTATAAAGAAGGAATTTTAGAGGGGACCTGGCGTGCGGGTACTTTACAAGGATCAATACATGCCGATTTCAATAATGGAAATAAGTACGATGGAAATTGGATGAATAATACTGAAAATGGTTACGGCACATTTACCTGGAAAAATGGCGACAAATATGTAGGATATTGGCTGAATGGTGAGCGGCATGGACAAGGTACACAAACATGGGCAGATGGAAATTCATATTCAGGCGAATTTAAATATGGCTATCGCGATGGTATAGGCACATTGACATGGAATAGCGGGGATATTTATCATTGCCCCCAAGGCACCAGAAAATATTATGGTGGTTGGAAACGCGACTTGAAACAAGGCAGAGGGACTTGTTACGACATTAATGGTACGATTATTTATGAAGGGAATTTTGATAATGACAAACCCATCTCAACAACTTATTTTAACAACCAATAAAAAAATGCACACAAATTTTTTTATTGTGTTCACTTTAATTTGTCCGGCCTACAAAAAAATTTGTGATCATTTATTTTCAGACCTTCCTTTCCTAACAGGCATCCCCTTGTTCTCAGTTAATAATTTCAAAAGGCTTTCTTTAATGAAATGGTTCCATCCCTGTTCGCAGCTTTCATAACATTCTACCTCTGGAGTAAGCCCGACATGCGTTACATCAATTTTTGTTTTGCCGTTGTGTGATGAAATTTCAAAAACAATTTTCGTACCTGTCCATTCTTCTTTGTCGTTCAGCCAGGGCAAATAACTATCTATAACTTTCCAAACGATTATTTCTTCCGGAACAGCATCCGCAATTTTGAATGTTACGGATGTGGTACCAAAATGAATGGAGAAAACATCATTTTTCTTTTTTGAATTTCCGTGGAAATCCAACGCCCACCAGGCCGGGACGTCACAGATTTTGTCAAACGCTTCTTTAGCGCTCACATTGGCAGAAATACTGCTGTGATAATTTTTGAGCTGGCTTGTTACAGTTGTCATTTCTTATTCATTTTATTGTTTAATAATGTTTCCAATTTTTTCAGTTTGTTTTTCCAGAACGAATCGAAATAATCGATCCAGTTCTGCAGTTCATTGAAACCATCCTGTTTAAGTATGCAATGCCTTTCCCTGCCGATATCTTCGATGGAAATAAATCCGGCAGTGTATAAAATTTTTATATGCTTTGAAACGGCAGGGCGGCTCATATCAAAATTTTCCGCGAGCGAATTGATCGTATAGCTGTCTTTAGTAAGCATCTGCAATATTTGCCGCCTGCTCGGGTCTGCGATCACCTGGAATGCATCAAGCCTTGGTTGCGCCATGGGTAGATTTGTTTATAAGTTCATCGATCTTTGCAATATTTTCTTTCCAGCCTTTATTCATTGCTTCATAGATCGAAATATTTTTCATCAGTCCTGAATGCTCTAACAGAAGTTCAGTTCCGTTTTCTTTGGTAACAAGCGTCCATGTCACAACGGAATCGAGATTGATAGATCCGTCGCCGGGACCGCCTTTCCAGCTATACACTAATTTTTTAAAGGGGACTATTTCCATCACGTTACAATAAATTATTCCGTCAAATTCAAATTCAGGAATGGGTTTGATGGTGAAGCGGAACTCATGCCCTACTTCAGGCATAAAATCGTTTGGCATCAGCCATTGTGCCATAAGTTCTGAATTGGTAAGATATTCCCAAACTATTTCTGCAGAATGGGAATAAAAGAAACTGTGTTTGATTGTCCTTGTCATAATAGGTAACTTTAAAGTTACTCAAACTTATATGTAACTTTTGAGTTACCCAAATTTTTCTTTGAAAATTTTATATTTTTATCTTTCCTTACTATGAAAAGAAAAATCAAATACCTGCTGGTGTTCATTGTGCTAATAATGACTTTAGCATTGTATCTAAGCAATAAAATCATTGATGATAGCGCAAACGGAAAATTATATTCAGATGCTGCAAGCATTCCTTACAATAAGGTTGGCTTGTTACTTGGAACATCAAAATATCTTCCTGATGGAAGGCAAATCCTTTTTACTCAAACTCGCCGTAGTTTGTTGGCACAAAATAATAAAGTATGTTACTCGGCGTATGGCTGTGCCTACGCCGTATTTAACTCGTAGGCTTCGCCTACCTTTCACCACATCACTAATTTAATTAATCCCTTTCTGCCTGCATAATCTCTTGCACTGCTATACAAATAATCTTCTGCATTTTCAACCAATCCGTTTTCAACAGGATTGTTATGTATATAATCCATCTTGCTTTTTGACATGTCTTTAATATATGGACTAATTTCTATTGCA
>JAFEAE010000027.1 GCA_018266575.1 Bacteroidota bacterium
TCCGTGCTAAATTAATTGAAAGGGTATTCGCCATTATTAAAAAACAAAAACCGTATGAACTAAGATTAGCCGCATAAAAAATTATTTGGTTACATCTTAGAATACGCAACGATGTTTAATAGTAGCAATAACGTTGGGAACAAAATAGTCGATGGTCGTCAGTCGTTGATGGGCAGTTTTCAGTAAGAGATGATCGATCTAAAGGCTGACGACTGAAAACTGCAGACCGACAACTGTAATCAAAATTTCCTATCTTCCAAATCTAAACAAACTGCAGATGAATATCCGGCTTCGGTTAATTGTGATGAATTTTTTAGAATTTTTTGTGTGGGGTTCGTGGCTGATCTCTCTTGGTGGTTATATGATCGTTACTCTCAAATTCAACGGCACACAAGTAGGAAGTATTTATGGAACGATGGGGCTCGCATCTTTGTTTATGCCGGCGCTTCTTGGAATTGTTGCAGACAGATGGATCAATGCGGAACGTGTGTTGGGGCTTTGCCATATTATTGGGGCATTGCTATTGTTTGCTGCATCGAAAATCACAGACCCGCATGAAATGTATTGGGTGATGTTGCTGAACTCGATGATGTTTATGCCAACGATCGCATTGAACAATACCGTGAGTTATATTGTGCTGGAGAAAAGAGGTTTTAATATTGTGAAAGATTTTCCGCCGGTTCGTGTATGGGGCACCGTTGGTTTTGTTTGTGCTATGTGGTTGGTTGACCTTTGCGGCTGGACGATCAGCCCGCTGCAATTATATATCAGCGCGGCTTCCGGGTTGTTGCTCGGTATTTATGCATTCACCATGCCGCAATGCCCGCCTGCGAAAACAAGACAGAAACGTTCATTGAGTTCGTCGTTAGGATTAGATGCATTTATTCTTTTTGGAAGAAAAAAAATGCTGATCTTTTTCATCTTCGCTATGTTGCTTGGCGCTGCATTACAGATCACCAATACATTCGGAACAACTTTTTTGGAAGATTTTAAAAGCACATATCCGGATGCGTTCGGGGTGAAGCATCCGAATATATTGATCTCCATTTCACAGATATCGGAAACGCTTTTCATTCTTACTATTCCTTTTTTTCTCCGGCGTTTCGGAATTAAACAGGTAATGTTGATGAGTATGTTTGCATGGGTATTGCGCTTTGGTTTGTTTGGTATTGGAAATCCCGGAAGTGGTTTAATATTACTGATACTGTCGATGATCGTATATGGAATGGCATTTGATTTTTTTAATATTTCCGGATCGTTATTTGTAGAAAAAGAAGCAGACATTAATATCCGCGCCAGTGCACAAGGATTGTTTATGTTGATGACGAATGGACTGGGCGCCTATCTCGGCGGTTTTTTCAGCGGGAGGGTGGTGGATCATTTCACAACAAATGGTATCCGGGACTGGCAAAGTATCTGGTTTACGTTTTCCGGTTATGCATTGGTGTTAGGAATCGTATTCCCGTTGATTTTTAAATATAAACACGATCGGGCTGAGGTGGCAAATCTTCAGCACTAAAGAGGTTGAAGGTATAAGGCGTGAGGTTTAAGGGAGGTCATCGGTTCATTTGGTTTGATCACCGAGCATTAACAATACAGTAGTTCATACAGAACTTTCTTTGCATCATGTTTAAGATAAAGGCATCAACGATTATTGCGCATTGTATTGCGTGGATCATTTTTATAAGCCTGCCATTATTGTTTTTATCCAACAGGCCGGAAGGCGTAGATTTTCTGCATGTGCTTTTCTCCTGGAATTATGTGGTATTCATTTGCACATACTGCTTTGTTTTTTATCTGAACTGTTACGTACTTATTCCTGATTTTTACCTGCGCAAAAGATTCTTCGCTTATTTCGGGATATTGCTTGCTTTGATACTGGTAGTTGGCTATATAAAGCCTTTTGATAATTTATTGGCTGCAAGCAATCATCGCCCGCCCGGGATGATGCAAAACCCGCCACCGGCTTTTCCGCCACAAGGACAACCGCAGAATTTTCAGCAGGGCCCTCCGCCAAATAATAATAACCGGCCTGCACACCCGAGGAATATTGATGCGATCAGCATTTTTTTATTTATCATGGCAACCGGGGTAAGCGCTGCTGTAAGCATTTCTGAAAGGTGGAGGCAAATTGAAAAACGTGCAACCATTGCTGAAGCGGAAAAAACAAGTGCTGAACTTTCTTTTCTGAAAGCGCAGATCAACCCGCATTTTCTATTCAATACGCTGAATAATATTTATTCGCTTGCCGTTACAAAAAATGATAATACTGCGGATTGCATCATGAAGCTTTCCAACATCATGCGTTATGTTACGGATGATGTTTCGGAAGATTATGTTCCGCTGCAAAGCGAGATCAATTGCATTAACGACTAAATTGGGTTACAAAAATTACGCCTCGGCGATAAAGTAAATATCGATCTGGAAATAAAAGGCGAAACTGAAGGCAAACGTATCGCTCCACTACTATTAATGACGTTTGTGGAAAATATTTTTAAATATGGTATCAGCAAACGCGAGCCATCAGCCATTCTTATACGAATAACAGCAGACAACATGAGCATTAATTTCTTTTCAAAAAATAAAATTTTTCCAGCCGCTGCAACGGAGCAACGCACGGGTGTAGGAATTGCCAATGCAACAAAACGCCTGGAATATCTTTATCCAAAAAGGAATTTGCTGAATATAAATACTGATAACGGATTTTATACAGTGCAGTTAACTTTGCAAGAGTGATTAGTCGTCAGTGGTTACTGTTCAGTCGTCAGCCTATGAGTGTAATTTGCAGATTATAATTTAGCCTCCCTGCTGACAACCGACCGCCGCCGACTGATTACTGACGACTGAACACCGACAACCGACGACCATGAAATTAAGATGTGTTGCTATCGATGATGAACCGTTGGCATTAGTGCTGATCAGGGATTATGTTTCTAAATTTCCCGAACTGGAACTCGTGCAAACATTTGATGATGGTGTTTCCGGTGCAGAATTTTTGCGCAATGCACAGATCGATCTTCTTTTTATTGATATCAATATGCCCGATATTACGGGCCTCGACCTCGTGAAATCATTGAAAGAAAAACCAATGATCATCTTCACAACCGCCTATAAAAAATTTGCATTTGAAGGTTTTGAATTGGATGCGCTGGATTATTTATTAAAACCAATCGATTTCAACCGGTTTTCAAAAGCCATCTCAAAAGCCTTTGAATATTACAGTTACAAAACAAACCCCGAAAATTTTGTTGAAGAAAATTTATTTGTTTATTCAGAATACCGATTGGTAAAAATTCCCGTTGCCGATATTGAATATATAGAAAGCCTCGATGATTATATTAAGATCCATTTTACCAACGCCAAACCAATCCTAACCTTGATGACGTTGAAAAAAGTATTGGACAAACTCCCCGGCGATAAATTCAAAAGGATTCACCGCAGTTATATTGTAGCGCTCTCAAAAATCAAATCAGTATTGAACAGGAAAATACAATTAGCTTCCATGAAGGAATTGCCGGTGAGTGATTCTTATGCGGCCGTCATAGACGAATGGAAAAAGAAATAGGTTGCCACTTCTTTAAAAAATATTTTTTTATTTTTTTCGCTGCGTCATTTACCGGCACAACAACCGCATTTGTCTATACATTATTGCAGTTTTGATCCATTCATCGCAACTTTATTTTATTAATTCACATCTGTAAATTCATAGTTATCCTCTAATTGTTACTCAAAATATTTTACTGATAAAACATCTTTCAACTTTTAAAAAAAAAGAGTTGTTAACAATTCAAAACATGAATAACTATGGAACAATCACGCAAAAAATTTATCAAGGAACTTTTAATAGGGGCAACATCCGTACCCATATTAATTGAAGCATGCAAAAAAGATTCTGTTTCAGACAGCAGCAGCAGTTCTTCGTCTGGCAGCAGTTCAACTTCAAGTGGTAGTTGCACTGTCACAAATTCTGAAACCGATGGTCCGTACCCGTTATATACAAGCCGCGGTTCTGCATTAGTGCGCACAGATATTACCGAAAGCACGCAAACAGGACTTCCGCTAAGCATCACGCTCACTATTTTGAACACGAACAATAGTTGTGCAGCGCTTACGGGTGTTGTTGTTGATATCTGGCATTGCAACAAGGATGGATATTATTCGGGTTATGCGAATCAATCCGGCTATCTCGGCACAAAAGATTATACCGGAGAAACATGGTTGCGTGGAAGGCAAACAACGGATAGTAACGGCCAGGTAAAATTCACGAGCATTTACCCGGGATGGTACACCGGGCGCATGACGCACATTCACGTGCAGATATACAGCGCAGCAAACAGCAGTAGTGAAGGAAGTTCTAATTCTATCCTCACCACACAAATTGCTTTTCCTGACGATATCACGCAAGCGGTATACAAAACATCTTTGTATTCGGCGCATGGAGAAAACACGATCACGTTTTCCGGCGATAATGTGTTTAGCGATGGAACCACAAATGAAATGGCAACAGTAACTGCAAATTCATCGACTGGCGGATATGATCTGACGTTGTCGATTTATGCAGCGGGGTAGGCGGTTGGTAGTTGGCGGTTGTCGGTTTTCAGTCGTCAGTCGTCAGTTCCCAGTGGCAAGTTTGATTCAAAAAGCAATTTGCAATTAAGCACCGACATCTGACAACCGATAACCGACGACTACTTTGCAACGTGCTGCTCGCTTATAAACGTGGTATGCTGCACAGAATAATTTCAAATCTCAAATTTCAAATAGATCTCTATGCCTGAAGCACTAATCAAACTCGCATTCAAACAAGTTATCGATTGCAACGCACAAACGCAATTTGAAAAAGATATTTTCAATGATACGTATTGTGAATTCCTGATGCAATCGCAGATATATAACAAGGGAAAAAAACACAATACGTTTGATGAAATGATCCGCAATAATCCAAAAGCAAATTCATTGCATTATAAAGTTGGTTTTGCTATAGGATTATATGTGCAATCGCTGAACAATATCATACCCGGATTAAAAGACACGCTCGGTATAACAAGCATCCCGTTTGAAAAATTCCAATTCCACATTATCTCATCCGATGTTACCAATAAAGCAACGCATAAGGTCGCGGTTATTTACAGGACCGGTACAATGACCCTGCATGAAATTATTGGTGATCATTTAGTGCTTACCTCAGGAGATATTTCTGTTACACATGATGAAGGTGGTTTCAATACATTCATCGTAAAAATGCAACCGGAACTTTCGATCATTAATTGGACGGAAGTGGAGAAAAGTGAATGGGCAATGGTGAATGGTGAGTTGTGAATGACTTGAGAGAACAAACATTCAACACTCAATAACAAACAATCAATACTCAAGTAAAAAACACTTTTAAAATCGGCAACTGCAATTTTAAAAGTGTTTTTCAACTTAACATTGAATATTCTATATTTAGTGTTGAATTTTTTTCTTATCTCACAAAACAAAACCCGTCAAAAAATTGACGGGTTTATTATTTTATAATAAATGTACAACTTTCAGAAACCTGCTTGCAGCAGGCAAGTCGTACATCATACATCTTACATCGTAAATTATAAATGCGCTTCAATCTTTTTTACAAAATTTCCTTTTGGTTGTGCGCCTACTAATTTATCAACTACTTTGCCGCCTTTGATAAATAAAATTGCAGGGATAGAAGTGATGCCATAATTGATGGACAATTGCGGATTGTGATCAACGTTTACTTTTCCAACATTGATCTTGCCATTGTACTCTTTCGATAATTCTTCAATTACTGGTCCGATTGCGCGGCAAGGCCCACACCATTCTGCCCAAAAATCCACAACGGTTAATTTATCAGAGGAAATTACTTTTTCCTGGAAGTTTGTATCGGTTAATTCTAATGCCATAGTACTTGTTTTAAATTTTATACAAAGTTGAATTTTCTTTTCGAATTTTTTGGTCGTTTGAGCGACACTTGCTTTTCTCGCGGCGTCGCAGCGGCGCTGCGAGAATATTACAAAGAACAAAAATACTTCCAAAATCTTTCGCCTGATGTTATGGCATCAAATTAATTTCAGGCTGTCACAACCTGTACTTCCAGTTCGGGGCGGTCGTGCAAAAAGGCAGCCATTTCGTCATTCATCTCAAATCCATTCTCCAATGTGTACAAGCTGATTTTAAAATTAGATTTCGGCTCTGAGATATTGAATTTCAGCGTCGATTTTCCCGGATACTTTTTAACATTTCGTTCAAGGAACTGCACAATATTCTGATCCAGGAAACGTGCTTCTACATCCATAATAAGTTGCCTTGTTAAATGAGGTTTGATGCTTTCGAGCAACATCATCCGGTCTACTTTAAACTCAAATTCGGTTTTATTATAACGCTGGCGGAAAAATCCGGTCAAATACAAATTATTTCCCTTCTCTAAATAGTTGGAATATTTTGCATAATCTTCGCTCCACAGAATAAATTCGCTTTTACCAGTATAATCTTCAATTATAAATGATCCGAATTGTTTACCGGTTTTTGTAACGCGGTGTTGCGCATCAACCACCAGGCCTGCGAGCTTGTAGTTTTTCCCGGGATTTGCCTGCAGCGTAACCGCTTCTTTTATTTCATTGAACTCCCCAAGTTTCGTAATTCCATAATGATCGATCTCAAATTTAAAATGATCAAGCGGATGCCCGCTCATGAAAATTCCGATCACTTCTTTTTCACGATCAAGCAATTCAGTTAATGTCCATGGTTCGCAATTAGGGATTTTTGGTGTAGCAATATCGGGCATTGTCAGATCGCCGAATAAGCTATTTGTGCTTTGGTACGAATTGGTTTGATAAACGTTCCCGAATTTGATGATCTTTTCGAGCCCTGTTGACGTATCTCCCTGCGGCATAAAAAAATATTGCGCACGGTGCAGTTCCTTAAAACAATCAAACGCACCTGCATACGCAAGGCTTTCCAATGTTTTTTTATTCACGCTTCGTTGATTGATGCGCTTGATCAGGTCGAATATGCTGGTGAAATTGCCATTCTTCGTACGTTCCACAATAATGCCTTCAACAGCGGCTTCGCCAACCCCTTTCAATCCTCCTAATCCAACACGGACCTCACCGTTATGGTTAACCGCAAATCCTTTTTTGGATTCGTTTACATCTGGGCCGAGAACTTTTAATCCCATGCGTTTACATTCTTCCATGAAAAATGTAATTTTCTCAATGCTGCCTGCGTGGTTAAGAACGGCAGCCATATATTCGGAAGGGTAGTAGCTCTTTAAATATGCAGTCTGGTAAGCTACGTAAGCATAGCAGGTAGAATGTGATTTGTTGAATGCATATTGTGCAAATGCTTCCCAGTCAGTCCAGATTTTTTCAAGTGTATCTGCATTATGATTTTTTGCTGTAGCGCCTTTGATAAAACTGCTCTTCATTTTATCCAAAGTCTTGCGGTCTTTCTTTCCCATCGCTTTGCGCAATACATCTGCTTCGCCTTTGGTAAAGCTTGCAAGCTTTTGTGCAAGCAACATTACCTGCTCCTGGTAAACCGTGATGCCATACGTGTCTTTCAGGTATTCTTCCATTTCCGGCAGGTCGTACGAAATTTGTTCACGCCCATGTTTGCGGTCGATGTAGTTGGGGATATACGCCATTGGCCCGGGACGGTACAAAGCATTCATCGCAATAAGATCATCGAATTTATCCGGCTTCAGGTCACGCAAATATTTTTGCATACCGGGGCTTTCAAACTGGAACGTTCCGATCGTTTCTGCACGCTGATACAATTCAAATGTTTTTTTATCATCGAGAGGAATTGCATCAATATCTATTTCTACTCCGTGATTTTCTTTGATCAGCTCTAATGCAGTTTTTAAAATGTTCAGCGTCCGCAACCCGAGAAAATCCATTTTAATAACGCCGGCATCTTCAATAATGCTTCCTTCGATTTGCGTTACCAATAATTCGGAATCTTTGGCAGTACAAACAGGGATGATATTGTAGAGATCGTCCGGTGCAATAATGATCCCTGCTGCGTGCAAACCTGTGTTACGCACAGATCCTTCCAAACGTTCTGCTTCGTGCAACACCTGGCTTTGCAGCGAATTGCTGTTATATATTTCACGGATCCGTTTCAGGTTTTCCAATTCATCGGGAAACACATTATCATCCGCTTTATTTGCAGGCGCATGCAATACTTTTTTCAACGACGTACCGGGACGCTCAGGAACTAATTTCGCCAATGCATTTGATTCCGGCAACGGAAGGTCCATCACACGTGCCACATCTTTAATACTACTCTTCGCAGCCATCGTACCATATGTTACGATCTGAGCCACCTGGTTCCTGCCGTATTTTTTTACAACATAGTCAATCACTTTTTGTCTTCCTTCATCATCAAAATCAGTATCAATATCCGGCATTGATTTCCGGTCAGGGTTTAAAAACCGTTCAAAAAGCAAATTGTATTTTATCGGATCGATATTGGTAATGCCGATACAATAGGCAACTACGCTTCCTGCAGCAGAGCCACGGCCGGGGCCGACAAAAACGCCCATATCCCGGCCAGCCTTTATAAAATCACTAACGATCAAAAAATATCCCGCAAAGCCCATTGTCTTCACCGTGAATAATTCAAAGTCGATGCGTTCCTGGATTTCAGGAGTGAGGTCGTTGTACCTGAGCTTTGCCCCTTCATAAGTAATATGTTTAAGATATTCCCACTGGTTTAAATTTGAATCTGCATGCACCTGGAATGCTGCCGGCACAGGAAATGCAGGTAGCAAAATATCTTTCTTCAGATTCAGTACCTCCACTTTATCAACAATCAAATTTGTGTTATCGATCGCTTCCGGAACATCGCTGAACAATGTTTTCATTTCTTCCGGTGTCTTGAAATAAAATTCACTGTTCGGAAATTTAAAGCGGCGGTTTTTTGAATTCAGGTCATCGTTCACAAAATCATCATAGCCCGGCGTACTTTGTTTTTCACCGGTGTTTATACAAAGCAAAATATCATGCGCATTGGAATCTTCTTTGTCTGTATAATGACTGTCATTGGTAGCAATAACAGGCACATTATATTTTTTTGCAAATTTCAGTAACGTGTTATTGATCTTCTCTTGTTCTTTAATGTTATGGCGCTGCAATTCGATGATGTAATCATCACCAAACGCATCGAGCCACCATTTGAATTCTTTCTCCGCTTTTTCTTCGCTCTCGTGCAAAATAGTTTGCGGCACATATGCTCCGATGCAACAGGTTGTCGCGATCAATCCTTCCTTATATTTTAAAATAAGCTCTTTATCAATACGCGGATATTTGCTATACATGCCTTCCAAATACCCGAGAGAAGTAAGCTTTATTAAATTCTGATAACCGGTTTTATTTTTTGCCAAAAGCACCTGATGATAACGCTCATCTTTCTGGTCTTTTGTAAATGCTTTGCGGAAACGGTCTTCCACCACATAAAACTCACAACCTACGATTGGTTTTACTTTTAATGAACCATCCTCATTTTTGTGTTTGTGCGCTTCCGCAACAAACTCAAATGCGCCAAACATATTGCCATGATCTGTGATAGCAAGCGCAGGCATATTGTTCGCTATTGCTTTTTTATATAAGCTCTGAATTGATGCAGCTCCGTCGAGCAACGAAAATTGTGTATGAACGTGAAGATGAGAAAATTTCATTTTAAATTTCTATATTTCTTTTTCAGCTCTTTTTATTTTTAGTTTTTTCTTTGGTGACCAGCATTGGTTCATTCTTCATCATCGTTGCGTCGCACACTTGTACGTTTGATTCATCAGTCAGCTTCGGTTTCACAACTGGTTAGTAACCGAAACCCGGAGCTCAACAGCATTACTACAGATGAACGGATTGCGACGCAACGATGTTCAATAGAATTCCGCTGCTGGTATTAAAAAGAACTACAACCAACATGCAATTAAAAACAAACATTTGCAATAATCGTTCATTGATTATAACATTCTTTCCACAAGAAAGGTATAAGGTTAAAGGTATATATAAGGTTAAAGGTATAAGGTTAAAGGTATAAGGTGCAGAGAGGTTGATGCCCTAAACCTTACACCTCATGCCTTTCGCCTTTGAATGATTTTTCTTATCTTCGCTACTTGTGCCCAATATCAAAAAGTAACGAGTGAGAAATCTTTTTTACCTTTTTATGGTCGCCCTTGTAGCTTCTGCATGCAGCAGTACAAAACCTGCATCGTCATCATCTGCACAGAATAACTCCCCTAAACAATCCGGCTCCATACAATTTCTTAATAATGTTTCCATTCATCCTGAATCGCATTATGACGAAACAGGAAGTGCAAAACCTTCATCTGCGTCATCTTACTATCATTATAATTTTTCTAATCCGTCTGGCATAGAAAATTATTCGCCGTTGCAATTCAAGTACGCGATTTTGCTCGATGCGGCAGTGGAAGAAATGAGTAACCAGCGCCTGCTGGCTTTTATGGAAGAATGGTATGGTGCAAAATATCATTTCGGCGGAACTGCAAAAGATGGAATTGATTGCTCTGCATTTGTTTCTACATTAATGTCTGATGTGTATGGTGTGAACAACCTTCCACGTATGTCTAAAGACCAGTATGAAGCGTGCAGGAAAATAAAACGTGATGACCTGCAGGAAGGCGACCTTGTTTTCTTTCATACCTACGGCAAAAGAAGAACAGTAACCCATGTTGGGGTTTATTTACGCAATAATAAATTTGTGCATGCTTCTGTTTCCGGTGTAATGATCAGTAGTATGGAAGATGGTTATTATGCTTCTCATTTTGTAGGTGCAGCACGTGCACTTAATACGTCATTCAAAGATGCTGCAGCAAACTGATGAATGGCTGATAAGGTCAGCGAATATCTTTCACACACCGAAACCCTAAGTTATTACTCGCACTGCTGATCTCGCCTTTTCCCCGGCTGCCGGCTTTATATCTCACACAATATTGATCGCTGCACATAAATGAGCCTCCGCGTTGAACACGTTTAACTGCACCCGGTTCATCAGGATCGTAACTTGAACCAGGGCCCTGTGGATCAGTTGCAGGACCGGTTTTATAATAATCCGGTTTGTAAAAATCACTGCACCATTCCCAAACATTTCCTTCCATGTCATACAAACCGAAATCATTTGGTGCAAATGATTTTACAGGAGCGATGCCTGCGTATCCATCTTCTGCTGAATTACGATATGGAAAACTCCCCTGGAAAATATTAGCGACCCATTTACCTTTTGGTTTCTGTTCGTTTCCCCAATAGTAATTTTTATATTGTTTGCCTGCACGTGCTGCATATTCCCATTCTGCTTCGCTGGGCAAACGTTTACCGGCCCATTTTGCATAAGCAATTGCATCGAGGTAACAAACCTGTACTACCGGATCATTATTATGCCCCGTAATATTACTGTTTGGCCCGAGCGGATGTTTCCAATCTGCGCCACCAACATATTTCCACCATTGCAACGGGTCGTTTAACGAAACTGCATTTTTAGGTGGGGAGAAAACTGCAGAACCTGCTACCAGCTTGCTTTTCGGAACACCCGGGAAATCTTTCGGATCTAATGGACGCTCGGCTATTGTTATATAATGGGTTGCCTGCACAAATTTTGCAAACTGTGCATTGGTAACTTCATGTTCATCCATTAAAAAACCAGTTACCTGTACACGATGTAACGGCAATGCATCAACGAAGTTTTCAGAACCCATGATAAAACTTCCACCTTTTATCACTACCATTTTCGCGTCATCTTTTCCTGAAGAATCTACAGGTGCTATTGATGGCTGTGGATCTGCATGCACATGAGACGGAGTTCTACAAGAAATGCAGGTATCTGCTTTTGCAACTGCTACTTTGTTGTTTTGATGGCAGGATAACAAAAACAACAAAGAAAGCGTAAACGTAAATCTCATTTTATGGACAGATGTCAATTAAGATGGTTTTTAGATGTGTTTTTCATTTCGCTGTTCAGGAAAAGTTTCAACGCCTCATCATCTTTATACTGGATGATAAGATTTTTAAGTTTTGTTTTTAGTTCAGAAACAATTTTTATATTCTCTTTATTTGAATACACGTTGTTCAATTCGTTCGGGTCTTTTTTCAGATCAAATAATTCCCAGGTGTCCATGCCTTCATAAAAATGAATGAGTTTGTATTGTACAGTGCGGATACCAAAATGTGGATGCACGTGATGCGGTTCGGGAAATTCATAGTAATGATAATACATTTCGTTTCGCCATGTCTTAACGATATCTTTATGTTGTTTTAATAAGGGAAGAAAAGAAACGCCCTGCATTTGAGAAGGTATTTTTGTTCCGGCAATATCTAATAAAGTTGGCGCCCAGTCTATGTTTGAAATCACCTGCTTTACAACGGTGCCGGGTTTGATCACATCCGGGTAACGAATTACAAATGCACTGCGCAACGATTCTTCGTACATAAACCGTTTATCAAACCATCCATGTTCTCCGAGATAAAAACCCTGGTCGGACGCATAGATCACAACTGTGTTTTTTGATAAACCTGTACGGTCGAGATAATCTAAAATCTTTCCGATATTCCTGTCGAGTGATTTTGCAGTAGCGTAATAATCTTTTAGGTAACGTTGGTATTTCCATTTCACTAATTCTTTTCCTGATAATTTTCTTTCATCAAAATCATTCGAGATTTTATCATAGTACGCAGCAAAAACCTTTTTTTGATCTTCGTTCAAACGTGAATAAAAGCCTTTCGAATAATTAATGTGTACTTTGAGGTCGTTTGTCAGCAACATGGTTTTATCAATCGTCATATCCTGGTCTGCAGCTGCTTTTCTTCCTTTGTAATCATCATAAAATGTTTTTGGTAACGGAAAATTAATGGTGTCATAAGCACCTAAATCCTCCAGTGATGGCAGCCATTCGCGGTGTGTTGCTTTTTCACCTACTACCAATAAAAAAGGTTTTGTTGTATCGCGTTTGTCCAGCCATTCTTCTGCAAACTGCGTTATCAGATCCGTAACGTAGCCTGTGTAGCGGATCGTATCATTTTTATAGTTGATGAAATCCGGATTATAATAATCGCCTTGCCCGGGCAAGATATTGAAGTAATTAAAACCATGATAGGGTAGTGTGCTCAGGTGCAATTTGCCTATCCATGCTGTTTGATAATTGTTTTGTTGCAATAGTGCAGGAAAAACCTCCTGGTCGAAATTAAATTTTCGTTCATTGAGTTTGTAGCCATTGATATGGCTGAATTTTCCTGTCAATAACGTTGCACGGCTTGGGCCGCATAATGAGTTTGTGATAAAATTATTTAAGAGTATTGCACCTTCTTTGGAAATGCGGTCAATATTTGGCGTTGAGATCAATTTGTTTCCGTAAGCGCTCATTGCCTGGTATGCATGGTCGTCGGAAAAAATAACAAGGATATTTGGCTTCTGGCGATTGGATTGGGCTGAAGAGATTAAAACAATAATAAGCAACGAAATGATCAATGAAAAATGAACAGATAATTTTCTCATTAGTACCAGTTGGGTTTTATTTTTTGAACCGGGTCATAACTGTTTCCACTGTCAATTCTCCGCTGTGATGCAGTGTCTCATTTTCTTTTTCGCGTAATTGTTCGCTGGTCATCCTGCTTCCATCGTGGCTCCAGCCCGGCGGGCCAAAAATATACATCCATTTTTCTTTTACGCCAATATCATTTCTTGCAATATCGTTCCGCATGGCATTCCATTCATGAAAAACAATTGTTACAGGTGTTTCTTTTTCGATAGGTTTTGTGAGTCCGTATTTTTTGGGTTGATATTCTTCATCAGGCAACTCCGGTTGAAATGTGCCAAATAACTGGTCCCAGATGATGAGGAACATTCCCATATTTTTATCGAGATATTTTGGATTGGATGCGTGATGTACGCGATGATGGGAAGGCGTAACTAAAATATATTCCAGCCAACCCATTTTTTTAATAAGCTCTGTGTGTACAAGAATCCCCCAGATTTGCGTGGCAGAATAAATAAAAACAATATCAAGTGCTTTGAAGCCGCAGAATGCAAGCGGGATAAAATAAATAAAACGGTACAATGGCTGAAATACGGAAGAACGGAAACCCACTGTAAAATTCATGTTTTCTGAAGAATGATGTGTAACATGTGTTGCCCAAAAGAACCTTATTTCATGATCAAAGCGGTGAAGCCAGTAGTATAAAAAGTCTTCAGCAATTACTAACAGTAACCAATATACGAAAATATTGGAAAGCGATATTAGCCGGTAATGGTAACAATAATCTAAAATTACCACATACACTGCGCGGAACATGAGGTCAATTGCTCCATTCAGTAGCATCAGGTAAACATTTGCCGCCGTATCTTTCCATGTATATAATTTGCGGTGCTGGTAGTTACTTAGTAAAATCTCCAACCCGATAATAATGATATATACCGGAGTGCTGATAAAAATCAATAGTTGCTCCCTGAGTGCGTGCATAGCTGCAAAAATAATATCAAATAAAGGATAATGAAAGAATTGATAATTGATAATTTGTTAATATACTAATTTGCAGTAATGAATGACCACGAACAAACTACAGGTAATAAGCTTCTTCATAATTGGGAAAAAAAATCTGCTGAACACCAGAAGCAGTATAAAAATTTTTTGCAGCGTGCCAATAAAAACGAAGTGCTGAAAAAATTACCTCAATTGCATGAAGAAGCATTTGAAAAAATAGATTGTTTGCAATGTGCAAACTGTTGCAAAAACTATTCACCGCGGTTTAAAACACCGGATATAAAACGTATTGCAAAACATCTTAAGATGAAGGAAGGTGATTTTATTGAAACATATTTGCGGTTGGATGAAGACGGAGATTATGTAGTAAAATCAACTCCATGCCCTTTTCTTGGAAACGATAATTATTGCAGCATTTATGACGTGCGTCCTTCCGATTGCGAACGTTTTCCATACACAGATGAAGATGTAATTCTCAAACGGCAACCACTGACTTTGAAAAATTCTACTTTCTGCCCGATTGTTTATTATGTGCTGGAGAGGTTGATGGGGTGAAAGTCGGGGAAAAGACGGGGAAGTCAGAAAGTCCGTAAGTCGGAAAGTCCGAAAGACTAAAAGGCCGCTATTGTTTAATATTCAAAAGTATTTTAAACTTTCACTTCTTCCTGACTTTCGGTCTTCCCGTCTTTCCGACTTCCTAACTATGTATTCAACTCGTCAACTCTTCATACGCCGCCTGCAATCCGCGTTCAATGCCATCGCCCTGCCATTCGGTAACCCCGGGAATTGATTTTTCTTTTAGAATATCATCTTTCGATTTTCCGTCTTTAATTTCTTTACCAACAAAATCCAGGAGTTTGGAAAGATAATCCTGCATTGCTTTAAGATCATCTTTTGTTCCTGTAACTTTTTCAGGATCGAATGCATGCCCGAAAACAAAAATAGTATCGTTATCAAAAGTGCCCATCGTTTTATCAAGCACTGTTATCCAGTTTTTGATAGAAGCCCCGGCGCTTCTGTCGATAAAAGCCCATCTGCGGTTAAACATCAGGTCGCCGACATGTGCAATGTTTGCATGTTGAAAATGGATGATGCCGTCGCCGTTCGTATGTGCCGGCCCGAAGTAATACGTTTTTATTTCTTCATGTGCGATCTTGTATTGCCAGGAATCATTGTAAGTAATGTTAGGATATAATTGTTTGTCTTCTGTTTTTTGTACAACTGCAACTTTTTGTTGATTAACCAGGGAATTGGTGTGGGCCGCTACTTCTTTTACAATTCCTTTGAAAGAGATATTGCCTGAAGTATGATCGCCATGATGATGCGTATTGATGAGTAATTGAAATGGATTATCATTTAATTTTTTTAATTCTGTAATAAGATGTTGTGATTGCTCCGGAAATTCTGCATCTACAACAACAATCCCTTTTTTAGTAAGGAGATATGCGATCGTTCCACCTTTTTCGGTGAAGATGCCAACATCATTACGAAGTATTTTCATCTTCCATGGATCAGCTGAAAAAAGTTGAGCGAGCAATCTTGTATTTGTCAGCGAAAGCGCTCCGAGTGCGAGCGATGTATTGCGAAGAAAAATCCTGCGTTGCATTTTACAGAGTTTATGTTTCTAAGTTACGATGTATGTATGAACTTTGAGTTATGAAGTATTAAGTTGACCGAAAAAAATAAGATATTTAAATAAAAATGAATTTAATTTTATTAAACTTTACTTCATAGTTCATAACTCACACTTCATACTTAGTATTCCATTTTCCGCAATGCCGGTGCTTTGAACCACGTCGTTATTACCACAAGCAAAGTCATGCAACCTCCAAATACAACGGAAGGTACTACACCCATTAATTTTGCAGCAACACCACTTTCAAACTGGCCGAGTTCATTGCTTGAATTAATGAACATGGAATTTACGCTAAGCACCCTTCCACGCATATTATCCGGTGTAAGCAATTGCGTGATCGTGCCCCGGGTTACAACACTTATCCCGTCAAGCACGCCGCTCAGCATGAGTGCTGCAAAAGATAGCCAGAAAAATTTCGACAATGCAAAAACGATGATGCATGTGCCAAAACCGGCAACGGCAAATAACAATTTAATGCCTTGTTTTTTTCGTATAGGGGAGAACGTTAGTAATACCACACTGCATATCGAACCCATATCAGAAGCGCCGTTGAGAAAGCCAAAACCTTGCGGGCCGATCTTCAGAATATCCCTCGCAAATACCGGCACCATTGCTACTGCACCACCGAATAATACTGCAAACAGATCGAGCGAGATTGCGCTTAACAACACTTTTGTTTTGAATACAAAATTCAGCCCTTCTTTTACACTCTCCCATGTTTTTCCTTCCCGGCGTTTGTTCAATGCCGGTTTTGATTTTAATTGAAACAAGACAAGAAACGACAAAAACATCAATGAAGCAATCACTATAAGCGTGCCGGTATTTCCCAGCCCGGCAATTAAAAAGCCACCAATGGCGTGGCCGCTTACAGAGGCGGAAAGCCATGCCCCCTGGTTCCATGTGGTTGCGTTTTGCAATGCTTCCCTCGGAACAATTTGTGCGAGTATTACATTAAAAGTGGGGCCGGTAAAAGAACGTACAACACCCGTTCCGAAAATGGTGATATAAATAAAAATGGCAATTGTGTGAGTATGTAAATAGTTTCCTGTAAATGATGTTGATAAAAAAAGCAACAGCAACCCGGCAACCATATATAATGCAACACCAATTAATAATAACTTTCTTTTTTCGCTCACATCAATCACATGCCCGGCATATAATGCGAATGAAAATGCAGGAATAAATTCTGACAAGCCGACAATTCCAATTGCCAACGGCGCATTGGTTAAATTATAGATCCACCATCCAACCAACGTACTCATCATACGCAACGCCATGATGAAGAGAAAACGGCCTGTAACCAGGTTCCTGAATTCTGCTATACGTAATGATGCAAACGCGTCATTCTTCATCTGTTCTTCGATCATAACAAATCTGTTTTATGGCAGCACTAAATAATGCTGCCCTTCGCTATAGTCTTTTTCCAATGCATCCAATATGGCCTGCAAATGCTTTTCATTTCCTAAAAAATCTGCATTTTCTGCATCTACAAAAAGTGTTTTGATATTATGTTGTTTGATGTAGTTGGTATATGTCTGCTGAATATTGAAGAGATATTCATCCGGTATCGATTGTTCGTAATGCCTGTTACGTTTACGGATATTTTTTTGTAATTTTTGTACGGGTGCATGCAGGTAAATCAAAATGTCAGGTTGGATCAGTTGTTGGTTGATAATGTCAAACAATTTCTGGTACAAACGAAATTCCTCTTCCTTCAGATTCACTTTCGCAAACAATAAACATTTTGTAAACAGGTAATCTGAGATGGTAAAATTCTGAAAGAGGTCTTTGGTATGGATCAGTTCCTTTAATTGTTTATAGCGTTCTGCCATAAAAAATAATTCCAGCGGAAATGCATACTGGTCAGGGTTTTCATAGAATTTGGGAAGAAAGGGGTTGTCGGCAAATTGCTCCAGTATCAAACGTGCATTAAAATGTCTTGCCAGCAAATGAGCAAGCGTTGTTTTGCCGGCGCCAATATTTCCTTCTATGGTGATGAAATGATAGTTCATGTGAGTGGTCAGTGGTCAGTGGTCAGTCGTCAGTAGAGGTTAAAAACTTACCACTTACAACTTATCACTTACCACTTTATAGGCAAAGAAATATGAAATGCATCAAACTCTTTTCAGATTTTTTTCACATCTAATTTGTCAACACATTCTTCTAAAAGTGTGTGAATATTTTTTTGGAGAACAGGATGTACAAAATTACCTGCAATTTCATTTAATGGCTCAAGCACAAACCTCCTGTACTGAATTTGCGGATGAGGGATTATTAATGCTTGTTCATGCACAATATCATCATTAAAAAAAAGTATATCAATATCAATAAACCTCGGTCCGTATTTCTCTTCACGTACACGCCCCATTCTTTCTTCAATATTCAAAATTGTTTTCATCAGTGCAAGCGCCGGTAAAGATGTTTCAACCAATAAAACCTGGTTCAAAAAATCATCCTGGTCGGTTTTTCCCCAGGCAGCCGTTTCGTACAATGAAGATTCCTGCAAAATTTTGCCGCAATACAAGCCGATCTCGTTTTTTGCATGCTGCAAAAATCCGCGCCGGTCGCCTTTGTTGCCTCCTGTCAATAAAAATGTTTTATTCATACATTATGTACTTTCGGGCGGGCAAATATCTTTATTTTTGGGGTTAGCTAAAAAATAAGCTTCATGGGTAGTTTTTTCCGTTCATTTTTCGCAACGATTTTGGCGTTGCTCGTTTTCTCTGGAATCTGTATCATTATACTTTTTGTTATTGCTAGTGGTATTATTAACGGCATCACTTCTTCCCGAAAAGCAGAAGTGGGGGCAAAAGCAATTCTTGTGCTCGACCTTAACCAGGCTTTTCACGAACAAAAACAGGATAATTTTTTAGCAAGTATCGGAAGCGACGATGAATACGATGTTCCGGGTTTGTATGATGTGGTAAGGCTGATCCATCATGCAAAAACGGATTCGGCAGTGAAGGGCATTTATATCAAGAGCAATCATAACAGCAACGGTTTTGCAAGTAGTGAGGAAATACGGAATGCATTGCTGGATTTTAAAAGCAGTGGAAAATTTATTTATGCTTACGGAGATGTAATTGAGCAGAAATCATATTATGTGGCAAATGTAGCGGATAAAATTTATTGCAATCCCAAAGGAGGTGTTGACTGGAAGGGGTTTGCTGCTGAGATCACTTTTTTGAAGGGAACCTTGCAAAAATTAGAAATTGAACCGCAGATTTTTTATGCAGGAAAATTTAAGAGTGCTACCGAGCCTTTGCGTGAAGAAAAAATGACTGATGCCAACCGATTGCAAACCGCTGAATTTTTAAACGCTTTATATAATCGGTTGCTTTATTCTACTTCGGAAGAAAGAAATATTGATACAACAACGCTCCGGAAAATGGTGAACGAACATTTGGTGCAATTTGCAGCGGATGCTGAGAAATATAAATTAGTGGATGGATTGAAATACGATGATGAAGTAAAATCAGAATTGAAAGAAAAACTGGGCATAGGCAAATATGATAAGATCAATTTTATTCATATTGAAAAATATGCAGACGCAGTAAATTATAAACAATCCGGCTCAGATAGAATTGCATTGATCTATGCAGAAGGGGATATTGTGGATGGAAAAGGAAAGCAGGACCAGATTGGCGGCGATACCTATCGTTCGTTAATAAGAAAAGCGAGATTGGATAAAGATATTAAAGCAATTGTGATCCGCGTTAATTCCGGCGGCGGAAGTTCCCTGGCGAGCGAGAATATGTGGCGGGAAATTACTATTGCACGGGAAGAAAAACCTGTTATAATTAGTTTTGGCGATGTTGCTGCCTCAGGCGGTTATTATATGTCGTGCAATGCCGATAGTATTTTTGCAGAACCAAGCACTCTTACGGGTTCAATAGGTGTATTTACTATTCTGATGAATATGCAGAAATTTTTTAAAGACAAGATCGGTGTAACATTTGATGGCGTAAAAACTGCGCCGGATGCAGATGCGCTTTCTGTCAGCAAACCACTTACCGAAATGCAGAAAAGATATTTTCAAACAGAGATCGATAGTATTTATCACGATTTTAAATCACGGGTGGCAGATGGACGAAAAAAAGATATCAATTATGTGGATAGCATTGCTCAAGGACGTGTTTGGGTTGGAGATAAAGCTTTGTCACTTGGTTTGGTTGACAGGATAGGAGGATTGCAGGATGCAGTGAATTGTGCAGCCAGGATGGCGAAGATTTCTGATTATAGTGTGAAAGAATTTCCTGAGCCAAGAGGGCTTTTTGATCAGTTATTTGGTAACTACAAAAATACGATTCATGTAAAAGCCATGAAAGAAGAGTTAGGTGAAGATGGTTATAAAACTTATTCCACTATAACAAAATTACGATCGCTGATTGGGACCACGCAGGCAAGAATCCCGTATGATATAACGATCGAATGATTCAAAAATTTTTTGAGCAGAGAGAAAAATCTCAAATCAAAAATTTCAAATTAAAAAGATGTCCCAGCAATATAGTCAGTTCAAAGCGATGATGGCAATAACGAAAGGAAGCCTCAGGGCAATCTTTAGAAGCCCATCAGCAGTTGTTTTCAGTTTTGGGTTTCCGTTGATTTTTATTTTGGTATTTGGTTTTATTGGTGGTGGCGGCACATTGGTGAAAGTGGCGCTAAAAAATGCCACTGATTCCAATAATTATGTGATCAAAGCGCTTAATCATTCTCCTGTAATAAAGTTCATTGATGGTTCCGATTCTGTAAAAATCAGGAAAGACCTGGAAAAAGGAAGATTGACAGCGGAATTGTCTTTAGATTCCTCAGTTTCACCAGCGGGATTTACTCAGTATATTATCCATACAAAAACATCTTCGGCAAGCGGCGATACATATCCTATCTTAAAAATGGCGCTTGCACAAACGATACAAACGATAGAATCAAAACGGATTCCCGAGCAATACCGTTTGATTTCCATCGATGAATTACCGGTTATGCAAGGGCGTGAGTATACAATGATAGATTTTATTTTGCCCGGGATGCTCGGATTTTCTTTGTTAAGTGCAGGATTGTTTGGCGTAGCATTCTTGTTTTTTAACTTACGACAGACATTAGTGTTGAAGCGGTTTTATGCAACACCGATCAGCAGAAAATATATTGTGCTTGGTGAAGGTTTCAGTCGTGTGTTATTTCAATTACTTACTGCAGTTGTTATAATTTTGATCGGTCATTACGTTTTTAAGTTTACGTTGGTACACGGGTTGCAAACGTTTCTGGAAATGATGGTACTGAGTTTTCTCGGGCTGATCGTTTTTATGGGTTTTGGATTTATCATCAGCAGTGTTGCAAAAAATGAAAGCTCTATTCCACCGTTTGCAAACCTGATCACTATGCCGCAATTTTTACTGGGTGGTACCTTTTTTTCAACCGCCGCTTTTCCGACCTGGCTGCAAAAAGTTTGTGAAATATTGCCGCTAAAACAACTCAATGATGCTATGCGCAATGTAGCATTTGAAGGCGCTCATTTATATGATTGCGGGAAGCAACTTGGCATACTTGCTCTTTGGGGGATCGTTGTGTATGCCGTTGCGATAAAGGTGTTTAAATGGGAATGAGGAATAATTGAGAATTGATAATTGTGATTGAAGTGAATGGACAATTGATAGTGGATAATTGATAATTAAGAAAGTCGTCAGTTGTCAGTTTTCAGTTGTCAGTAGAGAGATTGTAATTGTGAGAATCAGGTGAATCAGTTAAATCCTATAAATCGTGGTTCAGACAATTACTCAATAGAATTGTTGCGGTACAAGAGTGCGATGCAACGATGATGATGAGAGTTGATGTCGCTGGTTACAAAAAATAAATGCTAAAATCGGAGAGAGTAAAAACTAAAGAGTTGAAAATGCCCGAAGCTTACAACTCATAGCTATTTCTCAGAAATCGTACATCGTAAATCTAAAATCGTACATATACATTGCGTTATATAAAACTTTTTTTAATCAGCGCTGTTGTTTTATTCCTGGTTGTTGTGTTATTGTCGGGAATACTTCCTTCGCATATACGTATTTCAAGGGCAATAAATATCGGCGCACCAAAACTGCGGGTATATAATACCGTTAGTGATTTTTCGACATGGAGGGATTGGAATGGCTTTGTGAGTAATTCGCCACTGACAAATATTTCGTTGTCATCACCATCAACAGGAAAAGGCGCTTATCTGAATTCCGGCCAGTTAAAAATCAGCATTGATAAATGTACACCTGATTCAATAACCACAACCTGGCAACAGGTAAAGGCAAAAAACTTTACGGGCGGTTATAATATGATGCAGCTTGTGCCTGACAGCGTAACCGTGCAATGGTATTTTGATTTTCATTTTTCCTGGTACCCATGGGAAAAATTTACAAGCCTTGTGTATGACAAACAACTTGGCACGGTAATGGAAGAGTCATTGATGAAACTTAAACAGGTTTCCGAGAATTCTAAGTAGCTTTATAATCTCTTTTAAAAATAGCATATATGAAAAATGTATTATTACTATCCGCCGCGTTTTTTATCAGCTTTATCGCCTGCAGCCAGCAAGACAAATCAAAACGTCCAAGCCCGCCGGCAACAGCAACAGGCACCACTGCCAGTGGTACAATGATCAAGATCGATTACAGCCAGCCTTCTGTTAAGGGCCGTACGATCGGAAAAGACCTTGAGCCAATGGCTGGAAAAGTCTGGCGTACCGGCGCTAATGAAGCCACTGTTTTTGAAGTGAACAAAGATGTAAAAGTAGAGGGGCAATCATTGCCTGCAGGTAAATATGCATTGTTTACTATTGCTAACGGTGATGACTGGACGATAATTTTCAACAAGAAATGGAATCAATGGGGCGCATTTGATTACAAAGAAGGAGACGACGCACTTCGTGTAAAAGTAAAATCGAAAAAGGCGCCAAAGTTCGGAGAGAAATTTACTATTGAAGCCGGAAAAGATGGAAAAGTTTCTTTGTGGTGGGGTGATTATTGGGTTGAGTTTAATGTGAAATAAATATTTTTTTGAAATATTATGTAAGCCTGTTGTTCCTTAAAACGACAGGCTTTTTTATTTTCTCCTCACACCAATCAATCTTTATGACAAGTGCTATAATTCTTTGCCAGAAAAAGCTTCAAAGGATTGTTCATTTTTCATTAGTCATAATAATGTCCAACAAAAAACTATATACAGTCGATAACTGGTTGTCCGTAATACAATATGGCGGCAAGATGTAAACTGTATTTCCTAATGGGCGAATGTAAATTCCTTTTTGCAAAGCTTGCTTTGTAATACTTGCGCTGATTGAATTCAGATAGCTGTCGTTGCCGGAAATAATTTCGAATGCGAGAATGGTGCCGAGGGAACGAACGTTTTTTATAGTGAGATGTGAGATGTGAGATGTTAGATGTGCAGCGAAATTGTTGTTTTGGTTTTCTATGTTTTTTACCTGGTTAAAACAATCTTCTTTTTCAGTCAGGTCGAGGCTTGCAAGTGATGCTGCACATGCAATCGGATTTGCTGTGAAAGAATGTCCGTGAAAAAAAGTTTTTGATTTGTCATCACTGATGAATGCATCGAAAATTTTTTGTGAAGCTGCTGTAACTCCAAGCGCCATTGTTCCACCCGTTAATCCTTTGCTGAGACAAATGATATCCGGCTTGTTCTGCAAATAACCGGAGGCAAAAAATTTACCGGTGCGGTAAAATCCTGTCATCACTTCATCTGCAATGCAAATGATGTTTTTCTTTTTCAATTCATCCAACAATTTATCAAGATATTTCGCTTCATACATTAGCATTCCACCTGCAGCCTGTAATAAAGGTTCATAAATAAAACAGGCAATTTCATTTCCGTGAGTATTTATTATTTTAGTTAACTCTTCGATATTTTCTGCCGAAGGCGTATCGATAAAAACCACTTCAAATAAATATTCATTGAAAGGAAATGTGAATATGCTTCTTTCGCTCACACTCATGGCTCCGAATGTATCGCCATGATAAGAATTTTTAAATGCCAGTATCTTCTTTCTGACAACCGACAACCGACGACCGACTGCCGCTTCATTTTTCCAAAACTGTATCGCCATTTTTATTGCAACTTCAACAGCCGTTGAACCGTTATCCGAATAAAATATTTTGGAAAAATTTCCCGGAAGTATATTTAACAACCGTTCTGCGAGTTGTACGGCAGGTTCGTGTGTAAAGCCCGTGAAAATAACATGCTCTAATTTTTTTGCCTGTTCATATATCTTTTCTGCAATATACGGATGCGCATGGCCGTGAATATTTACCCACCAGCTACTGATCGCATCAATATAGCTGTTGCCTTTTTCATCAAATAACAGTGCGCCTTCGGCTTTTGAAACCGGTATTGGGGGCACCATATTTTTATGTTGTGTGTACGGATGCCAGATAACCTGTTGATCGCGTTGCGTTAATGATAATTCCATAAGCCGCAAAGTTAAGGGTTAACATCCTGGCAGATAATTAGCAGTGCAACGATTCTAATATTAAACTTGTCAAACTGTTGTAAGAATACGGAATGAGTGATCACCAATTAGTTGCCGCTTGCTTAAAAGGAGAGCGGACTGCGCAAAAGCAGTTGTACGCACAGCATGCAGAAAAAATGCTGGGGGTATGTTATCGCTATACCAAATCGATGACTGATGCGGAAGATGTGTTACAGGAAGGATTTATTAAAGTGTTTAAAAACCTTCACCAGTTTAAGTTTGAAGGCGATATCGGCGCCTGGATCCGCAGGATAATGGTTAATACAGCTATTAATTTTTTGAAGAGCAACAGCAAATACCAGGCGGAACTTTCTTTTACAGATACTACACTACACCCGGTATCGAATGATGACCCTGAAGTAACGCTTAACACAAAAGACCTTGCACAGTTGATCCGGCAATTGCCCCCGGGATATCAAACCATTTTCAATATGCACGCAGTGGAAGGTTTTAGCCATGTGGAGATCGGGAAAATGTTAGGAATTAATGAAGGGACATCGCGTTCGCAATATGCAAGGGCCCGTGGATTATTGATCACCTGGATAAAAAGGTTTTCGGGAGAATCAAAAACAGAAACGTATGCAAGACCCTAAATTTGAAAAACAGGTACAGCAAAAAATGGAGGAGCTGCAGTTTACCCCTTCTGATGCTGTATGGAAAAAAGTGGAGGCCGGACTTGATAAGGAAAAGAAACGGCGCGTACCAATTTTCTGGTTGTTCCTGCTCGGAGGCTTGCTCCTGACAGGCGGCGTTTATTTTGTTTCCACTTCGGGGGACACTAAAAAAATCATTTCTGCTGAAGAAAAAAGCAGATACAATCAACAAAAGGAAAATAAAAACCATGTGGTCGCTTCAGGAAATAAAGATCAAATAAAGAGAGAAAAAAATACTGTTAGTACTGAAATTCAATCTAAGGAAAAAAATCTTCCGGTAAAAACGGCCAATGAAAATCTGCAACAGGCAAATCATACCAGGCAAATAACATCTGTGCGTAAAGAAGATGTTGCTGTCCCTTCTGCATATACTAAAACAAAAAATGAAATTTCTTCATCGAAAGAAAAAAAACAACCTAATGAAAGACGTGAGGAAAGTGTAAACAATGATAATATTACCAATACACCGGAAAAAAATGAAAACCAATCTCCCCCGGCGGCCGCTAAAAAGGAGATAAGAAAGGATGTGAACGAACATTCCATTGATGCAACAAATGATACTTCGTCTTCAAAGATCCCGGCAACAGATGTTGCAAATAAAAAGAATGAAGCTGCTGTAAATAAAAAAGTGACAAAGAGCGATTCAACAGCCGGCAATAAGATTGTCAAATCAAATAAACAAAAAAAGAAGTCTTCTTCGTGGCAGGTTGGGCTTGCTGCAAATCCCGGAATTTCAAATATATCCCAGGGATTATTTAAGACAGGATATGCAGGTAGCGCTGCAACTCTTAATGCGTACGTTCCCTTAACACCTTTGGCATATTATAACAATTCACCGTCAACGATACGTGCCGGTTTTTCTTTTGGTGCCGGAGTTTTTGTACGCAAAAAAATATCTGACCGGATAAAAATTTCAGCAGGATTAAATTATCATTATTATTCTACCCATATAACTGTTGGTCAATATGTAGATACTGCAAGATTGATATATACTACTGCAACGAATGCATCGTACCTGGCTGGTGGATATTACCAGGGAAATAAAAACCTTTCAAGCTATACAAACCATTACCATTTTGCGGAGGTGCCGGTTTTATTGGGCATTCAGCTCAATAATTCGCGTTCAAAATTACCTGTAATATGGGAAACTGGTTTGTCATTATCATATCTTATAAATACAAATGCCCTTCAGTATGATGAGTATTCCGGAGTATACTATAAAAATAATTCGTTTTTTAACAGGATGCAGTTATCAGCTTCAACAGGTTTGATGTTTGGTTTTCATGTTAAGAAAAATGTTATAGAAGTCGGGCCTCAAGTTCAATATGGATTGATGCATTTGCTGAATAAAAATGCAGCAAACCCGGAACACATGTTGTTTGGCGGGATGAAGTTGGTGTTTGTGAGAAGTGAGAAGTGAGAAGTGAGAAGTGAGAAGTGAGAAGTGAGAAGTGAGAAGTGAGAAGTGAGAAGTGAGAAAAATCAAAAGGTAAGATACGATGAATTCTTTATAAAATTTAGAACTTATAATTCATAACTCATACTTCCCTTGCAGATCTTTTACAAAAAACTCCAAACGCAGATGCAACGATGATTTCAGGTTTCAGGTCAACTTCTGAAACTATGTTATATGAGAAAGTTAATTAAACCTTGTACTGATTTTTGCGGAATAGTTTTTTTGATGTTTTTATTTTCATCTTGCATGAAAGATAAGATCCGGTACACTTATCGAATAAGCACACCTGTTTATGAAACACTTGCTCAATTCAGGGAAACGGTTAAAACTGTTGCTGCAGCCGCAATTTCTTCTCCGGGAAAAATCGGCGTTTATGGAAAATATATTTTTATGAGCGAGGCCGGAAAAGGGATCCATGTAATTGATAACAGCGATCCTTCAAACCCGAAAAATATTTCTTTTATTAATATTCCGGGCAACCAGGATTTTGCCATCACCGGAAATGTAATGTATGCGGATTGTTATAGTGATCTCGTATCGTTTGATATTTCAGACCCTTCAAATGCTGTTGCCAAAAATTTCCAAGTCAATGTTTTTCCTTACAATAGTATCTATTATGGAGCAAGTTCAACCGATCCTGATTTAATCAATGTAGTTATTAGCTGGATATCTCACGATACAACTGTAGATTATACCCCTAACAGCTCAAATGGTTACCCCGTTCTTTATGACGGTTGTGCAAATTGTTACACGCTTGCTGCAGTTCCTTCTGCATATGCAGCAAATTCAAGTGCAGCTGCAACTGGCACGAATGGTTCCTTATCACGCTTCACCATCATCAATAATTATTTATACACGGTTGATTATTCCAATTTCAATACTTTCAATATCAGTAATAATTTTCAGCCAGCTTCTACAAACCAGGTAATGGTTGATTACCATGTTGAGACAATTTATCCTTTCAAAGACAAATTATTTGTAGGTACTAATAATGGTGTATACATGTACAATATCGCATCTTCTCCCAATGCCCCTGCATTGCAAGGCGAGTTTACGCATGTGCGTGGCTGTGACCCCGTGATTGCGGATGGCAATTATGCTTATGTAACTATTAATGATTCCAGCGCCTGCCTTGGATTTAATAATGAATTGCAGGTTGTGAATATCCAGGATATGAGCAATTCCTTTTTAGTTCAATCGTATCAGCTAACACATCCGATCGGTTTATCGAAAGATAACCTTAATCTTTTTGTTTGCGACGGTAAAGGCGGATTGAGAGTGTTTAATACAACTGATATAAGCAATTTGAACATGATTGCTGATTTACAGGATGCTGAAGTTTATGACGTGATAGCCGCAAATGGTTTGGCGATTGTGCTTGGTAAAAACGGATTGTATGAATACGATTATACTGATATTAACAATATTCATTTAATAAGCAAACTGATAAACTAATTCTTATGAAGTTTTTTAAACGTGCACTGATTGTTTCGATAATAATAAGTTGTACAATCAATGGTTTTGCACAAAAAAATAAAAACTCAATCAGAAATTTTTCTTCTGTTAATAATGTTGGATTGATGGAGGGGCAGGCTGGTTCAGCTTTTCAATTACAAACAATAAATGGAATAAAATATAAATCATGGTTTGGTGGGATTGGGGTTGGACTGGATTTTTACAGGATAAGATCTATTCCATTATTTGCAGATGTTAGAAAAGAATTTGGGAAAACTGCTGATAAATTATTTGTGTTTGCCGATGCAGGAATAAATTTTACTTGGAGAACAGATAAAGAAACGAAACAGTTTAACACAAACGACAAATTAAAAAATGGCTTTTATTCGGAAGCAGGGGCCGGTTACAAGTTCCGGTTAAGCAAAACGAATAACCTGTTGTTTAGCGTGGCATACAGCTATAAAACAAATACGGAAACCGGTAGGAATAACTTTGTCGTCCCTAATCCGTGGTATTTTACCGGGGCTTTGCTGCCTGATGAGGAAAAAATAAGTTATCATTTAAACCGGGTTGTTATAAAGGCCGGATTTGAATTTTAAAAATAAAGTACAGCGTGAAATTTATTTTTATGTCATTTCGTAATCAATCAAAGATTTTATCCGTAAATGAGAAATAAAATACTTTTTCTTTTCATTCTGTTTGCAAGCTTTTATGAAAAAGGTTTTTCACAGGCAAAAAACGAAAGCGCTCAATATCATTTTCATTCCATTGAAAATATCGGGTTGCTTTTGGGCGAAAAATGTTCTGCATTTCAATTGCAAACAATAAATGGTGTGAAATATAAATCGTGGTTCGGTGGAATAGGGGTTGGGTTAGATTATTATTGCTACTGTACAATCCCTTTGTTTGCAGAAATCAGAAAAGAATTTTTAAAATCTGCCAATAAAATATTTGTTTATGCAGATGCCGGAACAAATATTTATTGGCAAAGAGGTAATGATGCAAAACACTTCCCTATACATGATAAATTTAAAAATGGTTTTTATGGTGAAATCGGCGCTGGGTATAAATTTATATTAAGCAGAAAATCTGCATTACAATTTAGTATTGGATATAGTTATAAAAAATTAACCGAGCAAGGAACTTATTTATTCATCGATACTGGTTTTGGCCCAAGTACAAACGATGTTGAAAAAATAAATTATAATTTTAATCGCCTGGTGCTAAAAACTGGTGTAACATTTTAATCTGTAGTAATAAACTTCAGGTTGCGTTTTATTCCATTAAACTTTGCCCTCTTAACAGGAGAGTTTTGAAATATTTTTTTGAAGCTCTCCTCTGTTAATTCTTCCCATTGTTGCGTTGTAAAATTTAAAATTTCAGGCAGGGGCGTAAATGATAGTTCTGTTGTTGGTTTTGAAAAACGGTTCCAAGGGCAAACATCCTGGCAAATATCACAACCAAACATCCAGTCATTGAATTTGCCTTTCATTGTTTCAGGTATCAATGCATCTTTCAGTTCAATAGTAAAGTAAGAAATGCATTTACTTCCGTCAATAATTTTATCTTCAAGAATTGCATCTGTCGGGCATGCATCCACGCACTTCGTGCAGGTGCCGCAAAAATCTTTTGCAAAAGGGTCGTCATATTCCAGTTCAACATCTACAATTAATGTAGCAATAAAAAAAAATGAGCCTGCATTTTTTGTAAGCAAATTGCCATTCTTTCCGATCCATCCCAACCCGCTTTTCACAGCCCAGCTTCTTTCCAATACCGGAGCGCTGTCTACAAAACCACGGCCATGTATATCACCGATCTTCAAACTTATTGCCCTTATCAGCTCGTTCAACTTTTTTCTGATCACATCATGGTAATCTTTTCCATAAGCATACTTTGAGATTTTCGGGGCATTGTTATTTTGATTGTCAGCAGGATAATAATTCAACATAAGGGTAATCACTGATTTAGCCCCGGGCACAAGTTTTGTCGGGTCTACACGCAGGTCGAAATAATTTTCCATGTATTTCATAGTACCATGCATGCCTTTCAACAGCCATTTTTCAAGCCGGTGTGCATCTTCAGCGAGCGGTGCAGCACGTGCAATACCGCAATATGAAAAGCCGGCTTCCTTTGCGGATTGTTTAAATACATTTGATTTTTTATGCAGGTTCATACAATAAAAAATTTACCAGAGGCGCTATTGATGGTTCAAACATTTTTTTTACTTTAGTTGCATAACCCCTAATCTCTATTACAACATGAAACCTTTAAAATTCCTATGTGTGCTGTTATGCGGCATGACTTCGGTTTATAATTCACCAGCGCAGGACAAATTAAATATTAAATTCGGAAAAATTACTCCTCAGGATTTTGATCTTTCAAAATACCACTTCGATTCTTCAGCATCTGCGGTCATAATTGCAGATATGGGCAATTCTGCATTTGAAGGGAACAATAAAGGCGGATTTTCCCTTGTTTTCACACATTACCGTAGAGCGAAAATCATTAATAAAAACGGGATCGATATTGCCACCGTTGAAATACCTCTTTACAAAAGTGGCAACAACGAAGAAAAATTGCAAAACCTAAAAGCTGTTACCTACAACGTAGAAAATGGAAAAGTGGTGGAAACAAAGCTAGATGACAAATCTGTTTTTACAGATAAAGCCTCAAAAAATTATATAATCAAAAAATTTACTTTCCCTGCAGTAAAAGAGGGATCTGTTATTGAATATTCTTACACCCAGTCATCGGATTTCTTTTTTAATCTGCAGCCCTGGGAATTTCAGGGGGGGTATCCGAGATTATGGAGCGAATACGAAGTAACCATTCCAGAATGGTTCCGTTATGTTATACTTACACAGGGGTACCAGCGGTTTGCCATTCATACCAACAACTCAATAGCTGTACATTACCAGGTTAACGTTGCAGGTGTTACTGAAAGAAATGATATGGTAACATTAGATGGTAATGCTACAGACTCCCGTTTCGTAATGAAAGATGTACCACCACTGAAGGAAGAAAATTTTACCACAACATTAGCAAACCATATTGCTAAAATTGAATTTCAACTTTCAAGTATTCAATTCCCCAACAGTGTTGCCCACGAATATATGAGTAACTGGCCCAAGGTAAATGAGCAGATGATGGAAGATGAAAAATTCGGGGCAGACTTACAAAAAAATAATGGATGGTTGAGCGATGATCTGAAAAATATCACGAATGGTGCTTCAACAAAAGTTGGTAAAGCAGAAAAAATATTTAATTATGTCCGTGATAATTTTACTTGTACAGACCATGGCAGGGTATATATGGATAATAATTTGAAAACGATATTTAAAAATAAAAGCGGGAGCGAAGCCGAAATCAATTTACTGCTTGTTGCTATGCTTAACCATGAAGATATTCCATCAAACCCGCTGATATTAAGCACAAGGCATCACGGAAAGACAAATGAAATTTACCCGTTAATGGACAGGTATAACTATGTTATTTGCGATGCAACCATAGATGGGACAAGTTATTTTTTAGACGCAAGTGAACCCAGGCTTGGCTTTGGGCATTTACCTGAATATTGTTATAACGGCCACTCGCGTGTTATCAGCAAAGAGTTGCAGGTACCTGTCTATCTGGAGGCGGACTCATTGAAAGAGCAAAAAATGACATCTGTTTTTATTGTTAATGATGAAAAGAAAGACGGGATGGTTGATGGAAGTTTTCAATCGCAATTGGGGTACTTTGAATCTTATGACCTAAGGGAAAAAATAAGCAAGAAAACTGAAAAAGATTTTTTCAAAGAGATAAAAATTCCTAATAGCCAGGATGTGGATATAGAAAACGGTAATATCGATTCATTAAAGCAACCAGATTTTCCCGCAACATTACACTACGATTTCGCTTTTAAAAATGCATTTAACGACGATATTGTTTATTTCAACCCGATGCTTACCGAGGGGTATAAAGAAAATCCGTTTAAAGCAGCCGAGCGGTTTTACCCTGTAGAAATGCCTTTTACATCCGATGAAACATACATTTTGAACATGGAAATACCGAAAGGTTATACCGTTGATGAATTGCCAAAATCAACAAAGGTTTCGTTTAATGAAACAGATGGTTTCTTCGAGTACCTGATTTTGAAAGACGATAATAACATACAATTGCGCTCACATATCAAATTAAACAGGGCAAATTTTTCTGCTGATGATTACAGTTCACTCCGCGACTTTTTTGGTTTTGTTGTAAAGAAACAAAGCGAACAAATTGTATTCAAAAAGAAAAAATAATCTTTTGAAAGAAAAAAGGCCTTTGTTGCGTTTGCTTGCGATAGTATTAAAAACAAGCCAATATTTTTTTGTTATTTGTTTTTGTTTTATTGGCGTTTCTTCTTTTTGCCAGGATAAAACAGGAGTGAATTTTAAAAAGGTAATGGTATCCGATTTTAATATTCCTTTTTCATCCATTATAGATTCAAATACGAAAGCTGTAGTGCTCGCAAATATTGGTAACTCTGATTTTGAAGGAAGTTCCAAAGGCACGTTTGTTTTGGCATATAATGAATTTAAAAGAGTGTTGCTTCTTAAAAAAAGTGCATTTGGCGAAGCAACAATTGAAATACCAATTTATACCGGTAAGGACGAATTTGCCGAGGTATTTGAAAATTTTGAAGCTTCAACATATAACCTGGAAAATGGAGTTGTTATTGAAACCAGGTTTGACAAAAATACGCTCTTCAAAGAAAAATATAATAAGAACTATACCATTATAAAATTCACATTTCCGCAAATAAAGGAAGGAAGCATCATCGAGTACAGGTATAGAATTAAATCAACTTTTAACAGGGACGATATCCGTTCGTGGGATTTTCAAGGAAAGTATCCCATTTTGTGGAGTGAATATAAAGTAACGATTCCTCCTGTTTATAATTATAAAATACTCAAGCAAGGAGACTTTGCTTATAATATAGATAGTGTCGGTAAAATGAAAAGGAATTATACAGTACTCGAAACGAGTGGGCTTGCAAAGGATGTAGGATTAATATATAATATAACCGGCGACGCTGTTGTTGAAAAATGGGTCATAAAAAATATACCTGGTTTTAAAACCGAAGAGTATATTTTTTCTCCGGATAATTATATTCCTAAAATCAGCTTTCAGCTGTATGAAATTCATGGTAGCAAGGATACAATTAAGATAGAAAAAAACTGGGATTCAACTTCGGCAATCTTGTTAAGAGATCCTGATTTCGGAAAATCATTTATTGAAGAAAAGCCATGGTTGCAAGATGATATGCACAAGCTTTTATCCGATAGCAATGAATTTGCAAAAGCAAAAAAAATATTTGAATTTATCCGTGATAATTTTCTTTGTACAGATAGTAATGCGTTATATCTTTCTGCTCCGCTGAAAAGCATTTATGAAGAAAGAAAAGGAACTGTTGCCGACCTGAATATTTTATTAACAGCCTTATTAATTAACCAGGGATACGACGCACATCCTGTATTGCTAAGCACGCGTGAACATGGAAAAACAGTAGAGGGGCATGCAATACTTGATCAGTATAATTATGTAGTCTCAGAAATGAATCTTAATGGAATAACCTATTTGCTTGATGCATCAGTTAAAAAAATGGGTTTTGGCAAACTACCGGAGAAATGTTATAACGGTTCAGCATGGGTAATTGATAAAAATGCCAAGCAGGTTAAATTGAGTGCAGATTCAATAACAGAAAGCAAAACGTCGATGATAACACTTGAAAATGACAGGGACGGTGAGATGAAAGGATCCTCTTCTGCAGATATGGGCTATTATGAATCGTTAAGCTTACGAAACAAATTCACAAAAAACGAAATGAAAAAAGAAATATGGAAATCATATTCTTCGGATATGGAGATCTATAATGAGGCTATAGAAAACATCTCAAATTATGAAGAGCCTGTTTCTGCTTCGTGTGACTTAAAATTAAAATTCAGCGATGCTATAATTTATTTTGATCCGTTATTTGGGCAAGGTATGAAAAGAAACCCTTTTGCTGCAGACAAACGATTGTATCCTGTAGAAATGCCGTACAAAACAGATGATACATACGTTTTAAATATGGAAATACCATCGGGTTATAGTATTGATGAAATGCCAAAGCCAGGTCGTATAAAATTAAATGAAAACGATGGACTATTTGAATACCTTATTGCGGTTGAAAATGGTAAAATACAATTGAGGAGCAGGTTGCATTTGAATAAAACATTTTTTGCACCGGAAGAATATAATTCATTGCGTGATTTCTTTGCTTATGTTGTAAAGAAACAAAGCGAACAAATCGTATTCAAAAAGAAAAAATAAATCTTATGAAAAGAAAAAAACAAAGCACTGGTTGCATAAAATCCCTGGCGTTACTGCTGTTTATTATTTCGTCTATCTTCACTTTCGCACAGCAGAAAGAGCCAATAGTCTATGGAAAGATATCAGCAACTGATTTTATCCTGCCTAAATCTACAGCGATAGATAGCAATTCCAACGCTGTTATCATTGCAGATATAGGCAATACAAGTTTTGTAGGAAATAAAAAAGGATGGCTTTCTTATGTATTTAAACGGCGCAAGCGTATAAAGATCATCAACAAAAAGGCATTTGATGCTGCTACGGTAAAAGTTATGTTGTATAAAGATGAAAATGCCGAAGAAAAACTGGAAGGCATACAAGCTTCGACATATAACCTTGTCAACGGAAGTGTTATTGAATCTAAGCTTGATAAAAAAGATATTTTTGAAGATAGACATGATAAAAATCATATCGAAAATAAATTCACGCTTCCTGCAGTAAAAGAAGGAAGCATTATTGAATACACATACACTATCACTTCTGATTTTTATTTCAATATTCCAGAATGGGAATTTCAAAATATCGATTATCCCTGTTTGTGGAGCCAATATGAAATAACTATCCCCAACCTGCTTATTTATGTTTTTTTGCGGCAAGGGATACATCCTTTTTTTATCGATAAATCCAGTGAAGGCAGGGCGAACTATAGCATCAGGGACAAGCGGGAAGAGGGGCTTTCTACCACGGAACAAAGTTATAGTGTTACTGCATTAACCTACAGCCATACGTGGGTTATGAAAGATGTTGAAGCATTCAATGTAGAGAATTTTATTACAACTCCGTATAACTACAATGATAAAATTGAATTTCAACTTTCTCAGACCTATAACGGCGAAACAACAAGGGACGTAAAAAATAATTGGGCGAATGCAACATCCGAGCTGTTGCAGCAAAGCGATTTTGGTGCGCCACTTCAGCAAAGTACAGGCGAATTCGATGACATTATAAAGAATGCGATTGGCAATGAAACCGATGATCTTGAAAAAGCGAAAAAAATATATTATTACGTTCGTGATAATTTTACGTGCAACAATTTTTACAATAAATATATTCTCACAACTTTGCATGATGTAGTTAAGAAACGAAGCGGAAGTGTTGGTGAAATAAATATTCTGCTTGCAACATTATTGCGCAACGCTAAAATACATGCAGACCCCGTTTTGTTAAGCACAACAGAATTCGGGTTCAATTCCCCAAGTTACCCGATTATGGACAGGTTGAACTATGTTATTTGCAGGGTTAAGATCTGGGATAAAGTTTATTTTCTTGATGCAGCAACACCTATGCTCGGTTTTGGAAAGCTTGCTGAAAATTGCTATAACGGGCATGCACGTATTATTTGCGATATAGATTCCGGTTCGGTGTATTTGTATGCCGATTCAATAAAAGAAGCAAAATTTACCTCCGTATTTATTGTGAATGATGAAAAAGAAAATGGGAAGATGGATGGAAGCTTCGAATCAACCCCCGGATATTTCGAGTCCACAAAAATCCGTGAAAAAGGAGAGCCGGATTATTTTAAAAACCTGCGCCAGCAATATGATAATGATATTAAAATTGAAAACACCTCGATCGACTCGATTAAAGAGTATGAGTTGCCGGTAAAAGTACGTTACGATTTCAGCTACAAAAACAGGACTGATGACGATCTCATTTATTTTTCTCCTGTAATTTATGAAGGCATCATGAAAAACCCGTTCACTGCTACTGAAAGAAAATATCCGGTTGAAATGAATTATCCTATTGATGAAACCTATATCTTAAATGCCGACGTGCCCAAGGGATATACGGTAGATGATATTCCAAAATCAGTAAAGATCACCTACAATGATACAGAAGGTTTTTTTGAATATTTAATTCAGCAAGGTGATGGTAGGATAATGTTGCGTTGGCATATCAAATTAAATAAAGCACGTTTTTCTGCGGATGATTATAATTCATTACGTGATTTCTTTGCTTATGTTGTAAAGAAACAAAGCGAGCAGATCGTATTCAAAAAGAAAAAATAACATTATGAAACTTGTTTTTGCTCTTTGCTTACTTATGATGCCGTTCGTGTCTTTTGCACAACACTTTCAGTCAAATGACATTCCCGACTCATTAAAAAAAAATGCCGGGTTAGTAACGCGGTATGAAGAAGAAGTTTTTGAAATCAAGTCTCCAGGAAAAGCAACTGAACATGAACGTCATGTTTATACAATTCTTAATGAGGATGGCGATTATGTTTCGACATATCGGAGCCGTTATGATAAATTCACTAGTATAAATAATATCACAGGAACAATGTATGATGCTTCCGGAAAAGAATTGAAACATGTAAGAAAGAAAGAAATGGAAGATGTAAGTGGCACAGGCGATGAAAGCCTGATAACTGATTCAAGATATAAAATATGCAGCTTTAATAATCGGACTTATCCTTATACAGTAGATTTTGAAGAAGAAGACGACATAAACGGGATACTTGATTTTCCCGATTGGGTACCGCAAGGTATAAACAAAGCATCTGTTGAGGATACAAAATTTGTGGTGATTGCCCCAAAAGATTATGTGCTCAGGTTTAAACCGGTAAATTGTTCTTTTCAACCTGTCATTACTGAAGATGGAGGTAAAAAAATATATACATGGGAACGCAAAAACCTTCCTGCAAGAAACAAAGAAATATTCGCGCCATCTCCAATTCAGATTATACCTTATGTAATGATCGCTCCTTCGGATTTTGAGGCACAAGGTTATAAAGGAGATATGTCGACATGGGAAGGCTATGGGAAATTTTATTATGAATTGCTCAAGGGAAGGGATATACTTCCTGAAGATATAAAGCGAAAAGTGCATGAGCTAACAGATAATCTTAATGACCCCAGGCAAAAAATTAAAGTGCTGTATGATTACTTGCAGAGAAATACACATTACATCAGTATTCAATTAGGTATTGGTGGTTGGCAACCATTCGATGCAGCTTATGTCGCAACAAAAAGGTATGGGGATTGCAAGGCTCTTTCAAATTTTATGGTTTCATTATTAAAAGAAGCAGGAATAAAAGGAAATTCGGTGATTATCAGATCCGGCGCCAACGAAACTTCAATGAATTCAGATTTTCCCTCAGACCAATTTGATCATGTTATTTCATGCGTTCCTTTCGAAAAAGATACTGTTTGGTTAGAATGTACAAGTCAGACTTTGCCTGCCGGTTACCTGAGCAGTTTTACTGCAAATCGTTACGCACTTCTTGTGGATGAAGCTGGAGGTAAACTGGTCCACACTCCCAAATATGGATTGAATGACAACCAGGAAATAAAAAAAATTACCGCAACTATTAATGAAGAAGGAAATCTGTCTGCATCAATAAATACTATGTACAAAGCTGAACGGCAGGATCACCTTGAACAACTCATTAATTACCTTTCCAAAGAAGATCAATTGAAACATTTAAAGAGTTCGATCGATTTGCCAACTTACGATATTGTAAAATTTGATTACGTACAGCACAAAGAAATCCTTCCGCCATCGATTACGGAAACACTTGAATTGAATGCTCCGAACTATGCACAGGCAAGTGGTAAAAGATTGTTCATACTTCCTAATGTGCTTACACGTTCGGCTATAAAATTAAAGCAGGACGAAGAAAGAAAATATGAGATTGAACTGAAAGATGAATACCGTTTGATCGATTCTGTTGAAATAAAGATTCCTGGAGGTTTTCAGGTTGAAGCATTACCTAGAGACATGAAGCTGGAAACAAAATTCGGCAAATACATTACATCCACCAGAGTGCTGCCTGATAAAATTATCTATTACCGTTTGCAGGAACAATACAGCGGAAAATTCCCACCATCGGATTACTCCGATCTTACAAGATTCTACGATGAGATCTTCAAAGCCGACCGCTCGAAAATTGTGCTGGTAAAAAAAGAATGAGGTGGATTTATAACTGATAATGATTGTAACTCTTAATTATCAATTTTTAATTCTTCATTACCCCTGGTATTCTAAATGCAGCTTATGAAAAAAGCGGTGAATCGCCGGCGCTAGAATAAACCCGATGTTCGTAATAAATACAACTCCGCTGAATAAGGCATAGAACGACGAAAACCATTTTCCTGCATCCGTATTGATCTCTACAACCGGCCCCATACCGCTCAGTATCATCGATGCATTATGCAATGAATCGAGCCAGCCGATGTTAGCAGTATAATGATATCCGACAATGCCGATCAGCAGGCATAAAAAAATAATTATAATACCAACGGCAAGGCTTTTCATCATGCGTTGATAATACACATTTTTCGAAGCAAGCGGCTGATGTTTTCTTTCGTACATAACAATTTTATTCGTGTACTAAAAGTAATACCTTTTTAATGCATGAATAAATGTTATTTAGACAATAGTTTTATTAAATTGCTGATCCTAAAAATTGCCAGTGAAATATTTATTGGGTTTTGATATCGGTTCATCTTCTGTAAAAGCTGCACTTATTGAAGCGGTCTCCGGAAATTTTATTGCGTCTGCATTTTCGCCTGCTTCAGAAATGGAGATCATTTCAGTGAAACCCGGTTTTGCAGAACAACAACCTGAAAAATGGTGGGAGGAGTTGAGCAACGCTACAAACAAACTCAAACAAAAAATTGCATTCAGTCCGGACGAAATTATAGCTGTCGGCATTTCGTATCAAATGCATGGATTGGTTTGTGTTGATAAAGATTTGAAACCACTTCGTCCTTCCATTATCTGGTGCGACAGCCGCGCCGTTGATTTTGGCAACAAAGCATTCGAAGATTTGAATGAAGAATTCTGTTTAAAGAATTTTCTCAATTCTCCCGGAAATTTCACTGCATCAAAATTAAAATGGGTCAAAGAAAACGAACCGGAGATTTATTCAAAGATTTTTAAAGTGATGTTGCCCGGAGATTATATTGCCCTGAAATTAACAGGCAACCCTGCTACAACAATTTCCGGATTATCAGAAGGGATTTTCTGGAATTATCAAACAAACTCTGTTGCAAAAGAATTATTAGATTATTATAAGATCGATGAAAGCCTTTTATCTCCAATTGTTCCCACATTTGGTGAGCAGGGAAGAGTGGGTAAATATGCTGCCGAAATTTTAGGAATTAAAGAACGCACACCTGTTTGTTACCGCGCAGGCGACCAGCCTAACAATGCGTACTCGTTAAATGTATTGCAACCCGGGGAGATTGCTGCAACTGCTGGTACTTCGGGAGTTGTGTATGGAGTGACGGATAAGGCGGAATACGACCCGCAATCGAGAGTAAATGCGTTTGTGCATGTAAATAATACGGATAAGGATAAACGTTATGGTATTTTATTATGCGTGAACGGAACCGGTATTTTAAATAGCTGGCTCCGGAAAAATTTTATGAGTGATTTATCGTATGAAGAAATTAACCATGAAGCTGCAAAAATTGCGATCGGCGCTGAAGGATTGCAATTTTTCCCATTCGGAAACGGCGCAGAAAGAGTGCTTGCCAACAAAAATATTACGGCGAATTTGAACGGTTTGCAATTCAACACGCATAACCGTGCACACGTTGCCCGTGCGGCACAGGAAGGAATTGTGTTTGCATTGAATTACGGAATGGAGATCATGAATGAAATGGGAATGGAACTGAAAACAATCCGTGCCGGGCATGCCAACATGTTTTTGAGCGACGTGTTTGCGCAGACATTTTCAAATGTTTCCAATTGTTTAGTAGAATTGTATAATACTGATGGCGCCGCAGGCGCAGCAAGGGCGGCAGGCGTTGGTGCTGGTTACTATAAAAATTTCGCAGAGAGTTTTAAAGGAATGGACGTAATAAAAAAAATCGAGCCGCAACAAAAATCGATTCAACAGACAAAAGATGTGTATCAACGCTGGAAGGAAGAGTTGCTGAAGTTGTTGTGAAGTTTTAAGGCCTGCCAGGTTTTTGTATAATAAATTTCTTCGGCAGATTGCGGAAATAAATGCGCAGATTTGCGGTAATCTGCGTCATCTGCGGGAGATGATTTTGTGATGAATATTGCAGAGAAGACCATCGCTCCATAGTAGCACAACTGATGAACGTAATGCGACGCAACGATGCTGAAGAGTGGGCAAATGCGGGTTACCTAAATAAAAAACTAAAAATAAAAAGGCTAAAAACTAAAGAGTTGATAATTGAACGTTGAAAATGCTCGAAGCTCAGAGCTAACCGCTCATGGCTATTTCGCTGAAATCGTACATCTCAAATCGTAAATATTTACAATTAAAATAAAATTCTATGGCTATTCTTACAGGCAACAAAGAATATTTCAAAGGTATCGGGCAGATAAAATTTGAAGGCGTTGGATCCGATAATCCGCTTGCGTATAAATGGTATGATGAAAATAAAATTGTTGCAGGAAAAACGTTGAAAGAACATTTGCGTTTTGCAGTTTGTTACTGGCATACGTTCTGCAACACAGGCGGGGATCCGTTCGGCCCGGGCACAAAAAATTTTGAATGGAATAATTCTGCCGATGCAGTGCAACGTGCGAAAGATAAGATGGACGCGGCTTTCGAGTTCATCACAAAACTCGGTGTTCCGTATTATTGTTTTCACGATGTTGACCTGGTGGACGAAGGAAACACTATTGCAGAATATGAATCGCGTATGCAAACTATTGTTGATTATGCGAAACAAAAACAAGCTGCGAGCGGTGTGAAATTATTATGGGGAACTGCGAATGTGTTTTCCAATCCGCGATATATGAATGGCGCTTCGACGAACCCGGATTTTTCTGTACTTGCTTATGCAGGCACACAAATAAAAAACGCAATGGATGCAACTATTGCACTCGGCGGTGAGAATTATGTTTTCTGGGGCGGGAGAGAGGGCTATATGACATTGCTGAATACAAACATGAAACGCGAGCTTGATCACCTCGGAAAATTTTTAACTGTTGCCCGTGATTATGCCCGCAAGCAAGGTTTCAAAGGAACATTCTTTATTGAGCCGAAACCTTGCGAACCTACAAAACATCAATACGATTATGATGCGGCAACGGTAATTGGTTTTCTTCGTCATTACGGACTGGACAAAGATTTTAAACTTAATATTGAAGTGAACCATGCAACCCTTGCCGGTCATACGTTTCAGCATGAGTTGCAAACTGCCGCTGACGCAAATATGCTCGGGAGCATTGATGCCAATCGCGGTGATGCCCAGAATGGTTGGGACACGGATCAGTTCCCAACAAATCTGAATGAGATGGTTGAATCTGCACTCATCATTCTCGAAGCCGGTGGTTTCGGTGGCGGCGGCGTGAACTTTGATGCAAAGACCCGACGGAATTCGACAGATCTCGAAGATATTTTCTTAGCACATATTGGTGGCATGGACGCATTTGCACGTTCGTTTATTATTGCGGATAAAATCTTGCAAAAATCTTCTTTTAAAAAATTCCGCAAAGACCGTTATGCATCTTTTGATAGCGGCAAAGGAAAAGATTTTGAAGATGGGAAATTATCACTCGAAGATCTGCGTGCGTTTGCAATTGCCAACGGCGAACCAAAACAGATCAGCGGCAAACAGGAGTGGCTGGAGAATTTGATCAATGATTTTATCTGACCTCACTCATCGATAGGCGTATAAGTTTTTTGAAACCTTATACGCTTTTTAATTTTTAATAGACGAAATACGTGCCAGGTTTTCAAAACCTGGCACGTATTTAAATGTCCAATCAGCTATTACGATACCAGCATCATAACCACATCAACATTCTTGCGTCGCAATCCTTTCATCAGTTGTGCTACTATTGAACTTCAGTTTCACAATCGGCAAGTTGTGGTTTATCGGCCTGGCCGAAAATTTCAAAATATTAACCATAAACTGAATAAAATTCAGCATCGGATCTTACAAAATGTATTAAGGATAAGGTTTTCAGGAATTATCAGTTATCCATTATCAATTGTTAATTGTCTTACTATTCAACCTTTCAGCCAATCAATTACATTCTCGTTTCTTTTCACTAATTTTCCTTCTGATTAATTGATGCATGTGAAAATTTTTCTGCAGTTAATATTCGTATCGTTTTTTATTCAAACCACAGTTTTAGCCCAACGGGATTTTTTTGAATCATCGCGTTCTTATAATTCAACACGTGTTACCGGAGTGGTAATTGCAGAGAGCGCTATCGGCACTGCTGTAACAATCGGTTTAAATTATTTGTGGTACAAAAAATTCCCGCACAGCCGTTTCCATCTTTTCAACGATAATGCCGAGTGGTTGAATATGGATAAAGTTGGGCATGCAACAACTGCATATAATATTGCTGCGATTCAAAGTGATATTATGCATTGGAGCGGCATCAAACCAGGCACATCTGCATTGATAGGTACATTAACATCGTTGAGTTTTATGACGATGATAGAGGTACTCGACGGACATTCGGAGAAATGGGGATTTTCCAAAGGCGATATGCTTGCTAACATAGCCGGATGTTTGTTATACGAAGGGCAACAATTGATGTGGGGACAGCAACGCATCAGTTTGAAATATTCTTATCATCATACATTGTTTGCAAAATATTATCCGCAGGAATTGGGAAGTAATTTACCGCAGCGTATGCTGAAAGATTATAACGGGCAGACGTATTGGTTGTCGTTTAATATCGGTTCGTTTGTTTCATCAAAGACTGATTTTCCAAAATGGCTGAATGCTTCATTCGGTTATGGTGCTGATGGAATGATCGGCGCACGGACAAACCCTTCAGAAATAAACGGACAAAAAATCCCGGACTTCAAGCGTTACCGGCAATTTTATTTTTCATTTGACACTGATCTGTACCGCATCGATAAAACTTCTGATTTCAGCAATATGCTTCTAAAGGCAAACCGCACATTCAAAATGATATCCCCAACTGTTGAATGGAACCCTGAGCAAGGAGTGAAGTGGCATTGGTTGTATTATTAATAAGGTGAAAGGTATAAGGTGTATGGTATGACATGATGTAAGCTATACCTTTTGCCCTAAACCTTCCACCTTAAATGAATTATCTTCACGCATGCAACCAAAACAGTATACACTTTTTTCTCTGCCGGTAATTGTCGGCGCTCTCGGATTTTTTGTTGATGTGTATGATTTATTATTGTTCGGCATTATTCGCAAACCAAGCCTTGCCGACCTTGGATTATCTCCCAGCGAAGTATTTGCACAGGGAGAATTTATCCTCAGTATCCAAATGACAGGGTTATTGATCGGCGGAATCATCTGGGGAATCATGGGCGATAAAAAAGGAAGGTTGAGTGTGCTGTTCGGATCGATATTGTTGTATTCACTCGCAAATATTGCAAACGGATTTGTACATGATACCACTCAATATTCCATCATGCGTTTTATTGCCGGCATTGGTTTGGCTGGCGAATTAGGAGCAGGAATTACATTAGTGAGCGAACTGTTGCCAAAAGAAAAACGCGGCATCGCTGCTTCGATAATAGCTGGTTTTGGGATATTCGGCGCCGTTACTGCATTTTTTGTAAGCCGCGAATTCAACTGGCGTGTTTGTTTTTATATCGGCGGCGGGATGGGCTTGGTGCTATTAATACTTCGCGTGAATATTTTTGAAAGCAAATTGTTTGGTGAGATCAAAAAAACAAATGTGCAACGCGGAAATTTCCTGATGTTGTTTAACAATCGTGATCGGTTCATTCGTTATTTACGTTGCATTTTAATTGGCATCCCTGCTTGGTATGTGATTGGAGTGCTGGTGACTTTCTCTGATAAATTCGGTGAAGCGTTCGGAATAAAGAATATTGATCCTGCAAAATCCATCATGTTCCAATACCTCGCTATAGCGTTCGGGGATCTTACAGTTGGTTTGTTGAGCAATTATTTAAAAAGCTGGAAAAAAGCATTGTATATTTTTTACGGCATTACTTCCCTTTTCATTATCCTTTATTTTTTGCAGCAGAACGGAACGCCGTTCAAAATGTACTTTGTATGTGCCGGGCTTGGCTTTGGCACTGGTTTTTCTGTGGTGTACATTACAATGTCTGCAGAACAGTTTGGAACAAACCTTCGTGCAACAGCAGCAGTTTCTGTTCCGAATATGGTGCGTGGCGCATTGCCATTAATTATTTTATTATTTAAAGGCTTGCGAAACCTTACAGGAAATTATATCACCGGCGGATGGATCACAGGATTGATATTAATGGGCATTGCAATCATCGCTGCATATAAAACGAAGGAAACCTTTGGGAAAGATTTGAATTATGTGGAAGAGTAATTAATAATTGAGTAAGCAGTGAACAGTAAACAGTGAACGGTGTAGCATTGTAAGTCCGTTTACCTCTTACTGCTAACCGTTCACTTCAAACTTATCAATATTCGCCTGTATCACTTGTTTGTCCGCTTTTGTTTTTGCAAGCGCTAATGCTTTTTCAAAATTCATTTTTGCTTTTTTATTATCGACGCTCTTGTATAATTCCCCAAGCAATGTGAAATAAAAATGATTGTCGGTAAGGTTTAATTTTTCTGCTTCAGTAATTGCTTCTTCTTTACTATTGGCTTTGGAAAGCGCATACGTTCTGTTAAGCGCAGCAATAGGGGAGTATTCAATGATGAGCAACTCATTATACAATTGCAGTATTGCCAGCCATTTTTGTTTGGTATCTGATTTTTTGGTGTGCCAGAATGCAATGCCGGCTTCTATATGATATTTTGTGATCGTATTCCCTTTGGATGCTTCATTCAGAAAATACATTCCTTTTGTGATCAGTTCTTCATCCCAAAGGGTTTCATCCTGGTCCTGGTATAAAATAATTTCACCGTTGGCATTTTTTCGTGCGGGAAACCTCGATGCATGAAAACACATTAAGGATAACAGTGCATTTACTTCAGGCAAATTGGTTTGTTTATTTTCGGCAAGCAGGTAAGTTAAACGCATTGCTTCCAGGCAAAGGTCTTCCCGCACAATGCTGTCCTGGCTCTCAGAATAATATCCTTCATTAAATAATAAATACAATGTGGTAAGAACTGTCTCTAAGCGTTTAGGTATCTCCGTTATATCCGGAAATTCTATTTTCACATGTTCTGTTCTCAGTTTTTCTTTTGCACGGAATAAACGTTTGTTGATTGTTTCTTTATTGGTAAGAAATGCATTTGCAATTTCATCAATTCCAAATCCGCAAAGAATGCGTAATGACAAACCAATCTGCGCTTCCGCCGGAATTGAAGGATGGCACAAGGCAAACAACATTTGCAACTGGCTGTCGGTAATATTTTTTTCGGAGAGGTCGATGTCTATTTCAGGATTTTCATTCTCTGCTTGCAAAAGCTGCTTCGCAATTTTTTGTGTGAAGACGGCATTTCGCTGAAAATAATTCTTTGCCTTATTTTTTGCAACAGTATATAACCACGCGACCGGATTTTCCGGAATGCCTTTATACGTCCATGTTTCAAGCGCTGTTAAAAAAGTTTCGCCCGCAATATCTTCCGCAATTTCTATATGCTCGATACCAAATAATTTGCACAACACCGAAGTGATCTTTGTAAACTCCGTGCGGAATAAATGTGGTATCAGTTCCTGTTGTTGCATAGTGAAATCACGTTGTCCGATGATCGTTGAGCGATGACAGTCACAACAAATATCAGCATTTTGCATTTGCAGGCTACCATCGGTCAACGGCCTTCGTTCATCATCATCGGTAATAACTACATAGGTGAAACTTCCCTTATTTCAACATTCCCGCCAACGGATAATATCGGGCAGCCTTTTGCTACTTCTATAGCTTCTTCGTACGAGCCAACTTTTATCATCGTATATCCACCAATGGATTCTTTTATTTCAGTGTATGGCCCATTTGTTACCACATTGCCACTTTTCAAAACTTTTCCTGTATTGAATAAACGGTTCCCCCTGTCTGTTAATTTATTTTGAGCAGCAATTCCACCAACCCAATCCATCCATTTTTTTGTAATGGCCTTCGCTTCTTCTTCTGTGCGTTGCGGCACTTCCTTATATTCTGATCTGAATATTAATAAAAAGTCTTTCATTGTTTTTGTTTTTCAGATTATCAATGTTGTTAATGCACTCCATCGCGTTTCGCGATCATTCTCACTTCAACAGTATTTCCTTCACCTTGCAAAACCGGGCTGCCTTTTGCAAATTCAACAGCTTCTTCCACTGAATCTGCTTTCACAATAATAAAGCCGCCGATCGTTTCTTTAATATCGCCGAAGGGGCCATTGGTAACAATATTATTGTGATGTACCACTTTTGCATCATCAAATGGTAAACCCGTTCCGCTCACAAATTTGTTTTTAGCAGAGATGGTGGCAATCCAGTCCATTGTTTGTTTCATCCACATCTGCATTTGTTCAGGTGATGCAACTGCTTTACCGTCCTGGTGCCTGAAGATCAGAATAAACTCATTCATTGTTTTCGATTTTGTTATTGAAATTATTTAATTACATAACAATAACAAGCGAATTGCAACGAATTGGACAAGAAGAATAAAATATTTACGATTTGAGATATACGATGTACGATTTCTGTGGAATGGTTTTCAGTCGTCAGTCTACAGTTTTCAGTTCTGAAATTCAAACTTCCCTTTCTAATTTATTATTCCTTATTTATTATTTCTTATTTTTTGGGTGACCAGCATTTGTCCTCCATTCATCATCCTTGCGCCTGCCTGCCGGTAGGCAGGTCGCACTCTTCAACTGTAGTAATTCTATTGAGCTACTGTCTGAACCACGATTATACCCTTATTAATACAATCAGCCTGGTTCTTATTTATAATCAGAAGGATAAGATAAATCAGGTAAAAATCGTGGTTCAGATAATATTCAAAGCTCAGCGCTACTTCGCCGTTGCAGGAAAATTTATTCCTGGCCTGGCCAGGACGGTCAAGACAATAAAAAAACCGCCATCTACAAATCGTAAACGGCGGTTAAAACTTTGAATGAAAAAAAACGCTGCGAATTTTTCTCTCTGCATAGGTCGTCCGCAGTATCAGCAAATTAATAAGCAAACCGGTCTTTTCATTATTCTATTTTCACACATGCTGCTTTTAATTTCCCACTAATCAATATTTCGCGGGTTCGCCGGGTTTGGGTGTCGATTTTTTAATGAAATCACGCAACACATCATTGGCTGCAGAAAGGTCTTCTTTGCGCAGGTACATCATGTGCCCGCTGCGGTATCCATGCCAGCTCAAACGGTCTTTCAGCCTTCCGCTCGGGTCTAATTGCCACAAACTATACTTCGCATTGAAATAATCGCATGCGCCATCGTAATAGCCTGATAAAATCATTAAATGCAAATAAGGATTTTCTGCAATGGCCTGGCGCAGGTTTTCACCGGTCCTGTCGTTGTTCCTGTTCCATGGAAACACAGGTCCGAACATATTGTATTTAAGGTCGGTTTTGTAATTCAGTTCTTCACGCAAATAAATATTTATTGCGGGGGTAAATGAATGCAGCCAGGAAGTTAATTCAGCATTATAGTCGGGATTGTCTCCGGCATCTTCCCTGTCAATACCACGATAACGGGAGTCAAGCCGCCCGACAGTATATCCTTTATCACGCAATAATTCTTTCCAGAAAAATGAAGTAGGGATATCGAGATTATGTTGAAGGATTGTTTTTTCAGATAAGCCGGTATAGCGCGACATTTTCGCTGCAATTTGTTTTCTCTGGTCATCCGGAATAAACCCACCTTTGGAAATTGCAGGTATCAATTGATTGATCGTGAAATCTTCTACTTCGGGCAACACATCTGTGAGGTCTTTTTGCTGCAAATCTGTTGGAAGCATTTTGTGGTACCAGGCAGTTGCTGCATAGTAAGGAACATGTAATGCTTCATCAACCGGGCCGCTGCGTTCAATGCCAAGGTCGGTTGGAGAAACAAGCACAACACCGTTGAGGTACATCCATTGCGCATTTTGCAATTCCAGTGCAAGCCCTGAAACCCGCGTTGTTCCATAGCTTTCGCCGATGAGGTATTTTGGTGAAGCCCACCTGTTTTTGCGTGTAACAAATGTGTTGATCCATTCAGCGAGGTATTTGATGTCTTCATTCACGCCAAAAAATTTTGATGTAGGGATGTCTTTACTTACCGGTCTTGAAAAACCGCAATTCACCGGGTCGATATAAACGATGTCTGCAACATCCAGAATAGAATTCGGGTTGTCGCGCAAACCGTAAGGTTGAACAGGATAACCTTCATCGTCCACATTTAAAATACGCGGGCCGGTATAACCGATCTCCATCCACACAGAAGGTGTGCCGGGGCCGCCGTTAAAAGAAATTACCAACGGGCGTGAAGTTCGGTCTTTTACATCCGAACGCTCATAGTAGGTATAAAAAACGCTTGCAATAGCTTTGCCTTCATCGTCCCAAACCGGCATTGTGCCTGCAGTCGCGGTATAAGGTACCTTTTGCCCTTTGATAGTGATTTCATTTTTTGTTGTAACGGATGAATCGGTATTCACCATTTTGTTTGGTGCCGCTGTGGGTTTGTCCGTTTTTGGCGCTTCTGCCGGTTGTACAGGTTGTTGCCTGCGTTGCTGAGCAGATATTGTGATAATGCATAAACAAAAAACAGAAAACAGAAGTGTTGATTTCCTCATAGTAGCCTTGGTTTTAAAATGAAAAAATTAGTTGGAAGATAAGGAAAGATAAAGTTTAGTGAAAACCAGCAAACCAACAAAATAAAAAGTGTTTTCGGGGAAAGAAGGTTTATGAAAGGCAAACATGTCGGTAATTCAACTTATCTCTTTGTATCTTCACAACGCAATCAACATTACTAACGTTACCGTATAACCGAATTGAAAAAGAAGATCGGGATTTACACAGCTTCAGCTATCGTTATAGCCAACATGATCGGCACCGGTGTTTTTACCAGTGTGGGGTTTCAGTTGTCGGCAGGCATTTTTAATACCTGGGGCATTTTGTTGCTATGGCTCGCAGGCGGGTTACTTTCTTTATTCGGCGCTTTTGCGTATGCAGAACTCGGTACACATTTTAAAGAATCAGGAGGCGACTATATTTATTTGTCGCGTGTGTTTCATCCGTTGCTTGGCTATCTTTCTGCCTGGGCCGGATTAACTGTTGGTTTTTCAGCACCGGTTGCATTGGCTGCAATGGCATTTACAAAATACCTTGCGCCGTTCGGCTTGCAGGATAATGTATGGCTCGCTATCGGTATTATTATTCTTATTGGTTTGATGCACAGCTTTACAATCCGCCACAGCAGCCGCTTTCAGAACAGCACAACACTAATAAAAATTTTATTCATCGTAGTGCTGATCGTTTTAGGTTTTGTGTTGCCCGATAGTTCATCCAATGCCATTAACCTGAGTAATTCATGGCAGCATGAAATCCTGAAACCCGGGTTTGCAGTCTCGATGGTGTATGTAAGTTTTGCCTATACCGGGTGGAATGCAGCTGCTTATGTTGCCGACGAAATTGATGTGCCTGTTAAAAACCTTCCGCGGGCATTGATCATTAGTACCTTGTTTGTTGCTGTTGTATATATACTTTTTCAATTTGTGTTATTAAAAAATGCAACAGTAAATGAGTTGCAGGGAAAAGAAGAAGTGACGTTTATTTCATTCACTAATTTGTTAGGAAAAACGGGAGGGAAGTGGGTGAGTATTTTTATCGCCATTCAGTTGGTAGCAACGATCAGTTCTTACCTGTGGGTTGGGCCGCGTGTTACATGGGCAATGGCGCGGGAAAATAAATTGTGGCAACCGCTTGTGAAGAAAAACCAGCATGGCATTCCTGTCGCAGCAGTGTGGCTCCATGTAGCCATCAGCGTTACACTCGCACTTTCAGGTTCATTTCAAACGGTTTTTTTGTATGCAGGATTTGTCTTGCAACTGATGGCATCGCTGACGGTTGCAACCAGTTTGTTTATTAAAGATCAGCAACCGCACACGTTCCGCAGCCCCTTCAAACCCATTCTGCAGGTTTTATTTTTGATCTTCAATGCATGGGTGCTGATATTTACGTTTAAAGATAAACCCAGGGAAAGCCTCATAGGTATTGGTATCATTGCAGCAGGTATAATAATTTATTTTTTTGATAAGCCAGTTGTCGTAAATGAAAATGATTAATGATAAACTCCTTGAATTCAATCTGTACGATAAGTGTAGGCCTGTGAAAAAACTTATGACTAATAAAATTTCAAACTGACCCATTATCGCATTCTCACATTTTCAAATTACCTTTGCTGCGCAGAAATTTTGTTCACCAGGCAAGTGTCCTTAAAATTTCATTATTTATGGCTGTATTACATAATCGTATTTCCCAAAAGGAATTAAAAGAACGTTTACATCAGGAAACTGAACCCCGCACTACCATTTCTTTTTATCATTATTTTTTTATTGAAGACCCGCAACAATTCCGCGATGAATTATACAAGGCGTTGAATGAACTGCAAGTATTCGGTCGGATATACGTTGCAAGCGAAGGCATTAATGCGCAGGTCAGTGTGCCGTCAAATAATTTTGAAGCATTGAAAAATTATTTGCACTCTATTGATGCATTAAAAGATCTGCGGTTGAATATCGCTGTGGATGATGATGGAAAATCGTTCTGGGTGTTGAAAATAAAAGTGCGTGATAAAATTGTTGCCGATGGGATCAATGACCTGTCGTTCAACATGCGCAACAAAGGCAAATATGTAAATGCGGAGCAATTCAACCAACTCACTACTGATCCGGAGACGGTGATCGTTGATATGCGCAACCATTATGAATATGAAGTGGGGCATTTTGAAAATGCTATTGAAGTCCCTTCCGATACTTTCCGTGAACAATTGCCCATGAGCGCTGAAATGCTTGCGGATAAAAAAGAAAAAAACATTATCATGTATTGCACCGGTGGTATCCGTTGCGAAAAGGCAAGCGCTTACTTGTTGCATAAAGGGTTTAAAAATGTATTTCACCTGGAAGGCGGGATTATTCACTATGCAAACACGGTTAAGGAAAACGGATTGCCCAATAAATTCAAGGGAAAAAATTTTGTGTTTGATGACCGGTTAGGCGAACGCGTTAGTGATGAAATTATCTCCAAATGCCATCAATGCGGAAAGCCTGCAGATACACATACGAACTGCAAAAATGATGGATGCCATTTGCTTTTTATACAATGCGATGAATGTGCTGAAAAATATGATGGCTGTTGCAGTTCGGGATGCCAGGAAGTTTTTAGAATGCCGGTTGAAGAACAAAAGAAATTACGCAAGGGCGTTGATAAAGGACAGCACATCTTTAATAAATCGAAACATCGACTACGGCCAAGGTTAAACGAAAAATAATTTAACCGCAAAGTGCGCAAAGAAATACACGCAAAGGATGCGAAGATGAAATTGCAAGATCCCTTTGTGATCTTTGTGAAAAACGTAGTGTTCTTTGTGGTTAAACCCATCGCTCAATAGAATTCTTGTCGTACAAGTGAGTGACACAACGATGCTTAATAGTAGTACTGCAGCTAAGTACAAAAAATAAGAAATGAAAAATAAGGAATAAGAAATGAGATAGTAAAGATCGAATTTCAGCACCGAAAACTGCAGACTGACGACCGAAAACTTTTTTCTAAATCGTACATTTTCATGGATATTAAAAAAATACGAAAAGATACTATTGGTTGTGAGGACAAACTTTTTTTCAACAGTGCAGGTTCTTCATTGCCCCCAAAACCGGTTGTTGAAAAAATGACAGAATATCTTCAATACGAAGAACAGATAGGAGGGTACGATGCTGCAAAACACCGTGCAGGAGAAATTGAAAGATTCTACTCGGAAACGGCAAAACTGTTAAACTGCAAACCTTACAACGTAGCATTCGCCTATAACGCCACAGATGCATACGCACGTGCACTTTCTGCAATTCCATTTGAAAGCGGTGATTATATTTTAACGAGCAATGATGATTATATCTCCAATCAGATTGCTTTTTTATCGTTGCAAAAAAGATTCGGGATAAAAATTTTGCGTGCAGATAATTTATCGAATGGTGATATAGACCTGATGCAGTTCGAGGAATTGATAAAAAGGCATTCGCCTAAATTGGTTGCGGTCACGCATGTGCCAACCAATTCCGGAATGGTGCAGGATGTGGAAGAGATCGGCAGGTTTTGTAAAGAATATAATACATGGTATTTGGTGGATGCATGCCAGTCGGTTGGACAGTTGCCGGTTGATGTAGAAAAAATCGGTTGCGATTTTCTGAGTGCGACAGGAAGAAAATTTTTACGAGGCCCGCGTGGCACCGGTTTCCTGTATGTAAGTGATGCCGTATTGCATGAAAAATTAGAAGCATTATTCATTGATATGCGTGGGGCCGATTGGATAAATGCAGATGAATACAAAATACGGATGGATGCCCGGCGTTACGAAATGTGGGAATTTTCTTACGCAACTGTAATTGGTTTGGCAGAAGCAATACGATATGCAAATGAGATTGGTATTGAAAATATACAATCGTACAATGAACCGATCGTGAAATTGTTACGTGAAGAACTTACTTCCATCAAAAATATCCGTGTGCTTGACAAGGGCTCTTCATTAAGCAACATTGTTACTTTTAATAAAACCGATATTCAGCTTGGTGAAATGAAACAGATACTGAGCGATGAGAATATTTATTTTTCAGTGAGCCTGAAAGAAAATGCTATTATTGATTTTATGAAGAAAGATGTGGATTGGGCGATCCGATTTTCACCGCATTATTTCAATACGGAAGATGAAGTGAGAAAAGTGGTTGAGATCATACGATCGATCTAACGCTATTCCTGATGAATATTGTTGTTCTTTTTTGCTTCGCCAAAAAATAACAAAAAAAGGCGATCCGGAAACCATATATAGCCAGTTTCCGGAAGGAGCTTCGATTAGGCTGTTGAATTACTGTGGCGAAGAACAGTTGTTCCCTGATGATTTTGTAACCGATAAGAAACAATTTAGTATAGACAAGGCTTTCAGGAGTTTTCAATTTTTAATTATCAATTGTCAATTGTTATTGCAAATTTCCCAATGAATATAAAATCCGCTGATAGGTTTCTTCATCGCTCAGGTTTTGTGGATGGAATTTTTCGCCGATCACTTTTTCATACAATTCAATATATCGGTTACTGATCACCGTTACCCATTCTTCGGTCATTTCCGGAACGGTTTGTCCTTCTTTGCCCATAAAATTGTTGGCGATAAGCCATTCACGGACGAATTCTTTGCTTAATTGTTTTTGTTTTTCACCTTTTGCCTGTCGTTCTTCAAAACCATCAGCATAAAAATAACGCGATGAATCGGGCGTATGTATTTCATCCATTAAATAAATCGTATTACCGATCTTTCCAAATTCATATTTTGTATCAACCAATATCAATCCGCGTTTTGCTGCAATTTCTTTTCCCCGTTGAAACAATGCCAATGTATATTTCTCCATCAACTCATAATCCTCTTTATTAACTATTCCACGCTGAATGATCTGTTCTTTGGAAATATCTTCATCATGCCCAACCTCTGCTTTGGTAGATGGCGTGATGATCGGTAATGGGAAGTAATCGTTCTCCTTTAGCCCTTCCGCCAAAGGAACCCCGCATAATTCTCTTTTCCCGCTGCTGTATGTTCTCCAGGAATGTCCCGTAAGGTTGCCTCTAACGACCATCTCTACCCGAAAAGGTACACATTTTTTTCCGATAGCAACATTTGGTGCAGGCACATCCAATAACCAGTTTGGACAAATGTCAGCAGTTGCTTTTAACATGTATGCAGCGATCTGGTTTAACACTTGTCCTTTATAAGGGATTGGTTTGGGAAGAATAACATCAAATGCTGAAATACGGTTCGATGCGATCATGATCAGTAAGTCATCTGAAATCGTATATACATCACGTACCTTACCCCGGTAGAAATTTGTTTGCCCCGAAAATTGAAGTGTTTTCATGCGCACAAAAATACCTAACGGAATGGAAAAATTGATCTTGTTCAATTAACCAAATATCAACAGTAATACCGGGTTTTATATAAAATAAAATTTCTATGGAAGAAATACAATCAGTACTTTGCCTTCAATTATTATTAACGAAAACTTGCTTTATGAGACGTAGCCTTAAACCTATTCTATTCTGCTTTATTGCACTGGTTCCAGCCTTCGCATTTTGCCAGTCAGTAACAGTTAGCGGTAATGTAAAGAACACCTCGACAAAAGATGTAGTACCTGCAGTATCGGTGCTCATTAAAGGAACAAAGATCGGAACGTTTACAGATGATAAAGGAAACTTCAGGCTTACTACAAACGTACAGCCGCCATTCACGTTGATTGTGTCGTCGATCGGTTATGAACAACAGGAAATAAATGTCAGCAATACCTCAGAGCCTATACAGGTAAATTTCAAACCGGCATCATCGCTTGGTGCGGAAGTTGTTGTTTCTGCAAGCCGTGTTCCGGAGCGCATTTTGGAATCACCGGTTTCTATTGAGCGTGTTGGTGCAGTGAATATCCGAAATTCCCCGGTGCCTCAATATTATGATGCGCTGCGTTCGTTGAAAGGTGTTGATGTAACGAATTCAAGTTTAACATTCACGTCAATCACTACCCGTGGTTTCAACGGAAGTGGCAACCCGCGTTTTAATCAATTCGTTGACGGGATGGATAACCAGGCCCCGGGATTGAATTTTTCTGTGGCAACAATAATAGGGCTCACAGATTTGGATGTTGATAATATGGAATTATTGCCCGGTGCATCTTCTGCATTGTATGGTTCCGGCGGAATGAACGGAACACTGTTATTAACGAGTAAAGATCCTTTCAAATACCAGGGATTGAGTTTCCAGGTAAAGCAAGGTGTGATGCACCTCGGTGGCGGCGCTGGAAAAAGTGACCCGATAAAACCATCACCATATTATGACTGGACTTTGCGTTGGGCGAAAAAAGTTTCAGACAAATTTGCATTTAAAATAAACGCACAATTAATCCAGGCAAAAGATTGGGTTGCTTCCGATACAACGGATTATACCGGCGCAGGAACAGGATCTGCAAGCCATACTGTTCCCGGCGGCACACGTGCAAACGACCCGAATTATGATGGGGTAAATGTGTATGGAGACGAGACAAATGCAAACATGCAGAGTGTTGCCACATCTGTTCAGAGTGCTATTAATTCCGGAGTGCTTGGTGCAAGTGGCGGTGCACTTGATCTTGTAAGTACATTTAATAATTATTTACCTCAAGGTGCAACACCGGCACAAATACAGGCATTCGAAAACACATACCTGCCTGCAATTATTTCAAACATCCCCGCACAACTTCAGCCGCAGGTTACACCATACATCAATCAGTTGTTGCCATATTACATCGGGCTAAGAAGCGGTTTGATCCCCAATCAAAAAGTTTCGCGTACTGGTTATGCTGAATCTCAGTTGTTGAATAATAATACGATCAGCTTCAAACTCAATGGAGGATTATATTATAAGCTAACCCCGAACACTGAAATGTCCTTAACGGCAAACTGGGGAACTGGTAATACAGTTTATACAGGTAGCGACAGGTATTCGTTGAAAGATTTTAAAATGGGGCAATACAAATTTGAGATCAAGAGCGATAAATGGTTCATCCGCGCCTATACAACACAGGAGCGTGCAGGATCATCATTCAACGCAACGATCACCACACAATTATTTAATGAAGCATGGAAGCCAAGTACAACCTGGTTCCCGGAATATGTTGGTGCATACATGCAGGCAGTTTTACAAGGGGCACCGCAAGGGCTGGCATACCAGGACGCACGTTCTTATGCAGACCAGGGCAGGCCTGTTCCCGGAACTTCTCAATTCACTTCGTTGTATAACCAGGTGGCGTCAAAACCAATTCCGCAAGGTGGATTGTTGTTGGATAAAAGTAATTTGTACCACACCGAAGGGCAATATAATTTCAGCGATATAATAAAATTTGCAGAAGTATTGGTTGGTGCAAGCTGGAGGCAATATGTGTTGAATTCTGAAGGAACAATTTTTTCAGACAGCACAGGCCCTAAGCATACAAACGAATATGGGGCATATATACAAATATCAAAAAGATTATTTGATGTCCTGAAGTTGACCGCATCCGGCAGGTATGATAAGAACCAGAACTTTGATGGAAAATTCACACCACGTGTTTCTGCAGTATTGACTGTTGCAAAAGACCAGAACATCCGTGCTTCGTATCAAAATGCATATCGTTTCCCATCAAACCAAAACCAATGGATCAATCTTAATACCGGTGTAGGAATTTTAATTGGCGGTTTGCCTGAATTAAGAAGCTTCTATCACTTCGATACAAATCCTGTTTTCAATGCGATCACTTTCCAGCCGCAAACATTTGGAAAATACAAACCGGAAGAAGTGAATGCATACGAATTAGGCTATAAAGGATTGTTCGGAAAAAGATTACTGATCGATTTCTATATGTATTACTCACGTTACAAAGATTTCATCGGACGTGTGAGCGTGGTTCAATCCACATCAGGAAACCCGGCAACGATAAATCCTGCTGACCCAAGTTCCTACCAGGGATATTCTGTTTCCGTAAACAGCCCGAATAAAGTCAGTACGTATGGAGCAGGGTTAAGCATTGATTATTTGATGCCGAGAAATTTCTCTATAACATTTAACGTGTCGTCAGACCGCATCCACAACCCGGACTCTACATTTGCCACATACTGGAACACGCCGAAATACAGGGCTAACGTAGGTTTCGGCAACAGTGGTTTCGGATGGGAAAAACGTTTTGGTTTCAACATTCAATACAGGTGGCAGGATAGTTACTTTACAGAAGCCGACTTTAAACAAGGCCCTGTAAGCGCATTCAGCACATTGGATGCAATGGTAAGTTTCAAGTGTACAGGTATCCGTTCATTGATCAAATTGGGTGCTACCAACCTGTTGAACCATTATTATGTTTCTCAGTTTGGCAACCCCGCGATCGGCGGATTATATTATGTAAGTTTCGGGTATAATGTATTCTAAAATTTCGGTTATACATCATCGTTATAAAAGCCATCGTATCAATGCGATGGCTTTTATGCTTAAAAGAATTGAACATATGAAGAAATTTGTTTTATCAACTTTCTGCGTCGCATTATTTTACAGTGCAAGAAGCGCTGACACATTATCATTGCGTTCACCTTCGGGAAATATCGTAGTTAAGATTTGGAAAAGCGCTATTGTGCAATATGATATTTCCTTTCAAAACAAACTCATTCTCGCAGCGTCAGATATAGATATGTTATTAAATGACGGGAGATCATTATCTGCAAATAATTCTATTCGTTCTTATTCCTGCAAAAAAGAAAACGCCGTTATTGTTTCTCCTGTTCCTGAAAAACGAAAGAATATTCCTGATGTTTATAATGAACTTACTATAAAATTTAAACAACCTTATCAAATCATATTCCGTGCTTATGATGATGGTGTTGCCTATCGGATCAGTACTTCATTCAAAGATTCACTGATCATTAAAAATGAAACAGCAGATTTTAATTTTACAGAAAATGATTCTGTGTACTTTCCTGAAGTCCACAAGCGTGATGATGCAGATGTTTTCCATACCAGTTTTGAAGAATTGTATGAACACAAACCATTGCAGGAAATTGCAGATTCTTCCATCGCATTTTCTCCTGTATTAATAACAACAAACGAAGGGATAAAAATTGCACTAACGGAATCCGCACTTGAAGAATATCCGGGAATGTTTTTGCGCGGTACAAACGCATCCGCAATGAAAGGCGTTTTTGCAAATTATCCGTTGGAAGAAAAAATGGTTGATGGGGAATATCCCGAAATGGTTGTTGCAAAACGTGCTGACTTTATTGCAAAAACGAAAGGTTCACGCGATTTTCCCTGGCGGGTGATCATGATCGCAAGAGAAGATAAAGAACTTCCGTCGAATGACATGGTGTACAGGCTCGCGCCGCCATCACGCATTGCAGATGCATCGTGGGTGCATGCCGGAAAATCTACCGACGAATGGATCATAAATACCAATCTTTTTGATGTGCCTTTCAAATCGGGCATCAACACCAACACCTACAAATATTATATTGATTTTGCAAAGCGTTTCGGTTTCGACCGCATTATGATGGATGCAGGCTGGAGCGACACGAAAAATTTGTTCAGCATCAATCCGGATATCAATATGGATACAATTGCTGCTTATGCAAAAGCTAAAGGGATCAGGTTAAGTATGTGGACACTTGCACTAACACTCAATAAACAACTGGATAGTGCGCTCAGGCAATTTGATAAATGGGGAGTGGATTTTATTATGACGGATTTTATCGACCGAGACGACCAGGAAACAATTGAATTTTATTACCGCATTGCAGAAGCCTGCGCTGCGCACAAGATCATGATCATGTATCATGGTGCTTATCCAACAAAAGGTTTCAACCGGACATTTCCGAATGCGATAACCCGCGAGAGTGTTCTTGGCTCTGAATATAATATCTGGAGTGATAAAGTTTCTCCCGGCCACGACCTAACGTTGCCGTATACCCGAATGCTTGCCGGTCCGTTTGATTATGAACCCGGCATCCTCAACAACGCTACCAAAGCGGCTTTCCGCACTATTGAAGGGTACACCATGAGCCAGGGCACACGCTGCCATCAACTCGCGATGTTTGTAGTGTATGACAACCCGATGCAGATTTTTTCCGGCAATCCGTCTCAAGGTTTACGCGAACCGGAATTCATGCAATTGCTCGGAAGTATTCCCACAATATGGGATGAAACAAAAATCCTCGATGCAAAAATTGCACAGTACATTATCACAGCGCGGAAAAAAAATAATAACTGGTTTATCGGCGGCATGAACGACTGGGCACCGCGTGATTTCAATATCAGTTTTGATTTTTTGGGCGAAGGAGATTATCTGGCAACGATCTGTAAAGACGGGATCAATGCAGATCGTTATGCTGCCGATTATAAGATCGAAAAAATAACCATCAATAAAAAAACAATTCAACCAATACATCTCGCACCCGGCGGCGGTTTCCTGATGAAGATAGAAAAACAGGTTAAATAGGAAGTATGAACTATGAGCTATGAGGTATGTTTTTCAAAACTCAGGTTCCTATAACTTCCTACTTCATAGCTCATAGTTCATACTTAGAAATCAGGAAACTCTTACTTTTGATGAATAATTATGAGCGTCATATTCAACTACGGAATTGATCATTTAACGATTGCAAAAACTATCGCATTATCAAAGGGGGCTTTGAAAGGGGTTCTCTCGGCAGATGCAATCAAAAAGATAAATGCCAGTCGGCAATTTGTTCAAAATATTGTTGAGCATCACACTACTGTTTATGGAGTGAACACCGGTTTCGGGATTCTTGCTAATACAAAAATATCGGAAGAAGATACGGTTACATTACAACATAAGATTCTACAAAGCCACAGTGTAGGAGTGGGAGATGCGATTCCTGTTGAAGTGGCAAAGATCATGCTCATTACAAAAGTGCATGCATTGGCACAAGGGTATTCAGGCGTACAGTTAAAAACATTGGAAAGAATCTTGTGGCATATCGAAAATGATGTTATTCCTGTTGTTCCCGAAAAAGGCTCTGTCGGCGCATCCGGTGATCTTGCTCCGCTCGCACATTTGTTTTTACCGCTGATTGGATTAGGTGAGCTGTATACACGAACAAAAAAGAATTTGAACGAATGGGTGCGAATGAAAACTGCTGATGTTTTACAGCAACATCAGCTTTCTCCTATCCAGCTCGGTCCCAAAGAAGGATTAGCATTGATAAACGGCACACAATTTATTTTGTCGTATGCGGTGAAAGCAGTGCAGCGAATGCACAATTGTCTGGAAGCCGCTGATATCATCGGAGCTATGAGCCTTGAAGCATTAACGGGAACTAAAGCGCCATTTGATGAACGATTGCATGAACTTCGCCCTTATGATGGAAGCAAACTGGTTGCACAACGTTTACGTATGCTGCTCACCGATAGTGATATTATGCAAAGCCATATCGATTGCGGGCGTGTGCAGGATCCGTATTCATTACGTTGCATGCCACAGGTTCATGGAGCAAGCCGCAACGCATGGTTGCATTTAAAAGAATTGACAGAAATTGAATTGAATGCCGTAACAGACAACCCGATCATTCTTGGCGAACACGATACGATCAGTGGGGGGAATTTTCACGGGCAACCATTAGCATTGCCTTTGGATTATGCTTGTTTCGCTGCTGCTGAAATTGGTAATATTGCTGATCGCCGCTGTTATTTATTACTCGAGGGAAAATGGGGATTGCCATTATTGCTGATGAAGAATGTAGGCTTGAACAGCGGCTTTATGATCCCGCAATACACAACGGCAGCATTGGTCACAGAAAATAAAACTTTATGTTTTCCGGCAAGTGCCGATAGCATTCCTACTTCGCTCGGTCAGGAAGATCATGTGAGCATGGGCAGCATCAGCGGAAGAAAAGTAAATCGGGTGCTGGATAATCTTGAATCCATCCTGGCAATTGAATTATTAAGCGCCTGCCAGGCTATCGAATTCCGCCGCCCGTTAAAAAGCAGCGCCATTCTGGAATTTGCGCATAGCCATGTACGTGAGTACGTAAGCTTTGCGGAAGAAGACCGGATTTTTGCAGATGATATCAATCGTATCACTTCAATTATTAAAAACTTTTCTTTTGTTGATAAAGTGAATGAATTCGCAAAATCAATAACTATTAATTTGAATGAGGGTTATGAAGAATTTAAAAATTAATAAGTTTCTCCTTGTATAAAAGAATTGCTATGAAATCAAAAGAACAATTGAAAGCTGAACTTTATAAACTTATAGACAGTATAGATGATGAAGAATTGTTGAATTCGTTAAATGAAGACATTCTTCCTGCTATCATTGAAAATCATTCAAGGCCATTCAGCGATGAAGATCATGATATACACGATCACGAGATCATCGGCCTGAATGCGGCATTGGAAAAACCAGACACACAAGAACCGGTTTCGCCTGAAGAATTTAAAAAAATGGCTGAGAAATGGGCCAATAAAGAATAATATAAGAAACACGAAAACAAGGTTCAGGAAAAAATGTTCTCTCAGTTTAAAATTTAACTACATGTCCACAGCAGCTACTAAAAGATATGATGCCGTGAAATACAAAACTCCCACGGGCACAACACTCAATTGCAAAGGCTGGATACAGGAAGCTGCGCTGCGTATGCTGCTCAACAACCTTAATCCTGAAGTTGCAGAACGTCCTGATGATTTAATCGTATATGGAGGACGCGGAAAAGCGGCACGCAATTTCGAAGCGCTTGATAATATCATCAAAGCATTGAAAATTTTAGAGAACGATGAATCGTTGTTAATACAAAGCGGCAAGCCCGTCGGTATTTTAAAAACACATAAAGATGCGCCACGTGTGCTGATATCAAATTCGCAGCTTGTTCCGAAATGGGCAACATGGGAACATTTTGATGAACTCGAAAAAAAAGGATTGATGATGTACGGACAAATGACTGCAGGCAGCTGGATATACATCGGCTCGCAGGGAATTGTGCAGGGAACTTATGAAACATACGCTGCTGCAGCTAATAAACATTTCGGCGGATCATTGAAAGGAACTTTAAATGTAACAGCCGGTCTCGGCGGCATGGGCGGCGCACAGCCTCTCGCCATTACCATGAATGAAGGTGTTGCATTAATTGCAGAAGTAGAAGAGTGGCGTATCAACAAACGCATCGAAACAAAGTACCTTGATGAAAAATTTTCAGATATTGATGAAGCAATTGACCAGGGTTTACGATATAAGGCAGAAGGCGTAGGCAAAAGTATAGGTGTGTTATGTAATGCCGTTCATTTATTGGAAAGATTACTGGAAAGAAATATTATTCCCGATACGTTGACCGATCAGACATCAGCTCATGATCCATTGATCGGTTACTGGCCGCATGAAATTTCTTATGAGCAGGCAAAAATTCTTCGTGAAAAAAATCCGCAACAATATATTGAATATGCTTATCGCTCCATGTACCGCCATGTTCAACTGATGGTACAACTGATGGACAAAGGCGCCATCACCTTCGATTATGGAAATAATATCCGTGCCCGGGCACAGGAGTATGAAGAAAGGTTAAAGGTAGAAGGTATAGGGCATAAAGCCTTAAACCCTCCACCTTACGCCTTAAATCGTTGTTTCGCCTTCCCCGGTTTTGTACCCGCATATATAAGGCCGTTATTCTGCGAAGGCAAAGGGCCGTTTCGCTGGGCTGCACTTAGCGGCGATCCAAACGATATTGCTGTTACAGATGAACTCATCGCCAATATGTTTCCGCAAAATGCATCATTACAACGCTGGCTGAAATTGGCTAAAGAAAAAATTGCATTCCAGGGATTACCTGCACGCATCTGCTGGCTCGGGCAAGGCGAGCGTGAAAAAGTAGGGCTTGCATTTAATGAATTGGTGCGCACCGGAAAAGTAAAAGCGCCGATCGTTATCGGCCGCGATCATCTCGATACCGGTTCTGTTGCGTCTCCCAATCGCGAAACAGAAGCGATGCTCGATGGCAGTGATGCTGTTGCAGACTGGCCGTTGCTGAATGCGCTTGTCAGCACTGCGGGCGGTGCAAGCTGGGTGAGCCTTCATCACGGTGGCGGCGTAGGAATGGGCTATAGTATTCATGCAGGGATGGTGATCGTTGCTGACGGAACCGATGATGCAGCAGCAAGATTAAAAAGAGTATTACGAAACGATCCGGGAATGGGAGTGATACGCCATGCTGATGCAGGTTATGAAATTGCGCAGCAAACTGCAAAAGAACATGGGTTGGATTTAGTGGAAAGGTTAAATGCTTGATAAATTGATTCAAAATTTCAACTAAATAATATACCCGGCGATTGTACTACTATTAAACTTTACTTGCGTCGCACTCTTGTACAGTAACAATTCTATTGAGCGCATATAAATGGCAAGTTGCGAAATTGATTTCTTTTCTGAGGCGAGTCTCCGCAACGTGAACTTGTACATGGATAAAGTATTTGCGGGACTCGCTGTAAATGCGGCGGCGAGTCCCGCAAAATAAATTGTATTTCGAAATACCTGATGCGGAGACTCGCCTCAGAAACTAAATGGCCAGGGTGGTATAGGTACTAACCCGCGTTATGGGTATGTTCAGATCACTTCAAAAGGAACATATTATAGCATTGCCTTAAATGCATCATATGGATTTTAAATGATAGGGTTCTCAAAACTTCGGAAATCTGAAAAACTTCTAACTAAACAAACTACGAATCATGAATACCACCGCCGCACACGACGAAAAAATTGCAAAATTGACTTTCGCTTCAGTCTATCCGATTTACATCGCCAAAGTAGAAAAAAAAGGCAGGACAAAAGAAGAATTGAATGAAGTGATAGAATGGCTCACCGGTTACAATAATAAAAAACTCCAGGAGCTTATAAAAGAAAAAGCAACGTTTGAAACGTTCTTCAAACATGCAACACTAAATCCTAATGCACATCTCATCACCGGACTGATCTGCGGCTACCGCGTAGAAGAAATAACAAATCCGTTAACGCAGCAGGTACGCTATTTAGACAAACTGGTCGATGAATTAGCAAAAGGCAAAAAGATGGATAAGATTTTGCGCAGCGCTGAAAACTAATCTTACATTTATATCATGCATAAATGGCCGTCGATATTATGTTTGGTAATACTTCCGCTTTTTTGCAGTGCTCAAAATCCTCTTACTGATTTAGCAGATGGAACCCGGTCAAGGTTTAGCAACAAACAACTTGTCATTGATTATACGCTTAGTATCGATACTGCCGATCTTTCTTTTATTTCCGTTCAAATAAAACTCACAAACATCAGCGATACATTTCAACTCGCTATGTATGCGCATCCGCTTGCTGATGATAAATACTGGCGTTATATTGAAAATCTAACTATAAAAAATGATGATGGCAAAGCATCATTATCCCGCGAAGACAGTGCGCTTTGGAAATTTGTAACGCAAGGCCACCGGGCCACGGTGAATTATAAAATTCATTTGCCTGCATTTAAAAATCCGCATTCAGCATCAAAATCATTTTTAACCCATTCGGGAGGAATGGTGGGTGACTATCATAACTTGTTGTATGTTGTTGGACAAACACTCGCTCCATGCTATATCCATTTTCAATTGCCTTCTTCATGGCAAATTGCTACCGGCTTTGAAACTACTGCTGACCCTTACACTTATTATACAACTTCTGCAGGAATTTTATTAGATGCACCAGCTATGATCGGGCATTTTTCCAAATGGCAATTCCAGGTAAGCGGCGTCCCACACACAATTGTTTACTGGCCTTTGCCAAATGCTTCAGCTTTCGACACATCTGCATTGGTATCAAACATTCAGAAAATAGTTACAGAAGCCAGTAATCTTTTTGGGCGATTGCCTTACAAGGAATATTTTTTCCTGTTGCAGGATGATGGACGTGGAGCGTTGGAGCATAACAATTCTGTTACTGTCGGGGTGCCTTCGAAAGATATTTCGAAAAATATTTCTGATTATAATGAAGAGATCGCTCATGAATATTTTCATGCGTGGAATATGTTGCGCATTGTTCCGGTTGAATATACAATCATTGATTACAAGCCGCTTCAATTTTCAAAATCACTTTGGTGGAGTGAAGGGTTGACGATGTTTTATGCCGACCTGTTACTTCGTCGTGCAGGAATTCCGTATGATACTACTACACGCACACAACATCTCGCTGAGTTGGTTGAGAGGTATATTAACAATCCCGGCAATCATAGTTTCTCTGCCGAAAAAGTGAGCATGTCTGATGTTGCCCCTCCCGGTTTTCTTGGCGATTATTTTGCCAGCACTCACCTTCAGGGAGAGTTGATCGGTGATTTGCTCGATATGATTATAAGAGATGCTACTAACGGAAAACAAAATATAGATGACCTGATGCGTAGCATGTTTGAAAACTTCAGCAGCGCAAAAGGTTTTAATGGAAAGGATGTTGAACAGATGGCAAAGAAGATTTGCCATTGTGAGGTTCATTCATTTTTTGAAGATCACATCCGCAATAATAAAATGATTGATTTTAATAAATATTTTTTGATGTTGGGATTGAAGATGAGCAATACAAAAAAATTGGTATTGGACGATTTTAAAAAACCTGCGGCAGACAAAAGCGTATTTGTATGGAATGATGCAGCTACGCAGACTATAAAGCTTTGGATCACCGACCCGCAAAGCTGCTGGGGAAAAGCGGGATTGCATACCGGAGATGTGTTGCTTAAAATGAATGATGCCGTTGTAACCGGTACAAATGCCTTTTATTCCTCACTTGATAAATTAAAACCAGGCGATACTGTAATCGTTGAAATAAAACGTAATGATAAGATCATAAGGACAGAAATTCATCTCACATCTGTATATGAGATATTGGTAAAAATCGAACGTTTATCGAATCCTTCAGCTAAGCAGGAAAAACTTTATGCTGAATGGATCAATGGCAAGTAAAATTTACCTGCGTCTTTTGCCGGTTCGTAATAGTGGACCACAACACCGGGTTTTAAATTTTTTTTTTTGCATCAATTTCAAATCAACCCGCTCTTTAAGTTCTCAGGCGAGTCTCCGCCACACGAACCTATACACTCACGAAGCAATTGCGGGACTCGCCGTAAATTCAAACGTTTCAATTCAATAGCTCAAATCAGCTCAAAACTATTTTCAGTAATACACGAATAAAAGTTATATTTAGTAACAATTTGCACCTGCGTAAAAACTTCTTGCCCTGTGTCCATTCTTTATTATTCAATTAAATATTTTTTATGACAACCAAGCTAACGGGCCAATTTATTTTGGCAATTGCCATTTCGTTCACTTTTATTGCATGTGGCGGCGGTGAGAAAAAAGCAGACGAAACAAAAGCTGCTGATACTGCAAGCGCTGCAAAAACCGACACCACAAAAGCTGCTGCAGCACCAACTGTTGCTGATGCAGTAACAGCCGCACCTGCTTTTTACAAATTGCTGCAAGACACTATGGGCATTCGCATCATTGAAGCTACTTACAAACCCGGCGATTCATCAGCGCTTCACTCGCATGCCGATTATGCAGTATATGCTATTGAAGGCGGCGCTGCAGAATTCATAGGAAAAGACGGCGCAAAAATGATGAGCGAAATGAAAACGGGAGATGAAAACATCAGGGCCGCTGAAGTACACAGTGTTAAAAACACCGGCAAAACAACGATGAAAGTTTTATTAGTAGAAACAACCCGCCCGCAAGGATCTGTTGCTGCCGATCCGTTGGATGCAACAAAAGTGGCTTCAAAGGAATACAAATTGGCAAAAGATTCATTAGGCATACGGATTATCAACGTCACCTACAAACCCGGCGAAGTGTCTGCAATGCACAGCCATCCTGACCTGGCGATGTATGTGCTCTCAGCAAGCAAAGCGGAGTTTACTGGCAAGGACGGAAAAAAACAAGTCCACGACCTGAAACCCGGAATGGCAATGATCGTTCCTGCAGATACGCATAGTGTGAAAAATGTTGGAAGTACAACTGCGAAAGTGTTACTGGTAGAAATTGACCGGCCTAGGAAGTAATGACAATTATTAATTGTATAAGCCCTCGTTTTGAACGGGGGCTTTTTATTTACAAATATTATTTTATTTCGTTTATACATATATGTTAGCCTTATTAGAGGACGAAGAAGATTTATGTACCGAGCGATATTACTACTATTAAACATCGTTGCGTATTCTAAGATGTAACCAAATAATTTTTTATGCGGCTAATCTTAGTTCATACGGTTTTTGTTTTTTAATAATGGCGAATACCCTTTCAATTAATTTAGCACGG
>JAFEAE010000028.1 GCA_018266575.1 Bacteroidota bacterium
GTTTGGTAGACGCACTGATCTCATAGCTGTCGCGCAGTGCCCTGCTGACAGTAGAGGTGGAAAGACCAAGGGCTTTGCCAATGTCTTTTATGGTTGCTGCTTCAAATTTCATAGTAGAACTATTTTGGTGTTAGTAATTCGTTTTTAATTCAACCGGATTATTTTTTCTTTACCATTATATTTTACTATTGCATCAGGTTTGCTATCAAAATCTAATTTTCTCTCTTTTTCTTTTGCTATTACAACAATTCGGAATATCCGTTTCCCCAACATTCCGGGGAAAGCACCTTCACGTTTGCCAATTGACAATGTTTTATTCTGTTCATTATAACGTAGATGGATATTCGCAGATAATCCTTTCTCATAATCATAATTAATGCTCCCGTCCTCGTATAAATTAAAATCTGCGTCTTTGCCTGTATAAACAAATAATGTTATTGGATCAGCAGGTTTTTCAGACGTGTATTCTATCTCCGGTCCGGTTGGAATTATAGAACCTTCCTTTACAAAAACAGGGATTTTTTCATAAGGGGCATCGGCATTTATTTTTTGTCCTCCTTCATAATATTTACCGGTATAGACATCATACCATCCTTGTCCTGAAGGCAAATACAATTCCCTGTTTCTCGATTGATAATTATACACAGGGTTGATCAGTAATGATGGGCCGAATAAATATTGGTCATTGATTTTTGCAACTTCAGTATCATTCGGAAAATCCATAACAAGCCCGCGCATGATGGTGTAATCTTCCTGATACGTCATTCCTGCAAGAGAATAGATATAAGGCATCAACCGGTAGCGTAGTTTGTCATAATATAACATGCTTTGATATGCTGGATGATCTTCAGGGGCTACATTAAATATTTCGCGGTAAGGATATTGGCCATGTACCCGGAACAACGGGCAGAACGCGCCGAACTGGTACCATCTTGCCATTTGTTCCCGCCACTCATCAAGATCTTTCCCCGTTGCATTTTCATAACGATGTTCAACAGAGAAACCTCCGATGTCCATTGTCCAGTATGGAATGCCTGACAATGAAAAATTAATACCCGCAGTTATTTGTGCTTTCATATCAGACCATCTTGCAGCAATGTCACCACTCCATGTTGCGGCTCCATATCGTTGTGAACCTGCAAATGCAGAGCGTGTTAAAATAAATACACGTTGATTTGCATTCACGCTTCGCTGGCCTTCGTAAATGCCTTTTGCATTTTCCAGCGGGTATGCATTTAAAAATTCTGCAGCAGTGCCTAATGCCGTTGGCGTCATTTGCTCTTTACGCTTTTCAGGGTTTACGTTGGAAAGGATATCTGGCTCGCTTGCATCCATCCACCATGCATCAATTCCTTTACTGAATAATTTCATGTTCAGCAAATCCCAAAAACCTTTTTGCGCATTTGTATTAAATGCGTCATAAAAAGTGGAAACATATCCTTTGCCGATCCAGTCGCGTTGGCTGTCTGCAATATTTCTTTGATACAGCCATCCTTTATTATTAAAATCCTTGTAGGTCGAAATACCTTCATAAAATTTAGGCCACACGGAAATCATAAAATGTGTGTTGTATTTTTCATGCAACACGCGGATCATACTATCCGGGTTTGAAAATCGTTCTTCATCAAAATCCTGGCTTCCCCAGTCATTCTGTTTCCAGTAACTCCAGTCGAGCACAATATTATCAATCGGGATTTTTCTTTTCCGGAACTCACTAACGGTATTGAGTATCTCATTTTGTGTTTTATATCTTTCCCTGCTTTGCCAGAAACCCATCGCCCATTTTGGTGCAATTGTGGCTTTGCCTGTTAGCCTGCGGTAACCTGAAATAATTTCATCCATATTTTTTCCATAGATGAAATAATAATCCAATTGTTTGCCTGCTTCTGATGAAAAACTGAATGCGTCTTTGTCTTCACTTGCAACGGGTGTCAACCATTTTAACGAGAGGTAAGATTCCCCGCCATCCGGTATCCACTCTATTCGCGTAGAATACTTTTTTCCTTTTTCCAGGTTCAATTGTAATGTAGCAGAGCCGGGGTTCCATGCCTGTCTCCAACGATCAAGCACTAATTTTCCATCGAACCATACTTTCACATATCCTGCGTAGGTCATCCTGAATTTATGGTCGCCATCAAAGTCAGAGGCCACTGATCCTTCCCAAATAATTTTGCCGTCACCGATGTTAAATTCCTTCGGCAAATGCTTGCGTGTCGCATTCAGGTATTCGTAATTGATGGAAGATTCTGCTTTTTCAAAATCCGCTTTATGTAAATCATTTTTATTATTGTAGTAAGAAGCCGTGAGCCAGCCTTGCTGATTATATTTTGAAAATAATTTTAAAGCAGAGAGCGGTTGATAGTCCCGGGTATCGCCGACTTTTGTAAGCGAATAATTATCCCAGAGAATTCCATATTCTTTATTGGAGATGATAAATGGTACTGCAACTTCCGTATTGTTTTGAAACAAAGTAACCTGTTGTCCTTTATAATTAAATATATCATCCTGGTGCTGCCCCAATCCGAACAGCGCATCGTTTTGAAATGTTTCAAAATTTTGTATGATGTGATAAGATAATTCCCCATCAAAAACAGCGGGCTCAAAACTTCTGCCATTCATTTCTTTTTCGGCAAGAAGTCTATTACCTCTTGCGTCAAAAAATGTTACTGCACCTGTAGATGTAGTGACCATGGCAGTGACATTTTTTGTTTTTAAAACAACTTTATTTTCCTCTTCAGAAACATTCCAGCCTGTTGTTGAAGGGTTGCCATAAACGGTTATGAGACTTTTCCGGGCAGAAAATTTTTCTGCCGGCGACGCAATTACACGGATAATATCATCTGATATTACTTCCAGTTTTACCATTTTTGTGTTGCCGGAAACGGCAGCTTTGGGGTAAACTATTATACCGTCTTCGGTTTTTTTATAATTTTTTGGGGAGTCTGCTGCAGAGGCAGATAAAACGGAAAATAGTGGTATAGCACAAAAAACGAGCGCAGATAAAATCTTTCTTTTTGGCATAGCAGTCGTTGTTTCGGCTTTCCTGTTCGTTCAAAAAAAAAGCCATTTTTAATTAAAACATGGTTCATTAAAGATATTACCTGAATTAAAAAGCAGGGGGAGTGATATGTTTATGAATAGGTATTAAAATGTTAACTAACGCGGTTTAAAAGCGCTTTCAGGCATATTTTGTTAACTTTATGATGTATGATTTTTCAGGATGATCCTTATCCTCAGCGATTTGTTATGCCGAGGCACGAGGCATAACAAAGATTCCTCCTTCGTCGGAATGACAGATATCTAATATTCTCAATTCAAACAAAAAGGTTACTTAATATCTTCTTTTTTCTTTTGCGCCTGGTAAGCGGAAGGCAACATGCCGTATTCTTCTTTGAAGTATTTTGAAAAATATTTTGGGTTATTGAAACCAACATCATACGCGATCTCAGAAATGGTGAGCGTTGATTTTTCCAGTAACTGTGCAGCCCTTTTTAAACGGATGGAACGGATAAATTCAACCGGGGTTTTGCCGGTAAGCGAAAGTATCTTTTTATATAACGCCACCCGGCTCATGAATAAATCACGGCTCATTTCTTCCACAGAAAAACGATCGTTCGACATATTTTCTTCCACCAATGCCAACGCCTGCCTGATGAATTTCTCATCGGCGGATTCCGTTTTAATCTCTGATGGCGATACCTGCACCTGTTTTTGGAAAGTTTGTTTTGCTTTTGCCTGTTGCCCTAAAAGGTTTTTTATTTTTGATAAGAGTATTTCGAAATTAAATGGTTTGGTAATGTAATCGCTGGCACCTGTTTCCAATCCTTTTAGTTGTTGCTCATCGCCCATCAATGCAGTTAATAAGATCACCGGAATGAATGATGTCCGTTTGTCTGCTTTTACTTTTTTACAAAAATCTATCCCGTCCATCACCGGCATGCTGATGTCACTCACGATCAATTCCGGGTGCACGGCTAGTGCCCGTTGCCAGCCTTCTTTTCCATTTGCTGCTTCTTCAATGGAAAAAAACTGGCGAAGGTTATCTTTCAGGTAAAAACGAAAATCCTCATTGTCTTCAACGAGAAGTATAACAGGTTTTTTATTTTTTGTATCCTTGTTTTTTACAGCTTGCTGCACAACGGGTTCTTCATGTTCATCATCCGTATTTTTAATTTTTGCATCTTCTTCTTGCAACAAAATTTCCGGAATATTTATTCTTGATTCTTTAAAAGGGATTGTTACGATAAATGTACTTCCTTTGTCAACTTCACTTTCAACAGAAATTGCCCCTCCGTGCAGCTTTACAAATTCTTTGGTTATGGACAGCCCGATGCCGCTTCCCTGGTTCATCATTTCCCCCGGAACTTCATTCTGAAAAAAGCGTTCGAATATCTTTTCCTGTTTTTCTGCAGGTATCCCAATTCCGGTATCTTTTATTTTTATAATGAAGAGGCTTGTATCATCATCATTCGTTTGTTGCGCTTCTACCTGCATATCCACATTTCCATGTTCGTGCGTGAACTTGAATGCATTTGATAAAAGATTGAACAGGATACGTTCAATTTTATCATGATCGAATTTTGTGATGAAAGATGCAACAGCAGATTTATAATTGAATTGAATATTTTTTTTCTCGGCAAGATCAGTGAATGAGTAGGATATGTCTTTGATAAATTTTGCAACATCTCCTTTTGTTGCATGCAATTTCAATTCCTGCACTTCCATCTTCCTGAAATCGAGCAGTTGATTTACCAGGTTCAATAACCTTCTTGCGTTGCGATGGATCAGTTGAAACTGGTTTTTTTGATGTTGTTCTGAAGTGTCTTTTATAATTTTATCCAATGGTGAAAGGATCAGCGATAATGGCGTACGGAATTCATGGCTCACATTCGTAAAAAATTTTATCTTCATCATGTCCAGTTCATGCAAACGTTGTGCTTCTTTGCGTTCATGTTCGATGGCAAATCGCATCTTCGCCCTCTGTAAAATCACTCTTCGTGCAAAAAATAAACCTGAGATGATCAACACTGCATATATAAAATAAGCGACCGGCGTTTTCCAGAATGGAGGTAAAATCTTTATAGCAAGAACAGTTGCTTCATTTCCCCAAGATCCGTCTTCACGTGAGGTCTTTACCCTGAATGTATAATTGCCGGGATCAAGATTGGTGAATGTTGCTTTCCGAGTTTTGCCGTCGGCAACAAGCCAGTCGTTACTGAAACCTTCGAGCATATACGCGTATCTGATTTTCTTTTTTGCAGGAAAATCAAGCGCAGCAAATTCAATGGAAAATACATTTTCGTTATGACGTAATGTGATCTCTTTTGATTCTGTTATGGATTTTTCAAGAACAATATGTCCGTTTAATTTCTCCCCGATCGCAACATCTTTATTGAACATTTGCAAGCCTGTTAATATCACAGAAGCCTGCTGATTATTGTTTACAATATTTTGAGCATTGAAAAGATTAAATCCATTCGCACCACCGAATATCAGTTCACCAGCTTTGGTTTTTAATGCAGCATTCTCATTAAATTCTCTTCCCTGTAACCCGTCGTTCTCATCATAATTCTGAAATTGGAAAATTAATTCGCCGGTTTTTTTATCTGTGCCGACAGTAATATCGCAAAGCCCGTTTGGTGTGCTTAACCAAATATGATGATTGTCTTCTTCCAGCATGGTAAGGATCGTATTATCGGGCAATCCATCACTTGCGCGAAGTGTTTTTATTTTTTTTGTTGATGGATCAAGAATGTTTAATCCATCCCTTGTTCCTATCCACATCCATCCCCGCTTATCATTCAACAAACAAATTACATTGTCGTTGCTTATACTTTTGGAAGGATTGGCCGGATCAAGCCCGTAATGAATAAATTTTTGCAATTGTTTATCAAGAACGTCGATACCTGTAGAAGTGCCGATCCACAAATTGCCTTTTGCATCTTCTGCGAATGCATCAATATATCTCGATCTTAGCGGGTTTGAGGTTATGAATGGCCTGTAGTGAATAAAATTATTTTTCTTCCTGTCGTACAATTCAACACCTGCATCAAAAGTACCTATCCATAAACGTTGTTGCGAATCTTCAAATATTTCCCAGATGCGGTTATCGCCAATGCTTGCCGGATCAGCATCATTGTGTTTGTAATGGATAAATTTTTTTCCGTCGAAACAATCGAGCCCGCCGAAATAAGTGCCTATCCAGAGTTTTTGATCGTGGTCTATCCATAAACTAACCACTACATCATTGCACAGGCTTTGTGCATCCGATGCATTGTGTTTGTATTGCGTAAATCTTCCCTCCAGCCTGTTGAAATAGATCAATCCTCCGCCATTGGTACCGATCCACAAATTGCCCTTTGCATCTTCAACAAAACGGTTCACATCATTATAACTAAGGCTTGACGGGTTTGATAATAATTTTTTGTACAACGGGAATTTGTTGATGTGACCGTGATAATAACTGATCCCTTTTTTAAATGTGCCGATCCAGATAATACCGGAATTGTCTTTGTACAAAGAAATAATACTATTCTGGCTTATGCTTTTTTCATCGTCTTCACGGTTCAGCAAATAGCGAATGGAAAAATCTTTTTTATCCAATAAATTAATACCGCCATGATCTGTTGCGATCCAGATCAAACCACTTTCATCCTGCACAACTCCATTCACGAGGTTTGTATTTAATCCAATTCCGTTATCTTTTTTTTCGATGTGCTTTAAAGATCCGGTAGAAGGGTCAAAGTAAATTACACCAATCGGGTTATTGCCTAAAACATAAACCCAGAGCTGATTTTGCGCATCTGCAAACAAATGGTAGTCGGCCTGGCGCGAAGAAAATAATTTGCAGATGTAAAAATTCCTGTACACAATGCGGTTACTTTCATCATCAATTTTATCGACAACCGCATCATTATATATCACCCACAAACTTCCGTTAGGCCCTGTTGCAAGTGAAGAAACAGAATCGCTGTACAACGCATCGGCATTATTTTGTTTTTTATAAAAATGTGTAACGGCATGGGTTGAAGTTGTGTATTTATACAAACCATTTGTCCGGTGTGCGAACCAATAATTACCGTTTCCATCTTTAATAATACTTGAAATATTCAGATCGGGAATATTCAGCGCTTTGAGAAACGGTTTTGGGTTGCGATAAAATTTTTCCGTTGCCGGATCGTAAATATTCAACCCTGTTTTAGTAAAGATCCAGAGTTTATTTTCCGGGCCTTCGAATATCTGGGATATATAATTGTCGGATAAAGAAAGCGAATCATTAAGGTCATTTCTAAAAACCTTGAATTCATATCCGTCGTAACGGTTCAATCCTGTCATCGTACCAAACCACAAAAAACCTTTGCTGTCTTTGAAAATACAATTTACTTCGTTTTGAGAAAGCCCTTGCGTGATATCTAACCGGGAGAACTGGAACTGGTTGTACTGTGCATACGTATATATGCACAGGAAGCTCATGAGGAACAACAGCAATCGTTTTTTCAATTCCATATAATACAATATAATAAATGCGCAGCAAATATCACAAGGGCCTCGGATATGGCAATTTCAGAAGGGAGATCAAACACAAATTCGTTGATTATAATCACTAATACTAACTTATTTTTATCTTATTATAATACATGTCAATATAACGGTTAATTTTTTTTAAATTCGGCTTATAAAACTGCTGTATGAAATATCACATTATAATAACTACAACATTTTTTTTTGTTCTTCTTGCTTTAACAGCAACATCCCAAACAAGAAAAACAGAAGATTTTGACATAGGATGGAAATTCTATTTGGGTGATGCCCCCGGTGCGCAGGAAATAAATTTTGCAGATGCAAAATGGAGGGACCTTACTTTACCACATGATTGGAGCATTGAAGGAAAATTTGATGAGCACAGCCCGGCCACAACAAGTGGCGGCGCATTAACGGGTGGCACAGGATGGTATAGAAAAACCTTTTTAGTACCCGCTTCTTCGCAAGGGAAGAAAATCTTCATTGACTTTGATGGCGTGTACATGAACAGCGAGGTTTGGATAAATGGAAAATATCTTGGTAAACGTCCGTATGGGTACAGTTCTTTTCGTTATGAGCTCACGCCTTATTTAAAATACGGCGCAGAAAAAAATATCATTGCAGTCAAAGTAAATAATGCACCTCAGCCAAACTCACGCTGGTACAGCGGTTCAGGCATTTACAGGAATGTGTGGCTTATAACAACTGAAAAAACCTTTGTTGACCATTGGGGCACTTATATTACAGTTAACCACATCGATGAAAAATCTGCAACGGCACATCTTGAAATAAAGATCAAAAATTTTTCAGGCTTTCAGACTTCTCTTTCAGTCCTTACCATTATTTATGATGCTTCCGGAAAAGAAGTAGCAAGGAAATTAAATACCGAGCCTTCCTTAAGAGATACGTTTGCATTATCGCAACAAGACATCACTATTCCAAACCCCGTTCTCTGGTCAATTGAAAAACCGGTTTTATATAAAGCTGTAACACGAATATCTTCTAACGGGAAAAATTATGATGAATACGAAACAACATTCGGAATACGCTATTTTAATTTTGATGCTGACAATGGATTTTCATTGAATGGAAAACATGTAAAAATAAATGGCGTATGCGATCATCACGATCTCGGTTGCCTCGGCACAGCAATTAACTACCGGGCATTGCAACGGCAACTGGAAATTTTAAAAGCAATGGGATGCAATGCCATCCGCACTTCGCACAACCCACCTGCACCGGAGCTTTTGGAGCTTTGCGATAAAATGGGCTTTATTGTTTTGGATGAAGCATTTGATATGTGGAAGATGGAAAAAACGAAATACGATTATCATTTGTATTGGGATGAATGGCATAAGAAAGATTTAGAAGATATGATACTGCGCGACAGGAACCATCCGTCTGTTATTATGTGGAGCATCGGTAATGAGATCAATGAAGGATGGCAAACAAAAGATTCCACCGAAAATAATCCCGGTTTTATTATTGCGAAAGAATTGGGTGACATCATTCATTCATTGGATAAAACCCGGCCGATTACTTCGGCATTAAATAACCCGAACCCAAACAATCCTATCTATCGTTCAGGCGCGTTGGATTTGGTTGGATATAATTACGATAACAACAACCTCGCACATTTTCACGAGCGTTTCCCCGGTAAAAAATTTTTAGGAACGGAAACGGTTTCTGCGTTGGAAACAAGGGGGCATTATGATATTTATATTCCTTCCGATAGCATCCGCCGCTGGCCGGAAAGTTGGGACAAACCATTTGATAAAGGAAATGCAGACCTCACTGTATCTGCCTACGATAATGTTTCTGCCCCGTGGGGATCAACGCACGAAGAGACATGGAAAGTTTTTAAGAAATATGATTTTCTTTCCGGGCAATTTATCTGGACAGGTTTTGATTATATCGGCGAACCAACACCGTATCCCTGGCCCGCAAGAAGTTCGTACTTCGGGATCATAGACCTTGCAGGATTTCCGAAAGATGTTTATTATATGTATCAAAGCGAGTGGACAGATAAAACCGTTCTGCATATTTTTCCCCACTGGAACTGGAAACAAGGAGACACTGTTGATGTGTGGGCATATTACAACCATGCAGATGAAGTAGAATTATTTTTGAACGGGCAATCTTTGGGAACAAGAAAGAAAGAAGGCGACGATCTGCACGTAAAATGGCGTGTACCTTTTCAACCCGGAACATTAAAAGCAGTTTCAAAAAAAGATGGAAAAGTTGTACTGGTAAAAGAAATAAAAACGGCCGGAGCACCTGCACGCATTATATTGAATGCCGACAGAGGCACAATAAAAAGCGATGGAAAAGATTTATGTTTTGTTACGGTGAAAATTGTTGATGCAAATGGAAACCTTGTTCCTGATGCAGGTAATAATGTACAGTTTAAAATAAATGGAGAAGGCTTTATAGCAGGAGTTGATAATGGGAGCGAAACGAGTATGGAACCATTCAAAGCCAGCGAACGCAAAGCTTTCAACGGATTGTGCCTTGCAGTTATTCAATCAAAAGAAAAATCCGGGAACATTCAATTCATTGCCACATCGCCGGGTTTGCAATCGGCGATATTACAAATCCTGGTAAAATAAAATTGCAGTAGATTCATTAATATGTAGCCCGGTTTGTTAGTAATAATTCACCGGGTAAATTTCCCTGCCTGTTCAATTTTGTTTAATTGCATGCCAACTAACAAAAGCTTGTTATATTTACAAACAATCAATGTTTCCAGGCTATGCAATTTGAGAAAGCGCAGCAATTTATCGTTAACAAGTTAAAAGAAGAACTCCCGAAATATCTCACTTATCACAATCTTAACCATACGCTGGAAGTAATGCGTTATGCAGAACAGATCGCTGCAGGAGAAAACATTTCAGGCGACCAATTGACAATATTGCGTACCGCTGCATTGTTGCATGATACTGGTTTTTTAGAGGCATACACAGGGCATGAAGAAGTTTCCTGTAGCGTGGCAAAAACATATCTTCCTCAATTCGAATATTCAAACGAGCAGATTGATGAGATATGTGAATTGATCATGGCAACCAAACTGCCACAAAGCCCGCAAAATAAGCTCGGTGAAATTTTGTGTGATGCAGACTTATTTTATCTTGGCACGGATGACTACAAGTCCAAAGCAGAAACATTATACCAGGAACTCTTTGAAGCCGGGCTTATCAAAAGCCGTGAAGAATGGTTGCACCATCAGATAAAATTTTTGCACTCGCATGTGTATTTTACAGAAGCTGCACAACAGCAATTAACAACAAAACAACACAGCAGCCTCGCTTTGCTGGAAAAGGAAGAATTATCGCACAAATCAGTGACCGGCCACCAGGATTTTTATTTCAGTGATGTATTACTGATAATTGTGGGTGTGATAACAGCAGGTTTTTCTTTGAAAGGATTTTTGATGCCGAACAAATTTTTCGATGGAGGCATTACAGGCATTTCATTGCTTATCCATGAAATTTATGAATTCAATTTATCTTATGTAATAGTTCTCGCCAATCTTCCTTTTATCATCATGGGGATCTATTCAATAAATATGAGGTTTGCGGTAAAGACCTTTTTCTGTATTGTATTGCTCGGGCTTTGTTTACTATATGTTCCTTATCCATTGATCACTTCAGACAAATTACTTGTTTCCATTTTCGGCGGTTTTTTTCTTGGCATTGGTATCGGGTTAACGATGCGTGCCGGTTGCGCTGTCGATGGCATTGAAGTACTTGCTTTATATACGTGGCGAAAAACAAGTTTTACCATCAGTGAAATTATCCTCGGTTTAAATATCATCATCTTTAGTATTGCTGCTTTTCATTTCGGTTTGCCGACTGCATTGTATTCTATGTTGACTTATTTCACTGCATCAAAAACCGTGGATTATGTTGTGGAAGGCGTTGAAGCATACACCGGCGTTACGATAATTTCCGGCAAGAGTGAAATTATAAAAGACAGGTTAGTGAACGAACTGCATCGTGGCATAACTGTGTACAAGGGTGAACGCGGGTATTTGCCTGGAAAATTTGAAGTACACAGTGATGTTGATATCATTTTCACAGTGATCACAAGATTGGAATTGCGCAAGCTGAAAAATCTCGTGAACGATATAGACCCGAATGCATTTGTATTTGCCAGCACGATCAAAGAAGCTTCCGGAGGTATTATTAAACGCAGGCATATTCATTGACATTCCTGTGTTTCTTTCCCCATTTATCACAATACAAATATTTTGATGAATTTGTATTGTGTTTACTCCTTAATTTTAATAGAACAATAATTCTTCCATTTAACCAGAGTTTATGATTGTTGACCTGGCGATAGCAATTGGCATTACAAGGTATCTTCGGAAAACGTTGCACACAGCAGAGAAAATGCCGAAGTGGGACAAAGTATTTAATTATATTTTTTATGCTGCGATTGGGTTGCTTGTTGTAGATATGGTTGTGAAACAAACGGATCCCGTGATGATCTGGCTTGCACATGCCCTGCTGCTCTATTTTATTTACATACTATATAAAGAACCGGAACTGGCAGGTGCAAAACAAACGCTGTTTGCCATTGCGCCATATATTATCTTGTCGCTGTTTTCAGATATAGCCAAACTCATTAATGCAGATAAATTTTCTGCGTGGAAAAGTTTTATAGAAATAGCCAGTGTGTTTTCAGTAATATGGATGGTGACGATGTGGATCATCATTAGCAGGCAAAACAAAGCGCTGCAACGGGAACAGGTAAAAGCACAGCAGGAAGAAGAAAAAAGAAAACATGTTGTTTCATTAAAAGATCAACTGGAAATACAGGTTGCTGAACGCACTGCTGAACTTACCAAACAAAAAGAGGAACTGGAACATGCACTTACGGAATTAAAAGCTACACAGGCACAATTGATACAAGCAGAAAAAATGGCGTCACTCGGAGAACTTACTGCAGGTATTGCCCACGAAATTCAAAACCCGCTGAACTTTGTAAATAATTTTTCTGAAGTAAGTAATGAATTGATTGATGAGCTGAATGCTGAACGCTTAAAGCCGAAAGCTGAACGTAATGAAGAACTGGAGAATGAAATTCTTGAAGACATCAAACAAAACCTGGAAAAAATTGCGCATCATGGCAAGCGTGCAGACGGGATTGTGAAAGGCATGTTACAACATTCAAGAAAAAATACCGGGCAAAAGGAAATGACGGACATTAATGCATTGGCTGATGAATATCTCCGTTTAAGCTATCATGGATTACGGGCTAAAGACAAAACATTCAATGCCGCAATGAAAACAGAGTTTGATGCAGCAGCCCCGAAAATAAATGTGGTGCCACAGGATATAGGGCGTGTGTTGCTAAACCTGATCAATAATGCATTTTATGCCGTTTCTGAAAAAAAGAAACAACAGCCTGAAGGTTACGAGCCTGCCGTCAAGGTATCTACGAAATATTTTGCAAATTGGATATGGATAACCGTTAGTGACAACGGCGGCGGGATTCCGCAGGAAATCATCGATAAGATATTTCAACCCTTCTTTACTACAAAACCGACAGGACAAGGAACCGGATTGGGATTGAGTTTATCCTATGATATCATTAAAGCACACGGCGGCGAATTGAAAGTGAAAAATAAAGAAAGCGAGGGTGCGGCATTCATTATACAATTGCCTGTTGCACCATGAGCTAAGATTTGAAATTATTGTTTGCAATCATAGCTATCATTAAATCAGCTGAATCATAGTTTAAAAGAATATCATGAAACCTATCAAACCCTTTTTAGTTTTTGTAGTGCTATGTTGTGTGAGTACACAAGTTTCTTTCGCACAATCATCATCACGCTTCAGTAAAGAAAAATATATCAGTGAAAAAGGCGACACCTTATTGTACCGCCAGCTTTATCCTGATGCAGATACCATGCGCAAATACCCGCTTGTTATTTTTTTGCATGGATCGGGTGAGCGAGGCAATGATAATGAAGCACAATTGAAATGGGGCGTGATGAATTTTGCTGCTGATCAGAATATGGTGCTCCACCCGGCATTTGTAATTGCTCCTCAGTGCCCTGAAAAAACAAGCTGGTCGAATTTTTCAAGAGAGAGAAATTCGACTGATGCAAAATTGCAATCTGCTCCAACAAAACCAATGGAATTGTTGATCGGACTGATACATAAAATGATCAGGACAATGCCTGTTGATAGCAACCGCATTTATATCACAGGGTTGTCAATGGGAGGATTTGGAACGTATGACGCCATTGAACGTTACCCGAATTTATTTGCAGCCGCCGTTCCGGTTTGTGGTGGTGGTGACGCATCGAAAGCTTCGTTGATCGCACATTTACCGATCTGGATTTTTCATGGATCAGAAGACCCGGCGGTGAACCCGAAATATGCATTGGATATGCTGGAAGCATTATCAAAGGCCGGTGCACATCCGGGTTTCACACAATATCCTGAAACAGGGCATTTCTCCTGGCTTGCAGCGTACAGTGATGCGGCGATGCTGGAATGGCTGTTCAGGCAACATAAATAAATTCATACCACTAAGTCATGTCCTTGATAATAAAAAAAACCGTTCTGTTTTGTGCAGCAGTTATCACTTGTGTTGCAGCATCTGCACAGCCAAAAACATATTCTGTTGCCAATGCGCATTCGCACAATGATTATGAAAACCAGGTTCCTTTTTTTACAGCATATAATGCTCAGTTTGGTTCTATCGAGGCAGATATTTTTTTGCAAAATGGCGAGTTGATTGTTGCTCATGATAGTATTGAATTAAAAAAGCATCGAACATTAGACAAATATTATCTGACACCTTTGTTCTATGCAGTGCAGAAAAATAACGGTCATGCCTATCCTGATACAACAAAGCAATTGCAGATGTTGATAGATATCAAATCAGATTCCATTAATACTCTTAATAAACTCATAGATATTTTAAAACAAATTCCATTACTGAGTAATAACAAATCAATTAAATGGGTTATAACAGGCAACAGGCCTGCATCTTCGCTTTTTACTACATACCCTTCATTCATTTCTTTTGACGGGGAATTATATAAAAACTACAGTATGCAGGCATTGACAAGGATCGTAATGCTGAGTGATGATTTTCGCAATTATTCCCAATGGAACGGCAATAACCTTATTGCCGGAAAAGACAGATCGGTACTTCAAACAGCTATCAGCAAAGCACATCAATTGCATAAGCCTGTACGTTTTTGGGATGCGCCGGATAATAAGAATACATGGAAGCAATTCATGCAACTGAAGGTTGATTTCATCAATACTGACCACATCAATGAGCTTGCCGGTTTTTTGAACAAAAAATGATGATGTTAGCGTTGTTCTTTTCATACTGTTCGTTTATCTATAAAAGTGATTCAGAGGGTTTTCATTTCAAATCATTGTATAGCCACAATACGGGCTTGCCCTGTGAAAAAAAATATATTTGAAAACCTTTCCCCTATCACTCTTTTAAACGCTGATACCTGTTGAATACGAATGCCAGGGCGATTATAGCAGGCGAGACCGACAATTAATTTTCAAAATAGTTTTAATGAAGGCAAAATCAATAAAAGGAAAATCAACAGAGGAAATCCGGACGGTTTTGGAACAAAGTATGTCGGACGGCTTTAAACCTACCTTAGCCATTGCATTTATTTCTAAAAGCCAGGATAGGAAAGCAATCAGTACATTACTGGATGAAAAAGGTATTGCTATATTTGGATGCACCACCAATGGCGAGTTCATTGATGAAGTAACTGAAAACGGTTCTGCTGCTATTTTGCTGATGGATATAAACAAAGATTATTTCCATATCTATTTTCATGAGTTTATTCAACCCAATCACCGCGAGGTTGCAAAAGAGATTGCGCAAAAGGCAAAACAAAAATTTGACGTTCCCTGTTTTTTAATTGGCCTTAGCCATTATGAAACGGATGGAGAAGAAATTTTGCATGGCATAGAAGATGTGGCAGGCATGCAAGTAAACGCTTATGGAGGCGGCGCCGGAGATGATTATGATTTCACCGATAATTATGTTTTCACCAACGGAAAAGATGCTCGCAAAGCAGTCCTTTGTCTTGCGCTCGACGAAACAAAAGTGGAGATAAAAGGTGTTGCCACTTGCGGATGGAAAGCAGTTGGCACTGTAAGAACTGTAACAAAAAGCATCGGCAATCATGTGTTTACCGTTGATGATGTTCCGGTGCTTGACCTCACTATAAAATATGGAGGCCTTGAAAATATTACTCCGGATAATAAAGACACTTTGATCGAGCTCGCAGCAAACTTTCCTTTGCAGTTGCAAAGAGAAAAAGGCGATCCCGTAATGCGCCCCGGTCTGATGGTAGATTGGACAGATCGTTCTTTTTATACAAGCGGCACAGTTCCTCAGGGCTCAAAAGTACGTTTCTCTTTACCGCCTGATTTTGATGTGATGGAAAAAGTTATTAAGGCGGTAGAAAATTTAAAAGCAACACAAATGTCCGAAGCAGATGCGGTGGTTGTGTTTAGTTGTGCAGGAAGAATTCTTGCGCTGGGGCCTTTAATGAACGAAGAAATAGAAGGCGTAAAAAATGTTTGGAATGCACCAATGGCTGGCATGTTTTCTAATTCAGAACTGGGCAGGGCAACGGGAGGAAATTTAGAAATGCATAACGCAACAACATGTGTGGTAGCTTTTAAAGGAAAATAAATGAACAAGAATCTTCAAAGCATATCTGACAGTATTCAGCAGAATAATAAATTGGCTGCAGAGCAGAAAGAAATGCTATTAAAGCTTTTGAAAAATGCAGACAAAGAACTGGAGATTGCCAACTTCAAGCTCGACAGGACTGAAAAAGTAAAACGCACCACTGCAATTTTATTGGAAGAAACGATTGAAGAACTCGAGAACAAAAGAAAAGCTGTTGAGGCGCAGAACAGAGAACTGGAAATAGAATCTTCGCTCGAAAGAGTGAGGACAGTTGCGATGAGCATGAACAAGCCCGACGATATGCTTCATGTTTGCCAGACTATTTCCGAGCAATTAGAATTATTGAAAGTAAAAGAAATCCGCAATGTGCAGACTGCCATCTTTTATCAAGAGAAAGGAACCTACATGAACTATGAATATTATGCAAAGCACCAAAAAACATTTATCACTGAAACAACTTACACAAACCATGAAATCCATGAAGCTTTCGCAGAAAAAATGCTGAAAGGCGACGGCGAATTTTATATCACACATATTAATGGAGATGAAATAAAAGAATGGATTGCTTATCAAAAAACAACCAATGTTTTTGTTGATGATTATTTGTACACAGCTCCTTCATTAAATTATTATTGGTTCTCACTGGGCCCGGTTGCGCTGGGCATTTCTACGTATGTTGCCTTGACTGATGTAGAAACCAATTTGTTCAGGCGTTTCCTGAAAGTGTTCGAATTGTCCTATCGAAGATATCTCGATATTGAAAAAGCAGAAGCACAATCGAGGGAATCGCAAATTCAATTAGCATTAGAAAGGGTTCGTGCAAGAACGATGGCGATGCAGAAAAGTAGTGAACTTTCGGAAACAGTTTACCTTCTTTTCCAGCAATTCAAAGAATTAGGAGAAAAGCCGGACCAGGCAACTATCGGCATCATTAATGAAAACGAAAATGTGATTGAATACTGGGTGACGATGTATGGGAAAAAGGAGAATGCTGTATTTAAATTCTCAATGGATGAGCCACATGTAACTAACAGAATTTACAAAGGATGGAAAGAAAATAAAAAGTCATTGGTCATTGATCTCAGCGGAAGAGAATTATTTGAATTTGCCAATTACCGGGCGGGCATGGGCGGCGCCAAATATAATCCCGATGAAAAACGGCGCATTATTAATGTGGCATTTTTTTCAAAAGGCTTGCTGAATGTGCAATCAAATGAATCACGTTCTGAAGAAAGTATTAAATTATTAGAAAGGTTCGCTACAGTTTTCGAACAAACCTATACACGCTTCCTCGACCTGCAAAAAGCAGAAGCACAGGCACGCGAATCACAAATAGAAGCGGCATTGGAAAGGATAAGAAGCCGCTCTTTGGCAATGCATAAAAGTGAGGAACTAAAAGACGTGATACGCGTGGTGCTTGCGCAATTCGCCCAACTCCATATCAATGTGGAACATGCCGGTTTCTATATTAATTACAAAGCCAATGATGATATGCATATCTGGCTGGCCGACCCGAACATCGAACCATTCTATGCAATCATTCCTTATTTTGACTCGCCTACATGGAAAAGTTATTTAGACGCCAAAACAACCGGAAAAAATTTTTATACCGACTTGCTGGATTTTGAAGAAAAAAACAAATTCTATAAATCCCTCTTCAAATTATTTACGGTACCCGAAGATGCTAAGAAATTTTATTTGGAATGCAAGGGGCTTGCTGTATCTACGGTTTTGTTGGATAATGTTGGGCTTTACATCGAAAATTTTGATGCAGTTCCCTATACCGATGAAGAAAATAATATTCTTATGCGGTTCGGGAAAGTATTCCAGCAAACCTATACACGTTTCCTCGACTTAAAAAACGCAGAAGCACAGGCAAGGGAAGCGCAGATTGAAACTGCGTTGGAAAAAGTGAGAAGCAGGACACTCGCCATGCAAAAAAGTGATGAGCTTGCAGAAACTTCCGCCGAACTTTTTAAACAGATTATTGCTTTAGGTATTTCGCCAAACCGGTTATACATCAACATTATTAAAGACAGCAACGGTGATGCAGAGTTCTGGATTACCGATGAAGACGGCAGTAAGGTGAGTATGGCTTATGAAGACAACCTGAACAATAACCCTACATTCAGGAAAATGTTTGATGGATGGAAATCAAAAACCAAATCGCTTGTTATTGATATGCATGATGAAGAACTGCAGGAGTATTTCAGTTATCTCAATTCCATCAATGTTCCTTTCAAAGGCGGCCTTTCACAGAAAAGAAGAGTGCAGCACCTTGCATTTTTCAGCAAGGGGTTTATCGGAATGGCATCTCCGGATGAGCAACCTGCCGAAACCATGCAATTACTGGAGAGGTTTGCTTATGTGTTCAATCTTACTTACACCCGCTTCAATGATTTGCAAATTGCAGAAGCTCATGCTGTGCAGGCCGAACAGGACCTGATAGAAATAAAAGCCGCAAGAAAAAAAGCAGAAGAAACTTTGGAAGAATTGCAAGCAACACAAAAGCAACTCATTCAATCCGAAAAAATGGCTTCTCTTGGTGAATTGACAGCGGGTATTGCCCATGAAATTCAAAATCCGTTAAACTTCGTGAATAATTTTTCCGAGGTGAGTTGCGAGTTAATCGAAGAACTGAAAAGTGAAAGGGCAAAGGTGAAAGGAGAAAGGGATGAAGACCTGGAAAATGAAATACTGAATGATATAGAGCAGAATTTGCAAAAAATAAATCATCATGGCAAACGTGCGGATGCGATTGTAAAAGGGATGCTGCAGCATTCAAGAAAGAGTGAAGGCAAAAAAGAACCAACAGATATTAATGCATTATGTGATGAATATTTGCGGTTGAGTTATCATGGCCTGCGTGCAAAAGACAAAAGTTTTAATGCAGAAATGAAAACTGATTTTGATACAACATTATCTAAGTTAAATGTAGTGCCGCAGGATATCGGCAGAGTGATGTTGAATCTGTTTAATAATGCTTTTTATGCAATAAGCGAAAGGCAAAAGGCAGAAGGCGAAAGGTTTAAAGCATTAATTTCAGTTCAGACGAAAAATTCAGAAAAAAGGATATTCATCTCCGTTAGTGACAATGGCAATGGCATTCCAACTTCAATAAAAGAAAAAATATTCCAGCCATTCTTTACCACCAAACCTACAGGAAGCGGAACCGGATTGGGTTTGAGCTTAAGTTATGATATTATCAAAGCGCATGGCGGTGAAATAAAAGTAGAATCAAAAGAAAACGAAGGATCAACATTTATTATTCAATTGCCAATTGAATAAACGGAAATTGTCTGAACAGGGATTTGAGGAGGTTTTTGGGATGAATGGGATTGGTAATACCAAATGAAACTATAACATTCGAAAAATCATTTCAAATCGTACCTCAAATATCAAGTATCAAATTTCTCCCACATCACTCTGCCTGTTCTGGGTGTGTAGTTTCGCAATTATATCGTGGCTGAATAATGAATGAATCTCGTGCCGTAAAATGTGGTCTTTCTTCATCAATGCTTTTAATTTTTCCTTTTTCCAGCCGATCACCTTTGCATGGCCGGATGCAATAACATCTGCGGAAGGTAAGTTGCCGGTAAGAAAACTCATCTCGCCAATAAAATTCCCTTTCTTAATTGTGGAGATTTTTTTGTCTTCGATACGTACGTCCGCTTCTCCATCTACCAATAAAAAAATTTTCTCCGCATGTACATTTTCTGTGATGATGTGTTTGTGTTCATGATAATTTTCCCATGAACCTGCCCGTACCAGTTTTTTAAAATTCAATATATCCATTTTTTCCCCGATCAGTATAAATGCCTGCAACTCATCTTCCGAAAAATTCAAAAACTTTTTTTGGTACACCACCCGTAATATCTGGTAAATATTTATAACGATCAGCGCTATATCCCACGAAATTGGTGTCCACAGCGGCTTTTCGGCGATCATAAAATTATATGCAATCTCTGTAGCTGCGGCAATTATGAAAACCCACCGCAGGTACAAAATGTTCCGGAAGGCTGAACCAATGGTATAAAGCGCACTCGAAAGATGGCCAAGCAATTCAATGGCATTAAACATAAATCTGTTTTTTAAAAGCTAATTATAAAACCGCATATTCGGAAAAAATGTTTCTTCAAGCCTTAAAAATATGCTGCAGGCAATTCAGTCAAAAATGTATAAATTTATAGCTTATGCGCAACGCAACCCTTAACTGCTTTTTGTTAATCATTACAACGCTCGCCTGTTGCTGCATGCTTTCATGCAGTAACCGCACAACAGAAATACCGTTTCCAGCGAGCGATAGCGGATATGAACAACCAAAGATCGTTCCCCTGGTTTTTAGCGGAGAGAAGAAAATGAATTTTGTAACAGTGAAAGCAGGCGCTATAAAACCTTCTGTAAAAACCTTAGACCTTACTAAACTTCCCGTTGAAACATACGACCGCACCGAGAAAAGAATGTTCAGTAAAAAACCGGAAGAAAAGCCATTCAATATTCAATCATTGGCAGAGACAGATCTTGACATCAGTAAGATCGCCTCTAAAAAAATCACTTTTAAAACAATTATTTTACCTCCCCCTGTTGTAGTCAAGGCTGCACCGTTATCGCCCAAAAGCGGCACTCCGCTTTCGATCATGGATGTTGGCAAATTGCAGGGATTATCCAGTAAATATATTTTGTGTTTATTTAAAGATCGTGAAGGCTTTATATGGATCGGAACATCAAAAGGCCTTTTCCGTTATGATGGGGAATATATGATCAAATACGATCTGAGGAATGGACTTTCTGTGCTGGATATGGTGGAAGACAATGATGGTAAAATGTGGCTGATTAATAAGAACGGTTTTGGTGTGATCGATTTTAAAACACATATCCTCCGTTACACATTTGACATTTCTGCGCACGTCCCTAATTTACCACGCATGACGAAAGACAGCCGCGGGCAATTATGGCTTGCGCAAACTGATCAGCCGGGGACATACGTGATAGATACAAAAACAGAGACCTATAGAAAATTAGATAGCGCTTCCGGTTTCCCTGCCGAAAAGGTTTTTCAAACTGCAGAAGACAAAAACAAAAACATTTGGATCAGCACCGCAAAAGGTGTATTGATTTTTAACCCGCAGACAAATAAACTAAAACACATTGATAAAGAAAACGGCCTTTCAGGTGAATATGCAGAAGCGATCATGTGTGATAGAAATGATAACATCTGGATTGGTTATTACGATGGTGGTATAGATGAAATTAATGCTGAAAAAGGTGTTATCAAAAGTTACGTGGAATTGCAGGGAGTAAAAAATAAAGACATATACAGTTTGAAGTTTGATAAAAAAGGCGGCTTGTGGATGGGTACCCATATAGGCCTTGTGATATTGGATACTGCAAAATCGTTTGCTAAATACTTTCCAAAAGAAGATGGCATCAATGACGATTTTGTATTGGGCCTTTTATTCGATGACAGGGGCCGTGCATGGGTGGGCACCTACCAGACGGGATTGTATGTGATGGACCGCAATGCAACTCCTGTATATCCTGTAGGGGCGAGAAGCATGTCAACGATCATGGAGGCAAGTAACGGAACGATCTGGTATGGCACAGCATCCGACGGAATAATAGTGGTGGATGAAAATAAAAATACCGTTCAAACAATACGAAAAGAACAAGGCCTGAGCGATAATGCCATGCAAGGTTTATGGGAAGATGCAAATAAAAATATATACATCACAAGCGGCGGAGGTTTTGATGTGTACGATCCGCGGCATAAACTGATAGAACGCATTGGTAAAAAAGAAGGGTTTGTAAGCGATACAATTTATTCGCTGCTGATAGACCACCTCGGGAATTTCTGGCTTACAGGGCCATCTGAAGGAGTGGAATTTATAGACTCTGCAAAAACAACAATCAGGCATGCAGGGGTGCAGGAAGGATTAAATGATTACAACATCCAGGATGTTAAAGAAGATAAGCAAGGATCAATCTGGTTAGTTACCGGCGGTGCAGGCGGAGTTGATATATATGATCCGTCGAGCTCAACAGTAAAATACCTGAACAACCTTCCCGGGTTAAAAGATACCTGTTTTCGGTTAATGATGCCGGACTCAAAAGGAAGAATGTGGATCGGCACAGATAAAGGAATTTATATTGCAGACCCCAAAGAAAAAACGGTAACCATACTTACCACTGAACAAGGTTTGCCAAATAATTATGTGGTTTCGATGAATGAGCATAACGGAAACATTATTGCCAACACAAAAAACAAAGCAGCTGTCATCACACCACCGAAAGAAGCAAATGGGAAATGGCATGTGGCGCTGCTCGCAAAATCTGAGCCGCTGATAAAATCTGCAGTAACATGGAACTCTGATCTCATAACAAAAGACGGAAGATTTTTATGGGGTGATAATGGCGTTGCGATCATAGATACTATACAACCGCAACAAGACAGTGCTGTAACATTCATCACTGGCATAACAGTGATGAGCCAGCCGCAATATTTCACCAATACTTCAACAGCAGAAGCATCTTCGGTGGATACATCTGCTACTGTAAAGCCAAATGATTACAAAGAAGCCGGGTTCAGTGATAATAATAAATTTAGTTGGGACAGTTTGCAAGGGCCCTATAATCTGCCCGTAAACCTCAGCCTTCCTTATGATCAGAATTACCTGCAGTTTCAATATGCACAGCATCATTCCGGAAGACAGGACACCACATACTATTGTTATATCCTTGAAGGAATTGATAAACACTGGAGCCCTTTTACTTCCAATGTTTTTACAGAAAATTATCTCAATCTTCCCCCGGGGCATTATACATTTAAAGTACGCAGCAAAGACCTGAGCGGGCATTGGGGCAAAGCAGCAACGTTTAATTTTGAGATATTGCCACCGTGGTGGAAAACATGGTGGGCATATACCATTTATGCATTGCTGTTTTTTGGGGCGATAAGCGGATTTATTCAATACCGTTCAAAAAGATTAATAAAAGAAAACCGCATACTCGAAGAAAAAGTAGAACATCGTACCAATCAATTGAAACAATCACTGGAAGAATTGAAATCAACACAAAACCAGTTGATACAATCTGAAAAGATGGCTTCGCTGGGAGAATTGACTGCAGGCATTGCACATGAAATTCAAAACCCGCTGAACTTTGTAAATAATTTTTCAGACCTGAGCGTTGAGCTGGCAGGGGAATTGAAAGAAACATTGAACACTACAGAAATTGATCCGGCAAAAAAACAAGATATAGAAGCAATAGTAGATGACATTGTACAAAATCAACAGAAAATAAATTTTCACGGCAAACGTGCAGATGCTATTGTAAAAGGTATGTTGCAGCACAGCCGGAGCAACAGCGGTGCGAAAGAACTGACAGATATCAATAACCTTTGCGATGAATATTTCAGGTTAAGTTATCACGGGCTTCGTGCAAAAGACAAATCGTTCAATGCAAAAATGATCAATGAATTTGATCCGAATGTTGGAAAAATAAATGTAGTGCCGCAGGATTTAGGAAGAGTTATTTTGAATCTTATCACCAACGCATTTTATTCCGTAACCGAAAAAAAGAAATTGAATATTGAAGGATATGACCCTACTGTTTGGGTATCTACAAAAAAAATAAATGGCAAAACGGAGATACATGTAAAAGATAATGGAATGGGAGTTCCGCAAAAAGTGATCGATAAAATTTTTCAGCCGTTCTTTACAACAAAACCTGTGGGGCAAGGAACAGGTTTAGGATTATCGTTAAGTTATGATATTGTAAAAGCGCATAACGGCGATTTAAAAGTGGAAACAAAAGAAGGCGAAGGCGCAGAATTTATTATTCAATTACCATCATAAACTATATTCGCGAAATGAAAATTTTAGTAGTAGACGATGAGACGGATATACAGACACTTTTTCAACAGCGTTTCAGAAAAGAAATACGGGAACATAGTATGGAGTTTGCATTTGCATTTTCCGGAGAAGAAGCATTGACATTCTTGCAAAACAATATACATGAAGCAGTGTTAATACTTTCCGATATTAACATGCCTGGGATGAGCGGCCTGGAATTATTGAAACGCATAAAACAAAAATTTGAAAACCCGCCGCCTGTAGTAGTGATGATCACTGCTTATGGAGACGCAGATAATTACAAACAGGCAATGGACCTTGGTGCTGATGATTTTTTAACGAAGCCTGTAGATTTTAATGTATTGAAAGAAAAACTTAAATCATTACTCGGATGACAAAAATATTAGTGGCCGATGATGAAGCAGACCTGGAAGTGCTGATCAAACAAAAATTCCGAAGGCAGATACGTGAGAAACAATATGAATTTGTATTTGCTGCAAACGGTATTGAAGCGTTGGATAAAATAAAGCAGGATCCTGAATTAGATATTGTACTAACGGATATCAATATGCCGGAAATGGATGGGCTAACGTTGTTGGGAAAATTGAATGAAGTCAGCCCGATCATGAAAGCGGTTATTGTTTCGGCGTATGGTGATATGGATAATATCCGCACGGCAATGAACCGAGGCGCTTTTGATTTTATTACCAAGCCTGTGAATTTTGATGACCTGGAAACAACGATCACCAAGACCATCCGGTATGTTGATCAAACAAAAGAGACATTACAGGCGATCAAGGAAAATAATATCCTGCGCATGTATGTGGATAAGAACGTGCTGAGTTTTATGAACCGACGTGAGTATGAAAATTCGCTGATGGCCAATGAAACCATTGAAGCCACAATTGTCTTCATAGATGTTTGCGGCTTTACCGCGATCACCGAGACTTCCGATGCCGATAAGGTGGTGAAATTACTGAACCAGTATTTTGATGTGATGGTGAAAGAGATCATTGCACAAAATGGTTATATAGATAAATTCATAGGCGATGCAGTATTGGCTGTTTTCAAAGGGGAATTTCATCTCGACCGCGCAATTGATGCGGCACTTGCTGTTCGTGAGCAAATCGAAAAATTGCCAAACGAAACGGAAAATATTTTCTTTAACCCTAAGGTTGCCATTGGCATTCATTCCGGCGAAATGGTTTCGGGAAATATTGGTTCGGCGAGTTTGCGTCGGTTAGACTACACCGTTATAGGAGATGTTGTGAACACTGCACAACGTTTGCAGGCCGCTGCGGATGCCGGCCAGATATTTATTACAGAAACTTCTTATCAGCAAATAAAAGAATCGTTCAGTTGTAATATGATCGGGCCTATATCGCTGAAACATAAAGCAGCACCGGTTACTGTTTATGAAGTGATTAATTAGGAGAGAAGAATTAACCGCGAAGGCACAAGGCCGCAAGTATTGTGCAAAGACTTTTTAGCTATCTCAGGTGATAATCCTATCAGAGTTCTAAAATAATAGTATGGTATCTAAATTATTTAGAGATGTTTTTTTCTTAATGATGGGTATCCTATTAATCGTTAAGCCAGATATGCTAAAAAGGCCATTTGGAACGAAGATTCTTTTAGACCCAAATCCTGAAGCTGCTCCCACGAGATCGTATATTAGAAGAATGAGGGGCATTGGAATTGTTTGTATAGTAGCAGGGATATTGATTATCCTACTTGATGGTGTTAATATAAAAATCTTTTAGCATGATGGTGATTAGCATTTTTTATCAGGCTCACCGTTTACTGCTTACTGCTACTTACCATCGTTGAATAGAATTTCTACTGTACAAGAGTGCGACCTGCCTACCGGCAGGCAGGCGCAACGATGCTTAATAGATATCCTTAGCTGGTTACAAAATTCCCTAATCAATTTTTAGAGTCGCAACAATTTCACAGGTTCTGTTAATCCGATCGGGCCGTGCATATTCGGGCCCGACCATTCCTGCGCTGCTTTATTATTTTTTAACGATGATGTATATGCGCCAAGCGTTGTGGTGATTTTAATGCTGATATAATTATCGCCTGCGTGAATTGCCTTACTGATATCATACACATGATTGCCGTACCATTTTGCGCCGAGTGGTTGCCCATTCACTTCGAGTTCAGAAACATCATTAATATGCCCGAGCGAAAGATATGTTTTGCCATTCGTTTCGGGTATATTAACCACTTTTTTGTAAATGATTGTCCCTGCAAAATTTTGTGTGCCCGGCAACGAGTGAAGGTCTGTCAACTGATCCAGTATAATTTTTTTGGATGTATCATTCACATGCTGCAAATGCAGTTGCCAAGGGCCTTGCAGCGCTTCCTCTTTTGCATTGGCAAGATCAACAAGTTGATATTTTTCTCCGGTAGTATTATTGTCAAATACGATCAGTTTTGTTTCTGATTTTCCAAGAAAAATTTGCAAACTGCCATCGGCATTTACCGGATATAAATATTTTTTTCCTGTTTCCGTATCCCAGATCCACGCCGTTTTTTTATTGTTGAAATTTGCAGTGAACACATGATCGTGTTTTGCGCTGTAATTGGTAAAATAAAAAATATCCTTGTTTGTATCTTTATAATGTAACTGACTTACGTGATAGACGGGATCACTGATCTTCACATACGGTGCAAGTGAAAATTGTTGTTGAATATTTTTGTACCATGATACTAAATCGGCTGATGGTGCATCTGCAATTCCTGATGTTTTCGGATGATTTTTAAGAATGGAATTTGTTGCATCAACAATTGCTTTGCTCTTCTTATTATATCCTTCACGGCCTGATGAATATTTCGGCGTTTTGGAAATGAAAATTACTTTGCCACCGGCATCCGCAAATTGTTTAATTGCTTTCGCAGTTTCCGGCATCATCGTTTCTACTTCAATTAGTATAAGTGCCGAATAATTTCTTGTTTTGAAATTTAATTTGCCTTTACTTTTTATTGACTGTTGGATGATATGTTCGGAAACAATATCGCATCCGTTTCCATTCTGATGGATCGTTTCCCAAACCTGGTGTACATATTGCGGATAAGCGACACGCGGAAACGGGTCGCGTTGAAAACCGAATTTTGATGCGAGGTCTGCAAGCGGATGCATGATCGCTATATCCGCCTGCATCACCGCATTTTGCAACACATAAGACAATCGTGTTTTGTAATCGCTCCACAAACGGAAATAGGGCCACCATGGATTACGTTCATTGAAAAAACTTCCATAACGCAACCATCCCGGGAATGGTGCTTCGAGCGGCGTGTAATTGAAACCATGCAAAACAGAATGGGTAACGCCTGATAAATTGCTTTGATCGCCGGTTGTTTTCACACGCTCCAACGTCATGCTGAAAATTTCGCCGGTATTCGTCATCTCTTCACAACTGATTAATTGTTTGCCTGCAAGGTGTGCGCCTGAAGAAACAAACTTGTTGATCATTGTATAATTTCTTCCGTTGAATTCTGTGCGTTTTTCACCGAATTCATCAACTTCCGGTATCCATATCCATGTTTCACATTCAGGAATATCGATCAGCATGCTTGCTTCCAACGGGTGACAATCCATTCCATATGCCTGCATGCGTGAACGTACGCCGTGTTTGGAGCACCATGCGGTGAATGTGCCGATGAAACGCTCCTGGAAAAGTTCGATGCGTGTAATTTCAAAATCATAACGGATATGCTCAAGCTCTTTTTTTAATTCAGGAGAAAATCTGGAACCATAGGCTTCATTGGTTGCATTGCCCATTTCTCCAACTTTAACAAGAATGTATGGAAAATACGGCGTGATATCATACCCTCTGCGCAACTTGAATTGTTCCAGCATATCATTGCACCAGTTTGCACCTTCCAGCTCGATGCTGTCGGTAAACATTGCACGGAAATAATTACTCAGCGGACCTAATCTCCCTTCCACAATTTTTCCGAAATGATTTAAATAATTTTCAACAGCGGATTGCTGGTAGTGATTGATCACAGGGCCATTGGCGCCCAATGCACCTTGAATCACGGTTTGAAAGCCGGTGATACGTACCAGATAATACAATACGTATGCGCCTTCAGGAACATTTACTTCAATGGTATCTTTCGCAAGTTGATCATCTAATGATATGCCGGGAGTAAATGTATTCATCTCCGCAGGTGCAAGCCGAAGCATGAACAGCTCTTTTACCTTATGTTCATAGTTCGATGGCGCATTCACCGCATCAAGCAATTCTTTTTGTGTGAGGGAATATTTCTGGTTGCCTTCTAAATTTTTTGTACCGAGCAGCATGATCTGTGAGCGGTCTTCCTGTGCAACAAACTCGCCGCCAAAGGGCCAGCCCGAACCAACGATCATATCGCAGGTGATGCCTCTTTCTTTTGCACCTTTCACAGCGGCTTCTACCACATCAAGCCATTCTTCGCTTCCCCACGATAATTCTTTAATGCCTATCGGGTCTGCATTTTCATTCCATTTTATCGGGTTGATCTCTACACCCCCAATGCCTGCATCTTTCATAACATCTAATTCACGAAGCACTTCTTCTTTGGTAACGCGGTCGCCATTCCACCACCAACGTACGTAAGGACGGTACTTCATTTCCGGGTCAGCAAATTTTTCAAATATTACTTCCGTATCTGAATTGATGCGTTCGTTCGCTTTGATTTTATTGATAACTCCTGCAAATGGTAACGATGCGGCAGTGAGTGAAGTTATCCGGATGAACTGTCTTCTTTCAATTGGCATAAACAATGATTTGGGTTGAAGGTTCTTCAAATTTATGGCAAGCTTTCTGAATTAAAAGTGCAGACAGCACATGACAGTCGGAAAATTTGATAGTGAATAGTTGAATTTTACCAGGGCAGAATTTCTGTGTTTCAATGCTGCGGTGGCAATATTTTTCTGCCACTGAAACACTAAAACAGATTTACTATTTATTTTTTGTATAACGGAGATGGATATCCTATTTATTTTCAAGCCGCGAAATACAATTCATCAGGGAGCGGAAATTGTGATAAGTCCCTTTCCAGATATGTGCTTTTAATGCCGTTTTCCGTTGCGGTTCATTATCCAGCCCTTCTTCATACCAATCGCCATGCTCATGATCGATCATGTAAGTTTGAACATATTGCCAGAGCTGCTCAAAGTGTTTCCGGTAATGCATCGGATCGTTCGGATATAATTCAGATAATATCAACAATGTATTCAATCCTTCTGCCTGCGACCACCAGTTCTTGCTTTTATTAATGATGGTGCAACCGGGTTTATCTTTAAAATAATATCCTTCATCATAAAAACCACCAAGAGTATTATCCCATCCATTCTTTAATGCGTGGTCGACCATTTTTTTGCCAATCTTCAATGTTGCTTTATCATCTTTATAACCGAGTGCTTCACTTGCTTCCTGCAATAGATAAGCTGTTTCTACATCATGCCCGAAAGAAACATGGTCGAGGTTTTTATTTTTCATGATGATATCATAAGAAGAATCCCGAAATGAAACCGGTTTCCAATCTGGGGTAAAAAACAATTGCAGGTTTCCTTTCGGTGTAACAATTTTATCGCGGATCAATACCAGCATTTCCTGCAACCGTTCGCGGACTAACGGTGATGCCCACACGTGATATAATTCGGTAAGCGCTTCCAGCAAATGAATAGAACTGTTCTGGTCTTTGTAACCCGTCTCCGCATTGCTTCTCACATCGGCATTCCGCAACACATGAGAGCCATCCCTGTTGAGGTGTTGGTAATAACCCTTATAAACAGGGTCATGACTGTATTTTTCCAGCCATTCAAATGCTTTTTTTGCAAGGTTTAGTGCTGCAGTGTCCCCTGAACATTCATAATACGCAGCGAGCCCGTATATCGCAAACGCATTTCCATAAGCTTCTTTTATTTTACTGATCACTGTGCCATCTCTCGTAACCATGTTATAAAATCCGCCATCCACGGAATCCCACATTTTATTTTTCAGAAAATAAAATCCATGCCGCGACATTGCGATATAGGAACTGTCATGATAAAACATTGCAGCCTTTGCTGTTGACCATATATGCCTTGCCTGCGTAACGATCATTTTATCCTGATTCGGCGCTTGTTGAAAATCGTAGGTAAAACTGCTCAGGTATCCGCCATATAATGTGTCAATATTTCGCGGGTAATATTTATCCAGCAAACCTTGTTTTGCAGCATAACGCATTTGCACAAGGATCGTATCATTTTGAGCGATTACTAAAACTGAAGAAAACAGAAGTGTTATTAAAATGCAGATACGCATATCAGGTATTTTATTCTTTTACGTATATTATTTACAGATCCCTTAACCTTGTAAAAACAGGTTGTTGTCATTTATAAACCGATCAAGGCGCAAATGACCTTCATCACAGTTGTACAAAAGCTCAATCGAAGCTCCCCCCGAGAACGGGCTGTATATCGTTCTCGGGGCGCCTTTTTTGGTTCTTTTTTGGCGAAGCAAAAAAGAACAAGAAATATGATAGTAACTTATATCGGAAGCCATTCATTTAATTGATAGAGTAGTATAAGGCAATTATTATTACTACCGTCAATGTATAACCGAATTACTTTTTTCATTCAGCACCTTATTAGCCGCAAGCACGAGAAACAAATAATCTGTTGTACCTCCGCCGAGCACATATTCTCCCTGTTGCCACAGGTATGGAAACGGAAGCAGTTCCGGGAAATCAGGGCGTATTAAAGCCGTACCCGATGCAATACCGCCCGGAATATACGACCAGTCTGCCCGGTTAAAACCATACGCCGGTATCATCGAATGTGCACCAACTCCTGATGCAAATGATGCGGTGTTACTACCGGGATGGCAACCCAAAATAAAATTTAACGCAGACAGCATATAATCATCAGAAACAATTTCAGGAAATGCTTCATGCAAAAAATATTGTTTGTAGCCAAAGTGCTGGATATCCCAACCTGCTCCCCAGATATTTGGTTGATAGGGTACTGCGTAGGGTGTCCGCTTTCCCTGCGCCTGAATGGTATCAAATAAAATTTTTACAGAGTTTGTAATTGTATTTGTCAGATCAGCATTATTAATTAAAGGCAATGCTCTTCCAACAATCCATCCTTCATAATTAATACTCTTTGCAATTACATCTTTGTTACTCACTAAAAAATCTGCAAACTGTTTTTCTTTTGTGGTAATAAACAATTCCGTCGCCAATGCAATTCGCTGACGTGGATTTTTTTCCTTTTCGGTTATCCATACCTGTTGGGCTATCTGCAGACATTGATTTGCAAGCGTGTCATTATATCCTTTCATTACACGGTATGCAGCAGCCAATGCAGCAGCTACTTCCATGGAACGACCGGGGTTTTCTTCGGTGAACACCCATCTGTCGTCAGGAGAATTTGGCAACCCAACAGCCGGCGGAATTCCTGTTGTTTTTACATCGTTATAAAACGTATTATCTGTGATATTTGTAGCATCTCCTAAGGTTGTGTATTGCCTTAATGTTGGTTCAATAATGCCCCGATAAAATCTTCACATACTTTTATAGCCACCAACAATCGATAACAGGCCATGTTCAATTTGTTGCAGCACATCGGGCTTGCCATCTGGCTGTTGTATTTCCACTACATGTGTTTGCTGATTGATTGATGTATTATCATAGGTTGTATGAAATGCCTCATACGCTAACGTCAAACCATATACAGTTTCTGATTGAGATTCAACACGCAGATCAAAATCTCCAGCATCATGCCATGCACCAACATTCAGGCCCGGAACCGTTTCCCCGGATTTATAAGATGTCAATGTAGAATGATGTTGAAAGTATCCGTCAAAATGATTGGAGTCCGTTGGCGCCATTCGTGCATCATCCATGTGGCAGAAGCCATGCCACACTTTATATTTATCGTTTACACGCATGTGGCACATTTGTATGGGCAAAAAATATTCGAGGGTGGGTTGCCAAACATTCCTGGCATACACACTGTCGCTGATCTGAAATGGTTTTGTAGTATCGCCTCCATAAACAATCTCATACATCCCGGGCTTTTTAATCTGCGTGAAATCGAATTGCAGGTAATGGTAGCGGAGAAAATTCCCCCAATCGTTTGCATCAGAATGTAAGACAGTTTCAAAGCCGCCATTTTCGTTTATGCGTAACAGTGAGGTTTCCTGTTTTCTTTTATCCTTCGCGTCCAGTTCGATCACTGCAACTTTTTTCTGTTGCGGATGATAACCAACCTGCGAAACCTGCACTACCGGAGGAGATTGCCAGCCTTCGGCAGCGTGTGGTGTTACCAGCCAAACGATCGCATTTTTTACTGCACCTTTTGGAACTAATGAACGGACAACAAACCAACCATTGTTATGCTTGCCTCGGCCATCAATAAGCTGCATGGTATTGCCAAGAAGGTTTTCAATACGCATACGCTGCATTTCATTTTCCGGTGCGATGGTTAAAATGTTGCCTGTAGCCATTGCGGTGATCTGCGTTTCCTTGTCTTCATCAATATAGTTCGGGCCGTTTGGCTGCCTCGGAAATATGCCAAACTGCTGATCCATGTAATACGATTTGCCGAAAAGCACTCCCGGATATAATTCAAAATTGAAACCCACTTTTCCGATCCAGCTTGCAGGCAATGCACTGTCGAGATCAATAATTATTTTAAACCCTTTTCCTGCAGGCTGCACATGAATGGTATAACTGAAATGCAGGTCCGGATAAATGACAGGGTTAAAACCTTTCCGATTGATATCTTGATTGGGATATTCCATGTGTACACTGATAGTACCCGTCGCTTTATCAACCATTCGCCTGCCAACTTTCGGTATAGGTTGCCATTGCCCCGGAGTTGGTTCCAGCCGTATATCCCCGTTGGTTGCTACACGTTGCCCGTTTTGAATAATGCCAACTCCACCCTGGTGGCCTTCCGGGTAAAAATCATGGGCAAGCATAACATTAACACCCTGGTATTCGAGATACTCAAGATCATTCAAATGCATCTGGCTATTTTGCGTGTATGCTTTAACGTTAGTAAGAAGAAATATAGCAAAGCTGATTTTTCTGAACATAGTCTTTTATTAAAGTACTGTATTATTTTATTATACTGTTGCACATAAACCTGCAGCCCTGTAGCAGTACTAACGATGAAAGGATTGCGACGCAAGGATGTTCAACCGGAGTTACTGCTGCTGGTATCACAATTATTATTTATTGTCCTGTGATTTTTACTTCATCATGCGTTAGGGTTTGCGGCCTGTCATATACTTCTTTTACCTGCTGTTTGCTGTTGTGTGCAGATATCCAATCTGACCATACGAGAAACCACGACCATTTGGGTTGTGCATCTAAAATGATGTTGTTCGGGAGTTCGCCGCATTCTGTGAGTGCAATGAGTTTCCCTTTTGCAAGACCGAGCAATTCATTATAATCACGTTGCTCATAATCCATGTGGTAGACATCTGCGCCGAGCACATCAACGAGGTTGCTGCCGGGATAAAAATCTTTGTAGGAATACGCCTCATCGCCGGGAATATCCCGCGGCCCATTTGCACCCCACACCCAAAGCAGGTTGTTGAGATGAAAATGATTGGTATAACGGTCATACATATACGCCCATAACCTGGCGATACCGTCTTTGCCTTTTTTATTTCCCCACCAGAACCATATGCCGTTCATTTCGTGGTAGGGGCGCCATAGTATGGGAACATGCACTTCGTTGAGTTGTTTTAAATAGCTTGCCACCGTATCAATTTGGGCAAGCCACCGGTTATATAAATTTGTTCCCGGTGTTATCAATTCGTTCCATTGTTCATCAGTTAATTTTCCCTGGATGCTTTCCTTCCATCCGAACGGCGGATCGTCTGTTGGCCTTCCCTGGTGCCACATTAATGTGATGATAAAGCCTTCTTTGTTTTTACGGATGCATTCGTCAACAATTTTCTGTCCGTTATCGGTTTTCCCATTCCATATAAAATCAGTTCCCCAAACTGCAGGCAGTTTGCCGGTTATTGCCCGCACCGTATCATTCCATCGGTCCATACTTTGATTAAAATTATGCTGCCCACTCAACAAATATTTTCCGTTGATGCTGTATAGATACTTCAGTAACCGTTTTGCTTCCGGCGAAGCATTTTTATTTACGGGTTGATATGATTGGGAAAGCGAAGAAAAAAATAACGACAGAAGCGCAAGAATAGAAAATAGATTTTTCATATACTGAACAATTTGAAATGGTGAAATGAAATTCTATTTTTCTGATCAATATTAATCCTCACAAAAGCATTTTATTTACGCAATCGTTGCCGGCATGCGATGTGTTTCCAGTTGCATTTCATTCGGAATAAACTTATTTTGGCCGATTATATTTAACTGCACATTTAACTGATACTATTTTAGCCGGTTATTGGCGGAAGCAGACAGTTATTAGAGCGATGTAAAAATGATGTTTAAATTAGTAAATGCAAATTGCTGTACGGATATTTAAAATTTTCATCAAATTATTAATGACCAGAAAAGCTACTATATGAAAAGAGTGTTTCTATCATTATTTGCTACTTCAGAAGATTCCCCGGCTTTCAGTAAAACATATGTTGTATAAAACAGGATATTCATGATCGTTAGTTTTTACGGTACTAAACAATTAAATTCTCCCGGGAACTTCAAATAGTTCTACTATGAAATTTGAAGCAGCAACCATAAAAGACATTGGCAAAGCCCTTGGTCTTTCCACCTCTACTGTCAGCAGGGCACTGCGCGACAGCTATGAGATCAGTGCGTCTACCAAA
>JAFEAE010000002.1 GCA_018266575.1 Bacteroidota bacterium
CACTTCTCACTTCTCACTTCTCACTTCTCACTTCTCACTTCTCACTTCTCACTTCTCACTTCTCACTTCTCACTTCTCACTTCTCACTTCTCACTTCTCACTTCTCCCAAACTATCGCCCAACACAATTGGCGGCGTAACCAATTCTTTCAACCCTAATGGCTCTACTGCCTTTGCCAATTCACTTTGTTTGCTACGGAACATCACTTCACTTTTCATGGTTTTGTATTCGTATTGCAATTCTTTCAGTTCGTTTGTTACTTTATTTATGTCCCGTTCTGTTTTATCTGAATAATGCCCGTTATATATATATATTACAGCCAGCACTGCAAGAAATAAAAAGAAGGGCACGTTCTTAACGATCCATTTATAGCTGAATAGTTTTTTCCATTCTATCTTCTGTTCTTTATTCTGATTTACTTCTTCCATTATTTACATCAATTAGAATATTAATTCCTGAATATTATACTCTCTCTGCAATGCGCAACTTGGCACTGCGTGACCTTGAGTTTTGTTTTAGTTCCTGGTCGCCGGGAATGATTGGTTTTTTTGTTATAATCCGTAAAGGGGTTTCTACGGTGCTTTGTCCGAAGGGGTTTAGTTGGCCTTCTTCAAATGTTCCTTTCCTGAAAAAGTTTTTCACGATCCTGTCTTCCAGTGAATGAAAAGTAATGATAGCAATCCGTCCGCCTGGTTTTAATACATCAACTGATTGCTGCAGCATTTCTTTTAATGCACCTAATTCATCGTTCACCTCTATCCGCAGTGCCTGGAAAACCTGGGCAAAGTACCTGTTGGGATTTCCTTTTACCGTAGCATGCAATGCATTTTTAAAATTCTGAATGGTGTTGAGTGAAGTGGAGTTACGGATTCCTACTATCGTTTTAGCAAGCGTTTTCGAATTGGTAACTTCTCCATACCGTTCAAACAACTTGTGCAATTGCTGTTCAGTATAATTATGCACAATGTCAAAAGCGGTTAGGGATTGCCGTTTGTCCATGCGCATATCGAGGTTACCGTCAAAGCGAATCGAAAATCCGCGTCCCGCTTCATCAAACTGATGGCTGCTTACGCCAAGGTCAGCAAGAATTCCATCTACCTGCGATATTTTATGCAACCGCAAAAAACGTTGCAGGTGACGAAAATTACTTTGCACGAAAATGGCTCTCGGGTCGTCAGGCAAATTTTGTTTTGCTTCTTCATCCTGATCGAACGCAACTAGTTTTCCATGCTCATCCAGTTTTTTTAAAATTTCTTTTGAATGTCCCCCGCCACCAAATGTGCAATCCACATACACACCTGACGGGCGGATATTTAATCCATCCAAAACTTCGTGCAGTAATACCGGAACGTGATAAACTTGTGAACCTGGATTTTCGGATTTGGAATGATCGTTCTTCATATCAATTCCTAATTTCCGGTTTCAGGATTGTTTTTTACTTTGTTCATCACTTCACTGGCGATGCTGCTGAATGCTTCCGGTGAAAAAGATTCAAAGAGCTCCTTATGGTACTTACTATGATCCCAGATTTCTATTTTGTCGACCGCTGAAACAAGCACTATATCTTTTTGCAATCCTGCATACTCTTTTAAATTCGGAGGCACCAACAACCTTCCTGCAGAATCCAACTCCAATGATGTTGCCCCGTTTAAAAAGTATCGCCGGAATTCGCGAACTTTAGGGTCAAAATCGTTCAACTTGCTTATTTCCTTGAAAATGGGTTCCCAGCTTTTGATCGGGTATAAAGTGAGGCATCTTTCGAAGCCGCGGTTTATGACGAATTGGGAAGCACTATCCTCAGGCAATTGCTTTTTAAAGCCAACAGGCAGTAAAAAGCGCCCTTTAGGGTCGAGCGTCACTTCGTATTCGCCAAGAAAACCAATCATTTACAAGCTGTTTAATCAATTTTCACTAAAATATACACAAAATAACACTTTTTCCCACTTCATAAACAAGTTTTGGAAAATTTAATTTTTCCACATGCTTTTTTCCCATGAAAGCCTTTACGGTAATGGGTTTGGAAAATATCCACTAAAATTCCATGTGTATTATATGTTAATAACCGTGTACAACTATGGAAATCTCTTAATAGCTCATTTTCATAGTTGTTGAAAATGTATTTTGCAGCAAATTTTCAGGCCATGCCTACCGCAGGATATTCCGGCACGCCGCTTTTAAAAAAATTAGGGATTAAGGAAGAAATGAAAGTGCTTCTTATAAATATCCCTGCTGAATATTTTAAATGGCCGGAAAAAGATATCACTACGCAGCTGGTTTCAAAAAAAATACTATAGATCTTGTGCATCTTTTTGTGCATTCAAAAAAAGAATATGAAAGTAAGATGAAGAAACTGAAACCAGTAATCCAATCAAATCCGCAAATAACAGTCTGGGTTTCATGGTATAAGAAAAGTGCAGGCATTGTTACGGATATAACGGAAACGGATATACGAAATTATGCATTGCAAAATGATCTTGTTGATGTGAAAGTTTGCGCAGTAAGCGACCAATGGAGCGGACTGAAATTAGTAGTGCCCTTGGCAAAAAGATAATGCGGTCGGCGGTCATCGGTTATCAGCCATCGGATGGCTGATAACCGATGACTGAAGACCAACAACAAAATATGCGACCTAAAGAAATTTTAATAAAAGACTTTACCTATCAGCTCCCGGAAGAAAAAATTGCGGCATATCCCTTACAGCAACGCGATGCATCCAAATTATTGATCTATCAAAAAGGGGTTATCAAAGAAGATGTGTATGCAAATATTGCAGAACATCTTCCGGAAAATTCTTTACTTGTTTTTAATAATACGAAAGTTATTGAAGCAAGGATTCCTTTTAAAAAACCTACAGGCGCTTCTATAGAAATATTTTGTCTTGAACCGCATGTTCAATACAAGGATATTACTTCAGCAATGGCTACACAAAAAAAAGTGTTGTGGAAATGCCTGATAGGTGGTGCTTCCAAATGGAAACCGGGACAGGTGCTCGAAAAAAGAATCATTGCTGAAAAAAATGAATTCATCTTATGCGCTTCATATATTGAAAAATTAACCGATTGTTTTATCATTGAACTCTCCTGGCAACCGGAGAATTTAAGCTTTGCAGAAATATTACATTATGCAGGATCGGTTCCTTTGCCACCGTACATAAAAAGAGAGGTTGCTGAATCAGATACAGAACGTTACCAAACTATTTATGCAAAGCATGATGGTTCAGTAGCAGCACCGACTGCAGGTTTACATTTTACCAATAGCATTTTTCAGGAACTAACTGGCAAGAATATACGAAGAGAGTTTGTTACCCTTCATGTAGGTGCAGGGACATTTAAGCCTGTCAAAACAGAAACAATACAGGAGCATGATATGCATGTTGAGTTCATTGAAATTAGATCATCAACTCTTCACACACTGATCGAAAATAGTGAAGGCACTATTATTTCTGTAGGTACAACTTCGCTTCGCACAATTGAAAGTTTATACTGGCTCGGGCTCAAGTGCATAAAAAACCCGGATATAAAACCTGAAGAATTAGTTGTTCACCAGTGGGATGCTTATGAACTTCATTCTGATAGTATTTCAGCAAAAACATCTTTGCAATCCTTATTATCATGGATGGGGAAAAATAAAATAGAAAAATTAATCACAAAAACACAATTATTAATTGTTCCCGGTTATACATTTCGTGTTGCAAAAATCCTCGTCACGAATTTTCATCAGCCGCAATCTACTTTATTACTTCTTGTTGCTGCATTTATCGGAGATGATTGGAAAAAAGTGTATGACTATGCACTCAATAATAATTTCCGCTTTTTAAGTTATGGAGATGGTTGTTTGCTTTTCAGAAATGAGGCAATGAGTTATGAGTTATGAATTATAATTTATCATTCATAACTATTTACAACTTATCACTGCTCACCGTTTTCAGTGGAAATTCCATTGTAAATGTTGTTCCTTTTCCTACAACACTATCAACTTTAATTTTTCCGTGATGCGCATCAACAACAGTTTTCACATAGCTCAATCCTAATCCGAAGCCTTTCACATTATGTATATTCCCTGTGTGCGCACGATAGAATTTTTCAAAAATGCGCCGTTGCGTTTCTTTGCTCATCCCGATGCCGTTATCTTCCAAGCGGATCACAAGGTTTTTATTCGTGCTGTGCGTGGTAAGTTTTATATACACATTTCCCTTTGAATATTTCACAGCATTATCCATGAGGTTTGAGATCAGGTTCGTGAAATGCACTTCATCTGCTTCCAGCAAATCGTTTCTTGCATTCAACTGCAAATCGGCTTTGCCATTCTGGTCTTGCAATTGCAATTGAAAATTATCAAGAACATCTTGTATAATCTGATGCACATGTATTGGTTGAAGGTTCAGTTGCAGTTCTTGTTTCTCTAATAATGCAGCCTGCAAAATTGTTTCGACCTGTTTATTCATTCGCTTATTTTCTTCTTTAATAATACTGCTGAAGTAATTTGATTTTTCCTTATCCTGCGCTACTTTTTCGTTACGCAGTGCATCCACCGCAAGCGATATGGTTGCAAGCGGTGTTTTAAATTCGTGCGTCATGTTATTAATGAAATCATTTTTGATCTCACTGAGTTTCTTTTGCTTTACCAATGTGCGCACGGTTATATAAAATGCAGTAATGATCATTAATGTAAAAAAGATCACGCCGGCTATTTTCAGGTACATTTGTTTAACAACAATTGTCCGGTAGTTTGGAACGATCACGGAAAGCGTTTCCGCAGGCACAAGGTCACTGATTTCATTGCCGCCGGAAACCTGGAGGATATATATTTCCCGCCAGTTATGTGCAGAATCTTCCAGCGCATTTAAAAAGTTTTTCGAGCGGATTTCATAAGTAAGCAAATTCACATCTGCACTTACGCCAAATTCAAATTTGGTATCTTTTAATCCACGATGATTAAATGCCTTCCTTAATTTATCCTCAATTTCATTGGCTGTAAATTTTTCTGCAACAGTCGGCGGGTGCATTAATTCACGCATGAATTTTTCTGTAGGGCTCCATTCCCCACCAGGCCTTAAATTCAGCGGGTTGAAACTTGAAGTAACTTCCTTCTGCTCGATCAGTTCCTGCCCCACATCATTCATCACGTCGATCAGTTTATGATGCAGCTCCTCTTCTTTGTTCTCTACCATCGTAAAAATCCAGTTGATCTGGATATAAATAATACCCACCAACGATAAAGAGATCAAAATAAAAATAACAGGGAAAATTTTTTTCACTTGTCTTCCGATTTAGCCAGCCTGCAAATTTATTAAAGAGAATAAGGTTTAAAATTTTCTTGCGGCAACAGGTAAACTATTTAACGAAGGTTTCACAAAGAAACGCAATTTATCCGCTGTATCACTCCGCATTATTTACGAAACTTTGCTAATTGCCCCTGCAATATTAATGGTTTAGATTTTTTCCAAAACGCTTATTTTATCAGGAAGGATTATTAATTTACATAACATGGAAAATCCGGGACCGGGCATATTGTTGATCGCTGATCCTTTTTTAAAAGATCCCAATTTCATGCGTACTGTTGTGTTTTTATGCGAGCACCAGGACGAAGGAAGTTTCGGTTTTGTATTGAATAAAAATTATGAATACAAACTTGCCGACCTGGTGAATGGTTTGGAGGATCTGGAAATCCCCGTTTTTCTTGGGGGCCCTGTGCAAATGGATACGATCCATTTCCTGCATTTATACCCCGATCATATTCCCGGCGGTTACGAAATTGTTGACGGCGTTTTCTGGGGCGGCGATTTTGAAATTGCCATCAAACTGATCCGCGAAAAAAAAATCGATATGAATAAGATCCGTTTTTTTATAGGCTATTCAGGATGGGGGAGCGGGCAACTTGCAGATGAGTTAAAAGAAAAATCCTGGCTCACAGCAGAAGCAACACGCAAACTTGTTTTTCATAAACACATTGATGAGATCTGGAAAGATTCGTTGCGCCATCTCGGCGGCGATTATGAAATGATGATCAATTTTCCTATTGACCCGCAGTTGAATTAGATTAGCAATAAGCTTTTAGCTGTGAGCTTCGAGCATTTTCAACTCTCAATTTTCAATTCAACATTTCCTTTCTAATTTCTTATTCCTTATTTTTTATTTCTTATTATTTTGTTTCCAGCATTAGTTCTCTCTTCACCATCGTTGCACCTGCCTGCCGGTAGGCAGGTCGCACTCTTCAACATCAACAATTCTATTGAACGCTCATAAATTGCAGCAACAAAAAACCCTCAACAGAATTGAGGGTTATTAATCTTCGTTTATATATTTACGTTAGGCTGGTTATTTCGATTCGATGATCGTCGCACCTTCCACAAGAACAGTTACATTATTATTGATCACCTCAACAAAGCCTCCTTGTACATCAAAATAGGCAAGATGGTTACTTTTATCTTTCAGCACTTTCACCCGCCCTGCCTTTAATGCGCTTACCAACGGAGCATGTTTCCCAAGCACTTCAAACAAACCGGTAACCCCCGGGAGCTGCACTCCGTAAACATCCCCGCTGAATACTTTTTTTTCTGGTGTTAATATTTCCAAATTCATAATTACTCAATTTGAAAATTGCTCAATTTGAAAATTCTTAATTGAGCAATTGCGCCATTTTCTAATTTTCAAATTATCCTTGTGCCTGCGCCATCAGTTTCTTCCCTTTTTCAATAGCATCATCAATAGTTCCAACTAAGTTGAATGCTGCTTCAGGATATTCATCTACTTCACCATCCATGATCATATTAAATCCACGGATCGTTTCTTCAATCGGAACAAGTACACCTTTCAAACCGGTGAATGCTTCCGCAACATGGAAAGGCTGCGACAGGAAACGTTGCACCTTACGTGCACGGGCAACCGTCATTTTATCTTCATCGCTCAATTCATCCAAACCAAGGATGGCAATGATATCCTGCAATTCTTTATAACGTTGTAAAATTAATTTCACGCGGTTTGCACAGTTATAATGTGCGTCACCAACAATCAGCGGAGTAAGGATACGGGAAGTAGAATCCAATGGATCCACCGCAGGATAAATACCTAAGTCAGCAATCTTACGGCTTAATACCGTTGTCGCATCAAGGTGCGCAAAAGTTGTTGCCGGAGCCGGATCGGTCAGGTCATCCGCAGGCACATAAACTGCTTGTACAGATGTGATCGAACCATTTTTTGTAGAAGTAATTCTTTCCTGCATCAATCCCATTTCCGTAGCAAGCGTTGGCTGGTAACCTACGGCTGATGGCATACGGCCAAGCAACGCAGATACTTCAGAACCTGCCTGCGTGAAACGGAATATATTATCAACGAAGAAAAGAATATCGCGGCCTTGTCCTTTGCCATCACCATCACGATAGTATTCAGCGATTGTCAATCCGCTCAATGCCACTCGTGCACGTGCTCCTGGGGGTTCATTCATTTGCCCGAATACAAATGTTGCTTTCGAGTCAGACAATTCTTTCATATCCACCTTGCTCAAATCCCATCCACCATGTTCCATGCTGTGTTTGAATTCATCGCCGTATTTCATAATCCCGGCTTCGATCATTTCACGCATCAGGTCGTTTCCTTCACGTGTTCTTTCACCAACACCGGCAAACACAGATACTCCTGAATAAGCTTTTGCAATATTATTAATCAACTCCTGGATCAATACTGTTTTTCCAACACCCGCACCACCAAATAAACCGATCTTACCACCTTTTGCATAAGGCTCAATCAGGTCAATAACTTTAATACCTGTAAACAAAACCTCAGTTGAAGTGCTCAGGTTTTCGAAAGCCGGTGGTTTTGAGTGGATCGGGCGGCCATTTGTTTTTGGCACCGCAGGCAAACCATCGATAGGATCGCCGGTTACATTAAACAAACGCCCTTTGATTGCTTCTCCTGTTGGCATTGCAATAGCATTACCTGTGTCTGTAACTTCCATACCGCGAACTAATCCTTCTGTTCCATCCATAGCAATACAACGAACGCTGTCTTCACCAAGATGCTGTTGTGTTTCAAGCACAAGAGTTTCTCCTGTTTGTCTTTTCACTTCCAGCGCATTATAAATTTCAGGAAGTTTCCCTGCGAACTGCACGTCTACAACTGCTCCGATGATTTGTTTGATCTTACCAGTATTCGGCATATAATCAATTGTTTAAATGTGAGGGGTCGAAAATCGGCTGCAAAGGTAAGGGAGTGGAACGATAATCTGAAAATTTGAAAATGGATAATTTCAAAATGATTCAAACATCAAAATGTGTAAAACCAACCCTATTCTTTTTATCCTTTTACTATTTATTTTTGTTTCATAGTCATGGAATTAATAGAAATAAACAAACAGAACCAGCCGGATTTTATCCGGGTTAATGTTGAATTAAACCAAAACGACGCGAATTATATCCGCCCGTTAGACAAAGACGTTAATGAAGTTTTCGATCCTAAAAAAAATAAGGCATTTCGTTTTGGCGAATGTATAAGATGGGTTTTGAAAGATAAGGACGGTAAATTGATCGGAAGAATTGCTGCGTTTGTAAACAAGAAATACAAATCGAAGGGTGATGACGTGCCTGTTGGCGGAGTTGGCTTTTTCGATTGTATCAATAACCAGGAAGCCGCGGACATGCTTTTTGATGTTGCCAAACACTGGCTAATGCAAAAGGGGATGCAGGCAATGGACGGACCGATTAATTTTGGGGAACGCGACCGCTGGTGGGGGTTGGTTGTGCAAGGTTTTGAACCGCCATTATATTGCATGAATTACAACCCGCCTTATTATAAAGATCTTTTTGAGACTTATGGTTTCAAAAATTTCTTCAACCAGATATGTTTTGGATTAACGGTTGCCAACCAGGTCCAACAAAAATTTTTTGACAGGCATGCTGCCTGTGCTGCTGATCCGAATTTTTCTGCCACATTCCTCAAAAAAAACCAGCTCGATAAATTCGCCAGGGATTTTACCATTGTATATAATAAAGCATTTGCAGGGCATGGTGGCATGAAAGAAATGGCAGAAGCTAATGTTCGTAAATTATTTCATTCATTAAAACCGATCATTGATGAAAACGTCAGTTGGTTTGTTTATTATAAAAATGAACCTGTGGCTATGTGGATGAATATTCCCGACCTCAACCAATGGTTCAAATATCTTCATGGGAAATTTGGATTGCTACAGAAGTTGAAATTTTTATGGGTGAAGAAAACCAAAAAGTGCGACAAGTTTGTCGGGCTTGCATTTGGTGTTATTCCGGAGTGGCAGGCAAAGGGGGTAGATAGTTACATGATTGTTGAAGGGGCAAAAATCATTCAGAAAGAATTGAAATATACGAAATATGAAATGCAATGGATCGGCGAATTCAATCCTAAAATGATAAACATTGCAGAAAATTTAGGTACCCATCGCAGCCGTATATTAACCACTTATCGTTACCTGTTTGACAGAACAAAAGAATTCAAGAGGCATCCGATATTGTGAGGAAATGTAAGATGAAAGAAGTAAGATGTTAGATGTCTATGATTTCTAAGAAACTTTTTAACTGCATAATCGTAAATTGTGTAGTTAAAATATTCTCACATCTCACATCTCACATCTCACATCTCACATCTCACATCTCACATCTCACATCTCACATCTCACATCTCACATCTCACATCTCACATCTCACATCTCACTATTC
>JAFEAE010000003.1 GCA_018266575.1 Bacteroidota bacterium
TGTCATCAACATCATCCGTGCTAAATTAATTGAAAGGGTATTCGCCATTATTAAAAAACAAAAACCGTATGAACTAAGATTAGCCGCATAAAAAATTATTTGGTTACATCTTAGAATACGCAACGATGATGCTATGAAAAACAAATGCTGGCAACAAAAATATTTTCCTAATGCTTCTCATAAATTTCTTCCATCATGAAAAAAGATAATCACTCAAGAAGGCAGTTTATTAAAAAGACTTCTGTGCTCACAGCAGGAGCTGTTGCGGGTTTTCATATCATCGGCAAAGCAAAGCCAACTGATGATGGTATTATCGGCCATGGCGGCTTCCGGTATAAAGTGCATAAAGATTGGGGAAACCTCGATCCTGCAAAAACGCCTGTGTTCGATTGCCATGAAATGGTGCAGGATTCCAAAGGAAGATTAGTGATGATAACAGATGAAGTGAAAAATAATATTATTATTTATGATAAATCGGGAAAGCTGATTGACAGCTGGGGCACTCGTTACCCGGGCGGGCACGGGCTTACGCTTGCACCTGAAGGCGGAGAAGATTTTTTGTTCATCACAGACTGCGGGTATTATTATGGAAGAGACAATAACTGGCATGCGCAAGCTGGTTCTGTTTTTAAAACCAACATGAATGGCGATTTGATTTTTGCGTTGGGGCATCCGTATACTATCGGCGTATATAAGAAAGATGAAAAATTTCAACCGACAGAAGTTGCTGTTGCGCCCAATGGAGATTTTTATGTTGCGGATGGATATGGTTCCGATTACATCATTCAATACAATCACCAGGGAGAATATATCAGGCATTTTGGCGGGCATCATAATGATAATCCCGACCATAACCTGAAAAATGCACACGGAGTGACTGTTGATTTGAGAAATCCTTCTTCACCAAAATTGATTTGCTCATCAAGAGAAGAAAATGCGTTCAAGATCTTTACCATGGATGGAAAATATGTAGAGACAATACATCTTCCGGGATTGTATGTGTGCCGTGCTGTAATTCATGGAGAGAATTTATATGCCGGCGTGTGCTGGTCCAATTTCCGCGACACCGGAAAAATGAACGATGGCAGGTCTGGCTTTGTAACGATACTTGATAAAGACAATAAATGTATTTCCAATCCGGGTGGCACAAAACCGGAATATAAAGATGGTAAATTGCAACCGATGTTTATGGAAGGAAATATTTTTTATCATGGGCATGATGTATGTATTGATGAAGACAAAAATATTTATGTGTGCCAGTGGAATGCTGATAAAACATATCCTGTAAAACTGGAGCGGGTATAAAAATATTTTTGCAGATGCATACAGACTGGTCGCTATTTTTCGGAAGGTTTCATCCATTGCTTGTTCATATTCCTATTGGCATTATTTTATTTGCTGCGTTGCTGAATATTATTGAGGTATACAAAAAAAGCAAATTACTTTCCGTTGGTATTAATATTGCATTGCTTGCAAGCTTTGGGAGTGCTGTATTAGCTGTTGTTTCAGGATTGTTTCTTTCCTCAGGAGGTGGTTATGATAACAATACGTTGTTCTGGCACAAATGGATAGGCATCACCGTTACTATCCTTATTTTTATTGTTTGGCTGATAAGAAAAAAAGAAAATGAAAATTTCAGCTTTTTAAAAACGCCATTGAGCAGTTGGTTGTTGTATGTATCTGTTGTACTCATTTCTATTGGTGGGCACCTCGGCGGGAACATGACTCACGGGGATGGCTACCTGACAAGATACATGCCCGGTTTTCTAAAATCTATCTTTTTTTCAAAACCAGAAAACCAACATCAGAAAATAATCCCGCCTTTAGATTCTGTTATTGTTTTTACGGATATCATTCAGCCGATATTGAATGCAAAATGTATAAGCTGCCATAACCCAAATAAATTAAAAGGTGAACTTGATTTGACCAAAATTGAATCAATTATAAAAGGCGGCAAAAGCGGTAACACTATTGTTGCAGGTGATATAGATAAGAGCGAACTTTTTCACCGCATTACTTTGCCGAAAGAAAGCGCTAAATATATGCCTGCGGATAACCGCCCGTCATTAACACCGATTGAAATCGGTTTTATAAAAAGATGGATCGAATCAGGTGCAGATTATAAAAAGAACATCACGGCATCAGGGGTTGATGATAAAACAAAATATTTGATTGCAGCATATCTTGGTATTGATGAGGAAAATAATCTTGAAATAAAATTGCCTGAAGTTCCTCCGGCAGATTCTGTAGCGCTTCGGCAATTAAAAGAAATGAAAATCATTATTCGATCTGTATCTTCAAAAAGTAATTTGCTCGAAGCGTCATTTGTTATGGTGCAGAAAACCTCGCCTTCGCAGACGTCATCCATGATTGAAAGACTTTCTGCCATTAAAGCACAATTGTATCGATTGGATGTAAGTAATTGTAACCTCACTTCGGAAGAAATAAAGATCATTGCAGGATTTCTTCGGTTAAACAAACTGGAAATACAAAAAAATAATCTTACTGATGAATCGATAGAACCTTTAAGCGCACTGCAGCAATTAACAGTTTTAAACGCAGGGCAAAATAACTTTAGCGACAAAAGCATTTCTACGTTCAAAAAAATATCGGCACTGAAAAAAATAAACCTCTGGCAAACGCAGGTAACAGAGCAAGGCATTAAAGAATTACAATCGCAAATGAAAGGAGTAGAGGTGGAGCATTGAGAGATCTATTAAATCATGTTCCCCGGCTGGTCCTGCTACACGCTGTGATAATTATCGGGAGCAATTCATAACCCCCTTGGGTACATTAAAAAATATTAGTCACGTCGGAACGCTCGGGAGGAGTTATACAGAAATGCTCCCTTTCTTTGAGTATTATTTGAGTTTTAAGAAATAAATTACCCCTGCAAAACTTACAAACCGGCGTCTTGATATCTAACAGTAATGCATATCCAGTGATGTAATCAGTTTCAAAGTTTCTTGAAATTTTTTTTCGAATTTTTTTTCATTCATAAGCTCTTCTGTATCATGTTATTCGCATCTTTTTCGAAACAAGGGCAAATAGCAGATTTTTCAATTTTTGATAAATATTTATTGTTTTTCAATAAATATTTATTTATATTTGTATTGTAATCTTAAAAATCTCTTTTATGGAAATAACTACAAAGCAGGTGTTGAAAATATTATATATCCTTTCATGGGTAATTTTTGTTGGCGTTTGTATTGAAGCAGGTGGTTTCATGTTCGCCTCTTTTTATACATTGGTGATTAATTCAATTAATGCAAAGCATTTCTGGCCCGGCATTGATTTATCAAATCTTTACGCTTATGATCGCGGGCAATTTCTTGCAGAAACGATACACATGAGCATACCTTCAATAATGAAAGCGGTTTTATTTTACATGATCATAAAAATTTTGCACGATGAAAAGTTAAACATGTCACGGCCTTTTAATAAAGAAGTCGGGCGTTTTATTTTCAGAATATCTTATGTGTCTTTTATAATTGGATTGCTTTCCTGGTGGGGAGTAAAATATACGGAGTGGCTTGCTCAACAAGGTGTGAAACTACCCGACATACAATATTTAGGATTAGGCGGAGCCGATGTGTGGCTGTTCATGGGCGTTACGCTTTATGTAATTGCACAGATATTTAAAAGAGGTATTGAAATTCAAACTGAAAACGAATTAACCATTTGAGCTATGCCGATTATTGTAAACTTAGATGTGATGATGGCTAAACGAAAAATGTCGCTGAATGAACTTTCAGAAAAAGTCGGCTTAACGTTAGCCAATCTTTCCATACTCAAAACCGGCAAAGCAAAAGCTATACGTTTCAGCACGCTTGAAGCCATTTGTAAAGTGCTGGACTGCCAGCCGGCAGATATACTCGAATACCAAAAGAAATAAATGATACTTTAGTATAAAATAAAATGCCATGAATGTGGTAATATCTTCAACGATCAAAAGTATGAGCCCGCAGCTTATTGTGACTGATCTTGATAATTCCGTTGAATTTTATAAAAAGATGTTGGGGTTTAATATCAGTTTTCGCTACGAAGATTTTTATGCCGGGATTATCAAAGATGGTTTCTATGTTCATTTTAAATCAGGAAAACCATCTGTTGAAGAACGAAAAAATAAAAGGAATAATGAAGACCTCGACATTATTTTTTCTGTGGATCATAAGCAGGGATTTTGCAGAACGATTCAGGGCTGATTTTGCAAAGCACTATAAGCTTGGGAAAATGTAGATACTAAATTCGGCCCACTCACTTTAATGCAGGAATGGGAAAAATTAGAAAATGATAATATCACAAATGATGTTGCTGAACTCGTACATAAATTTTTTCGGTATCTTCAATGATCGATAAAATGCTTGAATATTATAAAACCTCCTGAAAATAAAAAAACTTCTTATAAAAGAAGTTTCGTATGATCATTAACGTTAGTTATAGAAAAATTTATTCCCCCCAAATTTCATCTTTGCCTTCGAGCCAGAGTTTTACCAATTCTGTAGTAACTGATTTCGGCCTTTCTAACGGGAAGCCTAAAGCCCTGTCCCAGCAAAGGCTGGCAAGCACGCCTAATGCACGGCTTACACCAAATAATACGGTATAAAATTCATATTCTACTAAACCGTAATGTACAAGCAACGCACCGCTGTGTGCATCAACATTTGGCCAGGGGTTTTTTATTTTTCCGAGAGATTGCAAGATTGGCGGAACCGTTTCATAAATATTCCAGACAGTTTGTACTAATGGGTCATCAGCCAGGTGTTTTTTCCCGAATTCCATTTGTGCGGTAAAACGCGGGTCTGTTTTACGCAACACGGCATGCCCATAACCCGGAACTACTTTTCCTTCGCTCAATGTACGCTTCACGTATTCTGCAATCTGTTCTTTTGATGGAAGTTCCGTATTCAATTCTTTACGTAATTCCAATATCCATTTTATTACTTCCTGGTTAGCGAGCCCGTGCAGCGGGCCTGCAAGCCCGTTCATACCTGCAGCAAAACTTAAATATGGATCGCTTAGTGCAGAACCTACAAGGTGAGTTGTATGCGCACTCACATTACCGCCTTCGTGATCTGCATGAATGGTCATGTACAAACGCATCAGTTCTTTAAAACTCTCGTCTTCAAAACCAAGCATGTGCGCAAAATTCCCTGCCCAATCCAGCAAACCATTCGGTTGAATATGCTCACCGAATTTATACTTACGTCTATATATATACGCAGCAACGCGTGGTAACCGTGCAATCAAATCCATGGAATCATCAAACACTGTTTCCCAGTAATCTTTTTTGTTCATTCCTGCAGCGTATTTTTTTGCAAACTGGCTTTCTGTTTGCAATGCCATTACTGCAACAACAAACTGTGTCATCGGGTGCGAGTTGATGGGCAATGCTTCAATAGAATTGAAAACATGTGTTGGCACATGGCTCCGTCTTTGCCATACGGAAGAAATATGATGCGCTTCATCTTCGTTAGGCAATTCACCAAGCAACATCAAATGAAATAATCCTTCCGGAAGCGGTTCGGTTCCGCCGGGGGCTTTCGGTAATTTCTCCTGCAATTCAGGAATAGAATAACCACGGAAACGGATGCCTTCTTTGGAATCAAGCAAAGAGGTTTCGGATACTAATCCCGTCATACCACGCATGCCCTGATAAATCTGTGAAAGAGTTACTTCTCCAATTTTTTTATTTCCATGTTCTTTGAGTAGGTCTTTTATTTCGGCGCTTACAGCGTCTGCCTTTTGTTTGAACCTGTCTTTAACAATTCCCATGAGATGCTGTTTTTAAAATACTTGGATAAAGATCGAATGAGTTGAAATTACCGGATAAAGTTAGGGCAATGAAGGTTGTGGAGCAAATGAAATCTTGGTTAAAATGATGTTCGTTGATCGCCATATATTTGCAAAAACTGCATTAATAAATCAATGCTATTGTCTAACACGATCAACGCTCATCGATTATCGAACATCGCCGAACTACTTTGGTGTTCTTATATACAACCAAACTGCAACCACACTGAAAATAATATTTGGCGTCCACGCGGCAAGCATGGGAGGCATATTCCCCTTCACTGAAAATGTAACTGCGAATTTATCCATCACTACAAAAAGTGCAGCCGTTACGATACCAAATGCGAGGTGCAGCCCGCTTCCGCCACGAACTTTCCGGGATGCAACGATAGCCCCGATCATTGTCATTATGATCACGGAAAACGGTGTAGAATCACGGTGATATTTTTCTACTTTATAGGTATTCAGCCCTTCGCTTCCACGAAGTTCTTCCATGTTTATAAAATGTTTAAGCTCTTTGGTAGTGAGTTTGTCTTTCAGATAATCGTCATGTTTCAGTTCCCGCGGGGTTACATTCAGGTTAATATTCATTTTCGGTATCTGTTTCACGGACTCTTTTAACCCGTCAACAGTCCTTTCCACAGCACCTTGTATAAGCCAGTTTTTTTTAGCAGTATCCCATCGGATATTTTGTGCACGCAGGTTATAATACAATTGGTTACCCTTTACTTTTTCTAAGAAAAAGGTTCCTGCGGATTTTGTCATCGTATCATAAGAGCGCATACCCATAAACGTTACAGAGTCCACACGCAGGTAATAATTGTTTGATTTGAACATGTCCGGATTGTATGAGCTGTTGCGGTCAACATATACAGCCTGGAAATCTGTGCGTATCACATTGGCACGCGGAACAATGGATTGACTGGCGATCCAAAAAATGGCACTCAATACCACTGCGCCTATTAAATAGGGACGAAGCATACGGTTGTAACGAATGCCTCCTGTCATGATGGCCACAAACTCTGTGCGTGCAGCCATACGTGATGTAAAATAGATAACGGCAATAAAGATCATTAACGGATAGATCAAACCGATCAGGTAAGGAACAAAACCAATATAGTAATGTGTGATGATCTGCCAGGTGGTTAAACCTGAGCGGACGAAATCATCTGCTTTTTCTTCCGTATCAATAACAACAGCAATGAGCGTGATAACGAGAATCGTGAACACAAAGGTGTTCATGAATTTTTTGAAGATATACCAATCGAGGATTTTCATCATTGCCTGTAATACGCTTTTTTATGCGTTGCAAAAGTAACATAAAAAAGAAAAGGCATGTATAATGAAGCGTGAAGGGTTTGTGAAAGAAAAGGCAGGCTGAGAAGCCTGCCAATACTACTTTAACCAGGACCAAAATACCTGTCGATTGCTTAACTTGTTAAAACCAACTGTCTTGATATATTATATTCAAAACAGCACTTAAATGAATAAAACTACAAGGATTATTGATTGAAAAAACACTCAAACGTTTGTGTGATTTTTAAAATAAAAGAAACAAGTTTACGCAATCGTTATACTTATGGTAAGAATTCGGCAAGGTCAGTAAGGTTGCAGCAACTTCTTGTGGTGATAACGTTGTTATGGCTTTGCTTCAGGTAATTTACAACCAATGACTCTTCGGTTTGTGAAGCATATTTTTTAGAGAATGGGATTTCTGTTTCCTGTATATTTTCAAACCCGGGATCGTTGGTTTGTTGTTTCACCAGGATATTTTTTAATGCAACAGCCTGACGCGTCTTCACACTAACGGTGTTGGATACCCCAAAAAGCACCTGCGGTTTTGTTTCAAGCCCGATATTAAAAATGTATTGCTCTATTTCTTCAAAATCCAGGTTCTGGCAATTGATATATAAACAACCATCGCGTATGCCCATTACCTTTCCGCTGTATCGATGCCCTTCAGAAATAGATTTGATGATGATCTGTCCGTTCTCCAGTTCTTTCAATATAAAAGGCGTTTTGATGATGTTCTTGCTGCCATCCGTTTTCTGATAGTATAAAAAATAGTTGCCGAGATAATAATTCTTGATAATACTCAACGACGACCTGCTTAACCCCATTGTTGCCAATGGAAGCCTGGATAAACTGGATTTATAATTATCCGTTTTCTTGCCTTGCTCTTTCTGCCACGCATCCCAATCTGCAAATGGCACCTGCAAAAAAACAAGCAGCGCATTTAACTTTACATATTTTGCTTCACCGCCGTTCCAATAACTCTGCAATGTTTTTCCACTGATCCAGTTGAACACGCGGTATTCGCGAAGGTTGCCGATGTATTTGATAAAATCATGCACCGAATCGATCCGCAGGCTCAGCATTTGTTTCTCCAATTGTTGTTTGCCGATAACCATATGCATTTCCACCAGGTCTTCATTCGATTGAATTTCCTTGCTGATGTTTTTATTGATTATTCGTGCGGCAATATTGAATTGCGTTCTTGTAAAATGTTCCCATTTCAGGTCACGGCTCTTGGTTTTTAATACCGATTGGATTTCCGGATGGTTTTCAATTGCCTTTTTTAATCGTGAGGAAAGAAACATAAGCAGAATGAATTACGATATTTTTTAATTCAAGGATTTTTTTGGTCAGAATGAAGCTGATTTCCTTACAAAAAATTTGACTTATCAATTTACTAAGTTTTGACCAAACCAAAACACATGATTATCAATATTGAAAATATTTATTTAAAAAAACCAACGACTTATATTTTGACTAATCTGACTTACTGAAATTCATCATCTGAATCGGTTGCTTGCTTTTTTCCTTTTTTTAACTGCTTTATAAAAAACCAAATGACTGTTATGAATCGAACCACTTCACACTTTGTGGCTATGGCAGCCCTCTTTCTTTTTTTATGTTCACCACTGGTAATGCTGGCGCAAAATCATCTGGTGAAAGGTATTGTCAGGGATACTGACGGCAAGCCGGTTGCCGGTGCATCTGTCTTGATCAAAGGCACGAGCAAAGGCACCAACAGTGCTGCTGACGGAACGTATAGCATCACCGTAAATTCACCTGCTGATGTCCTTGAAATTTCTTTTGTAGGCTTTCGCACAAAATCAATCGAGGTGAAAGGAAAAGCAGTAATTGATATTGTATTGGAAGAAGCGAGAAGCCAGTTGAATGATGTTGTTGTAGTTGGTTATGGTACGCAAAAGAAAAGCGATATCACCGGCGCGATTTCTTCTGTGCGTAATAAAGAGTTTAAAGACCAGCCTGTTTCCAATTTAGCGCAGAGCATCCAGGGAAAAGTTGCAGGCATTTTAGTAACAACGCCGTCGGGAACGCCAGGTGCGGGTTTGCTGGTGAGTGTGCGTGGTGCAAACAATCCGTTGTATGTTGTGGATGGTGTGCCGATGATAAGTGAAAGCAATTCTGCATTATCCACTTCGTATAATACAGATGGTGATGAAATGGGAAGCGGACAGAATGTAAGTTCCATCAGTGATATCAATCCTGATGATATTGAATCCATAGAAATTTTGAAAGATGCATCGTCTGCATCTATATACGGTGCACGTGCTGCAAATGGTGTTGTGCTCATCACCACGAAACGTGGGAAGAATGGTAAAACAGAATTTAGTTTCAATAGTTTTTCAGGTATCCAAAATGTGTCGAGAAAAATCCCATTTTTGAATAGCAAAGAATTTGTTGCATTAGAAGAAGATGCACGCAAGCAAGACCTTATTGCATACAACCAGGATCCTACTCCGTTCAATGACCTCTATCCGGGTTTCGATCCTTCCGTATTAACCAATCCATTGCCTGATTCATGGAACACCGGTGTGAACACAAATTGGGAGAACGAAATTTTTCGCACGGCGCCGATCAGCAATCTGCAACTGTCTGCACGTGGCGGAAATGAAAAAACAAAATTTTTTGTTGCAGGAAATTATTTTGATCAGCAGGGTATCGTGATTGAAAATTTTTACAAACGTGCATCATTCCGGATGAACCTTGATAACAAAGTGAGTGATCATGTCACCATCGGTGCAAATGTTTCATTCACGTATGGAAAAAACAGGAGAAGTTTTAATGATGACACGTATACGGGAATTGTAACGAATGCAATCGGCGCTTCACCGTTAATGCCTGTATATAATGCTGATGGAACATACACAGATTACACACAATACCAGGCAAGCTGGTTGAGCGATAACCCGGTGAAATCCGCAAAAGAAATAAAAGCGTTCACTACAAATTATCGCTTCATTGGAACAGCATTTACAGACATCCAGATCCTGAAAAATTTAAAATTCAGGAGTTCATTCACTGCTGATTATACCGATCTTCTCGATAATCAATTCTTCGATCCGATCACTTCAGATGGCGCACCTGTTGGCGGTAAAGCAATAGAAGGAACATATAGAAATTTAACATGGTTGAATGAAAACGTGTTGACGTATCAGAAATCTTTTGGCAAAAGTAGTTTGAATGCTGTCGGCGCTTTCAACGTTCAGTCTTCACGTTATGAAAAAGATGTGGTAAAAGGGCAAGGTTTCCCTGAGGGAAGCGGCCTGCAAAATATAGCAAGCGCATCAACCATTACTTCTGCAACGGCACAAAATTTCGGATGGGGTTTGGTTTCTTTTCTCGGAAGGGTGAATTACAGTTACGATGAAAAATATTTATTATCAGTAAGTGCACGTTATGATGGTTCTTCACGTTTCGATCCATCCGATCGTTGGGGATTATTCCCCGCATTTTCTGCAGGATGGGTTTTGTCAAAAGAAAAATTTTTAGAAAAATCTGAAACGCTTACCAATTTAAAATTGCGTGTGAGTTATGGTTTAACCGGAGATCAGGAGATTGGCGATTTTCAATACCTCAGTTATTGGTCACCCTCGAGATATGATGGCAATGCAGGATTGCGCCCAACGAATATTGGTAACTCAAACCTAACCTGGCAACGAAATAAAATGTTCAACATCGGTGCAGATTTTGAATTGTTACACGGAAAGTTCAGCGGTTCGCTGGAATTCTTCAAAGGCGACAGGACTAAGTTGCTCGCTCAGGCTGTATTGCCCGCCACATCAGGATTTTCATCATACACAACTAATGCAGGCGATATAGAAAATAAAGGTGTTGAATTTTCACTGAATGCATATCCTGTAAAAAATGCAAATTTTTCATGGGCGATCAGTTTCAATATTTCTTATCTGAAAGACAAAATCAAATCACTGTATAGCGACAACGAATTGTTATTCGCATACACCGATTTGTTTCCAACACATATTTTAAAAGTCGGACAAGCTGTTGGTTCTTTCTGGGGTTACAAATATCTCGGTGTAGATCCGCAAACAGGAAACCCGAATTATTCAAGCGATCCGCAAGTGTTAGGAAAAGCAACACCGGATTATTTTGGTGGATTAACGAATGATTTCAAATACAAAAACTGGGATATGTCGATTGCCACACAATTCAGTATCGGCAATAAAGTGTATAACCTCATTCGCACAACCTATCAGACATTAGGTTGGAGCGATGGTGGCTGGGATGCAAACAATGTATTGTACCAGGCGTATGCAAATAATGCAAAGATCGTTGACAAACGCTGGGAAAAACCCGGAGATAAAACAGATATCCCACGTGCTTCGCTCATCTTTCAAAACTATAATCAGCAATCATCACAGTTTATTGAAAACGCATCTTTCTTTCGCATAAGAACAGTGAATATCGGTTACACGTTCCACCCTAAACATGCAGGCGTGTACAACTCCCTGCGTTTATATGTGCAGGCGCAAAACCTTTGGGTGTTCACAAAATATTACGGCTTCGACCCGGAAGTGAGTTCCAATGGCGGCAGTAATCCTGAAACTGCTGGCGTAGATTATGCCGCATATCCGCAGGCACGCACATTAACGTTTGGTGTAAACTTTAACTTCTAAAAAATTAATTATGCGCAGAAATATTTTCAATATAAAAGTGGATGGATTCAATAATAAAAAACTTTTTAGTCGTCAGTCGTCAGCTTTCAGTCATCAGACATCCGACGACCGAAAACCGACGACCGAAAACTGTTATGTACCCAGCGACATTGCTACTATTAAGCAGCCGTTGCGTCGCACTCTTGTACAGATGAAATTCTATTCGCCAACGTGCAACAGCATGACAAAACACGATCTTTCATTCACTGCAAAAACTAATGATTTGCACACATCTCACATCTTACATCTTACATCTTACATTATGAGATATGTATTGCCGTTAGTAATAGCCATCGCTTCTTTTTCTTCATGCAAAAAAATCCTCGACGTCAATTCACCGAATGCTGTTGATAACAGCACGATTTTCACAAGCGTAAGCGGTTTGGAAAATGCACGCATCGGCATGTACAGCACATTGCAGGATAAGAATTATTATGGCGGTTATTATCCATTGCTCGCTGAATGTTATACTGATAATGGTACCACCGGCGGTTATGATGTGATCGATCTTAACGATATTGCATCCCGCACCGTTGAAACAGCCAACATTTACACAACCGGCATTTACCAGGCTATCTATAACAGCATTTATACTGCCAACTCGATCATCAACAATATCGGCAAAGTACCGAATCTCGATGCCACAGAAGGTAGCAATATACTCGGCGAAGCATTATTCGTTCGTGCACTTGGCGAGTTCGATCTGTTAAGAATGTTCGGTGAACATTGGGATAAAACTTCTGCTTATGGAATTTCCATTACATTAACTACAGATGCACCGAAAACGCCGATAGCACGTTCAAGTGTTGCAGATTCATACAAACAAATCATCGCCGATCTGCAACAGGCGATCAGCTCCCTCAATACGTATAACGGTAACCAATATGCGTCGTTGTCTGCTGCAAAAGCATTGTTAGCACGTGTGTATTTATATTATGGTGATAATACGAGTGCAGCATCTCTCGCAACAGACGTGATCAATGATAATACATTCTCATTGTTCGGCCCCGATAATTTCACCAGCATTTATACAACGAAACTCACGCCGGAAAGTGTTTTCGAACTGAAATTCGACCTGCAGAATCAAAGCGCATATAATACGCTTACGTATGTACGCGATGATGCTTTACGCTCTGATGTTGCATTCCTCGCGTCTGCAGATTTGAATGCATTTTTCCAAAGCCGTCCGACGGACAGGAGGAGTGCGTTGGTTGACTATGTAAATGTGGATGTAAGTATTCAACCAGATGGACGCACACAAAAATATCGCGGTGAACAAACGAAAGATAATTCAGGATATATTATCCGCCTTGCTGAAATGTATCTGATACGGGCAGAAGCATTGGGAAGAACAGCAGGCCTCGCCGACTTAAATACAATTCGCGAAAACCGTGGTATGGCAGATCTTACAGGCGCAGATGTGCCGGACAACACCAGTTACCTGAATGCAATATTAGACGAGCGCAGGGCAGAATTGAATTTTGAAGGGCATCGCTTATTTGACCTTGCAAGAACAAATAATGTGTCCGCGATCCTGGGTTCAGGAGTTAACCCGATCATGCCGATTCCTCAACGCGAAATCGACGGAACAAATAATGTAGTTGTACAAAATCCCGGGTATTAATTTGAAAATTTGAAAATAGCTCAATTTGAAAATGTAAGTTAAAAGCAAAGACGTTTTACGACTCTTTGCGTCTCTGCGCCTTTGCGAGAGGCTTTTTCTAACGAAAACAAAATGTATGTTTCACAACCCAATTACAAAACTATTGAGAAAAGCATTTTTAGATTCGGTAAAAGAGAACAAGGAAGCCAACGAACAATTCCGGCAAAGCAGAAGAAAATTCCTGCGTGACTCAACGTACACTGCCGGAGGTTTTGCTTTAGTTCCACCGTTGCTTCAATCTTCTCTTTTTGGAAATGATCTTCAAAATAGCAAAATTGTAATTGTTGGTGCAGGTATCGCAGGATTGAATACATGCTACCAGTTAAAAAAAATGGGGATTCATTCTACTGTGTATGAATCTTCTCAACGTGTTGGCGGCAGGATGTTCACTATGAAAGATGAATTCGGAAAAGGCATTACAACAGATATCGGTGGCGAATTCGTTGATACAACGCATACCGAGATCATTGAATTGATGAAAGAATTCAATTTATCATTTTATGATTTACGGGAAGATAAATTAGAACCTAAAGAATTGTATTTCCGGGGTAAACATATTACTAATGAAGAATTGAAAAACGCATTCACTCCTTTTGTAACCAGGTTAACTACTGATATAAAATCATTGCCTGAAAAAATCAGTTATAAAACTGCAGATAGTTTTAAGCATCTCGACAATTTATCTATCGCAGAATATATTTCAGGCATAGGCATTTCCGGATGGTTATATGATTTCATCAATGTTGTGTTAACAAGAGAATATGGAATGGAAATAACAGAACAATCTGCTATCAATTTTCTCATCATGTTTGAGCCACCGAAAGATAATTATTATGAAATGTTCGGCGATGACCATGAAGTGATGAAAATAAAAGGTGGCAGCCAGCATTTGTCTGATGCGATCTATGAAAAAATTAAAGATAAAGTTGTATTAAAACATCAGCTGGTAGCGATTAGCAAAAAGCCTTCCGGTTATGATTTGTTATTTAAAACCGGTGATGATACAAAAACAATTCATGCAGATTATATAGTGCTTGGAATCCCGTTTTCAGTTCTTCGAACGTTGGAATTAAATATTGATATGCCCGGAGAAAAAAGAAAATGCATTGATGAGATGGGTTATGGCAACAGTTGCAAATTTATTATGGGAATGGGTAGCAAACCCTGGCGCAGTGCGGGAAAGCAGGGATATACGTTCTCCGATATTTCATTTGGTTGTGGTTGGGACAGCAGCCAGAGTCAATCCCTAACTGAAGGAAGTTTCACTGTTTTTGCAGGCGGAAAAATTGGTGACAGCATTTATGAAAAATCAAAAGAAGAATTAGTATCAGATTTTGTTGAGGGGTTGGATACAATATATCAAGGCGCAAAAAAATCATATACTGGTAAAAACATAAAATATTGTTGGGAGAAAAATGCGCATATACGTGCGGGTTATAGCTCATTTAAAAAGGGACAGTGGTCAACATTGGCAGGTTGGGAAGCAGAACCTGTAGGTAATATTTATTTTGCCGGAGAGCATGTGAGCAGGGATTTCCAGGGATATATGAATGGCGGTGCGCAAACAGGAAGAGTTGCTGCCGAAAACATTGCAGGGAAAATAAAAAAGGAGGCTGCAAAAAAACCTGAAGCAAAGTAGAAGATACAGGCTCAAAGCTCATTGCCATAGCTTTTAGCAACTTAATATCAAAGCAACTATCATGCTTACAACAACAAAAAAATCGGAAAAAATTTTAGAAAGAAGGAAACAATTTGTTCCAAATGCTATTGGCATTTTTAATCCTTCCACTGCGGTGAGTGCACATGGGAGCATCATCACGGATGCAGACGGAAAAGAGATGATCGATTTTGCAGGTGGTATTGGTGTAGTAAATGCGGGGCATTGCCCGCAACCTGTTGTTGATGCCATTGCGGAACAATCGGCAAAAATGATCCATTGCAGCTTTAATGTAGCTACTTATGATTTGTACATGCAGTTGGCTGAAAAATTAGTTTCCATATTGCCGCATGGAGAACACACAAAAGTGATGCTCACCAATTCAGGAGCGGAGAGTGTTGAGAATGCGATTAAGATTGCACGGCAGGCAACAGGCAGGCAGGCTGTCATCTGCTATGACAGTGCTTTTCACGGAAGAACAATGATGGCAATGACACTGACTTCGAAAGTCGGGTACAAACTGGGATGCGGGCCGTTTGCTCCTGAAGTATATAGGATTAATTTTCCCGATTATTATAGGTATGGTAATGGACTGAACCTCGATGAATTTTCGGATATACATCTACGTGAGCTCGAAGATTTTTTTCATACAAACGTGCCGGTCGAACAGGTCGCAGCAATTATCATAGAACCGATCCAGGGTGAAGGCGGTTTCAATGTCGTTCCTAAGAAATATTTGCAAGGATTGAGAGAAGTATGTGACAAATATGGCATCTTATTGATTCTTGATGAGGTGCAAAGCGGCTTTGGAAGAACAGGTAAGTGGGCTGCTTTCCATCATTATAATGTTACCCCGGATATTTCTACCTGGGCAAAAAGTATGGGAAGCGGTATGCCGATTGGTGCCGTGATGGGCAAAGCGCATATCATGGATGCGTGTAAGCCTTCCACCATTGGCGGGACTTATCCCGGTAATCCTGTATGTTGTGCCGCCTCTTTGGCAACAATTAATTACATGGAGGAAATAAATATTAATGCACTTGGAGCTCAGGTAGGCATTACCGTTAGAGACAGGTTCAATAAGTTTAAAAATAAATTCTCCTGTATCGGCGATGTTCGCGGGCTTGGTGCAATGATGGCTTTTGAATTAGTAAAAAACAAAGATCCGTTTCAACCTGATGCAGAATTGTGCAAAAAACTCATCAGCTATTGTGCCGATAACGGATTGATCGTAATCAGTGCAGGTGTTAACGGAAATGTTATCCGAATCCTCAGCCCGTTAGTTATTGAAGAAGAGTTATTGATTAAAGGGTTGAATATTATTGAAAGCGGGCTTGAAAAATTAGCTAATTAGCAAATGTGATAATGTGCAAATTCTGAGAATTATCACATTATCACATTATCACATTTTTAAATTACTAAATGAACAATTTATTTATCAACGGTGAATGGCTTGATGCAAGTGATAAGAAAACATATGATCTTATCAATCCTGCAACAGAGGAAATCATTGCGCCGATAAGTTTTGCAACTGCAAAAGATGCGCAGGCTGCAATTGATGTGGCCCATGAAGCATTTAAAACATGGAGTAAAACAACTACATACACGCGTGCAGAAATTTTAAAGAAAGCTGCAAGTTACCTGCGCGAAAATATAACGGAGATCGCAAAAGATATGGTGAATGAAAGTGGCAAACCCTTCGCGGAAGCAAAAGGTGAGTGGGCGGTTGCTGCTAATCTATTCGAATGGTATGCGGAAGAAGGAAAACGTGCTTATGGAAAAACAATTCCTGCCAATCGTTTGGATAAACGAAGTATAACTATCTGGCAACCGATGGGTGTTATAGGAATTATTACGGCATGGAATTTCCCGGCGTACAATCCGGCACGTGCATGGGCAGCAGCCCTGGCAGCGGGTTGCACGATTGTTGTCAAACCCTCTGAAAACACACCGCTGTCCGCATTTCATATTGTAAAAGCATTGCAGCAGGCAGGCTTACCTAACGGTGTAGTGAATCTATTAGTAGGAGATGCAGTTGCAATTGGTGATGAAATGCTCAGCAATCCGAAATTGAAAAAAATAAGTTTCACCGGAAGCACCCGTGTCGGCAAAATATTAATGGACGGCGCCTCACGCACACATACAAAACTTTCTTTAGAACTCGGTGGTAATGCACCTGTACTGATTTTTGATGATGTGGATGTAGATGCAATTGCTAAAGCAACTTCGGTTGCCCGTTTCCGTAATAACGGGCAGGTATGTATCGCACCGCAACGTTTTTATGTTCATAAAAATATTTACCATCAATTCGCGGGGCTTGTTACAAAATATGTGTCGCAATTGAAAGTAGGTGCCGGCTTTGAAGAAGGTGTAAATGTCGGCCCGCTGATTACAAAACGACAAAAAGAAAATGTTGTTGATTTACTTGGCAAAACAAAATCAGAGAATGCTGAAATATTAACCGGCGGAAATACGCCCTCGCATTTGCAAAAAGGATATTTCCTGCAACCCGCAGTGGTAGCTAATCTGAAGCAGTCTTCTGTTTTGGCGCACTATGAAATCTTCGGGCCTGTACTTCCATTATTTTCTTTTGATGACCTGGATGATGCGATTGAAAAAGCGAATGATACAGAATATGGATTGGCTGCATACCTGTTCACGAATAATTTAAAAACTTCCATTCACGCATCAGAAAGATTGGAATTTGGAATGATCGGTATTAATGAATGGGCGCCGCACGGAACGGAATCGCCATTCGGCGGATGGAAACAAAGCGGGCAAGGCCATGAAAGCGGCAGCGAAGGTTTGTATGAATATATGGAGAAGAAATTGATCAGTATCGGAGGGTTGTGAGAACGAGTGGCAAGTGGTTAGTAGTAAGCGATAGAATAAGAAATTAAAAACAAAAAATAAGGAATAAGAAAGCGAAGGGAAAATTGACAATTGATAATGGAGAATTGAAAATGAGGATCAAGAGAATCAGTTTAATTACAAAAATCAAAGTTCAGACAATCGCTCAATAGAATATCAACAGTACAAGTGAGTGACACAACGATGCTGAAGAGAGGACAAATGCTGGCTCCATTAGTAAAAAACTAAAAATAAAAACACTAAAAACTAAATAGTAAAAACCAGGATAAAAAAAACTAAAAGCTAAAAAGGAAACTAAGAATTTAAGAACTGAAAACTGTGGACTGGCGACTGAAAACTTAAGTTCTTAGGCGAGTCTCCGCTACACAAATCTGCACGGTCATGAAGTATTTGCGGGACTCGCCGTAAATTAAGCGGCGAGTCCCGCAATACAAATTGTTTTTTGAAGAACTAAATGCGGAGACTCGCCTGAGAAGCTAAAATAGTGAAAGCCCGGAAAAAAAATAAAAACTAAAAGTGAAAAGACTAAAAGCTAAAAGGGAAACTAAGAATTTAAGAACTGAAAACTGTGAATTGACGACTGAAAACTATTTCACAGAAATCGTACATCGTACATCTAAAATCGTACATCCCCATGGTTGATTACGGCGCATTATCACTCATACCGCCACTGGTTGTTGTTGTGCTGGCAATTGTGTTGCGCACATCGTTCGAGCCATTGCTCATCGGATGCCTCGCAGGATTTGTGCTGATCGCATTACACACACATGGAAATTTTTTTACCGGCTTCGTTGACTCGATGATGCATGTAATTGGTGATCCGACACAAGGCGGTTCTGTGTGGGTAATTTTAGTATGCGGGTTATATGGCTCCCTGATAGGCTTGATGATCCGAAGCGGAGGCACGATGAAATTCGGCGACTGGGCATTGAGCAAAATAAAATCGCAACGCGGCGCATTGATGGGGGCATGGGGATTAGGCCTCGCAATTTTTTTAGATGATTACCTGAGTGCACTCACTGTTGGCTTGTCGATGCGGAAAATAACTGACGCATTTAAAATTCCGCGCAGCAAATTAGCATACATCGTGAACACAACAGCTGCGCCCTGGTGCGTGGTCGTACCGATTTCTACGTGGACGATTTTCACCGGAACGATCCTGGAATCATCAGGCGTTGCCGCAAAAGGTGCAGGGCTTTCAACCTACTGGAAAATGATACCGTTTGTTTGTTACGGTTATATATCAGTCTTGATTATACCACTTTTTATTTTCGGGATGCTTCCGTGGTTCGGAAAAATGAAAAAAGCGGATATGCATGCACGTGAAACGGGAAAGCTGACCCAAATGGAATTTACAATGAACAGCAGCCTTGATGTGACACCGATGAATAAGCAGAAACAAGCGAAGGTGATTTACTTTTTATTGCCGGTGCTGGTATTGCTTGCTGCCACTATTTATTTTGATATCGATGCATTGAAAGGGGTGATGATAACCGTTACATTCACATTTTTATATTATCTCATCATTAAAGTCGGGAATTTTGCGCAGTTATCTGAAACGGTTTTCACCGGTTTCAACAGCATGGTATTTGCCCTGGCGATATTAATGATGAGTTATGTGCTGAAAGATGTAAATGATAAAATGGGATTAACGCAATATGTGTTGCACGGTGTTTCGCCCTATGTGAATAAACAATTGCTGCCGCTGCTGGTATTTGCGTCGCTCTCGGTAATTGCAGTAACAACCGGCTCTTCGTGGGGCTTATATGCTGTGGCAATTCCGCTGGTTGTTCCTTTAGCAAACAGTTTGCATAGTAATGTGTTGCTGAATTGCGGTGCTATTGTGAGCGCCGGCGTATTCGGCTCAAACGCATGTTTGTATTCGGATGCTACAATTCTTACGGCACAAAGCACCGAGTGCAATAACCTGGAAAACGGGTTAGCGCAGATGCCCTATGCTTCTATTGCATTCGCGTTGTCGTGCGTTGCTTATTTGATTTTGGGATATACTGTTTCATAAACTAACGATCATGCTTAACCTAAAAACTCCTTACTACCAAAAACTGAATAACGGGCTTGTTGTGCAGCACATGAAGCCTGAGCATGCGCAGCAATTGGAAGAGCTGCAGAAAATTGTTTTTCCTACGCTGGCCGATGATGAACTCATCCAGGCGAAACATTATTTGAAGCACCTTGAAATTTTTCCTGAAGGGCAATTTGTGATTACTGATAACGACAAAGTGATCGGCATGACTTCGTCTATGCGCAGCCATTTTAATTTTGCCGATTACCATCACACCTTCAAAGAAACAATTGCCGGCGGATGGATGACGAATCATGAACCTGCCGGCGATTGGCTATACGGGCTTGATATCGGCGTGCACCCGGATTATCGCGGCATGGGCCTGGCCCGTGTATTGTATCGTGCCCGTCACGAAATCGCAAAGCAATTGCATTTAAAAGGCCAGGTCACTGTCGGCATGATGAGCGGCTACGGTGCAGTGAGCACACAAATGAGCGGACAGGAATACTATGAAGAATTGGTTCAGCGGAAAAGGTTTGATCCTACTATTTCAACACAAATGAAAATCGGTTTTGAACCTGTTGCGTTGATCGCTGATTACTTAAACGACCCGGTATGTGGTGGCTTCGGCGTGCTGATCAAGCTGGATATTGATAAAGACGTGTAATGGTGAATAGTCAATAGTGAGCTGTGAATTGTCAGTTGTGAATGAAGAAAAAAATTTTTATGTACCGGGCAACATTGCTACTATTGAGCATCGTTGCGTCGCACTCTTGTACAAATGAAATTCTATTGAGCAAGGTGCAACAGTAAAAAAGTTGGTAACAGAAAGAATTAAATAAATCAATAAACGTTGCGCCGCCGCGCCTTTGCGAGAAACTACATGGAAATAAAAATCGCCAAAACAGAAGAAGATATTTTAAAATGCTGGGATGTACTTTTTGAATTAAGGCCACATCTCAATAAAAATAATTTTGTTGCAACGGTGAAAGAAATGATCACCGAAGGGTACACATTAGCTTTTATTGAAGAAAATGGTAAACCCGTTGCTGCAACTGGTTTCCGCTATTTGCAATTTTTGTACAACGGCAAACATATTTATATCGACGACCTTGCAACATTGCCGTCATCACGTGGCAAAGGTTATGCAGGAGAATTATTGGATTATGTTATCAATCTTGCAAAAGAAAAAGGATATAAATGTGTAACGCTCGATTCCGGTTACCAGCGATTCGATGCGCACCGGTTGTATCTCAACAAAGGCTTTACACTGAACTGTCATCATTTTTCAAAAAACGTATAACAAATAACTTATCACTTACAATTTATATTATGTCTCACATTCAATTGAAAACTACATTGCCTGGGCCAAAAAGCCTGGCTGCACTCGAAAGAAGAAAAAATGCATTACCAGCAGGATTGGCAAAATCAACAGAAGTTGTCGTTGAAAAAGCAGAAGGCGCATTGGTTTGGGATGTTGACGGGAACCAGCTCATCGATTTTGCAGGCGGCATCGGAATGATCAATGTCGGCCACCGAAATGAAAATGTAGTGAATGCGGTAAAAAAGCAATTGGATAAATACGTACATACATGCACGTTAGTAACAACCATGGAACCGTACCTGGAATTGGCCGAGTTGTTGAACAGTGTAACCCCGGGAAATTTTCCTAAAAAAACCTTGCTTGCCAATTCCGGTTCTGAAGGAGTGGAAAATGCAGTAAACATTGCGAAATATTATACAAAGCGCAATGCTGTATTATGTTTCGAAGGAGCTTACCACGGAAGGACATTGTTGACATTAAGCCTGACAAGCAAATACAGTTTGTTTAAAAAAGGTTTCGGCTCTTATGTTTCCGACATCTATCGTATTGCTGCGCCGAATACCTATCGCGGCATTGAAGGAATGGACGAAGAACAATATGTTTCGCATTGCATCAAAAAATTGGAAGAAGCATTCATTTCACAAATCGACCCGGATTCTTTGGCCGCAATTATTATCGAACCTGTTCAGGGCGAAGGAGGGTTTTTGCCAATTCCCGCTGCATATCTTCATAAAATCCGCGAAGTGTGCGACAAACACGGAATTGTTTTTATCGCGGATGAAATTCAATGTGGCGCAAGCAGAACGGGAAAATTATTTGCAGTAGAACATAGCAATGTTGTTCCGGATATCATTGTAAGTGCAAAATCAATTGGTGCAGGAATGCCAATCAGTGCTATCACAGGTAAGGCAGAAATTATGGATGCACCGCATCTTGGCGGTGTTGGCGGAACGTATGGAGGAAGCCCGGTTGCCTGTGTTGCAGCCATTGAGGCAATAAAAATCTTGAAGAGCGAATCGTTTTTAGAACGCGTGAACGAAGTAGGAGAAATTATTCGAGCCACATTAGAAAAATGGAAAACCAAATATAAGATCATTGGTGATGTGCGTGGCATCGGCGCCATGCGTTTAGTAGAATTTGTAAAAAGCCGTGACACTAAAGAACCTGATGCGGATGTAACTTTAGAAGTGATTAAAGATGCGGTCTCACACGGATTGATTATGATCCGTGCGGGATTGTTCAGCAATTGCATCCGTTTGCTGCCGCCGATCGTTATCACCGATGAACAATTGATCGAAGGCTTACAGGTGCTGGAAGATGCAATTGCAAGAGCACAAGAGAAACGTGCCTGATTTAATTATGAGTTATAAATTATGAATGATGAGTTACGGTTCTGCTAAATAACCTGTACTCATTATTCGTGTTATAATTCATCATTCATCACTTATAATTTATAATTCATCATTAAGATCATCCATAACGCCAGCATCATTTCTTTTCACAACAATTTTGTGAAAGGCTGTGATGCTATTGCCATTGAAAGAAATAAAATTACTGCTGTAGGGAAATTTGAAGAACTAAAACCATTAATTCACTCAAACACAAAAATCATTGATGCGAATGGTAAAATAGTAATGCCGGGTTTTAATGATACGCATATTCATATCTGGAAAGTCGGTAACCTGAAAACATTCATGCTAGATGTCCGTGGTGCAGAGAGTTTGGATGAAATGCTTTCCATGCTTGAAGCGTATAACAAACAATATCCTGATGTTTCATGGATAACCGCAAGGGGGTTTAACGAAGCAGCGTGGAAAGATGGAAAACTTCCGACCAAAGATGATCTCGATAAAGTGATAAAAGATAAACCGGTTTATGTGATCCGCACCTGCGCACATATTGCTGTGGCAAATTCAAAAGCGCTTGAGGTCTCAGGCATCACATCAAAAACAGTTGTTCCGGAAGGCGGGGAAATGCAAACTAACGGAAATGGACAACCGAATGGAATATTTGCCGAAACAGCATTAGGGTTGATCACTAAGAATATCCCGGCTTATACCAAAGAAGAGCTAAAGCAAATGGTGAAAGCAGCACGCGGGGAAATGTATAGCTACGGGATCACTGCTGCAACCGATCCTGCCGTTGACCCATTACTGCTGGAAGCTTATTATGAAATGTATGCTGCGAATGAATTAGGGTTTCGGTTGAATGCAATTCCGATATTGTTGCCTGATGGGGGAGAAAAACCATTTCCTATCCCCGAAAAATTTACAGCTGATTTTTTTACTGTGAATGCTGTAAAATTTTTCAGTGATGGTGGTTTGAGCGGAAAAACATCTGCATTAAAAAGGCATTATAAAAATTCTGATGAGAAAGGCATATTGCGGTTGAAGCATGCACAATACTTTGATCTTTGTAAATCCGCAATGGAAAAAGGTTTAGGTGCTGCTACGCATGCCATCGGCGATGCTGCAATTGAATTTGTGATTGATATTTATAAAGAGCTGAATAAAAATTTCCCTTCACTGATGAAGCGGATTGAGCATTTGGGTTTGCCGGAAGAAAAGCATTTAAGGGAGATGGCAGAAAATAATATTGCCACTTCTATGCAAACGATTTTTATCAGCGAGCTTGGGAAAAATTTTATTAAATACCTTGATGAGGATTATTTAAATCATTGCTACCCGGTAAAATCTGTTTTGCAACATGGCATATTAACTGCGCTTTCGTCCGATGCACCGGTGGTAAAAAATTTCAACCCTCTAAAAGGTATTGAAGCAGCGGTGACAAGGAAAACAAATGAAAGGGAAATCATTGCTGCGCAGGAAAGTATTTCTGTTGAAGAGGCATTGAAACTATACACTTACAATTCTTCTGTAATCAGCGACACGCCAAAATTTGGTTCAATAGAAAAAGGCAAGCTTGCTGATTTTATTTTGCTTGATAAAAACCCATTGACAACTTCGCCGGATGAACTAACTTCTATCAAAGTGGAAAAAACATTTGTAGATGGTGAATGTGTGTGGGAGAGTAATTAATAATTAGTAATTAATAATTGGGGTTGATGATTTTTAAGATCATGGGTTGGAAAAAGAATTAACCGCAAAGGCGCAAGGAACGCAAAGGGTGTTGACTTAACGAATTTTCGAGTCATGGCATCTTTTCGGTTAATAAGTTGCTTACTAATAGCAAAACTGACAAGCGCCGACTGACCTCGTCAACTTTTCCTTCACATTTTTGTTTATACATTTTCTCATTCCGCATTTTGAAAACATTTTTAAAAGCGAAATGATATTTTGTGCAAGGAAGACCTGCACAATTTTTTAACTTAGCAAAAAAAGAAAATGGAATTAGGCATCAGCACATTTGTAGAACTTACTCCCGATCAGCAAACGAATAAAACGATCAGCCCGCATCAACGCATGATGGACCTTATGGAAGAAGTTAAGCTCGCCGATGAAGCAGGGCTTGAAGTTTTCGCAATTGGCGAACATCACCGCCCTGATTTTATTGCATCATCACCGGCAGTGATCTTAGGTGCTGCAGCGTCAGTTACAAAAAATATTAAGCTAAGCAGTGCAGTAACGGTACTGAGTTCTGATGATCCCGTTCGTGTGTTCCAGGATTTTGCTACGGTTGATTTGTTATCATCGGGGCGTGCAGAGATCATGGCGGGGCGCGGTTCTTTTATTGAATCGTTTCCGTTGTTTGGTTACAACCTTGATGATTATGATTCGTTGTTTGCAGAGAAACTGGAATTATTATTGAAGATAAATGCGTCGGAAAAAATAACATGGAAAGGGAAACACCGTGCAGCAATCAATAACCTCGGCGTGTATCCACGGCCTTATCAAAAAGAATTGCCTGTGTGGATTGCTGTTGGCGGAACTCCTGCATCTGTAGTACGCACTGCAACATTAGGGTTGCCCCTTGCTGTTGCGATCATTGGCGGGCAGCCCCAACATTTTGTTCCGCTGGTGGAATTGTTCAGGGATACTGCAAAAAAAGCCGGGCATGATGAATTGCCGCTTGCAATACATTCGCACGGGTATGTGGCAGATACATCACAGCAGGCTGCTGATGAATTCTATCCCTCGTATGCTTATGTGATGAGCAAACTTGGCCGTGAACGCGGATGGCCGCCAATGAGCCGTGAGCAATATGAAATGGCACGAAGCCCGAAAGGAGCATTGCTAACGGGAAGCCCTCAACAGGTAGCTGATAAAATTTTGTATGAACATTCTTTGTTTAAGAACAGCCGTTTTTTATTGCACATCAGTGTAGGCACAATGCCGCATGATAAGGTGATGCGAAGTATTGAATTGTTTGCAACGAAAGTGGCACCGGAAGTGAGAAAGGCTGTTGTTTGAAAACTGTTTGAATTTTGTTGATAGCACGCTGATTAATTATGATCGTTATGATTTTACGCAGATATTTTAATACATCATAAAAATCAATGTCATCCGTCTATAAACTCTATCTTAAAAACGATTACGAATTACACGGCAACGAAACCGCATTCTGCCAGAAAATAAAAACGCTTGCTACAAGCACTAATGATAACAGGTGATATGCGGTATTTATAAAAAACAATTTCCATGATTTGCGTTCCCATGCAATACCATTTAAATCTACAGGCACATAAAAACCAAGCCATGTGAATATCGCCGACATCAGCATCTTTGACATAGCACTTGTTTCGCCCATCCCTTTTACGCAAGCCCATGCTGCAATATTGTGTGCAAAAACATAAGCGAGTAAAAAACCTCCGATCACACCGATCAGCATTCCTCTTATCATTACACTTGCAGGTGGTTTTTGATCCATACTAAACCCCATTTCTTTTGCCCATGCTTTTCCGAACAAAGGCATGTACCAGACAGCGCCGAAAATAAAATTAGCAAGAACGGCAACAACAAGTGCGCCCCAATAGAATTGAACTGTGTCCATGATGGTTGTTTTAAGTTTTGGCAAAAAGAAGAAGTGATGATACTAAGATAAAAAATATTTAAGTATGAAGTAGGAGTTATGAAGTAGGAGTGGGATAATGAGAAATGTTTTTCATTATAGGTTTCATTGATCTGCGTCCGCTATGACTCGTGTCCGACTAACCATCTTTTATATTAAGCCAGTTTCATTGAGTGAAGACAGGAACCGAGGCGATGGTCAATATTTTCCCAATTCTGATTTTTTTAATATACTGTCATTGGAAGTTAGTATTGCGAGCAATGGTGTATATTTTTCCTTTTCTAGTCCTTTAGATTTGTTTTGCATATTCTGAAGTTTACCAATAATATCTTGTTTGTTTTGATCAGAATAAAGAGAATGCGGATTGAAAATTATATATCCATCAATATCTTTTCTCAACATCTTTAAAATATTTTCATCCAAACGAGTTAGTCCTTTACCAAAATATTCTGCTAAAGTTTTATTTAGTGAAGAAGAAATTAAAATTCGAGATGTCTTAACGTACTTTTGTTCCAATTGATATACATTCAAAAAAGATGGACCAATTATTTCTTTTGAATCCCAAAATATTTGACCTATATCAGCAGCGCCTCTAACTGTAAAACCCAATTCTATCGCTCTTGTCCAAATATCTGAAATTGTATAAAGAAATGCCATTGTTGCTAAAATGAGATCCCCATGAATTAAAGGGTCATCAAATCCAAATGAAACAATGATACTATCTGAAATCGTTTGGACTCTGCAAGGGAATAATTTAGTTTTACTATTTCTATCACTCTCATTAAATACTTCATTAGTAATTTTTGGTAATTTTTCCTTTAGACTCAAAAGCTTTTGTAGAGGATTATCTTCAAGATTATCCCATTTTTCCTCAATTTCTTTAGCGAATCCCAGAATATCTATGAACGCTACTAATCCTGTTCCTTTAAAGTTATCAATGTTACCTAATACCATTTAATAGTTTTGATGAATAACTACAACAATACTTTTATTTGTCATCTTAAAATCACCCCAATTACCCAAACCCTCCTAACATGCTTGCATTTGCATAATAAACCCACCGCTCAATAGTAGCACAACTGATGAACGGATTGCGACGCAAGGATGCCCAACCGGAGTTACTTAAGCTGGTACCAAAATTAATTGCTCATTGTAACAATGGCTCAATTACTCAATGATTAGCCCTTAATTGAGTAATTTTCACATTGAGCCATTGAAAAAAATTTCCTGAACTTTAAAATATAACCATTCTTCATCCGTCTACTTATCCTGTATGGACGAGATGTTGACGATACAACCGGTAATGACCAACCCCTCGCGGAAAAATATCAGCAGCGTGATCAGCCAGTTCGGCAAACGGCTTTTTGGCTTTATCCGCCAGCGGGTAAACAATGAAGCCGATGCGGAAGACATTCTGCAGGATGTCTGGTACCAGCTCACGGCCACCGTTGATACCGAACCGATAGAGCAGGTGAGCAGTTGGCTGTTCCGGGTGGCACGTAACAAGATCATTGATAGTTACCGGAAGAAAAAACCGGAATCGCTGGAAGATGCACTGAGTTTCCAGGGCGAAGATGGCGAGATCAGTTTTAAAGAAGTTTTACTGGCGGATAAAAATGGTAATCCCGAAACAGAACATTTGCGCAATATGTTCTGGAAAGAATTACAGGATGCATTGGAAGAACTTCCGGAAGAACAACGGAATGTTTTTATCTGGAACGAACTGGAAGATGTGCCGTTCAAAGAGATCTCTGAAAAAACAGGATTGCCGGTAAACACACTCATCAGCCGGAAACGCTATGCCGTATTGCATTTGCGCGAAAGGCTCCAGACATTATACAACGAGATTATTAATTATTAAAAAGAGTTTTATGAAACGAGGATTTGTAGCAGCAAAAGTGTTAAAGATCATTTTATTTGTAGTGATAGGCGTACTGCTTTTCGGCAGCATAGTAATGTGGCTTTGGAATGCCGTATTGGTGCAGGTGTTGCATGTTCAGGCAATAACTTTTGCACAGGCTTTAGGATTATTACTGTTAAGCAAGATATTGTTCGGTGGTTTCCGCGGCGCACATTGGGGCCGTGAGAAATGGAAGGCGAAAATGCACGAACGCTGGGAAAAAATGTCTCCCGAAGACCGCGAAAAATTCAAACAGGAATGGCAAAACCGCTGCGGACGTGGGTTTGGACGCAGGTTTGAAGAAGCAGATAAGACAGGGGAGTAAGAGTGATAAGTGGACAGTGGTAAGTGGACAGTTATAAGTTATGAGTTATGAGCCTGAATATTGAAGAACAAACTTATCACTTACTACTTACCACTGCTCACTAACCTCTTACCACTGCCCACTTACCACTTCACCCACGATTCACCATTCAAAAAATCAAAATCATCACGTTATCAGCCACTGCTTTGCCTAAAAATCAACCTGTAAATTATTTACTACAGTTTGCAGATTATATTACGGCATCAAAAAACAAAACACTTCGTCAATGGACGATCGAACAATTGCATATTCAACCCTATCAACACATTCTTGAAATTGGTTTTGGTATGGGAAATACCTTGCACGAAGTTGCAAAAAAATTACAGCCAGGTTTTCTGGCAGGCACGGAGGAATCAGTGTATTATTATCAGCAATCACTTCGCAGGAATAAAAAATTTATTGAACAGGAGTCCATGCAGTTGCATCTTGGTTCAATTGAAAATCTTCCATATCCCAATCATTATTTCCACAGCATTTATGTCGGCAATATTTATGCAGGTTGGGTTGAACCTCAATACCAGTTCATGCAATTGGCGCCGCTGTTAAAAAGCAATGGCAAATTGCTTACCGTATTTCAACAACGCCCATCAATAACCGAAGAACAGCTTTGGATGACCGCCGAAAAAATTCAGCATGAATATGAACAAGCCGGGCTAACCGATATCCGCATTTCTTTCCGCGACATGGGGCGTACTGATGCGATTGCAGTGGTAGGGCATAAGGAGTGAAGTTAGTTGACAGATGACAGTTGTCGGTTGGCAGGCTTTAGGTTAATCAGCATTTACTGATTGACGTTATCTGTTCACTTTTAACTTTTAATTCTCAACTTTCAACTATTTAGTTTTTACTTTTTTGTAACCAGCGACATTGCTACTGTTAAGCATCGTTGCGCCTGCCTGCCGGTAGGCAGGTCGCACTCTTGTGCTGTAACAATTCTATTGAACTCCTGCTTAGGTGATACTGCATTACTGAGTTGATAGAAACATTTTTTGAAACAATCCCTTCACACAAAAATGTTTTTATTATGAACAACACCTATTTCTCTCAAACCGGTATTCGGAAAATTGCGCAAACCATTTCATTTTATCTTATTGCAATCTTTGGTTTTGATTTTCTTGAAAAATTATCACCGTCAGGCCCATGTACCCCGGGAGCCGGTATAATGGGGTTTTTATTTCTTCCTTTTATTATAGCGATACTACTTGGTGTTAATGCCTATAAATTTTTTAAAGGCGACAAGACGAATTTTATTTCTATGCTGTTGCATATACTTGCATTGCTCGGGTATGTAATAGTGTTTTCAATAGGGCATTGCTAACGGCATCATGTAAACGAAAGGCATCCGATGGTTTTAAAATGGTCATTAGCCATCGAATTCCTTTCTTAACAAAACCTTTGCTAAAGCAGATTAAATTATTTTGAATGCCTGCCTTCCAATATGCAAGGTTGAAAAAACAACTGACACTTTGATCACAAAAAATTTACAACTATGAAACGTTTATTACCAGCATTATTCGTTATCGCAGCAAGCTTGTTTGCTACTGCATCATATTCGCAGGTTTATGTAGATGCCCATCTTCGTTTGCCCGTGCCCCCATTGCCCCCGATACCACACATCCGTGTGCACGCAGCACCGGTTGTTGTTGATACGTATGCACAACCTGTAGCTCCGGCACAGCCATATTATGATGGTTACGATGGTTATGATAATTGTACAAACGGACAAGTGATTGTAACACAACCACAGGTTGTTTATGGTAATGGTTATTACGGCAACCGTTATTACGACAGGTATCATCCTAATTACTACCGTGGTCGCGATTTTGACAGGCATGAATATCGTGAACATGAATGGCGTGGACACGAACGCAGGGAAGAACACCGCAGGTGGTAATATAACAGCAATCTATAAACGAAAAGCCCGTCAGTTGATGGGCTTTTTATTTTTTTAAAATGCTCCCGCCGTTGTTCTCCACCCGGTTAATTGTCCACAAAAACATGTATTGCAAAGCAACATATTAACCAGTTTCAAACAAAATAGCAAACTGCTTAACGTGTTTTCAAACTTTCTTAAAAAAGATTCAAAATTTTCAGTTTGAAAATATTCTATTTTCGTTCGCAGTTTAAACCCCATTGTTTCATTATTTATGTCAAAATTCACATTGGTTATACATGGCGGCGCGGGAACGATCCTTAAAGAAGATATGACACCTGAATTGGAAAAAGCATACCAGGAAGGGCTGCAACAGGCACTGGATGCGGGTTACGCTGTTTTGGAAGAAGAAGGTTCTGCAGTTAATGCCATCAAAGCTGCAATAGTTATTTTGGAAGACAATGTGCTTTTCAATGCAGGCCGTGGATCTGTTTTTACCAAAAAAGGGGTGCAGGAAATGGATGCGGCAATAATGGATGGAAGCGATCTTGAAGCAGGTTCTGTTGCTGGTGTCCGGAATGTGCGCAACCCGATTGAACTGGCTGCTGAAGTAATGCGCAACAGCAATCATGTTTTTCTGAGCGGAAAAGGCGCGAATGATTTTGCGATAAAACAAGGTATTAAATTAGAACCGGACGAATATTTCTTCTCACAATTTCGCTATGATCAATGGAAGTCCATCCGCGATTCGGATAATTATTCGCTCGATCATACCCATCAGCGTTTGGAAGAATTGATGAAAGATAAAAAATTCGGTACCGTCGGGGCCGTTGCCTGCGACCAGAAAGGAAATATTGCTGCGGCCACAAGCACCGGCGGAATGACGAATAAAAAATACGGAAGGATCGGCGACAGCCCACTGATCGGGTGTGGTACGTATGCAAATAATAAGACCTGCGGAATTTCGTGCACAGGTCATGGGGAGATGTTTATACGTACGGTTGCTGCTTATGATGTAAGTTGCCTGATGGAATATAAAGGCCACAGCTTGCAGGAGGCAATGCATATTGTTGTACACGACAAACTGTTGAAGATCGGTGGCGAAGGTGGAATGATCGGCGTAGATGCGGAGGGGAATGCTGCCTTGGTTTTTAACAGCGCAGGAATGTACCGTGGTATGAAAAGCAGTGATGGTTCAAGCCATATTGCATTGTATCGATAAACTTTCTGAAAAATCATTTTTACACTTGAAAAAATTTGCAGTCATTGTAGCAGCAGGTACCGGTGTGCGAATGGGAAATGCAATACCCAAACAATTCCTGCTGATCAATCATAAGCCAATTTTGTGGTATACGCTGAATACTTTTTTAGATGCATATGATGACATGCAGATTATTTTAGTTTTGCATAAAGATCATTTAGATAAAGGAAAAGAAATTGTTGATTCTTTTCATGCTTCAGATCGTATAACAATTACAAGTGGTGGCGAAACACGGTTTCATTCGGTAAAAAACGGGTTGCAATTTGTAACAAACCCTTCAGTAGTATTTGTGCACGATGGTGTTCGTTGCCTGGCCTCGGCAGCGCTTATACATCACTGTTATGAGGAAGCGGTTAAAAAGGGAAATGCCATTCCATCGGTCAAGCCTGTAGATTCATTACGGATAGAAAATAGCGATGGAAATACAATTGTTGACCGGAGTAAAATTCATATTATTCAAACCCCGCAGACATTTCAAAGCGCTATCATCAAACCGGCATTTGACCAGCCTTACCAAACATATTTCACCGATGAAGCAAGTGTTGTTGAAAAAACAGGAGTGAAAATTAATTTGATTGAAGGAGAGCTGACAAATATCAAGATCACACAGCCGATTGATCTGGTAATCGCAGAAACTTTGTTAGGTATAAGGTATGAACTATGAGGTATGAAGTATGAATTACTTTAGACTAAAGTTATCATCACCTGACATAACAAAACTTAATAGTTCATACTTGCTTCATCCATTTCATCCACACAGGCAGGTTATTGATCTTTAAAAATGGGTATGTTTCCAATTCTGCTCCAAAGCTGCTGTAGAAAAATGCAAGGTTACGGATATCTGAACCTTCAAAATCTAAAGTCAATTTTTTTTCTGCATGATCTTTAATGAATGAATCAATTAGAAAATGAGAAGCACCGACTGTTTTTCCGTCAGGATGATTTCCAACCAAAATATAATAAGCCCGTTGATGGGAAAAGAAATAAACACAGGATGCGATCAGTTGGTTTTTGGATGAATAGACCCCATAGGTAACAGCCATCTTTTTTTGATTAAGAAGATGAAATAATTTTTCGAAATTTACATAATCACTCTCTTTCACATTGGTGAGGCGTTGCATGGAAGGCCTGGATAAATCAATTATGTCAGCTACTGCAATATCTTTTTTAATAACACATCCGAGCTGTTGTGCTTTCTTAATATTTCGTTTGATGTTTTCTTTGTAAGAAGCATATAATTCAGGATACGGTTTATTCAGGGGCAGAATAAAGTTGTTTCTCATAGTCATTCCGTTTTCTGTTCGGTGAAAAACATTTTTATAGTTAAATGCAATTTCAATTAACTTGAATTTATCCGGAATTGCCTTTACAAATGCTGACATGATTTCTTCAGAAAGATCATTTCCAAAAATGCCAAGAGATGCAGTAAAAGCCGGCTGATATAAATAATGAATACGGTATTTTTTATTCCATGTCAGCGGCATTATTATTTCATAATCATCCAACACCAATGCATCCCAATGTTTTGCCATGGCGTCAAGATAAAAACTGTAAGCATAGATCAATCCGTTGAAAGACTTCTCAATGCATGCATCCCATTTTGTTCTGTTGATATTGCTATGTTCAATGTATCGTATGGAAAGGTCACTTCTCATCGCTTGAGCAAATTACCATACACTTTCCTGAAGTTGAAATTTTGTATATCGATGCTGAAGGAAATTTTTTGCCAGAAACCATTTTGATCAGGAACTGTTTTCAGGCTATTCCTGAAATCGCTGCTATAAAATAACGGCGCATAAATGTTCAATATATTTTTAAACAATGATACTTGTAAACCGGCAACATATAAAAATTTACTGGTTGGTGCATTGCTGCTCCATCCGCCTGAATAGGTACCAACATCAGCAAAAATTTTCAATGGTATTTGTTTCGGGATTATTGATGCCGGCAATGTGGTATTGAAGTTTACAGCGGCAACCCAATTGTCAGACCTCCCCTGCAAATCCTGGAAAAGGTCAGTCCGTATTTTCAATCCACCGTCTTTCATCATTATCTGCTGGCTTGCAAAACCTGTTGCTTCATCTCTTCCAATAAAATAATTACTGTAGGTATAATCTTCATCCCCACGTGTTGCAGTTAGTTTAGGTTGATAGGTATATGTGTCGAATTGTCTTGTTGAACTCTGCCCGCCGAGGTAACCAAATTTTGCCGCAAATAAACGCACATTCATACCGCCACCTTTTGAATAGTTGAAAAAATAGTTTGTTGTGAAATTGATGCGATAGAATTCACTCGCCTGCTGCACCTGCAATTGTACATCATACGGGTATAGGACACGATAATCGGTAATATCAAATGTTAGTTGGTTCAAATATCGGGTAGCATAATTTTGAGGTGATGGATAATACATCGAGTCTGTCATCTTTTTTACATAATTGAATGCTTTTTCTCCGATGAAAAATGTTTTGAACTCAGCCCATTTTTCAACAGTGCTTCTTGCAGAATTATTCTTAAATGTAAACCGTATGGAAGGGGCGATCTTATAAAAGCCGCCGAATATATTTTTACTGTTGCTATCAATTCCGGCAGTCGTTGAAAAACGTGCTCCATTTACGGCAACCTCTATTTTTTTAAAATCTGCATCCGGGTACCATGAGTAACTCATTTTCCCAATGCCGTTCCATTGTTTGCTGTTAGTTGCATACAAAGGCACAACTGCAAATTGAAAATGGTTCATTGGTAAATTGAAATTATGGATGACAGCGCCGATCATGAATTTATCGTACATATTATATCCGGCAGCCGGAAGAAACGATATGTAATTATATTTTTCCGGTTCATGAAAATTGAACAGAAAAGCAGGTTTGATTTTCCTGTGCAGTGTTGCATTTTCCAGGCTGCCTTTTTTATGAAGCAAAGCAAACAGGCTATCAATATTTTTCCCGCTCACATCTTCTACTGTTCTTTTAAAATCTTCCGGGTAAGGATGTTTGAATTGCCATCGCCGGTAATATTCTTTCATACAATCCGCAAACACATCTTTCCCTAAATAATTTTCCAATTGCTTCATCCATTCCCCTGTTTTTACATACGCGATCAATCCGTAATTGAGGTATGAAAAATTTTCAGACGGAGTTTCTATAGGCTGGTCCTGCTTTATTTCGGTAATAGCTTCCAAAATGATATGCCCCGGATTCTGTGGTAATTTTTCCTGCATCCATTTCTTGTCTGCATCAAGTTTCAAATATGCTGTTCCGAATTTTCGCATGCAATATTCATTGTCGTAATAGGTGTTCATGCCTTCATCCATCCACGCATGTTCACGTTCGTTAGTTGCGAGAATTCCATATAACCAATTGTGCCCTATTTCATGCTCAATTGTTTTTTCCAATTCTGTTTCTGATCCGTTCGTATGAATGCTGGTAATCGTTGGGTATTCCATTCCGCCTGTTAATCCTGTTGGTGCATCAACAGCGCTGACTACATTAAACGGATATTCACCAAGCAATGCGGAATGAAAACTAACTGCATCTTTGATAAAACGCATACTGTTTCTCCAGGGCTTTATTTCTTTGGGAAGATAATATGCATAACATTCAACGATTTTTCCCGAAGGCAGTTGTAAGGTATCATGTTTCACTAAAAAATGTTTGTCGGCAAACCATGCAAAATCATGTACATTATTTTGTATGAACCGGAGTGTTTTGGTTTCTTCTTTAAAAGAAATTTCCGGATTTGAAATTTGCGTTTTGAGATTCGATGAACGAGATTTGTTATTTGAATATTTATTGTTCTTATTAGTGAATTGATTTTTTTTATTACTTACCATTTGCCTCTTACCACTTACCACATCTTTACTTACTACTCTTTCTTCCGCTCTCACTCTCGTTAGCATCCATTTTTTTTCATCCTCATTTTGTAATTCTCCGGTTGCTGCAACAATATAATTTTTCGGCACAGTGATATCAACAGTAAAATTTCCGAATTCACTATAAAATTCTCCCTGGTCGAGATACGGCATTTCATGCCAGCCTTTGCTATCATAGACAGCAGGTTTTGGGAACCACTGTGTTATTTGATAAGATTGTTTTACATGTCCGCCCCTTGAAAAATTAAAAGGCAATTTTTCATGAAACGGTGTAGTTATCTTAATTGAATTTCCCGGAGGTAAAGGTTGTGGAAGGATTATCTTTACAACATCTATATACAATGGATGGTCATCTATCTTTGATTCAATCCCATTCACCCTGAAATCAATGCGGTTGATATATCCTTTCTGATCTTTGTCTGAAAAATAAAAGCTACTATTTCCATTTTGAAGCATTTGTTCACTAAAAGCAGTGCGGTCGTTTTTAAAAGCATTTGGCCAAAGATGAAACCAGATATAAAAAAGCGTGTCGGGGGAATTGTTGGTGTAATTTATTTTTTCAAAACCATCCAATGTATTTTCAATATCATTCAATGAAACATTGATGGAATAATTTACCTGTTGCTGCCAGTAAGAATTAGTTTGGGAATTGGCAGTTGACAGTTGGCAGCACAAATACAAAAAAAGAAAAAATTTTTTCACTTAATGTGGTTTATAAAACAGTTAGCGGCTTTCAGAATTATTTTCCTTTTCCTTTAAAAATGATCCGTAAAGTATGTACCATAATTTTCAGGTCGAGAGCGAGCGAAATATTTTCGATATAGATCAGATCATATTTCATCCGCTCAATCATCTCTTCTATATTTTCTGCATAGCCAAACTGGACCATTCCCCAGGAAGTAAGCCCTGGTTTTACTTTCAGCAGGTAACGGAAATAAGGGGTTTGTTGCAGTATCTGGTCAACATAAAATTGCCTTTCGGGCCGGGGGCCAACGAGGCTCATTTCCCCCTTTAATATGTTCCATAATTGTGGCAATTCATCAATCCGCCATTTACGCATCACTTTTCCCCAGGCCGTTATCCTCTGGTCGTTATCAGAAGATAAAGCAGGCCCATTTTTCTCAGCATCAGCATACATGGATCGGAATTTGTAGATAATGAACTTGCTGCCTTTATACCCTACACGTTCCTGTGAGTATATAACGCTTCCCGGCGAAGAAAATTTTACACGGATAGCAGCATATATAATAAGCGGCGACAAAATCAATAACCCAAACCCGGCAGTCAGCACATCGAGCAGGCGCTTGATGTTTTGTTGCCATGTTGGAATAAGGGAGGTTTGTATATCTGTCAATACTGCACCAAATACATTATCGGTCTTTACAGAGCCAGAAATGATATCGAGGATATCAGGAATAATCTTTATTTCAACATCTTTATCGCTTAGCTGTTCGATCATCTTTTCTACTTGCTCTTTGTCTGATTTTTCCATGGCAATTACTACCAGTTCTACCTTATATTCGTCAATCGTTTTTTCAATATCATTGATGCTGCCCAATTGTGGTAACGATTTACTGATCTTTGGTTTGCCATTATATTCATTGTTCAGGTAGCCAATGTAATGGTATCCTGTCATACGCAAACCTTCGTTCGTATCCGCAAAAGTTTTAGACAATGATGGTTCGGTCCCTGCAAGTAATGTATTAAACTGCACACTTCCTTTTTCTATTTGTTTTTTGGTGATATAGAGAACGATCCACCTGCAGAGTAAAGAAAACAGGAATTGGGCAGCGAGATAAATAAAATAAGTTTTATAATAATACCGGTAATCCGTTTGCGGATCGTTTATTACGATAGCAAAAAAAACGATGGTGCATCCGATCAGCGAGCAAACGAATGTAATGGTGAATTCTGCTAACCGCGATTTTTTATATAATGATTTATAAGACCCCACAATTGCATAAAACATAAGCCAGCAGGGTGGAATAAGAGCAATGCCCAGCCAGAAACGGTCGTTCAGGAAAATACTTCCGTTAAAAAAAATAACTTCATCCAATAACAAGCGCCTTGAAAAATACATGACCATCCATGCTAACACAGCTGCTACATAATCAGCAAACAGGTACCAGGTTGCATGTAATTTTTTGGATGAAGCCATGGATAATATGGTCAGCTGTTAATAGTGTTGTGCTTTATTTTTTGAAGGATATGATGTGCTACGTCCATTGCACGGAACCCGTCCACGGCAGAAACAACAGGCTGTGTATTGTTTATAATTGCGTCCCTGAATTTTTCCAGCTCCATTTTTATAGCGTTTACTTCAGGCACCTGTGGGTTTGCAATTGCAATAGTTTTTTTACCGGCAGCGGTTTCTATATCAAAAGCAAATGCATCAATATCGCTTTCGGTTTTTAGTTTAATAACCTCTGTTTTTTTATTCAGGAAATCCATACCGATATATGCATCTTTCTGAAACAAGCGCATCTTGCGCATCTTCTTCATCGATATACGGCTTGATGTAAGATTTGCAACACATCCATTATTGAACTCAATACGTACACTTGCGATATCCGGGGTATCTGTCATTACAGCTACGCCACTTGCGGAAATAGTTTTCACTTCGCTTTTAACGAGGTTAAGGATGATATCAATGTCGTGGATCATCAGGTCAAGGATCACACTCACTTCTGTTCCCCGCGGGTTAAATTGTGCGAGGCGGTGCACTTCAATAAACATTGGAGACAATTGCATTGATTCAATGGCTAAATATGCCGGATTGAATCTTTCTACATGGCCAACCTGCAATTTGATATTTGATTCTTTTACCAGTTTTACTAACTCCCTTGCTTCATCCATAGTGTTGGCAAGAGGCTTTTCAACAAAAACATGATTACCCTTTCGTATAGCCTGCTGGCATAATTCAAAATGAAAATTGGTTGGTGCAACTATATCTGCGGCATCGCATGCGTCTAATAAACTGTTTGCATCTTCAAAACGTTTGATATTGTATTTGGAAATAACTTCTTCTGCTATGGCATCATTAGGATCATAAAATCCCACCAGCTCAATTCCATTGATTTCTTTCCAGTTGTTTAAATGAAATTTTCCCAAATGGCCTGTTCCAAAAACGCCGACTTTCAGCATGTTACCGGTTTTTTATCTGCCAAATATAAGTATTATGGGAAGAAGTGTTTTGGTGAAACTGCTTTCCTATCCTTAAGGATCAGGCTTTGATGCCGCTTCTTATACGCCCGTTTGCAAAATATAATTTGAGATACTTAATAATGTTTGAACGGGTAAACGGAATACTATACTCGGGGAATATTTTTGTTTTAATTGCTACACCTAATGTGAGTATAAAAAACAAAATAAAAAGCACAAGCGATACATAAAAATAAACATCATAAATCCTGAGGAAAATCATGCGTACACAAATTGTATTTGATTTTTCTTTCCCGAAAATGATATCAAGAAGTTTTTTTGTTAATGGAAGAACTATGGGGATTTTCGTCCAGTTAGTATACCGAACATCCTCATACCTGTATGTATTATTATATTCTTTAGGAACCTGTTTGCTGTAGTAGCCCCAATTTTTTTTTACGTCAGTAAAGCTGGCGAGTTTATTTTCAGGGGTAACAAAGTATAAGTCGAATGTCGGGTCGAGCACAACCCAGCCCGATTGGATTTTTGTTTCAACCACATTATGTGCACCGTAAATTCCATTAGCTTTCATTTGCGCAATGCGTACCGGCAAATTATAATTTTGAAGAAGCCTCGCCAGCACTAATGAGTAACTGCCGCAGGCGCCACGTGCAGTCATGAGGTCGATACTTGCCGGATGTATATAATTCACTTCCACACCATCAAGGTCATCACTTTCTGTAAAAACAGGCGCCCTGTTGCCAAGCAGGCTATTGCAGGTTTGCATGATCTTTACCACAATGGAATCCTGAGTGTCGTTAAGGTCAATTTTCTTATTGATGTTTTTTTGAATAGTGGTGAATAATTCATTTTCATACGAAGCTTGTATTTTAAAATAAAGAATGGAAGCAAATAAAAACCCATTCAGGAAAATGAGAAAATACAAGTTCTTGAAAAGACGCGCAATAAGCTTAAATGGGTATAATAGCTTCATTCAGTTAAAAGTGCCAGGGTTTATAAATTCTTACACCTTAAAGTTATTGCTTTAGCAGGCAAAATCAATGCCGCAAACCGGTATAATTTTAATTTGGGATTAATTACGTAGCCTGAATACGATTAAAAGGGGATTGACATAAGAGTATACACTCGGATTATGTTTGAGCAAATTGAAATCGTTTATTTGAAAAGTGAAGCTTTAAATAATCTTTTAGCAGAGAGTGGCTGTATTAAATCGACTTAATAAGAAAAATACAAAGACCGTTTTGAATTCTTTGTATTCTTTCTGAAAAAACGTTGTGCCTTCTGTGGTTAATAAGCGCCGATTATAAATCTTAACTGTACGAGAGGGTGATTCTTATACTGGAAGAATCGAAGACAACGATGATTAATTGTAAAAATGTCGCTGGTTACAAACTATTATTTAGTGCAAAATTCAGGGAACAACCAATCATAAACCACAAACTTCAAACTCATGAAAAATCTTTAACTTCAATTGCCGTTGCTTGCCTTGGATATCAAACTTTTTTATTACCAAAACTTAACTACACATGATTAAAAATTTTCGCAGGCCGATTATTGTTATTACATGCCTGGTTTCCTTTACATCAATCTGTGCACAGAAGAAAAAAACAGCAGATGCATCCGAGAAACTAAAAGTACAAGCTATTTCCGACATACAGGCGAAATATGACGACTACAAAAAAATTGCATTGCAGATATGGGGCTACGCAGAGGTAGGATACAAAGAATTGCAAAGTTCTGCATTGCATCAGAAAACATTATCGGCAAATGGCTTCAACTTACAGTCTGGTGTAGCCGAAATTCCGACGGCATTTGTTGCAACTTATGGAAGCGGGAAACCGGTGATCGGCATCCTCTGCGAATTCGATGCATTGCCCGGTTTATCACAGGATTCCGTTCCAGAAAGAAAATCGCTTGGCAGGGTTGCAGGGCATGCATGCGGTCACCATTTATTCGGCACTGCATCAGTTGCTGCAGCAATAGAATTGAAAAAAATAATCGAACAAAATCATTTAAGCGGAACGATAAAATTATTCGGTACTCCCGCCGAAGAAGGCGGTGCAGGAAAAGTGTATATGGTTCGTGCCGGTTTATTCAACGACGTCGATGTAGTGGTCCACTGGCATCCAGCCGATGATAACGCTGTGGCATACTCCACTTCGCTCGCGGTGATCTCTGCAAAATTTCGTTTTCATGGATTATCAGCACATGCAGCAGCTGCGCCGGATAAGGGCCGCTCCGCACTTGATGCCGTTGAAGGAATGGATTATTTTGTAAATATGATGCGTGAACATATTCCGTCTGATGCACGTGTACATTATGTAATTACGGATGGTGGCAAAGCGCCAAATGTGGTGCCGGATTTTGCGGAGTCGTATTATTTTGTTCGTGATTATAACCGTGACATCGACAAACAAATTTTTGACCGCGTGGTGAAAGCCGCTGAAGGCGCAGCTTTGGGCACAGGTACTACTATGGATTACGAGATCATCGATGGCGATTATGATATTCTTCCCAACAAAGTTTTATCTGTTGCGATGCAGAAAGATTTAGAAATGGTTGGTGGCATTACTTATACACCTCTGGAAATAGAATTCGGGAAGAAAATACAGGCAACATTTAATTACAAGGCAAAACCGATTGAATCTGTTTCTAAGATCGAGCCATTATCAGAAACTCCAACTAAAGGGCCGGCTTCATCGGATGTTGGCGATGTGAGCTGGAATGTACCGACAGTAGGACTTGGTGCTGCAACCTGGATACCGGGAACGCCTGCGCATAGCTGGCAGGCGGTGGCTTGCGGCGGAACAGATATCGGGATCAAAGGAATGATGGTCGCGGCAAAAACAATGGCGCTAACAGGAATTGATCTGCTTACAAAGCCTGAATTGGTAGTACAGGCAAAAGAAGAATTCATTAAAGACAGAGGCGAAGGTTTTCAATACAAAGCATTGCTGGGCGACAGGAAACCTGCACTGGATTATAGAGACAAAAAGTAAATACGAATTATAGCTAATTGGAAATAACTGCCACAGATTCACAGATTTTTTAAGTCACCATTTAATCTGTGAATCTGCGGCCACAAATAAAAATCTGTTATGAAAAAATCGTTGTTGTTATTTTCTCTTTCATTACTGCTTCTTGGTGTTGATGCGCAGAAAAAAAATAATCCTGGGGCATCTTTAAAAACACAGGCAGCAAACGATATACAATCGCAGTATGATATGTACAAATCAAAAGCATTGCAGATATGGAGTTATGCCGAAGTTGGTTATAAAGAATATAAAAGCTCCGCATTGCTTCAACAAACATTAAAAGATAATGGCTTTACTGTTGAAGCAGGTGTTGCCGAAATCCCAACTGCATTTGTTGCAACGTATGGAAGCGGCAAGCCTGTGATCGGCATCCTTGCTGAGTTTGATGCATTGCCGGGATTGTCGCAGGATTCTGTTGCAGAAAAATCGCCGATAGCTGGAATGAAGGCCGGGCATGGTTGCGGGCATCATTTATTTGGCGTTGCTTCTATGGCTGCCGGTATTGAATTGAAAAAATTAATCGAAGCCGGAAAATTAAAGGGCACAATAAAAGTATATGGTTGCCCTGCAGAAGAAGGCGGCTCCGGGAAAGTGTATATGGTGCGTGCAGGATTATTCAAAGGAGTTGATGTGGTGTTGCACTGGCACCCGGGATCAGAAAACCAGGTGGAATTGAGAAGATCGATGGCAAACATCAGTGCGAAATTTCGTTTTCATGGATTATCAGCCCATGCTGCTGCAGCTCCCGATAAAGGCCGCTCTGCACTTGATGCTGTTGAAGGAATGGACATGTTGGTGAACATGATGCGTGAACACATTCCGTCGAGCACACGCATTCATTATGTGATCACAGACGGCGGCAAAGCGCCGAATGTTGTCCCCGATTTTGCAGAGTCGTATTACTATGTGCGCAACCAGGACCGTACAATTGTGCGTGATGTTTTTGAACGTGTGGTAAATGCAGCCAAAGGCGCTGCAATGGGAACGGGAACTACAATGGATTATGAAATTACCGGCGGAGTGTATGACCTGTTGCCGAATAAAACACTTGCTGAAGTAATGCAAAAAAATTTGGAGACGGTTGGCGGTGTGATGTATACAGATAAAGAAATAGAGTTTGCGAAAAAAATTCAGGCAACATTCAATTATAAATCTCCGGCGATTGAAACAGCAAAAGAGGTTCGTCCGCTTACTGAAGAAAAAGATGATGGCGGCGGCTCCACTGATGTTGCGGATGTAAGCTGGACGGTCCCTACGGTTGGCCTGAATGCTGCAACATGGGTTCCGGGAACGCCTGCGCATAGTTGGCAGGCAACGGCTTGTGGGGGAACAGATATTGGCATTAAAGGATTGATGGTTGCTGCAAAAACCATTGCATTAACCGGTATAGATCTGTTCACAGATAATACGATCATTCTAAAAGCAACAGACGAATTCAATAAAGCCAAAGGGCCAGACTTTCAATACAAGGCATTGCTTGGTGACAGAAAACCTGCACTTAACTACCGTGATTGAATAACCGAAGATTTGAGTTTTTATTTTATGTAACCAGCGATAGTAATTCTATTAAGCATCGTTGCGTCGCACACTTCAACTCTTTATTTTTTGTTGAACAATTAACCACATAGGCACATAGGAACATAGCTGTGAAAGTATTTCTATGATTCTATGTGCCTATGTGGTGATATTGTTCCAAAGAATTCCTGTTGTATAAGTGTGCGACGCAACGATGTTCAATAGTAGCATTGTCGCTGGTTACATAATAAAACACGTTTTCATATACAGTAGTTAACCTATTTTTATAGTGTTAAAAAATAATTCAAAATAAATTCAGATGGTCAATACAAAAAAAGGAACGATCGCAGTTTGGGGCGGCGAAATGGATCATGTTAGCGGTAACGCAACCACAACGCCAATTGTGCATAGCGTAACGTTTGGTTATAACGACCTCGACGAATGGCATGATGTGGCGATGGGGAAAAAACAAGGATACATTTACAGCCGCAATACGAACCCGACTGTACAAGTGCTTGAAGAAAAAATACGCGGACTTGAAGGCGGCGAAGCTGCAACATCATTTGCAACAGGCATGGCTGCGATCAGCAATACCTTGTTTGCATTACTAAAACCAGGCAGCAGAGTGGTTTCTATAAAAGATACGTATGGCGGCACGAGCAAAATATTTTTGGATTTTCTTCCGGTATTCAATGTGAATGTAACACTTTGCGACACTACCGATCATGAACAATTAGAGAAAGAAATTGCAAAAGGCTGCGACCTTGTCTATCTCGAAACACCAACTAACCCGACATTAAAAGTTGTAGATATAAAACGATTGTCTGCGGCTGCGCATAAAGTTGGTGCAGTAGTTGTAGTTGATAATACGTTTGCAACTCCGATCAATCAAAACCCGCTGCAACTTGGCGCAGATTTGGTTTTGCACAGCGCTACAAAATTTTTATGCGGTCACTCCGACGCAATGGGCGGTGTGCTTGCGGGCAGACAAGAACTGGTGCGAAAGGTTTTTCAGTTCCGCGAAATAAACGGTGCAACATTACAGGCAGAGCCCGCTTATTTGATTGCTCGCGGTATAAAAACACTGGAGTTAAGAATTGAAAGGCAGAATGTATCGGCATTACAAATTGCAACTTACCTGCATGCACACCCGAAGATCAGCGAAGTGTTTTATCCGGGATTGAAAAGCCATCCGCAACATGAAATTGCAAGATCGCAAATGAGTGGTTTTGGCGGTATGATGAGTTTTTCGTTGAAGGGAAATTATGAATCTGTAAAAACATTTCTGACAAGTTTGAAATTTGTACATCTCGCAGCCAGCTTGGGTTCAGTGAGCACGCTCGCCGGTCCGCCACGCACAACAAGCCATGTAGAACTCTCGGAAGCACAACGAAAACAGTTGGGAATTCCGGAAAGTTTGATACGTTATTCAACAGGAATTGAAAATGTGGAAGATCTGATTGATGACCTGGAACAAGCGTTGAAAAAAGTGTAATTAGCAAATGTTGAAATGCCTACAGCTCAGCGAATATCATAATCATCATAAAGAATCAGTGTTCTATATTAAAAAGCAGCACACTGACCACGTGGATGAGTATGATATAATTATGATTAGAAGCATTTTCACATTATCAAATCATCACATTATCACATTTTGTTACTCCATTCCCGGTTGTTTCAATTGCCATCCGGTTTTTTGTTTTTCATCATCAACCATTTTCTTTACGTCTGCTAATAATTTTTTTGCGTCGTAAACAATGCCGTCTTTGATTGTGTATTTTACTCCACCAGCACGGGTCACTTTGTTATCGTTGGTAAGTTTAATCGCTCCGGTTCCGTAAAGCACCTGCAGGTTTTGCAATGGGTTTGCATCAACAATTACCATATCAGCGAGCTTACCGATTTCAACAGAACCAATTTCTTTGTCCATTCCCAGGGCCTGCGCTCCATACAATGTTGCAGAGCGGATCACTTCCAATGGATGAAATCCTGCTTCACGCAAGAGTTCTAACTCTCTTATATAGCCGAAACCGTAGGTTTCATATATGAAGCCATTATCAGAGCCAGCAGTAACACGGCCTCCACGATTTTTGTATTCATTCACAAATGCCATCCACAACCGATAATTTTCTTTCCATTCCACTTCCTGTTCTGTTCCCCAACTATGCCAATATGAGCCATGCGATTGACGGCTCGGCTCATAAAATTTCCACAGTGAAGGCAACGTATATATTTCGTGCCATTCGGCGCGGCGTGTTCGTTGCAGATCGCGGTTTGCATCGTAAATATTGAATGTAGGGTCGAGTGTAAAATCGAGCGACAATAATTCATTCATCACTTTGTTCCAATGTTCGGAATATGGCGCTGCGGCTTGTTTCCAGAGTTTTCCTGCTTCTTCAAAACGGTCTTGCTCATCGGAGTAATTATAATCTAATGGGAAATCCTGAATAGTTCTGTCGGTAAATAATGCTTCGGGCAATCCATACCAATGCTCCATCGACGTCATACCTGCACGTGCAGAATTTAGAATATTCCATCGTGCAACATCCATCTGTGCATGATGACAGCAGGAGCGCAATCCTAATTTTTTATTCTCGCGGATCGCGGCATCCATGATTGCCGGAGGCGCACCGAAAAATTTAATTCCGTCAGCGCCTTTTTTTGCATTTTCATGCACCCATTCAATTGCCTGTTCCGGAGTAGTGATCGGTTGTTTGGAGTTTTGCCCGAAAACAGTGTATGCAAAAATTCTCGGTGCGGTAATTGTATTCTGTGCGCTTTTTTGTTTTTCATCCAACATCCAGTCGAGTCCATTGAAAGAACCGGGTTCGCGAATAGTGGTGATTCCATGCGCCATCCATAATTTAAAAACATATTCTGCACTTACACCTTGTGCTTCGCCACCGATATGCCCATGCATATCTATAAAACCCGGAAGCAGGTACATTCCGTCACAATTCAATTCTTTGCCGCCGTCTTTTAATTTCGGGCGCCTGTTTGAATTGATCATTGCACCAGGGCTACCGAGTATAACGATGTCGGTTATGCGATTTTTTTCAACCACAATATCTACAGGGCCAATTGGTGGTGCGCCAGTGCCATTAATTAAAATAACACCTCGGATGATAAGTTGCGTCCACGGGCCATCTCCTTCTTTGCGTTCCGGGGCTTTCGGTACTTGTGAAAATGAACAGATGTGCAATACGATTGCAGTAAGTAGTAGAAATATTTTTCTCATAAAAGTTTTGATGAATCAGGAATTTACGAAAAATTTTTAATTTAAGTATGAGGTATGAACTATGAGCTATGAAGTAGGAAGTTGTGCAAAAATCAAGAGAGTTGTATAGTAAAGAAATAAATTCAGGTAAGAGAGCTCATACTTCATAGCTCATAGTTCATACCTCCTATTTAAACAGAAAACCTTACAATAACATCGGATTGCAAACTGTGCGAACATTTATTATTTTTATCGGATGAAAATACAATTGCTCTCGATCGGAAAAAACCATGAACTGTTTGTGAAAGAGGGCATTGAAGATTTTACCAAACGCATTTCGAAATATTTTCCCGTATCATGGAATGTAATCGCTCCACCAAAAAATGCCGGCGCATTTTCTGAAAAAGAATTGAAAAAGAAAGAGGCTGAACTGGTTTTGCAAATGTTACAGAAAGAAGATTATCTTGTTGCGCTTGATGAACGCGGAACGCAACTAAGTTCGGAAGGGCTTGCGAAATTTTTGCAATCGAGGGCAACCGAAAGCACAAAAACAGTAGTATTCCTTGTCGGTGGCGCATTCGGATTGGATGAAGCGTTGTTGAAGCGGGCAAACTACAAATGGTCGTTGTCACAATTAACATTTCCGCATCAGTTGGTGCGCCTTATATTAGCAGAACAATTGTACCGTGCCTGCAGCATTTTGCGCAATGAAAAATACCATCATCAATAAAAAATAAAATGACATTAAGCATCACACTTATCATTATAATTATCACCTGCATCATTTCGTTCACGGGTTTCAACAACAGTAATGTGATCGACAAACTGATTTTTGATCCGCCGGCGGTTTCCAACCGCAAAGAATGGTACCGTTTTTTTTCCTGTGGGTTTATTCATAAAGATATTCCGCACCTCGTGTTTAATATGTATGCGCTGTATTTGTTCGGGCAAGGACAATCTGAGCATCTGGCGCCGGGTGTTGAACCTATATTTTATTCTATTTTCTATGCGAAAGGAAAATTGCTTTACTTGTTAATGTACGTGCTGGCATTGCCGGTTTGTTTATTGCCGACGTATGAAAAAAATAAAAACAATTATTATTACAGGAGCCTTGGTGCTTCAGGAGCTGTTTCTGCAGTAGTGTTTGCATATATCATGCTTAACCCGATGCAGGGAGTTGGGTTGATATTTATACCGGTTTTTATTCCCGGGTTTTTATTTGGCGCGATATATCTTTTTGTTTCTTACCTGCTCGACAGAAGAGGTGGCGGAGGCATTAACCACTCTGCACACATTTATGGAGCTTTATTCGGCATTGCGTTCGTTTGCATTGCGAGTGCAGTATTTTCTGATTATCCTGTATTCAGCAGGTTTATGGAATCAGTAAGGCACTTTGATATCAGGCGGGTTTTTTCGAGCTATTAAAACTGATCTTCACTATTTCTTTTGTTTGCGGTGTGATCTTGAAACGTTCATCGATGCGCATGCCGATTACCCAGATGATTTTTTTATTCATCTCGATTACACGGATTTTTTCTTTTTGTGTTTGTGATAACTTATTGTCGATAAAAAAACGCGCAAGTTTTTTTTTCTTTTTCATTCCTAAGGGATAGAAATAGTCGCCTAGCTTCCAGTTGCGGACAATCAGCGGGAATTTTATTTTCGATGCATCGAGCTGAGCGATTGAGTTTGAAGTTTGTAGTTTATAGTTTGTGGTTGAGTGAACCTCGAAGTGAATGCTGCCATAATTGACAATTGACAATTGACAATTGATATCATCAACAACAATGTTATTTGTTTCGTCAACGTTATTCGGAGCAATGATGATCCAATTACGGTTTTTAATGATGCGATGCGACGAAGATTCGATATGCTTTCCAGATTCGCTATCCAATAAATTGATTACTTCATCTACTTGTCCAGATGTAAAATCAAAGTCTTTGATGATCTCGTAGATGATCGTATTTAATGGTTCTGATTTTTTTAATTTGAGAACGGGAACATGAATTTCATTTCCTTTTTGTTCTAATAATTTTTTCTTGTGCTGAAGAATGGATTGATGATATAAGGTTTCCAAATCACGAAACCGTTCAATGTTTGAAGAAAGATTATTGATCAGTTCCGGATAAATTTTTTCGACAGCAGGTATGATATGATGGCGAAGATGATTACGTGCATATTTATCCGAATCGTTCGAGCTGTCTTCCACCCATTGCAGATGATTTTCTGTAGCAAATTGTATGATCTCTTCTTTGGTTGCAAATAATAACGGTCGAATAATTTTTCCTTGTTTTGATAGAATTCCATGCAAGCCGCTGATACCTGTGCCTTTGAAAAAATTCATCAGCATCGTTTCAATGGAATCGTTGAGGTGGTGGGCGGTGGCGAGGAAGTTGAACGTTGTTCGATGATCGTTAGCCGGCTTCTCCAAAATTCGGTCTTCGTCCATCGACGAACGATCAACGATTTCTGTGAACCACGCATACCTCAATTCCCTTGCAGCAACCTGGATGGATATCTTTTTTTCGGAGGCGTATTTTTCGGTATCAAATTTTTTTACAAAAAATGGTTGTTGATATTTTTCGGCAAGGTGTTTTACAAATTCTTCATCACGGTCACTTTCACTTCCGCGTAATTGAAAATTGCAATGAGCAATGGCAAAATCAAAACCGCAACGATAGCAGAGTTCGCACAATACTACAGAATCAACTCCGCCGCTTACAGCAAGCAGCAATTTATCTTTTGGCTGGAAAAGATTTTGTTGATGAATGAATGTTTGAAAATTATTTTCTAACGACATCAGCTTTTCAAATAATTGTAAGCGAGAAATACGCCATAACCCAAGCATACAATTCCTACTATCAAAACTAAAGTTATTATTGTTGATAAGTCCAGTTTAGTTTTAAGAAGGAATTCGTCAGGATTTTCGCTATTATAAATCACATTTACCTTTTGCCCTGTTTTAAAAAATGTGGTGGAAATTTTTATTAGCGGCATTCCGGTAACCCAATGTTTCTCTTGGGTCAAGAAACGTATAACAGGCGATTTCAAATAATATGTATCTCTATAAGCTAAATCTTTCGGCGTATCATCAATAGTTTCATCCTGGACTAATTCAAAAATAATACCTTCTGCTTCTATTCCGTTTTTAGTTACACTCTTAATTTTTTTTATCCCTTTTGAATAATTAAATATAAAAATTATACCGATCACAATAAAAGCGATCATCGGGAAGATATCATTGTACATAGAATTGGTTTTAATAAATCAAATCTTCATACGCTCCTTGCAATTCATTATACGCATGATTGTCGTTTGCCTTTTTTGCGGCCGCCATTCCTTTTTCATACCATGAGATGGCAAGCTCTTTTTCATTCATTGCTTCCAGCAATTTCGCCAGGTGATAATAAGAACCGATATATCCCGGGTCACGTTGAAGGATATCCTCAAATAAATTTCTTGCTTCATTATTATTTCCCGATTTAATATATTCCAATGCCAGTGCATGTTGCACAAAACTATCTGCCGGGTTTTCTTTCAAAAATGCTTTCAGTTTTTCCACACGGTCCATAATTCACAATAATTTTTTTCGTTTTTTTAGAAATCTATCTTTACAACACGTATATTTGTATTAGTTGCATAAACAACTTTTGTTTACCGATTTAAATTTTGCATATGAAAATTTTAGTGTGCATCAGTAAAACGCCGGACACTACGGCAAAAATAGCTTTCACCAATAACAATACGAAATTCGCGACGGACGGCGTTCAGTGGATCATCAATCCTTACGACGAATGGTATGCGCTCGTCCGTGCTATAGAACTGAAAGAAAAAGACCCTTCCACAACCATTCATTTAGTTACAGTCGGGCTTGCCGATGCAGATGCTATCATCCGCAAAGCGCTTGCTCTTGGTGGCGATGAAGCGATACGCATCAATGCGGACAGCCATGACAGTTATTATATCGCGGCACAAATTGCAGAAGTGGCAAAACAAGGCGGTTACGATTTGATTTTTACCGGAAAAGAAACCATAGATTATAACGGTTCTTCCATCGGTGGCATGATCGCCGAACTACTTGATATGCCGTACATTTCCCTTGCTACAAAATTTGAACTGAACGGTGTAACGGCAATGGTTACACGCGAAATTGAAGGCGGCGAAGAAACGGACGAAGTAAACCTCCCGGTTGTAGTTAGTTGCCAGAAAGGTGTTGCTGAACAGCGTATCCCGAATATGAAAGGCATTATGGGCGCACGTACAAAGCCGTTGAAAGTGAATGAGCCTGCAGCAATCGAATCCCTTACTACTGTCGCATCATTTGAACTGCCACCGGCAAAAGCAGGCGTGAAGCTGGTTCCGGCAGATAACCCTGCAGAATTAGTGCGGTTGTTACATGAAGAAGCGAAAGCCTTTTAGTAAATGGACAATGAATAATTGATATGAACAATTATCCATTATCAACTATCAATTATCAATTTTAAATTATTAATTACTATGTCGGTTTTAATATTTGTGGATCATGCAGACGGGCACATCAAGAAATCTTCGCTGGAAGCTTTGTGCTATGGGGCAAAAGTTGCGGAACTAACGGGCACTTCCGCTGTAGCCATCTTACTGGGAACAGTAACCGAAGATCTGGCGTCACTGGGGAAATACGGAGTGAAAAAAGTGCATCAGGTAAATAACGAACAACTAAATCATCTCGATGCACAGGTGTACACTAAGATAATTGGAGAAACAGTCGCGTCAATAAATGCAACGGTTGTGGTTTTTTCAAACAACGTTACAGGCAAAGCAGTTGCCCCACGCTTATCAGCACGTTTAAAAGCCGGGCTGGTAGCAGGTGCTATAGCATTGCCGGATACGTCAAATGGTTTTACCGTTAAGAAAACTGTTTTCTCCGGAAAAGCATTTGCAAATATTTCGCTGGGTACGGATATAAAAATAATCTCGGTAAACCCTAACTCATACCCGGTTACTTCGGGTGAAGGAACTGCAGAAGTTGTTGCATTAAATGTTCCTGTAGACGCACCGAAAATAAAAGTATCCGCTACCACCAAATCATCAGGGCAGGTTCCATTGACAGAAGCTGAAATAGTAGTGAGTGGCGGGCGTGGATTGAAAGGGCCGGAAAACTGGGGAATGATTGAAGAACTCGCAAAATTACTTGGTGCCGCAACAGCCTGCAGCCGCCCTGTTGCCGATGCGCATTGGCGCCCGCATAACGAACATGTAGGACAAACCGGTATTGCTATCGCTCCGAACCTTTATATCGCTATCGGGATTTCCGGGGCCATCCAACACCTTGCGGGTGTTAACAGGAGTAAGATTATTGTGGTGATCAATAAAGACCCGGAAGCGCCGTTTTTCAAAGCAGCAGATTATGGGATCGTAGGCGATGCTTTTGAAGTGGTGCCAAAAATCATTGAAGCGGTTAAGAAATTGAAAGGTGTAGCATAAATTCCTTGTCCGGATCGATTTTTTTTTCTCTAAAACGGTTGATTTTTCAACCGTTTTTTTTGGATAAAATGCCTTAGTTTCGTGCATCATTTATGAAAAAAATAGAACTGGAAATAGTGGCATTGTCGCACAGCATTACACAAACGCATTCGTATGCAGTAGTGCTTGGCGAAGTGAATGGTTTACGCCGCTTGCCGATCGTTATCGGTGGCTTTGAAGCACAGGCAATTGCGGTAGCATTGGAAAAAATGCACCCAAGCCGTCCGCTTACACACGACCTGATGAAAAATTTCATGAGTGCTTTTAATATCGACTTGCAGGAAATTATTATATGTGACCTGCAGGAGGGTATTTTCTATTCCAAACTGGTTTGCTTCAGCGAACATGATACAGTTGAAATTGATTCCCGCACTTCGGATGCCCTTGCACTTGCTGTACGCTTCGGTTGCCCGATCTTTACGTATGAGCATATCCTGGAAAGCGCCGGAATTTTAATGGAAGACAGCTCTTCGAAAAAGAAAAAAACAACAGTTACTACTACCGAAACAACTTCATCGCCGCGGGAAGACCTGAATGCATTGTCACTCGAGGAATTGAACAGCCTTTTAACAGAGGTACTGGAGCAGGAAGATTATATCAGGGCCATTGCCATCCGCGATGAAATAAACAGCCGCAAAAAAGGGCGTTAATAAATTGCTTTCGAATATTCTCAACATTCAAACGGGTATCACGTGATTCTTTTCCCCAATTGTAAGATCAATCTCGGATTACACGTTACCCGAAAACGTGAAGACAGCTACCATGATATTGAAAGCATTTTCTATCCTGTTCCCTTAAATGATATCCTTGAGGTCGTTCCTTCCAATTCATTCGAGCATCATTTTTATGGATTACCCATTCCCGGTGAGGCAGCGAAGAACCTTTGTGTAAAAGCATATGATTTATTGAAAAAAGATTTCCCTGACCTTCCATCCATTAAATTCTTTCTTTATAAAAATATTCCTGCCGGTGCAGGTTTAGGGGGAGGATCATCTGATGGCTCTTGTATGTTGCAATTGTTGAATGAAGAATTCCGTTTGGGTTTGTCGACCCCGCAACTTATCGGTTATGCATTACAGTTAGGAAGCGATTGCCCGTTCTTCATTATCAACAAACCGTGCTTCGCTTCTGGCAGGGGCGAAATACTGGAGCCTGTAAAAATAAGTTTGTCACCATACTCCTTTTTTTTCATTCACCCGGATATTCATATTGATACGGCATGGGCATTTTCGCAGCTAACGCCATCCATCCCGGGTAAGCCGTTAACAGAGATCATTAAACAACCCATGACAACATGGAAAGATGAATTGAAAAATGATTTTGAAAAACCGGTAATGGAAAAATTTGCCGAATTAAAACCGATCAAACAAAAATTGTATGATGCCGGCGCAGTATATGCATCAATGTCGGGAAGCGGGTCGACTTTTTTCGGGATATTTGAAAAGAATGTGGCTATAAATGTGGATATGGATAAATGTTATAAAACTACTTTTATAAAATAACACAAGGTTAGATGAAATTATCAGGATTTACGATGGTCAGGAATGCATCAAAATATTATTTCCCTATCAGGGAATCGATATTATCTGTGCTTCCGATCGTGGATGAATTCATTGTGGCTCTTGGAAACTGCGATGAAGGAGATAACACGGAAGAACTGATCCGTTCCATCGGCTCTGATAAAATAAAAATTTTCCACCGCGTTTGGGATGAAAAATTATTTAAAGACGGAACCATCTTTGCCCTGGAAACCACGTTTGCACTGCAACAATGTTCCGGCGACTGGTGTATTTATTTGCAGGCTGATGAAGTGGTTCATGAAGATGATCATTCCATTATCACAAATACCTGTAAAAAATTCCTTGATGATGCAAACGTGCAGGGCATGTTATTAAAATACCTGCATTTTTGGGGAGATTATGACCATCATGCCGACGGGCATAGCTGGTACGATTACGAGATCCGTATTGTGAAAAACCATATCGGTGTTGAATCATATAAAGATGCGCAATCGTTCCGTATAAACAATACGGAAAAGTTAAATGTGGTGAAAACAAATGCACGGATTTTCCATTACGGTTGGGTTCGTCCGCCACACACCATGCAATCAAAAAGAAAAGAACAACACTCCATTCATTACGGGGAAACAACAGCAGCGAAAACTTTTGAGAAAGAAGAATCGTATTTTGAATATGGCCCGCTTGGAAGAATGTCGGTATTTAAAGGCACGCATCCGGAAATAATGAAAGATGCTATTGCGCAACATTCATGGAAAGATAAATTGGATTACGGAAAAAAATTGCGGATAACCAGGCCGAAAGCCGCACACGAAAAATTCAAATACCGGTTTATTTCTTTTATGGAAAAAAATATTATTCATGGAAAATTATTCGGTTATAAAAACTGGAATATCCTGAAAGGGAAAAAATATAACTAAATTTCTCGCGCAGACGCAATGGCTCAACGTTTTGCCTTAAGTGCCTCGTGTTTCAGTGGCTATTTTTGCCACAGAAGCTCAGAAACACTAAAGGTGTTCAAAAAATTTATATATCTTGCATCAAATCTTTCATATCAACATCCATCGTAAAATAAAGCATTTTTTAGATCAGAACCTTGATTTCCTCGATCATCAATGATGACGATATCGCCCCTTCTTTTGCAGCAACGCTGCTGAATATTTTTTTTACTTTTAAATTTTTACTGTTTATGCAATCAATATCATCATTGAGTGAAACCTCAAGGCATTATCTCGAACTTGAAGAAAAATATGGTGCACATAATTATCATCCGTTACCGGTCGTATTAAATAAAGGCGAAGGTGTTTTTGTGTGGGACGTTGACGGAAAACGTTATTACGATTTTCTCAGTGGTTACTCCGCCGTAAACCAGGGTCATTGCCATCCGAAAATTATAGCAACACTTATTGAACAGGCTTCTAAACTCACGCTCACTTCACGTGCATTTCACAGCGACCTGCTGGGTGAGTATGCGCAATTCATCACCAACTATTTTGGTTACGATAAAGTGCTGCCGATGAATACAGGTGTGGAAGCCGTTGAAACTGCCATCAAACTTTGCCGCCGCTGGGGATACGAAGTAAAAGGCATCGCAGAAAATAAAGCAAAGATCATTGTATGCGAAGGAAATTTTCACGGCCGTACAAGCACAGTGATTTCATTCAGCAGCGACCCTTCTTCTTATAAAAACTTCGGCCCGTATATGCCGGGATTCGAAACCGTTCCATATAATGATTTGAATGCGCTTGCAGTTGCATTGCAGGATAAAAACGTTGCGGGCTTTTTGGTTGAACCGATCCAAGGCGAAGCTGGTGTTTTTGTTCCGGATGAAAATTACCTGCGCAAAGCAAAACAATATTGCGAAGATGCAAATGTATTGTTCATAGGAGATGAGATTCAAACCGGGCTTTGCCGTACGGGAAAAATGCTTGCCTGCGATCACGAAGATGTTCGGCCGGATATTTTAATTCTCGGCAAAGCTTTAAGTGGCGGCACTTTACCGGTTTCCGCAGTACTTGCCGATGATGAAATCATGCTTACGATAAAACCCGGAGAACATGGTTCAACGTATGGAGGCAATCCATTGGCATGCAAAGTAGCGATCGCTTCACTCACTGTTTTGAAAGAAGAAAAAATGGCCGAGAATGCTGCAGCTATGGGAAAAATTTTGCGTGATCAGCTCGCAGCCATCAATTCTCCCAATATAAAAATAATCCGCGGAAAGGGATTGCTGAATGCTATAGTGATAGAACATTCAAATCCTGAAGCAGCGTGGGAACTTTGCCTGGCATTAAAAGAAAACGGTTTGCTTGCAAAGCCTACCCACGGAGATAAGATCCGGTTTGCCCCTCCATTGATCATTACAAAAGAACAGATCGAAGAGTGTGCAAACATTATTGAAAAGAGCCTTTCCATATTGCATTGAAAAATGATACATTCGGGAAATTATTGAATGCATTAATCGCAAGATTGTAAATCGATGATTGATGACCGTTGCCGGATGATCGTTTTCAATTCATAATTACTAATTCATAATTCATAATTCCAAATGGACACTCATCTTCATCATGATCATAAGGAAGAGCACATGCAGGGCTCTGAGATACTCACGGATATTGTAATCGGCATGTCTGATGGATTAACCGTTCCTTTTGCACTTGCAGCCGGATTAAGCGGAGCTGTTCAAAACACCAGCCTGATCGTAATTGCAGGGCTTGCTGAAATTGCCGCAGGTTCCATTGCCATGGGGCTTGGCGGTTATCTCGCAGGGAAAACAGAATCTGATCATTACAATTCTGAATTGAAACGTGAGTATGATGAAGTGGAAAAAGTTCCCGAAAAAGAAAAAGAAGAAGTGAAAGAATTTTTTTCGGGATTGGGGTTGAGTGAAGAGCTGCAGCAACAGGCCGTTTCGGAAATGACAAAAGATAAACATGCATGGGTAGATTTTATGATGAAATACGAGTTGGGCCTGGATAAACCCGATCCCAAACGTGCAAGAAAAAGTGCATTCAATATCGGAATGTCATACATCGTTGGCGGGTTAATTCCTCTCAGCCCGTATTTTTTTGTGAAGGAAGGAATTGAAGGGTTGCGCATCTCTGCATTGATCACACTGGTCTGTTTATTTGTGTTTGGTTATTTTAAAAGCAAACTCACGGGAGTGAACCCACTTGCCGGTGCAATCCGTGTAATGGTGATCGGCGCTATTGCGGCAGGCTGCGCATTTGGAGTAGCAAAATTAATTGCGCATTAATTTTTTGAAACCAGCGATAGTATTACTATTAAGCATCGTTGCGTCGCACCTGCCTACCGCAGGCAGGCTCTTGTACGATAGGAATTCTTTTGAGCAGTAGTTTATAATCTTCGAATAGTGTTCAGAATCGAATAGTAATGTTTTTTGCCGTCTCTCCCGTCCTGCTTCAGGCGGGAGGAATCTGTCCTGGCATTATACTATGGGCACTAAAAATAAAAATTTGTGTTTGGTAAATCCAGATTCCTGCATATGCAGGAATGATGGTATCTCCCCAATAAAATATTTAAGCTGATTGATTTCTATGAGCGATCGCCCAATTTATATTCTATCGATGAACGGAATGCGACGCAACGATGCTCAACCGGAGTTACTGAAGCTGGTACAATAAATATGAATTATGAGTTATGAAGTATGAGTTGTGTTGAGAAATAATTTTGCCGGAAAGATTACTTCATAGTTCATAACTCATCATTCATACTTCTTAAAACACTTCCCCGATATTCAGCGCAAATCCCCTGTTGCCGGGTAATCCCCAGCCGTAGTCAATGCAGAAATTTGTTTTGGAGAATTTATCCAATTTAATGCGCAAGCCGAGGCCATATCCCGGTGATATATATTCGAAGTTGTTGGTGATTTTTTCCGAATACGTTCCGGCATTGATGAATGCAACTCCGCTGAACAATCCATCGGGCGTAATTGCGAAGCGGTATTCGGTTTCGAGGTAGATCATATTCTTGCTGCGGTAACGCCCCTGGATATAACCGCGTCCTGTGTTCCAGTATGTGTCCCAACCCGTGCTTGGCAACAGCAAGTATGGAGGATTGCCGCTAACCGTTAACCAATTGTAACTCCAGAATGCGATTACATTGTTGGTGTTCTTTGGAAATTTCTCATAATGCTTGAACTCGGCAAACAACGATTGCCAGCTTTCATTGCTTCCGAGAAATTTAAATTTCGGACGAAACGAAACATTTAAATAAGAACCTTGATTGGGGTTGATGGAATTTCTTCGCGAGTCGTACAAAAAACCAATTGATATTCCCGAAGCTGTTGCTGTTTTTGAAAAGCCATATTGATCGTAATCTGTTTTTCCACCAACAGAATCCCCGTTTTGTGCATTGAGTTCATGGATGTCCCATATATGATCATAATCGTATCCGAGTCCAACAAGCATATTTTTTGCAACACTGCGAAAAACACTTTGGTGCAAACGCAATGAATAATAATCCAATGAATATCCTTGTGAAAGCGGTGTGCCCCCGCCGAGCCCGTAAGTCATAGATGGATAGTTGAGATAACGCCAATCGACCTGGTAATTGTATTTATTATTCCTCGACCAGAATGAGGCTTCAACGGGTAAAACAGTTTGCCGGTATTGTGTGTAATTGAGACTGGTGAGTATGCTCGAAATATTTTGATTGGCGCTGCTGTCGGTATAAAACGCGATCTCGCTTCCGATGAGTGCGCCATAACCTGTTTGAATAGTATATGTTGGGGCGAGTAATGGAGAGATGTGCAATTTGCCCGGAACATGTTCGAAACTTTCAGGAACTTTTCTTGCTCCTTTTTTTAGGACACTCCGGGCAACATCTTTGATGTCTGTTTGATTGGCTTCGTCAAAAGAAAATAAATGATATTTTTTTCCGCGAAAGGAAGAATCTGTTTTTGTATTGAATGTTGGTTCAAAAACCTGCGCACAGGAATTTTTTGAAAAAAAGAAGAACAGCAATATCAAAGATATTTGTACAGGCAGCTTCAAAATACGGGAAGGTAAATTCTCTGATATCAAAAATTATTAGCTTAAAGTTAGAGACAGCAATGGTTAACTATTGGTGAATTTCGCAGGTGTTTGACAAAATTAACCGGCTGAGGGTTTAATTGCCAAATTAAAATTTCAGATGGGTGAATTCTGTGATATGAACCTGGTATTTTTTGGCTTGATAACGGGAATGAACAAAAAAAAGTTGCTTTCAGGGTTGTTATTTTTTACAGAAGATTAAATGCGAGGTTGCAAAATTTTCAATTCAGTAAGCAAATAATTGATAGACACTCTTGCCGTCATGCCTGCGTATGCAGGCATCCGGATTTGCAAATTCATCAGCTTTTGATAATTTATTCTGGTTGAAGAGCAGATTCCCGCATACGCGGGAATGAAGGTTAACTTGTTGTATTGTTTTGTCACATTCTTTTATTTCAATAACCCTTTTATCTCTTGTAATTTCAGCAACGCTTCAACAGGAGTGAGGCGATTGATGTCTGTGTTTTCGAGCAGCTTTCGTATTTCATCAAATGTTGCCGTATGTGCGTCAAAAATGGAGAGCTGTACTTGCGGTGCAGCAATTTTTTTAATGCTTTCATCCATGCTGCCATTTTGGTTTTCGCGGCTTTCTTCCAGTTGTTTTAAAATAGTATTTGCCCGCTGTATCAATGCAGGCGGCATTCCCGCCATTTTTGCAACATGTATACCGAAGCTGTGTGTGCTTCCGCCGGGGGCAAGTTTGCGCAGGAAAATAATTTTATTGCCCACTTCTTTATTGGTGATGTGATAATTTTTTACGCGTGGCAATTTATTTTCCAGTTCATTCAATTCGTGGTAATGTGTCGCGAATAATGTTTTTGGCGCGGAAGGCGAATTGTGTAAATATTCTGCAATGCTCCATGCAATGGAAATGCCATCATACGTTGAAGTGCCGCGGCCGATTTCATCTAACAATATCAAACTTCTTGATGTGATATTGTTGATGATGCTTGCCGTTTCATTCATCTCCACCATAAATGTGGATTCACCGGCGCTTAAATTATCGGAAGCACCTACACGTGTAAAAATTTTATCGGTCAATGGAATTCTTGCATGGCCGGCAGGAACGAAACTTCCGGTATGGGCCATTAAAGTGATCAATGCGGTTTGCCGCAATAATGCACTTTTACCACTCATGTTTGGTCCGGTGAGAATAATAATTTGTTGTGTAGAGGAATCAAGTAAAATATCATTAGCGATATAACTTTCACCAACAGGTAAATTGCGTTCAATAACCGGGTGGCGGCTTTCTTTCAGATCAAGTTCGTTGCCTTCATGCAATTCAGGTTTTTTATAATTGTAGTGCAAGGCGTTGTTGGCAAAACAAATCAAACAATCTATGATGGCAAGGATATTTCCGTTCACCTGGATGGGCGCAATATAATCCTGCAGTTCGGATAATAATTTTTCATAGAGGTTCATTTCGATCGCTAATATCTTTTCTTCGGCGCCGGTTATTTTCTCTTCATATTCTTTTAATTCAGGAGTGATATAACGTTCGGCATTTGCGAGTGTTTGTTTTCTCATCCAGGATGCAGGCACTTTGTTTTTGTGCACGTTGGTAACTTCCAGGTAATATCCGAACACATTATTGAATGCAATCTTCAGAGAGGAAATCCCTGTTGCTTCCGCTTCTTTTTGCTGTAAGGAAATCAGGTACTCCTTGCCGTTAGTAGCTATGTTGCGTAATTCGTCGAGCTCATTATTAATGCCTTGTTGAATAACGCCGCCTTTTGCAGCAACAGCTGGCGGGTTGTCAATGATCTCTTTACTGATCTTATCAGCGATAAACAAACAAGGGTTCAGGGAATCTGCTAACCGCATGAGATATTCGTTCGATACAGATTCGCAAATATGTTTGATGTCGCGGATATGCTGCAACCCTTTGGCAAGTTGCAATACTTCACGCGGATTGATTTTTTTTACAGGAATCTTGCTCACTAATCTTTCCACATCGCCGCATTGTTTGATGTGATGTGCGATCTTATTGCGCAGGTCGACTTCTTTGATAAAAAATTCAACCAATCCAAGGCGCTCATTGATCTTATTGATGTCCTTCAAAGGCATGAGCAACCAGCGTTTGATCAAGCGGGCACCCATAGCCGAAATTGTGGTATCAAGGACTTTTAATAACGATTGGTTATCATTTCCGTTACTTAATAATTCAAGATTGCGGATGGTGAATTTATCCATCCACATGTAATCTTCACGATTGATCTGCTGGATAGATGTGATATGCTGCAGGTTGGGGTGTTCCGTATCTTTTAAATAATGAAGAATAGCTCCGGCAGCAATGATCGCATCAGTCATTTCTTCCACACCAAAACCTTTTAATGAATGTGTGTTGAAATGTTTCAGCAAACTTTCTGTAGCATACGCCTTGTCGAATATCCAGCTTTCTAACGTATAGGTATAAAACTTCGAACCAAAAACATCTTTGAAGTGTTTTTGATAATTGCGTTGAAAAATTATTTCGGCAGGTTTCAATGTTTGCAGCAGCTTGTCGATATATTCCGTATTTCCTTCTGCTACAAAAAATTCCCCTGTAGAAATATCTAAAAATGCAGCGCCGATATTTTTATTTTCAGAAAAATGAATACCTGCTAAAAAATTGTTACTGCTATGTTCAAGCAACTTATCGTTGGTGGCAATACCGGGCGTCACCATTTCTGTTACCCCACGTTTTACAATTCCCTTCACCGTTTTAGGGTCTTCTAACTGATCGCAGATGGCAACGCGGTAACCAGCTTTTACTAATTTATGCAGATAAGTATCCAACGCATGATGCGGAAACCCTGCAAGGTCTGATGAAGCTGCCGCTCCATTGTTTCTTTTTGTAAGTGTTATACCAAGCACTCTTGATGCAACAATCGCATCCTCTCCGAATGTTTCATAAAAATCACCTACGCGGAACAGCAATACAGCATCGGGATATTTTTGTTTGATCGCCCTGTGTTGCTGCATCAGCGGAGTGTCGGTACTGCTTTTTGCCATAGCGCAAATATATAGGAAGTCGGCAGAAAGTCCGGAAGTTGGGAAGATGGGAAGTCCGAAAGTCGGAAAGACAGAAAGTCGGAATGAAATACGGAAAATTTCCTTTTCTCTTCTTTCGGTCTTCCCGACTTCCAGTCTTTCAGACTTAACATGAAACCATTTACTTTTGCCCAATATTTCCCGATGAAGAAACTAAGTATGGATGAATTGAACCGGAAATCGGTTGATGAGTTTAAACGATCTGAAAAGGTTCCGGTTATTGTGGTGCTGGATAATATCCGCAGCATGCATAATGTAGGAAGCGTGTTCCGCACTGCCGATGCATTTTTGCTGGAAGGGATTTATTTATGCGGCTACACGCCGCAACCGCCGCACCGCGACATTCATAAAACGGCTTTGGGTGCAACGGAAACAGTGATGTGGAAATATTTTCATGGTACAGTTGAAGCCGTAAAATCCTTGCGGGACGAAGGATATAAAATTATTGCAGTGGAACAAGTGAGCAATAGTATTTCATTGCAGCAATTCAGTTATGAACAAGGCGAGAAGTTAGCTGTTATATTTGGCAATGAAGTGGATGGTGTAAGTAATGAAGTTTTGCCATTATGTGATGCCAGCATTGAAATACCACAATCGGGAATGAAACATTCGCTGAATATTTCTGTGGCAGCAGGAATTGTGTTATGGGAAATCGTAAGGATCAGAATTTAAAAAATTTATTGGATAACCAGTAATAAAATAGTTGACAGATGCCGACAGTAAAAAGTTATTTATCCCTCATCAAATTTTCGCACACGATTTTTGCAATGCCTTTTGCGATGATCGGATTTTTTTTGGGATTAACTTCTTTTGATTTTTTTAAAGCTGTATATAATCAAAAAAGCTTTATTGGTTATTCTGGTATTGATAAACACTTTTTTGAAAACTATCCTAAAACAATAGAAGAATTGTTTTTAAGATTTCTACTGGTTATTCTTTGCATGGTTTTCGCCCGTAGTGCAGCTATGGCGTTCAATCGTTATCTCGATAGAAATTTTGATTCAAAAAACCCACGCACTGCTATCCGCGAAATCCCGAAGGGAATTATTTCTGCAAAAAGCGCTTTGATCTTTACCCTTATATCTTGCGCCCTGTTTCTCGTTACATGTTTCTTTATCAATAAACTTTGTTTTTATTTATCGCCTGTTGCACTTTTTGTAGTGTTGTTTTATAGTTATACAAAACGGTTCACCCCGCTCTGTCATTTGGTATTAGGCGTTGGATTATCATTGGCGCCTATTGGCGCCTATCTCGCAGTTACCGGTGCATTTGCGGTTTTACCTGTTTTATTTTCATTCACCGTTATATTTTGGGTGAGTGGTTTTGATATCATATATGCATTGCAGGATGAAGAGTTTGATAAATCCCAAAAACTGTATTCTATGCCTGCATGGTTAGGAAAATCAAAAGCATTGCGTGTTTCAGAATTGTTGCATTTGCTGAGTTTTGTTTGTGTTGCCAGCGCGGGTATATATGGAGGATTTGGTTTATGGTATTGGATTGGTGTTGCTGTATTTGCCGGAATGTTGATCTATCAACACTCCATCGTAAAACCAAATGACCTCAGCAAAGTGAACCTTGCATTCATGACTGCAAACGGAATTGCGAGCGTTGTGTTTGCTGTGTTTGTAATCACGGATTTGTTTGTACACTGAGGTTGTTAATAGTTCATAGTTAATGGTTCATGGTTAATAGTTGATAGTTCAGCAGGTGCGGCTTTCTTTCTATGAACTATAAACCATGAACTATGAACCAAAATCATAAATTTTCATGTCTCGTATTCTCGCCCTCGATTATGGTTTAAAGCGTACAGGCATTGCCGTTACAGACCCGTTGCAGATCATTGCAACAGGATTAACGACTATCGAATCACCCAAACTCATTGCTTTTTTAAAAGATTATTTTAAAAAAGAAGAAGTGGAGCTGATATTGATCGGCGAGCCAAAAAACTGGGATGATAGCGATACACATGCTACGCCTTTGGTGAGGCAGATCACAGAAAAAATAAAAAAAGAATTTCCCGCAATACCATTAAAAATGGTTGATGAACGCTTCACTTCCAAAATGGCATCCCGTGCCATGATCGATATGGGCCTGAAAAAAAAGCAACGTCAAAACAAGGCATTGGTAGATGAAATCGCCGCGACGATCATGCTGCAGGAATATCTTCAAAACCGGTGATTTTTTTTACGATGTTCGATGATGGATGACCGATGATCGGCAATTGGTGTAATATTCAAAATATTCCGCAACCTGGTACATAAGGCGATCAACGCCCAACGATCATCGATCAACGTTTTTGCACTACATTTGCATCAATTTTTTCAAGTATGATTTTACCTATCGTTGCATATGGAACGCCGGTTTTACGGGTTGTCTGCAAAGACATAAACCCCGATTATCCTGATCTTTCCAAACTGATCGGTGATATGTGGGAAACGATGTATTACAGCAGTGGTGTAGGTTTGGCAGCACCGCAGGTAAACCGCGATATCCGTTTGTTTGTAGTTGATTCAACGCAGATATTCAATAACCTTGATGAGGATGAAAAGGATAAATACCCTGACGGCCCGGGGGTAAAAAGGGTTTTCATCAATGCGTATGTAAAAGAATTAGATGGCGAAGAATGGGCATATAATGAAGGCTGTTTAAGCATTCCCAAGATCAGGGAAGATATAGTGAGAAATGAAACTGTTACGCTGGAGTATGTAGATGAAAATTTTGAACCGCATGTGGAAACGTTCACTGGAATTACTGCAAGGGTCATTCTTCACGAATACGATCATATTGAAGGAAAATTGTTCATCGATTATCTCAAACCACTAAAAAGAAAATTGCTGAAAGGCAAATTAGATGATATCAGCAAAGGAAAAGTGAGTGTGGATTATAAGATGGTTTTCCCTAAATGATGAGGTCAATCGTGAATAGCGAGTGATTTTTATTATCGAACGACGACTTTTGACTAACTCACCATTAACAATTAACCATTCACTACTTCACCACTTTCTTCATCAACAAAACATAACCGCACAATTTCTTTTTGGTTTTGTTTACCTGTACAGGTTTTATCATGTGATATTCGGAAAATTGCGGAATATATGCGTAGCTGATGATATTACCATCAACATCACCCCACCTGTTTTGCTTAAATACTACTTGCTTTTCGTTCCAGTCGAACATGCGGACTTCATACAGTCGTGAAGTAGGCTCGCCGATGAAAACGAATTGATACAAACTGCCCTGGTTCATCGGAACGACGATCGGCATTTCATATTCACTCTGCATCGTCATGGATGCTTCTCTGAGAACAATATAACCGTTTGAAGTAAATACGTTTTTGAGGCTGTCTATTTCACTTTTGAAGGGAGTTATGTCGCAGCTTTCTTGCCTTATTACTTCTTGCGCCGAAAGTTTGAGGCACAAGCAAATAGCCAACAAAGCAAAGACTATTTTTTTAGGGTATACGGACATGTCTTTGGTTTTTACGGATGATGGTAGCTCAAATATAAGCACAGAGGTTCGCATTTGCAATAGAGGCGCAATTTTTATACCTTTTTAAAGAATCCCGGCTATATGTGGATAATAATTACCCCTTAAAAAAATAGATAGCATCAGCCTGGGCAGTACAGCTTAGCACAAGGTCGTTTATGCAAACATGGGGTGGGAGAGTAGTAGTGTAATAGATCACATCGGCAACATCCTCTGCGCTTAAAGGTACGTAACCTTCGTAAATTTTTTCTGCTAAATCTTTGTTTCCTTTAAAACGCACAATGGAAAACTCTGTTTCTGCTGCGCCGGGATGAATACAGGTGACTTTTATTCTGTGGCGCAACAAGTCGATGCGCATACCTTTTGAGATCGCATCAACGGCAAATTTACTTCCGCAATAGGCGTTGCCTTTTTCATATACTTCTTTGGCGGCTACAGAACCAAGATTGATAACATGCCCCTCTTTATTTTCAATCATAAAAGGAACCACCGCTTTGGATACATAGAGCAACCCTTTCACATTGGTATCAATCATAGTATCCCAATCATCAAGAACAGCTTCTTCAAAATAATCCCTTCCAACGGCAAGCCCTGCATTATTAATAAGCACACTGATCTTTTTCCATTTATCAGGTATGGAAGATATAGCGCTGAAAACAGCTTCACGCTCGCGTACATCAAAATGCAGCGATAGTACATTTGCGTTGAATTTATTTTTCAGATATTCGCTTACTTCATCCAGTCTTTCTTTTCGTCGCCCGGTAATGATCACATCATAATTGTTTGCTGCAAATTTTTCAGCACATGCTTTGCCAAAACCGGAAGTAGCACCTGTAATAAGAACGATTTTTTTCATTTGAAATAATTTTTTAATAGCAGGAGCTGCAATGTATCTGAAACGAACGAAATTAAGAAATGAGAAAATAAATAAAGCATCTAACGTATCAACACCATCGTTCCTTTTTTAACAATCTTGGTTCCGAGATAGGAAGTGCCTTCAACCATCCAAACGAATGTATCTGAGTCCTGTGGTTTCCCTCCATAATAACCATCCCAACCTTGTCCGAGTTGTGAAGTGCTATACATCAATTGCCCCCAGCGGTTATAAATGCGGAAATATTGCAAGGAAGAAACGCCAACAGCAATCGGGCGGAAAATATTATTCATATTTTTTCCCGGCGTGAATGCATTCGGAAGAAATATATCAGGAAGGGTTTGGAAAACTTTTATATTGATCGTATCTAATCCATAGCAACCAAATCCGTCAGTAACTTTTAAAACGTAACTGGCATTTTCAGTTAACGTTGCAATCGGGTTTGATATATCTGTATAATCAAGCCCATTTGCGGGCGACCAATCGAATGAAACCTCTGCAGTCGTATCGTTGGATGTACCGTTAAGTTGTAATGGTTCATTGATGACTATCGATGTATCATTGCCTGCATTTACAATTATTGGTGGAATAACGGCAACATTAAACGTATCTATCAAAACATTCGGGCAACCTGCATTTTGTATAGTTAAAATGTAATTTGTTGATGCAGAAGGAGTGGCTTTTGCACTAAGTGAATAAGGTGTTGAAGGTATACTGCCATCGCCTTCGCTTAAAAGGGAATCTGTATTAGACCATGAATAATTCGTTCCGATTGTAATCAATGCATTTAATTCGGCAGAATTGCCATAACAAATTACGAAGCTTGTGGGATCAGCAGTTGCCTGTGGAAATGCAACATCAAAATATTTTATCGAAGATGTAGAGCTTGTATCAGCAGGGCAGGTGCCATTTTTTACAACAGTCCGGTAAAAAGTTGTAGCATTTATTCTGCTCACCCCATAAACGGAATCTGTGTTTGCAGGAATAAAATTCACCCAATTAATGCTGTCTGTAGAAGATTGCCAGTTTTGAACTGATCCGAGATGATTATAAAGGTTCAATAAAATGGCAACATTCTGATCTTTGCAAATAGATGTATCAGCAGGAAGCAAATTTCCGCCAACACTTTTTGCATCAACAGAAATTGTTGCTCCGGAACTCGTATCTATTGAACATGCTTCACCATTTTGTACTAAAGCCTTGTATAATGTCGTTTCTGTCAGGTTTTGAGCTGTATAGGTAGAAGACCGAACTGCAATTGTATCCCATGTGTTTCCGCCATCCGTAGACGCAATCCAATTTACAACACTGCCTGTATTGTTATTTAATGTGAGTGTCGTTGTATTTATTCCTGTACAAACCTGCGCATCGCTTGCAACATTTCCGGGAATTGTTGGTGGCGATGTTTGTACATCTATTGTATCTTTAAGATCAGCGCAACCGTTTACCTCATGCGCAATAATCTGCCCGTTTTGTGTGCCGGGTGTTACAGAAATAATATTAGTATTGCTGCCGGAGTTGATCACCCAATCAGCAGGAACGGTCCAGTTATAAGTTGCCCCCGCCAATGAGGGAACCGAATACATCAGGTTCGCATTGGTGCATGCCACCGTATCTCCGCTGATCATCAGCCCTTCACATTGGTTCCTTATAGCAATATAAGCATAAGCAAAATGCCCACCTGGCACGCAGTTGTCGGCTTCAAAAGTTAACGTAACTTGTTGACCACGATATGCAGACAGGTCGAAAGTTACCTCTGTCCATCCTTTCCACCATACATCTTGGAGGTGTTGATTACTACCATTACCATTCGGATTTGCATTAGGGGATAATTTACTGCTTACAGAAAAACCATTTGCTTTGGCCGCAGCGCTATCAAGTGTAGCATTGCCGCCGCCATTGTTAGCATTATTCAAAGTTGGCAAATAGTAACTCGGGGAAGCGCAGGTAATTACTCCGGCACTTGTTTGTAATGTTGCAGAGAAAAGAGGCTGGTTATTCGAATTGTGTGCACCGTTTTCCAAAACCATAGCATAAGCATAAGTCATGGTATATGGCTCTGATGTAGGCCCTGCCGGAACATTAATAACATAACTGACTCCTCTTACATAACCGCCAGCAGTTCCACTTTGATTAGTAGAGTGCGTGATAGAAGTAGAGCCTAATAAAATTGAATAGTTATAAGAATAACCATTAATGGTTGGAATAGTCGGGAAATTTCCGAAAGGGTCGATTCCTTGGGTAGTAACAGTATGAATACCTGCCACCGAAGGAAGATTGTACTCGGGAATGGATGTTACGCCTATGGTACCGGTAGGTGCACCTGTAGTAGAATCGTATTTTTGTTTTATTGCGCCTGGTCCATTTCCGGTTGGGTTTTCAGCTGTTATTTTGTTATTCCCTGTATACGCAAACCAATGCGTGAGGTCGCCGGTAGAAAAATTGATATTTACAGGGCAAGCCTGTATTTGTGAATATGCTGAACGAAATGAGAGTAAGCATAAACAGGAAACAAAAAATATAAACAGCCTTTTGATCATATCACAGTGGTTTGAACAAATGAAAGCAAGGATGTGTTTGCTTCATTTTTTGATTCCATCATGCCCATGTGCCCTGTTCTTCCCAGGATCCGTATATGAGAAACTGCCGGCATGTAGCATTGTTTTAAACTTTGTTCCAATGGAACTGAACTATCTTCTTCCCCAATAATGAAAAGGATTGGTTTCTGAAAGTTTTGTAAAACAGATGTACGATCGGGCCGGAGGATCATTGCCTCATAATAAGATACGAGCGAAGAAGGATTAAAGTTGTCATACCTATTAATTATTTCTCCTATAATATCAGGCTTGTTCTCTTTGGTATAATTTGAAAATAAATTTGGCGTCGATTGCCTGATGAATTCTGCTGCGCCATATTTTTTTATGAACTCGATACTTTTCCGGCGTGTAGCTTTTTTCTCTTCGCTATCTGCATATGCAGTTGAATGAAATAAACCAAATGCAATCAACCTGTTTGCATATTTTTCTGCAAAAGCAAGTGCAATATATCCGCCCATACTGTGGCCAATAATAATACAGGAAGGAATATTTTCCTGGTCAAGAATGATTTTCACAACATCGGCATAATCATCAATGGTCAATAAATCTTCATTCGCATCAGACAAACCGCTTCCCGGAAGATCGGGAACAATAAGGCGTGCATTTTGTTTCAGGTATTCTACCTGGTTATTCCAGATAGTCCCGTCTTCAGCAAAACCATGAAGCAACAACACAGGAATGCCTTTGCCTTCCTGCCTGTAAAAAATTCTTTTTGTCCCGGCATTCACCCAGTTTTCTACGGGCATAATTTATTTTTTTCTGCTTATGATAAAACTTCTGATTATTAATATCGCAACTAATGGAATACAGGCTTTGTTCATTTGTTGCGGCCACCATCCCCATCCCATCAATACAATACCACAAACACCCGCAGCACAAAGAAAATAATACCTTATCCAAACCTGTTTTCTTTTTATAAAGAATGCCATGATAGCGTGCAAGGGCCATGCCCAAAGCAGATTGTAATTATTGCTGCATACTGTATCTACGCGGAACATCCACACTGTAGCCATCAATATACCGAACAAGCCAACCGTAAAAAAGAAAACAAAATCAAAGATGTTTAAAGAAAGTTTCGACCAGTGGTTTTTAACAAACGATAAGGAAAGAATAATAATGGCAATCAAGATAAAAAAAATAAATGGAGAAAGCAATGCCCCGGAATTTTCTTTTTTCCCGGGCAGAATTTGCTTCTTATAGAGTACAAAAGGCCTGCCGTTATAGGTTGCGCTGTCGAAATAGTGCATAAGGTAATCAGGAAGAAAAGTGGCCTGATGTTCAGAAACCTGCACATCCAATGTGCTGCCGAGTACGAGGTCGATGCCCAACTTATTCCAGTATTCATTGCCATCATCCAGGTAACTGTGAATAAGCTTACGGTAAGTAGGATGTTTTGCAGGTAAGATGCTTTTAAAAGAAACAGGCGAAGACACAATTTTAAGAATGATATCCCGTGCACGTGTTGTGCAATTGTCTGCATAAAAATGATAATTATAATACCGGTTTTGCTCTTCCAGGTTTTCTTCCAGGGCATTGACCAATTTCAATTTCTCTTCGCAGGAAAGTGAAAGGATTTGTTCATCCACGCTTCTGTGATCTGAAATATACTCCTGCATAAAATCGGAAAATGGTTCAGCCGAAAGCGCATAGCGCATAATGCCGCGGGTAAATTTTACATAGAAATAGGGATCGGAATCATCGAAGGTTCCGTAATTAAAAACAACATCATATCTTTTTGAAGTATCCGTAACACGGATCGCTGTATGCCCGAATGTGGAGTATAATTCTTCACCCGGCCCGCAGGTTAGTAAACTGATCTGCAGTTTGCAGGTATCCGGTTGTGCGAATGAAAAACAAGAGGTGAAAAGAAAGAATAGAACAATGAAAAACTTTCGAAATACAACCATCCGATTTTTTTTCGAAAGGTACAGAAACATGTAAGATGTAAGATGCCTGATGTACGATTTCTTCAAGAATAATTTCACCACGAAATCGCATCTTTACGATATGCTAATTTTCAATTATTACTTTTGAAAAATAATAATTGAAAATTAATTTAAGCTCTGCTTTAAACAGAAACCCAACATCGTACACACTCATCGTATACTCATATTATCTGCTATAATTCGGTGCTTCTTTTGTTATTTCAATATCATGTGCGTGGCTTTCTTTCATGCCTGCATTGGTGATCTTGATGAATTGCGCCTGTTGCAATGCTGCAATATTCTTTGCTCCGCAATAACCCATTCCTGCACGCAAGCCACCAACATATTGCATTACCATTTCACTAAGATTGCCTTTAAATGCAACACGCCCTTCAATTCCTTCCGGCACTAATTTTTTGATATCGTCTTCAACATCCTGGAAATACCTGTCGCTGCTTCCCTGCGCCATCGCGCCGATCGATCCCATTCCCCGGTATTGTTTGAATTTTCTTCCTTCATAAATAATTGTTTCGCCGGGGCTTTCTTCTACTCCTGCAAATACACTACCCATCATTACCACATTTGCACCAGCAGCCAATGCTTTCACCATGTCGCCGGTATAACGGATACCTCCATCCGCAATTATCGGAATGCCTTTTGGGTGAAGCGCCGATGCAGCTTCCATCACTGCTGTGATCTGTGGAACCCCTGCTCCTGCAACAATTCTTGTTGTACAAATGGAACCCGGGCCGATACCAACTTTCACCGCATCTGCACCGGCTTCGGCCAATGCTTTTGCGCCTGCTGCTGTTCCTATATTCCCGGCAATGACCTGCAATTTTCTAAAATTCTTTTTAAGGTTTTTCAGGGCATCCATCACTCCTTTACTATGACCGTGGGCACTATCCAGGCAAACCACATCAACACCAATTTGCTGCAATGCTGAAGCACGATCTAACAAATCTTTTGTAATTCCTAACGCAGCACCAACCAATAATCTACCGTAATTATCTTTTACTGCATTCGGGTAACTCGTCAGTTGAAGAATATCCCGATAGGTTATTAATCCGATCAGTTTTCCCGATTTATTAATAACAGGCAATTTTTCGATCTTATATTTCTGGAGGATTTTTTCCGCTTTTTTCAGGTCGGTACCTTCGGGAGCGGTGATGAGGTTTTCATTCGTCATCACGTCTTTTACTTTGCGGCGTTTATCATCTTCAAAACGCAGGTCGCGATTGGTAAGAATGCCTACAAGTTTCTGGGCCGAATCAACAATTGGAATTCCACCAATCTTATTTTCTTTCATTAGCTTTAATGCATCTCCGATCGTTGCTTCAGGATGAAGTGTTATCGGGTCGATGATCAAACCACTTTCACTTCTTTTTACTTTGCGCACCTGCTCCACCTGTTTTTCAATCGTCATGTTTTTATGAAGAATGCCGATGCCGCCTTCCCGCGAAAGCGCAATCGCAAGGTTGGCTTCAGTAACAGTATCCATCGCTGCGGAAAGCATCGGGATGTTAAGCGTAATTTCTCTGGTTAGTTTTGTTTTGATATCTACTTCGCGTGGAAGCACCTGTGAAAATGCAGGTAATAACAATACATCATCGAATGTTAATCCTTCGCCGAAAAATTTTGATTGGGAATTTACTTTTACAGGAGTGTTAATTATTCTTGCCATGTGCAAAGATAGTGCAGCAGATAAATTCGCTCCAAAACATTTTTCAACCAGCAAAAGATATCAGAAAATCATTGTGTTGAGGCTATTGTTGAAAATACTTTTGCTTTTCTAGCTCAACTTATACATTTTCCCCGGCGATGAAACAATCACATTTTGCAATTCGAGGTTGAGGATAGCTGCTGCAGTTTTGCTACTGGTTAAACCGCTTTTTATAACCAATTCATCGATATGAACGGTTTCCTGTTTTCTTAATAATTCAACAATTATTTTTTCGTCAGCACTCATTTCAATGAACAATTCTTTTTGCTTTTTAATTTTTGGTTTTTGTTTTTCTTCCCAGTTCATCGTTTCTATTAATTGTTGTGCATCCGTAACCAAAATGGCTTTATTGTTTTTTATCAGGTAATTGCAGCCCTCGCTTTTGCTATCGGTAATTTTTCCCGGGAACGCAAAGATATCCTTGTTATATCCGTTTGCCAGTTCAGCAGTGATCATACTCCCGCCTTTCAACCCTGTTTCCACAACAATTAGTGCATCGCACATGCCTGCTACTATGCGGTTACGGATGGGAAAATTATGTTTGTCCGGTTTTGTGCCGCTGGTAAATTCAGTGAGTATACCTCCATGATTAATCATATCTTTTGCGAGTGAAGCGTGTTCCGGCGGATAGATTTTGTCTAATCCATGTGCCATCACGCCAACAGTTTGCAGATTATTTTTCAATGATGCTTTATGCGCAATTGCATCAATGCCAAAAGCAAGCCCGCTAACAACAAGAATATTTTTTTCTGCGAGATCTTTAATTAATTTTTCAGTTGTTTGCCTACCATAATCGCTGTTGTTACGTGTACCAATAACCGAAATTATTTTTGATGCATTCAGGTTGGCGTTGCCTTTGTAAAATAACATTGTCGGCGGGTCATAACAATTCAGTAATCGTTGCGGGTAATTTTTATTAGTAAAGAAAAGCGGTTTGATCTTGTATTTTTCAATGAAACTTATTTCTTCTTCTGCTCTCTGAAAATTATTAAATGCAGCAATGAGTTTTGCTTTTGCAGGCCCGATGCCTTCAACTTTTTCCAATTGCGATTTTTTTGCTTTGAAAACAGATGGTGCATCCCCGAAATGTGTGATCAATGTTTTTGCATGGACTGATCCGATGGTTGGGACAAATGTAAGCGCAAGCTGGTACAACAATTCTTCCGTCATATTTCAAGAGGTAAGGGTTAAGAATGTGAAAATAGGGAAATGTTTCAGTATTCGGTTGTCAGTTATCGGTCATCAGCCTGCCGACGACCGATAACTGATAACCGTCGACCGCCTCACTTACTCACCACCCTCAGTTCCGTTCTCCTGTTTTTTGCACGGCCTTCCTCTGTTCTATTATCAGCAACGGGTTTGGTATCGCCGAGGCCTTTGAATGATAACCGTGCTGCATCAATGCCTTTTAATGTAAGATAGGCTACTACAGCCCTGGCACGGTTTTCAGAAAGTTTTAAATTATCTGAAGGTTTACCAACATTATCGGTATGCCCGCTGATCTCGATTTTTACAGTCGGGTTGTCTTTCATCAATTGTACAACTTCATCGAGTTCAACCTGTGATTCGATTTTGATTTCGTATTTATTTATATCAAAGAAAATATTTTTCAAGACTACGGTTGCATTTGCTTCAATAGGGTGCAACGGAATATCGATGTTATATGTTGAGTCGGGTTCCTTTTTACTTAGTGGAAAATTTTCAGAGAAAAATAAATAACCTCTGCGGTTCACATTAAAAGCATAATCTTTTCCGACAGGAAGCGTGATAAAATAATTTCCTGTTTCGCTGGTCTGCACTTTGCTGATAATTTGTTTTGTAGCAAGGTCAATCAATTCAACTGCGGATGGAAGCCCTTTATTTGTTTTTGCATCAAACACTTTGCCTTTTATCCATAGTGTCCGAAATGGCCTGACATTGTCAGGCAATTGAAAGGTGTAAATATCAAGCCCGCCACGGCTGTCAGACCTGTCACTTGCATAATATGCTGTTTTGCCATCGGCAGATATTACAATGCTTCCTTCATTCTCTATCGTATTGATAGGGTATCCCAAATTTTCCGGTTTGCTCCATTTTCCGGTTGCATCTTTTCTTGTTACAAACAAATCATCGCCGCCATAACCCTGGCGCCCGTTGGATGTAAAATATAAGCTTTGATTATCTGCATGAATGAACGGGGTGCTTTCATCCCCAACAGTATTAATTTCCGGTCCAAGGTTTTCAGGTTCGCTCCAACGGCCGTTTGGCAAACGATGACAAACATAGATATCATTACCACCAAAACCACCGGCGCGGTTACTTGTAAAATATAAATCCCTTTTATCGGGGGAAAGCGACGGTGCAGCATCCCAGAACTCGCTGTTGACAGTACTTCCAAGGTTTTCCGGCGAACTCCATCCATCAGTGGTGAGATAAGAAATATACAGGTCGCAACTGCCCAGGCCTTCCGGAAAATTACACCCGGTAAATAGTAGCCATTGCCCATCCTGCGAAATATTTTGTGCCCCCTCATTCATATTTGTATTGATGCTTCCGGTCAGGGCTTTTGCAGCAGACCAATGATCTCCAATCCAATCCGATTCATAAAAATCTTCATTGCGGTTGTTAACCCTTCGCGTAAA
>JAFEAE010000004.1 GCA_018266575.1 Bacteroidota bacterium
GGTCTAATACGCAACGCGGAACGAAACTTCCAGTCGCACTCATAGTGCACCTCTCTTCTTTTCAAATTTATTTTTTCCTTCGCCATTATTTCAAAGAACCAAATCTAAAGGTCGCACTCTTGTACGATTGAAATTCTATTCTACAAGTGACCAGTAACCAGCAGGCGCTTCATTATCCATCATCAATTGTCAATTCATCACTTCTGATGAAAACTATCACCGATAAAATGAAGCGCATCTGTAATCCCAGTTCTCCAATACGTCCAGCTATGTGATCCATCTCGAACACGGAATTCATGCGGCACTTTTTTTTCTGTGAGTGCAATATGCAGCAGGCAATTCCCTTTCGTTAAAAAATCATCATCTCCACAATCGATCCAGTAACGCACTTTGCTTAATTCTTCTGCAGATGTTGTTTCTACAATTTTCAAAATGGAATTCTCATACCATGCCTTATTCAATCTGTCTTTCCCTTTCAACCCTTTGCCGAATAATGGCCCTAATACAATATCATAATTTCGGTCAGGCATTGACGTTATCTCGTCATCCGTAAATACACCGGCGCTCAACGGCGCTGCGGCTGCAAATAAATCGGGATATTTCATAGAATAGATCAATGTTCCGTAACCACCCATCGACAATCCCGCAATCCCCCTGTATCTTTTCTCCGCTTTAATGCGGTATGTTTTTTCAATCGTTGGAATAAATTCTTTGATAAAAAAATCTTCATACTTTTCTTTCCCGTCATACGAATTGATATACCAGCTTGAATCGCCGTTCGGCATTACAATGATCATAGGCGGTATTGTTCCGTCTGCAATGGCTTTATCTGCATACCGGTTCACTTCGCCAAATTGTAACCATCCTGTATTATCGTCAGTGAAACCGTGTAAAAGGTACACAACAGGATAAGACCTATCGGAGGTAAAATAATCCGGCGGCAGATAAATGGTATACCTTACGTTCTTTCCCAAAATTGCACTCTTAACTGTTTGCTGCTCGATGACTTTACCGGCATTTTGTGAGTATACTATGGAGAAAATTGCAACGGATGCGAGAAAAAAAATGATTTTTTTAGCAGAAGCACTCATAAAAAGCAGTTTTAAGCAAGAAATATTGCAATGCTTAAATGTATTACTTATTTCTGTTTCTTTATCAGGCGATCTGTTTTTAACGGCTTTATTTTGAATGCTTGTTTAATATCAGATAAACAAATACTAAAAAAGCAGCCATCGCGTTATTAAGGTATTCAGGAAAGATTTTTATCTTTAAAAGGGCTATAATATTTATCAGTTTTTCCCTTCTCCTTACCCCACAGAAAATGATATAATTTCCTGGTATCTGTAGAAGATTAAATCAGTTTATCCGGTATTTTTTTGTTTACTTTAAACCAACTCCTTGTATGAAACCCAATACTTCTGCGCATCCGCAAATTGACTATTTGCCATCCTTATTGCCTGCAAACAAAAAAAAACATCCCATATCTCCGAAAGCTAAAAAGCATAAACAGGTTGCACCACCTGATGAAGAGTATTGCACGCGGTTGAATGCTATGGCGCAGCAATATCCCTTCTGTATTTACTACCACGAAAAGAATAATGACCCGCTATAATTGTTCCCGGCAAGATTTTTATGAGTACTGAAAGACTATATGGAAAACTTTTGCCAAGTGTGCTAACATCAATGCATAACCGAAGATAATCTTTAAGCCTTCTTCTTCAATATCGAAACTGTCAACCTGCTGACACAAACCAACTTTTCCTGTTCGCTGTAAATTTTAATTTCCCATACATGCGTAGAACTCCCGATGTGCAAGGGGATTGCTGTTCCGTAAACAAATCCTTCCTTCACACCGCGAATATGATTGGCATTAATTTCCAGGCCAACACAAATGGAAACCGTATTATCAATTACCAATGCAGATGCAACGCTTCCCATTGTTTCTGCTAATGATGCCGATGCGCCGCCATGCAACAAACCGTAAGGTTGTTTTGTGCGATGGTCAACAGGCATTTTTGCTTTCAGAAAATTTTCCCCGATCTCTGTGAATTCAATCCCGATATGTTCACCCATCGTTCCTTTGCTCAATGCCTGCAGTTCTGCGACAGTGATGGATTTATTAAACCAGATCGACATGATTTATATATTAACTTTTAAAGATTTCGAAACTACTTCCGGGAGAAATGGTTCCACATCTCCGCCATTGCGCAACACATCACGCACAAGCGTAGATGCAACAGAAGTATATTGAGGAAGACAGGTCAGAAAAATAGTTTCAATATTGTGATCGAGGCTACGGTTCATGTCAGCGATTGCTTTTTCGTATTCAAAATCGTTCACATAACGTATACCGCGCAAAATAAAATTAGCGCCAACCTGTTTGCAGCAATTCACTGTTAACCCTTCGTACACTACAGCATCAATTTTCGGGTTGTCTTTATAAATTTCGCGGATCCATTGCAGGCGCTGCTCCTCAGAAAACATCGGGGCTTTATTTGCATTCCGCCCAATGCCAATAATTAATTTATCGAATAACGAAAGTGACCGGTTAATAATATCCAGGTGCCCGATGGTGATCGGATCAAAAGTGCCGGGAAATAAACCAATGCGCATTGCGATTAACAATTTTAGATTTACGATTTCGGATTTACGACTTCCTCGAAATAACTATAAGCCGTTATCTATAAGGTTCGGGACGTTTTCAATTTTCAACTCTCAACTTTCAATTTCCAGTATTTAGTTTTTAGCCTTTCTATCTTTAGTTCTTATTTTTTGTAACCAGCATTTGTCCTCTCTTCAATATCGTTGCCTTCGATTCTTCCAGTGGAAGAATCGCACTCTTCAGCGTCAACAATTCTATTGAGCGCTTCACTAATTCAACAATCTTAAATCAAAGAAATCGTAAATCTAAAATCCTACGTCGTACATTAATTCTGGTTTGCTCCGCCACCAGCCAACAAATACAACACAGCCATTCTTACTGCAACTCCATTTTCTACTTGTTGTAAAATGATGGATTGTTTACTGTCTGCCACATCACTATCCAATTCCACACCACGATTGATCGGGCCCGGATGCATGATGATAATTTCTTTGTTAAGGCTATCGAGTAGTTTTTTATTTACACCATAAGCCAGGCTATATTCACGCAAGGAAGAAAACAAAACCTGGTTCTGGCGCTCCAATTGTATGCGCAACACATTTGCCACATCGCACCATTCCAAAACTTTTTTCAGGTCGTATTCTACGTTGATATCAAACGCATCTTTCATGTATTTCGGGATAAGGGTAGGGGGGCCGGCTACAGTTACTTCAGCACCCATTTTTTTCAGCAAATAAATATTGCTGAGTGCAACACGCGAATGCATAATGTCACCAATGATCGCAATTTTTTTTCCTTGAAGTGTCCCCAATTTTTCAGAGATGGAAAAAGCATCAAGCAATGCCTGCGTGGGATGTTCATTGATACCATCACCAGCATTTACGATTGCTGCAGGAATATGTTTTGCTAGGAAATGCGGAGCGCCGCTTGCACTATGCCTCATCACTACCATATCCACTTTCATGGATAGAATATTATTCACTGTATCGAGCAATGATTCACCTTTAGAAACGGAAGAGGCAGATGCAGTAAAATTGATCGTATCGGCAGAAAGGCGCTTTTCAGCAAGCTCAAAGGAAATTCTTGTACGCGTAGAGTTTTCAAAAAAAAGGTTTACGATAGTTACATCTCGTAACGTCGGCACTTTTTTTATCGGTCGCTGTAAAACTTCTTTGAATTGTGATGCTGTGTCTAAAATAAGTTGAATGTCGGACGACTTGAGGTCTCTAATGCCAAGAAGATGTTTAGTACTCAGTTGCATTAAAAAGCGAAATTAAAGTAAAAAGAACAAAGCGGAAAAAGGTTTTTACCTGAAGAGGTATTAGGTGTGGGGCGTATGGTTTAAGGAGTAAGGGTGAGGTAGATGACATAAATGATTTGCATTTCACCGCCATAAACCTTATACCTTAAACCCTTATACCATTTCAAAAAAGTTCCACTTCATCCTTACCATCTTTCTCTTTCCAATACACTTTTACTTTTTGAGAGATTATAGAATCAATTGATCTGCCGGTATAATCTGCTTGTATGGGCAATTGCCTGCTAAACCTGCGATCGATCAGGATGCAAAGCTCTACTTTTTCCGGCCTTCCGAAATCCAGCAATGCATCAAGGGCTGCACGGATGGTTCTTCCCGTATATAGCACATCGTCGATCAATACCACTTTTTTGTTTTCGATTGAAAACGGAATATCCGTTTTATTCAACGTATGTAAACCTTTGCGGACATCGTCACGATAAAAAGTAATATCCAGTTTTCCGTAACGGATATTTTCAGGCGCAACCTGTTTTGCAATTTCTTTCACAATCCTGTCTGAAAAATAAATTCCTCTTGGTTGAATACCGATCAATACCGTATCAGTTAACGACAAATGATTTTCCAACAGTTGGTTGCTCAGCCGTTGAATAGTGATCGCTAATTGTTGTTCGTTGAGAATAGTCTTCAAAAAATAATTTTTATAAAAATAAGGAAATCATTTTTCGATTTTATTCTTCCTGCATGAAAGGATAAGAAAAATCTGTCGGAGGATTAAAGGTTTCCTTGATCGTTCTTGCACTGAGCCAGCGGTATAAATTTAAAATAGAACCAGCTTTGTCATTTGTACCGCTTGCCCTTGCACCGCCAAAGGGCTGTTGCCCTACAACAGCACCGGTAGGTTTATCATTAATGTAAAAATTGCCTGCTGCATTACGAAGTTTGCTGGTTGCCAGTTCAACTGCATTTCTGTCCTGGGAAATGATTGATCCTGTTAATGCATAAGGAGAAGTTGAATCAAGAATCCCTATTGTTTTTTCAAATGCATTTGCAGGATAAACATATATGGTTAAAACGGGCCCGAAAATTTCTTCGCACATGGTTACATACTGCGGGTCTTTGGCTTCGATAATTGTTGGTTGAATAAAATAACCTTCTTTTTTATCACATTTTCCGCCAACCCAAATCTCTGCCTTTTTATCTTTCTTAGCATTGTCGATATACGACTTGATCTTATGGAAAGCTTTCTCATCGATCACTGCATTGATAAAATTGCTGAAGTTTTCTACAGTGCCCATTCTAAACTTCTTTACCCCGGCAATTAATTTTTTCTTTACTTCCTCCGCAATATTATCGGGTATATATGCCCGTGAGGCCGCAGAACATTTTTGTCCCTGGAATTCGAACGCACCACGCAACAATGCTGTCACTAATACGTCAACATTGGCGCTTTTATGAGCAAGCACAAAATCTTTTCCACCTGTTTCGCCCACAATCCTCGGATACGATTTGTATACCGGGATATTTTTACCGATCGTTTCCCACATATTGTTGAATACGCCGGTAGATCCCGTAAAATGAACACCGGCAAAATCTCTGTGACTGAAACAAACTTTTCCGAGCGTCGGGCCATCAACATAAATTAAATTAATAACCCCATCCGGCAAACCCGCTTCTTTCAATATACGCATGAACATTTGTGCACTGAACACCTGTGTATTTGCAGGTTTCCATACAACCACATTTCCGCACATTGCAGCGGAAGTGGGGAGGTTTCCGCCGATAGCGGTGAAATTAAACGGAGTGATCGCTAACACAAATCCTTCGAGCGGACGGTATTCCATACGGTTATGTATACCCGAAGAACTGATTGGTTGTTGTTTATATATCTCACTTAAAAAATGAACATTGAAACGCAGGAAATCAATGATCTCGCAGGCAGAATCAATCTCAGCCTGGTATGCATTTTTACTTTGCCCGAGCATAGTTGTGCCATTCATATATGCCCGGTATTTTGTAGCTATAAGGTCCGCAGCTTTCAGGAAAATGTTTGCACGGTTTTCCCAACTTAAGGCTGCCCAGCTTTCTTTTGCTTTCAGTGCTGCATCAATTGCCTGCTTCACATGTTTTTCATCACCGCAGTGAAAATGTCCGAGGGTATGTGCAATTTCATGAGGTGGGTGTAGTGTAACCGTTTTTCCCGTACGCACTTCTTTATCTCCAATATACATGGGTATATCGTGTTTGTTGCTTTTCAATTCTTTCAGCACTTTTTTTAAAGTTTCGCGTTCAGCAGACCCTGATGCATAATGCAACACGGGTTCATTTGCCGGCAGTGGATAGCTGAAATAACCTAAGCTCATAGATATATTTTTTTAATTACTGAAATTGTGAAATATTCAATTTTCCGTTATTAATTACTCGTCTCTTTTTCACTCATCAGGTATGCTTTAATAAAGCCATCTAATTCACCATCCATTACCGGTTGCACGTTTCCTACTTCATAATCTGTACGGTGATCTTTGATCATTTTATACGGGTGGAAAACATAGCTTCTTATCTGCGATCCCCACTCAATTTTTTTCTTGCTGGCGTTACTGGCATTTTTTACAGCTTCGCGTTTTCGCAATTCTTCTTCGTACAGCCTGCTTTTAAGCATGGTCATTGCTTTCTCGCGGTTTTCCCCTTGTGTGCGGGCCTGTTGACATTCCACAACTATCCCGGTAGGTTTATGTGTTAGCCGGACAGCCGTTTCCACTTTGTTTACATTTTGTCCGCCTGCTCCGCCGCTACGGAAAAACGCCCATTCAACATCTGCGGGGTTCACTTCAATTTCAATTGTATCGTCGATTAACGGGTATACATAAACGCTGGCAAAAGAAGTGTGCCTGCGTGCATTGCTGTCGAAAGGAGAAATGCGCACCAAACGGTGTACACCACTTTCTGCTTTTAAAAATCCATACGCGAAAGCGCCATCAAACTGCATGGTTGCACTTTTGATCCCGGCGCCTTCACCGTCCTGCACATCAAGTTGGCTTACGCTCCAGCCTTGTTTGTCTCCGTACATACGGTACATCCGCATCAGCATCTCCGCCCAATCCTGGCTTTCAGTTCCTCCTGCGCCCGCGTTGATCTGCAGAACTGCAGGCAATTCATCTTCAGGCTGGTTAAGTGTGCTCTTGAATTCTGCTTCCTCAATTAACTTTAAGGCGTTTGTGTAGGCTTCTTTTGTTTCCTCTTCAGAACCTTCACCTGCTTTCCAGAAATCAAACAACACCGCAAAATCGTCTATTGCAGTTTCTACAGACTCGTACAATTTCACCCAATATTCATTGAGCTTGATATTCTTCAGGATCTCTGTAGCACGTTTGTTATCATCCCAAAAACCCGGGCTTAGTGAAAGCTGTTTTTCTTCGTTGATCTTATATTGCCGGTTCCCGACGTCAAAGAAACCTCCTCAATCCCTGGAGGCGGGATCTCATATCATTTAATTTTTCGATTGTCATAGCCCGCGAAGTTAAGAGAAATAACACTATTCTGACGCGGTGCATGTTTTCCGGAATTCTTAATGGCTTATTCACATCGGAAGTGCTAAAACCATTGCAAATACTGCAATTAGACCCAAATTTTGTGCATAACCAGGTGTAGAACGGGTGCACAACAACTACATGAAAAATTTGGAAAACGTATTAAGCTAATATTATCTTTAATGTACAACAATTGAGAAGCGAAGGCCTTTAAAAAGGAAATAGCGACTCAAACGAAAGCATCGGGTTAGTAAGAATGTAGGAATTTGAGCAATCAAAGGAATACAGAAAAACAAAACTTGGTGCTTTCTTGTTTTTATATGACTCCTGTTTATTGCTTGATTTAATGCACAATAAAATCATAAGGGGTTCCCGAAGAAAGTTATTGCAAATTGATTTCCCCTAAATCAATATTCTTTCCTTCAATTGCCTGAATGTTATTGAGGATTGTATTTTTGAAGCCTTCTTTTGATTGAATGATGATCTTCCATGTTCCGGGTTTTAATGAAACATTAAAATAACCATCTTCTAATGGATTTACCTGAGTAGTATCAGATCCTTGTATTGCCCAGATATTTTTGATTTTTTCATCCTGAACAACAACTCCTTTAACAGATGCGGAGTGCATAATCTTAGCGGCGTGTAAGCCGGAAATGATCAATATCAAGAAAAGTAGCTGTGTGGTAGTTGTTTTCATAAGAGACCCTAGCTAATGGTTTCAGTAAATAATAATTATTTATTATCTGATGCAAAAATAGTACAACAAGAGCTAAATATCACAATAGCCACTAAAAATAACATGCTATTTACATGATATCCCTTAATTCCATTTATTAAAAAAATAATATGAAAGTCACGAAGATAATAACATCAAAGCGCAGAATATGATAAACCTTGCTCTTTTGTATTAATAACCGTAATCCTGTATTGTACTTTAATACCCCGTGAAGTTGATGGAGCTACCTCAGTTAAAGATGCCCCTGCACTAATATTTCTGAAGTTTATATTTTCTGTTTTGTAAACTTTTTTGTTTGCCTGTATATACTGCACCTCAACCACAACAAGGTCTAATGCATGCGATGATTGATTATTGATAGTAAGCTGCAGGTCGGATATGCCCCCAAATGTTCCTACATTATATTTATTTGTAGTTACTGAAACCAGGTTGACCAGAGATGTCGTATGTGCATTGCCGTTATTATCTTTGTCGGCGGCAACATCACTTCTATGTATTGCTTCACGCTTAGGAAAATAAGAGGGATTTGAGGAATCAATATTGACAGGTGCAGCAGGCGGAGCTGAAAGTTGCTGCACTACATCCGTTTTATCTTTATCCGTTGTTTTCTTTTTTGATGCATTATCAGCGGCAATATTCTTTTTTTCTTCCCGGGATTTTGCCCCGATGATTGATGCAACAGTATCTTTTTTCACAGTAGGTTGCGCCTGACCAGCAACGGGGTTTGAAACCGGCACAGATGTGATATTGTTATCATTTTGTGTAACAGAAGAAGGATTATTACTTATGATATCCAGTTTGTTTTTATCGATATTATTTGCGGAATTCCTATTGATCAGCAAACCAATTGCAATGCCCGATACTAATAACAATACGGCAGACACAATACTGAAGAAATATTTGTTTATATATTCCTTTCGGTTTGTGGATGCGTTCTCTGTTTTTGGAGCGGCTTCTCTATACGTCGTTTTACTAACGTAACTCTGCTTATCCCGGATATTATCTTCTTCTGAAAAGAAAGGATTTTGTTTGGGCGATTCTTTTATTACCGGTGGAATGATTTGTTTTATTTCCGCTTCTTTTTTCTCCTGTTCTTCAACCCTGTTTTTTGAAATTTCTTTTTTCTCCGGAACAAAATTATTTTTTTGTGCAGCAGGAAGGTTTACATATATTTTCTTGTTTGGGTCACTTGCATTTGTATTGATCTCCCTGATTATCTTATCAGCAGGATGTGTATCCGCAATATGATCCTGGATAACAGAAGACGTAGTCGATGTGGAATGGTTTTGTGCGGGCTTTTTATAAAACCTGTCGAAAGGTTGCTCTTCAACAGGTGGTGCAATGAGTTTAAATTCCTCAATTTCTCCCGGATATCTCCAGGCAGCACTTTTACCTTCGATCCATACGAGGTCGTATGCTTTAAATCCTTTCGCTTTTATTTCATCAAAAGTATAAGGACCACTTTGTTTGTTATCGCGCAGTAATAAATACGTTGCCATTCATTACGGTTGAGAGGTATAATTAAAAAACATCCGTTTAATCACCGTACGAATTACAACAACAAAATTATAACCTGTTTTTGTGAAAACTTAGTTATAAATAAGGGAATCATCTCATTGGGAGCGTATGTAAAGTTAAGAATAGTTTAATAAAATGCAAGAAGCAGTTCAGCTCAATTGCCGCATTTCGTGCAGTTTCTATTTTATCTGCATAAAATGTCAATATTTGCTAATATTCCCAATCTTCCCGAAATTAGATTTTCAATTATCATTACATTAATCTAAAATAATTTTTACATGGATGCTGCCATTCAGGAAAAAGTGAACAGTTGGTTAACTGGAAACTACGACCAGGAAACAAAAGATGAGATTACAAGACTTCAAAAAGAAAACCCAAATGAATTAACAGAGAGTTTTTACCGCAACCTCGAATTTGGTACCGGCGGCCTTCGTGGTATCATGGGCGTTGGAACAAACCGGATGAATAAGTACACAGTTGGGATGGCTACACAAGGTTATGCAAATTACCTGAAGCAATCTTTCCCGAACCAACAGGTGAAAGTTGCAATTGCGCATGACAGCCGTAACAACAGCCGTTTTTTTGCGGAAACAACAGCCAAAGTTTTTGCCGCAAATGGTATCCGTGTGTTTTTATTTCAATCACTTCGCCCTACACCTGAACTTAGTTTTAGTATTCGTCATTTAGGTTGCCAGGGCGGTGTTGTCTGTACAGCCTCACACAATCCAAAAGAATACAACGGATATAAAGCATATTGGAATGATGGCGGGCAGTTAGTTCCACCGCACGATAAAAATGTAATTAAAGAAGTGGAAAAAATTGCTTCAGTTGATGAAGTAAAATGGGGCGGGGGTGAGGCGAATATCAGCATGATCGGGAAAGACGTGGATGAAGCATATATTAACATGGTAAAAAGTTTATCAGTATATCCCGAGGTTATTGAGAAGCAACACAACCTTAGAATTGTTTACACACCTATTCATGGAACGGGGATTAAATTAGTGCCCGAGGTATTGCAGCGCTTTGGTTTCAGCAATGTGCATGTAGTTCACGAACAGGCAACCCCTGATGGAAATTTTCCTACGGTTGTTTATCCAAACCCGGAAGAAAGTGAAGCAATGAGTATTGGTTTGAAAAAAGCAAAAGAACTGGATGCAGATATTTTATTAGGAACTGATCCGGATGCAGATCGTGTTGGCATTGGCATTAAAGATAAAAGCGGAAACTGGGTGTTGATGAATGGAAACCAGACAGCTGTTCTTGCTTTCAATTATATGATAGAAGCAAGAAAAGCAAAAGGAATTGCGCAGTCAAATGATATGGTTGTAAAAACGATCGTAACAACGGATATGATCGATACCATTGCCAAGGCGAGTGGTATTGCATGTTACAACGTGTTGACAGGATTTAAATGGATTGCAGAATTGATCAAAGAAAAAGAAGCTTCGGAAAATTATGTTATTGGCGGCGAAGAAAGCTATGGTTTGATGATCGGTTCGCAATTACGTGATAAAGATGCAGTGAGTGCAGTTGCTATGCTTTGCGAAATGGCTGCTTACGAAAAAAATAAAGGAAGAAGTTTGTATGATAAACTCATCGATCTGTATGTTCAGTATGGATTTTATAAAGAGAACCTGATCTCCATCACAAAAAAAGGAATGAACGGGCAAAAAGAAATTGCGGATATGATGGAAACTTATCGGAATAATCCTCCCAAAACAATTAATGGTTCCCCGGTTGTGCAATTGCTCGATTACGAATTACGCACTGGAAAAAACCTGCAGACAGCTGAAAGATGGGAGATCAAATTGCCAAAATCAAACGTGCTTCAATTTGTTTTGGAAGATGGAAGTAAAATATCTGCACGCCCATCCGGGACTGAACCAAAGATCAAATTTTATTTTAGCGTAAACAGTAAGCTGAATAACCCGGCAGAATTTGAAAAAGTAAAAGCAGAACTTGATGCAAAGATCAATGGAATAATCAGTGATATGAAGCTGAAATAGTATTCAAAAGTTGATTGGTTGGTAAATTGAAAAAGGAATCATCAGTATCAGCCAATCAATTTATCAACATTTCAACTTTTTAGCGGGATAATTTTCTTTATTATCTAATTATGTGTACATTGCGGGGCAAAAAAAATGGCCCTTCCGTAGAAACGGAGTGGCCTCTAACGATTGCTTGCCATATGAAAAAAGGTAAAAAATTAAACTTGATGCTGTTTTACCAGCTTTACCTTCAAATGAGCCTCTAACGATATTCCGCACTAACGATTGCTTCTGTATGAACTAACTCATTTGACAATACAAAAATAAACCATACCTGGATGTCATTTGAATCAACTTATTTGTAATTTAATTATGTCAAACAGGGTTTGATTTTTCAAAAACCCTTTACCAGATTGAGTTTCAGGATAATTCAGCCACTATGTCCAACCGCGTTACAGACACTTTATTCCAGTTGATTCACTCGTTGGAAAAATCGGAAAAAAGGCATTTTAAGCTATATATAAAGAGAAGTTCAACAAAAGAAAACCTAAAGATCGTCCGCTTATTTGATGCGATTGATAAGCAAAATGAATACGACGAAAAACAATTACTGAAAAAACTTCCGGGAACAGAAAAACCTCAGCTATACAATTTAAAGACCCATCTTTATAAGCAAATCCTGGCAAGCCTGCGCCTGCTTAAAAGCGCCGACAGTATTGACCTGCAACTGAACGAGCAGTTCGATTACGCACATATTTTGTATAAGAAAGGGTTGTTCATGCAAAGCCTGCGGATATTAGAAAGGGCGAAGGAAACAGCTAAAGTAAACCAGAAATTCAACGTGCTGATCCAAATCATTGCGCTTGAAAAACGCATTGAAAGTTTGCACATAACACGTGGCATGCAAAGCCGTGCTGAAATACTTTCCGCCGAATCTGTCGAGATCAGCAGTAAAGTTGATATGCTTACAAGGCTTTCTAATCTTGCCCTGAATTTGTATAGCTGGTATATCCGCAACGGGCATGCACGAAATGAAAAAGATGAAGCTGGTATTAAAAAATTCATGAAAGAAAACCTTCCGCCAACTGCGTACCAACAGGAAGGTTTTTATGAGAAACTTTATTTGTACCAGAGTTACACATGGTACGCATTTATCCGCCAGGATTTTTTAATGTATTATAGATATTCGCAAAAATGGATCGACATTTTTGATGCCCAGCCTTTAATGATCCGTGTTGAAACAGGCTTGTATATTAAAGGGCTTCATAATTTGCTCAATGCGCATTTCGATTTGAAAAATTTTCAACTATTTGAAATCACGCTTCGCAAGTTTGAAAAATTTGCAGAAACGGACCGTGTAAAAGATCACGATAACTTCAGGATACAGGCATTTATTTACATCAACAGCGCTAAAATAAACCAGCATTTTATTATCGGCACTTTTAAAGAAGGCCTCGCACTTGTTCCTGAAATTGAAGAGAAGCTGAAGGAATATTCACTGTTTATTGATTTGCACCGTGTCCTTGTTTTCAATTATAAAATCGCAACATTGTATTTTGGAAGCGGCGATTATGAAACCTGCATAGATTATTTGCAACGGATCATTAATGATAATATCGAAATGCGCAACGACCTGCAGTGTTATGCACGGTTGCTTCATTTGCTTGCTCATTATGAATTAGGAAATTTTGATATCCTTGATTCATTGATCCGATCTGTTTATCGTTTCATGGCCAAAATGGGAAACCTTACTGTGATTGAAGAAGAGATGTTCAAATTCCTGCGCACATCATTCCGCATTCCGAGGAATAAATTGAAAATTGAATTTGAAATTTTCTTAGAGAAAATAAAACAATATGAAAAAAGCCGTTTCGAAACAAGGGCTTTTGCATATCTTGATATTATATCATGGGTAGAAAGTAAATTGTATGGTAAGCCGGTAAGCGAAATTATTCACGAAAAATACCTTAATGCAAAAAAAAGGGTTTATCATTCGTGAAAATAAAAAGCAATCACATTAATTTTATAGCAGTGTATATTCGCAATATGAAACGCAATTCATCTTTTCTTTTTTTCTTTTTATTTTGGCTTGCAGCAAATACCTGTTTTGCACAATACAGAAAGATAGACAGCGCTATGAAGATCGGTAAAGCAGGTTACCGTTTTACCTGTTTCAATAGAAACCTTGATAAAAATGAAATAACGGTAAAGCCCCTTGGGTTTGACAGTGAAGCACACGAACTAAGCTTTTATGTAAAAGGAAGAGTAAAGGGTGTGCAGATTGATGACCTTAATAATGATGGTTACCCTGATCTTGTAGTGTATATATTCTCCAATGATTCAATAACAATGGGCAACGTACTTGTATTTGCATCAGAAGAAAATAAATCTTTTTCCCCGATCTCGATACCAGATGTAATGCTTGATGGAAAATTAAAAGATGGTTACCGTGGCGATGATAAATTTATGTTGTTAGAAGGCACATTAATGCGTGAATTTCCAATTTACAAGCCTGATGATGTAAAAGATAAACCAACAGGTGGCAAACGTGCAGTACTTTATCAAATGGTTCCGGCAGAAGCAGGCGGATTTAAATTCAAAGTTGCCCGCTCATACGACACCAAATAAAATTCTTCCGATTCATTTTGCAGGTAAGGCAAATGCAACATATGCATCTCCGGACTGTGCATGTAATTTTCCTCCGCCACAGGCAATAACGAGATATTCTTTTCCATTCAATTCATAAACAGAAGGCGTTGCAAATCCTGCTGCAGGCAGTTCCGTTTCCCATAATAATTTTCCACTGCGTTTATTGAAAGCACGCAGTTTTCCATCGCTTGTTGCAGCAATAAAAAGCAACCCTCCCGCAGTCACCACCGGGCCGCCATAATTTTCAGTTCCTGTGTGGATCCCTTTCTTTTTAAATTCAGGATAATCGCCTAAAGTATCGCGCCAATCAATTTCGCCAGTGACGAGATTAACTGCATTTAATGTTCCCCATGGCGGCATGTTTGCAGGATAGCCTTCTTTGCTGACAAATTTATTATAACCAGTTATCGTATATGGAAGATTGAGAAAAGTATCAACAGGTTTTGGGGCTTCAACAAATGTTTTTTGTTGAGATGATTTTATATTTAGTATGAAAGAAGCAATAGCGCTTTTTTCCTCTTCACTCAATTGTTTGAAGGCAGGCATCATTCTTCGGCCGGTTGAAACTACGTTTAAAAAATCCTGTTCGTTGTATTTTTTATTCACTTCTAACAGTGATGGATAGTTGCCGGAACCTTTTCTGTCCGGCCCGTGGCATGTCATACAATTGGAATTGTATAATCGTATTCCTGCCTGCAATAAATTTTCTTTTTTTGGCACCGCATTTTTCACATCAGTTAAAGTGATCACCCAAGGAATTTCATTGGCATTTACATATAGCAACCCAGTTTCCGGATCAAAACCTGAACCGCCCCATTCTGCGCCGCCATCAAGCCCCGGGAATACTATTGTACCTTCTTTTGAAATAGGTTGAAAAACATTCCCGCTTTTATAGGTTGCAAATCTTTTTTTAATATCCTGGTAAGATGAATCAGGCAATAAATTATTCAGGTCATTTTCGGTAAGCGTTTGCCGCATGAACGATTTCGGCAGGGTTGGGAATGGTTGTGTGGCAGAAAGTTCTTCGCCCTCTATCTCACTATTGTGTGGCACTCTTTTTTCTTCAATAGGAAAAAGCGGTTTACCGGTTTCCCGATCAAGCAAAAAAACAAATCCTGTTTTGGTTGGTTGTGCAACAGCATCAACCAACTTACCCTCATGCATAACCGAAACTAATGCCGGCGGTGTCGGAAAATCTTTGTCCCAGGTATCATGATGGACATCCTGGAAATGCCATTTGTATTTTCCTGTTCCTGCATCGATAGCTAACAAACAATCTGCAAACAAGCCATTGCCTTTTCTTTTCCCGCCATAAAAATCGAATGATGCAGAACCGATAGGGGCAAATAAAATCCCGCGTTTTTCATCCAATGCAAAACCCGACCAGCAATTTGCGCCTCCGATATGTTTCCATGCAACGGTATCTTTCCACGTATCATATCCAAATTCACCTGGTTGCGGAATCGTATGAAATACCCAACGGATTTTTCCTGTATGTACGTCATAAGCACGTATATAACCGGGAGCGGCATCGCCGCCTTCTGAAACACGGCTGCCCATGATAATCATATCCCGGTAAATAATTCCCGGGGAAGTAGCGGCAACATACAAATCGTTTACATCTCTTTCCAACCCATCATGCAAATCTATTTTTCCTTCTTTTCCGAAGCCTTCAATTATTTTTCCTGTTACTGCATCAATTGCAAAAAGGTAGGAGCCTGCTGCAAAAAAAATACGTTTATCGTTTCCATCTTCCCAATACGTAACACCTCGATTATTATTCATGATAAATGTTTCAGCAGATTTTTTTTGTGAGGTATCGTACGGGTTAAAAACCCATTTGGGTTTTCCGGTTGCTGCGTCTATTGCAAACAATTTTAATTGCGGGGAAGTGCCATATAATATGCCATCAACAACGATCGGGTTACACTGAATTTGTGAATGGTTTGCCGTGTCTGCATCACCCGTATGATACATCCATGCAACCTGCAGTTGTGTTACATTGGCCGTATCAATTTGTGTGAGTGTAGAGTAATGGATATTTTCTTTTGAGCCGCCAAAAACTTTCCAGTCCTTGTATTGTTTTTTTGACTGGCATGAAAACAAAACGAGCAGGATTGGAAGCGAAAATAATTTTCTCATATAGCAGAATATGTTGAATAGCAATGTTACAAAGGGAAAAGCAATCACTATTTTTCGGCCTGTGCAACCCATGCCTGCATCGGGGCGGTCAATGGATTGGTTCCATATTTTTCTCCGATTTCTTTTTCAACAGTATTACGGATATCATTTAATAAAGAAGGGGCATGTTCATTAATGAATACAAAAATCGGCGAACCTTCTACCATTCCTTTTGCAGCATTTTCCGGGGTACTTACAGATTCTTTCTGCACCAATTCAATCGTAATATTTTTAAATCCTGTTTTTTCCAACAGGGAATTCATTAATTCCGTATCGTAAAATGAAAATGGAATATTAAAAAATACAGGTGGGTTATCCGGAAAAAAATTCGCCACCACATTATTTGCAATATTAAACATATCGTTATTTGCCAGGCTATCCCAGCAATTGAATAACAGCATACCTCCTGGTTTCAATACGCGATAGGATTCTGCAAAAGCTTTTTCTTTGTTTTGCATGAACATATATCCGAACTGGCATACCACTACATCAAAACTTTCATCAGCGAATGGCAAAGCCTGTGCGTCGGCAACCTGCCAGTCAATATCCGTTGAAACATTTCGCTGCTTTGCAATTTCGATCATATCCTTGTTCAGGTCAGTCGCAATAAAATTTGCGTCTTCGGGAAGTGATAAATACAGGTGCTTTGTAACACGGCCGGTTCCGCATGCTATCTCGAGCACTTTATTTCTTGCAGGAATATTTTTAAACCTTTCTGCAATATCAATCGCATAGGGCTCAAAAAGCATTGGCCCCATATACGTATCATAATTCTGAGGTATCGTACCTGCAAATGCGGTGGTTGATTCTGGCATTTATATGAGTTTAAAAATTAAAAAATTCTTTCAATATTAAAGTTAAAGATGCTTACTTCATCGGCATGACAAGTCTCTAAGCTTTGCAAATACACTATAAACCCGTGATTATTATTCAACCCTGTTTCATTTACTTTGAGAGTTTGTCATCCCGGGTCTTGGGAAGCCTGGCGAGGGATCCTGCATTTGTTCAAATCACTCTAACGTCTTCTCTGTTATCTTTCCTGTCGTTTTATTTTTCAATATCACTTTCTTAGCACCAAAATGTGTTACTTCTTCTTTGATCAGGTAATTATCAGCATCATACTCTGTCAAATGACTGTCTTTGCTCACACCAACTTTTCCTCTCCAGATGTCTAATTTCACTGGCTCCCACAATTTTGTTTTTGCCGAGCGATAAGCCGCATCTAAAATTGCATTCACTACATAACCATCATAAAAAGTTTCTTTTGGTGCTGTTCCTTTTTCCATGGAGTTGAACATGTCCGTGAACATGTGGTTATATCCCAAGTCATTCACTTCATCACCAACGGGGAAAAGCCAACCGGTATTGCTTTCTGCTTTTTCAGCAACGTAATCTGCGCCTTTGCCTGTTGTAAACATTTCAAAACCTGTGCGCAAAAAACTATTGATCCAGATCGTTCCTTCTGTTCCCATTACTTCATCCCGCAAATCCATCCCGCCACGAAAAGTCCAGCTCACTTCAAACTGACCTATCGCTCCGTTTTCATATTTCACCAAACCAATGGCATGGTCTTCAGCATCGATCGGTTTTACCTGTGTATCTGCCCAACACATCACTTCAACCGGTTTTATATCTTTCCCGATAAAACTCCTTGCAATTTCAATACAATGGCAGCCGAGATCGAGCATGCAACCTCCACCGGCCTGTTCTATATCCCAGAACCAATCGCTGTGCGGGCCGGGATGCGTTTCCCGGGATTTCGCCCAAAGTATTCGTCCCAACGCACCATTCTTCACACTTTCATGCGCCTTAATAAATTTTGGAGTATATACAAGGTCTTCTAAATAACCATTAAAAATTCCGGCTTCTTCCACTGCAAGTAACATGCGTTTTGCTTCCTCGCCATTTCTTGCAAGTGGTTTTGTTGTCATCACTGCTTTCTTATGTTTGCAACAAAGCAATACTGCTGCTTCATGCAAATTATTCGGCAACGCAATGCAAACAATTTCTACGCTCGGATGAGCAATCACTTCTTCCATATTGGTCGACCAATGTTCGCAATTATAATCTTTCGCAAATTTTTTTGCACTCTCTTCGCGTCGTGCATAAATGCTAACAATCTTGTCTTTGCTACGCTGACCTTGTAATGCATCAGCATAAAACCTTCCGATAAATCCAGAACCAAGCATCGCTATCTTTTTCATAATCGTATATAGATTTAGTGTTTAAATTTTTAGTTTTTATTTTTTGTAACCAACATTTGTTCTTTATTCAATATCGTTGCGTCGCACTCTTCAGCGTCAACAATTCTATGGAGCGATCTAAACTGCAGGCATCGCTTCTTTCTGTGTAGCAAAATGTTTATTGTCTTTAAAAAACAAAATAAAAAATATTAAAACTACGGCAGCTATTCCTGCAGGAACCATCCATACACTTCTCCATTGCACTATGTTTTGTGTAGTGTAATGATCTTTTATGTAACCAGAAAGCAATGTACCAATCCACATTCCGATCCCGTATGTTGCCATAGTTATCATTCCCTGCGCCTGGCTCTGAATTTTTAATCCTGCTTTGCTATCTGTATAAATCTGGCCGGTAACAAAAAAGAAATCAAAACAAACTCCATGCAAAATTATTCCGGCAAACAACATCCATAAATTTGCCCCTGAATCTCCATAACCAAAGCACAAAAATCGGAGAGTCCACGCAATCATCCCTAAAGCGATCATCCATTTTACACCAAGCCTGCGAAAGAAAAATGGAATAAGCAAAATAAAAAACGCTTCCGAAAATTGCCCGAAGGTCATATTGCTTGTAACATTTTGCATGCCTGCATCTGTCAAATACAAATTAGTAAGACTATAATAAAAAGATAATGGAATACATATTAAAACAGACGCAATAAAAAATACAATGAATGATTTGTCTTTAAACAAAACAAAAGCATCTGCACCGAGTATCTGTGAAAATGTTGTTTTAGTTCCCTTTGCTTTCGGTGGGGCATCGGGTAAAAAGAAACTCAATAATCCTAATATTGCCGAAACAATCGCGGCCATTTTAAATGTAAAGCCAAGTTGATCGGTAGACAATTTAAATACTTTGTCGATCGCCCATCCTGTGGCGATCCATCCGATTGTTCCCAACACGCGTATTGAAGGAAACTCTTTGCTCGGGTCACTCATCTGCCGAAATGCAACAGAATTGGCAAGCGCCAGTGTTGGTGCATACATTAATGAATATAAAAGCACGATCCAGTAAAAAACATCGGGATCTTTAACTGTGGTAATGTAATATAACAGCAGGGCACCGACAAGATGTAAAACACCTAAAACTTTCTGTGCAGAAAAAAATTTATCGGCGATCATGCCAACAAAAAAGGGGGAGAAGATCGTTGCGATAGCCATTGCACTGTAAGCAGCACCAACCTGTATACCTGTTGCGTGAAGTACTTTGTCAAGGTATGTTCCCATAGTTACATACCATGCGCCCCAGATAAAAAATTCCAGGAACATCATTGCCGAAAGCTGAACCCTGACCGTTGTTTTCATGTTTCAGTGAGTTGTTTTGATTTTGTGAACGATGCTGAAAAATTACAAAAGAAAAGTGTGACAGTTAAATAATTTTAGGCAGAGCTAGAAGTTGTAAGGTATAAGGTTTTAGGTTGAGCTGGCAAGCGTTCGTTCAATGTATTTACTTCCCTTACAGCCTACGCCTTACACCTATATATCTTATCTTGCAGCCGCTTATGAGATTATTTGAAGATACGTACCGGCACAAAGGAATGCGCAAACAACTTACAGACAGCATCCGCGCCAAAGGCATCACGGATGAACGGGTATTGCAGGCCATTCTGCACATTCCACGGCATTTTTTTATGGACTCGGCATTTGATAAGATTGCTTATGAAGACCGGGCTTTTCCAATTGCTGAAGGACAAACGATTTCTCAACCCTATACGGTTGCTTATCAAACACAATTACTCGAAGTAAAACCATTTGAAAAAGTATTGGAGATAGGAACGGGAAGCGCATACCAGGCTTGCGTTTTAGCAGAAATGGGAGCGCAGGTGTTTACCATAGAAAGGCAACGCAAACTGTTTGACCAGAATAAAACATTCACTTATCTGAAGAAATATCCTTCCTTAAAATTTTTTTATGGAGATGGGTTTGAAGGGCTTCCTACTTACGGCCCGTTTGATAAAATAATTGTTACCGCAGCTGCTCCGTTTATTCCGCCCAAGCTTGTTGAGCAATTAAAGACAGGTGGTAAAATGGTCATTCCTGTTGGCGAAGGAAATGTACAACGTATGCTCAGGCTAACCAAACAACAAGATGGCTCAATCTCAGAGGAAATATTCGATAATTTTTCATTTGTACCGATGGTGGAAGGAAAAAAGAGTTGAACATTTATGATTGATAGTTGGTGGTTTGCCGATTTCGTAGTGTTCTTGACTATCAGCAACCATCAACAATAAACTTCAAACTAAAAATTCTTCTATCTTTTTCACAACTTCCTTATCCCTGTAAATTTTCCGGTGCCCGAGACCGTTAGTAAAAATAAAACTGATATTGGGATGATTTTCCTGTTCTACTTTTAAAGCATCGCTTATAGGTGTAATATCATCCGTTTTATCATGCACCCAGAGAATGGATGACTGAATATTTTTAACAGCACGGCTGATAGAAAAATATCCGGCTTGATGGCCGGTCCTGTCAAGAATCAGTTTATCAAATTCATGTCGCACTTCATTATCTAATTCTAAAAAAATAAAAAAATTATCAATAGCGGTTTTCATTTCAGAAGCAGGAGCGATCAATACTAATTTCTTTTTTTTGTTATCCTTTATTTTTTCCAGGAAAAGAGAAAGCGCTAATCCGCCAAATGAGTGGGCAATAAAAAAATCTATCGGGCCGAAGCGCTCATATACATTTTTGATCATTTCAATATATAAAGGCAATGTTATTTGTTTCCCTTCGGAGTCGCCATGTGCAGGCCCGTCAAAAGCGAGCACCTCATATCCCTTTTTCAGGAATGCGGAGATGTAAACATCGAATTTTTTGATGTTGGATTCAAACCCGTGAATGATCAATATTCTTTTTTCAGCTTGTTGTTTCGGTTGCCAACGATATCCCCGAACGGAACCGCCATTAATTTTAAATGACAATTTCTCTCCTTTATCAAAAACTGCAGGCGTTTTTGTTTTCTGCTTAACCATGGGAGTGCTGAATAATTTCAGCGCTTTTTTTGCAGCCTTCTTTTTAGACACCAGCGACAGCATCCGCAGGTTTGCTTTTACATACCGGATTGCAAGTTTTTGTATTAACTTCATGTTACTGCAAAAATAAGCTATGAAGGTCGTAATCATCGGTTCAGGAAATGTTGCAACTGTTTTGGGACGAAAGATATTACACGCAGGGCATGAAATACTCCAAGTAATAAGCCTTCATGAAAAACACGCAAAAACACTGGCAAAAGAATTAAACTGCGGTTATACATCACAGTGGGAGAATATGATTGATAGTGCAGGCATCTACGTTGTTGCAATTTCAGATAACAGCCTTTTGGGATTAGATGCACACCTTTCGTTACCCAATAAACTGATCGTTCATACTGCAGGCTCTGTTTCTAAGGATGTATTGAAAAAAATCAGCAGGAATTATGGCGTGATATGGCCCTTACAAAGTGTGCGAAAAGAAAATGATAAAATTCCGGAAATACCGCTGCTGGTTGACGGCAATACGGAAGATGACCTTACCCTGATCTTTGATTTTGCAAAAACAATTTCAGATAATGTGCACATTGCCAGTGATGAAACAAGACTGAAATTGCATACAGCAGCAGTTTTTGTCAACAATTTCACCAATCATCTTTATGCATTAACAGAGGAATATTGCAAAAAAGAAAACATCGATTTTAATTTGTTATTGCCGATCATAGATGAAACTGCCGGCCGTTTGCATTTTTCATCAGCATCTCAAATGCAAACGGGGCCGGCTATACGAAACGACCGGGCTACAATAAACCGCCATCTTGAATTGCTCAAAAATCATCCTGCATTAAAAGAATTATACAAAACACTTACCGAAAGCATACAAAAAGTAAATAAATAAATATTTTATCAGTAGTCTAACGCTTGCTTTCCATAAGTTCGGAATCTATCTTTTATCTTGCAGCTCTAATTATTCTAAGCCTGAAACAACTTATGAAACTTGTCGGCGCTTTTTTCCGATTAGTGCGGTGGCCTAACCTGTTCTTTATTGCGTTGACGCAGGTGTTGTTTTATTATTTCATTTTATTGCCTTCATTCAAATTTTCCGGTGCAATAAGTCAGAATGTGTTGCGCCTGGATATTTTTTTCCTGCTTAGTTTTTCTTCCGTATTGATCGCTGCAGCAGGTTATATCATCAATGATTATTTTGATTTGAATATAGACCGGGTAAACAAACCGGATAAATTAATTATAGAGCGGCATATCAAAAGAAGATGGGCGATCATCTGGCATTGGATGTTATCCGGTATCGGTGTTGCGATTGGTTTTTATGTGAGCTGGAAAATCAATAATCCTTTAATCGTTTTATCCCATGTTGTATGTGTTACTTTGCTATGGTTTTACAGCACCACATTTAAAAAAAAATTACTCATCGGCAATGTCATTATCTCACTGCTTACAGCCTGGGTGATATTAATCCTGTACGTTTGCGAATTCCGCTTCGGCATTTTTACCGACGCACAGTATCAGCACATCATGTCACGCATTTTTAAGTTCGCTATTTTGTATGCAGGCTTTGCTTTTATTATTTCCCTGATACGCGAAGTAGTAAAGGATATTGAAGACCGCGAAGGCGACGAAAGATACCATTGCAAAACAATGCCTGTTGTATGGGGGGTAAATGTTTCCAAAGTTTTTGCAGCAACATGGCTCATCGTCCTGATTCTTTCATTGGTGATCATTGAATTTTATATCCTGCAATTTAAATGGTGGTGGACGATCATCTATTGTGCTTTATTTATCATTTTACCTTTGATATTAATTTTACGCGACCTGTACAAAGCGATGACAGCAGCACATTATCATCGCCTGAGCCAATTGATAAAAATGGCTATGCTCACCGGAATTTTATCCATGCTGTTTTTTTTAATAAATTAATTATGGAAAGAATTGTTTTAGCTTCCCAATCTCCACGCAGGAAACAATTGTTAGAATGGGCAGAAATTGAATTTGATCTTGTAGTGAAAGAAACAGATGAATCTTTCCCAACTGATCTTTCCATCGAAAATATTCCTGTTTACATCGCAAGAAACAAGGCAATGGCAGTACAAAAGCAAGTTGGAAATAACAAAACAATTCTTGCAGCAGATACCGTTGTTGTGCTGAACAACGAAATAATCGGCAAGCCAAAAAACAGGGAAGATGCTGTTAAAATATTATCTGCATTATCAGGAAACAAACATCTTGTTATTACAGGAGTTGTTATAAAAAAAAATGAGAAAGAAATTTCCTTTGCAGACATCACTGAAGTTTGGTTTCATGAATTATCGCAGCAGCAAATTGAATTTTATGTTGACAAATACAAACCATACGACAAAGCCGGAGCTTATGCCATACAGGAATGGATAGGAGTGGTTGGCATAAAAAAAATCAATGGTGATTTTTATAATGTGATGGGATTACCGGTGAGTCGTGTTGTGCAGGAATTGAATAAATTTGACAATTAAGAATTAATAATTAAAAATTAAGAATTAGGGCCGATGCTTTTCTGGTTTCATTATTAATTCTTAATTATTAATTTCCAATTAAACCCCAACCCCATGAATGAAAAATTACTCCAGTTCATCTGGCAGTTTCAGTATTTTAACCGCACGGAATTACTTGCCGAAAATGGCGGGCCACTCCAAATTATTTCTCCCGGCCAATTCAATACCAACCAGGGCCCGGATTTTAAAGAAGCAAAAATTAAAATCGGTACAACAACATGGGCGGGCAATGTTGAATTACATACCAGGTCTTCCGACTGGCAAAAGCACAACCATCATGCAGATAAAAATTACAACAATGTAATATTGCATGTAGTGTGGGAAAACGATGCTGATCTTACAGAAATAAATATTCCAACACTTGTTCTGCAACATCGTGTTTCAAAATGGTTGCTGGATAAATATGAAGATTGGATGAACAGCCAGTCCTTTATTCCCTGCGAAAAAAATATTTCATCGGTTTCTTCATTAATATGGGTAACATGGAAAGAACGATTATTGATAGAGCGCTTGCAACGAAAAATAATAATCATTGAAAAATATCTTCAGCAAAACAAACAGCATTGGGAAGAAACCTTCTGGTGGCTGCTTGCACGTAATTTCGGTTTCAAAGTAAATGCAGATGCATTTGAAGCAATGGCGCAGTCAATTCCGCTGAACATTCTTGCAAAACATAAATACCAGGTACATCAGCTGGAAGCAATGTTATTGGGACAAACAAACCTGTTAGCAAATAATTTTACAGAAGATTATCCGCAGCTTCTTCAAAAAGAATATTCCTTTCTTCAAAAAAAATACAAACTGCAACCTATTCAGCAGCCTGTTTATTTTTTGCGCATGCGTCCCGGGAATTTTCCAACAATCCGCCTGGCGCAATTAGCAATACTTATACATCAATCCTTGCATTTGTTTTCCGTGATCAAAGAAAAAGAATCGGTTAAGGATTTCCGTGAGTTGTTCCAGGTTACTGCCAATGATTACTGGCATTATCATTATTTGTTTGATGAAACTTCTTCTTTCAAACAAAAAACGTTGGGAAAACAGATGGTTGATAATATCATCATCAATACGGTTGTTCCCGTTCTTTTTGCCTATGGTCATTTGCATAAAGAACAGGCATATAAAGACAAAGCATTGCATTTATTAGAACAACTCGACGCTGAAAAAAATGCAATAACCGATGGCTGGAAAAATAATAATATAGCATGTCAAACAGCTTTCGATTCACAGGCATTGATCGAATTAAAGACACAATACTGCGACAGCCGGAGATGCCTGGAATGTGCTGTAGGAAATGCGTTGCTAAGAAACATGAAATGAGAACAGTTTTCAGTCTTCAGTTGGCACCTCTGAAATTTTAGCTGTGGACTGACAACTGACGACCTTTTCACACTTCCTCCGCAACATTCCACTGAAACACCACTTTCATATCAATATCCGGGTGGATGCTGTACGCAACAGGGCATGTATTTGCAGCACGTTCAAAAATGATCCGTTGTTTTTCATCCAATACTAAAGTCTCCGGAAAAGAAAAGGTAATATGGATGCCTGCAATTCTTCTTGGATCGGGTTTCATTATTTTTTGTACCTCCATTTTCATTCCTTTCAGGTCAACATTCATATCGCGGGCTTTCGTGCCCATTATTGTTGCCATACAACTTGCCAATGCAGTAGCAACAAGGTCGGTTGGTGAAAAACGCTCGCCTTTGCCCTGGTTATCTGTAGGCGCATCTGTCTCTATTTGAAAGCCCGATTGAAGGTGTGTGGCAACCGTTCGCAAATCTCCTTCGTAAATAACTGTGGAAGTCATTGTATATTTTTCTATAAATTTACGTCGGATAAATTAAATCGTTACCGGTGAACAAACTTTTATTACTGGCAATCGCACTTATAACGGCAAGCAGTTTATTAGCACAGGATTCAACATCCACCAATACATTACCTCCGGTCAAAAAGGATAAAAAAGCGGATAAGCGTGACCGTATTAACCGCATGCTCCGAATGGAAGAAGAAGGCGACCTCATTTTCAATAAACACAACATTTTTGGTTTCAGGCTGGCGACAGATGGCTATGGGATTTTCTTTGAAAAAGGAAAATACAAAACCAACACACGCACATTGATTTACCAGTTTGAACTCAATGAAAAAAAGAACCAGAAAGAACACAAAATAGATGTGAGTACCGACGGTATTTCCGTGAATTCCGTGATCGTTGGCAAGCTTAATAATTTTTATCAGTTTAAAATGGCAATAGGGGAGCAGCGGCTTATCGGTGGCAAAGGAAATAAAAACGGGGTTGCGGTTACTGCATTGTATACGGGCGGTATTTCCCTCGGGATTTTAAAACCATATCTTGTTAATGTTATTTCTAGTAACAATATCGACTCAACGTTCACAAGCACCTATCCAACCATCATTGATAGCAGTTATAGCGAGATAAGTGCCGGCGGATTTTTTTCCGGATGGAATAAGATATCTATAAAACCCGGCTTAAATGCAAAGCTTGCTATGCGTTTTGATTATGGCCGTTTTAACCGCACTATAAGCGCTATCGAAGCGGGCATTACCGGTGAATATTATTTCAGTAAAATACCACAGATGTATCTTGTGCCATACAAAAACTTCTTCTTCAACGGATACGTAAGCATTATGTTTGGTGGCCGAAAATAATAAACCATTATCATTTCCACATCATTCCTCAATGAATGCTTATCATGCTATTTTCGGATACTTTTTTGTAAGACAAGGTTGGACGAAAGAGCAGTTTGATAATATGATAGCAGAGGAGCAGAAAAATCATTTATTGGATTTAGTCGAAGGACATAAATTCTTTAGCAAAGCCTGGAAAGAGAAATTGAAAAAAGATTTGGGTGATATTCCTGGGTTGGATATTTAGTTTGCAAATTGTTAGCAGAAAATATATCGTTGATTATTTATTCAACTTATTATTTTTTTGGATTTGCAAACTGTCAGTAAAATCTTTTAGAGCAAAAAAGAATTTTTTAAAATCCGAATAATAATTTTTTAGCATAATTATAATCCCTTGCCAAGTTTCTCCTGGCGCATGGAAACCGGTTTCAATTGTAGTAATTGAATCATTTGTAATAGAATCTCGAAGAGTCATTGTTGTTGTAAAAGGCCCTCTTAAACTTTGTAGCATATTATTGCCTTCATCCCTTACCGTTTCTGCGAATAATCTAAGAGAATCATTTTCTTCAAAAAGCGGAACTGTCATGCATGCGTTAATTACTGAAACACTTCTATAGAAATAAGCATCCTTTCGAGCAGAGTCGTATATCATGCCTATATATGTAACAGGCTCTAATTGACCCGCAAGATTCAGTAATTTGATAAGTTCATCTAATTGAATCTTTTTGTCAGAATTGCTTTGAACTGTTTGAAGATTTGCACTCCAAAGAATATTGGATAATTCGTGATCTATATTGTTCTGAATAATTAGTTGAGCATTAATCGAACTATCTGTTTTTATCTGAGCCTCCACAACATTCTGAAGTTTATCTACCGTTTGATGATCTATCAGTGTTAGTATAGCAACAATCAAGGCCGCAATTCCTGTAAAAAATGTTCCCCAACTTATTATTTTGTCTTCCAATCTACTCATATAATATTCATTTTAGTTTAATCAGGACTTCCAAAGATTTATAACATATATGCCTACACGATAATTATAAAATGTGCAGTTCGAACAAAGTTCGATAAGTCAAAGGTCTTTGTTGTAACGTTTTAATAATCTGTTATTTCGTGATTATTGACACATGTGGAGAAGTTTGTGTAAAAACAGATCATTTTTTTGCACTAATTTAGCATCGTCAGCGTTATTTTAGCTGTTCGAAAGCTGTACGTTTACTGTTCGATTATTCGAAGTTTCAATATCCAAAGCGAAAAACTACAGAGCCAAAGAAACCGAAACTAATAGCAATGACAAAATTTAGCACATCGCTTTTTGTATTTCAAACAAAAAGAAATTACAGTAAAAATTTTACAAAAGTATTATAAAATAAAAAGACCGCCAGCCTCATAAAACTGCGGTCTTGACCCGAGAGTAATCTCAATCAGGATTTGTTTCCGGAAAACCATACACTAAGAACACATAGTGCATGGAAACCTGTAAACGCCGCCAGTAGGATGGTTAATTCTCTTTCCTTTTATGGTTATAAAAGGAGAGAAGATAATACCATCCACACAGCGACCTTTGCAGGTTTTTTCTTTAAATTCTTGTTGCATAAAAAGAGCTATTCGGAAAAGCCATCTCCGAGAGAACGAAAGTATTTTTTGATTTCCATATTTCCTTGTGTTAGATATTAACAAACTGTGGAAAATAGTGTGCATTTTTATGTAAATACTGGCTCATATTGATTTTTTTGATTTTTGCACATTATTAAGCAGTTGTAGGGCTAATCTTTATTTGTTGTTGCGATAAAATTCGTGTATAAAACATGCACAGGTTAGAGGCACGCTCGCGGCCACTATCGGGGCACCGATGCCACTCATTAATGGTAGTATCATATTGGCAACTCGGGTCAGCGCATCAGTAATCCGTTTTTATAGTTCCTTTGCAGGAATCCAACTCATAGTTTTGTTATCGCTTTTTTTATTAGATTCCCGTCCGCAATTTGTCATGCAATGCGCCTTTTATTGTAGAAATATTTTGGGGCAATAATGCGGAGCCTCAATCTTGCTCCATGCTTCGGGTTTGCTTAAATTTGCATATAAGTCTATTGCTGAAAATTTGAAAAATGTTCCTCATTTCTACCTCGAAATGATGAAACGCAGGTCTGTATTGAGTTGTAAAATTTGGTGGCCGAAAGTGACGTATTTTTGCAAAAACCTTATTATCGAATGTTGATCATTTTTAATAGAACAATCAACATTCAATAAACAATAATCAATTTTCAAGTTTAAGACGATTGAACAATAGTAAAGTTTCCTCAATTGAACATTGAGTGTTGAATATTGTTTATTGAATGTTTCATCGCTAAAAGAGTTACGTAAGAAGATAAATTATAATCAATGAAAGAACTTCCAGTTGTATCTGCTATAAATGAAAATGAGTCTGTAGTAAAAAAACCAAATTGGCTTCGTGTTAAATTACCGATCGGTGAAAGCTACAAACATGTCCGCGGGCTCGTTGATACACATAAACTCCACACGATTTGCGAAAGCGGCAATTGCCCGAATATGGGCGAATGCTGGGGCGAAGGCACTGCAACATTTATGATACTCGGAAATATCTGCACACGCAGTTGCGGGTTTTGTGCAGTAGCAACCGGACGCCCGGAAGCTGTTGATTGGGACGAACCTCAACGTGTAGCCGAAGCTATTCACTTGATGAAAGTAAAACATGCCGTCATTACATCTGTTGACCGCGATGAATTGAATGATGGCGGTAGCATAATCTGGCACAACACCATCAAAGCCGTGAAAGCATTAAACCCGGGTACAACTTTAGAAACACTGATTCCCGATTTTAAGGCGGAAAAAGAAAATATACAACGTGTGATCGATGCCGCCCCCGAAGTAGTATCGCACAATATTGAAACTGTGGAACGCCTCACCAAACAAGTGCGTATACAGGCCAAATACTGGCGCAGTATGGAAACGCTGAAGATTTTGAAAGAATCCGGCATGCGCACAAAAAGCGGCATCATGCTCGGCTTGGGCGAACGCAAAGAAGAAGTGGTACAAACCATGAGCGACCTGCACGGAAGCGGCGTTGATGTAGTAACGATCGGGCAATATTTACAACCTACAAAAAAACATTTGCCTGTTGTACGCTTTGTACACCCGGATGAATTCAAAGAATTGCGCAATATCGGTTATGAAATGGGATTTGATTATGTGGAAAGCGGCCCTTTGGTCCGTTCATCGTATCATAGCGAGCGCCATGTTATACCCGGTTATGGTAAACAACAATGGATGAAAGAAATGGAGGTTTTGTAAATTGTATTTTCTTCTGGCTGGCTTATGAAAAAACAAAGCAATCAACATGTACTGATTTTCTTTTTGTTTTTTATTCTTCCTGTATTTTCATTTTCGCAACAACGCTGGCATAAAGTTGATTCACTCTTCGGGCAGTTGCCATCATCCATACATGTATTCCGTTTTAAAGATTCATTGGATGGTAAACCAATTGTTGCATATTATGTGTCGGTAAAATTAAAAGACAAAGCACTTGCATTTTCTGTGCAGACAGGTAATGGAAAATGTCAGCCATCTTCTTATTATCTACACGCAGAAAAAAATCCGTTTCTTGTAATGAACTGTGGTTTCTATTCTGCAAATTGCAGGAATATAAGCCTGCTCGTTAATGATGGAAAAATAGTTGCACATAATATTACATCGTTGCGTGGCATCGGCAACGATTCTGTTTTATATTATTATCCTACAAGAAGCGCATTTGGAATTGCGAAAAACAGGAGCGCCGATGTTGCATGGGTATTTACAGATTCATCGCACCGGAAAGTGTATGCATTTGAAGACAACCCGGTAACTGAAAAAGGGGAAATCGCAGTCCCTTCAATATATGACCTAAGTAATGTGGAATGGAAATGGTGGAATATGGAAACAGCGGTAGGAGGAGGCCCTACATTGCTTCATGATGGTTTTATAAATATTACAAATAAAGAAGAACAGATGTTTGTAGGCGAAGAAAATAAAAAATCAGCAAAGACAGCGATCGGGTATACACCAGATGAGCGTTTAATCATGCTCGTTATACAAGGTAGTTCGGCTGAAGTTCCGGAAGGAGCGACGTTGTTACAGGAAGCAATTTTGCTGAAAGAGATCGGTTGTTATGAAGCAATAAATTTGAATGGAGGCGATAACAGCTATCTTTTAATAAACGGAAAAGAAACAATAAAACCTTCGGGAAAAAACGGGCAACCACTATTACCTGCCGTTTTTGTAGTGAAACACAAAGAGGAATTTTAAAAATCGTATCACTTACAACTGGCCACTTACCACTTGCATTTCATTAATCAGGCTCCCGATCTTTTCTACTATATTATTTTTTCGCGTATCGCTTTCCCAGGAATTTCCGGTATAGGTAATGATACCGAAATAAACATCATTCAAAATAACTTCGTACGTATGTTGAGAGGAAGGCCAGTTTTTGTGAATCGGAATTACTTCGCAATGGTATTTTTTTCCATCGAGTTCAAAGGGTATTAAGAGGCTTTGGGGTTTCATAGCAATTAATAAATACAAACAGCATACCACTTTATTTTTTTTCAGGGGCAATTACCGCTACATAGTAGAATTGCTATAGTTGCCTGTACATTTTACTTCCGTATAACCCGCAAGGGGATTTCTGTACCGGCAGATCATTCATATACACAATTAACGGAAAGCTAATGCCGGTTTCAAAAAAAGCAGGATAATGTCTTCTATTTTTAGGCATGCTTGTTTTCCTTAAAGCCCAGGCAGCATCTGTATTTGGTTCATTCATAGATTATCTCATAACCATTTTATTGGTAGAGGTTTTTCATTTCAATTACGTTGCCGGAAACCTTTTTGGAAACATTGCGGGCGCGATCATGCAATTTTTATTATGCAGAAACTGGGCTTTCAATGCAGTTGATGGAAAAGTAAAATGGCAGGTAGTAAAATTTATTGTGGTGTGGATCGGGAGCCTCATCTTATCGGCAGCGGGAATTTATTTACTCACCCGTGGATTAAAGATCAATTACATTCTTTCAAAAACAATTATCTCTGTCATTCTCGGTCTTACGTATAATTATTTTCTGCAGAAAAAATTTGTGTTCGTGTGAGGAGAGATATTTCTTGTCACAGAGAGCCACTGAGATCTTTTTGAGAGAACCACAGAATTATCTCAGTAGATAAGGTTTCTGAACTATGATTGGAATGATTTTTTGAAAACTATGATTGTACAACTTTCCATCTCTTCCATTCCTAATTATTAATTACTAATTCTTAATTTCTAATCCTTAATTTCCCAAACCAATGCACTTGCACCAAGTATTGCTGCATCTGATTCGCGCAGATGGCTGATCAGGATTTTTACTTTATTCTGGAATATCTGGATCAGGTTTTCTTCCATGTGTTCACGGGTTGGCTTTAATATCAGGTCACCTGCTTTTGTTAACCCTCCAAATAAAATAATTGCTTCAGGGCTTGAGAACATCACAAAATTCGCCAACGCTTTTCCTAATATCTTCCCGGTGAAATCAAAAATTTCTTTTGCCAATTTATCATCCTGTATCGCAGCTTCGTACACTTTCTTTGAATTCAACTGTTCTTTCGGAATATCGCGGAGCAAACTTGGCTCATTACTTTTTTCCAGCATTTCTACAGCAGTTAATGTTACACCGGTTGCAGATGCATAACTTTCCAATGATCCGTATTTACCTGTGCCAGGATGGAACCTTCCGTCGGGAATAATGATGGTGTGCCCGAGTTCACCCGCAAAGCCATCATGCCCCAATATCAATTGTCCGTTGGCAACAATTCCGCTTCCAACACCGGTTCCCAGCGTGATCATTATAAAATCTTTCATGCCTTTTGCTGCGCCGTACATCATTTCACCGATCGCTGCAGCATTTGCGTCATTTGTGAGTACGGTGTTCAACTGGAATTTATTCTGTATCAGTTTTGCCAAAGGAATGATTCCGCGCCAGGGAAGATTAGGGGCGTATTCCACAGTTCCCGTATAGTAGTTGCCGTTAGGAGCGCCAACACCAATGCCGCGGATCCTTCCGGGGCCGCCGGCCTTTTCAATAAGAGGCTGAAGGTTGTTATGCAATTCTTCAATAAAACTTTCTACTTCTTCATGTCCACGTGTTGAAATTTCGCTGGAGAATAACACGTTTCCGTTGCGGTCAACAATGCCAAATTTTGTTCCTGTTCCACCAATATCAATACCTACAGCTAACGGGTCTAAAGAAACTGCTGAAGGCGTCGCGATTTTTTTTGCCATGGCAAGAATTTATTTAATCTGTTTTATCATGTAACTCATCTACCGGACTGCAAATTTACCGGGAAGAATATTAATGTCCGCCACCAATTTGTTCATCAAAGTTCAATCCTTGTGCTTTTAGTACAGACCTTAATCGTAATGCAAGGAATGCAAGAACCGCAAAACATGCAGCTGCGACAAGATAAGAATTATGCATGCCTATTGCAGGATTATCTCCAATCGATCCCTGGAACGGCGGAATAACAGCGCCTCCTAAAATCATCATAATAAGAAATGCCGAACCCTGGCTGGTGTATTTTCCTAAACCTGCAACACCCAAGGAAAAAATACATGGCCACATAATGGAGCAGCAAAGCCCTCCAGCCATCAATGCATAAACTGATATTATCCCTTTTGAGAACACACCAAACAGCATGGATGCACATGCGAGCAATGCAAGTGTCAATAATGTTTTAACAGGTTTTTCCTGCCCGAATAAAAATGCGGCAATTGCAATGGCAATACAAACAGCATACGGCAAGAGATCTTCAATATTATTTCCGTATAAATGATTTACGAACAGTACAACTCCGAACGCAACAAACGGCACAATGATCGTCGCAATTTTTCTTCCGGAATTTGATAAATTAAAAACGCTTATCGCACCTGTCCATCTTCCAATCATCAAACTTCCCCAGTATAATGAAACATATTTTGAAATTTGGCTATCAAGCAAACCTGCATCAGTTAAATATCCCGGCGTTTTCAATAATGCGCCAAAATTATTATCGATCGTTACCTCAACTCCAACATACATGAATATTCCTATCATCCCCAATATCAATTGCTGGTATTTCATTGCTCCCCAACCGCTGCTGTCTTTTGAAGCGCTCCTGTAAGAATAAAATAATATTCCGATCACTGCTACTAATGTGATCAGCAATAAAGGCAATTTTCCAACGTCGGTTAATTGCCCGATAATAATAATTGCAATAATAAGTCCGGTCATTATGACCAATGACATGGAAGCTTTCCTCGATGCTTCAAATTTTGCATCATCTTTTCCATCCGGCAATTTTGAGAATGCAAAGAATAATGCCACTGCTGCAAAAACACCGGCAACAATCATATATAGGTTGTTGATATTGGTTACTGTAACAGTTGCCGCTGCGCTGCTTGGTGTGCCGAATAAAAAGAAGCTGACAATAATAGGTCCGAGAGTTGTGCCGAGAGAATTTACGCCGCCTGCAAGGTTAAGCCTGTGAGAACCTGTTGATGGATCCCCAAGTGAAATAGCAAAAGGCTGGGCAGCGGTTTGTTGCAACGAAAAGCCCAATGCAACAATAAAAAATGAAACCAGGATTAAAGGAAAGGAATTTGCATTGGCAGACGGAATGATCGCCAACGCACCGATCACTGAAATCCCGAGCCCGTACACAATCCCTTTTTTATAACCGATTTTATTTAAAATATCATAACCGACTAATCCCGACAACAGGTATAATATTAATGAACCGATAAAATAAGCACCGTAAAATGCAGAGCCGATCAATTGCGATTGAAATTGATTAAGGTTAAAATGCGTTCTGCAAAACGGAATGAAAATACTGTTGGAAGCTGCAATAAATCCCCAAAAGAAAAATACAATTACTAACGTGGCAAGCGCTCCTGTATTTGTTGGCTGTTTAGTTTGGTTCATAGCAAACGTTTGATTGAAATTTTTAGTGGCTCAAAATAGCAATGTTTTTATGAAGCGAAAAATTTTTTCATCAGTAAGTATCAATAAATCAAAAACCTTCCTAAATTGAAGGACAATTGATGAATGAAATTGCTTGCTTTAAAAACCTGGTTGAAATAAAATCATCCGGGTTATGAACTTTAAAAGCTTCATTAAAGCAGCCTGTTTTTTTGCAGATAAAAGTTTACTTCGAGTCAATGGAAATAATACACGTTTCAGCAGAATGTTATCCGGTAGCAAAAGCCGGTGGGTTAGGTGATGTTGTTGGTGCTTTGCCAAAATATCAAAACGAGGCAGGGCATGTTGCCAAAGTGGTGATGCCGATGTACCGTACAAAATTTTTGTTGAACAACGAATTCGATGTTGTTCATAAAGGATATACAAATCTCGGCAGTTGGTGGTTCAACTTCACCATCATCAAAGAAACAACAAACAAACTCGGTTTTGATCTTTATCTGGTAGATATTTACGGCTTGCTCGACCGTGAAAAAATTTATGGTTATGATGATGATCCCGAACGTTTTCTCGGTTTCCAGGTTGCAGTGGTGGATTGGATCGCGTCGTGGGAACATCGCCCCGATGTAATTCATGTACACGATTATCATGCAGGATTGATCCCTTTTATGTTGAAGTATTGCCATAAGTACCAGTTCTTACAAAATATTCCAACTGTATTAACAATTCACAATGCGCAATATCAGGGTTGGATGGGTTGGGATAAAAGCCATTTGCTTCCCGCATGGGACGGATGGAAATGGGGAATGCTCGAATGGGAAGGAACGATCAATCCATTGGCAAGCGGAATTAAGTGTGCATGGAAAGTAACAACTGTTAGCTGGAGCTACTTAGATGAATTGCGTGTTGCTGCAAACGGGCTTGAAGCATTGTTTGAATACGAACGCGGAAAATGTGTTGGTATATTAAACGGAATTGATAATGCAGTTTGGGACCCGGAAACAGACAGTTATATTGACGACCATTATTCCGTAGAAACATTTGCAGAAGGGAAATTGCGAAATAAGCAGATTTTGTGTGATCGGTTTGATCTTGACATTGATAAACCATTGTTGATTTTTATAGGAAGATTAGTGGGTGAAAAAGGGGCAGACCTGTTGCCACAGGCAATCGGCGATTCATTTTATCATATTGGAAGAACGATGAATTTCCTGATATTGGGAAGTGGTTTTCCGGAAGTGGAAGCCGAATTGAATTCGATGAAAGGGTTAAGCAGAAATGATTACAATGTATTTATCGGATATAATGAAAACCTCAGTCATTTAATGTATGCCGGCGCAGATTTTATATTGATGCCATCACGTGTGGAGCCTTGCGGATTGAACCAGATGTACGCGATGCGTTACGGTACTATTCCGATGGTGCGCAATACCGGCGGGCTGCGTGATACGGTAATTGATTATGGTGATGAAGGCGGTTATGGAATACGTTTTAATTACGCAGCAGTGGGAGATATCACCCAGGCGATCTGGCGTGCTGTTAATTTATATTATGATGATGAAAAACGGGAAGAAGTGATAAGGCAAATGATGCAACTTGATTTTAGCTGGGAAACAAGCGTGAAACAGTATATTGATTTGTATCAGTCGTTGTGAGAGGTGAGAAGAAAGTAGTTAGAAGTTAGCAGATAGAAAACAAAGGTAAAATTTAAGACTGTTTACTGTTCACTTTGGCGAATAGGATATCAACAGTACAAGAGTGCGACGCAAGGATGTTTAATAGAATTACAAATGCTGGTTACAAAAAATAAAAATTAAAAAAAGAAAAAACTAAAAACTAACAAACGTTGTTACACCAAAGAACTGACGACTGAAAACTGATAACCGGAAACTGATTTAATTTCCATTAACCCAAAAATAAATTGCTCGTATATGTCAAAAGAAATTTTGTCCGTGATATTAGGTGGTGGCGCAGGTACAAGATTATATCCGCTAACCGCAAGCCGTTCGAAACCCGCTGTTCCGATTGCAGGCAAATACAGGCTTGTTGATATCCCTATTTCCAATTGCCTTAACTCCGGTATCAACCGAATGTTCGTGCTGACACAATTCAATTCGGCATCGCTGAACAGGCATATAAAAAACACCTATCATTTCAGTGCATTCAGTTCTGCGTTTGTAGACATCCTCGCTGCAGAACAAACTCCTGATAACCCGACATGGTACCAGGGAACTGCAGATGCGGTGCGCCAGTGTTTCCGTCACCTCGGCCCGTTTGACAGCAAATATGTGCTGATACTTTCCGGCGACCAGTTGTACCAGATGGATTTTATGAAGATGCTAGAAACCCATAAAGCAAAAGGTGCAGATATCACTATCGCAACTATTCCGGTGGGCGACAGGGAAGCCCCTGAATTCGGCATCATGAAAAATGATAAAGACGGTTATATTACTTCATTCATCGAAAAACCAAAGAAAGAAGTTTTGGGAGAATGGACGAGCGATACCGGCGAGGCAATGCAGCGCATGGGAAGAAATTACCTGGCATCGATGGGCATTTACATTTTCAACCGCCAACTGCTTGCAGACCTTTTGCAAAATGAATTTGTGGAAGCCACAGATTTTGGTAAAGAAATTATTCCGCAATCGATCAACAAATACAAAGTAGTGAGTTACCAGTACGATGGTTACTGGACCGATATAGGAAACACCTATTCATTCTTTGAAGCAAATTTGGGGTTGACAAATGATATTCCTGATTTTAATTTGTTTGATAACCAGAATGCGATTTATACACGTGCACGCATGTTGCCACCGGCGAAGATCAGCGGCACTACACTGGAAAAAACATTGATCGCGGAAGGCTGTATCATCAATGCATCCAGAATTGAACATAGTGTGATCGGCATCCGCACACGTATCGGAAGCGGCACAACAATCGTGAGCAGTTACCTTATGGGTAATGATTATTATGAAACACTGGAAGAGATCAATCATGCAAACTCCCACGGTTTACCAACAGTTGGGATTGGCCATCGTTGTTATATCCGCAATGCCATTGTTGATAAAAACTGCAGGATAGGAGATGATGTACGAATCAATGGCGGTAATCATTTAGAAAACACAGACCACTCTTTGTACACTATCAAAGACGGCATTGTTGTTGTGAAAAAAGGAGCTGTGTTGCCTAACGGATTTGTGATTTAATTTGGCTTAATAATAATTTCCCGGTCCCGCAGATGATGCGGGATTTTTTTATGTATTTTTATTAATGACAAATTTCTTCTAACCAAAACAACTGCGATGGCTGCATCAACGAGCTTATCTTCATCAACTGCATTTATTAAACCGAAACTTGGTTTAGTTGAAATCATAAACATGAGTATTGGCTTTTTTGGAATCCAATTCGGATGGGATTTGCAAAGAGCAAACATGGGTGTGATATATGATAATCTTGGAGCAAATCAAGATAATATACCTTATTTATTTCTTGCAGCACCTTTAACAGGTCTGTTAATTCAACCAGTCATTGGTTACCTGAGCGACAGAACATGGCATCCACGATGGGGAAGAAGAAGGCCTTACTTTTTTGTTGGCGCCTTGTTAAGTTCTATTGCTTTGATATTTATGCCACATAGTAGCACACTTTGGATGGCAGCAGGGTTGTTATGGGTGCTTGATGTTTTCGGTAATGTTGCTATGGAGCCTTTCAGGGCTTTTGTTGCAGACAAATTACCTGATAGTCAGATTAACCGTGGGTTTGTAATGCAAAGCCTGATGATAGGTCTTGGGGGAAGTGTTGCATCTGCATTACCATGGATTTTTAAAAACGTATTCGATGTTCATAATGTAGCTCCAAAAGGTTTTATTGCAGATAATGTTAAATATTCATTTTATATAGGCTCATTCTTCTTTTTATCAGCAGTTCTGTATACCGTATTCACAACAAAAGAATATCCTCCTTCGGATGTTGGTTTTAAAGAGAAAGTCAAAGAAAGTAATAAAGGTTTTGGTGGCGGCGCTAGAGAAATCTTGTCATCAATGATTAATATGCCTGGTAAAATGAAGGTAATTGCATTGGTGCAGTTTTTTACCTGGCCCGGATTGTTCCTGATGTGGTTTTATTATTCTTTGTCTGTTGCTTATCATGTTTTTGGTGCTAAAAGTAATACAGATCCGCTTTTTGGCGAAGGTAAAGATTTTGCAGGCCTTACGCTTTCATACTATAGCGTTATCACGTTCGCATTTTCATTTATCCTTCCATCTATTGCAGATAAGCTTGGTCGAAAACTCACTCATTCAATTTGCTTAATTTGTGGTGCCTTGGGATTAATCAGTGTAAGCTGGGTACATTACAAATATTTATTATTTGGATGCATGACTTGTGTAGGAATTGCATGGACAAGTATTCTTTCGATGCCTTATGCTATGTTGAGCAGTGTATTACCAAAAGATAAAGTTGGGATTTATATGGGCATCTTCAACTTCTTTATTGTATTACCGGAAATCATTGCCTCTCTTTGTTATCCGTGGATTATGAGACATTTACTGAACAACAATATGCTAATGGCTGTAGAATCAGGAGGTTTTTTAATGATCATTGCCGCTGCTATATGTTTCTTTTTTATTAAAGAAAATAAAAACGAAGCTGTTGACGAGATAATCACAAGTGAACTTGAAATTGCCGAACAAAGAACTGTGTAACCCATGAAAAAACGATTGCTTATACTTCCATCTTTCTTATTCCTTGTTTCTTATTTTTCATTTGCTCAATCTAACGTTGAAGTATATCCTGCACACTGGTGGGTGGGAATGAAAAACCCTTCTGTACAACTGATGGTACGCGGAAAAAATATTTCCAACGAAATACCGATGCTGAAAATTTCTGCCGAAGGAACTACTATTGCAAACGGGGTCATCTTAAAAAAAATAGAACGTGTTGAAAACCCTAACTACGTTTTCTTAGATATAAACATCTCCAAAGATGCAAAGCCGGGGATGCGTACGTTCAGTTTCGGGGCGCCTTTCAACCGAAAGATCGCATTTGAATTGAAACCCCGCCGCAAAGGTAACGGTAACCAATATGCGCAGGGAGTAACCTCTGCAGACCTTATCTATCTGATTATGCCGGATCGTTTTAGCAACGGGGATATTTCGAACGACAAATTCGCCGACATGAATGATACCAGTTGCGACAGGCATAATCCCTTCCTGCGCCATGGTGGCGATTTGCAGGGCATCATCAACCATCTCGATTATTTTAAAGAACTCGGCGCAACAGCCTTGTGGCTGACACCGGTGGTGGAAAACGACATGGCGCTGACGAATGAGTCAGGAACGATGCGAAGCGCCTACCACGGGTATGCATTCACCAATCAATATAAAATTGACAAACGTTTTGGCGGTAATGAAGGATATAAAAAGATGATCGATGCCGCACATGCAAAAGGCCTGAAAGTAATCCAGGACGCAGTGTATAATCATATCGGCGATAAACATTTTTTATATCTTGACCCACCTTCGAAAGATTGGTTCAACCAATGGCCTGCATATACGAATACAACCTATCGCGATCAACCACTGATCGATCCGTATGCGTCTGCACATGACCGTGATATTGCGCTTAACGGATGGTTTACCACATTTATGCCCGACTTAAATCAACGAAATCCATTTGTAGCAAACTATCTTATTCAATATGCAATATGGGCCGTAGAAGAATTTGGGATAGATGGCTGGCGTGTGGATACATATTTTTACAGCGACCGCGATTTTTTAAATAAGGTGAACAAAGCTTTGTATGATGAGTTCCCGCACATCACTATATTCGGTGAAACTACCATGCAGTCTGTAACTGAGCAAGCTTTCTACTGCCAGAATAATATCAACACATCATGGAAAAGCAATTTGCAGGGCGTGATCGATTTTCAATGGGAAGGCGCAGCAGTTGCAGCTCTGAAAGAAAATTTTGGTTGGGCAAACGGAGTTGTGCGTTTGTATAATATTCTCGTTCAGGATTTATTATATAAAGACCCGATGCGCAACCAGATATTATTGGATAATCACGACCAGGACCGCTTTTATTCTGTGATCGGCGAGGATTTTAATAAATACAAAATGGGCATAGCGCTGTTGCTGACACAGCGTGGCATTCCCCAATTATATTACGGAACGGAGATATTAATGAAGAATTTCAAAGACCCAACAGACGCAGAGGTACGCAAGGATTTTCCGGGCGGATGGAAAGAAGATACCATAAATAAATTTCTTGCATCAGGAAGAACTGCGCAGGAAAATGAAGCATTTGAATATGTAAAAAAACTGGCAAATTTCAGGAAGAAATCTTCTGCATTGCAAACCGGAAAGTTGATGCAATACGTTCCTTCAGATAGTGTGTACACGTATTTTCGTTATAATGATAAACAAACAGTGATGTGTGTCCTGAATTCCGGAAGCAAAGAAAAAGAAATTGATTTCACGAGTTATGCGGAACGGACAAAACTTTTTTCAAAAGCTACAGATATTACTAACGGAAAAGAATATGCGATTTCTGAAAAAATAAAAGTGCCGCCACAATCCTTATTAGTGCTGGAATTGAAACCGTGAAAATCTAAACCATTTGCTTTAAGCATTCAGCGTCCTGCATCAAATCTTCACTTTCCCGCCGCCCAGAAAATAGCATTTTTAAATATGGTAATGTAAACAGGGTTGTTGAAAAGATCAGGTGAATGTCCCATGAAAATATAAATATTTCGTGCTGCCACATGATCATTTGTCCATATTACCGGATGATCTCCCATTTTAATTTTTGAATCGGGATAGTAAGAATTTTCATCAACCGATGCGATTACATGCACATTAGGCCGCGGGCTTTTATCGTAGGTGTACCATTCTTCTTTTTCAATCGTAAAATTTTTAGGCACATCTTTCATACATGGATGCATGGCATCTTCCACATTTACTGTTGCATCTGCAAAATCAGGGATATAATTCTTCCATTTTATTCCGCCCATAAAATCAGAAAACCATTGCCACATCGGGTAGCCGTCAAATTCCCCGAGCAAAGAAGCATGATGAAAACCGATCCATCCGCCTTTTCCTTTTTCTATATAATCACGGAATGCCGCAACCGCAGGTTTGCTCCAAGAATACGGGGGAAAATCCAGTTGAATAAATAATTCGTATTTCGAAAGGAATTTCTCGTCTATTGAATCTGGTTTGCTAATATAATCGATCAGAAAATTGCTGTCTGCAGCCAGTTTGTCCAGCCATAATTTGGCGCGTTGAGAATACAAAATATGGTGACCGCCGTTTTCATATAATGCCAACACCCGGAAACGAGGCGGCTGTTGCGCATGAACAATATGACTAAAGAAAAGCAGCAGTGCGACTGCAAGCGTTGTGAACTTGTTTTTCAAGAACAAAAATTTCATGTCAATAAGGTATGTCTTATATAAAAACTAAAATAATTAATTACAGATAAAAGAACTGTGTAAAGGAAAATAATTTATTGCATAAATTGCCATTGCTTTATTCTTGCACATTTAATCATACGCTTTATCAACACTGATATCCCTGAATCTTATGTATGATTAAATTTCCCTGAAAATGTACAACATTTACTTTCAAAAAGTAAAACGAACCATTACCCGTAAAATTATTCGTATCTGCCTGACCGGTATTACCACTACCGAAGATTATTTTGCACGCATCAATATCATCCTGATGAATGCCAGTATGCTGGCTTCCATTGGCGGCTTACTTATTAATACAATACTCTTTTTGGTATTCGGCTATTATATTCCGGGTATTGTTAACCTGGGGTGCGTTATATTCCTTTTCCTGCTGATGCGCCTTAATATGAAAGGTAAAAACCTGCAGGCAAAAGTTTCCGTTAACATTACCGTTAATATTATTATTCTGGTTTCATGTTGCATTTTCACACATAACGGAGCGCTGAATTGCTATTTTGAATTTATGGCTGCGGTATGTATGTATTTTTATACGTGGCAGGAAAGGAAATGGGGAATCTTAATGGTTTCATTGTCTATAATCCTGTTTGTTATTGAAAGCTCCAGCCTGAAACACTACCTGCCATCACTCAATCTTATTTCCGCCGGCCGTGAGTTTAATATTGCCAATAATATTATTCTTTGCGGCCTCGTATTTATGCTGGTGAGCCAAATGGGTGTTTTCGTTTTATTTGCTGAGATACGGGAGAACAAGTTGAATAACATCAAGCTGCAATTATTAATCTCTCAACAAAAACTGAGGCGTCAAAACGATGACCTGAAAGAATTCGGCGCCGCCGCATCCCATTCATTACAGACACCGATTTATGTTGCGAAGGCATTTATTGACCGGGTGAGAATGAGTAGACAGTCTTATCCGGAGGATGAAACATCGAAAGAATATTTCGACATTATCGATTCCTGTCTTTCACAAACGGAAAATTTTATTTCGGGGCTTTTATCTTATTACCGCATCATCGATATTCAAAAACAAACAGATTGGGTGAATGTAAATCGCGAGTTAAATTCCCTGCGATCTATGTTGCAGTCAAAATATCCGCATGCAAAAATAACGATACCGGAGAAAATATTAACGGTGATGACTAATCGAATATTACTGATCATGATTTTTCAAAGCGTCATGGAAAACGCGTTTCATTATAATACATCTCCTAGGCCATCAATAGAAATAATATTTATGCATTCACGGGATATTCTTTCCATTTCTTTTAAAGATAACGGTATCGGCATCGCAGAAGCATACAGGGAAAAAATATTCAAACCATTCTTCCGTATCGAATACCAGGTACGTAGCGGGAGCGGGCTCGGGCTTGCCGGTGCACTAAAAGCTGCAGAAGCCATCGGTGCGCTACTTTACTGTGCAGAAAGCAGTTCGAGTGGAAGTATTTTCAGGCTTGATATGCCATTAACAAATTTCGCCCAGGTATAAACAATCATAATTTATTTACCCATGATAAAAGTTTGCTTTGTTGAAGACAGCCCCGTAAGCCATCGGGCATTGAAAGTCTTAATGCAGGAGTCAAAAAAAATTGATCTTGTCGGCATGTATTCAAATGCGGAATCTTTTTTAGCAGAATATCCTTTTATACGACCGGACATCGTTGTAGTTGACCTGCAATTGCCCGGAATATCCGGCCTTGATGCGATTTGCACGATCAAGGCTGAATTTCCTGATTCCAGATTTTTAGTACTGACAGCACACGAAGAAGAAGAAATGATATTCAAAGCGCTTCGGGCAGGAGCCGGGGGATATATCCTGAAAAAAAACTCGTTCAACAATATTGCTGAAGAAATTATTTCGTTTTACGAAGGTGGAGCACCACTCACACCATTAGTAGCCTCCAAGATCATTCATTATTTTCAACAGGATAAAGGTTATAACCTGGGCAATAAGCTTACTGAAAAAGAAAAGGATATTTTAAAGATGATCGTCGACGGGCTTTTATACAAAGAGATCGCCAGTCAAAAATCAATCTCCATCGATGGCATAAAAAAACACGTGAGTAATATTTACGAGAAGTTGCAGGTCCGCACGAGAAGCGAAGCGATAAAAAAATATTTTACACAAATGAAATATTGAACAGGAACATAATATTCAGCTACACAAAAGTGCAGCTACCGGCGCACAAAAGGGTAGCGGAAAAAGCATATACAGTTAATAACATTGTGTATGCTTTTTTTTATTGATGCATATGGCAAAATGTTTTCCGGAAATTTTCATCTTCCGGTTAATGCAGCAATAATAATTGCATATAATTCCCGACACATGAAAAACCAAATAACAAATCCATTTACTTCCATGGTCAATTGTAACAGCCCCCCCGGTAAGCTGATGCCATTCTTTTCAAAATCCATATTCAATATCCCATAAAAGATCAGCTATGAAAAAAAAATTACCCGTCCTGATTTTTTCGGTTATGCATTACTGTTGTTTTTCGCAAAGCCTTTTCTCCTGCGGCGCTTTCCTGAGCAGGCAATTGCCGGTAAGCAACTCCTCCAACTTCTACACCCGAATAGATAGTGTCAGTGTTTCCGGCAACACATCAACATTGACGCAGAAATTAATTTTGAATAATGTATTGATCAATGCCATTGAATATTACAACGGCTTCATCTGGGCATGGAAGCAATACCAGGCTGTCAATCGCTCAGGGGGAGGAGGTGCTTCCTTATTAAAGATCGATGCTTCGGGCAATATTACCAGTTACGCATTTGCATCCCTGGCACAAAGTTATAATGCTGCAACCATCGACAAAAACGGCACTTATTATACAATACAAGCGCCATCGTCAGGCGCAACTAATTTTTCGTTGAACCGCATAAATATATCCGCAGCAATACCAGCATTACTGAATCCGCTGACCATTAATTTGCCGGCAAACATGACCTGGCCATCTGAAGGCGCAGGGGATATTATTTTTATCGGATCTTCTTTATACATGTACCTGAACCAACGCGGGTTGTTGAAAATAAATCTTGACGCCGGCACATCACAACGGATCTATAAAACAGCATCCGACACAAGCCGTATCGTGGGTTCGGTTTTTTTGAATGCAAGTGACACGAATAATATTTATGGTTACGGAAGCGAGCCGTACACCGGCACCGGAACAAATTCAAACCCGCAGCAAGATGTACTTTCTATTAATATTTACACAGGGGCGATACTCACGGTCACAAGCGGCGGAACACAAACGTCGCAGTCCGATGGTGCATCATGTTTGTCCGCTTCATTATTCACTTTAACAGTAAATGGAAAAGTTTTTGATGATGCCAATGGCAACACTATCATTGAGCAAAATGAAGAAGGCATCGCTGGCGCAGGGAATAATGGATCGACGTGCAGCAATTGCCCGATGCTTGCGCAGAATTATATTTGTCTTACCGATAAAAATAATTCCGTTATCGAGTGTGAAGCTGTGAACCAGGATGGCACCTACACATTATACCATGCACCGGCTTTGGCTTCAGGATTAAAACTAAAACTAACATCATCCAAATATGCTCCGGGTTCAAGTGCGGCCAATTATAACACCCCGGCAAACTGGTATATAACAGGAGCAAACAGTTCCGGTACAAGCATAGCTAACGGTAATGGACAGCCGGAATTTGCTATTGCCCTTTCCACATTACCGTCAGGTGGCACGGTTACAGCACAAAATTTCGGCATCGAACAATTGCCCATTGCGCAATCATTGTCAACAAAAATTAGTAATCCGGCAACGGGTAGCATCATAATCATGAACGGTGGCAATAACCCACCCGTGTTGCAAGGAAGCGACCCGGAAGATCAGCCGGCAACGAATGTTCTTACTGGTAAAACAGTGTCTGTTACCAGTATTCCTACAAATGCCATATTGTATTATAATGGCATAGCAGTAACGCCCGATCAAACGATCACTAATTTTAATCCTTCACTTTTTTACATTCAAACAAACAGTTCAACACAACTAAGTACATCAGTCGTTTTTCAATATAATTATATCGATGCAGCAGGGCTTGCCGGAACTACACCGGCTACGTACACGCTTTTCTGGCAAGGCATTTTGCCTGTGCGGTTACTTGATTTCTCAGCAACGGTGCAACAACAATGTGCGGGGATACAACTGTCATGGATAACCGAAAACGAACAAAACGTGCAACAATATGCCATTGAAAGAAGTATTGATGGGGTCAACTGGAAAAAAACAGGAACTGTGACTACAATCAAAACTGTTGAAAAGCATACATACAATTTTACTGACAATCCGGATCAGAATGGCATTTATTATTACCGTTTGATTGAGCAGGATATAGACGACAGCGAAACAATTTGTTCAACAGTTGTGTATGCAAGAATGAATTGTTTGCAGGAACAATACGCAATATACCCGAACCCTGCACACGATGTTGTTTTACTGAAAGGGTGGAATAATATTTCAGCTGTACAGATCATTGACATATCCGGCAAAATCGTTTATAAAAAACAAATCGGCGGTTGTGCAAATCCGGTGCCCGTGAATCTTCCAAAAAATTTACCGGCGGGCATTTACATTATTGAAGTATCCGGGTTCAACAATGTCAGCAAGCAATTCAGGTTGTTAAAATTATGAGATGTCACAAGTAAGGATGATGGCTGTTTTTCCGTAAGTTTATCCTTGTCGTTTCTACGACAGGGATTTTTTTACACATTCTTTATTATTGCATTTCAATTATACCTATGCATTTAGCTTTTGTTGTGTTATTAGGATGGTTATTAAGTTTTCTCGGGCAATTGCCACTCGGCACTATGAGCATGACCTCTACACAAATTGCAGTGCAGGAAAACTTCTCAAATGCATGGAAATATTCGATCGGCGTAGCGATCATTGAAATGTTATACCTGCGCATTGTTTTATCCGGGGTTGATTGGATCATGCAGCACCAGCTTTTCTTTCTGATCATTGGCTGGCTGACGGTTCTGGTCTTTCTTGTTCTCGGAACCCTTAGTTTTATTGCTGCAAGGAAACAACAGGAAGATAAAAAAGCTTTGTTGCTGAATAATAATCTCAATCGCTTCTGGCTTGGAGCAAGCATGAGTATGTTGAACCCTGCACAAATCCCTTTCTGGTTTATATGGAGCAGTTATTTTTTAGATATCAAATTGCTGAACTCATATCGTGTAGAGTTTAATCTTTTCACTATTGGCGCAGGTACCGGAACGCTGGCCGGGCTTGCGGTATATATGTATGGCGGCAACTGGCTTGTTACAAAAATGAACACAAGCAACAAAACGCTCAATAAAATTATGGGAGTGATATTTGTAATTGCAGCGCTTGCGCAATTATACCGGATGCTCTATAAGCAGCTGCTCAATTGATCATGCATTCATTTCCGTTGCCCATTTATCCCTGTCGTCCGGAGAAAATTTCCAGGGGGCAAAATTATTTTCAATATTGCTGAACATCGTGTTCCATTCCTGTGGTGCGTTACTATCTTCCATAACCAATGAACGCCGCAGTTCAAGAATAATTTCAAGCGGGCTGATGCTTACCGGGCATTCTTCCACACAAGCATTGCAGGTGGTGCATGCCCGCAATTCTTCTGTGGAAATATAATCAAGCAGTGTTTTGCCATCGTCTTTGAATGAGCCATTACTGTTAATATTTTTCCCTACTTCTTCCAACCTGTCGCGTGTGTTCATCATGATCTTTCGGGGAGATAATAATTTCCCCGTTTGATTGGCAGGGCATGCAGCGCTGCATCTTCCGCATTCTGTGCAGGAATATGCATCCAATAAATTTCTCCAGCTTAAATCAAACACATCTTTCGCACCGAATTTTTGTGGTGCTGAAGCTTCCGTTGGCGCCAGCTCTGGTTGCATGGCATACAAAACTTCTTTTTGTACTGCAGGCATATTATGCATTTTACCCTCTGGCTGTAACCGTGCATAATATGCATTCGGAAATGCAAGAAGGATATGCAGGTGTTTTGAATAAGGAAGATAATTCAGGAATGCGAAAATGCCGAGTATATGCAACCACCAGCAAGTCCTTTCTAAAATTGTTAAGCCTTCATTTGATAATCCGTTAAATAACGGGTGCAGGTATTGCGAAAACGCAAAATTGCCTGTGAGATGTTCTGCATAATGGCTATAACCTCTTTGCTGCAATATGGTATCGGATGCATTCATCGTAATGAACAAACACATCAATATGATTTCTGTGATGAGAATATAATTCGCATCACTGCGCGGCCATCCGTCTAAATCACGACTGATAAACCGTTTTAGTTTGATGATATTCCTTCTGCACAAAAAAGCTACACAGACAGCGATCACGCCAACGGCAAGAAATTCAAATGCATTGATGAGCATACTATAAAAACTTCCGAGCGGCGACGAAAATAAACGATGCGTTCCTAAAATACCATCTAAGAAAATCTCCAGTACTTCAATATTAATAATGATGAACCCTGCATAGATCACAAAATGCATTACAGCAACAAGTGGGTTCCTGAACATTTTCTTTTGTCCGAAAGCCAGCAACAAAACATTCTTCCAACGCAATGAATAATTATCACTGTAGTTCTCATCTTTTCCCAATAAGATATTTCTTCTTACCTGTTTTATCTTCTTAGAAAATAAAAAGGTGGCGATGAAAGCTGCAACAATAAATAGTATTTGCTGAATAACGGGCATAGCAAAAGAATTAGTTGAACTAAGTTAATGAGAAAGTAGTAAGTGATAAGCGATATGTGATAAGTAAGTGCAAAATTCCTGCAGATTTCCCTTTCTTACTTACGACTTATCACTTCCAACTTACCACTAAAAACCGTAGGTTTGCGCATGGCAAAAAACTACATACTTACAGAAGAAGTGATCAAAAGAAAATTAGAGCGCCTCGCTTATGAAATCCTTGAAAATAATGTGGGCGAAGAAAACCTCATTCTGGTAGGTATACGCGAAAGCGGAAGCGTGATTGCTATGAACATTGAAAAAATCCTTCACGAAATTTCAACTATTAAAACAGAATGCCTGACTGCAACGTTGGATAAAAAAATCCCGAAAGAAGTTACATTCAGCAAAAACATTTCCTTCGACGATAAAGTGATCATCATTATCGATGATGTTTCCAACAGCGGCAAAACATTATTGTATGCATTAAAGCCATTTCTCGATTTTCGTCCTAAAAAAATTCAGGCATTGGTGCTGGTTGAACGTACGCATAAAGCATTCCCGGTAAAGCCGGATTATGTTGGTTTATCCATTGCTACAACTTTGCAGGAACATATTTATGTTGAATCGGGAAATGGGGTTGTAAAAGGGGCGTGGCTGGAGTAATAAACCGGCTGATATTGCGTTTTATTTGATTATGACCAGGAGACTGTTTAAATCAAGATAAAATCTGCAATACTATGAAAGCCAACCTCCCTGCTAACGAAGAATTCAGGCTGAAAGAACTCTGCGATTTCCACATTCTTGACACTCCGCCCGACGAAGATTTTGACAATATCACTCGGTTAGCTTCCAGACTTTGCAATGCGCCAATCTCCGCTATTTCATTGATAGATGCAGATCGCCAATGGTTCAAATCAAAAATTGGTATTGAAGGTACAGGGATCAGCAGGAATGTTTCTTTTTGTGCGCATGCCATCAACCATGATGAAATTTTTGTTGTGAATGATGCCCGGCAGGACGAACGTTTTTTTGATAACCCGTTGGTACTCGGCGACCTGGAAATCCGCTTCTATGCAGGCGTTCCTCTGGTAACAAATACAGGCAGCAGACTCGGCACACTATGCGTGATCGATAGTATTGCAAGAAACATAACCAATGAAGAACGCGAAATACTTGCTATGCTTGGCAAACAAGTGGTGAAATTGATGGAACTGCATAAATCGGATTACCAGTTGCAGCAGATCAGCAAACAGGAACATGCACACGGGGCTCAGCTTGAAGAAGCCGCCAAAATGCAGCAAAAAATCATTTCCTTAATTGCGCATGATGTGCGCAGCCCTTTACATAATGTAAAAAGTTTATTGCAACTCATTCCGGAAAAACAAACTGTGCCCCCGCAAATTGCTATGTACATGGATATGGCAATTGATCAGTTAAACAATACAACAGGCTTGCTGAATAATCTTGTTGAATGGGGACAACTACAAATGCATGCTGAAGAAAACGCGTCTAAAAATTGTAATTTATATGAACTGGTGAATGATGTTTTGAAAGATTTGAAGGTTCCAGCCGATCTTAAAAAGATATATCTTAAAAATAAAATTGATCCAAAACCGGAGATATTGTCCGATGACAATATCCTCAAATTCATTCTGCGCAACCTTATAACAAATGCTATCAAATTCACCAGGGATGGCGGGGTTACCGTAAGCGCTACCACATCTTCCGGGTATGTAGAAATAAAAGTAACTGATACAGGGATCGGCATGTCGCCGGCAATACTCGAAATGTTGTTTTACGGGCAGAAAAAAATATCCCGTAAGGGCACACATAATGAAGCCGGTTCGGGGCTTGGGTTATCTTTAGTGAAAGGGTTTATTGAAAAACTACATGGCTCTATCGAAGCAAAAAGCGAAGTAGGCAAGGGTACATCCATATCATTTTCGTTTCCCGTTACCGTTTTGTATAATGAAGAAAAATCATCTCAGAATACTATCCACAAAAGTGGAAAAAACCATTTGAAATTTCACCATTTTTTCCGCTGAAAAGCCGCTTAAATACGGTACATTTGCCTCCCCTGCAAAAGCGCATGCCATTTAAAAAAACAACAGGCATAGCGAACGGGTTATAAAGCTTATGGACGATAATTTAACGCCGTTAGAAACACAAGATAATAATCGCATAGTCCCGGTAAATATTGAAGAGCAGATGAAAACTGCGTACATAGATTATTCTATGTCGGTGATCGTTGGGCGGGCACTTCCTGATGTACGCGACGGATTGAAACCTGTTCACCGCCGCATTTTATTTGCGATGAATGATATGGGCATTGTATACAACAGGCCCACAAAAAAATGTGCACGTATTGTTGGTGAAGTGTTGGGTAAATATCATCCGCATGGTGATAGCTCCGTGTACGATGCACTGGTGAGAATGGGGCAGGAGTGGAACATGCGCTATATGCTCATCGACAAACAAGGGAACTTCGGCACGCAGGATGGCGATGGCCCTGCGGCCATGCGTTATACAGAAGCAAGGCTTCATCGTATTTCGGATTATATGATGCAGGATATCGATAAAGAGACTGTCGATTTCCAGCTCAACTTCGACGACACGCTGGAAGAACCAACGGTGTTGCCTACACGAATCCCGCAACTGATCGTAAACGGTTCAAGCGGTATTGCCGTAGGTATGGCAACAAATATCCTTCCCCATAATCTTAGTGAAGTTATTGATGGCTGTATTGCGTATATAGATAAACGTGATATTACTGTTGATGAACTGATGCAATATATCAAAGCACCTGACTTCCCTACAGGCGGTATTATATATGGAATGGAAGGCGTGAAAGCCGCGATGCATTTCGGACGCGGACGGGTAGTGCTGCGTGGCAAATTACACGTGGATACCAAAGCAAGCGGCCGTGAACAGATCATCATTACCGAAGCACCTTACCAGGTAAGCCGCGATATGCTGACTGAAAAAATCGGGCAACTGGTGAATGAAAAAATCATTGAAGGAATTGCGCATGTAAATAACGAGTCAACGGAAAAAGAAGGAACACGTATTGTTATCGACCTGAAGCGTGATGCGATTGCAAACGTAATCATCAATCAGCTCTATAAGCATACCGAACTGCAAACTTCTTATGGAATCAATAACGTAGCGATCGTAAAAGGAAGGCCGAAAACATTGAGCATCCGCGAAATGATCAGCGAATTTATTGAGTTCCGCCACGAAGTGGTTGTTAAACGCACACAATACGAGTTAAGGGAAGCAGAGAAAAAAGCGCATATACTTCAGGGTTATTTAATAGCCCTCGATCACCTGGATGAAGTGATTGCATTGATACGTGCATCTGCAACACCGGAAATTGCAAAAGATAATTTGATAAATGCCGGGTGGGGATTAGATGAGATCCAGGCAAAGGCAATACTGGAACTGCGTTTGCAACGGTTAACAGGTATGGAGCGGGATAAGATCAGGGAAGAATATGATGAGCTTATGAAACTCATCACCTACCTGAAAGAATTACTTGCAGATGAAGGCAAACGTTTTGAGGTGATCCGGAATGAATTGCTGGAAGTAAAAGAAAAATTCGGCGATGCAAGAAAAACCGAGATCACATACCTGGATGATGAAGTAAGGATCAAAGACCTCATCAAAGAAGAAGATGTTGTTATCACCATTTCTCATTTAGGTTATATCAAACGTACTTCGGCAAGCGAATATCGGTCACAACGCCGTGGTGGGCGTGGCGCTATCGGTGGAAAAACACGGGAAGAAGATTATATAGAACATCTTTTTGTTGCGTCAACACACCATACGATGCTTTTCTTTACCGAAAAAGGAAGATGTTACTGGCTGAATGTATACGAAATTCCGGAAGGCGATAAAACCAGCAAGGGCAGGGCGATACAGAACCTGATCCAGATTCCGCCGGATGATAAGGTACGTGCCATTATCGACGTAAAAGATCTGAAAGACGAAAGTTTTGTCAATAATCACTATATTGTTCTTTGTACAAAACAGGGAACAATCAAGAAAACTTTGCTGGAAGATTTCAGCAGGCCAAGGCAGAGCGGTGTGAATGCAATTACAATAGTTGAAGGCGATCAGTTGCTGGAAGCAAAACTAACGGATGGAAATTCTGAAATTATGCTTGCAGTAAAAAGCGGAAGGTCGATACGTTTTGAAGAAGAAAAAGTGCGACCAACGGGACGTGGTGCAATTGGTGTTGGCGGTATTGAAGTGGATGATGCAAGTGATGAAGTAATTGGCATGATCTGTGTCAGCAAGGATGATAAATCCAAAACGGTTTTAGTGGTTAGTGAAAAAGGATTTGGCAAACGTACGCCGAAAGATGAATATCGCATCACTAACCGCGGAGGCAAAGGAGTAAAAACGATAAACGTTACGGATAAAACAGGTAAATTAGTAGGCATACTTGACGTTAACGAAAAAGAAGACCTGATGATCACCTGTAAAAGCGGTGTAACGATACGTATGCCGGTAAAAGGCATCAGCGAGCAGGGAAGGGCAACACAAGGTGTTAAACTGATACGCCTGGATGATGGTGACGAAATTGCTGCTATTACTAAATTGGATGATTATGAAGAAGGAGAGAACGGGCACAGCAATGAAGAATCAGGTCAACCCTTAAACAACGATACCCAGGTTAATCCCGATACCCCCGACGAAAATACACTGGCCGGAAATTCAGACAATCAATAATTAAATACTCCATTTATGAAGAAGTATGTTTTATTTGGAATGCTTGCAATGACTATTCACTTCTGCACTGCTCAGGATTTTGAGAAAGTAAAAAAATCCGTGATTCTGCCGGGGCAATTGGAAAATGCAAAGACAGAGATCGATAAATTAATGAACGATCCCAAAGCACAGGCAAAGGCGGAAGGCTGGATGTGGAAAGCAAAAGTGTATTCAGGAATTTATGCCGATGAAAAATTACGTGCCAAATATCCGGGGGCTGAAACTATTTCCAATGAAGCTTTTGAAAAATATCAGCAAATGGACCCGACCTTTAAAATCTTAAAGGACAACGGGCTTCAATCGATAGCTGGCGATATTTACAGCACATCGTTCAATAATGGGGTACGTACCTATAATACCAAACAATGGGATTCTGCAGGTTATTATTTCCAACTGGCCGTTAAATACAGCGATATCATCTTTAAAAATAAATGGGGACGCGACACTACAATGGCGCTCGATACCACATCAATTTTGTATGCCGGCATCTCAGAAGAAAAGGCAAATAAAAAAGATGTTGCTGCAACTTACTATGGAAAGATCGCACAAAATAAAATTGCAAAAATCGGCGGGTCCGATATCAGTGATGTTTATAAATGGTTAGTTGATTACTACAGCCGTTTAAACAATGATGAAGCAAATGCATTAAAATACCTTGCACTTGGTAAAGAAGTTTTTCCTAATGATACCACATGGCCGGAAATTGAATCAGGTATCTACGACAATGAACTCGATGCCTACAGGAAAAATCCGAACAAAGATTCCCTGTTTATAAAATACGAACAGATCACTACAAGCCTCCCGAAAAGCTACGTCTTCATGTACAACTATGGAGTAGAATTGTATAACTATGCGATCGACACCAGTTCCGGAAAAAAACCGGCTAATTCTGATGCACTCATCGCAAAGGCAAAAGAAAAACTCAACAAGGCCCTGGAAATAAATCCAGACTATGCACAAGCTGATTTGCTGCTCGGCCAGATCGTTTTCAACGAAGCTGTTGACTTAAAAGCCACAACAAAAGATATAAAAGGGCAGAAGCCGGAAGATGTAAAAAAACGTGCAGACATCCGCGTTGCTGCAGGTAAAAAATTTGATGAAGCAATACCTTACCTGGAAAAAGTTGAAAAATTATTGGGCCCCCGGGGCAAATTGAAACAGGAAGAAAGGACAACATTAAAGAATGCTTACGATTTGCTCACTACTATTTACGAGCAAAAAAATGTAAAAGACAAGATCGATTACTATACGAACAAATTCAATAACGTAGATAAGGACCACTAATAAAAAAATCTGCAATAAAAATAAACCCCGGAATTTCCGGGGTTTATTTTTTGTAAGAAATTATGAATGCATATTGCTCTTTCAGCCGGGATGGAATCGAGCGAGGGGCGGAAATGGGCATTAAATGAATTCAAATATCGTTATAGAACTCTTTATATTCTTCGTGGCTAAGTATACGGATATCTTCAATTACATTGAAATCAAGGTCGCAGTATACTTCCGCATAGAAAGCAAAAACGCTATATAACGTCACAATGTGCGACGTTAATTTTCTTTCTGAAATAATTTTCCCATGTTCCCAAAGCACTTCGGCTTTTGTGGGGAGATGCAAACTCCTGAATATCGCCTCAACCATAATTTAAGACCAGCTTGGGTAAAAATAATTACCGGAAAATAAACCGGTTTATTTTGTTAAATGTTTAACCTGAAAAACACACTAAAAATTAAAATTTCTTCGGGGAAGGATAGAGTGAATAACTCCGGCCCTAATAATTTTATCCTGACTGTAGAAATTTAAAAATATAAAAAAAACATGTTAATCCAGCACTTCCTTTCAAAAACTTAAACATTCATAATATACGCAGGGAAATTAAACGCAGATTTCTGAAAGCGGTTTTTAAAACCTGGTTGATATCAGGGACACAAAAAAACCCCGTTTTACCGGGGTAGCTGAGAACGGTGAATATGATTAACAACCACAAAATAGGAGAAATAAAATCTATTTAAAATAAGTGCAAATAATTAAAAGATCAATTTTTTGTTGAAGAAATCAGGTTTTTAAAATACCGAATTCACAACAAAGTGATGGTTAAAGGATTATATGAACAGAACCTGCCTCAGTACTAAATAAAAACGGAAAGCATAGTATACTTTCCGTTGTCTTACATGGGTAAGCTAAACCGTCCCTATAATAATTTCGATGATTTCTTGATCCAAGACAATACAAAATTAGCAAGCACAACGCTGCCTGCCAATACAATTTTGGTAGTATACATAAAAACATTTACATATTACCCTAAGGTAAATTCCGTAATTAGCCGGAAGAAAACGACTTAATTGGTTTTAATTAAGTTACTGAGATTAGAGAAGGAATTATATTGCTCGAAATGAGCTTCTGATTTGCGACGGCTACGCCTGTTTACAGCAAGCAGCACGAATAATACTACTGCACCTGCAGTGATAATTGAAATAAAAAGCAATGCGAAGTAAAGGATATAACTATAAGCCATTGCAAAGGATATTTAAAAGATTTTCGAATTATAATAAAATTACAAGCAATTTTTATGCCATGAATAAAAGAGATCACGGCGGTGGAAATTTTGTTAGTTGCTGAGTGGCTTTGGTTTATATAAAATAAATAAACCCCTGTAAGAATACAGGAGTTTCATTAAACCTTATCCTATGAAAAAAGTAAAATTAATGAAATATGAAGGCCCTGGCTTATAAGTCTGGGCATAATACGTGTTTGTACCGGTGAATGGTTGATGATAATTTGCTATGCAGATTTTACAACCTGCGTTTGCAAATGCAGGCTATCTATAAGGGAACCGAGCGTTAGGTTTACTTCAGCCCGGCATTTCAGGAATAGTTCATGGTCGCCGGGTTGCAACAGGTAGGATTTCTGCTTTCCGTCAATAATGGAGATATCATTTTCCAGCTCGCTGGTGAACGAATTATATTTATCATCATCAATACCATTGGCATAAATGTAATAAATGATTTTAGACACGTACTCATGCAATTGTTTGCAGGAGTGCGTTGAAGGATCAAGGTTTAAAAGGCCTAGTTTATACTGATAAAGTTGTTCCAGGGCCTCGATAACAGTAACTTTCATATAAAAACGTTAGCAAATATTTACTTAGTTAAAAATAAAGGTGCAAGGCAGTAAAAGTTGTTAAGCATTTGTTTTTTTAGTCACTTTTGTTAATATTTGATATTTGTCAATAAGTCCGGGTTATGGTTTCCATAGAGAACTTCAGAAAGCTGGCTTTATCTTTTCCGGAAGCATCGGAAGCGCCGCATTTTCACCTTGCGTCTTTCCGCACAAACAAAAAAATCTTTACCACATTGTGGGAGAAAGAAAACCGGGCGATGATAAAATTGCCTCTCAGCGAACAATCTGTTTTCTGTGATTACGACAAGGCTGTTTTTTTCCCGGTGCCCGGTAAATGGGGACTGAAAGGTGCAACATTTGTTGACCTGGGGAAAGTAAACAAAACAGTTTTAAAAGAAGCATTGACGATCGCTTACGAACAAGTAATAAAAAAGAAATAGGCACTCTGTAACAAATTCAAAAATCATTGCGGGGCATGACGAGCGTCATATTATAAAAGCAGGGATGTGTTATTCTTGTAGCAGTTTAAGAAATGAAAATAATGCATTCAGTAATGTAACGTCTGTGTTCGATTCATGTCTCACTTAGATTTTGATTATTCATCCAACGGCTGTTTCTACAGCCGTTTTTTTATTAGCGGCAACAGGAAATTCGTTTATTTTGAAGGTGAAAAACAGCACAATAAATAAACTTAAAATTGATCATCTTCAACGACATAAAAAAGCTACCTGTTTTTTTAGTGAATACATTTTACAACAGGAACATTGTTTATGAAATACCAATGGCGAAAGATGATGTAATTGAAAAGTTAGGCGAACTGTTTTCAGAAAGATGCGGTTTGTTTTCTTCTCCGAATTTGTATGGAAAATTTACTGACGTATACAGTTTTGTATTAAAGCCGAAACGGTCATTAATATCGATCCGGAGTTTCGAACAGGATCCGGCTTACCTTAACGGCACATTAAGCGACACAGAAAATGGCGGAACAAAAATAGAAGTGAAGCTAAGGCCGAATTCCGTTTTCGGGATACTGTTCATTACCCTGGCCTTATTTGCATTTTATCATTTGTATCAATACTTTTTCATGATATCAGGCACAACCAATAACCTGTTTATTTTTTTATTCCTGGTATTTATTATGGTGCCGATATTATGCGCAATGGCAGGCACCGCATCTCATTCATTAAAAGAAAATTTTGAAAAATACCTGGGGATTGGCGATGCAATACCCGGAGAAGGAGGGTAGCTTCCATCATTTATTCGCCCCGGTTTCTTTGTTCTGCGTGCTGTTTTTTCCCTTTGTAAATAAAATAAACGCCGATAATTATTATTGCAAAACCGAACAATTGATCAGGCAAGGCAATACTTCTTTCGATGTGTTTAACTATATAATAATCTACAATGCCGGTGCCTGCAGCAACAAGCAATAATCCGATCACCAGTTTTGTATTCATAATTTCTATCTCTTATATAATTCTCATGCAAATACAAGTGGTAAATGAAGCTCGAAATGCAAGGCAATAGCTTGGTAAATTTGATACAAACAACAAAATATAAATAGCTACTACAATAAAATAAGTAACTTTAAGAAAACTGTCTGCTATGACTGATGACAGGTTGGAAGAAATAATTAAAAATGCAAGAGTTAATTTTTCTGTGGATGTTCGGTCAATTTTAATTTGAGCAATTTTTCAAGTTCTTTTTCATTTATCGTTTCCTTTTTTGACTTATCGTAAACAGAAAGTAAATAAACTTTTTTGTCAATAATCTTAACTTGAATAATAAGTCGTGCTCCTCCAGATTTACCATTTACTTTATCAGTAATAGCCATCCTAACTTTATAACATTCCGAACCTAATGAAGAATTGCCTGTAATTGGGTCGTCTTTAAGTTTCTTTTTTAGCTCTTCAAAATCTGATTTAATGTTTGGGTACTTTTTTATCAATGCAAGAGCTTCAGAAACAAAATTTGAAGTCACATAAATTTTAAATTTCTTTAAGGAAGTCGTCGAAGGTTTTGCCTTTTTTTTGACCTTTATGGATTTTTTTTGCTTCATCTAAACTACTTAATATTTTTTCAGCCTGTTTCTCAACTTCTTCGGAAAATAAGATTATATCGCTTGATTGAAATTTAATCGTCGGAAAATGATTTATAATAGGATTTTTCAAATCCTCCAATGAGTGAACGTTAGCCACATAATTGAGAGACATAGGCATATCCGTTAATTCAGAACTTGAATCAGAACGGTAGTCATTATAATGTATGTGTGACATAATTAAAAGTTTAATTGTTTGTACTTTATAGAAGTGAAACCTTTTGTAGTTATGACGGCAATGTCTATAGGTTCGCTACAAACAGGAATTCCAATTTCGAATTTAGAATAGTTAATAGTTGTTTTTAAAATATATTCCATAAAATCAACCGCATCCTGCAGGGGCATCCCTACATACTGAACCTTTGTTTCAAAATTCTTAGCTATTTTAGCGACTTCTTCAACGGGTAATTTAAATTTTTGAGTTAAAACATCCAAAATTCTAGGATCAAAGCCCATGTGTAATCTAAAAAAAGGAAGAGATTGTCCTCTCCATGACGCGCCAAATTGGTTTTCATCTCTTACTTTCCTTATTGTTTTATCGCCGGGTAGAACAAATTCCCATTCACTTGCTAATGGATTATCATCACTGTATCCCCCAATATAAAACCCCAATTGAAATTGCCCTTGAACAGGAATAGGAGTTGGATTAGTAACGTTTTTAAAAGCCTCTTGATAGATGTCTCTTATATATTCAAAAAACATTTCAGCAACTTTTTTTACTCCAATATCAACAACTCCATCTTTTCTTATTTTCTTACTGAATTCTGAAATAATGGAAGCCATCGATCGGTTTCCAATATTCCCTAATCCATAAGTCAAAACACCAACCTTCAAGTCTGCTATTTGAAAGATTTTTTGAGCATTTTGATAGCTTTTGACGATCTGTTGATTTCCAGGAATTACAGAACCTGTAATTGTTGTTGCACTATCTGCTCCCAAAACAACGCCATCATAAACTTTTATTGCCGCAACTATTGACATAATAATATATAACGAAACAAAATTACAAAAGTTGTTTCAAGGGGCGCAATTAACACTTAATTGTTTGTAAATTAATAATTTAAGAAGAATAATGCGGCTTTTCGTAAAGAGAAGGATAATTGGCATAGCAATTTAGAATAGAAAACTATCATGTCAAAATAATTTCGAACTAAATATATGAAACATATTTTACACCATCGCCGGAGCGAAGCGGCTCTCACAGAAGCCTGGGCTTGTTTTCTCAAATAGCCCGTAGCTGCTATTTAACATAAAAATTTGTTATACTGCATTTTGACATTCCTTTTCATTGACTGTGATACGTTACGATTTTTTACGAACCAACAAAACACTAAGAAGTAAAAAATCGTAACGTATCACAGTCAATGTTTAAACAGATTTCATGTCAAAATCGCGTATCAACATATATTATGTTAAGATAGCTTGGGGCTGAGGCGTAAAGATTTTGTAAGTTCTTTTCTTGACAAAATCTGACGCTGAGGGTGGGGTATTTGAGAAAACAATAAAAGGGGAAATTCAGCCGCAGGCTGAAGAAAAATATATCTAATGTGGAATGTGATATTTAATAGTTATTTTTTGAATAGAATCTTTTAAGATTCTGTTTTCTGATTCTACTTCTTTATTTTTTCGATTCAATATAAAACTATAATAAGATATGGATAATGTAATAACAGTTACGCTAATTGCAGCAATTGTTTTAGCTATTGCCCAAATACTTTGTATTATAGCTGTTATTTGTGTTCTCCTATATGGTTTTTTTCTTGATATTAAAGACCATTTTTCAAATTCAAGTTTTCCTTCAAAAGAAAGTTTATAAAGCACTTCAATAAGCCATTTATATCCAGAATTTTCGGGATATTCTTTTGTTGATTTAAGAGCATATCCATCTTTCTCTAATTTATAACAAATGGCTTCGACATCAATTTTATTATCATTGTTAAAACATTCTTTCCTAATATCATCTACGGAAGTATAAATTTCATTTTTGCAATACAAGAATGTGAATAACTTATCAATTTGTTGCCTCATCATAACAGCAAGTTTTAGTTTCCTCAAACTTACCGAAAAGCGATTTACCCGTAAACGTGAAATAACCCTTAATGGGGAGCGAAGCGGCTCTCACAGAAGGGATGGCTTGTTTTCACAAATAGCCCCGTAGCGGCTATTTAACATAAAATTCCGTTATCAGCATTTTGCGACTAACGGTCATGGATATGCGATTTTTTTCGCTATTCAAACAACTATTAACCCAAAAAAAATCGCATATCCATGACCGCCATGTCTCCGAAGGAGATACACGACTAAACTCCGCAAAATCGCTGATCAACGGGTATTATGTTAACATAGCTCGGTTTGTGGCGAAGCGAAAAAATAAATTTTTCTCAAAATTTTTTCGCATAGCTGAGGGGTCGCGCAAGGGCGTTTTTAATTTCTTTTTTTTGAATAGCAAAAACGAGCCAAAGGCGAGTGAAAAAGAAAAGATTAAAAAGTTTTATAAATTCAAGTCAGGAATTACGAATGAAGAATTATCTGATTTTTGGAAACTTGGAATGTTTCATAATACATTTGCGGATAAGTATGTAGATGAATGCACAGAAGATTCATTCACCGGAAATGAGACTAAAATTATAAGGAACATCGCCATTTGAATTTTTAAGCGAGAATGAAGATATCTTATTGTCAGTATCAAATTGAATATCTACAATTTCAAATTTTGCTCCGTTAACTTCCATTTCTATAAAAATCTTACCATTTATTATTGATGGCTTAAAACTTCCACCTAATGGGGGTGTCGATTTTGCTTTAAAAACATAGTTGTTTTCGCTGAACTCTATTAATATGTCATTGGTTTCGTCAAAATACTTCTTGGTGCTAAAATTTATCATTATCAACTATTTATTATCAATTTACACAAAATATGCACTAAAATAGAAGCATAGCTAAAAAAAGAAATTAAACAACGCGAAGCCTAAGCTATTGAAGCGCTATTTAACATAAAAATATCTTATCAGCATTTTGCACTCCAACGGTCATGGATATGCGATTTTTTTCACTACTAAAAACAACTACAACCCGAAAAAAATCGCATATCCATGACCGCCATTTCTCTGAAAGAGAACCACAACAGATACGTGCAAAATCGATGATAAGATGTATTATGTTATTTAGCTTGGGGCTGTGCCGCAAGATTTTTGTAAGTTTTTCAAAACAAAAATCGGCGGTGAAGGGTAGGGCTGGCAGCGTTTTTAATTGTATTTTTTTTCAAGGGAATACGAGCCGTAAGGCGAGTGAAAAAACTAATCGCGTGCGAGTAAGTAAAAATTTTATGGAAATAAATAATAAAATGCCTCCGCCTGTTAAAATAGCAACAGGATTTTCAGATAGAATGTACATTCAATTTAATGCAACAGAATCTATTTGCAACTCTACATCATTGTAATGACTATCGTATAATTCCTTGTAATATCCATACGCCCGAAAGTAGGATGCCTCTAATTGTTTTATATTTTTATCTGTGGGCTTATTAGTTGCTGCAAACATTCCCATAGCAATATCATCTCTTTTTTGAAAATCTATAAAAACCATTTTTCGCAACGATTCCTCGAAATGTATTTCTATTATACAGAAATATCTTCCTACTATTTTAAAAATAACAGTGTTATCATCTTTTTCTTTTAGAGTTTTTGCAATATCCATTATCTCCTTTTTACATCTCATTTTAGCAACATTTTTATTAAATGTTTCGATATTATAAACTCTCCCCAATAATTTATTAGATAAGTCATTTACCCATAGTATCACTTTCATAAATTATCTTTTGTGTTAGTTAATTTCATTAGAATATAAATAACCATTATCACTGTAAACCATATTCCCCACATATGAATTAACCATCCTTTTTTAATAATGAAAAATAATATCAAACATGGGATGAATAAAATATAAAATCCGGCAATTAAGCCAATAAAAAGTTTAGCTAATAGAAAGTTTATTTTCTTAATCATTTAATAATTGTATTTCTTTCTGAACCAATTTCCGAGATAGCGAAAGAAATATGCCCATATTACGGCTGCTATAAATAAAGGAATTGCTACGTACCATTTGTTAGGGATTAAATCTAATATTACAAGGATTGAGTAGCCTATAAATCCCCACCAAGCCATAAATGAAATCAAAACAAAAATCACCGTTTTCATATTATCTAAGCTACTAAATAAGAATAAATTTGTGTTCATAAATAAACCATTATGAGAGATAGGTTGACACAAGTAAGAGACATCCCACAGGATATTGAAACAATAATACACTCATTTAGGCACTACGCTTTAGGAGATATAAACCATAACAGATGCAAGCCAATTGCAGCGTTTATTTTATCGGTATGTTTTATTGATTCTCTTTCAGGATTCATTTATCCTCTAAAAAGAGATGCGAACAAAAGACCAGAAGATTTTATTGACGATTATATGCCGGAGTATAAAGGACTTGATTTATACGATTATGTTAGGCATAGCTTATTGCATAATTATTCATCGAAAGGGAAGTTCGATATTGATAACAAGGGAAATGAAAACGTTCCTTTTTCAATAAAAGATGGTATTACCTATATAAATAGCAATGTTTTTATTGACTATTTAGAAAAAGCCTTTGAAATGACAATTATAAAATTAAGGGATGTTTATTCTATTGAGCATGAAAATGCAAAAACGAGGTCTTTGTATCATCCCGTACTGGTTGATGCGGGCAAGTAATTTTTTCAGCTATTTCATCGAAGTAATAATCTCCCTCATATCCATCTTCGCCACAAATTTCCCATCCAAATCCATTAAAATAGGCAGGCTGCCAAACGCCAATTTGTACACCTTCAATAGTTGCCGTTTTCACCCAATAAAAACCAACTTCAAACTCTCGATCTTCAGCCATTTCTTAACATTGCACCTAACATATCAAACGCTGTCAAATTTAATTTTCATATTACCATTTGAACCTTGGAGCGATAGCGGCTCTAAAATAGAAGCGTGGCTAAAAAATACAATTAAAAAACGCGAAGCGTTTGACATGTAGCGGCTATTTAACATAAAAATTTGTTATCGTCATTTTGACCTTCCTATTGTATTCGGGGTGATGCGATTTTTCACTTCTCATAAAACAATAAGTAATACTGAAAAATCGCATCACCCCGAATACACGATACTATCCAGGTCAAAATCGGCGATAACTGATATTATGTTATTTAGCTCAGGGCTGTGCCGTAAGATTTTTGTAAATTTGTTTAGAACAAAAATCGACGGTGAAGGGAAGGGCGGCAAAGAGGGAATTAAAAAAACAATTAAAGGGGAATACGAGCGGAACGCGAGTGAAATGTATTTGCTAACTTAGCGAAACAAAAAAGGCGATGCCAGTCGCCTAAATTAGTTTGCATATATATTGTTTGTGAAAGTTGTATTTGTTATGCGATTCAAAGATAACAAATGCAAAAGATATTCTTTACACTTTCGTGTTTCTTTTTATTCGCATGCAATAAAAATTTCATTAAAAATAAGCGTATTTCAAATCTCAAAAAAGATAGTCATTATTGCGATTGTCGCCTTATTGAAATACATAACGAAATGGTTCTAATAATAGGGAAAGACACTTTGTATCAATATCATTGATTTAATAATTTCAATACATATTTAAAATAAGGGCCCGCACTATTTACTTTTTTGCCCATTACATCAATTTCACCATCACTCAATACTGCTATAACTTTTATTGTGCCATTCTTATCAATGGTATAAATTGGAGAACCTGAAGCTCCTTTTTCGATAGATATATCCGTATAAATATAGGGGTGGTTTACTTGTGTAAAAGGCGGCGTAATCGAATGCCCTTTAAATACCTTTGCATATCTATCACTATCAGTTTGCAAATGTGGGAAACCCGCAGTAATTAGTTCTTCATTATTCCATTTTTTATCGCTTGTATCGCACATAGAATAATCAATGACATTTATTTCTAAATATGGATTTGAAAAATTGAATGGCATAATCGCAACATCATCATGTCTGCTTTGAAAAACAGGTGGCAATGTTTTATATAATGGAATGCCATTTTTATCATAAAGGCTAAATACCGCTTGAAAAAATTCTCTTGTATTTTTTATTTTAAAAAGAACTATTACTTTTCGAGGAACGACAGGTTTACCATTAACGAAGTTGTATTTATCAGTAACCGATTCTTTGCCAGTAAGTATATGGTAGTTTGTCACTAAATAATTGCTATCCTTATATCTTAAAATAAAACCAGTTCCCGACATGAAGCTATCGTTGGCGTTATATGGTGTATCAACTAATAATAAAACGTAAGAATATTTTTTCAAATCAGATTCCTTTAAATTCTGACAAAGGCATATTGATGGAATTAGAATTGAAAACAAAATGAAATATTTCACAAGCAAGTTTTACTTCAAACTTACCGAAAGAGTTCTACAAACTTATTACGCATTAACCATTAAAGTGGAGCGAAGCGGCTCTCACAGAAGCGGTGCTTGTTTTTTTCTTTTCCCTCTCGTGAGTGGCTCTGTGCGGCTATTTAACATAATATAAATTATAAGATAAAAGCGTATCTTTGAATTGTCTTAAACTTTATAACTTAACATAGCTATGAACCTGCGCGATACGATACTCGAAGAACATTCCAAAAAACAACGTGACAAGATCGTAAAGTATATCGGCAACAACAAAGAACGTTTTGCAGAGCTGATGAAATTATTTTTTGCCGGCGAATACCCTGTTACGCAACGTGCCGCGTGGCCCGTGAGTTATTGCGTGCAAAACCACCCGGAACTTATTAAACCGTATTTAAAACGGCTGCTGGATAACTTGAATAAAAAAGGAATTCACGGTGCCGTTGTGCGCAACACGGTACGGCTGCTGCAGGACGTGGAAATCCCCAAAAAATATCATGGTAAAATTATGGACGATTGCTTCCGATTCATCCAATCTCCGGAAACTGAAGTTGCCATTAAAGCATTCTCATTAAGCATCTTGCACAATCTATCTAAACAATACCCGGAAATATTGCCGGAGCTGAAACTGATCATTGAAGAACGCTGGGAACACGAAACGGCGGCGTTTCGCAGCAGAGCTAAAAAGATTTTGAAGAAATAGTTTCTCGCAACAATGCAATGGCGCAAAAATTTTTTCGTTGCGCCGCTGCATCGTTGCGTGAAATATCCTTAATAAAGCAATCTCGCCTTAATCGTATGCTTTACTTCTTTTAGTAACTGAAATGCCTGGTTGGATAATTTTTTATCTACGTCCAACACTACATAACCGATATCATCATTCGTTTTTAAATACTGTGCGAGTATATTAATATTATGCCGAGAAAGCTGCGTGTTGATCTCCGACAAAACCCCCGGCACATTTTTATGTACGTGCAGAATGCGGTGTGTGCCTTCCTGCGGCGGCATGCTCAATGGCGGAACCGTGTGCGAGCCAATGGTGATGCCCATTTCAAGATACTGGAACAATTTGTTGCTCACATCTTCCCCGATATTTTGCTGCGCCTCTTCCGTTGACCCGCCGATATGTGGTGTAAGGATCACATTCGGTAAATTTTGCAAAGGCGTATAAAAACGGTCGCCGTTCTTTTCAGGCTCCACCGGAAACACATCTATCGCCGCGCCGCTCACCGCACCTTCCTGTATTGCCTTGCTCAATGCATCGAGGTCCACCACTTCGCCACGGGCATAATTGATTAATATTGCGCTTTTTTTAAACTGTTTTATCAAATTTTTATTGATAAGGTTTTTTGTCTGGCTTGTTTCCGGAACATGCAGCGTAATAATATCAGACTGGCCAACCAATTCACGCAACGATTTTTTTGCAACCGCATTTCCCAAAGGCAATTTGGTGACCACATCATAAAAAAGCACTTTCATCCCCAAACCTTCTGCAAGCACGCTCACCTGCGTGCCGATATTTCCATAACCGATTATGCCCAGCGTTTTGCCACGGAGTTCATAACTGCCTTTTGCTTCTTTCATCCACAAGCCTTGGTGTGCCGCTTTATTTTTGTCAGGTATCCTTCGTATAAGCATCACCGATAGTCCGATCACCAACTCGGCCACCGAACGTGTATTTGAATACGGTGCATTGAATACAACAACGCCATGGCTGGTAGCCGCTTTCAGGTCTACCTGGTTGACTCCTATACAGAAACAACCGATTGCCTGCAGTTTTTTTGCAGCATCCAGCACACGTGCAGTGACCTGTGTTTTGGAACGGATCCCTAACAAATGCACATCTTTTATTTCACGGATCAGATCTTCTTCCGATAATGCCCCGCCCAATTTTCTTACTGATGCATAACCTGCATCTTTAAAATGTTTGACTGCCGCATCGCTGATGTTCTCTAAAAAAAGAATATTAATCTTATCCTTAGGGTAACTCGTAGTTTTCTTGTCTGCCATAATTTGTATGCCCCTTTTTCGTTATAATTTTTGAAATGCAAATTTGTTATTAAAAAGCTAAACGAAAAAACAAAAAATAAAATCCGAATACATTGAATTACAGTTTGTTTTATTTTTGCAACTTCTAACCCAAAAAAATGTTCCTGTTGAAAACCCTTTTTTACAAGCTCGGCAGTATTATTTTACTTGCGTCATCCTGCGGCCAGTCGGCGCAGCAACAGAAACCTGTTCAGCAAAAACAGGATACCACCATAATCGCCCCTCCTGCAATCAGTGAGGATCAGCTAAAGCATTACGGAGCTGCATCGCAACATTTTTTCGATTCCATTTTGTCGCATGGTTTCAATGGTGGCGTTATCGTTGCAAAGAACGGGCAGGTTGTGTATGAGCATTACAATGGTTTTAAAAAATTAGAGCGTAAGGTTGATTCCGTAGACAGCCACACTGCTTTTCATTTAGCTTCTGTTTCCAAAACATTTACAGCTATGGCCACATTAAAATTGTGGCAGGATGGCAAACTGAGTATTGATGACGAAGTATCAAAATACCTGGTTGGTTTTCCTATTCAGGGGCTAACTATAAAAATGTTGCTCAGCCACCGCAGTGGATTGCTGAATTATGTTCACTTCATGGATCAGTCAGGGTGGGACAAGAAAAAATATGTGACCAACCAAGACATTCTTCAATACATAATCAATCACAGATCACAAGTGCAGGGTGCACCACCGGGAAAGCGGTTTGAATATTCAAACACCAATTATGCATTGCTTGCATTGATCATTGAAAAAGCATCCGGTGAATCTTACTCAGAATATTTATCCAAAACATTCTTCCAGCCTTTGCAGATGAATGATACCTATGTATTCAACTTGTCTGACTTGCCTACCTCAACAGAATCCTATAAAAGAAACGGAAGGCCATACAGGATGGAATATTTGGATGTGGTGTATGGAGATAAAAATATTTTCAGCACGCCACGCGACCTGTTGAAATGGGATGAAGCGTTACGATCGGGAAATTTGTTTACAAAAACAACGCTCGACAGTGCATACATGCCATACAGTTTTGAAAAACCGGGTAAACGCAATTATGGTTTAGGCTGGCGCATGCTGCTGATACCAAACGGTAAAAAACTGATTTATCATAACGGATGGTGGCACGGGAACCGCACGGCATTTGTGCGTTTGATAGATGAAGATGCTACCATCATTGCACTCAGCAATAACGATTATACCAAAGTATATTCTTCCAAAAAACTCGCCGACCTTTTTGGCAACTACGAACAAAGCGGCGAAAATTTTGATGAAAATGAAAACGAGCCCGTTGGCCGCGGTGGTGGCGAACCCGCTGTTCAAAAAACTATTGTACACAAAAAAGTGGTTCACAGAAAAACGGTTCACAAAAAAGTTGTTCATAAAGCTGCCGCACCCCATAAACATGTTACTGCCAAACATGTGGTGAAAAAGAAGAAGAAGAAATAATAATATGATAGTGTGATGATTCGATAATTATCTAAATGTCGAAGACATCTTCCATTTATTCTGAAGGCTGCACTAAAAGAATTATCACATTATCAAATCATCACATTTTCATATTTATTTCCCACATTTTTAAATTTTCAAATTAAATAGGGCCTCTGCGCACTCTGTGCCTCTGCGTGAAATAATCTTTGTAATTTTCCGCATGCAAATTTTATCTGCTGAAGAAATACGGGCCTGGGATGACTATACCATTATGCATGAACCCATCACTTCAATCGCCCTGATGGAGCGTGCTGTATCAGTTTGTTTTGAATGGCTGCGAAACTGGTCTTATCTCGGTAAATCATTTTCTGTTTTTTGCGGCAAGGGAAATAATGGTGGCGATGGTTTGGCTTTGGCAAGAATGTTATTGGAAAACGACTCCCCCGTTGTTATATATATTCTTGAATTCGGGCATAAAGGCACTGATGATTTCCAGGCAAACCTTGCAAGATTGCATGAACGTAAAGCAGACATCCGGTTCATTCAGACAGAAGAAAACATTCACCCCATCCCCGCTGATGATATTATAATTGATGCGCTATTTGGTTCAGGATTGAACCGCCCGCTGGAAGGCCTGACTGCAAAACTTGTCCGGCATATCAATGATTCTGGAAATGAAATTATTTCCATTGATATACCAAGCGGTTTATTTGTTTCAAAGAGTTCAAAAGGAAACCCGGTTATAAAAGCCAGCCATACGTTGAGTCTTCAATGTTATAAACTCGCATTTTTAGTAGCAGAGAATAGTTTGTTGTGCGGTAAAGTGCATGTATTGGATATTGGTTTGCACCAGGATTATCTTAAAACCGTTCCGCAAAAATTATCATTGGTCGATAAATCATTCATCCGTTCCATTTTCAAGCGGCGGAATGAATTTGCGCACAAAGGAAACTTCGGTCATGCATTACTGTTAGCCGGAAGTTATGGAAAGATGGGGGCCGCTGCCCTTGCAGCTAAAGCATGTTTGCGCAGTGGCGTTGGTTTGCTGACTGTTCATATTCCGAAATGCGGTTACGAAGTAATGCAAACATCCATTCCGGAAGCTATGGTTCTTGTGGATGAAGATGAAAAAGTGAACACAACCATTAACGAAGACCTTTCAAAATATAATGTGATCGGCATCGGCCCCGGGATCGGCACGGATGAAAAAACAAAAAAACTTCTCGGATCTGTTTTGTCTGCATACAAAAAGCCGGTTATTGCCGATGCAGATGCACTGAATATTATTTCGGAGAATAAAGAATTATTTCAGAAGCTAAGCCCCTACTCTGTTTTGACGCCGCATCCCAAAGAGTTTGAACGATTATTTGGCGAAGAAGAAAATGATTTTGCAAGAATAGAATCTGTACAAAGAAATGCAGCGTCACTGCAGTGTGTGATCGTTTTAAAGGGCCACTACACGTTTATTGCTTTGCCGGATGGCAAAGGATATTTCAACAGCACCGGCAATGCAGGTATGGCAAAAGGCGGCAGCGGCGATGTACTAACGGGCATGGTTACTGCTTTTCTGGCACAGGGATATTCTTCCGTGTATGCAGCAATTTTAGCGGTATATCTTCATGGACTTGCCGGGGATTTTGCAGCTAACTATCTTTCGCAGCAAAGTATGCTCGCATCAGATATTAATGATTGCATCGGGCAGGCCATTTCATCACTTTCCTGATTTCTTATTTCCTATTTTGCAAGTTGCCATAAGCGCATTAATTTTACGGTTCATTTTTGAAGCAATGATTCTGGAAAATAAGATAAAGGCAAGAGGTATTAAACGATTCTTGGAATCTCAATAAATTTCGGGATGTAGCGCAGCCCGGTAGCGCATCACGTTCGGGACATGGGGGCTGTGGCGCCAAAGCGCCATCATCCAGGCTTAATGAAAACTAAAATGTTCTTTGTTTATATATTACAAAGTGAAATCAATTTCCAATATTATGTTGGACAAACTAATAATATTGACAAA
>JAFEAE010000005.1 GCA_018266575.1 Bacteroidota bacterium
CTTGCACTGCTATACAAATAATCTTCTGCATTTTCAACCAATCCGTTTTCAACAGGATTGTTATGTATATAATCCATCTTGCTTTTTGACATGTCTTTAATATATGGACTAATTTCTATTGCATGGCTTTCATATGTCCATACCTGGAATTCTTTGTTGCGCACATGCTGTTGTGCAGCGTGTCGAAACTGAAACAATATCCATTCCCGCCGGCTTTCTGGTTCTTGTTGTATTGTTTGCAGAATTTGTTTCGCAGTATGCCTTTTAAAATCTCTTATTGTATCCGAAAGTTCTGCATTACTACTGCTTAGTATACAATGCACATGATTGCTCATAATTACCCATGCATGAACCTGCAAATTTTTGTTTTCAATACAATAATTGAATGAGTCTACAACAATATCGCGATAACTTTTTCTTGTAAATAAATCAACCCAGGAAACAATCTGGAATGTAAAAAAATATGCAGCCTGCTGATCTTTGATCACATAACTATCTGGCATCGGATAAAGTTTGTTAGTTATTGTTGCGTAGCTGCAAGCTACAAAAAAATGTGGCGTAGGCACAGCCCTACGCCGAGTAGCTCTCTAATTAAATTCATCAATAAACTACGGCGAGTTCCTTGGCTTTGGTTCTGGTCCCCACGAAACAAAGCGAAGGACTTTCAGGAATTTTCAATTGTACATTTTCAATTTTCAATTAGTATTATTTCTTCTTTACACCCTCCGCATTTTCTTTCATCCTGAATTTTATAATCTTTTTAATAAGCGCATCAGGCATTTTTTTATCAAGTGGGAATTGAATAGCGCCTTTTGAAGTTTTATATCCAGCCAATTCTTTTTCAAAAAATTTAATGGCAGAAGGTTTGGGATATAATCCGATGTGATTTTTATTGCCAGCATACCAAACAAGCAAGCCGTTTAACCGGAATGCCGGCATATTATAACTGATCAGTTCTTCGGATCCTCGTGCAGTTTCTTTGATAACATCGCGGACATGTTGCAAAATATCATGAACTTCTTCCGGGAAAGAAGAAATATATTCATCAACTGATTTAAATTTTTTTGATTGCATTTTAGCCTCGTATATGATATGCTTTCGGTTGCACAAAAGCCCTGATTCCCTGATACGATAACGTACTTCCTAATCCCGAATGCTTTCTTCCGCTCCATGGCAACGCGCCGCTAACACGGTCGCAACAATTCCAGTACACAGTACCTGTGTTCATTTGCTTCATTATTTTTTCTGCGCGTTCAAAACTTTTTGAGTAAACCGCAGCAGTTAATCCGTATTCTGTATCCTGCATCAATGCTACAGCTTCTTCATCATCTTTCACTTTTTGGATTCCTATTACCGGCCCAAAAGATTCTTCTTTCATAACCTTCATCCCGTGGTTTACATTCACCAAAACCGTTGGTTCAATAAAATATCCTTTGCCATTTATTTTATTTCCGCCGCATAAAACAGTAGCCCCTTTCTCTTTCGCATCTTCAATTTGCCCGATCAAAAAATCAACTTGTTCTTTTCTGCTCAATGGGCCAATTTCTGTCTTTGCATCCATTGGGTCACCGGCTACTAATTTCTTCGCCTGCTCGGTATAACTTTTTACAAATGCATCATAAATTTTTTCGTGTACATATACACGCTCAACAGCACAACAACTTTGCCCGTTATTATATATCACGCCTTCCAGCACATTTGATGCAATTGCATTAATATCTTCCACATCGTCCATTACGTACAACGGGTCTTTTCCACCAAGTTCTAACTGACATGGAACTAATTTATGTGCAATCTTTTCGGCAATGAATTTCCCTGTCTTATAGCTGCCTGTAAAGAAATATCCGTTCAACGGAAGTTGCAGCAATGTAGCGCCAACGCTGCCCTTTCCGATAGCCAGTTCAAAACAATGTTCATGCACACCAGCCTCATACATCATTTTTTGGATATGCATCCCTGTTAGTATCGTATATTCTGATGGCTTGTAAAAAACTGCATTACCACCGATCAATGCCGGAATAACAACATTGATGGCAACGAGGTAAGGATAATTCCATGCAGAAATATTTGCGATCACACCAAGCGGTTCATACACAATTTTTTCTTTTGTTGCGCCATCTTTGTTGATCCATTCTTCAGCAAGCCATTTCTCCGAGTTATCTAAAAAGAACTGGATCTTTGCTTTCGCACCATTCAGTTCATTATGTGATTGCTGCAATGGTTTTCCCATCTCGCTTGTCAATGTTTTCGCCAGTTCATCTTTATATTTATCGATCAGGGAAACAAATCTCCGGATGCAATCCACTCTTTCCTTCACCGGCACTGAGGCCCATGCCGGTTGCGCTTTTCGGAGCTGCTTAAATTTTTCTTCGAGCGTTTGTTGTGTGTCTTCATTCACATATTCGATCACTTCTTCAGTTGCAGGGTTAATGAGCGCTATTTTTTCCATTGTTATTTTTCTTATTTCAGCTAAAAAACGTTGTTTAATATTTTGAGAGAACGGGCTTTCTTCTTTGCCGTTTAACCGTTCCGGGTGCCATTGCACGCACAACATAAAACCTTTGCCAGCTTTGTCATTGAATTCAAGTGCTTCAACGGTTTTATCATCTGATTTTGAGTAAGCACTTATCTTCAGATCTTTCCCCACTGCATTTTTATCAATCGCCTGGTGGTGCGCACTATTTATTTTTCCAGACGAAGAACGGGTGATTTCACTCAGCAATGAATTTGTTTCTGCAACAACTTCATGCTCCTTGTCTTTGTCTTCTTTTTTATGAATATTGTTTGAAGCAGATAGATCCTGTAACAGTTTCCCGCCTTGCAACACATTTACCAGTTGCATTCCGCGGCAAATCCCCAGCAAAGGCAATTGATGCAATTGTGAATATTCAAAGATCTTTTTTTCAAAAAGGTCCCTGTCTTTTTGAAATCCATCGGGGGCATTTGCATAAGAAGCATTTGCATTATAAAATGACGGATCAATATCAATTCCGCCGGTTAACACAAATCCGTCGCAGGTAAAAATTTCTTCTGTATTATTTTCTTCAAAAGACAACTTCACCAATTCGATATCATCTTTTAAATCTTCAGATGTGAACCAGTTCCAGTAATTCTGGAAATTGGTTTTTGTATAACTTATGCCGATTCTTTTTTTCATGGTGAAATGTGAATGGTCAATGGTGAATTTCTGAAAACAAGTTTACAGTTTTAAGTCCATAGTTGGCAGATGAAGTGTAAGCTACTAACTGAATACTGCCAACTATTCTAAAGAGCCTCTCCGTACATTTTTCTAAAATCCGCTCTGCTAACAGGTTTCGGGTTATTAGGGTGACAAAAATCTGCGAAGCCCAGATCAGCTAATGTTTCCAGGTGTTCTTCTTTTACACCGATATCACGCAACTTCAATGGCATGCCGGTCTGCTTATTCAATTCAAACAAATGTTCTACCACTGCTTCGCCGGATTCTGTTTTTAATTCCATTGCACGTGCAATTCTTCTGAACCTGTCTTCAAAACCGGATATATTGAACCGCATTCCGTAAGGTAAATTTACTGCATTCGCCAAACCATGATGTGTATCTAACAAGGATGATAACGGGTGGGCCAGCGAATGAACAACTCCCAATCCTTTTTGAAATGCAACAGCACCCATCAGCGATGCAATCATCATTTTACTGCGCGATTCAAGAGAAGGTTTATTCACAGCATCAGCAATCGATTCATTGATCAAAGTAATTCCTTCAAGGGCAATGCCATCTGCCATCGGGTGAAAACCTTTTGCCAGAAAGGCTTCCATATTATGTGTCAGCGCATCCATTCCTGTTGCAGCAGTAACAAATGGCGGCAGTTCCATTGTCAGTAATGGATCAGCAAAAACAATTTTCGCAAGTAGTTTTGGTGAAAATAAAATGCGTTTGCGATGAGTATCATCTTCAGAAATAATGGCGCTTCTCCCCACTTCGCTTCCCGTTCCACTTGTAGTAGGAACAGTGATGAAATGCGGAACTGATTCAGTAACGTATTTATCACCGCCGATCAGGTCGTCATAATCAAACAAATCTCTATGATGATTGATGCGCAATGCAATCGCTCTCGCTACATCCATTGCTGCGCCTCCGCCGATCCCGATGATAGAATCGCGATTAGTGCTTTTGAACAGGTCGCCGCCTTTCAACACATCCGATTTCACCGGGTTCTTATGAATATCTGAAAACACTTCTGCGGAAATTGATCTGGCAGCAAGGCTGTCCGTTAATTCTTTAAAAAAAGGAAGTTGCCTTACAACAGGATCTGTAACGATCAGCGGTTGTGCAAGACCATTAGTTTTTAAATAGTCGGGTAATTCTTTTACTGCGCCTGCCCCAAACCTTATTACCGTTGGAAAATTGTACTGGCGTATTACATTAAAATCAATCATTGGTATTTACGATTTATGATGTTAGATATACGATTTCTAAGAACAGCTTTCAGTATTTCAATTTCTTAGTTTCTTTTTTTGTTTTTAGCTTGTTCAATTTTAATTTTTCTTTTGTGGTCACCAGCGATACTACTACTATGAAACATTGTTGAGTGATGCGAAAAGTTAGCAGTGAGCAGTAAACAGTGAGCATCTCATTTTCAATAATCCAGTATCAATAATCAATTCACTGCATTTTCAACTCATTGCATTTTCAAATTATCTCTAAATACCTTTTCAGTTCCCAATCCGTAACTACTTTCGAAAACTGCCTCCACTCCCACTCTCGGGTTCCGGTGAAATGTTCTACAAAATCTTTCCCGAATAATTCCTGTGCTATATCCGAACTCTTCATTGCCTGGGTAGCCGACCACAAATTTCCCGGAAGGATGCCGTTCTTTTTATCCGCATAACCATTACCGATAGTTTGCGGTGTTTTTAATTTCAGTTTATTTTTTATACCATACAAACCGGAAGCAAGGCAACCAGCCATTGCGAGGTAGGGGTTTGAATCAGATCCAACCACTCTTGTTTCAAGCCTTGCAGATGAAGAACCGGAAGGTAACACACGCAATGCAGTTGTACGGTTATCAATTGCCCAGGTCAATGTAGTTGGTGCCCATGCCCCTTCCACCAATCGTTTATAGCTGTTGATCGTTGGTGCGTACATCGGTAAAATATGCGGGAGGCAATGCAATTGCCCTGCAATATAACTTTCGAGCAGTGCGCTCATATTCGTTTTCGATTTCTTATCGTAAAACAAATTTTGTTTTCCGTCGGCGCTCCACAAACTCTGATGTACATGACCACTGCAGCCCGGAAGGTCTTCATTCCATTTCGCCATAAACGTCGCTATCAATCCGTGACGGTGCGCAATTTCTTTCGCACTACTTTTAAATAATACTGCACGGTCTGCCGCCTCTAAAATTTCCCCATATAAGATCGCTGCTTCGTATACACCGGGGCCGGTTTCTGTATGAATACCTTCGAGCGGTACATTGAATTTTTTCAATGAATCGAAAAGATCGTGGAAGAAACTGCTTTTTTGAGATGCACGCAACACCGAATAACCGAACATTCCATTAGTCATTGGTTTCAGTGTGCTGAATTTTGTGGCATACAATTCATCCGTATTATCAATAAAATTGAACCATTCAAATTCCTGCGAGAAAAATGGGATGTAGCCTGCATCAGCAGCCTGTTTGGCAATTTTCTTCAACAGGCTTCGCGGGCAGGCGGGCAGGTCATTCCCTTTTGCATCACGAAAGTCGGCAAGAAAAAATGGCAAGCCATCTTCCCAGGGCACTTCACGAAAAGTATTAAGATCAACAACAGCCGCAGCATCCGGGTAACCCGTATGCCAGCCGGTGATTTTGGCATTATCATACGCAACATCATTCGCATCCCATCCAAATACCACATCGCAAAAACCAAAACCTTTTTCCGCAACCGATTTGAATTTTTCAAAGCTGATGACTTTTCCGCGCAAAATGCCATCAACATCCACTACGGCAAGCTTTACTTTGGTTGTATTTTTTTCGGCTAATTGTTTCAGTAATCCGGAGGGGTTATGTGTATACTTCATCGGTTTTTCGTTTTGCAAAAGAAAATCAAATATAACACTTGCAGGCTTTGTAAAAAAGGGTCACGCAATCGATTGTGAAGCACTTGTCTTGTCAATGCGACAGTTATTTTCAAATGCCCCTCTTTTTTAGAAAACATTTCTATTGCATAACTTCAATATTTCAGTACTTATTTTTTTAAACCGCATGGAATGCAAGCCCACGCTTTTTTTGATAGTGATGTTGAACACATTCGCGAATTACAGCCTGATGGCTGGGGCGATATTTCTTCTCCATTTGATTTCTACACCAAATCCTCTTTTTGTTTTCCTATAAAAATTCTTTCCGAAGATAAAACCGTTGGTATCGGGTCAACAATTGTTCACTATGATGTTGCATGGCTGGGGCATATCATCGTACACCCGGAATACCGAAACAAAGGAATCGGGCGGCTTATTACAGAAACACTGATCAATATTGCCAAAGAAAAAAATTGCAAAACGGTCTATCTCATAGCAACGGATCTTGGCGCCCCTGTGTATGAAAAAGTGGGTTTCGTTACAGAATCAGAATACCTGTTTTTCACCAACGTAAAAATGGAAACGACCGCTTCAATATCAGAAAATATCATTTTGTATGAAGAGCGTTTTAAAGAGCAAGTTTCGCTGCTTGACGAAATAACTTCCGGAGAAGACAGGATGATGCATGTAGAAGGGTTCTTAGAGAGCGGATTTGTTTATAATAACAATGCAACAATTGAAGGATTTTACCTTCCCACATTTGGCAACGGATTAATTATTGCATCTTCAACAAATGCCGGCATTGAATTGTTGAAATTTCATTTACGATCAAGCGAAAATGTGATCCTGCCAAAAGAAAATGTAACCGCCATTGATTTTTTGTATAAAAACGGGTTTAAAGAAATGCGTATAGCAAAACGTATGCGCTTAGGAAAGGAAAGAACCCATAAGCTCGAAAATATATACAACAGGATTGCAGGAAATGTTGGTTAACACAATTTAAAAACACAGCAAGTTTCGGATTTTATTAATGCAGGTGCCGATAGACATTTGCACTATAAAACAAGAAAAATGAATACGCAAGATACGATCAACTATAACCGCATTGCAGAAGCAATAGATTATATCAAAACAAATTTTAAGGAACAACCAAACCTTGATGAAGTTGCTGCGCAGATACATATAAGCCCATTTCACTTTCAGCGATTGTTTACCGACTGGGCAGGTACAACACCAAAAAAATTTTTGCAATACATCAGTGTTGAACATGCAAAAAATTTATTGAAGCAAAATCATGCAACATTATTTGATGCAGCTTATGAGACCGGGCTTTCCGGCACAAGCCGTTTGCACGATATGTTCATAAACATTGAAGGAATGACACCTGCCGAATATAAAAATGGCGGGAGGAGCCTGCGCATCAATTACAGTTTCGCAGAAAGTCCGTTCGGAAATTTGCTTGTTGCTTCCACGCAAAAAGGAATTTGTTACATGGCTTTTCACGAAGATGAAAATATTGCCCTTGAAGATTTGAAAATGAAATTCCCGAATGCTTCATTCACCAGGAAATTGGATATGATGCAGCAAAATGCATTATTCATTTTTCAAAACGACTGGGGCAAACTGCAAGAAATAAAATTACATTTAAAAGGAACGGAATTTCAATTAAAAGTTTGGGAAGCATTATTAAAAATCCCGATGGGGCAACTGGCAACGTACGGAACAATTGCAGAAAAAATAAAATCGCCAAATGCTTCACGGGCTGTTGGTACTGCGATTGGCAGCAACCCTGTTGCTTATTTAATTCCATGCCATCGGGTAATTCAATCAACAGGAAATTTCGGCGGATATATGTGGGGGCCGTTAAGAAAAACAGCGATCATCGGATGGGAAGCTGCAAAAACAAATTCATGATTGATATGTTCTTTCATTTGGATCTTGCTACAAAAGAATTGCACAGCAAAATAAAAAACCGCAGGATTTGTTTTGGCGGGAACAGGAAATTAAAAATTTACGGAACCTTGCATTGTGTTTCAGGCAAGCGAATGAAAAAAGAAAACCGGGTTTTCTTTTCCTCAAAAAACGAGGCGGAAAAACACGGATACCGCCCGTGCGGGCATTGCATGAACCCGGAATATAAAAAATGGAAAAATGAAATTATTTGAAGAAGAGATCAGCCGCGATCATAATCTGCTTTCCAAAGATGGAATTGTAAATTATTATGGAAAGATATTTTCACCGCAACAGGCAAATCATTACCTGGAATATTTGCTGAATAATATTGCATGGAAAAATGATCAAGCCGTGATTTTCGGCAAGCATATTGTTACAAAAAGAAAAGTAGCGTGGTATGGCGACCGTGATTTTTCATACACGTATTCCAACACTACAAAAAATGCATTGGCATGGACAAAAGAATTGCTGGAGCTTAAAAGAATCACTGAAGAAAAGTGTAACGGGCAATTCAATTCGTGTTTATTGAATTTATATAATAATGGAGAAGAAGGGATGTCGTGGCATAGCGATGCAGAAAAAGAACTAAAAAAAGAAGGCGCAATCGCATCATTGAGTTTTGGTGCAGAAAGAAAATTTTTATTCCGCCACAAACAAAGCGGTGAAACAGTTTCTATAATTTTAGAACATGGAAGTCTATTAATAATGAAAGGGACAACACAAACACATTGGCTGCATCGCTTACCAACAGCAAAAAATATTTTAAAGCCAAGAGTGAACCTAACTTTCAGGACCATGATCTGATTCATCAAAAAATCAAGCTAACAGCAATCCATAACCGATATGAACGGAGAAAAAAATTTAGCAATTCTTCTCAAAACAATGAAACCTCAGCTTAATGATGGAGAGTATGTGTTTTGTACGATCAAAGATGATAGAAAGATTCCTTATGATTCGATAATATGTTCATTTAAAGAACAGGAAGGGATTACACTTGTTTTGAAAAAAGAAGATGCAAATGCCGCAAAACTGAAATATCAATTTATTGCTGCATGGATAACACTCACTGTGCATTCATCATTGGAAGCTGTGGGTTTAACAGCCGCAGTCGCCACGGCATTAGCCAAAGAAAATATTAGTTGCAATGTTGTAGCAGCATTTTATCACGATCATATTTTTGTTGCAAAAGAAGATGCAGCACGTGCTATAAAAATCCTTGCGAACTTTTCACAGACTTAGGATGTTATGTTGTTTAAAATTTTTGCTATGCTTAGAAAGATCTCTTGTTTTTTGCTACTTCTTTCCGGTTTTCATTTTCTTTTTGCGCAAGATGACTCGCTGCTTCTCTATAATGGCAATGTTCCCGGCGCCATTACAAATAATATCCAGGAAAAAATAAAAAAAGATAAACAGGGAAATATTCTTTCCGTAACTGATGTAAAAAATCCCATACTGTATATTTTTCTCCCTAAAAACCCCAACGGCACCGGAGTTATTATTTGTCCGGGCGGAAGTTATATTTCATTAAGCATGCAATTTGAAGGATCGATGATTGCAAAATGGTTTGCTGCAAAGGGCATCACTGCATTTGTGTTGAAAAGCAGGCTTCCCAATGAAGAACTGATGACGAACAAAGCGATCCGCCCTTTGCAGGATGCACAACAGGCAATCCGGTTGATACGAAAAAATGCAAATAAATGGCAGCTTGATCCAAACAAGATCGGCATTATTGGTTTTTCCGCCGGTGGCCATCTCGCCGCAACAGTTGGTACGCATTTTAATTTTCCCGTCGGGGAAATTGTTGATAGTTCTGTAAGCCTTCGCCCGGATTTTATGATATTGGTGTATCCGGGAATGTATCCCAATTCGAACTATTTCAGGTTGCCGCAAATGAGCAATTTGTTTGACAAAATCCTCGGAGGCGATCATCCTTCCGATTCGTTAAAACATTTTTTCAGCAATCATTTGTACATAACACATCAAACACCTCCTACATTATTGATACTTGCTGCAGATGATTATTTATTGCGGCCTGATGGCAGTATTGATTTTTTTCTTGCTTTGCAGAAAAATGGCGTGCCTGCAGAACTTCATATTTATGAAAGAGGCGGTCATGGTTTTGCATTAAAAAAACTAAGCCATAAACACATCGACCAGTGGGATAATGAAATGGAAGGTTGGCTTAAAGACAGAAAACTGCTATAAAAATAACATTTTCCGTTCCTGTTATATTTTTTGCATCTGTATATTCGTTATGAAATTACGATGACTATTTTCAACATGAAATATCTCTTAACCGGCCTGATGTTTGTTTCTTTTTTTACACTTTCTTGTTCTACCACAAAAAGAGCATCCACAACAAACACAACTACCGTTCCTGCTACACATGTTTATGTGGCCGACACTTTACCTGCTTTGCCTCTAAGTGAGATCAATATCCGCCTGAAAGCAGATGGTAAAACTATCCTTGCCAAAGCAGATTCATTGGTGCCCAAACAATTCACTTCGGATGTGTGGCCCAATTATTCGCAACCTACATGTGATTTCCGGTATAAATACCGGTTTCTTCGTTCAGGCTTATCCGTTAGTTGTATTAATAATAAGATCGGGGTAAAATTTACCGGCAATTACCAGATATCAGGAAGCCGCTGCCTTTGCACCATGAACAAGCCAGTTTCACCATGGATATCCGGAAGCTGCGGTTTTGGCAGCGAACCGATGCGGCGTGTAAACATCAGCGTTAGTTCGCAGTTATCTTTCTCACCCGATTACCACATTCACACGTTAACAAAAGCTGAAAAATTAGACGCAACAGACAAATGTTATGTTTCTGTCTTTTCCTCTGATGTTACGCAACAGGTACTCGACAGTATCCGTGCTTCATTGGTGAGTTTTTGTACTACGCTTGATGAAACGATCGGAGGAATGAATTTTAAAACCACCGCACAGCCTGCCATCGAAAAAAGTTATGGCAAAACGGCAATCGGCAAATACGGTTATCTTTCAATCAACCCAACAATTATCCGTATAGGGCAATTGAATTATATAAAAGACACGTTCAGCATTTGTGTCGGCACAATATGCAGACCCGAACTGACATCGGACAGCAACGCTAAAACAAATTCATTTTCTTTTCCGCCGCTGCAGGCAACAGATAACAAAGACGGCATCTCGTTATACCTAAATGCTGTTTATGATTACGCATTCATCAGCAAATTATTAAATGATACGCTTCGTAATAAGGTCTTTGATTATAAAGGAAGAACGATCGTGATTAAAGAAGTAGATGTAAGGAATGCAGGTAACCACCAGGTAGAATTCAGGATCGATTTTGCAGGAAGCAATAAAGGAAGGATTTATTTGCGAGGAACCCCTGTTCTTGACACTGCAAAACAATCAATAACTATTCCCGATATTTCTTATTCCCTGGAAAGTGGCGACCTGATATTAAAAATTGCAAAAAGTCTATTTAAAAATAAGATCCGCAAAACGCTCGAAGGCAAATCATATCTTGACATTGCTGCACTCATAAAAAGCAATACTCCATTCATCGATTCAAGCCTTAATAAACAATATATTGTCGGGATCACATCTGCGGGACAGGTAAACCAGGTAAAACTGATCGGTTTGCTCGCAAAAAAAGATGTGTTGCAAGCGCAACTTTATGTTAATGCCACGTTATCTATGATTAGCGTTCCCGGGAAGAAATAATTATTCTGTTTATTCTCAATTATTTATTAAAAATTAGTTTTTTCCAAAGCAACCTTTAACAATTCATTGACGTAATTTTTTTATCTGTGAGGTAGTTTGCGCTCGTTATCTGCACGGAACGGTAAAATCTGGGCCTAAAACATTTGATTACTGGCAATAATAAAATAAGCGCAATTATAGCAGGCTGCCGCAATAATGAACGTGGTAGCCAAAAAGAGTTGTACGAACTGCTTAAGGGGTATGCCATGAAAATATGTTATCGTTACCAAAACCACGCTGAGGAATCCGAAGAAATAATGAATGAAGGATTTGTGAAACTATTTAAAAATATTTCCCAGTTTGATGAAGCTCGTCATGCCGATGTAGAAATTGCATTGAAAGGCTGGTTTAAACGCATACTTATTAATACATGCATTGACCATTACCGCAAAAATGCTTCGCAGGTAAATGGGCACGTGATTTCAGAAGAAACAGAAAAAATTGCAGACCATTCCGAAAATGGTTTGGATGTCTTATCATATAAAGAAATTCTTGGTGCGATCCGATTATTGTCTCCGGCATATCGCACGGTATTCAATTTATTTGTGATTGAAGGAATGAGCCATGAGGAAATTTCGGGGAAGCTGGGAATATCGATCGGTTCATCAAAATCCAACTTATCAAAAGCCAGGGAAAACCTTAGAAAAATCCTGTTAAAAAAAACTGACCAAAAAATATATGCCGAGCCTGTCCGATAAAGAACTGGACCGGTTGAGCCGGGAAGCTGCCGAAAATTATGAAGTGGAACAACACTTCGGCGCCTGGAACAGACTGGAAGAGTTACTGAACAAAGAATTAGGGAAACCCTCAACCCCTATACCGAAGGTTACAAAGCCAGGGACAACATTCTTTTATGTCCCCGCGGCAATTCTGTTGGTAGGACTGGCAACATATTTAATAACAAAATCAGTAAAACATAATTCAAACTCTACTCTAAAAAATCAATCGGCAATATCCTCAAACAGCAATGTTGATCGTGCTTCTGTTGAGCAAAAAAATGCGGAGAAAAAAACAGCAGCAAAAATTGATGCAGTACCAAAGCAAAAGCCTGCTGATGCAAACGATGTAAAAAACAGAAACGATCTGAATAATACTCAAAATGATGTTACCGCAGATAATAGTGTTATCGAGAAAAACAGGAATACTATAGTTGATAGTAAAGCTGCTGCAAATTCTTTTTCTAAACAGATCAAAAAAAATGTTGAGAAAGAAAACAGTGATAATGATGAGAATGAAAATGCAATAATATCCGCAGAAAAAAAAGTTGTTAAAAACAAAAATTCATCTTCAAAGAATCTCGGCTCATCTTATAAAACAAATGGCAAAAATTCCGGTAAGAAAGATCTTTCAATTGCTACTAATCAAAAAGAAAATAGTGCCGGGAATACCACTGAAACTACAAAAAAACAAAATGCATCCTGGCAAAAAAATACTTCTCCGGTTAATTCAGATGAATTAAATACGGTTACAGTTTCCGGGTTACATCCAATCGCCCATAATAAAATAACTATTAATGATGCTTCTTTGAAAAATGCAAAAAAACAATCTTTAATAGCAAAACAGGATGTAGTCACGCCGGGAAAAAGCAAACATAGCAAATCGTTATTCACCAATCGCTCATTGGAAATCGGATTCGTATTATCGCCCGATTTTTCCAAAGTACGTTACGATTATAATAACCGTGTAGGCAGCAATTTCGGTTTTACGATCGACTACCAGATATCTCCGAAATTTTCTGTGAACAGCGGATTTATTTTCACTACAAAAAATTATGCTGCTGAAGGCCATGATTTTCATCTTCCGCAAAATTGCGGCATCGACCAGGATGATCTTGATTTCGCATTTGCACATGTGCATATGTATGAGATACCGCTGAACCTGCGTTTCGATTTTAATAAAACCGGGAACACTTCTTTTTTCGTGAATGCAGGAGCATCGTCATACATTACATCCAAACAGGATTTCAAATTTTATTTGCATAGCAACAATGTAAACCCTCTTGGGTTTTCGCGTTGGCAATACAATACTTACAATAACAAACAGAGCTATTTATTTTCTGCATTGAATTTATCCTTTGGGTTCGAATCAAGATTAAGCAATGTAATTTCATTGCAGGTAGAACCTTATATGAAATTGCCATTATCAGGAGTTGGTTTCGGCAATGTAAACCTTAGCAGTTACGGAATAAACACCGCAATAAAATTTGCGCCATTGCTGAAGCGTTCACGGAAATAAGATTTCTAGCAACGACACTACAAGTGGATCTAATAAAAACGTAGCGTCGTCGCACTTTTATAAGGTCACTTTGTATCAAACCAAACTTTGGTTTTATTATTCCAATCGCCATTGTAGTTGATCAATAATTCTTCGCCTTTTTTTATGTAGTGTACTGTTTTAATGCTGATCAATCCTTCATCAAAATCCATCATGTATTCGCAATTGGAATGGTAGGAATGATTGTACAGCGAAACATATCCCAATGCCATACAGCATTGCTTCTTATCATGCCCCCATTCAAAAATATAATCATGCAACAATGTTTTATCGAGCAACATACGGTTATCTATATCCATAATTATCACCGGAGAAATTTCAACAATCGTTCCTTCGTCGATATCTTCCGAGGTGAATATCCCTCTACCTCTATCTGATGTATGTGCAAAAAATAAAAATGGTAATATCATCTACTGATAATTAAAAAACCCCTGCACAATATTATGCAGACTAAATATTTTATTTTCATCCGGTTATAAAATTACACTTGCATCTTACTGCTCCAAACGAAATTTTTATTTGTGCAAGCATTTGCATTTTAATGTATGAATGCCTTACATTTGCACCCAGTTTTTCATACCTCCCAAATATAGTTAGTCATTTCTCCCTTTAGTTAATCATCTTCCTTTCATTAGCTATGCTGAAAACAGCATGACCGCTTTTACCATTTTTTAATCAAAGAACAACCATGAAAAGTAAATTCCTATGCATTTTCGTTTTATCCTGTGTTATAGCAAGTATTGCCGCTGCGCAGGATTTTGCTTCCCCAAAGAAAGGAAGCCTTATTGGGTTCAGTGCAAACCTTACCGATTTTAATCAACCGGTTTCATTGAAGAAAGAATCTTTCTCCAGGCTTGATCCTGGTTTTTCCATCATGTTCTGGAAAGGGATAACCACGCATCTTGATTTTTCGATCAGGTATAATGGCGTGTTCACAGATTACACCAAAAACAAATACCCAAAATCCGGTGGCGGTTATGGAAATGAATTTGAAGCATCGTTGCATGCACGCCTGCTAACTGACAATCACTTGTTCAATCCATTTCTTTCTGCAGGTATAGGCATCGGCGGCTATCAGACAGTGTGGGGGCCCTATGCTCCGCTTGGTGGCGGTTTGCAGATCAATTTGCAGAGTGAAACCTATATTTTCCTGCAAATGAATTACCGTGCTTCATTAGACAAAGCCAAAGTGGATAATAATCTGTTTTATTCTCTTGGCATAACTGAAAACATTTCCCGGAAAAAAGCAAAACCGGAAGTAGTGAAAGAAGTGCCTCTTCCTGTTGTTGAAAAGAAAGACCGTGATGGCGATGGTGTTGCAGACGATTTGGATGCTTGCCCTGATGTTGCTGGTTTAGCTCAGTTCAACGGTTGCCCGGATACCGATGGCGATGGTATCCCTGATAAAGATGACAAATGCCCGAATGTAAAAGGGCTTGCGAAATATAATGGCTGCCCGATACCTGATACAGACGGTGATGGTGTTAATGACGAAGAAGATAAATGCCCCTCAGTTGCAGGTGTTGCAAAATATCACGGTTGCCCGATACCTGATACAGACGGTGATGGTGTTAATGACGAAGAAGACAGGTGCCCGAATATTCCCGGTGTAAAAGAAAACCAGGGTTGCCCGCTCGTAAAAGATGAAGTAGCGAAAAAAGTACAATTCGCAGCAAAAAATATATTCTTCGCAACAGGAAGTTACAAGCTGCTTCCGAAATCATATAAGTCATTGAATGAAGTCGCAAAGATTTTGAAAGAAGACAATAACCTGAGGTTGGATATCGAGGGAAATACGGATAACACAGGCAAATCTGACAAGAACCAGTTGCTGAGTGAAAACCGTGCAAAAGCCGTGATGGAGTATTTGAAAACAAAAGGGGGAATTGACGAAAGCAGGTTATCTGCCGTAGGATTTGGTGATACAAAACCGATAGCAAATAATAAAACAGCAAAAGGCCGTGCTTTGAACAGAAGGGTTGAATTGAAATTAAAATATTAATTTAATTTTTTGTTATCCAGGCCCCGGTAATGCCGGGGCTTTTTTTATTGAAGACGCCTTGTTAACCTAATCTTATTATCAAAACACACTGCAAAAACTTTGCTGCTAAATTGTAAGTAGTAAATTTGGTGCATGTCACTGGAATTTGAAAACGAGATCATGCTCGAGCAGTTTGTTGAGATATTTGAGAGCGGCGATGTTTCGCGGCTCAAAGAATTTCTCGATGAACAAAATATCAGTGATGTTGCAAAGCTCATTGATGAATATCCCGAATACGAACAACAGATCATCGAGAATTTAAGCATCCAACGCGCTGCAAGCACATTTAAGATATTGGACCTTCCCACGCAAAAACGTGTGATGCGTGATCTGCCACCATCAAAAATTGCTTCGTTATTAAATGAATTACCTGCCGATGACCGCACAGATTTTTTTGAAGAATTGCCAAGCAGCATTGTCCGTGAATTAATCAAGTTATTAAACCCGGACGAAAGAAAAGTTACCCTCTCCTTAATGGGCTACCCTGAGAATAGTGTAGGAAGATTGATGACACCGGATTATGTATATGTATTCGAAAATAATACAGTCGCACAGGTATTGGATACCATTCGCAGGGTTGGAAAGAACAGTGAAACGATCGATGTTATCTATGTGATCAATGAAAAAGGCGAACTGCTCGATGATATACGTATACGTGAATTCATTCTCAGCGATCCGCAAAAAAAAGTTGCCGACCTGATGGATGAGCGAAGAGTGATCGCACTTAATGCGTATGACGACCAGGAAAAAGCATACCAGGCTTTTAAAATGAATAACCGCGTAGCGTTGCCTGTTGTAAGCAATAGCAACAAATTACTCGGCATTGTAACCATCGACGATGTATTGTGGGTTGCCAGTGAAGAATTCAGTGAAGACATTCAAAAGATCGGCGGTACCGAAGCATTGGATGAACCCTATCTCGAAATCCCTTTTTTCAAACTCATTAAAAAAAGGATCGGCTGGCTTATTATTTTATTCCTCAGTGAAATGCTTACGGCAACAGCCATGGCTTATTTCTCCGATGAAATTGCAAAAGCAGTCGTGCTTTCTATTTTCGTTCCGCTGATCATGTCAAGTGGCGGCAACAGCGGCTCACAGGCATCCACACTTATCATCCAGGCAATGGCAGTCGGCGAAGTAACTGTTGCAGATTGGTGGCGCGTTATACGCCGTGAAATATTCTCCGGGCTTACACTCGGCACCATTCTTGGCGTCATCGGTTTCCTGCGCATTTTTGTATGGCATATTTTAATGCAGCACCATATCATCGGCGATCTCTACGGCGTTCATTGGATGCTCATTGGTTTCACTGTTGGCTTCTCGCTGATCGGTGTTGTGCTGTGGGGCACATTAAGCGGGTCGATGTTGCCGATCGTTCTTAAAAAACTCGGCGCCGATCCTGCTGTTTCTTCAGCGCCATTTGTCGCAACATTGGTAGATGTAACCGGTCTTGTTATTTATTTTTCTGTTGCGTTTATTTTTATGCAGGGAGTGCTTTTGTAAGTAGGAGTTATGAGCTATGAAGTATAAAATAAACACAACTCGTTGCATAATCTTTTATAATTAATAATACCAGCTTTAGAACTTTGTTCAGCATCCTTGCGTCGCAATCCTTTCATCGGTAGTAGTGCTATTTAGCTTTAGGTTTCTCCGCAAGTTGTTCATTAAACCTTGAAGGTTTTATAAGGAATGATAAAATCATCAAGGTTCTCCAAACCTTCAAAGCTTATGGCAAATTAAAGAATAATAAAATCAGTGAAGACAGTTGCACCTCACTCCTGCGTATGCAGGAATCCGGATTTGCAAAGTCAATAAGTTTAATTTTCGTATATATACCAATTACGCGAGAGCAGATTCCTGCATACGCAGGAATGACGGCGAGAGCATAACAAAAATTATCCTCAAAATCCTATCAATCCCAAAAATCCCGGTTCAAACAATTTCAATTTGATTCTTCAATAAATCATCCAACACATCTCTCCTTCTGATCAAATGTGCTTTCCCATCTTTTACCAAGACTTCTGCAGGTTTAAAACGCGAGTTATAATTAGAAGCCATTTCAAAACCATAAGCGCCTGCGTTTCTGAAAACGAGCAGATCACCTTCGCGAATTTCACTAAGTGTGCGGTGTTCTGCGAATGTATCAGTCTCACAAATATTTCCTACCACATTATATTTTTTCTTTTCGCCATCAGGATTGGAAATATTGTCAATCACATGATAGGAGCCGTAAAACATCGGGCGGATAAAATGGTTCAACCCTGTATCAACCCCTGCAAAAGTAGTAGTGGGTGCAGCTTTCAGCACGTTCACTTTTGTGATCAGGCAACCAGCTTCACTAACTAAAAATTTTCCCGGTTCGAACCAGACCTGTAAACGGCGGCCGAATTTTTTTTCAAAAAAATCAAATTCTTCTTTTACTTTTTTCCCGAGCAATTCAATATCGGTTACTTCATCACCGGGTTTGTATGCTACTTTAAAACCTCCGCCGAGATCAATAATTTCCAGTTCAGGAAAATATTGTGCGATGTCAAACAACACTTCAATTCCTTTTGCAAAAACTTCCACATCTTTTATTTCACTTCCTGTGTGGATATGAAGATCTGTTATACGCAGATTTGTTTTTTTCACTACACGCAGCACTTCATCAATTTGCTCCAACGGGATCCCGAATTTACTATCGCGGTGCCCGGTTGATATTTTCAGATTCCCACCTGCCATAATGTTTGGCCGCAAACGGATACCTACCGGGTATGTATGACCGAATTTTTTCCCGAACTTTTCCAGGTTGGAAATACTGTCGATATTAATGTTCACGCCGAGTTGTTGCGCTGTTTCTATTTCACTGAATGAAATATTATTCGAAGTATATAAAATATTTTCTTTTGCAAAACCTGCATGCAGGGCAAGCATCACTTCGTTGATAGAACTGCAATCGATATTGCAACCGATCTCTTTAATGTATTTAAGAACATTAATGTTGGTTAGCGCTTTACATGCGTAGAAAAAACGTGTATTGGAATGTTTAAATGCATCAAGCAGTTTATGGTATTGTTCTTTTATTTTTTCCGCATGGTAAACATATACGGGAGTGCCAAACTCATTCGCAACCTCGCTAAGAAATTCATTTGATAATTGCTCTGCCATAACCTGCGAATATACGGCAAATGAGTGAGTGGTGAATGACGAGTGGTAAGTAGTAAGAGATAAGGAATTTGAATTAATGCAACCTATAAGGTTTTGAAAACCTTATAGGTTTACCGGCACTTAAAGTCCGACGACTGATAACCGCCAACCGACGACCGTCTTACTCTTTCGGCTCATCTCCGCTCTCTTCAGAAGGATTTTCTTCCGTGTGGTTATCGTTATTTTCCAGCAGCTCTCCGTATTCGCTAACGATCAATACTGATTCTGATTCTTCAATTGAAGTTTCTTCAACAACTAATTCCTCCGGCTGATGATTGATGACCGTAGGTTCAACCAATGCTTCGTTGAATACTTCTTTCAATTTCGGAAGATCATCAGGAGAATTGATGCCGAAATAATCCATAAACGATTTTGAGGTTCCATATACCAATGGCTTGCCGGGCATTTCTTCATTACGGCCGGTGATAACAATGAGTTCTTTTTCCAGCAATTTTTGAATGGAATAATCGCTGCTAACTCCACGGATCGCTTCAATTTCTCCTTTGGTAACCGGTTGCTTATAGGCAATGATCGCTAAGGTTTCGAGTGCAGCTGTTGACAAACGTTTCAGAAATTTTTCACCATTCAGTTGTGCAACTGTTTTGTGATAATCTTTTTTAGTGAGAAATTGCCAGCCGCCACCGCTTTCGCGTATCTCGAAGGGATAAAACTCGGAGTTGTATTTTTCGATAACGCCTTCAATAGCAGTTTGAATTTGCTCGAGCGTTAATTTTTCATCCATAAAACCAAACGCATTATTGATGAGCTCGGTAATTTCCATGGAGGTTAACGGCTTGTCGCTTGCAAAGATCAGCGCTTCAATATGTGGAATGATGTTAGAAATTTCCATACCCGGCCCCTTAATCCCCTGAAGGGGAAATTTTAGCCCTCGAACTAAACGTAAGTTGAGGATAATTTTGTTTTGTTGAATAATGGTTAAATGTACAAGAGTGCGACGCAACGATGCTTAATAGAATTACTATCGATGGTTACACAAAAAATCCAACTATAAAAAGAACTATTAAAAAAATAAAAAGAATGACCAGCCTAAGTTCCCCCTTCAGAGGGACAGGGGGTTATCCCTGTAACGCGGCTGCACCACTTACGATTTCCGTAAGCTCTGTTGTAATAGCAGCCTGACGTGCACGGTTATACGAAATGCGCAACGTACGCAAAATTTCATTGGCATTTTCGCTGGCTTTGTCCATCGCCGTCATACGTGCACCATGTTCGGATGCATGCGCATCCAACACTGCTTTGTATAATTGCGTGTTCAAAATTTTCGGCATCAGTTCAGCGATCAGTTGCTCCTTTGCAGGCTCGAAAATAAAATCGCTTTTTGTTGCGCCTTGTTTTTTCTGCACTTTGGGAATTGGCAAAAACTGTTCAGCAACAAATTTCTGAGTAGCTGCATTCTTAAATTCGCTGTAAATGATTTCTACTGCATCAAATTCTTTGTTCTCGAAAGCTTTTACTGCGGCTTGTGCACAAGCCTGCACGTTTTCAAAACTCAGCGAAAGAAAAATATCTTTATACGTTTCGTTTACTTTAAAATTATTTTTTGCGAAATGTTCGTATCCTTTTTTTCCAATGCTCCAGATATACACATTTCCTTTGGCAGCCTGTGCCGCATATTTTTCGTTGATGGTGGCTTTAGCCAGTTTAATAATATTGGAATTATACGCACCGCATAAACCGCGGTCGCTGGTTACAACGATCAGCAACACTTTTTCAACCGGGCGAACCACTGCAAGGTTTGCACCAACTTCCCCTTCGGAATTGCTTACGATATTGCTCAACACTTCCTGCAATTTTTTTGCATAAGGGCGCATTTGCAAAATAGCATCCTGTGCACGGCGAAGTTTTGCCGCACTAACCATTTTCATTGCTTTGGTGATCTGTTGGCTGCTTTGAACCGATTTTATCCGGTTGCGAACCTCTTTCAGTTGTCCTGCCATAAGGATTGTTTAAATCGGCTGCAAAGGTAGCGGAATGGAGCCAAAAATCCATTGGCTTGTGGAAAAATCGGGGGTAATCTAAGGTATGCCATACCTTATATCCCTGTAGCCTTTCTTGATAAGGTAACAGGTATGGCATACCTGATTTGATACTCAATTTGATAATAGATTATTTCCGAAATAATCCGGACTTTTGCGTGCTTAATATGAGAAAGTCAGACATGGAAGAACCCATCATTCTTATAACTAATGACGATGGTATAACCGCCCCCGGCATCAGTAACCTTATCGAAGCAGTAAAAGACCTCGGGAAAATAGTGGTAGTAGCACCGGATAAACCGCAATCCGGTATGGGCCATGCGATCACTATCGGCAACCCGCTTCGTTTATACCCAGCCCACCTATTTGAAGGAATTGAAGCCTGGCAATGTTCAGGGACGCCGGTTGATTGTGTGAAATTAGCGGTTGATAAAGTGCTTCACCGCAAACCCGATCTTTGTTTAAGCGGGATCAACCATGGATCGAACCATTCCATTAATGTGATCTATTCGGGAACGATGTCTGCTGCCGTAGAAGCGGCGATTGAAAGCATTCCGTCAGTCGGGTTTTCTTTATTGGATTACAGCATGGAGGCAGATTTTGCGGTAGCAAAAAAATATGCACGCATTGTTGTACAAAATCTCTTGAATAACCCGTTGGATAAGCACCTTATATTAAATGTGAATATTCCCCGGGCTGATGAAGAGCATATTAAAGGCTTGCGTATTTGCCGACAGGCCTATGCTAAATATGAAGAAGATTTTATTGAACGTTTTGACCCCAATGCACGAAAATATTACTGGCTCACCGGCAAGTTTGTAAATTTTGACGAAGGCACCGACACAGACGTATGGGCTTTAGAAAATAATTATGTGAGCGTAGTACCTGTTCAGTTTGACCTGACGAATTATAAACTAAAAGACGAACTCGAAAAAACCTGGAAATTATAATGCTGAAAAAAGACAACCTCAAGTTTGGAATACTAATCGGAATTTTAGCGCCGATATTAAGCCTGGTGATCTACTATTTCGTAAAATTCTACCCGCTGTTTTCTGTAAAAGATTTTTTCAGTTTCGTAAGCAGTAATAAAAACCAGGTTACTGCAATTTCCGTTCCCTGCCTGGTATTGAACATTGCATTGTTTACCTATTATATCAACACCCATCGCGATCGAACTGCCAAAGGCATTTTTGCAATCACACTTCTTTTCGCAATCATTTCTCTACTGTTTAAATATCTTTTGTGACGCAAGGTGTGAGCAGAAAATGCATCACCGCTATTTTGTATGCTCAAGGCTCACAGCTAAAAGCTCAAAGCGTCTCTCTCACATCCTCTTCATACATTTGCTTTCTATGCGCTATTATATTATTGCCGGAGAAGCATCGGGTGATTTGCACGGAAGCAATCTTATCAAAGAAATAAAAAAGCTTGATACAGATGCAACCATCCGTTGCTGGGGCGGCGATATGATGCAGCAGGCTGGCGCTGAATTGGTGAAACATTACCGCGACCTCGCTTTCATGGGTTTTGTGGAAGTGATAAAAAATCTTCCGACCATTTTTCAAAATCTGAAATTTTGTAAAGAAGATATCCTTCAATTCAAACCCGATGCGCTGATATTGATCGATTACCCCGGATTCAATTTGCGCATTGCCAAATGGGCGAAACAAAACGGGTTGAAAATAATTTATTATATCTCACCACAGGTTTGGGCATGGAAAGAAAACCGCGTGAAGATGATAAAAGAATGCGTGGATAAAATGCTTGTCATCCTTCCTTTTGAAAAAGATTTTTATGCGAGATGGGATTATGAGGTGGAATATGTCGGGCATCCTTTAGTAGAGGTGATTGAAAGGTATAAGGTAAAAGGTATAGGGCTTAGCGACCTCAACCTTACACCTTCAACCTTACACCCTAAACCCCTGATCGCCCTTCTTCCCGGCAGCCGCAAACAGGAAATACTGATCAAACTACCGGTAATGCTTAGGGTAAGTAAATTTTTCCCCGATCATCAATTTGTTGTTGCACAGGCGCCGGGGCAAGAGGATGCATTTTACCAAACCTTATTAAAAGATTATCCAAATGTTTCTTCTGTAAAAGGAGAAACCTATTCGTTATTGTTACAGGCAAAAGCTGCGTTGGTTACGTCAGGGACGGCAACCTTGGAAACTGCATTGTTCGGCGTTCCTGAAGTAGTTTGCTATAAAGGAAGTAATATTTCTTACCAGATCGCGAAACGGTTGATAAAAGTGAAATACATTTCGCTGGTAAACCTGATCATGGATAAACTGGTAGTAAAAGAATTGATACAAAACGATCTCACCGAAGAAAATATAAAAACTGAATTACAAAAATTACTCAGTGATCGATCCACGCAACAACAACTTGAAAAAGATTATAAGGAGCTGAAAAATATTTTAAGCCAGGGTGGCCATGCATCTGCCAATGCAGCAAAAAATATTGTTGGGTTTTTGAAAGATTAATGCCTTTTGAAGAAAATCAATTTCACAACAATAATGATCAACGCCATCAGGAACATAAAAATGGAAATGCGGTTAATGCCATGCATATAACCGATCCATTTGCTTTTCGGCGCATTGGGGTCACGCTTTTTTATATAAAGGTATTCGGCTAATTGTTTTAACACACCCATAAAAGATGATCTTTACTTTCAAAGATAACAGCTTCACTCGTATATTGTTTACAAATAATTTCAATTGCTTTCACCGCACATATTTTATCAAAATAATTATATTTGTCATCCTCATAAAAACGCGGGGGATTAGCTCAGTTGGCTAGAGCGTCACGCTGGCAGCGTGAAGGTCGTCGGTTCGAGCCCGATATCCTCCACAAGATGTACGATGTATGATGTCGGATGTACGATTTCTGCGTATTATTATCGGTCCTCAGTCCACAGTTTTCAGTTCTTTAAATTCTAATTTTCTTTTTTTAGTTTTTAGATTCTTCAATTTTAGTTTTTTTTAGGGGTAACCAAATCTCGAATTTCAAATTCAGAATCCTTCAACCCCGCTAATCACATAAATCACAGTTCAGGCAAAAAAAATCTTAAGTTGCGTTTTCATCATAACCTTATAGCAACAATGAGTACCAATGTAAAAATCTTAGAAACAAAAATCTTATCCGACAATTGGTATATACTTAAAAAGGTCACATACGAATACACGCAAAAAGACGGCAGCAAACAAATTCAAAACCGCGAGGCGTATGACCGTGGAAACGGCGCAACGATCTTGCTATATAATAAAGAAAACAGGACTGTAATTCTAACCAAACAATTCCGGTTACCAACTTTTATCAATGGCAATTCCGATGGGATGCTGATTGAAGCATGTGCCGGGTTGCTGGATAAAGACAATCCGGAAGATGCGATCAAACGCGAAACAGAAGAAGAAACAGGATATAAAGTAACCGATGTTCGAAAAATTTTTGAAGCATATATGTCGCCGGGCTCAGTCACTGAAATTCTGTATTTCTTCATTGCAGAATATTCAAAATCGATGAAGGTAAATGAAGGCGGCGGCATTGAGCACGAACAGGAAAATATTGAAGTGCTTGAAATAAATGTTGATGATGCAATGCAAATGATTAACACCGGCGAAATAAAAGATGGCAAAACCATTTTGTTGTTGCAGTATATCAAGTTGCAAAATATTCTTTAGGATTATTTGAAATTGTTCTTGTCTTAAATGCCCCGCTATATTATCACATTGTACAATATATTTTCTGATACAGGCGATTAATTTGTAATAACATTCACTCCAAAATTTATACTATGACAAAAGAACTCTGGCTCAACCTTCCTGTAAAAAATGTGAAAGCATCAAAAACTTTTTTTACTAACCTTGGGTTCTCATTCAACCCAAGGTTCGGCGATTCGGATGAAAATGTTTGCCTGATGATTGGCGAAAAAAATATTGCCGTTATGCTTTTCGCAGAGCAGATGTTCAAACACATTATACGCAATGAAATTGCAGATACAAAATCAGGTAATGAAATGATCATATCGTTTGATGTATCATCAAAAGAAGAAGTGGATGAGATCGCAAAAAAAGCAGAAGAAGCCGGTGGAACTGTTTTCGGGAAACCATCAGAAATACAGGGCTGGATGTATGGTTGCGGTTTTACTGACTTAGACGGTCACCGCTGGAATGCATTATACATGGACATGAACAAAATGCAAAACAAATAATCCTGGAAATTTTTTTGGTAACGGGTAAGCACAGGAAAGCACAATATTTCTGGACTGGATTTTAAATCAGGACATTGACGGTTGAGGGAATGGTTTTACTTGTTCCGGTTTTCATCTATTGTGCTTTCCCGCTTTAAAGGGTATCGGATTTGGAAGTCGAGATCAATTAACAAACCTTCAACTTTCTTACACAAAGAAAATACTCTCTCAAAAAAAAGAAAATAGCACCCATTACCATTTTTCTGTAAATGTTTTTTTGCTAATCCTGTCGTTATTCAGCCACGGCAATATGCAATCTGATATACGATTTTTTATAAATATTTCTATAACCCTTGCTGTTATCTTTCCGGGTGGAGGGGTTTAGATTTATGAGTGCCTAAGGTTTTATATTTATCCCTTGCTCTAATAATTTCCCAGGTTTTCAAAATGAAGTAAATTATAGCGCCCTTTAGATTTGCTGAAGCCAAAGAAATCTGAACACGTATTGTATGGAATACATCTGAACCTACATTAACCCTGGTCTTTATGAAACCGGTTACAGGAAAAGTTTTAAAATCAGTAATGTTTCTTGTACTGGCAGTTATTGTGTTGGTTGTTTTTGTGTTGTTTCGCCAGTCAAAACAATTTAATATTGCGGCTGCATTTCTCGCCCACACCAACGAAGTACTATATCACAACCAGAAATTATTAACAGCACTGAGCAGAAATGAATCAGCGTTACAAAATATTTCAGAAAATGTTGATCCGGCCTCAGCACTGAAAATGAAAAATGCTGATTCGGTAATTACAGCAGAATTAGAAAAAATAAAAACACTCACAGCGGATAACCGTGTGCAGGTGCCGCGTACCGATTCGTTAATAAAATTAGTAACAGCTAATAATGCGCTCGCGAACGAAATTTACAATCAAAATCAAACTGCCCAAGTCCCCATTGCAAAATTAACTGATGCAAAAGAGCGCATCGCCACTATAAGGCGCATTGCTGCAGAGATCGAGCAGGAAGAGATCGGCTTATTAACGCAGCGAAAACAAGTCCGAGAAGATCTGGAAGAAGGGATAATGAAAGCATTATTGTGGCTTATTGTTATCATTTTGATTTTGATCGTTCTCATCATCCGCTCTGTAAGAATTGATTTTCTCGCATTGAAAAAAACAGAAAAAGAACGTGATGAAAAAAATGAGCAGTTCCGTTTGCTGATAGAAAATGTAAATGAATACGCTTTTTTCTTTATCGACACAAACGGAAACGTTCTGAATTGGAACAAAGGAGCAGAGATCATTGAAGGATATAAAGCAGAAGAAATTATCGGAAAAAATATTTCTGTTTTTTATACAACAGATGCTATAAAAAATAAAGAGCTGGAAAGCAATTTGAAGAAAGCTGCAGAAGCCGGGCGGTTTGAAACCGAAAGTCTGCATGTACGAAAAGATGGCTCGACATTTTGGGCAGAAGTTGTATTCACTTGTTTGTATGATGATTCTCACCGGCTAAACGGGTTCCTTAAAATCATAAAAGACATTACCGAACAAAAAAAGAAACAGGAAGAAATAACCTATTTATCAGGCCTTGTCGAAAAAACAAACGACGCTATATTTTCTGTTGATACAACTTCTACCATAAAAAGCTGGAACAAAGCGGCAGAAAAAATGTATGGCTACAATCACGAGGAAGCAATAGGAAAAAACATCAGGGAATTATTGCAAAGGCGCATCAGTGAAGAAGACAGGAAAAACGCCATTGAAGAATTAAATGAAAAAGGATATTATCACAGTGAATTTGAGTATACTACTAAATACAAGGAAAGTATTTTTGTGCTTTCAACAGTAAGCACACTTTACGATAACGATCATAAAGTGAACGGTTATGTGACCATCCATCGCGATATTACCATCCGGAAAAATTTAGAGGACCAATTAAAGAAATTCAATGAGGAACTGGAAGAAAAAGTAAAAGATAAAACATCTGAACTGACAGAAGTTTTTGAACGCATTACCGATGCATTCATTGCACTTGATAAGAACTGGTGTTATACCTATTTGAATAAAGCTACGGGAGAACTGATCCATCGTGATCCGGGTTCAATGATCGGAAAAAATGTATGGAAAGAATTTCCGGATGTTGTTGGATCGCCCACGTATATGATCTTTCAACAAGCCATGAAAGAACAAAAGTACATGCATAATGAAGATTATTATGAACCATTTGACCTCTGGCAGGAAAATCATGTCTATCCTTCACCGCAAGGCATTTCTGTCTTCATCAAAAATATAACCGAACGAAAAAAAGCCGAACAGGAAATCATCAAAGAAAAAAATCTTTCTGATTCGATCATCAACAGTTTGCCCGGCGCATTTTATTTATACAATATGGAAGGGAAATTTTTTCGCTGGAACAAAAACTTTGAAAAAGTAACAATGTACAATAGCGATGAGATTTCAAAAATGCACCCGTTGGACTTTTTTGATGTTGATGAAAAAGATTATTTACGGTCGCGTATCGGGCAGGTTTTCGTGAACGGTGTTTCGGATGCAGAAGCAAATTTTCTTACGAAGGATAATAGAAAAATTCCCTATTATTTCACCGGAATTAAACTCGAATACCAGGGGCAAACCTGTTTAATGGGAGTTGGAATTGATATTTCAAGCCGGGTTGAAGCCCAGAAAAAAATCAGACAAACTTCTGAACAGCTACGTGAACTTGCAGCACACCTGCAGGATGTGCGAGAAGAAGAACGGGCATCAATAGCAAGGGAAATACACGATGAACTCGGGCAACAATTAACCGGTTTGAAAATGGATGTGTATTGGTTGAGAGATGAACTGAAACCAGCAGAAGAATCTGCGGGTAAACAAATTGAAAATATCCTACAGCTTCTGGACACGGCAATTAATACCGTGCGAAAAATTTCTTCTGAGCTTCGCCCGCCAATGATCGATGATATTGGCCTTATTGAATCGCTGAAATGGTACGCAAAAGAATTTCAGAAACGGTTTAATATAAAAGTATTGTTTAACACAAGCATGGATTCGGTCCATCTGTCCCCGAAACAATCTATAGCATTGTTCAGGATATTCCAGGAATCGCTGACCAATGTTGCAAGGCATGCACAGGCAAAAAAAGTTTCAGCAAGCTTGTTGTATGAAAATAATTTGCTGATATTACGCGTTGCAGATGATGGAAAGGGTTTTGACAATACACAAACAGCAAAGAAAAAAACATTAGGGCTTTTAGGAATGAAGGAACGTATACTTATGATAAACGGAAATTTTGAAATCAACAGCAATCCAGGCGCCGGTACTGAAGTAATAGCTACTGTGCATACAAATGCCGGTGCCGAAATTATTTTGTAAGTTTTATTTATGATGAGGATATTAATCGCAGACGATCATTCAGTGGTCAGGCACGGGCTTGAACGTATCTTATTAAAAGAGTTTCCTTCGGCTCACATCGAGCATGTTGCCGATGGAGATGAATTGCTGAAAAAAGCAACGCAGGAAAAATGGGATATTATTATTTCAGATGTTTCCATGCCCGGAAAAACAGGATTGGAAGTAATTCAACAGATAAAAGAGCAGCATCCGAAATTACCCATGCTGATGTTGAGTGTACATCCCGAGGAGCATTACGCGATCAGGGCGTTAAAAGCAGGCGCATCTGGCTACCTGAACAAAGACATGGCACCTGAAGAGCTGATCAAAGCAGCACGTAGTGTATTGCTTGGGAAAAGATACATTACGCCTTCTCTTGCTGAAAAACTTGCGGATCAATTGGGAAGCAACACTTCTACGTTGCCTCACGAAACTTTATCGGACAGGGAGTTTGAAGTGTTCAAACTTCTTGCGTCGGGTAAATCCATACAGGAAATCGCCGCATTGCTTTTCATAAGTAGCAGCACAGTGAGTACCTACCGCTCACGTATACTCGAAAAAATGGGCCTGAAGTCAAATGTAGACTTAACGATGTACGCAATCGCAAACAAGCTGCTATAGTTGCCATATAAAAGTTTAGTTGTATTTCATTTGTAGCCGATCAGCTACAAAAACAAAATATTTTACTTTACGATTGATGCTGTTGCAAATAGATATTTTTGAATAATCGCCCTGAAATATGGCGCGATTCATTCAAATGAGCCAAAAGAAAACAGTACTTGTTGTAGACGACTCAGTGATCATTATTAACCGGTTAAACGCACTAATAAGCAGGATCAGTAATGTTGGGTCTGTTCTTTCTGCGAAGACTTATGCAGAAGCTGTTACACTCCTGGAAGAAGAGGAAATCCATGTTGCGCTTTTAGATATTCACCTCAAAGGCAAAAGCGGTATTGAATTGCTGAAATTTATTCGTGAAAAAAATCTTCCCATAACCGTATTAATGTTAACCAACCAGGCCCACCCTGAATACAAGGAACTTTGTGATAAACTTGGTGCAGATCATTTCCTGGACAAATCGAAAGATTTTGCACAGGTGCCTATAGTTATTTCTTCGCTCAGGTAATCGAAATTTTAAGATCGGATTAGGAGAAAGACAATTTCCCTAAAAATAGCAATTTACATTCGCAGGCTGTTATCTATCATCTGCCACCTGCCAACTACTCACACCAGAGGCATTAATACTGTCAACGAACATCCTTTGCCGGGAGAACTTGCAAGATCTGCAGAACCCTTAAATAATTTTACCCGTGCAAAAATGTTATTCAAGCCAATTCCATAATTCACTTTTCCGGTATCAAAACCTAAACCGTCATCATAGATGTACAAGATAATGCCTGCATGTTCTACACGCAGGTTTATACGGATATTGGTGGCGTTGCTGTGTTTTACAATATTGCAGATCTGCTCTTGTACAATCCTGAACAGTGCCATCTTTTTTTCTTCACACAACAATTCTATCATATCCGCATTGTTGTAGGTAAACCTGGCATTGAATGTATTTATTATGCGTACATCGTCTATAACATTTTCAATGCTCTCGATTAAATTTTCAGTTCTCAAAGATGTCGGAACTAATTGATGCGACAATCTCCTGATCTCACCTATAGCAGTTTTCATGAATTCAGAAACCTTATCAATTATAATTTTTTCTTCCGCTTTTTTAAGCTTCAACTGGTCGAGATATAATTTTGCAGAAGACAAAATCTGGTTAACGTTATCATGCAGTTCCTGCCCGAGATAATTCCTTTCTTTTTCCTGCACTTCTAAAATAGTTTCTGCAATTTTTATTTTGTGCATCTCCTTTTCCTGCTGCAGTAATTTTTCCAATTGTGAAATTTCAGAAATGTTTTGAATAGATCCGATCATTCTTACAGGTATATTATTTTCGTACACAACAAATCCTTTGTCGGAAACTTTTCTGTAAATACCATCTGCATATTTGAATTGATAATCGGAATACCAATATGTTTCCTTATTCGCAAATACGTGATCTATTTTTTTCTGCACTTCACGGCGGTCATTCGGATGAATGCGGTTGAACCACCAGTTCAGGTCCTGTACTTTTTCAGGTTGAAAACCGATCATGTTCAACAATGCTTTATTGCGAAACATTTCGCCGGTCATTGTATTCCATTCCCAGATCGCATCTGAGGTTAAGCCCGAAAAATAATGAAGCCGTTCATTTAGCTTTTTCAGTTCTTCTCCCGGGCTTACTGAGGTTACTGCCTGCTTATCCTGTTTGATTTTTATTCCAGGGTTCTTTTTTTCAGTTTCATGTGCATTTGTTTCTGAAATTTCCTGCTCAATATCTTTTCCGATACATAAATATTTTAAATGAGAAGACCCATCAATTTTCAATCCGTTGATCTGCCAGTTAATATTATGTATTGATCCGTTTTTCAGTTTCAGGTCAACGAATGAAGAAGGGCTATCGGGTTGATTTGTGGTAAGAATTTGTTGCAGCGTAAAATATCCCGATGCATCTAAATAATTGTTGATACTAAAATTATTCGACGTGATCCCAGAAGTTGTACAAAGTAATTCGTTAAGAAGCTGGTTTGCATAAAGGATATTGCCTTCCCTGTCTATTACCATAAGATAATTGCCTTCTGATGATTCCATTGGATTGTGTAAGCTGTTTTTTATCATACTAAGGTAAAATTCACCTGCAAAAGAACATCATACCCCGGGATTATGGTATAGCGTAGTTTATGAATAAGCTGTAACCAAGAAACGGAAATTAATGTGGCTTTTCAGCTACAAATATTTAGGCGCCGGTAAATAAATATATTCGCTTATATGTAAGCGTTATACCCTTACTCCTATAGCAAATGACAAACATCGGTATTTATTTTTTCATATACTTCCAGTTGCGTGGTTTGCCTTGGTCAAGCCATTCCATAGCTTGGGCTAGGCGCTTGTTGCGGGTTTCTTCGGTTTTGGCTTCTTCAAACCATTGAATATATTCTTTGCGGTGAGATGGGCTGAAGTTATCGAAGGCAGCTTTTGCCTTTTTATTTTTTGCAAGGAGTTTTGTTACATAAGATGGCATTACAATTTCCTTTGTTTCTTTCGGTTTTGGTTTAGCCGGAGCTTTAATACCATCATCATTTATTTTTTTTGCTTGTTTAATAAATTCAATGATCACTTTGTCTGACGGTAAATCTTTGATGCTTGTAATCCTTCCGAGAGAGCCTGCCGCTTCTTGTTTTTTTTCTGCTAAAATGCCTTTTTCATCATTGAGAAGTGATACTTTCCAAAAACCAAACGAACAATGCTCCTTAAATGCAGCCATATTGCATAACGGGCCTTTGTAATCAAAAAAAGGAAAGCCCCATTTTATTTTTTCTTCTACATCAGGACATGCGCTGTGTACTAATTTTCGCAAATGAATTAAAATTGGTTTTGCAAAATCTGCACTTTTTTCAATGTATGCGTCTACAGCTTTATTTATTACAGGCATAATTTTTATTACAAATTACAAAATTCAGGTTGCTTGAAAACAACGCGGAATTAAAAAAGAGCCCTATTCTACTGTTACGCTTTTTGCAAGATTGCGCGGTTTATCAACATCATAACCCTTTGCAACCCCGATATGATAAGCAAATAACTGGAGCGGGATTACGCTTAGCATCGGTGCAACCAATTCGTCTGCCTGCGGAACAACCATTATATCTTCCGATAGTTGCGGGATTGTTTCATCACCTTCGCTGATCACCGCAACCACTTTTCCTTTTCTTGCTTTGATCTCTTGTATATTACTGATTATTTTTTCGTGATACGAATCTTTTGTTGCCACAAACACCACCGGCAAATTTTCATCGACGAGTGCGATCGGCCCGTGCTTCATTTCAGCAGCAGCATATCCTTCGGCGTGTATGTAAGAAATTTCTTTCAGCTTTAACGCACCTTCCAATGCAACAGGAAAATTATATCCACGCCCGAGGTACAATGCATCTTTTGCATCCTTATATTTTTCTGCGAGTTCCTGAATTTTATCGTTCAGCAAAAGAATTTCTTTTACCTTTTCCGGGGCCTCGTGCAATTCATTCAGCAAGTGAACATATCTTTCTTCGCTGATCGTATTTTTTTCCTTTGCAATTTTCAATGCGATCATCGTAAGCACTACCAACTGCGCAGTAAATGCTTTTGTGCTTGCCACACCAATCTCGGGGCCTGCATGCGTATATGCACCGGCGTTAGATATACGTGCAATGGACGAACCTACTACATTCACTACACCAAAAATAAATGCCCCTTGTTCTTTTGCACGTTCAATAGCAACAATAGTATCTGCGGTTTCTCCGCTTTGTGAAATAGCGAAGATCACATCACCTTTATGTATCACAGGATTGCGGTAACGGAATTCCGATGCATATTCTACTTCAACGGGTATGCGGCATAGTTCTTCAAAAACATATTCTGCAATTAACCCGGCATGCCAGCTTGTTCCGCAGGCAACCATAATAATTCGGTTTGCCAGTTTCAGGTGTTCTATATTATTTTGCACGCCTGCCATTGTTATGGTAGCATTACTAACGTCAAGGCGTCCACGAAGGCAATCAAAAATAGTATCGGGCTGCTCAAAAATTTCTTTCAACATGAAATGATCATAGCCGCCTTTTTCTATAGCTGCCAGTTCCAGATCTAATTTTTGAACAAATGGCGTGATCTTTTCATTACCCAGATTTTTCAACACCAACTCATCTGCTTTTAAGATCGCCAGTTCGTAATCGTTTACATACACTACTTCTTTGGTGTATTCTATAATCGGTGATGCATCGGATGCCAGAAAATGTTCGCCTTTCCCGACTCCGATAACCAGCGGGCTCCCTTTTCTTGCAGCAATAATTGTATCAGGATTAGCTGCATCGAGCAACACAATTACATAAGCACCTACTACACGTTTGAGTGCAATACGCACTGCTTCTTCCAATCCGCATTGATTATTTTCATGGATGTCCTCAATGAAATTTAACAACACTTCGGTGTCGGTATCACTTTTAAAAACATATCCTTTCTTCTGCAATTCTGTTTTTAGCTGCGCATAATTTTCAATGATGCCATTATGGATCATTGCCAATTTCCCATTTGCAGATTGATGCGGATGTGCGTTGCGGTCGCTTGGTTCGCCATGCGTTGCCCAGCGTGTGTGACCGATGCCTGCATGTGCATGTACGTCTTTTCCAATCAGGCTTTCTTCGAGTTCATTTACTTTTCCTTTCTTTTTATATACTCTCAAATCACCGTTCAGTAATGCAACGCCTGAACTATCATAGCCGCGGTATTCTAATCGTTTCAACCCTTTTAAAATAACCGGATAGGCTTCACGTGGCCCGATATATGCAACAATTCCGCACATAAGATTTTAAGTTTACGATCAGGACAATAAATCAAAAATAATTCCGCTAAGTTCAGAATAAAAAAATGCTCTCTGAAATCAGAGAGCGTTTTTATTTATTGGTACTTAATATTTTTAGTTATTGCTGTGGATTAGGTGTGCGCCAGTAACCTTCAAAATACATCCATCCGTACTGCTGTGAATATTTCCAATGTGGCGGAACCCAAACTCTTCCGTATTTATCCGTTGTTTGCGGAGGAGCTGTAGGTGTCGTTGGCTCAGGTGCATATGTAGAGGAATCGCTTTTGTTGTAGTATCCGCTTCCGTTTTCATTATCATTGTAAGAATCCGGAGGTGGTGGCGGCGGCGTTGATGTTGCAGGAGGTTGTGCATTTTGGACAGATCCTCCATCATCATAATATCCATTATATGGGTAGTTATATCCATAACCGTAATCATAATACGGGTAATAATCATTATAGTAATAAGGATAACCGTAATAATAGTAGGGATAGCCGAAACCAAAACCAAGGCCATAATAAGAATAAGGCCAGCCGCCGCCATAATAACCACCACGATAGCCATATCTGCCCCGATAGCCGCCATAATACCCTCCCCCATGATAGTTATAACCACCACGATAACCATTATATCCGCTACGGTACCCCCCTCGATAACCACTATACCCGCTACGATAACCTCCTCCCCTGTAACTATTAAAACTGTTTGAAGTAATTCTCGACACAGAACCTGTGCCACGGCTAAAACCTGCACCGCTGCTCCTGCTGAATGAGCCGCCGCCTCTACTGAAACCTCCGCCGCCTCTTCCACCTCGCTGTGCATAGCTTAATGCGAAAGTTAAAAGCAAGACAGATAAAATAATTGTGAACTTTTTCATTGCTTTCATTTTTAGAGTAAGATTCTATTTAAAATCCATCTTAAAGTTATGCATTAAAAAAGTGAAATCATAGGGGGAAATAGCCAATTGCAAACATTTAACAATCGTTAAAAGTTATTTTAAATTAGTTTCAAATAATTTATATATGCGTTTATATTCATCTGTCCAACTACTTGGTTCAACAAAGCCATGGCTTTCCATAGGATAGACAGCGAGTTCCCAGTTATTTTTTCCCAATTCTATTAACCGTTGTGATAAACGAACAATATCCTGAAAATGCACATTTACATCTACCATTCCATGACACATCAGCAAATGCCCTTTTAAGCCTTCCGCAAAATATATCGGCGAACTTTGTTTGTACGCAATGCTGTCGTTGAAAGGTTCATTCAAAATATCGGAAGTATACCCGTGATTGTAATGCGCCCAATCCGTAACGCTGCGCAAGCCAGCACCGGCAGCAAATACATCGGGCTGCGTGAACATTGCCATCAATGTAATAAATCCGCCGTAAGAGCCGCCATAAATGCCAATATGTTTTGGGTTCACGCCAAATTTATCCACCATATATTTTGCAGCATCAACCTGGTCGTCGAGGTCTTTGCCACCCATGTGGCGATAGATCGCGGTTCTCCAATCCCGGCCATAGCCGGCGCTTCCTCGGTAATCAACATCCATTACGGTGTACCCGTTATCAGCAAGCATATTGTTGAACATATACTCACGGAAATAATAGCTCCAGTATTTATGTGCATTCTGCAAATAGCCTGCACCATGTACAAAGATCACGGCCGGCCTTGATGGAACATCTTTTGCTGCACGATATAATCTTGCATACACCTTCGCCCCATCCCGTGCGGTAAATGTGATAAGTTCGGGATCTCTCCAGGGGTATGATTTGAATTCGTCGCTCATGGCCTGGTTTGTGACTTGTTGCAATTTTCCACTGGGCTTATTTTCCTGGATGTATAGTTCCCATGGTTTGTTGGAATAAGAATATAAAATGGCGATCTGCTTTTCGTCGGGGGAAACCACAACCTGGTTTGCGCCGGTCATGGTAGTGATGCGTTCCGCCTTACTACCGGTAACGGGTAACCGATAATATTGCTGCTCGCCCGGATGCACTTCATTGGTGATGATATAAAAATACTTTTTATCGGCAGAAAGTTGCGCCTGCTGCACTTCATACCTGCCGCTCGTTAATACTGTTTTTTCTCCGCTCGCAACATTCACTTTATACAAATGCGAATAACCGGTTTCCTCGCTCTGGTACCAGAATGTATTTTCGTCTATCCACCCGATGATGCCGCTGCTACCACCGCCGAAAAGATAACCGATATCCGGCCCACCGATCCACGCCTCATCACGCTGGCGGTTTAACAATTTTAATTTTCCTGTTGCAGCATCAAGCAACATTAACCAACGGTCTTTGTTATCGAGCGAATGAATATCCACAACAGCATACGTTCCTTTCGGGCTCCATGTGGGCCCGTTGATACTTACTTCGCGAACTGCCGGTTTCTTTTTTGAGGTATCTTTCGATGGATAATATTTTACATAATCCGGCAAATCTGTGATGCCGGGAATCTGATCCGGCTTTACTTCTATCACGGTATCTTTTTCCCTGTCAAAAACAAAAAATTCACTTGTGCCTTGCGGCGCTCCTACTTTCGTTCTTCCCGGAATATCTGTTGTAAAGCCACTCTCTGTTACATAATTTGGAACGATTGTATTTTTTGCTGTAGCAGGTTTGTACAAACGATAGGTTACAAATCTTCCGTCAGGGCTGATCTCAACACCGTTAACCATTTTATCATCGGTGTAAATAGCTTTTACGTCTTTGATCTTCGGCAATAATTTATTCATAGAATCGGCGAGGTCGCGTTTTTCTTTACGGCTGCGCAATACATCAAAATTTTCCAACTGGTCTTCCTGAAGCCATTTTTCCTGGGCTGTCAAAGTTTCTTTTTTATCGTTACCGGTTTGTTGCTGCCTTCTTCGCGGTCCTCCTGCATTTGTTACAGGCTGAGTCGGTGCAGTGCCGGATTGAAAGTTTGTTAATTGTATGGTTCCGCCTGTTGCAATATCCCATGCGTATAAATTCTGATTATGGCTGTAAACGATTTTTGAGTCATTAAAAGAAAACACAGGATTGTTCTCGTCGTCGTTGGTTTGTGTTATCCTTTTTTGATTACCGCTTTTTACATCTTGCAAAAAAACATCTCCATTCTTACTGAACGTATATGCTGTCCGTGAGACATTATATTTTATTTCATCGGCGCTTGTTGCTTCGCGTTGCAGGCTGATAGATGCTTTTTGCGGGGTAAAATTTGTTTTTGTTATATAATAAATTGAATCGCTAACTGCTTTTTCCGGGTTCCAGCTAAAGAATAAATATTTGCCGTCGGCGCTCCAGTATGTATTTGATGGTGATGTGCCGATCCATTTTTCATCACGCATAATTTTTTCAACCGTCAATGGAGCCATACTGACTTGTGAAAAAACAGATGTTGTGGTAAAAAGAAAAATAACAGGAAAGAACTTTTTCATGCTGTGTTTAGTTTTGGAAGAGAGAAATGATTGAGTGTATAAAGATAAGTATGAAGTATGAGTTATGAACTATGAGTGATAGATGGCAAATTTTTATACAGCAATATGCGGAGAAACCTAAAGTTCAATAGTAGCAATATCGATGAACGGATTGCGACGCAACGATGATGAAGAATGAACTAATGCTGATCAACAAAAAATAAAAACTAAAATAACAAAGACTAAAAATTAAAAAAGAGATTTAGAATTTAAGAACTGAAAACCGCAGACTGACGACTGAAAACTATTCTACAGAAATCGTACATCGTACATCCCAAATCGTAAATTCTTTTTACTTTTAGCATAATCAAAAATTATTCTTATGCCTATTCGTATGGAAGATGATCCGATTGACCCGCAAGACAGTGGTGACCAGGGTGGCGGCGGAGGCGGATTTGGAGGTGGAGGCGGCGGTGGATTGTTTGCTCTGTTGCCGTTATTATTCAGTTTATTTCGCGGACGTGGTTTATTGTTGTTACTAGTGATCGTTGTCGGAGGTTATTTTTTTCTGGGGCGTGGCGGCTGTAATATCGGTTCGATACAAAATGCAGCACAGCAATTAGCAACCGGCGGAATACTTGATCCGCGGCAATTTGACAAAGCAAAAATTTATGAGTCGCTTTCTGATGACGATAGCAAAAACCCGTTACCAGAATCTGCGAACCTGCAAAAATATGCACCTGCAGTAGGCGACCAGGGGCAACAAGGTTCGTGCGTTGCATGGAGTAGCGCCTATGGTGCACGCACCATTCTTGAAGCGGTACGCACCGGCCAGGATCCGAACAATTTAAAATTCAGTCCTTCTTTTTTGTATAATCAAATCGGGCTTGATGGTTGCGAAGGTTCGTATGTAGAACGCGCCATGGATTTTATGACGCAGAAAGGCGCAGTACCCTATGATAAATTTCCATACTCGGATAAAGATTGCTCAAGGCAGCCGGATCAGCAATTGCTCGACCAGGCTCAACAATTTCGTATGCGTGGCGCAAATCGTTTAACGGTGGGCGACAGAACAGATCAGATAGATTTACGTGCAATAAAAGAAAATCTTGCTCAAGGTGCACCGGTAGTAATTGGAATGATGGTTGGCGGAAGTTATATGCAACCAATGATGGGGCAGGATGTGTGGACACCTACACAGGATGATTACAGCATGCAGGGTTTTGGCGGTCATGCACAGTGTGTAGTTGGTTATGATGATGCAAAATATGGCGGCTCATTTTTAATAATGAACAGTTGGGGGCCGCAATGGGGGAACAACGGTTTTGCATGGGTACGTTACAGCGATTTTAAAACATTTGTACGCGAAGCTTACGGATTGGAAACAATGCCGAAAGTTGGTGCTGCAGCAAATGCACCATTTGAATGTGAAATTGGTTTGGTGCAGATAACATATAATGGAAATAAAACTGTTGCCGGAAGTTATATTCCATTGAAGAATTCCGGTAGCAATGTTTTTGAAACAACTTCTCCGATGAAACCGGGAACGCGTTTTAAAATGGAAATTAAAAATAATAACGAGTGTTATATCTATGTGTTCGGGAAAGAAACTGATGGTACGAGTTATACCTTGTTTCCCTATCCGAAAAAAGATGATCCTTCAAAAACAAAATATTCGCCGTATTGCGGAATTGCCGGCTATCGTTTGTTCCCGAAAGGGCAAAGCATGACGCCGGACAGTATCGGCAATAAAGATTATATGGCCGTGATAGTAAGTAAAGATTCGTTGAACTGGAGTGCCATCAATCAGCAATTGAGCCAGAACGCAAGCCAGGATTACGCTTCGCGCCTGAACAGCGTACTATCGGGCAAGCTTATACGAAATATCCGCTTTGATGCTACGGCAAAAGGTACGATGCATTTTAAAGTAGATGGCGACAATAATAGTGTGGTTGCATGTGTTGTGGAAGTAGACAAACCGTGAGGAAGTTGTAAGTGTTAAGTGACAAGTTGGCTGAATTTTAAAATGATTTCTTTATCACAACTTTCTACTTACAACTTATCACTTACCCTTAATTTCGTTTATTCATCTCGGTTATGAAAAGAGCGCTTTTAATATTATGTTTGTTTTTGTTTGTTACTGTTGCAATTAATGCACAGACAACAGCAACGAAAATTTATGACCCGAACGCCAATGCAGACAGCGACATAGCCGCAGCGATCAAAAAAGCAAAAGCAGAAAATAAATATGTATTGCTGCAGGCTGGCGGAAACTGGTGCAGTTGGTGTATTGAATTCAACCGGTTTGAGCATGCAGACAGTTCTATAGATTCTTTACTGAACAAATGCTTTGTAATATATCATTTGAATTACAGTAAAGAAAATGAAAACAAATCAATTTTTGCCAAGTATGGATACCCGCAACGTTTTGGGTTTCCGGTGTTCATTATTCTTGATGGAAGTGGAAACCGCCTGCATACACAGAATTCAGAATACCTTGAGCAAGGAAGAAGTTATAACAAACAAAAAGTGTATGAGTTTTTATTGAACTGGACGCCGCAGGCGTTAACACCTGCTCTGTATAATTAATAATTAAGAATTCTTTGAACAATGGCTTCGCACGTTAATTCTTTCATTCAGCTTATCAGGCATCCTGTAAAATTCAGGATGTTTCTGTTTAAGAAATTGCCAAGTGCATTTTTTGCAGGTGTGCGTGTGAAAGAAGCGGATGAAAATAAATGCGTGGTTACAGTTCCATACAAATGGTTTTCTACAAACCCTTTTCACTCTACTTATTTTGCCTGCCTGGCAATGGCTGCAGAAATGAGCACAGGAGTTTTGGCAATGATGCATGTGTACAAGCGTTCGCCAAAAGTGTCGATGCTTGTTATAAAATTAGAAGCAGAATATTTTAAAAAAGCTACAGGCGTAACTACATTCACCTGCAATGAAGGGCAACTTATCTTCAATAATATTCAAAACGCTGTAACTACCGGTGAATCACAGACGACACGTATACGGTCAATCGGGGTTAATGAAAATGGCGAACCCGTTGCGGAGTTTTTTATTACATGGTCGTTTAAGGCGAAAAAAGTGGGATAAGTGAAGTAAGCAAAAAGTAAAAAATTTGTTCGGCGTCCCTTTTTATTTTTGACTTTTTAATTTTGATTTGTTCAACGCACGCATATAAAATTTATACAACTTGCGGAGAGAACCTAAGCTCAATAGTAGCATTACCGATGAACGTAGTGCGACGCAACGATGGTGAATAGAGAACAAATGCCTGCACCAAAAAGTCAAAAGGAAAAATTAAAAAAATCTTATCGGGCATCACTCTATATTTTTTCCTTCTTAATTTTTATTTTTTAATTTTTTACTTCCCCCAAATTCGTACATTTCCATAAAATTATTTTCTTATGAAGATTGCTTTCCATGGTGCGGCACGTGTTGTTACCGGCTCGAAACATTTACTCACTTTAGCTAACGGAAAAAAATATTTACTGGATTGCGGAATGTTCCAGGGGCTTGGCCCTGAAACGGATACCCTTAACCGAAATTGGGGGTTCACCCCGTCGGAAGTGGATTATCTTATTCTTTCGCATGCGCATATCGACCACAGCGGATTGATACCAAAATTGGTTAAGGATGGTTTTAAGGGAAAAATATTTTGCACACCGGCTACCAAAGAATTATCGAATGTGCTGCTGGAAGATTCAGCAGGTATTCAGCAGGAAGACATAAAATTTGTAAACAAGAAAAGAATAGCCGAGGGTCAATCGTACCTGCAGCCATTGTATGATGAAGAAGATGCAAAACGTGTAAACGATTTATTTGTTACGGTTGAATATGACAACTGGCATGCGATTGATGAAAGTGTACAGTTCATGTACCTCGATGCAGGCCACATTATAGGAAGCGCAACTGTACATTTAAAAATAAATGAGAACGGTAAGGAAACACGGCTAACTTTTAGTGGTGATGTGGGAAGATACCGAGATGTGATTTTAAAATCACCGGCAAATTTTCCGCAGGCTGACTATATCATCATCGAATCAACGTATGGAAATAGTTTGCATGACCCAGATGTGAACACTCCGGATTTATTGTTAGACTGGATCGAAAAAACGTGCGTGCAGAAAAAAGGCAAGCTTATCATTCCCGCTTTCAGTGTTGGGCGCACGCAGGAAATTTTATTTGCACTTAACCAGCTTGAATTAGAAAACCGCTTGCCCAAATTAGATTATTTTGTAGATAGCCCGCTCAGCATTACCGTAACTGAAATAGTAAAAAAATACCCGCAGCTTTTTAATAAGAAAATTCAACAGATACTGGAAAAAGATTCCGATCCGTTTGCATTTACAGGACTGAAATACATCCGTTCTGTTGATGAATCGAAATCGCTTAATTACCGTAACGGGCCATTCGTGATAATTTCCGCAAGCGGAATGGCTGAAGCAGGAAGGGTGAAACATCATATCAGTAATAATATCGAGAACAGCCGCAATACAATTTTATTAGTAGGCTACTGCGAACCACATTCGCTCGGCGGCAGGTTAATGGCAGGCGCTAAAGAAGTCAATATTTTCGGCATCGAGCATGAAGTACATGCAGAGGTAGGAAGCATCCGCAGTATGAGCGCACATGGGGATTATAATGACCTTTCGCAATTTCTTTCCTGCCAGGATCCGAAGCAGGTGAAAAAATTATTTATTGTACATGGCGAATATGATGTGCAACAAGCGTTCAAAGACCGGTTGATCAAAAAAGGGTTTATGGATGTTGAAATACCTGCGTTGCATTACGAGATCGGGTTAACATAACCGGTTAATTACACATTTTTTTCACCTTTTTGTATTTAGTAAATTATTTTTCATAATTTAAATGTCAAAATTACATTTTAATTTTTGTCATTAAACTTACTGCACATGAAAAGGCCATACTCTTTTACCATGAATTTCTGTAACAGTTCTTTATTGCTTGCTGTTTTTCTATTACTAAACATGATTGCTTTTTCCCAGGATGTGATCACGGTTAGGGCCGGAAGCCCGGGAGCTGTAATCAATAAAAATATTTATGGGCACTTTTCCGAGCACCTCGGCCATTGCATTTATAATGGCTTTTATGTTGGCGATACCAATAAAACCATACCTAATACTGCCGGCGTACGTAATGATGTAATTGCTGCATTGCGCAAATTGAAAATCCCTTTGCTTCGCTGGCCGGGCGGATGTTTTGCTGATACCTATCATTGGAAAGATGGCATTGGCCCGAAAGATAAACGTCCGACTATTGTAAACAAATGGTGGGGCGGCGTAACGGAGGATAATAGTTTCGGTACGCACGATTTTTTAAATATGTGTGAAGAACTTGGAGCTGAACCTTACCTGTGCGGCAACGTAGGAAGCGGAACGGTGCAGGAACTTGCCGATTGGGTGCAATACACCACATTCGATGGCAAAAGCCCGATGAGTGATTTACGCAGGGCAAATGGACGCGAGAAACCATGGAACGTAAAATACTGGGGCATCGGCAATGAAGCCTGGGGTTGTGGTGGCAACATGCGCCCGGAATATTATGCAGATAATTTCCGCAAGTATGTAAATTTTATGGGAGGCAATGTATTCCGCATCGCTTCCGGTGCAAGTTCATCGGATTATCAATGGACAGAAACGCTGATGAAAAATATTCCGACATATCTTATTGATGGAATCGGCATGCATCATTATGCAGTTATTGATTGGGACCACAAAAGTTCTGCTACCAATTTTACCGAACAACAATATTTCACCACCATGCAACGGGCATTGTTAATGGAAGAATATGTTACCAAACATTCTGCTATCATGGATAAATATGATTCTGCAAAAAAAGTAGCGCTTGTTGTAGACGAATGGGGAGGTTGGTATGATGTAGAGCCGGGAACAAACCCCGGGTTTTTATTTCAGCAGAATACAATGCGTGATGCCATGATCGCCGGGGTAACACTGAATATTTTTAACAATCACTGCGACCGTGTGCGTATGGCTAATCTTGCACAAACCATAAATGTATTGCAGGCTGTAATCCTCACCGATAAAGAAAAAATAATATTGACGCCTACATATCATGTAATGGAAATGTATAATGTGCACCAGGATGCAACGCTGTTGCCGGTTTCAGTAAAAACAACAGATTACACATTGAACAATGAAAAATTGCCCGCGATCTCTGCATCCGCATCAAAAGATAAAAACGGGGCAATGCATATTTCTGTAGTAAATATTGATGCAGAAAAAAAACAGGATGTTACCATAAATGTAGAGGGAGCAACATTCAAAACAATTACAGGAAGGCTACTTTCATCGCCAAAAATACAGGACCACAATACATTTGACAACCCGGAGAAAGTAAAACCTTCTTCGTTTACTGGTTTCCGTTATACAGGCAATTCTGTTTCCATGCAACTTCCGCCTGCATCGGTTGTTGTGCTGGAAGTAAAATAAAACCGGTGCCCATACTGCAAGCTTTTCTTAACTTCATGGCATGCTGAAGAAATCAACTATTCAGTTGTTGCGCTTTCATTTTTCACTTTTCCTGATGCCCGTGTATTGGTTTGCATTGAGCCAGGTAGTAAACAAAAACTGGTTAGATGCAATTTTGATCTTTGGCATCCTGCATGTATTGGTCTATCCTGCAAGCAATGGGTATAATAGTTATATGGACCGCGATGAAACGAGCATTGGTGGAATCAAAAATCCATTGCAACCAACCAAAGAGCTATTTTATACCACGGTTGTAATGGATGTTCTTGCCATTGCATTAAGCACACTGATCAGCATGTATTTTGTCGCCGGCATTGCTGCATATATTCTTGCATCGAGGGCATATAGCAATAGAAATACCAGGTTGAAAAAATATCCGGTTATCGGTTATCTCACCGTAATTATTTTCCAGGGGGCAATTACATTTTTCTTAGTGTATCATGGAAGCCACACAGAAAAATCATTGAATGTGCCGAAAGAAGCAATGCTCGCAAGCTCGTTACTTATCGGAGGGTTTTATCCGCTAACTCAAATCTATCAACATGAAGCCGATTTAAAAGACGGAGTAAAAACGATCAGTTACATACTTGGTTACAGGGGCACATTCGTTTTTACGGGTATTGTATATCTTTTGGCCTTCCTTGTCCTCGCTTATTACTTTTTTGTTTCGCTTGAAATAAGAGAGTTTGTTGTGCTGGCAACCTTTATGTTGCCAATCATCGTTTACTTTTTTACTTGGGCAATAAAGGTTTGGAAAGATGAACAGCAAGCCAATTTTAATAATACGATGCGGATGAATATTATCGCTTCTTTATGCACCACTATTGGCTTTATAGTTGTATTACTTATGAATGAAATGATAAAAACCTGAAAGCGCAGGATTTCGTACATTCAATCAAGAATAGATATTTTGAGTAAAATAATTTCCATTGGTACAGCTTTGCCTTCATTCAGGCATAAACAAGATGATATCCTTCATTTCATGCAGCATATTTATGCAATGAATGAAAATGATAAACGAAAATTAAAATTCCTCTATCATCAAAGCAGCATCGAATACCGCTATTCTGTAATTCCCGATTACAGCCGTCAGGCAAGCGATTGGAAATTTTACCCTCATTCAGAAAACCTTGAGCCGTTTCCCTCATTAGAACAAAGAATGAGTTGGTATAACAAATATGCTGCACCGCTTTCTATTGATGCGATTCGCGATTGTATCGGAAATATCATTAGTCATAAAGAGATCACGCACCTTATCACAGTAAGTTGTACAGGAATGAGCGCTCCCGGACTTGATTTGCAGGTAATGGAACTGATGGATCTGCCCAAAAATATTTTCCGCACTTCTATAAATTTCATGGGTTGCTATGCCGCTATTCATGCAATGAAACTTGCCGATGCCATTTGCAATACAGACATAAATGCAAAAGTGCTTATTGTTGCAACGGAATTATGCACATTGCATTTTCAACGCGAAAATACGATTGATAATATTGCATCGAGTTTGTTGTTTGCTGATGGGTCAGCTGCTACATTAATAGTTCCGGATAATAACTCAGCAAAGGGGATTCATTTGGAACATTTTTATTCTGAAGTTGTGACGAAAGGGAAAAAAGATATGGCATGGGAATTATCATCAACAGGTTTTTTAATGACCTTAAGCGGTTATGTTCCCAATCTTATTGAAGAAGATTTTGAAATGCTTACACAAAAAGCATTTTTAAAAAATAATATTTCAAAAAAAGAGATCACACATTGGTGCATTCATCCCGGCGGAAAAAAAATTATTGAAGCTATTCAGAAAAGCCTGCGTCTTACCAACGGAGAATTAGACAAGAGTTACGAAATATTAAAGCAGTATGGCAATATGTCTTCGCCAACTATCTTATTTGTTCTCAAAAAAATATTACCCGGTATCAAATACAACGGATCTGAAAAAATATTCGGTACTGCATTCGGCCCGGGGCTTACTATGGAAACGTTCCTCGCTACAGCATAGATATACCCAAAAAAACTACACGGGCGAACAAGGCATAAACTGCATTAAAATATGCTGAACGCCCATGTAGTACATTTTTACTGGTAAGGTTTAATGTATATTATTCGACCGACAAATTGGTTACTTCTTTAACACGCACTCTTTCCAATTTTATCTTTTTTATAATTTTTGATTTCCCATCGGAAATTTCCAACGTATAAAGTCCTTCATCTGCCTGGTCGAAATTGTAGTCTTTAGAAAAACGCCCTGTCCCTTTTTCTGTAAGAAAATTACTGATAGAATTTCCTTCTGCATCTTTTAGTGAAACATACAATCTCTTGGTCTCCGCTTTATCAATAAACAGGCGGATAATCTCTGAATTTCCGAGTTTATGTATGGTAACAGAAAATGATTCGGCTTTAACGGCAACACCTGTTTTTGCAAAACGATTGAACAAAGGTGATTTTGCAGATGCAAAATTTGGAACCGCAACAAATGAGCAGCCTGCTATCAATAAAGCTGCTACTGGTTTTAAGAGTGTTTTCATGACTTTAATTTTTTTAGTTTATAATTTTTATTTCTTTTCTTCAACAATACATGCAATAGCTGTCACAGATCATTCCTGCACAACAGCAGGGCATCAGCAATTAGTTAGCCTGGTAAATTGAATTGTTGGTTTAAAGAAAGACCGGTCGTTTTTACAAATGTTGCCCAGCATTTTTCTATTAACTTTTTGATAATATCGTTTCTGAGCTTTGAAAACCAAAGATAGGAAATTTTTCGTACGAATAATATCCTATTTTAAAATCTTTCTGCTTTTCTTCTTCATTTAACATTTTCTTTATTTCCGGAGATAAATGAAAATGTTTTTGCTTTCAGTAACTACTTTCCGAATAGCGTGCCAATACCTACTCTGTTGAAAGTCAATACTGACGGTTATTTCAGAAAAACTCAAGGTGTATTATTTCCGGACATTTTGTGTTGCTTTTTGATACAGAACAAATACTTTTTTCCTTCAAATAGCTGTGTAAATTGCAGGAATGGATTTTCGCAACCGATCAAATGAGAAAGAATTGCTCGACCGTGATGATATTCCGTTCAATGATATAAAGCAAAACATGCATGAACTGAATATCATCAATTCCACACTTGGCGGCCACCAGGTAACATTGCACGGGCTACAACAACTAATCGGTGATAAAAAAGAAATAACCATTTGTGAGATTGGTTGTGGTGGAGGCGATAACTTATATGTTTTGAAACAATGGTGTGAGAAGAACAATATAAAACTACATGCCATTGGTGTAGATATAAACTCACATTGCATCGAATATGCAAGATCGAAAACCGAAAATAAAAATATAGAGTTTATTACCAGCGATTACCAGGCAGTTCATTTTCAAAATAAACCGGATATTATTTTTTCCTCTTTGTTCTGCCATCATTTTACCAGCGAGGAGTTGTTGCAAATGCTTGCCTGGATGAGAAACAATGCTACCACCGGTTTCTTTATAAATGACCTGCACAGGAATTTTTTTGCTTATCATTCTATAAAATGGATCACCAGGTTTTTTTCAAGATCGTACCTTGTAAAAAATGATGCGCCGTTATCTGTGCTTAGAGGTTTCAGCAGGAAAGAATGGGTAACGTTGTTACAACAAGCCGGTATAAAAAAATTTTCAGTGCAATGGAAATGGGCTTTCCGCTGGCTGATCATTGCTGCAAATGAAAAACAATGAACAGGGAAAACACTATTACTTATGATGTTTGCATCGTTGGAGGAGGGCTCGCCGGCCTTGCTTTATCCATCCAGTTAGCCAACGCAGGATATGAGGTTGCGCTTTTTGAAAAAGAAAAATATCCATTCCACAAAGTTTGTGGCGAGTATATCAGTTTTGAAAACTGGAATTTTTTGGAAGAATTAGGATTACCATTAAGTGACTGGAACCTGCCGGTAATCAAACGCCTGAAAATATCATCTCCAAATGGAAATTACCTGGAAAGCGATCTTGCATTAGGTGGTTTTGGCATCAGCCGCTATAAAATTGATGCAGCGCTTGCAGATATTGCAAGATCGGTTGGTGTACATCTTTTTGAAGAACATAAGGTCACTGATATAATGTTCGAAAAAAATAATTTTCACATCTGCACATCTGCAGTAACCTTTAATGCAAAAGTTGTTTGCGGAAGTTTTGGCAAACGCAGTAATCTCGATGTTCGCTGGAAGCGTAATTTCACGCGAAAAAAAAATAACAAGCTCAATAATTATATCGGTGTAAAATATCATATCAAAACAAAATTTTCGCCGGACCTTATTGCTTTGCATAATTTTCAAAACGGTTATTGCGGCATTTCCCAGATCGAAGCAAATAAATATTGCCTATGTTATTTAACCACAGCAGAAAATCTTCGCATTAGTAATAATTCGATTGCAGAAATGGAAAAAAATATTTTGCGGCGTAACCCTTTTTTGGAAACCATTTTCTCATCTTCTACGTTTTTGTTTAAACAACCTGTAACTATTTCCCAAATAAGCTTTGAACGAAAACAAAAAGTAGAAAACCATGTATTAATGATAGGCGATGCTGCAGGTATGATCACACCTTTGTGCGGAAATGGAATGAGCATGGCCTTGCATGGAAGCAAGATCGCGTGCAAATACATCATTGCATTTTTAAAAAACGAGATCATACGTGCAGAGATGGAACAACAATATACAGACGAATGGAACAAATGTTTTAGTAAAAGGGTTTTCGCCGGAAGGATTATTCAACGTTTTTTTGGGAGCGAATTTTTATCTAATATTTTAATCAGAATACTCCGACCTTTTCCTAAATTTATTTCTTATTTGATCCGGTTAACACATGGAACACCTTACTAAGAAAAAACCTTATCTGTTTGTTATTATTTTTTTCTATGCATTTTCCTCAATCACATTTGGGCAGAATTATAAAGCTATTCAAGGCTCTTCGTTTGCCGGAAGCCTTGGTGTTGGTAACAATCCTGCATCGATAGTAAATACGCCGTTTCCCTGGGACGTAGATCTTTTTTCCTTGCAGATAACAAATGCAACAAATGTTTTTACCGTAAATAAATTCTCATTGCTTTCTTCACCGAAAAAAGCAAGTTTTTCAATTGATGCCGGCGATTACAAACGGCGTGATGATTTTAATTTTAATGTCAACCTGCTAAATACACGTGTTGCCTTTGGAAGAAAACGTGCCATCGCATTAGGCATTAATTTACGCGGTTACGGTAATGTGTATTCAGATGCGTATAATTATAATGATTCACTGGTCAACATCCGGCAATTTTTAAATGTGAACAATCCATCCGTGCCATACAATGGGCATTTTACTACAAGCAGCTGGATGGAAATTTTTCTTACGTACAGCCAAACCATCATGGAAAATGAAACTGGCAGATTGAATGGTGGTATCACCTTAAAGGTAAACCGTAGCATCTCCGGCGCTTTCGGGCAATTACAAAATGGGTTGGTTTCATTTCATAATGATGGCGCCACTTCGTATTATACCATAACCGGAGCCAACGCGAATTATGGCTACTCGTTCAATTATGATGACATTTCGGGAAATAAATCCAATTCACAAAATGTAAAAGATTTTATTAAGGATACACGTGGAAGTTTTTCGGTCGATCTTGGTGCAGAATATATTATTACCCCGGAATCGACGGGAATTTATGGAGATGACAATGATTATTTTGAGTATGACTGGAAAATCGGTGTTGCATTATTAAACCTCGGACGCAATCAATATAAGTACGGAAGCCAGAGCAGGGCTATTGCGCAGCCAAAAACCAATGTTCCCGATTCGGTGTTGGACAGCAAATTTGATTTTATTGAAAGTTTTGCAGGATTTAATGACAGTCTCTCCACTGTTGTCAATAGTTTCAACACACTCGATGGAAAATTTCATATACGCGATCCTGCACGCTTGGTGATCAACGTTGACAGGCCATTACAAAATGATTTTTATATCAACGCAGATCTTTCACTGAATCTTGCAAAGCTTTTAGCCGGCAAAAACCTGTACGTCCATGAAATAAACCTGATCACGGTAACACCAAGATGGGAAACAAGGCGATGGGGTGTTTATCTGCCGGTGCAATATAATACCGATAATAAATTTTGGGTGGGGCTTGCCTTCAAGGCTGGGCCATTATTACTAGGGTTGCACAACCTCGCATATCTGTTTTCAAAATCAAGCCTGCAAAACGGCGGTGGCTATCTTGCATTAATTATACGGCCTTCAAAAAAAACATCAGGTAAAAAAGAAAAAATACTGGAGTGCCCTAAGTTGTAGCTTCAGATTATACATTTTCAAATTTTCGGATTACATTAGGTTTCAACAAGCCGCTTATGAAAAAAACACTTGTTATTATTTTTCTTTTTGCAATCAATTCTGTCTTCGCACAAAAAGACCAGTTGTATGTTTTTGATAAAGACTGGAAACCGGTAGCAATAGAAAAGGCCGTATATCTTATCCATGTGCAGGAAATCAGTGATTCATCGTGGCAGTGGGATTACTATAATTTGTATGGACCGTTACTAAAGACAGAGCATTATAAAGATAAAGATGGCAACATATTGAATGGCAGCGCATATTATTACAATACCAAAGGTTTGTTAGATTCATCAGGGAATTTTATTAATGGAAAAAGAGAAGGAGATTTTTGGAAATTAAGCGAAGACAGCCTGAGTTGGAAATTCAAATACGTTTATAAAAATGATTCTCTTGTTGAAACAATCGACATGGGTAAAAAAGATAGAGAAGATGCAAAAGAAGATTCGATTAAGAAGAGCAAAGGAATAAAAGAAAAAGAACGAGATGAGAAAGAATCTGAATTTCCCGGCGGAGATACAGGCTGGGCAAGATATCTCAACAAAAATCTAAAATATCCGGACAGGGCAGTAAATGGCAATTATGAAGGAATTGTGAGTATTGTATTCATTGTAGACAAAGAAGGAAATGTGATTGATCCTTATGTTGGCAAATCAGTAGAATATTCGCTTGATAATGAATCGTTGCTTATTATTAAAAAATCGGGCAAATGGATACCCGCAATTCAGGATGGCAGAAAAGTAAAATCATACAAACTTCAACCAATTCAGTTTAAATTGCAATAAGCAACCTGATCAAAAATAATTACCGTATTCTTATACAGGCATTATGGAACAAAAGAAGACACTCATCCTTGGAGCTTCGGCTAACCCTGAACGTTATAGTTTTCTTGCAGTGAACCGCTTGCGTGCAACCGGCCATCCCGTAGTTGCTATCGGGCGGCAAAAAGTGAAAGTAGCAGATGTTGACGTTGAAACGGAAAAAAAAGATTTCGATAAAATCGATACTGTTTCCCTATACCTGAACAGAAATAACCAAAGAGAATATTACGATTATATATTATCGTTACATCCCAAACGCATCATCTTTAACCCAGGTGCCGAGAATGATGAGCTTTACGAACTCGCAGAAAAGAACGGCATCATCCCGATGGAAGCATGCACGTTGGTTTTGTTAAGCACAGGGCAATTCTGATTCCATATTGGGTGACATATCCAATTAATAAAAAATGTTTTTGCCGGTTATAAAGCGATCAGGGCTCAACTGTTTTTCACCACAGTAGTACAAAAGCTTAATCAAAGCTCCTTCCGGAAACGGGCTGTATATCCCTGCCCGTCCGGCAGGCGGGGTTTCCGGATCGCCTTTTTTGGTTCTTTTTTGGCGAAGCAAAAAAGAACAAGAAATATATTGCATGAAAATTTATTAAGCAATATTTCCAGGATAACTTAATTGACTAACATGAAATTGCAAATCAGTTTTAGAGATCATTCTATATAACTTAATACAACGATAACCTATACACTATTTTGTTGTTCGTATGATTTTCGGTAAATTGGGAAAACCTATTAAATATGTTATGGCGAAAATTTAATGGAGACCTGATCGAACTACCGATCATTGATGCCGTTGAACATGCCATCCGCCGAGAGACGGAAAAAGGCTATCACCTCAAAGTTTGCATCGGCACAGATTCACAGGTAAAAGGCGCAGAAACAGAGTTTGCAACAGTTATTGTTTTTCTCCGCGAAGGACATGGAGGCTTCATGTTCATTCATAACGAAAAAACAAAAACGCAGTACACCATCAAAGAGCGCATGTTGGTAGAAGTTGCAAAAAGTATCGAGATCGCTTATGAACTGTGCAACCTGTTCAGCAAATACGATGTGGATATGGAAGTGCATGCAGACATCAACACCAATCCGCATTTCAAAAGTAACGATGCACTTAAAGAAGCAATGGGTTACATTCTCGGAATGGGTTTTGCATTCAAAGCAAAACCAGAAGCCTTTGCCAGCAGCAGTTGCGCCAACAAAGTGGTGAACTAAACCCTGAGCTTGTCGAAGGGTTTTTTAATTTAAAGCCGTGAAATTTTCACTGCACAGGAAGTTGTCTCCGCTATATATTTACGAATTACGATCTGGGATTTACGATTTCTGCTAAATAGTTATCGGTCGTCAGTTGACGGTCATCGGTTCTTCAACTTCATAATTCCCCTTTTATTTTTTAGCCTTTAAATTATTAGTTTTTATTTTTTTGTAACCAGCATTTGTTCCCTATTAAACATCGTTGTGTCACTCACTTGTACGTAAGAAATTCTATTGAGCGATTGTCTGAGCTATGGTTTTATCCTGATTTAACTGATGCATCTGATTTCTTCCTGTTGCAATCTTCCCGCATTGTCAATTATCCATTATCAACTATCAATTTCCTCCTTCACCGCATTTCCAAACTATCTCATCGTATCTTGCATTCATGCTTATTAAATCTGCAGAATATATTATCAGCAGCCCCGACTATAAACAGTGCCCGAAAGCGGATAAGCCGGAATATGCATTTATCGGGCGAAGCAATGTGGGAAAATCTTCGCTCATCAATATGCTTTGCAATAACGACAAGCTGGCAAAAACTTCTGCTACTCCCGGCAAAACACAATTGATCAATCATTTTCTTATTAATAAGGAATGGTACATTGTTGATTTGCCCGGGTATGGCTTTGCAAAAGTTTCACAATCGCAACGGAAGAAATGGGAAAAGATGATTGAAGATTATTTGCGCAAACGCAAAACATTAATGACTGTTTTTGTGTTGATCGACAGCCGCCATACGCCACAAAAATTAGATCTTGAATTTGTGAATGAACTTGGCAAATGGCGTGTGCCTTTTTGTTTGGTGTTTACAAAATCCGATAAAGAAAATCAACGTACGGTAAGCCAGAACGTACAATCCTTCTTAAATAAAATGCGTGAAACCTGGCAGTTTCTTCCGCAGCATTTTGTTACCAGCGCTATTAAGAAAACCGGAAGAGAAAAAATCCTCGGGCTGATCCAGGAATGCAATGAAGAATTTGAGGAAGAGAATGAATAATGTCTGAACCTGGATTCTGGAAGATTTTTGGGATTGATAGAATGAAGAAATAAAACACATAGGCATATAGGAACAATAGGAATCAAAGTTCAGATAATTGAATTGACCAAAGAGGGGCACAGAATTAAACCCGGAGTTGCTCAGAGCGTTGAAGTACAAGAGTGCGACCTTTAGATTTGGTTCTTTGAAATAATGGCGAAGGAAAAAATAAATTTGAAAAGAAGAGAGGTGCACTATGAGTGCGACTGGAAGTTTCGTTCCGCGTTGCGTATTAGACC
>JAFEAE010000006.1 GCA_018266575.1 Bacteroidota bacterium
CCCCGGCGCATATCTCCTGCAGTAAATATTTTTGAAATATTGGTCTGATAATTCTTTTCTGATGCTTTTACATTGCCTCGTTCGTCAAGTTCTATTTCAAGTTGGTTGATCATTCCTTCATGCTGCGGATGAACAAAGCCCATAGCTAACAATGCCAGTTCACATGGGATTTCTTTTTCACTTCCCGGAACTTCTACAAATTGTGCAGGCTTATTATCTTCAGTAAATTTCCATTCCAGGTTTACAATTCGTAATGCTTTAAGGTTGCCATTTTCATCGCCAACAAATTCTTTTGTTGCAATTGCCCATTGCCTTTCACAACCTTCTTCGTGCGATGAAGATGTTTTTAATGTCATCGGGTAAGTTGGCCATGGCATAAAATCCGTTCTAGATTCCGGTGGTCTTGGCAACAATTCAAATTGTGTAATGGATTTTGCCCCGTGCCTGTTTGAAGTACCTACACAATCGCTTCCGGTATCGCCTCCACCAATTACCACAACATTTTTTCCGGTAGCGAAAATATCTTCACCATCTACTTTAATATTGCTAACGCGTTTATTTTGTTGCTTCAAAAATTCCATAGCATAATACACGCCTTTCAGTTCACGCCCCGGTATGGATAAATTTCTTGGAATTGTTGACCCGCCGCTAAGCACGGTTGCATGAAACTCCCTGAGCAAATCGTTTATGCTGATGTCTTTTCCAACATTCACATTGCACCTGAATACAATGCCTTCTTCTTCCATCAGTTTTATTCTTCGGTCGATCACCCATTTTTCCAATTTGAAATCAGGGATTCCGTAACGTAATAACCCTCCCGGTGCATCATCTCTTTCAAAAACAGTAACAGTATGACCGGCATAATTCAGTTGGGTAGCAGCAGCAAGCCCCGCAGGCCCCGAACCCACAACAGCCACCTTCTTTCCTGTTTTTACGTTGGGTTTCTTAGCTTTTACAAAACCTTTTTCAAAGGCAATTTCAATAATGTGTTTTTCTATTTCTTCAATCGCAACGGCAGGCTGATTAATGCCAAGCACACAACTGCTCTCGCATGGTGCAGGACAAATACGGCCTGTAAACTCCGGGAAATTATTCGTAGAAGATAAAATATCATACGCCTCTTTCCATTGCTTGCGATAAACAGCATCGTTAAATTCCGGGATTACATTCCCGAGCGGGCAGCCATGATGGCAAAACGGTATCCCGCAATTCATGCAACGCGCTGCTTGTTGATTGAGCTTGTCTGCAGGGTATAAAGACACAAATTCATTGTAATCTTTTTTTCTCTCCTGCACCGGGCGTTTCCCCGGAAGCTCTCTTGTAAATTCTATGAAACCTGTTGGTTTACCCATTGCTATTTACGATTTACGATATGTGATTTACGATTCCTGAGAACAGTTATCATTCGTCAGTCTGCAATTTTCAGTTCTTTAATTCTTAATTTCTCTTTTAGTTTTAGCCTTTCTGTTTTTAGTTTTTCTTTTTTGGCAATTGGCTTCAGTAACTCCGGTTGAGCATCGTTGCGTCGCACTCTTGTACAGCAATAATTCTATTCAACTTTCGCATACTAACGGGAACCCGCAACCGAATAAAAATTATTAATCTCTAATTATTAATTATCAATTATTACTTATCAACTCACTTTCGCTCCAATCTTTTTCTGCAACAACACTTTCTTGTAATCTCTTGGGAATACTTTCACAAAATTCTTTAACTGGTTTTCAAAATCATCCAGCACAAATTTTGCAACGGTACTTCCTGTATATGCATAATGCTTCTGGATCATTGTTTTCAATTCTTCCACATCATCATCTTCTACTTTATCAAGGTCTACCATTTCTGTATTACATAATGAAGAGAATTGCCCTTTCACATCATACACATATGCGATACCGCCACTCATACCTGCAGCGAAATTTCTTCCGGTATTACCAAGAATAACAACTCGCCCGCCAGTCATATATTCACAGCCATGATCTCCGACCCCTTCTACGACAGTGTTTACACCTGAGTTGCGCACACCGAAACGTTCGCCTGCTTTCCCTCTGATAAAAGCTTCACCGGAAGTGCCGCCATAAAATGCAACGTTACCAATGATGATATTTTCTTCCGGAACAAACCCTGCATTTTGTGAGGGATAGATAATTAATCTTGCACCGGATAATCCTTTACCAAAATAATCATTTGCATCGCCTTCCAATTCAAGCGTAACACCTTTTGTATTAAAAGCGCCAAAACTTTGACCTGCTGTTCCGGTGAATTTGAAATGGATTGTATCTTCCGGCAATCCTTTCGATTGATATTTTTTTGAAATCTCATTCGACAAAACGGTGCCAATTGTTCTGTCTGTATTTTTTACATTAAATGCTGCAAAAACTTTCTGTTGATGTTCAAGTGCTGGTTTGGCTGCGTCTAATAATTTCCAGTCAAGAATATCCGCTAATCCATGATCCTGTTCTTCCTGTTTATGCAATCCTGTGTACAATGAAGCCGGTTCTTTATACAAAATGGGAGATAGATCTAATTTTTTATATTTCCAGTGATTGATATTTTCACGCATGCCCAGGCAATCTACCTGCCCTACCATTTCATCAATTGTACGAAAACCAAGTTCAGCCATAATTTCACGCAATTCCTGTGTGAGAAATTTGAAAAGGTTCACAACATAATCTGCATTTCCTGAAAAACGTTTTCTTAATTCAGGGTCTTGCGTGGCAACACCAACAGGACAAGTATTAAGATGGCACTTGCGCATCATAATACAACCTTCGGTAACAAGTGCTGCAGTTGCAACACCCCATTCTTCTGCGCCGAGTAAAGTTGCAATCGCTATATCACGGCCTGTTTTTAATTGACCGTCTGTTTGCAAAACAACGCGGCTGCGCAATTTATTTTTTACCAATGTCTGATGAGATTCTGCAAGGCCAAGTTCCCAGGGCAGGCCTGCATGTTTGATAGAGCTAACCGGCGAAGCACCAGTGCCGCCATCAAAACCTGAAACTAATATCACATCCGATTTTGCTTTGGCAACACCTGCCGCAATTGTTCCGACACCTGCTTTTGATACGAGCTTCACGCTGATGCGTGCTGCACGGTTTGCGTTTTTTAGATCAAATATTAATTGAGCAAGATCTTCGATTGAATAAATATCGTGGTGAGGTGGTGGGGAAATTAATCCAACACCTGGTGTAGCGTGGCGCACTTTACCGATCCAGTCATCAACTTTATGCCCCGGCAATTGTCCACCTTCACCAGGTTTTGCCCCTTGAGCCATTTTGATCTGCAACTCATCTGCCATCGTAAGATAGTAACTCGTTACACCAAAACGGGCTGATGCAACCTGCTTGATTGCAGAACGCATCGAACTTCCATCTGCTAACGGCTCATAACGCAGTTCATCTTCGCCACCTTCGCCGGTATTGCTTTTGCCTCCGAGCCTGTTCATTGCAATTGCCAATGTAGAATGTGCTTCGTGGGATATCGAACCAAAACTCATAGCGCCTGTAGCAAAACGTTTGTAGATATTTTCTGCCGGTTCTACTTCATCAATCGGAATAGAATTTCGGTTAGGCTTAAACGTAAACAAACTTCTTAGTGTAGCAGCTTTCTCGCTCTGATCGTTTACCAGTTTTGAATATTTTTTAAAAATGGAATAATCATTCATTCTTGTTGAATACTGCAACAAGTGGATAGTTTGCGGATTGAATAAATGAAATTCCCCTTTGCGTTTCCATTGATAAATCCCGCCTACCGGCAAACGGTCTGATGGAATATCCTTTTTGCTGAATGCGAGGTAATGACGTGCTAAAATTTCTTTTGCTATTTCATCCAATCCCATTCCTTCAATTCTTGAAGTGGCGCCTGTGAAATATTTATCTACAACAGTTTTATTCAAACCGATAATTTCAAATATCTGTGCACCTTGGTAGGATTGCAAGGTTGATATTCCCATTTTTGAGAATACTTTCAGCAATCCATCATTGACAGCTTTGATATAATTCTTTTTCAGGTGTTCTGCATCAAGGTCGGTCTCTAATTTTCCACTAAGTTTCATGTCTCGTATTGTAGACAATGCGAGATATGGGTTGATTGCTGTAGCGCCAAATGCAATCAAACAGGCGAAGTGATGGACTTCCCAAATATCACCGGCTTCTACAATAATACCAACCTGCCCGCGATATCCTTTGCGAATGAGATGATGATGAACTGCAGCCGTTGCAAGCAGCGATGGGATAGGAGCATGGTCACTATCGATGGCACGGTCTGTTAATATCAATACTTCAAAACCATCTTCCACTGCATCCACGGCATAACGGCATAATCTTTCCACGCCTTTTTGTAATGATCCGGGTTGGCCATCAGCGCGGAAATACGTCTGCAATGTTTTTGCCTGGAAAATACCGGTATCAATACTCCTGATCTTTTCCAGCTCATGATTGGAAAGAACAGGATGTTTCAATGCAATGCTGTGGCATGCGAGAGAGTCTTCTACCAATAAATTTCCATTGTTGCCGGCGAATGTTGTAAGCGACATTACCAATCGCTCACGTATCGGATCGATTGGCGGATTGGTAACTTGTGCAAATAATTGCTTGAAATAACTGCTGAGATGTTGTGGCTGATCGCTTAATACTGCAAGCGGAACATCACTTCCCATCGAACCTACTGGTTCTTTTCCATCAACAGCCATAGGCGCAATGAGTGTTTCCAGATCCTCTGTAGAATAACCAAATGCTTTTTGATATTTGAAGATCTGATCATGCTCAAGGTGAGTGAACATCACACGAGGTTCCGGCAATTCTTCCAAACGTATCTTGTATTTGTTCAACCACTCTTCATAAGGTTTCTGAGAGCAGATATTTTTCTTCAATTCCTCATCGCTGATAATTCTTCCTTGTTCAAGGTCAACGATGAACATTTTTCCCGGTTGCAACCTTCCTTTTTCTTTGATGATTTTCGGATCAACCGGAAGCACACCGCTTTCCGATGCCATGATCACGCGGTCATCTTCGGTTACACAATACCGTGAGGGGCGCAACCCATTGCGGTCAAGCGTTGCACCTATTATTTTCCCGTCAGTAAATGATATAGAAGCAGGCCCGTCCCAGGGTTCCATGAATGCTGCGTGAAATTCATAGAATGCTTTTTTCACCGGGTCCATTTGCTCGTTGCCATCCCATGCTTCAGGAATCAGCATCATCATCACATGTGGTAATGAACGTCCGCATAATGTGAGCAATTCGATCATATTATCCAAACATGCAGAATCAGATTGTCCTTCAGTAACAATCGGCAATAACATTTCCATCTCTTCATCGGAAAAATAAGGAGATGTGAAACCTTTTTCACTTGTGCGCAACCAGTTTAAGTTTCCCTGGAGTGTATTGATCTCTCCATTATGTGCGATATAACGAAAAGGCTGAGCGAGTTTCCATGAAGGAAATGTATTCGTTGCAAAACGTGAGTGGATCAATCCAAATGCAGACACCACTCTTTTATGGCTGAGGTCCGGAAAATAATTCCTTACCTGCATGCTTGTCAACTGACCTTTGTAAACAACGGTTTTATATGAAAGCGATGCAACATAAAAACCAATCGCATCTTTTTTTACAGTGCTGTTAATAAGATGGCTTGAATAATTTCTCAGCACAAATAATTTGCGCTCGAAATCATCGGGATTATTTATGTGATCCGGACATGCAATAAAAACCTGTTCCATTTCCGGTTCAACAGACAACGCTGTAGGCCCGATACCATCGGGGTTTACCGGTACTTTGCGGTATCCTAAAATCTCTAATCCTAATTTTTCAGCGGAGCGGTTGAAAATGTCACGACATTCTTCTTTGAGGCGGATGTCCTTTGGAAAAAACAAAACACCCACGCCATATTTTCCAAACGGGGGCAAGTGGATGCCGAGCTTCACACATTCATCGAAGAAAAATTCATGCGGCGTCTGGATCATAATACCAGCGCCGTCACCTGTGTTGTTTTCACAACCGCATGCACCGCGGTGTTCCATATTTTCGAGAATGGTCAACGCATCAGAAACAATCTGGTGCGACTTGTTGCTTTTAATGTTGGCAACAAAACCAATACCACAGGCATCATGCTCGAATTGGGGGGAGTATAAACCGCTTCTTTCCATATTCTTACTTCTGGATTTGAATATTTTCAAAATAATTATGGATTCTTGGAATTTTATCTAAAAATATGAGCAGGCAATCAAATAAAATTACTAAATAATTCCCAAATATTATATAAAATACATCACTTTTTTCCCACAATTCCTCCCAGCTCATTAAACGAGGTAGCCGAATAAATTATCCTGTTTGTTCAGTTCTGTGTAGTTGATATTGTATTTATTCAGGTTGCGGATCAATGCTTCGTAATCTTCCTTTTGTTTTAATTCAATCCCGACCAGGGCTGGCCCGGTTTCTTTATTGTGTTTTTGCATGTATTCGAAACGGGTGATATCGTCATTCGGCCCCAACACGTGGTTCACAAATTCTTTCAATGCGCCGGGGCGTTGCGCAAAACGGATAAGGAAATAATGTTTCAACCCTTCATATTGCAGCGAGCGTTCTTTTATTTCCTGCATGCGGTCGATGTCGTTATTGCTCCCACTTACGATACAAACAATATTTTTTCCTTTTAGTTCATTGGCGTAATCATCCAATGCAGCTATTGATAAAGCCCCTGCGGGTTCAACAACAATCGCATCTTCATTGTATAATTTCAAAATAGTGGAGCATACTTTTCCTTCGGGGACCAGATGAAGGTCATCTAAAACTTTTTGGCAAATGGAGAAAGTAAGGTCGCCGGTGCGTTTTACAGAAGCGCCGTCAATAAAGCGTTCGATACTATCTAGCGTTACCGGGTAACCGATTTTAAAAGCTTCAAGCATAGAAGGAGCGCCTTCCGGTTCGAGGCCAATAATTTTTGTTTTGGGAGAATAGGTTTTGAAGTAAGAGCCAACTCCTGATGCAAGGCCGCCGCCGCCAATAGGAACGAATACATAATCGATATCTGATAATTGTTCCAGTATTTCAACGGCTACAGTTCCTTGTCCTTCAATAATGCGGTGATCATCAAATGGAGGGATAAATGTCATGCCGTTTTCTTCCGTGAATTTTTTTGCTTCGACAGCACAGTCATCGAACGTATCACCGATCAGGCGTATCTCGATATTATCCTCACCAAACATTTTTGTCTGGTTTACTTTTTGATTGGGCGTGATGATCGGCATGAAAACAACTCCATGCACATTTAATTTTTTACATGAATAAGCAAACCCTTGTGCATGGTTACCCGCACTTGCGCATACAACACCTTTTTGTAATTGTTCTTTTGGCAAGCTGCTCATCATATTATAAGCGCCGCGCAATTTGTAGGAGCGTACTACCTGCAAATCTTCTCTTTTCAGGTATACATTGGCGTTATATTTTGCCGACAAATTCCGGTTTAGCTGAAGCGGCGTTTTTATCGCTACTTTGTGCAAGCGTTCTTTTGCTTTTGCAAAATCTAATTGATATGTTGCCTTTTCTGTCACACTCATCGTAATCTGTGATTTTAATAATTACTAAGTTGATCGATTGCCTGTTGATAAGCTGCGAGTAATCTCGGAGCCCGCTCAACTGACCATGCATAAAAAGTGTCGCGAATTAATATTAATACAGTGTTCAAATTTTCTGGTTTTCGCGAATCAATAGATAATAATAATTTTCCGATCTCATCTTCTGCTATTGCAATTTTTTGCTGGTTGTCATATATATCAGTCAACAGGCTATACGTTTTCAAGTCTAATTTTGTGAAGACATTATTTTGTTTCGCGATCTGCCATGCAACTTCATTAAGATCGTGGCGCAATACGCCGCTATCTACGATCACACTTAAATGAACTTCGCCGTTGTCCATAAATTGTCTTGCATATTCAGGATGATGAAGCGCCGAATCAATATTCCGCATAACTTTCAAATGATAGCGGTATTGATCTTGTTCTGCATCTTTGTTTGCAATCAATTCTTCGCGCAGTTGATGTAATATTTCTTTTGACTGCTGTTTTTCGTGAATTTTATTGAACACTTCCGTCAATATCAATGCCAGCGAAACACTGAATATAATCAGTAATGATTCGCCAAGATATTCTTTCCAATCCCTGACGGCAACCACATGTGTTAGGTCGTGTTTTTTTTCTGACATTGATTGTATGTTAGGTGTAGGGTTGAAGGTGTAGGATGTAAGGACAGAAGGTGCAATGTTCTGACTTAAACCTTACACCCTATACCTTCAACCTTTTACTTTATTTCTGATTCTCCGGTCTCAAGCTTCTTACTGTTTTTCCTGCCTGCCACATTTCGCTTTCGCGCAATTCTTTCAATTCCGCTTCAAGTTTTTCACGATAATCAGGTTGTGAATTGCTATCGATAGAACGTTGTGATTCTTTGCCTGCTGCAACACTCTCATACAACTCAGTGAATACAGGCGATGTTGCATCGCGGAATTTTTTCCACCAATCCAATGCGCCGCGTTGTGCAGTTGTTGAGCAGTTTGCATACATCCAGTCCATCCCGTTTTCTGCAACAAGTGGCATTAATGATTGTGTCAACTCTTCAACAGTTTCATTGAATGCTTCGGAAGGAGAGTGGCCTTTTTTGCGGAGCACTTCATATTGTGCTGCAAAAATTCCCTGTATTGCGCCCATTAATGTTCCGCGTTCACCGGTAAGATCGCTGTACACTTCTTTTTTGAAATCTGTTTCGAATAAATATCCGCTGCCAACAGCGATGCCTAATGCAATCACTCTTTCTTTTGCTTTTCCCGTTGCGTCCTGGAAAATAGCATAAGAACTATTCAATCCGCGGCCTTGCAAAAACATTCTGCGCAATGAGGTGCCGCTACCTTTTGGTGCAACTAAAAATACATCCACATCTTTTGGCGGAATAATACCTGTCTGTTCGTTGAACGTGATGCCGAAACCGTGTGAAAAATATAATGCTTTGCCTGCTGTTAAATGTTTTTTTACTGTTGGCCATAATGCTATTTGAGCAGCGTCGCTGAGCAAGTAACATATAATAGTTCCGCGTTGCAAAGCTTCTTCAATTTCAAAAAGTGTTTTGCCGGGAACAAAACCATCACGCACTGCTTTATCCCATGTTTTGGAATCTTTGCGTTGACCAACGATCACATTGATGCCATTATCTTTTTGGTTCAGCGCCTGGCCCGGGCCCTGCACGCCATAACCGATGACTGCTATTGTTTCATTTTTCAAAACTTCCTGCGCTTTGGCAAGCGGGAATTCTTCACGTGTTACTACATTTTCTTCAACTCCGCCAAAATTTAATTTTGCCATGATTGTATTTTTTGTTTGGTTTTAAGATGATATAAATATGTACGATATACGATGTCGGATGTACGATTTCTGAAAAATAGTTTTCGGTCGTCAGTCG
>JAFEAE010000007.1 GCA_018266575.1 Bacteroidota bacterium
GGGAGGTCTAATACGCAACGCGGAACGAAACTTCCAGTCGCACTCATAGTGCACCTCTCTTCTTTTCAAATTTATTTTTTCCTTCGCCATTATCTCAAAGAACCAAATCTAAAGGTCGCACTCTTCAACATCAATGCTACTATGAAGCTTCAGTCTTCTCCGCATGTTGTTGGTCAGCGATCAACAACGGCTCTAAAAATAACCAGTGAGCATCTCATTGTCAATTATCCATTATCAATTCGTCATTGACCATTCACCACATCATTTCCTCAGCTTATGCCAAAAAAATGCAACCCCGAAACCAATCATTACATAGATGATCATTTTGAACAGGCGGTATTTCGTTTTGTTGTTCATAAACTTTTATAGCAAAATGTTCTTTACTGAAAACAGGTAAACCGGTTTTCAAGAGCGAAAATTTATTGAACGCCAGGAGTAATGCGCTTAATAAAAATCTTGGTTACATGTATTCTTTGTTGAAGGTTTAATACAAGAAGGTAAGCAGCGAAAAATTCTTGCGAAGCAATATACAATGCAATATCGAAAATTGGTTATGGATATAGTTATATTTTCGGGCCGATTTTATTTTGAATTGGCTTTGAATACACGAATGAAATTTCCGCCAAGGATTTTTTCAATATCTTTTTTTGAATAGCCCCTTTGTAATAATGCTTCAGTGATCTTTGGAAAATCCTGCACGCCTTCAAGTCCAAGCGGAGCGGAATCGATCCCATCAAAATCAGAACCTAACCCAACATAATCCACACCAACCAATTTTACGATATAATCGATATGATCGATAAGCAAATAAAGCGGCGGACGGATCGCTTCGATTTCTTTCGGGTACTTGGCAGACATATAACCGCTCACTTCGTATTCCGGTTTTTTCAATGCGTTCAACGAATCGAATTCTGCTTTGTGGTGACTGAAAAAAATATCGCGTTTTTTAAAATAATTACTGTCTATAAACCCGGAGAAAAAATTCACATCTATCACACCACCGTTTTTTGCAACAGCTTTTATCTGGTCGTCCTTTAAATTCCGTGGCACCGGGCAAATCGCATATACGGAACTGTGAGAAGCGATAACAGGTTTAGTAGTTGTATTGATCGCATCCCAGAATGTTTGTTCACCTACATGAGAAATATCCACCATCATCCCCAGCTCGTTCATGCGCTTCACAATTTGTTTCCCAAAATCATTCAACCCTTTTTTGGGATTAGGAACAGTATTACCCGCTTCATCTTTTGCAGAACTTGCCCAGGATGTACTGTTGTTCCAGGTGAGCGTCATATAGCGGACGCCGCGTTTAAACAAACTGTCGAGTTTGTTCAAATCATCTTCTATCATGTGGCCGCCCTCCACGCCCAACATGCATGCTAATTTTTTTTCTTTTACTGCAGTGAATAATTCTTTAGGTGTAGTAACAATCATCAATTTGTCCGGGTTTCTTTTCACAATCGCGTATAATGAATCGATCTCGATGTTTGCGTATTTAAAAGCCGTATCTTTTCCAAAGCGTTCGTCGCAAAAAATAGAAAACACCTGCACATCAACACCACCTTCTTTAAACCGTGCAATATCTGATTGCGATTTTCCCAACAGGTTATTTTCGAAGTCAAGCCCGGCCATAGTAACAGTAGAAAGCACATCGTTATGCGTATCGGTTACGATTGCTTTTTCATGGATCTTTTTATATTCCTGTGCAACTAAAAAGAAAGGCAGGAGTAGCGTAACGAAAGCAAATGTTGTTTTTCTCATGATGAATTGTAGCAGTATTGGTTGAATTAATCTTCTTTGCTTCCTTTTTCCCCGGTAAACCATTGCTCTTTGTTTTTAAAGAGTACATTAAACGTTGTCAGCGATCCGTAAATGCGGGTGATGTATTGCTGCAGGTTTACTTTGTCTTCATCGCTTAACAATTTGTGTGCGTTGATCTGCTGTTCCATTACGCGGAGCCTGTCGCGCAGCATCACGATCTTGTGAAAAAAAATTTCAATGGGGATTTCTTTTGGTTTCTGTGTTTTATCAAACGGCTGTAACAGCATTGTTCCTTTATTCCATCGTTCGCCGAGGGGGACAACTTCACTAACGCCTCCCCATAGCCGAAGAATTTTGAGAAGTGACTTTTCTATCTCCGATGATGTTTCAATTTCTGCAGTTACATTTTCAGGAATGATCTCATCCAGATGTGTATCCGTTTTGTCAACTTCTTTTATTCCATGATGAATAAAAGAAATAAGATAAGTTGCATATTTTACGCCGACAATAACGCCGGGCCCGAATTGTGTGTGCTGTAACCTCGTGCCAATGCCTAATGTTGTTTGATCCATGATGGTGAGTTGTGAATTGTCAATGGTGAATGTTTTACTTACTGCTTATTACTTATGTCTTACCACTCTCATTCGTTTTCTGCCTGGTAGACCAATTCTTTAAATTTTTCCCCGATATCGCCATGGCTGTTTGGTGTTTGTTGTGTCATAAAAAGACATACCAATTTATCTTTTGGATCAGCCCAGTACGACGTTCCAAAAAACCCGCCCCAGGAAAAACTTCCTTCATTCCATGGCCCTCTTGCTGCGCCTAACGGGGTAACTACTTCAAAACCCAACCCGAAATTGTTTATATCATCAAACATAAAATGAAGTTGCCCGCTGGTCATCATTTCAACTGTGCGTTTTGAAAGAATGCGGTGACCATTATATTCCCCGCCATTAAGGAACATCTGTAAAAACACAGCATAATCAAATGCGGTTGATGAAAGCCCCGCGCCACCGGAAAAATAATGTTTGGTGATAAGCGGATATGCAGGATCAACGCCAAAATGGTGTGCATCCCATTTGATGATATGATTGAGGGAATCTTCCGTATAAACCGTTGTAAGCCGGTTTGTTTTTTCTTTTGGAAGGTTGAACCATGTATCATTCATGCCCAACGGCTCGCAAATATTTTTGCGGATAAAATTTTCGAGAGTTGTTCCGCTGATCACTTCCACCAAACAACCGAGCAGGTCTGTGTTCAATCCGTACATCCATTTGTCGCCAGGTTGGAATTGCAGCGGTAATTTTCCAAGCGTTTTCATTTTATCCAATAATGAAGCATCAAAAACGCCAAGGCCGGATGGGATCTTGTTTTTTGCATAGATGGCATTCATCTCCGGCGTTCCTATACCTGCATAACCAATACCGGAAGTATGTGTAAGTAAATCGCGGATGGTTACATCGCGTTTTGCAGGAACTGTTGTGTACGTGGTATCTTTTGCATTAAATTTTTCAAGCACTGCCTGATGCGCAAACTCAGGGATGTATTTACTCACGGGATCATCCAACAATAATTTCCCCTCTTCATATAAAATGAGGATAGCCGTGCTCGTTAGTGCCTTGGTTTGTGATGCAATCCGGAAAATGCCATCTTTCGGCATCATCTTTTTTTTATCGGCATCATCATAACCGAAAGCTTTGTAATAAGCCAGCTTTCCGTTTTTATACACGATAGCTACTGCGCCGTTAAGCCATTTCTTACTAATGTATTCATTCACTACATTATCAATTCTTGCTAATCTTTCAGCCGACATGCCGCTGGCTTCGGTTTGTAATTGAGTAGTAAGTACAGGAAGGTTTTGTTTGGCTACCTGCGCTACCGATACAAAAATTAATTGCGTGGCGATAATAAGAACAAGCAGTAGTTTTTTCATTATTAAAGGGATTTGCCTTGAAAGAAAAATGGAAAAGTAAGATAGTGAAAATTGCGTGAATTTTTTTTGGAGAAAGTATCGATCATAATACCAACTTCAGATCTTCTGTGTTTTAGTGGCAAAATCAATTTGCCACCGAAACTCTGAAACGCAGAATTTTTATTCTAACAAATAAAAACTAAAGTTGTAAAGGAGCAGAAAACTCAAAACGGCAATCTCTCTTTCTTCATTTCGCCGATAGGTTTGTTTTTATTCATCCTGTATTCACGTGCAGCGAGTTTGATGTATTCATCAAAATCATAATCGGTGGCTGTTTTGGTGAAGTTATAAGACGGTTTGTATTTTATCATGAACGAATCCAGTTCCGGGCTGTTCATGTGTGTTATGCGTTTTACGATTGCTTTATTAAAACGGTGATCGACAAATTTATCATGCTCGTCATTGATCAATCTTTTCTGGAAAGCGGCTAATCTTCTATTCCGGTCAAAACGGAACATATTAATGATCTCATCTAAATCCAATCCGACACCACCACCGCTGCTTCCGTCACTCAGTTTGAGCTTTGGTTTTGCGTAATCAAAATATTTTGCATAATCCTGCCGGTTCTGCAACGAATCCATGTGATAATTTCTCGGGGCAACCTGTACCGTTCTTAAAAGTGTAGGCGCAACATGAAGCGCAATATCGAAGTTGCTGTACAGGTTAATATTCTTCACCGGAAAAGTATCTGTTGTTCTTCCTAAATAAGAAAAGAAAATGGAATCGGTTTCGTAAACTGTAATAGAATATGTACCGCTTGAATCGGTAACTGTTCCCCTGCCCGATGTGCTTTGAACGCTGACGGCACGAAGCGGTTGCGTTTTCGTCATATTAAATACCATTCCACGGATCGTTACCTGTTGCCCGAATGTTTTGCATAGCAAACCCGAAATGGTAAAAGTTAGCAGCAGTAATGAAGATTTGTGTAGAAGATGATGCAAAGGCAACAATTTAAACTGTGATATTACTATCAAAACGGCAATTAATAGGTTTGGGGATTATCTTTTAACTATATTTTGCGAAACGATAACTTCTTCAATTATTTTCGGAAAGAAGCGGTGTTCCAGCAAATGTACTTTTTGTGCAAGCATTTCCGGCGTATCATTTTTTTCAATAGTACAAGTTGCCTGGAAAATTATTTTTCCGTGATCGTATAATTCATCTACATAGTGAATCGTGATGCCGCTTTCTTTTTCCTTTGCCACGATCACTGCTTCATGCACATGATGGCCGAACATCCCTTTGCCACCATATTTTGGTAAAAGTGCCGGATGAATATTAATGATCTTTCCTGGGAACCTTTGAATTAATGCCGAAGGGATTTTCCATAAAAAACCTGCTAATACAATGAAATCGATTTTATGCAGGGCAAGAATTTCTACATAAGCATCTCCCCGAAAAAAACGTTCCTTCTCAATTATTATATGTGGAATTTTTTCTTTTTCTGCTATTGAAAGAACGCCTGCCCCGGCTTTGTTGCAAACAACCAAACTTACTTTAATGAAAGCATGTTGTTTAAAATGATCAATAATTTTCTGTGCATTTGAACCGGCCCCTGAAGCAAAAATGGCAATATGCACTGCCGGTGAATTTTCCTGCATTACCTATTTATTATATTATACGAATGAATAATTAATGGCCGATCTTTTCAGCTCAGCGCACAAAGAAAAGAAAAAACAACGCAGCGAAAAGAAGTTTTTGCAAACGGTTGCGGAAAGGAATTGTGTTGACAAAAACATGACAAAATGAAATGACAATATGTAGCAATTCGCTGAAACTCACGCCAGATAAGGGAAAAAAAATTTTCTGCATGTTGATATTTTGTTGAAATCCTGACTTATTTTTGCAACCGACTCAAGGAGATTTTTCCATTTATACAATACATTGTATAGTATGCATTATTTAAGACTAATTGCAAGAAACTTATTTCTCAGTATCCTCCTCTTAACAGTAATTTCTGCCGGAAATAGTTTGATGGCCCAGGATGGTAAAGCGTTGTTCCAGTCGAATTGTGCATCTTGCCACAATCCGATCAAAGTAGTTACGGGGCCTGCTTTAAAAGGGGTTACAGACAGGGTGCCGGATAGTAAACTGCTTCATGCGTGGATAAAGAATAATGCAGCTGTACTCGCTACCGGCAATAAATACTTCACTGACCTCTATAATCAGTACAATAAAACATCAATGAACCTGTTTCCAAATCTCAGCGATGCGGAAATAGATGCTATACTTAAATATGTAAATTCTTACCAGGCACCGACAGCAGAAAACGGTGGCGGTGGTGCAACAGCTACGCAAACAGAAAGCGATAACAGTTTGCTATATGGTATCCTTACTATCATTCTTGCTGTTATCATGCTCACACTCCTCCAGGTAAACAGTAACCTGAGAAAATTGTCTGATGATAAAGAAGGAATTCCTGCTGCAGAACCGATTCCGTTTTACAGAAATAAATCATATATCACTCTTGTTATTTTACTCCTGTTTGTTGTTGGTGGTTATTATCTGGTGCAAGGGGCTATTGGATTAGGACGTACAAAAAATTACCAACCGGAACAACCTATTTTCTACTCTCATAAAGTGCATGCAGGCATTAACCAGATCAGTTGTTTATATTGCCATGGCGGTGCATGGGAGAGCAAACATGCTGCCGTTCCTTCTTTGAATGTTTGTATGAACTGCCACGCGGCGATCAACGAATATTCAGGTAAAGAAAAATTATACCGTGAAGATGGAGAAGAAGTTGATGGCACACAGGAAATCCAGAAATTATACAGCTACACGGGTTATGACCCTAAATCCGGTAAATATACCCAGCCGGGAAAACCTATCCAATGGATCAAAATACATAACCTGCCTGATCACGTTTTCTTCAGCCATGCGCAGCACATCCGCGCAGGTAAAGTACAATGCCAGACCTGCCACGGGCCTATACAGGAAATGAATGAAGTAAAACAATTTGCAGAATTAAGCATGGGCTGGTGTATCAATTGCCACCGCACTACTAAGGTTGATTTCCCGGATTCAACCGGCAACAACGGCAACAAATTTTACAGCATATACGAGAAGTTCCATAAAGATATTAAAGCAGGCGACAGCATTACTGTTGAAAAAATCGGTGGAACAGAGTGCCAGAAATGTCACTATTAAACCTCAAACCCTGCAAGGGTTTTCGGGAATTCTGACTGAGCTTGTTTAGTTTAAATAATAATTAAGTAACAATAAAATTTCCCCTTCAGGGGATCAAGGGGTATGAGTAAAAAATACTGGCAAAGTTTCGGAGAACACAGCAACAGCGAGGCTTTTCAGCAATCATTGGAAAATGAATTCAAGGAGGACCTTCCTCTTGACGGGCTTGATGGAAAAGGATTGCTCGATTCAAAAACACCTCGCCGTGATTTTCTGAAATATTTGGGATTTAGTACTGCAGCTGCTGCACTTGCTGCAAGCTGCGAAATGCCCGTAAAAAAAGTTATTCCTTATGTGAATAAACCGGAAGACCTTATTCCCGGTGTTGCAAATTATTACGCCACAACTTATGTTTCGGGTGGGGACGCGATTTCCGTTGTTGCAAAAGTGCGTGACGGAAGGCCTATAAAATTAGAAGGGAATGAACTTTCATCCATAACAAAAGGCGGAACTTCTGCACGTGTACAGGCTGCTGTTCTTGACCTGTATGATACAGCACGCTTACGTCACCCAAAACAATTTGATGGCAATGTTTTCCAGGAGGTAACTTCTTTTGAAGCATTTGATAAAATGATCGGTGAGGCTATGAGTGGATTGGCTGGTGCACCGGTTGTTTTGCTTACAGCAACGATCACTTCGCCAACAACCAAACAGATCATTTCTGAATTCCTGGCAAAAAATCCGGGAAGCCGCCACGTGCAGTATGATTCGGATTCATATAGCGGATTATTATTGGCTAATGAAGCTTCTTACGGAAAAAGGGCAATTCCATCTTACCGTTTCGATAATGCAAAAGTAATTGTGAGCCTTGGTGCGGACTTTTTGGGAACCTGGTTGTCTCCTGTTGAATTCACCAAACAATATTCAACCGGAAGAAGAATAAATGAGAAGAACCCGGAAATGAGCAAACATTATCAGTTTGAAAGTTTGTTGTCACCAACAGGCGCGAACGCTGATAACCGTTATACCCATCGTCCTTCAGAAACGGGTGCTGTTGCATTGGCATTACTTGCGGAATTAGGCGGAAATGTTACTGCCCCGGCATTGGATGAAAAAACTAAAGCAGGAGTTAAAAAAGCAGCAAAAGATCTTTTAGCAAATAAAGGAAAAGCGCTTGTTGTTTGCGGAAGCAATAATGTAAATATCCAGCTTGTTGTTAATGCAATCAACGAAGCTGTTGGTGCAAACGGAACAACTATTAACTGGGCAGCACCTGCCCAGATACGCCAGGGAATTGATTCTGATTTTACTTCATTAATTGCAGACCTTGATGCAGGAAAAGTTGGCGCCTTATTGATCTATGGAGTAAATCCTGCATATGATTATTACGACGCAGATAAATTCAAATCTGCATTGAAGAAAGCAAAAACTACCATTTCATTTAACGACAGGTTAGATGAAACAACAGAACTTTGTAAGTATGTAATTCCTGCACCACACTTTTTGGAGAGTTGGGGTGATGCAGAAATCAAAACAGGTTATTATAGTTTTATTCAGCCAACAATCGCTCCACTATTCAAAACAAGAGCATTTGAAGATTCATTATTGAAATGGAGCGGAAGCACATCTACTCACGAAGATTATTTCAAACAATATTGGATTACAAAATTAGGTGGTGTTGAAGCTTATGAAAAAGCTTTACAGGATGGTGTAGTTGAACCGGCTTCTTCATCCGTTAGTGGCGGTTCATACAATGCCGGTAAACTTGCAGAAGCTGCAGCGGCAATCAGTGCAACAAAAAAAGGTGGTGCATTTGAATTGATGCTTTATCAAAAAGTATCAATGGGTGTTGGCCGCCAGGCAAACAATCCATGGTTATTAGAATTACCAGACCCGATCACAAAAGCTACATGGGACAATTATGTAATCGTATCCCCGAAAGTTGCAAAAGATAAATGGGGCATTGATCTGAGCGATCGCCGCCAGGCAGATAAATTCGAAGTTCATCCGGAAAGAAACGTAGTAAAAGTAAAAGTTGGTAATAAAGAATTGACTTTACCTGTACTTGTGATTCCGGGAACACATAATAATGTTATTGGTATTGCTGTTGGTTTTGGAAGACAGAGTGCCAAAGCAGAAAATACCGGAGATTACATTGGTAAAGCAGTTGTTGATGCCGGTAAAAATGCATTTGCATTTGCGTCGTTTAACGGAACTACAATTGAATGGAGCACTCCAGATGTTTCATTTGATACAACGAGTGAATTATATAAAGTTGCGCAAACACAAACGCATAATAATTACGAAGGGCGTACTGAAGTTGTAAAAGAATTGACGCTGGAAGATTTCAAAAAATCACCCGAAGAAATTATTGAAGAAAGGGATGAAGAATTGAAGCCTTATGGCGGATTGAAAAAATTCAAAGAACAAGGAACACTCTATGGAGTGTATGACAAACCCGGAATTCACTGGGGGATGTCAATTGATATGAACACATGTGTGGGATGTAATGCGTGTGTTGTAGCCTGTCATGCAGAAAACAATGTACCTGTTGTTGGTAAAGCAGAAGTGTTGCGTTATCACGATATGCACTGGATCCGCATCGACCGTTATTTCGGAACTCCAACAGGAAGCAAGCTCGATGAGCCGGATGAAGTACAGGTTGTATTCCAGCCTATGCTTTGTCAGCATTGCGACAACGCGCCATGTGAAAACGTTTGTCCTGTCGCAGCTACAAACCATAGCAGCGAAGGGTTGAACCAGATGACGTATAACCGTTGTATCGGTACAAGGTATTGTGCTAACAACTGTCCGTTCAAAGTCCGTCGCTTTAACTGGGCAGATTATACCGGTGCAGATAGTTTCCCTGATAACCAGAAAGGTGTAGTATCTGATGTAACGATGATGATGACAGATGATTTAACGAGAATGGTACTAAACCCGGATGTTACCGTTCGTTCAAGAGGTGTAATTGAAAAATGCTCATTCTGCGTTCAGCGTTTGCAGGAAGGAAAATTGAAAGCAAAAAAAGAAAACAGACCATTGAAAGATATGGAAGATGTAAGAACGGCCTGCCAGCAAGCTTGTCCTTCTGATGCAATTGTTTTTGGAAATGCAAATGATAAAGAAAGCTGGATCAGCAAAACGAGGGAAGATAACGAGCACCGCGTCTTCTATGCATTGGAAGAATTACACGTTTTGCCAAATGTGAATTATCTCGCAAAAGTCAGGAACACAGAAGTGATTGAAGCGAAAGAAGGAAAAAAAGAAGAAGCAGCGGCTGAAAAGCATGCTTAAAAATAAAGGGTTCAAAATAGATTTTATAAAGTTAGAAGCGAAAAGTTTTTAACGAAAAGCTCAACGAACTATGGCATTATACAAGTACGAATCTCAGGTAAGGCCCCCGCTGGTGGATGGTAATAAAGATTATCACCAAATAACTGAAGACATTGTCAGGCCAATTGAAGCAAAACCCGGAAGATTATGGTGGATTGGTTTTCTGATATCCCTGGGATTGTTAAGTTTTGGTATCTATTCAGTATACAGAGATGTAACTTACGGTATCGGCCAATGGAATTTGAACAGGACAATTGGTTGGGGCTGGGATATCACCAACTTCGTTTGGTGGGTAGGTATCGGTCACGCAGGAACCCTGATTTCAGCGATCTTACTATTATTCCGCCAGGGATGGAGAACGGGTGTAAACCGTGCAGCGGAAGCGATGACAATCTTTGCCGTTATGTGTGCCGGACAGTTCCCGATATGGCATATGGGCCGTGTGTGGATGGCTTTCTTCGTAATGCCTTATCCGAATACCCGCGGACCATTATGGGTTAACTTCAACTCGCCATTGCTTTGGGACGTATTTGCGATATCAACTTATTTTACTGTTTCTTTATTATTCTGGTATTCGGGATTATTGCCTGATCTTGCCTCTGTTCGCGACCGTGCAAAACTGAAATGGAGAAAATTTTTCTATGGTGTGACATCTTTTGGCTGGACAGGATCTACAAAGCATTGGCAAAGACATGAAGCACTTTCATTAGTTTTGGCCGGCCTTGCAACACCACTCGTTTTATCTGTTCATACAATAGTATCTTTTGACTTTGCAACTTCGGTTATACCTGGTTGGCATACTACTATTTTCCCACCTTATTTTGTGGCAGGAGCTATCTTTTCGGGGTTTGCAATGGTACAAAGCCTTTTGTTAATTACACGAAAAGTATTGCACCTGGAAGATTACATCACCATGGAGCATATCGATGTGATGAATAAAGTTATTGTACTCACTGGTTCTATTGTTGGTGTTGCATATCTGACAGAATTATTCATTGCATGGTACGGACAGAATAAATTTGAAGGATGGGCATTCATGCAAAACCGTGTTAACCTGTATAGCCCGCTGGGATGGAGCTATTATATTATGATGGGTTGCAACGTTCTTTCCCCGCAGATTTTCTGGTTCCGCAAAATGAGAAGGAACCTTACAGTTACATTCTTTATGTCAGTGATCGTAAATATTGGTATGTGGTTCGAGCGTTTCGTGATCATTGTTACCTCTATTTACAGGGATTATCTTCCGAGTAGCTGGAGCACTTATTATACCCCAACAATTTGGGAAATTGGCTTTTATCTTGGAACGTTCGGATTGTTCTTTACCTGTTACTTCCTGTTCTCTAAATTCTTCCCTGTTATTGCTGTGGCGGAAATCAAACACATATTAAAAAGGTCGGGGGAAAATTACAAAGCAACAATGGGAGAAGCAGAGCAGGAATCAGTTGAAACATTTGCCCACGAAATGGCGCACGCACATTAAAAATTATTATCAAGAACCTGATCAATTATGGCTATAAAAAAATTTGTTGTTGGTGGGTTTACAGATGAACCTGTACTGTTTGAAGCTGTAAAAAAAGTACGTAAGGCCGGGTACAAAATCCACGATGTGTATACACCAATGCCCATTCATGGATTAGATAAAGCAATGGGCCTGCGCGATACAAGTTTGCATACGGCAGGGTTTATTTACGGTATCACCGGAACAACTACAGCCCTCAGCGGTATCGGATATATTTTTACAAACGACTGGCCATTAAACTTTGGTGGCAAACCACATTTTTCATTACCGGCATGGATCCCTATTACATTTGAGTTAACTGTATTGTTTGCAGCAGTAGGAATGGTGCTCACATTCTGCTATCTCTGCCAGATGGCGCCATTCGTAAAAAAACATCATTTCTCTTTGAGGTCAACGGACGATCTTTTTGTAATGGTTATTGAATGTACAAGTAAAACAAATGAAGCAGAACTCGAAGGGTTTTTAGCAAATACCGGGGCTATTGAAATAAATACACAGCATGCAGAAACCGGTTGGTGGCTTGGCCGTTACGATAAAGACAAAAAACCCTTTGAACAAAAAAATACTGCAATAGCATAAACCGAAACGAACAGAATACTGATGAAAAAAATATTTATCATATCATTACTTGCGGTTGCTGTTACTGTTGTAATAAGCTGCAGCGATATCAAACGCAAACCCGGAAGAGTTTACATGCCCGATATGGCCTATAGCAGGGCATACGAAACATACTCTGTTACAGAACAGGATCGCGAAGAATTGGAAAAGAAAGGAATTCATTACAGCAATATACCTGTTCCCGGCACAATCAAAAGAGGCGAACTATTCCCGTTTGCCTTGGCAAAAGATAAAGATGGTGACAGCACAAATTACGTGGCTTCAAAACAAATTCATAACCCGTTACCTGCATTAGATTCAGTACATGCTGTAGAAGCTGAACGCCTGTTTTTGGTGAATTGCGGAATTTGCCACGGCTCTAAATTAGATGGGAACGGCCCACTCTATAAAGGAGGCGAAGGTCCATTCCCCGCAAAACCTGCCCAGTTAGTAGGAGATGCAAAATATGAATCAATGCCGGAAGGCCAGATGTTTTATTCCATCACTTATGGGAAAAACAAAATGGGGAGCTATGCATCACAGTTAGACTCACGCCAACGCTGGATGGTAATCCAATATATTAAATCAAAACAATCTGCAGGCAAAGCTTCTGCGGCTGGTTCTGATTCCACAGCAACGGCAAAAAAATAAAACTATAAAGAATTAAGAATACAATAAATTATTGAGAATGTCACTGAAAGAACATTTTGAAATTCCGGGGCGCTTTAAACAATGGTCTTTAATACTGATGGGAATTGGTGTGCTGTCGGTCGTTGTTGGATATTTCATGTATGGCAGCGATCATCAGGGAAACCGTTTCTGGTCGACCATGTTGCACAATAGCGTATACTTTTTATTAGTAGTGAATGCGGCAATGTTCTTTTTTTGTGCAACAACATTAGCATGGGGCGGATGGACATTGGTATTCCGCCGCGTCAGCGAAGCTGTTTCCGCATCTGTTATTCCAATCGGCATTATCACTTTTGTTATTCTTCTCTGTATTGTTTTTGGAGGGAAATCCACTATTTATGAGTGGCTGGATAAAGACGTAGTAAACAAAGATGAAATACTGAAGGGTAAAAGCGGTTTTCTAAACCCTACATTCTTCGTTATCTGGTCAACTCTTACCATCGGATTGTGGACTATTCTCGGAATTAAAATGCGCCAGCTCTCCCGCGAAATTGATGATACTCCATTAACAATTGAAGATGGGAAAAAATACATTTTCAAAAACACAGTTTGGTCTGCAGTGTATATTGTTTGGTTTGCGTTGACTGTTGCCTCTACTGTTCCGTGGTTGTGGTTGATGAGTATAAACGCCCACTGGTTTTCTACTATGTATAGCTGGTACACCTTTGCAAGCACATTTGTTGCGGGTATTGCTTTGATGACGTTGTTCGTAATCTATCTGAAAAATCGCGGCTATCTCGAATACACCAACCAGGAACATTTGCATGATCTCGGTAAATTTCAATTTGCATTTTCAATCTTCTGGACATATTTGTGGTTCTCTCAGTTTATGCTTATTTGGTATGCGAATATCTCAGAAGAAACAATTTATTTCAAAAACAGGTTTGAAGGGCCTTACCAGGGAATATTTTACCTGAACCTGGTTATCAATTTCTTAGCGCCTTTGTTGATCTACATGACAAGAACTTCAAAACGAAATTATGCTACGGTAACATTTATGTCTGTAGCTTTGCTGTTCGGTCACTGGCTCGATCTCTATCAAATGGTTTTTGGAAGCACATTTAAAGATCATGTTCCGCTAAATTTATTCGACTTTGGAGTGGCTGCAGGTTTTGTTGGATTGATCATGTGGCAAACAGGAAATGTTTTAAGCAAGTTCCCGCTGGTTGCAAAAAATCACCCTTTCTTAAAAGAAAGCATTATTCATCATACATAGAGCAGAAAAGTTTTTTGAAGAATAACGTATTAAAACAACTGATTAAAATTTCATAACGCATCATGTCAACCGTTTTTATCATATTAATCCTTCTTCTTGGCTTTCTTATTACATTTCAAATTGCAAAAGCCAGTGAGTATGTTTCTGTATTGAAAGGAGAAAAGAGAGCATTCGAACAGCAAAACAAGATCAACGGTTTTTTAATGATCGTATTTTTGATCGTAGGGCTGATTGGTGTGTATTGGTGCAACGAACTGTACAAAGGGAAAATTTTGGGTGAGGCTGCTTCTCAACACGGGCAACAGATTGATAAGATGTTATACATCACATTAGCCATTACCGGTGTTGTATTCTTCATCACTCAGATATTATTGTTCTGGTTTGCTTACAAATATCAGCACTCCGAAAAACGCAAGGCATATTATTTTCCGCATGATAACCGCCTCGAATTGATCTGGACAGTTATTCCGGCAATTGCACTCACCGTGCTTGTTGGTTTTGGGTTATTTTATTGGTTCAAGATTACCGGTGATGCGCCTAAAGATGCTATGCAGGTTGAAGTAACAGGAAAACAATTTGGATGGATATTCCGCTACCCGGGAAAAGATGGGGTTTTCGGGAAAAAATTTTATCAGAATATCGATGATGGCAAAAATAATTCACTTGGGATCATCTGGGATGATCCGATGTCTCATGATGACCTTGTTGTAACTGAACTATATCTTGTAAAAGATCAGCCTGTAAAACTGATCATCAATTCAAGAGATGTTATACATGATGTTGGCCTGGCTCATTTCCGTATGAAAATGGATGCAGTTCCCGGAACGCCAACTACAATGTGGTTCACGCCATTGTTTACCACAGAAGAAATGAAGAAAAAAACGAACAATCCGAATTTTGAATACGAATTATCGTGCGACCAGATGTGTGGAAGAGGGCATTTTACCATGCGTGCAATTGTTAAAGTAGTAACGCCGGAAGAATTTATTTTATGGAAAGCAAAACAGAAACCAAACTATGCACAGGTTTTTGATTCTGCAAACCCGGCTCCTGCAAAAACAGATAGCACAATGAAAGCTACTACAGTAACGGAATCGAAAAACGCAACAAAATTAGTAGCAAAACAGTAACAGGATTTTATTTATTGAATAACGAATAAAGGTTATCAAAAAATTTTCTGATGAGTAACGAAGCAACATTACATGGACATTCTGAAGTAATCACCTCACATGATGCGCATCATGGTGAACATGAAGTTCATCATCATAAAGAGACATTTATTACCAAGTATGTGTTCAGTCAGGACCATAAAATGATATGCAAACAGTTTATCATTACCGGTATGGTTTGGGCAATCCTTGGTGGATTGATGTCGGTATTATTTCGTTTGCAATTAGGTTATCCTGACCAGACATTTCCATGGCTTGAAGACATTTTAGGGAAATGGGCAAAAGGGGGAAAAATTCAACCTGAATTTTATTATGCACTAACAACCATGCACGGAACAGTGTTGGTGTTCTTCGTATTGACCGGTGGATTGAGCGGAACTTTTGCAAACTTTCTTATTCCGCTTCAGATCGGTGCAAGAGATATGGCTTCCCCGTTTTTGAACATGCTTTCTTACTGGTTCTTCTTTTTGGCAAGTGTTGTTATTCTTTGTTCTTTATTTATTCAAACAGGTCCGGCAAGTGGTGGTTGGACAGTATATCCTCCATTGAGTGCGTTAGGTGATGCCAATGAAGGTTCGAAAGCAGGGATGGATTACTGGATAATCGGGATGGCATTATTCGTTGTGTCTTCATTGCTTGGTGGTTTGAATTATATCTCTACTATTTTAAACATGCGCACCAAAGGTATGAGCATGACAAGGCTGCCATTGACAATTTGGGCATTGTTCTTCACAGCTGTTCTTGGTGTATTATCATTCCCGGTTTTATTATCAGGATTGATTTTATTATTGTTCGACCGTCATGCAGGTACAAGTTTTTATCTGTCAGATATCTTCATTGCATCAACACAAAAAGCATTACCAAACGAAGGTGGAAGCGCAATTCTATTCCAGCATTTGTTCTGGTTCCTCGGGCATCCTGAAGTATATATCATTATCCTTCCTGCGATGGGGCTCGTGTCTGAAGTAATGGCGGTGAATTCACGCAAACCGATTTTCGGTTATATGGCGATGGTTGGTTCATTATTCGCAATTGCAATATTGGCATTCCTTGTTTGGGCGCACCACATGTTCGTAACAGGATTGAATCCATTCCTGGGTTCCGTGTTCGTATTGCTGACTTTATTGATTGCAGTTCCTTCAGCCATAAAAGTATTCAACTGGCTTACTACAATATGGCGCGGAAATATCCGGTTTACCCCTGCAATGCTTTTTGCAATTGGTTTTGTGAGCTTATTTATTTCCGGCGGATTGACTGGTATCTTCCTCGGCAACTCTACATTGGATATTCATTTGCACGATACCTATTTCGTGATCGCACATTTTCATATCGTAATGGGTGTGTCTGCATTCTTCGGAATGTTCTGCGGCGTATACCACTGGTTCCCGAAAATGTATGGAAGGTATATGAACAACCTTATGGCATATATCCATTTCTGGGTTACATTGATTGGTGCATATCTTATTTTCTGGCCAATGCACTATGAAGGATTAGCAGGTATGCCTCGCCGTTATCTGGATTACAGCGGCTGGCTTTCATTCAACCAGTTTGGGGATTTGAACCGGTTCATATCAACGGTAGCAATGGTGGTATTTGCAGTGCAGTTGCTGTTTGTATTTAATTTCTTCTATTCTATTTTCAAAGGAAGAAAAGTGATTTCACAAAATCCCTGGGGTGCAAATACATTGGAATGGACTGCACCAATTCGCCCGGGTCATGGTAACTGGCCTGGTGAAATCCCTGAAGTACACCGTTGGGCGTATGATTATGGAAAAGACGGCAGGGAATTCATTCCACAAACTGAACCGATCAGTGCGGATGAAAGCAAGCATTAATAGTTGTTCAGCTAATTGCTTATAGGACGTAAAAGTAATTATGCCCTGATGCAAATCGGGGCATTTGTTTGAAAATAAAGAGTGAGAGAAGGGTGTATGTGTTGCTAAAACAGGTTACTAACGGTAATGGATATATGAAATTCAGAAATCGTAAACCCAGGGTCTCAAATTGTAAATCAACCTTGTTTTGATGCAGCAGGAAACAGTGGGACAATCAAGTTCTTTTAAAATAGCCAGCAAACTGCAGGATTATAAACTACTGATCAAATTCAACCTGAGTTTCATGGTAGTGTTTTCAGCAGTTATCAGTTATTTGCTGGCGCCGAAAGTAACCGAATACGACTGGAAAGCAATCGTTCTTTTTTTTGCAGGCGGAATGCTCGTTACAGGAAGCGCTAATGCAATCAACCAGGTAGTGGAAAAGGATACTGATGCGTTGATGAAACGTACAGCAAAAAGACCAATTGCATCCGGAAGAATGAGTGTAATGGAAGGTTGGGCATTTGCAATAATTTCCGGTATCGTTGGCGTGCTGATATTGTGGCACTTTAATTTTTTAACAGCGGCATTAGGAGCGTTCAGTTTGTTTTTGTACGCATTCATTTATACACCGCTTAAAAAAGTAAGCTCCATTTCAGTGTTGATTGGTGCAATTCCGGGAGCGTTGCCATGCCTGATCGGATGGACAGCAGGAAATGATGATTTAGGCGCAGGCGGATGGGCTTTGTTTGCGATACAATTCTTCTGGCAGTTCCCGCACTTCTGGGCAATTGCATGGATCGCACACAAAGATTATTCTGCTGCAGGTTTCAAGTTGTTGCCATCAGAAGCCGGCCCGACAAAATATTCAGCAATCCAGGCGATCATTTATTCGTTGCTGTTATTGCCCGTTGGTGTGCTGCCCTATTTTTTGGGCATCAGCGGAATGATAAGTTTATTTATTGTAGCTCTTGCAAATGTGTTTATGATTATGCAATGCGTAAGGCTGTATAGGGAAATGACAGTGCAAGCCGCACGGCGCGTAATGTTCAGTAGCTATATTTATTTGCCTGTTGTATTATTGGCATTGCTTATTGATAAAATAAAAGTTTAGTTTTTAAATATAATGATAACATCCATTGAAGTAAAGGATAACGTGACTGACCAAAGAAAAAAAATACATCCACATAAATTTACCCTCTGGGTAGGTATGGGAAGTATTATAATGATGTTTGCCGCTTTTACAAGTGCTTACATTGTAAAACGTCAGCAGCCGGGATGGACAACATTTGATATACCCGTTACATTTTGGTATTCAACTGCTGTTATTATATTAAGCAGCCTCAGCGTGCAGCTTGCAGTAAAAGCATTCAAACAAAGATCGATCATTGAATACCGGAGATATATTACAGCAACATCATTTTTGGGGCTTGTATTTATCTTGTTGCAATTTCTGGGTTTTAAACATATCTGGAACCAGGGAGTAACATTCAAAGGATCCGGCGCAGGACAGTTCTTATATATCATTGCAGGTATTCATGCCGTGCATGTATTAGGCGGAATAATAGCATTGTTGGTATTATTCATCAAAGCATTCAACAGAAAGATCAGGAACTACAATACAGTACCCATTGAAGTTGCAAGTACTTATTGGCATTTTGTAGATATTCTTTGGGTCTATTTGTTCATTTTCTTTTTAGTGATACATTGATTTTCAATTTTGTTAAATAAATTTGCGAACCAATAAAATAACAACATGTCACAAGCAATACCAGCAGGACAAAAATGGTGGAGTGGAGGTAAAAGCCCATTTAATGTAGAGTATGGAAAACTGATGATGTGGTATTTTTTAATGAGTGATGCATTCACGTTCGGTGCATTTCTTATCTCTTACGGAACCATTCGTTTCTCAAGTAATAGCTGGCCCGATCCGAACCATGTTTTTCGTGCATTCCCTGTAGTTGGTGAAATGCATATTCCATTAGCATTTGTGAGTTTGATGACATTTATTTTGATTATGAGTTCGGTAACAATGGTACTTGCCGTTGGCAATGGCCATGCAGGAAATAAAAATGGTGTGGTAAAATATTTGTTATGGACGATCCTCGGAGGTATTGCTTTCTTGAGTTGCCAGGCATGGGAGTGGACACATCTTTACCATGAAGGCGCATGGTGGGGTAGAAACCCGTTCATGAACATTGATGGTTCGCAATCATCTACAAACTTCACAAACTTTTTCTTTACTATAACAGGTTTTCATGGTTTCCACGTTTTCTCTGGTGTTATCATAAACATTATCATGTTGATTATGACATTGCAGGGAACTTTTGAAAGAAGAGGCCATTACCTGATGATTGAAAAAGCTGGTTTGTACTGGCACTTTGTAGATTTGGTTTGGGTATTCGTGTTCACTTGTTTTTATTTACTCTAAATTATTTTTAAAAGATTAATTGATATTATATGAGCGAAGTTCATGTTGATGCTGCAGGCCACGCTGAACCATCATTTTCTACTAAGACAATCTGGAGAACATTTTGGATACTCCTTATCATTACCGTTGTAGAATTAGTACTTGCCATCGTTTATTATGAAAGCCATTTTCTGCCAAAACATTTCCTGAATGGATTGTTTGTGATCGGGACGTTGGCTAAAGCATTTTTTATTGTTGCAGAGTTCATGCACCTTGGCCATGAAATCAGGAACCTGATTTTAACAATTGCTATCCCCGCTTTACTATTTGTCTGGTTCATCATTGCGTTTTTGTGGGATGGGAATTCCTACAAAAATTTGCGTAACAACTACGATCGCTATCACGTAGAACAAAGCCAGAAAAAAGTAGAGCAAAAAGAACCGGAAGCGAAGAAGCCAGGTGCGATGGAATAAATGATATGTTGTTTATAAAATAAATCATTGAACATCCCGCCATGTTAGCGGGATGTTTCTTTTACGAAAAATTGAACTGTGAGCAAGAAAGCATTATTAGGGTTAGTTGTTGCGGTATTCATCCCCGTTATAAGTTATTTTATTGTAAAAAGTGCAAGCGAAGATGCTATTGCAATGCCAGGTCATTTTTTTTATGATTCCGTCATCACGAAAATGAAAGACGGTAAGCAGGTAACAGATACGGTTTGGCATTCGGTAAAAAATATTACACTCACAAACCAGCTTGGTTCAAAGGTTTCATTAGATAGTTTAAAAGGAAAAGTAATTGTTGCCGATTATTTTTTTACGCATTGCCCGAGTATTTGCCCGACGCTTACCCGCAACATGAAAAAGCTGCAGGACGGATTGAAATTGCAGGATGATCTGAAAGGAACCGACACAACATTTGTTCAATTCATATCTTTTAGTGTTGACCCCGAAAGGGATTCGAGCACCGTTCTAAAAAAATATGGCGACCTTTTTGGCGTGAACCCTGACGTGTGGTGGTTATTGACAGGAGATAAAAAAACTATTTATGATTTTGCATTAACTGAATTGAAGCTGGGCTTACAGGATGGCGAAGGCGTTGATTCTAATTTCATTCATACCCAAAAAATTGCATTGTTAGATAAGCAACACATTGTTCGTGGCTATTATGACGGGTTGGATAGTGCAAGCCTTTCCAAACTTGCAAAAGATATTGTGTTTATTATGCTGGAAAAAGACAAGAATAGTAAATCAGAACTGGCAGAATTGAAATCGCTGTGGCCGATATTCATTATCGTTTTACTTGCAACAGCCGCTGTTGTTTTTTTCTTAACACGAAAGCCAAAGGATATTAATATTTAAGTATGGCCACAGATTCACAGATTATCTCTTCAATCTGTGAATCTGTGGCAAACAATATTTAGCATGAAAGAAAAAAATCTCACCCTTCCCATTATTATTGTTTCTATCGCAATTCCGGTAGCCGTTGCCGTTATATTGTTAGTGCCGGGCGTAAAGATCGATTTGGGTTTCAACACGCATTTTCTTCCGCTATTTCATGCTTTGCTGAATTCAACAACGGCAATTTTATTGCTCGCCAGTTTATATTTTATAAAGAACAAACAGATCAAAGCGCATAAAACGGCGAACCTTATTGCTGTATTGTTAAGCACGATTTTCTTAGTGTCTTATGTGATCTATCATTCATCAAACCCGTCTACAAAATTTGGCGACTTAAACCATGATGGTATTTTAAGTGATAATGAAAAAGTGCAAGCCGGGTCATTGCGTTATGTGTACTATTTCATTCTTTCTTCACATATTATTTTATCAGGCGTAATTGTACCATTGGTTCTATTTACGCTGCAACGTGCATTCCAGGAAAAATTTGACAAGCACCGTAAGCTGGCAAAAATCACCTGGCCGATCTGGTTTTATGTAGCTGTAACGGGTGTTATAGTTTACCTGATGATCAGCAAATATTATTAAGGCCTATAACGGCTAAGTATATATTTATTTTCACCAATCAAATATATATTTCACCAGCGGCAACATTTTTCAAATCTTGTGTAACACTTTCAATTAGCTTCACGTTACATTATTTCCGGAAACGTTTGTGCAGTTAATCAATACCTCAAAATAAGATTTCACATTTTTTTAAATATCCGTTTTGCAATGAAAAATTGCAGATCAATGTTATTAAGAAACTTGAAGGTTTAATGCAAATTAAACCTCTCATGTGTAGTAGAAAAACGGGGCTGTTCTCAGCTCCGTTATTTTTTATGTGGAAACATATAATTTTTTGAAAATGCCACTTTACGATAATGAATATATCAATAACCTAATTTAAATTACCTCTTTTAAAATATTCGTTTTTGCAGAGTAAAATTCCAGGAAAATGTTATTAAGAAGCTTGAAGGTTTAATGCAAATTAAACCTCTCATGTGTAGTAGAAAAACGGGGCTGTTCTCAGCTCCGTTTATTTTTATGTGGAAACGTAAAATTTTTGAAAATGCCACTTTCTGGTAATTGACATATCTACAATCTAATTTAAATTAACTGATCATTTTCACGAGCTTATTTTCTCCAATACTGGTTTTGGTAATCATACATCTTTAATGTAACGATTTAAATACTGACGAATAAATTTTTGTATCGTATGAACAAAATTCTCAGAACTATTAGTATAGCTATATGCATAGCAATAATGATACTTAATTTAGTGTATCTTTTTAAGTATGATGATTCACCAAAAACATTGAGACTTTTAGCTGCGCTTGCATGTTTTATAGTGATTGGAATAAGTATTGAAAAGCATATGAAAAAAAGTAGGGGAATTTTCTGAAGTAATCAATCACAATAACTCCTTCGCCGGGTCCCAGAATAATCTTTCAAAATCTACAACGGTATCGTTCTCTACTTTCACTTTTTCTTTTTCCAATAGCTGCTGCATTTTTTCCGGTGGTGAAAAATGATGCCTTCCCGTTAACATCCCATTGCGGTTAACCACACGATGTGCTGGCACTTTTGGTTTCACCTTTCCTGCACCGTTCATCGCCCAACCAACCATTCGTGCAGAAAGTTTTGTACCAAGGCATGCGGCAATAGCACCATAAGAAGTCACTCTTCCTTTTGGGATCTGCCTTGCTACTTCATACACCAGTTCAAAAAAAGATTCTTCTCTTTTTCCGGACGGCCTGATGATTTTTAGTGTTTCTTTTTTAGACATTTTTAAAGGTTTATGGTGTGTGGTGTAGGGTGTAAGGAAAACCGGCAAGATGCTGAATGGAGGCACTTACACCTTATCCCTTTCACTTTTCACCTTCCTCATCTCGCTTCTTTTCGGCTCGGGCACATTTTCATAATTATATGGACAATGCCTGCAAGCGTTGCCGCAGCAAAACCCTTTATCAAGATGATATTTTTCCGTCAGCACTATCAATCCTGTTTTATCATAATAAAAATCTATGCCTTCAACTAATGGTTGCTTCATCTTCTTTTATTCGTTGTTGCAAAATTTCATCAAGGTCAGGTAAGGGAGTTGGCGGTAGCGAAAAACAGATATAGTGAATGCGGTTGCTTTGAGCGATGTCTAAACTTTCGTAATACGTTTTTATTTTCAATTCCTCTTTTATTTTCGGTTGCACATATACGTTATCTATACTTTCATGCAATTGCAATTTGTACATTTCGATTACCATCAATGTGAATTCAAAAAGATCCGGGGAATCCGTTTTCAAATGGATCAACCCGTTTTCAGAAAGTACCTGTTGATATAAACGAAGAAACTTCGGATGTGTTAATCTTTTTTTAGCCTTGGATTTTCGCAGTTGCGGATCAGGAAAAGTGAGCCATATCTCACTTACTTCATTCTTCTCAAAATAATTACCGATCTTATCAATCTGTGTGCGAAGAAATGCCGCATTGGAAATTTTTTCTTCCAGGCATTTTTTTGCGCCAACATAGATCCTGTTTCCTTTCAGGTCAACACCAATGAAATTCCGTTGCGGATATAATTTAGCAAGCCCGACCGCGTATTCACCTTTGCCGCAAGCTAATTCAAGCGTGATGGGATTTTTATTGGAAAAATGTTCTTTCCATTTTCCTGCAATCCCTTCCGGGTATTGCAACACGTTAGGAAAAGACCTGATCGCTTCAAACCGCAGTAATTTTTTTTGTGCCATGGGATGACAAAATTAATGACACTGCGTTGTTAAACAGAAAATAATAATATGACAACAATTGATAAATTATTTTATTAAGGTATTTACCTATAAAATGAGGTGAACGGAGTTTTGTGAAAAATATATTTCTGTATCTTAGGATAACTGCATTTCACTTCAGTTATTCATACTTAAACTGCCGCTTATGAACAAAAGCTCTTTCATCAGAAGATGCATTTCTGTTTTTCAGTTTGCATTACTACAAACAAGTTTCATTTTATTTTTCAACAACATTTCGTTCGCACAAAATGTAGCTACGGTAAAAGGAAAAGTTACCGATGCACAAACCAGCAAACCACTTGCCGGAGTAAGTGTGACAATCAAAGGAAAACCATCCGGTGTTTCTACAAATACTGACGGAGATTTTTCCGTTGCTGCAGATTCCAAAACGGTATTGGTTTTTTCTTCCGTTGGATATAAGTCAACAGAAATTGTTGTTGGCGCACAAACAACAATCAATGTACAATTACAACCAGTTTCAGGACAATTAACTGATGTTGTAGTTACTGCTTTAGGAATAAAAAGGGAAAAAAGATCGCTCGGTTATTCTGTAACTACAGTTGCAGGCTCAACACTTACAGAAGCACGGGAAACGAATTTTGTGAACGACCTCGAAGGAAAAGTTGCCGGAGTGAACGTGAGTAATGTTGCAACAGGCCCCGGAGGTTCTGCAAATGTTGTGATCAGGGGCATTTCAGATATCACTGGTTCTAATCAACCATTATATGTGATCGACGGGATACCGATGCAAAATACAACATACACGCAAACGGATATTGGTGGTGGCTATGGAGGTGCAGATGGCGGTGATGGAACGATCAATATAAATCCGGATGATATTGAAACACTTTCAATTCTTAAGGGATCTGCTGCAACAGCATTGTATGGTTATCGCGGAAGTAAAGGTGTGATCCTGATCACTACAAAATCCGGAAAAAATTCCAAAGGCGCCGGCGTAGAATTGAATACCAACTATGTTGTTCAGAATGTGCAGGACAATACAGATTGGCAGAAAACATACGGACAAGGATATAATGGAAACAAACCTGTTTCCGGAAGTGATGCATTTGAAACAGGGCTTTCAAACTGGGGCGCAAAATTAGATGGCTCCCCGGTTTATCAGTTCGATGGTGTGCAACGCCCATACAGCGCGGTTTCCGGCAATATGCGCCGTTTCTACAAAGATGGTGTTGCAGGAACAAACACATTGTCGTTTAGTAAAAGTTTCGGAGAAGAAGGAAGCATTCGTTTTTCAGCAAGTGATTTGCACAACACAAGCATTATTCCCAATGCAGGTTTTCAGCAACAGTCATTCACACTTTCTACCAATTATAAATTAAGCAAGCACATAGATGTTCAATTGAAAGGGCAATACATAAATGCATTTACACATAATCGCCCGAGTGTTTCTGATGCACCAGGCAGCGTAAACTTTGCAACATTGTTCCTTCCGACAAATGTGAACATAACATCACTGGCGCCGGGATATAAAGCAGATGAATCTGAAAACCAATTCCTCGATGATGCATATACAACCAATCCCTATTTTGCTGCATATAAATTCATCAACAATACACACCGCAACCGCTTTATAGGTTCTGCAGATTTGAAATACACATTTGATAACGGGCTTTATTTACAATTGCGAATTGGTGAAGATTATTTTGCAGACAGGAATACCATTGTAACACCAAACGGAACTGCCTATCAGACAGATGGTGCAATGACTGAAGAGAATTATAAGTCAACGGAATTAAATGCTGATGCGATCATCGGTAAGTTGTTTAAAATATCAAAAGATTTTCATGTTACAGCATTAGGTGGTGTTAACTCAAGAAAAGCAGTGGTTGATCATCTTGTTGCAACAGGTAATACATTTGAAACTCCTTATCTATATACTATCGGAAACCTTGCAAGCCCGACAGAATACACAGGCAATCCGGTTATAGTAAATAAATCGATCTACGGAACACTCGATTTCTCTTATAAAAATTATTTGTACCTGACTGCAACAGGGCGCAATGACTGGTATTCCACTCTTGCGCCAGGAAAGACAAATTATTTTTATCCGTCCGTAAGTGCATCGTTTGTATTTTCTGAATTGGTGCATATCAATAATCTTGATATGGGTAAGTTGAGAGTTGGTTATGCCAATGTGGGTGGCGAAGCAGATGCGCCTTATCAAACATTGCTTGGCTATAATAATATTGGTAACCTCAATGGTTATCCGATCGGAAATATTTCCAACGGTGGCACTGTTCCGAATGATCATATCGAGCCTTCATCAGCAAAAGAATTTGAAGTAGGAACGGAATTATCTTTTTATAATAACCGGTTGCATTTTGATGTTGCGTATTACAACAAACGGTTAAGCAGGGAAGTAATTCCAGCTGTTACATCATCTACATCCGGATACAATGCTGTGTTATTAAATTCGGGAACGATACAAAATAAAGGAGTAGAATTCTTAATGTCTGTAATTCCGGTGAAGTCGAAAAATTTTTCATGGACAGAAACACTGAACGTCTCTTATAATGATAACAAAGTCTTGTCACTTTCAACCGGATCTACAAACTATCCTCTCGGTTATTCACGTGCTGGTGAGGATGAAGGATTAGGCGTTGCCTATATGTCGCAGGCATTGGGAAAATCTGCATACCAGATTTTTGTTGCAGATCCTGAACGCGACAACGGAGGCAAAATATTAATAGACCCGACAACAGCAGCGCCAATTGCAGGAACGAATTATGTTGACCTTGGTTCCGGCATCGATCCATGGACTTCAGGTATTACCAGCGAATTCAAATACAAACATTTTAGTTTTTCTTTTTTGGTTGATGGGAAATTCGGTGGTAAAATATTTTCTGGTACTAACTGGTATGCATACCAGTTTGGTTTAACTAAAACAACATTGCCGGGAAGAGATCAATTATTCGGAACCGGGCAGATTTTCCCATCGCAATATTATGCATTGGTAAGTACTAACAACCCTGCAATATTTGTGTATGATGCAAGCTTCATTAAACTACGGCAAATTGTATTAGGCTATACAATTCCTGCAAAAGTATTCAATGATAAAATTCAGGGATTAACAATAAGTTTTGTTGCAAGAAATATTTTCACGTTGATGAAACATACGCCGAACATCGATCCTGAATCCAATTACTCCAACGGCCCGCAAGGTATTGAACAGGCGCAAGTGCCTTATACCAGAACTTTTGGATTAAACCTTAATGTGAAATTTTAAGACAACAAAAAAGAATTACAATGAAACTATCATCAATCATACTTGCAGGAGCGATCACCATAACCGTATTCGGTTCATGTAAAAAAGATTTGCTCAACACCAACACAGATCCGAATTCAGTATCTGTAGATGTGTTCGATCCGAATAATATTTTAACGGCTGTGCAATTGTATTACACCGGGAGCACAGACAATGCAATTGAAGTAGAAGAAACCGAAATACAAGGCGCGGGATGTTTTATCCAGCATTGGGCATCAACTTCCGGATATTATTTCGGCGATAAATATTTATTCAGCCCCGGAGGTTGGGGATCATTTTTCGATCACGTTTATCCATCAACCGTAAAATATGCAGTTGACCTTTACACAACAACACAAGGTAAACCGCAATATAAAAACCTTCACCAGATCGCGAGGATAATGAAAGCGATGACGTTTGAGCGTATAACAGATGTGTATGGGGATGTTCCTTATTTCCAGGCAGGATTGGCTTATCACGGCTCTGTATATTTTCCGACTTATGATAAACAACAGGATATTTATACAGATCTTTTAAAAGAAGTTTCTGAAGCGGTGGATAGTTTGGATGATAATGCGGACCTGCCTGTTGGCGATATGTTCTATTCACATTCATCAGATCAGATAGGTGCATGGAGAAAATTTGGAAACACATTATTGCTACGTATGGCAATGCGCCTGACAAAAGTTGATCCGGAAACTGCAAAGACTTATGTAAACAAAGTGATTGGAAATACAATGCAGAGCAATGACGATAATGCAATTGTTCAACATGGTACAAACGATCCGCTTACGATCAATAGGATTTACAGGGGAATTGGTGAAGATGGGGACATTCAGTTATCAGGGCAGATCAGTAAAACATTTATTGATTTTTTGAAAGATAATAATGATCCAAGATTGCCTGTACTTTCTTATGTTTATCCGCAAGGGTTTTCTCCGGGCGATGATCCTTCTGGTGGTTCTTCAGATCCTGCAGATCAAAATGGATTGCCTAATGGTTACGATGGTGGGAATACTGCAACAGGCATTATTAATTATCCTGGATATCTTGGAGATTTGACTTTGTATTCACGTCCAAGCCCGATCATCTTTAATGCGACCGCGCCAACATTAGTATTAACGTATGCTGAATCAGAACTCCTGCTTGCAGATGCTGCTGCTCGTTGGGGAATCGGAGACGCAGCAACACATTATAATAATGGAGTGCTTGCCGCAATTACTGAATTAGGAGCTTATGGCAGTGACGGAGAAATTGATTCTCAGGATGCTCAGGATTATTTGGATGCACATCCTTATGATCCGGCAAATGGATTAGAAATGATCAACACGCAATTCTGGGCTGCAACTTTTTTTAATGAATATGAAGCATGGAGCAACTACCGCAGAACAGGTTTTCCGGTATTAACTCCGGTTACATACCCGGGTAGTCAATCTTCCGGGGCAATACCAAGAAGAATGGTATATTCTACAGTTGATAAACAAGTGAACAATGCGAATTATAATGATGCCGTATCAAGGTTGAATGGTGGAGATAAAATCACGAGCAGAATGTGGTGGGATGTGCAGTAATACGAATTGACAATTCATAATGTATAATTGATAATTGCTGAAACGTTTGCCCTTATTGAATCGTTCAAAATTCAATAAGGGCATTTTGTTGGATTATTATAAAAAATAAATTAGAAATAAATCAAGCAGGAGCGCATGGGCATCCCTCTCCTCTGGAGAGGGAACAAGGGTGAGGTCCAAACCAAAAAGCTTCTTCATTTTTGAAGAGGCTTTTTGTTGAATGAAAAAATTTTATCGTGGAATATAAAGCAGCTATACAACGCTTTGCTCTGCTCATTGCTTTCTTTTTATATAGTAAACAGAATCCGGGAAACCAGCCGCAATAACATATTGAACATGGTCGGATTTGTCGAAATAAAAATCAATTCTGCGGATTACACTGTCATCGGCGCTTCGTTGATTGTATGTGTCATGAGAAGGGGGTAGCATAGGAGACGAACGTTGAGTAGAAGCATGCACTTGAACATCGCCGGATTTTGCCAGAGGAGAAATAGATAAGTAAGAATAGTCGAAGCGCATGATGTAACCATCAGTCACGTTTGTCTTTTCTTTGTAAGCACCATAGGCGTTGCTTACTGTTTGTTCTGTAGCGCCATGCCAGTTTTTTGTTAAACGGTCGCTGGCTGTCAGCGTGATTTTTTTGTAAGGGGAACAGGAAAGAATAAAAATAAAAACAAGCAGGTAGATGTTTGATTTCATGCAGGCAAATTTTAGTGTGTTGAAATTAAACATTCGAGCACGCAAGCAATCACCGATAATTAAAATCAAATGTTAAAACATAAAATCACAAAGATATTCCGGTACTCAGTGGATATCCGTTGCATATTCTTCAAAGCAGAATAATATCAGAAACAAAAAAGCCCCTTCAAAAATGAAGAGGCTTTAATATGAAAATTCTAAACACATGAGCAAGCTGAAAATTTTTTATCATACTGATAAAAAATTTGCTGTAGAGGGAGGACTCGAACCTCCACGGGGCAGTTAGCTGTAGCGCAATGTTGTGGTGGTCAACCCCAGTCGACCCCGCTTTTAGGCGAGCCCGGCACTACACTACGTTTATCCTGTGATCCCCACCCCCGAGACAAGAGGGCATGTCTGCCAAAAATTCCATCACTCCACAGTGTTATCGAATGTTTCAATGAACTTGATAATGCAATATTAAACGATATTCATAGAGTATTAAAATATTTTCAAGAAAAATTTTAAAAATTTTGACAGAATGCAAATAATTGCTTAATATAGTAGATAATTTTAAAATTACTGCTTTAAAAATGAACGGAAAATTGAATCTGGACAAATTAGATCTCCAAATTATCCAGGAAATGATCGAAACTGCTGAAATCTCTTATGCAGATCTTGGAAAAAAATTGTTTGTATCTGGTGGGACTATTCATGTGCGCATAAAAAAATTACAGGAATGTGGTGTAGTGAAAGGTACAAAATTACATGTTGATCTGAAACATTTAGGTTATGATGTGATCGCCTTCATCGGGATTTTTTTAGAGAAAAGTTCCTTGTATGATTCTGTTGCGAAAGAACTGCGGCGCATTCCGGAAATTGTGCGCTTGAATTATACAACAGGAAACTACAGCATGTTCGCAGAAATCGTTTGCAAGGACATCAATCAACTGCGTTATGTATTGCATGATGAACTGCAAAAAATAAAAGGCATCGAACGTACAGAAACATTTATTTCACTCGAAGAAAGTTTTAGCAGAAATGTACAGGTGTTTAAGGAGTGAATGCTGAATGGTCAATGGTGAATTGGCAAATGATAACGTATGTTGCATTTAAGTCTGACGACTGATAACCGACGACCGTTAACTGATTCTCCCCTTCCAATCATAACTCCCAAATTTTCCAAGCCAGCCAATAACTACGGTGTATAAAATATGAAATGGTTGAAGAAAAGGAAAATAAACCATCAGTTTTTGTTGCCCGAAAAATAGCGAAACAGCTCTTACAAAAGAGAACTCGATGATCGTTTTTGCAGAAAGCAGGATAAGAAAAACAAGCAGATACATTAAATTAAAAAAAGAAAGCAGCAGCAAGGCAACCAGGAATGCATTGATGACATATACAAAAAACAGGATCCGGAAAATTCGTTTGTCATCGTATTTATCTGCTTTGCTTGACCAACGGATGCGTTGATTAAAAAATCGTTTCCATGTTCTTTCCGGTTGCGTAGTAACTATTGCCTTTTTATTTTTCAGGAAAAAAACCTGCTCAGGATATTTTGTATAGATTTTATGCATCAGCAACATATCATCACCCGAAGGGATATTATCAATTCCACGAAAACCATTCACTTCAAAAAAAACATTCTTTTCGTAAGCAAGGTTTGCTCCGTTACACATCGAGTGAAAACGCTTGTAAACTGATGCACCGGTAATTCCCTGCAGCGTAATAAAGTCAAGTGTTTGGAATATGGAAAGAAAAGAATTGTTCGCATTGATTTTTACAGGGGCTGCTATAAATTTTGCATTTGCTGAATTATGAAATGAAGCAATTGTTTCTAACCATCGCTCATCAAAAACACAATCTGCATCTGTTGTAATTATTAGCTCACCGTTTGCATGATTGACCGCCGTTTCAATCGCAAATTTTTTATAGGCTTTGATATCTGTTGAAACGAAATCAGCGAGTTTAATGGGGATGATATTTTTTTCAACCAACAAAAATTGTTGTAAAATATTCCAGGTATTATCTGTAGAATGATCGTCAACAATGAGCACTTCAAACAGATCTTTCGGATATGTTTGTTTTAATAAAGATTGAATACACTGCGAAATATTCTTCTCTTCATTTCTTGCAGGAATAATTACAGAGATTTTAGCAGAAAGAATTTGGCTTGATGGGAAAAAATCAGGCATTGGGATTTTTTTCCATGCTTTATAATAATACCCGATCAATATCGCATAAGGAAAAAATAAGACAATAGCTGTTCCGATGATGATGAACATGAAATGTGTTTGATAAAACTCCAAATTATAAAAATTTAACGCAGAGTTCGCGGAGTCCGTAGAGAAACATGAATTATTTTAAATCTTAGCGCACCCTGCGCCTCTGTGTGAAACGATAAAAGCTATTTTTCTATTAAGCGAATTATCGTTTCATGGTTCCTTTCATGCAGTAGCTGATGTCCGCCGGGGACAACAACAAGTTCAGAGAGGTTTTCAATTCCTGTTAAAAAAGCTTTGGCACGTTCAAAACGAATAATGCGGTCGTGCTCGCCATATAATAACCGGACATTTATTTTCTCCCGTACGATTTTTTGTTTTATTTTTTTTAGTGACGGCTTGATTTTTCGCATTGTCGTCCAGCGATTATATAGATCATCACGTACCTGTTTATTGTGGATATAATAATCAACAAATTTAAATACACTTTGATTAATGATGTGCAAACGGTTCATCCGTTTCAGGATATTCAAAAACAAACCGGGTTTTTTCATTATAAACCTGAACAGTCGGTTTCCTAAAAATGTTTGAGTACTCAGCCAATACCAGAAATTTATCTTTAATCCGTCCGGTGCAACGAGAATGATTTTTTTTATGACTAACGACGTTTGCTCTGTCAATGTAAGTGAAACACGTGCGCCCATACTATAGCCGAGCAAAAAACATTCAGTAGAAATAATTGCAGAATCTTTCAACATCTGTTGAACAATTTCAAGCAGATCTTCTACTGAAAAATTCAACCCTTCATTCCATATTGTTTGCCCGTGAAAGGGAAGTTCAATTGAAATAATGCTGAAATCTTTCCCGATATATTTCTCCAGAAAATCAAACGACGAAGCAGATTCTCCATAACCATGAAAACATAATAAAACCGGCTTGTTTGTAATGTCATTTCTTCTATAATGAACTCTCGAAGATTTATATGTAACGAAAAAAGATTCCATCATTTCATCTTAAAGCTATTGATTTATTTAACGAGTTTAAGATTTAGTGTTTCTCACAGATAACACAGATTTCACAGATAGAAAGATCAGCACGAAGCATGAACATCTTATACAAATCAGCGTTCCATAAATATAATTTTCGTGAAATTCGAGCTAATTCGTGTAATCACTCTTAACAAAAAAATTACCCGCCAACCTTTGTTCTTACAAAAAAGTTTCAGTAAGTTTGATTAGTTGTTTAACTAACTATATGCCAAACAACCATTTTAAGAAAGGTGAACTTTATAGCTTTATAACCGGAAAAGCATCAACAGCGATTGCACGCAGGCTTCAAAAAAAATTCAATGCAGCAGGATTGAATTTAACCATCGAGCAATGGAGTGTGTTATATCATCTATGGAAAGAAGACGGCAAAAGCCAACAGGAATTGTGTAATGCCACATTCAGGGATAAACCAAGCATAACACGCCTTGTAGATAATTTAGAAAAATTGCAATTGGTAAAACGCGTGGCTTCGGAAAAAGACAGGCGTATAAATATTATTTATTTAACAAAGCAAGCATTGAAATTAGAAGAACAAACGATGCAGCTTGCAGAAGAGACACTGAACGATGCGCTTGCAGGTGTGCCTGCAGACCAGGTGAATTTGTGCAAAGAGGTTTTGCAAAAAGTGTACGACAACCTGAAATAACTTTTACTTACCATATAAAACATTTTTTATGAGCACCGCAACAGAAAACAAAAAAGCATTGAAAGGCGGGGAATGGTTGATCAAAGAAAGCGCCCCGTTTGACGCATTTACTCCCGAAGAATTTAATGAAGAGCAACAAATGGTAAAAGATATGTGCGCTTCATTTTTAGATGCTGAAGTGTTACCGGTTATCGACCGCATTGACAAACTTGAATCGGGATTAATGCCATCATTGCTCGCAAAAGCAGGCGAACAAGGTTTGCTCGGTACTTCTATTCCTGAACAATACGGTGGATTGGGAAAAGATTTTATCACGTCTACCTTAGTGAATGAAGGGCTTGGTGGCGGGTTTTCTTTTTCCGTGGCAATTGCTGCACACACCGGGATTGGAACACTTCCTATTTTATATTTCGGAACAGATGCACAGAAGGAAAAATATATTCCGAAACTGGCAAGCGGCGAATGGAAAGGATCGTATGGATTGACAGAGCCAAACAGTGGAAGCGATGCACTCGGTGCAAAAACCACAGCAAAACTTTCTGATGATGGGAAATATTATATTCTTAACGGACAAAAATGCTGGATCACCAACGGCGGTTTTGCCGATGTATATACTGTGTTTGCAAAAATTGATGGTGATAAATTTTCTGCATTTATAATCGAACGAGGTTTCGAAGGATTCACGCAGGGCCCGGAAGAGCACAAGATGGGAATCAAAGGTTCTTCAACTGTTCAATTATATTTCCAGGATTGCAAAGTGCCTGCAGAAAATTTGCTCGGTGAAATTGGTAAAGGGCATATCATCGCATTCAATATTTTAAATATCGGCAGGTTGAAATTATGCGCAGCTGCATTAGGCGGAGCGAAACGTGCAACTACAACAAGTATTCAATATGCAACCACAAGAGAACAATTCAAAACTGCGATTGCAAATTTCGGTGCGATAAAAAATAAAATTGCCGAGATGGCAATTAAAATGTGGGTGGCGGAAAGTGCTTTGTACAGGACCGCAAAATCGATCGATGAAAAAGAAATTGAATTGCAGGCAGCAGGAAAACCGTTTAATGAAGCACTGCTTGGAGCTGCAGAAGAATATGCTATTGAATGTGCGATGCTGAAAGTATTCGGAAGTGAAGTATTGGATTTTGTTGTGGATGAAGGTGTACAAATTCATGGTGGTAATGGCTTCAGCGATGAATATATTATTTCGAAAGCATACCGCGATTCACGCATCAATCGCATCTATGAAGGAACGAATGAGATCAACCGGTTGCTCACTGTTGATATGGTATTGAAGCGTGCAATGAAAGGAAGATTGGATCTGATGGGGCCGGCTATGGCTGTATCAAAAGAACTGATGAGCATTCCTGATTTTGGTAGTGGAGATGATACACCATTTGCGAAAGAAAAGAAAGCAATAGTAGATTTCAAGAAAGCGATATTGATGGTTGCCGGTGCTGCTGTTCAGAAATTGATGATGAAGATAGAAAGCGAGCAGGAAATATTAATGAACATTGCAGACATGGCAATTGCAACTTTCCATGCAGAAAGCGCATTGTTGCGGGCAATGAAGCTCGTTGATCAACGTGGAGAAAATGCCTGCCGGTTTGAATTAGATATTATGAACACTTATTTATATGATTCTGCAGACGGCATTAATAAATCAGGCAAAGACGCAATCAATGCATTTGCCGAAGGAGATGAGCAACGCATGATGTTGCTTGGGCTGAAACGTTTCACCAAAGTAGATGCATTCAATAGTAAGGATGCAAAAAGAAGGATTGCGGCAAAACTTATAGGAGAAAACAAGTATCCGTTATAAAGAAAAAAAATATTTTACCGAAACCTGCTTACTTAACAAGCAGGTTTTTTTATGAATGTGATTTCGTAAATGCAAAGCGAGCTATCTTTAGGCAAATGTTTTTAATGAGAATATTGATAACGGTTGTAGTTTCTTTGCTTTTCTATTTTGCAGAAGCACAGGATAGCGTTTGGTATGGAAGAACAACAGGTAAACTTCCTTTCATTGAATATGGTATTGGCGATGACCGTCTCGGTGGAGCAAAAATGACGTATATCGATTCCGGTGTTTTGGTGAAGATCGTTGATAGTTTTAAAACTGATTATAAAGTCCAGCTCTCAAAATATCATTCCGGTTACATTGCAAAAGAAAGTGTGATATTATTAGGTAAACAACACAACGAACCGGTTATTCATAATGCACATTTAAGTGGCAACTGGAGAGTGTTCGGGGATTCTGCGTATGATTATGTAACGATCAACCTCGACGAACATCTTCCTTATCGAAGTTTTCAGCTTATCGATCCATCGAGGATTGCTGTTGATATTTTCGGCGTTACTTCAAACACAAACTGGATCACTCAGCTTCAAACTACAAAAGAAATAAAAAACACGTGGTACGAACAAATTGAAGATGATGTTTTTCGGGTGATGATAGAATTGAAGCATCTGCAGCATTGGGGATACCACATCAATTATGATACGATTGGAAACAAACTGATCGTGCAAATAAAACGCCAACCAACGGTGTTGGATATACGAAAATTGCGAATTGCTATAGATCCCGGCCATGGCGGCGATAACAGTGGTGCAAGTGGCGAAACAAGTAAAGTACTTGAAAAGGAATACACATTGCTTATTGCAAAACAGTTGCAGGCAACGTTGAAAAAAGCAGGCGTGAAACAATTGTTCATGACACGCACAAAAGATACATCACTGAGCATGGTAGAACGTGTATATATGCTTAAAGAATTTCGGCCGGACATATTGATAAGTATTCATCTTAACTCCGCCGGGATAGATACCGTTCAAGGTACGAGTACTTATTACCGTTATATTGGCTTCAGGCCGCTAAGCGTTGCGATATTAAACCAGATGCTGAAATTAGGATTGAAGGAATATGGCAATGTGGGCAATTTTAATTTTGCATTGAACGGCCCGACTGATTATCCGAACGCGTTGGTGGAAGTTGCTTTCTTAAGTAACAAACAAGATGAAAAAAAAATATTGAACCCGAAATTTCATAAAGCTGTAGCACAAAAAATTTATCTTGGTATTGCTGACTGGCTAAAACAAATAAAGCAATGAACGGCTACCTGATGCAGAAGCAAAAATTTGTTCGGGGCGAAGATCTTTTTATAGAAAGCTTTTCCCCTGAAAACCGCTATGGTACCGTGTTTGAGGATGATGGGGAAACTGCATACTTTTATGCTGTTGAGCAAGACGAAGAAGGAAAAGGACAACGCATTCTTGATGCATTGCATATTTATGAAACAACAAAGACAAAGAAAAAGAAGAATGTTTCCGAGCTAATGATCGTTTGGTCAAAAGACTGGCTCAAATGTGCATTAATCATCGATTCTGCGTGCCACGCCATTTTTGATTTTGAGAAACAGGGTGGTTACAACATCAACGAATTTCCGCTACCCAATTCATTCTGGACTAAACACGGCCGCAAACTCACAAACGAAATCATTCAAAACCTGTTTTAATAATTTTAATTATGGAATTAAAGAGCAGCTTCATCCATCATGTTTTTTTCTGGTTAAAAAACCCTGAGAGTAAAGAAGACAAAGCCGCGTTGATCGAAGGGTTAAAAAAATTAGCAAAAATAGAAACTATCAAACAGTTTCATATTGGCGAGGCAGCAGCAACCAACCGTGATGTTATCGAGCGTTCTTATTCAATTTCATGGACGCTGGTGTTCGACAGCCTCAACGATGAAGAAATTTATCAGCCACACCCTATCCATAAAAAATTTGTGGAAGAATGTTCACATCTCTGGAATAAAGTAGTGGTGTACGATACGGAAAGTATAGGATAAATTATAAGTATGAGCTATGAGTTATGAAGTATGGGTTAAGCGAATTGTTATTTACTTCATAACTCATACTGCATAGCTCATACCTAGAATTATTTTTTCAATTGTGCAGCCGCTGCTTCATCTACAAACCAATACAGTTCCCCGTTCTCCGGTTTTATAACTTGTGATGGGTAAAGATCAGGATTATAATGCCCTTCCAGCACTTCTTTTAATGCGTGTGCTTTATTTGTGCCTGTAGTAAGAAATGCAATTTGTTTTGATTTATTCACTACTGTTTTTGTAAGTGTGATGCGGTACATATGCTGCGCTTCGAGCCAAAGTGAAGTTGCCCATTTTTCTTCTTCATGTATTACAGAGGTGCCGGGAAACAATGATAGCACATGCCCGTCATCTCCCATGCCGAGAAGAACAAGATCAAAAGTGGTGAATGGTGAATGGTGAATGGTGAATGGGAAATAATCGTGTAAAATTTTTTCGTAGGCTTCTGCAGATTTTTCTGCTGTTATATTTTCTGTCTGCATCACATGTATCTGCGAAGCAACAACCGACACATGGTTTAATAATGTTTCATAGGCCATCTTTGCGTTATTGCGGCTGTCGTTAAACGGAACATCCCTTTCATCGCCCCAGAAAAAATGGATTTTTTCCCAGTCAACTTTCTCACGGTAAGGTGTAGCCGCTAATAACTGGTATAATGCCTTCGGGGTATTTCCGCCGGAAAGCACTAATGTAAAACGGTCTTGTTTCTTTAATGTTTCTGTAATCAGATCAACCATCCAATCTGCAACTGCGTGATTGAATTCATCGGCGGTTTTGAAAACGTGTAAATGCATTTTATTTCTGATTTTGTGATGTCTGATTTCGAGATTTCTTTATTTCTGACTTTCTGGAATTAATTAAAAGATTCTTGTGCCGATGCACAAAAACAAATCAACAAATCAGACATCACAAAATCAGAAATCTCTTTATTCCTGATGAAGCGGCGGCAACGTCACCCAATTATTTCCATCTCTCGCGATCAATGCTTCTGCATCTTCCGGTCCCCAGCTATCAGGAGAATAATTCGGGAAATCCACTGGTGGCCTGAGTTCCCATGCTTCAAGTATTGGCATGATAATTTTCCATGCTGCTTCTACCTGGTCGCTGCGCATGAACAAAGTGGCATTGCCTTCCATCACATCAAGCAATAATGTTTCATACGCTTCGGGTTCATTTCCGTCATACGCATCTTTATAACTGAAGATCATATCAACCGGGTTTAATATCATCGATTGTCCCGGGCGTTTTGCCTGGAAACGCAAACGGATATCCATTTCGGGTTGAATGCTGATGGTTAACCTGTTTGGCCTCCATGTTTCCGATGCTTCTTCCGGAAAAGCATAACTCGGTGCAGGTTTGAATTGAATAGTAATGATCGTTGTTTTATCATGCAAACGTTTTCCGGTGCGTACATAAAACGGAACGCCTTGCCAGCGCCAGTTATCAATATAAAATTTTACAGCAGCGAATGTATCAATGTTCGAATCAGGGGAAACACTTTTTTCCTGGCGGTAACCGGGAACTTGCTCTCCTTTCATCCAGCCTTCGGAATATTGTCCACGTACTGCAAATGAATGCGCATCTTCTTTACTGATCTTGCGGATTGCATTGAGCACATCCACTTTTCTGTTGCGGATTTCATCAGCATCAAAACTAACCGGTGCTTCCATGCCGATCATACACACGAGTTGCAGGATATGGTTCTGCACCATATCGCGCAGTGCGCCAGATGTTTCATAATAACCGCCACGGCCTTCAACACCTACTGTTTCTGCAGCAGTGATCTGCACATGGTCGATATAATTTTTATTCCATATCGGTTCAAACAACGCATTCGCAAAACGCAATGCAAGAATATTCTGAACAGTTTCCTTTCCCAGGTAATGGTCGATGCGGTAGATCTGTTCTTCATCAAACATGCCTCTCAGAAGCTGGTTAAGTTCATGCGCACTTTTCAAGTCGTGCCCGAACGGTTTTTCAACAACAATACGTGTGCATTTTGTATCGGAACAAATATTCAAAGCCCCTAATTTCTTCGCAATATCAGGAACGAGTTGCGGGGCAACCGCCATGTAAAAGATTACATTAGGATGCTCGCCATATTCCTGCTCCTTTGCTTTAACGATATCTGCGATCTTTTGATATTCTTCATCTTTTTCAGCATCCATCTGCAGGTAGGTAATGTGTTGCGAAAAATCCTGCCATTTACCATTCTGCTCATCTTTTCTCCTGCTGAACTGGTTGATGCCATCCAATAATTTTCCCCGATAATTTTCATCGGTAAAAGCAGTCCTGCCGATACCTATTATTGCAAATTTTTCCGGCATCCATTCATCAATAAATAAATTATATAATGCCGGGGAAAGCTTTCTGTAATTCAAATCTCCGCTTCCGCCGAAAATAAATAATAGGGAAGCAGGCGGACGTTTATGATTTTGCATAATTTTTTCTTTTAGTGTGTTTGCCATTCTGTATGAAATGTTCCGGGGATATCTATGCGTTGATAAGTATGCGCCCCGAAATAATCACGTTGTGCCTGAATCAAATTAGTAGGCAGCTTTTCGGTGCGATAAGCTTCAAAATAACTTAATGCACTCATTAATGCAGCAACGGGGTAACCTGTTTGTATTGCATGCATCACCACCGCCCGCATGTGTTGTAATTTCTTTTGCATTGTTTGCGCGATATCTGCATTCAATAACAAATTAGGCAGCTGTGGGTTTGATGTATACGCTTCAAAAAATGTTTCGAGCAAAGTGGAGCGGATTATACAACCGCCACGCCAGATGCGGACGACATCAGTCATCGGGATATCCATCTGCAATTCAGAGGACGCTTTATGAAGCAATGATAACCCCTGGGCATAAGAAATAATCATTGAAAAAAACAGAGCATCGCCCAATTGCTGAATGAAAAGTTCTTTCGGTACTTCAACAGAATGGGTTTTCGTTTTATATAACGAAGAAGCCTGGGTCCTTTCATCTTTGTACGCAGAAAGGCTACGAAGAGAAACCGCTGTGTCAATAACGGTGATGGGTATCCCAAGATCCATTGCATCCTGGGACGTCCATTTGCCGGTGCCTTTTGCACCTGCTTTGTCGAGTATCATATCCACTAACCTGTTATTTGTTTTATCATCTTTTTGCAGGAAAATATCCCTGGTAATTTCTGTAAGAAAAGATTGCAGCTCGCCTTCATTCCATGTTTTGAAAACTTTGTACAATTCATCATTATCCAGGCCCAAACCATTTTTCAGCAGATCATAGACTTCACTGATCAATTGCATGATGGCATACTCAATTCCGTTATGGACCATCTTCACATAATGTCCTGCTGCATTTTTGCCCATATAAGCAACACAAGGACTTCCATTCACTTTTGCTGAAACTGCTTCCAATATCGGTTGCAAATTTTTATATGCTTCTACATCGCCACCGGGCATAATGCTTGGGCCCGTTCTTGCTCCATGCTCGCCACCGGAAACTCCCATACCCATAAAATGAATGCCCGTGTCTTTTAAATAATCCAGCCTTTTTAAAGTATCTGTGTAATGCGAGTTGCCTCCGTCAATTACTATATCCCCTTTTTCAAGAAGTGGTAACAGGTCTGCGATCACATCATCAACGGGTTTTCCTGCAGGCACAAGCATCATCATTTTGCGCGGGCTTTTTAATTGCTGAACCATTTCTGCAAGCGTGCCAACTCCTTTTACTGTAGTTCCTGCTGTTGCCGACGATTCCAATGCTGCGCCTTTTTGCGTGTCTTTATCAAAACCGATCACAGCAAAACCATGATCAGCCATATTTAATAACAAGTTGCGGCCCATAACCCCAAGGCCGATCATACCAAAGTCAAATTGATTTGCCATTTCTTGAATTATAAATTAGGCGACAAAATTAGGTATTTTGATTTTAGCGAAATAGCGAACCCCGGTTCTTGATCAAAACCGGGGTTTAATTTTATTGTTATGAAAATGCAGTTGTTTATTTCGCTTCCGGGTGAGGGTTTCCGCGGTGGCAGGTGATGCAGCTTATTGCCGGGACGTTTTCTCCCTTATCGTCCTTATTAAAACTGAAATATTTTTTATTGATCTTAGCCGTCATGCGCATCATGTGGCGTGCAATATCTTTTTCCGGTTTTTCATCACTCGCAAAATCAAGATGATGATTGGTAGAATCTTTTGAAGGCGCATGGCAGAAATTACATTTTACACCAAGCGCTTCCTTGAACTGGTCCATAACTTTATCGAGGTCTTCGTGGCTGATATCTTTCGGTAATACTTTTAAATTTCTATGCGGATGTTCATCTGTTGGGCGTGTGGCCGCAATTCCACCGATAATAAAAATTCCGAATGCGATAGCTACAGCTGTTTTTTTGAAGTGGTTCATAGCAATGATTTAAAAATTGAATTTAATTAAAAACTAAAAACAAAAAAATAAAAATGGATTTGCGGTTACAAAATATTTTTTCCTTTTCGTATATTATATCCCGGAATAAAATCAAAACGCATGGCTGATAAAATACGATGGGGAATTTTAGGTTGCGGAAGGATAGCACGAAAATTCGCTGCTGACCTGCAATACGTAAAAGATGCAGAATTGGTTGCTGTCGGTTCACGTAATCAACAAACCGCAGATGAATTTATAAAAGAATTTCCTGCACGGAAAGCTCACCGAAGTTATGAGGCATTAGCTGCAGATGGACATGTGGATGTGATTTATGTAGCATCGCCACACGGACTGCATCACGAGCATGCTTTATTATGCCTTCAACATAAAAAAGCGGTATTGTGTGAAAAAGCATTTGCCATCAATCTGCAGCAGGCAAAAGAAATGATAGCAACTGCGAGAGAACAAAACGTTTTTTTGATGGAAGCGCTGTGGACGAAATTTTTGCCGCATTATGAATTGACCTTGCAAATGATAAAAGAGGGGAGGTTGGGAAAAATAAAAAGTGCGTTGATTAATTTTGGGTTCATTCCGCCATCGCCTGTACCGAAACGCTTGTTTGATCCTGCATTGGGCGGCGGCGCTTTATTGGATATCGGTATTTATAATGTATTCATGGCTCTTTCTGTTTTGGGTAAACCGGATATTATTGAAGCTACAATGACACCTGCAACAACAGGTGTTGACGAACAATGCTCTGTAATTTTTAAATATAATGATGGTGCTATTGCACAACTCTTTTTTACATTTTCTTCAAACCTTGCTACAGAGGCCGATATTAATGGGGATAGCGGCCGCATAAGGCTTGCAACCCGTTTTTATGAACCAGCCACCACCATTGAATTTTATCCCGGTCGTGTGGATAGTAAAGTGATCATTCCTTTTCATAAAGAACCAGGCTTTGGATATCAATTTGAAGCAAGGCATGTGGGCGAATGCTTACGGAAAGGCCTAACCGAAAGCCCGGTGATGACGCATAATGATACATTATTATTGATGGAAACTTTAGACTGCATCCGGGCTGTTGCAGGAATACGTTATGATGTTGATGAGGAGAAGTGAGAAGTGAGAAGTGAGAAGTGAGAAGTGAGAAGTGTATAAATTTATACGCAGCAAGGTACAGTAAACTATTTATAAAATTTAGAACTCATACTTCATAGTTCATAACTCATACTTCAAACTTATCTTTGCCGTTTAATTTGCAACAGTGGAGAAATCAAACTTTGTAGACCAGATCAGGATTTTTTGCAGGAGCGGACATGGAGGCGCCGGCAGCAAACATTTTATGCGTACAAAATTTAATGCTATGGCCGGTCCTGATGGCGGTGATGGTGGACGTGGCGGGCATATTATTTTGCGTGGCAATAAAAATTTATGGACGCTGTTACACCTTCGCTATTATAAAAATGTGCTTGCAGAAAATGGGGAAGGTGGCAGCGGTAATAACCGCACAGGAAGATTTGGGAAAGATATTATTATTGATGTGCCACTCGGTACCATTGCACGTGATGAAGAAACGGGAAAAAAAGAAGCAGAAATATTGGAAGATGGAGAAGAAATTGTTTGGATAAAAGGCGGACGTGGCGGATTAGGAAACTCGAATTTTGCTACTGCCACTAATCAGGCGCCGGAGCATGCACAACCTGGAGAACCGGGTGAGGAAGGATGGAAAATATTAGAGCTGAAAGTATTGGCAGACGTGGGTTTGGTAGGATTTCCAAATGCAGGAAAATCAACATTGCTTTCCGTGCTGACTGCAGCAAAGCCAAAAATTGCTGATTATGCTTTTACAACACTCACTCCGCAATTAGGCATGGTAGAATACCGCGATGGAAAAAGCTTTTGTATTGCAGATCTTCCCGGCATCATTGAAGGTGCTGCAGAGGGAAAAGGTTTGGGCCATCGCTTTCTCAGGCATATAGAACGCAACCCTGTTTTATTATTTTTAATTCCTGCAGATAGTGCTGATCACAAAAAGGAATTTGAAATTCTTTTGAATGAATTGGAAAAATATAATCCTGAATTATTGCACAAACAATTTTTAATTGCGATCAGTAAAAGCGACATGCTCGATGATGAATTGAAATCTGCTATTGAAAAAGAACTCCCAAAAAATATTCCGCATCTTTTTATTTCTTCGGTTACACATCAGGGTTTGACTTTGTTAAAAGATAAATTGTGGGAAATATTGAATGAACAGGTGAAATGATATATTCAAGCCACAAATTCACGATTTAATTTTTATACCATAAATACCTTAGACATAATGAAAATCTGTTGTACTAATTAAGAAGCAGAAAGCAGATAACACAGATGATTATGATAATGTTATGGTTTAAATAATTCTTGAAACATATCGTTTTTGCCTTGTTGGGCATTAGATTAAACTTTTGTTAAGTGGCTGCATTGTGTTGCATAAAACTTTTTGCGGGTGTATCTTTGCAGTGCAATTAAGAAGATACGAGATCACGATCTCAGTTTGTATATAAACTAATAAATTCATTTTTAATTTCTTCTTGCCATTCTCTCTAACTCGATTGTTTCCAGAACTTATTGATTGATTTTCGGTTGCCCCAGTGATTATTATTAATTGTTTCATTAAAAACCATTTAGTATGAAGAAGCAAATCCTATTTGCAATCGCGAAACTTACCTTAGTTGTTTTATTTGTTGTATCTGTTGCTGGTGCTGATGCGCAGGGTACCCCTGCTGAAAAAAATACACAGATCAGTTATCTTGGTGTACAGGAAGGTATGGTATTGTTCAACGTAGTATATGATAACCCAAGCGGCAATAAATTCACAGTTACTGTTCTTGACAAAGAAGGTTTTCCGTTATACCAGGAAACATCTTCAGACAAAAAGTTTGATAAAAATTTCAAACTGCTTACAGGAGAAAGCAACAAGCTGACTTTTGTAATTAAAAATGCAAAAGAAACAACTGCAACGCAATCATTCGAGATCAACACACATGTTGTAGAAGATGTGGTTGTAACCAAAGTAAAATAGTAGCACGGATTTATTTATAAAAGCAGGTAAGTTTTGCAAAAAGCCCCGCTCATCAGGAATGAAGCGGGGCTTTTAATTTTTAGAGTGTTATATTTAATTCGTTGTGGATTTTGATGACGTACCAAACGTTTGTTTTATCTGTGAGTAGGTCATTGTGCTCAGCTCTTGTTTCGTGTATGCTTTACCGTTATAACCATTAGTAAGTATAGTTCCAGATATTAAAACATAACGATATAATAACCCTGTTAAATCAAAATTCGAATATAGATCGATTGTTCCGGGATATAAATCCTGCGTAATAAACCCTCCAGTAGTATATGTATATACGTCGGAAATATTCAATACTAATGTATCAGTTCCGTTAGGCGCTCCTCCTGGTACTCCAATATATGATAAAATTATGCCCGAATTCAATATGGAAGAAGTGAGCCCTGATGCCGATATATTTTCACCATAAGTTGTATCTGCAGGAGTTACTGAATTATCAATATTAATTATAGAGGTTGATAAAGTTGTCCACGCAGAATACATAACACTATCTGGTCCTGCAGGCCCTTTTGGACCAGCCGGTCCGGTATCTCCTTTTTTACAACCCACAAATGCTAAAGTAGAAAGCGCCGCAACGATAAAAAACAGTTTCAGATTTTTCATAATTTCTAATATTAGTTAAGTGATAAATTAAAAGGCGAAATATGTATAAGTTTAATAAATTAAAGATAAAACAAACGGGTGAAAAAATGCCTCATAAGCAAATGCGTTCATCAAAATCTTTATTCGAAAAATAACTTAACATGCTAATAAATTGTACGCAGTGTGTTGCCAATAGGTTGTTTGTGAAATGAAAAATAAGAGGCCTCATCCCAACCCTTCTCCTTTGCAGAAGGGCTTGTTCAATTTTGGTTTCTGTTTTCTTCGGGGCTAAAGTCCTCTCCTCTGGAGAGGATTTAGGTGAGGTTATGCGTAAACCACACTTTTTCCAAACGGCATAAAAGACAGTTCCATTAGTTTAAGATGCTGGCGTGCAAATGGGATCCCGATAATTGTAATAAATAGAAGGCCTGCAAATATTAAATGTACAAAGGCAGTGTACAAACCTCCGCAAAGCAGCCAGATGATGTTGAATAAAACAGATAAACACCCTGTTCCTCTTGACGAGGAAACTACTTTTTTCCCGAATGGCCAAATCACCAATCCTGCAATTTTAAAACATTGCATTCCCCAGGGAATACCAACGATGGTGATGCATAAAATAAAACCTCCGAATATATAACCAAGCGCTGCAGCAAAGCCGCCAAATACCAGCCATATCAGGTTGCCGAGGAAATTCATGAAACGAAAATACGGAAAGATGACAGATGATGGTTGTCAGATGACAGTCTTCAGGTGAAACTTAGCAATGAAATTTTTTCTGTTCATAATGCAAGTTACACTCACATTCTGCCATCTAACATCTGTCAACTGTCATCTCATAAAAAAAGCGTCTCTTTCGAAACGCCTTTTCAAAATGCATTAATACAAACTATTAATACCTGCTGTTGCTGTAGTTATTTCTTTTTTGAAATCCACCGCCACCGCCTCTGTTGTTGTTTGGCCTTTCTTCTTTTGGCCTTGCAACTGCTACACCGATAGTGCGGCCGTCAACAGAAGCGCCATCCAGTTCCTGGATTGCTTTTTTCGCAGCTTCTTCTTCCGGCATTTCTACAAATGCAAAACCGCGTGATTTGTTGGTGAATTTGTCTAAAATAACTTTTGCAGAAGTTACTTCACCATATTCTGCAAAATACTCTTGTAAGTCTTCGTCTCTGACGTTAAAACTTAAATTCGAAACGTAAATGTTCATACCTAAATTAACTGGTTAAAAAATTGTTTTAAAACAAGCCGGATAGAGAGCAGAGTAAAGAAGACTGACTATTACGAGGATAATTGTAGCAGAAAAAATCGTTCACTTACTAAATGCTGTTATCAGCTTAATTCGATGCAAAGATATTTGTTTATTGACGAATTGCAAGCTTTTCTTTTATTATTTGTGATTGATAACCAAAAATTCATTTAACGGCAATCACTTATATCAGAATATCTTTTACACCTTATTTTTTAAACAAACCGGAAATCCCGAATACCTGCGCCTTTTTCGTGTCGTTTGATTGATGTAATCATGTGATTTGTTGTTCATATAATCCAAAATCCTTTTATGAAAAGCCAACCCTTCTGCGGAGAAACTGTTTTTGAAACATGCTCAAATCAAACTCCTTCTTTTAAAAATATCCGAGTACAAAAATTAGCAAGCCGGTTAATAACTGAATTGTTGCCCGATGCCGTTTGTAAACACAGTATTATCCTGAACAATATTCATCCGGCATTAACCGTACGTACCGATGACAATATGCTTGCATATATTCTATGGAATATGCTAAACGGGGCGATAAAAAGTACCGAAGCAAAATGCATTCACCTTAATGTAGAGCTGCACGATAAAGGAATTATTATTTTAGTGCAGGATGCGGGCCATTCTTTCTACAAAAATATTTCCCCGGAATACAGGCGTGTGCAATTTGTTGCACAAAAATTAGGCGGTACAGTCAGTGTCAATAATAAGATCGATAATACTACAACTGTTGCGTTTACATTGTTTGGCGAATCAGAGGCTGCCTGATGTTGCTGTTGCTTTTTTATGTGCTTCTTTTTTTAAGCTGCTGTATGCGATGAGTGCGCTTGATAAAAGCAGGATTGCGCCTAATAAAAACGGTGCGCCGGCATAATGTACCGGGGCATTTTTTTGTGTGAAATAATAGAACAGATTGGTCATTATTAACGGGCCCACAATAGAAGTGGCGCTCATTAAGCTCGTAATAGAACCTTGTAATTCCCCCTGTTCGTTTGGCGGAACATGACTTGATATTATTGCCTGTAATGCCGGCCCCGCAATACCTCCAAGGCAATAAGGCACCAGGAAAACAAACATCATCCAGCTTTGCGTTGCAAATGAAAACAACAACATCCCGATCGAATAAAGCAACAAGCCTGTATAAACACTTCGTTCATTGCCAAGTTTAGGATTGATAAACCGTATCAACCCGCCCTGTACCACTCCTACCAACAAGCCGATTACTCCTAATGAGATACCAATCATCCTGGCGTTCCAGTTAAAACGGTACATCGTAAAAAAACTCCAGTTGCTTTGTACTGCATGCGCTGCTATATAAACAAACATCAGCGAAATAAAAAGTCCGATGAGCGCAGGATATTTTTGTAAATGCATTAACGCACCAACAGGATTTGCCCGTTTCCATTCAAAAGGCCTTCTATGATCAAGGCTTAGGGATTCCGGTAAAATAAAATACCCGTATAACCAGTTGAGCAAGCACAAACCGGCTGCAGCATAAAACGGAACACGTGGCCCGAATTGTCCGAGCAAGCCACCAATAACCGGACCGATAATAAAACCTAAACCAAATGCGGCCCCGACCATTCCAAAATTTTTTGCACGGTTCTCATGTGTGCTGATATCAGCAATATATGCAGAAGCTGTAGTAAAACTTGCCCCCGTTATTCCTGCAATGGCACGCCCAACAAACAGCCAACCGATCGTTGGGGCAAATGACTGAAAAATGTAATCGACCCCAAAACCAAATAATGAAAATAATAATACAGGCCTTCGGCCAAACCGGTCGCTTAGATTGCCCAATATTGGCGCACAAACAAATTGCATTAATGCATACGTGAATGTTAACCATCCGCCGTACTTAGATGCAGCACTTACATCCCCATGAATCAGTTGTTCTATGAGTTTTGGCATTACAGGAATGATAATTCCCCATCCGGTGATGTCTATAAGAAGAGTAATAAAAATAAAGCCAAGTGCCGCTTCGCGGGATGTTTTCATGAAAAGCAAATATGAGTTGATGGATAATTTTCAAAATTATTGATTGTTTTCTACTTTTATAGTTATTGAAGATTTTATAATTAATAGTTCATATTTCACATATAACTTCATTCGCCTTTAAACTCCGCTTGCCGTTTTTCTAAAAACGCTTTAACGCCTTCTGCATAATCTTTGGTTTGCGCTGCTGCAAATTGCAGATTGTCCTCCGCCCGCAATTGTTCTTCCAAGGAATTACCCGCCGATTGGTTGAGCGCTTGTTTTGTATATGCCAAACCTTTTGTAGGCATTTTTGAAAGTACAATTGCGATCTTCATAGATTCTTCCGAAAAATTTTCATCAGAAAAAACTTTGTAGATCATTCCCATTCTTTCCGCTTCTGTTGCAGAAATTTTATCGCCCAGCATCATGATTGCGGATGCTTTTTGAAAACCAATTAATCTTGGTAAAAAAAAAGTGCCGCCACTATCAGGTATCAAACCGATTTTTGAAAACGCCTGGATGAATGAAGAAGAAACTTTTGCCACTACAACATCACAACTTAATGCAATATTTGCACCTGCCCCTGCTGCTACGCCATTTACAGCACATACAACGGGTTTCTCCATATTCCTGATCCTTGTAACAAGCGGATTGTAGTAATCAGAAAGCATTTCTTTAAAAACATTTGCATCTTTATGGGCTACTTCACTCAGATCCTGTCCTGCAGAAAATGCTTTTCCATTTCCGGTTAAATAAACGCAGCGGATATTTTTATCTGAAGAACAATCATCTAACGTTTTTTGCAGAAGCAAAATCATTTCCCGTGTGAAAGCATTGAATTTTTCAGGATGGTTAAGCGTAATGACCGCAATATTATTTTTTATTTCAAAAAGAACAGATGACATTCTGATTTACGAATTGAGATTTACAATTTACGATTTATTGCAAAGTATTTAATGGCATTTGAAATAATCGAACGGTTCATGACAATCATTACATTGATATAATGCTTTGCAAGCAGTAGAACCAAATTGGCTAATAAGTTTTGTATTGTATGAATTACATCGGGGACATTGAATAGCTTCCCCATCATGAAATAATTCAGTGTGACAAACTTGTTGTTTAACGGTTGGGGGTGCAATACCGAAAGCTTTTAATTTTTGTTTGCCGCTTTCAGTCATCCAATCGGTTGTCCATGCGGGCGATAACACAGATGTGATCTTTATTTTTTTGTATCCATGTTCAAACAATGCCAATTTAATATTTATGCTGATGGCATCCATTGCTGGGCATCCGCTATATGTTGGTGTGATGATTACTTCGATTTCATTTTCATTTATTTTTATATCTCTCACAATTCCTAAATCAATAATAGAAAGCACAGGAACTTCGGGATCGTTCACTGTTTCCAAAATGGATAATATTTTTTGTTCAATGGTATCCAAGAAAAATAAAAGTTAAACCAATGAAATCATAAAAACTATGAAAGAATAAACCATACCACAGATTTTTTTTATTCATCAGAATCGCTGCCTGATAACAACTTCCGGCAACGAAGGCATTAACAACACCCAATATGCCTTGTTGATAATGATAAGCGGCGAAAATAATGTTCGTTATAACAAAGCTGATAATAAAACTGTTTTTGCCTGTAAAAAGTTTTTCAAAACGTGTAAAAATAAAACCGTGGAAAACGAGCTCTTCATAAAAACCACCAACGATTAATGCCATTAAAAGTACAAAAATGAAGTTAACCGGATTATGTGTGATGAAGTTAAAATCTTTCAGGTTGATGTTTTTATCCGGGAAAATATTTTTTACTAATGGCATGAAGGCAAACTGTAACAAACCAAATACAATAACAGCAAGCAAAGCCCCAATCCAGATTGATTTTGTTTCAAAGTTTTTAAATCTGAAAAAAATATCTTTAAAATTTTCTTTTGAAATATATTTTAAAAAAACCCAGAGTACGGTAAGCACAACGGGCACATATAAAAACAAAGGCAGATAAGAATTATGCGGGTAAGCAAAAATGAATGCTATAACCAAAAGGGAAATGACCTTGCGTGTTGTTGCTGACAGATTCATGTATAAAGATAAACACTGCGGCTTACCAATAGTTGTTTGGATAAGCTCTTTGCAAAAACTGCATTTCAGCTAAAATATAACCAAGGTGCTCGCTATGCTTTCCATCTTTGCCATTCCACCTCACTGCCTGTCCCTCTCTTGAAGGAAAACGGAGAGTTGCTTCATCAAAAATGTCTGTAATTTTTTTAAGCCAATTATTTTTTATTAATGAAAGGTCAACAGCGATTCCTTCGTTTGTAGCTAAAAGCTCGAAGCTTGCAGCTTCGAACAACTCATCGGTATACACCCACAAATCATCAACCGCTTTTTTTATTCTCGAATTGCTTTCTTCGGTTCCATCTCCCAATCGTACCACCCATTCGCTGCTCCATCGCAAATGATAGGTTACTTCTTTCAAGGATTTTTCAGCAATAGCAGCAAGCGTTTCATCTTTGCTATGCTGTAAGTGTTGATATAAATAGAATTGATAAGCGCTGAAAAAAAACTGGCGGAGAATTGTTTTTGCCCAGTCGCCATTAGTTTGTTCAACTAATAAGCAATTTTTAAAATCTTTTACATCGCGGAGATAAGCAAGTGTATCTTCAGTTGCCTCACCACCAACCCCCTCTCCTCCGGGAGACGGGGCTTTGGCTCCCTGCAAGGTTGAGTCATTGATAAGTCGGGCAGCATACTGATAAAAATTTCTTGCTTGCCCAATCAGATCGAGTGCAATATTTGAAATAGCAATGTCTTGTTCCAATATTGGTCCATGCCCCGTCCATTCACTGTTGCGGTGACCGAGTATTAATGCGTTATCTGCAAGATGTAAAGTATAATCGATAAGAGCATTCATAATTATTCCCCTTTAGGGGTAAGGGGTTTACATATTTTTCAATTCATCAGGCAATTCATAAAACGTTGGATGGCGATAAGGTTTATCATTTGCCGGATCATATAATGAAGAAGATTCGTCAGGGTTAGATGCGTGGATATATTTTGATTCAACCACCCAAATGCTTACACCTTCCATTCTGCGTGTATAAACGTCCCTCGCATTTTCTATGGCCATTTGTGCATCTGTGGCATGCAGGCTTCCTGCATGTTTGTGGTCCAAACCATTTTTACTGCGGATAAAAATCTCCCAGAGTGGCCAATCGTGATTTGACATGATTAAAATTTTATGCAACTGCTTTTTGTTCTCTTGATTTTCTTTTTTCTGAATAAGCTGCTGCAGCATCCCTAACCCATGCCCCATCTTCATGTGCTTTTACTCTTGCTTCTAATCTTTCTTTATTACAAGGGCCATTGCCGTTCACAACGTTCCGGAATTCTTCCCAGTTTATTTCTCCAAAATCATAGTGTTTTGTTTCTTCATTCCATTTCAGTTTTTCATCAGGCAAAACCAATCCTAATATTTTTACCTGCTCTGCACACACATCAATAAACTTTTGTCGCAGCTCATCATTACTAAAGCGTTTAATTTTCCACTCCATACTTTGTTTACTATGCGGGGATGCATCATCATTCGGTCCGAACATCATAATGCTCGGCCACCACCAACGATTGATTGCATCCTGCGCCATTTGTTTTTGAGCTTTGCTTCCTTTGCTAAGGGTTAGCAATATTTCAAAGCCCTGGCGTTGATGAAAACTTTCTTCTTTGCAAATCCGTATCATAGCCCTTGCATAAGGGCCATAACTGCAACGGCATAATGGAACCTGGTTCATAATCGCTGCGCCATCAACCAACCAGCCTATCGCACCCATATCTGCCCATGTTAATGTCGGGTAGTTAAAAATGGAAGAATATTTTGCCTTACCGGAATGCAATTGCTTCAGCATTTCATCTCTCGAAATATTTAGTGTTTCAGCAGCAGAATATAAATACAAACCATGCCCTGCTTCATCCTGCACTTTTGCAATGAGGGTTGCTTTTCTCCTTAATGTTGGTGCCCGTGTGATCCAGTTTGCTTCAGGTAGCATTCCAACAATTTCACTATGTGCATGCTGGGATATTTGCCTGATCAATGTTTTGCGGTATTGATCCGGCATCCAGTCTTTCGGTTCAATCTTTATTTCTTCATCTATTTTATCAGCAAATATTTTTTCCTCATTGATGATTTGCATAGAAAAATTTGAATCGTGAAGATAATCCTTTTTCTCAAGAAAAACTAACGATTGTTAGTATGCCGGATGCAAATCCCGGATTGCAAAAGCCATGAATACTTTTATCTTTATATGCTTGTTCACTAACGATTCAAATATTATGTCTAACGCAAAAAGACCATCTTCATTTTTACATTCCTTTTCTCTCAATTTTTTTCTCCTTGCTTTTTTATTATCAGCATGCTGCTGCTCAAAAAACTCAAACTCAGGAAACGGGGGAAATAATAATACCGGAAATACCGGTGCTACTGTAAATTTTTGGCTTACTAACGGCAACCAATCAGCGCTTTTGCAAAAGCAAACTGCTCTTTCTTTCGGGACTACAGCTAACACCTACCTGAATATTGATGTAGATAGCTCAAAAACTTTTCAATCTGTGGATGGTTTCGGTTTTACGCTAACTGGCGGCAGCGCTTATGTGATCAACCGGATGAGCAGCACTGCGAAAGCTGCCTTATTGAATGAATTATTCGGTAGCGATAGTTCTTCGATTGGCATCAGTTATTTGCGTATTTCTATCGGCGCTTCTGATCTGGATGCATCTGCATTTAGTTATGATGATGTAGCACAAGACACAACTCTTTCCCACTTTAATTTTTCATTGGATACTGCAGATTTTTTGCCGGTATTGAAACAAATCCTTGCTATCAACCCTTCCATAAAAATTATTGCCACACCATGGAGCGCCCCGGCATGGATGAAAGATAATGGCGGAACGATCGGCGGAAGTTTATTGCCAGCTTACTACAATGTATATGCGCAATATTTTGTGAAATATATCCAGCTGATGAAAGCCACAGGTATAACTATTGATGCTATCACCCCGCAAAACGAGCCGCTCAACCCAGGCAACAATCCAAGCATGCTGATGTATGCAGGTCAACAGGCAACATTTATTAAAAATTATCTTGGGCCTGCATTTCAGGCAACGAATATTTCCACAAAAATTATTGTGTACGACCATAATTGCGACAGACCGGATTACCCGGACAGTGTATTGAATGATGCTTCCGCAAATACTTTCGTTAATGGTTCGGCATTTCATTTATATGCAGGTGATATCAGTGCATTGTCTCAAGTGCATAATCAATTTCCGGATAAACAACTCTACTTTACGGAGCAATACACAGGATCAACCGGGGATTTTGGCGGCGACCTGAAATGGCACCTTAAGAATGTAGTGATCGGTTCCATACGTAACTGGAGCCGCATAGCTCTGGAATGGAACCTTGCTAATGATGCTTCTTACGGCCCGCATACGCCCGGAGGTTGCACTACGTGTAAAGGTGCTGTTACGCTCACAGGTTCTTCAGTAACAAGAAATGTCGGGTATTATATTATTGCCCATGCTTCGAAATTTGTTCCAACAGGTTCAGTACGGATTTCAAGTACGGTAACAAGTACATTAAATACAGCAGCCTTCCTCACCCCTTTGGGAAGAAAAGTTTTAATCGTTGAAAATGATGACCAGGGCGCAGCTATATTCAACATCCGTTACAATGGAAAATGGTTTCCGACAACAGTGCCTGCGGGCTCTGTTGCTACCTATGTTTGGTAATAGTTCATTAAATTTAGCTACTCAAATTTTGCCAATGAGAAAAATTACTCTTGCTGCGATCTGCATTGCTCTTTTTGCATGCAATCAGCCAAATGAAAAAATCGAATCAACGTCTTCAGCAAATACATTTTCAATAGATGGGAAAAAAGCAACCGTATATACAACAGCAGACAGTACTAATCTTCGGCTATCCATCACCGATACTATTATGTTTAAAGATCTTCCTCAGCCATTGGAAACAGATGTTTGTGTTTTTGTTGATCCGGCAAAACCATTTCAAACTTTATTGGGAATAGGCGGAGCGCTTACGGATGCTTCTGCAGAAACGTTTGCAAAACTTCCGAAAGATAAGCAACAGGAATTTTTAACTGCATGCTATGATCCTCAAAAAGGAATTGGCTATACATTGGGAAGAACAACTATTCATAGCTGCGATTTTTCAAGCGATACCTACACGTATGTGGCCGATAAAGACAGTACATTAAAATCTTTTTCCGTTGATCACGATAAAAAATTCCGCATTCCTTTTATTAAAGATGCAATTGCAGCAGCGGGTGGCCAACTTACTTTGTTTTGCAGCCCATGGAGCCCGCCTGCGTGGATGAAAACCAACAACGACATGTTGCACGGCGGAAAATTGAAACCCGAATATTACCAGGCGTGGGCAAATTATTTTGTGAAATTCATAAAGACTTATGATGCGGAGGGGATACCAATCTGGGGGGCGAGTATTCAGAACGAACCGATGGCAACCCAGAAATGGGAGTCGTGTATTTATAGTGCGGAAGATGAAAGAGATTTTCTGAAAAAAAATCTCGGGCCGACGTTGGAAAAAGAAGGATTGGGCGATAAAAAAATTATTGTGTGGGACCATAACCGCGATCTGCTTTATCAACGGGCAAGTACTTTATTAGAAGATCCTGATGCAGCAAAATATGTATGGGGCGTGGGTTTCCACTGGTATGAAGACTGGAGCGGTGGTACCCAGATGTTTGAGAATGTTCGTCGCGTTAAAGAAGCATTCCAGGATAAAAATTTAATTTTCACGGAAGGCTGCAATGATAAATTCAAATTTGATAGTATAAAAAACTGGTCGCTCGGTGAACGCTATGGACGAAGCATGATCAACGATTTTAATAATGGCACTGTTGGATGGACGGACTGGAATGTGTTGCTTGATGAAACCGGTGGACCAAACCATGTTGGTAATTTTTGCTATGCGCCCATTCATGCCGATACAAAAACGGGGCAGCTCATTTATACAAACTCCTATTATTATATCGGGCATTTTTCAAAATTTATTCGCCCCGGTGCAAAACGCGTTGCCGCAGCACCAAGCCGCAGCCCATTCTTAACAACTGCGTTTTTGAATGAAGATGGAAAATTAGTTGTTGTAGTAATGAACCAAACCAGTCAAAAAATTCCTTACAAGCTCTGGATCGCCGGCAAAGCCGCAGACATAACTGCGTTGCCACATTCAATAGCAACATTAGTACTATAGTAAATGATGAAATAATTTTTGTGCTAAGCATTATTGCTACTATTAAACATCGTTGCTTTCGGTTCTTCCACCGGAAGAATAGCACTCTTCTACGGAAGTAATTCTATTGAGCAATTGTCTGAACTGTGATTTGTTTTTTAAATTTCACAAGCTGTATTAGTTAAAAATATTCTTGCCGATTGTAAACCGATCAGGAAACAAATGTTATTCATCACAGTAGTACAAATCTTTAATGGAAGCTCCTTTCGAAAACGGGCTGTACATCGTTTTCGGATCGCCTTCCTGGTTCTTTTGGCGAAGCAAAAAGAACGAAGAATATATTTGCTTTTATATTATTGAGTGAGTATCCGGAGGATTCACTTTACATCAAAATCAATCACCACTTTTTCGCTTCGTGGATGCGATTGACAGGTGAGGATAAAACCTTGTTCAAGTTCATCCGCCTCTAAGGAATAATTGTGTTCCATTTCTATTTTGCCTTCCACGAGTTTTGCACGGCAAGTGCTGCAAACACCGCCTTTACACGAAAAAGGAAGATCGGCACCTTGTTTAATTGCAGCATCTAATATCGAAAGATCTTCATACTGCAATTCAAAACCAAATGCAATTCCATCTTGCTTAATAGTAACCTGGCTGATTTTCTCACTATCCTTTACTTTCCTAACTTCTATCTTCTCACTTCTTACTTCTAACTTCTCTCCCGGCACAGTAAACAACTCAAAATGAATTTTCTTTCTGTCAATATTATTTTTCTCCAGCCAATCTTTGACTGAAAAAATCAATTGTTCCGGCCCGCAAATAAAAAACTCATCCATGTTTTTTATATTGATCAGTTTTTCTGAAAGCGCATCACATTTTTTAGCGGTAATCCGTCCATGATTGATCTCTGCATCCGTTTGTTCGCGGCTTAGGATATGATGCAGCACAAAACGGTCCATATAACGGTTTTTTATGGCTTCCAATTCTTCTTTAAAAATAATGGTGCTGCGGTTTTTATTTCCATAGATCAATGTAAAACTGCTTTTCGGCTCGGTAGCCAATGTTGTTTTGATAACCGAAATGATCGGCGTAATTCCACTGCCTGCAGCAAATGCGATGTAATTTTTTTTATGGAAAGGGTTTAATTCTGTATAAAATTTTCCCGTCGGCGGAAGAATTTCAAGTATATCATTTTTTTTGAGCGTATGTGCGTACGAAGAAAATTTCCCGCCTTCAACTTTTTTTATGGCAACCCTTAATTCATTTTCCAACGGGGAACTGCAAATAGAATATGAACGGCGTACTTCTTCATCATTAATAAAAACTTTAATCGTAATATTTTGCCCCTGCACAAAACGGAATGTGTCCTTTAATTCTTCGGGTATACTAAATGCGACAGAAATGCATTCTGCGGTTTCATTTCGTATATCCTTTATTGTTAGTTTGTGAAAGTTCATGGTTTATGGTATATGGTTCATAGCCGGCTGTACTAAACATTAACTATGAACTATCAACTATCTGTTATTTCTTCAACCCTTCAATGAGATACTTCACCATATTCGCTTCCAGGGTTTCAGCGCTTGTGCTTTTCCGGGAGCGTTGCCACGATTCTATTCCACTAATGGCAGATAAAATAGTCAATACGGCAACATAAGGCTCAATATTTTTCATTTCGTTCTTTGCAATACCTTCTTCAACAAGATCACCCAACCGCTTGCGGTAACTTCTTCGTTGATTTAAAAAATTGGAAAGATAAGGTTCGGCAAGATGGCGCCATTCATGATCGGAAATATATACGTATTCATATTGCTCCAGCATCATGCGGATATGAAAACGGATGATCGTTTCCATTTTTTTTAACAACGAATCGCCACTTCTTTCTACCTCTTCCAAATGAGAAATAAATTCATTCGCCACTTTAAAACATATTGCCTGCAATATTTCTGACTTGGATTGGATATGGTTGTACAAGCTCGCAGCTTCTACACCAACGGTCTCAGCAATGTCACGCATAGATGCAGCACCAAAACCTTTTTCACGGAAAAGCCTTGCTGCCTTTTCTATGATGATCTCTTTTTTAGAACTATTCTTTTTTGTCTGGATCTTTGCCATAGATAAATTCAAAAATAAACAAAACTAACGAGTGTTAGGTAGGCTATATTTTTTCTAAATGAAGTGAAAGAAACAATAAAGCAAAAATTCTTGTAGGTTTGTGCGGTTTTTATAAAAAAATATACAATGTCGTTAATAGTAGTAGGTTCAATGGCATTCGATGACATCGAAACGCCTTTCGGAAAAAGTGATAAGATCGTAGGCGGCGCTGCCACATATATTGCATGGTGCGCAAGCAATTTCACGCCTATAAAACAGATATCAGTAGTAGGTGGCGATTTTCCCGCTGAAGAACTCAATGTATTATCTGCCCGTGGTGTTTCGCTGGAAGGCGTTCAGATAAAAAAAGATGAAAAATCTTTTTACTGGTCAGGCCGTTATCATCTCGATATGAATTCACGCGACACGCTGGTAACAGAATTGAATGTATTGGGAACATTTCAACCTGTTGTACCAGACAGCTACCAGGATTGCGAATTCTTAATGCTGGGAAACCTTGCGCCATCCGTTCAGTTAAGTGTGATTGAGCAATTAAAAAATAAGCCAAAACTAATTGCAATGGACACGATGAATTTCTGGATGGATATTGCATTGGATGATTTGAAAAAAGTGTTGGCGAAAGTAGATGTGTTGTTAGTGAATGATAGTGAAGCAAGGCAGTTAAGCGGCGAATATTCATTGGTGAAAGCTGCTGCAGAAATTGCAAAAATGGGGCCTAAATATCTCATCATAAAAAAAGGAGAACACGGTGCGTTGTTATTTCATGATAAAGAAGTTTTCTTCGCTCCCGCGTTACCGTTAGAAGAGGTGTTCGACCCAACCGGTGCCGGTGATACTTTTGCCGGAGGTTTTGTAGGGCATCTTGCCAAAACAAAAGATATTTCTTTCGGCAATATGAAAACGGCAATTATTGTTGGAAGCGCTATGGCAAGTTTTTGTGTGGAAAAATTCGGCACACAACGTTTGCGTGAAATTACAAAGGCAGATATCGACGAACGTATGCAGCAGTTTGTTCAACTGGTGAATTTTGATATTTCGCTCGTATAGCACTTTTCCCTTTCATCCATTATTCATTCAATTCTTTATACATAAACTTCCCGGTTGCGGGAAGTTTTTCTATATTCAATAATTAAACTACCGCCGATATGAAAAATTTTTTCTTTTCTGCTCTTGCATTATACGCCGTTCTGATAGTCATCACATCATGCAACGCGCCGGATAAATCAGCCGCTGTTTCGGATTTTATCGATCATGCCGGAATGGATTCCTCAGTAAAGCCGGGCGATAATTTTTATTTGTATGTAAATGGCAAATGGTTGAAGAATGCTGTAATTCCATCAACAGAATCGGGAGTTGGCGGCTTCTTTGATTTGTATAATAAAACGCAGGCAAACCTTCGCAGTTTGCTGGATAGTATTTCAAAAGAAAAAAATGCTGCAGGAAGTATTGAACAAAAAGTGGCAGATTTTTATGCGTCGGGAATGGATTCTGCCGCTATTGAAAAACGCAGTTATGAACCACTTAAACCATACCTGCAAAAAATAAGCGAAATAAAAAATGCAAAAGATGTCTTTGCTTATATAATAGAATTGCAAAAAGAAAATAAAGCCATTTTATTTAACGGAGGAGTTGGTGTTGATGAAAAAAACAGCTCTGTAAATATTGCTATTTTCAATCAAGGCGGGTTAGGCTTGCCTGATCGCGAATATTATTTTAAAACGGATAGCGCTTCACTTGCGGTTATTAAAGCGTATCAGACATACATTGAAGAACTGCTGAAGTTAACCGGTGATGATCCGGCAACTGCAACAAAAAAAATGTGGCTTATTTATAATCTGGAAAAAGATATTGCAACAAGCCACAAAACAAACGTTGAACTGCGTGACCCGCAAAGTAATTACCACAAAATAGCAGTTGCGGAATTGGATAAACAAATGCCGGTTTTTACCTGGAAAACTGTTCTGGATGGAATGAATCTGAAGACAGATTCTGTGAACGTGCAACAACCAAAATTTTATGCAAAGCTGAATGATCTTTTAAAAACAACACCGCTTGATATATGGAAAGCATACTTACAATTTCATACTGCCGATGCATATTCAAACGCGTTGAGCAGTGATTTTGTAAATGCAAGTTTTGATTATAATTACAAAGCGCTTTCGGGGCAACAAACTATAAAACCAAGATGGTTCAGGATGGTTGGGGCAACAGATGCAGAATTAGGTGAAGCTTTGGGACAGATATATGTGAAAAAATATTTTAGTGAAGCTGCGAAAAAAAGAATGCTTGAATTAGTAAACAATTTACAAACGGCATTTGATACAAGGATCGGGAATCTCGATTGGATGAGCGACAGCACAAAGACAAAAGCCAAAGAAAAATTACATGCATTTTTGAAAAAGATCGGTTATCCCGACAAGTGGAAAGATTATAGCAAGGTAACTATAGACAGAAATAAATATTTTGAGAATCGTGTTTCCTGTGATAAGAATCTATATGATTTTAATGTTTCAAAATTGGGGAAACCGGTAGATAAAACAGAATGGGGAATGACACCGCCGACGATTAATGCGTATTACAATCCTGTTATTAATGAAATCGTTTTTCCTGCAGGGATTTTGCAATTCCCGTTTTTTGATATGGATGCAAGCGATGCTTTTAATTATGGCGCCATAGGAATGTTTATTGGTCATGAAATGACACACGGATTTGATGATCAGGGTTCGCAATATGATAAAGACGGAAACCTGAAAAACTGGTGGAATGAAAATGATAAAATGAAATTTGTTGCGAAAACAAAACTCGTGATCGATCAGTTCAATCATTTTGTAGTGATCGATACATTTCATGTGAATGGCTCCCTTACAACAGGCGAGAACATTGCCGACCTTGGCGGCATTACTATTGCGTACGATGCTTTCAAACTAACAAAAGAAGGACAAGACACTGCAAAGGTTAACGGATTAACACCCGACCAGAAATTCTTTTTAGCATTTGCACAAGCATGGCGTAGTAAGTATAAAGATGAATTGGTTCGTCAGTTGATCAATATCGATCCGCATTCACCGGATAAATTCCGTGTGCTTGGCCCATTGGAAAATTTCACGCCTTTTTATAAAGCATTTGATGTTAAAGAAGGCGATAAAATGTATAAACCTGATAGCGCAAGAATTAAGATCTGGTAATTTTATTATTTTTTTATAAACCTATAAGGTTTTCAAAACCTTATAGGTTTTTCTTTTTACATTTTTCTTGCCAACGTTACTACATTCTTAAATTGTTTTGTTTTCCCATTCAGATCAAAAATTTGTGTGATGATAATATAAATGCCGACTGGTAATTTTTGTTGTTTATCATCCAAGCCATCCCATTTAAAATTTCCGGTTAGTGCAAGTGTAGCATTGTTAGCAAGATTTCTTACAATTCGTCCGGAAGCATCATAAATATTGATATTCGCCACAAAGCCGGCATTTGAAACCTGGTAATTTATAAAACAATAATCTTCGTAACCATCATTGTCCGGCGAAAATAGTTTTGGGGTGATAGTGATCCCGCTATTTGTTTGCGTGCTTTCCATGAACTCAGAGTTCTGGTAAGTTGGTGTTCCATAACCTGCTGTTGAAGCTGCGGATGCCCAGTTGTTTTTGTCTTGTGTCGGTTTGTTATAATCAATTCTTTCAAGTGCAACACCGGAAGGATCCGCAATAACAGCAAGTTGCCAGTTACTGTTGTAATGCAATTCATCAATGATTTTTTCATTTTGATCCAGCAAAACAACAAACCCTTCATCATCCGGAAACGATGGCAATGCAGAAAGCTGAAAAAGATTTTCAGGATTTTTTACAAGATAATTCTGTTCCACCCACAATTTATTTTCAGTAATGACATAGTAATCACCCGGAAAAATCAGTAAAGATGAATCAGTTATTGCGGTTATGGATTTTAGCGCACCTGTTACATCCCGTGTGGAAACATAAAGTTTTTTCAAATCAAATATTTTTTTGCTCCGGTTGTAAAATTCCACATAATCATAACCGTTAGATTTTGGATTGAAAAGGATTTCATTGATCACGACATCGTTTGTATCCGCAGCAACCGGTAAGCCAACACGCACTGGATCGGGACGAACCATATTTCCAGAACAATCGAAAATGTTTGAAGCGGTGAGATGGTACAGGGTATCGGGAAAAATTTTTCCTGGTAATGTTAGTCTCACTTCATTGAATAATGGCGGCAGCGGACTGGCGGAAAGCGGATGGCCAATATTATTATCCAATACATAATTTTCTTTCTGTGCAGCCAATGTACTATCTATTGTTTTATTAAATAAGGCAACAATAGTTACGCTATCGATGGTGTATGTTCGTAATAAAACAGGGGTTTGCTCATCTGGATTATTTCCATCAACAGAATTTTTTTGTCCAGGGGTTCCGCCTTTTGAGTCTATGCTGGCTTTCCAGTTATCTGCTCCTGAACATGGATTTTTTATATCGATCAATTCCAGCGACCAGCCACCGTTTTTCTTAATATCATTTCTATACCAGGAATTATCATACTGCACAGCATCAATCGTTTTTCCTGAAGCATCTGATAGCCACAACAAATCGCCGTTATTATCAAGAGAAGGGAAATTGGTTACAGAAACAGCATGCCCGAAATTGCTTAATGCTGCCAGCGCTGAACTGCTGCACACAATAAGAAAGCTGTCTGGCTGTAAAATAACAGAAGGGAGATTGCCGCTCTTTGAAGTAAGATCGTGGATTGTCCAACCTGATAAATTCAAAGGAAACGATGACCTGTTTACCAATTCCACATATTCATATTCAGGCAAAGCAACAGGCGGTGAAGGATCGGCCATAATTTCATCTATCAGCACATCATATTGTTGCGCACTATAAAAAATAAAGGGAAACGTACTATTATTTTCTGCATTTCCGGCGAGGTCTTTTACATTGTTTATTGTTAGCATGCATGTTTTTCCATTTGGGAAATTGGTATTGAAAAGAAGATGCACCAACGAATTATCAGTAGGATCACGATTTGCTGCAATGGGAGAGCCGATGTTATTATCAATAAAATAATTTGAAGTTTGCCGGCTGCTCAAACTGTCGACCGGTTCCGAAAAAAATACATCAAGTGTATTAACTCCTGTTACATTGACAGAATCGATTTTTGGCGCAATGGTATCTGTGACGAAGGGAGTAATACTGATGTCGTCAAAAAAATGTTTTTTGAAAAAGCTGGCGGTGCTTTGTTTGACAAATATCCCAAAGAAAGCGGAAGTTGTGTAAACTATATCCGTTGCAATACCTTCAGTAAGATAACTGTTACCAGTACCCGAAATATCACGCAACAATGTCCACTTGCCATGCACATCGCGGGTGATTTTTATTTTAAGTGTGTTATTGCTTTTGTTAAGAATGCCGTTAGTTCCGTCGATGATTTTTGTTGATGCTGCACCATCTTTGCGATAGAGACATAAATCGTCATCTGTACTTCCTATGCGCACAAAATACCCTGTTGTTGCAGCCAGGGATAAGTTTGAAGAACTTGCCGTTAAATATACGTCCACGTAGTTTGCAGAAGATGTGTTGAATGCAAGCCGCACATAAAATTCCCACTGCGCGGAAAGTGAGGTTGTGCTTGCAGTACTGAGATAAAAGCTGTTGTTGGCAACCGTGTTGTTGCTTTGTAACTGCAATGAGGTATTCACTGTCCAGTTTGTTGCAATACCCGTCCACAGCGGATTTTGAGTGAAATCTCCGTCGCTGAAATTTTCTGTAAGCTGTGCGTTGGTATGAATAACAAAGAATAGTGCGGCTATAGCGCATAAGGCGGAAGTCATTTTCATGGGAATGGGTTTAGAAAATAAATATAAAAAATTTGGGATTAACCACGATGCAGATTATTTTTGCTACCCGATGATGATTAAGAAACATACAAAGCAAACAAGCAAGACACACATAAAGTGGGAAGTCGCCTGATTGTTTTGTGTTCAAAATAATAAGAGCCTTCCCAAATACGGGGAGGCTTTTTAGTTTGTTGTATGAACCGGGAATTGGGTGATGTTTGGGATTGATGAGATTTAGGAATTGACAATTGATGATTGACTATGAAAGGTTGCAATTAAATCATAGTATTCAAATAATCAGAGCAATCATAGTTCAGACAATCGCTCAATAGAATTGTTGCAGTACAAGAGTGCGACGCAAGGATGATGAAGAGAGTTGATGTCGCTGGTTACAAAATAAAAAAACTAAAAGTGAAACTCTAAAAACTAAATAAATGAAAAGGCTGGAAGCTCATAACTTAAAGTTGATAGCTATTTCAAAGAAATCGTACATATTTTTTATCATTAAATAAACAAACATGAAAGTTGCAGTTGTTGGCGCCACCGGATTAGTTGGCACCAAAATGTTACAGGTACTCGTTGAGAGAAATTTTCCCGTTACTGAATTATTGCCGGTTGCATCTGAAAGATCGATCGGTAAGGAAGTTGAATTCAAGGGAAAGAAATTTAAGGTAGTAAGCGCAACAGATGCAATTGCTGCGAAGCCTGATGTGGCCTTGTTTTCAGCCGGCGGCGGAACGTCGCTGGAGTGGGCACCCAAATTTGCTGCAGCAGGAATCACCGTGATCGACAACTCTTCTGCCTGGCGGATGGATGCAACAAAAAAATTAGTGGTCCCGGAAATCAATGCAGATGCATTAACGAAAGATGATAAGATCATTGCTAACCCGAATTGCTCTACGATTCAGATGGTGGTTGCATTAAACCCACTGCATAAAAAATATAAGATCAAACGCATTGTGGTATCAACATACCAGAGTGTTACAGGAACAGGAGTGAAAGCAGTAACGCAATTGTTTAACGAACGCAAAGGCGTGCAGGGAGAAATGGCATATAAATATCCAATTGATTTGAATGTGATCCCGCAGATCGATGTGTTCCTTGATAATGGTTATACAAAAGAAGAAATGAAGATGGTGAATGAAACAAAAAAAATTATGCGTGATGATTCGATACGTGTAACGTCAACGACTGTACGTATTCCTGTTGTTGGCGGACATAGCGAAGCCGTGAACGTAGAGTTTGAAAAAGATTTTGATTTGAATGAAGTGAAAGAATTGTTGCAAAAATCGCCGGGAGTTATTGTAGTTGACGATCCATCCACTCAACAATACCCGATGCCGAAAGATGCGCATGAAAAAGATGAGGTGTTTGTCGGAAGATTGCGCAGGGATGAAACGCAACCGAATACATTAAACATGTGGATAGTTAGTGATAACCTGCGTAAAGGCGCTGCAACAAACGCAGTGCAGATTGCGGAATATCTTGCGGGGAAGGGAATGCTGTGAAAGGTTAAAGGGGTGTGGCGAAAGGTTTATGCCGTTGAAATTCTTAGCGCTTAAACCTTGGGCCTTATACCTACTCTTCCAACGCCTTATTAATAAACTCCACCAGCGGCTGTAGTGTTTCAAATGCTTCGAGCACTTGTTTCTCGAGAGTTTTTCCGAGGATATCTGCTTCGTTAAACTTTTTCATTGCGATAAAACTTTTCAGCTTGATATATTCTGCTGCAGGATTATCTTTTTCAAATCCCTGGGGAACTTTAGTGAGGCTTACATCTTCGCCTTTGTAAAGTTCGCTGTAAACGGATTTGAACTTTTTTGAAGTAATGATCTTTTTGAATTCATCCAGGTTGTAATCTATTTCCTGGCGCACTTTTTTCAGATCCTGAGGTGTTGGCATCCATAAGCCACCACCTACAAAACTTTCAGATGGTTCGAGGTGAAAATAATATCCGGCATAAATGGATTTTTTTCCGCCACGGTTTATTGATGCGCCGAAATTTGTTTTGTAGGGCGATTTATCCTTTGAGAAACGTATATCGCGATTAATACGGAACATGCAGTCTTTTGCTTTCAGGTCTTTGATTGCTGCATCTTTTTTGCTGTGTTTCTCCAATACAGATTGTATGAATTGCGCATAATCCTGTTTCGCGTCTTCATATCTTTTTCTATTGGCATCAAACCACGGTTTATTGTTATTCTTTTTCAGGTCTTTCAAAAACTTAATTGTGGCAGCTTGTAACATAGTATAAAATTTGCGCTGACAATTTACAGAAATAAAAAAGGAATTAAGTTGTCTTAATTCCTTTCAAAATATTTTGTTTAAACGATCTTATTTCACTCTTGCCCAGTTCTCGCCGCTTTTGATGCGGTATAAAGTCATTTCACTAACGCCATATTTGTCTGCAAGTTTTTTAATGGTGAGCTGGCGGTTTTTGCTGGTGAGTGTTTTTTTAATGTTCTTTACTTCGGATGCGGTTAATTTCAAACCGGAGTTGCGTGTTGCCTGTACTTTTTTATAGGCAACTTTTGCGGGGCTTTTTTGCTGGTGAACGATCATGTCTTCCAACGTTGCCCATTTTAAATTTTTGGCGGAGTTATCTAATTTGTTGTGATTAACATGAATCACATATTTATGTTTTGGCGTGCCTTTTTTCTGGAACAATCTTGCTACTTCGCGGTGAATGTATAATGTTCCGTTGTTTCCGGGACGGTGCAGGTTCAGCGTTTTATAACCTGTGGTTAAAGAACCGCTGAGTAATTTGCCATCGTTATGAATATCTTCAGAGTAACTGGACACGCGTCCGAGAGACGATAACGCATATTTTTTGCGTAGTTGCTTCCAGCCTGGAAACTCTAATGGCTTCCATATTTCGCCGGGGATTTTTTTAATCATGACCTGCAATTTTATTAAAGTTACGAAAAAGAAGTTCGAATAACCATCACCAATATAAAATATTATTGTGGTTTTACCAGTTGAAGAAACTCGTTTTCAGTTAATATTTTAATGGCGGGTATCTTTTTTGCTTTCTCCAATTTCGATCCTGCATCTTCTCCCACTACAAGATAATTGAGTTTACTGCTCACGCCGGATAATAATTTTCCCCCGGTTTTCTCAACCATTTCTTCTGCTTCGCTTCGCTTAAGTTGCGTCAACGTACCGGTAAACAAAAACGTTTGTCCATTAAGGTTACCTTCAACAATATTTGCAGACTTATCATTTCTGAGGTTCAAGCCTAATGCTTCTAATTGCCGCAACATTTTTATATTATCATGCAGCAAAAAAAACTTGTGAATGCTCCCTGCAACTTTTGGTCCTATGTCTTCGAGGTTTTGTAAGTCTTCTAATGAGAAATTTTTGAAATCGGGAAGATAAGTTACTGCATTGGCAAGCACTTTGGCCGTTGTTTCGCCAATATAACGAATGCCCAATGCATATATCAGCCTGTGCAAGGGTTGTTGTTTTGATGCTTCAATGGCAGATTTTAAATTGCTGATGCTTTTTTCACCAAAACCGTCAAGCTCACTGATTTTATCAAAAGGCAAATTGTAGATGCCTGGAATATCTTTCAGAAAGCCCAACTCAAAAAATTTGCGGACATTGGCATCTCCGAAACTGCGTATATCCATGGCATCTTTACTGGCAAAATGGATAATGCGTTCCACAACCTGCGCGGGGCATTCGATGTTGATGCACCTCCACACAGCTTCATCTTCTTCTCTTGCTAATTCACTTTTGCAAACCGGGCAGTGTTTCGGAAAATAAATTTTTTTCTCATCACCATTTCTCAATTCGGGCAATGATTTTACTATTTGAGGAATAACATCGCCCGCACGTTCAATTAAAACAGTATCTCCGATTTTCAAATCTTTTTCTTTAATATAATCTTCATTGTGAACAGAGATACTTGAAACCGTAACACCGCCAATGGAAACCGGTTCAAGTTTTGCAACAGGAGTTATGGCACCTGTTCTTCCCACCTGAAATTCAACTGCACGGAGCTTAGTGGTTGCCTGCCTTGCCTTAAATTTAAATGCTATTGCCCAACGAGGATGATGTGTGGTCATCCCCATTTCATCCTGTAATGCAAAATCATTTACTTTGATCACCATCCCGTCTATTTCGTAGGGAAGATCGTCACGTTGTTCTTCGAAACTGTGGCAATGATCAATAACCGCCTGGATGCCTTTTACTACTTTTTTTTCTTTCTCCGGGCTACGAAAACCAAGGTTCCACAACATTTCAAGCGAGCCGCTATGCGTATTCAGCAGGTTATTTAATTTCGCATGTGCATCAATGTTAGTATAGTAACTTACATGATATAAAAATGCTTCGAGATTTCTGCGGCTTACTTCTTTCGGGTCTTTTATGCGTAAAGTGCCTGCAGCTGCGTTTCGTGGATTTGCCAGGGGCGGCAGGTTTTGTTCTGCAAGCTGGTCGTTATATTTTTTAAAATTCTTTTTTGTCATCAGCACTTCGCCACGTATTTCAATTTGCTGAACGCCATATTCTGAAAATTTAGCGGAAAGGGGAACAGAGCGTATTTGTTTTATATTAGTAGTAATATCATCGCCTTCCGCGCCATCGCCACGGGTCGCTCCACGAACGAAAAAATCGTTCTCATAGATCAATGAAATGCTTGCACCATCAAATTTCGGCTCAACACAATATTCGATGTTGTCCAAACCGGTTAATTCCCTTGCCTTTCTGTCCCAGTCAATAAGATCATCTGCATTGTAGGAGTTTTCAAGTGACAACATCGGAACAAGATGTTGCACAGTGGGAAAATCTTTTGTCAATCCTTTTGCAACTCGTTGTGTTGGTGAATCCGGTGTTATCAGGGATGGGTTTTCTGCCTCCAGCTTTTCCAGTTCTTTATATATACTGTCGTACTCAAAATCGGAAATCAACGGGTCATTTATAATGTAATACCGGTATTCATGAAAACGGAGAACGGCTTGCATATCTTTTATATCACTTTTCGAAACGTTTTGGGCCGTTACTTTTTTCAGTAATGAGGATGTAAGGTTTTGCAGGTTGCGTGTTTGTTCAGCAGAATACATAAACAAATTTTGATGTTGTAAAATTAAGAGAAAGCTGCACGAAAAAATCCTGGCGAAGATGGGCTTTCATAAAAAGTACCGGAAAATAAAATCAGAATATTAAATTCGTATTGATAATCCTTCTAACAACAAACTTTTTGCAATGTCTTCTGAAGCTACGATTGCCTCCGGGAAAAAAAATATCAAAACAATTTTAAAGCAATTAGAGAGTGAAGGTATCATTGGCATATCTGTAGACTGTGTGATATTTGGGTTTGATGAGAATGAACTTAAAGTGCTGCTGATAAAGTCCGACCTCGAGAAATTTAAAAATAAATGGTCGCTGCTCGGCGACCTTATAAATAAAAATGAAGACTTGCGTGAGGCAGCCTATCGAATTTTAGAGGAGCGCACAGGTTTGCGTGATGTTTATCTTGAACAAGTGAAAGCTTTCGGTGAAGCGATGCGCCATCCGGCGGCACGTGTTGTTACTATTGCATACTGTTCATTGATAAATATCCAGCATCATCAATTAAAAATTTTGGATAATGAATTGCATTGGCATAAAATAAAATCGATTGATGAAATGGCATTTGACCACAAGAAGATTTTGACAGTTTGCTACGAATGGCTTCAAAAAAGGATACAGGAGCACCCGCTTGGTTTTAGTTTATTGCCCGGAAAATTTTCATTGAGGGAATTACAAAATTTATATGAAGCAATACTGAATATTAAACTTGACCGTAGAAACTTCCGTAAAAAATTTTTTTCGATGGGATTGCTTGAAGACACCCAGGAATATGAAACCGATGTTCCGCATCGTCCCGGCAAATTATACAAATTCAATTACGAGAAATACCAGAAAAAAGAAAGAAAAAAATGGTTCGGGATTGATTTTTAATTGAGGGTGATTTCCAATATCAATTCAGGTTCAGTTTTTCTTTTTTAAATGCAGAAGGTGTTTTGCGTGTGATCGTTTTAAAAACTTTATTGAAATATGCTACATTATTGAAACCACATTCAAAGCAGGTTTCAGCAATTGTTTTGTCTTGTTGCAATAACGAACATGCACGTTGAATACGGTATTGGTTTACAAATTCTGTAAATGTTGTGTTCATGATTTTTTTAAAGTAGTTGCAGAAAGAAGGAACGGATAAATTTGTGAGTGATGCTATTTTTTGAATGTCGATCTCCTCGGTAAAATGATGCTCAACATAAGTAAAGATGTTCTGTAAACGTGCATTATTTTTTTTGATCAGTGATGAAAGCTCTGTTGTTGGGTTTATCAATTGATAATCTGGAGAAAGTGCCATTATTTGTAAAATGCTGATGAATTCAATAAATCTTTCGAATGGAGGAAGTTTTAATAAACGTTTGAGGCGTCTGGTAACCTGTTCTTTTGTGTTGCCCGTAAAATATATTCCATGTTTTGTGTTTCCCAATAACCGGATAATTGCAGACATTTCAGGACGGGCAATAATGGATTCATTAATTACATCTTCCCTGATCTGTATTACTATTTCTTCATGTGGGCCATGTGCATTTAAACCGAATCCGGCGTGTGGGACATTGGGGCCCAAAAAAACAAGGTCTCCATTTTCATAACTGCTGAAATGATTTCCCACGTGCCGCGTGCCACTACCATTTAGAACGCATACAAGTTCATATTCCGGGTGGTAGTGATATTGCCAGGAATAATCCTCAGCTTTGGTTTTGGTATGTAATAACCGGAAAGAGCTTCCTTCATCAGGATAGATTATTTCAAATTCGATTTTCATTGAAATTAACCGTTTTGAATATAAATATAATCAGAATATCGTAATACAGATGAATAAAAAGTAAATACAGATGAATATTTTAATGAGATTAAAAATGACCTTTACGGTCTTATATGTGAGTTAGGGCTAATTCATTATGATAGAGAAGTATAGTTAAATTAAAACAATTGCTTGCAAATGCCTCACCGGAAAATTGCAGTTTTATTTCAATCAACTTTAAAGGCCGACTTTATTATTTGTTAATGCATGCAGCATTAAAAAGAAAGATTTTGTCTTTTTTTGCCCGATTATGAGAAAAAAGTAAAAAAATTTGTTAAAATAAAGAATAAGTTTTTTAATTTCGTTCGATAATTGCTTAAACCATTGATTATGACCATCAAACAATTGCTTGCAAAATTTGCATTGCTATCACTTTGTGTACTCTTCACACAAATCGTATTTTCTCAAACAAAAACAGTTTCCGGTAAAGTCCTGGATGATAAGGGTAACCCGATTCAGGGGGCTACTGTATCGGTGAAAGGCTCCAAAATTGGAACCTCTACTGATGCGACCGGATCCTTTTCATTGAATGTTGCTGCTTCAGCAAAAACTTTAGTTATTAGCTCCGTTGGTTTTACACAACAGGAAGTCGGTATATCTGACGGTCCGATAAGTGTAGCAATGGCAGCATCTTCACAATCATTAACCGATGTTGTAGTCATTGGTTACGGTACTGCCAGGAAAAAAGATTTGACCGGATCTGTGGCATCTGTTACAGCTAAAGACTTTAATACCGGTGTAATAACATCACCAGATCAGTTGTTGCAAGGTAAAGTTGCAGGTTTGGAAATAACAAATAATAGCGGGCAACCGGGATCGGCAACTACAGTAATTATAAGAGGAAATAACTCCATAAGGGCAGGTAATAACCCTTTATACGTTATAGATGGGGTAGAATTGGATGGCAGAAATGCTACACCAAATCCGGGTATAGCTGCTTTTGGAACTACACCGGATGTTAACCCACTCCTTTATGTTAATCCCAATGATATTGCTCGTATCGATGTTTTGAAAGACGCATCTGCATCTGCAATCTATGGATCAAGAGGTTCAAATGGTGTAATTGTAATTACAACTAAAAAATCAACATCGGGAGCTCCAAAACTGGAACTAAATACAAGTTTTGGCCTTTTTGCCGGATTCATGAAAAAATTTGATGTGTTGAGTGCGTCAGAGTACAGGGCAGCCATCAAAAAATATGGTTTAAGTTCATCGCTTGATCATGGTGCAACTGTTAACCCGCTAAAAGACATTACACAAAATAATCTTACTCAAAACTATTCGCTTGGATTAAGCGGTGGCAATGAAAACGGAAAATACAGAGCGTCTTTTCTTGCTTCAACAACTCAGGGCTTTTTAAAAGGCACTAATCTCGATAAATACATTGGAACATTTACAGGTAGTTATAAATTCCTGGATAAAAAACTGAGCATTGATTTTGGTCTGATAGCTGCACATACCATGGATAACAAAGGTCTCGTTTCTAACGACGCTGGTTCCACCGGTAACTTAGTTAGCTCTGCGTTGGAATGGAACCCTACACAAGCTTATGATAGTACATCAGGTAATTTCTATTGGCCTTCAAATGGCTCAGGCAATCCATTAGGCCTGGAAGCTGCATTTTCAGATGTTGCGCAGGTAAATACATATCTTGGTAACATTTCTGCGGCGTATAAAATTTTAGATAACCTGGAATACAAATTCCTTTATGCTATTAATCAGAGTAATGGTCAGAGATTGACGAATATCGATGGATGGATTGTTGGTTATCCCAACGTATCGGGAGTTGGCTTTGGTGGTGTTTCATCCGCTGCCTTAACTTCCCAAACATTCACTCACACATTAAACTACCATACAAGCCTTTCCAAAGATCTCAACTTAGAGGCATTGGCTGGTTATGAGTATTTCAAAACGAATTATTCCAACAGGTCTAATACAGCAACAGGATTCAACACTAACCTGCAACAACAGAATACATTCGGAATACCTTATACAAGCATCATGCAAGATGGTAATGCACAAGGCATACCTTCGGTCTATGTTGACCCAACCATCGAATTGCAATCATACTTTGCAAGGGTAAACCTGAATTTCCTTGATCGGTATTACCTTACAGGTACTTTCAGGGCTGATGGCTCTAACAAATTCGGTGCAAATAATAAATATGGCTACTTCCCTTCTGGTGCTTTCAAATGGGCGATCAACAACGAAGAATTTATGAAAGATAGCAGGTTGTTTTCCAATCTTGCCCTTCGCCTGACATACGGGGTTACAGGTAATCAGGAATTCCCTTCAGGATCAGCATTAGAACAATACGCATTCAGTGCTTATAATACAGCATCTCAAATTAACGTAAAAAACGTAAACTTGAAATGGGAGCAGACAGCAACATTTGATGCCGGCATTGATTTTGGATTCAGTAATAACCGGGTATACGGATCCGTGGATTTCTATAGCAGAAATACAACAAATATTCTTACTGAAACTGCGCCAATACAGCCTGCGCCGCCTGCTAACGAATGGCTTAATATTCCCGGTAATTTAAAGAATACGGGTGTGGAAGTGTTCTTAGGAGCAACAATTGTAAACAACAAAGACTTTTCATGGGATGTTACTGGTAACTTCTCGTACAACCATAATATCCTGAAAAACTTCTATGTTCCAGGCACGAAAATTCCTCAACAAATTATTACCGGAGGTATTAGCGGTCAGGGTGTATCAGGAGCTACGGCTCAAATTATCACTAATGATAAAACAATTGATGAATTTTATTTGAAACCGTTTCAGGGCTTTGACCAAAACGGGAACCAACAATACGGAGCGAATCCTGTATTTTGTGGAAACCCAAACCCAACTGTTTTATGGGGTGTTAGTACAACGATCAGATATAAAAAGTTGAGCTTGGATATCAATGGTGGCGGTGCTGATGGATTTTTGATTTATAATAATACAGCTACAAATATTACAAACATTGCTGGTATTGCTCAAGGGAGAAATATCGATAAGAAAGCATATAATTCTCAGGAAAAACCCACAAGCGGCGTAGCAGCAAACTCTCGTTTCTTGGAAAGCGGAAATTATTTCAAACTAAGGAATCTGAGGTTTAACTATAACATTGGAAATGTTGCTCAATATGTAAAAGGTGTTAATATTTTTGTTGGCGTGAGCAATTTGTTTGTACTTACAAAATTCTCTGGATTTGATCCTGAAGTTAATATTGATAAAAGCCAGGGAGGTTTCCCATCAAGATCTATAGAATATATTCCTTATCCAACACCACGTACAATAACTTTTGGATTAAGTTTATCGTTATAATTAAAGTATTAAACCTATATAAACGACATTTTATGATAAAGTCTAGAAATTATAAAATTTTTGCATTGCTTCTTGCGGTTACCCTTGGAGGCTGTACTAAATTGAATGAAAAATTAAATAGTACTTTCACCAACGATCAGGTTGCCGCAGGCTTAGGCGCACAGGGTGTGACCCTTTTGTTGCAAGCTACTTATGTTGATTTCGCGACGCCTTTTATCGGTGATCAGGGAGAAGTGTTCTCGCTGGAAGAAAACTCTTCGGATGAATCCTTGGTTCCGACACGTGGAGGTGACTGGGATGATAATGGTGTATGGCGTGTAGTTCACAATCATACGTGGAATGCAGATCATTCCCAGGTATTATCTGTATTTAATAACCTTAACAAAATCAATTTTGATGCTACAAACGTGCTGAATTTCCAACCTTCTGCTGAACAAGCTGCAGAAGCACGTTTCTTGAGAGCTTATGCATTATATTATCTTCTCGATTTGTATGGCCAGTTCCCTGTGAGGAACCCAGGCGATAACTTATTGAATGCACCAAAAGTTTATTCTGGTGAAGATGCAGTTCAGTTTCTCATAAGTGAAGTTACTGCCGCAATGCCTGATCTCTCTACTTCAAATGGCTCAAGCAAAGCAAACCAAGATGCGGCAAAAGCCTTATTGATGCGGATATACCTTAATCATGGTGCATTTGTAAACAGGGCAGCGCCTACTTTTTCCGATGCAGATATGCAACAGGTAATTACTCTGGGAAACCAGATCATCAGCAGTGGCAAGTATTCTTATATGAGTAACTATTTTGATAATTTTTCTGCAACCAATGGCGGATCTACAGAAGGGATCTTTGGTTATCCCAGCACTTCTGGTGTTGCTGCCAACAACGGTGGAGTCGATACCCGCTGGATGATGACTTTCCACTACAATGAGTACGATGCACAGGCTCCAAACGCAGGCTGGAACGGATTTTCAACAATAGGCGATTTCTATAGCTCTTTCAATTTGAACTCTTTGACAAATCCATCCAGTGTAACTTTCTCAAGAGCTGATACTACATGGGATACAAGGCTTGGAGGAAGAACAACTTCGTACCCTCAGACAACCCTTGCATCTGGTATTCGCCCGGGGTTCCTGGTTAATCAACAATATGATCAGAATGGTGTTGCATTGAAAGATAGAAAAGGAAATCCTTTAGCATTCGACCCAACTATTGCATCCAATATGATTGAAACCGGTAGCAACCTTGAAGTAACTGGTATCCGTGTTGCAAAATATGTTCCCGATTTCTCAGACCCAAGTGGTAAATACTATTCTTCAAACTCCGGTAACTGGGTTTGGTTTATCCGCTACCCGGAAGTAGTACTAATGGTTGCTGAAGCCATGATGCGCCAGTCTTCACCAGACAACGCAGGTGCGCTGGCTTTAGTAAATGCGTTGAGAGCAGTAAGAGGAGCTTCGCCAATGACAACTATGGCATTAGTAAATACATCCAATACGACAGATCCGAATACGCTTCTTGCAGAAAGAGGTAGAGAATTATATTGGGAAAGTTTTAGAAGGACAGATTTGATTCGTTTTGGCGTGTTTAATGTTCTTTGGCAGTATAAACCGTCTGATGATCCTAAATATTTAGTATTCCCTATCCCAACCCAGGCGATTGCTTCAAACCCGAACCTGAAGCAGAACCCCGGATATTAGTGCTAAGTTTTATTGATTATACTGATTTTACATTAAATATTTTATTAAAGGTCATTTCTAAAATGACCTTTAATTTTTTATGCAAAATAGGAAGTCTGTTTATAAATTACATTTATGAAATCTTATTTGAAGTCGCTTTGTGCTGTTGCTATTGTTTTTTTTACTTCCTGCAAAGAGGAAAAAAAACAGTTGTTTCAATTTATGGAGCACACAGGGATAGATTTCAATAATAAGGTAATTGATAATAAGCTTGAAAATAGTTTTCTTTTCAGAAATTTTTATAATGGCGGTGGCGTTGCTATAGGCGACATTAATAATGATGGCCTTGCAGATGTATTTATGACCTCAAACATGGGCAGCAATAAGCTTTATCTCAATAAAGGCAATTTTCATTTTGAAGATATCACTGATAATGCAGGTTTTAAACAAGACAGTATGTGGGGTACAGGCGTTGTTTTTGTTGATATCAATAACGACGGCTGGTTAGATATATATGTATGTAATTCGGGACACATGACGAATGGGAACCGGAGAAACAAATTATACATTAATAACCATGATTTAACTTTCACTGAATCTGCAGCTAAATATGGATTGGATATCTCAGCCTATACCACACAGGTTTCTTTCTTTGATTATGATAACGATGGCGACCTGGACTGTTTCATGATCAACAACAGTCCGATTCCCGTCAACACACTCAACAATTCAAACCGACGAGATCTTCCCGATGCAAAATGGCCAATCGCTGATTTTCTCAAGGGCGGTGGAGATCATTTGTTCAGAAATGATAACGGACATTTTACTGAAGTAACAAAACAAGCAGGCATACATGGGAGCCTCATTAGTTTTGGGTTAGGTGTGTCTGTAGGAGACATTAACGGTGACGGGTATCCGGATGTTTTCGTTTCAAATGATTCTTATGAACGGGATTATTTATACATCAATCAAAAAGATGGAACTTTTAAAGATGAATTGGAAGATTGGTTTGGCCACACAAGCTTTTCTTCAATGGGCGCAGATATTTCTGATATCAATAATGACGGATACCCGGAAATATTTACCACGGACATGCTTCCTGAAGATGACTATCGGTTAAAAACACTTGGAGCATTCGATAATATTGACCTTTTTAATGCAAAAGTAAAATCAGGATTTTATTACCAGTATATGAAGAACTGTTTGCAGCTTAACAACAGGAACGGTAAATTTCTTGATATTGCCAATTATAGCGGTGTTTCTGCAACAGACTGGAGCTGGGGCGCTCTTATGTTTGATATGGATAATGATGGATTAAATGATATTTATGTTTGTAATGGCGTTAATAAAGACGTAACCAATCTCGACTTCATGGATTTCTTTGCTAATGAAGTACTTCAAAAAATGGTATTAAGCGGAAAGAAAAAAGAAATAGACGAAATCCTTGACAAAATACCTGTGCACCCAATGCTTCATAAGGCGTATCGTAATAATGGCGATCTTACTTTTTCAGATCAAGGAAAAGAATGGGGTTTTACACAAGCATCATTTTCGAATGGAGCTGCCTATGGCGATCTTGATAATGATGGTGACCTCGATCTTATAATCAATAATGAAAATGGTCCGGCATTCGTATATAAAAATAATTCCCGTGAGCTGAATAAGAATAATTACATCGGAGTTCTCTTAAAAGGTACAGTTAAGAACACTTATGCTATTGGCAGTAAAATTGAAGTGTTTAAAGATAGCCAGGTTTTCTGGCGGGAAGTTATTCCAAGCAGGGGTTTTCAATCTTGTGTTGACTATAAGCAAATCATAGGATTGGGGAAAATAACTCAACCGGATTCAATGATCATTATTTGGCCCGACAGGTCGTTTACTAAATTCGATCATCCCGAAGTTAATACAGTTCACGTGATACAACAGGATGTAAAATCAAATCCGCAAGCTTTTGTACCCCAAAAAACAGATACACTTTCATTACTGCTGCAAAAATTAAAAACAGATTTTGAGAAACATCAGGAAGACAATAATATCGATTTTTATTACGAACGTAATCTTCCAAAATTATTATCACGTGAAGGCCCTAAAGCAGCTATTGGCGACGTGAATGGGGATGGCCTTGTAGATATTTATATTGGAGGAACTGACGGGCACCCGGGGCAAATCTATCTGCAAAATAAATCGGGCGGATTTGAAAAGAAAAAGGAACCCGGTTTTGAACAATTCTCAGATTTTGAGGACGAAGCTGTTGTTCTTTTTGACGCCGATAATGATGGCGACCTTGACTTATTTATAGGGCCTGGCGGTAATAACAGCCAGCCATTTACACGCCAGATGCAATGCCGTTTATTTTTAAACGACGGACAAGGGAATTTTAACATTGATGTAAATGCTTTTCCGCCCACAAATGATGGTTGCAATACGGCCGTTGCTATTGCATATGATTTTAACCACGATGGTTATCTTGACTTGTTTGTTGGAGGAAGAAGCGTTCCCCGTGAGTATGGCTCATCCCCACAAACCAGCATTTTTTTAAACAATGGTAAAGGGCATTTTACCGACATTGCTAAAACCAAAAACCCGGATATATCAAATATAGGCATGGTTACCTCTGCAATATGGGCTGATGTTACAGGAGACAAAGACAAAGAGTTAATCATCGTTGGCGAATGGATGGCACCGCATATTTTTTCATTCAAGAAAGATCATTTTGAAGAAATAAAAACAAACCTGTCTGATAAATTTGGCTGGTGGCAGGTAGTATCAGCAACAGATATAAATGGCGATGGTAAAACAGATCTTATATTGGGAAACATCGGAGAAAATTTTTACCTGCACCCTGATTCTGCAAACCCAGTAAAATTGTGGATCAACGACTTTGATCAGAATGGCACAAAAGATAATATCATGAGCAGGACTGTAAACGGTAAAGATGTACCTGTGTTCCTAAAACATGAAATGGAAGAGCAATTGCCTTCATTAAAAAAACAAAACCTGAAGCACGGAGAGTTTGCAAAAAAAACAATCCAGGATCTTTTCAGTAATGATATGCTAAAATCATCGGTAGTCAAAGAATTTAACTATTGCAGCTCTGTTGTTGCTATTAATGAAGGTGATGGACAATTCAGTTTGCAAAAACTTCCCTCAATGGTCCAACTGTCATCTGTAAACGCAGTTCAATGTCTGGATGTTAATCATGATGGAATTGATGATATTATTTTAGGTGGAAATGAATATGGCTTTTTGCCACAATTCGGCCGGCTCGATGCAAGTTTCGGGCACGTTCTGCTTAATGATGGAAAAGGAAAATTAAGCTGGGTTGAACCGGCACGATCTGGTTTACAGCTTAATGGTCAGATACGTGATATAGGAACCATTCATGAAAAAGAAAGAACCTGTTTGCTATTTCTTTGTAATGATGATTTCCCGGCACTCTACGAAGTAAATAACAGAACAAAAGCGATTAATAAAAAATAGCAGGATAATAAACAAAATTTAATTTGTTTGTCCTTTACTTAATGTTTGGTATATGATAAAAGTTTGGCAGAATAATCGATTTGGGTTCATACTGTTTACCAGTATTTTTTTTCTATTATCCTGCCACTCTTCTACACCAATTAAGGAACATGCAGATTTCGAACTTTTAGAAAAAACTCAAACTGGCCTTGACTTTAGTAATACACTTACACCCACTTCTCAATTTAATGTCTTTAAGTACATGTATTTTTATAATGGAGGAGGAATCGGCGTAGGCGATTTTAATAATGACGGGAAAATTGACATTTTTTTTGCTGCCAATCAGAGTGATAATAAATTATTCTTAAACGAAGGAAACCTGCAGTTCAAAGACGTTTCAGATGAAGCAAGGATACCTAAAGATGGAGCATGGTCGACGGGAGTTTCTGTTGTAGATATTAATAATGATGGCTTGCTGGATATATATGTATGCAGAGTGGGGAACCATGAAACTTTGCACAGCCATAACCAACTGCTGATTTGTAAAGGAATTGACAAAAACGGAGTTCCATACTATGAGGATGAAGCAAAACAATACGGCTTAGATTTTTCCGGGTTTAGCACACAAGCTGTTTTTGTTGATTTTGATATGGATGGCGATCTCGACATGTACCTGCTAAATCATTCAATTCATCAAAACGGAAATTTCGGTGTACGTGATCAGAAACTAAGATCATTCAACTCGCTTTCCGGAGACCATCTTTATCGTAACGATGGCGGAAATAAATTTACAGATATTACAAAGCAAGCAGGAATACACAGCTCCGTAATTGGTTATGGGCTTGGCATTGTAGCATCGGATATCAATCTTGATGGTTATCCTGATATTTATGTAGGAAATGATTTTCATGAAAACGATTACATGTACATTAATCAGCATGACGGTACATTTAAAGATGAACTGACCAATAAAGTGATGCATACCAGCCAGTTTTCTATGGGTGTTGATATTGCTGATGTAAATAATGATGCATTCCCGGAAATTATTTCCGTTGATATGCTTCCTTCAGATCCATACATCCTGCGCCGTTCGGAGGGAGAAGATACCTGGGACATTTTCAACATGAAAATTAGTTATGGGTATAATTATCAGTATACAAGAAACAACCTGCAATTGAACCGCCGCAATGGGATGTTTAGCGAAGTAGGATTGTATGCCGGTGTGTATGCCACAGATTGGTCCTGGTCTCCGCTTTGGTTTGATTTTGATAATGATGGAATGAAAGATCTTTTTATTTCAAACGGTATTCCGAAAAGACTTAACGACATAGATTATATCAACTTTGTTTCTAATGAAGAAATACAGGCAAAGATGAGATCAGATAAGCTTGATAAAAACGATATGGATCTTATCAATAAATTTCCCGAGATAAAATTACCCAATAAATTTTTTCACAACATCGGCGACCTCAGGTTTGACGATATGGAAAACAGCATCTCGAACAATAAAAAAACATTTTCTAACGGAGCTGTATATGCGGATTTTGATAATGACGGGGATCTTGATGTGCTGGTGAATAATATTGATGAACCGGCTTATCTCTACAAAAACAAATTACAGGATACAAGAAAAAGCGCTTTTGCAGAAATTAAATTGAAAGGATCAGCCCAAAATATAAATGCGATTGGATCGAAGGTGGTGATTTTTGCAAATGGCGGTATACGCATGTACGAAAAATACCCGGTGAAAGGTTTTATGTCAAGTGCAGAGATTCCTATTCATATTGGCCTTGAAAAGACACATATTGATTCCGCATTTTTAATATGGCCGGATAATACGTTTCAAAAAATACAATTTGACACAAACAATCCGTGGCAGACGTTTACCTATAAAAGCGGGTTGCCAAAATTTGATTATAGCATCATTACTGATCATTGGAAGAATCCTACCAGGATGATGAAAGATATCACGCAACAAACTAATCTTCTTCATAAGCATGAAGAAAATGAGTTTCATGAGTTCGACCGGGAGCCATTGATTCCGCACATGCTCTCAACAGAAGGCCCCGCTCTTGCAGTAGCCGATTTTAATCATGATGGGCTTGATGATGTATTCATCGGTTCATCTAAGTGGAAGAAGAGCGTGATTTATTTGCAGGATAAATCAGGAAAGTTTAACAAAACAAGTCAACCTGATCTTGAAAAAGACAGTACGTGGGAGAATGTGGATGCATGTGTTGCTGATGTGAATCGTGATGGCAATCCGGATCTTATTGTCGCATGCGGTGGTAATGAGTATTATGGTGAGGATCATTATCGCACACCAAATGTTTATCTTAATGATGGTAAAGGGAATTTTAAGAAGCTGGAAAATGCATTTTCAAATCTGTACATTAATGCATCTTCGGTTGTTTCTTGTGATTTTAACGGTGATGGGTACCCTGATTTATTTATTGGAGGCCGGTCGGTGCCGTTTAACTATGGGCAGATACCGAATTCGTATTTACTTCAAAACGATGGTACCGGAAAATTTATTGATGTTACAGAAAAATACAACAAGGAACTTTCACATATTGGTTTTGTAACAAAAGCAATATGGTTCGATTTGGATAAAGATGGAAGAAAAGATCTTATTCTTTCACTAGAATGGGGTGGAATAATTGCTTTTATGAACCATAACAATGGTTTTGAAAAGAAAATACTATCAGACAAAAAAGGCTGGTGGAATTTTATTTTACCGGTTGATTTAAACCATGATGGAAATTATGACCTGATTGCAGGTAATTTAGGCTTGAACAGCCGATTAAAGGCATCGGAGAAAGAACCGATCAGGTTATACTATTATGATTTTGACGGAAATGGAAAAAAAGAGCAGATACTAACATACTATATACAAGGACAGGAGCTTCCCTTTGCAAATAAAGAAGAATTGGAAAAGCAAATGCCTTCATTAAAAAAGAAATTTTTATACGCAGAAGACTTTGCCAAAGCTACTTTACATGATATTTTTCCCGAATCACAACTTAACCAGGCAGATTTGCTAACGGCAAATTATTTTTCAAATGCAGTTTTAATTAATCATGGCAACCTTAACTTCGAAACCAAGCCGCTGCCATGGCTTGCACAACTTTCCCCCTATCGTGATGCAGTTGTTGTAAATGCAAATAACGATAGCCTTCCGGATATTTTGCTTGTAGGAAATTACTACGAAAATAATATCCAGATGGGAAGATATGATGCTGATTTTGGGACTATGCTGGTAAATAAAGGCAATGGAAATTTTTCCGCAGAAAGTATTAACGGGTTACAGATCAAAGGCCAGGTGCGTCATATCAGCAGGATTACAATTGCCAACAAAGAAGCATTTATTTTAGTAAGAAATAATGATAGTACAATGGTTATCCAATTCAAGCAAAAGTAACAACGTTAAAACGATTCCCTCTTTTCGGAGATTTATTATTTATGACTTCTGAAATTTATAATGAAATAATCATTCAACAGAAAAAAAAGCAACGGAGCTGCCTGGTAATCCTTGTGCAGTGATGCCCTGCACAAGAATTGCAAATTTCCCTTTCAAATCAGATGTATAAAAAGATACGGCTCTTTTGCCATTATCATCAGTTTTAATTTGCGGCAACCAAAATAAAACATTTCTGAAATCTGGTATACGGTTTTCTAACTGGTTGTCTTTTTCATACGATGGAGAATAAAACTCCTTCTGTTGTTGCAAACCATCATACTCCAATACAATTGCTCCGGGGTCTAGTTGGTAACCTGCAAGATCTCCGTTGTATGTTTTATAACTAACAATGCCATCATTGATAACTGCCCCCTTATAAAACCGGTGTGAGATCACGTCAATACTTTTAATCTTAAGAGGATCGAATCCGATTATTTTTGTTGCATCGTAGGAAGGTACCCCATCAATTAATAATAAAGGATCATTTTCAAAAAAAGTGTTGAACAAAAGATTTCTTACCCTGAAGTTAAATTTATTATTCTCTTTCCTTACCCTAACATCAGTTACATATTCACGCATTACTTCTTCCATTGTTACGAAACGCGTATAGTCATCAAGGTTATAATGAAAGGTAGGTTGCCCGTAAAATGAAGTTGTGTCACTTATTTCAACCGGGAGAAAATGTTGTTTCTTTTCTTTTAAATAGGAATTATCTGCCTGAACATAAATGCTTCGCTGCAACAATTCAGTTTTCCAATTTTCTGATGCGATAAGGTCCGGTATTAAGTAGGAAGAAAACTTGTCGGAAAAAGGGTTAATGATATCAACACGATAACTGCTGTCGTGATAATTATTTGTTTGCAGGATTATTTCATTCTTCCCATAAATATTCTTCATATTAAAACGCAAAGAACCTGCTGAAGTGCTGATAGCTGCTCCCAGCTTAAAATAATTTCCGGGAACAGAGAGATACGTTGTGGCCTGCGATACAGGATGCCCTGTTTTTTTGTCGCTTATTGTTGCATTTATAATAGGCCCCTCTATTTCAGGTAGAAAATCAAATGAAGGGGTTTTGTTTTGCAACACTTCTTCCCATTTAAACCGTGACCATCCCTGCGTAAGCATCAGGTTGTCGATAGCTTCTTTTGCATCTTTATTTGCTGTATCAAAGTAATATTGAGGAGATTCAATCCTTCCTTTAAGATCAGAAGACAATAATAAATAGTTGACAATATTATTCTCCGGAATGTGCTGCAATGAATCAAGAAGAATAACAGCCAATGATAAATTTCCACTGATATTACCGGATTGATCAGATGTTGATAGATCGATATTCACTTTTTTCCTGTTCTGATAATTCTCCTGATCTTTCTTTACGGTAATAAACATTTCTTTTTCCGGTTGTTTAAAATACAAACGGTCACAAACAGGTTGTCGGTCCGAATTGAAAACAGTCAATTCAGATATACCGTCTCCAAGATTTTTTTTATCAATGGAGAAAACAATTTCTCCATCTTGAAGGTTATTTTGTTGAACATTTTTAATGCTGCCCCTGGTGTGAGCGATCAGGTACACAAGCGAGGCCGATAAATTTTCTGAAGACCTGACGGTTACTTTTATTGATTTATAGTTCTCATCATCACTTACGTTCATTATATAACCATGCGGATATGCATCTGGTATTTTTTTAGTTATAACGGAATTGTTTATTTGTAAAACCCCGTAATAAGTTTCATTTTTATGTGGGGTAAGAAAAAAATTACCCATCCCGGCATGCTGGGTTTTAAACGAAGTAATGGTATCATTTCTCTGGTTAAGTATTGTTCCGCTGCATTCAATCCCTGTACCGTTTTGATCAGTTACTTTAACTGCAATCTTTGAACCCAGGCCATCTACAAGATTACCGCCTTCCGGAAAAAACTGCACTGAATATAGCGATCTTCCCGTTTTGTTATCAACCGGTACTGATTTTAGGGTATTGATAACCGTTATACCCTGCTCATAATAAAAATCAGCGCTAAAATTTTTCATCCAGTTTGTATATGCCCTCAACCTGTATATGCCGCTGTTTACTGAAAAAGGTATTTTAAACGAGCCGGAACCAACACCACTGTCGATAGCAATTTTTGCTTGCAAAACAGGTTTAAGGTCTTTTGTGATTATTTCAACATACGCCACTTTTGTAGCATCAAATGGCAAATGCCGATAACCATCCACGTCGTATAATTTAAACCATATTGTTTCTCCTGCGAGATAAAATTCTTTATCTGTATGAACATATACTTTTTCCTGGAATGTTTTTTCATTGTACTGCTGCACATGTTGGGGGATCCACTCTTTGCCATCTTCTTTTTGTGCACGCAAATTGAATTGCATTAGCAGGCAACAAATGCCTGCGAAAATAATTTTATCATATTGAAACAGTTTGTTTTTCATTGAGTGATTATTGTTTTGGCAAATTACCAGAATGGAGGTTTTGAATTGGTTCCACCCCATACACGACAATCCACACAATATTTTTTTACCACGACTAAAGCTGGTACAAAATTTCCGGTAAAATACCAGGGGGCATAACTTGTATCGGGGTAATTATATATCTGGAAATTGCTTGTATCGGTTGGTAATATTAAAGTAGAACATTCATTATAAGGCTCCTGTTTTATCCAACCTCCGCCTACTTCAGCATTGGTAATAAATAATCTTTGTTGTTGTAAAGTACTTGCAGAAACATAACCGATTACAGGCTCATTTGGATTGGTAGTGCATTTAATATTACTGTTTAACTGCGATGGGATAAGATCGAACAAACCTCCAAGATTTTGTGAATTTTTCTGGATAAGTACCCAATAATTATACGCATCTTGTGATATGGCGTACTGGTTCACCAAAATGCTGTACCGCACAGTAATGCGCTCATCGTTCAGCGGGATAATTGTTATTGGTTGCATGCTGATTACATCCTGGCTTAACCCCAATGATGTACCCACAGTGATATGCTTTGCAGGTGCTGTGGTCCAACATTGATAAATTTGTCTTGGATCATTAATCCAATCTGCATCCAACGGAATAACATAACCGTTGACAAGTACCCAGTAAGCTATTTCCGGAGCATTGTGTTGCCAGGTCTCAGAATAATCCCACCTGTAATAAGTTGTGTTATTAAAAGGATCATGCGTATTCACGTTAATCGTCAAATCCCATGTTAGCGGGTTTTGCCGCCAGGTTACGCTATCTATCAGTGGAGTGTTTTTTGGACTTACAAAAGCAGACTGATATTGATGCCCGTTTGAAGTTGTGATTAAAATCCTGTAATGGTCATTCGGATTAAGCGATAGTTGTGCACTTGTGTATTTTCCGTTTCCATTTGAATCTATTAAAGAATAAGTTGTTCCATTTGAATCTGCTAAAATAACCTGTGCATTTAGCTCTGGTATAAATGAAGACGTATCTGCTAAGTTCCTGCTCCGGCTTAATACAAAACTTGTACTGCTGTTTATGCCGGTATTAATAAAACCATCTACAACAAGATAGCTGTTTGCCGCAGTGATTGCAGATGGTGAGTACGATTTTATGCATGCAGAATATAAAGTCAAAAGAGAGAAAATGAGGATGGAAAATTTTATGGTTTTATATTTCGGCATTTTGTCTAAAATTTTAAATTGTAGGTGATGAACGGAATTGCTGTGCCGAATATGGATAGTTCGTATCCCTTTACATTACCATTATTATTGGTAAAATATACGGAATACGCATTTTGATGTGCTGTAAGGTTATATACGCCTAATGACCACGAATTGTGAATTTTTTGTTTTAAGCGATGATTACCGTCAATATTAATTGAAAGATCGCTCCTGAAATAATCAGGTATCCTGTATTGATTTCTTTCTGAGTAATACAATGATGTGGCCCCGCCAATATTGAAAACAGCTAATGGTAATGTTATCGGCCTGCCTGTGCTGTACACTACATTTGCAGATACACTGATGCGGTGCGAGAATTGATAGTTAGCGATAAGGTTTACACTATGTGGTTTGTCGAAATCGGCTGGATAATAACTTCCATTATTTACAGGTTGGCCTGCGAGAGGATCATCTGTTTTTAAGAAGGTTCTTGAAAAAGTATAGCTTAACCAGCCATTAAATTTTCCTGCAGGTTTTTTTATCAGCAATTCAATACCGTAAGCTTTTCCTTTGCTGTTGATGACATCAGTTTCTATGTGATGATTTAGTAAAAGGCTTGCTCCGCTTTTGTAATCGAGGTAATGCGAAATTGTTTTATAATATACTTCAATAGAAGTTTCAATGGTATTTGATTTTAAATTTTTGTAATAACCCAATGAATATTGCTGCCCTGATTGCGGCTTTATATTCGGGTCACTTAATTTCCAAATATCAGTTGGCGATATAGCAGCAGTATTGGAAAGCATGTGTATGTACTGGTGCAAAGTATTATAACTGATTTTTATTGAACTGCTGGATGATAACTCATATTTCAAAGCGATCCTTACTTCTGGTGCAGTATATGTCTTAATGAATTTTCCTGAAGTGTAAGAGTTGGTATCTGTTATGGTGTTCACACTTTTACCCTCACCGGGTACATATTGGTATTCATCATGTGGACCGAGATAGTTATAAATAGAATACCTGATACCGGCATTGATGGAAAATTTAGAACTGACCGAATAGCTGTCTCCAAAATACAATGCACTTTCCAACGCCTGCTCCTGAGGTACTACATTTGGAGAAACCAGCGACTGTTGCCCCAATGGTTGATAATTTCCCGGATGCAACGTGTAGTAGATAGACGTGAGCCCGAAGTCGAGGGCATGTTTATCATTGAGCTGATAATTAAAATCGGCCCTCAGGTTTTTTTGGTTGATATCAAACGCCAATTTGTAACCATTAACTGGTACATATTCACTCGAAACAGTATATTGGTATTTGTCTATTCCTGCTGTAAGTACGCCGGAAAATTTATCATTGAAGATATGCCGCCATTTCAGATTGGCGCTTTTATTATTATACGTATACGAAGTATCGTGATTGAAATTAAAATAATCGCGGCTCATGTAGCCGGTGAGGTATAAAAAGTTTTTGGAATTGATGGTATGTGTTAACCGGAAATTTAAATCATAGAAAGATGCATCACTCCTGTTATACGTCGTGTTGGGAAGATTATGCAACAACCAATCTGAATATGTTGTCCTTCCCCCAAGTACAATGGAAGTCTTTCCTTTTTGGAGAGGCCCTTCAATTGTTAATTTACTGGTAACGGGGCTGATTCCTGCAACACCGCTCCATTTTTTTGAATTTCCGTCTTTAATCGCTACATCTAAAACAGAAGATAACCTTCCTCCGAATTTTTCCGGAATATAACTTTTGTACAACTCTATTCCTTTAACAACATCAGGGTTGAATGCAGAGAAAAATCCAAAAAGATGAGATGGGTTATAAATGGTTGCATCGTTGAACAATATCAGGTTCTGACTGGTAGAACCTCCTCTCACATTCAACCCATTGCTTCCTTCTCCAACAGAAGTCACTCCCGGTAATGTAAGTACAACTTTTAAAATATCTGTTTCCCCAAACAAAGCAGGCACTTGTTTAATCTGTTTGATATTTAATTTGCTTACCCCCATTTGTGTACCCTTGATATTAGAAGCCTTTTCTGCAGAGACCACAACAGTTTTAAGGCTTGCTACATATTCATGTAGTTCTACATCCAGCTTTCCATCAGCATATAACATTACCTGCCTCTTGGCTTCCTGCATACCGGAACTACTGATCTTTATAGTGTGTCGTCCTTTTGGCAACAGAAGCGTATAATATCCGTATTGATTTGTATTAACCATTAATGATGGAGTATCAAGATAAATAGATGCTGCAGCAATGGGCTCGCCGCTTTGTACATCTCTGACGTAACCGGATAGGATAGCCTTGCCCGTTAGTGGCTTATTGGTGCGTATCCCGATCTCGAATAATTTATTTTCTGCAGATATTTTTAATTTATCTTTTTTCTGAAAGTCCTGTCCTGATGGGCTTTCTTCAGCAATGTAACCGCTGCTATCAGTTGTCTTTCCCGGTGCAAAAAAATTATTTGGCAGGGTAGTTTGTATTATCGAGTTATTTGTAATAAAAACCCTTCCGGTTGAATCTATGGAATAATGTAATGAAGTTTTTTGTAGAACTTCATTTAATAAGCGGGAAATGGTAATACGTGAGACATTTATATTGATCAATAAGCTATCTACTTCTGCTGAATCATAAAAAAAATGATAATCCGTTTGCGATTCGATTTCTTTAACCAATTGGCTAAAAGAATAATTTTGAAAATTGCCGGATATTAATTTCCTGTCCTGGCATTTTGCAACTTGCAAAATGCAAAAAAGAAGCAATGATAAGGCAAGGCAATAACGCATATCAGTTAATCAGTTGAATGTAATAATCAGTCGTTTTGACTATTGCTTCTTCCAGTCTTTTCCTGAAATTCAGTTTATTCGCTTTTATAAATTTTTTTAGCTGATCCTTTTTATCATTCAACACACTTAGCAATGAACTTTTGTCTTCTATTTTATAGAACTTGTTATTTTTCTGAATAAAATAATAGTTATACTCAACATATTTGGATTCTTCATCTGTTGCGGCAATCCTTAATTGCTTTTCGCGACGGGCATATACACTCACCTTTCCATTTACAAGCCTGTCATAAAACCCTTCATGTAAAACGTCTGCATTTTGCAGGTTAGGTATGATATGAACAAAATAATGATTGAAGATGGAAAAACTATTTATCTTTTCCGGAACAAGTTTTATGTTGCCGTTATTTGCGTAATTATCGATAATTATTTCATTGTGGGTAAGATCATAATATATCTGCACTCCTTCATACAAATTACCATCGTAAAAAACGGAACCTGTACTTACTCCTCCAGAACCAAAAAATGGAGAGCCTTTTAATTTTTGGCCATTCCTTATATACTCTTCGCCTGTATACAGGTGAAGGTTTTCATTAAGCGAGTTGTTATATGTTTTAGTTAAATTCTCTTTTGCCTGTTCAACTAAAACTGAATCATTTACCAATTGTTGTGCGGGAGAAGTAAAAGCGGCACATAATAGAATTGTACCTGGCAGAAACCGGCAAAATTGCTTCATTAATCGGGTCATCGTTAGTTTTTACGCTACTATTCCCTTATCATTTGAATAAGGAGTTACAAAACATCAATTGGCTTTGTGCAGACAGTTCTACCAAAAAAAGTGTTGCATAGTAATTTAAATAAAAAAGATATTCTACATAAAATTTATTAATAGTAAATAGGCTATCGGTAATTTTTCTATATTAACGGAGAGCTGGCATATAAATTTTTGTAATCCATTTTGATGTGTCCTGTTCTACAGAGCGGTCTGTAATCATTACCTGGAATGGGATAGCCATAATGGTTTTTTGATAATCCTGCATAAAAAAGTACAACTCATCAAGCCCTTTATTAACGGTGTATTCCCCTCCTTTTACTTCTGTGGCGAAAAAATTTCCGGGAACCATGTGCCGGTAAAAAATAACATCATTCCCTCTTAATTCAATATTGGTTGGGATAGCAACCATTGTTTGATATTTCCCATCATTGTTTTTTGTAATATTTATCATCGGATAGCCTGTTTCTCTTGCATGGTTTTCTTTGATATACTTTTTTAAAAGATTAACACTTGTATATACATCCGGGGTGGAAGGATAGTTATCGCTGATATTCCTGGTGGCAATGAGTGAAGTATCTGTTGTAGAAGTTTTAGCAATTGTTATTCCATAAATATTTGCAGGATTACTTAGAAATGAAGATAACTTTTCGGAAAGAAAAGATATGTCTTTTTTGATGGCTTTTGCTTTTTGATATTGCTGAATTTTTTTCAGAGGGTTTAAAGTATTAACAGAATATGTTAACGACCATGTTGCAATCACTGAATCGATTCCCAGGGATATGAAACTAACATTACTGGTTAAATTCATATCCTTGCTGATCATTTTAATTTCGCAGGTATACGGGCTTTTTTGGGTGAGTTGATAAATAATAGAGTTGAATACATATTCATTACTATCCAAAGCTTTTTTCTGTGTATTGTTTTGCACACTTTCAGGCCACCATTTATTCCACTGTCTTTGATCAGATGTGGTGCGATAAGCACCATTAATGCTACAACGGACCACAGATATTTTGGAGATTTTCAGATCTGTAGGGATAAATATATACAGAAATGCAAGCAGTAAACCGATAATTAAAAGAAAAGCTAACAACCATTTTTTCATATCTCAAAACAGGATTAGAAGTGCAAAATAAAAAATTTTGCTACTTGTTCTTTCTGTAATTAACAATTAACCAGGCGACTGTTATTCGCTTCGTTAAATCTGTTTTTTTATGTATAATTTTTATAAGTATAGTAATTTAGCAGATTCATTTCTTTATATTCCATTATGTTTTTTCGAATAACAAAAGTTGCCATATTTTATTTTGCTTCCTTTTATCTTTTTTCGTGTAAATCAAAAACAGATAATTCAAATCCGGATGCATTATTTCAACTGCAGCCATCGGCATCAACAGGCATTGATTTTGTCAATAAAGTTGAAGACACGAAAGACTTCAATATTTTCAAATACAGAAATTTCTACAATGGTGCGGGTGTTGCAATAGGCGATGTAAATAATGATGGGAAGCCGGACATTTTTTTTACTTCCAATCAACATGAAAATAAATTATACATCAACAAAGGCAACTGGAAGTTTGAAGATGTTACTGAAAAGTCAAGACTGACCAGCAATCACAAATGGCACACCGGTGTAACTATGGTTGATATCAATGGCGATGGGTGGCTCGATATTTATGTGTGCAACAGCGGAGAAATACCCGGCGACGACAGGGCAAATGAATTATACATCAATCAACATGACGGAACATTTAAAGAAGAGGCACATGAATATGGGTTAGACGACAAAGGCGAATCTACACAAGCGATCTTCTTCGATTATGATCACGATGGCGACCTGGATTGCTTTGTGCTCAACAATAGCAACCGCTCGGTTGAAAGTTTCGGATACAATAGTAAGCTGAGAGGTGTGCGTGATCCCCAAAACGGGGATCGATTATATAGAAATGATCATGGAAAATTTGTTGACGTCAGCGAACAGGCAGGGATATACGGAAGTGAGATTGGTTTTGGGTTAGGCGTAACCGCTGGAGACCTGAATAATGATGGCTGGGAAGATATGTATGTATCGAATGATTTTTTTGAACGCGATTATCTGTATATTAACCAGCATGATGGAACATTTAAAGAAGTGATCAATGATGCAATGGGGCATATCAGCCAGGGATCAATGGGGTCAGACATGGCGGATATTAACAACGATGGCTGCCTCGATATTTTTACTACAGAAATGCTCCCCGAAAGTGATTACCGTCTAAAGACCACCATCAAATTTGACGACTACGATGTGGTCAATGCAAAAAACCAACTCGATTATCACCATCAGTTTACCAGCAACTGTTTGCAGTTAAATAATGACGACGGATCATTCAGTGAAATTGCACAACTCTCCGGTGTTGATGCAACTGGTTGGAGCTGGGGCGCTTTGAGTTTTGATTTTGATAATGATGGATGGAAAGACCTTTTTGTTTGTAACGGGTTGTATCATGATCTAACCGATCAGGATTTCCTCGAATTTTTCGGCAGCGAAGAATTTAAAAACAGGGTTATGAAAGAAGGATTTAATTTTCAATTCCTGCTTGGTAAAATGCCATCTGTGCCACTGCTGAAATACGCGTTTGTCAATCAAAAAAACCTGCAGTTTAAAAACGAAGCAGAAGCATTGGGGTTTACCGCACCAAGTTTTAGTAACGGAGCTGCTTATGCGGACCTGGATGGTGATGGCGACCTTGATCTCGTGATCAATAATGAAAATTCTTTAGCATTTGTTTACCGAAACACGACCTCCGAGAAACTGCACCACCACTTTTTAAAAGTTAAATTGAAAGGGGATTCATTAAATTCATTTGGAATAGGAGCAAGAGTTACGATTTTTTCTAAAGGCAATGAGCAGGTCCTTGAAGAAATGCCATGCCGCGGGTTTCAAAGCAGTGTTGATCCTGTTTTAAATTTTGGTTTGGGTGATATACCAGTTATTGATAGCATGATCGTTCGTTGGCCACTTGGGAAAATGCAGGTGCTTAAAAATATAAAAGCAGATGCCACATTAACCATCGATCAAAAAAATGCTAACCTGATTTTTATTCCTGATAAAAGACCTGAACACGGATTATATACTAATGCTGCTTCTCGCTTAATTAAAGGAAACATCCGGCATCGTGAAAATGAATATGTAGATTTTAATACGGAAAAATTAATCCCTAAAATGTTATCTACTGAAGGGCCTAAAATAGCTGTTGGCGATGTGAATGGCGATGGTCTCGAAGATTTTTACCTGGGCAGTGCAATTGACGATACTGCTAAATTATTTATTCAACAGAGGGACGGAAATTTCTTACAAAAACAACAAGACGCATTTATCAAGGATAAATATTATGAAAATATCGGCGCAACTTTTTTTGATGCAGATGGTGACGGGGACCTTGATCTTGTTGTAGCATCCGGCGGGAACCAGGCAAAACAGGGGTCGCCATATTTGTTGGCGCGACTGTATTTGAATGACGGTAAAGGAAATTTTACAAGAAGCACAACCGGCTGGCCGCAAATTTCAGTAGATGCATCGTGTGTGCGCATCATAGATTTCAATAACGATGGAAAACCAGATGTTTTTATCGGGGCACGAAATATTCCAACCAGCTACGGTACAATACCAACCAGCGCATTGCTTGAAAATAAAGGGAATGGCCATTTTGAAGATGTAACAAAATCACTTGCGCCAGACTTACTGAAACTCGGCATGGTAACTGATGCAGAGTGGGCAGATATTGACGGAGATAGTAAAAAAGAACTGGTAGTTGTTGGTGATTGGATGCCGGTGACTATTTTAAAATATGAAAACGGAAAGTTTAAAAAAATAAAAGAACTGCAAAATTCTTCAGGCTGGTGGAACTGCCTCACTATTGCAGATATTAACGGTGATGGATACCCGGATTTGGTGGCAGGAAATTTCGGACTGAATTCAAGAATAAAGGCAGACAAAGACCATCCGGCTAAATTATATATAAGCGACTTTGATAAAAACGGGCAAACGGAATGTATACCTGTATATTATAAAACTGATGGTAAAGCGTATCCCTATTTTTTGAAAGGCGAAATGGAATCAGAAATGCCACTTCTGAAGAAGAAATTCCTGAAGTTCGAGGCTTATGCAGGAAAAAGTATTGATGAAGTTTTTACAAAAGAGCAATTAGCCGAAGCTTCTGTGTTAACCGTTGATGAAACACAAACCTGTGTTTTTATTAATGATGGCAAAGGAAATTTTTCCAAACAACCATTACCTGTTCGTGCCCAGTTCTCACCTGTTTATGGAATACTTGCAACCGATTTAAATGATGACGGAATTACAGATTTATTTTTTGCAGGCAATTTTTATGGAGTAAAGCCGCAATCCGGCCGGTTTGATGCAAACTACGGCGTCACATTTCTGGGTAATAAAAATTACCAATTCACTTATATGGAGCCAATGGCAAGTGGTTTGTTCCTGCGTGGTGAAGCCAGAGATGTTAAAGAAATAAAATCGGTTAATGGTAAACGTTATATTCTTGTAGCGATGAATAATGACAATCTTTGCCTGTTCAGAAAAAAATGAATTTCCGGTTACTGTACATCTTTCTGATGCGCAATAATAAAATCAACGATCTCTTCCAGTGAATAATTTGTTCTTGACAAAGCATCTGTGATATCATCGCGGTTTACCTGTGCTGCAAACGAAAGTGTTTTTAATTTTTTCAAAACACTTTTCACATCCATGCCTTCATAACGTGTTGGGCGTATCAAAGCAGCAGCATGAATAAATCCCGACAATTCATCAAACACATAGATCATCTTATCCATTTTCGTTTCCGGTTGAACGCCAAAATATTTTGGCCCGTGCGATGCAATGCAATGGATCACCTCCGGATCAATGTTCATTTCTTCTAATTTCTCAATAATGACCCGGCAATGATCGTTCGGATATTTTTCCCAATCAGCGTCGTGCAATAAACCCGCTAGCTCCCATTTTAATGCAGTGTGCTCGTCTGCATTTTCTTTTTCTATTGCCCATGCTTTCATTACAGCAGCAACCTGTTTCATGTGCAAACGCAAACGTTCATTCGGCACCCATTCATTCAGTAGTGCATGCGCATCTTCAAGTGTCATCAGGTTTCCGGCATTTTCCGGTTTTCCAAACTGGCTTCGGCCTAATTGTAAAATTGTTTCAGACATACAAGCAATTTAAGTAATTAGAAAATTTGAAATAGCTCTATTTGAAAATGCTGCCGATCATAATTCATCATAACAATCCGTGTCATCCGTGTGCTTTTAAAGAAATACACGCAAATTTTTTAAGATGCTTGTGATAAGAGCAGACAAGCTTTATCTGTGAATCTGTGGCTATTTCTCAACTTCCCACCTCGTATTTCCCACCTTAAATTTTCATCATGCAAAATTTTTATTGAAAACCAATTAATTATAAAGGTACTATAAAAAATAGTTCTTCTTTTTCTTGGAAAGTTATGCACATTCAACCTACCTTTGCACTCCATTTTTATTAAGCTGTTGGGATAGCGACAGCATCACAAAAAAAAATTTATAATGAGCAAATTACATTTCACTACCAAACATGCGAACGAGGCTACCGTGAAACGCAACTGGTATGTTGTGGACGGTACTAATCAAACCGTAGGCCGCATGTGCGCAAAAATTGCCGCTGTCTTACGCGGAAAAAACAAAGCCTATTATACGCCTCATGTTGATTGCGGAGATTTCGTAATCGTTATTAATGCAGACAAAGTTGTTTTCACCGGCAACAAACCAGATGATAAGATATATATCAACTTCTCTGGCTATCCTGGTGGTAAAAAAGAAGAAGCTGCAAAGAGTTTGCTGAAACGCCGTCCTGAAGCAGTTATCGAAAGAGCTGTAAAAGGCATGTTGCCTAAGAACAGGCTCGGCCGTAAGATGTACAAAAAATTATTTGTGTATGCAGGAGGAGAACATCCGCACACTGCACAGCAACCTCAAACATTAACCTTTTAATTTTTCAGATAAATGGAAAAGCAAAAAAATGCAATTGGCCGTCGTAAAGAAGCCGTAACGCGTGTTTTCTTAAGCAAAGGCGAAGGCAAGATCACAATCAACGATAAAGATTATAAAGAATATTTTACACTTGATTATTTACAGAACCAGGTAGTGCTTCCGTTAAAAACGGTTGAAGTTGCCGATAAGTTTGATGTAAAAATCAATGCAGCAGGTGGTGGAATGAAAGGACAGGCAGAAGCAGCAAAATTAGGCATTGCACGTGCATTGCTTGAAGTAAATGCTGAATTCCGTCCTGCATTAAAAGCTGCAGGTTTATTACGCCGCGACCCGAGATCTGTTGAGCGTAAAAAACCAGGGCGTAAAAAAGCAAGAAGAAGCTACCAGTTCAGTAAACGTTAGTATCAAGTTGATGATGATCGTTCATGGTTGATAGTCATTACTCCATGAACAAATACCATCAACCATGAACAATTAAAATAAATAATATCAAATAATCTATAATGGAACAAAATACTTCATTGCAACAGCAACTTTTAGAAGCAGGAGTTCACTTTGGGCACCTTCGTAAAAAGTGGAACCCTAAAATGCTTCCATACATTTTTGCTGAGAAAAAAGGTATCCACATCATCGACCTGAACAAAACAACAGAAAGCCTGCAGGAAGCTGCTGCTGCGTTGAAACAGATCGCAAAAAGCGGAAAGAAAATAATGTTTGTTGGTACCAAAAAACAAGCTAAAGAAATTGTTACCGAATGCGCAAAAAAAGTAAACATGCCGTTTGTTACAGAACGTTGGCTGGGTGGTATGCTTACTAACTTCAACACCGTTCGTAAGAGCGTGAAGAAAATGCAGAGCATTGAAAAAATGCTGAACGACGGAACATTCGACAGCATCACTAAAAAAGAACGGTTGACATTGGCACGTGATAAAGACAAAATGGAAAAAGTACTCGGTGGTATCGCCCAGCTTGGGCGTATCCCTGCAGCTTTGTTCATCATCGATATCGGGCACGAACATATTGCACTTGCCGAAGCAAAACGCCTTGGCATCACAACCTTCGGTATGGTAGATACAAACTGCGATCCGAATAAAGTTGACTTTGCAATCCCTTCAAATGATGATGCAACAAAATCAATTGCAATTATCGCTAACTATGTAACAGCAGCTATTGCTGAAGGTTTGGCTGAAAGACAAGCAGCAAAAGATGAAGAAGTAGAAGAAGTTTCTTCAGACGAGAATGAAAAGAAAGCGGCACGTTTGCTTGCAGAAGCTGAAGGCGAAGCTGGACGCGGACGTGGCGATAAAGTGAAAGGAGGAAACCAGCCAAAGCGCAGGGTTCCTAATTCACCAAAACGCACTGGTGCAAGATAATTTTGCATAAAAGCTTGAGGATGTTTGTTGAAAAGGCTTTAATAAGAACACGATTACATATTTCGCAGAGAAGGGTTGACTAAAGCATTTTCAAATTTTCAAATTTTTTAATTTTCAAATTATAGAATATGTCAACTGCAACAATTACCGCAGCAGATATTAATAAATTACGCCAGACCACTGGCGCAGGAATGATGGATTGCCGTAAGGCTTTGGTAGAAAGCGACGGCGATTTTGAAAAAGCAATTGATTACTTACGTAAGAAAGGACAGAAAGTTGCCGCTCTTCGTAGCGACCGTGAAGCAAAAGAAGGTGTGATCATTGCAACAACAACAGCAGATAACAAAACAGGTTTTATTACAACGCTTGCATGCGAAACAGATTTCGTGGCAAAGAATTCAGACTTCGTGGCATTTGCACAAAGCATTATTGATGTGGCAGTGAAGAACAATGTAAAATCATTGGAAGAATTGCTTGCTGCGAATTTGGGTGGCGTTACAGTTGCTGACAAGATCAACGACCAGGTTGCAAAAATCGGCGAAAAAATTCAGCTTACCCGTTTTGAGAGAGTAGATGCTGAAGGTGTTGCTGCATATATACATGGCGCTTACAGAATGGGGGTGCTGGTTGGATTAACTAAAAATACACCGGCTGTTTTGGAAGCCGGCAAAGATGTGGCAATGCAAATTGCAGCTATGAAACCGGTTGCTGTAGATGCTGATTCTGTTCCTGCAGAAATAGTAGACAGAGAAAGGTCTATTGTAACAGAACAAATTAAAAACGATCCGAAGATGGCCGGCAAACCTGATGCAATGATAGAAAAAATTGCTGACGGAAAACTGAATGCCTTCTTCAAGGAAAATACATTGACTGCACAGGCTTACGTGAAAGATGCAAGCAAAACAGTTGGCGATTACCTGAAATCGGTTGACGCTACTGTGAAAGTGACAGAGTTCAAGCGGGTTCAGTTAGGATAAAAAATTAAAGAGAGCAATTAGCTCTCTTTTTTTTGCATTATAGTGAAATGAAATGGTTTCACGAAGAGGCGAAGGGTTCGCAGAGAATTGTGATCTGTAATTCCGATAAGTACTATAAAGAAATAGCCACAGATTTAACGGTGAATGGTGAATTGTCAATGGTGAAAACTTTAAAATGCTTCTAAAATGATAAAAGAATAGCCACAGATTCACAGATTTGATTTGGCTTTTTCACTATTCGCCATTGACCATTCCCCTGCGACAATATTTCTTCATTTGAAATTTGTTTAAAAACCTTTTCTTTGCAATGGAAAATTTGCGTGGAAAGATTTTGTGCAGCACAAATTTACCGATAGTGAAGCGCTGAACAGGGAATTAATCGTATAAGTGTGCGACGCAACGGTGCTTAATAGTAGTTCGTCAAGCTCACTACTAAAAAATAAAAACTTCATTACTGCATGCTTCCGAAGTACAAACGTATTCTTTTAAAGCTTTCCGGCGAAGCCCTGATGGGCGATAAAAATTTTGGTTTCGACAACGATGTTATTGCGCAATATGCACTCGACATTAAAAGTATAGTTGACCTTGGAGTGCAGGTAGCAATAGTAATCGGCGGCGGAAATATTTACCGCGGCATGAATGAAGCTGAAACCGGCATTGAACGTGCACACGGCGATTATATGGGCATGCTTGCAACAGTAATTAACGGAATGGCATTGCAGGCAGGGCTTGAAAAAATTGGTGTATATACGCGTTTGCAAAGTGCTATAAAAATGGAGCAGATTGCGGAGCCTTACATCAGGCGCCGGGCAATCCGCCATGTTGAAAAAGGACGCGTGGTGATTTTTGGTGCAGGCACCGGTAATCCTTATTTTACTACCGATACCGCAGGCTCGTTGCGTGCTATAGAAATAAATGCTAATGTGATTTTGAAAGGAACGCGTGTTGATGGAATATATACAGCTGATCCCGAAAAAGATCCCACAGCAAAGAAATTTGATGTGATCACTTTCCAGGACTGCATATCCAAAAACCTACGTGTGATGGATATGACGGCATTTACATTATGCATGGAAAATAAATTGCCGATCATTGTTTTTAATATGAACAAACCGGGCAATTTGCTGAAAGTGGTTGGCGGAGAGAAGGTAGGAACGCTTGTAAAAGGCTGATGATTACGGCTTAAAAATAAATTTGCCGCAGAATTTGTATATCTGCAATAAGCGTAGTATTTTCAACCTGAAAAACCGCCTCATTTGGTGGTTTTTTTATATTGCTACCTCTCTGTTTTCACAATCCATTGAAAGACGGCTGATCTACTCGGAAAAATAGTATAGTTTGGTAAAAATATTTCCGAACCATTATGAATACATTTCTACTGATATATGGATTTCAACTTCTTGTTGGGTTACCGGAAATTATCATTTCTTTACTGGTAGCGCTCATTCTTGGTTTCAGCATTCATTTCTTCTGGACTTCGAAAAAAAATATACGCGTAGATGAATCTGGCGGTGCTGATGCTATTAATGAAAATGACAACTGGAAGCTGAAATATTACAATGATATGGACATGCAGGAAAGGGCGCAGCAACAATTGCGTGAAAAACTTGCAGAAGCACGGGAAAACGAACAGATACTTTCCATAGAAGTAGAAGAGCTGAGAAAGGAATTAGATGAGCTCGAACAAAACAAAGAAGAGGTTGCAGAAATACAAAAGCAAACATATTCCCCCGAAACAAATTATTTATCGCAATTAAAATCGGCACAAGAAAATTTATCGGAGCAGAGCCAAAGCATTACACGCCTGCTTGAGCAAATAGAAATGCTGAAGGAATCTGAAAACAAATATGAAGATCTTTTAAAAGTAAACGATCAACTTACAACACAGGTGGCCGACTTAAGGAAATCCCTGACGGCAAAAGAAACTGATCTTGCACATGCCCGCCAGCAGCATCGCTTAACGGCAGAAATTGCGGAACGCCTTGATAAAGCATACACAGAATATAACATACTCCAGGAGAAATTAGGCAAGCTGGATAACTTCTTAAAACAGCCACATAAGAATGCGGAATATGCAGAAATTCAGGAATCTTATTTCAAACTCACTAAAGACTTTGATGAAGTAAAAGCAAAACAAAGCTCGTTGTGGGAAGAAAACCAAAGGTTGAGCAGGATATTGTCTGACACAGAAGATAAATTGCGTGAAGCAAATTTTCAACGCCAGCAGTTGCAGAAGAAAGTTTCTTTTATGGAAGAATTGAACAGCGACCTGCAACAGGTTTCTGAGCATAATAAAAAATTAGAAAGCCAGTTGCGCCGCATCAGTGAGATGGAAGCGCTGCTTGCAAAAGCCATGCAGGAGAAAACAAATTTTCATAACGAGCATGAATAACAAAAAATAATTTCGTTCACAGTTTTCAATAATCAACGGTCATGTCACTTCTGCATGACCGTTTCTTTTTTCAGTAATTTTGAGAAAGATTTTTCCATGAACTCAATTGCATCGATACGAAAAGATTACCGGTTACGATCTCTCTCAGAAAAAGATATAGCAAGCGACCCTTTTGTGCAATTTACCAAATGGTGGAACGAAGCGCAGCAAGCACAAATAGAAGAATTGAATGCAATGACATTAGCAACAGCGTCTGCAGATGGAATCCCTTCTGCACGTATTGTATTGTTAAAAGGGTTTGATAAAAACGGGTTTGTTTTTTTTACGAATTATAACAGCTTTAAAGGGCAACAGTTGTTTGAAAATCCAAGAGCGTGTTTGGTGTTTTTTTGGAAAGAAGTGGAACGGCAAATACGCATCACAGGAATTGCTGAAAGAACAAGTGAAAAAGAAAGCGACGAATATTTTAACAGCCGCCCGGCAGGAAGCCGTATTGGTGCTATTGCTTCGCCACAAAGTGAAATTATTAAAGACAGGAACTGGTTGGAAGAAAAAGAAAAGAAATTAGCGGCCGAATTGAATGAAAAAGAAATCAAACGCCCTGTTCATTGGGGTGGTTATCGCGTAAAACCTGTGACTATAGAATTCTGGCAGGGAAGATCAAATCGTTTGCATGACCGTATTCAATATACATTGCAGGAAGATGCAAAGTGGAATATTGACAGGCTTGCACCTTAAATGGTTGATTGAGTTGAATAGTTGAAATATAAATAACTATTCAACCCAATCAACATATCAACTTACTTGCTTTCTTTTTTTGGTGCGGCTTTCTTCTTCACCTTGGCAGGCCGTGTTTTGCCAAACGAGCCTTTGAATATTTTTCCTTTTTTAGTTTTTTTATCACCTCTTCCCATAACAAATTTTTTTATGATTTTTAATGCTGCAAAAATGCAATAAATAATTTAGAAAATCTCAACTGTTGTTTTGCAGCAATACTATTAAAATAAAAAGCTCCGTTACGGAAAATAATTTCATTGTAGCGGAGCCTTCAAATGCGGTGAATGCAGCATTATAATTTTGCAGACAATTCTTTACCTGCTTTGAATTTAGCTACTTTTTTAGCTTTGATCTTAATAACTGCACCTGTCTGAGGATTACGACCATTGCGTGCTGCCCTTTTAGAAACAGAGAATGTACCAAAACCTACCAATGTAACTTTACCGCCACCTTTTAAAGTTTTAGTAACTGCTTCGATAAAAGAATCCAAAGCAGCATTTCCCTGAGTTTTTGTAATGCCTGCATCATCAGCAATTTTCGCGATTAATTCAGCTTTGTTCATAGTGTGATTTTTAATTTTTTAAGCGGTAACAAATATAGCCGCTTTTTACTTGCAACAAAATTTTTTTGATTTTTTTAAGGTTTTTATAATCTGCGCCAAACCGCACCGGATAAGGATTCTGTGAATTTTATGATATAGCTGTTCAAAGCAAAAAAAAATTTCATCCTCGGAAACCCTTTGCCGGCCTGTGTTTCACACTAAGATACCTGAAACCCTTGCCAGCTTTGCGTTTCAGGGAATGTACAATATGAAAATGTAACACACAATTCTTTTTATTTATTTTCCACAATTACTGCACAAGCTCCATTACGCTTCTGAAACCTGCAAACTGGTTTCCCCATTTTGCAAATGCTTTATCCCGCAATTGTGTTGCAAAATTTTTGATGTACTGATTATATCTTTCAATAGAAGAGGTGAAATATTGAATGGTATATGTTACGCTTTCATGGTCATCATGTTCCAGCAAATGATACATTTTATAATCATCAAATAATTTCGTTGCCATAATCTCGGGAATATGTTCCTGCATTTGCCACGCAATCCATTCATTAATGATTGCATGATTTACTTTCATCGTGATATTATAAACTATCATGTGCGAAAATTAGAAATAATAAATAAGGAATAAGAAACACAAAAGAGTTCAACTACTTTCTCATTTTATATTTCTTATTATTCATTTCATATTTATTTTGAGATACACCGGGCAATGGTCGCTATGTTTTACATCAGGGAAAATTTCAGCATCTTCAATATCCCTTTTCAATGTATCTGTCACATCTATATAATCAATACGCCAGCCTTTATTCTGCAGGCGTACTGTTGGAAAACGCTGGCTCCACCAACTGTAGCGATGCGGCTCTTTATGTATTTCACGAAAACTATCCGTCCATCCGCTTGCTAAAAATTTATCCATCCATGCACGTTCATCAGGCAAAAACCCTGACGAATTTTTATTTCCTTTCGGATCGTGAATATCTATTTCCTTATGTGCAATGTTATAATCACCGCATAAAATTAATTTCGGGTGTTTCTTTTTTAAACTCAGAATGTAATTGTAAAATTCATCGAGCCAGATGTATTTGAAAGTTTGCCTCTCTTCACCCGAAGTACCTGAAGGAAAATATGCATTGATCAAACGCACATCACCAAAATTCAATTGCAGCACCCGCCCTTCATCATCACTCACTTTATGCCCGGTGCCATATTCAATATGATCTGGTTTTATTTTTGTAAAAACAGCAACACCGCTATATCCTTTTTTCTGTGCACTGAACCAATAATCATGAAAACCAAGATCAGTAAATTGTTTATGGTCCACATTATCTTTATGTGCCTTTGTTTCCTGTATGCATATTATATCTGCAGGGTCTGTTTTCAGCCAGTCGATAAACCCTTTTTTCATAGCAGCCCGAATGCCATTAACATTATAACTTATGATGCGTGTGGTGGACATATAAATGTTTGAATTAAATTAGCAATGCAATTTACTATTTGTCATTATATGGTTTTGTATTATGAGTGAATCAAAAATGATTGTTCCTGCCAAACAGCCCATTTACCTTGAAGGGCCGAAAAGCCGCACGTATGAATTTGGTTTTAGCTGGCGGGTATTTTCACAATTTATCCGCGGTTTTCGGACATTGCATTTCGTTGGCCCATGCATCACTGTATTCGGCTCAGCACGATTTAACGAAGACAACGAATATTATAAGATAGCACGTGAATTTGGAAAACAGATAGCAGCAATGGGTTTTACTACAATGACGGGCGGAGGCCCGGGTATCATGGAAGCCGCTAACCGCGGGGCTTTTGAGAATAATGGCAGATCTGTTGGTTGCAATATTCAATTGCCATTTGAACAAAAGCCCAACCCATACATACAAACCGGAATTACTTTCGAATATTTTTTTGTACGCAAAACGTTGATGATAAAATATTCGTACGCGTTCATCATTATGCCCGGAGGTTTCGGTACGATGGATGAATTTTATGAAACACTTACATTAGTACAAACAAAAATGCTGGCGCAATTTCCTATCGTTCTTTTTGGAAAAGAATTTTATAAAGAATTATGGGAATATATGGAATACCTTGCAGAACAAGGAACAGTTTCTAAAGAAGATTTATCGCTTGTGTTATTAACGGATAGTATTGAAGATGCAATGAACCATATCAAAACATATATTGCTACCAATTACGATGTGAAGCGCAGAAAACCATTGTGGTGGTTGTTTGAAAGAAATTAATTTTCATGTTTCCCAACAGGAAAAGTTAATCCCAAATTCAAAATCATTTCATAAGTTCCGAAAGCCTGTTTTGCTTTTCCTTCATAAATGCGCAGGCCGGAGTAACGTGCATAATCCAGTTTATTTGTGTATTCCAAATAAACATATTTGAAGAATGTTGCACGCAAAGCGCCTTCAATTCCGGTGTTCCAACCACCGAGTTGAAAATGCGGATTATTTTCCGGCTGATTAAAAAATTTATCCTGCACATGTGGTATTAACGGTCCGATTCCAAACTTTGCCAATCCATCAATCTGTATCGTTTCTTTTCTGTTCGCAAGAAGGTGCCAGCGTTTCACAATATTGAACAGCAAAAAATTTGCACCGTTGTTCAGAAAATAATAGGAGCTGCTGTCAGTCGGTCCGGCATTATCATTTTCTTTGAACAATACATTGCCGTCAAAACTTTTATTATTTACAGTTCCTTTAATGTGCACCATCTGGTTATCCGCAAAAATATATTTCGTGTGATCGAAATTTATTTCAAATGCCAATCCCTTTTTTTCATTGAACACATAACCCACGCGGTAATTGTATTGGGGAATGGAAAGTGCTTTGGTAAAAAACTGGCCATCCCAACCACGATGGTCATGCGCTTTTACATTTTCAAATGTAAAATCATTTCCGAGCGATGGTTGCGAAATATGAATGTTGCTATGTGTATACCATTCGGTATTATATCCCCATGAAGCATACAGCTCATGTTTTCTCTTTTTAGGTTTTTGCTGTGCATGCACAAATAACGGCGCAAATGCTACACAAGAAACCAATACCAGCGCAATACAGTTATTTATTCTTTTCATGATCTGTCAATTATTCTTAACCATTAATTAATGGCAGCAGCAATGTTGTGTAATTTTTATTTTATGTAACCGGCAGTGTGCTACTATTAAGCATCGTTGCGTCGCACACTTGTACAATTGAAATACTATTCAACGCATCATAACCGGCAAGTTTCAGCTACCTTGAATAGGCAAGGCGCAAATTTACATCACAAAATATTAATGAGTTGTTATTGGAGAATTTGATAATGAAAGAATGTATAGGTATGCCATGCCTGGTTCATCGTGATAAAGTTTATCTGCATATCAAGGCATGGCATATCTCTGTAACATTTTTATAGACAAAATCTTTGCGCCACTGCGTCTTTGCGAGAAACTTATCTCTCCGCCTACTCTGGGCCTCTGCGTGAAATATTTTTGCTATTAAGGCACTGAAAATATCCTCTGGTTTCAGAGTTTCTATGGCGATTTTCTTTGTGTCGTAGCGTCTTTGCGAGAAACACACATCACGCATCATATTCCAATATCGGCCTTAGCCATCGTTCAATTTCTTCAACCGGCATATTTTTTCTTTTCGCATAATCTTCTACCTGGTCTTTTTCAATTTTACCAACGCCAAAATATTTGCTTTCCGGATTTGCAAAATACCAACCCGATACAGATGATGCGGGATACATCGCCAATGATTCTGTTAGCGTAATTCCGGTAGCTTCTTTGCCTCCTAATAATTCAAACAATTTATATTTCTCTGTATGGTCCGGACATGCAGGATAACCCGGCGCCGGGCGAATACCCAAATATTCTTCTTTAATTAATTCATCATTGGTGAAATGTTCTTCTTTCGCATACCCCCAGAATTCTTTTCTCACTCGTTCGTGTAATAATTCAGCAAACGCTTCTGCTAAACGGTCTGCAAGCGCCTGCAAAATTATTTTGTTATAATCGTCATGGTTTTTTTGAAAATGTTCGATGTGCTTTTCGATGCCTTGCATCGTAACGGCAAAACCACCGATAAAATCCGATGACTGATGACCGATGACCGCCGACGGCTTTATAAAATCTGCTAAAGAGATATTCGCCTGGTTAGCTGCTTTTTTTATTTGCTGGCGAAGGAATTCCAATTTCACATCTCCCGTTTCCCGTTTCACGTGCACTGTATCTTTTCCATCAGAAGCCGCTTCCCAAAAACCGATCACACCTCTTGCGGTCAGCCACTTTTCAGCAATGAGTTGTTTTAATAACACATTTGCATCATCAAATAATTTCTTAGCCTCTTTTCCAATCTTTTCATCACTTAATATCTGTGGAAATTTCCCATGCATTTCCCAGGCAATAAAAAAGGGCTGCCAGTCGATGTATTTGGAAATTTCTTCAAGGCTGTAATCATCAAAAATTTTTGTGCCGGTAAATGTTGGTTTTACAGGAGCAAAATTTTCCCAGTCAATTTTTGTCTTGTTGTTTTGCGCATCTGCAAACGTTAAATATTGCTTTGCGGTTTTTTTGTTGCCAAAATCTTCTTTCAATTTCGCATATTCATTACCGATAGATTTTAAGAATGCTGATTTTTGTTCTTTGCTTAATAAAGCACCGGTTACTGTAACACTTCTTGAAGCATCAAGTACATGAACTACGCCTTCGTCATATTGTGGAGCAATTTTAACTGCAGTATGCATGCGTGATGTTGTTGCACCGCCTATTAATAATGGCAATTTCATGCCACGGCGTTTCATTTCATGGGCAACATGCACCATCTCATCTAAGGAAGGAGTTATCAATCCGCTTAACCCGATAATATCCACTTTTTCTTTTTCTGCGGTTTCCAGAATTTTATCTGCAGGAACCATCACGCCTAAATCAATAATATCATAACCATTGCATCCAAGCACAACGCCAACAATATTTTTCCCGATGTCATGAACATCTCCTTTTACGGTGGCTAATAAAATTTTTGCCGCACCACCTTGTTGCGCTTTTGGATTATTCTTTTTTTCTTCTTCGATGTATGGAGTAAGGACTGCAACGGATTTTTTCATCACACGTGCGCTCTTTACTACCTGGGGCAAAAACATTTTCCCGCTTCCGAAAAGATCACCGACAACATTCATTCCGTCCATTAACGGGCCTTCTATTACATCCAATGGTTTCGGATATTTCTGTCTTGCCTCTTCTGTATCTGCATCAATAAAATCAGTTATGCCATTTACTAATGAATGTTTCAATCTTTCTTCAACACTTGTGTTTCTCCATGAGTCATCTTTTATGGTTTCCTTTCCTTTTGATTTTACCGTTTCTGCAAAAGCAATCAGTTTTTCTGTGGCTTCGTTATTTTCATTATTGCGGTTCAGGATCACATCTTCACACAAGTCACGAAGTGTTGGTTCTATTTCATCATATACAACCAACTGGCCGGCATTTACAATGCCCATATCCATTCCGGCTTTAATGGCATAATAAAGAAACACGGAGTGCATCGCTTCACGCACATGGTCATTTCCACGGAATGAAAATGACATATTACTAACACCACCGCTCACTTTTGTAAGTGGCATTAGTTTTTTTATCTCCCTTGTTGCTTCAATAAAATCGACGGCATAATTATTATGTTCTTCAATTCCGGTGGCAATTGCAAAAATATTCGGGTCGAAAATAATATCCTGCGGATCGTAACCGACTTCTTTTGTTAAGATGTCATATGCTTTTTTACAAATCGAAATACGGCGCTCTAATGTATCAGCCTGCCCTTTTTCATCGAATGCCATCACCACAACAGCAGCGCCATAACTTTTGCAAATGATCGCCTGATCGATGAACTTTTCTATTCCTTCTTTCATGGAAATGGAATTTACAATGCATTTGCCCTGCACACATTTTAAACCCGCTTCGATGATCGAAAATTTAGACGAGTCGATCATGATCGGGATCTTTGCTATGTCCGGCTCCGCCTGCAATAAATTCAAGAATGTTTGCATTGCTTTTTCTCCGTCAAGCAATGCATCATCCATGTTTACATCAAGCACCTGTGCGCCGTTTTCTACTTGCTGCCTTGCAACACTTAATGCTTCTTCATATTTATTCTCCCGAATAAGGCGTGCAAATTTTTTGGAACCGGTAACGTTTGTGCGCTCGCCTACGTTTACAAAATTTGTTTCCGGGCGAATGGTTAACGGTTCAAGTCCTGATAGCCGCAAGAAAGGTTTTATACTCATAATTGTTGCTGAAGCAATTTTTTATTTTTTTAAAACACTCAACATTCAATGTTCAACACTCAATTTTCAAGTGAAGAAACTTATACAATAGTAAGGTGTATTTAACTTGAAAATTGAATATTGATTGTTGGGTGTTGAATATTTGTATTCTTGTTTTAACCGATTGTCAGTTCTGTTTCAATCACCGGCAATTCTCTTGGTTTAAATTTTTTTACTTCTTCTGCGATATGTTTTATATGATCCGGAGTAGTTCCGCAACATCCGCCAACAATATTCAACCAGCCATTGGCAGCCCATTCTTCAATGATATGCGCGGTTTGTTCCGGTTGCTCATCATATTCCCCCATTGCATTTGGTAAACCTGCATTCGGATAAGCCGAAACATAACAGGCAGCTATATGCGAAAGTTCTTCAATATGCGGTCGCATTTGTTCTGCACCGAGCGCACAATTCAAGCCTATGCTTAATGGTTTTGCATGCATCACTGAGGTATAAAATGCTTCGAGTGTTTGTCCGCTTAATGTTCTTCCGCTTGCATCCGTAATAGTTCCGCTAATCATAATCGGCAAGGCCTCACCCAAACCCTCTCCAGAGGAGAGGGCTTTATCGCGGAAATATTTTTTAATGGCAAAGATTGCAGCTTTAGCGTTTAGCGTATCGAAGATTGTTTCGATCAATAATAAATCAACACCGCCATCTACCAACCCTTTTACCTGTTCATAATATGCATCTGCAACTTCATCGAATGTTACTGAACGAAAGCCGGGATTGTTTACGTCGGGGGATAATGAAAGCGTTTTATTCATTGGCCCGATTGCACCGGCAACAAATTTTGGTGAATGGCCAATGGTAAATGGCGAATCTTTTTGAAATTCCTCAATAGCTTGCCTGGCACACTTTGCCGCAGCTACATTTAATTCGTAGGCAAGTTCCTGCATATTATAATCCGCCAAGGAAATGCGTTGTGCATTGAATGTATTGGTTTCAATAATATCTGCGCCTGCTTCTAAATATTGTTTATGTATTTCTTTAATGATCTGTGGTTGCGTTATGCACAACAAATCATTATTGCCTTTTATGTCGCTTGCCCAATTTTTAAAACGCTCGCCGCGGTAATCTGCCTCCGTTAATTTATAACGTTGTATCATGGTGCCCATCGCACCATCGATCACTAATATTTTTTCTTTAAGACAATCTTCGATTGTTTTCATGTTGCTATTATTTAGCGATGAATAGATTTGTTACTGTACAAGTGTGCGACGCAACGATGTTCAATAGAATTACTAATGCCGGGTACACAATTTTTTCTAAACTATTAACGAGAAACTTACAGTGAAGATGTGCTGAAGTGTTATCGTTTATTAGTTCAGTTTTTTGAAACAGGCTGAACAATAAACAAATCCGCCTGTTGAGGTGCAAAGTTAATACATTCTGTTTAACAAATAAAGGTTTGAAACCACATTCGTATTAAATTTGAACTCCTTTAAACAACAGCAAAAACTTCGCTATGGAATATCGTTATCTCGGAAAATCTGGTTTGCAATTAAGTGTGTTATCATTCGGAAGCTGGGTGACCTTTCATAAACAAATTGAAGACAATACTGCGGATGAACTGATGGGCATTGCTTATGATAACGGCATTAATTTTTTTGATAATGCAGAAGTATATGCGCTTGGTGAAAGCGAAAAAATGATGGGACGTGTGCTGAAGAAAAAAAACTGGGACAGGGCATCTTACACCATTTCATCGAAAGCATATTTTGGGTGGAGAGGAAAAAATAATAAACCAAACCAGACAGGACTGAGCCGGAAACATTTGACAGAAGCATGTCATGAAGCACTGCAACGTTTGCAATTAGATTACCTGGACCTGTTTTTTTGTCACCGCCCGGATACCAATGTGCCGATTGAAGAAGTGGTTTGGACGATGAACACATTAATACAGCAGGGAAAAATTTTATACTGGGGAACAAGCCAGTGGAGTGGAGCTGAAATTATGGAAGCGCACAGAGTAGCAGACAAAAATCATTTGATCGGGCCCACGATGGAACAGCCGCAGTATAATATGTTTGAACGAAATAAAATGGAGCTGGATTATTTACCGGTGTTTAAAAATGTGGGATTAGGCACAACGATCTGGAGCCCGCTTGCTGCAGGATTTTTAACCGGGAAATACAATGAAGGTTTTCCCGAAGATTCGCGGTTTGCTATAAAAGGTTTTGAATGGCTGCGCGACCGTTGGTTGAAAGAAGACAGGATCAATAAAGTGAAGCAACTTGCAGTGGTTGCAAAGAAATTAGATTCGTCGCTTGCATCGTTGGCAATTGCATGGTGCATTAAAAACCCGAATGTTACCACAGCAATCCTGGGTGCAACCAAAAAAGAACAGCTTTTGGAAAACCTGAAAGCACTGGAAACCGTTAACAAATTAACGCCTGATATATTGACAATTATAGAAGATATATTGCAAAACAAACCCTATTTAGACCTCGCATAAGGGGATGCTGCCATTGGGAGATTAAATTTCCAAAAATAATTTAATTAAACGTTTGTTTAATTCAAACGTTTGTTTAACTTTGTGCCTTCAATTTTAAAAGATGGCAGCAGATAAACGTGAACATATTCTTGCGGTTGCTGAAAAATTATTCGGCGATAAAGGATTTGACGGAACATCCGTCCGCGACATTGCGCAGCATGCGAATGTGAACCTTGCAATGATCTCGTATTATTTCGGTTCCAAAGAAAAATTACTGGAAGCATTGCTGGAGCAGCGGGCAAATTATACGATCCTCGAAGCGCTGAATAAAGACGAATCGCTCACGCCATGGGAAAAGATCGATAAGGTAATTGATTTTTATGTAGACAAGATCATGAACAATCTCTGCATCCATAATATTATGCAGCAGGCCAACCGCAGCAGCACCCCGGGAATCAAAGAGCTTACTACAAAAATCAAACTCAGGAATTTTGAACAGATCAAAAAGATCGTACTGGATGGACAAAAGAAAAAACTTTTCCGCAAAGTAGATATTGAAATGACGGTTGGAACGGTAATGGGAACAATTTCACAGGTAACGTTAGCCCGTCACTTTTACAATGTGCTTTTTAATATAGAAGATGGTAATGATGAAGCTTACCGTAAAAAAATGGGGCCCAAATTGAAATCTCATCTCAAACAACTATTGCATGCCCATCTGGATATAAAAAATGAAGAATAATTAAATCAACGAACATGAAAAGGCAAGTAGGAATTTTTTATTTATTAATGATCAGTGTGCTTGCTGTGCATGCGCAAAACAAAACGCTGACACTTGCAGAAGCTGTACAACTCGGCGTGCAGAACAGCAAGCAACTGAAATTATCGCAAAGCAAAATTGACCAGTCAATTTCGCAACTGGCGCAGGCAAAAGATGCAGCGCTTCCCACTACAAAAGCAAGCTTAGGTTATAGCCATGCATTGATGCTGGCAAGAACATTAAGCATTCCCGGCGACAGCAACAAGATCAAACTTCCGTTTGATAATGCATTATACCAGGGAACGCTGAGCGTGAACGAACCAATCTTCGCAGGCAATCAATTCAAGTATGCACAGCAATCAGCGAACCTGCTCATTAAAGCAAGCAAATTGGATGCAGAAAGAGATAAGGACGAAGTGGTGTACAATGTCATCAATTCTTATCTCAATTATTACAAGATCAAACAAAACCAGGTGATCGTTAAACAAAACCTGGACGATATTCAAAGCAAGCTCGACGAGATCACAAAATACGAGAGCCAGGGATTAGCTACACAGAACGATGTGTTGCGTTACCAGTTGCAAAAATCAAACACAGAACTCACGATCATGGAACTGGAGAACAACCGGGCCATTGCTAACTATAATATGAATATTCTGCTCGGCCTTTCTGATTCAACCGTGTTGGATGTGGAAGATGTTTCCTACAAACTGAGTGTGGATAGTACATACAATCAGTACCTGCAGGTTGCATTAAAAGACAGGAAAGAATTCGGATCATTCGATTTCCAATCGCAGATCGCTGATATCAATATCAAGAAGATCCATGATCAGCAATTGCCAACAGTAGGTGTGAGTGGAAGTTTATACTATTTCAATCTCACCAAAGCGCTGATACCAAGCAGCGGAGGGTTTTTAGCTCCGTTCCTTATAGGTATCAATGCGAGCTGGGATATCGGTTCATTATACAAAACAAAGAACAAGATCAGCGAAGCAAAAATTCAAAAACAACAGGTAGAGATCAGTAAAGATGCGCAATCAGACAGGGTGAAAACAGAAGTGCATCAGAGCTTCATGAATTTTCATCTTGCATTAGAACGAATAAAAGTATTGCAGGAAGCAATTACGCAGGCTACGGAAAATGAACGTGTGATGGAATCTAAATTCCACAACAACTTAGCTACAACAACTGATCGTATAGACGCACAAACATTATTGTATCAGTCGCGTGTGAACCTTGAGCTTGCAAAGAGCGATGCAACGATTTCCTATTACGATCTTTTGAAATCTACCGGTCATATACAACCGTAACCATAAACACAAACTTCTTATTATAAAAACGAATTAAAGAATCAAGTTATGAACGACACACAACCTAAAAAAAGAAAAAAATTAATCTTCCCCATAATACTTGCATTGGTATTGGTTGGAGCATTGGCATTTACCGTAAAAGAATATTTATATTATCAAAGCCACGAAGAAACTGACGATGCACAAGTAGATGCAGACATCAGCCCTGTTGTTGCACGTGTAGGCGGATATGTAAAAGAGATCCGTTTCGAGGACAACCAGTATGTAAAACAAGGCGACACTTTAGTAGTGCTCGACGACAGGGATTATAAAATAAGACTGCAACAAGCGGATGCAGCATTGAATTCTGCAAAGCATTCTGTAGATGTCTCACAGTCAGGCGTAACCGAAGCTAAAACCGGCATTACAACCGCTCAAGCAAATGTAGAAGCTGCAAAAGTGCAGGTTTGGAAAACCACGCAGGATTTTGAACGTTACCAGAATTTGTACAACGACAAAGCGATCACCAAAGCACAATTTGATGATGCCAAAGCTGCAAAAGATGCAGCAGAAGCACAGTTGACAATTGCTCAAAGCCAGGTACCGGTGCAGGTGAAAAAAGTAAGCAGCAACGAAACTCAGGTTGGCGCATCAGCATCAAATATTGCTTCACGCCAGGCTGATATCGATTATGCAAAACTGCAGTTATCCTACACCGTTATAGTTGCCCCTGCAAGTGGCATCGTTTCAAAACGCGGTATTCAATTAGGACAATTAGTACAAGCCGGACAAACATTATTTTCCGTAGTACACGAAAATGATATTTACATCACTGCAAATTTCAAGGAAACACAAATGGAGCATTTGAAGCTGAATGAAAAAGTGGA
>JAFEAE010000008.1 GCA_018266575.1 Bacteroidota bacterium
ATTGTTACCTTAAACTACGGCGAGTTAGAGACTTAGTTTTCTATTTTCGGATTGTGCATCAGCGTTAGCTTGCGTAGCTGCAAGCTACAAAAAACAGCGGCGTAGGCACAGCCTTACGCCGAGTACTTTCTTTATAAATTGTTACAACAAACTACGCCGAGTTTAGGGTACAAATTATATCACGAGCATGGTATTGCCGAATTGCAGCCTTGTAAGATCAACAACAGGCAGCGATGGAATAGTATCCCGCAATCCGAAAGGAACCTGGTAATAGAAATTGCTTTTGAATATGCGTCTTTGTCGCCACGGGAACTCTCATGAAAGGTTAGTGATACCAAAGGATTGTTCGTCTCGGAATCCAGTGCGTACCGGATATTAAAAGCAAAAGGGCTGATTACCAGCCCTGCTCATATTCTGCTTTCAGCTGCTGATGAGTTCAGTCATAAACCCATCTTTGTTCATGAAATGTGGCAGACTGATTTTAAATACTTTAAAATACTCAGATGGGGCTGGTGTTATTTAAGCAAGGTGATAGATAATTACAGCCGCTACATTATTTATTGGGAGCTTTGTAAAACGATGAATGCTGAAGATGTCGAACGGACCATTGACAAAACAATGGAGAAAGCATTCCCTGGCAACTCACGCGGGCCATTTTATAACGGCAGCAATATTCCCATCGTTAGTATCTGAATAGAAAATACTAACACCCAGCCTTGCTGAAAGGTCTTTAACAATCTGCAGCCCGAGCCCCGAATATTTGCTGCTGATTTCATTTTGCCGCAGCAAAGCATTGAGCGCTGCTGCTTTTTTACCGGCAGATGAATTGGAGATTACAATTTCATTTTCGCTTTCATAAATTCGTATGCTGTCGTTGTTACTACATTGGGCAATCGCATTTTGCAAAAGGTTGCGGAAAATCACCGACAGGAAATTTTCATCCGTATTCTTTTCATTGCCATCGCTAACGTTAATGCTTATGCGCAAATTCTTCTCCCTGATCTGTTCATTCAGCAATCCAATTTCCTGATCCAGCACAGGCTTGATTTTGACAGGCCTGTATTGCGGGATGAAATGCGTCATCTGGCTCTTGCTCCAGAGCAGGATATCTTCCATAGTTTCAAGCACATGCTGGGAAGCTTGGTTCACCCGTTCATTATACTCGGTTTTAAGTTCGTCAGTCAGGTTTGCCGCATTTTCTTTTTGCAGGTGCAGCAATTGCACAATTTTGCTGACCGGAGAACGCAAATCGTGGCTGATGACCCCAAAAAGTTTTGCCTTGGTATCATTGGCCACCTGGAGCTCGCGGTTCATATCATCCAACCGTTTATTCTGTTGATTGAGCAACTGGTTCAGCCTTTCTTTATTCCTGTAGAAGAAAAATAACAATAATGCAATAATGCCGAGGCTCACCAATCCTAACACCAGCAACAGCCTCGTGTTGGCAGCCTGTTTCAATTCCAGTTGGTTTAATTTATTTTGCTGGCCGAGCGTGCTGATCTGGTTTTCTTTCCTCGCAGTCTGGTATCTCGTTTCAAGGTCGGCAAATGTTACGGACACTTTTTGTTTGGAGATCGTATCCTGCCACTGGCTGTATTGCTGGTAATATTCCAGCGACTTTGATGGGTTATTCAATCCTTTATAATCAAGCGCCAGGTATTGAAGTATATTGGAGTATAGTTCTTTGGAAACCTGCTGTGCCACCGGCAGTGCCTGAGAAAGCAGGTTTATGGATTGCTGGTATTTTCCCGTTTCTTCCAGGTAATGGCCCATGATCATTTGCGATTGAAAAATCAGGAACGGGGATTTGATTAGGCTTGCCAATGAATCGCCGCGCCTGGCAAAAGGCAGTGCTTTATCATACATTTTATGATCAATATAATAAATGGCAACATTCAGGTTAGATGAAACAATTTCAGAAGGGAATGCGCTTTGCCCTTTCACATTCTGATTTAGTTGCTGCAGGTAAAACAATGCGGAGTCGATATTGCCTGATGTAGTAAATGCCTCCACGAAAGAACTAAGGAGGCGGTTATAAACTACCGGCGACACGCCTGCAAACCGCATGCCCTGCCTTAATGCCTCGATGCTTTTATCGGGCATTTGCGTATTGAGATACAATTTGGAAAGCTGGTCGCATTGGATGGCATAATCAAATTTGTCCTTAGTAACGGAAGTGGTATCTACCGTTTTTTCCCGCAGCTGGATGCTTTTGATATAATATTCTTCCGCTGTACTGTAATACGTTTTTTGCTGGTAATAACTCCCGAACGCAGCATAAATATCGCGAAGTATCAATTCGTTTTTGGCGGTATCGGCAATCGATTGAAGAATGTTTTTGCAACTGTCTACTTTATCCAACTGCTGCATCTGAAAATTAATGCTCATCAATGCCTGGCATGCCCCGGCAATAAGTTTTGTGTTATGTGCCAGCTGTGCACTGTGCAGGCTCTGGTAAAAATAATACTGTGCACTGTCAAACTTTATCTGGTAATAATAACCAAGCGCAGTATAGGAATAAAAGCTTGCCTTATCATCGTGGTCAGCATCGCCTGCCATTCGCAGCCCCTGCAAACCTGCTGCCTGAAGCTTGCTATAATTGTCCGGCAACCCTGAAGTATTCAGGCGTAAAACGTTGCAATAGTTTAACCACGCCTTTATCTTTTCGTTATTATCGCTGATTTTTGAAAGATCGGGCGCCTGCGAAAAAGCAGTGGCCGCGTGCAGCATACAAATTGCTATGAAAAATCGCCGGAACATTTTCCCATTATATACCAGCAATTTAATAATTTTTCTATTCTGAAACTACCCAGGCAGGTCAAAAGCATGCTTGTACATTTTCCCGACCGGCAGTTCGTAGGAACGGATTTGTATTTTATTTTTCTGCACGGCATCTACTTTATTTTTATTCACCGCATAGCTGCGGTGGATGCGCACGAATGTTTCTGCAGGCAGCCGTTCCAGCATTGCATGAAAGGTAGTCAGCACCAGGTATTGTTTAGTGGCCGTGGTGATCCTGGTATAATCTTTCATCGCCTCGATAAATAAAATATCAGGAACGGCGATTTTAAATTTATCATGGCCCTGTTTGATGATGATGGAATTTTTTTCCTGCCCATTATCAAAAGCAAATGATTTGCCCCGCATGTCAAAAAAATCGCGGACCCGCAGGATGCACCTGCTGAACCTTTCGGTGCTGATGGGTTTCAGCAAATAATCAAACACATTGTGTTCATACCCTTCCAGGGCAAACTCAGGGTGCGAAGTAATCATCACCACAAGTGCCGTGGTTATTTTTTTTTGTTTGAGAAATTCAATCCCTGAAATGCCCGGCATTTCAATATCCAGGAAAATCACATCCGGTTCTTTGTGAGAAATGATTTCCAGCGCTTCAATTGGGTTTGTGAACACGCCTGTCTTATGCAAAAAAGAAAATTTTTGCGCCTCCGACTCGATAGCCACACGGTCAATATCGTCATCATCAATTACGACATATTTAATGTATGTATCGGTAGTATGCATGGTATTCAGCCTGCTACTAAGCTACAAATTATTGCAGCAACAAGCCACCGGTATTTCCGTCGATTTTCAACATGCGTTGGTCGGTTATTTTTAAAATGCTCTCTGCGGCAGTGATAGTTTTATACAGAAATATTTAGAAAACAAAACCTATCATTTACCAATCAACATGTTTTTATGAAAAAGATAAATTCAAATTTCCTGACTCGTTCATTGATATTCTTTTTGCCGGAGCAATGGCAGAACGGGAGCATTCAGCAACAGTGAAGGGCTTTCATGCTTTTCTTCAAAAATCAGGATCAAATGAAAAGCCCGGCAATCATAAAATGGATATTACTGATTGTAGCGGTAACATGCTTTGTGGCGGCGCTGCTCCTGCTGGTTGCTGCATAGAAATTTTAAAATAAAAAAATGAAAAAAAATATCATAATAATTGCTACGCTGTTTTTCATAACACAGGTTTCCTGTAACAGTTCTTCACCGGGAGATAGCAATAATACAGCTCCTTCGGGACAAACCTCATCACCGGCAACCTCTACAGTTGCGGGCTTTTACTGCAAGCTGGATGGAAAAGAAATTTCCGGAAAAGGCACCGATCAGAATATCAATGCTGCGTTCCGGTTAACCGGCGACGATAAAGGAAAAATATCTTTTCGTCTTTCAAACCTGGATAACATCGGTGAAAAATTTGTGTTCGAAGTTCCCGGAAAAATTGGTACAACTACCATTACTGCAACGTCAACAAGTAGCGTGGCTGGATATATTACTAATGATGCGGTTAATTATGTGGATGATCCGCTAACCGTTACCATTACTTCAATCAATGATACAAGGGTAGCAGGAACTTTTTCCGGCACATATACTTTATCGGGTTCAGGTAATGGAAACTCAACACAAAAGATACAGGTAACAGATGGAAAGTTTGATATCCCATTTTCCACATCTGCTGACTGGAAAAAACTTTATCACGCTGAATAAAGCAGGCAAAAATGTTGACCATAAAAAATCATATTGTTTTGTGTGCGTTTGCAATGGTTGCATTCCCTATTGCTTCCTGCAACAGCAGCGGCCCTCAAAAGAAATCCGCAAACGCAGCACCAAAAATTGACAGCCCGCTTTCCCCGTTAAGCGCAATAACAAAGCTTTTAGATACCACTAAAACAAGCCTTCCGGCGAATGATACTTCTGTTTTGTATCACGCCCCACTGCCCGATAATTATATTATTCCGGTAACTGGTAATGGAAATGATTTCCTGTATCAATATTATGGTGGCTCTATTTTCAAACAACAAAAAAACGGGGTTGCATTTTCACTGGAGGCCACGCAAAGGCAAACGAAGCAATGGAATGTGTTATTCAAGGGTTTCGGAAAACTTGCTGCCATCGGAGTAGAAGCCCATTATTCATTTTTATTGAATGATACATACACCCGAACCATTATCAATGATGACCACCAGGTTTATACCGAAGAAAAAGCAAAAGAATTTATTGATGAGCCTAATTATAAAGTAACGGGAATTACTGTAACAAAAGCGGGTGAAGAAAAGCTGCATGGGTTTAACTGCGTCCACGCGAAAATAACCGGCACTTCTGTTTTCATGCACCAAACCATGAAGATTGATATGGACATCTGGCGCAGCATGGAAACCCCGGGGGCTGCGTTGCTGGAAAGCACTGTTCAAACCATCATTTCCCCCTTTACCACTGAAATAGAAAATAAACTGCAACAGATCAATTGTAAGGGCGCTATTATAAAAGCAGTCATGGATGATGCCGGTTCGAATGTGACGAAAGAATTGTACAGCATCACAAAGAAAAATATTCCCGATTCGGTTTTTGATATACCCGCAGGGTATAAAGAAGATAAAAATACTGAGCTGTATTTTTTACTGAAATAAATAAGACGAATCATAGCACTAAAAAATTCTTAAAATGAAAACAATTATTCAGGGAATAATTATTCTTACAGTTGTTGCGGCAATATCATGCAACAATTCAAATGGTATTGCAAAAGTTGCTTCATCAACAACTTCTTCAGTGGTTTCAACAGACGCATCGAAAGGAGGTTACGGCAGTTTTACTTTCACATCCAACGGGCAAAAAAGAACCTTTACCTGCTGGCACCCGTTTTTTTTAATGCCTTTGCAGGTTTCCGGCGGCTCAGTAGATGCTGTAATGCTGGAGGATGGCGGGCCTTCAAATGCAGGCTTTGATTTTAAGCTTAATAAGCAAGGCGCCACTGAATTTAAAACAGGGTATGCAAACATTCTCGTGCCGGGTTTACTTTTCGACTTTTTCGACACTACAGGTGTTTCTTATACCGGCGATGGAATGACTGTGCATGTAACTTCTCTGGATGAAAATAAAATCACCGGCACTTTTTCAGGAAGGTTTGTAAAAGAAAAATCGCAGATAAAAGATAACAGCAATGCACCCCAGCGTTTTGATGTTACTGAAGGCAAATTTGATTTGCATAAATAAACCTTTAATTGAACGGTAAATGAACAACATGAAAAAGTTTTTTCCTTGGGATAGCAAAAAGATTTTAATTATAACAGCCTGCCTGGTTATTTCAAGCGTAAAAAATATTGCGCAAACACCAGCTCAGATAAACCAGGAACACAGGCAAAAGGCCAGTGCAAAACCACCCACTGAGCAGATAACCGCTGCTGTGAAACGTGACACTTCATTGATAAGAAAAATGACCGACTTGCGAATACCTAACGCTATTCTGAAGGCCGAAGTAACTATAGAAATTGCTGATAGCTTAAAAAATGATTTAGGCTTAGCTATTTATTTGTTAGACCAAAATGGAAAATTTGATGCAGATGTATCATTAAAAATGGGCGCATGCCTGCCCGGAGAAAATAAAAATTTCCCGTTAATAATTCAATACCCCTATGATGACCCATATTTTGCTGATCAAATGACTGGCAGGGCTGCACCTATGCAAGCTGATATCTCAGATTTTAATTGCAATAAAGTTAATTCTTCCGATAAAAGTAATTTAATAAATCAGCTTCAATTGGAGATTGAAGGAATAAAAAAACCCTTTAAGCTAAGCAGGGTTACATTAACATTATCTTTTGCTAATGACAAATATTCATCACATTCCATTACCTGGACTAATGTACCTCTTGTAACAGGCGGAGCAGGTTTTATAAACTTAGAATTTGATAACCAATTTCACCCAATTCAAAATCCGAAAAAAATCGCTAAATAATAATTAATCGTTCAAAATAAAATTTATGAAAAGACTTTTCATCTTCTGCCCGGTACTATTTTTTGCGTGTACAGGCCATTCATCCGCTACAATTGATAAACAGTATGCAACTGCTGTTGCATCAGACGCATCCGGTTCGGGCGGCAACGATATGTATTACGAATACAGTTCTTCTACCGTTAGCGGAAAAATGAGTATCCAGACCGACACGAAAATGTATGTCTCCGCCAAAGGCGATATGCGATCGGAAATGATTATATCAAACCCTGCTTTACATAACGGGGCCACTTCCATCATAAACATTGCTCATGTAGATAAACCTAACGAAAGCATCACTATTGACGATTCCGCCAAAACGTATTCCATCAATCATTTTAATGACAGCGACCTTGTCAATACCGGCCAAAAGATGAACGTAAAATCAGTTACCAAGATCGGCGAAGAAAAAATATTGGGCTTTAACAGTGTACATGCCCGTGTCATTGTGGAAAAAAGTATCGGCGGTTTTTATTCAGATGTGGATACGATTGATTTCTGGAGAAGCAGCGATGTGCCTTTCCTTCCTGCTGTAAAAAAGCTCTTTGATCAGTTTGAAGCAAAAACCGGCAATGCCATGTACCCTCCAGGGGTTGCCGCCCAATTAAAACAACTGGGCTGCGATGGTTTCATGACAAAAATGGAGATTCATTCCAAAAGGTCACATACCACGGAAGAACTGGTAAAGGCTGAGCATTCCGGTTTCCCCCCGAAACTCTTCGAGGTCCCTGCGGGCTATAAGCAGGATACAAGCAGCATGTTTTAAACAACCTGATTTCGAAAACCTTTGCCGGGATCAAAGGTTGGCCGATAACTCAATCCCGGTTTATTCTAAAATTTTAATTATGCGTAATTCCTTTTTTTTATTTTTTTTGGTCGCGCCCTCCCTGTTTTTTGCAGGATGCACCAAAAGCAATGGCACGGGCAATTCAAATGGTAATGGGGGTACGGCACCTTTTTCCTCGAAAGTAAAAGTCGAAACCTATGCGGCCAATTCGATCACCAACAGCATTAATGGCCCTGGATCGATGTGCATGGACCAGCTTGGTTATTTGTACATCGCTGAAACGGATCATAACGTGGTCATCAAGATCGACCCGGTAGTGCAGACCGTTGGGCTTTTTGCCGGGATGTTCGACACCCCCGGTTGTACGGACGACCCTTTCGGGTCCGGCGCTCCCTCGCTCACCTTTCCCGAGAACCTCTGGATAGGCAGCGACCAGCAGATCTATATCGGTGACTATGGTTGCGGCAAGGCAAAGATCGCCTCAACCACTGGTGAGGTGGCGTCACTGGGGTATCAGAACCCCTATAATTTATCCCCGAGCATCAACGCCGCCTGTAAAGATTATCAAGGGAATATTTACCTGCTTGACACCTACGATGGCCTTTACGAAGTGCGGGCCCAGGACCAGGTACTGGTGACTGTTTTGAGTGGAACAGACCTGGGGATTGCCAGTTCCATCACCACCGATGCCTCCGGGTCCAGGATCTATATTGCTTCAAAGCACCAGGTCCTTCAATTCGCTAATGGCAGCCTTATCCCTGTTGCGGGGGACAGTATCGGTAACAAAGACGGGGTAGGCAGCGGGGCTTCTTTCGGGGGAGCCATGGCCATTTGTACCGGCACCGATGGCAATATTTACGTGGCAGATATCAATAACAACCTTATCCGGCAGGTTACCCCCAATGGCCTTGTGACGACCCTGGCCGGTGATGGGAATTCGGGTTACGTGGATGGTACAGGGGATAAAGCCGAGTTTGCAAGCCCAAGGGGTATTGCATTTACCACGTCGGGGAATAACAATATTTTGTATGTGAGCGATTACGGCAATAATATGGTCCGAAAGATCACTTTCCCAAAGCAATAGCATGGTGGCCAGATTAATAGTTTGGGGTTATCGGTTACCGGGTTTTCATTACCGCTTTTGCCCTCCGGAGAAATTGCGGGCCGTAGCGGTACTTCACACTATCGATCGCCTGGTACAGCCGGATCATTTCCTGAGTATCGTCCAAGAGAGAAATTTGATAATTGCCCGGAATAAGATGCGTGAAGCGGACACCGATCAGACGCACGAGCATGCGGCGCTCAAATAATTTATCGAAGAGTTCGCAGGAGGTTTGCAGCAACAGGTGGTCGGCTGCGGTATAGGGAACTACTTTCTGCTTTGTTTCCGTATCGAAATTGGAGTAGCGCATTTTCAACGTGACGCAGCCGGTCAGTTTGTTTTGTTTGCGGAGTTCGAAGGCCAGTTCTTCGGTCATGCGTACGAGTGCTGAATGCAAAAAATCAATGTTGATGGTATCGGTCTGAAAAGTGGATTCTTTGGAAATTGATTTCGCGTCCCGGTAAGGGATAATCTTTGTTATATTCGGATTTAAGGATGCTGCCAATTTCAAGGTCTACTTTTCTACGATCTCTAAAATAATTTTTTACTTTAAACATATTTACTCCCGATTGTGGTTTATGAATTTTGCTAAAAAGAGAACTATATTCTGTATCGGCAAATAGGTATCCCCCCCCACTTTACATCGAATAAAAATCAGCTTTGACCTTTCGAATAAAGACGATTAGTATATACATTCAAGAAAATTGGTTCATAAGATAATCCTAGTTTGGCAATTATGGATGAGCTCATTGCATTTACCACGTATAGCCGAAACATTTTAATCAGTTAAATTATTGTTTAGCTTTTTGTATGCATTTCCTTGTCAATTTGATATTATGATCAATTTGATTCGGCGCGATTTGGGCAATCGTTTTCACCTCTTGGTTGTCAAGCAGAGGAGCTTTTGCAGTTATTACCTGACCCTACATTAAAAATTTTTACAAGTAAAAAAAGTTCTACAAAATTTCTTGTGAAGTTTTTTTGTGGGCTTGACTGGATTCGAACTAAAACAATACTCTTTTTTTCGGGATGGGGTCAATAGTATATTTCCAGCTTTCAGCGGAGGGGAAGGGATTCGAACCCTTGATAGGATTTCTCCTATACACACTTTCCAGGCGTGCCAGTTCAACCACTCCTGCACCCCTCCATAAGGGCGGCAAAAATACAATTTACAATTTTAGCTCCCGAATATTTTTTCAGCATTCGCCGTAGTAACCGCAGCAACTTCTTCCAAACTTATCCCTTTTATTTCAGCCAGCTTCTCTGCCACATAAACAAGGTAACTGCTTTCATTTCTTTTTCCGCGAAAGGGCACCGGCGATAAATACGGAGAATCCGTTTCCAGAACGATATGGTTAATGCTGATATTTTTTATCGCTTCAGGCAATGTTGACTTTTTGTAAGTGAGCACCCCGCCAATACCCAGGTAAAAACCAAGGTCAATAATTTGCTGCGCATCTTCATAGGTTCCGGAAAAGCAATGAAATATGCCTTTTAATTTTCCGTGCTGATGTTGTTTCACTACATCAATACTTTCTTTCATCGATTCCCGGGAGTGGATTACAATCGGAAGATTGTATTGTAATGCCCATTCAATTTGCGTGTGGAAACAGGTATATTGTTGTTCGGTAAATGTTTTATCCCAATAAAAATCCAAACCGATCTCGCCTACAGCTGCAAACCTGCGTTGAGTTAGCAAATCTTCAACCAGTTTCAATTCTTCCTTATAGTTGTCTTTAACAGAACACGGATGAAGTCCGATCATAGAAATACATTTTCCCGGAAAGCGCTTTTCCAATTGCAACATGCTTTGCAATGAGGTGCTGTCAACCGCAGGCAAAAAAAACTTTTCAACATTGTTATCAAGGCCTCTTTGTATCACCAAATCAATGTCATTTTGAAATTCAGGGGAATACAAATGCGTATGTGTATCGACGAGCTTCATTCGTTATTTTTAATTGATTTACAGAGACGTCAACCTGGTATAACCTGCATTATTTTAACTACTTCAATGCCTGCATTAGTAAATTAAAGGGTATTAAAATAGTATAAAATTTTTGTTGGCTGCACCGTATTTTCCGAAGACAAAAGTGGTATAAAGTTGTTTTTAAATCGTTTATGATTAAATTCCTTTGGATTAATCAAAAAAAGTTTTACCTTTAAATCAGTTTTCATAGGGTACGGATTAAAAACGGGCCAGGGTGTCTACCCAGGCCCAATTAATTTTAAGACAACCACTTACCTTCTTTATCCTCATTTTTACTCAAAAAACTTCAGCGGATCACATCAAATTTAAATCCACGATTAGAAAAATAATTTAGTATTCGCGGCAACGCTTCTTTTATTTTTGAAAATGCTTTTTCACTGTCATGACAAACTATGATAGAGCCTTTGTGTGTATTTTTTTCTACATTTTTTGCGCATTTTTCAGAGGTAATTTCCTGGTCGAAATCGGCGCTCAGCACATCCCACATAATGATCTTGTAATTGATCTTGCTTAACCCGGCAACCTGAAATTTTGTAATGCGCCCATACGGCGGCCTGAATAAATCAGAGTGGATATATTTCGCCGCTTCATTAATATTCGAAAAATATTCTTCATCAGAAACTTTCCAGCCATTAAGATGATTATGTGTGTGGTTGCCTACACGATGGCCTTCCAGCAATATTCGTTTATAGATGTCCGGGTATAGTGCCACATTTTTTCCGATGCAAAAAAAGGTGGCTTTTGCACCATATTTTTTTAATGTATCCAGTATGAAAGGAGTGGCTTCAGGATGAGGCCCGTCATCAAAAGTCAGGAACAAGGTTTTTTCTTTTACGTCAATATCCCACACACAATTGCTGTACATCTTTTTTACGAACCAAGGGGTCTTGACAAAATAAAACATAGTGCAAGTTAGAGAGTTTGCAGTTTATGGTTTGCGGTTAAATGATGCTTAAGACTAGTAATATGAAACCGAATCAGAGAACTATCAACTACAAACCAGCAAATTAAAACGTATTAATATGAACAACCCTTCCGTTATGCCTGAAGATTTTTCCGTTCCTGCTTACAAACTCTTGTTGTGTTTTTTCATCAGTTAAGATTTTATCCATGTAATCTTTAACAGCTTTATCAGGAACAGAAACAGGCGAACCAAAATAAGCAGCTTCATCCGTATATCCGCGAAGCAAAGGTTCTAACTGATTGTAGAATAAATTTGTTTCAGCATAAATATCGCTTCCAATAATCTTGTTTCCCGATATTGCTACAAAACCAACAATAGTACTGTCCGATTTTTTAAATTTCTCCCTGAAAAAATTAAAATATTCTTCGCCGAACGAAGTAGGTTTTTTATCTATAGTTCTTGAAAGGTATTCATTTGTCTGGGTTTTAAAACCGCCCTGCTGTAATTGATTATCGATCTCTTTCCATATCAACACCTGGTTTTTATTTTCATCAAGCACTTTGCGTAAACGCGGGTTTGCAAAATTGCTGTACACTAATTTTTTTTCTTTTTCGCTCCACCTGCCTTCTTCCACACACATCACCTGCACGTATTGGTCTTTTTGCGAAGGTTCTAAAATAGTATCTCGCATCATCATCCTGTCCTGCCTGCCGCCGGAAATAATTTCACCCGAATTAATTAAAATAGATTTATCTGAATTATTATTAATGCGGAGCCAGTGTACGTTTTCAGTAGAAGCCGTTCCACGTTCAGTAACTGTTGCCACTCCACTGCTGAGCGCCTGGCTGAGGGAAATAATATTATATGGCGGGCCCTCCGGTCTTTTTTTCTGACGGATGGGAATGATCTTTAAATTTTTGTACTGCCACGCACTATCGTAATCCACATACACCGTCTCATACGTTATCTGTGCCAACGCATGAACGCTACTGATTAAGAGCCATATCGCGAAGAAATATTTCACGGGCTGTAAATGTTGATCAAATGTAGTTTAAATAACGCCTTTTACCGGTAATTAGTACAGGTTTCCATGCTGCAAGTCATTTTTCAAATCCTTTATCTTTGCGCATTATGAATAAAAAAGTACGTGTGCGTTTTGCGCCGAGCCCCACAGGTGGATTGCATTTGGGCGGAGTTCGGACTGTTTTATACAATTATCTTTTCGCCAAACAACATAACGGGGACTTTATTTTGCGAATAGAAGATACGGACCAGACGCGTTACGTGGAAGGTGCGGAAGAATACATTTACCAATGTTTGGATTGGTGCGGTTTAATACCGGATGAAAGCCCGCAAAAGCCGGGAGCGTTTGGGCCTTACCGTCAGAGTGAACGAAAAAGCATTTATAGAAAATATGCTGAGCAATTAGTGAAACAAGGGAAAGCATATTATGCATTTGATATGCCTGAAGAACTTGAAACGATGCGCACAAATTACAAGACCGCAGAAAACCCGTCGCCGCAATACGACCACAAAGTGCGGATGAAAATGCGCAATTCACTTAGCTTAACATTGGAAGAAACGGAACGCCTGCTCGAAGCATCAACGCCACATGTTATCCGCATATTGATGCCCGAAAATGAAACGGTGCAATTTCATGATATGATCCGTGGTGAAGTTTCTTTTCAGACTTCACAGGTTGATGATAAAGTATTGTTGAAAGCAGATGGAATGCCAACTTATCATTTAGCTGTTGTTGTTGACGATTATCTTATGCAGATCACACATGCATTTCGGGGTGAAGAGTGGCTGTCAAGTTCGCCGGTGCATGTATTGTTATGGAAATATTTATTCGGGATAGAAAACATGCCGCAGTGGGCACATCTTCCATTAATATTAAAACCGGATGGCAATGGCAAATTAAGCAAACGTGATGGCGACCGTTTGGGCTTCCCGGTTTTTGCAATGAATTGGGTTGATCCGAAAACGAATGAATTAACAAAAGGCTTTCGTGAATTAGGGTTTTTGCCGGAAGCATTTATTAATATGCTGGCATTATTAGGTTGGAATGACGGAAGCGAGCAGGAAATTTTTTCACTGCAGGAACTGATCTCGAAATTTTCTATGGACCGCGTTCATAAGGGTGGCGCAAAATTTAATTTCGAAAAAGCAAAATGGTTTAATCACGAATGGATAAAACAGTCGGCGGTAAGCAGTTATCAGTCGGCAGTGAAGGAATTATTCGATGAAAATAATATTGTAATCAATGATGAAAATAAATTTCTGAAAGTTTTAGAACTGGTGAAAGACCGTTGTACATTTCTCACAGATTTTGTGCAGCAGTCATCGTTCTTTTTTCAAACTCCCGGGGCCATTGACATTGCAGCCATACAGCCGAAATGGAATGAAAAGAAAAATTTATTTTTTGTAGAATTGATCCGTGCGTATGAATTGATGAATTTATGGCAACATGATGATCTTGAAAAAGAATTCAAAGAAATTGCTGCAGTTAACGAAATAAAACCAGGAGATGTATTATTGCCATTGCGCATTATGCTCGTTGGCGGAAAATTCGGTCCTGGTGTTTTTGATATTGTTGCTTTACTCGGAAAAGAAGAAACAATCAAGCGTATTAAGCATACGTTGCAATTGTTGCAGTGAGATGTAGTTTCCTGAAATTTTACAATCGCTTATAAACCTGCCAGGTTTCACAAAATTACAAACCACACTTACCACTTATAACTTACTACTCCTCGCTTACATCGCACTTCTTACAAAGTTTGTATCTTTCTGTAAACATTCATTCATGCAGAAGTTCAACAGGTTTTTATATTTCTTAGCGTTTGTAAAATTCATTCTTCCCTTTTTATTACAGAGCCCTGTTTATGAGCCACACCGCGATGAATTTTTATACCTCATAGAAGGAAGGCACATGGCATGGGGCTTTATGGAAGTGCCGCCGCTACTTTCCGTATTTGCATGGCTAACCAATTTATTTGGCGGAAGCATGTTCTGGATAAAATTCTGGCCTTCTTTATTCGGCGCATTGAATTTTATTCTTGTAGGTAAAATTATTCTTTCATTGGGCGGAAGGTATTTTGCATTGTTGCTTGGCTTTCTTCCGTTTGTTACCGGCGCTTATCTGCGTGTGCATTATTTGTTTCAACCTAATTTTTTAGAAATATTTTTCTGGACGCTGATTGCGTATAGCTATATCCGTTATATCCAGACTCAAAAAAACAAATGGCTGTATATTTTGGGAGTTGCAATTGGCTTTGGGATGTTGAGCAAATATTCCGTGCTGTTTTTTACGGTGAGCGTTTTAGGTGGATTATTAGTAACAGATCAGCGAAAAATATTTACAAACAAACATTTTTATTATGCCGCAGCAATCGGTTTTTTGATATTTCTTCCCAATCTCATCTGGCAAATTGCGTATCATTTTCCGGTGGCACTCCACATGAAAAAATTACAACGCACACAATTGCAGTATATCAGCCCATCTTCTTTCTTAGCGGGACAGGTAATGATGAATTTTGCTTGCGCGTTTGTTTGGGTCACTGGTTTAATCTGGACAGCTTTTGCTTCAAAAGCAAAACCGTATCGCTTCATTGCATGGGCTTATGTGTTTGTGATTATCCTGCTGTTATTAGGGCATGGTAAAGATTATTATGCACTTGGTGCATATCCTGTCTTATTCGCATTCGGCGCATATCAACTTGAACAACTTACTGCAAAACGCGTTTATTTCTTACGTTATGTCTTCATAGTTTTTATTGCTTTTATTGGTTACTATTCCATTCCTATTCTGTTGCCAATTTTCAAACCTACAAAACTGGCTGAATTTTACAGCGAAAGGCATTTGGAAAAAACCGGTGCACTAAGATGGGAAGATTTGAAAAACCATCCATTGCCACAGGATTTTGCTGATATGATCGGATGGAAAACCATGGCAGAAGAAACTGCAAAATTGTACAATAGTTTGCCGGAAGAAGAAAAAAGTAAAACCGTTGTCAAGAGTGATAATTATGGTTTGTGTGGTGCATTAAATTTTTATGGCCCGAAATTAGGATTGCCACAGGTATTCGGCTATGACGCATCTTTCCTGCTTTGGATACCCGATACATTTCATGTAAGAAATGTGATAACTGTTGGTGAAGAAATGCCTGATCCAAAAAGGGATCTTCTGAAATATTTCGAAAGTATTTCAATAAAATACGAGCTGAGGGATTCTCTGGCAAGGGAAGATGGCAGCAAAATCCTGCTATGGTATCATTGCAATGCCGATACATTAAGCCGGTTTTTAAAAGGCGAGATCGCAGAAAAGAAAAAAATCTTTTACGGCAATTGAATTATAGTCATCAAATTTCGGGTAGCCGTAACCGTTTGAGTTTTGATATAATCCGTATCGCCACAATTAATATCACGCAAATAATTAAATCAATTTCACGTGATATACCTGCTTTCAAAAGCAGCATATAAATTATACCGCCAAACAAACATACTGTTGCATATAATTCGCCGCGTTTTAGCAGGTCGGGAACAGTGTTACTTAAGATATCCGCAACCAATCCCCCGAATGTAGCAGAGATAACGCCCATCAATACCGCATAAACGCTATTCACGCCGTGCTCTAAACTTTTTTCGATTCCGCCAACAGTGAACATTCCGATACCAATTGCATCTGTAATAAAAACAATCCGGCGAAAATGCGGAATATTTTTCTTTACCAACGAAACAATAAGCACCGCTCCAATCACCAGCGACAATGCAATGTAATCATTCACCCAATTTACCGGTTTAATACCGATCAATACATCACGTATAGTGCCGCCGCCATAAGCAGTTACAAATCCAAGCACTGCTGCCCCGAAAATATCCATGTGGTGCGTTCTCGCTTTCAGCGCACCTGTTACTGCAAAAACAAAAACACCGGTGTAGAGTATGATGTCGACCAGGTTCATTCTTGAAAGGTAACAACAAAAATCAATTTACATCCTTGGTGTATCTTCGTTTCAAAATTTATTAATATGAGTTATCAAACTATATTAACAGAACTAAGCGATCATATTTTAACGATCACGATCAATCGCCCTGATAAATTAAATGCGCTTAATAAAACAGTGATTGAAGAGCTCAGCCATGCCATCGAAGAAATTTATAACAACGCAGACATAAAAGCTGCGATCATTACCGGCAACGGGGCAAAAGCATTTGTTGCAGGTGCGGATATCAGCGAATTCTTAACACTTGATAGCAATGGCGGAAAAACACTGGCACAAAAAGGGCAGCAGAATGTTTTTTCTAAAATTGAAAATTGTAGCAAACCAATTATTGCAGCTGTAAATGGTTTTGCATTAGGCGGTGGTTGTGAACTCGCGATGGCTTGTCATTTTCGTTTGGCAAGTGATAATGCAAAATTCGGCCAGCCCGAAGTGAACCTTGGTTTGATTCCAGGCTATGGGGGTACGCAACGATTAACGCAACTGATCGGTAAAGGAAAAGCAATGGAATTAACGCTTACCGGAAATATGATCGACGCCAATGAAGCATTACGTTTAGGCTTAACAAACCATGTAACAACTCCGGAAAATTTATTGAGCGAAACAAAAAAGATAGTCCAAACAATAATCAGTAAGGCGCCGTTAGCCATTGCAGAAGCCATCGCATTGGTAAATCATGCAGCTTATGGAAAAGAAAATGGTTTGCAGAAAGAAATAGATGCTTTTGGAAAATTATTCGACACTCAAGATGCAAAAGAAGGCGCCAAAGCATTCCTGGAAAAACGAAAAGCGAATTTTACGGGAAATTAATTCACGAAATACAAATTGGGGTTTACGATTTATTCAATTCGATTTTTGCTGATTAATTTCTTGTTTTCTATTTTTCTTGTTTCTTATTTTTTGTAGCCAACATTTGTTCTCTTCTCAACTTCTGTTGCGTCGCACACTTGTACTATAGAAATTCTATGGAGTGAATGTCTGAACCAGGATTTTATCCTGATTAATTGATTAACCTGATTCCAACGGCCACGATCTTCCATCACTTTCAATTTCCCATTTTTAATTTTTAAGTCTTCCCATTCTATCTCCTAAATTCTAACTTCTATCTTCCTTCATTATTAATTCTTCGTCGGCGGTGATTTTACGATCGTCGTGTCCTCGGGCAAAAGCGGAACAACATATCCGCCGGAATCAATAGACGTTTTTGGAAATGCTTTCTTTAATTCAATCCACTCGTTTGAATTAATATTTGTCTGATAGAGATATAACGATTGAAGATTTTTTAATTCTTTTAATTGCATTACCCCTTGTAAAGAAATTTTTGTGCCGACAAGGTTTAAAGAACGCAGTTGTTTCATTTCCTTCAAATAACCCAATCCATTATCCGTAATATTTGTATTGTTTAATTCAAGTTTGGTAATAGCCGTGCATTTAGCAATAGTTGCAAGCATCGAATCATGCACAGGCTTATTACTCAACCGAATCCAGATCAATTGCTTTTTTAATGGTAAAAGCAAAGCAATGGTTTTATCACTCACATTCGCCGTAACAAAATTCACAGATAGATAATTTGAATTTTGTGCAACCGGGATAACCACAACATCAGAATCTTTCAATAGCTGAATTGCAGTTTCATCCGCTTTCTCAACAGGTGTCTGGGGAACATCCAGGTCGGGTTTTTTTTCTTCATTTATTTTTTGCAAAGCCGTTAATGCAGATTTTATTTTATCAGGCTGTGCAATTTCTTTCACTTTTTTTGAAAAGCTTGCTCCATTATCGATCCACCATTTCAACAATGTCATCTCGGATTCTGTTAATTGCGGTTTTTCTTTTGGAGCCATGTGGTGTTCATCTTCTTTCGGCAGCATTACCCGCTTGATCAATTCGCTTTCCGTTGATTTACCTGAAACAATCACAACACCATCTTTGCCGCCTTTCAGTATACTAACGGAATCATCTAACCGAAGTTTCCCTTTTTGTTTTCTTGATCCATGGCAACCATAACATTTTTCCTGCAGGATAGGCTGAATGATATCGGTGTACACTTTTGCTTCCTGCACATTGGGGATTGGTTTTCTTTTTACAGCTGTTACGGAATCCTCAAACAAATTTTCCAAGGGTTGCGTCAGGTAATCGCTTCCGTGTGTCAAAGAGCCTCCAAGGTGGCCGGTGATAAATATCAACAGGATCAGCAAAAATGCCAGAGGCAATTGCCATTTATGCAGGTATGTTTTTCTGCGGAAATAAAATAATACGATAGAAACTACAGCCACACTGATGCCCATCCATTGGTGCAGGTTAACAGCGTCTTCATCGTAATCGCCAGTTTGGGAAAGTATATAACCGGTGATGCATGATAAAATCGCAGTGATCATCCCGATGAGTAAAATAATATTTATAGAAGGCTGAAGGTGAGCAAACCTGTCTTTCCGCGATTGCCATAAAAACAAACAGGCAAGTAGCAAAATACCAATTGGTAAGTGAACAAGAACGGGATGTAGGTGGCCGAGAAACTGAAACATGCGATTTTAAGTATGAGCTATGAACTATGAGTTATGAAGTTTAGCACCTGCATAATTAAAGTTCAATAATGATTTTAAAAGATGGTTAAGAATTTATTCGTGAACGATTTTTAAAAAAGTTTATACTTCATAGTTCATAACTCATACTTTATACCTCGCTCTCAGCAATTGCATCATATGCACATTGATCGCCCATTGATCAGCAACAGGCTGCACTGTATAAGGCAGTGCGGGCATATAATGCGGCGGCCCAAATTCAGTGAGAACGGTTAATCGTTCCCCATTTTTTCTTTTTAATTCAACCACTTTATCCCACCAGGCAAAATGTGCTTTCACTGCTTCATCCCATTCAGGTGCACGGGGGTCATTTACCTGCGGGCCTTCCTGGTGGCCGATCCGCGCATGCACATGATCTGCGCGTTGCAATGCCATATCAACTGTTTCCTGCTGGTCCTGCAATAAACTTTCATGCACATTGCACCAATGCGAAATATCCAGCGTAATTCGTAATCCTGGGATCTTCTCTATGAAATTTCTTGCTACCGGAGCAGAATATAAAATCCGCGAACGATGTGTTTCATGACAGATCTTTATTCCTGTTTCTTTGGCGAGTTGTATGGTATAATCGATAAAGTTTTTATTTTCTTCAAATGAAAAAAAATCCCTACCCGAATGACAGTTGATGTACAAAGGTTTTTGTATGGTATTTGTTGCTGCAGCACTGATCATTTTTTTGAACGTAGAAAAATGTTCTGCAAAATGCGGCTCATACCCGGCGCATAAAAAACCAACTTCAAGATTGTATTTTTTCAAAGCAGCAAATAATTCATCGTGTGCTTTTGCATCTTCCTGCCACCAGATTTCAATTCCGTCATATCCATCCTGTTTTACTTTAGCGCAGTACTCATCAATTGTTCCGGGAAATCCCCAGTTGGTAGCCAGGATTTTTAATTCAAAGTTGTTATTCATATTGAAAGCAGGTTTGTTCGCCAAAGCAAATGTTTCTAATGAAGATAATATTAATGCAGTTGTTGATAATGCTGATGTTTGAATAAAATTTCTTCTACGCATGAAAAATTTTTACCACATAGGATTATAGGCACATAGAATATTTTATTTGTTATAATGGTTGTCCTTTTGTCGGAAAAATTTAAGCTTTTGGCAAAGCTGCATACAACTCATTCACAAAAGTCTTTTGCCCTTCTTTAAAAATATTGGTGCAATTGCAATTAATTAAAATTCCTTTTGGCTTTTGCATCAGCTTCATATATGTCAGCACCTGAGCGTGATGTACCGGCAAAACAAAATCAATCGCTTTAAGTTCTACCAATATTAAATCTTCAATCAATACATTTAATCTCAACCCTGCATCCAGATACATTCCCTTGTATTGAACGGGCAACCACAACTGAGTTTTAAAATCAATCGACTGAAGAGATAATTCTCTGACAAAACATTTTTCATAAATACTTTCAATCAGCCCCGGTCCTAATTCTTTATGTACTTCAATTGCACAACCGATAATTTCATAGGTAAGATCATCAACATAGCGTTGTGTAGTAATCATAGGTAAGGGTTTTATTTCAACAATATTACCACATAGAATCATAGACACATGTTTTTTTTTATCCAACTAAGCATCTATGTTCCGATTAGCGCCTATATTTTGAAAATTCGCTGCTGACTTAAAGTTTCTTCAAATCATTTTACCACATAGGATCATTAACGCAAAGATTCATGTTCATCTATGTTCCTAGTGATTCTATGTGTTGAAAATCGAAAATCAAGCAATGATATCACTGATCACGGTTCCGCTTACATCTGTTAACCTGAACGGCCTTCCCTGGAACTGATATGTGAACTTCTCATGATCAAACCCAAGCTGGTTAAGGATCGTAGCCTGCATATCAAACGGAGTTACTTTGCCACTCACAGCACTGTAACCGATCTCATCTGTTTCGCCGTAACTGAATCCTTTTTTTATTCCGCCACCTGCCATCCACATCGTGAATGCTTCTGTGTGATGGTCGCGGCCTTTGAACATCATTTGTTTTCCATCGCGGTTTTCCTGCATCGGCGTTCTTCCAAATTCACCGCCCCATACTACTAATGTTTCATCCAGCAAACCTCTTTGTTTCAAATCCAGTATCAATGCAGTAATCGATTTATCGATCTGCCTGCATTTATTGATCAATCCGATATCCACAGCATCGCCGGGACTGGTGCCGTGAGTATCCCATCCCCAATCGAACAACTGCACAAAGCGGACGCCTTTCTCCACTAATTTTCTTGCCAGCAAAACATTATTTGCAAAACTTGCTTTGTTCGGCTCTGTACCGTACATCTCATGAATATATTGCGGTTCATCATTAATGTTCATCACATCGGGAACAGAAATCTGCATCTTATACGCCATCTCATATTGCGAAATACGTGAAAGGATTTCCGGGTCTTTAAATTCTTTATACTCTTCTTTGTTCACTTGATTGATTGCATTGATAGAAGCTTTGCGCAGATCGCGATCCATCCCTTGCGGATCTTTAATGAATAAAACCGGATCGCCTTCACTGCGGCATTGCACACCTTGATACACACTCGGCAGGAACCCGCTTCCCCACACGCTTTTACCTGCATCAGGAAATCTTCCACCACTTGTCAACACAACAAATCCGGGAAGGTTTTGATTTTCTGTTCCCAATCCGTACGTAACCCATGAGCCGATGCTTGGCCTCCCTAATCGGGGCGTGCCCGTATGAATTAATAATTGTGCAGGCGCATGATTGAACTGATCTGTTGAGCATGCTTTTAAAAAACTGAGTTCATCTGCAATGCTTGCGAGGTGTGGCATGTTATCGGATATCCATGCACCGCTTTGTCCGCGTTGTTTGAAAACCGCTTGTGGCCCTAACATTTTCGGAACACCACGGATGAATGCAAACCGTTTTCCTTCCAGCAATGATTGCGGACAAAGCTGCCCATCTAATTTCATCAGGTCAGGTTTATAATCGAATAATTCCAATTGCGAAGGCGCTCCAGCCATGTGCAGATAAATTACAGACTTTGCTTTGCCCGGGAACATGGGCAACTTCGGCATTAACGGATGCGCAGGGTCAAAAAGCGTTTGTGCATAACTGTTAGAATCCCCGAAATGGCAGCCACCGAGCAATGAGCCCAATGCCAATGCACCAAAACCCATGGCGCTTTCTTTCAAAAAATGGCGGCGTGTTACAAAATGCAAATGCTTTTCATTTGCTTCTTTCACCAACCTTTGATTGTTTAATTCGTCGCGTGTCATAATTTTTTATTATGTTACCGGCATTTGTACACTATTCACCATCCTTGCGTCGCACTCTTGTACATTTGATATTCTATTCATCAATGTGCAACCCTCTGATAAAATCTAACATTCAATATCCCGCAAATCCCATTAATCTTCTAAATCCCGGTTCAGACTAATTTTTCGTTATCACTTCATCCAAATTCAACATGGCATTTGCAACCACAACAAGCGCTGCTGTTTCCGGGTTATTATGTTCATTTGCTTCACCAATTATTTCACAGGTTTTGTCTGCATCGTTTTTCATTTTCGAGTATGCATCATCGTATAATTCTTTCAATGCCTGCAGCTTTTCTGCACTCACCGGTTTGTACATTATTATTTCATAACCCCTGCTTATTTGTTTGGATACATCTGCCCCTGCTTCTTTTTGCATGCGGTATGCAAAATGCCTTGCCATATCCAGGTAGGAGGAATCATTCAATGTAACCAATGCCTGCAACGGAGTGTTCGTACGGATGCGCCGCGCTGTACAAACTTCATGCGATGTCGCATCAAACGTAACCATCGCAGGATATGCTGCTGTCCGTTTCCAATAGGTGTACACTGCACGCCGATATTGATCTTCGCCATTGCTCTTTATCCATGTCAACCCGCTGTACGGCGAAAGCCAGATGCCATCTGGCTGATAGGGATACACACTCGGGCCAAACATTTTTTCACTCATTACGCCACCAACCACGAGCGCCTGGTCACGGACCTGTTCTGCGGATAGGCGTACCCGTGAGCCCCGTTCATAGAATTTGTTGAATGCATCTTTCTGCAACATTTCATCAGTGGCTTTTGAATCTTGCCGGTATGTTGCAGACATTACCATTTCTTTTAATAATTTTTTAATGCTCCAATTATAATCGTTCATCAGTTTATAAGAAAGATAATCGAGCAGCTCACGATGCGTAGGCGGTACGCCTTGTGTGCCGAGGTCTTCTAATGTTTCTGCCAAACCTGTTCCGAAAATCTGTTCCCACAGGCGATTCACGATCGTTCTCGAAACCAGCGGGTTCTTTTTATCAACCATCCACATCGCTAATCCCAAACGGTTATGCGGCGCATTCGCCGGCAAATGATTCAATGAGTGCGGCACATCGGGTTCTACAACCTCGCCTTTCATTAACCAGTTTCCCCGCTCAAAAACATGCGACACACGGTGCATGAAAGAAGGGTTATCCATCATCACCGGGGTAGTTGGCACATCAGCAACGAGCAGCTTCCAGTAAACCGTTTTCATTTCATCATGCCCCGGTTTTCCTTCGCCCGGAAAGTTTTCAGTGAAATAAAGCCAATCGATCATTGCACCGTTATCGGTTGTTTTTTTTAAATTATTATTTGTGTAGGTAAAATATAGATCATGAACACCACTCGTTGCTTTGATCGCTGCTTCTTCAATCTCCCAATCATAATTTTTTGTGGTATCTAATTTAATTTTTGCTATCACCGCGCCATTCGCATCATCTGTGTGAATTTCACAATCTCCACCCTTCTTATAGGAAGCAACACGAAAGATGAGGTTGTTTCTATCAGTAAGTTCAACATTTCGCAAACGAAAAAAACCATGATTGCGGAATGCTGCCCATTTTGTATCACTCAAACCGCTGTTCACAAAACTATCACAGCGCAATGTATTATATGCAGGCTGCCATGTTTTCAAAAAAGTATATGCTTCTTTTGCTTTTTGCGGCGAAACATTTTTATTCATCCATTCAATCAATTCCGTCAATTTATTTTGCATGGAATCGTTGTACGTGCGCAACAACGGATAATCTGCATACGAATCTTCATCACGCGTATCATTAAAAAACGCCATGAACTTGTAATACTCATCATGTGTGAACGGATCATATGGGTGGCTATGGCATTGCACACAGGCAAACGTTGTTCCCATCAATGCTTCCCATGTTGTGTTTACACGGTCAAGCACAGCCGCAGTCCGGAATTCTTCATTGTCTGTTCCGCCTTCATCATTGGTCATCGTGTTGCGATGAAATGCTGTAGCGATGTATTGCGCATCAGTTGGATTTGGTAAAAGATCTCCGGCAATTTGTTCAATTAAAAATTTGTCATAAGGTTCGTCTTTATTAAATGCATTGATCAGCCAATCGCGATAACGCCAGATATCCCTTACATCATCACGTTCATATCCTTTTGTATCTGCATAACGGGCTAAGTCGAGCCATAGGGCCGTCCAGCGTTCGCCATAATGTTTTGATGCCAGTAATGAGTCAATTAAATTTTCATAAGCATGTTCACTGTTATCATTCAAAAATTTTTGAGAAATATTTTCAGGTGCAGGCATGCCAATTAAATCAAGGCTTACGCGCCTTAATAATGTCGCTTTATCTGCTTCCGGTGAATGCGTTAATTTTTCTTCTTTCAATTTTTGATCGATGAAATTGTCAATCTCATTTATCGCCCAATCGGGCTTTGAAGGAACATCTGTTTTCTGCACAGCAACATAGGCCCAATGATCGCCCCATTGCGCCCCCTCTTTGATCCATCTCCTTAAAATCTCTATTTCATCTTTTGATAATTGTTCATGCTTGTAAGGCATTCTTTCTTCCGGATCTTTTGAAGTGAGCCTTTTGATCATTTCGCTATGTTCAGGGTCGCCGGGAATAATTGCAAATTTTCCGGATTCTGTTTTTGCCAATGCTTCAGAGCGGAACAATACACTGAACCCGCCTTTGCGGCGCACACCACCATGACAAGTGATACATTTTTTATTTAAAATGGGTTTTACCTGTGCGCTGAAATCAACAGGTTTCCGGCGTGTGAAGAAAATAAAAGCAACGACTGCCACCACAAGCAACGTTGTTACCAGTATGATTTTTTTGAAATTCAGAGCCTGCATAGCAATCTTTTGGACTGCTTAAAATTAAGCATTATCAGGAAGTTTTTTGCAGGAGAATTAAAAGGCAGTAAATGGTAATATCGAATGACAAAAAGCGTAAATGAATTCAAAATTTAGAGGACAACTATACATTCTAAAAGAAAAAAATGCCTGCAGATAAATCACGAAGTTACACGTCATTCCCGCGCAGGCGGGAATCTTAATTTGCTATTGCAAGAATTTTATATTTTATAACTTTTAAAAACCTAAGCCCAGATTCCCGCCTGCGCGGGAATGACGGAAAGAGCGCCTACAAAATATATGATCGTTGAATTCTTATCAATATCATTTTGTATAAAGATTAAAACAAAAATATTTATCGCACCAACACCACCGTTCCTTTCTTTGCATTCCGCTGATCATTTTTTGAATTGGCATATGTTGCGATCCAGACATACGTTCCCATATCTGCTTTTGTTCCCCTGAAATAACCGTCCCATCCGCGTGAGAGGTCCTCTGATTCAAAAACCAATTGCCCGAAACGGTTAAATATCTTAAGATTGAAATTTTTTATATCACAAGGATGTAGTGGCCTGAATGTTTCATTCAACCCATCACCATTGGGAGTAAAAGCACCCGGCAACCTAAGCTCACATTCGCAATGCTGAAAATCAATTTTCACATTTGCAGTATCAATACCGCATCCGTTTTGTGCGATCACGGAATAAGTGCCGGGTTGCGTAATTGTATAATCTGTTGCAGTGTTTCCATCCTGCCATGCAAATGAATTGGCATTTGTTTTTACGTGCAACACAAATTCTTCGCCAATACATAACAACGTATCTCTTCCTATATCAAGCAACAAACTATCGTTGAAACTCACCCGGATGCTGTCTTTATAAATACATTGCCCGATAGCCGCGATGACTTTATACAAACCCGGTTCGTACACATAATACGTTGATTGCCCTGTTTGGTTCTGATCATCGCGTTGCGGCGGATCAGAAACCCAATTGTACACACCTGTTCCGAAATCGGCGCTCAATACCAATGTGCTTCCTTTGCAAATTGCAGTATCATGAAAATTGAGCGCCTTATCATCACGGTAATCTACTTCAACAGTATCTACCACTTCACATTGGTTATTGATCTTAACAAACGCCCAATAGATTCCCTGCTGCGATACTTTTATGCTACTCGTCGTTGCTCCCGTGCTCCAGTTATATGCATTTGCACCGGCAGCATTTGCTGTTAACGTATAAATTTCTTTCGGGCATAACAAGGTATCCGGCCCCAATGAAAATGGTGGTGCAGGCAAAGATGAAAAAGTGATGTTCACAGTATCAGAATAAAAACCGCAACCCGGCACATTCACTTCAGCGATGTATTGCCCGCCGGGTGCAACTACCGCCAGCTGCCCAAGTGAATCCGGCAAAACAGTACCGTTTAATTTCCAGGTATAGATCGCATTCTGGCTCGCTGCATTCAGCGTTAAAATTTCACCTGCACACAATATATGATCATCACCCAGTTTTATTTTTGGTGTGTCACTGTAATAAATGCCTATGCTGTCAGAAACGGCGCAACCATTTATCTTCACTGTATAAATTCCTGTTTTGGAAACAGGCAAAAAATCTGTCGTAGTAAGACTGTCATCATTCCATTGATAATTTGCACCGGCAATTACAGGGCCGTGCAATATGGTATCAGCGCCATTGCATAAATAAATATCCGGTCCGAAATTAAAAGCAAGAGGGTTCACAATGGTAATACTATCGGTTAATGTAGCAGAATCACTTCCGCTGATAACAGTTAGTGATATCGTATAGATCCCCGGTGAAGAAAAAGCATGGAATGGTTGCTGTATGCTTGCATTGTTGTAATAACCGGAAGATGGATCGCCAAAATTCCAGCTTACTTTATCCGGAAATTCCATCGTGCTAAATATGGATGAGTTGAATTGAATTTTATAATTGCTACAAGTAGAATTATATGTAATGCTATCCTTTTGCGCATACGCTTGCTGTCCATAAAAAAGGATATGCATTAACGTTATACAACTCATCCATAATAAAACCCGGCGATTTTTTTTCATAGGTTATTGCCTTGTCTTTAGCATTGTCCTTACCTGTTGAAAAGAACCATTCTGTAACCGCGCATAATATACGCCGCTACTCAATCTTGAGGCATCAAATGTTATACTGAATGTTCCCGGTGAATCATATACTGTATCAACAGGAACAGCGATCAATCTTCCTGCAGGGTCAAAAATTTGTATCAGTGTGTGCCCGCCGCCAGTCTGATAAGTGATCGTTGTGGAATTCACAAACGGGTTTGGATAATTGGTGATCAGGTTTGTTCCTAACACATTCAACTCGTCTGTATTTAATGCACATGCTGTCGATTTCATGAATGGCAGGTATTGATAATTCTTATACAACATCGTTGTGATATCAGTGGGCTCCACGCAAAACCAGTCCCGCAAAATCGATGAATACACCGAGCGAAAATCATACTGCATCGGCAGGCTATCATCTTGCGTTATAGAAGAAGGAAGGTCTGGCGGGTTTCCCAACACACCGGTTTTTACTGCATCACCAAAAATAAAAACAGGTTGTGCTGCACCATGATCCGTACCTGCGCTGCCATTTGATTTTATTCTTCGTCCGAATTCAGAAAACGTCATTCCAACCACACGTTTATTGATTCCGAGTAATTTCAGGTCGGCACAAAAAGCAGCAATCGAATCAGATGATTCTGTAAGCAGATCATTATGCCTTCCGGTAATTGTATTACCAGCCTGTACTTGTCCGCCGTGCGTATCAAATCCGTTCATGGTAACCATATACACTTTCGTTTTCAATCCACCTGCAACTAATCGTGCCACAGTTTTCAATTGTTGTGCGAGATCGCTGTTTGCAGGATAACCGCTGTATTGCGACGTTACTTTTTTTGCTGCAGCAACAATTACATCTGCATATTTATTGGTTTGCCGTGCAACGGTTCTCAGATAGGTTAACTCAGTTCCCATCGGCGAATCAGGAACAGTATCTTCAATACCATTAATGAGATTATAAAAATCAGTGTTGGTTGGCACGGCCATCGCTGTAAAACCACCGGGCCCCATAAATGCAGGAGACAGCACAGAGCCTATCTGAATGCCAAGCGGGTCGGGCATTGTAGTGTTTGGATATCCGACAGGAAAATTTGCATAGGTATCACTCAAAAAACGTCCCGCCCATCCTGTAGATAAATATTGATCTGCGTCTGCACCGGTTAACCAGATATCGGTTGAACGAAAATGCGATTGATTGGGAGAGGGATAACCTACAGAATACAACGCGGTTAATTTTTCCTGGTTGTACAATTGTTGCATCCCTTTCATAGCAGGATGCAAACCTGCTTTTGCATAGTTATTCAACCGGAGGATTTTGTCTTCAGGAATTGCAATGTTCGTTCGCAGGTTATTATAATCTCCATAATTGCTTATCGGTATCAATGTATTCAATCCATCATTACCGCCGGATAATTGTATCAGTACTAACACATGGTCGTTATCTGCAGCACCGGCCAATGCTTCAAAAAAACCAGTGGCGCCAAATGCTTTTACCGTAAGCCCGTTTAATAATGCCGGAAAAATTGCAGTGGCAGGTATTGTTGTTTTTAAAAATTTTCTTCTTTGCATAGGGTATGATTAATGTCAGGACAAATGGTATTCAGGCAAATTCATTAAATATTTATAGAGGTTTTGCAAACGGGTGAGCACAGTTTGTTTCGCGATCATGTCTGTCGGATTATTGATATAACTATTCCACGCTTGCGTCCAGTAATAATCATTGGTCTGCCCGGTTAATAAAATAGAAGATTTTAAAAAACCTTTTGAATCATCACTCAATGGCACACGATATAAAATATCTAAAGAATCGCTGATGAGTTGAGTTGGATCTTGAGGGTTTGGTAATTTCTGTGCAAATGCTAACGGATCGATTACGAGGGTAACCATATTCATCATATCGCCCGTACTGATCATTAAATCGGTGTATGCATTTCTTTCTGTGTAAGTAACAGAATTGATCCATAGTTCGTGATAGGCAGGCGCTTCATAATATGCATACCATCCTGCAACCTGCGGAATGCCTAAGATTTGCTGTTGCAAAACGGAAGAACGCTGCAGCAACATTTCCCACGCAGCATAACTTGACGGCATATCTGTTGTGTCAGGCAATTGAATGGAATATTCGCGGGATAACCCGATCAAAAAATCAAGCGGGCTTTTAATGATGCATGCACTTGAATAAACCAGATCAAAAAAATGTTCACTCTTTAAGAGGGCGGATAATGTTGCTTTAATATCATAACCACTATTGCGGAATATATCAGCAAGCGGTGTGATCACATTTGTTTCTACATCATCAGTAATGTTGTAGTAAACAAAAAACATATAAAGTTGCCTGCAGATAAATTTTGCCGATTCTGTTGTGGTGAATAACATCGTCAACATATCATCCACCTCATTTACTCCTGAAGGGCCCGAGCGGCCTGTGATGATCGTTGCTGCATAGAAATCGGAAAAAGATTTATTGGTATCATCGTGTTGTGAAGGATCAAAATAATAATTGAAATTACTATCAACCGTATGGCCTGTTAAAACACGTGCTGCTGTTTCAACATCTCCCTCTGTATAATGCGAGCCGCTTCCTTTTCCTATAGTGTATAACTCCTGTAATTCACGCCCATAATTTTCATTAGGAGATGTTTTCTTATTTGTATTTCCGTTTAAAAAAATAAGCATCGCAGGGTCGAGTGTGATTTCTTTCACCATCTCTTTAAAATTTCCCAATGCATTTTTCCGAAGTGTGAGATAATGATAATACCATAATGCGGCAGGAATATCCTGTGTATGTGCTCCGGCATCCGTTGCAAAATGATTATGCCAGAACAAAACCATTTTTTCGTGGATACTTTTTGTTTCGTTTACTAATTGCCCCGTCCAGAAGCAGCGCATCGAATCAATACGTTTTGAATTCATATCACTGTCGATATAATCAATTCCGGTGTTGATCCATGTTTGCCATGCAGCCACTCCGGTTGGATCTGTATATCCATCGCCACTGTAGTTATTTAACGGAAGAGAAGTTGGCGCAGGTGTTTCAGTTAACAACTGATCCACTGCATCCGACATGGAAAGTGTTTTGTAATAATTTACATCTTCTATTCTTGCCCCGAAAAGTGTGCGTTTTAAAAGATGTACAACCTGGGGTGTTCCCCAGTCGCCGGTATATTCATCGAGGCCTGATGCATCGAAAAAAAATCGTGAGCGGATATTGCGTGATCCACTCAGCAGTTGTTGTTTCCCCATAAGGTAGCACAGTTTTAAATAGGTACGGTTATTCATATTAACTATGCAATTAATGTTCCAAACAGATAAAATCCGGGATGGATATTTACTTAGTACTTATACCTTAATTTTGCGAACTCAAAAGATTTTTATGGAATACAGAATAGAAAAAGATACGATGGGCGAAGTGAAAGTGCCTGTTGATGCTTATTACGGCGCACAAACACAACGCAGCATCGATAATTTTAAAATCGCACAGGACACGAATAAAATGCCGGAAGAAATCATCCGTGCATTTGCATACCTTAAAAAAGCAGCAGCGATCACTAATCTTGAAGCAGGTGTTTTACCAAAAGAAAAATCGGACCTTATCGGGCAGGTTTGCGATGAGATACTGGAAGGAAAACTTAAGGCTTATTTTCCTCTCGTGGTCTGGCAAACAGGAAGCGGTACACAAAGCAATATGAATGTAAATGAAGTAGTAGCTTACCGCGGGCATGTGATACATGGCGGCCAGCTTTCTGATAAAGAAAAATTTTTACATCCCAATGATGATGTGAACAAATCACAATCATCCAACGACACATTTCCGACTGCAATGCATATTGCTGCTTATAAAATGCTTGTAGAAGTTACGATACCGGGCATAGAAAAATTACGGAATACGCTCGCAGAAAAAAGTAAAGCCTTTATGCACGTGGTAAAAATCGGAAGGACGCATTTCATGGATGCAACTCCACTAACTGTAGGTCAGGAATTCAGCGGCTATGTATCACAGTTAGATCACGGGCTGAGAGCAATAAAAAACACACTGGCGCATTTATCTGAACTGGCGCTTGGCGGAACTGCTGTAGGCACAGGAATCAACACGCCACCCAATTATGCAGAAAATGTAGCAAAACAAATTGCAAAGCTCACCGGGCTTCCTTTTGTAACGGCAGAAAATAAATTTGAAGCGCTTGCTGCACACGATGCCATTGTAGAAGCACATGGTGCATTAAAAACAGTTGCAGTGAGTTTGATGAAGATCGCGAATGACATCCGCATGTTGTCTTCAGGGCCGAGAAGCGGCATTGGAGAAATTTTTATTCCGGATAATGAACCCGGTTCTTCGATAATGCCGGGAAAAGTGAACCCTACGCAATGCGAAGCATTAACAATGATTGCGGCACAAGTGATGGGAAATGATGTAGCAATCAATATCGGAGGTGCTACAGGGCATTTTGAGTTGAACGTTTTCAAACCGGTGATGATCTATAACTTTTTACACAGTGCAAGATTAATTGGGGACGGATGTGTTTCTTTTAATGATAAATGTGCTGTTGGAATCGAACCTATTGAAGCGAATATTAAAAAACATGTTAACAATTCACTGATGCTTGTTACATCACTCAATACAAAAATCGGTTACTATAAAGCCGCAGAAATTGCACAAAAAGCACACAAAGAAGGCACTACATTAAAAGAAATGGCCGTAAAACTTGGTTATGTTACGCCAGAGCAATTTGATGAGTGGGTTATCCCTTCAAATATGGTAGGTAAAATAAACTCTTAAAACATTTAGCAGAAGGTTGCTCTTCACAATTTAATAGCTGCAAAAACGTTGTCTTGTTTACGAATTAATAGTTTCGTTCAGGACAGTTTTTATCAAATTTTTTTATTCGTGAGTATGAAAAAAAACGGGGTTGTATTTTTTGCATTAGTATCGTTAATCACCTTATTTTCTGTGACAAGCTGTATGAAACAATACAGTTTTGAATCTTATATTTATAACAAACCCGCAAGCGGATCTTTAAAAGATAGCTTGGGAAATTGCCTGCCGATTACTACTTATGGCACATACTACAATGGTGTTGCAACAGGCGATACAAATTATATCCAGGTTAATATAAATGTTACAAAAGCGGGTACTTATGTTATTCAAACAGATATTCAAAATGGGTTTCAGTTTGCCGGGGCCGGTGTTTTTACAGATTCCGGCTTGTACACTATCACCCTTAAAGCATCAGGGACCCCGCTGAAAGATACGGTCACGAATTTTACATTAACATTTGACAGTACATCCTGCATGTTTGCGGTGAATGTGAATGATAGTACGGACAGGGATGCCGGTCCACTCACATTAAATTCATGGCGGTTCAATGGCAATAGCCAGCTTTTCAGGGGGCCGGTTGTTACCGCGCAATTTGCTTCTGTTGTTAGTGGCCAGTTGAGTATTGCAGGGACCATGCAATCAGGATCGACAGATACGATATTTGCTGTGACTATTCAATTTCCCGGAAATTCAATAACTACCGGAACATTCGTAACCTCAGATGCAGGAACAAATTTTGCGTTTGAAAAAATTCCGAGTGGCGATATTATTTTTGCTGCTAATGCAACACAAGTACCTCCGGTTGTTACCATTAATATCACCAATTATGATGCCTCTACAAACACGGTAACCGGAAGTTTCACAGGTAATGCTTATGATTTTTCTGGCAATACCGTGCCGGTAATAAACGGTGGTTTTATTGCGCAGGTGCAATGAGCAAAGTAAAAAGTCAAAAATAAAAAGTTAAAACTGCTGTCATTTCGTATTTAATTTTTCTACCTGATTTATTTATAGAATAGAATTCTCACTCGTCTTCTAAACACTATATTTCTATCCATGTGACTATGTTTCTATGTGGTGAAAAAATTACCACATAGAAATATAGGCCCATAGAAGTAACATGAAATAACATGAGTCCGAAGCTTATCGTCATTTCGAATCCCGCTTTGTACACTTAAAATCTAAGGGTTACAATGCGGGATGAGAAATCTCAGGATAATTTATCGGCCACAGATTTCTCACTCGCCTCAGTTTGTGGTCATCATTTCTCCCAATCGGCTTCGCTCCAAATAACGTTGACAAGTTTACCTTTTCCCAAACTCACCTTATTTAATTAGAGATTAATTGATAAAATAATTGCGTCAAAAAACAATTTCTACCATCAAAATTTCGGTTATACATCATTGTTATAAATAAAAAACCGGAACGTTGATGTTCCGGTTTTGCTATCATTGAAATTATTGAAGTTACAGTTTTCCGATTTTTGTTCCCTGGTTAATGTAGCTACCTGTTATTTTCAGGTAATACATGCCTTTCGGCAATGAACCCAGGTTAATATCAAATGCATTGACACCCTTTCTGAGTAATGTTGACCCTCGTAATACAGAGGCCCCGTTATTATCAATCAACTCCCAGTTGGCATTATCGTCAGCAACAGCTGTTATTTGTACAGTTGTTGAATTAACAGCCGGGTTCGGGCGAACGATAAGTGAACCGGCTACACCATTGAGAGGAAGTTTGATAATATCTGAATAGGTATAGTCAGATGCAACATCGATAATTTTCAAGCGATAATAAACTGCCGGGCATGTAAGCTGGCTGATTTCGGCATCATTGAAATCATACGTGAACCTTCCATCGGTTCCGTTGGCCGCTTCAACGCCAATTGAATCAAATTGTACGCCATCGGTGCTGCGTTCAATTGCAAATTCCTGTGTTCCGGATTCATTTTCGGTTATCCATTGCAGTTGGGAAATATTATTTTTTATTGCACCGGTAAATGATATCAGTTTCATTGGTAATGTTTGGGTGCCGTTAGCAAAATAAAATGTTGAAAAATGGGTAATGCTGCCTTGCAATGCATAACCTGTAGAGCCTGCAGTTGTTGTTCTGGTGAATGGTGTATCTGCTACAATTGTAGAACCTGTATTTGAATAAGTGCCTCCGCAAACATCAGATGTTTTGAAAATGCCAATGTTGTTAATACCTGTTATTGAACTTGATTGTCCTAATGAATTATGCGCATTTGCCAACGCTGTATACTCTGCATTGGTAAAATATAACCTGAGATGAACAGGTTTTGAAGCAACCGGCTGAACTTTTGGTGTGATGGTAATACTTCTGTCTAAATATAATGTGTGTTTTGATGTTTCACGGACAGTGCCATTGTTAAGATAGTAACTGGTGTAAACACTGTCAAGTACGTTACCGTTGGCATTTATTTCTGCAATAATATTACCTGCAGTATCCGTGATGGGTACCCACAAAGTATCGTTGGCAGTGTTAATGACGATTGGGTTTGCACTTACACAACTATTATATGTTCCGGCCGTGCCTACCGGGATGGTGTCTGATAAAGAACTTGTATTATAGATGCCGACTTTTTTAGAATGATAACCAAGAAAAGTAAATTTCAGCAAACATCCTTTGCATAAACTGTTTGCAGGGTTTGTTGTTGTTGGCCCTGAAGTAGTAGAACTACTATCGATAATAGCATAAATGGAGAGCCCATCTTTTGAAATGGCAATATCCCTGAAACGGTTCTGGCCTGCAAAGTAGCTTACCGTATCGTCTGCAAATGAACTTGCCGTCTTTAATGTGCTGTCTGTATTTGTAACTGAAACAGCTAAATTATCACCATTGGTATTTAATTTTAGCCTCATAAGTTTTCCTGATGCCTGAGTCGCCCCGGATGTAGTATTGGGTAATGGCGCTCCTTTCATAACAGAAGATATTAATGAATTTTTCCATCCAGGTATAACACTGTAAGTATATACATCCATTCCAGATGGAGCTTCAGAAGGCCAGTAAGTGTTGCTTTGACTTCCATGATTAAAATCATAATACATACGTTGAACTGTGTATACCGGGGCGCTTGATGGAGTGCTTGTGCTTCCCTGGCTTGCAGGGTAATATGTGTAGATGGGATCGTAGTAAGTATGAAATTGATTCATAGAATCCGCATTATTTTCTTCATTAACTATTACCGGCAGGCCACCTACTTTACCGGATCCATCAGTCCATGAGGTTGGTGGGTTCCCGGCGGCGGCGCTGTTATAGTTCAAATCTTTCTTGAAACCAATAACTAATGGGTGACCGTAATTTCCTCCACTATGGATTACATTAATTTCGTCATCACTAAAAGGACCATGTTGCTGGCCATATAAATGGTCACTACCATTTATGTATGCATATGCGAAGCCTTGATTATTTCTGAATCCATATGCCCAGACTGCACTTTGTTTACCAAGTGTGGCATTGAAAGGATTGGTATTGGGTATCCATTGATCATAAGAGCCGGCATCACCATCCGGGTCAATATTAAAACGTAAAATTTTACCCTCATACGAGTTCAGGTTTTGTGCATTTTCAACACGGGCAGAATTACCAAATTGACCTGATCCCATATCTCCATTTGCATAAAACAAATAATATGTTCCATTAACTGGTGCAATGATCATACGTTGAGAGTTATGATCACTACTTCCAGGCAAGGTATCACAAACCATTAATGGACTTCCTAACTGTCCTGTAGTAAAATTATAAGTGAACCGAACTATGGCATTTTGATAAACCACTCCTCCATTTGCAGGAGTCCCTGTGGTAGTGGTTGTAGTGTTGGTTGATGCGCCTGCAGTAACTGTCTTATTTACCGTCGTATTATTCTTAACAAATTTCCATATATACGAAACAAACACATAAGGACTACCGGATGAAAAATTCGGATGAATGGCTAATCCTGCAAGGCCACCTTGAGGTGCACTACCCCCTGAATATCCTCCCGATGTAAAAGCTGAAAAACTTGAAGGGAATGACAATTTAAAACTTGAGGGTGTGAAACTGCTTGAAGGCGAAAGGTCCAAGATCAGCCTGCGGTTTCCACTGGTAGGGCTCACCTTATATACCCTGTAGTTTTTTGCTTCTGTAATCCATAACGAATCATCCGGACCGTACGTAACTTCCCAGGGATCATAAAACCTTGTATTGCCAACAGTAGAGGGAAGTGTAGTTCCGTTGTTCCAGCTGGTTAACTCAGTTATCTGGAAAACTTCATTCATGCGGCTTTCAGTACCTATGGTTTGCGCAAATAATGAATGAACAGAAATAATAAACAGGATAGAAAAAAGTGGGGTAAACTTTTTCATTTGAATATTGGATTTAGGATATTAAACACAATTGAAACGTAGCAACTATAAGAGTTATTATGAATTGCTACAAATAATTATGTGCTAATGTATAATATAAACCACTTAGTTTTCGTTTATACATTACCGTTTCAAGATAAAATGGAACAATAAAATAAGCAATAGTAAAATAGCTGGGTATTTTTCCGTAGTAATATGTCGGTATTATAACGATTGAATACTTAGGTATATTAATGTATTTTTAAATTTTTGAATTACCCTATCTTATTTGTGGGATAATTCAAAACCCAAACCCAATATATACCCTAAACAAATCCGATTATATGAAAATACCTTTACCTATCCGTGCTTCTACATTGAAGTTATTTGGAAGTGTAGTTATTTTCTTGCTTACTGCAAGCCAATCTGATGCACAGTCAACTTGTGCGCTGGCAACAAATCTTGGCACTCCAGGGTCATCATGCTCTACCACCAATGGAACACTATACAATGCCGCTACAGCAACACCTGCAGGTGGTTGTGGTGGTGCTACTGCAACTACAACATACAGTCAATGGTATAGATTTACAACAGGAGCTTCTCAAACCAGTGCAGTCATTTCTGTTGCACTAACAGGGAGCAGCTTAACCACAGCAACAACATATGTTGAAATATTTAACGGAACTACTTGTGCAACGATCACATCTCTTGCGTGTCAGAATGTGAGTACGCCCCTTGGGGTTTCCGGGTTAACAGCAAGCACAGTTTATTATGTACGAGTATATGTTACTACTAATCCAAACACTGGAGTTACCAATAACTGGAAGTTTACAATTTGTGTTGTAAACCCTCCGGCAAATGATAATTGTGCAGGAGCAAATACCGTTACCACAACAGCAACATCATATACTTTGTTATATGCCACATCATCAGGATATTCTTCTTTTTGTAGCAGTACCTCTGCTCCTGACGTGTGGTTTAAATATACTGCAGGGCTAAAATACCCGATTATAACTCTTAGCTCGCTGGGAACAAACTTCACTAACCCGATAATAGAAATGTATTCCGGATCATGCGGAAGCCTTACTTCTTTAGGTTGCCAGAGTGGAACAACTTATGTACCGCCGGGAGCCGGGCTGACTTCCGGATCTACTTATTATATTCGTGTTACGTCAAGCGCTTTAACAGCTACTCCCACCTCAGGAACCTATACATTCAAAATAGCTTATTCTACACCAGGAGCAAGCCTTACTTCCACACAAACTACTACTCCTTCAAATGTTTCCCCTGTTGTTGATTATGGAAAAAGTTATGTGAATATAACCAAGGGGAATAATGGCGGTACCATTGAGCCGGGTGATACCCTTGAGATACGGGCAACATTTGTAGTAAAGGGAACAACAAACGGAACAGCATTTAATATTTCATTCTCAGATAATGTACCTGCGAACACCACATATATTCCATCATCTTTACGTACGCTAACTAATGAAGGAAAAAATTACCAGGTTTTGGGAGATGTATCAACAGATGGAGATGGCGGCACTATTTCCGGGTCTGCAATCACAATTAATATGGGAGTAGGTGCAAATGCAACTTCCGGTGGCTTTTTAAGCTACAGAAGCAAACCAAGTTTTTATAATAGTTCCTGTATTATTGTTGCAGCCTATCGTGTGCAGGTCAATCCCGCTGCAACTTATGGCACTAAAGTTCCCGTAGGATATGGAACAGTGTCTTTCAATAACTACAGTGGAACTCTTACTACCGATACTTTTAGCGCAGATACAATAATGTTATACCCCAACTATGGTATCTGTTCCAATACAGTTGGTACAAACGCAATTACTTCCGAATTTGGGGGAACATTTGGTTCCGGCAAGGCAAAGAACAGGTATGCCTCATCAAAAATCCCGAGTAGCTATACTGATACCGTTTTCGGTCCCAATGCACCACAGGATTATTATTATGGTATTTCAAACAACACCAGCACCGGCGGATTAGGATATACAACAAGTAATGCCTGGGCATATCCTGATAATTCTTCCACTTCCCACAGGGTATTCACAGAAGAGGATATTGTCGGTGACCACACCAATGCTACTAATCCATTGTTAGGTAATCCACCGGCAGATACAGTGGCAAGTTCAACAGGTGGCTACATGGCCTTTATAAATTCTGCATATCGTACAGATATTGCATTTCTGGATACTGTATCAAGTCTTTGTCCTAATACTTATTACCAATATAGTGCATGGTTCCGAAATATGTGCCCGAAATGTGGTTGTGACTCTAACGGAGTTGGTGCATCAAACGCAGGTTATATTCCAACTGCATTAAATGATTCCTCTGGCGTTTATCCTAATCTTACATTTAACATTAACGGCTACGATTATTATACTACAGGAAATATTCTACATACAGGTCAATGGATACAAAAAGGGTTCACATATCTTGCTGATGCAAGCACCACTTCTATGATCATTAACATACGGAATAATGCTCCCGGTGGCGGTGGAAACGACTGGGTAATTGATGATATTGGCGTTGCAACCTGTGCCCCGAACGTAGCCTTAACACCGAATAAACCCGATACGCTCTGTATGGCGGCAGATGATACAGTCAGATTTAAAGTTTCATCCTATTTCAACAGCTACACCTATTATGCAATACAAAAAAGCACAGATGGAGGCACAACCTGGAGCTCACCAGGTGTAGATACAACAGGAGCAGGCGACACAGGTACAGGAACTCCCGTTTACAATTCCTCTACAAGTAACTATGAATACACAGCAACCCGTTATTATCAGTTAAACAGCACTGATACACTGACTACATATAGGCTTATAGTTGCAACAACTTCGGGGAATCTTAGTAATGCAAACTGTTCACAATACGCAACAGCCCAAAAAATTGTAGTCAGTACCAATTGCATGCTGATCCTTCCTACCAATATTATTTTATTCAAAGGGAAATTAGATAACGGGCTCGCCAATTTGCAATGGGTAACTACTAATGAAACAGGAAATATAACGTACACGGTTGAACGAAGTTACGACCAGGTGCATTATGAAGCAATCGGTACCCTCGATGGAACTGCCGTTGAGGGACTGGGAGCAACATATAATTTCACCGATCCGAAAATTATTGAACAATCCACCTATTACCGTATTCATTTAGTGAGCGGCAAATATGAAAAATACAGTTCATTAGTCATGCTCAGCAACAGTGATATCAGTTTCGATGTGCAGTCTGTGACTAATCCATTTAGTGACTGGTTAGCCTTTAACATGACATCTCCGGATGACGGTCAATCTACATTTACGTTAATTGACATGTATGGAAGAATTGTGAAACAGGAAAAACAAAGTGTAACAAAAGGTATAAACAGCATCAGAATGTATAACCTGGGAAGTGTAGCAGGAGGAACATATACTTTGCAGGTTCAATACAATGACAAAATCGTTAGCAAACGTGTCATCAAGCTGGCTTCTAATTAGTGCTCCAAAAGTATAAGTAAAGTTTCATTCCCTTTAACGATAGCAGGTAGTGAGTAGTTCACTCGGCCCCTCTTAAACAAGAGGGGTTTTTATTTTGAAGGCATTATTATACCTATTGTTCAATAATCAAGAGAATTTTTGAACATCATCAGAATTTAACTACTGAAAATCTTTGAGTTATTCCTTTTTATGATGTACTAAAGGAAACCATTAAAATATTAATAGTCCATTATGCGTTTATAATTATGAGAATAGATAGGTCTAAATGCAAACAATAAGGGAAATAGTAAATAAACTGTGTGCCTTAGTAATAGTACGGCTGTATTATACCGATTGAATTGCATTGAAATTCGTCTTATTTTTAATCCGGTTTTAATATGTATTTTTTTACAAATTAAAACTGCCCGAAATCCGATACCGAAACGAATCCAATGTTATGAAAATACCTTTACCTATCCGTACTTCTGCATGGAAGATATTTGGAAGTGTAATTATTTTCCTGCTTTTCACCTCACATTCGTTTGCACAAGCGAGCTGCGCAGCAGCACAATCACTCACACCATCAGCGACCTGTACAGTAGGAACCAGTAGCAGAAATGGAAGTTTATTTGGAGCGGTTAATGCGGCCCCCACAGGGTCATGTGGAGGCGCTACTTCAACTACAACATACAGCCAATGGTATAAATTTACGGCCTCGGGAACTTCTCAAATCATAACAATTACAGGTTTAGGATCAAGCTTAGCAGCTTCTACTACTTATGCCGAAGTACTCAGCGGAACATGTGGGTCTTTTACTCCATTGATATGCCAGAACGTTAGTAGCCCAATAGGTGTATCAGGGCTTACATCAGGAACTACTTATTATGTGCGTGTGTATGTAACTTCCTCTCCTACATCTGGTGTTTCTGCAAACTGGGCTTTTACAATATGTGCACTGACAACTCCCTCTAATGATAATTGTGCAGGCGCCACCTCTGTAACCGTAGGTAGCACTGCTACAGGAACAATGGTTGATGCTACTTCCTCAGGGGTTACTTCTGCCTGTTCTATATCATCCAATACAGATGTTTGGTATAAATTTTCAGCAACCGGCCCATACCCGATTATTTCATTCTCAGCTTTAGGAGCTAATATGACAAATGCGTCACCTATTATAGAAGTGTATTCCGGAACTTGCGGAAGCCTTACTTCCTTAGGATGTACAAATGGCACGACTTATGTTCCACCTGGCGCCGGGTTAACGACAGGTACAACCTATTATATCAGGGTTTCTGATACAGTTTCTTCCCCGGTTACATCCGGAACTTATACGTTCACATTAAAGATTGCTAATCCTACAGCAACAGCTGCTGTAACCACCCCATCAACCGCATCTCCGACAGTAGATTATGGTAAAAGTTATGTAAACATTTCAAAAGGCACAAACGGGGGAACGGCAGAGCCTGGGGATACATTGGAAATGAGAGCAACATTTGTGGTAAAAACAAACGGCACCGCATACAATGTTCAGTTCAAGGATAATATTCCTGCGAACACAACATATATACCCGGGTCTTTAAAAACCATAACCAATGAAGGGAAAACATACCAGGCATTTGGTGATAGCGGCGGTGATAATGACGGAGGTACTATTTCGGGTACGTCAGTAACAATAAATATGGGGATTAATGCAAGTCCAACTGCAGGGGGATTCATCACCTATAAAAGCAAACCAAGTTTTTATGGTAGCACCTGCATAATCGTTGCATCTTATCGTGTTGTCGTAAACAGTGCGGCTACATACGGCATGAAAGTCCCGGTTGGTTATGGTTCCATTACTTTTAATAATTATACCGGTACAACAACCAATAAGATATTCCCTGCTGATACAATAATGGTCTATCAGAACTATGGTATTTGTACCAACACAGTCGGGTCGAATGCCATCATCTCCGAGTATGGTGGAACATTTGGCTCCGGGACCACAAAAGACAGGGTTGCGTCCAGTAAAGTTCCGTCCAACTATACCTATTCTGCATTCTCCAACTCAGCAGGTATGCCCAACGACTATTATTATGGTGTATCAAATAATACAAGTGGTGGTACTACTGTAGCAACAGGATATACAACATCTAACGCATATGCATACCCTACAAACCCGCAGCGTATTTTCGGGGTGTGGGATATTATCGGTGATCATACAGGTGCTGCAAGCCCGACATTAGGCAACCCTCCTACTGATGATAATGCAGGAAAAAGCGGTGGCTATCTTGTTGCAATAAATGCATCATACAGGACGGATACTGCATTTTTAGACACCATTTACAATTTGTGCCCTAACACCTACTATCAATACTCGGCCTGGTTTCGCAACATCTGCCCTAAGTGCGGATGCGATTCAAATGGTGTAGGTGCTACAAGCGCAGGATATATTCCAACTGCCGCCGGCGATTCATCGGGAGTATATCCCAACCTTACATTCAATATTAACGGATACGATTATTATACAACTGGAAACATTTTGCATACCGGTCAGTGGATACAAAAAGGGTTTACTTACTTAACGGGGCCAACACAAACCAGTATGGTCATCAACATCCGCAATAATGCGCCAGGCGGCGGGGGTAATGACTGGGTTATTGATGATATTGGCGTTGCCACCTGTGCACCGAATATTGCACTGACTCCCAATAAGCCCGACACATTATGCATGGGTGCAGATGACACCGTGCGTTTTAAAGTGTCTTCATTCTTCAATAACTACACCCAATACCAGCTTCAAAAAAGTATAGATGGCGGGGTTACCTGGACATCGCCGGGGATTGATACTACAGGGGCTGCAGATAACGGAACCGGTGTGCCTGTCTATAATTCAGGTACGGGCAACTATGAATATACTGTTGCACGTTATTACCGTTTGAACCTTACGGATACATTAACTACATACAGGCTTATTGCAGCAACCACTGTCAGTAATTTGAGCAACAGTAACTGCTCATCTTATGCCACCGCACAAAAAATTGTTATTGCTGTAGATTGTATGACAGTATTGCCAACAAATATTATTTTATTCAAAGGGCATTTGGATAATGGATTTAGCAACCTGCAATGGGTAACTACCAATGAAACTGCGAATATAACGTACACGGTTGAACGAAGTTACGATCAGCTACATTTTGAACCGGTAGCTTCATTTGCCGGGACCGCACCGGAAGGATTAGGTGCAACTTATAATTTCACCGACCCAAAAGTAATACAACAACCAACCTACTACCGCATCCACCTGGTAAGCGGAAAATATGAAAAGTACAGCAGCATTGTATTATTAAGTAACACTGATATTGACTTCAATGTGCAATCAGTTACAAACCCGTTCAATGACTGGCTTGCTTTTGATATGACTGCACCTGATGATGCTGTCTCTACCTTCACCATTTTTGATACCTATGGACGTGTAGTAAAACAGGAAAGACAAAGCGTATCCAAAGGTTATAACAACATCAAAATATATAACCTCGGCAGTTTGGCAAGCGGCACCTACACACTGCAAGTACAGTACAACGACAGGATGATGACCAAACGTGTTATTAAATTGTTCACCAACTAACAATAAACTCTGTGTAGTCATTCACTTTTACGATAGCAGATAGTGCTCCACCTCCCCTCTTAAATAAAGAGGGGATTTATTTTCAGAGATGTTATTCAGGAAATCTGTACCGTATCGTTTACGGTTGTATTGGTTTCGATGGCTGAAGCTTCTTCAGGCTTTTTTTTAAAAAAACGTTTTTGAAAAAGAAGTATAGCAATTACACCTACAGAAATAGATGCATCAGCAATATTAAAAACGGGGCTGAAAAATTCAAAATCGTCTCCTCCTACAAAAGGTACCCAACTTGGGTAATGTGTATGAATCAGCGGGAAATACAACATATCTACCACACTGCCGTGTAAAAAACCAGCATACCCATGCGCAGGGAAAATTTTTGCAACATGGTCAACTGTGCTTTCTTCAAATATCAAGCCGTAAAACATGCTGTCGATCAGGTTGCCCAATGCACCTGCAAATATCAATGCAGCACAAACAATAAAACCACGATGATATTTTTTTCCGATGATCGACTGAATATAAAACACACCGAAGATCACAGCAATAAGGCGAAATAATGTGAGCGCCATCTTTCCCCAGTATCCGCCAAACTTCTTCCCCCACGCCATTCCTTCATTTTCCACAAAATAGATCTGGAATTTATCGCCAAAAACATGAATGCCCTTGTCGTATTTAGAAACAGGGGTATGATATGATTCCCATTGATAGCTTAAAGGCATGTGGGTTTTTACCCAAATTTTAAGTCCCTGGTCAGCAACAATAATCAGTAATATGATTAAAAATACAGTTCTGGCTTTCACCGCTTCGGGTTTGTTTAAGGCGCAAATATAACTAAATACTTGCCAGATAAAGAACCCGTTCGGAACAGCTTAAATTATTTTTAACGAAGCTGCTGATTGCTGATGGCCCTGTATTATATTTATCTGCGCATTATAACCACAATGAACTTACAAAAAGAAAAATCCAATTCAACCATCTCACATAAACTTCACGGCCTCGATCATTTACGCACATTGGCAATTGCTTTTGTTTTTATTTATCATTACGGGCACATTTTTGATTCGCCGAAATGGGTTACCGGCATCGGAAAATTCGGATGGACAGGTGTTGACCTTTTTTTTGTGTTGAGCGGGTATCTCATCGCTTCACAACTGTTTGAAAAAATTGCACACACTAATTCTTTTTCTATCAGAGCATTTTTTATAAAACGGTTCTTTCGTATTATTCCTGCATATCTCTTTATTGTTGCGATTTATTTTTTAATTCCTTTTGTACGAGAAAGAAGCACGCATGCCCCACTCTGGAAATATTTAACCTTCACACAAAATTTTGGCCTCGATCTTCCTACGCAAGGAGCGTTTTCGCACGCATGGTCGCTGTGTGTTGAAGAGCAATTTTATTTTTTATTTCCTTTCATTTTAACAGCATTACTTTTCTTTAAAATTTTCAGAAAAAGTTTTTGGTTGATATTGTTATTATTTATTTCCGGTTTCATAATCCGTTTTTATGTATATCAACATTTCATTCAACCGAATATTGAAGAAGATAATATATGGATAGATTGGCATAAACTTATTTATTACCCCACCTATTGCCGTCTTGACGGATTGCTTGCGGGCATCAGCATTGCTGCACTTTTTCAATTCCGCCCGGTGTTAAAAGAAAAAATCTCCCGTTACGGGAACCTGCTTTTTGCAGCAAGCCTGGTCGTTCTCTCCTTTGCTTATTACATCTGCGAGGATGAACAATCGTTCATAGCTTCCGTATATGGGTTCCCGTTAGTAAGCATTGGTTATGCCTGCATGGTAACAAGCGCTATTTCTCCTACATCTTTTTTATACAAATTCAATTCGCGGGTTACAGCAACAATAGCAACATTGTCATATGCCATTTATTTAGTACATAAAATAACAGTACATATCTCACAGGGAGAGTTATCCCAACTCGGTGTAGCAAAAAACAGCAACATGATGCTGTTGATTTGTATACTTGTATCTGTAGCTGCGGCCTACCTTATGAACAGGTTGATTGAACGGCCTTTTTTAAGGATCAGGAATAAAATATTATCAAAAAAATAAAAACCTCTTCAACATAATAATTATGAAGAAGAGGTTTGATGTCCGCAACAATGCAATCAGTTCGCTGATACAACTTTTACCACGCGATAAATGACAGATCCTCTGCGGTTGATTTCTATATTATTTATTTTGGTTAATCCTTCCACAGGAAAAACTGCGTTGGTATCCCATTTAGGCATCAATGCATCAGCAAGGGTTTTATACAAATCAAAAGAAACCGTGTTGAATTTTATATTATCGGCAGAAGGTGATAATACAATAGAATTTCCCCATGCCATCTGTGGTGTTTGATGATTGTCCATCGCTTTCTGAATAAAAGGCAGCCAATATGTTTTTTCCAGATTGATAAGGCTGTCGGGATAATTCGTATTGTGATAGATCATCACCACATAATTAAAATCTTTTGGCGGAACAGCACTTGCAGCCTGAGCCCAGTTTTCATCATGCACAAAAAACATACTTGTCGTAGTGCTCATGGAATTTGTTTCTATCTGCGCCATCTTCATTCCGGTTATAGCTTCTGCTTTTCCCCATACATCACCTGCCTGATCGACGTTTGTATACGTGTTAATGAATAAAAAATTGGATGAGTTGGGAAGATCATAACCACCAACTTTTTCCAGCAAAGCCCAGAACGTAAGTTTTTTTGCATCAACTGCTTTTTGCGCTACTTTGCTCCAATAGGTAGTTTCCCGTTTAACAAATTCATCGATCTTATTTTCAGGTACACGCCTGTATTGGTAGGTGGTTATACCATTGTTCTGAGCAGCTACATGTAACTGGAGAAAAATAAATGCAAGGGCAAACAATGCGAAGGATGTTTTTCTGGATTCCATGATTGTATATTTTAGGTTATTAAATGCAGTTAGGAATATCACCGCCGGGTTTCAGTTAGAAGTAAAGCTGAAATTATACGCACGATTTGCCTGCTGCACATCAAGGAAAAGAAATCAGATGTAACACGTCACAAGGTAATTGCACAGAAGAACATAGATGAGCCAGTTAATTTAAATAATGATCGGGTTGATGTTATTGGTAAGGAAGGATTATCAGTAAAGAAAAGATACGAAACTTATGTTATAAAAAAAATTAATCTGATTCAAATAAATGAATATAGATTTTTGTATTCAATTATGGTTTATCCCGGCCAATGAACCGTTCCTTTTCTAGCAGGAAATTAATTGCACGCAGAACATTCTTATCAATTGATTCTTCTGTTTTAAGATTATTGATATACCGCATGATCTCTTTTTTTCGTGAGGGGATCAACTTATCGAAAACATCTTTTGCAGTTTTATTTTTTTCAAATGCTTCGTGCATTTTCGGATGCATTGCTGTTACCCGTTCCTTGGGATCGAATTGGATTTTTACTAATGCCATATCTCCAACATCGATGCCAGCGCTTTTGCGCATGGGTGTGTTCAGGTACAACCGCCATTTACCACGGAATTTTACAATGTTCTGGATAAACTTATGACCGTTCAATGTTCCGTGAACAGGAAACGGCCCTTTGTTTTTTCTGGCTTCTTTGAAAATAATTTTCATTACGCTTGCCGGCGGAACAACATAAGGATTAATCCCGATCTTATAGATTCTGGAAGAGAAGGATTGCATGCGTTTCAAATTTAGTGAAACAAATGTAGAAGTTAGTAAGCAGTGAAAGGTTAGCAGTAAGCGATGATTGTAAATTGAAAGATTAAATATTCTCTTGCAAAGGCGCAGCGGCACCACGTTTCTTCTTTCGATTCTCAGGTGAGTCTCCGCAGCATGAACTTACATCCTTGCGAAACTTACGCGGGACCACCGTGAATTAAAGCAGTTTAAGAATTGGCGGCGAGTCCCGCATTAATGGATGAAAATACAAAGCCAAAAAGCGGAGACTCGCCTGAGAACATAATCTGGTAATTCTTTATTTTTTTAAAATATCTCTTATTTAAAAATTCAGATGGCTTCGTTCCTCGCCATGACGTGTAAACCGCCAGGTAATTTTGAAAATACATCCGCAGGCTGAAGCTCAATAGTAGCACACCCGATGAACGTAATGCGACGCAACGATGTTGAGGAGAATTGTTTGGCTGGCTACTAAAAAAAACTAAAATTAAAAACACTAAAAACTAAAATAGAGATTGGGAATTTGAAAAACTGAAAACTGCAGACTGACGACTGATTACTATTTCATATTTCGTATATCACTTCAACATTTTCCCCTATTTTTGTTTCCCGTTAGAATGTATACAAATCAATACTCATGGCAATTTTAGTTAATAAAAATTCGAAGATTATTGTGCAGGGTTTTACCGGCACGGAAGGAACGTTTCATGCAACACAGATGATCGAATACGGAAGTAATGTGGTGGGCGGTGTTACACCGGGTAAAGGCGGGAGCACTCACTTAGACAGGCCGGTATTCAATACTGTTGCTGATGCTGTGAAAACAACCGGCGCAAATGTGTCGATTATTTTTGTGCCCCCTGCATTTGCTGCCGATGCGATCATGGAATCTGCTGAAGCAGGCATTGAGCTGATCGTTTGCATTACGGAAGGGATTCCGGTGCAGGATATGGTGAAAGCGAAAAATTATTTGTTGGGAAAAAAATCGAGATTGATAGGGCCGAATTGTCCGGGTGTCATAACTGCAGGTGAATGCAAAGTGGGTATTATGCCGGGGTTTGTTTTTAAGAAAGGAAAAATCGGCATCGTTTCAAAATCGGGAACGCTTACCTACGAAGCGAGCGACCAGGTTGCAAAAGCGGGATTGGGTGTTTCTACTGCTGTTGGAATTGGTGGCGACCCGATCATCGGCACTCCTACCAAAGAAGCTGTTGAATTATTAATGAACGATCCGGAAACAGAAGGCATTGTAATGATCGGTGAGATTGGTGGAAGCATGGAAGCTGAAGCTGCAAGATGGATAAAAGAAAACGGCACGAAACCTGTTGTTGGTTTTATTGCCGGGCAAACTGCCCCTCCGGGAAGGCGCATGGGGCATGCCGGTGCAATTATCGGCGGCGCTGATGATACTGCTGCAGCAAAAATGAAGATCATGGCTGAATGCGGGATTCATGTAGTGCAAAGCCCTGCAGATATTGGGGCAACGATGGCGAAAGTGCTGAAGAAATAAATTATTATTTTATAGAAGTGAAAAGCGAAACAGTGATTGTTTCGCTTTTTTATTTTCTATATTGAATAACTAACATCACTATAAATTATCGCTCAAAATATTTTTTATTCTTTTTTGCTTCGCCAAAAAAGAACGAAAAAAGGCGATCCGGAAACGATGTACAGCCCGTTTCCGGAAGGAGCTTCGATTAAACTTTTGTACTACTGTGGTGAAAAAAAGTTGTTCCCTGATCGCCTTACAGCCGGCAAGAAACATTTTCTGAAAGAGATCTTACTATGTGCCTACTGTGCCTATGTGGTAAATAATAAATAACACAAAAAAGAAAACCCCCGATAAATCGGAGGCTTCTTGTTTCTAAAAAACCACGGAACTAATTATAAACACCTTTTTTTGAAATAATAGTCGTGACGAAAATCCCTGCGGTCAAAGCGCAGGTCGCGGCGATCGTTGAAACGGTCCCTGCGGTCACGGTTCAATTCATATTTATCAACACGGATATCCCTGTGGTTTCCGAAAACTTCATCGTGGTTCAGTTCGTGTTTATCATAATTAATGTGTGCGTTGTCGCGTGCTACATCAACTTTGTCGTGATAAATATCGCGGCGGTCATTTTTCATGTTATGGTTATAAGCATAACCCTGAGCCATAGTCGCAGTTGTAAAAAACAACCCTGCAGTGATAAGAATAAGAGTAAATTTCGTTTTCATAACTTTTGTTTTAATTGTGTGTAATAATTCAGACACATATATAAGATTCCCCAGCAGGTTTGATGTTTAAATGCAAAGAGTTATAGCCTTGTTAAAAGCAAATTTGTGTACTACACAGCGTATTTGCATCTCACATTCAACAATTAATAAGATTAATAGAATCAAGTAACTTTAAAAAAACTTTGTTCATGAACTTCCGCCATATCATAGCTATCCTTTGCATCACTCTTGGTTTTATAAAATTGCAAGCGCAAAACAAGCCGTTTAATTATGAAGAAAGATGGAAAAAGATAGATTCGCTGATTACGAAAAAAGGATTGACACAATCTGCATTGCAGGAAGTTAATAACGTATACGGTTATGCGAAAAAAGAAAGGAATAATGCACAACTGATCAAAGCATTATTATACCGGATGAATTTACATGGATCAACAACAGAGGATGCAGAAAAAAACAATGTTGTTGTTTTAACCAAAGAAACTGAAACTATTAATGAACCAGCCAAATCAATACTGACCAGCATACTTGCGGAAACATACTGGAATTATTTTCAGCAGAACCGTTGGAAATTTTATAACCGCACTGCAACAATCAATTTTAAGAAAGATGATTTTGCCACATGGAGTATCGACGATTTTCACAAGAAGATCAGCGAGCTTTATCTCGCTTCCTTAAAAAACGAAAAGCTGTTGCAGCAAACAAAACTGGAACCGTTTGATGCGATCATTATTAAAGGTAATGTGCGCTACCTGCGGCCAACACTCTATGATTTGTTAGCCCATCGTGCACTGGAATATTTCAAGAACAATGAAATGGACATCACTAAAGCTGCCTATGCTTTTGAAATTGATAATGCAGAAGTGTTTGCAGATAAAAGTGTATTTGCCTATTATCATTTCAAAACAAATGATTCTTCTTCCCTGCATTATAAAGCGCTGCTTTTATTACAGCAATTGATCTTGTTTCATAAGAATGATTCAAAGCCTGATGCATTGATAGATGTGGATATTGAAAGGATAGAATTTGCCAATCAATATGCGGTGATTGATAATAAAGACGAACTGCACTTTAAATCTTTGGAGAATATCACAGATAAATATCCCGACGAACCGGCTGCGGCGCAGGCCTGGTACCTGCAGGCAATGCAATATGTATATAAAGCATCCCAATACAATCCACTAACCGATACCAGTAACCGATATGCATATTTGCAGGCAAAACAGTTCTGTGAAAAAGTAATTGCTCAAAAAGATAGTTCTGAAGGAAAAGCAAATTGTGAAAACTTGTTGCACCAGATGCTGAATAAAGAAATCTCGATTCAACTTGAAAAAGTGAATGTTCCCGGGCAGCCGTTCAGGGCTTTGGTGGGATACCGGAATTTTTCAAAATTATATTTCCGTATTATCAAAACAGATAAGGCAATCAAAGAAAATCTCGGCAACCAATGGCAAAATGGATATTGGGAAAAAGTTGCAGCGCTTTCGCCTGTAAAAACATTTCAGCAAAATTTTCCGGAAACGAACGATCATCAAAAACATAATGTTGAAATAAAAATAGACAGCCTGCCTTATGGCGAATATGCATTGCTCGCAAGCACAGATGAAAATTTCGGGTTGGAAAAAAATCCGATGGCCCTTGCATTCTTCTACATATCCAACATTGCATATATCAGCAATAACAATGATTATTTTGTATTGAACCGGGAAACCGGGCAGCCAATGCCGAGAACAAATGTGCAGGCATGGTACAAATATTACGACAGTAAATTCGGCAAATATGTAGAGCGCAAAGGTGAAAATTTCAATACAGATACACATGGCTTCTTCAGCATGGTGCCGTCCAAAACAACCAACAATGATATGCTTACTTTGGAATTTAC
>JAFEAE010000009.1 GCA_018266575.1 Bacteroidota bacterium
TAAAAATATTTATCTTCTTTTTCAATGATTGTTTTTTGAAGCAGGGGAGAAATCTCATCCAGTGTGGTTTTCATACGCCATTGCTGGTCTTTGGTAAGATAGGCGTGAACAACTTCTCCTTTGCTGTCGGTGACAATAACCGAATACCCGATCTTATCCGGCAAAGGGAATATCCAGTTGAGCAGGAAGAATAAAATAAGGATACATGCAAGTGTTATTGCAGTCCTTTTAAGCCACGTTTTTAATTTTTGTTTCGAAAGTTTCATCTTCTTTGTTAGCGGAATAACGCTCCGAATGCCATACCTCTGAGGTATGGCATTCGGAGCGTTACATAAGTAATTTTATTTTATCACTATCAATCATATTGTAAGAATCTTTATAAAAATTTGGTTTATCCAGGTTTAATAATTTAAATGCTAATTCTTTATTGCATAACGTGCCGTTTCTAAAACCTGCATAATCTTTGAAAGATGAATAATTCCAATCTTCCATTTGCTTGATCAATCCTGCAGCAAGTGCGTTTTGGTGTATATAATGAAAACATGTTGTAGCATAATCCAAACTGCCGTTATTAAGGCATTTCGATTTTGTATTTTGTTGGAACAATGAACCAGAAGTGCCATTTTGTTTATTTATTGCTTTTGTATATGTGTGTAGCAGATTTCTTATTCCTTCTGAAAGAACATTTCTTTCAGAATTGCCTATTATAATTTTAGAAGTTGTTCTATTATCGGCGTATGCCAACAAATGAAAATGATTTGGCATCAGGGTGTATGCAAGTAATTCGCAATTAGGCGAAATAAATTTTCTGATTTTTGTTAAAAAATAAAGATAGTTTTCTTCCCGAAAAAAGATAAGCTGCTTATTGTTTCCTCTATTGTAAATATGATAGAGATTGTTTTCTGCAAATTCCATAGTTTGGGTTTAAGTGCAATGTATGCCATACCTCTGAGGTATGGCATACATTAGTATTCTTGTTTTAACAAATCCTTATCTGTATCTATTTGTAATAACCGTTTTTTGTATTGTAATTTTCACCTGCAATTTGCTGCAATTATATGTCTGCTTCAAATCATCCTCCGTAGCTTCTCCATACTAATTTCTTGTTTTCTCATTTGTTTCCAAGAGAACAAACTTATTTTTTTATTCCCTTTTCGTATTTTAACAGCGTTTTTAAACAACAACTGTCACTCCATAACCTTGCCCATATATGCGTAATAAATTTTGTTTTTCAATCCCGGTTATGATCGGGATTATTTTTTTGTCTTCATGTAACCGCACTACGGTTGCTCTTAGTTATACTAATGCAAAAGATGAGATCCCTCAACTGGGAAACCTTGTTTTTCGTTTTGATAAATCATTAGTGAATGATTCATTATTGAACCGATGGGATTCTACCGAATATGTTTCTTTCGAACCGAAAATTCCCGGACGGTTTCGTTGGGAACATGGTGATGAATTGGTTTTCTCCCCGTCAAAACCATTGTCGCCTGCAACCACATTTAAAGCAACATTGAAAAATGACCTGCTGCAATACACAAAGTATGGAAGAATAAGTAATGCAGATAATATCAGTTTTCATACGCCGGACCTGAAATTAGAAAACACCAATGTAACGTGGGTGCTGCAGGATGATAACAGCAGCAACGCGTTGCCACAGATCGACCTGTATTTTAATTACCCGGTAAATCCAAATTCCTTGAAAGATAAATTGCAGGTGTTGATTGACGGGCAGGCTGTGAATTACAATTTGCAAACATTGTCTTCCGACAATAAAATATCACTTCGGTTAGCCAATTTAAAAATGGAGGATAAAGATTATGAAACGGCGATCAGTGTTGATAAAGGAATAGTTCCTGAAGGCGGTACAAACGGAAGCTCAGAAAAGATAGAATCGAAGACAGTAATCCCTTCTCCGTTTGCGTTGCGCATAAACGATGTTAGTACTGACCACGACGGTGTAAGTGGCACAATCAAAGTAACAACCAGTCAGCAGGTTGCTGAGCCCAACATTTCTTCATTCATCAAATTAGATCCGTCTGTAAAATTTACTGTTGAAACAACTGATGATGGCTTCACCATTCAGAGCGATAATTTCGATGTGACAAAAAGTTATGCATTGTCAATCGCAAAAGGATTGCGTGGCAAGATTGGCGGAACGCTTCGCGAAAACTACAGTAATAATATTGCATTCGGGCAACTGGAGCCATCGATCAGTTTTGCAAACAGTAAAGGTGTATATCTGTCCGGAAAAGGTTTGCAGAATATTGAAGTAAAGATCATCAATGTGCAGAAAATAAAAGTGGTCATTTCCAAAATTTATGAGAACAACTTATTGGCAGCACAGCGGTATGGTTATTATCCCAGGGAAATTTCTTCGTCTTCTTCTGATAATGAAGATGGCGAAGAAACAAGTTACGATTACTCGGAAAATTCCGGGGATGCTACACTCGGTGATGTTATCTATCAACAGGAGATCGATACACGCAGCCTTCCGAAATATAATAACAGTCGCGTATTTCATTTTGATATTAATGATAAAGTGCGGGATTTTAAAGGCATTTATCACGTGATGATCCGCTCAACACAGGATTATTGGGTGAAAGACAGCCGCTTTGTTTCATTATCAGATATCGGGCTGATAGCGAAAGAAGGAAAAGAAAAAATTTTTGTGTTTGCGAATTCTATCAAAAATGCAAACGGATTGGAAGGCGTGAATATGCTGGCTTATGGCGCAAACAATCAATTGCTCGGAACAGCAACTACCAATGCAGATGGGGTTGCAGAGATCGCATACACACGTAAAGATTTTGCAGGGTTTAAACCTGCGATGATCATTGCAAAGACTGCAGATGATTTCAACTATATCCCTTTCAGTACAACAAAAGTGAATACATCACGATTTGAAACAGGCGGCAAACATAGTAACAGTACAGGTCTGGACGCATTCATTTATCCTGAACGGGATATTTATCGCCCCGGCGAGCGGGTAAATTTTTCTGTGATCGTCCGCGACAGGCAATGGAAATCACCAGGTGAAATTCCGGTGAAATTAAAATTCTTATTACCAAATGGCAAAGAATTAAAATCGTTCCGTAAAAACCTGAACGAAGAAGGCTCACTCGAAGGAAGTGTTGATGTCGCCGCATCTGCAATCACCGGAAGCTATTCGCTGGAAGTATATACTTCGAATGATATTTTGTTATCATCCCAGCCTTTCCGCATAGAAGAATTTGTTCCCGACAGGATAAAAGTAACTGCACAATTAAACAAACCATTTTTGCAACCTGGCGATGCCTCTCAATTAAATATTCGTGCGGTTAATTTTTTCGGCCCACCCGCTGCTGATAGAAATTATGAATGTGAGATACAGGTGAAGCAAAAAATGTTCAACCCGAAAGGATTTGAGTCGTACAGCTTTAGCATCGCGAGCCAGAATTCCTTTTTTGATAAGATAGAACGTGAGGGGAAAACAGATGCAAAAGGAGAAGCTGTTGAAAAATATGAGGTAAAAGATATTTATAAAAACCTCGGCGTATTGCAAACAACTTTTTATACAACGGTGTTCGATGAAACAGGAAGGCCGGTGAGCAGAAATACTTCTGTTGATATTTTTACACAACCTGTTTTCTTTGGAGTTGCGGATGATGGTTATTGGTATCATCCATTAAATCAGAAAGCAGATTTTCCGATCGTCGCGTTGGATAAAAATGAGAAATTACTCGACGATGCAAAAGCAAAAGTTGAAGTGATCAAACACGAATACAAAACGGTTTTGAGTAAAAGCGGAAGTTATTTTCGTTATGAATCTCAAAAGGAAGATAAGCTGATCGCATCTTCTATTTTGAGTGTAAGCGGAAAAAATACGCATTATTCTTTTGTGCCGCGATCTCCCGGCGAATATGAATTGCGCGTTGCATTGCCAGGCGCAGATAATTATGTAAGCCAGTCCTTCTACAGTTATGGAAGCTGGGGCGGAGATAACAATTCTTTTGAAGTAGATAATGAAGGCAACATTGATATACAATTAGATAAAACATTTTATTATACCGGCGACAAAGTAAATGCATTATTCAAAGCGCCGTTTAGCGGACGCATGCTGGTAACGTTGGAAACTGATAAAGTTATTTCTTACCAATATGTTGATGTGAATGACAAACGTTCGGCATCAGTATTATTACCATTGAATGTAGATGATATTCCGAACGTGTATATCACGGCAACACTCTTCAAGCCACATGATGTTTCAGATGTTCCGCTTACTGTCGCGCATGGATTTCAGAGTGTAAAAGTGGAAGAGAAGCAACGAAAAATTCCTGTGCAGATCGTTGCACAAAAATCCGTTCGCTCCAAAACACATCAAAAAGTTACTATAAAGGCTGCGCCGAATAGTATGGTAACATTAGCTGCTGTCGATAATGGCGTATTGCAGGTTTCAAATTTTGAAACACCTGATCCATACGATTATTTTTATGCAAAGAGAGCACTTGAAGTAAATGGGTATGATATCTATCCATTATTATTTCCGGAAATAAAACCGCGGTTGAGCAGCACGGGTGGAGATATGGAAAGTGATATGAAGAAACGTGTGAACCCTATGCCGGCAAAACGTTTTAAGATCATGTCGTACTGGAGCGGCATTAAAAAAGCAAACGGAAGCGGTGATGCAGAATTTGAATTTGATATTCCACAATTCTCCGGTGAAGTCCGGTTAATGGCAGTTGCATATAAAGAAAACAGTTTCGGTTCAAATGAAAATAAAATGACCGTTGCAGACCCGATCGTATTGAGTACTGCATTGCCAAGGTTCTTAAGTCCGAAGGATACAATCACCGTTCCGGTTACGGTTACTAACACAACTGCAAAGACGGTTACGGCAAACGCACAATTGAAAGTAACCGGCGCAATCCAGGTCATCGGTAATGATAAGCAATCGGTGAATTTATCTCCGAATAGTGAAAACAGAGTGGTGTTCCAGTTAACAGCTGCACCAGTAATCGGAATAGGAAAAGTTAAGGTAGAAGTGAATGGTGCGGGAGAAAAATTTTCTGATGAAACAGAAATGAGCATTCGTCCATCCGCACCATTGCAAAAAATTACTGGCAGTGGCTCTGTAAATGGTGGAAGTTCCCAACAAGTGAATGTGTCGAATACAGATTTTATTCCATCAAGTATCGATTACAAATTGGTAGTGAGCCGTTCACCGGTAGCAGAGTTGTCGAAGTATCTGGGTTACCTCGTGCAATATCCTTATGGTTGCACGGAACAAACTGTTTCCACTGCATTCCCGCAATTGTATTTCGGCGATCTCGCGGATATGATGCGCAAGGAAAAATCGGCGCAGGCAAGTGCCAACTTTAACATCCAGGAAGCGATACGGAAGATCAAAATGCGGCAATTGTATAATGGCGCTGTTACACTCTGGGATAATGAAGGAACGGAAAACTGGTGGGCAACGATTTACGCCGCACATTTTTTAATTGAAGCGCAAAAGGCAGGCTATGACGTAGACAAAGGGTTGAAAGAAACCATGCTGTCTTACATTAATAACAGGTTGAAGAAAAAAGAGATCATAACGTACTACTATAACCGAAATTTGAATAAAAAAATAGCACCGAAAGAAGTGGCTTATGGTTTGTATGTTCTTGCGCTTGCCGGAAAACCAGATGTAAGTACGATGAATTATTATAAAGCAAACCCTGAATTACTAAGCCTCGACTGTAAATATTTATTAGCTGCAGCTTATGCATTGGCCGGGGATAAAAAAAGCTTCGCGCAGTTTTTGCCAACGCAGTTTGCCGGTGAAGAATCTGTTGCAGAAACCGGTGGCAGTTTTTATTCAGATATACGTGATGAATCTATCGCATTAAATGTATTGGTAGATGTCGACCCGAACAATGCGCAAATTCCTGTTATGGCAAAACATGTTTCGGAAAAACTGAAACAACGTTACTGGTACAGCACGCAGGAATTGACATTCAGTTTCCTGGCGCTCGGAAAAATTGCACGTCAGGCTGGTCATTCCACAGCATCAGCAGATATTAAAGTGAATGGAAAAACAGTGGCAACAATGAACGGTAACGACCTTAAATTAAATACGCAGCAATTGAAAGGAACAAATATTGAGATCGCAGCAAAAGGCAACGGGCGTTTGTATTATTTCTGGGAAACCGAAGGGATTAGCAGCAGTGGTTCGTATAAACAGGAAGATAGTTATCTGAAGATCCGCAAACGTTTTTACGACCGCGACGGAAGATTGCTGACAGGAAACACATTCAAACAAAATGATCTCATTATTGTACAACTCACTTTAGAAAAATCGTACAGCACGGATGTTGATAATATTGTGATCACCGATATGCTGCCTGCAGGGTTTGAAATTGAAAACCCACGTACCAAAGAGATCCCTGGAATGGATTGGATAAAAAATGCATCCGCGCCAACTGCGCTTGATGTACGTGATGACCGCATCAATTTATTTGTTGATGCTACAGACAACAAGCAGGTGTATTATTATGCAGTTCGTGCAGTTTCTCCTGGTATTTATCGCATGGGCCCGGTAAGCGCCGATGCCATGTATAACGGCGAGTATCATTCATACAATGGAGCGGGAGTGATAAAAGTAGTGCAGTAAGCGCTTAATGTGATAATTTGATAATGTGGAAATGTGGTAATGCTTCAAATCATAATTTCATCATAATAATCCGCGACATCAGCGTTCTATTAAAAAAAATAGAACGCTGATTTTTTATGATGATTATGATTGGAGCAGATAATGCGATCTGCGAATCTCTGGCAATTTAGTTGATCATGATGTTTACCTGTCTATCGGCATTATCACATTTCCACATTATCAAATTATCACATTATCACATTACTTAAGTTTTCCTATCGCATCATACATTGCTTTGAAACAATTCCACGCGGTGTTTTGAGGTGCAGAAGCATTTTGAGATGGAGTGTTGTTATAATATCCCCTTAAGAAAAATTCTGTGCGTGACCATGTTGTTTCCACTAATCCTGCAAAACGTTCTTTCATTTCAGGAGAAGATTGTTCACGGAATGCCACCATATCATTCACCTGTTGCACTGCAAGCTCAGGTTTTCTCCATGGGCAGGTAAGCACACGGAAGCCTTTCATCGCAAAATATACTGAGGTCTTGTCTGCACGGTCATAATGCCAGTCGCATATCACCACATCTTTGGGGATCATGTCAATAGCACGATAGGTGTTATTAAAACTTGCTTCCCATTCGCCAAGCCCTGTTGTTTTTCCATCGAGCAGCCGGTCGCCCCATATCCACATTTCCCTTCCTTTTTCTGCAAGGTGATCGTGAATTCTTCGCACTTCATCTGCAAATAATTCTGCTTTATCTCTTCCGCCGCATCGCGGGCAATTCGGTTCACCAATATAAAATACTTCATCCATGCCTGCATGAAATGCATCCGTTTCAAATGCATCGCACAATTCATCGATCACCGAAAAAAGTACGGCATGTAATTCAGGATGCAGCGGGCAATAACTCCGGCAATACAAATTATCTGCATTTGGCCAAACATATTTTTCAGGCATTTTTATTTCAGGTGTTTCATCAAATTGCGGGTAAACAGCCAGCAGCTTGCCTGTTTTATTTGCCCACGACTGATGCCCGAGCAAATTTATTTGAGGGATGACGCGAATATTATTTTTCCGGCAAACGGCAACAATTTTTTTTACATCTGATTTTGATAATGCAAAACTGTCTGTCAATTCGGGATGGCTTTTAAATTCATAATGATAATCGATAAGTACAAGCAATGTATTTACTTTTCGCGGAGCAAGTTCGGTGTTTATAAAAGTCACGAATGAATCAAGCCCTGCTGGTCTCGGTGCATCAATGCAAAATCCCCGGATCGGTAAAAGGCTGTCAATATTTTTTTGTGCGGATGCTGTGCAGATAAAAAGCAATGTAACGATGAAGGCAAATACATGTTTCATATCACATATCAGTTTAAAGGAATGATGAAATTTTTTCTTGCATAAATATATTTCAACAAGCCGTTACTTGAAGTGGTTTTTGATTAATAAAGTATTTTATTAAATGAATTGAGGGATGTTCAAAAACATTATTGCAAGTTGTCATCATTCTTGCAAAGCATAAACTTTAGTAAATACAGATTCCCGCCTGCGCGGGAATGACGGCGAGAGTGTTTATGAATTATTTGCAGAATGAAATGTAATACCCGGAACCAGGAACTGACAACCAGCAACCAAAAAACTTTTACGCATTAATATAATTTTCAACCACCTGGCGGAATTCATTTTCGCGGAAGGGTTTCATCAATACCTCTGTAATGCCCACTGCATAATAGCTTTCCACATCTTCACTTGTAATATCTGCAGTTAATGCAACCACTGGCATTTTTGATTTCCTTTGATCTGCATCTTTCCTGATCAATTCAGTGAGCTGAATGCCGGTAAATTTCGGAAGGTTAATATCGGTCAGCACCAAATCATATTTTTTCTCTTTAAAAAACTCTGCGGCTTGTTCCCCTTCTATTGCAACATCAAATGACAATCCCATTTTTTCGAGCAATAGGGAAATGAGCATAATATTAAGTTCATTGTCTTCTACTACTAAAATCCGCTTTCCTGAATTATTATGTGCAACCGCTTTTAATGGATCGGCATGATGTTGCTCGTGTATATGCACATCTTTAATGTCAGCGACTTCGTACGGAATATTTACAGTAAATACAGAACCTTGTCCAACCTTGCTTTCTACTTTTATATTTCCTCCTTGCAACTCTGCAAGCATTTTGCAAATCGGTAAACCTAAACCTGTTCCTTTAATAGAACGTAACAGGTCGTTTTTTTTCGTTACTGTGGCCTGTGCAAATTCCTGGAAAATAAAATCAAGTTGATTTGAAGGAATGCCAACGCCTGTATCTTTTATCGCGACAGTTACGGTTGCATTTTTATTTTGATGGCTGAGTGTTGTGTTGGTAAGAATTTCCACATGCCCGTGATCGGTAAATTTAACTGCATTGCTGATGAGATTATACAAAATTTGTTTAAAGCGATATACATCTCCGTTCACACAAAAATCATCGGCAATAGTTGAACTAACGTTTAGGGATATGTTTTTTTTCTTCGCTTCCAGGCTGAATGCAAATGCAGTTTCTTCAATTATTTTTTTTACAACAAAAGGCTCTTTGGTTAACCTTAGTTTGCCTGCATCCAATTTTGAAAAGTCGAGGATGTCATTCACTGTATTCAATAAATGCCCGGATGAAACTTTTATGGCATTAAGGTATTTCTTGTCTTCCTCATTTTTTTCATGCTGGGCAATTTGCTCTGTAAAACCTATGATGCTCGTTAACGGGGAACGAATCTCATGGCTCATATTACTTAGGAAACTGCTTTTTACCTGTGCTAATTTTTCTGCGCTCAGTTTGGCATTAATGATTGCTTCTTCATATTTATTGGTGCGGTAAATATTATAGATAAGCAAACCGATGATTGCAATAATGCTCACGATAGAAAAAAAACTGATCTTATTCAGCGAAGCTTTTGATGCTTCTATCTGCATCTGCGAATTTTGTCGTTGCGTTTCACTTTGCTTCAGCGACTCCTGTAGCAATTCGCCGATTTTTGTATCAATATCAGATAACGAAGAGAGATTTGCCTGCGCTAATAATGTTTCTTTTTCTGTCAATTCTTTACGGATTGCAAGTTGTTTGTTCACCTTGTTTTCATAATAACGATTGATCTTTCTCGCAAGGCCGTTCAGCAGGGAATCGGTAGAATGGCGGGTGCTGTCGCTGCTATGTTTTTCTTCCGGTGTGCTTTTTATATGTTCGGATTTAAATTGTGTATTGTCTTTATTGGAAAGGGCATCTGCTAATCTTCCAAGTAGGCCTTTTTTCTTTTTGGCTCCTGTAACTTTAAAAGTATCGGTGTATTTATAAAGATTATTTCTGAAAAAAGACAATTCCAGTGTTTTTAATTTCATGGGGCTTGTTACCGATGTGTTGCTGGTAATATTTATGGAAGGCTGTTCAAAATAATCAGAAATTTTTTTTAACCCTTCTATGGCAGCATATATCTTGAGCTTGTAGTTTACATCGCTGTTTATTTTATTGGAAAATTGTGAGTCGAGCTTTGCAACAACTTTAAGATTGTTCATTGCAGAATCAATATTCCCCACAAACGATATGCGTGCAGAATCATTCCATGAATTAATATACATTCGATAATATACTTCGGCCTTAGCAAGATTTTCACTGCTCTTTCGAAGCATGGTAACGTCGGGATCTTCTGTAGTTAATGTGTGGACGGAATCCTGAAGGGAAGAAATATTTTTTAAGTTCAGGTAATTAAGTACGAAAATTAAAAAGAGTACTGCTACCGAAATTGCAATTACAATAACGCTCGACCGCGACAAGCGTAGATTTATGTCGTTCATGTTTTTGAAAGGTTTAAAGTGTAACAGAGAGACACTTAGCCTTTAACGGTATGAATAACGATTAACAATAATTAAAAATAACCCCTTTCAAAAGATATAAAAAAAATATCTGTGTTATTTACAAACCGGGTTATTCTTGCTAAAGATTCATTGATAAGAATCAAGTGCACATTTACAATATCATGAATACCGGGTACCGCAAATGTGCAGGTTGATAATAGGGTGAATTTTTATAAACAAATTCCAATTGTGCAATTTTCCATCATTCGAATACAAAACAAGATGATACGGATAACATGAATCACTTGTGCTCATATCTTTTATAAAAATTTTAGCGGAGGCATTACCTAAATTTTTATAGAAATCGATGCACTCAAAGTAAGTGGCTGTTTCAGTGCCATTCGATTTTTCAAAAACAGTTTGTTGTGCTTTTATCGGAAAAGGCGAAAGGAAAAGACAGAGTAACAAATATCTCATGTTCTAAGCTGGTATCAGGTTTTTAGCGTGGTTGCAATCTATACAAAAATAAAAAAGGCATCCGTCAATAGGATGCCCTTCAATTTATTAAATAAAGCTCTATTTAGCTAAAGCATTCACTTTTTTAGCCAGCTTGCTTTTCAGGTTAGCTGCTTTGTTTTTATGGATGATTCCTTTCTTTGCTAATTTGTCGATCTGTGAAGCAACATCCGGCATTTTTTCACCAGCTTCTTTCTTGCCTTTCAATGCTTTCAGGTCACGGATGGCATTACGTGTAGTTTTTCCGTAGTAACGGTTACTATCGCGGCGTTTATTTGCCTGGCGCACATCTTTTTTCGTTGCTTTGTGATTAGCCATGAATTCAAAAATTTAGGACGGCAAAGGTAAAGCTGCGCTATGTAAATTCCAAAACTTTAGAGGTTAAATTCCAAAAATAACCCCAAAATGCCAAAATTGCCTGAAATCTGCAACTGGTATGGAATCTGTAAAAAATAGTCAAGTCATGTTAAAATAAATTAACCCTCAAAGTGTTGTTGCAAATTCGCTGTTATCTATAATTAATTTAACGATATTTGTTACCCGGTTTAAAAGCTATATTCAATGAAAGATTTTCAGTACGTTACTAACTCATCGCCTGCCTATATCGAAAGCCTTTACCAGGATTTTTCAAAAGACCCCGGCAGCGTTGACCCGGAATTTAAAAAATTTTTTGAAGGATTTGATTTTGCCATCGCACAGGGAAAAAATGGCTCAAATGGCAATGGTGCTGCGGCTGCAAAACCGGCAGGAACAACTTATACTACCGCAGATGGGGTGGACTGGAAAAAAGAATTAGGCGCTTACCGCATGATACTCGGTTACCGCAATAAGGGCCACCTGATAGCTAAAACAAACCCGATACGTGAACGTAAGGACCGCGGGGCAAACCTTGGGCTCGCATTTTTTGGTTTTACAGAAGAAGACCTTGATAAGAATTTTTTTGCAGGGAACCTGATCGGGCTGGGTACAACATCACTTAGAAATGTTTTACAGCACCTGCAGAAATGCTATGCCGATCATGTGGGCATTGAATTCAAATATATCAGCGACCAGGTAAAGATCGACTGGCTGACGACTGAAATGGAGAAGAAGTTTTTGAACCCATTGAAGATCGACAAACAAAAACGCATCCTTCAGAAATTGAATGAAGGAGTAATGTTTGAAAAATTCCTTCATACAAAATATATCGGGCAAAAACGTTTTTCACTGGAAGGTGGTGAAACAACTATTCCTGCATTGGATACGATCATCAACACAGCATCTGATGGAGGCGTGCAGGAAGTAGTGATCGGCATGGCGCATCGTGGAAGGTTGAATGTACTTGCAAACATAATGGGAAAAACCTACGAGCAGATATTCAGTGAATTTGAAGGCACGGCAAAACTCGACCAGACAATGGGAAGCGGTGATGTAAAATATCACATGGGTTATGGCAGTGAATTGAAAACACCTTCCGGCAATACCATACACTTGAAATTGATGCCTAACCCTTCGCATCTTGAAGCAGTTGATCCGGTGGTTGAAGGTTTTTCAAGAGCGAAATCGGATGTGATGTACAAAAGTGATTACGACAAAATTCTTCCCATACTTATTCATGGCGATGCATCAGTTGCAGGGCAAGGCATCGTGTATGAAGTAATACAAATGAGTGAACTTGAAGGATATTATACCGGCGGAACCATTCATTTTGTGATCAATAACCAGATCGGTTTTACAACAGATTTTGAAGATGCAAGAAGTTCGGACTACTGTACATCATTGGCAGCAGCAATTCATGCACCTGTGCTGCATGTAAATGGAGATGACGCAGAAGCTGTAGTTAAATGTGCGGATATTGCTACCCGTTACAGGCAGGAATTCAACTGCGATATTTTTATTGATATGGTTTGTTACCGCAGGCACGGGCACAATGAAGGAGACGATCCGAAATTCACGCAACCGAAATTATATTCGCTGATTGATAAACATCCTAACCCACGCGAAGTATATACCCAATATCTTATTGAACATGGAGAAGCTGATGCAAAGGAACTGGCGAAGGATATGGAGAAAAAATTCTGGGCAGACTTACAGGAACGCTTAGACGAAGTAAAGCAAAAACCGCTGCCTTATACTTATCAGCAACCGGAACTATGGTGGAAGAGTTTGCGCCGTGCAACGCCAGAAGATTTTAATCAATCCCCGGCAACAGCAATAAGTAAAGAAGATTTTAAAAAGATATTTGATGCGATGATGATATGGCCTGCAGATTTCAAGCCATTGAAAAAAGTGGAGAAAATATTGCAGGATAAAATCAAATTATTAAATGAAGAAGGAAAAGTTGATTGGGCAACAGGAGAACTGTTAGGTTACGGGAGTATTTTGCTTGATGGAAAAGATGTGCGTATGAGCGGGCAGGATGTACAACGCGGAACATTCTCGCATCGCCATGCTGTACTGCGTGATGATGAAACAGATGCAGAATACAACCGCCTGAGCAGGATACCGGGTGCAACAGGGCAGTTCAGGATTTTTAATTCTTTATTGAGCGAATATGCCGTGTTGGGGTTTGAATATGGTTATGCAATGGCAAGCCCTCAAACATTAACATTGTGGGAAGCGCAGTTTGGCGATTTCAGCAATGGAGCTCAAACGATGATCGACCAGTTTATTGCTGCCGGCGAGCAAAAATGGCAGCGTATGAATGGAATTGTTATGTTGCTGCCGCATGGTTATGAAGGGCAGGGGCCGGAACACAGCAGTGCCAGAATGGAACGTTATTTACAAATGTGTGCCGAGTTGAATATTGTAGTAACAAATATTACAACTTCAGCAAACCTGTTCCATGCCTTAAGAAGGCAGCTTGCATGGCCGTTCCGTAAACCATTAATTAATTTTTCACCGAAAGCAAACCTTCGTTACCCGGGAACCTATTCCAAAGTGGAAGAATTTACCAATAGCGGTTTCAGGGAAGTAATCGATGATACGTTTGCAGGCGAAGCTTCGCAGGTAAAAAAAGTATTATTCTGCAGCGGAAAAATTTATTTTGAACTGGCGGAACGCCAGCAAAAAGATAACCGCAAAGATGTTGCTATTATACGTTTGGAACAATTGTATCCATTGCCATATAACCAGCTTGAAGAGTTGAATAAAAAATACGGTAATGCAACATGGTTCTGGGTACAGGAAGAACCGCTGAATATGGGAGCAGCTTCATTTCTGCAAATGAACCTGAAGACGATAAATTATGGATTCATCAGCCGGCAGCCAAGCGCTGCCACTGCAACCGGTTATGCAAAAGTGCATAAACAGGAACAAGAGGAGATCATTGAAACGGCATTTAGCATTTAGTTAGCGTTCAATAGAATTGTTGCTGTACAAGAGTGCGACCTGCCTACCGGCAGGCAGGCGCAACGATGATTAACCGGAGTTACTGAAGCTGGTTACAAAAAATAAAAACTAAAGTTTTAAAGACTAAAAACTAAAAAAAGAAATTTAGAATTTAAAGAACCGAAAACTGCGGACTGATGACTGAAAACTATTTCGCAGAAATCGTACATCGTAAATCTTAAATCGTACATTAAAATGATTGATATTAAAGTTCCGGCAGTAGGCGAATCTATAAGTGAGGTTACATTGGTGAAATGGCTGAAGAAAGAAGGGGATTATGTGAACCGTGATGAAGTGATCGCAGAGTTGGAAAGTGAAAAAGCAACCTTTGAAGTGAATGCAGAACAGGCTGGTGTTTTGAAAACGCTGGGCAAAGAAGGAGATACATTGAAGATCGGCGATGTTGTTGCACAGATCGATGAAACTGCCGCGAAGCCAGAACAGACGACGGTTGTCGGTGATCAGTCAGCGGAAAAGAAGGTTGCGGCATCGAATGGTGCAGAAGTGAAGAAAGAAGTTGCTGCAGAAAAACCTGCACAAAAAGCAGTAGCTGCTGATGTGAAGGCAACACCTGTTGCTTCAGCAATTATTGCGGATAAAAAAATTGAACCTTCTACAATTTCCCCGACAGGAACGGGTGGAAAAATTTTGAAGCATGATGTACTCGAAGCATTAAGCAACCCCGGAAGAGCAGTCGGCAAGCCACTATTCGACCGTAGCGTGAAGAATGAAAAGATGAGCAACCTGCGCAAAACTGTTTCACGCAGGTTAGTAGAAGCAAAGAATACAACGGCGATGCTCACTACTTTTAATGAAGTAGATATGAGCAACATCATGGCGTTGCGTGCACAGTATAAAGACAAGTTCAAAGAAAAACATGGCGTGAACCTTGGTTTCATGAGTTTCTTTACAAAAGCTGTTTGCTATGCGTTGCAGGATTGGCCTGCTGTAAATGCATACATTGACGGGGATGAAATAATTTACCACAACTATTGTGATATATCCATTGCCGTTAGTGCGCCGAAAGGGCTTGTTGTTCCAGTGATCCGCAATGCAGAAAGTTTAAGTATGGCCGATATTGAAAAGAAAGTGGTGGAACTTGCTACAAAAGCACGTGATAATAAATTAAGCATGGAAGAAATGCAGGGCGGCACATTCACTATTACTAATGGCGGCGTTTTCGGTTCATTAATGAGCACACCGATCATTAATATTCCTCAATCAGCAATATTAGGGATGCATAAAATTGAAGAACGCCCGATCGCATTAAATGGCCAGGTTGTTATCCGGCCGATGATGTACCTTGCCGTGAGTTACGACCATCGCATTATTGACGGGCGTGAATCAGTAAGCTTTTTAGTAAGGATAAAAGAATTGCTGGAAAATCCTGCACAACTTTTATTCGGGAAAGATCCTGTAAAAGCATTGCTCGAATTATAAGAACAATTGACAATTGATAATGGATAATTGACAATTCCTGAAAGTCTCTTATACTAAACAAAATGCCGGATTATCTGATCCGGCATTTTGTTTTCGGTTATACTATAACGTTAGTATTATATATTCATACCGCCAGAAGCCTCTATGCGCTGAGCATTGATCCATCTTGCTTCTTCCGTACACAGGAATGCAACAATACCACCGATATCATCCGGTAAACCTACACGCCCCAACGCGGTAGCGCTGGCAACATGCGCATTTATTTCTTTATTATCACGAACACGTCCGCCACCGAAATCTGTTTCAATTGCTCCGGGCGCAACAACATTTACTGCAATTCCACGTGAGCCCAATTCTTTGGCGAGATAACGTGTAAGCACTTCTATCGCGCCTTTCATTGAACCATACGCAGATGAACCTGCGAATGAGAAACGTGCAAGCCCGGAAGAAATGTTGATGATCCTTCCGCCATCATTGATCAAAGGCAATGCTTTTTGTGTAATAAAAAATACTCCCTTGTAATGAATGTTCATTGCATCATCAAATTGTTGTTCTGTGGTTTCTGCAAACGGAGCATAAAGTGCAGTGCCTGCATTGTTGATCAGAAAGTCAAAACGTTCTGCCTGAAATTTATTTTGTAGCGTTTGTTTTACTTCCACAAAAAATTTAGCGAATGATTTTATGTCACCTGCATTAAGCTGTAACGCAAAAGCTTTTTGTCCTGAGTTTTCAATTTCTGCAACTACGGCAAGTGCTTCCTCTTTTTTACTGTGATAGGTGAGAATAACATCAATTCCCTTTTTTGCAATGCTAAGCGCCATGTTTTTTCCAAGCCCGCGGCTTCCACCTGTTACCAGGGCTATTTTGTTTTTTCTTTCCATTTTGTATTTGATTTTGATAACACAAAATTAGAAAGAGCTGCTCCTGCAGGCATTGCAAGCTTCAATCCATTATTTGTAAAATTCAAATCAATGGCTATCGCGGAAAGCCAAAGGGGATAACGTGGTTTGCTTGCGGAAAAAATTAGAAAAGTGGGCAACTTCTTCAAAACCGAGGCTATATGCGATCTCGGAAATATTCCAGTCTGTTTGTTTCAATAAGATTTTTGCTTCCTGGATAATGCGGCTGCTGATAATCTCTGTGGTCGTTTTACCAATATTTTCTTTTAGTACTTTGTTGAGATGATTGACATGCACAGCAAGCCTGTCAGCAAAATCTTTTGCAGTACGTAATGATAATTTTTGTTGTGTAGATTCAATAGGAAATTGCCTTTCCAGCAATTCGATAAATAAAGAAGAAACCCGTGCCGAAGCATTATGTGTTGGGTATAATGCAGTGGCTGGTTGTAATTTTTGCCCGTAGTGAATTAATTCCAGGACATAGTTTCGTAACAGGTCGTATTTGTAGGCATAATCAGAAGAAAGCTCCCTGTACATTTTGGAAAATAAGGAAGATAATTCTGCGGCATCCTCATCTGAGATTTGAAAAACAGGATAACCACCTGGTTGAAAAATAGGCAACCCATCCAGCATTACGCCGCTTTTGTTTTTCACTAAAAATTCGGGAGTGAAAATGCAAAAGAAACCGGATTGGTTATAGTCAAGCGGCACATAATTGTATGGGATTTTTGGCGTGGCAAAAAGCAGTGCATTCTTTTCTATCTCGATCACTTTATCGGCATATTCAGCGCGGTTCCAGCCGATGATCAGGCTGATCTTGTAATATGCACGGCGGTTATAAGGCATTGGTGGCTTCTGCATTTTTCTTGCCTTCGCCATCAGTTCATCAATCTTAAACACATTAAAATGCCCGATCTCTTTATTAATCCCATCGGGTATAAGCCCCGATGTTTCTTTGTAAAATTTTTCGAGGGTGGTTATTTCCATGTTTGCAAAATTCAAATATCTACAAAGGTAGGGGATATTGATTTCAGGGCCTGTAAAAAGGTATGCCATGTCTTTGCAGTGTGATTAAATGTATCAGACTGTTACAGACATGGCATACCTCATGAAATTCTCTGCGCCTCTGCGTGAAATCTTTACTCCGCTCTCAACGATTTGACCGGGTTTGCGAGCGCAGCTTTGATGGATTGAAAACTGATCGTAGCTATTGTAATAATGACTGTGAATACAAGTGTTATTACAAACACACTAACGCCGATGTGTACCCGATAAGCAAACCCATCTAACCACATATTCATTGCCCACCACGAAAGTGGAAATGCTATGAGCATGGAAAGAATGATCAGTTGAAAAAAATCTTTTGATAATAAGGTTGCAATATCTGAAGTGGAAGCGCCTACCACTTTACGGATACTCATTTCTTTCTGGCGTTTTTGTGCAGAGAATGCTGCAAGGCCAAACAGGCCGAGACATGAAATGATGATGGCCAAACCGGCAAACCAACGGAACAGAACAGATTCCCTTTCTTCTGAAGTGTACATCGCCTCATAATCTTTATCCAGGAAAGTAAAACTGAATGACACCCCCGGATTGTATTTTTTGTAAACCTCATTCAACCGTGCGATCACTTCACGTTCTTTGCCACCGTGCACTTTTATTAAAATATTGCCACCGGCTTTGTTGAGCCGCATAAAACAAGGTTTCACTTTTTCATATATGGATTCAAAATGAAAATCTTTTGTAACACCAACAATATGATAGTTGCCTCCCCAAACAATAAATGATTTTCCAACCGGATCTTTTATACCCATTGCATTAACAGCAGATTCATTTAATATAATTCCTAAACTATCTGTTGCAAAATCTTTAGAGAAACTTCTTCCTGCAGCCATTCTCATTCCCATTAGTTCTATCAACCCATAATCGATATCAAGGTCTGTCATTAAAATTTTTGTTTGCCCGTTGTTGCCATCCCATTTCGCTTTTTCTGTGCTTCCGCTGGAGTTGCCAAACATGTCGCCGTTTATACTTGATGTTGCCATCACGCCCTGAATATGCTGCACATCATTGGTGAAGGCATCGTAGTTTTCACCGATCTTTTTTTCATTTTTAATAGAAATGATATTGTCCTTTGCATAACCGAGGTCCATCGTTTGTATCAGATGCATTTGTTTATAGATCACTATCACCGCAATGATGAAAGTTACAGACAATGTATATTGAAACACTACCAATCCTTTGCGCATCCACAATTCTCCCCAAATGGTATTTAATTTCCCTTTCAGTGCAGCAATAGGCTTGAAGCCGGAAAGATAAAACGCAGGGTAGCTTCCTGCAAGTAAACCTGTGATCAAGCCAATACTAAGAACTGCTATAATAAACGAGGCGTTATTGGGTATTGAAAGTTGTTTCCCTGTGATCATATTGAATTGCGGAAGAAGCAGTAATGAAAGGAACAATGCTATAAATAATGCTGCAAATGCCATTAGCATAGATTCCGCGATATATTGAAAGATAAGTGCGCTTCTTTCTGCGCCGAGAATTTTCTTAATGCCAGCTTCTTTCAATCGCCTTGCCGCTTTTGCAGTCGAAAGGTTCATGAAATTGATACATGCTATCACCAAAATGAAAGCCGCAATAATGGAAAATAAACGGACATAACGGATACGCCCACCCGATAATACCCCATTCTCATAATTGTTATACAGGTACCTGTCTGAAAATTTTCTTAAGGATAAAGTGAGCGGAGATTTGTCTGATTTTGCATGCAAAAAAGGGGTGAGTTTTGCCTCGAATTGTTTTGCATCTATTCCTTTTTTTACTAAAATAAAAGTGCTCGGATTGCTGTTCGACCAATCTTTTGTATCAGGATTATTCTGGAAAAATGATTCATACGAAAACAGAGCGTCAAATTTCAGCGAAGAATTAGAAGATGGTTCTTCGAATACGCCTGTTACAGTAAAAAGATTCGGATCGTTTTCCCACTGAATGGTTTTTCCAATAAGGTTTTCAGTAGTATTAAATAATTTTCTTGCAAGCTTATCTGATATAACAATCGAATATTTATCATCCAGCAATGTGTTTTTATTTCCACTGAGCAACGAAAATGAAAACACATTGAAGAAATGGTAATCGACAAAATGTTTTGTGGTTTGTGTTTTTTTCTCGCCGGCAGACAAAGTGCCTTTGATGAATCCCTGCATATAACAGGTTGCATCTTCCACTTCGGGCATTTCTTTTGCGACAGCGCGGCTGAACATATATGGCGTTGCTTCCTGTGTATGAATGCCATCGGGCAGTTTGATGTGCGACATCACCTGGTACAACCTCCCGTTGTTTGCATGAAATTTATCTACACTAAGTTCATCTGTAACCCATAAATAAATAAGTAATACACAAGCCAGTGCCACTGAAAGCCCTGCAAGGTTAAGGATGGCGAACTGGCGGTCTTTTACGAGGCTGCGCCATATTGTTTTAATGAAATTGCCGGACATAAGATTTGAATAAAGATGCAGTTATGCATTTGGTTAAAAAATGGGATTCCCTCACGATGCTTTTCCATAATAAAGTGGAGAAAAAAATGAAATTGTTGCACACGCACTCGTTGTTAAAAGATTTAAATTTGATCAACCGTTCTTTTATGCTCACCATACCGCTTGCTGGTTTATTAAATACACTCATATTGCTTGCTTCGGTGCAGGGAATTATTGTGTGCTGTCTTCTGTTCTTTTCAAGGAAAAATAAAACGCAGAACCGGATATTGGCAAGACTGATCTTTTTGATTGCACTTGCCAGTTTCAACCTGTATGGAAATATAGAAAACTGGTTTGGTTCATCATTGCTGCAATTCATTACGCAGATAATTCCATTGGTAATCATTATGCCGATCGGACCATTGATCTATTTTTATGTGCAATCTGTTTTGAATCCCGGATTTGAAATTCAAAAAAAACAAAAGCTTCATTTTTTGCCGGTCATTATTGACCTTGTTCCTTCAATTATCGCCATTGTATTTGTGATCGGTGTTCTTACGAAAACTATCCGGAATAATCCTGCACCTATCGGCAACTTCATTGATAATTATAATGTGTATGCAGATATTCCGAGATGGTTTTCAGTGACGGTATATGTCTTGCTTTCTTCAAGATATCTTATTGCATATAAAGCCAAACTGAATGGCAATTTGAACGGTAAAACGGAAAATTTTAACTGGCTCATGCAGGTGTTGAATATGTTTAAAATATTCCAGGTAATATGGTTTGTGTTTCTTGTTCCGTATGTGATCCCGAAATATACAGATTGGATGCTGAACACATTCGACTGGTATCCGCTGTACATTCCGATGGCTGTTTTAATTTATTGGCTGGGCATCAAAGGGTATATCATTTCACAACAAAAAATAAATGCAGAGAAAAAAGCGAATGCTAATAATCCATTATCTCCCCAACAAATAAAAGAGGTCATCGCATCATTGATGAAAGCAATGGAGCAGGATAAAATTTATTTGAACCCAAACCTAAATCTTGCCATTATGTCGGAGAAGACTGGTGTTGCACAAAAAATAATTTCTTCAGTACTTAATCAACACCTGCAAAAAAGTTTTAATGAGTTTGTGAATGAACACCGCGTAAATGCCTTCAGGGAAAAGATAGTGGAACCTGCATTAAGCCATCTTACTATTGCCGGAATTGCCCTCGAATGCGGGTTCAGTTCACAGGCAACCTTTCAACGCACCTTCAAAGAAATTACCGGAAAATCTCCCTCCGAATTCCGGAAATCCATTTCGCAAACAGCCTGATCAAAGCTCACTAAACGAAAATGATTGCTCAAATCCGGATTTGAGAAGTGATATTATTGTTCAACTTTTTAAAGAGAATGAATTTTGTATTCATTAAATAATAAATCATTAAAAATGAATATAAAATGAAGAAGCATTTACTTTTCACAGGCATTATTTTCCTTATTGTGAGTGCAGCATTTGCCCAGGTTCAAAAACCTGATGGCAAAAAAATTTCAACAAAAAAGATTGACAGTATCATCCGGCAACTGATAGATACTGCCGATGTGACCGGTTTATGCCTCGGAATTATTAACGATGATAAGCCGGTGTATATAAAAGCGTATGGCTATAGCGACAAAGCAAAGAACAAATGGAACGACACGGCAACAAGTTTTTATGGCGCTTCACTGGCCAAACCGTTGTTTGGATATATCGTAGCACAATTGGTTGATAGAAAAATAATCAATTTGGATACACCGGTTTATAAATACCTGCCGAAACCCCTGCCAGAGTACGACAACTATAAAGACCTTGCCGGTGATGATCGATGGAAATTAATTACTGCAAGGCATTGTTTGAGCCATACAACTGGTTTCCCCAATTGGCGGGAGATTGACAACAATGGTAAACTCGCAATTTTTTTTACGCCCGGAAAAATGTATTCGTATTCCGGTGAAGGAATTGAATTGTTGCAATTAGTTATTGAAACAGTTACCGGAAAAAAATTAGAAGAGCTGGCACAGGAAAATATTTTTAAACCATTCGGAATGCGCCGTTCCAGTTTTGTGTGGCAACCGGAATTTGAAGCTGATTATGCGCTCGGGCACAATATTAATGAAGACACATTATCATTATTTAAACGGAGCGACGCACATGCTGCCGGTTCAATGCAAACAACGATCGCTGATTACACACGGTTCTTAGCTGCAGTACTACAGAAAAAAAGAGTGCAAGAAAAAACATGGGAAGAAATTTTCACGCCGCAGGTATTCATTCATTGCGATCAACGTACGTTTCCACCTAAGGACACAGATAGCACGGGAGAATTGAAGAGAATAGGATTGGCGTATGGATTAGGCTGGGGCTTGTTCAACAGTGAATATGGCAAAGCATTTTTTAAAGAAGGACAATTAGACGGATGGCTGCATTATTCGATCAGTTTTCCGGAGAAGAAAACAGCTTATGTGATTATGACAAACAGTACAAACGGGTTAAGTATTTTTAAAGAACTCCTTGAAAAAATTGCAGGTGTTACCATTCCCTGGAAATGGGAAAATTATATTCCATATCGTGGTTGGGCAAAACTTTCCGAAGAAGAATTAGAAAAGTTCGTAGGTGTATATGATGGAAGACTAAAAGCGATCATCACATTGCAAAATGGAAGATTGAAAGTAGAATCGCCAACAGTGAATTTGCCAAAGACAAATATTTACCCGCAAAACAATCATCATCTTTTTTTACGGATCATGGATGCTGATTTTGAATTTGTAAAAGGTGTGAATGGCGAATTTGAAAAAATAATTGCTGATGATGAAGGCGAACATTATGAACTGAAACGCGTGAAAGAAAATAAATGATGATGAAATGAATATTACCATCAAGACTGCCGGCTATCGTTTGGCAGTCTTGATTTATTTTTTAGAAAAAATTGCAATTAATCATGCACTGTCAACGTTTCTTTCAAACGGATATCCCGCGATGATGCGCCAATCATGATCCTGAAATTCCCGGGTTCAACAACCCTGTTTAGTTTTTCATCAAGCATACTTAACATTTCCGGAGTGACCGAGAACGAAATTTGTTTTTCTTCCGATGGTTTCAGGTGAATACGTTGAAAGCCTTTCAATGCCATAACCGGTTGCGATACGGAAGAAAGCATATCCCGCAAATAAAGTTGCGGCACTTCATCCCCTTCGAACTTTCCCGTGTTTTTGATTTTGCATGTTACCATCACAGAATCATTTTTGGAAATATTGCTCTTATTGAATTGCAGATCGCTGTATTCAAATTGCGTATAACTCAAACCATAACCGAAAGGAAACAGCGGCAAGCCACTTAAATTATTATAATCATCTCCGCGGCCTGTTGGTTTGTGGTTATATACCAGTGGCAATTGTGCTTCTGATATCGGAAACGTAATGGGCAACCTTCCTGCCGGGTTGTAATCCCCAAATAAAATTTTAGCAACTGCACTGCCGCCTTCTTCTCCGGGATACCAGGCATCAACAATTGCATTTGCTTTATCGATCCAGTTATTCATCACCACCGCACTTCCGCCAACTAATAAAACAATTACCGGTTTTCCGGTTGCTTCAATTTTTTTAATCATCTCTTCCTGGTGCCCCGGAAGTGTAAGCACTGCCCGGTCACGGAATTCGCCTTCTTCAATTCCTGCTACAACAATTGCTATATCTGATTTTTTTGCAGCTGCAACAGCGGTATCAATTTTCTTCTGCCAGTTATCGACTTTTCCTTCATTCCATATTAATTTTATATGTGCATTTCCAACAGGCTCATAAAATTCAACACGTATGTTGTATTCTTTGTTTTTTTGAAAAAAGAAATCTGCCAATGAAGTATGATAAGATTGTTTCTCCCACTGATCAACGATTAATTTGTTATTGATGAACAACCGGTAACCATCATCTCCGTCAAGCCCGATTTTATAGTTGCCACTTTTTGGCGGATGAATTTTCCCCGTCCATCTTGCGGAATAAAAATCTTTTGCAATAGAATGATCAGGGGATGAAAGCGTCCATTGAAAATTAACAGAAGCATCGCCTCTTGTTATTTTTGGGATACCCGTTAACGTTATATTATCAAAATATTCAGCTTTCAGGCCTTTTTTTATTCCCCCGTTTTCTGAATGGCTCAGGAATTCTGAAGAAATAATTTTCCAATCGTTGGCATATCTTCCACAACCTTCTGCGTAATTTAGTTTAACAGCGTTGCCTGCTCTTTTTTTCAAACCTTCAAGAATATTTATTTTTCCATTCCCCGATCCGCTGTACCCGCCGAGCCTTGCTTCCGTTGCATCTGCTCCGATAACTGCAATTGATTTAATATTTTTTGAAAGCGGCAAAGTTTGCTTTTCATTCTTTAATAAAACAACAGATTCCAATGCTGCCTTTTCTGCAATGGCTTTATGTTGTTTTATGAAAGATGAGTTGACTATTTCATTTTCATCTATATATGGTTTTTCAAATAATCCTAATTCAAACTTTGCACGTAGCACACGCGATACGGCATCATCAATTCTTTTCATAGGTATTTCTCCGTTCAAAAACGGCGGGATGAATAATTTATAATGTTCATACGCTGTTTGAAAGATCACATCAAGCCCGTTAGTGATCGCTTGTTTGCTGGCTTCAGGATAATCTTTCGCTGTATAATGCAACACATTTGCGCCACCAACCGCAGCAGCATCTGAAATCACAAATCCCGGGAATTGCCAGTCTGTTTTTAATTTTTTATTTAGCAACCAATCATTCGCAGTACAAGGGCTTCCGTCTAAGGAGTTGTATGCCGTCATGATGGATCGTGCCCCAGCTTTTTTTATCGAAGCGATGAATGGCGGAAAATAAATTTCATCCAGTAATCGTTCGTTGAATTCAATCGGGTAACTGTCGCGGCCGCCATCGCCAACATTCGCGATGAAATGTTTTGGTGTGGTGATGATCCCTTTTTTTTCAAATGCACTGATAAATGCAACAGCGATCTCTGAAGTAAGAAAAGGATCTTCGCCATAGGTTTCTTCCGTTCTTCCCCAACGCACATCCGAAGCAATATTTATAACAGGAGAAAGTATCTGCCTGATTCCGCGGATCTTTGCTTCCGTTGCAATGGCATTTGCTACTTCATGAACGAGAGAAGTGTCCCATGTTGCAGCCAATGCAATGGACTGGGGAAATACAGTACAACCTCCACCGCGTACAAGCCCATGCAGCGCTTCATCAAAAGCAATAATAGGAATGCCAAGGCGTGTTCTCTCCACAAAATATTTTTGTGTTGCATTGATTTTTCTTGCGAGTAACAATGCGCTTTCAGTGGTGCTGTAGTTAAGCATTTGCTGGGAAGCATCGCCGTTTCTTGATTCTGCACTAAATTGAAAACCGAATATGCCGTTCTTATATTTATCTTCATCACCGGCTTCTACACTTCCGGGAATCATAAAAAGTTGCCAGAATTTTTCTTCGATCGTCATTCTTTGTAACAAATCTTTCACACGTTCTTCTATTGGCAAGGCAGGGTTTTTATACGGCAAAATATCCTGTGCAGTTGCGGAAAAACAAAGCAGGATAGAAAAAGCAAATAATGTAGTTTTATTTTTCATTTTGTAGAAATGTAAAAGTGAAGTTGATCAATATCGCTTACTTGTAATTGTTCAAAATAAACGCATAGTGGTAAAATTTTTGCCTACACTACTCGAAACACGGATTTTAATAATTAAAAGTTGTTTATTACTTGATTAATATTTTTGCCACAGATTCACGGATTTTTGTACAAGGCCTCACCCTCTTTCCCTCTCCCAAGGAGAGGGATGCCCATGAGTAGCAGGCTTATATTTTTATAAATCTATTTAGCGATTTGCAGTTATAAAATCTGCGGCTACATTAAAAACTTTCATAAATCGTCATACCAATGAAATTTAATAAACTATATTTTCTTTTCCTGTTTATAATAACTAACAGCAAAGCACAGGTAAGCATCATCCGTAATAACTATACGGAAGAAAAAAATATTCCGCATTTGCGTATTCAGAGGGAAATGATCTATGCGCCGGAGAAAGAATGGTTGTATTCGCATCATGCATCCATCACGCGTTTTAAAAATAAATTCATTGCTATATGGTCAAACGGAATGATCGATGAAGATGCACCAGGGCAGCGGGTACTGTTTTCAGTTTCTTCCGATTTTTTTCACTGGTCTGTTCCGCAGGTTTTAGCAAAGCCTTCACCCTATACTAAAGATACATTGAACATATTGACTGCGGCGGGTTTTCATCAATTCAAAGACACACTGGTAGCATATTACGGGGAGTATTCACCGCAAAGAACGAATACCAACTTGTGGGCAAAAGTTTCAACAGACGGCGAACATTGGAGTGATGCACTGAACATACATGTGCCGGTAAATCCTAATCATGGGCCGCAAAAAATTAATAATGGAAGATTGATCATCAGCGGGAATTTTACATTTCCATATACAGATGACCCAAGGGGATTAAGTGGTTGGCGAATGAGTAGTTTTTATAATGATTCATTGTTTACACAGGATAACCCGGCAACATTTTATTCGCCTGCAAAAAAAATGCATTTGCCGCCGTTATGCGAAGGTTCTTTTTTTCAAACACCGGATGATGTTTTGCATGCATTGCTTCGTGTCACCGGCGACGGTTGGAAAGGGAAATTATGGGTAACGGAAAGTAAAGACAATGGCGAACATTGGTCTTTTCCTGCAGAAACTAATTTTACGGATAACGACAGTAAATTTCATTTCGGAAAATTGCCGGATGGAAGATTTTATTATGTAGGTATTCCGGATACATTGCATCATTATGCCAGGACGCCATTGGTAATTGCTGTTTCAAATGATGGCATTTTTTTCAATCGCCAGTTTATTATTGCAGACGAATTGTACACACTAAAAAAAGCAGGGCTTTGGAAAGATGGCCAATACGGTTACCCCCATACGATAATTTATGATGGAATGATGTATGTGATTATTTCCAGGCAAAAAGAAGCAGTTGAAGTGATACGGTTTGATATCGGGCAGCTTAAGAAGTGAAAGGTGAATGGGCAATGGTGAATCGTCAAACGTGAGAAGAGAATCGTGAAAGGTGAATGAGGGTGATGGCAAATAAAATGCTTTCTTTGAAGTACGACAATTTAAGGCAAACAATTTTTTAGAATTACGATTCAATATTAATCTCACAATCTATAGTCATTCACGATTCACCATTGCCCATTCCCCCTCACACCCTTGCTTTCTCACGATATTGCTTGGGCGAAAGCCCTGTTGTTTTTTTGAAGAATTTATTAAAGTTGGAAAGTGTTTTGTACCCGCAATGGAAAGCGATCTCTGAAATATTCAAATTGGTTTCCAGTAAATATTTACAGGTGTTGGATATGCGCACTTCGTTCAGGTATTCTACAAAATGGCGGTTGTTGCGTTGTTTGAACAGCCTGCAAAAAGCCTGCGGTGTAAGGTTTGCAATTTTTGAAATTTCATTCAGCGAAATATCTTTATTATAGTTTGCCGCTACATAGTGGTATACTTCCGATAGCCTGTCGGGCTTGCTCTGCAACAATGATCCGCCGGAATAGCCTTCGTGTGCGATATATTCAATTTCTTTTGAGGTAGAGATGATATGTAATATTTCCAGCAATTCGATGATCTTTTCAAAATCTTTCTTTCGGGTGATAGCTTCCATCTTTTTTGCGATCAGTTGTTTTGACTTCCCGATTATCCGTATGCCACGTTCTGCACGCATAAAAAGATCGGTGATCTTGCTGCTTTCTTTTAATTCATAAAAGCCCTTCGAGAAAACTTCCTTATTAAAATAAATCACAATAGAGCTGGCTTTTAAATGAGTAAAGCCTTTGTAAAAGATTTCATCATTCAACCAAACGTGAGGAAGGTTGGAACCAAGAAAAACCATGTCGCCATCGGCAAATGAATCAAGCCTGTCGCCGATGATGCGGGTGCCATAGCCTTCTTTCACATATACTAATTCCAATTCCGGATGAAAATGAAAAGGCGATTTAAAGTAGGGCTCATTGCGTTCAATTACCGCAATATAGCTATGAAGAGCATCCGTAATCTCGGTTCTGAGGGCTTTCATTTAACTACTGTTTTTCTGGGAATAAACAGCAAAACTGGTTAAAAACCGAATACAATCCGCTAATAAAAAGAAAAATATTTGCAAATAATCTGCATATTATTGTTAAAGTATATGAGTGTTATGTAAAAACATTTTTACTTTGAGCTGAATTTTAATATTAGTTAGTTCTTTTAAAAAATAAAAATAACTTTTTGTTATTTTTTAAAAAGTGTTTACTTTAGCTTGTAAAGTCATCCCCTAACTGTTTTACCTTATTATGAAGGGAAAAAAAGGTTCGCAAAAGACAGGAATTTTTAAGGAGCTCTACTACTCAGGCATGATTTCTTGTGCGGATTTGAGCCATAAGATTAACAAAAGCCTGCCCCATACAATGGCGCAGCTTAATGATTTGATCGAAAAAGGATTTGTACAAGAAACAGGTTATGCTCCATCGACAGGTGGAAGAAGGCCACAGATGTATTCATTACGGCCGGATTTCATGTTTATTATTTCTGTTGCAATGGATCAGCTTGTGACCCGGATAGTAGTGATGAATATGCAGAATCAATTTGTAACTGAGGTTGAGAAATTTGATTTAAAGCTGCAAGAAAATCACAACGCATTAGCAGAACTCACAGAGAAAATTGAGCAACATATTAAGCGGTCTGGCATTGGCAAACAGCATATTGCAGGGGTAGGTATCGGAATGCCAGGTTTTGTTGATGTAACGAAAGGGCTTAATTATTCTTTTTTGGAGACTAAATCAAAAAACATAGTTGATTACATATCTGAAAAGCTTGGTTTAACGGTTTATATCGATAATGATTCCAGCCTTGTAGCTCTTGCCGAACTGAAATTTGGCATAGTACAGGAAAAGAAAAATGCCATGGTAGTAAACATTGGTTGGGGGGTTGGTTTAGGATTGGTGCTTGATGGCGAATTGTTTCGGGGAACAAACGGTTTTGCGGGTGAATTCAGTCACATACCCCTTTTTACAAACAACAAATTATGCAGTTGTGGTAAAACGGGCTGTTTGGAAACAGAAACATCTTTATTTGTTATTGTGGAAAAGGCCAGGGAATCTTTGCGTAAAGGGGAGCTGTCGGGTATACGGGTTGAAGATGTGAATAACGAAGATATAGAACTGGCATTTGATGCAATAAGAACAGCATCTTTGAAAGGAGACAAATTTGCAATTGAACTTTTTTCTGAAGCAGGATATAATATTGGAAGAGGCGTTGCTATTTTGATTCATTTGCTCAATCCTGAAGTGGTAATATTAAGTGGACGAGGCTCATTGGCAGGAAAGATATGGCAGGCGCCAATTCAGCAGGCATTGAACGAGCATTGTATACCGAGGCTTTCAGAAAACACGGAAATTAAAATTTCAGCTTTGGGACATCAGGCAGAGTTGATTGGTTCTGCTGCTTTGGTTATGGAAAACTATGAAAAAGATGCTGGTAAAAAAAACATGAAAGATAAAATAAAGCGAGACGGGGTGCCTGTCTGATAAAAAAGTGAACAGTTTTTAGATTAATTAAAACAAACCGCTATGCCAATGAAAAAGAAATTATGAATGTAAGCTGTACTAATGAATTGACTATTCATTAAACAAGCTGCTTTGAGACAAGAATTTTAGAATGCCATTATTTATTGCTTTTCAAACAAAACTTAAACTAGCTGCAACATGAAACGAACATTCAAGGCGAAGGTTGCTTCTGCAATGCTGACTATTATTACATTATTGCTGATATCCTTCAGTAGTAATGCGCAAGTAAAAAGGCCTGTAAGCGGTGTGGTAAGAGATGCCGCGGGCAACCCGGTTTCCGGGGTAACTGTTAGGGAAAAAGGAAACAAAACCGGAGGGAATTTAACAGATGAAGCCGGCCGGTTTACAATTAAAGCCGATCCAAATTCTACTTTGGTCTTTAGCTCTGTTGGATATATCCAAAAAGAGGTATCAATCAATGGAAGTGCTACACTAACTGTTCAGTTGGATAATAATACCAAGGAACTTTCTCAAGTTGTTGTAACTGGTTTTGGTACACGTACCAATACAAGAAAAATTCCTTATGCAGTTACTGAAGTTAAAGGCAGCGAAATTGTTGCCGCAAATAATTCAAACTTTGGAGATGCGTTACAAGGAAAAGTAGCAGGTGTTACTATCTCACAGGGAACAGGCGGTCCTTCTTCCAGTTCACGTATCCAAATACGTGGTAATGCAAGGTTAAATAGCAATACTGAGCCATTGATTGTAATGGATGGCATATTAATAACCCCCACAACTACAGGAGCTGATTCTTGGGGTAGTAACCAAGATTTCGGTAACATTATTAAAGACCTTAACCCGGATGATTTTGAAAGTATTACAGTACTAAAAGGTTCCGCAGCATCTGCTTTGTATGGATCAAAAGGGCTAAACGGAGTATTGTTAATTACCACTAAAAAGGGAAGGGCAAAAAAAGGTGTTGGTGTTTCTGTAACACACACGGAATCCATGGACAAAGCATACTCTATGCTTAACCTTCAAAATGAATTTGGTGGCGGGTTAAGCCCAACTTTTGCTAAAGATGGCCAGGGGAATGATGTAGTTGATATTTCAGCAGGGCCATATACAAACCCAAATGGAGGTTATTCTTATGGGCCTAAGCTTGATGGGCATATGGTGAAAGACCTCGATGGAAGAATGGTTCCGTGGGTAGCAAATAACCCATTGAAAGATTTTTTTCAAACAGGAAGATATGCTAACACTAATGTCGCTGCTGAAGGAGCAACGGAAAATGGTTCTTTCAGGATATCTTATACAAACTTGTATAATACCAGTGTTGTACCAACAAATAGCTTCAATAAAAATGTATTTACGTTACGTGCAACACATAAAATAACTGAAGCTACTTCATTGGATGCAAGCGTTACTTATTCCAATGTAAAAACGATAAATCCAATCAATCAGGGAGGTAATAACAACCCTCTTTTTGCATTTACTTACCTAGCGCCAAGAAGTGCTCCGTTAGCATATTACAAAACGCATTATATCGATCCCGTTAATGGAGGTGCGTTGAGAGTTACTCCTTCAACAGACCCTTATTACATGGCAAATGGAATATTTTACGGACTGTACGAAAACAATCTTTCAAGACAGGAGTATAATTTACTTGCGAATATCGATTTCCATGCGAGAATTACACCATGGCTTAATTTCCTGTTGCGTGCGAACATCAATTCTTATAATGATATTACAGAGAACAAACAAAACGGTACAGGCGCAGGATTTACGGGAGGCTATTATGAGTTAGATCAAAGCACAGTTAAAAGTACAAGATTGCAAGGGTTATTGACTGCTAACAAAGAATTAGGAAATGATTTTTCCGTTAATGCGACTTTGGGTGCAGAAACCAATAGCGGGCTTGGTGGACCGATTTCTGTCTCTCATACAAATGGGGGATTATCTACTCCAAGCTTATACTTTATAGGCAATTCAGTGAGCACAGCATATACAAATGTTACATTAAATCCCAAAAGCAGGCTTGATGCAGCATATCTCTATGGCGACCTTACATGGAGAAAAATGTTGACCTTAAATTTTACATTGCGTAATGATTGGAGTTCTGCATTGACTTATGCTGATGGGCACGGACCTTGGAGCTATCCTTATCCTACAGTAGGGCTTAGCTGGATATTTACAGAACTCCCTTCATTTAAAAACTCTAATTCCATTATTTCGTTTGGAAAACTTAGAGCCAATCTCGGATATACTGGATATTCTGCAGATCCTTATGTTACTAATAGTACTGGATTATATGGTCAAGTCGGGTCATTTAATGGGCCTGGCAATTCAACGCAGACCATTTACTCATTCAATGGAAACACACTCGGGAATCAGAACTTGAAAAACGAGCTCGGCCGTGAATTGGAATTTGGAGCTGAAATGCGTTTCCTGAACGACAGGTTGGGATTTGACCTTGCTTATTATAAGAAAAATTCCTTCAACCAAATTCTGAGTTTACCTTCAGACCAGGAAAGTGGTGTAGGTTCAAGAAATATCAATGCCGGAAACATTCAGAATGCAGGTGTGGAATTGTTGATTACTGCAACACCTGTAAAATCCAAGGATTTCACCTGGAATGCAACCTTTAACTTTGCAAAGAATAAGAACAAGGTCATTTCATTATACCCGGGTGTAACCTCCTATCAACTTGAACTTGGTTTTGGTGCTGATGTTGCTGCTTATGCCTACGCTGGCAAAGATTATGGAACACTTACAACAGGGTATGGGTTTGCAAAATATCAGGCTAAAGACGCAAATGGCGCCCCAGTTTCAAACGCAAATAATGGCTTACGTGTAATTGGTGCTGCTCCTTACGGAACAACTGGAAATTATTATACTTTTCTAAGATCACAAGACTATGACGGTTCTACAAAGAACCTGGGTACTATCATGCCAAGCTTCCTTGCTGGAACTGTACAAGAATTTAGTTACAAAGCTTTCATGTTGAGCTTTCAGATCGATGCGAAAGTGGGCGGTTTGATGGGGTCTGCTACAGATCAATACGGAATGGAAACCGGTAATGGTAAAAATACTTTGTACGGAAGAAATACAGCACTTGGTGGTATAACATTCACTGATAACAACGGTGTAACGCATAATGATGGAATTATCCCTGATGGGGTATTAGCACCAGGAACTACTGGTACAACTACTGCAGGTGCAGGCGTAGATGTAGGAGGGATGAAATATGCTGATGCGGTAAAAGCTGGTTTAGTAACCCCGATCCCTGCGTATGCATACTATGAAAACCTGACACAATGGTCGAGCGGTATCCGCGAAGTTTCAATTTTTGATAACTCATGGGTTGCTCTTCGCCAGGTAAGTGTTGGTTATAATATGCCAGCAAGCATTTACAGGAAAGCCCATCTGAATGGATTGAGGATTTCGCTTGTAGGTAGGAACATCGTCTATCTCTACAAAAGCGCAAAAGATGGCGTGAACCCGGAAGGATTGTATTCAAACCGTGCAGCAGCATTTATGGAATATGGCGGTTTGCCATTAATCAGAAGCCTGGGCGCTACTATCAATGCTTCATTCTAAACAGTAACTATCAACATCAAACATTATTATCATGAAATTTTATAAATATCTGCTGTTATTGTTAATTACAGGGTCATTGATGGTGACTTCGTGCAAAAAATCCACATTTGTCAATTTAAACATCGACCCTACTACTTTGCTTTCCGTTGATCCGGGGGATCAGTTCCTGCAGGCATCCACGCACCTTCCCAATGATTTTGAATATTATTATGATGTATACCGCGCTTTGAACCCATGGTTGCAATATACCACGGGAGGCGCAGGTAATGGGCTTAATTTCACTAACCCAGCTTCTCATTTTAATTATCGTTATGGTAATTTTTATGGAAATGTGGGTGTTCCTTTAGCAGATATTCCGCATCTTATTGCAAAAATGAGCACAGATGCCCAAGCTGCACGTGTTTACGAAAATGCAATCGCAAAAATCTATATGGCATATTATGCTTTTTATGTGAGCGATATTAATGGAAGCATTCCTTATTCACAAGCATTCCAGGCAAGGTATGGTGGAACACTTACCCCTGTATATGACCCTCAGCAAGCATTATTTGATACACTCGATTTGCAAATTAAATCTGCTGTGGCAGACCTGGAATCTTCCCCATCAACTGCACAAGTTACGTATGGTGGGAAGGATCCATTTTATAATGGCAACCCTACAGCATGGGCAAAAGCAGGGAATGCATTGCGTCTGAAAATTGCAATGCGATTGATGAAACGTGACCCTTCTACATTACAAACAATTGTTTCAGAAGTTTTGGCTGATGCAAACCAGATGTCAAGCGTAAGTGATTCGTGGGTATTGATCGTAGGCCCTTCATTTGCAGACGGCGGAGGTAACTATAATCCAACTGGTTTTCTGGCTGCAAAACCTGTTGTTGACTTCATGCAATCGAAAGCAGACCCAAGATTAAGGATTTTTTATCGCCCAAATGGCCAAGGGCTTTATGTAGGAAGCCCTACAAGTCCTGATACATGTAAGCTTCCAACTTACCAGGCGTTGTATCTTGCCAATGACACACCATTTTCTTATTTACAACACAGGCTATTCACCCCGAATTATAATGAAAATGACGGATTTGGTGCAGGAACAGGCAATGGATTCTTTCCTGTGCTGACTTATGCTGAATATTGTTTCATACGTGCTGATCTTGCAGCAAGGGGTATTACAAATGATGATGCTTCTACCTGGTACACGAATGGCATAACGGCATCAATAAACTTCTATGATCAACGGGCAAAGGATGCCGGAATTTCAAATTATGTTCAGGTGTCTTCAACAGAGATCACTAATTACCTTGCTGCGCCTGGTGTTGCATTTGATGCATCTAAAGCTACTGAACAGATTGCCTGCCAGGCTTACCTGGATTTCTTCAGGCAGCCTTCAGAAGCATGGGCATGGTGGAAAAGAACCGGTTTCCCTAACACCACATCTGTTCTTGCATGGTCTCAGTTGACATCAAACGGAACCGTTAATGCGGTAACACGCAGGGCTGCTCTAACATTGTTGCCAACAGGCGATGCTAACTACACAAATCAAAAAGCTGCATACGATGCTATGGCAGCCGATCCTGGCTTCGGCACGGGTATTGGTGATGCTTTTGGCCGTATTTGGTGGGATCAACAATAAGCAAAGAATCGACGAATTAAACTCCGGGTATTTGGTTAGCCCGGAGTTTATTATTTACATAACTTGAGGAGTTTAATGGTATGGCTCATATAAAAAATTATATAATCCTGTTTTTTTTCGTTGCCGGATATAGCAGCTATGCACAAACAAAAAATGATTCGGTATTTAAAAACACAACACTCTCTTCGTTTCAACTAACAGACATCATAACCAATAAAACAGTTTCCCTGACGCCCGCACAAAAGAAATGTATTTATATTTTTTTATCCCCTGAATGCCCGATTTGCCAAAATTATACTTCCGTATTGAACAAACTAAACCAGGAATATGGAATGAATATTGGTTTTTATGGAATTGTTCCCGGCAAAACATACACCCAGGCAGAAATAAGCAGCTTTGCAAAAAAATATAAAATCAGTTATACATTGCTATCGGACCAATCCTTGAAATTTACTCGTTACTTACAGGCAAAAGTTACACCCGAAGTGGTTTTTTTGAATGACAATAAACTGGTGTACCGTGGTGCAATTGATAACTGGTTTAAAGGGCTTGGCAAAGCAAGAGCAAATACAACAGAAAATTATTTGAAAGATGCAATAATGCAGAACCTAAAACATGCTAAAGTCGATGAGAAAAGGACTAAGGCTATTGGATGTTTAATTAACGATTTCTGATATGAAGCGATGTTTTATTTTTTTTGCAGGGCTATTAATTATTCTTTCCGCTAAAAGCCAGCAGGTAACATATAACAAAGATATCGCCCCGATAATCCAGGCAAAATGTGCTTTATGCCACCATCCCGGTGAAGGCACGCCATTCTCATTCCTGACATACAATGATGTAGCCAAACGGGCATCTTTCATAAAAGAGGTTATACATAGCCGTTATATGCCACCCTGGAAGGCAGATAAAGAATATGTGCATTATGCCAACGAACGCTCATTAACCGATAAAGAAATAGCATTGATCACAAAATGGATCGATGATAAAACCCCGGAAGGAGAATCATCTGACCTGAAACAGGCAAGAACAATTCCTGTAAACGGAACAATGTATAATAGGAAACCTGACCTTGTTTTACAAGCAAGCGATTCATTTCATCTTTCAGGAGATAATATTGAAAGGTTTATCGTTTTTAAAATCCCTTTTGAATTGAAAGATTCCGCAAATGTTGAAGCAATTGAGTTTTTTAGCAATAACAAAAAATTGGTGCATCATGCCAACTATGCTGTTCATGCCGTTCCGGATGAATCTATCGATATTAAAAGCACTGCTACGTATTTAAACCTTACTGACGATGATAGAAGAAAATTTGATCAATATCGTCCTTACCAAAAAATAATGGCATATTATGGGGGATGGATACCTGGCACAAGCTATGAGTATTTCCCAAAACAATTCGGATGGGTAATGCCCAAACGCGGGGTGATCTTGCTAACAGTGCATTATGCGCCATCAGCTTCAGATGAAACAAGCATTTGCGGGGTAAATATTTTTTTTAAAAAAACACCTGTTGAACGGAAAATGAAAATCGTGAGCTTCGGCTCAGGTGGAATTGGCGAACAACAAATCGAACCTATATTTTATGTCAAAGCAAATAAAATAGAAACATTCAAATTAGAAGTAACCAACCCAAATGAAGACCAGTCGTTACTTTATGTCTGGCCGCACATGCATCTTCTGGGAAAGGAGTATAAAGCATATATCACCACACCATCCGGGGATACTATAAGATTGGTACATATACCTGACTGGGATTTTCGCTGGCAGGAAATTTATCGTTTCAAACACCCGCTGAAGGTCCCCAAAGGCTCTGTTATTCATATCGAAGGAACTTATGATAACACCACAAACAATCCATTTAACCCCAATAACCCTCCCAAAAATGTATTCTCTATGGGAGACATGACCACAACCGATGAAATGATGACATTAATGATGGGCTTTTTGCCTTATAAAGAAGGCGATGAAAATATCGATCTTGAATAATCGATAAAAAATAAAGTATGAAGCGATTTATTTTTTTGCTGTTAATGGCAGTGTGCTTTTTTTCATCCATATTAATTGCACAGCAAAACCAGCCAGCTACCTTATTTACATTGATGAGTGAAAAAGAAACAGGGGTTTCTTTTGTAAACAATATAAGAGAAAATGATTCGCTGAATGTGATGCGTTATGAATATTTATATAATGGTGCAGGTGTTGGCGTTGGCGATTTTAATAATGACGGATTAATAGATATCTTTTTTTCAGGCAATACTTCTTCCAACAAACTTTTTTTAAATAAAGGCAATCTTCAGTTTATCGATATTACAAAACAGGCAAATATTTCAGGGAACGGAACATGGGCAACGGGTGTAAGCATTGCTGATGTAAATGGTGATGGTTTGTTGGATATATACATCTGCCACTCAGGAAAATTTAATGACCCGGATAAGTTGAGCAACGAATTGTACATCAACCAGGGAATAAAAAACGGGGTGCCTGTTTTTAAAAATATGGCGAAAGAATACGGACTGGATCTTCCTGGTACACAATCAACCCAGGCTGTTTTTTTTGATTATGATAACGATGGTGACCTGGATATGTTTTTACTTAATCATTCTAATCATACCTACAATCCGTTTCTAAATACAACACAAACAAGGGCCACGCCCAATTTTAATTTTGGTAACCGTTTGTTTCGCAACGACAGGGGTGCGTCGGGAAAAATGCATTTTACAGATGTCACATTAAAAGCCGGCATTATCAATAATGCGTTGAATTTTGGCCTGAGCGTGACCGTTAGTGATGTGAACAAAGATGGCTGGCCGGATATTTATACCACAAGCGACTATACCGAAAAAGATTGCTTTTATATTAATAATCATGACGGCACTTTTACGGAATCGCTGAATAAATCGTTTGCGCATATTTCAAAATTTGCAATGGGTGCTGATATTGCAGACTATAACAATGATAGCAGGCCTGATGTATTTACGCTTGATATGTTGCCGGAAGATAATCACCGCCAAAAATTATTGAAAGGCCCTGATGAATACGATCAATATCATTTGCTGCTGGACAGTGGTTACTACCATCAGCAGATGCGCAATATGTTACAACTTAACCAGGGGATAGATGAAAAAGGGAACCTGCGTTTTAGTGAAATAGGGCAATTGGCAGGCATTTCAAATACAGATTGGAGCTGGGCGGCCCTGCTTGCTGATTTTGATAATGACGGATGGAAAGACTTGTTTGTAAGCAATGGTTATCTGCGTGATTTTACTGACATGGATTTTCTGAAATACACGGTAGCGGATGCAAGGATAGAAGCAGCAAAACGGGGAAGCCAGGATTTTAAAACGTATGATGTAGTTAACCAGATGCCATCAAATAAATTAAACAATTATATTTTTCATAATAATCATGATCTCACCTTTTCGAATAAATCAATAGAATGGGGATTGTCAAAGAAAACTGTATCTAACGCTGCCGTATATGCAGACCTGGATAATGACGGAGACCTTGACCTGATTGTATGCAACAATAACGAACCAGCACTTATTTATCGCAACAATGAAAACGAACTTCTGAAAAATCATTATATAAAAATCAGGCTATCCGGTGAAGGGTTAAATACAAAAGCGTATGGCGCTAAAGTAACATTAACAACAGGCGATGGCATGCAGCAATACCAGGAACTGTATCCGGTACGTGGATACCAGTCTACAGTTTCACAGGATATATTTTTCGGTTTCGATAAAAACAAATCAGTCAAAGAGATTCGTGTGGAGTGGCCGGGTGGCAAAGAAACAATTTTGCAAACCGTTCAGCCAGACCAGTTGATTGAGTTGAAACAATCAGATGCATCAGCAAACAAAACTGCTGTTGAAAAAAATCCTCCAAAAATATTTACAGACATTACTGCCGGTTCTGGTATTTCTTTTGTTCATCATGAAGATGATTTTATTGATTTCAAAGACGAACCTTTATTACCATATCAGCTATCAAGACAAGGGCCTGCGTTGGCGAAAGCCGATGTTAACGGTGATGGTTTGGAAGATATTTTTATTGGTGGTGCAATTGGCCAACCTGGGGTTTTATACCTGCAAACCGACGATGGAAAATTTGTTGCGGCTTCTTCGCAACCGTGGAGCGATTCTGTAAACGAACAGGTGAATGCAATATTTTTTGACGTTGATAATGATGGCGATTTGGATTTATATATTGTTAGCGGGGGAAATGAATACGCAGATCAATCCGCGGGATATGAAGATCATATTTACATTAATGATGGAAAAGGAAATTTTACAAAAGCTCCTTCTTCTTGCTTGCCCCGAATGCTAAGCAGCAAATTTGCAATTACTGCAGGCGATTTTAATAATGATGGTAAAATTGATTTGTTTATTGGTGGCCGTGGAATACCAGCGTCTTTCCCGCTCTCATCCAGGAGTTATTTGTTGCGTAACGATTCTAAAAACGGAGTAGTTCAGTTTACCGATGTAACCAATGAAGTATGCCCTTTGTTATTGCAACCGGGAATGGTAAGTGCTGCAAGTTGGGTGAATATCGATAACGATCAGTATCCTGAATTAATTGTTGCTGGTGATTGGATGCCTGTAATGCTTTTCAAAAACAACAAAGGCCAACTTGAAGATGCTTCTGAAAAATCCGGATTGAAAGATTTGAATGGAATGTGGGCATCAATTACTCCCGCGGATGTTGACGGTGATGGAAAAATTGATTTTATATTGGGTAACTGCGGATACAATAATCAATTCAAAGCTTCGAAAAACCAACCGATGACAATGTATGCTGCAGATTTTGATGATAATGGTACAATCGATCCGATTATATGTTATTATATACAGGGGAAGAGTTACCCGATGGCTTCGCGTGATGAATTGCTGGATCAGATTGTTTCTTTAAAAAAGAAATTTGTAAAATACAAGAATTATGCAGACGCAACGATAGAAGATATTTTCCCGAAAGAAAAAATTCAAAACGCAAAATTTTTTCATTGTGACGAATTTGCTTCCGGGATTTTATACAACAATGGAAATAACAGTTTTTCTTTTCATCCATTGCCACTTGCCGCACAGTTTTCAAAAGTATTTGGTGCAGTAGCAGATGATTTTGATAAAGATGGTAAAAAGGATATTTTATTATCCGGTAATTTTTATCCTTACCGAACCTCACTTGGTCAGTGCGATGCAAGCCTCGGTCTTTTGCTGAAAGGAAATAATAACAAGCTATTTGAGGCAGTTGACCCATTTATTAGCGGATGTTATATTGATGGAGATGTGCGTGCTATGACTGAGGTAAAAACAAAAAGCGGGGAGAAACTGATTATCGTTGCAAAAAATAATAGTGCAGTGCAGGTTTTGAAACTAAAATAATTCATGCAAAAATTTTGTTTGTTTTTTTTTATTATTGTTCACTCAGTATTCTGTGCATATTCTCAGCAAGGAGATTGGACAACAGATGCTACACCGTTACATCGTGCAGAAAAAGCATTGACAGACGTGATTGTGCACGATATATTTTCACCACCTGTAGCAAGCAGGATCTATTTGTATGCAAATATTTCGGCTTATGAAGTACTTGCAACACAAAATAAAGAATATCGTTCATTGTATCAACAGGTAAAATCCTTTCCGCAAATTCCATCTCCGGAAAAGAAAATAAATACTTCGCTTGCTGCAGTTAATGCATTTTTATTGACGGGGAAGAAATTGATTTTTTCAGAACCTATCATGCAGGATTCTATCGATGCAATTTTAAATTGGTACAGCGATAAACATATTCCTAAAGAAGAATTTGATGCATCATTAGAATACGGAAAAGAAATTGCAGAAAAAATAATTAACTGGGCTTCCTCAGATAATTATAATGAAACAAGAAAATTGCGACGTTATAAAATAAGCAAGGAAGAAGGTAAATGGATTCCGACTCCACCAGGCTATATGACAGCCGTTGAACCTTATTGGGCGAAGATCCGGACAATAGCACTGGATTCTGCAGGGCAATTTAAACCTCCTGTGCCGCCACCATTTGGAAAAGAGAAAAACAGCCTGTTGTATAAACAAGCTTATGAAGTATATGAAACCGTAAACAAATTATCTCCGGAACAAAAAGCAATTGCAAATTTCTGGGATTGCAATCCTTTTTTTCTGAATACGGAAGGGCATTTGAACTATGCTGTAAAAAAAATTTCTCCCGGCGGCCATTGGATTTCTATTATTTCTATTGCATGTAAGCAAACAAATGCAGGTATTATGAAATCGTCGTTTGCATATACATTCACGTCAATCGCCCTGTTCGATGCATTTATTGCCTGTTGGGAAGAAAAATACCGAAGCAATCTTATTCGTCCGGAAACCTACATAGATAAATATATTGATGAGACGTGGCGCCCCTTGTTACAAACGCCGCCATTCCCGGAATATAACAGCGGACATAGCGTAATTTCAACAGCTGCTGCAACGGTATTAACAAGTATTTTCGGAAATGATTTTTCATTTGATGATTACTCCGAAAATGAATATGGCTTGCCAACACGTCATTACAATTCTTTTATGCAGGCCTGCAATGAAGCTGCCATATCAAGGCTGTACGGGGGCATACACTATCGCCCGGCTGTTGAAAACGGACAGGTGCAGGGAAAACTGATCGGTGAATTGGTGATCAAAAAAATTCATTTTACGCAATAGAAAGGCTGCAAATAAACTAATCCCGCCTGACTATTTAATAACTGTTTTCAATAAAAAAATAACATCGCGTAAGCACGGGGCGATCATATAACGCTGGTTGTTTAAATTTACTATACTTAATCACTCTGCTTATAGTTTGCTGATGAAAAAAAATATTTTTCTTGTACTATTTATTGTTGGTTTTTTTACCAACGTCTTCGCGCAGCAAAAACACTTTTTTTCTTTAAGTAAGAATGATTTTTTATTAGATGGAAAACCTTTCCAGGTCATCAGTGGGGAAATGCACCCGGCCCGCATTCCAAAACAATATTGGAGGCACCGTATTCAAATGGCAAAAGCCATGGGATGTAATACTGTTGCTGTTTACATTTTCTGGAATTATCATGAATCATCTCCCGGTGTTTTTGATTTTGCGACTGAGAGCAGGAATATTGCTGAATTCATCCGTATCTGCCAGCAGGAAAAAATGTGGGTGTTGCTTCGCCCGGGCCCGTATGTATGTGCCGAATGGGATTTTGGCGGGTTGCCTTCTTATTTATTGAAAATACCCGATATAAAAATACGGTGTATGGATGACCGTTATATGGCAGCAGTAACACGTTACGTAAACCGTTTGTCGAAAGAAGTTGCACCGCTGCAATGTTCCAATGGCGGCCCGATACTGATGGTGCAAATTGAAAACGAATATGGGAGTTATGCGAATGATAAAAAATATTTGCAGGCATTAAAAAAATTATGGTTGCAAAACGGGATCAATGTTCCATTTTATACTGCTGATGGTCCGACAGCTTTTATGCTTGATGCAGGCCATATCAAAGGAGCAGCAATTGGTTTGGATAGCGGAACAGGAGATGGCGATTTCGAGCAGGCTATGAAAAATGATCCTGATGTGCCGTCATTCAGCAGCGAAACATATCCCGGTTGGTTAACGCACTGGAAAGAGAAATGGGCGAAGACGGATACTGCAGATATTCTTAAGGAACTCAGTTATTTATTAGAGCATAAAAAATCGTTCAACTTATATGTTGTTCATGGCGGAACAAATTTTGGTTTTAATGCAGGTGCAAATGCTTTTTCGCCGACTCAATTTCAACCTGATATTACAAGTTATGACTATGATGCGCCGATCAATGAACTCGGGCAACCAACACCAAAATATTTTGCAATAAGAAACCTTATCAGCAAATATGTTTCGTATAAAATTCCTGATCTCCCTGCTCAAACTCAGGTAATCGAAATCCCTGCATTTACGGTTTCTCCGTTCACAACAATATGGAAACAACTTCCAAAACCAATTACTTCTCCGCAACCAAAGCCAATGGAAGCATTTAATCAGAAAAGTGGTTTTATTGTTTATTCTACAAAATTAATCGGCCATAAAAGCGGCAAGCTTACTATTACAGAACCTCACGATTATGCAATGGTTTTTCTGAATGGAAAATTAGTAGACACCGTTTTTCGTGATGGCGGAAAATGGACAGTTGAAATCCCCAAATCAGAAGAGAAGGACCCGCAGTTGGATATATTAGTTGAATCGATGGGGCATATAAATTTCGCACAATACATGATTGATCGTAAGGGTATAACGGATAGGGTTACCCTAAATGGAATGACGTTGATGGATTGGAAAATATTTCCCATGCAAATGGATGAGAAATTTATTGCGGGATTAAAACCTACTTATCCTGAAGGAAATCACGATGGAATATTTTTCAAAGGTGATTTTGAACTGAATGAAATCGGCGACACGTATCTCGATCTTTCGAATTTTCAAAAAGGAGTTGTCTGGGTGAATGGCCACAATCTCGGCCGTTACTGGAACACAGGCCCGCAATATCATTTATATTGCCCGGTGAATTTTTTAAAGAAAGGAAAAAATGAAGTGATCGTTTTTGACTTGCACCTGCAACAATCTACTACTATTCAAGGAGTAAAAACATTAGAATAAAATTGCTGTATGAGAAAATTAATCATCCCCTTGCTTCTTATTGCGCAATCATTATCGGCGCAAACCTATCAACCTACATGGGAAAGCCTCGACACACGCCCTGTTCCGCAATGGTATAAAGATGGAAAATTCGGAATATTCATTCACTGGGGAGTTTACTCAGTGCCAGGGTATTGTGCAAAAGGAAATTATGCAGAGTGGTATCAAAACGGTTTAATGAATGGAGATACTGCACGCCTGAAATATCACAAAGAAAAATTTGGTAACCGGTCTTATTATGACCTTGCCACTGATTTCAAAGCAGAATTGTTTAACCCGGATGAGTGGGCAAAAGTATTTGAAAGATCAGGTGCAAAATATATTGTGCTCACATCAAAGCACCACGATGGTTTTTGTTTATGGCCGAGCAAAGATGCTAACCGAGATTGGGGTTTTGCATGGAACGCCGTAGATGCAGGCCCTCACCGCGATCTGCTCGGCGACCTATTTGCTGCTGTTCGCAAAACGAGTGTGCATCCGGGTATGTATTATTCATTGTATGAATGGTACAATCCGCTTTGGTTAAAAGACAGAAAGCAATATGTTGCAACACACATGTGGCCACAAATGAAAGACCTAATCAACAACTATAAACCTGATGTATTCTGGACAGATGGAGAGTGGGATGGCGCAGACAGTTTGTGGAAGTCGCAGGAATTTTTAGCATGGTTATATAATGAAAGCCCATCGAAAAAGAATATTGTTACCGTTGACCGATGGGGAAGCGGGGTACGTTTTCATCACGGCCTTGTATATACGCCGGAATACCAGCCTGACCTGGATTTCCAGGATCATTACTGGGAAGAAAGCCGTGGCATGGGGTTTTCGTATGGGTATAACCGTGAGGAAGATGCCTGGGATTATAATTCAGCCCAATCACTCGTATTGCAACTGATCGATAAAGTAAGTCGTGGCGGAAATTTTTTGTTGGATATCGGTCCTGATGAACATGGAAAAATTCCGCCGATCATGCAGGAACGTTTATTGCAGATCGGTGATTGGATGAACATTAATAATGAAGCGATCTATGGAACACAACGATGGAGAGCTGCTTCGCAATGGAGTGAAGGAAGAAAAGATTACAAACCCAAAAACGGCGGCGGTGATATTTTATTAAAACTTACTGTTGATCCTGAACCGGGCTACGCGGTGAAAGAATGTTTCTTTACCTATAATGCAAAAACAAATAATCTATATGCATTGCTTCCGCAATATCCTTCTTCCAAAAAATTTATTATTCACGACCTGCCGTTAAATGCTGATACAAAAATTGAACTGCTCGAAACACATCAAACACTGAAATGGCAACAGCAGGGCAATGATTTAGAAATTGAATTACCTGAATTCGATCCGAATAAAATAAAAAGCCAATATGCTTTTGTAATAAAGATCAATAACACCGGCGCTTTTGCACTGGGTACAAAAATTGATGTGCATTACCCGGAGCATTCATTGAAGCCTGTTGCATCATTAAGCTCATCACAGGGAAATGAAATACGTTACACACTGGATGGGTCTGCGCCCACACAACAATCGCAGTTATATACTGCTCCGTTCAGCGTTGACAAAACACAGACGCTTTCCGCACGTGCTTTTGCAGGTAATGTGTTACCGGGGAATATTGCAACAACAACATTGCACGTGTATGAATGGAAACATGCAACAGATGTTGAAGGTGTAAGCAGGGGACTGTTGGTAAAAAAATATTTGCTTAATTCGCCGGGATTGGTAAGTGATATTGAGAAAACGGAGCCTTCATCAACAGGCGTATCATTGTTTATTTCCCTGCATGATACATTGCGCAGGGAAAATACAGGATTGATATATGACGGGTTTATAAAAGTTCCGTCAGACGGGTTTTATAATTTTTATCTTTCATCTGATGATGGAAGTATCTTAAAGATCGATGATGATGTGATCGTTGATTACGATGGATTACATGGTGATGATGAAATGACTGGTAAAGCCGCATTGAAAAAAGGATACCACAAATTCAGGCTTTCTTATTTTCAAGGCACAGGCAATGCTGCATTAAGTTTGAAGTTTAATGCAGGCAACAGCGAAAAGAAAGAGATCCCGGCATCATGGTTTTATTTTAAAAAATAAAAACCTTTATTATTTAAATCTAACGCTTGAAAATGAAAAAATGGTTTTTTAGTTGCATTTTGTTCGCTGCTTTTTTTATGGGTTGTGCACAGGTTTCAGTGCCTGTTATTCCGCTGCCAAATTCTGTTGAAACAAAAAGCGGAAATTTTATTTTCAATAGCTGCACCCAGCTTCATTATAATTCCGCTGATGTTGATTTGAAAAATGCAGTAATGCCATTGGTAGAAAAGCTTCATCGTGCAGCAGGAATAAATCTTTCAGGGAAATCAAAATGCAAAATGAATTCTTTGATCAATATTGATCTGGATAATTCCATTACTAACGATGAAGGATATGCGCTTTCTGTTGAACCTAAAAAAATTTCTTTAAAAGCAAAAACAGCGACGGGTATCTTTTATGGAGTGCAAACTATTTTACAATTATTGCCCGAGGCAGTTGAAAAAGATTCTATTCAGAAAAGTGTAAAATGGCAGGTGCCTTGTGTACTAATAAAAGATGAGCCACGTTTTGGTTATCGCGGGATCATGCTGGATGTTGCCCGTCACTACGAATCTCCAGAGTTTATTAAAAAATTGATCGATCTATTAGCGATGCAAAAAATGAACCGACTGCATTTGCATCTTACGGATAGCCAGGGTTGGCGTTTTGAAAGTAAAAAATATCCAAAGCTCACACAGATCGGCGCTTATAGAAAAGGCACACCGCTTAATGCTACATACGATTATAACTCACGTCCGGCCGATACGTTATACGGAGGTTATTACACGCAGGAACAATTGAAAGACCTGGTAAAATATGCCGCATCGCGTTTTATTACGATCGTTCCGGAAATAGAAATGCCTGCACATTCTATGTCGGCACTGGCGTCTTATCCCGAACTGGCCTGCTTAGATAGTAACGGCAATGCATATCCGTATCCTCAGAAAATACAAAATGAGTATTGCACCAAAGACGCAACATTTGATTTTCTGGATGATATATTGAGTGAAGTGATGGATGTATTCCCTTCAAAATATATTCATGTAGCCGGTGATGAAGCTTCAAAAGAAACATGGAAAACATGCAAATACGATCAGCAACGAATGAAAGATGAAGGATTGAAAACGGTGGAAGAGTTGCAAAGCTATTTTATTAAGCGAATCGAAAAATTTGTGAACAGTAAAGGCAGAAACATCATTGGCTGGGATGAAATTTTACAAGGTGGATTGGCGCCAAATGCCACAGTGATGAGCTGGACTGGAATTGAAGGCGGCATCAAAGCTGCGCAGGAACATCATAATGTGATCATGACACCCGGCGATTATTGTTATTTTGATCATTACCAGTCAGACGCGCCTGGCGAACCGGTTGCATTTTGCTGCATGCTCACATTACCGAAAGTATATAGTTATGATCCTGTGCCTGCTGAATTGAAAGATGATGAGAAAAAATACATCCAGGGTGCGCAGGGAAATTTGTGGACGGAATATATTCCTAATCCTGCAAAAGTGGAATACATGATCTTTCCGCGTGCAGTGGCACTGGCAGAAGTTGATTGGACAAAACCTGAACTGAAAAATTATGATGCATTCACACAGCGCCTTACTAACTATTTGAAACGTTTGAATACCTATCATGTAAACTATAGCAAACATCTTTTTGAAATAAAACTCACCACATCTTTAAATGATAATAAACAAGTCACTGCTTCTTTGGGTGGCGTCAATAAAGATCATGTGATACGCTATACACTGGATGGAACAATTCCCACAGAGCGGTCGCCGGTTTATTCAAAACCAATTATCATCGGAAAAAATGCAACATTGATCGCTGCGGTTTTGCATGAAGGAATTATTCTCGACCAGGTAAAAAAATCATTTCAATTGCATAAGGCTGTTGGAAAATCAATAACCTTGGAAACATTGCCCGATAAACAATATAATAAAGGAGGCAATAGCGCATGGGTAAATGGTTGCCTCGGTAATGATGAACAATTCAGCGATGATGAATGGCTTGGCTGGGAAGCAAAAGCATTTAACGGAACAATTGATTTTGGAAGTGCAACAAGTACATCATCTTTGCAAACCCGTTTTTTTCATAAACCATCGAGTTGGGTTTGGGTGGCAAAAAAAGTAACGGTGCAGGTTTCAGATGATGGAACAAACTTTAAAACCGTAGTGGAAAAAGATGTTACTATTCCTTCAAAAGAAGGTGCATCGACAGTTGAACTAAAATGGGAACCTGTAACGGCGAAGTATATGCGAATAATTGCCGAACCTTTAGGAAAAATTCCCGCAGGTAATACCGGCGCCGGTGATGATGCGTGGTTGTTTGTGGATGAAATGGTGGTGCACTAATTAGGCGAATTGGGGCGAATTGGCGGAATGGATGCGAATGAATTTTGAACTGCAACGTCATTTCGAACCGCGATATGTAATATTTAGAGTGAGGAGCAGCACGTCATTCCCGCGCAGGCGGGAATCCCACCGTGTTTAATTTGAAAATTAATAAATGCGATTCCCGCCTGCGCGGGAATGACGGCGAGATTGGTTACTGATTTTATCAAACATTATTTTCTTAGTTAAAGAACCGATATTAATTTTTTAAACCGTTTCAATTAATCATACACCAATAATGCAAAAAGCAATTTTCCTTTTCTTCATTTTCATAGTAAGCAAATCATTTGCGCAGCAAAGCTGGAAAGCAGAAAATGATAATCTGTTTTCAAAAGATTGGCTGGTGAATAATATTGCTGCAAAAGCGGACGTGTATAAATCAAATAACGGAAAAGATATTATTCTCTATAATGGATTAGTAAAACGCACATTCCTTATTCAGCCAAATGTCGTTTGTATCGATTATAAAAACATGAGCAACGGACAGCAATTATTGCGTGCAATCAAACCTGAAGCAAAAGTGATCATTAATAATAAAGAATATAATGTTGGTGGATTGCACGGACAAACTGAAAATGCTTATTTACTTCCGGAATGGGTTAATAATTTCAAAACAGATGAAAGCGATTTTCAATTTGTGAAATATACTGTTGAAAATATTCAACCATTCATTCAATGGAAACAGAGAGGCTGGGCGATGAATAAAAATCAACCAACAGGAAAAGAACTCACATTTATTTTTCAGTCCTCTTTACAAGAATTAAAAAATGTTTTTGTAAATGTTCATTATGAATTGTATGATGGAATCCCTTTGATCATCAAATGGGTTTCGGTAGAAAATAAATCAGATCATATCATCACGGTAAACCGCGTAGTAAATGAGTCGCTGGCATTGGTAGAAGAAGAAAGCGCTGTAGTTGGCACTCCCGAACAAATGAAAAAACAACACGGCATTTATGTAGAAACGAATTATGCTTTTAATAACGCCATGCGTTATGATATCAGTGATCAGACGACACATTGGGAAACGGACACTGTGTACACATCGCAGGTGAATTATAATTATCAGACGCCGTGCTTACTGGAAGTATATCCTGAAAAAGTTACCGGTGTTGAGTTGCAGCCGAATGAAAAATTTAATTCGGTACGCACTTCGGAATTATTGATGGATAGTTATGACCGTGAGCGGAGAGGATTGGCTATCCGCAAAATGTATAGAACAATTGCGCCGTGGACAACAGAGAGCCCCATCTTTATGCACCTGATCAGCAAGAATGATGAAGAAGTAAAACATGCAATCGATCAATGTGTAGCTACAGGTTATGAAGCAGTCATATTAAGTTTCGGAAGCCATTGCAATATGGAAGATACTTCTGTGGAAAATATTAAGCGATGGAAAATGCTGAGCGATTATGCACACAGCAAAAACATTTTGATCGGTGGGTATTCATTATTCAGTTCAAGAAAAATCAGTGATGAAGATGATGTGATCGATCCTGTAACCGGCAAACCGGATGCTGCTGCATTTTTCGGGAACGCACCTTGCATGGGAAGCAAATGGGGATTGAATTATTTGGCAACGCTGAAATATTTTATTTCGAATACGGGCTTTGATCTTTTTGAAAACGACGGCCCTTATCCCGGCGATGTATGTGCATCTACAAAACATCCCGGACATAAAAATTTAGATGACAGCCAATGGAAACAAATGGAATTACAGAAAGGATTATATCATTGGTGCAGCGAACATGGGGTATATGTGAATGCGCCTGACTGGTATTTTTTAGATGGCACCAATAAAATTGCGATCGGTTACCGCGAAGTAAATTTTTCATTGCCAAGAGAAGATCAGAAAATTTTAAACCGGCAAAATATTTACGATGGCCTGTGGGAAAAAACGCCATCAATGAGTTGGGGATTTGTTCCGCTCACGAGGTATCAGGGTGGCGGTGAAGAAGCTGTGCTGGAGCCACTTTCAGGGCACCTGAAAGATTATGAACAACTGATGATGCAATATTATGGTTCCGGTGTGCAGGCCTGTTATCGCGGCCCGCGATTATTTGATACAGATGCGACGAAACAAACTGTAAGCAACGTGATCACCTGGTATAAGAAATACCGTGATATTTTAAATTCGGATATCATTCATTTGCGTCGTGCAGATGGCCGCGATTGGGATGGAGTGATGCACGTGAATCCGCAACTGCAAACAAAAGCATTGATCATGCTGTATAATCCATTGAAAGAAAAAATCTCACGCACCATAAAAATTCCGTTGTATTATACAGGATTAACAACTACAGCATTAATTAGTGAAAAAGGTGGTGTTGCAAAAAAATATTCGTTGAACCGCAACTACGAAATTGAATTAGCATTTACTATAGATCCCGAAAGTTATACGTGGTTTGAGATAAGGTAATACTTATTTAAATTAACGCTAACGTTTGCTTAAGTTTTGTAGAAACGATTTTTCCTGCCGGGCTTGTTTTAATTTTGAAGTTAAAAATGTTTCTATGGGAAAGCGAATATGCATGGCTGTTATATTTTATGTAAGCACTGCGATTACCGCCGTTGCACAAACACAATTGACACCGGTTATGGGCTGGTCGAGTTGGAACAATTTCAGGGCTGATATTTCTGAAAGTATCATACATGCACAGGCAGATGCGATGGTGAATTCAGGAATGAAAGATGCAGGCTATTCTTATATCAACATCGACGACGGTTATTTCGGTGGCAGAGATTCTTCAGGAAATATTCTGTTCAATTCAAAAAAATTCCCGCAGGGTATGGAGGCACTTGCAAAATATATACATACTAAAAAACTCAAAGCGGGCATTTATTCTGATGCGGGTATCAATACCTGCGCATCCTATTGGGATAAAGACACGATTGGCTCGGGAATGGGTTTGTTTGGCCATGAGCAACAGGATATCAGTCGCCTTTTGCAGCAATGGGATTTTGATTTTTTAAAAGTTGATTGGTGTGGTGGCGAATCGATGCAGTTAGATGAAGAGGTGCGGTATTCTTATATCAGTAAAATTATCCGGCAAACAAAACCCGGGGCTGTATTTAATGTATGCCGTTGGAAATTTCCCGGAAAATGGGTGTGCAATGTTGCCGATTCATGGCGCATTTCGGGAGATATCAACAACACGTTTGAATCAATATTAAAGATCATTGACCAGAACGCGGATCTGTGGCCATACGCTGGCCCGGGGCATGTCAATGATATGGACATGTTGCAAGTAGGCAGGGGAATGAGTGTTGAAGAAGACAAGGCACATTTTTCCATGTGGTGTATGATGAGTTCGCCACTGCTTGCAGGAAATGACCTCACTAAAATGTCGGAACAAACACGCAGCATACTAACCAATAAAGAAATGATCGCGATCGATCAGGACCCACTTGTTTACCAGGCGCGACGTGTTATTGACTACGGCGACCTGGAAGTGTGGGCGAAACCACTCGGTTCTACTATGAGTGGAAAAGTTGCAGTGGCATTACTGAACAGGTCGCCTGATAAGGCCATCATAAAACTTGATTTGGATTCTGCCGGCATTGATGCACAGAAAGCATATACGATGCGTGACGTGTGGAATAAGAAAGCGTATGCAAGTTCAAAAAACCCTGTACAATCTATCCTCGTTCCACCGCATGCAGTGGTGGTGTTAGTGCTGAATGGTTCGGCAAAACCTTATAATGTATTTCAGAAAAAATGAACCTTTATTCACCGGCATTTTTTTTCAGATAATTCAAGGCGCCGTTTTTGACGGCAACATATAAATATATTTCGGGGTTAAGAATTTTTCCAAGCGTATGCCTGTTCGTCCATACATGTACAAATACATCCGACACGATTTCTTCGGCTGGTTCTTTGAAGTTGATATACGTGATGCAGAAATGAAGTAGCCTGTTGAAATATAATCCATATAATTCTTCAAAAGCGATCAGGTCTTCTTTCGACACCAGTTTAAAAAGTTGCAGTATGGATCTTTGTTTGTTGTCCAACGCCGTGAGAACATTTTTTGCAAGAATAATACAATCTTTAAAAAAATATGTGATATTATGATCTGTTTTCAGTGTGCAAACGTTTGCTCAAATTTTTGCTACGTAGTAACAAGTAATTTTATTGACTTCACACAAATTGTAGAAAGTGAAGTTGAAATGAATTGACCCGAACTCTATTGCATATTTAACTGTAACCGCTTTTATTTTCACAAAATTGGCGGCATTATATTTTCAGAAGTAAATAGTTTTTAAATTGTACGGCTGAAATGGCACGATCATCGGAAAGTCAGATTGATTATTTTTTCGTTACCTTAATGAGAGCATAATTTCTTCATCCCTTTATCTTCTAAATTCATCGTTTAATCACCCATTTATTTTTTTATGGACACACGCAGAAGTTTTCTTAAAAAATCAGCTTTTCTTTCCGGCGCTGCAGCGATGGCGCAGGTGTTACCACCATCTATTCAACGGGCATTGGCAATCGATCCGAAACCAGGAAGCACGTTTATGGATGCAGAACATATTGTGTTGCTGATGCAGGAAAACCGCTCGTTCGATCATGCTTATGGAGCATTGCGTGGTGTCCGCGGCTTTAATGACCCACGTGCAATTTCATTGCCGAATAAAAACAAAGTTTGGTTGCAAACAAACAAAGAAGGTGATACCTATTCACCTTTTCGTTTGGATATAAAAGATACTAAGATTACATGGATGGGTTCGTTGCCGCATGGCAGGCGAAGCCAGATGGAAGCAAGAAATGATGGTAAATATGATAACTGGCTGGAAGCAAAAAAATCCGATAATGATGATAATGCATATATCAACATGCCGTTAACAATGGGCTATTATACACGTGAAGATATCCCATTTTATTATGCACTTGCAGATGCGTTCACTATTTGCGATCAGAATTTCTGTTCTTCATTAACAGGCACAGATCCTAACCGTTCTTACTTCTGGAGCGGGACTGTTCGTGGTGAACATAAAGTAGAATCAAAACCATATGTTCAAAACGACGATATTGAAGCTGGTATTGAATGGGAAACATTCCCTGAGCGTTTGGAAAAAGCGGGTATTTCGTGGAAAGTATACCAGAATGAAATAGCTGCTGAAGGAGGATTTACAGACGAAGAAGATGTATGGTTGGGGAATTTTGGCGATAACGTGCTTGAATATTTTCATCAATACAATGTGAAGCTCACCAAACGTTATATCGATTACCTGCCGAAGAAAATCGAACGAATAAAAGAAGAGATAAAAAAACTGGATGAACAAAACAAAACAATAACAGACAAAGAGAAACACAAAAGAAATATCGAATACACGAGATACCTGGAACATCGTTTACGCCTGGCAAATGAAGATCTTGAAAATTGTACGAGGGAAAAATTTGAAGGATTATCGGATCATCAAAAAAATATTCATCACAAAGCATTTGTAACAAATACAAATGACCCTGACCAGCATAAGTTAACACCACTGAATTATACAGATGATAACATCGGACGTGAAATAAATATTCCTAAAGGCGATATTTTTCACCAGTTCAGGGAAGATGTGAAAAACGGCAACCTTCCAACGGTATCCTGGCTCGTTGCCCCGGAATATTTTTCTGACCATCCGAGTGCTCCGTGGTTTGGTTCCTGGTATTTGTCGGAAGCAATGGATATCCTAACACAAAACCCGGAAGTGTGGAAGAAAACAATTTTTATTTTAGCATATGATGAGAACGATGGCTATTTCGATCATATACCTCCTTTTGTTGCACCGAACGCAAAAGATCCTTCAACGGGGAAAGTTTCTGCAGGGATTGATACTGTCACTGAACATGTGCAGTCGGAGATCGATTCACCAGGTTCAATCGGTCTCGGTTATAGAGTACCGTTAGTAATTGCTTCGCCATGGAGCCGGGGAGGTTGGGTGAACTCACAAGTTTTCGATCATACATCAACGTTACAGTTCCTCGAAAGGTTTTTGAATAAGAAATTTGGAAAGAATATTGAAGAAACAAACATCACCAAATGGCGCCGTACGGTTTGCGGCGACCTTACTTCCGTGTTCAGGAAAGATGATGGCAAGAAAACGGATGCACTTCCGTTCCTGGCGAAAGATGTGTTTATTGAAGGTATTCATAAAGCCAGATTCAAAAATATCCCAAGCAATTTTAAAAAACTATCAAAGGAGGAAATTGAACAAGCTAATAACGATCCTCATTCTTCTCCGTATGTGCCGAAACAGGAGAGGGGGACACGTTCTGCATGTGCACTGCCTTATGAATTATATGCAGAAGGAAAATTAACCGACGATAAAAAATCTTTTGTAGTTGAAATGAAAGCAGGTAATGCGGTATTTAAAGAAAAATCTGCCGGATCGCCATTTAATATTTATGCCGGAGACAAGTTTTCGTCTTATGCCGTTTCCGCGGGAGATGCACTAAAAGATTCCTGGGGCCTGAATGATTTTGCGGACAACACATATCATGTAAAACTATACGGGCCAAACGGTTTTTTCCGGGAGTTCAGAGGTGATGCAAACCAACCTGATGTAGATGTTACGTGCAACTATCATGGGGCAAAAAAAATATCAGGCAACGTAGAATTGAGCGTGAAAAATAATGATGCTTCCAATCCTGTAACAATTGAGATTAAAGACAATGCATATAAAAATGCAACAGTTACAAAAACAATTGCCGCTAACCAGGAGCAAAAAATAGTTCTTGATCTCAGAAAGAGCTCATCGTGGTATGATTTCAGCATAAGTATAAAAGGGAATGCAGTTTTTGAAAGAAGATATGCAGGGCATGTTGAAACAGGTAACCATTCTTCGAGTGATCCGTTGATGGGTGGGATTGTCTGAATCTGGATTTTTGGGATTTATAGGATTATGAGAATATAAGAATAATATTGTAGACAGAGAATTGTTCCGTAGGGAAAAAAATCGTCAGAAAATAATTAGACTTTTTTGAGTGCCGCAGGCACGGGATTCCTGACATTAAAAAAATCATAGTATTCAAAAAATCAATGCTAATCAAAGTTTAAACGAATGCTGAATAGAATTTCTACTGTACAAGAGTGCGACCTGCCTACCGGCAGGCAGGCGCAACAATGTTTAACCGGAGTTACTGAAGTTGGTTACAAAAAATAAAACTAAAATTGAAAAGAATAAAGACTAAAAAAATTTAAAATTAATAGTTGAAGTATGAAAAAGATCCTGTTTGTTTTTGGTTTGTCAAGTGTGATGTTATTTGCAAATGCGCAGCCGGTGCAGCCGTACGGGCCTGTACCTTCTGCAGCACAACTTGCCTGGCATGAAATGGAAACAAATGCATTTGTGCATTTTACAGTGAATACATTTACCGGGCGAGAGTGGGGCAATGGCGATGAAAAAGAATCTATATTTAATCCTTCGCAGACAGATCCTGAGCAATGGGCAAGAGTACTTGCTCAAACAGGCTTTAAAACATTAATATTGACCTGCAAACATCACGACGGGTTTTGTTTGTGGCCAAGCAAATACACAGAACACTCCATAAAAAATAGTCCATATAAAAATGGCAAAGGAGACCTCGTAAAAGAAACTTCTGATGCGTGCAAAAAATATGGAATAAAATTCGGCGTGTACTTATCACCATGGGACAGGAACAATGCTAATTATGGAACGCCTGCGTATATTGAATATTACCGCAACCAGTTGAAAGAATTATTTACAAACTATGGGCCGGTATCAGAAATGTGGTTTGATGGTGCCAATGGCGGTAAAGGATATTATGGTGGTGCGAACGAAACAAGAAATGTAGATCGTCAACATTACTATGATTGGCCGGGAACACTTGCGTTGATCCGCACGATGCAACCCAATGTAATTTTTTTCAGTGATGCGGGCCCTGGTGTTCGTTGGGTAGGAAATGAAAGTGGTTTGGCAGGTGAAACAAACTGGAATACGATTTCAACAGATACATTATATGCAGGAAAAGCGGGCGTCGAAGACTTGCTCAATACCGGTTCGCCTGATGGAAATAAATGGATACCTGCTGAAGTTGATGTGTCTATAAGGCCGGGATGGTTTTATCATAAGGAAGAAGATTCGTTAGTAAAATCGCCGGAGCGTTTGTTTGAAATTTATCTGACCTCTGTTGGGCGTGGCTCCACCTTACTGTTAAATGTTCCGCCGGATAAACGAGGCCTTTTTAATGAACATGATATAAAATCTCTGGAAGGTTTCCGGAAATTATTGAACACAACATTTGCTGTGAACCTTGCAAAGCATGCTAAAGTAACTGCAACAAGTTATCGCGGCCATTCCAAAGAATTTTCGCCTGCTAACATTACTGACGAAAATAAAAATTCATACTGGGCTACTGATGATGCAGTAAAAACAGGCAGCTTAGTAATTAATCTGGGAAAAACTGCAATTGTAAAATATATTATGCTGCAGGAATACATTCAACTCGGGCAACGTGTGAGCTCTTTTTCGGTTGAAGTTTGGAAAAATAACAGATGGAAACAGGTAGCAAATGCAACTACCATCGGGTATAAAAGAATTTTAAAGATCGATCCGGTAAAAACAAATAAGATCCGCGTGAATATTATAGGAGCAAATGCATGCCCGGTGATAAGTAATGTGGGAGTGTATTAGTGGTTGCGGTTTCCGGTTGCCAGTTTCTGGATCTTATGTACAATAACTGTTACAAAATGTAGCAGAGATTTGAAATAAGATCCAGAAACCAGAAACCTGCAACTAGCAACTCCTAAACAATCCCCGCCAGCTCGAGGCTTTTCTTTTTAAGCTTTCTGATCTCCATATCTTCTACCACAGCTTCAGGTAAAAGAATCAGGGACGTATTATTATCCTTCCACCAGGTGTTTTGTTTAAGTTCATTGAAATGGATTCCGCCTACCAGGTATTTGCGTGCAGAACCGGCATGCCATTCATCGATCCATTCAAATTTTTCACGCGGAATATATTTCCAGTCGTCGAAACTAACGTACACCTTCACATGAAAATCATTCGTGAGCTGGTGAGGTGTGTGATGGTATAATTTTTTGTATTCGTATTTGTATTGATAACGCAATGCGGAAAGGTCGCTCAATATTGCAGATGCTGTCGGAAAACTTCCTGCGCCTTTTCCGTAGAAAAATTGTTTGTCGGCAAAACTGCTTTCGATGACCACTCCGTTATATTCATTTTTTACAAAAGCAAGGTGTCCGTCTAATTTTACAAACTGTGGTAATACAAATGCAGCAACTTTACCGTTTTGTAATTTTTTCGCCTGTGCAACTAATTTGATGTCGAAATTTTTTTCTTTGGAAACAGCAGCATCAGCGGACTGAATATTTTGAATGCCGTTGAATACAATATTTTCAGGGCGTTCAATGATTCCGTAGGCATGAGTCAGTAAAAATGTCCATTTATTAACGGCGTCAAAACCTTCCACATCTAATTTCGGATCGCTTTCTGCAAAACCTAATTGTTGTGCGAGTAATAATGCCTCCTGGAACTCTAATTTTTCTTCAAACATTTTGGTAAGAATAAAATTAGTAGAACCATTCACGATCGCACGAATGGAGTATAACAAGTCGTTGTCATAATATTCTTCCAAATTCCGAATCACAGGAATAGATGCACAAGCAGCGGATTCATATAATAATGATTCGCCGGTTTGTTTTTGTAGCTCCAGTAATTCAGGCAAATATTCCGCGATCATTTTTTTGCTGGCACTCACTACCGATTTTCCGTTGCTTAATGCCGTTGAAACAATTTCAAACGCAGCTTCTGAATCGTTGATCACTTCAATGATTACATTGATATCCGGATCGGATAACAAATCATTCTTATCGGCGGTAAATAATTCCTGCGATGCGTCTCTTTTCTTTTCGGGGTTTTTAATGCAAACTTTTTTTATCGATGCTTTGAGGGATGGGGTTTGTTGCAATACCTTATAAACTCCTTCACCTACTACTCCAAATCCAAATAAGCCGATTGTTAACTGCTTGTGTGCTTCCATAACTAATTTATTGCTGCAAATTTATTATGCACTGTCTTTTCTTTTTGAATAAATTCTTTAATAAGATTTCCTATAGATTCAAACTCCAGTAAAAAGCCATCATGCCCATACGAAGAGTGAATGGTTTTATATAATGCAAACGGAATATGCATTGCAAGGAATTGCTGCTCGATAATCGGAAATAAAATATCCGTGTGTATCCCTATTGCCAATGTTCTTGCTTTAATGCTTTGCAATGCTTTTTCAACAGAACCTCTTCCACGGCCAACATTATGGGAATCCATGCTTTGGCTCAGCTTGTAATAACTAAATGCATTAAAACGCTTCGCTAATTTTTCTCCCTGGTAACGTTGATAGGATTCGCTTTTGAAACCATCGATCAGTTCATTGCTTTCTTCCGATTGCGAAAGCTGGTAACTATCATAGTGACGGTATGATAGCAGCGCCACTGATCTTGCCACTTTCATTCCTTCAATGCCGGCTTGCGGGTTTTTTTCTTGCCAGCTTGCATCTGCTTCAATACACAAACGCTGTGATGCATTGAAAGCAATTGCCCATGATGAATGCTGCGCATTGGTAGCAATCGGAAAAATATATTCAAACAATTCCGGTTCTTCAATTGCCCATTCCAATAATTGTTGCCCGCCCATAGAGCCACCAATACCAATGCGGATTTTTTGTATTCCTAAAAATTCACGCAGCGGCTGATACGCACGTATCATATCTCTCGGCGTGAAAAAAGGAAATTCATGATAATACGGCTCGCCGTTTTTCGGATCAATATCAAGCGGGCTGATGCTTCCATAACAACTGCCCGGCATGTTCACACACACAATAAAATATTCAGCCGGGTCAAACACGGTTGATTCGCCAACCAAACCTGCCCACCATTCTGCGGGGTCGCTGTTTGCAGTAAGCGCATGAAATATCCAAACCACATTATCTCCGTCTGCATTCAACTTTCCATGTGTTGTATAAGCAAGATGATATTGCGGAAGAATTACTCCCGATTCAAGCGCAAAAGATTTATCGTATGTGAATTGTTTAGTAAGCAATGTTTGTTTTTTAATTAAGTCAGGAAGTCCGGAAGACGGAAAGTCGGAAAGAGTGAAGAATACTTCAAGCTTGCGGACTTGCGGACTTTCCGTCTTCCGGACTTCCTGACTCTTATTATCCCACCAACTCCTTCGCAAACACTTTTTCAAATGCCTGCTCAAAGTCAGCTTTAATATCATCAATATGTTCAATACCTACACTGATGCGTACCTGGTTTGGTTGAACACCCGCAGCAACCTGTTCTTCTCCACTCAATTGTTCATGCGTTGTTGATGCAGGATGGATCGCTAATGTTTTTGCATCACCCACATTTGCTAAATGACTCGCCAGTTTCAACGAGTCGATGAATTTGCTGGCATTTTCTTTATCTCCCTTAACCCCAAAATTCAAGACACCACCAAAACCGTTTTGCAAATATTTTTTTGCGAGGTCATTATATGGGCTGCTTTTCAATCCGGGATATTGTACAAACTCCACTTGCGGATGCGCTTCCAGCCATTGTGCAAGGTTCAATGCATTATCAACGTGGCGTTGCACACGAAGCGATAAAGTTTCCAAACCCTGCAATAGTAAAAATGAATTGAATGGTGCCTGCGCAGGGCCAAAATCGCGTAAACCTTCTACACGTGCACGTATTGCAAATGCAATGTTTGGTAAACCAAGTGGATTTCCTTCGCCGAAAATTTCCCAGAATTTTAAACCGTGATAACCTTCAGAAGGTTCTGTAAACTGAGGAAATTTTCCATTGCCCCAGTTATAATTTCCACCATCAATAATAACGCCACCTATGGTTGTGCCGTGCCCACCGATCCATTTTGTAGCAGATTCAACTACAATATTTGCGCCCCATTCAATCGGTCGGAATAAATAACCACCAGCTCCGAATGTATTATCAACTATCAATGGCAAATCATATTCTTTTGCGAGGTCAGCGAATTTTTTGAAATCAGGGATATTCAAACGCGGGTTTCCGATAGTTTCCAAATAAATAGCTTTCGTATTCTTGTCAATATGTTTTACAAAACTTTCAACATTGTCACCATCAGCAAACCTAACGTCAATGCCTAAGCGTTTAAATGCAACTTTGAATTGGTTGTACGTTCCGCCGTATAGATAACTTGAGGTAACAAAATTATCTCCTGCTTGTAAAATATTATTGAGTGCAAGGAATTGTGCTGCCTGCCCCGATGCTGTTGCAAGCGCTGCTACACCTCCTTCAAGTGCGGCAATTCGTTGTTCAAAAACATCTGTCGTCGGGTTCATGATGCGGGTATAAATATTCCCGAAGGCTTTGAGACCGAACAGGTTTGCTGCATGTTCTGCATTGTCGAAGCCATAAGAAGTAGTCTGATAAATAGGCACAGCGCGGGATTTAGTTGTTGGGTCAATCTGCTGACCGGCGTGGAGCTGGAGGGTCTCGAAATGATAGTTACTCATTTTAATTCATTTTTAAAGTTGATAATCTGATTTAATTACATGTAATTCTTGAGTGATTTCACTGGAAACGGCAATAGCCGGGAATGGGGTGTATGGTAAAATAGTATGCCTACGGCATACAACAAATACAACAACAAACTTGTTGAGCAGGAACAGAAATAATATGTTGTTGATTTATCTGCATGATTTGAATACCCAACAAATTTAGTAGGGTTTTTCTGAATTCTCCAAATCATTCCGGTTATTTTTTAAAAATTTAACTACTGTCGGCATTTTGGTTGTTTGGGGCCTCATCCCCATCCCTTCTCCATCGGAGAAGGGTGCCTCTGCGCATGTTGCTTTCGTAATTTATAAATTACATGAAGCTCGAAGTGATGGGCATCACTCTCCTTGGGAGAGGGAACGAGGGTGAGGCTTGTTAATTGAAAACAACTTCGGCCTTCTCATGACTGTTAACGGAAAGTTTCGCAAGGGCTTGTTCAAGGTCCTGCAAAAGGTCTTCAACATCTTCCAATCCAACGCTTAACCGCAGCAGGCTATCGCTTACTCCTGCTTCTTTTCGTTTCTGTGCTGGTATCGATTTATGCGTCATTGTTGCCGGATGGCTGAGCAGGCTCTTAATCCCACCTAAGCTTTCTGCGAGCTTAAAAAGCGTTGTAGATGTTGCAAATTCAATCGCAGCTTCTTCTGTATCGTTTTTCAGGGTGAATGAAACGACCCCTCCAAAACCTTTTGCCTGCTTTTTTGCAATTGTGTGATTTGGGTGCGATTTCAAACCCGGGTAAAATACATTTTCAACCAGCGGATGTTGTTCTAAAAATATTGCGATCTCCAATGCACTTGCACAATGTTGTTTGATGCGTAATGGCAATGTTTCTATTCCGCGTATCAGCAGCCAACTATCAAACGGAGATAAAATTGCACCGGTTGCATTCTGAAAGAATTTTATTTTTTCGCCAAGTTCTTTATCTGCGGTTATCACAAGGCCTGCAATGAGGTCGCTGTGGCCGCCGAGATATTTTGTGGCACTATGCACTACAATATCAGCTCCCAGCGAAATAGGTTTTTGTAAGGCGGGTGAAGCAAAAGTATTATCCACGCAAAGTAAACACCGGCGCGCCTTGGCAATTTTTGCAATTGCTTCAATATCCGAAATTTTTAAGGTCGGGTTTGTTGGCGTTTCTATCCAGATAAGTTTTGTTTTGTTCGTTATGGCATTAAAAATAGTTGAAGGATCCGTTGCATCAACATAGGTAACACGCACGCCAAATTTTTTGTACACCTGTTCAAACAAACGAAATGCACCACCGTAAATATCATCTACGGCAATGATTTCATCTCCTGATTGTAATAATTTTATTACAGCATCAATAGCTGCAAGCCCGCTGCTGAATGCAAGCCCGACGCTTCCGTTTTCCAATTGTGCAATGATGTCTTCTAGCGTGGCACGTGTGGGGTTTCCGCTTCTTGCATAATCATAACCTTTGTTTACGCCAGGGGCTTCCTGTACAAAAGTGGATGTCTGGTAAATAGGAACTGAGATTGCACCTGTTAACGGGTCAACGGGAATGCTGTGAATGAGTTGTGTTGTCGCTTGCATGATTTCATTTTTTTTAGTGAGTAATTGTTTGCGACATCACTTACCATCGATACTCTGTCGGAGAGGATTTCTATAAAATAAAAAAGCCCTTCCGGAGTCAGAAGAGCTTTTTTTATAACAAATATTTTTTGGAAAGCCTTAATCTGACTTATCTTTTCCCGCATTAAGCGGGATGGAGTTGGCACCTTATTGTTATTGCTAACAACAGGTTGTCAAGGCTTCATCGGGCCATTTCCCTCAGCCTTTCTTGATAAGAGATGTATAAGAACTGGTACAAAGATATAAGGCAATCTTGAATCACCAAATAATTCTTTTAAAACCTATTGAAATAATAGACTGATAAAATATGTGCGATTTCTATAGAACCACCGTCAGTTAACCGTTCGCAGATTTAAATTCAAACTTGCAAATTGAATACCGTTTATTGCAGGCTTTTACATTTGGCGACCAGCATTTAATCTTTCTTCTAATCGTTATACATTTGCAACATCTCATCCACGTTGGGGCAGGAGCAACGATATTGAAAAGAATATTGCTGCTGTAAACTCCAAAAAAACAAAAATTACAGAACCTAAAAACTGAAAAAGAAATTAAGAATTTGAAGAACTGAGGACTGACGGCCGACGACCTATAACTGTTCTCATTTTCTCTTCCGGTAGGCAATAATGAGCAATACGCCGAGTAAAACAAAACCTAAAACGAGTAATACATTTTTTATTTGTTTGTTGGATCTATCTTCTCCGTTATTGATCCTGGCTTTGCAATTCGCAATGTAATAGTCAACAGTTGGATAATTGTTGTTCAGGTTTTTTACATTTTCAAAACTACCAAGTGCCTTTTTATAGTATTGCTGGTCAAAGCAATTCAACCCTTCGCCGAACAAAACAGTAGCATTACTTAATGCCGGGGCTACATTCACCGAATCCATAAAATCTTTTACAATAGAAGCAGGGAGCGCAAAATTTAACCCTGCTGCAAGCGACCCGTTATTTTCAATACTGCCAAATGTAGTAAGCCCGATCACTTCACCATTGCTGTTGCAGACAGGGCCACCACTACTGCCGTGATTGATGTTTGCATCCATTTGCAAAACCGGCCATCCATTTACTGATTTTTTTATAGCGCTGATGATGCCCGTAGTAAGCGTTGGTTCGATCGAGGACTCTGCAGAAACAAAATCATTGTTTGTTACGGGCCCGGGATAACCGTACACATAAACCTGCTCGCCTACACGCGGCAACTGCAATTTTGCAATTTTTAAAGTCGGGAGGTTTGACACACTATCGATCTTCAATATAGCAATATCTTTTCCCGGCATAGCAAGCCCTTTAATAATTACAGATGCACTCTTTGTTTCAGTATAAGAAATTTTATCGGTGCTATCCTGCCGGTAAACAACATAAATATTTTTACGGAGGTCATTCAACTCCATAGAAAAAAGGCGTGAATACACAGATGCATAGGTATTGTATAATAAACTTCGTTGCTGCTCTGTGAATGTTGTTGCCCACGATTGTTCCAGTGCACTGATATTTGCATCAGTGATCTGCTGAAACGCAGATAAAATAAAATGCCGGCGGATGAATGTGTTATCCCTTTCTGTAAGATGGCTGTTAGTAGCAACATATCCATCTCCGGTAATGAAAAATCCGGTACCCGTTGCCGTTATTTCTTGTGTTTGTTTGATATAATCGTACGTTGGTTTAAAAAAACGGGATGGGTTATTATTCATTTCTTTCAATACAATATCCAATTTCTGTTCGGCGGAAAATACAATACCGTTAGTATCGATTCGCTGAATGGAATCAAGCAAAAAATTAAACCGCCGGGCATCGATCTTCATATTCTTTACATACACGTTGGCAGAGAAAACCGTTTTCACCATTACTACACCGGGCCTGTTCAATGCATAGTTATCCATTGCAGAAATTTGCTGAGCATAGGCGGTATTGAAAATAAAAGGCAGGAAAATTATACAACATACATATATAACATGCGTGGCATTCGGTTGATTCATACGATCCATCTTTGAATTAGAACTCGAAAAAAGCTAACTTGTTGTACTATTGCCTCCGAAATTTATTATGTCTATTTCACAAATTCCATTGGCAGAACGCTTAAGGCCGCAAACATTGGAAGAGTTAGCAGGCCAGCAACACCTTACAGGTAAAGGTAGTATTTTACGCACCGCAATCGAGCATGGAAAAATTCCGTCCATCATTTTATGGGGGCCGCCGGGAACCGGCAAAACAACCATTGCTAACATTATTGCACATGCGCTGCAATTACCTTTCTATACACTCAGTGCAATTTCTTCCGGCGTGAAGGAAGTGCGTGAAGTAATACAGGAAGCAAAAGAAAAACCGGGCTCCATATTATTTATTGATGAAATACATCGCTTCAATAAAGGGCAACAAGATGCGTTGCTTGGAGCAGTTGAAAAAGGGACGATCACATTAATTGGAGCCACAACAGAAAACCCATCTTTTGAAGTGAACAGTGCATTGTTAAGCCGTTGCCAGGTATACGTATTAAAACCACTGGATAAAAAAGAACTCATCTCTTTATTACAAAACGCAATTACAAAAGATGAAGAGCTTAAAAAAAAGAATATTGAATTAAAAGAAACAGAAGCTTTGATAAATATTTCCGGCGGTGATGCACGGAAACTTTTGAATTTGCTTGAACTGGTTTGCAACTCTGCCGATAAAAATAAAATTGTAATTACGGATGCGTTGGTGATGGATGTTGCACAAAAACGGATTGCTTTATACGATAAGCAGGGCGAGCAACATTATGATATCATCTCTGCATTTATTAAATCCATGCGTGGAAGCGACCCGAATGCAGCAGTATATTGGCTGGCAAGAATGATTGAGGGGGGTGAAGATGTAAAATTTATTGCACGCCGCATGGTAATATTAGCAAGTGAAGATATCGGCAATGCAAATCCCAATGCATTATTATTAGCGAATGCTACTTTTGATGCAGTCAACAAAATCGGGTATCCTGAATCGCAACTGATACTTTCGCAATGTGCTGCATATCTTGCTTCTTCACCCAAAAGCAACAGCTCATTGAAAGCAATTGTATCTGCACTCGAAGCGGTGCGCAAATACGGCGATCTCGCTGTGCCTTTTCACATCCGTAATGCGCCCACTAAACTAATGAAGGATTTAGACTATGGAAAAGATTATGATTACAGCCATGATCACGAAAATAATTTTTCGCAACAGGAATATTTGCCGAAAGAAATCAGCGGAACCAAATTTTATGATCCCGGAAAAAATACACGTGAAGAAGAATTGCGAAAATTTTTAAAAACACTTTGGAAAGAAAAATATGGGTATTAGGGTTGAAGGTATAGGGAGGAAGCGGCAAAAAGCAAGGAACAAGAAACAAAAAATTTTACTGCGGAAGCTGAAAGTAAATAATATCACCAACTTCCTATTCATCACAACCATAAACCTTATACTTTATACCCTTTACCTTATATCATAAATTATAAATCTCAAATCTTGTATGACCTGGACCTGCAAAAAATTTGATGAATTAACGCCATATGAGCTGTACGCCATTCTGCAATTGCGGAATGATATTTTTGTAGTTGAGCAAAATTGTATTTTCCAGGATGCAGATAACAAGGACCAGTATTGTTTTCACCTGATGGGCTGGGAAGAAAAAAAGCTCGTTGCTTATACGCGGATTGTACCTGCGGGAATTTCCTATGCAGAATCTTCTATAGGTCGTGTCGTAGTTTCACGACAGGCAAGGAAAAATGGCACAGGAAAATTACTGATGCAAAAATCAATTGAAACATTATTTAATTTATTTGGGAAGGTTGAAATAAAAATAGGTGCTCAGTTATATCTTAAAAAATTTTACGAATCACTTGGGTTTCAGCAAACGGGCGATATATATTTAGAAGATGGTATCGAACATATTGAAATGAAATTTACTCCACGATAAAAACCAAATCCAGAATCTGGAAAAAATCCAAATAAAATAATTCGTCTTTCACACACAAAAAAAACAAATTCTGCGTTTGTTGTAAGATAACCAGTTTTTGTTTTATTTAGAGCTGGATCCAAACCATCGGAAAACTAAAATCTAATATTCAATGAAACAGAGTTTACACTCCTTGTTGTGGAAGTGTTTCTTTCTACTAACGCTTTTATTCACACTACACTTTACTTCGTTCGGGCAATTATCTTCAGGAATGTATTATGAAGCCGGTGTTACTGTTGGCCCAATGGGTTTTCTTGGCGACCTCGGCGGCAACTACGGACGTGGTACCAGTTTTGTAAAAGATTACAATTTCAAGACAACCAAACTTTCTGGTGGCGCTTTTTTAGCTGCGTATCCTGCAGAATGGCTCGGCTTTCGCCTTGCATTGAATTTTGGAAGTGTTTCCGGCAATGATGCTTATACTAATGTAAAAGGTGGAGAAGAAACAACACGTAAAAACAGGAACCTCGATTTCCGCTCAAACATACTCGAAGCATTTGTTGCTACCGAAATTTACCCAACAGTTTTTCTGGAAGAAGATCCTACTGACGTACAAGGAAGATTGCGCCCTTACGGATTAATTGGTATCGGAGTATTTCATTTTAATCCACAAGGAACATATCATAACCCGGCAACAAACCAGGATGAGTGGGTTGACCTGCGCCCTTTGCATACGGAAGGAGAAGGTTTCCCGGAATATCCTGACAGAAAAGAATATTCACTTACACAATTAAATATACCAATGGGCATTGGTGTGAAATATTATTTCAGCAAGAATGTAAACCTGTCTTTTGAAATCGTACACCGTAAAACGTTTACAGATTATATAGATGACGTGAGTACTACATTTGTTGATCCGAGTGTATTTTATGCACACCTTCCTGCAGCGCAGGCGAAAATTGCAGACTACATGTCTAATAAAAGCCCGCTCAGGGACCAGCATGTAGGTTATGACCCGGGAAGTAAAAGGGGCGACCCGACACAGAACGACGCATATTTTACAATGGGTTTCAAATTAGGTATCCGTTTGGGAACTGGTAACGAGTGGAGAAATTCAACACGTTGCCCTGTATTACGTTTCTGATTCGTGCTTTGCATCAACATATTTATTTAATCCGTACCCTATTTAATAACGCTCTGAAAACACTGATTTGTTCATGACGAAAACTATACGTTCAAAAAAAATATCTCTTCGTCTTTTTATCATCCCGGTTGCAGCGTTGCTATTATTATCCGCATTTGTGTTGCCGGATACCAATAAACACACGCTCAGAAAACACGCAGATAAAACACCGGTTTACGACAGCATCGTTGTAAACAAATTTTCAGGAAACAAAAAATATAAGATCAGGCTGTTCCCTGACGCATACAGGCAGGTGCTTCTTATTTCGGCAGAAGGAAAGCAGAAAAAAGACTACCGTTTTTTTATGTTTGATATGGATGGTAAACTGATCAGCGAAGCGGATATACATGACCGTGAGACAACCGTTTTTGAAGACGTTGAAAAAGGGAATTATTTGTTTGAGATTTTCAGTAATGATGAGAGGATTGAAAATGGCAACCTGATCATTAAATAGAAGTTCTTTAAATTTTTTATAAACGTATAACCAATAGTCAGCAGGGAAATTGGTAAAATCTAATATCCGAAAACAGGTTAGCAGTAACCTTGATCCGTTCCCTATTTTTAGTACCCTACAATGATTTTATTAATCACTCCCTGACTGCCCTATTGGCTTTGATTGATCTTACCCCTTAAACCAACAATGCCGGCGATGAATAGTTGCCGGCTTTTTTATTTACGAATTAAGATTTCGGATTTACAATTTGTGCGGACAGGTATCAGCCGTCAGTCAACGGTCATTAGTTCTTTAATTCTTAATTCCCCCTTTAGTTTTTAGTTACTAAAATCTTAGCTATTTATTTTTAGTAACCAGCATTAGTCCTCTTTTCACCATCGTTGCGCCTGCCTGCCGGTAGGCAGGTCGCACTCTTGTACTGTAGATATTCTTTTGAGCGATTGTCTGAACTTTGATTTGCCTGATTTTTTTGATAACTTATGATTTTAAAATATCAGGTTATAACGCCTGGCACAACAGCAATTTTCAAATCATAGCTTTCATTTAGTCTGGTAAATCACAGTTCAGAATTATTAATTATCCATTTTCAATTTAAAAAGATTTCCCCTGCTTGTTTCCAGCTATCGATCCGGTCGAAACGTTTTTCATTGAGGTTGTGTGGCGCAGTAAATAAATAAGGCTTGCCTTTAAAATGTTCGAGATGGCGTGCATGGTCGTCAATCATAAAGTCCCCGCTGATCATTTTTTTATCTCCACTCAATACCAATTGCTGCCATTTGAAGAACGGGTAATTTTCCATCAGCCATTCGTATTTGTCTTTTAATGAATTGGGGAATTCAATGGCTGCTGAAACAATATAAACATCATAACGTTTATTCATTTCTTTCAACACATCAACACTATCTTCAATAACAGGAAGGCCGCGAAAAAACCCCGGTTCAAATAGTTGCTGACGAACTATTGCCTGGTGTTCTTCCGGAAAACCTTTTACCAGGGATTGACCTGCAAGCATTTTATCAAAATCAATTTCTCCTCCAAAATTTTTCCTGTACCAGTTTCGCATTCCTAATGTTGTGTCGGCTATAACTTCATCCATGTCTACTATTATTCTTTGCATTGTGTTGTGTATTATTTTTTGTGAGCAGTAAACAGTAAGCGGTGTGAATATGTAAATTATTTATTGCATTTTACCCCTCACTGCTTACTGCTTACTTTCCTTCAGTTCTTCTTTCAAATACTTCGCAGTGAAGCTTTCTTTGTTTTTAATTAATTCTTCCGGTGTTCCTTCAAACAAAATCTTTCCGCCACCATCTCCACCTTCGGGCCCAAGATCAATTACATAATCAGCTACTTTAATCACATCTAAATTATGTTCAATCACCAACACTGTATTGCCGCGGTCAACCAGTTTATTCAGCACATCTAATAAATGCTGGATGTCTTCAAAATGCAAACCGGTTGTCGGTTCATCTAAAATATAAAATGTTTTCCCTGTATCTTTTTTTGAAAGTTCAGTACCAAGCTTCACACGCTGTGCCTCGCCACCACTCAGCGTTACAGCCGATTGCCCTAATGTAATATAACCTAAACCTACTTCCTGCAACACTTTTATTTTACGATAGAGATAAGGCACATTCTGAAAAAAATCAACCGCATCATCAACGGTCATATCCAACACATCGCTTATCGATTTTCCTTTGTAACGGATTTCAAGAGTTTCGCGGTTATATCTTTTGCCATTACATTTTTCGCAATGCACATATACGTCAGGCAAAAAATTCATTTCTATCACACGCATGCCGCCGCCTTCGCACACTTCACATCTACCGCTTTTTACATTGAAAGAAAAACGCCCTGCATTATATCCGCGAATTTTTGCTTCAGGAATGGATGCAAACAACGTTCGTATGTCCGTAAAAAAACCACAGTAGGTTGCCGGGTTGCTTCTTGGTGTGCGCCCGATTGGTGATTGATCGATCTCTATTACTTTATCAATATACTCTAAACCCTTTACTGACTTATATTCCAGCGGGTTCATTTTGGAACCATAAGCATGTTTGCTGAGTATCGGGTATAATGTTTCGTTGATCAATGTTGATTTACCGCTTCCGCTTACTCCTGTTACAACAATAAATTTTCCGAGAGGGAATTTTGCATCTACATTTTTCAGGTTGTTTCCTTTCGCTCCTTTCAGTTCTAAAAATTTTCCATTCCCCTTTCTTCGTTCTGTTGGTACAGCAATTTTTTTATGCCCGTTTAAATAAGATGAAGTGAGCGTATCTAATTTCAACAACGCACCGGGTACACCTTGTGCAACAACTTTACCACCATGATAACCTGCTTTCGGCCCGATATCAATCAGATGATCTGCAGCAAGCATTATGTCTTTATCGTGTTCAACAACTAACACGCTGTTGCCAATGTTGCGCAAATTTTTTAGCGCATCTATCAGCCGATGGTTATCGCGTTGATGCAAACCAATACTTGGTTCATCCAGGATATAAGTTATGCCTTGTAGCTGCGAGCCGATTTGTGTTGCCAGGCGTATCCGCTGAGACTCGCCACCACTCAGCGTTCTGGAAGACCGGTTTAATGTTAGATACGTTAATCCAACATCAAGCAGAAATTGAAGCCGTTCGCGGATTTCTTTTAAAATATCTTTTGCAATAGTTGCCTGCTTGTTGCTTAATCTTTTTTCAATGCCATCAAACCAACGGATCAGTTTATCTAGGTTCATTTCGCTTAGTTCTGCAATATTCTTCTCATCAACTTTGAACCATAAACTTTCTTTCTTCAACCTTTTGCCTCCACATGTTTCGCATGTTTTCAGTTCCATATATTTCTCTACCCAATCCCTCAATGCTTCCGTGCTGTATGTGGAAGAAAACCATCGTTTCAACATCGGGATTATTCCTTCATAACTTCCGGTATATGCATTCGGGATCGTTTCATCTTCCCCATTAATATCAAAACTTTTTGTAGCATTTCCATCGCCATACAAAAGCAAATTCAATTGTGCTTCAGGCAAATCTTTTATCGGCTTATCTAAATTGATCTTGTGTTTTTTTGAAAATTGTATTACCTGTTGAAAAACGCTCGCATCGCGTTCTTCACCTAATGGTGCAATACCACCTTCTCGTACACTTTTTGTTTTATCGGGCAAAACGGATTCAATACTTATCGTATAAACATCACCCAATCCTTTGCAGGTTGGGCACGCACCATAAGGTGAATTAAACGAAAAACTATTCGGTGAAGGTTCTTCATAGCTTATGCCGGTGTCTTCGCACATCAACTGTTTGCTATACTGCACAACTTTATCATAATCATTCACGAGGAGGAACATCAAATCTTTTCCGACCTGTAATGATTTTTGTACGCTCTGGCTCAATCGTACTTTCATATCATCTGTTACCGCAAGGCGGTCGATCACCACTTCTATATCGTGAATTTTATAACGGTCGACCTGCATTTTTGCAACAAGGTCTTTTACTTCACCATCAACACGCACTTTCAGATAGCCTTTCTTGCGTGTTTCTTCAAACAATTCGCGGTAATGCCCTTTTCTTCCACGAACAAGCGGCGCTAAAATAGTGATCTTTTTATTTTTAAACTTCTTAAAAACATTGTCCACAATTTCTTCTTCGCTAAACTTCACCATTTTTTTCCCGGTGTTGTATGAATAAGCTTCGCCGATGCGTGCATACAACAAACGCAAAAAATCATATACTTCTGTAACTGTACCAACAGTGCTTCGCGGATTTTTATTTGTAGTTTTTTGTTCGATGGAAATTACCGGGCTAAGGCCTGTGATCTTATCCACATCCGGCCTTTCCATATCCCCGATAAATTGCCGCGCATAAGCGCCGAAACTTTCCATATAGCGGCGTTGCCCTTCTGCATAAATCGTATCAAATGCCAGCGAGGATTTTCCGCTGCCACTGATTCCCGTGATCACTACCAATTTATTTTTCGGGATTGCGATGTCAATATTTTTCAGGTTATGCACACGTGCACCAAAAACCTCTATTGCATCTTCAGTAATTGCTCCGTTCTCTCTTGCCTTTTTTTCTGTTACCGCCATAAAGCCATTTAGGATTGAAATGAAAAACTAAGATAAGAACAAATGCAATCCCAATTGGTTTGAAAATTTCCCGCAAAAACGAAATAGCAAATTCTCGCAACGGCACAACGATGCGAAGAAAACAGAATAATATTTCGTATTGAAACTTGTGTACAAATGCGAAGTATAATCTTCTGCCAATTGAAAAATTTCTCATTATGCCGCAGCGCAGTTGCGTGAAATAAAAAAGCCGGCACAGAAGTACCGGCTTTTGATGGCCTATTGATTACAAAAAACTATTTATGCAATGTAATGGTCGGCACCTGTGTAACCTTCATGGAATCTACAACAATATTATCAATCGTTGTATCATTATACCCACTTGTGCCTTTGAAGTTAATGGAATATGTACCAGCCGGAACGCCTCGCAACATATAATTTCCACCCCAGTTTGGAATTGCATACAATGTATCTGATGCATTATAAACAGTAACTAGGGCGCCGGCTCCCGGAGGTAAAACCTGGCCGGTTATTTTTGCAGCAACATTATCATTGAAAACTACAAAATATGGTTTGAGATAGAATGTTCCGCTCCAGAAGAAAATAGAACGGGAGAGATTGAAATCAAGCCACAATTCAAATTCATTGTTTGTAACAGAAGCAACATTTGTGCGTGCAACATTAATATCAAAATAAGGCTCAGGCCCGAATATTTCAAGCGGATAACTTGTTGTGCTATCCGTATAGATGCTGTTATCAGAACCAAGCGTGATCCTTATCTTCAAAATTTTTCCGGAAATATAAACGCCGGAACCTAATAATGTGTCAGCACCGTTGCGAAGTTGCAAAAGGTCATACGTGCCAGGTGTAATGCTGAGTGTATCCCAGACGAGCGATTTGTTATTTTGATGACGACCCCAGCCACAATAATCATTATCCCACTGGTGGGGATTGTCCGCAGAATCTTGTTTGGTAGCGGTATCTACAAGAACTGCAACTTGCCGGATATCAATCAGCACTTTTGTAAAAGAAACCGGGCCGTCCATCATATAGACAGACACCTTCGAGCTTCCCTGGGGTATATTTGTATCAGTAGTGCTTTTGGAAGAGTTGTTTTTGCTACAAGAAACGAATAGAATAAGAACGCATAAGCTGCCCATTGCGGCAAGCCGCATAGTTGTAGTTTTCATGTTTGTAAATTTTAGGTATAATTATGCTCATCAGAAATTCCAAAAATTATTCCAAAAAAAGTTATTGAATAGTTAACCGGTTTTTATTATATCCAAATCGTTCAAAATAAACATCAAAAAAGGATACGCTTTATTTTTCCTTGGGTTGCTTTATACCTGAAAAAAAACTATCTATTTTGTTAATGATGAATTAACTAAGCACATCACAACTTAATTAGCAACACAACCGTAAATGAGAATATGAAGGCGAAACCATTTTTATTTTTAGTTTTTTCTGCAATTATTTTTTTTGGTTTTTCATTCCGGAAGAAACCACCGTTTAAAAAAGTAATCATTGGTTATGTTGCAGGTTTCCGTGGTTTGATGGGAATAGATTCCATACATGCGGAAAAAATGACCCACATCAATTATGCATTTGCCGTAGTACAGAATAACAGGATTGCGTTTCCTAAGATCGCAACAGACACGATAAACCTTGCCAATATCGGAAAACTACGAAACATCAATCCCGATGTAAAACTGATCATCTCCATAGGAGGATGGGCCGGCAGCAAAAATTTTTCTGATGTAGCACTTACAGATACATCGCGTGAAAACTTCGCGATTAGTGCTGTTGATGTTGTGAGGAAATATGATTTGGATGGAATCGATATTGACTGGGAATACCCCGGAATGACCGGTGCGGGGAATATTTATCGGGAAGAAGATAAACATAATTATACGTTGATGCTGAAAGCGCTTCGTGATGAGTTGAATAAATTATATGCAACAGATCATAAGCATTATTTTTTAACTGTTGCAACAGGCGCAGATATGTCGTTCATTGAACATACGGAAATGAATGAAGTACAAAAATATCTCGACTATGTAAACCTGATGACTTATGATTTCCGCACGGAAGATGACAGCCTTGCAGGGCATCATACAAATTTATTTTCAACGCCGCAATTCAACTCCTCGATGGATTTGTCTGTAAAAAATTATATAGAAGCCGGAGTGCCGGCAAATAAAATTGTAGCCGGTGTTGCTTTTTACGGAAGGGCATGGAAAGTAAATTCTGCTGACAATAACGGATTGAATGGAAAAGTGTTGAAGTATCTGCGCGGCGGTGGTTTCACAAAATTAAAAGACAGTGTGATCGATCAGAATGGCAACACATCATATTGGGATAATACTGCGCAGGCGCCTTATTTATTCAACAGCAGCGACAGTATTTTTTTGAGCTATGATAACGAAAGGTCTATAAAGAAAAAATGTGCTTATATAAAACAAAAGCAACTTGCCGGCATAATGTTCTGGGAATATTTTGGCGATTACAAATGTTATTTGCTGGATGTGGTAGATAAGGAGTTGAGATGATTGATTATTCAGAATTAATAATTCTGAATGTGGTAGATGCTTAAAATAAGTTGACCATGGAATGACCCAGATTCTGGTGCAGGTTTTTACAAAGAAAAATTACTTAGGGAAATGATATAATAAGGGTCATCTGAATCAGGTCAATCACGGTTCAAAGAAGTGAATTGGTAATTGATAATGAAGTGCCCATTGTTTACTCTTTTCTGTTTACTCTTTCCGTTGTTCAGCAGAATTGTTGCAATACAAATGCGTACTCTTGTACTTTTGATATTCTTTATTGAACGGGATTTAGTTGTTCTATTGGGACTAAACAATTTTAAAACGAAGTCAAAAGCTTGTGCTGTGTTGAATGGAATGCTGATTGACATTATGACGATTATGATCAGGCGCTAATATCTTAACTAATCATAACGATCTTCATTATCTGCGTGCTATCTTTTTATTTCAGAAGTTTTCTCTCACTTCATGCCTCTTCTTCCGCATTTTTCTTTTCCAACTGCATCATCAAATACCCTTTCAGCAAGCGAATGTTCAGTATTACATTGAGTGCAACGGAAAGGCTAAACACCATAAAGAAAACACCAAATGCACGGATAATAGCCGTGAAGTTCATCTTTTTCAACTGGTCGGGAATTTGCATTTGTGAAAGGAGGTCCTTTGTTTCCTGCAACATGTAAATGCCGTTTGTGAACGACATCACCGCAAAAAATAAAGATATATAGCCCATTAACCGGATACCTGTTGGCGTTTGTTTGCTTAAAGGAATTGTTGGGTATAAAATACTTTTTCGCAGTTGCAAAGAAGCATAACTGTGCAACGTAATGCTGCCAATTAAAATAACAGACAACAAAACGGGAAGTGCAGGGTACATGAAAAATGTGATCAGTATACACAACACGATCCCTCCGCTGATGATGAGATTAACCCACGAAAGAATATTGGAAACAGCTAATGCTTTTTTCATTGTGCTATGATTGAACGTTCAGCTTTATTGAAAGCTCCTGTAGTTGTTTGTCATCAATAGTTGATGGCGCATCGAGCATTACATCTCTCCCGGAATTATTTTTCGGGAATGCAATGAAATCACGGATGCTTTCGCTTCCGCCAAGGATTGCACACAACCTGTCGAAACCAAATGCGATGCCGCCATGCGGTGGCGCACCATATTCAAATGCGCCCAATAAAAACCCGAATTTATGCAATGCTTCTTCTTTCGTCATACCAAGGGCGGCAAACATTTTTTCCTGCAGGTCGCGTTGAAAAATACGTATCGAACCGCCGCCGATCTCATTTCCGTTCAACACCATATCATAGGCATTCGCTTTAATATTTGCATAAGGATGTTTCAAATACTCTGCAGCATTTTCAATCACCGGATCGTTATTGATCATCACTTCTATATGGTCTGGTTTAGGTGCGGTGAACGGATGATGGCGTGCCACCCAACGGTTATCTTCTTCGCTGTATTCAAACAAAGGGAAATCGAGCACCCACAATAATTTGAATTCGTCTTTTTTTCTGAATCCTAAACGTTCGCCTAATTCCAGGCGTAATTCGCTGATCGCTTTGCGGGTCTTTTCTTCTGTGCCTGCCAGAATTAAAACAAGGTCGCCTGCTTTTGCATTGGTAAATGATGCGATGGCTTTTAATTTTTCTTCACTGTAAAATTTATCGACACTGCTTTTAAAAGTACCGTCTGCATTGCATTTTATCGTTACCAAACCCTGCATACCGATCTGCGGGCGTTTAACCCACTCCGTTAGTTCGTCTGTTTGTTTGCGTGTATATTCACCGCAACCCGGCACTGCAATAGCAACAACGGTTTCTGCCTTATCAAATACGCCGAAGTTTGCGCCATTGATCAGTTCGCCGGTAGCAATCAGTTGGCCGTCTTTTTTAAACGCAGATTTCAGGTTAGCGATCTTCATTGCAAAACGGATATCCGGTTTATCATTTCCATAATTCCACATCGCATCTTCCCAGCTCATGCGTTCTAATTTCTCCGTATAATCAATTCCCTTCACTTCTTTAAAAATACTCTTCACCATTCCTTCAAACATATTCAGGATATCTTCCTGCTCTACAAAACTCATCTCACAATCTATCTGTGTAAATTCAGGCTGGCGGTCTGCACGCAGGTCTTCATCACGAAAACATTTTACAATCTGGTAATACCTGTCGTAACCACTCACCATCAATAATTGCTTGAACGTTTGCGGGCTTTGTGGCAATGCATAAAACTGTCCTGCATTCATTCTTGAAGGCACCACAAAATCCCTTGCACCTTCCGGAGTTGATTTTATTAAAAACGGTGTTTCAATATCCATGAAATTGTTTGCATGCAGATAATTTCTTGCGGCGCGGTTAACGGCATAACGCAGTTCTAAATTTTTTCTCACTGCATTGCGGCGCAAATCGAGGTAACGGAATTTCATCCGCAGGTCATCGCCGCCATCTGTATCATCCTGCACAGTGAAAGGCGGGGTAACTGATTTATTTAAAATAGAAAAAGAAGAGACTTTTATTTCAATATCACCCGTCGGAATATTTGTGTTCTTATTACTTCTTTCCGAAACAATTCCTTTTGCCTGCAAAACAAATTCACGTCCGAGCGGATTGTTGTCTAATTGTGTATTTAATTCTTCCCCAAAAAGTAATTGCGTAATTCCGTAACGGTCGCGCAGGTCAATAAATGTGATGCTCCCGAATTTTCTCACAGTCTGCACCCAGCCGGCCAGCGTAACGTTTTCATTAACGTGTGTTCTCCGTAATTCCCCGCAAGTATGCGTTCTGTACATGCCTGATATTTTTCGTTTTTTATAAAGAGTGGCAAAGGTAAGAAAGAGAAGTTAGAAGTTAGGGATTAGAAGACAGGAGATAGAATTTAGCAGTCAGAAAGCTTTCAGAGCGAAGTACTAAAGTATTACTGACAGGCAATTTCTTTTAGCTTCTAACTCCTGTCTTCTAACTTCTTCTCACTTTATGTACTTTCACGCTTGTATGCCCCAGGATTCCACAACGCTTGCGACCAATTTAACTGATTCGGCACAATTGCAGGATTCAATTAATGCATTGCTGAAAAATCAAACCCCGGTTCATACTGATCCATACAATGATGCGCTTTCAGGGCAGGGAGAGCTTCTTTTAATTTACTTCTGCGTTATCATGCTGGTGATTCTATCGCCCACAGTCATCAATGCTATCCGTTTTTATTTTAAGAAAAAACAAAAAACAAAAGAATATGAATCGAATGAAGTTGTTTTTGATAACCTCCTGCAACATTATAACCCGTATTACAAAAGCCTGAATGCGGAATACAAATCGCGTTTCATGAAACGTGTGCTGCAATTTATGGAGGCAAAAGATTTTAAGTATATAGATATCGGGCAGGAAGATATGATGCCGTTGCTCATCAGCAGCGCTGCCGTACAATTGACCTTTGGTTTGAATAATTTCATGCTGGATTATTTTAAAACCATTTTTGTAGTGCGAGATAACTATACGTATGGTTTATATAATGTGCCGTTCGAAGGACATGTCAGTGAAGACGGAATTTATCTTTCATGGAGCAATTTTATCAGGCAGTATAATGATTATACCGATGGAGAAAATGTAGGCCTGCATGAACTTGCCCATGCATTGACTTATGTAAATTTCACAGTTGATGATGGCCAGGATAAATGGTTCCATAATGAGTTCCTTAATTTTTCAAAAACCGCACGCCCGGTATTTGAGCGAATGAAAGATGGAGAAGATAATTTGCTTAACAAATATGCCGCAACAAACTATAACGAATTCTGGGCAGTATGTGTGGAAACGTTTTTTGAACGCGCCGAAACATTCCGCCAGCAACAACCCGATTTGTATTTTGCCCTCTGTAAATTGCTGAACCAGGACCCGATGACGGAAAACAAAATACTAAACGCTTTGTAAACCATTTCAATACCAGTTCTTTATAGAGGAGAAAAAAACAATTTTTTCAAACGCTTTTATTTTCTAAAAAAAGTTTCTATCTTGTTTTGTGTCTTCTTTCGATTATGATTCACTTTCCTCTTGATTAACCTCACCCCATTAATTTTAGTGTTTTAACCCAAGCCTTGTTCCTCCGTATCCAACATCCATTTAAGGCCATTTTCGTGTTATCTAAATTGAATTACAAAAAGAAAAATGCACCTTATGGAAATTGTAATCATTTCTGCGTTAGTGTTAGCCATATTAACATTGCACAAGCCCATTGCATATCTTTTTCATCAATTATACGTGCGGCACCAATACCGCCATTTTTTAGCGAAGGAAACTTTTTACCACGCCATTGTTTCGAGATATGTAAAATATTATAACCGCCTCGGGCTGGAAGAGCAACGTAAATTTTTATTCCGCACATATCTTTTCAAGAACGCAAAACATTTTCATTATATAGAAGTGGAAGAAAGTGCAGAGATGCCGATACTCATCAGCGCAGTTGCGGTGCAGCTTTCCTTCGGCCTGGAAAAATTCATGCTGAATTATTTCGATGATATTTTTGTGCTTCGCGATGACTATCATTATGGTTTTTATTCACGCCCGTTTATGGGGCATGTAGACCAGACCGGCATCTATCTTTCCTGGGACAATTTCATGAAAGGCCTGTGCGGGCAAACACCGAATTGCAATGTTGGCTTGCACGAAATGGGGCACGCATTGGCTTATGTAAATTTTATTACACAAACAGAAGAAGATAAACATTTCAAAAAAGAATTCCTGAATTTCTCTAAAGTAGCACGCCCGATTTTTAAGTCGATGCAGGATGGCTATAAAAATTTATTGGGTGATTATGCAAGTACCAACTACCACGAGTTCTGGGCTGTTGCAGTAGAATTGTTTTTTGAAAACCCGGTAAGGTTTAAACACGATTTGCCGGAATTATATGAGTCAATGGTGCGGGTATTAAATCAGGATCCGTTAAACTATTCAAACGGTAAAGTGATATTGATTAACCGTTCTTCCCAGAAAAAAACAGCCATAACAAAAGCTTAGTTCAATAATCCCCATAAAATCAATTCGGGTCATTGGTTACAACCACTTTCATTGTCGCTTGTGCATCAATGTTAGTAATTGCGGCTGCCATTTTTTTCTCACGCATTTTTTCTTTGGGAAGAATATAGAGATAATAAGAAAGTATGAAGAATAGCCCGATACCAAAAGGTATGGATGTGTATTTGCGGTAATGTTCGTCGTTGCCCGTAAACTCCAGCAACATCCACATGGCATTTGCGCAAATCCAGAATACGATCGCAAGGTTATGGAAAAGTTCTGCTTTTATTTTACGTGTCTGCCAGGTTATCAGAATAGCTACGGTAATGGTGGGAAAAATCATCGCAATGCCTAACGGCCTCCACAGCATCGCCCAACTCACATCTTTCACTAACCAGAACAAAATATGAAGGTTCTCGGTCTTCCTGAATTTTTCAGGGATGCAGTACATTTTGTTTTCGCTCATTGCTATAACATAAAATAGAGTTTTTAACCATGCGCTTCCCGAAGGATAGCCTGACGAAACAAAAATATACTTTTTTGAAGAAAGTGAGAAGGAAGATGTAAGCAGTGAGCAGTAAGGGGTGAGCGGTAAATAATGGGCAGTATGCTATAGGGAATATTGAATTTAAAGCCTGCTTGCTGCCCACCTTTCACCGCTCACTTCTCCTGAATATTCCTGCAAACCTTGTAATATCTGCTTCGCGGTGAATCGGAGATTGATGAATAATATTTTCAGTTAACTGCCTTGCGAAAAAAGGAGCTAACGAGCAACCTTTAGTTCCCATCCCGTTTAATATGCCCACATTTTTTTTAACAGGATGAAAACCCACGAAAGGCCTGCGTTCCAGCGTTGCCGGACGGACGGATGAAATATGATCCACAATTTTGAATGGAACTTTCAACCAATCCAATAATATCAATTCTGTTCGCTCGCGGAAAATTTTATTAGGTTGATCGTTTTCAAATTCCCATTCATAAGAAGATCCAACCCAAAACAAATTATTTTTCAGCGGAACGATATTCATTCCTTTTTTATAAATCAATTCATCAGGAAAACCTTCAATCTCTACGATCAATGCTTCACCTTTATTCGGAGCAAACGGAAGGTTTTTAAAATAAGGATTGGAAAAACTTTCAATGCCATCGCAGAAGATAATCCTGTCGGCAGTTATATTTTTATACTGAATTTTTGAATCACTTACCTGAAGTTCATTGATATCAAACTTTTCTTCTAATAATACTTTCTCTTCTTTTAATTTTTTTCGATACGAAGAGAGTAAATCATTAATATCTATAAGAAAAACCGGCTCAATTTTTCCATAGCCAAAATCATACTTAAAAAAATGACGTTGGTCATTTTCATCTGCCGGCAATTGCAAAAAAGTTTTGTCGTCTTCAAAACGCTCTAAAAAGGCATTACGCATTTGTGGAGTGGGGAAGAAGTCGATGATCTTTGTTTCAGTGATACAATCAATAGTAAGTTGTTTGCCGATTTCCTGATAAGCATTTTTTGCAAACCCCATTAATTCGTCGATCATCCATGTTTTTACAATTCTCCTTCCGGTAACAGGATTAATAATTCCCGAAGCTGCTTTCGATGCTGTGTTTGGCTTTGATTCATCAATAACAATAAATGAAGAATTATTTTTTTGGAGATAATAAGATAAAAATGTTCCGCTGATTCCCTGGCCTATTATTAGGGTTAGCCCTGAGCTTGACGAAGGGCGGAGGTCACTTTTTTTTTGCATTTGATAATCTTTTTAACTCAGTGATATCATTATTGACCAAAGCTTCTTTCTTTTTTCTTGACCATCCTTTAATTTGTTTTTCTAAGCTTGCGGCTTCATTGATTGACTCCACTATAGTAAACCATTTCAATTTTACAGGTCTTCTTTTTAAAGTGTAACAATCTGGGAAAAATCCTGTTTCATGTTGCCATATTCTTTTTTCAATGTCATTAGTTAAACCGGTGTAATAACTGTTATCAGCGCATTGCAAAATGTATACAGCGTACATATTTTTTGTTTTCATGTTACGGATAACCGCCCTTCGCCGAGCTCAGGGCTTTCACTCCACATTCACCCTAATGCCCTCGCTATGACTTGTAAATTCCGGTGCATACATACATTGAATTGTAGTTACTCCGTTGCTGAAATTTCCGGTAGCCATCACAAATAACGGATATTCGAAAACATAAGTCCCTTTTGGCAACCAGTTAAAGAAAAAATTTGTACTAGCATCTTTCGTGGTTTCGTAATAACCAAGTCCATCCTGCCATTTGTACTCACTCAACACATTGATGGGTTCCATACATGCAGCTCGCATATCTTTCAGGTGCACATATTCCATATCGCGATCAACTTTTAATTCAATACGCACTTTAATTTTATCTCCAACTTTCAATACACCATTTTCTGCAATTAGTTCGAGTACCGGGCCGCGATCCGTATTTCTTTCAATGAATAATTTTTTAGTTAATTGCAGCGGCGTTGCAGCGGTTGTGATCTTATCCAGGTTCTCAAAATACTGCCAATAAACTGCTCCCCATGACGGTGTTGAAATTTGATTAGCTGATGTGGTGGAAGGCGAAGTAACAGACAGATTGATATTTCCCATTTCTGGCTTTACAAAATTGCCATCAATTGTCTTTTTGAAATAACCTGTTCCTGCTTCCGTTTTATTGTCATAAGAGGATATAACAGTGTTGCCTAACCGAATTTCAACATTCTTGTTTTCGCCTAACCAGTCAGTTCCCTGGAGCAATAGTGCGTAACATGCATCAGCTGTGGCTTTCGTGGTTTTCCAGTCTTGTGTTTGTTTTTGTTTCAGCAACCATGTTTTCAGGTTGTTGATCGTTTTCTGGTCTTTCTGAATTTCGCTGAATGCTTCAATTAATAAAGACTGCGCCTCTATCGGGGATTGATACCAATAATAACCCGTACTATTTTCTTTCCAATACATTCCTAATTCCTCATTAACGATTGCGTTTTGTTTCAGTGAAGTAAGGATATCTTTTGCTTTTTGCAGGTCGCCTGTCCTGAATAATTCTAAAGCGATCATTCCCTGCATATATTTATTTTGCTGCAACCAGAATTGCTGTGATTGTTTGTGGTAATAATTCATTGCCGGAAAAACTTCACCAGGCACATCATGATCACTAAAGAAACTGCGCATATACAAATACTGGATCTGCGTATACCCAAGATTGTTAGAAGCAAGGTTGCGTTTGTATTTGGTAAGGTCAGTAAAATCCTGTTTCAGTTTTTTATCGAGATAAGGCAATGCTGCTTTTATAATAGCATCGATCTTTTCATTTGCAGAAGCTGGCAATGCATGCAATTTTTTTAAATGCCCGATGCCGGTTAAAATATATTGTGTGATATAACGGTCATCAGGGCCGCCGGCAAACCATGGAAAGCCGCCATTATCAGTTTGCATTTGCTGCAGCTTGGTTAGTGTAGATTCCAAAGCGCCATTCATTTTTGCAAGGTCAAATAGCAATGCTATATTTTTCTTCTGTTGTGCTTCTGTTTTACCTTGTAAAACCCATGGGGTTTCCTGTAGCAAAACAGCTTTTAACTCCTGGTTTTTTTGCAGGTTGGAAAGCAAAGCAGAAGTATCAACCTCACCCCCAGCCCCTCTCCCAGAGGAGAGGGGGGCGTTCCATCTCGCAAAAATTTCTTTAATGCGTGGTGAAGAGTTTACAATTGTTGAAGCCAATGCATTTGCATAAAAGCGGTTGAATGTCTGTTCCGCACACTCATGCGGAAACTCCATCAGGTATGGCAATGCCTGCACTGCGTACCATGCGGGGTCGCTGGTGAATTCGACAGTTAGCGAATGATTATTTAATGTTTCGCTGTTACCGCTTTGCAACAATTTTTCAAACTTAAAATCTTTTTTCCCCGAGCCATTTATATTTAAAGGAAGGCTTTCAGTTACCAGCATCCGGTTGCTTAATACAGGCAATGTATTTTCTTCACCATCGCTCAACCCTGAGCTTGACGAAGGGGCGCGTGTCGAAGTATTTTTAGGAACCCTTGCAACAAACCTATAAGTAACCGGTTTATTAAACTGATAAGGGATCTGCAAATTGAAATTCACTACTTCACTTTGTTTTGCAGCGACTGTAAAATATTGATTAGGCTGAACATTCATGAACCATCCGTCAACAGGTTGGTTGGTTGTTGCATCGAGCAATTGCAGTTCTACTTGTCCGGTAAATTCGGAATCGGTTAAGTTGACAATTTTTGTAGAAAGGTCAACGTGATCGCCTTCACGCAAAAAGCGTGGTACATTCGGTTGAACCATTAATTCCTTCTGAGTAACAACAGATTTTTCCGAATAACCAAACGCCAGGTCTTTTGTATGTGCAAACAACATCCATTTCCATTGCGTCAATGCTTCCGGCATAGCGAAAGAAAATTCTACACTGCCAGAAGAATCTGTTTTCAGGCCAGGAAAAAAGAATGCTGTTTCATTAAAGTTTTTGCGGATTTGGATTTGAGACTGATTAATCTTTATACCAGTCGTTGCATCTTCACGTACGTCTTCCAGTTGCACATCTTGAACAACTAAACCTTTTGTTGCACTATCAACACTTTTGTATTTCTTATTCTTAAAAAGAACATTCATTTCCTGCGCCGGTACTGCAGATTCTGCAATGGATATTCTTTGTGCAGCTTCGCCAGGCTTATCATTTGTTGCCGAGTTAGCCATGCCATATATTCGCCCCCCAACAAATCTTCCATAAGTTGCAACATTGATAACATCGTACGTTTTGTCGAAATATATGTATGTTTCGTAGTCATTTCGATCCTGGGATTTTGTAATGCTGAATGAAGGTCTCACTCTCCATCTTGCATTTGGAGAATATATCTGCCAGATGTTTGGCTTATCCCATCCGTGAATTCTAAAAAGCTGATCCAATGAAGCATCATACATGCTCGTTAATACTTCTGCAGCTACTTTGTCTTTTTTATATCCGGTAACTTTTACTTTCCATTTTTCTTCATTGCCTGGCGATGTTTTATCCCGGAAAGTTTCATAACTGATATTTAATTCTTTGTTGCTCCATGGCACACTGATCGTTTTATTACTTATGTAAAAACGGTTATTTTTTACAAACGCATAGAATGCACCAAAACCTCCACGGTCGTTTTCTGTGATAGAAAAATCTGTAGATTTTTTTTCATTATTAATCGTGAAGAAAGAATAATTATCAGATGACTGACGAAGCGAGAGTGTCTTTATACTGTCGACTGAAAACTGACGACCGTCGACTTCCTGTATCACAAACACATCTTTCGCAGACGATCCTACTTCGGCAGATACTTTCTTTCCCGGCTCCGTAATAGCATAATTGTCGAAAACCCAATTGTACTGAGGGTTTGCGGGGCTTCCTGATTTTGAATCATGCAATTGGATGTATTTGATGTTCTTGACGTCTTCGCCGTATTTGTCTTTGGCTGTCACTTCAATTACATACCAGCCGCCGGAAAACGATGACCGATGACCGATGACCGATGTCCGGCTTAGATCGAATATTCCTGTTGATTTGGTACTATCGCTTGCATCAAAAACTTTTTCCGTTTTCTCCCAGCTTTCTTTTTTTGTTTCATCACTATATTCATCATTCGGGAAATTTTTGATGTACTCTTCTTTAGCCATCACAAATTCATCTTGTTGTTGCCAGTAACGTTGGCGTATTAATCTGTCAGGAGCCTTTAATTTATAGATAGACACATTTACTTTGGCCGGTTCAAATTCACCGGAAAGGTTTTCTGTTTTGATGAAAATATTTTTCAAACTATCCGCAACTAAATTATCTCCATAAGGCAAACTGATTGAAAGATTGAGTGATTTATATCCGACAGAAACACTTGTCTGCCCGCTTCTCGTTTCACCATTAATATCTGTTACATCTGCAGAAACAGAATAATCAAACACAGGTTCCGTTTTCTTGTCGATCGATCTATCGGGAATTGCCGCAAATGTGATAAAGAATTTTCCATCAGCATTTGTTTTGATCTCGCCATGCGCAATCTCCTGCGATGAACTGCGTGGAATTCCCCGGCGCCAGTAAAGCCATTCATACGGGAAGCGTGCCTGCCTGGTAACCCTGTATTTTACAACGGCGCCATCAATAGTATTTCCTGCATACGCATTTGCAGAGCCTGTAACCCTGATGCTGTCATTAAGCCGGTATGAACCTTTCAGCGTTTCGTATTCCACATGGAATTTCGGACGTTTGTATTCTTCCACAGAAAAACGTTGTTCACTTTCTGTGGAATCATCACTGATCCTGAATTCGCCATTCAGTAAATTTTCAGGCAGAATAAATTTGCCATTATATGAACCAAAATCATTGGTGGTTACAAAAACAGAATCTACTTTTTCTTCATTCGCATCAAGCAGAAATACTTTAGTTTTTAATTGTGAAATTATTTTAGGCTTTTTAGAATCGAAATCCCTGGTGATAACAATCCCTTTAAAATATACTGTTTGCCCCGGGCGATAAATAGCCCGGTCTGTGAAGAAAAAAGTTTTCAGATTATTTTTTTCATAATCAGATTTATTGACTGCCAGGTCATCATCAACCCAATACGCATATTGGTTGACGTTTTCATCAATATACAAATGATCATTCATCGCGGTAAATTCCAAAGTAAGCATATCATTGTTGGTTGTTTTGGACGGCACCATGCTGAAGAAGCCATGTGTATCTGTATTGAAATTTTCACCTTTGCGCTCTACATATTTGCCGAATTTACTGTCGTA